>NZ_CM182089.1:30000-3967103 GCF_059428085.1 Aestuariibaculum scopimerae
GCCTTAGGTAGGCAATGGCAATTAGGAACTATTCAGGTAGATTACACCTTACCCGAACGTTTCGAATTAACATACAAGGGCAGTGATAATGAATTGCACCGTCCTATCATGATCCACCGAGCTCCTTTTGGTAGCATGGAACGCTTTATAGCCATTTTACTTGAGCATACTGCTGGTAATTTCCCACTTTGGTTAATGCCAACACAGGCTATTATCCTATCAATTAGCGAGAAATATGAAAAATACTCTGAAAAAGTTTTAAATTTGCTAGAAAATGACGAAATTCGCGCCCTTGTTGACCATAGAAATGAAACTATCGGAAAAAAGATTCGGGAAGCCGAAATGCAAAAATATCCGTATATGCTCATAATAGGTGAACAAGAGGAAAAAGAAAATAAAATAACTGTGCGTAAGCATGGTGGTGAAGATTTGGGAATGATTTCTATAGAAGACTTCTCAAAAATTATTAAAAATGATATTAATAAAACGCTCAAACCGTTTTAAAAAATAAGTTTAACTAAAAAAGGATAAGGCCATAGCAATTAGAAGAAGATCACAACCCCAAAAAAGGGTTTCACAAGAGGACAAACACAGAATTAATAACAAGATTACCTCACCAAAGGTTCGTCTTGTTGGCGATAATGTTGAAATTGGTATATACTCTATAAAAGAAGCTTTAAAAATAGCAGACGATCAAGGATTTGATCTTGTAGAGATATCTCCAAATGCCGATCCTCCTGTATGCAAAGTTATGGATTACAAGAAGTTTCTTTATGAGCAAAAGAAACGTGATAAGGCTTTAAAGGCCAAAGCAACTAAAGTTGTTATTAAAGAAATACGTTTTGGTCCGCAAACCGATGACCATGACTATGAATTTAAAAAGAAACATGCTGAAAAGTTCTTAAAAGAAGGGGCTAAGTTAAAAGCTTTTGTATTCTTTAAAGGGCGTTCCATCATATTTAAAGAACAAGGTCAAATATTGCTCTTGCGATTAGCACAAGACCTTGAAGAGTATGGAAAAGTAGAGCAAATGCCTCGTTTGGAAGGAAAACGTATGACGATGTTCATTGCTCCCAAAAAATAAATAGCGCTGTATAGTTATACAGCATTAAAGATAATTAAGCGAAATAATTAAAACCTAGGAAGAAAATGCCTAAAATGAAAACTAAATCCAGTGCCAAAAAACGTTTTAAATTAACGGGTACTGGTAAGATTAAGAGAAAGCACGCTTTTAAAAGTCATATCTTAACAAAGAAGTCTAAAAAGCGTAAGTTAGCTCTGACTCATGATACGTTAGTACACAAGTCAGACGAAGATAATGTTAAATTGATGTTACGTTTAAAGTAACAAACTATTTAACTGGTTAAATAAATTATAAACCCTGGAGTTAGGCCTTAAAAAGAGTTAAAAGTTAAGAGTTAAGAGTTAAGAGTTTCTAGAAACCAATAACAAACAACCGACAACATAAGACCGCCTACTACAAAAAACAATTAAAATTATGCCAAGATCAGTAAATTCTGTAGCAAAAAGAGCCCGAAGAAAAAAGGTTCTAAAACAAGCAAAAGGTTACTTTGGAAGACGTAAAAACGTTTGGACAGTAGCAAAAAATGCGGTAGATAAAGCCATGCTTTACTCGTATAGAGACCGCAGAAACAAAAAGAGAACATTCCGTGCTTTATGGATCACACGTATTAATGCTGGTGCCAGAGAACATGGTTTATCTTATTCTCAATTTATGGGTAAATTAAAAGCTAACAATATCGATTTAAACCGTAAAGTTTTAGCCGATTTAGCAATGAATAACCCAGAGGCTTTCAAAGCTGTAATAGAGAAAGTAAAATAAGGCGTTTCGCCTATTGTTAAACATATTAATTCGCTTAATAAAAAATCCGATTCTTTTAGAATCGGATTTTTTTATGCCCTAAAGGCCGTTAGTACTAGTGAGTGCTTACCTCCAGTCTTTAAATTAGCCTCTTAAACGCCGCATCACAATATTTTTTGTTCGACTTACATATTTATATATCATAGGCAACGGATCTTTTAACGCATATATAATAGGCGTGTTATTTAAAAGGTATTTTAACCTAAAAACAAAGAATACGTTATTTTTTATACGCCTTACCAAACCTTTTAATCCCAAATGTTCAATATGTTTATAGGTAGGTAATTCAAAAGGCCTATTTAAGCTTGCCATACAATATAAATAGGGAAAATTAACACCCGCCATTAAAGAGGCATCCAATGATCTCCAAAATCGGGTGTTTACTTCAATTACCTTAAATGTCTTGGTATTTACATCATACCTAAAATCTACATGAGCGACACCAGACCAATTTAGGGATTTCATTAATGCTGTAACACAGTCGTACAAAGCATTCTCATAAACCAATTTAACCCCCCACAATGGCTCAAAAGGATTATCGGCATGCATTATGGCTTTTTGCATGGTGTATGCTATTATTTCTCCATTCTTACACAGCACACTACAACCAATATCATATCCCTCAATATAAGCCTGTACAATATGATTGCAAGTAAACGTATGGTTTTTAAAGTAATATTGCAATGCATCCGGGTCTTTAAACAAACGCACTTCTTGCCCTCCTCCATAGCCTTTAACAGGCTTTGCTATTACAGGGTATTTGTAGGTATCTATCTTTTTTAATCCAGATACAGGTATATAAATAGCGGTTTCTGGAGCTAGTATGTTATTACGCTTTAAATGAGCAGCTAGCTTACCTTTATTCAGGGCTGTTTCAAAATTATTGGCAGAAGGCAAAACACACAGGGTTTCATAATGCGTAATTTTATCCTTGTGTCTTATAACGGCTTCTATACCCCTTTCAAATATGGGCATTAGCACATCTATTTGGTGGGCTGTTAGTTCCTTATTTATATTAGCTATCCATTTCGTTTCATAATCAGGATCAGGGTAATATGCAAAATGGTGAACATACCTAGAGTATCGCATAGGAATTTGCTTTTGCCCAGACATGATGTAAACTTTAAGCCCTTTAATGTGCGATAAACTATTAACTACATAAATCAACAAGTGGCTATCGCCATCAGGAATTAAAACCGATATCGTTTTCTTATCATACTTCATAAGCCATTTAATAAACCCCTTTACCCAAGTAAAACTAAAGTAATTTCATTAAGAGCGAAAATACACATTTAAACGATTATTTAATCGTAGTCATCTAAAATTTAAATGATATACTCTTAAATGCTATACATTTATGTTGTTATTTTAAATTGATTAATCGCAGTATGAATAAAAACTATTCATATTTAATTTAATAATAATTTTAACCATGCTATTTATTATGAAAAAAAAATTAATTAATCACTATGGACTATTAGTTTGTCTTGCCCTCATTTTTGGTCTTTATAGTTGTCAAACAGAACAACTAGGAGCCGAAGACGCATCATTATCTGCAGACGCAAATTTAGCTGCCAAAAAAGGTGCACCATCTATAACTTTTGCGGACTGTACTTCAACTTACGAAACCACTGACTTATATGCTGGCCAAAACATGCTGGTAGGTAACGTATCTGTTGAAGTTGTAGGCGATAACTACGAAATCACGTATAATATAACTGAACAAGGTTACTGCTTGACCTCAACGCATTTATCTGTAGTTAAGTCGCCTTATGATTTTCCTATGACAAAATCTGGCAATCCTATTCCTGGACAATTTGAATATTCTGGATCTCACGGTTGTATAACTTCTTTTATGTATGAGGTTCCAACTTCTAAAGGGATGTATATTGCTGCTCATGCTGTTGTAAACTGTGTAACAGATATTACAACTGAGGCTTTTGAAGCGTCTTTACCAGCTCAAGTAGAAGTTTGTGTAACAGAAAAAGGTCTAGAAGCTGTAGACAGCTACTTTAACATAGAAATCGCTCCTGAAAATTCTTTATCTGGTGCTTTCGATGCTTGGTGTGCCGATCAAGATGCCTCATTAAATGATGGCGAGTGTTTTACTGCCGATGTTTACTCTTCTTATGAAACATTACCTGCAGGGAAATTTGAAAAACCAGGGAACTTTGGTGCCGTTAACTGGCTTATGAACCAAGGTTTCTTAGGTATGGAAGCCACTCCTGAATTAGGTAACTATACATTTGGTGATATTCAAATTGCTATTTGGAATCTTATAGATGATAGTGTATGTTTTGAGTGTTTATATACCGGACCATACGATAATGATAGAATTGACATGCTAGTAGCTATGGCTTTAGAACATACCGACTATGTTCCTAGCTGTGGAGAGGATGTTGTAATTGTATTGGTGCCAACCGATTACAAGCAATCTGTATTCATTACCATTCCTGCACCATGTGGTGAGTGTGATGAAACTGCTTGGGGTGCTGGATGTGATTTCCCTGGAAATAATTGGGCTACCTATTTTCAATATGCAGCTGCACAATAATTAACAGTAACATATATTTAAAAAATCCGATTCTTATAGAATCGGATTTTTTTATGCCCCAAAGGCCGTTAGTACTAGTGAACGCTTACCTCCATAATCACGGTGTTCACATAAGTAAATACCTTGCCAAATTCCAAGATTTAACTGCCCATTCGTAATGGGTATTTGCAAAGAAGCTCCTAACAACGATGCTTTTATATGAGCTGGCATGTCGTCAGGCCCCTCATAAGTATGTTTATAATAAGGAGCGTTTTCTGGAACCATAGTGTTAAAATGACTTTCAAAATCGCTACGCACCGTATGGTCGGCATTCTCATTAATAGTTAAACTGGCGGAAGTATGTTTAATAAACACCTGCAACTGTCCTATATTTATATCTCGTATTTCGGGCAGGGCTTCTATAATAGTGTCAGATATTAAATGAAAGCCTCTTGGGTAAGGCTTTAGCATTATGGGCTTTTGGTAAAATTTCATAATGTTGCTTTTTGGTTTTAGGTTTTATGTTCTATTAAGTAGCTTTTAACTTTAAAAATAACGCTTCTCTATAAAAAAGACGATTTTTTACGCAACCATTTTATAGCTTTACCATCTAAATAAAAACAAACGGATTAAATTTTATGAAAAAATATTTTTTAATAGTGCTCGTAAGTGTACTTGCATTAACAAGTTGTTCTATAAATAATGACGATAATAGTGAAACTCCCGATGTAAAAATATTGTGGCACTTGGTTAATGTGTCAGGAGGTTTGGAAGGCGTAGATAACGATTTTGAATTGGATGATATTGTTTGGACTTTTAATGACGAAAACGGGATACTAACAGTTGAAAACAATAATACCGATGATACGCTTGAAGACGGATTGGATTCTGGCACCTATTCTTTTTCTGTTTCCAATGATACCGATAACTATTACTTGTCTATTGATGGTACAGAACTAGGCGCCTATACCATTTCGCAAACGGAACTAGTGATTGACGAAAACACAACCTCCAGTGGTGCTGGTGCAGATGGCTTTATATACACTTTCAAAAGAACTTTGGTTGTTGATGAATAATTAATTAGGTCTTCTGTTTTTTCTTTCTGGCTGCTGGAAATAAAACATTGTTAAGTATTAACCTATAGCCAGGTGAGGTAGGATGTAAATCGAGTTCGGTTTTGGAATCCCCTACCCGGTGTTGGTAATCTTCAGGATCGTGTCCGCCATAAAAGGTAAAGAATCCTTTTCCTTTTATACCATGAATGTATTTGGCTTCGCCATTGGATTTGTTTTCCCCCATAACCAAAACATTGGATTTTATCTCATTACGTGTAAAGGAGGTGGTTTGTCCCATAAACCCTTTAACTAAAGCAGTGTGATTTTGGCATAACATGGTTGGAACTGGGTCCCATTTTGCCGAAAACTCCATGAGTGAAAAGTAATCGATAGTCTTGGGCACCATACGTTTACGCGTCATGTCTATAGAGGAAAACTCATAAACCATAGGGCTTCGTTCCAAAGTATAATTTGTAAACGCAAAGGTTTTACTGTAATCAATAAGGTTTTGGTATCCTGCATCACTCCCATCGCCATCAAACATGGGTTCACAAATATCAACGCCCTCAGCCGATAAAGCAATATCAAAACTATCGGTAGCACTACACATGGCAAACATAAACCCGCCACCTATAACATAATCCCTAATCTTAAGGGCTACATCCAGCTTTTCTTTAGAAACTTTACTATAACCCAGTTTTGCAGCCAAGTCCTCTGCAGCCTTTTTTTCTTCTATGTACCATGAGGCAGCTCGGTAAGCACCATAAAACTTCCCATATTGCCCCGTAAAGTCCTCGTGGTGCAAATGCAACCAATCAAACAACAACAAGCCATCGTTAAGCACTTCTTCATCATATACCGTTTCATAGGGTATCTCGGCATATTGTAAAACCATGGTTACAGCATCGTCCCAAGGTTGGTTGCCATAAGGTGTATAAACCGCTATTTTAGGTGCCTTTTCTAAAACCACTGCTTCCATGTTCTGGCTGGGGCTACTAATGTCTTGAAGAATACTTTCTGTTTTGGCATCTGAAATCACTTCAAAGGAAATACCCCTAATTTGGCATTCGCGTTGTATGGTTTCAGTATCTGGCAATAAAAAAGAACCGCCACGATAGTTAAGCAACCACTTTACTTTTAGTTCTTTACTTAGTACCCAATACGTTAGTCCGTAGGCCTTTAAATGGTTTTTTTGACTCTCTGCATCCATAGGAATAAGCACATAAGATGCAAATGCATTGATAGAGAGGCATAAAAACAATAGAATAATCAGGGTCTTCTTCATAGACCGAAAGGTAATCAAAAATTGCGATTAGTTAAAATGGTACATCACTCTCATCGTCCTCATTAAAAGAGCTACCAAAAGCTTCATCAGGATTCGCCTTAAAGTTGTCTGATTTAAAGGTGTCATCGTTGGCAGCTGCATTCATTTTGGAATGGAATTCAAAGGGAGAATCAAAATCATCCAAATTGTCAAACTTACCTAAATGCCCAATAAATTTTAAACGAATATTTTCCAACCCACCATTACGGTGCTTAGCGACAATAAACTCGGCCTGTCCTTCGGTTGGAGAGCGTTCCTCGTCATCCCACTCATCAATCTTATAATACTCTGGTCTGTAAATAAAGCTTACAATATCGGCATCTTGTTCTATGGCACCAGATTCACGTAAATCGGATAATAGTGGTCGTTTACTCCCACCACGGGTTTCAACGGCACGCGATAATTGCGATAGGGCTATTACAGGCACATCCAGCTCCTTGGCCAAAGCCTTTAGGTTTCTAGATATCATTGATATTTCCTGCTCCCGGTTTCCGCCATGCGAACTACCCCCCGTCATCAACTGTAAATAATCGATCATGATTAGCTTAATACCATGTTGCGATGATAAACGTCTAGCCTTAGCTCGCAAATCGAAAATAGAAAGCGACGGGGTATCATCAATAAACAGCGGTGCTTTTTCCAGTCCCTTAACTTTAACATTTAGTTGTTCCCATTCATGTTTTTCCAATTTTCCTGTCCTTAATTTCTCGGACGATAAGCCCGTTTCACTTGAAATTAAACGGGTTATTAATTGTACCGAAGCCATCTCTAAAGAGAAAAATGCAACAGGAATGTTTTGATCTACAGCAATATTTCGTGCCATAGAAAGCGTTAAAGCCGTTTTACCCATACCAGGACGTGCTGCTACAATAATCAAATCAGATGGTTGCCAACCAGATGTTAGTTTATCCAACTTGGTAAACCCTGTTGGAATACCACTAAGCCCTTCTTTATTGGAAATCTCCTCGATCTTCTTTTTGGCTTGTATAACCAAATCTTGAGCCGTTTCACTGGACTTCTTAATGTTGCCTTGAGTAACTTCATATAGTTTTGCTTCAGCTTTATCCAAAAGGTCAAAAACATCCTTGGTTTCGTCATAGGAATCCTCAATAATCTCACTGGAAATTTTAATCAAACTACGTTGGATAAATTTCTGCAGAATAATACGTGCATGGAACTCAATATGTGCTGAAGAGGATACTTTTTGTGTAAGCGAAATAAGATAAAAATCGCCTCCTACCAATTCTAATTTTGCGCTTTTCTTTAATTGTGTTGAAACAGTTAATAAGTCAATGGGTTCACTATTTTCAAACAACTGAAAAATAGCCTCAAAGATGTGTTGATGGGCCTCTTTGTAGAACGCCTCAGGACTTAAAATATCAATAACCTCATCAACCCCTTTTTTATCAATCATCATAGCACCTAATACAACTTCCTCTAAATCAAGTGCTTGCGGTGGTATCTTACCCTTCTCTAGGTTAATGATCGTGCTTTTATCTATCTTGTATCCTTTAATATGATCGGGCTGTTTCATAACTACGAAAGTAACTAAAAAGAACTTGTTATTGAACAGAAAATAATTTTCTATTATTAACTGGTCTTTAACAATCTAACTGTTAATAACTTAAAAAAATTGTGAATAAGCACAAAAAAAACCTGATGCCAGTAACATCAGATTTTACTTTGTGATGGTTTTAAGGGTAATATCATTTATATACCCCCATATCGGTATATTTTTCCATTCGCTTTTCAACCAAATCTTTTGGTGATAAGTTTTTAAGTGTGTTAAAATGTTTTACAATAGCATTGCTAACCGAAGTGAATGTTTTTTCTCTATCACGATGCGCACCTCCTAGTGGCTCCTTAATAATACCGTCTACCAATTTAAGCTTTTTCATATCGGTGGCCGTTAATTTTAAGGCTTCAGCAGCTTGCTCTTTAAATTCCCAACTATGCCACAAGATGGATGAACAGGATTCTGGAGATATTACAGAATACCAAGTGTTTTCCAACATCAACACCACATCGCCAACACCAATTCCAAGGGCGCCACCAGAGGCGCCTTCACCTATAATAATGGTAATGATTGGTACTTTTAAACGGGTCATTTCCAAAATGTTTCTGGCAATAGCTTCACCTTGTCCGCGCTCTTCGGCCTCTAAACCAGGATAAGCTTCAGGAGTATCTAAAAGCGTCACTACTGGGATACCGAATTTTTCGGCAGACTTCATTAAGCGCAACGCTTTTCTATAGCCTTCAGGGTTGGCCATTCCAAAATTTCTGTATTGGCGTGTTTTGGTATTGTACCCTTTTTGCTGACCAATGAACATAAAGCTTTGATCACCAATTTTACCCAAACCTCCTATCATGGCCTTATCATCTTTAAAGCTTCTATCGCCATGTAGTTCTAAAAACGTATCACCGCATATCGCTTTAATATAGTCTAGTGTATATGGTCTGTTAGGGTGTCTAGACAACTGTACGCGTTGCCAGGGGGTTAGGTTTTTGTATATGTCTTTTTGGGCCGCAGCCAATTTTTTCTCTATTTGAGCGCATGTTTCTGTAACATCCACTTCACTTTCTTCTCCAATAACACGACATTTTTGTAGCTGGTCTTCTAATTCTTTTATTGGGAGTTCAAATTCTAAGTATTCCATAAGAATTTTAATTAATGCTATTAATTGTAGTTAGCCTACAAATATAAAAACTTTAATTATGTTACACAGCTAAGATGGTGTTCTTTTTACTTTTCTAAAGCTTTTTAGCACACCATTCAATAATACCGTAACAATAATAATAAGGGCTCCGTAATAAAATGAGGGACTCATTTGTTCTTTCTCTGGAAACAATACCACAGCCATTGCTATGCCGTAAACAGGCTCTAAATTAAAGGTAAGCACTACGGTGTAAGGGCTAATCTGCCGCATAACGTAAATGGCCGCTATAAAAGCATATGCCGTGCATACCGATGCTAAAATAAATAGGTAACTATAATCGGAAAGGCTTAATTTAAAAAAGCTGATGGAGAACCCATCACCAAAAAAAGCAATGTACAAGGTTAAAAACAGCACCCCACTTAAAAACTCATAAATAGAAATAACCGTTGCGGTATGCTGCTTTAAGAAACTTCCATTCAACACTGCAAAAAGCGCTGACAGAAATGCCGAGCAAATGCCTAAAACAATACCGTTTGTATACCGTGCTTCGCTTTGGGTAACAATGTAAACACCTATAATGACTAATATACCAAATAAGATTTCGTACCAAACAATACGGCGTTTGTAGATAATGGGCTCTATAAGCGATGCAAAAAAAGCTCCTGTAGAAAACATGGCCAGGGCAATAGATACATTAGCAACATCAATAGCACCAAAAAATGTAATCCAATGCAGTGCTATAATAATACCTGCCAATGAAAACCGCAAAATGGATTGTGGCTTGGCATACCATGTAATGTTAGCCACTTTAATATATACAAACATTAAAATGCTTGCCATAACCATTCTAAACCAAACCAAAGGCACGGCCGTAATGGTAATAAGCTCGCCTAAAATAGCCGTAAACCCAGCTATAAAAACCAAAACATGAAGGTGCAGGTAATTTTTTAAACTAGCGCTTAGCATTCTGTAATAGGTAAATGGCTAAAATACCAAAAAGGACATTGGGAAACCAAACGGCCACAAGAGGCGAAAAATCAGATTGCTCTGCCATAACACCAAAAATCTTATCAAAAAACACAAATACCATGGCTATACAAATACCAACGGCTAGGTTTACCCCCATACCACCACGGCGTTTTATAGATGATACTGCAACAGCAATAATGGTTAATATAAACACCGATACCGGTAAGCTCCACTTTCTGTAAAGCACCAATTTAAAACGTCCCACATTGGAGGAGCCACGCGCTTCTTCTTTAGCAATAAAACGCTTTAAATCGCCATACATTTTTGTTTCTGCTGCATAAATAACGGGGATTAAATCTTCTACATCAAAATTAAACAGCGTGTCCTTACGCTTTTCAAATTCAATGGTGTCTTCATTTTCACCCACATACCGCTTGGCATAGCTGGTTAATCGGTAAATAGAATCTTCTTCCATATACCTAATGTTAGTAGCCGTTATTTTGTACTTTAGTTCATTGCCTTCAAAATGTTCCAAGGTAAAATCCCGGCCGTTTTTATTCTTAACATCAAAGCTGCTTACATAAATAATGTCGTTGTCGTTAATTTGCCTAAATACATCTACATTGGTGTTTTCAAACTTGTTTTTCCCTTTCTTAAGGTACTTATAACTAAAGTCGTTAAACCCTTCACTGGCTTTGGGTGCCAAATACAGGCCCATAACAATGGCCAGTACAGCAACCATAGAAGCCCCAATCATATAGGGTCTTAAAAATCTTGAAAAGGATACCCCCGAGCTTAAAAAGGCAATGACCTCGGTATTATTTGCCAGTTTGGATGTAAACCATATAACGGACAAAAATAAGAACAGCGGAAACAGTAAGTGGGCAAAATAGATGGTAAAATCCAACAGGTACATCATAACTTCGCCAACGGGCACTTCGTTTTCTAGAATACGCCCAATCTTTTCTGCCAAGTGTACCGTAATTCCAATGGGAATAAAAAGCAGCAACATCATAAAGAATGTAAACAAATAGCGCTTTAATATGTACCAATCCAGTATTTTCATTTAGCTATAAACGATTATCCATTTGCTTAACCATGGTGTCTTTCCAAGTTCTAAAATCTCCTGCTAATATATGCTTTCTTGCTTCGCGAACCAACCACAAATAAAAGCCTAAATTGTGTATGGTAGCAATTTGTTTTCCCAAGAGTTCGTTTACCGAAAACAGGTGCCTTAAATAGGCCTTACTATATTCGGTATCTACAAAAGTAATCCCCATAGGATCTACAGGCGAAAAGTCGGCTTCCCACTTTTTATTTTTAATATTTATCGTTCCATGCGCTGTAAACAGCATACCGTTTCTGGCATTACGGGTTGGCATTACGCAATCGAACATATCTATACCTAACGCTATATTCTCTAAAATATTGATAGGGGTACCAACCCCCATTAAATAACGGGGTTTATCTTCTGGTAAAATGTTACAAACCACATCGGTCATGGCATACATATCCTCAGCTGGTTCGCCAACCGATAAGCCACCAATGGCATTTCCAACAGCTCCGGCATTGGCTATATACTCGGCAGACTGCTGCCTTAAATCCTTATAGGTACTTCCCTGTACAATTGGAAAAAAGGCTTGATTATACCCATATTTTAAAGGTGTTTTCTCTAAATGGTTTATACAACGGTCTAGCCAACGATGGGTCATGTGCATAGAACGCTTGGCATACCTATAATCACACGGATATGGCGTACACTCATCAAAAGCCATGATAATATCGGCACCTATGCTTCGCTGGATTTCCATCACATTCTCTGGAGTAAACACATGGTAACTACCATCAATATGCGACTTAAATTTAACACCCTCTTCCTTGATCTTTCTATTGGCGGACAATGAATAAACTTGATACCCACCCGAATCGGTTAAAATATTACGGTCCCAGTTCATAAACTTATGGAGTCCGCCAGCTTTTTCAATAATATCGGTTTGCGGGCGCAAGTACAAATGGTAAGTATTTCCCAAAATGATATCAGGATTAATGTCTTGCTTTAGCTCCCTTTGGTGCACCCCTTTAACGGTAGCCACTGTACCAACGGGCATAAAAATGGGGGTTTCAATAACGCCATGATCGGTTGTCATTTTACCAGCGCGCGCTTTGCTTTGTGAATCTTTGGCCTCTAATTGAAATTGCATCTATTTAAATAATTCTTCGATTGGCAAACCTACATATTTTTTTATTTATATATAGCTTTGGCACCACTAAAGTGTATGGATTTTTGCTGTCATTTAACAAAATCATTAGCTTGCCATAAATAAAAGAATTATACAAGCTACCGATAATATAATCGGTTTGGCAACGTTTTTGATTAGTAAGAAGTCAAATCTATAAAATAACTATTTATGAAATGTTTAAAAAAATTGAGCAAGGACTTTAAAGGTAAAAGTACTGCAAGCAAATCCCTCTTTTTTATTTTATTGGCAATAGCATTTGTACCAGCAACCAGTTTAGCACAAACTGCTACAGGTTTTGGTTTTAAAGCTGGATTAAACTACAATGCCAATGGACATTATTTTCAATCTATAAGCGCTACTTCCAAAAATCCCGATAGAAATATAGGGTACCACTTTGGCTTTTTCGGTAAAATAGGGAATGAATTGTATTTTAAACCTGAACTGGTTTATACTAAAACCAAAAGTGATTATGACGATGATAGTTTTAAAATGCAAAAACTGGATGCCCCTTTATTGGTTGGTTTAAAAGTTTTAGGTCCCGTTAGTGTATTTGCCGGTCCTTCGTTTCAATATATCCTAGACACTGAGTTTGATGGTATTTCTATTGATGATGTTGACAACGATTTAACCGTGGGGCTAAACTTTGGTATTGGCCTTAATTTAAATAAAGTTGGTATCGACTTAAGATATGAGCGCGGATTTAGCGACAATGAGGCCACCTTTTTAGATAACAATGGTATTGATACAAGCAGGATTGATACCCGACCCGATCAATTAATTTTAAGTTTATCACTTATTTTATAACACAAAAAAGCCTCGCCAATTGACGAGGCTTTTTTTATTTAACACTTAATAATTGTTTTGTTATAGATTTGATTCTATTTCTTCAGGATCTAAATACTTAGCAATGCCATTCTTCCCTATATCATTCGTTGGGTCGCCATCACCATCAATATCCTCATTTTTGGTAGGAATACCGTCACCATCATCATCACTATCTGCATAATCGGGTATAAAGTCACCATCGGTATCATCATCCGTCTCATCATCAGCATTTTCAAAATTAACGACAAACTCACCATCACCATCTAAATCTTCCATATAAGAAGGCACACCATCACCATCGTGATCATTTACGGCCGTTTTCAACAATTCAAACTTAAAGTTTATACATGAATACGACGATATTCCAGAACTGGCACCAGAAAAGTAACCTAGTCCAGAAGGTAAGAACATCACGCCCAAACCGTGGTCCTTAAAATCTACCGTACCATCTTCATTATCGGTAAACGATGCCGCTACATTAAAATAAGGCATCACCTTGCGCCAACCCGGTATCACCGATGTTAAATCGAAGATTACGGGATTTACAGAGTTATCAAAAATATTATTGCTTAACGTAAATCCTTCGTAATTAACCAATACGTTATCGGCAAAAGTAGGAGACTCTGCCCCACCACCTTTATTAATTTCAAGAATATAAAACTCATAATCGGTATCGGCGTATACAATGGATTTTGGTTCTCCCACGGCATCCAACAACAACGTGTGTCCTTCAGGAACCAATTCCGTAGCACCAAGTTTAGTAATAATAATGTCTTGTATATTGGGATCTGGCAAGGTATCCAAATGCGTAGAATTGTAATAATGCTCGGTTAGGTATTTAACCAAGGAATCTTTGTCTGCCAATTGTTGCTCAGCTCTATCTCTGGTAGTATCTATCACTTCTCCACCATCATCATCATCTTTTTTACAGGATACAATACCAATTGTTAAACACATTAGCATTAGGGCTATATTCTTCAATTTCATGTATTTTTTGTTTCAGTTTTTAAGTTTCAATATAGATGCACGCTTACCATACACTTTTTAATATCCGTAAAGCAATCGTAAATCGTAAATTGTCAATCAAACTTATTTACTATTTTTGAGGTCGCAAGATACAATTTTAATATAATCCTGCACAACAACATTAACGTAGTTTTTACATTAAATAATATGCGTGTTGATAAGTATTTATGGTGTGTTCGCTATTACAAAACCCGAAGTTTGGCAACAACGGCCTGTAAAAAAGGGCATATTAAAGTTAATAACGATGTGGTAAAGCCCAGCAGAGAGGTATATCCACAGGATGTTATTGAGCTGCGAAAAGACCAAATAAACTATAAACTGAGAGTCAATGATATTCCAGAAAGCCGTGTGGGTGCCAAATTGGTAGATATTTATAGAACCGATACCACCCCTAAGGATCAATTTGAAGCCCGCGAACTCTTAAAATTTTCTAAGGACTACTACCGCAAAAAAGGGACGGGCCGACCCACAAAAAAAGATAGACGGGATATTGATGATTTTAAAGATGAAAATGAGTAATTTTATACCGCACATACAATAGAGTAAAAATTATGACTGTTACCAATAACGTGATTTTAAACCATGATGAGATTATTCATAAAATAAGACGCATTGCATTTCAAATCTACGAGAACAATGTAGATGAAAGCGAAGTGGTTTTAGCTGGCATTGATACCAATGGTTATATTTTTGCCAAAAAACTAAAAACGGTGCTGCAAAATATCTCAGACATTACCCCGGTACTTTGCAAGGTAAGCATGGACAAAAAAAATCCATCACAGCCCATTAAAACTTCCATTCCTCCTGAAGCCTACCAAAACAAATCATTGGTGTTGGTAGATGATGTACTAAACTCTGGAACTACCCTTATTTATGGTGTTAGGCATTTTTTAGAGGTCCCACTGAAGCAATTTAAAACGGCGGTATTGGTTAACAGAAACCATAAGAAATATCCGGTTAAAGCCGATTTTAAAGGCATTTCACTATCTACTTCCCTGCATGAGCATGTTAATGTGGTGCTAGAAGGCAAAACCTTTAAAGCGGTATTAGAATAGTTTTAAAACCAGTTCTTCTACAATATCCTGCTCCTTTTTATTATCGGTCGTTAACGTATCGTGTGCCATACTGTAAAAGGGCGAACGCTCAAACAGGTGTTTACCAATAAACTCCGTAAGCAGGGCATCGGTTTCAATATGGGCTATTAGGGGGCGCTTGCTTTTCTCGGGTTTTAAGCGGGCCACCAAAGTAGGTATCGTAGCTTTTAAATATACACTCTTTACATGGGGCGCACTTAAAATAAGTTCCATGTTATTATGGTAGCAGGGCGTACCGCCACCCAAGGACAGCACCAAATTGGTTTTGGAATCCAAAAGTGCTTTTAAGTGCCTTGCTTCTGCCTTTCTAAAATAGATTTCGCCCTTGTTTTTAAATAGCTCAGCAATGGTAGCTTGTTCCTGTGCTTCTATATAGGCATCTAAGTCCATAAAATCATAGCCCAAGGTCTTTGCCAAGATTTTTCCTATGGTAGACTTCCCAGAAGCCATGTAGCCAATTAAAACTAAAATCATTTTTATGCTATAAATTGATTATTAAAAACATACGCTTTCAAGTGGCAAAAAAACGAAAAAAATCTTTAAAAAAAG
Organism: Aestuariibaculum scopimerae; assembly: GCF_059428085.1. Taxonomy (NCBI): domain Bacteria; kingdom Pseudomonadati; phylum Bacteroidota; class Flavobacteriia; order Flavobacteriales; family Flavobacteriaceae; genus Aestuariibaculum; species Aestuariibaculum scopimerae. Next base: position 46,155 of record NZ_CM182089.1, read on the forward strand.
GCTTGTTTAATTAAAAATAGGTTTTATATTTGCACCCCGTAACGGAGAAACAAAATGACCTGGTAGCTCAGTTGGTAGAGCATCTCCCTTTTAAGGAGAGGGTCCTGGGTTCGAGCCCCAGCCCGGTCACAAAATAACGTTACGGAATACTTAAAAAGCCTGTAAAATATTTATTTACAGGCTTTTTCATTTTCTATACTTTCAATTGATATCAAGTAAAACTATTGAAATGGACTTGAAATTTATTATCGGATTTGAATATTTTTTAAAAATAAAAAATATTGGTAATCAGAATACCATAACTAAGTACATAACCAACCTGAAAAAATTATTAGGTTATAAAATTTTGATGTAGTACTTTTAGTTCCTGTTTTTTATAAAAATCTTTAAAAAAGATTAAACATTTATTAATTCTACCATTACAAAATTATTATGAATAAAATTTATTTTACTACAGTTATTCTTTTTTTTATAAGTGTAAATTTTAATGCACAAATGCAATTAGGCAGTGATATTGACGGAGAAGCCCAAAATGATATATCTGGTGAGAGTATTAGTTTGTCGGGAGATGGTTTACGTTTAGCTATAGGTGCTTATTCTAATAGTGGAAATGGATATTGGTCAGGGCATACACGCATTTTTGAATATAGTGGTTCCGCTTGGATTCAATTAGGTGGAGATATTGATGGGGAGGCCGGTGAAGACCATTCAGGAAGTGTTAGTTTATCAGATGATGGGGCAATTGTAGCTATTGGTGCATATGCCAATGATGGTAGTGGTAATGATGCTGGTCATGTGAGAGTTTTTCAATATGATAGTGGTAGTTGGATTCAGATGGGAAGTGACATTGATGGTGAAGCAGCTGATGATTATTCGGGTTTTAGAGTTAGTCTGTCCAGCAATGGGTTAAGGGTTGCAATAGGGGCCTATAATAACAGTGATAATGGCTATTGGGCAGGTCACGTGCGTGTTTACGAATATAGTGGATCCGGTTGGATCCAATTAGGGAGTGACCTAGATGGGGAAGCTGAAGGAGATTGGTTTGGATCTAGTCTCAGTTTATCCAGCGATGGCAATAGGCTAGCTGTGGGAGGCTTACTTAATGATGGCAATGGGGATGGAGCGGGTCATACACGTATTTTTGAATACAATGGTTCCGCTTGGATTCAATTAGGGAATGACATTGATGGCGAAGCAGCAGGCGACTTATCAGGTGGCAGTGTTAGTCTATCCGATGATGGATCAATTGTGGCTATTGGAGCATATAGTAATAGTGATAACGGTTTTCGGGCTGGTCATGTTCGTGTTTATGAATATAATACAACGGACTGGGTTCTGTTGGGCGGCGATATCGATGGAGAGGGAATAGACGATAGATCTGGTTATAGTGTTAGTTTATCCGGCGATGGATCCAGAGTGGTAATTGGTGCTCCATATGGTAATTTAGATGACTCTGGTAAAGTTAAGGTTTTTGACTACGATGGTACAAATTGGATTGATTTAAATAGTGATATGAATGGGGAATCTTCAAGTGATTTATCAGGATGGAGCGTTAGTTTATCCAATGATGGAACGCGAGTAGCAATTGGCGCTCCATATAATGATGGCGATGCGATCGATAAAGGACAAGTACGTGTTTATGAATTAGGAGGAGTTTTATCTGTAAAAAATCTTGGGATAAATGTTTTCAACGTATTTCCTAATCCTGTTAGTGATATGATAAATATTAAGCTAAATGCAGATGCACAGTTAAAACGAGTAAATTTATACAATACCTTAGGAGAAATGATTTTAACATCTAACCTTCTAAAAATACCGGTAAACCATTTAACCAAAGGTGTTTATTACATTAAAATAGAGACCGAAAATGGTATATTAGCTAAGAAATTAGTTGTAGAATAGTTATATTGAACGTCTAATAAATGTTTATTCTGTTTTACCTTCATTTAAGTTCATTTTTTAGTATGATTTAATTCGGTGCGTACCAGATAAAATCACTTTTTAACTATTAGCTTTGTTTTATACGCTCTATTATTATCTGCAAGCATTTTTTAATCAGACATCTACAACAAAGCCCTATCTCCAATCATTTTATCAAGAAAAATAAAACAGCACAGTACAGGATAGTCCTTTGTAAATAAAAAAATAAATTACACTTTTCATGAAGAATACATTTGCGTTATGAAGACAAATGACTTATACATCTTAGAGAAGCTTAAACTTGGAGATCCCGACGCTTTTAAGGAGTTATTTGATTTATATTATGTGGCATTAAACACATACGCACTAAAGTATTGCGATTCTTTTGTCTTGGCCGAAGATATTGTCCAAAATTTATTTGTTAAACTTTGGGATGAAAAACTATACATGAAACTTGAAGGCGCTATCGGCCCATATCTTTATAAATGTGTTAAAAACAATACGCTTCTAGCCATAAAAGAAAAATCTAAATATCGTTTTGAAGATATAGAAAATCAGGTCAACAACTTGATAATAGATGAAAATTTAAATGCAATGTTATTGGAAGAAGAAAAGCATAGATTGCATAAAGAGGTTGCGGCTTTACCTAAAAAAAGTCAAGAAGTGTTCAAGGCCATTGTACTGGATAATCTTAAATATAAAGAAGTTGCATACCAACTGGGCATTTCTATAAACACTGTTAAAACACATCATTCCAGAGCTTTAAAGCAGCTTAGAAATGCTTTGGGAATCATCGTATTATACTTTTCTATTAAATAAGTTTATTTTTTTGTCACCCATTTTTGGGTTTTTGTTATTATAGTTAATATAGAACATGTTAATGTTAAAATAACACACTTTTAAAACCCAAAATGAAAACGATCAGTCCTTACATTATTAGGCTCATTTCAAATTACATATCTGAAGACATAAGTGAAGCGGAGTTTTTAGAACTAAAGAAATGGCTACATAATGACCCAAAAAATAAACAATTCTTTATTGATCATTTGCAAATTTACAAGAGATCAAGAAGAATACAATTTATTAAGATTCTTGATAAAGATGCTGCGTGGGAAAGTGTTTTATCAAAGCTAGAAAAGCCCGCTAAGGAACTTGCTACACCAAAAAAAGCCACTTTTAGGATTAAGTCTTTAAAAGCAACTGCTACTGTCTTTAAATACGCAGCCATTATGACTTTGCTTTTAGCCATTGGATATTTTTATCAAAATGGGTTTTTCAATAGCAAAAAAGAAGCCGTTATTCCTTCCGAAAGCATTACACTTCAATTAGAGAATGGTAACATTCAAATCATTAACGAAGATGGTTCAAACCAACTGGTAGATTCTGAAGGCAACATTATAGGGGAACAAAAAGGAAGCCAGCTGGTATATAAGCATGCGGTTAATAAAACAACTGTGGTTTACAATACACTAAAAATCCCTTATGGGAAACGGTTTGAAATTCAATTGTCAGATGGCACCAATGTACAACTAAATTCAGGCTCATCTTTAAAATACCCTGTTAAGTTTATAAAGGGGCAAGACCGCCAAGTATTTTTAAACGGCGAGGCATTTTTTTCGGTGACTAAAGATGCTGAACATCCTTTTATTGTTAATTCAGATAATCTAAATGTAGAAGTACTAGGAACAGAATTTAATATTTCTGCCTATCCTGAAGATTCGCATTCTGATGTTGTTTTGGTCGAAGGTTCTGTTGCCATGTATAAAAATACCGAAACAAAAAAGGAAGGCACCATGCTAGTTCCTGGTACAAAAGGAACTCTTAATAAAGAAAGCCTAAATATAAGTACAGAAAAGGTTAACCCCCAAATTTATACTTCCTGGAGGCAAGGGGAATTGTTTTTTAGAAATATGTCCTTTAAAAATATTGCTAAAAAAATGGAGCGCCATTATAACATGAAAATAAATATCAATAATGAGCCATTAAAAAACGAAATCTTTAATGCCAATTTTAAAGATGAGCCTATAGAAAAAATATTAAGCTATTTCAGTGATAGTTTTAACATCAAATACAGCATAACAGATAATATTGTATCGATAAATTAATTAATCTTAAAAAAGCAGACTATATGAAAAAAAGCTAAACTAAACCAACAACTAAAACACTTTAATAGCTCTATTAAAAAGAGATAAAAAAACCGGAAAATGCGCCAACATTTCCCGGCAAATATAAAGTGACAACTAAAATTTAGTCATTCACCAATTAAACATTTAAAAATATGAAAAAAAATCATCATAGAAAAGGCATAAAACTATCTTGTCTGAAATTTGATTTAAAAATGAAACTAACCACTTTATTCGTATTTGCATCGTTCTTTAGTATGCTAGCAAATACAGGCTATACCCAGACAATAACAATAAATGTAGAAAATGTTTCTGTTTCACAACTCATTGACAAAATTGAAGCAACTACAGAGTATCGCTTTGTGTACAATACGAAATTTGTTGATCTTACACGCAAAATTTCAATAAAAGTTGAGGATGCTAAAATAGAAACCCTGTTAAATAATTTATTTAGCAATACAAACACTACTTATAAAATACGTAACACCCAAATTGTATTAAAGCACAAAAAAAACAATGCTGGTATATCCATAAATAATCGGCCGGCCGTTTTAGATATTAAACAACAAAAATTTGATATTACAGGAACCATTATAGATAATAATGGGCAACCCCTACCAGGTGCCAATATTATTGAAAAAAACACCTCTAATGGTACCCAAACAGATTTTGATGGCAACTTCTCTTTATCTGTAGAAGATGAAAACGCCATACTTGTTGTATCCTATTTAGGGTTTCTTACCCAAGAAATCCCTGTTAATAACAAAAAAACACTTACCATAACCTTAAAAGAAGATGCCGCTAATTTAGACGAAGTTGTTATTGTTGGCTACGGTACACAATCTAAAAGAAATGTTACTGGTTCAGTCGAAACTGTTGATGCCACTGCGCTTACTGAAATGCCTGCGGCCCAGCTTACCCAAAAATTACAAGGACAAATATCGGGTGTGCAAATTAATCAACAAACTGGAACACCGGGTCAAGGCATGTCTGTGCGCATTAGGGGGCAAGCATCTATATTGGCAAATAGTGATCCGCTATATGTTGTAGATGGGTTTCCTATTACATCTGATATAAATGCTATTAATCCTGATGAAATAGAAACCATTACCGTTTTAAAGGATGCATCTGCAACTTCATTATATGGTTCGCGTGGTGCCAATGGGGTTGTTCTTATTACCACTAAAGGCGCTCAAGTAGGACAGTCTAGATTTAGTGTTAATTTCTATACTGGATTTCAAAAAGTACCACAAAGAAGCAGACCAGACCTAATGAATGCTAGAGAATTTGCGCAATTTAAAAAGGAAAGTTATGAAGCAAAAGGCGAAACAGTTCCCGCAGAATTCCAAAACCCAGAACAATATGGTAAAGGTAGCGATTGGTATGGTGCTTTGTTAAATGATGCTGCACCAATACAAAACTATAGTGTTTCCTATTCCAAGCGCGATGAAAAGCATAGTGTTTCTGTTATTGGTAGCTATTTTAACCAAGAAGGTGTTGTAAAAAATTCGGAATATAAAAAGTATTCTTTAAGAACCAATACCTCCTTTAATATTACAGATTGGTTAACATTGGGTGTTAATTTAGCACCATCCTATACGGTAGAAAGTAGGTTAAATACAGATGGTTTGTTTTTTGCTTCTGGAGATCAAATACTGGCAGGTGCCATTCAGGCATGGCCAACCAATCCAATTAGGAATCCCGACGGAACCCTTTCTGGAACAGCAAACACGGCTTTTAATGCCCCTAACTGGCTTTTTACAATTAATAATATTGACAGAGATTATAAAACAACCACTTTAATATCTAATGGATATATTGAGGCAGATATTATTGATGGGCTAAAAGTTAAAACAACCATTAATGCAGAGTTGGGACAAACCGTAAACAAGAATTTTACGCCTTCGTATGTGTCTACCAGCTGGATTGCTGCGCCACCACGTACAGCCATATTAGAAAACAACAACCTAAATTATTTTTCTTGGCTAAACGAAAACACTGCGACCTTTAACAAAAGGCTGGCAGATAAACATGACTTTGAATTACTAGCTGGTTTTTCATCCCAAAAGTACAGATTTGAAGCCACTAACATACAGGCTTCAAATTTTCCTGATGATCGTATATCTACCATCCAATCCGCTATCAATATAGATAGGGGCGATACAGAAAATCAAATTGAAGAGTGGAGTTTGCTTTCTTTCTTTTCTAGGCTTAATTATAACTACGACGGGAAATATTTATTTTCAGCCTCCTTTAGAACAGATGGTTCATCACGTTTTGGTCCTAATAACAGGTGGGGTAATTTCCCTTCTGTTTCAGTTGGTTGGATTGTTTCAGAGGAAGATTTTATGGATAACCTTAACGCCATATCTTTCTTAAAATTAAAAGCAAGTTACGGTGTTACCGGAAATAATAATATAGGTAACTATACCCACTTACAAAATGTATCTATTACCGATGCGGCAATTTTTGGATCTACAGTTGCCAGTGGTGGTGCTTTAGCAGGAATAGGAAATCAAGATTTGGGTTGGGAAAAAACGTCGCAAACCAATCTAGGGTTCGAAATAGGGTTCTTAAAAAACAGAATTCAACTATCCTACGATTATTATTCTAAAAGAACTACAGATTTATTATTTAACCTGGATGTACCTAGAGAATCCGGATTTAGTTCTATTACATCAAATGTAGGGGAGCTTAAATTCTGGGGTCATGAAATAGGCCTTAAAGCCAATGTGCTGAATGGCGATTTTGTTTGGAATACCAACTTTAATATTGCTGCTAGCGATAATAGAGTGGAAGCATTATCAGGCTTAACGGATAGATTGTATTTTGATGACTTTGGCCGTGGCACAACCATAACTAAAGTAGGTGGCAGAATCGGGCAATTTTACGGACTTGTTCAAGAAGGGGTTTATGTAGATCAAGCAGACTTTGATAATTCACCCAAACATATTAGATCGGGTGTTGGAACTATTAAATTTAAAGATGTTAATGGCGACGGTGTTATTACTGAAGGTGGCGATGATGATGATCGAACTATTATTGGTAATCCTTTTCCAGATTTCATATTTGGCTGGACAAACAATTTTTCATACAAAAATTTTGATTTAGCAATTGTTATGGCAGGATCTGTTGGTAATGATATTAACCGCCGATCGGATGAAGGAACCACTAATTTAGATGGTGTGTTTAATGTCCTTAAAGAGGTTAAAGACAGATGGCGTTCAGAATCCGATCCAGGATCTGGAAGGTATGGAAGAACCGATGGAGATACTGGTTTAGATAGAGGGCCAGATCATTCACGCTATATTCATGATGGTAGCTACCTAGCGGTTAAAAACCTAACATTAGGTTACAACATGCCACTTAAAGAAACCAGTGCTTTTAGTGCTGTTAGGCTATATTCAAGTGTACAACAACTATTGGTAATATCTGGCTATAGAGGCAACCCCGAAGTTAGTACACGTGCCGGAAGTAACAATGCAACGGCATTGTCTCAAGGTATCGATTTTTCTGCATATCCAGTGCCTCGTACGGTAACATTGGGTGTTAATTTAACGTTGAAATAATTGCTTATTCTCATGAATTTAAAATTAGAAAAAATGAAAACAAAAATATTATATATAGTATTGGCAATTTCCATGGTTGCCTGCAGTGATTTTTTGGAAATTGACTCTGAAACAGAACTAAGTAATAGCACCTTTTTTAAAACCCAAGAAGATTTTGAAAAGGCTGTAAATGGTACGTATGCACCACTACGCGATTTATATGAAAAAGCGGCATACGTAATGGGCGAAATGCGATCTGATAACTCCCACTATGATTATAATGGTGATAACAGGGGCCAAAACCCCCCAGAATTTATAGCAGATTTTATAGAAACATCTACTAATGAATATTTGCAAATTAAATGGGACAATAACTATTACATCATTTCAAGAGCTAATAAAGTACTTGCTTCTATTGATGATATTGAGTTTGATGATACTAGTTTAAAAGACAACCTTATAGGGCAGGTTTTATTTTTACGGGCGCTTTCTTATTTTGATCTTGTACAGTATTTTGGCGATGTACCGCTTCATTTAGATCCTGTTACAACACTAGAAGAAACGGCTTTGCCCTTATCAACTACCGAGGTTATTTACCAACAAATTATAGATGATGTACAACGTGCCATAACATCGCTTCCCAACAAAGCCAATCAAGAACCCGGGCGGGCCACCAGTGGTGCCGCAAAAACATTATTGGGTAACGTTTATATGGTGCTTAAAATGTATCCACAAGCAGCCACTATTTTTCAGGAAATTGTAGATTCTCAACAATATATGTTAATTAATACAGGTTCAAATACCGATTATGCAAATGTTTTTGATCCTAATAACAAAAATAATAGTGAATCTATATTTGAAGTTCAATATCTAGAAGGGGCATCTGGGTATAATAGTAATTTTATTTATCAGTTTTTACCACAACCAATCACTGCCGAAGAGGTTGCCCAAGTTACTGGGGTTTCAAATGCGCAATCTATGGGGGTAGAAGGTTTTAATTTACCAACGCCCGATCTTATTGCCAGTTATGAAACTGGAGATTTTAGAGAAGATGCCACAATCAATTATCTTTTTGTCTCGGCCTCTAATATGCTAACACCATATGTAGCCAAATACAATCATCCACATTCCCAGTTTAATAATACAAATGATAACTGGCCAGTATACAGGTATTCAGAAGTATTGCTTTTTTTAGCTGAAGCACTCAATGAAACAGGTTCTGGAGACCCATTAATTTATTTAAATGAAGTAAGAAATAGAGCTGGTCTTGCCGATATTGTTATAACTGATAAGGAGCAATTAAGAGCCATTATTCTACATGAAAGAAGAGTTGAACTCGCTTTTGAAAATAAAAGATGGCTCGATTTGGTTCGTACAGGTAATGCCGATGCTGTTATGAAGGCTTTTGGAGCAAATGTTAAAGCGAATCCGCAGGATTATTACTATCCCGTAGGAGTTGGTCCATTACCATCAGCATATACTACTATTAACACACTATTCCCTTTACCATCAAGAGAAGTTATTTTAAATCCAAACTTTTAGGTTAATTAATTTAGTTTATTTTTATATTACAAGGCATGGGCTCTATGCCTTGTAATATTTTTGTTTTGTTCTCAATATAAAGTTCAAAAACTTTAATAGGTTAAATCAATAACTTCAATTTTAACCATTGCCAAACCAAAACACTTACTCCCCTCCTACTCGAATTCTTCTTGTATAAAATGTATTAGATTAAAAAATTCATAAAACCTCACAATACGGTTTAATTGATTGAATTATTAAAACCATTCTGGCATAATATATAACACATTTAAAAATATTTAGTTAAAAAACTATCATTATATGCAATAATTAATTATTATTGCGCAATCGATTACATTTTATTCAACTAAACCAAATAATAGACCATGAAACAGTTAAAGGTGTTTTTTATATTGGCCCTGCCATTTTTAGTTTTTACCGCTTGTAGTAGCGATGGTGATGGCGTAGATGAAAAGAAGGCTATTCTAGTGGAAAAGGTTATTATCAATGCTACCGATATTGATAATGGTCAAGCTCAACAATTACAAGTTGTGGTGTTGCCCAATAACGCTACAAACCGCTCCGTTAGCTGGTCGGTTTCCAATGCCTCTATAGCCTTAATTTCAGATAAAGGGCTTTTAACCCCCTTAGAAAACGGTACTGTAAAAGTAACGGTTACGGCCAACGATGCATCGGGTATTTCGGCAGAAAAAACCATTAACATCTCTGGCGTTGCCGGGCCCGTAGTACTTGTTGAAAGTATTGCTATATCGGGAGGCGATATTACCGATGGTGCCTCTAAACAACTCACGGCCCAGGTACTGCCTGCAGGGGCCACCAACAAGGTTGTGGCCTGGTCGGTTTCTAATACCTCCATAGCCGAAATCAATAACGAAGGCCTCTTGGTTCCCAGTAAAAATGGCACTGTAAAGGTAACCGCTACTGCTACCGATGGCAGTGGTATTAAGGGCGAACTGGATATTAATATTTCTGGCGTGGTTCTAACAAACCTAAGGGCAGAAAACATTTTGCTGTGGCAACGTAGCAATGGTGGATGGCCCAAAGAGCCCCATAATGATTTTTCTGGGTACGACAGGCCACAAACCGAGGCCGAAATAGCCGAAGCCGAAAGTAAAAAGAATAATACCGATACCACCATTGATAACAACCATACCATTGATGAAATTAGAATTCTGTTAAGCGCTTACAAGGCCACCAACAACAATGCCTATTTGGAAGCTGCCGTAAGAGGCATCGATTTTATTTTTGAAATGCAGTACGATAATGGTGGGTGGCCCCAATATTACCCCTTACGTAATGACTACAGCCGTTACATTACCTATAACGATAATGCCATGACCAATGTTATGAACTTGTTGCGGGATATCTTTTTAAAGAAAAACAACCTGGAACTTATTAACGAGAGTTATGTAACCAAGGCCCAAACAGCTTTTGATAAAGGTATTGCAGTCATATTACAAACCCAAATTATAGTTGGTGGCACCAAAACAGCGTGGTGTGCACAGCATAATGAAGTTACTTTAGCGCCCGCCAAAGCCCGGTCTTACGAGCTGGAATCCATTAGCGGTTCGGAGTCTGTTGGCGTTGCCCGGTTATTAATGTCCTTAGAGTCACCCTCGGCCGATGTTATCGATGCTGTACATAAAGCAGTGGCTTGGTTTGAAACTGCCAAGATTGTGGGGTATGCCCTTGTTGATGTTACGGGTTCTGAATATGAAAACGGCTATGATAAAATTTTAGTGGAATCGCCTGGCAATGTTATGTGGGGGCGGTTTTATGATTTAGAAACCAACGAACCCTTTTTCTGTAGCAGAGATGGCATAAAAAAAGCTACCATTGCCGAAATATCCCATGAAAGAAGAAATGGCTATGCCTGGTATGGCAACTGGCCCAAAAATTTAATTAGTACCGAATATACGGCCTGGAAAACAAAGCATGGCATTTAAGTTTGCCATAAAATAAGAGCAAGCCTGTTATAGGGCTTGCTCCGTACATTTATTAAAAAAAACAAAATCTTATGAGAATTGATTATGATCACTAAAATTAATACACAATTTCTCTGATTAAGTTCTATTAATTAAACATTTGAAAACGCACTTACCCTAAAAAAAATCCAAACTTTTTTTCGGTAACCTAAGGGTCTATAAAATAAAACAGCAAGTTGCTATAACTTGCTGTTTCGAACATACACCCCCTAAACGCTTGGGATCAAGCATTTAGCCCATATAACGTAAAATATTTAATACTTTTTATAAAAATAACAGGTGATTGACCCCTCGCACACCTGTTATCTTAAATAAACACCAAACAAGTTATTGTTTGGCCACGTTCAAAATTTCAAAGCTTATACTGCTTCAATACTAAGCTTTGAAATTGTGAGTTTTAATTTTAATCCAGAAGCTTAGCAGACCAGTAAAGGCCTGCGAGCTTCCTCCTCATTGGAATGATTAATAGCAGTCACCAACAAAAACTCGTATAATAGCAATGACTACACTATTAATACGTTTGAAAAAGCAAAAACCCTTACTCTGTCATATTACTTTAACATAAGTTTAACATGTATTTTAACATTTAGCCCTCACTTACATAGGAAATATTCCAGTTATGATACCTGTCTTTAGTTGCCGAAATTTATATAATATTATACATTATTAACCTCATATATAACAGAATATATATACAATTTAAAAAAAACAGCTTCATTTTTCACTAAAAATACTATCAACATGTACGAATATTAAGTATATTTATCTCGCTAAGTATTGTGTGGATGAACACCATGGCGTTTGTCCATACAATATACAAACCGAACAAAAATGCCTAGTAGTGGGTATTGTATTTAGTTAAGTAGATTAATTTCTTTTAAAAAACACCAATCATGAAAACAAGAATTTTTTTGGCCATCCTTATAGGGTTGCCAATCTTCATATATGCCAAAATGATTTAAAAGAATTAGAAATATTACCAGAAAACATTCAAAAAGCTTTAGAACAAAGAGAAAAAACTGTTGGGACTAATTTACCCCCAGAAATTGAGAAATTAGTTTCTTCAAGTGTAATCGAAAAAAGTAAAATTTGGAATGAAAGTGTACTAAAAGTCAGTTTTAAAGGAGGTACACCATCACTGCACAGATTAATTGCAGAAACCGCTAATATTTGGACAAACTATGGAGATATTACTTTTGATTTTGGGTATAATCCTATTAAAAGAACATTCAGAACGTGGAAAGCAAACGATTCAAGCCATATTCGCGTTGGATTTGATTATAAAGGGTATTGGTCAATCGTTGGTAATACAAGTGTTGATTGGTCGATAATACCAAAAGGACAAATTTCACTCAATCTTGAAAATTTTGACAAAGGAAATCTTCCACAAAATTGGAAAGCAACCGTATTACACGAATTTGGTCATTCGCTTGGATTTAAACATGAGCATCAATCACCAGACAGTGATTGTGACTTTGATTGGGCAAAGGTATACACAGAACTTGCCAAAGCGCCTAATAAATGGGACAAAGCTAAAGTAAATCACAATATTAGAAAACTACAAGAAAGAGGATTAATGTTTTCAACATATGACATAAACTCAATAATGCATTATAGTTTGCCATATTGGATGTTTCTAACTGGAAAAAAGTCTAAATGCTATACCGAGCAAAACACTAAATTATCAGCATTAGATAAAAAAATGATGAATAATATCTATCCATCAAAAAATTCCGATTTTACATCACAAAGGCAAAAAATATCGGTCATTTATGAGCAAATTAAATTAGCCTATGAAACATCTGACTCTATTACTTCTACTTCAAGTCGTGTTGCCTACGAAATATTTAGTAAAAAAGCAGATTATTTTTCCAAAGAGCGAAATGAAAACAGTAAATATATAGTTGGTATTCAAGGGTTAAATATTGATGAACAGGCCTATTCAAACTTTGCTCAATTTATTATAAACAAAGGTTATACAATAAATTTAAACAGCAATTACAAAGAAAATAAACCTTGGTTAGCAAAAGTATCAATTGTTTTATACTATCATCGAAAAAACAAAGATAAGGCTAGACAAATAGCACTGGAACTATCAAAAGTTACTAACCAAAATTTCAAAATAGGTAGGGGAAAAGGTTTAGCGGTCTTTGACCCAGCAAAACAATTTTATATTCATTGGATACCAAGCAACTAAAGCATGCTTAAAACAAGTTACTTTAAAACAAAAATTATGAAAAAAATAGTATGTATTCTAACAATTTCAATTTACCAGATGGCTTTTGGCCAAGTTAAACTTTGGAATAGTGAACTAAACAAAATTAAAACTAAAGGAACATTTCTTACTATTAATAAAGAACTAAAAAATGCGCCAGAAACAGAAGATATAAATGAACTCTTTGGCATATTTCCAGCAACAACAGTAGTAGGTACTTTACTGCCATTTGCTTTTCAATATGGTAATACTGCTTTAAAAACTTTAACATCTAAAAATGAAAAAGACTATTTATCAGAAAATATTTGTCTAAACAGTCTTACTATACCATTTAGTGAATTAGAAAATAGCAGCGTAGATTTTAATGCAACGCTAAAATATTATGAAAAAGGAAATAGTATAAGTTCGGTTGCATCAAAATACACGTTTTCAATTAGGCAAGAAGATAATTCACTGGTAATTTCCTTAAATAATACTCAAGAAGAAAACTATATTCCAATTAAAAGTAAAAAGAAATATGATTTTATAATTGAGACTTTTGATATTACGATTCAAGCAGAAATGCACTCTAAAATAAATGATTCCATTAAAAAAGTCGAATTAAAAGAATTAGGTTCAACAAAAATAACAAGGACTATAGCAAGCTTCACAAAAGATGTTGACAAAATTTTAAATAATGGCATGGTATTATATCCAAAAAACGATAGTAAGGGTAATGAAATCAATATAGAAAATATCATTCTTACTTGTAAAATCACCTATTTAAACCCTTATGGATCAACACAAAGTTCACTTAATAAATTCCTCGAAAACAATTCTGATACTAATGAAGCCTTGTTCAATGCCATTTTTATTAAATCAGAAGACTAATATTAAAGCCTGCATATAACAAAAACATGTATAATGCATTGCTGCGGGTTTTCTATTCGGTTTGTATTTGCTAAATTAGGTGCTTTCCCGGCCCGATCCCGATAGTTATCAGGACTATCGGGACAGCAACAAAATATACACAAACTGTGGTGCTACAGTTAAAAATTACGTCTAAAAAGATAATGATAAGATTAAATTTGTAACTTTGGTATTATGGATTTAAGTTTAGAAAATAAAAAAATAGAATTAATTCAATGGTTATCAACATTGAATGATAAATCTCTGATTGATAAACTAATGAAATTAAGAGAAAAAGAAAAAAACGATTGGTGGAATGAAATTTCAGCAAACGAAAAAGAGTCTATTGAAAAAGGAATTTTAGATGCCGACAACGGAAAATTAACTTCTCACTCAAAAGTGAAAGGGATTTATGAAAAGTGGTTATAAAATACTGTGGACCGACCACGCTATATCTGAACTTAAAGAAACTATTGAATACCTAGAAAATAATTGGACGAAAAGAGAGTTAAGAACGTTTTCTGCAAAATTGGACCACACCATTGAACTGATTTCAAAATCACCCGAAATTTTTCCAGAATCATCAGAGAAAAAGCATGTCCGAAAGGCTGTCGTTGAAAAACACAACAATCTCTATTATAGAATTAATAAAAACTCTATTGAGATTGTTTCTTTATTTTCAAACAGAAAAAATCCGAAAAAGAAAAAAATATAAAAACCGTTGCATAGCAATAGTTATAAGCAATTGCCTGTTCTCGCACACTTCTGAAATTCTCACAGATTTTCTATTCGTTTTGTATTTGCTAAATTAGGTGCTTAAACACGTAACGAAATTATACACTAACAAACCTGGCTGGGTTGATAATTTATAAATAGAACTGTTTACAACATTTGTATAGCTCATGACAACATTTTTATGATGGAGATTAAACTGGATAAAAAAACAAGGTCAAATTAGAAATCAAAAGTCATTTCAGACGAAAAAAAGTAGATTTACCGAGAGTCAGATCATCAAGGTCTTAAAGGAAAACCAACACATAAGCATTAAGGTACCGCATACCGTAAGCATGTAACACCTGCATGCCTATGGTATAAAGCTTCTTCATATCACCGTATGAAGGTGCTTCTAATACTAATCTGAAGCACCTTCACATAGTAATGAGGATTTGTTTCATATAGTAAGCATGCAGGTGTTGCATATAATAGGCATGTTGATGCTTTATGTAAATTAACTACATAAAAAAAGCACACCTTTTGGGTGTGCTTTTTAAATAAAATACCAACCGCTACAGTACGGTTAACAATTTAGACAAACTGCCTGTACGCAATGTAACCGTATCTAACAAGCTGCGTACCTCTAAACGGTAGGTGCCCGTTGCAAGTACTGGCGGGTTTAAAAAAATTAGCTCCCCCGGTTTGTTACGTAGCAACTTGCTAGCTATGCGTGTGGCCGTTCCTGTTGCTATATCAACAAAAAAAATGCCCTGCGTGGCATCGGCCTCATCAAACTTTAGCAAGGATCCCACAATGCGTCCGCCACCATTGGCAGTAGCTTGGTCATCCTGGGTCTCAGAGGCATGGTCGTAATAATGTGCCAAAACTGGGGTACGCTCTCTAGAGGCTATCTTTTTAACGGGAATCTGCGAGGCTGCGGGCGACAAGCGCGTGCCAACATTTACATTAATGTTAATCTTGTGCTTGCTCTTATTAAACACCTCATCCTCAGAATTAAATACGCCACTAATCCCCGAGGTAATATTTACCAGTGGGGTGGTAATGGAGTGCCCCTGCTCTACTAGGTTAATCATGCCCTGTGTCATCTCTTCCCAACCCGCTAGGGCCTCGCCTTTGGTAACAGTAGACCCCTGTCGGGTAATATAATCAAACACATCCTCTAGGCTATAGCCATTGGCATTACTGCTCACAGCCATATAATCATCTGGATCGGCTGTCATTTGGTTGGGTATTAAATAATACTCTAAAGCCATAACATGGGGTTTTTAGGGTTGAACCATCTTTTTGTCTCCGGTGTTTTATTTAATTCCCTTCCGGTCTTGGAACGTCTTTGCTTTATCATAATATGATATTTAAAAAGGTTAATAATTTATTTTTTGCTATTAATTTTTTAAGATGTAAAGCTGTTTTATTGTTTAGGTTAGCTCCAATCACTAATCATTAATTACCACCCCACCTATCACTCCCACCAACACCCCGCCAATGCCCGCGCCAATAATCCGCCAGGTGTTCCTTTGTTGTTCTTGCTTAATATGTTCTTCGGTGGCTATAAGCTTAAGGTTCAGTTCCGAAAGCTTAAGGTCGGTTAGCAGCAATCGGGTGCGCAGTTCGGTATTTTGGGTCCTTATGAACTGGAACAGGGCTTCCACATTGTTTTGCTTTTGGGCGAACAGACTTTGCAGGCTGTCCAACCGCCCCTGCTCCTGTAGCAAGAGGCTTTCCAATAGCTGTTTGCAGTTATAGTCTAGGGTTACCACCAGGCTATCGTTTAGCAGGGTTTGGGTTGGTTGTTGCGCTTGGGCTGTTGTGGTGTATGCTAGTAGTAGCAATAGGATGGGGATTCGTTTTTTCACTTTTAACTTTTAATTTTTAACTTTTAACTTTTAATTTTTCACTTTTAGTTTTTCACTTTTAGTTTTTCACTGTTGTGTGTTTACTGTTGCTGTTTAACTCCCCGGATTGCTGTTGCACAATGCCCGCGCGCCTCCTGGCTCCTTCACTAAATCTTTCCACTGGAAAGATTTTTAACGCTCGGTCCCCCCATCTTCGGAAAAGAAGAGGGGAGCCAGATTCGTCTGGCTTTTTAATTTCGTCTGAGTAAGCAAACTCTGAACTCTGAACTCATAACTTGTCCAAACTTTTCACTTTTAGTTTCTGGTTGCATTGTTTTCTGTTTTATTAATTTCGTCTGAGTAAGCAAACTCTGAACCCATAACTTGCCAACCCACATTTCGCTTGTTTTTTAAAATTTTTCATTTTTTGTTAGTTCTTTAATGTTCAACTTAATGGAGGGTTAAAAACCCAACCGTGGTATTCATAATCCTGAATCCTGAATTTTTATCTAGTCTCTAACAGCAAAGCGGTCTAGCATCTAGTTTCTATTTTACTGTTCATTCTTTTAACTTTTCACTTTTAGTTTTTCACTTTTAGTTTCTGGTTGCATTGTTACTGGATATTTTAACTTGTTTATGTTATTGTTTTTTTTACCCTTACTTTTTTATTCGTCCATTCTATTTTTTTTTAGAGGAACTCATGATGTGCTCCGCAATTCATTGATAAAAAAGTAACAAAAAATCTAGGCTGATTTGCCCTTCCGCCATCTGGCCCGTTCACTAAAAATGTCCACAGGACATTTTCTTGACGTTCCGTCCTCTTGAAAATCCGCTTCAAGGCTCTATCATGCGCGTTGCAACCGCTACGCTAGGCAACGCTCCACAGCCACCGCTTCGCCTTGAACGCCTTCGCGCCATCTGGCTCCTGCACTAAATCTTTCTACTAGAAAGATTCTTAACGCTCGGCCCTACTACGGAATTAAAAATAGGCCGTTTACCTGCCTCATGGCCCTTGACCAACGATAGTGACACTCTTAACTTTGAACTCATAACTTGCCAACCCACATTTCGCTTGTTTTTTAAAATTTTTCATTTTTTGTTAGTTCTTTAATGTTCTACTTAATGGAGGGTTAAAAACCCAACCGTGGTATTCATAATCCTGAATCCTGAATTTTTATCTAGTCTCTAACAGCAAAGTGGTCTAGCATCTAGTTTCTATTTTACTGTTCATTCTTTTCACTTTTAATTTTTCACTTTTAGTTTTAGTTTTAGTTTTTAGTTTTTAACTGTTCTTTTCAAGTTGAGATTCTTCGGTCGTTGCCTCCCTACCGATGACGTATTTTGCAACGTGTTCATTTTTAACTGTTTTAAGGTTCTCGACTGCGCTCGAACTGACACTATGATTACAGTTGTTCGTCATCTCATTTTGTGTGTTTGGGTACCAAAAATTTTGTCTCTGAATGACAGACTTATCACTTTTAACTTTTAATTTTTAACTTTTAACTTTTCACTGCTTTTCACTGCTTCTCAATCAAGTACCCCGTTAACTCCCAAAACCCTTCCATTTCCTGTGCCATGTTAAACACTTGGCTCCAGCCCCCTGCTAGCTGCAGTATTATGGTGCCTTTTTTAAACACTATGCTTTTAAGGGTCATGTTGGTGCGCCGCTCTATAACTGCCAATACCTGGGGCAATAGGCCTTTTACGTTTGTTGTGGTGATGGTCATCTTAAAAATAGGGTTAAGGTCATTTTGGCTCATAGGTATTTAATTGGGACTTTATATGGTTTAGTTCTTCCTGCCACTGGTTTAGCAGGGTATTGATGTTTTCATTAATTTCATTATCGGTAGTACGGTAGTGCCACAGGCCCCGTTCTAAGCTGTCTATGGCCGCTTTGGCCTGTACCAGTTGGTCTTGGGCATTGGTAATACGCTGCTGGGTAGCTTCTAGCTTTTGCTTAAGGGTTCGGGCGTTTTGGTACTGCCCAATGTTGAGTAGGAGCATCAACAGGGTAAGCGCCCAGCCCAGGGACTTGATAAGGCCCTTCCCTATTCTAGACCATAAGCTTGTTGTTGGTAGTTTAAGGCGTTGTAATGTCATATTCGTTTAATTAAAATTGTAAATCATATATCGTAAATTTTAAATCCATTTCCTGTATAATTTAAAAACTTTTCACATACAGTTGTATTCATAATTATCAATATTTGTTTTTATTTGTCATTTTTCAGTTGCAAATATGTCAAAAATCATAGGAATAAACATACCTAATCTTAGTCCCGTGTCTAAGATTAGGTGTACCCAATTGGTTTTCAGATATAAAAAAATTGCTTTTTTAGAGGTTTTTACGGACTCAGTAGTTCAGTGCCACGTATTTAATAAACAAGGTTATGAGTTTCTTTAAAAAAATGGCCTTGTTTATCTTGCGGTTGCGGATTTTAGCCACGGTACGCCGATAGTCCTTTAGGTGAGTACCAAACAGGGTTTCAAATACCCTAATGGTCTCTGCCAAACTTTGGTTTTTATTGACGATAAAACCACAGGCATGGAGGATGTAGACAAACTCTATCAATTCTGTTTTGGTACCCTTCCATTGCAACAGGGCGGTTTTCTGCGGCCCTGCTTCGGGTGCTGTGGTGTCCAGGTCCAACAGCGCTATCTGTTCCCTTAGGGTCTCTATCAGTCGCTCGTAGGCCAATAGGGTGGCCAGGATGTTGTCGATCCCGGTGGTAAGGCCGGGAATGCTGAACAGGCAATAGGGCCCGGCGTTTAGGCAGGGGGTGTTGTTCTCTGTATTTAAATAGATGGTCTCCAGGGTGGTGTCGCCACGCTTGTAGGCGCGGTACAGGTCCTGGTGGGTGTTTATGTAGTCCTGCCTTTTCTGGATTTCCCTGTCCAGGTACTTGATCTGCTTTTTTACCGTGCCCAGGGGCAGGTTTATCTGTACGGTGTAGTGCTCGCGGTAAAAGATCCAGTGGCCCAAAACCTGGGGCAGCTGCTCCTTGCGGAAGGCCCGTATATCGTTCTTGCTGGCAAAGTCTGCCTTTAGCGCCATGGCCTGTATCTGGCACAGGTACTTTTGGCTGCACTGGGCGCCCTGTTCGCATTGTTCCAGTAGGTCTGGGGTGTTGGTCTGTATTGTTTTTATCTCTGCTTCGAATTGTTCAAAGGTTTGATTCATTGGTACTTTGTTTTTTTATGTATTAGTATTTCTTTCTTTTCATCTTGTTTGCTATTAATTCTTTAGGGTTAATCATATTTTAGGCCCTTTTAGGGCTACGCTTTGTTTTTAATAAATGTATTTCGAGTGGTGTGTGGTTTTCTAGGTCATGGTCTTTGGGTTTTAGGGTTATACATTTTTTATAGCCCCGAGGCCAAAACCTCAGGGCTTTTTGTTTTAATCTTTTACTTTTCTATTTCTCACTGTTGACGGTACTCGTTGCAACCTTAAATGGAAAAACATACCCTTCAGGCTCTCTAATCACCAATACATCTACCTCACGCTCTTGTAAAGTAAAGTGCATGCCATATTTTTGTAACACTTTGTTTAATAACTTATAATCTCCAATATTTAGGTTTGCACCTGAGTCAATGTTTCCAAGGTAGCCTTTGAAATTGGTTTCGTCTATTATAGGATATTTTAAATAATCATACCCTACTTTACTCTCAAGGTCATATAAAAATTTAGAAATTTTAATCTTGTTTAGTGCTAATGTGTCAAAAATCATGTTTTTCTTGCCTCCATTCTTGTATGATATTTGAAGAGTATCCAATGCGGTTAGTATCAAACATTTCTTCTTTCGCTTTTCCCATGACACATCTAATCCAACATATCGTTTTAAATCTTGCTGCATCTCCTGCTGCATTTCTAAATGCGAAGAAGCATTAGATTTTAATTGATAAATGTAACAGTCTTCAATCTTGAAACCTTTTGAAGAAGTAGCTGAATATTTAATTGGATTGCTAACATCTAATTCAATAAACTTCCATTTTACAGGCTCTGCCTCAAACCTCATTTTTCTCTTACGAAAATTATTAGTATACGCCAACGCATATAAATTAATAATATCATTTTGTGCATAAATAATTTTTTCCTGTTTACCAGGTAAAGATTTTATGTCATTAAACAAAAAATACGAATCAGGCTTATACATTTTTGATTTAGCAAACATAGATAATGAAAGTATTTGCTCTTGGGCACCTTCATTATTACTAATAAATAGTGGTTCCAAATAATTATTTCTAAACATGAATTCAACATTTCTATATTGAGGAATATTAAGCTCTTCTCCTTTCAAATAAGAATTAATATTTTCATAGCTTATCGGACTTCCATTGGTCAAGTACTCTACAAAACCATTTTCATTAACCCAAATAACAAAAGGAACTCCATCATACATTTTAAATAGCTTTGTGACTTCTATATCTGGTCCACTCATAGAGGGTAAATTCATCTCTATACCTTTTGCTCGTTTTTGTTGTTCAAATGTTTTTATTACTATATCTTGAGATTGCCAAGGATTCATAAGTATTATCTGAATTTGGTTTTTAAACTCTTTTTGTAACTTCAATAATTTGGGCCAAGAATCTATGCAACTCCTGCAACCTGTTGTCCAAAAATCGAATAACACCAACTTTCCTTTAAAATCTGTAAGCTTTGCTTCTTTTTCGGGATAGTTAATTAGATTTGAGATAGTATAATCAGGTAACTTATCACCTTGTTTTATAGGTTGAATACCTTGTGTATGTCCTATTGTTGTCAATAACATATAACAACACAGTACGATAAAGTTCTTCATGATAATATGCATAATTTAATTTTTATTCATTGACAAGAGTTTATCTAAAAGGATACTACATCACTCCGTTTGTAATAAATCAACATTTAACCTTTATAGATATACTCTTGCTCTTTTATTTATTATTCGTAACCTGGATTTTGAGTAGTATTTGGGTTGTTATCGATTTGAACTTGTGGAATCGGATATAATACATCTGTAGATTGCCAAGTAGCTCCCTTAATTGGTGCCAGCACAATATCAGCTCTATTCCAACGTTTTAGATCAAACCAACGGTGCCCCCATTCTGTAAATAATTCTACAAAACGTTCCTGCTCGATAGCAGACATTAAATCGGTTTGAGTTGCAGCTATAATGTCAGGTAAACCAGCTCGGGAGCGAATGACATTCAAATCTTCTTGAGATCCCACCATATTCCCTTGCTTAGCCCTAGATTCAGCACGAATTAAGTATTGTTCTGCCAATCTAAACACCATTGAATACTCAACTGGAGTTACGCTTTGTTTAATTTTATATTTATACGGGAAATAATAAATGTCTCCTGTAGCTGAATCAACATAACTATTTATCCAATATGTTCTTCTATTATCGTTTGGCTCAAAAGCAGTAATCATTTCATCAGTAAGTGAAACTTGGTTAGGATTTCCATTTAGAATAAATAAAGCAGCTTCCTTTGTGTTTTCATTTGATGGGTCACCAAAAGCTCCTTGAGCTTTCAATTGCCATATTGCTTCAGTACTGTTGGCCAAAAACACCTCATTCAAATCACTTTTTAGACTGTACTGAGATAAATTAATTATTGATGTTGCTTCGTCTTCTGCCTTTGACCAATCTTCCTTATACAAGTAAACTCTAGATAGTAAAGCAACAGCAGTCCACTTATTTGGCCTTATTCTATGAGAAGTAACATTACCATTTTCTAAATAATCTTCAGATAATAGGTTTTTAGCTTCTAGCAAGTCAATGATAATTTGTTCATAAACTTGTAATTTACTTTGTCTAGGTGATTGAGTATTCTCATTATAGTTTGTAGTAGTAACCATGGGAATGTCCCCAAATAAATTGGTTAAATAAAAATGACAAAAGGCTCTAATAAATAACGCTTCTCCTCTCAGTTGGTTTTTAGTTGCTGAAGTAACAGCTGAATGGCCAGACAAGCCCTCTATTATAGAGTTTGCATTATAGATATGTTTATAGGCTTCTGCCCATAAAGATGTGCTTAGCGTCTGATTATTTGGTAAAATAGAGTTAGAGTAGAATCCAACATAGTCTGATGATGCAATATTGAAGTTAATTAATTCATCAGATGAATTACCACATAAACGTGTAACACTTGAACGCCCCCCACTTGCAAATCCATCACTACTTTCATTGATCATTTGACTATACATGCCTGCCAAAGCCAGCTGTGCTGTTCCATCATTTGAATAAACTGACTCAGTAGTTATCTCATTTTTTGGAGCATCAATTTCTACAAAGTCTTCACAAGAAACAAGAATAAATATTAGTGAGAATACACAAATATTCCATTCTAACATTCTACGATAAAAAAATATGTTTTTCATAATTCTATATTAGTTAAAAAGTGATTTTAATTCCTGTAGTAAAAATTCTTAAAGAAGGAAGTGATTGACCGTTTTGAGTTTCAGGATCTATACCAAAATATTTGGTGACAGTGAACAAGTTTTGCCCTTGAATATATATATTAAAGTTTTGAATATTTAAATCATTTACCCATTTTGCAGGCAGACTATAGGATAGTGCTACATTTTTTAGTCTAATAAATGAAGCATCACTAATAACGGCATTACTGTTTCTATAATAAAAATCATAAGTTACATTAGCATTTCCTGTACTGTACTTTTGAATTTTGGTCAAATCTCCTTCTGCTTGCCATCTATCTAAAACCTCCACAGGTTGATTATTTGCAGTTCCAGGCATAGAACTGAAAGCCCAATAATTATAACCTTTTTGCTTAACAAATTGAAAATTAAAATCTAGCTCAAACCCTTTTAAGCTTAGATTATTATGGAATCCTCCATAAAATTTAGTGCTAAGATCAATAGCTTTTGTGTCATCATTGTTAATTATTCCATTGTTATCTATATCTTCTACTATATGTAAACCAGTATTTGGGTCTACCCCTATATAATTATACACTTTTCTTATATATAAAGGCTTGCCTACTATATATTTATTTGCGTAGGAAGAACCTTCTATATTTGGATAAGCAATGAGTTTGTTATTTGGAATAGTTAAATTAAAGCTACTACTCCATCTAAATACTTTTGTGTTTATATTTTGAATATGCAAATCAAATTCCCATCCTGTATTTTGTACTACTGCTGGCAAATTGAATTGAACTGAGGAGAAACCTGTTGTTGGAGCTAAAGGATAACCCACTAGTTGATCCGACGATCGATTATGATACCAACTGCTATTTATATCTATTTTATTGTTAAAAAGTCCTAGTTCTAAACCTATTTCTAATTTTTTATTGGTTTCCCAAGAATATTCTGGGTTAGAAATTCTAGTAGGCACTAAACCATTAGTGTTACGATATGGATAATCTGTTGATGTATATGAGTCTAAAAAACCATAATTCGGAATTTGATCACTTCCAGTAATACCATAACTAGTTCTAATCTTACCAAAAGATAAAATTTTGGAATTTCTAAACCATGCTTCATTAGAAAATAACCATGCCACACCAACTGCCCCAAAATTAGCAAATTGCTTTCCAGGCCCAAATTTACTGGAGCCATCTCGTCTTCCTGTTAAATTTACAATGTATCTGCTTTTAAACTCATAGTTTAAACGTCCAAAAATAGCATGATATTTATATTGGGTATAATTGTAATCATTTAAAGTAATACTTGATGCAGCTTTAATATTATCAATTAAAGCATCTGTTCTAAAACCAGAAGCAAATAGCGATTCTCTTTCTGACATGTTTTCTTGAAATGCTGCTCCTAGGAGAACATTCAATTTTCCTGATGAAAAATTCTTTGTGTAGAACAACTGTGGTTCAAAAATCCACGAACTAGTTTTGCCATCACCATATGCAGCACTTCCTGTGCTATTAGGAGTAGGTCTAGTCCTAGCACTTATGGGATTTTTAGAGGTTTCTTCTAATTGAATCTTATTATGCCCCATGTTTATTTTTATTTCTAAACCCTTTAAAAGTTTATATCCTAATACTGCGTTCAAAATCAAGTTATTCACATCGCTATCATAGGTCTTTTCTAAGGAACTATATGGATTATCATCCCAATCATTTAAAGTTCCATCTTCATTATATCCTGATGGGGCATTTGGCGGTAAATTATAAGCACTTCTTGTAAAATCATTACTTATTAAGTTATTGTTTTCACCTACATAGTTCATTGAAAAATTAATACTTAACCTATCATTTTTAGATCTATGATTTATATTCATGTTTAGTGATAGCTTTTTGTAATATAGATCACCGGGAAATACTGTTCCTTGCCTAAAATAGCCACCTCCTAATAAAAATTGAGTTTGTTTATTTCCTCCAGATACTGAAGTTTGAATATTTGTGACTTCTGCTATTCCTCCTATAAGTTCTTCTTGCCAATCAGTATAACGATCTTGCTCCCATCTTTTTACATCAGGCCAAAACCTATCATACCTTGTACTATTGAGAAGACTACCAAATCCATCATTCGTTATCCCTTCAATACGCATTTCTAAATATTGTTCTGTATTTAATAAATCTATTTTCTTTGGAACTTGTCCAATTCCAGCATACACGTTCAAGTCCACCTTTGTTTCTTCTGATTGTCCTCTTTTTGTAGTAATTAAAACCACGCCATTTGCTCCTCTAGAGCCATATATTGCTAAACCATCAGCGTCTTTAAGAATCTCTATACTCTCAATATCGTATGGGTTAATCGCACTTAAAGGACTTCCTCCCTGAAGAGGAGATTGGACGAAAAATTCAGAAGTAAGTAAATCAGACGAATATGGTACTCCATCTATAATATATAAAGGATTATTTCCATCATCCCTTAAACTATTCCTTCCCCTTATTTGAATATTAATAGCAGCACCAGGCAATCCGTTTGCTTGTGTAATAAAGACTCCTGGCATCCTACTTTGTATGGCCTGTAATGGGTTAGCTACGGGTTGTTTCTCAATGTCTTTTGCTTTTACTTTTGCAATACTACCTGTTGCTGTTCTTCTTGTCGTATTATAATACCCCGCATTCAAAACCACCTCATCCAGCTGCCCTACTTCTTCTTTAAGAGTCACGTTAATAATACTTTGGCTGCCTACGGTAATTTCTTGTTTACCAAACCCTATGGCTGAGAACACCAAAACATTCTCAGGATTAGGCACCACAATACTATAACTACCATCAAAATCAGTAGCCGTACCTTTGGTAGTGCCTTTAATAAGCACAGTAGCCCCGGGAATGCCCAGGCCTTTTTCATCGGTTACTTTACCAGAGACCCGTATTTGCTGTATGGTACTAGCATCCTTAATAATAATGGTATCATCTTGGGAAAGTACAATATTATAGGTTTTATTGGACAGGCTGTTTTGCAATAGCTTGCTTACGCTTATGCTGCCTTTTTTAAGGGATACTTGGGGTTGCCCTTTAAAGAGGTCTTGGGGGTATAAAAAGCGGTATTTGGTTTGGGCCTGTATTATTTTAAATACATCGTCTACAGACACGGTTTTATCGGCATCGATAACAACGCGATCTTGCGAAAATCCTATTTCAGTTGTTAAACTAAAAACGGTAGTGCATAATAAGAAAACAAAGGTTCTCATAAGTATCAATATCAGCCTTTTATTGATTAAATATCGGGCTTTATTTGTTTTAAATTCCATAAATTTGCTCTATTAGTTAGTTAAATTTTTTAATTAATTAATAATCTTTTGGGGGATATAGCATTCTTCTTGCCGGTTGAAACTATGTCCTCCATTTTCTTTTTTTTAGACTTGCTATATGAGATAAAAAACTGCTAAACTCATAACTTCAAAAAGTCTTTTATCCTTTAGTCTTTGTTCTATGCTATGTTGGATGTCTTTTCATATATGTTGTAGTTTTTATTTAGTGGTTTTGTTTTTTTACTTAATATATAGTTTGTTGCCGTGGATTTCGTAATTGGTAATTACACCAAAGCTTTTAATGGTTTCCATAATTTGCTGGATGTCCTGGTTTTTTCCTAATGTACCGTTAAAGCCTACACTTTCTAGTTCGGGGTTATTAAATACTACATCCATATCGTACCAGCGCGCCAATACTGCCATGATATCTTTAAGGGAGGTCCTTTGGAAAATAAATAGCCCGTCTCTCCATGCGATAACGTTGTGTACGTTTACGGTAGCTACGCTTAGGGTGTTGGTGGTTTTGTTTAGGGTGGATTGTTGGTTAGGTTTTAAGATTTGAGTATTGGGTATTGAGTATTGAGACTTCTCGACTGTACTTGGGGTGACAGATACTTTGCCTTCTACTAGGGTCGTATAAATGTGGGGTTCGTCTTTGTAGGCTTTGATGTTGAATTGGGTTCCTAGGACTTCTACTATTTGGCTTATGCCATCCCGCCGGCTGGCTCCTTCGCTAAAATAGTCCACTGGACTATTTTTTGACGCTCGGCCCGGCTTTTGGCTGTTAGCAGTTAGCACCTTAAAATGAGAGCCACCGTGGTCGGTGCTTGGGGAAACATCGAAATAGGCTTCGCCGTAAACGAGGGTGACTTCGCGGGGTTGGCCTGTTATAAAGTTAACGGGGTATTGTATTTGGGTGTCGGAGTTTAACCATATTTGGGTGCCGTCGGCTAAAGCTAGTTGGTATTGGCCGCCTCTTGGTATTGTTAAGGTGTTTGTTGTTAGTCGGTTAGTCGTTTGTTGCTCACTGTTGCGGTTATCTGTGTAGGTGATGGCTTCGCCATTACTGTTGGCGTATGTTGTTTGGTAACTCGTTCCTTTTTCTAAGACTACGACAGAACCGTCTTCTAATGTTAAAGTGGCTTTGTTGGTGCCTACTTCTATTTGGTTATTGACTATGATTGGCCCTTCGACTGCGCTCAGGGTGACATTGGTCTTTATTAAGATGGTGATAGCGGCTATTAGCAAAATAGCGGCAGCGGCAGCGTATTTGTATATGGGTTTTAAACGGAATGTGCTTTTGGGTGTACGCTCTGCTTTTAGTTTGGCCTCAAACTTTTTAAGGGCTGCCTGGGCATTAAATTGTAGGTGGTGGGTTTTTAAAAGGTAATCGTTCTGTACAACCTGTTTAAAGGTTATTAGGTTTTCGGGTACTTTTAAAAGCGCCTCTAGCTGTTGCAACTCGGTGTTTGAAATCGTGTTGCTTAAATACTTTTCTATTAAATCATCTAATATCATAAGGGCCTTTTATGTGCTTTTGTATCCGTAGGACGAACGGGTTTTAAAAATCCCGTACTCCTAAACTTATTTTTTTTGTTACTTTGCCAAATAAAGTTAATCTTTTCCTCTCAATATGACCCTTGAAATTGATGATAATAGCATGATAACTGCCTTAAAACAAGGCAATAAGGACGCTTATACACAAATTTATATAACTTATTACGATAGGTTATGTAAATATGTTTACACCTTGTCATCTGAAGCCAAACAAGTGGAAGATGTGGTACAGGATACCCTAATGGGCCTTTGGGACAAACGGGATGATCTGGAGATTACCACCTCTTTAAACAGCTATTTGTACCGTGCCGTACATAACCGCTTTATTGATGTTTGCCGCAAGGACGCACGTAATAAAATATTGGTAGATACTTTTAGGCAGGAAGCGATTATTGAACTTGAGGACCTTGATAAGGAAACTAAAGAGGCACGCCTTAAAGCCCTGCAAGAGATTATTGATAGCCTGCCCCCCAAACGCAAGGACATTTTTATATTAAGCAAACTAAACCAATATAAATACAAGGACATTGCCGAAATGCAAAATATTTCGGAACGTACGGTAGAGACACACATTCGCAGGGCCATGGATACTATAAAGGATGAAATGAGCAAACGCCAATTGTTGGAAATGACACCGCTTTTGATATGGTTGCTTCATAGGTAGGTGATTTGAGATGTGAGATTTGAGATGTTAGACTGCTTACTGTTGCGGAGATTCTTATCTGCAAAAGTTCTTTTTTTAACCATTGCTTCCTCATATCTTCTATATGTTTTTCTTTTTTGTCATTCCGACCAGCGGGAGGAATCTCATCCCACATATCATGAGATTCTTCGATCATTCCACCACGCCGGCTGGCTTCTCGCTAATCCCGATAGCTATCGGGACCACCGGACATTTTCTTTACGCTCGCCCCCCTCTGAATGACAGATGATCTTTTATCTTTTGTCTGTTTTTACGTTGGATGTTTTTTCATGTTTTTGTGGTTATTAATTGTTTGTTAGTTTAATGTTATTTTATGTTCATTTTCTTTATTCGTCTATATCTAATTTGCTAGTGGAACTCATGATGTGCTCCGCAATTGCTTGTCCAAAGAAAACGAACCAAAAGAAAAGACACCCCTTCGATAGGAATTTCTTCTCTTGCTACCGCTAGAGAAGAACCAAGCCCAAAACTTCGCGTCGCCCCTTCTCCACCCTCTGCTAATGCTCCTGGATTTCGAAGCTTTTGGGCTTATATTCTTACGAAGGGTGGGGCCTGCCGTTTGGCCGTTGACCTACGAGCAACTTATTGGATTAACTGTCCTTGTATGGTGTTTCATTTATTTATTAGTGGTTTAATGCTCCGTTTCTACTTCTTTGCCGAATGTTTTTCTTTTTAATCCCGCACACAATTCCCGCAACCGTGAGCAACTCATAACTCTGAACTCTGAACTTTGCTACTTTGAAACTAATTTCACTATATTTACACGCTTTTTATAAGGCGCACGTGGCGGAATTGGTAGACGCGCTGGCTTGAGGGGCCAGTATCCGTTTAGGATATGGAAGTTCGAATCTTCTCGTGCGCACTTTTTTATAACCCATCACTAAGGTTTTTCCATCCTAATTTATACACTAAACGCCCCTCTAATAAGTAACATTTACGGATTTGCTTAGCTTACATAAATAATTATTATTACTTTTGTTGAACGTTAATTGCTATTTAATGAACAATATACAGGTTAATTTCAGCATCAAGGATCTAGAAAATCTAACAGGCATTAAGGCCCATACCATACGTATATGGGAAAAGCGCTATAATTTGTTATCTCCCAACAGGACAGATACGAATATAAGAACATACAATATATCTAGCTTACAAAAGCTATTGAATATCTCGTATTTAAACGATAACGGACTTAAGATTTCTAAAATAGCGAAGCTTAAGGACGATGAAATTCCTGTTAAGGTTAGGGAAATAGCCTCTAGGGCCAAAATTGAAGACCATGCCATTAATGCTTTTAAGGTGGCTATGATTAATTTTGACCAGGTGCTTTTTTACAATACCTATAACAACTTACTGGAAAACAAAACGTTTAGTGAAATTTTCTATACGGTATTCTTACCCCTACTTAACGAGATTGGCCTGTTGTGGCAAACCAATACCATTACCCCTGCACACGAACATTTTTTGTCTATCCACATCAAGCAAAAAATTCTTTTAAATATTGAACGCCTACAGCTTTTAGAGCCCAAACCCAAGTCTAAAACCTTTGTGCTGTTTTTACCAGACCATGAAATACATGATATAGGCTTGCTGTTTATTAACTACCAACTAAGAAGCAAAGGCTACCATACTATATTTTTAGGAGAAAGTGTGCCCATGAAAAGCCTGGCGGATATGCATGAGTTTTTTAATGATATTACGTTTATATCCTACTTTACCATTTACCCTGAAGAAAACAACCTGTTACAGTACCTTAACGACTTTAGTGATTTGTTATTAAACAAGCCTAACAGCCACCTTTTGGTATTGGGTAAAAAGCTATCGGTTTTGGAACACGAAACGCTTCCTGAAAATATTACTATCTTCAATTCTATAGAAAATTTAGTTAAAGTCGTGTAAATAGATTTTTATTTGTTTAACTTTTAACTATATTTGTTAAACAATATGAAATCATCTATAATTATTATCGGTTCCGGGTTTTCATCTTTAGCTGCTGCTTGCTACTTAGCCAAAGCAGGCTATAAGGTGACGGTTTTTGAAAAAAACAAAACGGTTGGCGGCCGTGCCAGACAATTGGTTAAAGACGGCTTTACCTTTGATATTGGCCCTACCTGGTACTGGATGCCCGATGTTTTTGAGCGTTTCTTTAACGATTTTAACAAAAAACCATCGGACTATTACACCCTTGATAAGCTAAACCCCGCTTATAGTGTTTACTTTGGTAAGAACGATTACATAACTATTGAAGATACCTTAGATAAAATAGCCATCGCCTTTGAAAAGGAAGAGCCCGGCAGTTCTAAAAAACTGTACACCTTTATAGAAAAGGCCAAAAACAATTATGATATCGCTATAAAGGATTTGGTTTACAACCCCGGCGTATCGCCTTTAGAGTTGATAACACCTGCAACGGTACAAAAGCTCAATCAGTTTTTCAGTACCATAAAACGGGATGTGCGCAAAGCTTTTAAAAATGACCGCCTGATTAAAATACTTGAGTTTCCGGTACTGTTTTTAGGGGCTAAGCCCGGTGATACGCCTGCATTTTATAGTTTTATGAATTATGCCGACTTTGGGTTGGGCACTTTTCATCCCAAAAAAGGGATGTACCAAGTGGTACTGGCCTTAAAACAGCTTGCCGAAACACTTGGTGTGGTTATTAAAACTGAAAACCCCGTTGATAAAATTATCGTAGATAAGGGCAAAGCAACGGGTATTATTTCTAAAGGAACAACATATAAGGCTGATGTTATTGTAAGTGGCGCCGATTACCACCACACGGAAACGCTTTTGGATAAGCCTTACAGGCAATACTCTGAACAATATTGGAGCAGGAAAACATTTGCGCCTTCATCACTCCTGTTCTACGTCGCTTTTGATAAGAAACTGAAACATGTAAACCACCATACCCTGTTTTTTGATGTGGATTTTGATGCGCATGCCAAGGCTATTTATGATGATCCGCAATGGCCGGAACATCCCCTATTTTATGCCAGCTTCCCCAGTATGACTGATGCTAGTGTGGCCCCAGAAGGTAAAGAGGCCGGCATATTTTTAGTGCCCTTGGCCCCAGGATTGGTGGATATTCCTGAAGTACGCATGCAATATTTTGATAAAATTATTGACCGTTTTGAAGCTTTAACATCACAACATATAAAAAAACATATTATCTTTAAGGAAAGCTTTTGTATTAATGATTTTGTAAAGGACTACAATTCATACAAAGGAAACGCTTACGGTATGGCTAATACGTTAACACAGACTGCTTTTTTAAGACCTAAATTAAAAAGCAAAAAAGTAAAGAGCCTGTTTTTTACGGGCCAGTTAACCGTGCCTGGTCCTGGTGTGCCACCCTCCTTAATTTCCGGAAAATTAGTAGCCGATTTAGTAACCAAACACCATGGCCTATGAAAGCATTATTCGACACCGTTTCCTATAGCTGTAGCAAAATTGTAACGCGTACTTACAGTACGTCTTTTTCTTTGGCTACTAAAATGCTATACAAATCCATTAGGAGCGATATTTACAATATTTACGGATTTGTACGCTTTGCCGATGAAATTGTGGACTCGTTCCATGACTATGATAAGGCAACGTTGTTCAACAACTTTTCTAGGGATTTGGAGGCCGCTTTGGTAGATAGAATTAGTTTAAACCCCATTTTAAACGCATTTCAGCACACCTACCACAAATATGGCATAGAAAAGCACTTGGTGGATGCCTTTATGAACAGCATGCGCATGGATTTACACAAAAACACCTATTTAACCGAGGCAGAATACAAAGCCTACATTTACGGCTCTGCCGATGTGGTGGGGCTGATGTGCCTAAGGGTATTTGTAAAGGGAGACGACAAAAAGTATGAAGCTTTAAAAGATACAGCTATGTCGCTGGGTTCTGCGTTTCAAAAAGTGAATTTCCTTAGGGACCTTAAGGCAGATTTTGAGGGCTTGAACCGTACCTATTTCCCCAATACCGACCTGAGCAATTTAAATGAAGCTTCAAAAAAAGAGATTATAGATGATATTGAACGGGATTTTGAGGCTGGACTAAGCGGCATTAAAAAATTACCCATTGAAGCTAAGTTTGGGGTGTTTATGGCCTATAGATACTACAGGCAACTCTTGAAAAAGCTTAAGCGCACACCAGCGCTACAAATTAAAAATACACGCATTAGGGTGTCTAACCCCAAGAAAATAGAGCTCTTGATGCGGAGTTATGTGAAATATCAATTAAAATTAATGTAAATTTATAGGATGCAAACTGTACTGTGGATACTTATCTTTTTAGCAACTTACTGCATCATGGAATTTATGGCGTGGTTTACGCACAAATATGTGATGCATGGCTTTTTATGGCGCTTGCACAAGGACCACCATAAAAAGGACCACGACAGTTGGTTTGAGCGCAATGATGCCTTTTTTATCTTTTATGCCGTGGTTAGCATTGGTTTTTTCTTGTTATGGAAATATGATGGTTTATGGGCTGGACTTCCTATTGGGCTGGGTATTTTAGCCTATGGTATCTCTTATTTTATTGTGCATGATATTTTTATACACCAACGTTTTAAACTTTTTAGAAATGCCAATAATTGGTATGCCAGAGGGGTAAGGCGCGCCCACAAGATGCACCACAAACATTTAGGCAAGGAAGATGGTGAATGTTTTGGCATGTTGGTGGTACCCTTTAAATATTTTAAAAAACAGTAAATGCCTTATTTATATCTATTACTGAACCTAGGATCGGTTTTGGTCCCTTTTCTGTTTAGTTTCCACCCCAAGCTTAAGTTTTACAAACGTTGGCCCTCTTTGGCCGCAGGGATACTTGTTGGCATGCTTTTCTTTATTCCTTGGGATGTGTGTTTTACTTTGGTGGGTGTTTGGGGCTTTAATCCTGATTACTGTATTGGTATTAAGTTTTTGGGATTACCACTGGAAGAATGGCTGTTTTTTGTGTGCATACCCTATGCCTGTATATTTATGCACTACGCACTGCTTTATTATGTTCCTAAATTAGAACTATCGTTGCCCGATACCAAATCGTTTGGCTTTTTGCTTATGCTATTGTTTGTAATTATCTCTTTTTACAATCATGATAAATGGTACACATTCATTAATTTTTTTCTAGCAGCTTTTGTAACAGGGCTTGTTCTTAACAAAAACCCCAAGCTATTAAGTACCTATTTATTAACATTTTTGGTAATGCTCCTGCCCTTTTTTATTGTGAATGGAATACTAACCGGAAGTTTTATTGTTAATGAGGTGGTGTGGTATAATGATAATGAAAACTTAGGCATGCGTTTATTTACCATTCCTATAGAGGATACCGTATATGCCTTTACACTTATTCTTTTAAGCTTGTTTGTAACAGAATACTTAGAACTAAAAAAAAACAAGCTATTTAAGTAACAAACTATCGATGGTACTTCTTACGGTATTGCTGTTCCAATTGGCCGCACCGCGCTTATCGATAATAATGTTTCCAGATTTATCTACTAAAAATGTTCTGGGAATGGTGGTAATGTTTAAAAATTCCGGGAATCCGTTTGCTGCACGGTACACTTTAAAAGTGTAGTTGTTTTTTTCTTGAAATGCACGAACCTCACTAAACCAATCGGTTGTAATAAAAACAAACGCCACTTGGTCTTTATAATCGTTATACAAAGCTTGCATACTGGGCATTTCGGCTATACATGGCGGACACCACGTGGCCCAAAAATTTATAAAAACAACTTCGCCTTTTACCGATTCCAGATTAAAGACACCACCATCTTGGTCCTCCAACTGCAACTGGTAGCTGGGTAGCTTGGCTACCTTATCAGTATTTTCTATAGAAGGACTTATTAATGCTAACCCTTTATGCAATAATACTTGTATGGGCTTACGGGTTTGGGGTATAACCAGTAGCAGTATAAGAATTAAATATATAATGTGTTTAAGCTTGGGTCTTGAAATCTTCATAATATATAAGGGCTTCTTGTTTACGCTACTCTTAGACTTTTAAATGGCCTAAGCATGATACACGCCTTTAGGTACTATTCCTCTTCGTCGTTAGAAGGCGCATCTGCTTCGGTACCCAAATCATCCAACATATTATGTGCTTGCAATAAATTGTACCATTGCACCACTTTTTTAATATCGCTGGCGTACACTCTGTCTTCGTCGTAATCTGGTAAGACATCAAAGAAATATTCCTCTAATTTATCTTTACTATCTTTTGGCTTTACAGAAGCTTGTTGTCCGTTTTCCTTTTTCTTAATGTTTTCAAAAACTTGCTTTAAGGGTACCTCTTCGGTTAATGTATAAATAGCAATTTCGCTTAATAAGCTCACATTTTGCTGTGCAGTGACCGATATACGCTTTTTATCAATTAAAGACTCGGCCACAAAACCACCACGCGTTTGGGTTACTAATTTATACAACCCGGGCTTTCCTGCTATTGATAGTACTTTTTCTAAACTCATAAATTACTTTTTGAAAGGGGCAAATATCAACTGTTTATTGATGTCTTGCAAATATTATCGTTTCTTTTTTTGGTCTGGAAATCGCATTCTGTAATCTACACTAATCTTACCTTTAGAGATGTTACTAAGACGTCCTTTTAACAAACGCTTTTTTAAACTGGATAGTTTGTCGGTAAACAAAATACCTTCAATATGGTCGTATTCATGTTGTATCACCCGGGCTATAAGTCCGTCAAATGTATCCGTATGGGGTTTAAGGTGCTCATCAAGGTATTCAATAGTAATCTTGGGTTGCCTGTACACATCTTCACGAACATCTGGTATGCTTAAACACCCTTCGTTAAAAGCCCATTCCTCTCCTGATTCTTCTGTAATGGTTGCATTTATAAACACGCGCTTAAAGCCATTTAGTGCTTTTTGCTCATTAGCAGTTAATTCGTCATCTTCAGAAAACGGTGTGGTATCTACAACAAATATGCGAATTGGTAAACCTATTTGTGGTGCTGCTAGTCCTACCCCATAGGCATTGTACATAGTATCGAACATATTTTGGATAAGTTCTTTTAGGTTGGGGTAGTCTTTATCTATATCGGTTGCTGTTTTTTTTAAAACAGGATCGCCATAGGCAACAATTGGTAATATCATAATTCGCTATTAAGTTTTTGCAAAAATACAATTTATACAGTTAAACTACTAACAACTAAAAGTGAAAAACTAATGGTGTTATTTAAACTGTTTATTATTACCTACTCGCTCTGGAAGACAAATAACTCTGTAAAATAAGGGTGGCACTAATTTCGTCTATAAGTGCTTTATTGCTTCGTTGCTTCTTTTTCAATCCACTATCTATCATGGTTTGAAAGGCCATTTTAGATGTAAAACGCTCATCTACCCGTTGTATGGGAATGTTGGGAAATTGCTTGGCAAGCTTTTCTAAAAAGGGAATGATTAACACTTCACTTTCTGATGCTTCATTATTCATTTGCTTGGGTTGGCCCACTACAAACAGTTCCACCGGTTCTTTAGCGACGTATGTTTTTAAAAAAGCGAGCAATTCTTTGGTATTGACCGTTGTAAGTCCTGAAGCAATAATCTGTAATACATCTGTTACTGCTATACCTGTACGCTTCATACCATAATCTATTGCTAAAATACGTGCCATATCTTGTGTTTGTTGCAAAAGTAATGTAATAAAATAAAAAAGGCTGTCTTTTCAGACAGCCTTTTTTTGGATGTGTTAACCTTAAATATAATTATTTGAAATATGAACGTTTTTGGTATTAAGCCTTTTGGGCTTTATTGATTTTAGGAAATAACAAGCTAATGTTATCTACTTTTCTTAAGTGGTTAAAGTAACTTCTAATATCACTAGTACTACGTGCAATAGAAGCTTTAAGTGCTTCAGCATCTATTAAAAGTGCTTCTTCTTCATTTACTTTATCGGTAGAAGTTTTAACAGTAGCTTCAACTTGATTATCTTCTTGAGAAACAACTACAGTATTAACAGTTTCAACTTTGATAGTTTCTTTAGTGCTTTGTGCATTTGCAAAAGAGAAAGAAAGTAAAAAAATTAATAATATGTAAAAATTTGTTTTCATCTGTTTGTTTCGATTTGGTGAGTCAAATATATATCGACATGAAGCCTAACACACAAAAAATTAGTTGTAAACCCTTGAATTTTCGATTAGTAGTGGAGCGACTATTTTTTATCGATAAACAGATAAAGTGTGCTATTTTAAGGATTAAATACACGAAAAATGCATTTAATCGGATATTGTTTTTATTTGAAAGGAAAAATGCCGCTTCCTTTTTGGCAAATTGATGGATGAAACGCTCAAAATTTTACAAGCATTAAAAATAATATTTAAGTCTTTTTGATTCCTGTTATTTTAATGGATACTATTATATTTGTTCCAAATTTTAAGATTGATGACAGAATTAAGACAAACCATTGAACAAGCTTGGGAAGATAGAGCGCTATTAAATGATGAAAAAACAAAATCTGCTATAAGAAAGGTGGTAGATTTATTGGATAAAGGTGAATTACGTGTTGCGGAGCCTGTTGAAGGTGGATGGCAAGTAAATGAATGGGTAAAGAAAGGCGTGGTGCTATACTTCCCTATTCAAAAAATGGAAACTATAGAAGCTGGCCCTTTAGAGTTTCATGATAAAATTCCATTAAAGAAAGGCTATGCTGAAAAAGGTATTCGTGTGGTGCCCCATGCTGTGGCCAGACATGGTGCCTATATTTCACCAGGAACCATATTAATGCCTAGTTATGTAAATATTGGTGCCTATGTTGATGAAGGTACTATGGTAGATACCTGGGCTACGGTTGGTAGTTGTGCACAAATTGGAAAGAACGTACATTTATCTGGTGGTGTAGGTATTGGTGGGGTTTTAGAACCTTTACAAGCGGCCCCGGTTATTATTGAAGATAATGTGTTTGTGGGATCGCGCTGTATTGTGGTTGAAGGGGTACATGTAGAAACGGAAGCTGTTTTAGGTGCCAATGTTGTACTGACCATGAGTACCAAAATTATTGATGTAACTGGTGATGAGCCTAAAGAAATGCGAGGTCGGGTACCTGCGCGTTCGGTAGTAATACCTGGAAGCTATACTAAAACGTTTCCTGCGGGAGACTACCAAGTGCCCTGTGCATTGATTATAGGAAAACGAAAAGAGAGCACGGATAAGAAAACATCTTTAAACAATGCACTTCGTGAAAACGATGTGGCCGTATAAAAATCAATCTCTTTTAATACCATAAGGCGTCCAAGGGGTTTTTGAATCCCTTGTGTGCTTTCTTATGGCTTGGTTTTTGGCAATGGACTCTGGTGTTTTGTAACCACGCTTGTGGTCTAAATGTACACAAATGGCACTGTATCGTATTTGCTTTGGCTTAATACCGTAATTGACGAGACGTTCTCCCAACTCTCTATCTTGTCCACCATACTGCATACGCTCATCAAAACCATTTATGGCTAAGATATCGGCCTTCCACCCCGATGCATTGTGTCCGTTCCAACTAGGGCGTGTGGGTGTTAGTACATTTAATAGCTTCGATTTTAAGCCTCTAGCTGTTAGTTTATTGTTCTTAAAAGACGATTTTAAACCATGTTGTTTTAACCATTTTAAATTAAAACAGTTTCCGGATAAAATATCATGCTTGTCTATTTTTAAGGAAATATCCATGGGCAGCATGAAATATCCCCCAGACAAAAAGCAGCCCTTTTCTTTATACTTATGGTGAACTTCCAAGAAATCGCTACGTGGTATACAATCACCATCACTCATAACAATATAATCTGCCTTACAAGCAACAATGGCCTTGTTTAGGATACGCGACTTTTGAAAACCGTCATCTTCCTGCCAAACATGCACTATGTTTAAATTTGTTTTACTGGCAAAGGTGTTTATTAAATCTTTTGTTTTGGGCCCAGAACCATCATCTGCTATAACTATTTCAAAGTCTTGAAATGATTGGCAGCTATATCCCCAAAGCACCTTTTCTAACCAAGCTTCTGCATTGTAAGTACTTATGATAACCGATAGTTTTGGCATAATTGTTTTATAAAAACGAATGGATTAATTGTTCAGCAAAATATGAAAAGAACATGTAATACTAAAAAAAATAACCCTAAAGTATTTACTATATTTGTTTTGTATTTAAGAAACCATAATGAAACTTATAAAGGAACTCCCAAAATCTTTAGTATATAGCACATTTTTACATTTTATCCCTGCCACTTACTTATTGTCTAAAAAAGACACTTTGCCAGTTATTGTTTCCATGACTTCTATTCCGTCACGTTTAAATACCATCCATCTTGTTATAAAAAGTCTTTTTAACCAAACACATGTGCCTACTAAAATTGTTTTATGGCTTCATAACGACTTAAAGCATAAGCTGCCCAAACGATTGGCAGCATTACAATCGGCACGCTTTGAAATTAAATACTCTAAACTAACTTGTTCGCATAGAAAACTTATCCACACCCTTAAGGAACATCCTGATGCCATCATTATTACCTGTGACGATGATTTAATTTATAGAAAAAAGCTTCTTATAAATTTATACAACGAGCATTTAAAATACCCTAAAGATATTATTGCCAACACAACCTACCAAATAAAGTTTGATGGTAATAATGGATATCTACCCTATAAACAATGGAAATACAAAGATGCCCCTGTAACAAACCCAAAAACATTAATCCCCGTAGGCGCCTGGGGTATATTATATCCTCCTGGGGCACTTGCAAATGAGGTACACCACGAGGCTTTATTTTTAAAATTAACTCCCAAGGCTGATGATTTGTGGTTTAAAGCCATGGCTTTATTAAAGGGACGTATTTCAAGACAATCGGAACAGGTTCCTAAAGACCCCATTCCCATTATTGGTTCTCAAAAAGTGGCCTTGAAAAATGATAATGTGTCCAAAAACAAAAATGACTTGCAATGGGCTGCTTTATCTGAGCATTTCAACCTCTCCGAATTAATTAAATAACTTATATTTGCCCATTAAACCCCAATAAATGATTAAACTTTCAGCTGTCATAATTACATATAATGAAGAAGAACATCTAAAAAAATGCTTAAGCTCTTTGGTTGGTGTGGCCGATGAAATTATTGTGGTTGATTCGTTTTCTACTGACAGTACTCCTGAAATATGCCGATCGTTTAATGTAAATTTTATCCAGCATGCTTTTGAGGGGTATATTGAACAGAAAAATTATGCTGTTGCCCAAGCTAAATATGACTACATTTTATCACTTGATGGAGACGAAGCCCTTTCTGAAACTTTAAAAAGCAGTATTTTAAAAGTAAAAGCCCTTTGGCAATATGATGGGTATTATTGCAACCGTCTTAATAATTATTGTGGCCAATGGATTAAACATTCTGACTGGTACCCTGATAAAAAGCTAAGACTCTTTAAAAAGGGTTGTGGTAGCTGGAAAGGTATTAACCCACATGATACTTATGTGCTTGATAAAAAAACAAAAAGCGGCAAACTAAAAGGCGATTTACTCCACTGGGTTTTTCGGGATTATTCTGAACATAATTTAAAGGTTGAACATTTTTCAACCATTTCTGCCAATGCCTATTACAAGCTTGGAAAAAAATCGTCTATCTGGAAAATTATTTATAGACCTGCATGGGCATTCTTTAAGGCTTACTTTTTAAGGCTAGGGTTTCTTGATGGTCTTAATGGATTGGTTATATGCGTTCAAACATATAATTTAACCTTCTTTAAATATGTGAAGCTGTACAAGCTTTGGAAAACATAACTTATTGTTTTTTTAAAAGCTTTTTTTTGAGGCGTTTTTTACGATGGAACTTTTCCTGAAACCGTTGTGTTTCTTCCCACATAAGATT
This sequence comes from Aestuariibaculum scopimerae, assembly GCF_059428085.1. Lineage (NCBI taxonomy): Bacteria > Pseudomonadati > Bacteroidota > Flavobacteriia > Flavobacteriales > Flavobacteriaceae > Aestuariibaculum > Aestuariibaculum scopimerae. Next base: position 86,701 of record NZ_CM182089.1, read on the forward strand.
AAATACCGCTTCGTAATTATACCCAGAACACTTGGCATATTCATCACTCATAACTTCTACCATGGATTTATGGATGGTTAACCTTGCAAAGTTTTTAATTCGCGTTTCAAAATCCAATACCCCAAACTCCATACGGTTTAAGTCTACCAAATAAAAATTATAACCTGTAGTGGTTCTCTTTATTAAAGTGTTTCCTGGGGAATGGTCTAAAAAATGAATCCCCTTCTCATGCAAGCCAAAGGTGAACCTCGTAAAGGCACGCAGCATAGCATCGTAATCTGGATAATTGAAGTTTTTTGTAAGCGCTCTATAGGTTAAATCGCAATCCTGTTGTTCGCTTATATAAAAACTCTTCTTAAATAAAAAGTGTGTTTTATACTCAAAATAAGCAATGGGCCTGGGAGTGCCAACACCAAGTTTCAATAACTTATTGGCATACTCAAAGGAACGCTGCGCCTTACTTTTTCTAAAAAAATTATAAACAATCTGGTTTACTATATTAGGAATCTTAAAAGCCTTTATATTTAAATTAAGGCCATTTAACTTGAGGGTTTTTATAATATTTCGGCTTCCTTCACCACCTTCAATGGCTCCAAAATTATGAATGCTTTGGGTTAGGGTTTCTTTAAAAACACCATCTAAATCTTCATTAAAAACCTTAACTTCTCGCATGGGTTTGTTTTATGGTTTCAAAGTAGTAATGTTTTACTGCTCTTTATTTTTTCTGTTGTAAATTTGCGCCGCTGCAAATATAAGATTCATAACATGAATGAGGAAATAAATAACGCACTACAAGCTTTAAAAAATGGCGGACTGATACTTTACCCTACCGATACGGTTTGGGGCATTGGTTGTGATGCCACCAATATAGAAGCTGTTAAAAAGGTTTACCAACTAAAACAACGTGAAGACAGTAAGGCTTTAATTTGTTTAGTGGCCGACGACCGTATGCTTAAAAAGTATGTAAAGCATGTACCCCAAGTGGCCTTGAACATTATAGATATTACTGATAAACCTACTACTATTATATATGACGAAGCCCAGAATTTGGCCGCTAACTTAATTGCTGATGATGGGACTATTGCCATTAGAATTCCAGACGATGAATTTTGCTATCAGCTTTCAAGAAAGTTTAATGGCGCTATTGTTTCAACCTCAGCCAATATTAGTGGATACCCCACACCAAAATCGTTTAAAGAAATACACCCAGCCATTTTAAAAGGTGTAGACTATGTTGTAAATTTGCACCACGAAAAAATCTGCGCCAAACCCTCTTCTATTATTAAATTGAGCAATAATGGGGTTGTAAAGATCATTCGTCAATAAGCCTTAAATAGCCACGAATACACGAATATGTATGTCTAAAATTATTTATAAAGAAGAAAGTTATGCCATTGTTGAGCATTATTTGAAGTTTATAATAGTTTGGGAAGCGGATTTTCTAGACCATAAAAGAATCATTTTATAAAAAAGTCAATGCAGATCAACCCATTTAACATAAAAAAACATTCATGTCCCGACAGTTATCGGAATCGTGGCTAAAAAGATGAATTACAAGGAAGCACTACAACATAAAGTATTCAGAATAATTTCAAAATCTGCTAAGGAATTACATTTAGATAGTTATGTTATTGGCGGTTTTGTACGTGATTATATTTTAAAACGTGGCTCAGCCAAAGATATTGATGTAGTTGCTATTGGTGATGGTATTTCTCTGGCCAAGCAGGTTGCCAAAAACCTTCCTAACAATCCTAAGGTACAAGTATTTAAAACCTATGGCACTGCCATGTTAAGGTTTGAGGAAATTGAAATTGAATTTGTTGGTGCCCGTAAAGAATCTTATGATGAAGCCAGCAGAAATCCTGCTGTTGAAAATGGCACACTGGAGGACGACCAAAACCGTAGGGACTTTACCATTAATGCATTGGCCCTAAACCTCAATGATAATAACTTTGGGGATTTATTGGATCCCTTTAATGGTCTTAAGGATTTGGAAAACAAAATCATTCGCACACCATTAGACCCTGATGTTACTTATAGTGACGATCCGCTTAGAATGATGCGTGCCATTAGGTTTGCTACGCAACTTAATTTTACTATTGAAAAAGAGTCGTTAAATGCTATAACCAGAAATAATCATCGCATAAAAATTATTACTAAAGAACGTATTGTTGTTGAGCTTCATAAAATACTGGAAAGCGATGTGCCCTCTGTGGGCTTTTTGCTGATGGAACGAACAGGGCTACTTCGATATATTTTACCAGAACTTATTGCTTTAAAGGGTATTGATGAAGTGGAGGGTCAACGCCACAAAGATAATTTTTACCACACCCTGGAAGTGGTTGATAATATTGCACAAAATACCGACAATTTATGGCTGCGTTGGGCAGCGCTATTACATGATATTGGAAAAGCGCCTACTAAAAAGTTTAGTAAGAAGGTGGGATGGACATTCCACGGACATGAATTTGAAGGTTCTAAAATGGTGTACCGCTTGTTTAAACGCCTAAAGATGCCATTGAATGACAAAATGAAGTTTGTACAAAAAATGGTGCTTATGAGTTCACGCCCCATTGTATTGGCCCAAGATATTGTGACGGACTCTGCCGTAAGGCGTTTGATTTTTGATGCTGGTGATTATGTTGAGGACTTAATGACGCTTTGTGAAGCTGATATTACGACCAAGAACCCTAAAAAGTTTAAAAAATACCATAACAACTTTAAGGTTGTTCGCCAGAAAATTGTTGAAGTTGAGGAGCGCGACCATGTGCGGAATTTTCAACCGCCAATTTCGGGCGAAGAGATTATGGAAACTTTTGGTTTAAAACCGTCTAGGGAAATCGGAATTATAAAAGAAACTATTAAGGAAGCTATTTTGGAAGGCGATATACCTAATGAGTATCATGCTGCTTATGCATTGATGCTTAAGGAAGGTGAGCGACTTGGGCTAACAACTAACAACTAACAACTAAAAGTTAACAGTTAAGGATGAAAAGGGATAATAAGAACGTTATTTACTGGCTATTATTAGGCTGCTTGCTAATATTTACTATGGTAGTGGTTGGGGGTATTACTAGATTGACACATTCTGGTTTATCTATTTCAAATTATAAATTGATTTCTGGAACCATTCCTCCCATGAATGAAACGGAATGGCAAGAAGCTTTTGATCTGTACAAGCAATACCCTGAATACCAAAAGCTCAATAATCATTTTAATCTAGAAGATTTTAAGGATATCTATTTTTGGGAATGGCTGCATCGTGTTATTGGGCGCTTTATTGGATTGGTATTCTTGCTCCCTTTTTTATATTTTTTAATTACCAAACAGCTTACCAAGCCTACTATTAAAAAAGCGATTGTACTATTATGTCTGGGTGCTTTTCAGGGGTTTTTGGGCTGGTATATGGTAAAAAGTGGCTTGGTAGACAATCCTGATGTAAGTCATTACCGCTTGGCAGCGCACTTAACTACTGCTTTTATAACTTTTGCCTATACGTTTTGGGTGGCTTTAGATTTAATGTACCCTAGCAAAAAAGATATCCATAAGGGTTTTAGAAATCTAGTTCGCTGGGGTATGGCTATTTTATTACTGCAAATTATTTACGGTGCTTTTGTGGCCGGTTTAGATGCTGGTTTTATACATAACCATTGGCCCATGATGAGTGAAGGTAAATTTGTGCACCCCACGGTTTATATTGAGCAAACGCCTCTTTATAAAAATTTTATTGAAGGGAAGAGTGGTGTGCAGTTTGTTCATAGAATTTTAGCGTACCTCGTGGTTTTGGTTATTCTTATTATCTGGAATAAGTCTAGAAAACTGCCCCTTACCGCATTACAAACTAAATCTATAACCTTCTTATTGATTATTGTGGGGGTACAGTTTGTGCTAGGGGTGTTTACCATTCTTTTGCAGGTGCCTGTATGGTTGGGGGTAGCACACCAGGTTGGTGCTTTTTTCTTATTAAGTGCTATGACTTTTACCCTACATCGCTTTACTAAATAGTTTAAAAAAACATACCTTTGCATTTTACTTATTTGCCATGATTTATAGATTTAGAGTTATACTTGATAACGATACTGATGAAGATGTTTTTCGTGATTTAGAGATTCGGGAAACGGACACGCTAGAGGATTTACACAATATTATTACGCAGTCTTTTGGGTTTGATGGTACTGAAATGGCCTCATTTTATTTGAGTGATGACCAATGGAATCAAGGTGAAGAAATATCTCTTTTTGATCTTAGTGAGGATGGTTCTGCACGCCTTATGGAGGAAACCAGCCTTAATGATACGGTACATGAAAAACAAACCAGGCTTATTTATGTTTACGACTTTTTAAGTATGTGGACTTTTTATGTGGAATTGGCTGAAATTGTTGAGGAAACCAACGGTATTGACTATCCTAATTTGATGTTTGTACATGGGCAGATACCTGACAAGGCCCCAGAGAAAACATTTGAAGCTGATAATGACTTTAGTGATTTTAATGAGTTTGAGGATGATTTAGATTTGGATGACTACGATCATTTGGATTTTGATGAAAACTGGAATTAGCCCCCCCTTACGTTTATTTAAAGTTTTTGGGATTTACATTCTCATAATTGTTGGTTAAAAACTCTAAGGCATTTTTTAATATCTCCCCCATGGTTTTACAGGCTTTAAATTTGGGATCGGTGGTATATTCAAAGATTTTGTTTTTTAATAGGTCTATGTTTTCTGGCTTGGAAATACTATCTGTTACCATGCATTTTAAAAGTTCGTCTATTCTTCCATGAAAACTTTTTAGTCGTTTTACCAAAATGGAGCGTTCTTCTATTTTATATTGGTCGATAGATAAGCGTTGGAAGGTTTCTGATACCAATTCTACCATCTTTAGGTTTTCTTTAAAAAACTGGGGGCGGTATATGTTAAACTTGCCTTCGTAGGACTGCTGATCGAAATCTATAGCTCTTATTTTATATACAACATGGTCAAAATCGTGGGTTGGCACAATAACGTAATTGTATGAGCGCATATCGCCCAACAGTCTAATCATGCAGCGCTCGTTAAACTTTACAAACTCTTTTGCTATTTGTGATTTTTCTGATTTATCACATTTTGGCAAAAAGTTTTTTATAAACTCATCGCCCGGTATACCTGCTATGTGCTCTTCTATTAGGGTGTCTTCGTAAACTAAAAAGTTCAGGTTATAGGGCGATAGCATATGTTCTAGCTCTAAACCATACACGCGGGACGCATCGGCCCGCTTTATGTAAAAATAGGTGTAATTATCGTTTAGTATGTTCCTTATTTTTATTCTAAAAGGCTTTGAGTTTCCAAATGTACAGTAGTCTATGGCATCTACACTTAAAAAAGGTAGTGTGTTTTCGTTTCCATCGGAATGTAAAATGGTGTATACTTTTTTTAGGGACAGTTCTATCTCTTGGCGTTCATGCTCGTTATAGTAAACACGTATCCACAGCGTATCGTTGTCTTCTTTATCATAAACTACTATAGAGCCCTGAAAACGCAACAAGTCGTCGTAAAAAATGGGCAGCTTTATGTTTCTGTTATACTCAGAAAGATAGGCATGCAACTCTGTCGTAATGGGATACGAGGGTTTCTTTTTGGATATTATTAAATCGTCCATAAGCTCAAAGTTAAAGTTTTTATTCGTACCTGTGTAACAAAATATTTTATATATCGTCTTACTTTTATCTAACCCATACTAACCTTATTTTAGTAGCAATATAATATTAAACGTTTGGAACCTATTCTTACTATTAACAATCTCACAAAAAAATTCGGGTATTTAACAGCGGTAAAAGATTTATCTTTTACTATAAACAAGGGCAATGTGTATGGCATATTGGGTCCTAATGGTAGTGGAAAATCGACTACCTTGGGTATTGTTTTAAATGTTGTTAACAAAACTGCTGGTAGTTTTAAATGGTTTGATGGGCATACTTCTACGCATGATGCTTTAAAAAAAGTGGGGGCTATTATTGAGCGCCCAAACTTTTATCCTTACATGACTGCGGAACAAAATTTAAAACTGGTATGTAAGATTAAGGGGGTTGCTTTTAGTAATATAGATGAAAAGCTAACGATTGTGGGGTTACTGGACCGCAAAACCAGTAAGTTTAGTACTTATTCCTTGGGAATGAAACAGCGATTGGCCATTGCCTCTGCCCTATTGAATGATCCTGAGATTTTAATTCTTGATGAGCCTACTAATGGTTTAGATCCCCAAGGTATTCACCAAATACGGGAAATTATTAAAGCGATTGCTGCTAAGGGCACTACCATACTATTGGCATCGCATTTATTGGATGAAGTTGAAAAAGTATGTACCCATGTGGTGGTTTTAAGAAAGGGTGAAAAACTATATTCTGGCCGGGTAGATGAAATGATTACCAGCCATGGCTTTTTTGAGCTTAAATGTAACGACCAAGCCGCTTTGGTTAAACACCTTGAAAACCATAAAGCTTTTTCTAATGTGCGGATTAAGGACGATCTTGTTACAGCATTTTTAAATGAACCTTTTAGTTCTGAGGATTTTAATAAGGAGCTTTTTAATAACGGTATTATTCTTACCCACTTGGTACAACGCAAAGAAAGCTTAGAGGAACAATTTTTACAATTAACAGACAATTCCGATAGCTATCGGGACTAACCAATCATAACATGCTACGACTTTTAAATTTAGAACTCCAAAAGCTTTTGCTTAATAGAACCAGTAAGGTATTAATATTCATCTCTTTTATTTTACCGTTTTTCATTATTTTACTATCATCTTTAAAAATAAATGTCTTTGGTTTTTTCACACTGGAATTGGGCGAGTTGGGCATTTTTAATTTTCCAATTATCTGGCATTTAACTACCTTCTTTGCTTCGCAATTTAAATTCTTCTTTGCTATTGTAGTAGTGAGCATGATTGGAAATGAGTATAGTAATAAAACTATTAAGCAAAATCTTATTGATGGATTAAGTAAAGAAGAGTTTATTCTATCTAAGTTTTACACGATTGTTTTCTTTTCATTGGTTTCTACCCTATTGATAAGTCTAATTTCTTTATGCATCGGGTTGTATTATTCTAGTTATAATGAATTTGGCATTATTATAAGGGAAACTAATTTTTTAGTGGCCTACTTTATTAAGTTGGTTGGCTTTTTTAGCTTATGCTTATTTTTTGGGATGCTTGCTAAACGTTCTGCTTTTGCCCTCGCCTTTTTGTTTATACTATATATTTTAGAATGGATATTATTTGGCCTAATGTCTTGGAAATTGAATATGGATATTGCTGAAAAAATTCAGAATTTCTTTCCTCTTAAATCTATGTATAAGTTAATTGATCAACCTTTCCAGCGTATTGCTATGACCAAGTTTCCTGATAAAAATAACTTGACTTACGACTATGCTGTACATTGGTACGAGATAGCTATTGTATTGGGTTGGACAGCCTTATTTATCTTTTTGTCGTTTAGATTATTAAAAAAGAGGGATTTGTAATATCTTTAGAAGCAAAGTTTTATAAACTTTTTGGTTGCTAGTTAAAGATGAAATATTTACTTTCCATTACTTTTTGCTTTTTAAGCATGGGCCTGTTAGCGCAAAGTGAAGCTGCTAATTGGTTTTTTGGGTATGGTGCTGGTATTAGATTTGATCAACTTAACAGTACCGTTAGTTCTGTAAATAATGGCCGTATTATTACTAATGAAGGCTGTACTTCTATTTCGGACGACTTAGGAAATTTATTGTTTTACACGGATGGTTCTTCGGTATGGAACAAAAACCATGAGTATATGTACTTTGGCACGGGGTTGTTGGGTGATCGATCCAGCACACAATCGGCCATCATTGTTCCTAAACCAAATGATCCTGATATCTATTATGTTTTTACAGTAGGCTCTAGACAAAGCAATACGGGTTTGCATTATTCTGAAATTGATATGACCCAACAAAATGGTTTGGGTGCTGTTGTTTCTAAAAACAATCGACTTCTCAATTTATGCTCAGAAAAAATTACTGCTGTATTAAAGGATTGTATTTCTAACTCTATGTGGGTGGTTACTTTTGCTTCAGAAACAGGTAATCTTCCAGAGTATAACACATTTCATGCTTTTGAAGTTAGCACGAATGGCGTAAGCAATACATCGGTAACCTCAACATTTCCTATTAGCATACAAGATGCTAGGGGGTATTTAAAGCTATCTCCAGACGGCACTAAAATGGCCTGTGCCAACCAAAGTGCTGATGATAATAATTTAAGTTCTAAGGACGAACTTTATTTATATGATTTTGATACTGCTACGGGGAAAGTCTCTAACGCTGTTCCATTGACTATGTATGGGGAAGATCACAATCCGTATGGTGTAGAGTTCTCTCCCAATAGCCGATTGCTATACGTGCATTTCTTTAACAATTTTCAAGCGGATGAGGACCGCAGAGAGGAAATGAACAATCCTGCCAACTTCCATTCTACATTAGTGCAATTTGACCTTGCCCAAGCAGACATTCAAGGCTCTTTGAAGATTATAGACGAACGCCGCTTATACCGTGGTGGACTACAGTTGGGGCCTGATGGTAAAATTTACAGGGCGCTTTCTGCTACTTACAGTACTGGCTTACCGTATTTGGGCGTGATAAATAATCCTAATAATTTGGGGGTTGATTGTGATTATAAACATAATGCCATTGATTTGTCCCCGAATCTCTCGGCACAAGGTTTGCCTCCTTTTATACAATCTTTATTCAACATTCAAATTGATATTATTAAAAATGGGGAAAGCGACCTTAATTTGGTGCTATGTGAAGGTGATACTTATGATTTGGTTTCTGAAAGCATTCCTGGGGCTAATTATTATTGGACAAGGGACGGCATTGCGCTACCCAATACAACTTATAATTTAACGGTTACCCAAACGGGGCACTATAAAGTGGTTATTACACCTAATAATGGTGACTGTACTATAGAAGGGCAGGCTTTTGTGCTTTACAATAAAAATCCGGCTGTGAGCAATATTACTTTAACACAATGTGATGAAGATGGTGTAAAGGATGGCATTACCTATTTTAACTTGAACGAGGCTTATTTTCCTTCTTCCACATCGCCATCTGCCAGTAAGACAGCTAGTTTAATGGTGCAATTTTATACTGATGCTGCTAGAACTGTGGAAATAGATGGTGCTTCCTACAGAAATGTTATCAATCCGCAAACCATATATACAAAAGTTACCAATACTGAAACGGGGTGTTATTCTACATCGGAAATTACGCTTAATGTAAGCAGCACAGACGTTAATGATGTTATACTCCCTGCTGTATGTGATGATGATGGTACAGAAGACGGATTTCATTTATTCAACCTAAGAAATGCCAATGCTGAAATGCTACAGGGCATTTCTAACACGGGCTTAAATATTGCATATTATGAAACTTATGATGACGCGCTTTTGGAAACCAATCCTTTGAGTAATTTTTATACCAACACAATCCCATATGCCCAGACCATCTTTGCAAGGGTTGAAAACTCAAACGCCTGCTATGGTATTAGTGAGGTTGGTTTGATAGTAAACAAGCTGCCTGATATTGATACTGATGGCTTTGATTTTTACTGTTTGAATACATCGCCAGACCCTATTACCCTAAACGCCGGACTCTTATCTGGTACCACATCCAACCATACATATATATGGCATAATGGTGATACTACTTATGAAACTGAGGTTACGGGTACAGGTATTTATAATGTTACAGTTACCAATACCAATGGTTGTAGCAAAACGAAAACCATTCGGGTAGAACCATCCAATATTGCTACATTTCAAGAAATAAATGTGGTAGATGTAGCTGCAAGTAATACCATAACGGTTATAGTTACTGGTGAAGGTCTATATGAGTATGCGCTGTATGACAATGAAAACAACCTTTATAAACCTTACCAAAGCAGTCCTGTTTTTAATGATGTTTACCCAGGAATTTATAATGTTTATGTTAAAGATATTGAAAACAATTGTGGTATTGTTCAGGATCAAGTTTCGGTTATTGGATACCCAAAGTTTTTCACCCCAAATAATGATGGCTTTAATGATACCTGGCAAATTATTGGGATTTCCAGTATGTTCCAACCAAATACAAAGATTATGATCTTTGATAGGTATGGCAAATTAATAAAGGAAATAAACCCTTTGGGAGAAGGCTGGAATGGCTTATTTAATGGTAAAAGGTTACCTGCAGATGATTATTGGTTTACAGTAAGGTTACAAGATGGCAGGGTTTTTAAAAACCATTTTTCTTTAAAGTACTAAGCACTTCTCTCTTTAATAGTGATAAGTTAAACCATAGAACCTTAATCGGCACAATAGGTTTTTTAACTAAATTTTAATATTTAAAAAGGATGATTATCCTAAATTTGATATTCGTCCTAAAAGCTTAATGAAAAAGATACTCTACATTTTTACTTTACTGTTCCCTTTATTTCTAATTGGGCAAAAGCAAGCTGCTAATTGGTATTTTGGTCAAGGTTCTGGTTTAAGTTTCAATACCGAACCCCCAACAGTATTATCTGATGGTAGGCTCTATACTTTTGAAGGCTGTGCCACTATATCTGATAAAAAAGGGGACCTTTTATTTTATACCGATGGCATTACAGTTTACAATAAAATACATAGACCTATGCCTAATGGTTTTAGTTTACTTGGAGACCCTTCTAGCTCGCAATCGGCCATTATAGTTCCTAAACCTGATGATGAGAATATATACTATATTTTTACTGTTGGTTTTCAAATACCAGGCCTTCGGTTTTCTACAGTCGACATGCGTTTAGATGGTGGTAATGGCGATGTCATTTCATCAGAAAAAAATGTTATTTTATTAGGCAGTGCTGCAGAAAAAATTACAGCAGTAAAACATTTGGATGGTGAATCTATTTGGGTAATAGCTTTTGATGGTGGGACATTTCATGCTTATAAAGTTGGGGTAACAGGTATCAATAGAACATCTGTAAAATCATTTATTGGTGAATTTGTAGCTGACCCTCGAGGCTATTTAAAAGCATCTCCCAATGGAGAATACTTAGCCATGGCCAATCATGATTCCAATTCTTATTTACTAAGTTTTTTTGCTGGATCAGGTAAAGTTTTTCCAGGCCCTAAATTTGAGTTCAACCAAGTTGGTGAAAAAGCCTATGGTGTAGAATTTGACGCCGAAAGTCGGAAACTTTACGTAGACACCTTTACTGAAGAAGAAACGGACGATCCGGACAATCCTAAAAATACCCGATTTTTATATCAATTCGATTTATTTGCACCTAATCTTAATGCGTCAAGAATTTTAATCCATACTAGTCAAGACACCTACAGGGGAGCCTTGCAACTTGCTCTTAATGGCAAAATTTACCGGGCACTTTCCAGTCAATATGACGTTGGCTCCAGATATTTAGGTGTTATTAACAGTCCAGAATTAGATGGTGTACTTTGTGATTATGAGCACAATGCCATAGATGTTAGTCCAGGATTTAGGGCAAACCTTTCTACTCAAGGTTTACCTCCATTTATCCAATCGTTATTCTTCTTTACCATTAATGTTAAGAATGCCTGTGTTAATGAAGCAGCTGAGTTTTCTTTAAACACACTAGAAGAGGATTATACAGTACTATGGGATTTTGGAGATGGCACTACATCTACAGAAATAAACCCCATCCACCAATATGCTGCTGCTGGTAACTACAATGTAACAGCTATGATGCAATTAACAACTGGAGAAAGTAAAACCATTACAAAGCTTGTTCAAATATTTGAAGCACCTAACTTAATTCCTAACCAAGTACTTGAACAGTGTGATAATGATAATGATGGCATTGCCAATTTTAATTTGAATGATGCTTATAATTTGGTTGTAAACAGTAGTGAGGAATATGTTGTAGAATATTTTGAATCGGAATTAGATATTGCTAACGATAATCCTATAGATGCCAGTGTCCCTTATCAAAATCTAAATGCCAATCCCCAAGAGCTTTGGTTAAGAGCTACCACACAAATTGGTTGTATGGAAACAACAAACTTCTTTATACATGCTAATAGTGTTAACTTAGGCAGTATTGATGATTTTGTAGTATGTGACGATAGTGATAGTATTATTGATGATACTTATGGCCTATTCAATTTAGATGATAAGAAACTTTCTATAAGAAACCAGTTTGCTTTAGATCCAGATATTACACTCACTTTTTTTCCAACAGAGTTTGATGCAGAATTTAAAAGCAACCCTATTGAAGAAATAGAACTTATTTCTATGGCACAAACTTTATGGGTTAGAGCAGAATCTGACAGTCAGGGTTGTAGAGGTATAGAACCTGTTTCATTGGTGGTTAATACACTTCCACCACCAACTTTAAACGAAACATACTTTGTTTGCTTAAATACACCCAATGTTCCTCTAGAGATTATAGCTAACAATAGCTATGAAACTTTTGAATGGCGAAATGAAGACACTAATACACTTATTGAAACCAATAGCAGTGTAGAAATATACGAAATAGGTAATTACAGCCTGACCTCTTACCTAACCACTAATGGCTTACAATGTTCTAGAACTGAATATTTTACTGTAGATCCTTCTAATATTGCCACCCTACAATCTATAGATATAGTAGATGCCTCTAACAATAATACTATAACTGTATTTGTTAGTGGTGAAGGCACTTATGAGTATAGGCTACTAAATGAAAACAATCAAATTTATGCGCCCTACCAGGAAAACAATGTATTTCAAAATGTGTTTCCAGGGATATATAATGTAGAAGTAAGGGACATAAAAAATGATTGTGGGGTTATAAATGAATATGTTTCTGTAATAGGTTTTCCTAAATTCTTTACGCCAAACAACGATGGGCTGCATGATTATTGGCAAGTTTATGGTATTACTAGTATGTTTTACCCCAATTCAGTGATTCGTATTTATGACCGTTATGGTAAATTACTTAAACAATTAAGTCCGTTTGAACCTGGCTGGGATGGAAGTTTTAATGGCAAAAAACTACCCACAGATGATTATTGGTTTACAGTGAAATTAGAAGATGGTAGAGTATTTAAAAATCACTTTACATTGAAACGCTAAATAGAGCTAAATCCCAAAAATATGCATTTCATCCCTTATTATTTGCATTTCGTCTAAATATTATCTATTTTTCGCCCATAATTTGAACTAAAGTGTTATTTAGTACATACCCAAATAAGGTAAAGTGAAAAGACACCTACATTTATACTTTATTATAGCTGCATGCGTTTGTAGCTTTAATTTTATTTATTCACAACAAATCTCAATCAATGATGCTGTTGGGCTGCAACAACTTATTGAAGACTACCTTGTTGAGGGGTGTGTTGAAGTTTCTAATATAACAACAAGTGTTAATGGTAGTGCCAACGGGCTTTCAAGTTATGCGGAGTTTAGTCGTGCAGGTTCCAATTTCCCGTTTGAAAATGGCATTATGCTTTCCACTGGTAATGCGGCTTCTGGAGGCAATACCGCAAATACAAATCCGCTTAATGAAGGAACATCGAGTTGGGGTACCGACCCGGATTTAGAGGCTGCTTTGGGCATATCTAACACGCTAAATGCTACATCTATTGAGTTTGATTTTATATCGATTTCCAACCAAGTACAGTTTAATTATATTTTAGCCTCTGAGGAGTATACGGGCGTTAACCCATGTCAATTCTCTGATGGCTTTGCTTTTTTAATAAAAGAAGCTGGCAGTACTGCACCTTATGAAAACATAGCCTTAATTCCAGGAACATCTACGCCTGTGAACACCAATACCATCCATAACGAAATCATTCCAGGAAGCTGTCCTGCAGTTAATGAACAATATTTTGATGGTTATAATATAGGCGATACCAATTATAATGGTAGAACCACGGTGTTAACTGCTACAAAAACCATAGTGCCCTATGTACAATATCACATAAAATTAGTTATAGCCGATCAAACCGATGAAACTTTTGATTCGGCCGTGTTCATTCAAGGTAATAGTTTTAAGGTTTTAGACTTGGGAGATGATGTTGAAACCTGTGCCAGTTCGGTTCTTTTAGATGCTAATATACAAAACCCACAGGCTACCTATGCCTGGTTTTTAGATAACACCCTAATAAGTGGAGAAACAAATCCTACTCTTAATGCCATACAGACTGGCACATATAGAGTAGAGGTTACTGTTCCTCTGAATAGTTCGTCTTGTACAGAAACAGATGAAATCAATATCGTGTTAGACACTGAAGAGGCCATTAACCCAATATCGCCTTATCAACTTTGCGATGATTCCAGTGGGGATGGTATTGAAACCTTCAACCTCTCAAATAAAGATGCTGAAGTTATTAGCAATATTCCGTTTGTTAATTATACATTCAGTTACCATCTATCTGATGCTTTGGCAAGAAGTGGTACAGATCCAGGTGTTTCTGGATCTATTCAAAATACCATGGGCAATCCGCAAACTATTTATGTACGCATTCAAGATAATGATACAGGATGTTTAGGCTTTACAACTTTTGATTTGGTGGTTAACCCCATACCCAATATTGTTGACCCCACCCCTTTAGAAATTTGTGATAGTGATGGTAACCCTGATGGGCGCACCAGCATAGACCTTAGCCAAAAAGATGATGAAATTACGGGAGGACAAAGTACTTATGTAGTATCTTATCACTACAACCCAATTGATGCAGAAAGTGGAGCAAACCCTATCCCTCCTTTGTATGTTAATAACAATAATAGCGAAGTGGTTTATGTAAGAGTATTGGATTCCCAAACGGGTTGTGTAATTACCTCAACGTTAACAATAAATATAACGGTTAGTCCTATTGTAAATATGGACACACAATATATTGATGCTTGTGACCAAGATAATGATGGCAGTGCCAACTTTGATTTAACGCAGGTACTTAATGATATATTGGGAGGGTTAACTGGGGTTACACCTAGCTTCCATGAAACACAGGAAGATGCAGAAACAGGATCAAATCCTATTTCTAACCCTAATAATTACCAATACACCAATTCTAATCCTGAACCTGGTTCTTCTACCAAATATGTGAGAATTGAAGATGATAATACGGGTTGTGCATCAGTAGTCCCATTAGAAATACATACCAACTTATTGCTTACAGGTACCGATACAGGTGATTTTGCATTATGTGATACTGAAAACAGTACGGGTTATGTAGATTTTAGTTTAAACAGTGTAGAGACTTTTATAGCAAATAATTTACCAAACATCACGGTTACATTTTACGATAACCAAACTGATTTGGACAATGAAACCAATCCTATAGATAAAAGTGTTTTCTATCCTGTTAGTACAACCTTACCAAAAACACTCTATATAAAAATAGATAATGGCAATTGCTCTGAAGAAGCCGAAATTGTTTTACGCGTTAACCCTATTTTATTATTTCAACCTGTAAACCCGTTGCCTTATTGTGATACGGATGATGATGGCACCGTAAGTGTTGAATTGGCAACATTTAATGATTTAGTCACCAATGGAAATACCGATTTTACAGCCAGTTATTTTCCGACAGAGTTTGATGCAGAAAGCAATTACAATCAACTCCCACCATTTTATCCCGTAAACCAACAAGCAACCATCTGGGCACGAATCGAGAATATAGATTCTGGATGTTCTACAGTAAACAGTTTTGATATTGAGATTATCAATGCCCCTGCGGCAACGCCTCCTGCCCCAATTATTATTTGTGATGATGATGGAGATGGTGTTTCAACCATGCGCCTGGAAGATATTATTGATGATATTGTTAATGACCGCACAGGACTAACCATTGACTTTTTCACTTCCTTGGATGATGCCAATAATAATAGCAACCCTGTTAATAAACAAGCTTTTGATGCCGTAACACAAACCTTGTTTGTACGTGTGGATAACTCGCAATGTTTTAATATATTGCCTTTTGATGTTACTGTAAACACATTGCCTATTTTACCTACTATAGTACCTTTGCAGGTTTGTGAGGATGATTCCGATCAGACCGAAAGCTTTATGCTATATAGCAAAGATCCAGAAATTTTAAATGGACAATCAGGTAAAGAGGTGTATTATTTTGAAGACGAAACTGATGCTTTAGCTGGTAATCTAGCCAATGCTATTCCAAAATACAACCCTTACACCAATACATCAAGCCCGCAAACCATCTATGTTCGTGTAGAAAACATTTCAGACAGTAATTGTTCAGCAACAGGATCGTTTCTTATACAAGTAGCCTCCAATCCTGTTTATAGTCCTATGACAGATTATTTAATTTGTGATGACCTAAGCAATGATGAGAAAAATGAATTTGACCTTAACGAAAAAATTAATGAACTAAAGCAAGGTATTGCAAATCCTGACAATTTAAATGTTTCTTTTCACTTAACAGTATGGGAAGCCGATAGTAATATAAACCCTTTACCATTAACTTACACCAATGCCACCAATCCGCAAACCATATATGCCAGAATAGAAAGTGCAGATTCGCAGTGCTCTATTATAGAAGAGTTGGGTATTAACATTATTGCATCTCCCAACATTACCCCGGCATCTCCTTTTATTTTATGTGACGCCGATTATGATGGGCAAACTGTTTTTAATCTGGAAGATGCTGATTTTGATATTTTGGATAGGGTACAATCTGATATGGTTATTCATTATTTTGAAAATTTTGATGATATCAATCAAGATGATCCTCTAGATAATAGTATGGCTATCAGTAACCCCTCTGCTTACACTAACATTAGCAATCCGCAAACTGTTTATATAAAAGTTACCAATACCTTTACTGGATGTTATAGTACGATTCCATTAGAATTAAGCGTTAACCTCCCCCCCGTCCTAAACAATTTAGGCACTGTTGATACTTGTGATAACGATACAGACACTTACGACCTTAGCCAAGTAAATAATATGATAGTGGATGACCCTAGTGATAAAACCATTTCATATCACAACAGCCAAGCAGATGCCGACAATAATGTATCGCCTATTGGTAACATATTTAATTATACTGCTAGCAGTCATACTATCTATGTACGTGTTTCAGATAATACTAATGGGTGCCCCATTGTAGCGTCGTTCATTCTACAGATCAATCAAAATCCTATTGCCAACACGCCACCAGATTTGATAAGCTGTGATGATGACTTTGATGGGTTTTTTGAGTTTGATTTGTCTCAAAACCATAATGCCATAATAGGTGCCCAAAACCCATCTAATTATACTGTGTATTATTATAATAATAACATTGCTAATGCAGAACTAGATACCAACAGGTTAGGTGTTTTACATGCTGCTATTGATGGTGAAATCATTTATGCCAGAGTAGAAAACAATATGACGGGGTGCTACAGTATCACTCAATTTACAACCTATGTAAATCCATTACCAATAATCCCCATTGATGATGTAGAACCATTATGTGTTAATGATTTACCGCAAACCTTAAGTGCTGAAACTGGTAATATTGGAGATACCTATCTATGGGATAACGGTCAAATAACACCTGAGGTTTCTTTTGGTGTAGCAGATTTGGGTGATCATTGGGTTGAAGTTACCACGACAAATGGTTGTTCTTATACCAAGTTCTTTACGCTGATAGAATCTGAAGAAGCTACCATTAACTTTACTACAACCGTTGACTTTGCAGACCCTAATAGCATTACCGTTAATATAAGCGGTGTTGGAGAATATGTTTTTTTATTGGACGGCGGAGAACCACAAACTTCAAATGTTTTTGAAAATGTTACGTTTGGTGTCCATTTAGTTACCATAAGGGATTTAAACGGATGTAATGATGTTACTACAGAAGTTGTTGTGATAGATATCCCTAAATTCTTTACACCAAACAACGATGCTTTTTTTGATACGTGGCATATTGTAGGTATTGAAGAACTACCTGGTACTATTGTTTACATTTACAACCGTTACGGAAAGCTGTTAAAAACCTTACCAGACACTTCTGTAGGGTGGGATGGTACCTTTAATGGCGAAAATATGCCTTCTGATGATTATTGGTTTGTAGCCAAGGTTATCCAAAATGGTAATGCCTTTGATGTAAAAGGTCACTTTGCATTAAAGCGATAACACATTTATTTTGTGTAATTT
Organism: Aestuariibaculum scopimerae; assembly: GCF_059428085.1. Lineage (NCBI taxonomy): Bacteria > Pseudomonadati > Bacteroidota > Flavobacteriia > Flavobacteriales > Flavobacteriaceae > Aestuariibaculum > Aestuariibaculum scopimerae. The sequence continues at coordinate 104,838 of NZ_CM182089.1, forward strand.
TGCAAAATGCGTTTTAAAATTGAATCCAGATTTAAACCAACAGGCGATCAACCCCAAGCCATAGAACAACTTGTGAATGGGGTTTTATCCAATGAAAAATACCAAACCCTTTTAGGGGTTACTGGTTCGGGAAAAACCTTTACAGTTGCAAACGTTATTCAAGAAATACAAAGGCCTACATTGGTTTTGGCTCACAATAAAACCTTGGCCGCCCAGTTGTATTCAGAGTTTAAACAGTTCTTTCCAGATAATGCTGTAGAATACTTTGTGTCTTATTATGATTATTACCAACCCGAAGCCTATATTCCGGTTTCTGGTGTTTATATAGAAAAAGATTTATCCATTAATGAAGAAATAGAAAAAATGCGTTTAAGTGCCACCTCATCATTGTTGTCTGGACGACGTGATGTATTGGTTGTTGCATCTGTTTCTTGCTTATATGGCATTGGCAACCCCGTGGAATTTCAAAAAAGTGTTATTTCACTGGAACGTGATCAAGTTATTTCACGAACCAAACTGCTACATAAATTGGTGCAAAGCTTGTATTCTAGAACCGAAGCAGAATTTAATCATGGTAATTTTAGAATAAAAGGCGATACCGTAGATATTTTCCCCAGTTATGCCGATGATGCCTTTAGAATTCATTTTTTTGGAGATGAAATTGAAGATATTGAAGCCTTTAACATCCAAACCAATGAAGTTATTGAAAAATATGACCGATTGAATATTTATCCAGCTAATATGTTTGTAACCTCTCCTGCGGTACTGCAAAATGCCATAAAAGATATTCAGGACGATCTGGTAAAGCAACACGATTATTTTAAAGAGATTGGTAAGCATTTAGAAGCCAAACGCCTTAAAGAACGTACCGAATTCGATCTAGAAATGATACGCGAACTGGGCTACTGTTCTGGCATTGAAAACTATTCCCGCTACTTGGATGGCAGACAACCTGGTACACGCCCGTTTTGTCTTTTGGATTATTTTCCAGACGATTATTTAATGGTTGTTGATGAAAGTCATGTAACCATTTCGCAAGTACATGCCATGTATGGCGGTGACCGTAGTAGAAAAGAAAACTTGGTAGAATATGGGTTTAGGTTACCTGCTGCTATGGATAACAGACCTTTAAAATTTGAGGAGTTTGAAGCCATTCAAAATCAAGTTATCTATGTAAGTGCCACACCAGCAGATTATGAATTGAAAAAAACCGATGGGGTGTATGTGGAACAAGTAATTCGACCAACCGGACTATTGGATCCAGAAATAGAAGTCCGCCCCAGCCTTAACCAAATTGATGACCTTATAGAAGAAATTCAAGTGCGGGTGGAAAAAGATGAACGCACTTTAGTAACGACTCTAACCAAGCGCATGGCAGAGGAACTGACAAAGTACTTGGATAGGATTCAAATTCGATGCCGTTACATACACAGTGATGTGGATACCTTGGAACGTGTTGAAATTATGCAAGATCTTCGAAAAGGGTTGTTTGATGTATTGGTAGGCGTTAACTTATTACGAGAAGGTTTGGATTTACCAGAGGTGTCGTTAGTAGCTATATTGGACGCCGATAAAGAAGGTTTTTTACGTTCGGCACGATCCTTAACTCAAACAGTAGGAAGAGCTGCCAGAAACCTAAATGGGAAAGCCATTATGTATGCTGATAAAATTACCAATAGCATGCAAAAAACCATTGATGAGACAAATTACAGACGAGAAAAACAAATTGCTTACAATACAGAAAACAATATTAAGCCAAAAGCCCTAAATAAAAGTTTGGACAATGCCCTTTCAAAAAATTCCGTTAGTACCTATAGCTATGAATTAGAAGCTCTAAAAGCTGCAGAACCAGAAAGTGAGTACTTGAGCAAACCCGAATTAGAAAAGAAAATTAGAGAAAAGCGTAAACTTATGGAGGAAGCAGCCAAAGCGTTGGACTTTATTATTGCTGCCAAACTACGTGACGAAATAAAAGGTTACCAGCAAAAACTAGAAAAGCTAAAAGTGTAAACTTTCAGCTTTTCTTGTACATTAAAAAACAACTAATTTTAGACTTAGCAGAGAGATTGTTTTCTAATTATACTGTGTTTTAAATATGTCTATCAATACGTCTGGCGGTACAATTTTATTTGGAAAGCTTTCCATTAAATATAGTACTTTTGTTATAGACTCATGGCTTAAGCCCATACGCAAACCAAAATTGTACAACTTTATAACTTTTTTTGAATTGTCTTCAGTTTCACTATCAATATTCATCAATAAAACCAGTCTATGAAACTGTACAATACGCTCACTATGCGATTTTAAGTGAATATAATTAATGGGATGTTCTATTAAATAATCAAAATCTTCTCTTGAAATTTCAAGCTGTTTAGCAACACCAAGCAAAAAATTATACTCTATATTCTTTATATCCTTATCATACTTTGCAAAAGCAATCATTTCTGATAATAGACTTAATTTTTCTACTCTATTAATCATGCGTTAAGGGATTAATTAATTACACTATAAAGATACGAACAACCGCTACTTTTATAATCGTAGATATAATGTAACTTATCGAAAACCACTACGTATTTTATCGTAGTTTTCATTTATTTCATCTCAAAAAAAATTATTATTGATTAAAAACAGCCTCATTATTGCTCTTATAAAGATTGAATTCTAACACCTGAAAAATATTTTAAACTATTGATTAACAGATATTTATAATGTGGTTAAATTATAAAAAATTAAATTATTTTTAATAAATATTTAGGGTATCTTTACAAAAATTCTAAAAACGCTAGAAAGCGCTTAGCTATTTAAATTTCTTTTAAAAAGGGACTGAGCGCTTCTGTTTAAAATAAGGATATGACAAATAATGATATTTTAAAAAAATTACGGGTCGCTTTAAAATTAAGAGATGATGAAATTGTTAAAATTTTAGAGCTAGTGGATTTTAGAATTTCCAAAAGTGAGCTCGGTGCTTTTTTTAGAAAAGAGGACCACCCTAAATATATGGAGTGCGGTGATCAAATTTTGCGAAATTTTTTAAATGGCTTGGTAATTCACATGCGTGGCCCCATGCCAGAAAAGGATAATAGCAAACCACAAAAAAAATAAGGTGCCTGATTATTCCAAACACCTTATTATATATTTTATAAAAGCCAAGCGTTTTACGCCAATACTTCCTGTACTTTGTCTGCCGCTTCTTGAAACTCTGTAGCACTTAATACAGCTAAACCAGAATTATCAATTAAATCTTTAGCAATATCGGCATTAGTTCCTTGTAAACGTACTATAATGGGCACATTAATGGTCCCCATGTTTTTGTAGGCATCAATAACACCTTGCGCAACACGGTCACAACGTACAATACCTCCAAAAATATTAATTAAGATTGCTTTTACCGCTGGGTCTTTTAAAATGATTTTAAAAGCAGCTTCCACACGAGCTGCATCGGCAGTACCGCCAACATCTAAAAAGTTTGCTGGTTCGCCACCTGCTTGTTTAATTAAGTCCATAGTGGCCATAGCCAAACCAGCACCATTTACCATACAACCTACATTGCCATCAAGATCTACATAGTTTAGTCCCTTTTCGGCGGCTTCAACTTCTATGGCACTTTCTTCTCGTATATCACGCAAATCTAAATAATCCCTGTGTCTAAACAAAGCATTATCATCTATAGTTACCTTAGCATCTACAGCCATAATTTTATTATCACTTGTCTTTAAAACAGGATTGATTTCAAATAATGAGGAATCCGATTTAACATAAGCTGTATAAAGACTGGTAACAAATTTTGTCATTTCCTTAAACGCTACACCTGATAAGCCTAGATTAAACGCAATGCGCCTTGCTTGAAAAGGCATCAAACCAATAGTAGGATCTATTTCTTCTGTAAAAATTAAATGCGGTGTTTCTTCCGCAACAGTTTCAATGTCCATTCCTCCTTCGGTAGAATACATAACCATATTACGGCCTGTACTTCTATTTAGCAATACCGAAATGTAAAACTCACTCGTTTCGCTTTCACCTGGATAATACACATCTTCTGCCACTAAAACTTGGTGTACTTTTTTACCTTCGGCAGAAGTTTGAGGTGTAATTAGGTTCATACCTATAATTTGCCCAGCAATATCCTCTACTTCTTGTAAATTTTTAGCAAGTTTTACGCCACCACCTTTACCACGTCCACCAGCGTGTACTTGTGCTTTTATAACATGCCATCCAGTGCCTGTTTCTTCTGTTAATTGTTTTGCCGCTGCTACAGCCTCCTTTGCATTTTGGGCAACAATACCTCTTTGGATACGAACTCCAAAACTGTTAAGTATTTCTTTACCTTGATACTCGTGTAAATTCATAATTTGCTAAAATAGTTTAAGTAGGGCAAATGTAAATAATCATGTTAACTTACCCTAATATTTAATAGTGAAAACATTAGAATATAATAAACCTATTTCTAGTTGTTAAATATTTAACACAATGTTTAATATGTGAAATTTTTTTAGTTATTTATTTTTTATTTGATGTAAAGAAATATCTTTGACGAAAATTAAAATTATGTTGGAAAATCAATTGCTAAAAATTGTAGAGGAATTTGGTAGCCCTATTTATGTTTATGACACTGAAAAGATAGAAACTCAGTACAAAAGACTTACAAATGCCTTTAAGGGTGTAAAGAAGCTACAAATTAATTATGCAGTTAAAGCATTATCTAATATATCTATATTAAAATTGTTTAACGCCTTGGGTTCTGGTATTGATACAGTATCTATACAAGAAGTACAATTGGGCTTGGCCGCAGGCTTTTTGCCCGAGCAAATTATTTTTACACCTAACGGTGTTTCTTTATCTGAAATTGAAGAAGCCGCTAAACTGGGAGTTAAAATAAATATAGACAATCTATCCATCTTAGAACAGTTTGGCACCAAACATCCAAAAACACCTGTGTGCATTCGTATTAATCCGCATGTTATGGCTGGTGGAAACAGTAATATTTCTGTGGGGCATATCGACTCTAAATTTGGTATATCCATTCACCAAATACCTCATATATTGCGCATTGTAGAAAACACAAAGATGACCATTAATGGCATTCACATGCATACAGGCAGCGATATTTTGGATATTGAAGTCTTTTTATACGCTAGCGAAATATTATTTGAAACTGCTAAACAATTTAAAGACTTGGATTTTATCGATTTTGGTTCTGGGTTTAAAGTACCTTACAAAGAAGGTGATATTGAAACCAATATAGAAGAGTTGGGCAAAAAACTATCGGCTAGATTCAATACGTTTTGCAAAAACTATGGTAAAGATTTAACTCTAGCTTTTGAGCCTGGTAAATTTTTAGTGAGTGAATCTGGATACTTTTTAACGAAAGTTAATGCTGTAAAGCAAACAACCTCTACGGTTTTTGCTCAGGTAGATTCTGGATTTAACCATCTAATTAGGCCCATGTTTTATGGATCGCACCACGATATCATAAACATTTCAAATCCTAAAGGCCGCGAGCGTTTCTACACGGTTGTTGGTTATATTTGTGAAACAGATACGTTTGGAAATAATCGACGTATTAATGAAATTAATGAAGGGGATATACTGTGCTTTAAAAATGCAGGGGCTTATTGTTTCTCAATGGCCAGTAATTACAATTCCAGATTTCGTCCGGCTGAAGTTATGTGGCATAATAACAAAGCACACTTAATTAGAAAAAGAGAAACGTTTAATGATATTTTAAACAATCAAATTGAGGTAGATTTTTCAGTTAAAAAAACAAAACAGTTAGTAAAGTAACTGCCTTAATTATTTAAATACATCTTAGTTATAAAAAAGCGCAACCTCTGTTGCGCTTTTTTTTGCATTACGTTTTATTTTATGAATATTTTTCATAAAATTTGTTAATATTCAATATTTTATATATCATTATAGAATATTTACCTAAGTCTTTTTATTTAACGGCTCAAAAAAAATAAAGGCTTATATGTCCAGAACTCAACTGTCAACTACTCCCTATTACAACAAAACTATATATAACCTTTTCTCACATTATCAGTATTTTTTAGTATTAACCGTTTTTTACGCACAATAAAAAACAATCAAAGCAAACTAGATGAAAACTACAAAGGACTCTAACCAAAGTAAAAAACAGTTAAAATTCATATTATCTGAAAGTGCCTTATTAAGATATTTAAACTTTTCTATCTTATATATATGTGAAGGAATTCCCATTGGTATTATGTTTTATGCCATCCCTGCCTGGTTGGCTATGAACGACAAAACACCTTTGGAAATTGCAGCCTACATGGGCATTATTATCATTCCTTGGAGTTTTAAAGTTTTTATGGCCCCCCTTATGGATCGTTATACCTTTTTAGCAATGGGTCGTAAACGCCCTTGGATTATTGTAGGGCAAATAGGACTCATGATTAGTTTTTTTGCTTTAAGTTTTATCAAAGACCCATTAAACAATTTAACTGTTTTAATGGGTATTGGTTTTATTATAAACTTTTTTGGCGCCATGCAAGATATAGCCATTGATAGTTTGGCCGTAGATATTATTCCTATAGACCAACAAGCCAAAGCCAATGGCATTATGTGGGGCTCTAGAATTATTGGCCAATCACTTTCCTTATTAATCGGTACCTCTTTAATTAACAGTGTAGGTTTTTCTACTGCCACTTCGTCTTTAGCACTTGTAGTAGGTATTCTTATTGCCGTACCAATTATACTAAGGGAGCGTCCTGGTGAAAAGCTCTTACCGTGGACCATCGGGCAACCGTCTAAGGCCTCTGCAAGAGCACAGCTGAACAATTGGGGAAGTCTTTTTAAGAATATTTTCAAGGTCGTTATACTTCCTACCAGTCTACTTTTAGGAATTGGCATGTTTTTTACGGGAACACTAAGTGGCATAATCATGTCGTTCTTACCTATTTTTACTGTACAGGAACTAGATTGGAGTAATACTGACTATTCGCATGTTTATTCCCTAGCCACTTTAATTGGTGGTGGCCTTGGCATGCTTATAGGGGGCGTTTTAATTGATTATTTTGGAACCAAGAGAATGATTAATATTTTACTCATGGTCATGGTTATTCTGCTAAGCGGCTTTGGTTATTTTACGGGACTATGGACAAGTACTTTTGTTATTTACGGTTTTGTAATTGTTTATTACATAACCAGTACATTTTTGGACATCGCTATACTTGCCACGGCCATGAAGATATCCTGGGAAAAAGTATCGGCAACCCAATTTACGCTGTACATGACATTAAATAATTTAGGCAATGCTTTTGGGTCCTGGGGCTTAGGGCCAATAAAAGAGAAATTACCATGGAACTATGTCCTGTTCATCATTGCCTTAACGCCTTTAATAGCTCTTTTTATATACAGGCAAATCAACCTTAAAAAACATTTAGAAAGTATAGAAACCTTTAATACAACCAATACATCCACTTTAGCAATGGATGCTGTTAACAACTAACTTTCTTTTAAAGGAATTTCCAGATAAAGACCATTAATATATATTTTATATATTAGTGCTGCTATTAATTTATGACCAATTACATGCCTTGTAATTTCTTTTTAAAACAGATATTCCCTATTCTGGTTTTTTTTACCCTACCCTATGGGTATTCACAAGAAATGGGATTTAAAGAAGTTCAGTTAACGCACGCGGATGGTGATAGTCGTTATGCCAGTTACAATAAAGCAGGCACCGACATTATTTTTGAATCGAACAGAGATGGCCTTTGGCAAGTCTATACCATGGATGTTAACGGCAATAAACAAACGCGTTTAATGAATAGCAGCTCTAACGATCGGCGTCCGAAATGGCACCCGTTTAAAAACATGATTTTATTTGAGTCGGATAGAAGTGGTACCAACGAAATATACACCTATGATTTTGATAGTGGCAAAGTCAAAAAGCTACCCATCCGTCTTGAAGGTCATAAACAATATGCCGATTTTGCCCCCAATGGTATGGAAATGGTCTTTTGCCATCAAGAGCGAGGTGGTATTTGTAACATATACAAGTGTTCTACCAACGGCAAGCGCCTAAAAAAAATTGTTTCTAACGGCTATAACAACCTATATCCTAATTTTATACCTCGTGGGGATTGGCTTATTTATCATTCCAATAAAAACACACAGGGAGAAACGGATGTAATTTACAGTTACAGCATCATTACCGATGATCAAAACCGTTTGAGCTATTATATGGATGATAGCCGCTTTCCCAGTTGGTCTAATAAAAGAGGTAGCCGTGTGGCTTATGCCGCCAAGGTAAACGAGATGGAACATTCCGAAATTTTTATTATGCGGAATGATGGCACGCATAAAATCCAAATCACTTACAATGATGTGGAAGATATCCTCCCCATATGGTCACCCAATGATATCAATCTATTGATTACAGGTTTTAGAAATGGGCATTACCAAATTTGTAGAATATTATTGAAAGAGCCACTATCTCCAAACCAAAAACCTTTGGATTGATTTTTTTTTAATTGTTTTTTACTTTTCCAGAAAACAAACTAACATTTGATGTAAATGGGTTTCCCGAAGCACGGCGCAATAGCACCACCTGCCCGCAATGCCATAGCGCATCCGATATGGGGCCGTTGATAAGATTCCAAAATGGCACTTCAGTACTTTCCAAATCAAAAGGCGTCTCTGCTGCGTTCCTTAAAGCATCAGATACTACCTTAAAATTCGTTAAAGTCTGTTTGCGCTTAGCTGCAAAATCCAACGCATCCTCTGTTATATCTTTATCGGCATTTAAAATACTGTTTCTAATAAATTTGGACAACCCGTAAAGGTGATCTATCGTTTCTCCCGATGTTCTACCGGAGTCGCTTGACTTATATGCTAAATCTTCAGGACGTAGCCCTTCTGTTGCCCAATAATACCTAAACCCCAAGCCATCTACCATCCTGGCAGCAACAGTGCTTGCCGTATAAACCTCTGGATATTCAGGAATTTCATAATACGGTAAATCATCATGTGTTTTTTGAGCAAATCCGTTCATTGCAAAAAGTGTTGTTAAAATTAATAATGTGCGTTTCATAAATGTTTTATTTTAGACGTTAGACCGCTTCGCTATTAAATAAAAGGCTTGTTACTCATTAGCCCTTTGGTATGGTTTAAAACGGTATTTGTTTTTCTCAATTCTCTCCTCCCTACTTCACTCCATATTTATCAAACAAGTATATCAAGGAAGCCATCGTGGCAGCTCCAAGTTCCAACTCGCGTTTATTAATGGCATCAAAAGTATCACTACTAGCATGGTGGTAATCAAAATAGCGTTGCAAGTCAGGCACTAAACCAACCAGCACATTCGTATTGGTTTTTAGTAAATCGATATCACTCCCCGTACTGCCCTTTTCAAAATAGTGCACCAAATAAGGTTTAAATAAGGGTTGCCAACGCAATACTTGATTAAAATTGGCATCATTGCAATCAAAATGAAATCCGCGGGGTGTAAAACCGCCAGCATCACTTTCTAAAGCCAATACATGGTTTTCTCCCTTTTGCTTTATTTCCTCAGCATACTTATTGGCCCCTCTTAAGCCATTCTCTTCGTTCATAAACAATACTACTCGAATGCTGCGTTTGGGCCTTATTCCTACCTCCCTAAACAATCGCAGCACTTCCATTGACTGTACTACACCAGCACCATCATCATGCGAACCATCGCCTAAATCCCATGAATCTAAATGCCCCCCAACTACCATATACTCATTAGGAAATTCACTGCCCTTTATTTCGCCTATCACGTTATAGGACAAAACATCCTTTAGCTGCTTACAGTTGGTCTTAAAATAAAACTTTATGTTACTGTCTAGTTCCAGCATGGTACTTAACACTTCTGCATCATTGGTACTTATCGCAACAGCGGGTATACGATCCTCTGGCGGCAAGTCTCCATAAGTCATACTACCCGTATGTGGAAAATCGTCTAACCTTAAACTCATGGAACGCACAATAACACCAACAGCACCATATTTTGCTGCTTCAAGGGCACCCTTAACACGTTGGTTTACACTACCTGAATAAGCTTTATAGGTATCAATTAAATGAGGTTGCATGGGGCGATTAAAAAATACAATCTTACCTACCACATGTTCCTTTCCCAATTTTGCCAAGGCTTCAAAGCTATCAACCTCTACAACTTGTGCTTTAACACCTAATGATGGTGTAGCCACCGATCCTCCCAAAGCACAAATGTTAACAGTATTCGTTTTTCCTGGTACGGTTTCTATATAGGCATATTCTTTAGAACCGCGCACCCATCTGGGCACCATTACAGGTTGCAACCATACCTTATCCAACCCTAATTTGTCCAATACTTCCTTGGTATAAACTACGGCTCTTTCTGCTCCTAAGGATCCTGATAACCGACTCCCTATCTGGGTAGATAGGTAATTTAACCAATCGTAACTTTTACCATTAGTTAATGAGGCTGTATATATATTTTTTAAAACCGTTTCGTCCGTTTGGGCTCCTAACCCTATTGAAACAGCAATGCAGCTTAATAATAGTGCCTTTCTTAGCATGTAAAATATTTTTGAGTCTAAAAATAGTGTTTATAAAGAGCATTAAGTCTAAACAAAATCATAAAATATAAACGTTATTCGCTTTCTAACTGTTTCTTATACAGCTCTAGATTGGCTTTAACCTCGTCATCCAATTCAGGTTCTTGAATATCGGTATATTCACATAAGGTCTCATACATGGTTTTTGCAACTATGTAGCGTGCTGAAGATTTATCATCGGCAGGAATGGTGTACCAAGGTGCGTGGGGTTTAGACGTCCTATTAATGGCGTCTTCATAGCAGGCTTGATATTGGTCCCATAGCTTACGTTCCTTTAAATCACCTGGTGAGAACTTCCAGTTTTTTTCCTTCTTCTCCAAACGACGTAGCAATCGGTTCTTTTGTTCTTCTTTAGAAAGGTTTAAAAAAAACTTAAATATAATGGTACCATTGCTTGCAATATGTTTTTCAAAATCGTTAATCTGTTCAAATCGGACATCCCAAAAGGCATCATTTATATCGCTAACAGCATTAACACTGGGTATATTTTCACCTAAAATATAACTGGGGTGCACTCGGGTAACCAATACATTTTCATAATGGGTACGGTTAAAAACCCCAAATTTGCCCCTTGGAGGCAAGGCTATATAATGGCGCCATAAATAATCATGCTTAAGCTCTAATGGGGTTGGCACTTTAAAACTGTGCACCACAATACCACGGGTATTAAAATCTTTAAAAACCTCACGGATTAAACTATCCTTACCTGCTGTATCCATGCCCTGCAAGCACACTAAAACAGCGTATTTACCGTGGGCATACATGGTATCTTGTATTTTACCTAGTTTTTCCCTAAGGTCTTCAAGTTCTTTTTCGGCCTTTTTTATAACCACTTTGGTATTGGTATCCTTCAATGTAATGGGTGTTGTAACTTTAAAGTCGTTAGGGTTGATATGCTTTGCTTTCATTATTTTAGTTTTTGGGTTGTTGAGGGGACCGAGTTTCATAAGCCATCGATTTTTGCCAAACCAATAGTTTTCTGTAAGTATAGTTATTATTCATATTTTTTTATTTAAGAACTCCTTAAACTCAGTCCACTTAGTCGAGTTAGAAACTTTAAAACTAATACAAATTCGACGAAATACAAACCATTATATTTTAAAGCTCCATAGAAATTCAGTCCCTCTCAGTCCACTTAGTCCTCTCAGAAACTTCAAAACCTACACATAAATCTACAAATTCGACGAAATGCACCCCATTTTAATCAGTTTTATTTACATTTGGGCAACCTATTTATGAATTTAACCCTTATATACCATGAAAAACTACTACTTTTTTCTATTAGTTTTACTTGCAAATTTTCAATTTTACGGACAAACTTGTGGCGATGCTGATTCTGATCTTGTGTATGCCTATTCTAATGTTAAGTCTTCATATGAATCTAATAACATCTCACATTTAAAATACTATGCCAATCGGTCTTTAGAGTCCTTTAAACGTGCCAAGGACAAATTAAAGGATTGTGGTTGCGAAACAGGCTATGACCTGGTTTATGATGCTATTGATCTATTAGCAAAGGTAGACCCTGCTGAAACCTATGAAGATGGACGCTTTTTTGTAAAGCGTGCCCGCGATATTGCTAAAGAAAGTATTATTGCGCTTGATAAGTTTAATGCAGCCCAGGCAAATAACAACCAAACCCAAGCTAGCGAACTGGCTTCCTTAGAAGAACAACAATCGGTTTTAGAACAACAACGTTTGGATTTGCTTAGAAAAGAACAGGAAATCAAGCAAAAGCTTGCCGCCCAAAAACAAATGGAAACCAAGCTTAAAAAGGAACAATTGATCCATGACTATAAAGCGGTTATCACTACCAATGTAAAAAGCTATAACGAGTCCTTAAAAATTTGTGATTGCAACCATAAACCCATTATCTATAAAAGTTTTGATGCAGCTCTGGAAACTAAAAGTATGGACGAAATTAAAACCTATTTTATTAAGGATTTAAAAGCCCTGACTTCGGAGTATTTGAATACTTTAAGTGCTTGTGATGATTTAGCGGACTAGAACTCTAATTATATATATTATATTGTAAATATGGGGTGTTCTTTTAGAGTTTCTGTTAATTCTACACCCCTGAGGTATTGTTTCAATATATTAAGACAATACAATAATAAGACAATACAATAAAATGTATAGGTAAAAAGGTTGAATTATACCTTGCTTATAACAATCCTAATAACTAAAAGTTACTTAGAAGCAAACAGCTTTACATCTTGCTCACTTACGTCTTTACCTCCTAAAATAATCAATCGTTCCACAACATTTCGAAGCTCTCTAATATTACCTGTCCAATCATAATCCTGAAGTAATTTTACAGCTTTATCAGAAAATGTTTTTTGTGCCACGCCTTGTTCGTTTGCTATCTTCTCTGCAAAGTACTTTATAAGTAATGGAATATCATCCCGTCGGTCGTTTAAGGCCGGTACTTTTATTAAGATCACTGCTAGCCTATGGTATAAATCTTCACGAAACCTACCAGCTTCTATTTCTTTTTTTAGATCTTTATTGGTTGCTGCTACAACACGTACATTTACTTTAATGTCTTTATCACTACCCACACGCTGTATACGGCTTTCTTGTAATGCCCTTAAAACCTTGGCCTGGGCAGAAAGGCTCATATCGCCAATCTCATCTAGAAAGATGGTACCTCCACTGGCAGTTTCAAATTTTCCAGCGCGGTCTTTAACGGCACTTGTAAAGGCGCCTTTTACATGACCAAACAATTCGCTTTCAATCAATTCGCTGGGTATAGCGGCACAATTAACCTCAATCATGGGACCCGAAGATCGCTCGCTTTTTTGGTGCAACCAATGCGCCACCAATTCTTTACCTGTTCCATTAGGGCCTGTTATAAGCACTCGTGCATCGGTAGGAGCTACTTTTTCTATCATGTCCTTAATTTGGGATATGGCTTCGCTCTCGCCTATCATTTCAAAATTTTTGCTCACTTTCTTTTTGAGCAATTTGTTTTCTACCACCAATTCTTTTCTATCTAATGCATTGCGTACCGTATTAAGAAGTCGGTTTAAATCTGGTGGCTTTGAAATATAATCAAACGCCCCTAAACGCATGGTATTTACAGCTGTGTCTAAATCACCATGCCCTGAAATCATAACAATGGGTATTTCTGACTTTACTTTCTTAACAGCCTCTAAAACTTCTACGCCATCCATCTTTGGCATTTTGATGTCGCAAAGAATAAGATCGTAGTCATCATTTTTTATTTTCTCAACACCTTCTAAACCATCTTCAGCCTCTTCTACCTGATAGCTGTCATTCTCTTCTGAAAGGATTTTAACAAGGACTCTTCTAATGGCGGCTTCGTCTTCTATTACTAGTATCTTAGGCATCTTCTTGGGTTTTAGGTGTTGGGTTTAGGGTACCTGGGTTTGAAATGATATGTATATCGCGTTGCGGGAACGGTATAGTGACGTTATATTCCCTGAACAATCTATCTATTTCAAAACGGATATCGCTCTTTGGTATGTTAACATTAAAACTATCGGCTATGGTGAATATAACTTTAAAGTTTAAGGAACTGTCTCCAAAGTCCAAAAACTGAACAATGACTTCGGGCTCTGATAACACATCTGGGTGTGTACTGGCCGCTTGTGTTAGCAACTTTCTTACTAATTGAACATCGCTTCCATAAGCCACGCCAACTAATACACTTTCTCTAGTGGTACTTCCGTTTTGGGTCCAATTGTACAAACTGTTTTCTAGATATAAATGGTTTGGAATGACCAGTACTTTATTATCTATGGTAACGGCACGTGTGGTACGGAGTTTAATCTCTTCTACCCTACCTACTTTACCATCTAATTCAATAATATCGCCTACATGCACCGTTTGGTCTATTAAAATAAATACCCCTGAAATGATATCCTGAAATAGAGTTTGAAGTGCCAAACCTATACCTATTAATAAGGCTGCTGATGCTGCAAAAACGGCTGTGACATCTACTCCTACGGCATGCAAGGTTATAAGCAGGATGATTAGGTAAACCAACCACCTAAAATAACTAAATACAACATTGAACTTGCCTTTATCATCTTCTGGGAGCTTTCTGGTTATTATTCGTAATAAAAACTTTAGGAAAAGTGTTGTTATAAATATAACAGTGATAATAACAATAACATCTTTAACTGAAATACTAATTTTATCACTAAAATCGTAATGCTGGTTTAAAAACTCATTTACTTTGCTCATAAAGGAGTTTTCGCTAATCGTTTTTTCTATTTTATCTAATTCTTGTAGCATCTTTAATTTGATATTGTTAAGCAATTTAAACTTTTTCTTTTACTTGTAAATTTAACTTACTTTAATTTTATCCATTTAATCAATTCTTTATAACTTGGTTTTTTACCATACATTAAAATGCCTACCCTATATATTTTGGCTGCAAACCAAACGGTGAGCATAAATGTTCCTATTAAAATTAAAAACGATACCAATTGTTGCCAAAGTGAAACCCCAAAAGGTATACGCATTAACATAACCACTGGAGATGTTAACGGTATAAATGAAAATACGGTTGACACAGTACCATGCGGATCTTCTATAACTGTAAAGATACCAATATAAACGGCTAATATTAAAGGCATGATGATTGGCAATATAAATTGTTGTGTATCTGTCTCGTTATCTACTGCCGCTCCAATAGCTGCATACAGAGAGCTATACAATAAATACCCTCCTATAAAAAAGAAAATAAATGCAACAATTAAATTTAGTAATGGTAAATGGTAAAATGCGGTTATAACATCATGAACTTGCATATTAAGTTGGGGGTCTGCCACGGCCTGTTGCATCATGGCTTGTTGTGGTGTTTTAAATTGTGCCATATCTATACCAAATACTACAGATATGATGGTTAATAAAATGGCGCCAAAAATCATCCAAATAATAAATTGGGTAACACCCGCTAACGAAGTGCCTATAATTTTACCCAACATGAGCTGTACTGGCTTTACAGATGAAATAATAACTTCTATAATTCTACTGGTTTTTTCTTCAATAACACTTCGCATAATCATATTACCATAAATAATAATGAACATGAAAAGTAAATATCCTGCTGCACAACCAAATACGAGTTTTACAATACTATCAGTCTTGGATGTTTTCTCGCCTTCAAAACTTTCCTGATCTATGTTGACTAAAGTTTTTGAACTGTTAATCATACTAATATCAATCCCTTTTTCTTGCATCTTTTTATTAGTAAGTTCTGCTTCTATTTCATTTTCTAATTCTGAAATCAATGACAGTGATGGCGATTCTTCGGAATAAAACTTAATATGATTAGCAATGGAATCTATGTTAGTGACTTTCTCTATATGCAAAAGGCCATAACCTGAGCTTTCCTGCACCAAAGTCTTGGCCGCTTTTAAGGACATGTGTGATACAACATTGTAGGTAGTATGGTCGGTATTTTTAAAGGCGTTTTGAACAAAACCCGATTCATCTAAAATAGTAATGGTGCGTATCCTATCGTTATTTAATTGTGATAAATAAACTATAAACGCTGCAAGTGCTATAACAATTATAGGGCTTACAAACGTCATCACAATAAATGATTTGTTTCTCACTTTAGTAAAGTACTCCCGCTTTATTATTAGTGGTAAATGGTTCATTTAAATTAATTATTCTTTACAGTTTTTATGAATATATCGTTTACACTGGGTATTAACTCTACAAAATGCGACACATGGCCTTTTGTTGTTAAATAACTTAACAAATCGTTTGGTGTATGATTATTGGAAAGTTTTATATTTAGCTTTAACTCATTATCCAAGGTCTTGAAATTGGCATTGGTAACATCAAACTTTTGTGCTAATTCTTCTCGTAATCTAGTTTCGTTTGCTGCTTTTATACCTACTTCATAGGTATTTATTTTATACTGCCTTTTAATATCAATTAGTTTACCGCCCAGAATTTTATTGGATTTATTTATAAGCGCAATATCATCACACAGCTCTTCCACGGATTCCATTCTGTGGGTCGAAAAAATAACGGTGGCTCCTTGATCTCTTAGTTGCAAAATCTCGTCTTTAATCAAATTGGCATTTATGGGATCGAATCCTGAAAAGGGTTCATCAAAAATCAACAGTTTTGGTTGGTGCATTACTGTTACTACAAACTGGATTTTTTGTGCCATCCCTTTTGATAGTTCCTGGATTTTTTTGTTCCACCAGTTGCCTATTTCTAAACGGTCAAACCAATATTTTAAACGCGTTTTAGCCTCGGCTTTGCTTAAACCTTTTAATTGCGCCAAATACAATGCTTGTTCGCCTACTTTCATGGTTTTGTAAAGACCGCGCTCTTCTGGTAAGTAACCTATATCTTTAATATGCGAGGTGTTAAGCAACTCGTTATCTATATGCACGGTACCAGAATCGGGCATGGTTATTTGGTTAATTATGCGAATTAATGTTGTTTTACCAGCTCCATTAGGACCTAACAAACCAAAAATACTTCCTTTAGGTACAGATATGGATACGTTGTTAAGTGCTTTAAAATCTCCAAAGTTTTTAGAAACTTCGTTAACTTCCAGTAAGTTACTCATTTGCGATTTTTATTCTCTAGTTAATGGTAAATATATTAAATGTTAAGGGACCTAGCTCAGGACTTTAAACTTAATTTAAGAATCAACATGCTTAAAAACAAAACCCACCCTTAAAAAAGATTAAGGATGGGAAAAAAATTGCTATGAAAAAGAAAAATTATCACTAATGCAATATTAGTGATGAATCAAATATAGTTTTTTTTTCTTAAAAATTCCTAAAAACAAATAAGAACTTTGCAAAAAAATTGAAAGGGTAAATATATATATATAGCCTACTATTCTTTTAGGAAAACATATCTTTTACTTTTTCGAAAAATGATTTATCAGTACTTTCTGGTTTAGGCGTGAAATGTTCATCATCTTGCATACTTTCAAAAAACTCGCGTTGCTGTTTATTTAAGGTTTTTGGCGTCCATACATTTACGTGTACCAATAAATCACCCCTACCATATCCATTTATACTTGGAATACCTTTGCCTCGTAAACGTAAAATTTTACCTGATTGTACACCAGCTTCTATCTTAATGCGGACTTTACCTGTTACGGTATCAATTTCTTTAGATGTTCCCAAAACAGCTTCAGGATAACTAATGTATAGGTCGTAATGTAAATTATCACCTTCGCGTTGTAACCTTTCATGTTGCTCTTCTTCTATGACAACTATAATGTCTCCAGAAATGCCATTTCCTGGGGCTTCATTACCTTTTCCTGATACTTTAAGCTGCATGCCATCTACTACGCCTGCAGGTATTTTAATAGAAACGGTCTCTTCTATTACCTTTAGCCCTTGTGCATCAGCATCGGCGGGTTTTTTATCTATAGTTTGACCTGCACCGCCGCATACATTACAAGGTGCCGAAGTTTGCATTCTACCTAAAATAGTATTTGCTATTCGTGTAACTTGCCCAGTTCCGTGGCAAGTAGAACATGTTTTATAAGTGGTTCCTGGCGCTTGTACTTTTCGTTTTACCTTAATTTTTTTCTCAACGCTATTGGCTATTTCCTCTAGGGTTAGCTTAACGCGAATGCGTAAATTACTTCCCTTGGTACGGCGTTGTCCGCCACCTCCAAAACCAGAAAAACCGCCACCACCAAAAGCACCTCCAAATATATCACCAAACTGACTGAATATGTCATCCATATTCATACCGCCACCGCCAAAGCCACCGCCATTCTCAAAGGCTTGATGCCCAAATTGGTCGTAACGCGCTTTTTTGTCAGCATCACTCAATACTTCATAGGCCTCGGCAGCTTCTTTAAACTTTGCCTCAGCTTCTTTATTATCTGGATTTTTGTCAGGGTGATACTCAATTGCTTTTTTGCGATAAGCTTTCTTTATTTCGGCAGCTGTTGCTCCTTTGCTTACACCTAATATTTCGTAATAATCTCTTTTAGCCATGGTTTATCTTTATTGCCCTATTACAACTTTAGGAAAACGAATTACTTTGTCCCCTAGTTTATATCCCTTTTCTATAACATCAATGATTTTTCCTTTTAAATCATCTGTTGGCGCTGGTATTTGTGTAATAGCTTCATGATTATCGGCATTGAAAGCATCACCTTTAGCTGCCTCTATAACCGAAAGTCCTTTTTGTTGAAGTGTCGATTTCAATTTATTATTGATAAGCTCTACACCTTTTAAAAGTTCTTTTTCTTTTGTCTTGGAGATTTCCAAATACGCTCTATCAAAATCATCAAGAATTGGTAATAATGCTACCATGACATCTTGGTTTGCTGTTTTAAACAAATCAATACGTTCTTTAGCCGTACGTCTTTTGTAATTTTCAAACTCTGCAAATAAACGCAAAAACTTATCTTTCTCTTGCTTTAATTCTTCTTGAAGTTTTTCCTCTACTGTTTGTTCTTCAACAACTTGCTCTTCCACTTCAACTGTTTCGTTTTCTACAGCTTCTAACTGTTCTTTATCTATATCGTTTGCTTTGTCTTTTTTACTCATTGCCGTATCTAAATTTTTTACAAATACTAAAATTAGTTGGCAAAAGTACTGCCATTATTGTAAAAATGTCATAATGTCATCAATTAATTTTTACTAAATTTTAAACCTTTTATTTCTATGTAAGAAAAAAGATATATATTTGGTCTTCAATTTTTATATTATTATCAGATGACCAACTCAAAAATTATTAATAAGGCGTTAATCTTAATATTATTAATTGCCTTTGCACAAAACATTACTTCACAAAACAAATTAAACGAGAATTATGTTGAAGGTTATATCATCAATAATAACGGTGATAAAGTTAATTGCTTGATTCTTGATGGAGACTGGAGGAAAAATCCAGAACACATTACCTATAAAAACACTATTGATGCTAGTGCAGTTAAAGGTTTGGTAGAAAATATTTCTGAATTTGGATATGCCAATAACACTTACAAAAGATTTCAAGTAAAGATAGATATATCTAGTGCCAAGACTTATAAACTAAGTGAAAACAAAGAGCCTGTATTTGTAGACAAGACTTTATTTTTAAAATATGTTGTTAAAGGTGAGGCTAGTTTATTTTCTTATACGGATGATAACACCACTTTGTTTTTTTTCAGTAAAGACCATGCAAGTGCTGAACAGTTGGTTTATAAAAAATACCTAGTATCTGCTACTCGTGCAAAAGAAAACAACCAATACAAACAACAACTTAAAACACATTTGAACTGTGATACTTTTTCTATTGAAGATTTGAAAAAAACAAGTTACAATGAAAAAAGCTTAGCAGCGCATGTTGAAGCCTATAACAAATGTAAAAACCCCGATTATATTAATACAGTAGTTAATGAGCGTAAAAAAATAAAGTTTAATTTACTTGTAAAACCAAGTATTAATTTTTCTTCTTTTTCGACTGATACTAAGGCAGATAATATAGACCGATTAGATTTTGGAAGTAATACAAACTTAGGGTTTGGCATTGAAACTGAGTTTATTTTGCCTTTTAATAATGAAAGAATTGCTTTGGTTTTTGAGCCTACTTATCAAAGTTTTAAATCTGATATTGAGGACTATGTCTATGCAAGAGGGGCAACTTTCTCTAATACAACCGATGTTTCTATTGACTATAAAGTCATTGATTTATTATTTGGGGTAAAGTATTATTTCCCTATTAATGATAACTCTAAAATAGCCTTAAACTTCTTATACAATTTCAATTCTATTGATATGGGATCTGAGTTTGATTATGAAACAGAAAGTCTAGTTGACTTAGGGCTAAAAGGTAAAAACTATTTCACCTTTGGCCTTGGATACAGGTATAATAACAAGTTAAATTTAGAAGCCAGGGTTTCTTCAAACCAGCAAGTTATTTCGAACGTTAATTATTCTACTAACTATAAAAGGGTTTCTTTTATTATAGGGTATAATTTATTTTAACAAATCCACCAAAGCAGGCTGCAAATGGTAATATCTAAAATGGAAGCCCTTATCTTCTATTTTTCTAGAACTCACGCGTTGGCTCTCAAATAGTATCGTATGCATTTCTCCTAAAATCAATTTCATTAAGAATTTGGGAATATTAGGAAGGAATAATGGCTTATCAACTACATGGGCCATGGTTTTTGTTAGTTCTCTGTTGGTAACCGGATTGGGGGCAACACCATTAAAAATACCCTCCAACCTATATTTAAAAACATATACAAACAATCGGGACAAATCTTGAATATGAATCCACGATTGCCATTGTTCACCACTTCCAAAAGCGGCCCCTAAACCTAGCTTTATAGGTTTAAGCATTTCGGTTAGTGCACCACCATTACTTGATAACACCAAACCAATCCTTATTTTAGAAACTGTTATATCTAATTTTGAAAAGGCATCTACTTCCTTTTCCCATACCTTAACTACCTTACTTAAAAAAGAGGTTTCTGTGGTTTTAAAAGTCTCATCGTAATAATTTGTCAATGAATCGGGGTAAACCCCAACAGCACTGGCCGAAATAACTTGTTTTATACCATGTGCTTCACCTTTTAAATTATTAACCAGTAATCGGGTAGTTTCTTTCCTGCTAGACAGAATCTGTTTCTTATAATTGGGCGTCCATCGCCTTGAGACTGTTGCCCCCGCTAGATGGATAATAGCATCAACTCCTACAAAACAATTAACATCTATGTCTTGGGTTTTAGGATTCCAATAAAACCCTTTGTAAGTATCTGTTTGCTTTATTTTAGATTTACGTGTGGTAAGGTAATTAACAGCTATTTCCTTTTTAAGACAAAGTTTTACAATTTCCTGCCCAATTAATCCTGTCGCTCCTGTTATTAAAACTTTCATTAATCAATTTTTATATAAAGTTACAAAACGAGAACACCAATAACTATAGATTTATATAAGGTTTAACAGTATTTTGGAAATGTTACGCTTCCTTCCAGGCATAAGACATTTAGCTAACGCTCAATGTTACGCTTCCTTCCAGGCATACGATATTTAGCTAACGCTCAATGTTACGCTTCCTTCCAGGCATACGATATTTAGCTAACGCTCAATGTTACGCTTCCTTCCAGGCGCGCAACATTTCTCGTTTTCCTGGTGGGCCAGGTAGTTTTTCTACGGTAAACCCAACAGCCTGCATAGCTCTACGTACACTGCCTTTAGCAGCATACGTTACCAGTATGCCATTAGCTTTTAAAGCTTTGTACATGTTTTTAAACATAGTTTCTGTCCATAATTCTGGTTGTACCCTAGCCCCAAAGGCATCAAAATAAATTACGTTAAAAACATTTATTTCGTTTATTTCTGAAAAAAAACGCTTTTGCTTAGTCAGTAAGAAATGGGACGATATTGTGTGCGTCTCTCCCCAAGATACTTCATGAAGCATTTTGAAAGTTAATGCCATGTCTTCTACCTGTAATTGCTGTGGGTAATTGAGTTGCTTTATTTCATCCATAGGAACTGGGTAACCTTCCACACCAGTATAATGTATAGAAAGATTTAATTTTTCTGACTCTAAAAATGTTATAAATGCATTGAGCCCCGTACCATAACCTATTTCCAATATCGAAATCTCTTGATGGGGTTCTAAAACAAATTTGGAATTGTAATAGTGTAATCCATGTTTTATAAACACATGGTAAGCCTCTTGTATTGCTCCGTGCTTGGAATGGTATTGCTCATTCCATTCTGGTAAATGAATGGTTGTAGAACCATCGGCTGTAATAACTACTTCTCGCTTCAAATATAGATTTTTGACGATTTGTTACAAAGATACCCTTTTTAAGCGCCTTTTTACTTAAATTTGTAGCATAAAATAATAATATATGAACGCATTAATCAATGATATAGAAGTTATAAAAACCAAGACTTCTAAATTAAATGAGGTTGATTTCGACAATTTGGCTTTTGGCAGTGTTTTTTCTGACCATATGCTAGAGTGTGATTTTAAAGATGGTAAATGGGGTGCACCTAAAGTGGTACCTTATCAACCTATTACTTTAGATCCTTCTGCTAAAATTTTTCATTATGGACAATCCGTTTTTGAAGGCATGAAAGCCTACAAAGATGCTAATGGTGATGTGTGGTTATTTCGTCCTTTAGAAAACTTTAAGCGTTTAAATATTTCATCTAAGCGATTGGCTATTCCTGAATTACCCGAAAGTCATTTTATGGATGGTTTAAAAGCTTTGTTAGAAGTGGATAAGGCATGGATTCCTAAAAAGGATGGTAGCTCACTGTATATTCGTCCGTTTGTTTTTGCTTCTGGTAATGGCTTTCATGCATCGCCCGCAAATGCTTATAAGTTTATTATAGCCACTGCGCCATCTGGCTCTTATTTTTCTGGAAAGGTAAAAGTTTTAATTGAACAAACGTATTCACGTTCT
Organism: Aestuariibaculum scopimerae; assembly: GCF_059428085.1. Lineage (NCBI taxonomy): Bacteria > Pseudomonadati > Bacteroidota > Flavobacteriia > Flavobacteriales > Flavobacteriaceae > Aestuariibaculum > Aestuariibaculum scopimerae. The sequence continues at coordinate 127,812 of NZ_CM182089.1, forward strand.
GCAAACGGTGGTGTTGGTTATGCTAAAGCTGGTGGAAATTATGCAGGACAATTTTACCCAACGCAATTAGCCATAGAAAAAGGGTATCAACAAGTTATTTGGACTGATGATACTACCCACGAGTATATTGAAGAAGCCGGTGCCATGAACATTTTTGTACGCATTAATGATACACTAATAACGGGCCCTACCAGCGATAGAATTTTAGATGGTATTACTAGAAAAAGCATTATTGAATTAGCTAAGGCAGAAGGCATATCTGTAGAGGTTAGAAAAATTTCTGTGCATGAGGTTGTTGAAGCCGCTAAAAATGGCAGTTTAAAAGAAATGTTTGGTGCTGGAACCGCCGCTGTTATATCGCCCATTGCGGGATTTGGTTATAAGGATACCGACTATGAATTACCGGAATTAACAGATACTTATGCCAGTTATTTGAAAAAACGTATTACCGATATACAAACTAACAAATCTGATGACCCATTTGGGTGGCGTTATAAAATTGATTAAATTTTTAACTTATAAAAAAGGAGGAGCAATTGCTCCTCCTTTTTTTATTTATCTAAAATGGATGCAATGTTTGGCTTAAAATAATTAGGGCCTTTTAAAACTTTACCGTCTTCTCTATAAATAGGCTGGCCATCTTCACCTAATTTACTCATATTGCTACGTTGTATTTCTTCAAATACTTCTTCTATTTTATACTGCATACCATGCTCTATAATAGTACCACACAAAATATAAAGCATATCTCCAAGCGCATCGGCCACCTCAACCAAATCGTTATTATTGGCAGCTTCAAGGTACTCTTCATTTTCCTCTTTCATTAAATTAAAACGCAATTGGTTCTTTTCAATACCTAAATTGGCTTTGGGTGTTTCCCTATGCCCTATTTTAAATGCTGTATGGAATGCTTTTACGGCCTCTATTTTACTCTTCATTGTTATGATTTCATTAAATTTGCATAAAAATAGCCATATGTTTAGTAAAGGTCAAATCATTTTTGGAGTTTTATTTTTTATTGTCTTTGCTATTGTTATTACATATACATATCGCAAAGACCTTAAACTTCACAAACGCTTCTATGGAGGCAGTATATGGGTACTTATTGCATTTATTGCGTTTATTTTATTTATTTCTGCTATTAAGTTTTTCTTTAAATAGCAGCTGGGAAAAAACAAAGTTTTCTTGTTATATAAATAGTTGAGATTTTTAACGCAACCTTTTTGTAGGTTGTGTATCTATTAAATAACAAAAAACTTACACAATGAATCTACTAATTATCGTTAGCTCACTTATTGTCATTAATTTGCTCCTTTTATTTTTTAGCGTAAACAAAAAAACAGAACCTTAAATAAGGCTCTGTTTTTTTGTTTTTAACACCTTTAAAATACTAGTTGTATTCTGGCAAAAAGTTATAATTTTCACTGTAACTCAACATTTGTTCTGCAAATGTTTTTGGTTGTGTAACCTTAATAGCAATAATCTCACCTGCTTCATTTTTATCGACCATTAAAATAGGATTTACAAAACCACTATAAGGTGCAGAAGTAAATTGTTTATTGCGCTCTAAAACCTCAGCATGTAATTCCTGATCTACTTTTACGCCATAAGTCTCAACCAATGCCTGTACTGCTTCATAATCACCTTCAGATTTTATACGTTGCGTTTCGCGTAATAATTCCCCAAAGAGCTCACGAAGTTTTTCATAATCGTTAATATTAAAGTACGTTTTACCGTTTCTGGTAATTTTCTCAATAACGTTATCGTCCTTTCCCTTTTCAAAAACCCAGGCACTTACCCATTGCCTGTTTCGCATGTGCGCCTCTTCAACATCATCTCCTAAATTCAATCGGATCAATTGTGTCATCAATCCATTTCTTATATAAGAATCGTACGCAGCTTTCCCAACAGATTTCCAATCTTCTACCAAACCCAGTTCTTGCAATTTGGGACTATATGAAAAGTACAAGCCTACTAAGTCGGCACGTCCCTCCTCTAATGTAGATGCATAATTTTTTAATGTCTCCTTGGTAACCCCCACACCCGGATTTAATTGTCCTGATGCATGACCTATAACTTCATGTAAAGCTGTATGCAGTTTATCTGCTAGTTGCCCATAAGTTTCTTCAAGTCGTAATTCTTCATCATCATTTACAAACTCTTTTAAGCGTCCTGTACTACCAGCATTGTTAATAGACTCTATAAGGTTACCAAGAGATACCGATTTACTTCCAACTGCAGCACGAATCCAACTGGCATTTGGTAAATTTACTCCAATAGGCGAACTGGGTGATGCATCACCAGCTTCACCTGCTACATTTACAACTTTATAGGTAACCCCAACAACATTTTTCTTTTTGTGGGCATCCATTAGTGTAGAATGATCTTCAAACCATTGGGCATTTTTTGATAAAACAGCCATTTTTTCAGACATCTCAAAATCCTTTATTTGTACAATTGACTCATAGGAACCACGATAGCCAAGTGGATCGTTATACACTTCTATAAAACTATTAATATAATCTATATTGCCGGCTGTGGCACTCGTCCATGCTACATTATAATCATCCCAGGTTTGTAAATCACCTGTCTTATAATAGCTTATTAAAAGCCCTAAGGCATCCGCTTGTGGTTGATTTTCTGCAACACCTTTTGCTAATTCCAACCACTTAATTATTTCATCTATGGCACTTCCATAAAGACCACCCGATTTATATACACGCTCTTTTAATACACCATTGTCTTTTACCAACTGCGAATTTAATCCAAACGACAATGGTCTTTCTGGGTTTGGTGATTGTTTTGCCTTGTAAAAACTTTCCACGTCTGCATTAGTAACATCCGCCCCATAAAAATTCACTGCAGATAGGGACACATTGTCTATGTTTTTGCCTTGATTTACTTTTTTAACATCTTTATCATTAAAAATAACCTCAAACGGTTCGCCTTCTAATGTTGTATTTGTTTCTGCCAATAAGGTTTTTAAATACGCTTGGGAAAACCCTGGTTTAATCTTATCGTTTGAGTAATGATGGTGTATGCCATTACTAAACCAAACACGTTTTAAATAAGTTGTAAAAGCCTTCCAGTTTTCTGTAGTTTTATCGCCCGTGTAACTTGTATAAACATGTTCCAGGGTCTTTCTTATTTTAAGATTGTGTTTGTAGTTTTGGTCCCACATAATATCACGACCAGACAAACCTGCCTGTGTTAAATAATAAACCAGCTTTTGTTCTTTTAATGTTAGTTTATCCCAACCAGGAATTTGATACCTTAAAACCTTAAGATCTGCAAATTGTTCAACATTGTAATTAAAAGCCGTTTCTGTTTCTTTAGCAACTACGTTTTTAGGTTTATCCTGTCCGCAAGAAAACAAAACTATAGCCACTATAGCCAATACTAATATTGATTTAAATTTCATTTAATATATTTTTTGATTATTGATAAAAAAAGTGATGATAGCACGAACTAAATTATTGATTGTTTTTAATAACGCACATTTTATTATTGATTTATTATTTTCAACATTACAAATGTAACAATTTCCTAATTAAGAATTTTAAAATACCTATCTTTGTTCTAATCAAGCATTAAGGAAAGGATACGGCGCTAATAAAAATTTAGCGCGCGAGTATAAACCATTAATTTCTAAAAAATAAACATATGAAAGCCTTGAAGTACATTTCATTCTTAATACTCATTGCTATTATAGGCACTTCTATATATATTGCAGTACAGCCAAATACTTTTGAAGTTACCAGAACCAGAACCATCCAGGCACCTGCTGCTGTTATTTACAATCATGTTATCGATTATAAAACTTGGCCCTCTTGGTCTTCTTGGGTTGAAGCAGATGCCGATATGAAAATTACATTTCCTGAAGAAACTAAAGGCATTGGGGCTTCCTATTCATGGGAAGATGATGATGGTATTGGCACTATGAAAACGGTTGACGCTACACCTAGCACCTCCATACATCAAGAGATGCAATTTGAAGACTTTCCAGTCTCTAGCATCAATTGGGATTTTAAATCCAATAATGCAACTTCTACAGATGTTACATGGACCATTTCTGGGAAGGATTTACCCTTTGGCTTTAAGGCCTATACAGTTTTTGCTGGTGACATGGAAAAGCAAATAGGACCGCACTATGAACGAAGCCTTGAAAAATTGGATAGTATTGTTACTGAAGGCATGAAAAAATACACCATTACTGTAAATGGCTTAACAAACCATAGCGGTGGCTATTATTTGTACAATACAACTTCCTGTAAAATAACCGAATTAAAAAGCCATATGCAAACCATGTTACCAAAGGTTATTGCCTATGCCAAAGCCAACAACATAACTATGGCCGGAGCTCCATTTATAAGTTATATTAAATGGGACGTAACCAATAATGCCACTATATTTTCTTGCTGTGTACCAACTACTGAAAAAATCATTACAACACAAAGCGATATTCTTACTGGGCAATTCCTTCCCTTTAGAGCTGTAAAAACAACACTAAAAGGCAATTATAGTAATTTAAGCAAAGCTTGGGATACTACTATGGCATACATTCCCGAAAACGGCCTTAAATTTGCCGAAAACGGCCCTATGCTTGAAGTTTATTTAACCGATCCTGAAAGCACACCAAACCCTGCTGATTGGGTTACCGAAATATATATAGCTGTTAAGGAATAAATGAAGAATCTATTACTTGTTTTTTGCGGCGGCGGCGTTGGTAGTGTACTACGCTATATTATTGGTAAATATTTAAATAATACTGGAGATGGTATTCCTTATGGTACTTTTACCGCTAATGTTTTAGGCAGTCTTATAATTGGCATTATTTTAGGGTTGGCCATTAAAAACAATACGCTTTCTCAAAATCAAATCTTGCTTTTGGCAACGGGGTTTTGTGGTGGTTTTACAACGTTTTCTACGTTTGCATACGAAAACCATGTTTTTTTAAAATCGGGCGATTTTACAAGTTTTGCTATTTATACCATTGCCAGTTTTATAATTGGCTTCTTAGCCGTTTTTTTCGGCATCTACGTTGCTAAACTTTTTTAGTGTTTCTTAAAAGCTTTTACGCCAGCTTTAATTGGGGTTCTTAAAAAATTCTGTCTGGGTACCAGCGGGCACGAATACTTATCATTATAAGCACAGTAAGGGTTATAGGCCTTGTTAAAATCAATAATCATCGTATCACCTTCTGGAATACTGGCATCAATATAACGTCCACCCCCATAACTTTCCTCTCCACTTGTTTCATCAAAAAAAGGTAAAAATAAATAATCTTCATAACCTTCCCTGGTCATTAAGTCTTTATCTTGATAGATATTTAATTGATAAGATTTGCCTTGTAATTCAAAAGAAAGCACTCCAAAAATACGCTTTAGGGTTTTCCGTTCCGTGGTGGTTTTCATAGTTTCAAACCTGCTATTGGGCATTCGTTTTAAAGTAGCCGTAACCACATACATAGAGTCAAATTTAAAAAATTCCAAGCCTTTAAAATCCTTTCTGTCCGCATCTTTTAACGGCGAGGTAGAGGCATCTTTATATTCTGCATTCAATTCACGCTGAAATTCAGTTTCCCCCAATAAAGGTTGCTTTTTTTGTGCACAACTGGTAAAGCTAACAATTACAATTAATGCTGTTACTAGGTATTTCATAATAAATATTTAGTTTCAAAAATGCAACTTACAAATATTTTGCATAAGTTTGTGGCTCATAAAAAATTATCATGCGATATAACGTCACCTTTTGTAATAAGCAAATTAAGACTTCTAGAAGTAGATGTTGGGCTTATCATATATTGTGGTGATATAATTATAAAATATTACAATATGTAAAAGTCCGACTTATCAGTCGGACTTTTTATTTTTAGTCGGTAATCGACTTTTAATCAAAATAACACCTGGTTAAAATCAAAATAATGAAAACACTATTCAAAAACTATCTGGGCACCTTTAAAGGTCTATCTAAAGAAATTTGGTGGCTTGCGCTTATAACACTTATCAATAGGGCTGGCACTATGGTCATTCCCTTTCTATCACTTTACCTAAAAGAAGATTTGAATTTTTCGGTAAGTGATGTGGGTTGGGTAATGAGTGCATTCGGGCTAGGTTCGGTTGCTGGGTCATGGCTAGGTGGTAAATTAACAGATATTATGGGCTATTACAAAGTAATGGTAAGAAGCCTTGTTGCTACTGGCATCCTATTTATTGCTCTACAGTTTTTGCATTCATTCGCGTCTATTTGCATTGGCATTTTTGTTGTTATGTTGGTTGCAGACTCCTTTAGGCCGGCCATATTTGTTGCCTTAAATGCATATAGTAAACCCGAAAACAAAATTAGGTCTTTAACCTTAATTAGGTTAGCTATAAACTTGGGGTTTTCGGCTGGTCCTGCTATTGGCGGTCTTATTATTACTGGTCTTGGATATTCAGGTCTGTTTTGGGTAGACGGGCTAACCTGTCTTCTTGCTACACTGGTAATGGTTGAAGTTTTAAACCCTAAAAAGACCAAGGTTTTGGATGATATTAAAAATGAAAACCCTGTCTCAGCTTATAGTGATAAGGCCTTTTTAGTCTTTTTATTAGCTATGATGTTATTTGGTATTGTGTTCTTACAGTACTTTTCAACCATAACTATTTACTATAAAGATGTACATGTGTTAAGCGAACTACAAATAGGCTTACTTTTAGGGCTAAATGGCTTTCTTATTTTTATATTTGAAATGCCGTTGATTAAATGGCTGGAAAACACAAAATACACCAAGTTGGGCCTCATGTTTTTTGGTGCCGTACTAACAGGATTAAGTCTGTTTGTGTTAAATTTAACAAGTTGGTCTGGTATATTGCTTATAGGCATGTTATTTATGACTTTTGGTGAAATGATTGCATTTCCGTTTTCTAATGCTTTTGCAATAGATCGGGCTAAAAAGGGAAATCAAGGGGAATACATGGCCTTATACTCCATTTCATTTTCCATAGCCCATATATTTGGACATAATGCAGGGTTGCAAATGACGGCTAATTTAGGATTTGAAAACACCTGGTATATTATAACAGGTATTGCTGTTGTTTGTGCCTTAATATTGTTTAGTTTAAACAGAACATTAAAAACTCAAAAAAGAATAAAACTTTGGAAAGCAGTGTAGATATTATTATTGTAGGAGGTGGTCCCATTGGTATTGCCTGTGCTTTGGAATGTAAAAAAAGAGGTTGGAATTATGTGGTTTTAGAAAAAGGAGCGTTAACCAACTCGTTGTTTAATTACCCTAAAAACATGACCTTTTTTTCAACCTCTGAAAAATTGGAAATCAATGATATCCCATTTATCAGTAACAACCCCAAACCCAATAGAGATGAAGCTTTAGAATATTATAGACGGGTGGTAACCTCCAACAATCTTCGTATTAATTTATATGAAACCGTAAAAACCATTCAAAAAGAAGACGGCATGTTTTATGTAAGCACCAATAAAAATAACTACAATGCAAAATATGTTGTTATAGCAACAGGTTTTTACGATATACCAAAAACCTTGAATGTTCCTGGTGAAGATTTACCTAAGGTGACCCACTATTACAAAGAAGCCCACAACTATACCCTGCAAGACGTTATTGTTGTAGGTGCCAGTAATTCGGCTGTTGATGCCGCTTTAGAGATTTGGCGAAAAGGGGGACGTGTTACTATGGTTGTTAGAGGTCCATCTATAGGTGAACGTGTAAAATACTGGGTAAGGCCAGACATTATGAACCGCATTAGTGAGGGAAGCATTAAAGCCTATTTTAATTCAGAAATTACAAAGATAACGCCCCATGATGTTGAAATAAAAACACCCGAAGGAACTATTCTGCTACCTAATGATTATGTAGTGGCACTTACGGGGTATTTACCAGACTTTAAGTTGTTAAAGGATTGTGGTATCACATTATCTTCTGATGATAAAAGCATCCCTACCTATAATCCCGAAACCATGCAATCTAATGTTGAAGGGCTTTATCTAGCAGGCGTAATATGTGGTGGCAAGGAAACCCATAAATGGTTTATAGAGAATTCCAGGATTCATGCAGCATTGATAGCCAAGCATATTGAAACATTACATTAAAAACCAAACTATAAATTATTTAAGTGGTTTTAGTTCTTTATACCTTACCACGTGGGATAATACAATTTGCGTTTTTGTTTCTCCGTAAATAATAAGTTGGTCTATAAACGATTCTAAATGTTTTTGGTTTTTAAATACAACTTCCATAACAATGTTCTCATCGCCTGTAATCCTGTAGCAATTTAAAACCTCATCATAAGTCTTTACTTTTTCTAAAAAGGGCTTTAATTTACCAATAAAAGCACGTAAAGTAATTAAAGCTTTTAGTTGATACCCCATATCTAAAGGAGAAACCACTGTTTTGTAGGCTATTATAACACCAGCATCTTCCATTTTTCTAATCCGTTCGGCAACAGCCGGCGAGCTAATGCCCACTTGCCTCCCTATTTCGGCATTAGACTGCCTGGCATTTTGTTGTAAACACCTTAGAATCTTCCAATTAAGTGTATCCAAATTCATATAAAAAGAAATTTTACACTAAATACTTAATATTTAAAGTAAATATACACATTATCTTTAATATCTAAAGACATATATGGATAGTTGTGAGTAATTTTGAGAAAACTGCTAAGGAAAAATAAATTATGCTATCTAATACCCCATCAAACCTATCGGATTTACCGATTTATAAAAAAGCCATTGAGATTTTCGCGTTATCCCAAAGTATTTCTACGTACTTAAGGCACGATTTATCTACTTTAAAACAGGATGGGTCTGAAGATGACAATATTTATTTTACAGGCGACATTGTGCAACAATCCGTGTCACTTGCTCCAGAAATTGTAAATGTAGAATTAGAGCGTTATTCCGATAGAAAACACAAACACATTGCGTCTCTTAAGCGTCTTACTAACATGCTTTACAAAAATTCATATCGTTTAGAGCGTTCCAATAGTAACGGGAAAGATTTTTTACCAATTCTTCGCAGCGAGCTAAAAAAATTCAAGCAATTACAACGAACTTGGTTGCTTACACTATAAAAGAACAAAAATTATCCATACAAAAAACACACATCAAGCCGATGTGTGTTTTCTACTTTCAAGGAGGTTAAAATTTACTCAATGCCCTTGTTGATAATAGCAATTAACACCCGTACAAGAAGTCTTGCACGATGTATGCTGCTAATTTAATAGTTATAAAACCTATTTAATTTAGAAATCTTGCTTTTGAATTGACATATGTCAATATCCATACAAAATTTAAAAAAGGAACTGGGTTATAAGGTGGTGTTTGTTTTTAGTATGATTTAAAAAAACCTAAGCTGGTTTTAGAATGCCCCCATAAGCAATTACTTCTCAATACGCGACAATGTTTCAGGCCGCATGTTAAGCAAAGAAGCTAAATACTTTTTTGGCAGGCGTTTTACTATTTCTGGGTTAGTAATTTTAACAAAATAGAGATACCTGTCTTTAGCTCTTGGAATTCGAGCCATGAAAGCACGATACTCTGCTTGTAGATAATAATATTCCATTAAAATCCTATTTAAATGTGCCGCTTCTTTAAAATTTTCCAACGCAAAATGCATATCTTCATAACTAATACTTTCTGTATAGGTATCTTCTAAGCATTGAATATTTTCTAATGCCGGCTCTTTTTTAAAATAGCCTGAAATGGAGGTCACCATTTCGTTATCTACACTAACCCAAGTGGTAATTTCTTTATCTTTAAAATTAAAATAACCACGCACCAAGCCTTTTCTTATAATGTGAAGCCTATTACACATACCATCATTTTTCACAATAAAATCTCCCTTTTTATACTGTGATGACACTAATACATTAGATAGGTATTTATTAAAGGACTTAGAAAGTGGATATATAGCATTTAAAAAAACAATACTAAAAAGATTGTTGTACTTAGTTGCGGGCATAAATTCGGGTTATAATCTTCCCAAATATACTTTTTTTAAGTAAAAAACATTAATTAATACAAAAAAGTCATGAAATTAGATTAGATTTTTTCAAGCTTAAGTCCGCATCCCTCAATACATAGGTACCAGATAAACAAATAATTTCCTTCTATTTGGTAGTGTAGTTGATTTTCTTCATAGTCACAGTCGTCGGGTATAATTTTACCGCTACTAAAATCCGTCCCTTCAGTTTCCTCAAAAGTACCCAAATTTAGTTCTCCAACCATATCTGTATTGAAACACAAAGATCCATTGGTTACTACGGTACCATCGCTATAAAATTCAAAAGTCACATCACTATCAACGGGCTCAAAAGTACCACTACCATCCCCTGGGTCTGAATATGATTCTATAAGTTTCCATTTTCCAAGTAATTCAGCATCTTCCCTGGGGCGTTTATCCTCGTCGGAAGTACAATTTATTAAAAGCAGGGTACACAGTACTATAGCAATATTCTTCATATGTTTTTATATTTTAGATGTTTAGACCGCTTCGCTGTTAGATTACTCTTGCGCAAAGTTCGTTATTCGTTAATCTTTTCTTCTCTCTTATCTAAAGTAAGATACCTATTTCACCAAATAGTTGCGTATTAATGTAGTGTTTTTTAATAAATGTCCTTACATATTACGTCTGTACTGGCCACCAACTTCAAAAAGGGCATTGGTAATTTGGCCCAGTGAACACACTTTACATACTTCCATTAAGGCCTCAAAAATGTTTTCATTATGTATGGCCTTATCCTGAAGTGCTTTTAAAAGTGCTGTAGTATCATTGCCTTTGTGAAGGTTTTCTAAGGTTTTTATTTGAAATTCTTTTTCTGCCTCGGTGGCTCTTATAACCTCCATAGGAATTACCGTTGGCGAGCCTTTACTGCTTAAAAAGGTGTTAACTCCAACAATAGGAAACGCGCCATTGTGCTTTAAGGTTTCGTAATACAAACTTTCTTCTTGTATTTTACTTCGCTGGTACATGGTTTCCATAGCACCAAGTACACCACCTCTTTCGGTTATGCGGTCAAATTCCAATAATACAGCCTCCTCAACCAAATCGGTCAATTCTTCTATAATAAAAGCACCTTGCAATGGGTTTTCATTTTTAGCCAAGCCCAGTTCTTTATTTATAATTAACTGAATGGCCATAGCACGACGAACAGATTCTTCGGTTGGGGTAGTAATAGCCTCATCATACGCATTGGTATGAAGGGAGTTACAGTTATCATATATAGCATAAAGCGCTTGAAGCGTGGTTCTTATATCGTTAAAATCTATTTCCTGGGCATGTAGACTGCGCCCAGACGTTTGTATATGATATTTTAACATCTGTGCCCTGGGGTTGGCCCCATATTTATGCTTCATGGCTTTGGACCAAATTTTACGGGCCACACGACCAATAACGGCATATTCGGGGTCTATGCCATTTGAGAAAAAGAAGGACAGATTGGGTCCAAAACTATTAATATCCATACCCCTAGACAGGTAATACTCTACATAAGTAAACCCATTTGCCAAGGTAAATGCCAATTGCGAAATGGGATTGGCCCCGGCCTCTGCAATATGATAACCTGAAATAGATACGGAATAGAAGTTACGCACATTGTTATCAATAAAATATTCCTGTACATCGCCCATTAAACGCAAAGCAAACTCTGTTGAAAAGATACAAGTATTTTGGGCCTGGTCTTCTTTTAAAATATCGGCTTGTACCGTACCCCTTACTTGTGCTATGGTTTTTGCCTTAATGCCATTATAAACATCTTGTGGCAGTACTTGGTCGCCCGTAACCCCTAAAAGCATGAGCCCTAAACCATCATTACCTTCTGGTAAGTCTCCATTATATTTAGGACGTTCTACACCTTTCTTCTTATATATAGCATTAATTTTAGATGTTACTTCTTTTTCCAGCCCCTGTTCCTTGATATAAATCTCACACTGCTGATCGATAGCCGCATTCATGAAAAAGCCCAAGAGCATAGGTGCAGGACCGTTAATGGTCATACTTACCGATGTCATTTCATTGGCTAAGTTAAAACCAGAATAGAGTTTCTTGGCATCGTCTAAACAGCAAATGCTTACTCCTGCATTTCCTATTTTTCCATAAATATCGGGGCGGTAATCTGGATCGTTACCATAAAGCGTTACACTATCAAATGCTGTAGACAAACGTTTGGCAGGCAATCCCGCACTTACATAGTGAAAGCGACGGTTGGTACGTTCAGGGCCTCCTTCACCCGCAAACATACGTGCGGGGTCTTCGCCAGTACGTTTAAAAGGGTACAATCCTGCTGTATAAGGAAATTCACCAGGAACATTTTCCTGCAAACACCATTTTAAAATATCGCCCCAAGCCTGGTATTTTGGCAGCGCTACTTTTGGTATTTGTAAATGGGACAGAGACTCTGAGTGCGTTTCAATTTTAATTTCTTTATCTCGAACTTTAAAGGCATAAACTGGGTTTTTATAAATGTTTACCTTGGTTTCCCAACCTATAATAACTTCCCAGTTAAAAGGATTTAAGTTCAACTTCATACGATCGAACTCCCCTAATAACAGCTTTAAAAAATCAGGATTCTTATTGGTTTTTATAGATGTGGTATCAATACCCGTCTTGTCTAATACTGGTGTCTTGCCCGCAACAGTCTCAATGGTTTTGTAAATACCATAAAGTTTTTGGGCTACTTCTACCTGTAGCGCCCCATCTTTATCATAATTACGGTTGTTTTCTGCAATTTCTGAGAGATAGCGCGTACGATTTGGTGGAATAACAAATATCTTTTCGCTCATTTCTTTAGAAATCTGGAAGGTAGATTTTAAATCGGCCGCAGTTTTTTCTACAAGCTTATCCATAATGGCCTTGTAGAGTGTGTTCATACCAGGGTCATTAAATTGAGACGCTATGGTTCCAAAAACAGGTAAATTGTCCGAATTGGCATCCCAAAGGTTATGGTTGCGTATGTATTGTTTTTTAACATCCCGTAGGGCATCTAAAGCACCGCGCTTATCAAATTTGTTAATAGCTACCAAATCAGCAAAATCCAACATATCTATTTTTTCCAGCTGGGTAGCTGCCCCAAACTCTGGAGTCATTACATACAAAGAAACATCACTATGCTCTAGAATTTCGGTATCACTTTGCCCTATTCCTGATGTTTCTAAAACAATCAAATCAAATGCTGCTGCCTTGAGTACTTCTACAGCTTCACCAACATATTTAGATAAGGCTAAATTGGATTGTCTGGTTGCCAAGCTTCGCATGTAAACACGCGAATTGTTAATGGCATTCATACGAATGCGATCGCCCAATAGCGCACCACCTGTTTTTCGTTTTGAAGGATCCACTGAAATAATACCAACGGTCTTTTCTGGAAAATCCAATAAAAACCGTCGTACCAACTCATCCACCAAACTCGACTTTCCGGCACCTCCTGTTCCCGTAATACCTAATATAGGAGTCTTGGCATTGGCATTAATTTTGGCAATTTGTTTTAAAATGGGCTTTGCGGTGTCTGGAAAATTTTCAGCTGAAGATATCACTCTTGCAATGTCTCCAGGACGCTTGTTTTTAAGCGCATCTACATCTATATTTAAAGTGTCTCCTATAGCAAAATCAGAAGCTTTCACCAAATCATTAATCATGCCCTGAAGCCCCATTTCACGACCATCATCGGGCGAGTATATCCTGAAAATACCATAATCCATTAAATCTTTAATCTCAGCAGGTAATATAACACCACCACCGCCACCAAAAATCTTAATGTGTCCCGCGCCTCTTTCCTGTAACAAGTCGTACATGTACTTAAAATACTCATTATGCCCGCCTTGGTAAGATGTTAAACAAATGGCATTAACATCTTCTTGAATGGCTGTATTTACCACTTCTTCTACACTCCTATCATGACCTAAATGAATGACCTCAACACCAGTGGCCTGAATAATACGGCGCATAATGTTTATGGCCGCATCATGACCATCAAATAATGAGGCTGCTGTTACTATGCGTACTTTATACTTGGGCTTATAAGGAGTTATATGCATGATTTTTAAAGAAAATTATTATACAGGGTGCAAATTTACGAAATATTCAAAAAAATAAACTATTTACAAATGATTTTCTAAAATTAGAATTACAAATACCGCTTGTTTAATTTTTAGGTTATTTTTGAGGACGTAAATGACCGGAGAGCATGTATTTTGCTTTATAAAACTTTTTTCTTGCATGAACAAGATAACTATTTTAGTATACTGTAAAGACCGACCCAATATTATAGCAAGTGTTACCAATTTTATTGCTGAAAAGCAAGGTAATATTGTGTATTTGGACCAACATGTTGATAGGGAGCAAAACATCTTCTTTATGCGTTTGGAAAGTGAGTTTACCCACCAATCTTTTTCTACAGATACTTTTAAAAATGCTTTTGAAACAACACTAGCTAATAGTTTTGAAATGAAATGGCGGATTTACTCCTCTGAAACCAAACCTAAAATGGCATTGTTCATCTCTAAATACGACCACTGCTTATATGACCTATTGGGGCGTTATAACGCTGGCGAACTTAACTTAGAAATCCCTTTCATTATAAGCAATCATTTAGATTTAAAGCCAATAGCCGATAGTTTTAAAATTCCGTTTCACCACATTCCTGTTACTAAGGACACCAAGCTAAAGGCAGAAGAAAAACAATTAGAACTGCTTGAAAAACATAATATCGACTTTATTGTTTTGGCACGTTACATGCAAATTATATCTGGCAAGTTAATAGACAGGTACCCTAATAAAATCATTAATATCCACCATTCGTTCTTACCGGCTTTTGTAGGGGCTAAACCTTATCACTCGGCTTTTAAACGTGGTGTAAAGATTATTGGTGCTACCAGCCATTATGTTACTGAAGAGCTTGATGGCGGCCCAATTATAGAACAGGATGTGGCACATGTATCGCATTCCTATACGATTGCCGACTTAATTGCTAAAGGACGTGACTTAGAAAAAATTGTATTGGCTAATGCCGTTAAATTACATACCAATAGAAAGGTAATGGTGTATAATAACAAAACGGTTATCTTTTCTTAAATGCGAAAACAGGTTAATTAATGCGATGCACGCTTAAAGCTTCTTGTATTAAATTCTGTAACAAAGAGCGCTCCGTTTGTTCTGGATTTACATCTTGAAAACGTATTAAAAATGGTGCCATCTTATCCATACCCATGTCATTGTTCATGCTTAAAAGCACACTTTTCCATAGGGCTGTAAGTGTTTCTATAATCTTAAAATTATCCTGGTACTTTAAACTTATTTGGTTGGAAAGGCTTTTAATATAGCTCTTGCAAAGTAGCGGGTTTTTAAACAGTCTTCTAAAAAATATTTGGGTCGCTTCCTTTATAGCGCTCTCGGTATTTAAATCTTTAATATAAAAATCGCTTTTTGTTTTAGCATTGCCATTGGCCAATAACAAAAATGTACTAACTATTAAGTCTTGGTAGGACACAGTAGCATAATAATACACATCTAAACCCAAATTGGTGTTAATAGCCATAACATCATCTTTAATAATATCCTTTAAAAATGCACTTAGTGAAGCTACCTGACCAGACGAAATCAATAATTCCTTCTTTAAACTCTTGTTTGAAATACTTACTATTTTAAGGTTTGGCTTTAGCACAAATTATGTATGATTAAATTATAACACACTCTTTTTAAGAATCCTGCAAATTAAGATAGTTAATTTTATCAAACCTACAAAATATTGTTATTTAAGGTTTTAAATATAAATGGATTGTAATTATCCATAAATAAATTATATTGATAAGCTATATGGGATGTTTTTGTATTTTTGAGCATCTATAAATCTACTTTTATGAAAAAAATATGTATTATCCTTACTGTACTAGTATCGTTTTATTCCTGTGCAGAACTACAACAAGTTGTTAATCAATTACCTCAAGCAGGTATTGGTAATGAAGAAATTGCTTCTGGTTTACGGCAAGCCTTAAACATGGGAATTGAAAAACAAGTAAGCAAACTAACCCAAACTGATGGTTTTTATAAAAATGAATTGGTTAAAATCCTGTTACCAGATGAACTTCAAAAAGTAGATAAAGCCCTTCGTGATATTGGTTTGAGCAAATTAGCTGATGAAGGCCTGAAAGTTTTAAACAGAGCTGCCGAAGATGCTGTAAAAGAAGCCACCCCTATTTTTGTGGATGCCGTAAAAGGTATTACGTTCGCCGATGCAAAAAATATTTTATTGGGGAGCGACAATGCCGCTACGTTATATCTAACCAATAAAACGGAAACTGCTTTGTATGATAAATTCCACCCTGTTATCAATAGCTCTTTTTCCAAAGTAGGGGCCGATCAAGTTTGGGCCAACTTAATTAATAAATACAATAGCATTCCGTTTACGGCAGATGTAAATCCAGACTTAACGGACTATGTTACTGGTGAAGCTTTAGAAGGCGTTTATACCATGATAGCTGTAGAGGAAAAGGAAATACGCAACAAAGTAGCATCTAGAACCACCGATTTATTGAGAAAAGTATTTGCCTTGCAAGATTAAAAAGCTGTTCTTTATACATATCCATACATATAACTGAAAATAATTGCTGTATTTTTTTAGTTATAAATAAAAACATGTATATTTAAGTACTTGTTACACAGTGTCTAATGGATAGAACCAATATTATAATAGGTAATCAAGAAAAGCTGTTTACACGTTATAAAGAACTTGTAGAGCATGCTTACAATTTGCGTCAAACTGACGCAGCGTTGAGTGATATCTCGGAATATAAAGCCATAGAACTTCTCAATAAGCTTAACAGACTAAAGTTCCTATCTATCAAAAGATTACTGTAGTTTTAATTTAATTATTTATTTTCAATTCTTTAACCTTCTACTTACGTCTAAATCGGCATTATTTACGTACTTTACTGAAAAAGAACGTTATGAGCACACATTTTTGTAGAGTAGGGAAGATTAAACCAAATGCCGACAAATTAGTTGGCAAAAAAGAATTGGAAGCCAGTTTAATTAAATTCATAGAAGCTATGAACCCTACAAATGCTTTGGCTTTGGAAAAGCTTGGCGCCAAGCTTTAAAATATGGGAAGGCTTTTATAAGCCGTGATCCATACCAGGAAAACATTTCCCCATCTACCAACGTTATTGTTGCCTGGGGATAATACGCTTTCATTTCCTCAATATGTTTTTCCTTAAAGGGAAATGGTTCACTAGAGAGCAATACCAAATCAACATCCTTTTTTAATGTTTCACGTTCCAGATTGATTGCCGGATAACGCATGGTATCAGAATACACATTCTCTAATTTACAAAGTTTTAATATGTGGTTGATAAAAGTATGGTTGCCTGCCACCATCCAAGGATCTTTCCAAATAAAGTAGGCAACTTTTAAAACAGGCTGATTGGCTATATAGGACTCAAAACTTTCAAATACCTGGCAGATGCTATCGGTAATGGTTTTGGCTTCGACTTCTTTGTTAAAAAGGTTTCCGTATTGCCTAATCAATTCCAAACTATCGGTTAGCGTATAAATATCCGAAACATGTACCTCACATATGGCTTCACAGCTTTCTACAATGGCTTTGGTATTTTCCTCTTTGTTACAAAGTATAATGTCGGGCTTTAAAGCCTTAATCTTATCCAAATGAACTTGTTTGGTGCCACCCACAACGGTCGCCTGGGTTCTGATAGGTTCAGGATGTACACAAAATTTGGTAACGCCCACCAATTGAGCTTCCAACCCTAAATCACATAACAATTCTGTCTGACTGGGAACTAATGACACAATCCGTTTGGGTGTACGTTCCAAATGAAGCATTTTAAAGCGATTTCAAAATACCCGCCATTTCTTGCTGTAACTCCTGCGCCTTTTTAGCGGCGGCCTGGGCAAAATCTTCTGTATTGGAGGCATAAATAATACCTCTTGAGGAGTTGATAAGTAAACCAACATCCTCCGTCATACCATATTTGCATACGTCCTGCAGGTTGCCACCCTGGGCTCCAACGCCTGGTACTAATAAGAACGAATCCGGAATAATTTTACGGATGTCTGCTAAGTACTCTGCTTTTGTTGCTCCTACGACATACATTAGGTTTTCAGCATTTTCCCAGGTTTTGGAGGTTTCTAAAACTTGTTTATACAATTCCTTTCCGTCCACAGTCTTGGTTTGAAAATCGAAAGCACCCTCATTAGAGGTCAATGCCAACAGAATAGTATGTTTGTCTTTAAATGCCAGAAAGGGCTCTACAGAATCTTTCCCCATATAAGGCGCTACCGTAACACTATCAAACGCTAAATCCTGAAAAAAGGCTTTGGCGTACATGGTACTGGTATTACCAATATCGCCACGTTTGGCATCGGCTATGGTAAAAATATCAGGGTACTTTTCATTAAGATACGTAATGGTCTTTTCTAAGGCTTGCCATCCAACAATACCATAGGCTTCATAAAAAGCAATATTAGGTTTATAAGCAACACATAAATGATGGGTAGCGTCTATAATAGCTTTATTAAACTCAAAAATAGCATCTTCTTCCTTTAACAGGTGTTGTGGAATTTTATTCAAATCGACATCCAACCCTATACATAGAAAGGAGTTCTTTTTTTTTATCTGTTTAATCAGTTCGTCTGTTGTCATATAGCGTGGTCGCTGGCTTTTAGCTTTTCGGTATTCTCAGCTAATTGTAATTCATCTATTATTTTCTGGATATCGCCATTAACGATGTTTGATAAATCGTAAAGAGTAAGTCCGATACGGTGATCGGTTACACGTCCTTGCGGGTAGTTATAAGTTCTAATCTTAGCACTTCTATCACCAGACGACACCATACTACCCCGTTTGGCAGCATCTTCTTCCTGTTTTTTGGCCAGCTCTAAATCATACAAACGCGAACGCAATACTTTAAAGGCTTTTTCTTTATTCTTATGCTGCGATTTTTGATCCTGACATTGGGCCACCAATCCGGTAGGGATATGTGTTAAACGTACTGCGGAATAGGTGGTGTTAACCGACTGCCCTCCCGGACCTGATGAACAGAAATAGTCTATACGTACATCTTTAGGGTTAATCTCTACATCAAACTCCTCCGCCTCTGGAAACACCATCACCGTTGCTGCACTGGTATGTACGCGTCCCTGCGTTTCGGTTTGTGGCACACGTTGTACACGGTGCACTCCAGCTTCAAACTTTAAGGTACCATAGACATCTTCACCACTAACCTCAAATTGAATCTCTTTAAATCCGCCATTGGTACCCTCACTAAAATCTACCGTATCAACTTTCCAACCTTTACTTTCACAATACTTGGTATACATCCTAAAAAGATCTCCAGCAAAAATACTAGCTTCATCACCGCCCGTGCCTGCGCGCAATTCTACCACCGCGTTTTTAGAATCTTCAGGGTCTTTTGGTATGAGAAGAAACTTAATTTCATCTTCCAACTTTGGAATACGCTCTTTAGCTTCATCATATTGCATTTTAGCCATTTCAACCATTTCTGGGTCGCTGCCCTCTGCAATAATATCTTCAGCTTCTTTTAAATTATTGGTAACTTCTATGTATTCATCTCGTTTATCTACTAAAACCTTAAGGTCTTTGTATTCTTTGTTTAATGCTATGTATCGCTTCTGGTCAGTTACTACATCTGGCTGAATGATCAAATCACTCACCTCATCAAATCGTTGCTTTACTATTTCTAATTTGTCTAACATTTACCTTTTTAATTGTGCCCCCAAAAATACGATAATTTATGAATTCTTAATATTTACAACCTCTTGATATCTACAATTGTTAAAATATTTATTTATTTGAACCGTTATTAATATCATGATGCATAAATTATCATCAATATTTGTGTTTTACAAGCGGTTTATGCATTATTCATTTGTGCTTAGCATGGCCCTACTTCCCCTTTGCAAAAATGAAATATTTTTGGTGCAGGCGATAAAACTCTTTTTAGTTGGTTTTCTATGGTACTTTATTAATGAAACCAAGGCCAAGCAAACCTTTGTTTTATATAAAAATTTGGGAATATCTCCATTTTTACTATTTTTAGTTTTTTACATTATCGATTTATTTTTAACACTACCCATTCTGCTAATACTTAAAGAGTTTACATGATATTTGAAATCGACAACGTTGAGCTTTACTTTAAAAGCAAACGCATTTTAAACGGTATTTATCTCAAGGCGGAAACTGGGAAAATCACTGGGGTTTTAGGAAGCAATGGTTGTGGCAAAAGCTGTTTACTTAATATTGCTTTTGGTAACCTAAAACCTAAATACAAACTTATAAGAATAGATCACAAACCTATTTTGAAACCACTTTACCGAACAAATCTTGTTGCCTATTTACCACAACATCATTTTATCCCTAATAGCTTAAAAATTAAAGCAGCTTTTAAACTTTTTAGAGTAAACTGGTCTGAATTTGTAAACCATTTTGAAGATTTCTCAATCTTTAGAGATACAAAATTTGGAAAACTATCCGGGGGTGAACGGCGAATAATAGAATTCTATATTACCCTAAAAAGCAACAAAAAGCTCATCTTGTTGGATGAACCTTTTTCTCATGTTGCACCATTGCACATTGACAAAATTAAAACCTTGATATCCCAAGAGAAAAAGCAAAAAGCCATTATAATCACTGATCATATGTACAGGCATACCATCGACATTTCAGACGCTATTTACCTGATAAAAAATGGTAACACAAAACTCATTAATACACTTACTGAACTTGAGGATTACAGGTATTTAAGCGTAGGGGCATTAGGCAATTAATTTTATTGAAACCAACCTCCTCGACTTCAATTTTCCATCTAAAATTAAAGTGCTTTTCCTCAAACCGAACGCTAGGCAAAAAGACCTGTTAGGTTTTAAAACCTAACAGGTCTAATAAATTATTAATTGCAGTTTTTAATTATCCGCATTTTGAAGATCCACAATCTTTACAAGTTAGGCAACCTTCTTGATAAATTAAGTTTTCCGACTTACAACTATCACATCGCTGACCTTTGGCTTTAGTGCCATCTTCAACATAACGTTTTAGGGCACGAACCACACCATTTTTCCAGGTATTGATGGATGCACTGTCCAATTGTAAGCTATTGATTAAATCCACTATTTTATCAATAGGCATCCCATGGCGCAAAGTACTGGAAATCAACTTAGCATAGTTCCAAAACTCTGGGTTGAACTTATGCGACAGGCCTTCGATAGTCGTTTTGTAGCCTCTTGTATTTTTATACTGAAAATCGTAACGCGATGTCCCATCCTCGTTTCGGTTTTTAATGATAAGCCCCGTATTCACCCAACGCGGGATTAAAATGCCGTCTTCATCATCGGCCAAACCAGTAAATACCTCATAGGGTTTTTCATCAATCAACCCTATAAAGGCAATCCACTTTTCCTTATTGTTTTGGAAACGCACCACATCGGCTTCCAAAACTTGCGGACGTTTTTTAGGAAAAGCCGTTAGAATATTATTGGGTTCTTCCTCTTTTTTCTCGTCATTGGAAATCAATACACCAGAACGCGAACCATCCCGATATACGGTTACGCCTTTACAGCCTGCTTCCCATGCTTTTAAATATAGCTCGCCTACCAGGTCTTCAGTAACATCATTGGGTAAATTAATGGTAACACTAATAGAGTGGTCTACCCATTTTTGTATAGCGCCTTGCATAGACACCTTACTTAACCAATCTACATCATTGGAAGTAGCCTTGTAGTAAGGCGATTGTTTAATTAAATTGTCGATAGCTTCTTGCGATAAGTTTTGGGTAGTATCTATACCATTCACCTCCATCCATTGCTTGAAACGATGGTGGAACACCACATATTCCTCCCAAGAGTCGCCTACCTCATCTACAAAATCTACACGTACGTTCTTATCATTAGGGTTTACTTTACGTCTGCGTTTATAAACGGGCAAAAATACGGGCTCAATTCCAGAAGTTGTTTGGGTCATTAAACTGGTAGTACCCGTAGGTGCTATAGTTAGCAAGGCTATATTACGTCTGCCGTACTCCAACATTTCATAGTACAATTTACTATCGGCTTCTTTTAAGCGCTTAATAAAAGGATTGTTTTTTTCTCGCTCTGCATCAAAAATGGGGAAAGCACCACGTGCTTTTGCCAAATGTACAGAAGCACGATAAGCTTCAATAGCAATCGTTTTATGTACTTTTAACGAAAAGGCATTGCCGGCTTTACTTCCATATTGTATGCCCAAAGCTGCCAACATGTCCCCTTCGGCGGTGATACCTATACCAGTTCTACGCCCTTCTTCAGCTTTTCGTTTTATATTAATCCATAAATTGCGTTCGGTGCCTTTTACCTCATCCAATTCTGGATCGGCATCAATCTTCGCTAAGATATTATCAATTTTTTCCAGCTCTAAATCTATAATATCATCCATAATACGTTGTGCTGCGGCCACATGGTTTTTAAACAACTTAAAGTTGAATTTAGCCGATGGTGTGAATGGCTGCTCTACATATGAAAATAAATTAATGGCCAATAACCTGCAGGAATCATAGGGACACAAGGGTATTTCGCCACAAGGGTTTGTAGATACGGTATTAAAGCCTAAATCGGCATAACAATCTGGAATGGATTCATTAATAATAGTATCCCAAAACAAAATTCCTGGTTCGGCCGATTTCCAAGCGTTGTGCACTATCTTTTTCCATAAATTATTGGCATCAATCGTTTTTGAAACTTTAGGATGCTCACTAAACACAGGATACTTTTGTATATAGTCTGTATTGGTTTTAACCGCTTCCATAAAGGCATCGTCTATTCTTACGGATATGTTGGCCCCCGTCACCTTGCCTTGTTCTAATTTGGCATTAATAAAATCTTCAGAATCTGGGTGGTTAATGGAAACCGATAACATTAAAGCACCTCGCCTACCATCTTGTGCCACTTCTCTAGTGGAGTTAGAGTAGCGTTCCATAAAAGGCACCAACCCTGTTGATGTTAATGCTGAATTTTTAACCGCTGAGCCTTTAGGCCTAACATGCGATAAATCATGGCCCACCCCACCACGTCGTTTCATAAGCTGTACCTGCTCTTGGTCAATCTTCATAATACCTCCATAAGAATCAGAAGCTCCCTTATTTCCTATAACAAAACAATTTGAGAGCGATGCGATTTGGTAAGGGTTACCAATACCTGCCATAGGGCTACCCTGTGGCACAATATATTTAAAGTCTTTTATAAGGTTGTAGATATCGTTTTCTGATAACGGATTGGCATACTTTTGTTCCACACGGGCCAATTCTTTGGCAATTCGGCGGTGCATATCATCGGGGGTTAACTCGTAAAGGTTACCTTGGGAGTCTTTTAAGGCATACTTATTTAACCAAACACGGGCGGCTAAATCATCATTCTTAAAATAGTGTAATGAAGCCTTAAAAGCTTCATCTTGGGTGTACGTTTTGGATGGAAGTTTAGATATATCTACATTCATTGTTATTTTAGGTTTAAGTTTTTATAGAATGACCCTAAAGTAACAAAATATTATCAAGCTAAAACATGACAAAAGTCATAAAGTTTACAACAACAGAATGTTAATAGCTTGAAAAACAGATGATTAATTTTTTATTAACATTAAAAAGTTAACAAATTATTTAAATAAAGAAGTAACTGTTGTTTTAGAAGTCTACTGCAAAGCCAATACCCAAAAACTGTTTCCATTGCACTTTAGCACCAGCTTCATCAAACTCCCCTTCTATTTCAGAAGGCTTTGATGTTTTTACATCATCATCATAACGTATGTGAGAGCCCAAAGTGGCTTTTACAAAGCTGTTAACTTTAAAATCGAAATCCAACTTCCAGTCTACATCTAAATTACCAAAGTTATTGATGTAGTCGGAATAAAGACTCACCTCATGTTTCATGTTTATATTATTGGTAACTTCCATCTCATAACTATTGGTAACTAAAACACCAACTTCTTTTCTAATCCGTTCTCCTTCTTTAATTAAGTTACCTTCTTCATCGTACACAGCTGGTTCTACACCAAAAGACCCCACATTGGCCAAATCCTTATCCAGCACAAAGGTTGCTTTTAATGTTAATGGCGAAAAGTAAAATGATAATTTTTCAATACGCTTCCCATACTCCATTCCGCCACCAAAAAACAAATAACCAGGTGCTAAAAATCTAGATATGGGTTCGCTGGTATCGGGGTATCTATAACCATTAAGCAACTGCGTTCTAAAGTTTAAGCGAGCAGAATAAAACCAATTGGAAAGGCTATCTGGTTTATACCCAATGTTAGAGTTTATTTCCAATAAATCATCCGATTTTCTTAGCTCTTTAGATTGTTGTTTGTTAATACCAAACCTTAGCAAGCCATCATTCTTCCATGAAAAATATTTATCGGTATAATTGGCAGATGTTTCAAACCCCAAAAGCCCAGAAATGGAATTGGCACCCCCAGAATTCCAGTTTTGAAAGGATACCTGACTTAAATAAACGGATCCTTTATTTTTATTGACCCATTGCGGACCTGTATATTTTTCTGGTTTAACTTTTAAAAACAATGAATCTGGTTGGGCGGTAATAATTTGGGAAAGAAAACAAACAAATAATGGCAATAAAATGTTTTTCATGGTTTTGTTAGTTATTTTTTTAACGACATTTTTCCTAACTCATCAATAATCGTTCCATTTTGGAATAACGATATTTTAATAGGTAAACTCACCAAACTCACTTTTTATTGTAAGTTTTTTTGTTTTTGATGCTTCAACGCGTCCTATTACTTTTGCATTTACATTAAAGGACTTTGATATTTCAATAACAGTCTCGGCAATTTCTGGAGCTAGATACAGCTCCATTCTGTGTCCGCAGTTAAAAACCTGGTACATTTCTTTCCAATCGGTTTTACTCTGCGCCTGAATGAGTTTGAACAATGGCGGAATGGGGAACATGTTATCCTTTACTATATGAAATTCATCTACAAAATGCAAAATTTTGGTTTGCGCTCCACCCGAACAATGTACCATGCCATGAACAGTATCGCTATTGAATTTAGATAGTATTTTTTTTATAATGGGTGCATAAGTACGGGTTGGCGACAACACCAATTTACCAGCATCAATAGGGGCATCCTCTACAGCATCGGTCAGTTTTACATTTCCAGAATACACCAAA
This sequence comes from Aestuariibaculum scopimerae, assembly GCF_059428085.1. Lineage (NCBI taxonomy): Bacteria > Pseudomonadati > Bacteroidota > Flavobacteriia > Flavobacteriales > Flavobacteriaceae > Aestuariibaculum > Aestuariibaculum scopimerae. The sequence goes on from NZ_CM182089.1 coordinate 153,001, forward strand.
TCATCGGGTACTGAAGCATCAAAACTTTCCGGGTACTTTTTAGCTAAATATTTATGAAACACATCATGCCTGGCAGAAGTCAATCCATTGCTACCCATACCTCCATTATAATCTTTTTCATAGGTTGCCTGTCCAAAACTTTCCAAACCAACAATCACGTCACCCACCTGTATGTTGGCATTGTCTATTACATCACGACGTTTCATTCTAGCGGTTACTGTAGAATCTACAATAATGGTTCTTACTAAATCGCCTACATCAGCTGTTTCGCCACCTGTGGAATGTATGGTCACTCCAAAGTCTTTTAATTCTGAGATCAATTCCTCAGTCCCATTAATAATGGCCGAGATCACCTCGCCTGGTATTAAGTTTTTGTTGCGACCAATAGTTGAGGACAACATAATATTATCTGTAGCGCCCACGCACAACAAATCGTCAATGTTCATAATAAGCGCATCTTGGGCTATGCCTTTCCATACAGAAACATCTCCGGTTTCTTTCCAGTACATGTAAGCCAAGGAAGATTTTGTGCCAGCACCATCCGCATGCATAATCAAACAATAATCAGCATCATTGGTTAAATAGTCTGGAACAATTTTACAAAAAGCTTTTGGAAACAGGCCTTTATCTATGTTTTTAATGGCATTGTGCACATCTTCTTTTGATGCCGAAACTCCGCGTTGTGCGTAGCGTTTAGAAACTTCTTGACTCATAGTGTTGAATTGTGGTGCAAATTTAATTTTTTTGAATTAAAAAATCCCGCTTTTGTAACGGGATTTAATAACTATCGTGTAAACAGTAATTCTCTATATTTTGTTAACGGCCATATCTCATCGTCCACAAGCAGTTCCAACTTATCACAATGGTATCGAATTTCATCAAACAAAGGTTTTACCTCATAGCAATACGCCAATGCCTTCTTTTCAACATCTACAATGGTATTGGCCTGTCGCCTAGCATCCGTCATTTTGGTTACATTGGCATTAATGGCCTCTATGTGCTTTGAAATATCCTCTATTAAGTTTACCTGCTCTTTTGATACCGTTTCAAACTTCTTTTCAAATATTTCTTTAAGACCTTTTACATTTTCAATCAATATATTCTGGTATTTAACAGCAGTTGGCACAATATGGTTTCTTGCAATGTCCCCAAGCACGCGCCCTTCTATTTGAATGTGCATAATGTAAGCCTCCATTTCAATTTCATAACGCGCCTCGGCTTCTATCTTACTCATTACCTGCATCTCTTCAAATAAGGCAATTGCTTGGTCTGATATCTTGGCTTTTAAGGCTTCAGGTGTGGTTTTATTATTGCTCAAACCTCGTTTTTTCGCTTCATCTTCCCAGGCTTTATCATAACCATTGCCTTCAAACAAAATAGCCTTAGTAGATTTAATATACTCGCGCAAAACATTAAAAATAGCCTCGTCTTTCTTTAGGCCTTTCTTGTCTATTAAGATGTCTACCTCTACTTTAAAATCTTTTAATTGCTTTGCCACAATGGTATTTAAAACCGTCATGGGGTTGCCACAGTTTGCTAAGGACCCTACGGCCCTAAACTCAAATTTATTTCCTGTAAATGCAAAGGGCGATGTTCTGTTTCTATCTGTATTATCTAACAACACATCGGGTATCTTTCCAATCACATTCAGCTTTAATTCTGTTTTTTCCTCTGGCGACAACTTACCTTTGGTAACGCCTTGAAGTTCTTCTAAAACCTTGGTTAATTGCTGACCTATAAATACGGATATAATGGCTGGCGGTGCCTCATTAGCACCCAACCTATGGTCGTTACTTGCCGAGGCTATCGAAGCCCTTAACAAAGCTTCATACGTATGTACCGCTTTTATGGTATTGATAAAAAAGGTTAAAAACTGCAGGTTGCTCATAGGCGTTTTTCCGGGTGCCAACAAGTTAACACCTTTGTCGGTAGACAGCGACCAGTTATTGTGTTTTCCAGAACCATTAATGCCCGCAAAGGGTTTTTCATGCAGCAATACCTTAAGGTTATGGCGGGATGCCACACGCCCCATAACATCCATTAACAGCGAGTTGTGGTCTACTGCTAAATTGGCTTCCTCAAAAATTGGAGCGACTTCAAACTGGTTGGGCGCTACCTCATTATGGCGGGTTTTTACTGGAATACCCAAAAGCATGCACTCTGTTTCCAGCTCACGCATAAAGTTTAAAGCCCTGGTAGGAATAGATCCAAAATAATGATCATCCAATTGCTGGCCTTTGGCCGATGAATGCCCCAATAGGGTGCGCCCCGTTAAGGTAATATCTGGGCGGCTTTTGGCAAGCATATTATCTATTAAAAAATATTCCTGCTCCCAACCTAATGACGAGGTTACCTTTTTTACATTTTTATCAAAATATCTACAAACTTCGGTTGCTGCATTATCAACCGCATTAAGCGCTCTTAACAAAGGCGTTTTATAATCCAGGGCCTCGCCCGTATATGCCACAAAAATGGTTGGAATACAAAGCGTTGTACCATAAATAAATGCAGGCGAAGAAGGGTCCCAAGCTGTATAGCCCCTTGCCTCAAATGTGTTTCTTATACCACCACTGGGGAAACTGGAAGCATCTGGTTCTTGCTGCACCAATTGGCTACCGCCAAACTTTTCTATGGACATACCGTCGCCAATCGTTTCAAAAAAGGCATCGTGCTTTTCTGCCGTGGTTCCTGTTAATGGTTGAAACCAGTGGGTATAGTGGGTAACGCCTTTAGACAATGCCCAATCTTTCATAGAAGAGGCCACTTGGTCTGCAATGTTCCTGTCTATTTTTTTTCCAATCTTAACAGCGTTCATAACGCCTTTAAAGGCATCTTTGGTTAGGTATTGGCGCATGGCATTTTCGTTAAAAACATTTTTGCCAAATAGGTCTGAACGGCGCTCAGTTTCTGTAACCTTTACAGACGTGTGAGACAGGGATGCTTTTAAAGCATGAAATCGGAGTGTAGACATTAGCTTCTAATATTTAATTTATTTTTCACAAAAGTAACAATAACCTAAATATTACACCGAATGATTGTGAATTTCTTAATTAACAATTTTTCAATTTTAACATAAAAAAATATGCTTTTTTTAATATACACTATAAAAAAATGGGGTATAAATAAAAATAACTTCAAGATTTCTTAAAATACCCCTATAAAATTTGCAGTACAATAGAAAAAATTATATTTGTGTAATTATTACTAATTATTTCATTTATAAAATATTTATTATGGCAAAAATTAAATTAGAATACCTTTGGTTAGACGGTTATTTCCCTACCCAAAACATGAGAAGCAAAACCAAAGTTGAAGAGCATGACGATTTCAAAGGAACCCTTGAAGAAGTTGGAAATTGGTCTTTCGACGGATCTTCTACAAGACAAGCTGAAGGTGGATCATCTGACTGTATCTTAAAACCTGTAGCTATCTATCCAGATCCAGATCGTATTAACGGATACTTGGTTATGACTGAAGTTTTAAATCCTGATGGCACACCACACGTTTCAAACGGTAGAGCTACCATTGATGATGAGGATGATGATTTCTGGTTTGGTTTTGAGCAAGAATATTTTATAATGGATACTAAAACACAATTACCTTTAGGTTTCCCTGTTGGTGGATACCCTGCACCACAAGGTATGTACTACTGTTCTGTTGGTGGAAAAAATACCCACGGTAGAGATTTAGTTGAAGAGCATGCTGATTTATGTATTGCTGCTGGATTAAATTTTGAAGGTATTAACCAAGAGGTTGCTTGCGGACAGTGGGAATTCCAATTATTCGCCCAAGGCGCTAAAAAAGCTGGTGATGAAATCTGGGTTGCTAGATACTTACTAGACCGTTTAACTGAAAAATATGGTTACTACATTGATTATCACCCAAAACCTCTAGGAAAAGATATGGACTGGAATGGTTCTGGTATGCACGCTAACTTCTCTAACTCTACATTAAGAACTTGTGGTGATAAAGAAGTTTACGGTAAGATTTGTGAAGCTTTCCGTCCTGTAGTAGACGAGCATATTGCTGTTTATGGTGAGTTTAACGACCAACGTTTAACTGGATTACATGAAACGGCTGCTATTACAGATTTCTCTTGGGGTGTATCTGATAGAGGTGCCTCTATACGTATTCCAATTGCCACTGTAGAAAGAGGTTACAAAGGATGGTTGGAAGATAGACGTCCAGCTTCTAATGGTGATCCATACAAAATTGCAGCTAGAATTATTAAAACTGTAAAATCTGCCAAAATTTAATAATTAAGTTTATTACTTACTTTGTTCATAATAAAAAAGGGGTTACAAAAATTTGTAACCCCTTTTTTATTATATCTGTTATACTACCCTAAACCACTAAGACCTGGTAAACAGTACATACATAAATACACCATATCCCAAAGCCAAAATAAAGCCTTTTATTTTATTTATTTCAAAACGCTTGGGTAAAAATACCATAGGCAATAATACTAGGGCAAACCCCAGCATCCAGAAAATATCCCTAGAAAGAATTAAGGGCTCGGTTACCGGAATGGGCTTTATAATAGAAGTAAGCCCCAATACCGATGCAATATTAAAAATATTAGACCCCAACAAGTTCCCTAAAGAAATCGCTTTTTCTTGTTTTGCAGCTGCAATTATAGAAGCTGCCAATTCGGGCACACTGGTACCTACTGCTATTAAGGACACCCCAATAACTGCTTCACTTACACCAACAGATAAAGCAATAGCCTTGGCACCATCTACCAACCACTCACTACCAAAATACAATGCCACGGCCCCAATAAGCAACCATACCACAATTTTAAAGTTTGAAACAACGGCTAAGGACTCATCCACCTCTTCTGCTATCTTATCTTTCTTAGTACTACGTATCAGCACAATTAAAAACAGCCACAGCCCTATAAATAATACGCCCCCTTCTATGGCAGAAAGCTGCTCATCATTCCATAAAAAATAATAAAGCAACAAACTAAACAGTACCATAACCGGCCAATTTAGCTTGTAAAACGATTTATCTACGGCTATACTACTTATCATGGCCGTAATACCCAATACCAACCCTATGTTAGCAATATTAGATCCTACTACATTATTAATGGCTATGGCTGGCGAACCCGTTAAGGCTGCTTGCAAGCTTACCAAAAGCTCTGGTGCCGAGGTGGCAAACGAAACCACCGTCATACCAATGACCATTTTTGATATTTTAAACTTAAACGATAAGGCTACGGACGAGCGTACTAAAAACTCACCCCCTACTACAAGAAGTGTAAATCCAAGGATAACCCAAACCAAACTCATAAATATTACTTTTTTGCGAATATACCATTTCGGCAGATTTATACCCTTAAATAATTTTCACATTTATTAACACTCAATGCGTTTGCATTTTAAAGTTTAGTTAAACTTTTTTAATGAAAACCATTATGCAATAATTTTATTGTGGGAATAGAGAGGTTGACAGTCGCAGTACTTGAAAGACCACTAATTTATAATCTAAAAATCGAACTATCTAATAATCTAATAATCGAAAAAACCATAACAACATGAAATAGAGAATTGAGAATTGAGAATTGAGAGTGAGTACAATTAATAATTAAAAACTATAAACAGATGAAATCTAAACATGTATTAAAAATAGGCGTTGGCCTGTTGGCAATTGTGATTTTAAGCTTCATTTCTTTTAAAAGTTTTGCTCATAAAACCACAAATACTGAACGCTCCAAAAACATTCTAAAAGACGGTAATGTTATTGTCACTATCGACAAGAAAGCCAGTGCTGATGATTTTAAAGAGATTAAAAGTATGCTTGATGAATACGATATTGCGGTTACGTTTAGTAACATAGAACGTAATGATCTGGGAGAGTTAACAGCACTTAAAATTGAATTGAAAGCTGGTAGCAACAAAGCTGTTAGCAGTGTAAACAGTTCGTTTCCAATCGGGCAAATTACGTTTGGCCGAAAGGATGGAACCTTGTTTATTTCGCCAAGTAAAACCGAACAGGGCGCCTTTGGCTTGTTTAACCAACCCAACTTGTTTGCCTTTGATAACGATTCTATCATAGGGCAACATTTTAAGTCGTTTAGCCATTTTAATTTTGATGACTTTTTTAACAACGATGATGACGCCTTTTTCTTTGATGGTAAATCCCTGAACATAGACCAATTACGGGACCAAATACAAAAACAGTTTGAAAGTATGTCCCCCAATGGTTTTCCTGGGTTCTTTGAGCCCCAAAATCCCAACCATTTCAATTTTAAGGACAGTCCAAACTTAGATAAGCTTATTATTATTGATGGTAAAACATCAAATTTTGAAACTTTAAACAATTTAGCCAAGGCTAATAAGCTTAAGGCAGTAGACGATTTAAAGCCCGAAACCGCCATGAGTATTTATGGCGACAAAGCTAAGGATGGCGCTATTATAGCGACTACCAAGTAGCCATAACCGGGCTTTTATTCAAGAGGCTGTTTACCCCCCCCTTCTGTTTTAAACAGCCTCTTTTTATTATGTTAAAAAACTAAAAATTTCGTTAAATAACTATATACATAGTTGTATAACTAAAAAAATAGTTATATGTTTGAAATGCACTAAAACAACCCATTGTTGTTCTTCTATTTTTAAAATTAAAACATGGTAACTATATGGATAAGCTAACTAATAAAGAGGAAGAGATCATGCACATTTTATGGCGGCTAGAGAAAGCTTTTGTAAAAGATGTGCTTGCCGAAATAAAAACCGATAAACCACATTACAACACCCTATCTACTATTATCAGGAATTTAGAAGATAAAGGTTATGTGGGGCATCAAGCCTATGGAAAAACCCACCAATACCACCCTATTGTAAGCAAGGAAGCCTATAGAAAACGGTTTATGAACATGGCTATAGATAATTACTTTAACAACTCTTATAAAAATATGGTATCCTTTTTTGCCAAGGAAGAAAAGATAAGTGTTGAAGAGCTTAAAGAGATCATTGCTTTAATAGAAAACAAACAATAATATGGAATATTTATTAAAAGCAAGTGCCGTAGTGGCCATCTTTTACCTATGTTACAAATTGTTTTTACAACGCGACACTTTTTTTGAATCTAACCGATGGTTTTTATTATTGGGCTTAGCAACATCCTTTTTAATCCCGCTGTGGGTTATTCCTGTTTATGTGGCTTATACACCTGTAGAATTACCTGCGTTTATAATGGAAGGTAGTGAGCAAGCACCAACCCAGGTTGTTTCTACATTTAATATTATAGACTACCTACCTCTTGTATATGGTTTGGGCTTTATTGTTTTTGCAACACGCTTTATTGTACGCATAACATCATTGCTCCTCTTAATCTCTAAACACAAAGGCATTAAAAAAGGCCGCTATACTTTTATAGAAACCAAAGAAACGCCTTCGCCTTTTTCATTCTTTAAATGGATTGTATATAACCCCGATTTATTTTCACAAGACGAAATTGCACATATCCTCACACACGAAAAAGTGCATGCCCGCCAATACCATTCTATAGATATTGTAGCGACGCACTTAAGTTGTATTGTATTGTGGTTTAACCCGTTTATATGGCTTTACAATAAAGATTTAAAACAAAATTTAGAGTTTATAGCAGACCAGGTCACTTTAAACCAAGCGCAATGCAAAAAAAGCTATCAATACACCTTGCTTAAAACAAGTATGCCATCCCATCAAATGGCTTTAAGCAATCATTTTTATAATTCATTAATCAAAAAACGAATCGTTATGTTACACAAATCAAAATCAAACAAAATCAATGGCATTAAGTATGCCCTAGTTATTCCTGTATTGGGATTATTTTTAATGAGCTTCAATACCAAAACCATTTATGTAGAAACCAACAAAGTACCAGAACACACATTGTATAAGAGCGCTATAGACTATTTTCCTGTAGACGATTATAATGAAGAAACTACGCCACAGCAAAGGGATGTTAAACCTAATGACTATAACACTCAAGACCCAGAACCCTTTAAAGTTATCATTACCAAAGACTTTACCGATGCCGACTTAGATAGAATCATTAACCAAGCAAAGAAAAAGGGTATTAAACTAACGTTTAGCAACATAAAACGCAACGCTAAACATGAAATTACGGCTATTGAGGCCACCTTTAAAACCAGTAAATCTTCTGGAAACTATAATATGCATGGCCATGAATCCATTAAATCTTTTATGTATTACCAAGACGCAAATGGCTACGGCTTTTCAACCATAGCAGAAGATACTAATGAACACAAGGTAAGCAATAATACTACTGGCCTTAAAACTGTTAGTTATTCAACTAAAAACCAAGAAGCTACAGTTAGTACCAGCAAAGAACCAAATCCATGGGAAATTACCGTAGGTCGTGCTAAACCAAAAAACGCAAAAACCTATAAGCTTTCCAAGGACAGCATTTCTATAAGCTATGCCCTATCAGAACCTAGAAACATTAAGCTTAAAAACAGCATGGAGGAAAAAACACAAGAACCCAAACCGGGTATTACTATTAGACCCTTTCAAAATGGCAAAGAGCCCTTGTATATTTTAAATGATGTAGAAATTTCAAAAGAGGAATTACAGGAGATCGACAATGAAAACGTTACAAGCATAAATGTTATAAAGGATGAAACAGCCACCAAAAAATATGGCGATAAAGCTAAAAATGGTGCTATAGAAATCACCACTAAAAAAGACTGATAACAAATAATCTTCAAAAAAACCTGCAGGGTTTAACCGCTGCAGGTTTTTTATGCGCTCACTTTTTGGCCCACAAATCCGTTGTATAAGTTTTTAGTAATTTTGTAGACCATGAAACAGCAACTATTTAAAATCTTAGCCAAAATAAACAAGGCCGTTTTGCCCAGTTATTCTAAAAAGCGATTAGACCTCGCTAAAGCCAACAAACTTCAAATGGCCATTATTGGCTGGCGGTATTATGTTACCAAGAATGCTTTGGGCTAGTTTTCAGTCGCAGTCGCGGTCGCGGTGCTTACTCAATACTGAAAACTGCAACTGTAAACCGAGACTGAGACTGAAACCGGACTACCCAGTTACAACCTCATGTTTTTCTATAAAACTAGGTTCAAAAGTAACGCCCATGCCTGGGCCCGTGGGTACTTTTACCTTACCATCGGCACCGGGCAATAAGGTAGAGGTTTTACACTCAAACGCCATATCGTCATTAAACGGCTCTTTTAATTCGTGGTACTCGCCTGCATTGGGAATGGCCGATACAAAATGCAACATATATAAATACCCAATGTTAGAGACATGTGGGGTGTGTACTTTTCCCAAAACCTCAGCCATACGTGCCACGCGCATGCTCTGTATCATGCCTCCAAAATAAAACATATCGGCCTGTACAACCTGTATGGCATCATTGCCCAATAGCCATCTAAAGTTTCTCATACTAGGCTCCTGTTCGCCACCAGCTATCTTAATATGCAGCGCATCGGCCACTTGTTTGGTTTCTTCATACCAATCAAAAGGCACGGGCTCTTCAAAAAAATCATAGTTATTGGCTTCCATAATCTTGCCTATTTTTATGGCCTCTTCTACACCATAAGACCCATTGGAATCGGCACACAGTACCATATCGTCCCCAAAGGTTTTTCTAGCCAAAGGTATCAATCGTTCCGAACGGTCCTTAGGTGTTTCTGGATGGCTCATTCTACCACCTACTTTAAACTTTATGGCTTTAGCGTTAGAAACTTCTAGAGCACTCTGCAAGTGTTCTATAGTGGCTTCGGGGGTAATGTAGCGTTCGCTATTGGCCTGGTATAGCTTAATATTGGTATTGTAAACAGTATCGCCTATTAATTGCCCCATAGGCAGGTTGGCCAAATGGCCCAACATATCCAAAATAGCAAACTCCAAAGTGGCCAATGGCACCCACAAGGCCACGCTTTGCAGTTTGTAATTGCTTTTATACACATACACCTCATTTAACAGGGCTTCTAAATCCCTGGCATCTTTCCCTATAAAAAAAGGCTTTAAGCGTTTTACAAAAATGGGGTACAGGGTTTCCATTTGGCTGTTAGAAAACGAGAAACCTTCGGCACCATCAGTAGAACGTACCCTACATATAAAATTGTCCTTGTAACGCAGCAAATCAACCGACTCTATAATCACGGGGCTCGAGAACAGCGCCGTCCTTAAAACAGGGCGGCTGGCAGCGGCATCAATCTTTTGGTAGCGTAAATGGGCCTCATCTACTTGTTGTTTTTCTGCCTTGGTAGTACAGGATGCCAAACTGGGTATGGTAGCGCCCATACCCCCTATTAAAGCGGTTGTTAAAAAGTCTCTGCGATTGGTTTTCATAGCTTAGTGGTTTTCAAAAGGTTAAAAGTGTATTGAAAGATAGGAAAAATTGGGAACAAGACCGCTTTGCTGTTTTAAACAACCTTTGTTCACATAACAGTCATTCCTTAATAGGAAAGCAAAACCATCTGTGGGGATCATTTCAATGTTTCCCCAAATTTTAATGCACTGTAGAACGACTCCTCTCTTCCTTTTCCGAAGAGGGGACGATAATTGCTTTAGCAATTATCAGGGGAGTTAGATAGTCACTACAGGTTTTTTAGTCCTTAAAATGAGAGGCTATTTCATCCAAAACTTGTATCAGGGAATCAAAGACCATTTTGTTCTCAAACCGTAGAACCCTATAGCCAAAACTTTCCAGGTACTTGGTCCGTCTGGCATCATAGGCCTCTGCTAAGGGGTTGTTGTGCACTTCCCCATCCAATTCAACAATCAATCGTTCGGCAGCACAATAAAAATCGACAATAAAATAGCCTATGCTGTGCTGTTTTGTAAATCTTCTGCCTCTAAGCTGTCTGGCCTTTAAATGCTTCCAAAGGAACGCTTCGGCAGGTGTCAGGTTGTGGCGCAATTCCTTTCGGAAATTTTCAAGCTCTTTTTTGTTATGGACTTTCTGGGACATAAAGCGAATATAGATAAAACTTAAATAATTAAATAAGATATGTTTTAAATGTTGTTTTATGCTTTAAAAAAGGCTTACTGTTGCTAAAAAACTCCCCGGATTGTTGTTGCACAATGCCCGCGCGCCTCCTGGCCCCCTTCACTAAATCTTTCCACTGGAAAGATTTTTAACGCTTGGTCCCCCCATCTTCGGAAAAGAAGAGGGGAGCCCATATCGCGTTCCATTTAGTATATCGGGTTAATTTTAAATTGTATATACAGCATAGTTTTATAAAAAGTGGGCGTACTACCAATGGGCAAACCTAACGCCAAGCCCTAGCTATTAAAAAAAACCAATTCGCTATATTTACACCTCAAAAAAATAAACATGACCAAATACTTTTCAATAACCATACTGCTATTTGCAACGCTTGCTATCTGTGGTTGTAAGCAACAGACCAAAAACCCTGATGCTAATAACACCCAAGCACCTACTAAAACTCCTGAGGGTATGGTTTGGATCCCTAAAACCACCTTTACACTGGGTGCCAAAACAAACGATACCTATGCCATGCCACGGGAAAAGCCTGCACACCAAGTAACGGTGGATGGTTTTTTTATTGATATAACCGAGGTGACCAATAAACAGTTTAAGGCGTTTGTTGATGCTACCGATTATGTTACGGTGGCAGAACGCCCTATTGACTGGGAAACCATGAAAAAGGAGCTGCCGGAAGGTACACCCAAGCCCCACGATTCGGTACTGCAACCGGGCAGTTTAATCTTTAATAAAGATGTTAACAAGGTGGCCAATATGGGGAATTATGCCCAGTGGTGGACCTGGAAAGTTGGTGCTAACTGGAGGCACCCTGAAGGCCCCGGAAGCTCTATTGAAGGTAAAGATCTTTTTCCTGTGGTGCACATTGCTTTTGAAGATGCCCAAGCTTACTGCAAATGGGCCCAAAGGCGCTTGCCCACTGAAGCTGAATGGGAAGCTGCTGCTCAAGGTAAGCATGTAGACCAAATTTATACCTGGGGCAACAACCCAGAGGTATTAAACCAAAATGCCAATACCTGGCAAGGGGTGTTTCCTGTAAAAAATATACCTGAAGATGGCTTTGCTTTTATAGCCCCTGTTAAATCGTTTCCCCCAAACAGTATGGGTATTTATGATATGCTGGGCAATGTTTGGGAAATGACCAGCGATTTGTTTAATGTAAATTACTACCAAACGTTAAACCCCACTACCCCATTGGTAAACCCCAAGGGTGCCGATACCAGTTTTAACCCCGACAACCCGTACCAACAAGAGCACGTTATTAAAGGGGGCTCGTTTTTGTGCCACGCCTCATATTGCGCCAGCTTTCGTATTTCGGCCAAGATGGGCATGACGCCCGATTCGGGATCGGATCATACCGGGTTTAGAACCGTGGCTACGCCAGATATGTTGGGTATAAAAAACGAGTAGGCTACTTACCTCTAGGCAACTAGCCTACTTGCCTAGAGGCGAATAGGTAACTCGCCTCTAAGTGAGTAGCCTATTCGGCTTAGGCTCCTAATTGTAGTATGGGGCCAAAAATCTCTTCCCGCAAGCTTTTTCCTTGGTACCTGCTGTTACGAACAATAAGCCTGTACTGCCCATCCACCAAATCATTAGGCAGGTGTATACGTAAGGTTTTGGGGTGATTTTGCCGTATATCGTCCAATGGTGTTTCTACGCCAGTAGCTACATCGGTAAGAAACACGCCCTCGCCCGGAAGGTTGTATTGCAGTTTTAGGTCTTCGCCTTGAATCTGTATGGCATCCCCCTTGGTGATGTACTCGTCCTGGAGTTGTGTTTTTTCGTCTAGCACATGGTTAATCTCAGGACCGGCCTCAGTAGGTGGTACAAATTTTAAGGTAATTTCCGCTAGCCCCTTGGTGAGTACGTTTTTCATTTTTAGGGTAATCACCACGGTATGTCGGTCGGGATCAAAGCGGTCATCAATATTTACAAATACCCCATTGATGTCGTAACGAATGTCCAGATAATCATCAGAGTAGCCTTCCCCCTTACTAATACAGTCGGCCACATAACCCCAATAGGCATGGTGGCAGGCCGTAAATTCGGTTGGTTTTAAAATCGATCCGCTGCGGGTAGCCTCGTTCATATTATCCTGTAGGCTTCGCATAATCAGGTTAATAACTTTTCCCGAACGGTCGTTTGGGTCTTCAGTTGTTAGTTTGTTGTCATACGTTGTGTAATCCATAATTTTCTATTTTAATGGTTAATATTTAGTTTTTCAATTTTCACCTGCTTGCCAGCAGGCTGGTTTTTAGTTTAACTGTCCCTTTCAAGTTGAGATTCTTCGGTCGTTGCCTCCCTTTGAATAACAAACTTTTTACTTTCTACAAGACGCTGCATTGTACCTCCCTAATGACTAATCACCAATCCCGTTATTACCCCTAAGGCAACACCCCCAACCCCAGCGCCCACCAGGCGCCAAAGGTTCTGGCGTTCCTGCTGCTTTAGGGTTTCTTGGGTACTTAGCAGCTGTATTTGCATTTCCGATAGTTTCATGTCGGTAAGCAACAAGCGGGTCTTGATCTTTAGGTTGCTGTTCTTGATGTACTGTAACAGGTCCTGGATGTTGCCGTTCTTCTGTTTAAGGAGTTCCTGCACCTGTTCGATCTGTTGGGTTTCCTGTTCCAGCAGTTTGGTCATGGCCTCCCGGCAGGGGGCACCCAATGGCACGGCAATGCTGTCGGTTGCCTGTGGACCCTTGGTTTGTGCCAGGGCCATGTTGGCTGTTAGTAGGGCTATTAGTAAAGTGTATTTCATTTTGTTTATTTTTCGATAGTTCGATTTTTAGATAGTTCGATTTTTAGATTATAAATAGTGGTCTTTCAAGTACTGTGACTGCGACTGTCAACCTCTCTTTACTCCATTTCACAACAGGCTCCACGCCACCTCCCGCACCTCGGGCATATCGGCCAGTGCATGGGCCAGGGCCCACAGCCTTGTGGCGGTGGCGTCCAGGGTCATGTGGATGGCATGGTCCCTAAGGTGCCATTCCAACAGGGTAATGCTGCCGCGTGACCTTTTTACGGGCTCGAGTATCTGCTCTGCTACGTCTATGGCGGGCACTTTGGTGATGACCTCCAGTGCCCTTGGGCCTTTAGGGCTTTTCATAATGGTTAAGGGAATCTTTTAGGTTCAACAATTTGTCTTTCCACTGCAGCAGCAGGGTGTCCAGCTCGGTATTGGTGGCCCGGTCGCGGGCCTCGTACAGGTAGAGTTTTTGCTGTACCTCGTTTAGGTACTCCTGGGCCTGTACCAACTGTTCCTGGGCATTGTGTATGCGCTGCTCGGCCGCCTGTAGCTTGTGCTGTAGGCTACGGGTGTTCTGTAACTGGACCAGGTTGATGAGCAGCATGAGCAGGCTCAGGGCCCAGCCCAGAAATTTCCAGATGGGGCGCGACATCCTGGCCCACAGGGATATGGGTAATGATTTGTTCATAAATATATGGTTTTAGTTTAGGTCTGTTTTTTTTGCTGTGCCTGCTTTTGGGATGTGCCCAATGGGCCTGTTCGCCCCTGGGTGTTTATATGTTATCGGGCTGTGGATGGTGGCAGCCATGTGCCGGTGTAAGTGGTACCTAGAGCCCGTTAGCGGGCTTTTGATAGATTTGGTAATCATGTGTATTTAGTTTTAGTTGTAGGTCTTTTTACCGTGGCCTGTTGTAATTGTGTATTTATATATGTAAATATATAAAACAATTCATAAATACCAAAGGAATATAAAACTTTTTATAAAATTATTTCGTACTTAAGTGTTATTAGTGTAAGATTTTAGTTTGTTTAAGTGCCCTAGACGGGATTTGGGCACTTTTTAAGGGAGGTATGTTGTTGTTTTAAAACCCACTGCGACCATAAGGATGCGCAATAAAAACAAATGTCAAAATTTGTAATGCATCCTTAGGGGGTTGCAGTGGGGTTTTGGTTTTATTGCTCTAGGGTTTTGGTTTTTGGTTTGGGGTCTCTTATGACTAGGACTTTCATTTCTTTTTCTCCTTTTATCAGGTCTAGGCCGTTTTTTTGCAACCCTTTTTTTACTTCATTAAAATCAGTCATAACAGCTTCGAAATAAATATCAATATTTCCTTCTATTCTTGTTTCGTCTATTAGCGGATAATTTTTAGTGTATTTAGATAATTTATAGTCAAGATTAGATAATAAAACATCTATTGATACATTGGTATAATTTATTCCATCAAACCCATTATTCATTGATTTAGTGCCTCCTTTAGTTTTTATACTATTTTTTCTATTTTTGATTTTAACTAATTTATAGCATGGCATTTTTCGGATTTCTGTATAGGCTATGTATCCGAAGTAATTCTGTAAATCTCGTTGCATTATACCCATAATATTATCTTTAGTAATTCGAGATTCAGGAAGAATTAAACTATAATCATATTGAGATTCTCTAACTTTATTTATTTTACCAGTATTGTCTTTAATTTCTATTATTGGATGATAGTAATAATTTGCATATAGGGAGTCATTACCGTAACCCCAACTTCCATTTCCAAAAAAGGCAAACCTATATAGCATAGAAAAAGGAATATTTAAAACTTGAAATTGTGTTTTTGTGATTTCATATCCTTTGATATCCCATTGAAAAAGAAACATATGACCTTTATTGTCTCTTTTTTTTCTGAACAAAGATCTTTGATCAAAGTCTGTATCTCTACCTCCATTCCCATTGACAAGAAAAGGTTTGTTATAGTCAAAATTATTTTCTTTTACATTTTCACTGTCATAACTGAGGTTTGTAAATTCAAAAGATTGATTATCTAAAAACAATTGAATATTGTCTTTGTTAACTTCAGAAGATCCTGTCACAGCTTCCACAAAACCTTCTTTATCAATCCAAATCACATAAGGAACACCTTTTATCTTAAATTGTTTGGATATAATTGAATCATAAGCAACTGGAAATGGCAGGTTGTATTTTTCTTTATATTTTTCATATGAAGCTTTCGTTTCGTCATGATATTTATTATTAGTTGTACCCACTAATAATATCTGTAACCGATCTCCAAATTCTTTTTTTAATTCTCCTATTTTTGGAAAACTAGTAAAGCAAGAAATACATCCTAATGAAAAAAAATCAATAATCATAGGCTTACCTTTAAGTTCAGATAAACAAATATTAGTATCAACATAATATTGGACATCTTGAAAGCAAAATTCTGGAATTTCCTTTCCTATTACTGGATAACTCTTGTTTTCATTGTTTTGAGCTCCCAAAAAGAATGAAACTGGAATTAAAAATAAACTAATTATACTTTTCATTAATATCCTAAGTTTTGAGTTAAATTAGGGTTATTCAGTATTTCTGATTCGGGTATAGGATATAATACATCTGTAGATTGCCAGTCACTTTTTAAAGAACTAAGTACAGAGTCGGCCTCACCAGTCCGTTTTAAATCCAACCAACGGTGCCCCCATTCGGTAAATAACTCTACATATCTTTCCTGCCTAATTGCTTCTAAAAGAGATGTGCTATTATTAGCTTCAGTATCTAATAAACCAGCTCTATTTCTAATTACATTAATATCAGATTTGGCGCCAGAAATGTTGTTTTGCTGAGCTCTTGCCTCAGCCCTAATCAAATATTGTTCGGCCAGTCTAAATACCATGGAATACTCGGTAAGTGGAGCTCCGCTATTTTGAACTTTATATTTATGAGCATAAAAATAGTCACTCCCATTAATCCTTAAACTATCAACCCATACAATTCTTCGTTTATCATTACTATCAAAACTATTAGCAAGTTTCGAAGTTAAAGAAACTAAACCTCTGCTATTAGATGAGGTTGTATGAAAAAGCCTTGCCTCATAAGTATTATATTCTGGAATCACAGGCAATAACTGCCAAATTGCTTCAGAGCTATTTTTAAGAAAAACATTTTCAAGATCATTATTTAATTTATACAACACCACATTTTCAATAATAGAAGTTGATTCTATTTCTGCGTTTTGCCAATCACCAGTATATAAATAAACTCTGGATAGCAATGCTGAAGCCGTACTTTTATTAGGTCTTGTTTTTTCATCATTAGAAAACGAATAATCCTCTGACAGTTTGGTTTTAGCATCCTTTAAATCTTCTATTATTTGTTGATATACTTTTGATTCTATTGACCTAGGTGCTACATTGTTAATTCGATAATCGGTTGAAACAACCAAAGGAATTTCCCCAAATAAATTCAATAGATAGAAGTGGCAGAATGCTCGAATGAATTTAGCTTCTCCAATTAATTGATTTTTTAGATTTTCAGATACTGAAAAAGAATTTTCTAAACCTTCAATAACAGCATTTGAATAATATATTATTTCATACATTTTGTCCCACAGTGCACTGCTTATATAGGGGTTAGTTGGAATTATTGAATTCAAGAAAAATTGATTTCTATCAGATGAACTTGTGTGGCTAAATAGTTCGTCCGAAGACAATCCTGTAAAATAAGCAACGCTTCCATTACCGCCCGAAGAAAAGGAAGTATTGCTATTAATCATTTCAACATAGATGCCTTTAATTGCTGAAGAAGCTGTTGCATCATCGTTATAAACTGTTTCTGAAATAATTTGATCTTTAGGGGGGTCTATTTCAACTAGATTTTCACATGAGAAAAATGTGATAAATATTATCATTATAAATAATAAATGCGTCTGATAAATTGACTTTATTGTATAGTTTGTTTCTTTCATAATATTTAAATGTTAAAATGTTACTTGTAAGCCCAATGCAATAACTCTCAGAGGAGGCAATACTCTCAAGTTTCGGGTCTCAGGATCTCCTAAAAAATTAGTTATAGTAAATAAATTTTGTGATTCAACATAAATCTTACTATTTGATATTTTTAATTTAGATGTCAATTTATTAGGAATGCTATAAGAAAAAGACAAATTCTTAAGTCTAATATATGAGGCATCAGTTATTACTTTATCACTGTTTAACATTGCTGAGTATGTTCCACCGTCATATGAAAATGCTTGAATGTCTGAATTATCACCAGGGCTTTGCCAACGGTTTAAAACTAAAGTTGGTTGATTCCCAAAAGAGCCTGGTGGGGAAAAAGAAGACCTGTAATCACGCGCCGTTTGCTTTACAAATTGAAAAAAAACATCTAGTTGTAGCCCTTTGTACTGAAAAGTATTCAATATTCCTCCAAAGAATTTTTCTCCTACCTTTTTCAAGAATTGTAGGTCAGGTGTGCCATATGATCCACTATCATCTACATCTTCAAATGAGTAAAATCCAGTATCAGGGTCTACACCTGTATAATGATATGTTTTTACTAAGTCTAAAGAGGAACCTACTTGATATCTATTTGAATATGATGATCCTTCTATGTTGGGATATGAAACTAACTTACTTTTGGGTATTGTAATATTAAAATTTGTATCCCAAGAAAATTTTTTATTATTAATATTGGTGCTTTTTAATTCAATTTCAAATCCTGAGTTTTGAAGTGTTGCCGGAAGATTATATTGTATAGAAGAAAAGCCTGTTACTTTAGAAAGGGAATATCCAACTAGTTGATTTGATGATTTGTTTTTGTAATAACTAGTAGATATACTTATTTTATCACTATTAAACCCTAAGTCTATACCTATCTCAAATTTTTTATTGGTTTCCCAAGAATAATCAGGGTTGGCTAAACGTGTTGGAATCAATGCTGAAGAGTTATTATAAACCTGAGAGGTTGCTGAATAAGTTTCTAAATATCCATAATCTGGAATTTGATCATTTCCCGTTATACCATAACTTCCTCTTAATTTTCCATAACTTAAGTAAGGGATAGCATTTTTAATAAAATTTTCTTTTGAAAAAAGCCATGCTGCTCCAATTGCTCCAAAATTTGCGAATTGCTTGTCTGGCCCAAAACGACTAGAACCATCTCTTCGACCTGTAATATTTAAGATGTATTTTTCACTAAGATTATAATTAATTCTTCCAAATATTGCGTTATACCTATATTCATTAAAACCTGTATCATTTACAACAATATTAGGTGCTGCTTTTAAGTTTTCTAATAAAGCATCACTTGTATAACCTGAAGCAAAGAGAGAGCTTGATTCCTGTTGACTATCTTGAATGGTTGATCCAACTAAAATTTTTAAAATCCCATTACCTATTTTATTTTGATATTCTATTTGAGGTTCTAAAATCCAAGTTTTAACCATGTTATCTCCAAATCGGGAATAACCAGTAGGGTTATAAAAAGGATCTAAAGAACTAATAGGGACAAGAGATTTTTCTTTTAAATGCAAATTAGTATAACCCATACTAGTCTTAAAAGTTAAGCTATTTGTTATATCATAGCTTAAAACCAAATTAGAAATTAAATTGTCAGTGTTGGTTTTATATGTTCTTAGTAATTGTCCAAAAGGATTTTGCCATGTTGAACTTTCCCAATTTAGAGAACCATCTTCATTATAAATTGCAGGTGCATTTGGTGGAAGCAATATTGCTTGAGAAGTAAAGTCAATAGCAGCCAAATTATGATTGTCTGAAACATAACTGGTAGAAAAATTGACTCTAAATTTTTTATTGTTTGCAACATGTGAAAAGTTAAAATGGCCTGATTTCTTTTGATAATTGCCATCCCCTGGAAAAACAGTACTCTCTTTATAATAGCCAGTACTAATTGAGAACTGTGTACTTTCATTTCCTCCAGAAACTGCTACTTGTGTATTTGTTATTTGAGCAGTACCACCAATAAGTACTTCTTGCCAATCTGTATATCGATTAGGATCCCATATCATGATGTCAGGAAAAAACGATGCATATTCAGGAATTAAAAATGACTCATAGCCACTATTTGTAATTCCTTCTAATTGCATTTCAAGATATTGTTCGGTATTTAGCAAATCTATCTTTTTTGATACTTCACCTAAACCTGTATAGGTATTAACTTCCACTTTTGTTTTACCTACTGATCCTTTTTTTGTTGTAATTAATATGACTCCATTTGCTCCGCGAGATCCGTATATAGCTGTTGCATCAGCACTTTTTAGTATTTCTACGCTTTCAATATCACTGGGGTTTATAGAGTTCAAGGGACTAGTTCTATTAAGAAAAGGGGATTCTGTATAGACAGATTTTAAACTTGTGGAAGTAAAAGGAATACCATCAACTATATATAGCGGATCATTTCCATTTGACCTCAAACTATTCTGACCACGTATTTCTACTTTAATATTACCACCAGGAAGTCCATCCCATTGATTTATATTAACACCTGGCATTCTTCCTTGTAAAGCTTGCAAAGGGTTGCTTACGGGTTGCTTTTCAATAGTTTCTGATGAAACTTTTGAAATGCTCCCTGTAGCAGTCCGTCTAGACGTCTTATAATACCCCGCATTAATAGTCACTTCATCCAATTCACTGATATCCTCTTTAAGTGATACATTAATGGTACGTTGGCTTCCTACAGTTACCTCTTGCGTACCAAACCCCAATGCCGAGAACACCAATACATTTTCGGGGTTGGGTACGGTAATGCTATAATTCCCATCTAGGTCAGTAGCAGTCCCCTTGGTAGTGCCTTTAATAAGTACGGTGGCGCCGGGAATGCCTAGGCCCTGGGCATCGGTAACCGTACCGGTTACCTGTATTTGCTGTATGGTACGGCCGTCTTTAATAATAATGGCATCGTTTTCGGTAAGTATTACATTAAAATGACCTTGGGTAACAATGTCCCTTAACAGCTTAGCGGCACTTACTGTGCCCTTTTTTAGGTGTAGTGGTTGGGCGTTTTTAAACAAATCGGCCTGGTACATAAAGTTGTAGTCGGTTTGTTGCTCTATGAGATTAAAGACCTCATCGGCCGTAAGGGTACGGTCGGTATCTATAACTACCTTGGTATTTTGCGAGAGGATGTCGCCTGAAGACAAGCTAAACACGGCGGTACAAAATAAGAATATAAAGGTTCTCATAAGGAGTTTTAAGACACCCTTTTTAATATAAAAAGGTGTTGTTATACAGTTAATTTCCATAAATTTGTTTTGTATTGGTTAAACTTTTTTAATTAATACTAAGTAGAGGGTTGAAGCTGGTACACCGCAAATGTTTGGCTTCGCTCTCTTTTTTTGGTTTAGAGGTTTTTGTCTCGCAAAGGCGCAAAGGCTTGCTCACTCTAAACTCACTATATTCTGAATCCTGAATTCATAATTCATAATTGTTATGTTGGATGTTGTTGTTTCATAATTTGTGGTTTTAGTGGTTAGTTTTTCACTTTTAGCTTTTGGCTTCTCGCCTCTGGCCTCTAGCTTCTGGCTTCTAGCTTCTGGCTTCTAGCTTCTAGCTTCTGGCTTCTGGCTTCTGGCTTCTAGCTTCTAGCCTCTAGCCTCTAGCTTCTGGCTTCCATAAATATACTTATTATTACTTTTTAATTTAAATTGTTTACTTATTTATATAAAATAGTTTTTCATTTTTAGTTGTTTTTGTTTATCCTCTACGAGGAATTGGTGTTCTATCTTAATTTTTTTGCTACAATGCTTGAACCGCTACGCGGTATTTTTCACTCTTCACTTTTAGTCTTAGATTTCTCGATTACTAGATTTTTCGATTATTAGACACTCCGAACTCTGAACTCTGAACTCATAACTTGTTTTCACTTTTAGTTGTTTTTGTTTATCCCCTACGGGGAATTTATATAGCGTTATAACATTTTTGCTACAATGCTTAAACCGCTACGCGGTATTTTTCACTTTTCACTTTTAGTTTTTCACTTTTAGTTTTTCACTTTTCACTTTTCACTTTTCACTTTTCACTTTTCACTTTTAACTTTTCACTTTCAACTCACCTAAGTATAACTTGCTTGCCATGTATTTCATAATTTACCTGGTTTAGGGTTTTTATAATATCTAGTATTTCTATAATGTCTTGATTTTTATTTAGTACGCCATTAAAGGTGACGGTCTCTAAAGCTTTGTCTGTAAACTGAATATCCATATCGTACCAACGGGATAGGACTTTCATGATGTCTTTTAGCGGTTTGTTCCTAAAACTGAATATGCCGTCTTTCCAGGCAATTTCACGGTATACATCGGTTGGTGTAATGCTAAGGGTGTTGGTGGTTTTGTTGAGGGTAGACTGGGTGTTGGGTGTTAGGTGTTGGGTGTTGGGTGTATGGTGTTGGGTGTTGGCAGTGACAGCCACATATCCTTCTACTAACGTTGTGTATATGTTGGTTTCGTCTTTGTAGGCTTTGATGTTGAATTCGGTGCCTAGGACTTCGACTATTTGGGTGTTGGGAGATTGCTTCGTTCCTCGCAATGACGGCGTTAAAACTTTGAAATGCGCACCGTTGTGTTCGGTAGCAGGGGAAACATCGAAATAGGCTTCGCCGTAAACAAGGGTGACTTCGCGGGGCTGACCTTTTGTAAAGGCTACGGGGTAGGTTATTTGCGATTCGGAGTTAAGCCATACTTTGGTGCCATCGGCTAAAGCCAATTGGTATTGGCCGCCTCTTGGAATCGTTAATGTATTGGTGTTGGGTGTTGGGTGTTGGGTGTTGGGTTGCTCACTGTTGTGGTTGATTGTGTAGGTTATGGCTTTGCCATTGCTGGTGGCGTTGGCGGTTTGGTACACACTGTCTTTTTCTAACACGACCAGCGAACCGTCTTCTAGGGTTAGGGTGGCTTTGTTGGTGCCGGGCTGTATTTGGTTGTTGACTATTATTGGGTGTTGGGTATTGGGTGTTGGGTGTTGGGTAAACCAATAGCCAACTGCTAACAGCCCAATAAAAATAGCGGCGGCGGCGTATTTGTAATAGGGTACAAAACGTTTTTTGGTTTTGCCTGCTATATGCTGCTTGGCCTTTTGTAATGGTAACTGGTGGCTAAAGGTTGTTTTAGATTGTACTAAGCAATGTATTTCTACAAATTGGTTAAAGTAGGTTTGGTTGCGGGTATCTTCCTGAAGCCATGCGGTTAGCTGCGTGGCTTCGCTTTCAGACAGGGTATTGTTTAAAAGCTTTATTATTAAACGATCTATGGTGTGCTGCTTCATTTTTTTTTGACGCTTATTTGTACCTATGACGCAAATAATTGTAAAAACCCCCTATTTTGTTTTTATTTTTTTCATTTTTGTAAAGTAAATTGTTTTTACGTTCCTTAAAATGAGCCAAGATCAAGACGATATTAATAATACACTCAAGGCCCTAAAACGGGGGGACCAAAAGGTGTTTGAGCACTTGTACACAACCTATTATGATAAGTTGTGTGGCTACTTGTACAGTTATACTAAAGATAAAAATATTATTGAAGATATTGTACAGGAAACTTTTATTAAGTTATGGAACAACCGCCAAAACATAGTGGTAACAACTTCTTTTAAAAGCTATTTATACAAATCGGTTTACAATAATTTTATAAGTTCACGCAGAAAGCAACAACACCGTAGTGAGGCCCTAATGGAATATCTTAAAACGGCTGTAAACCGTTACACCGATATGGATGATGATTATAAAACCCAGCAACTTAAAAAACTGGATGCCTGTATTGAGGAACTGCCCAAACGTTGTAAAAAGGTGTTTATTACAAATAAAATTGCTAAATTGAACTATGCCCAGGTTGCCGAAAAGTTTAGCATATCTAAAAAAACGGTTGAGGGGCATATTTCTAGAGCGTTTAGCTTTTTACGGGATTGTATGTTGGGCAATACGCCTTCGGTAGGGGCTTGAAAATGAGTAGTACTTGGTTGTAAATAAATAATTAATTTGAATGAAAACCATAATCCAAATATCTTTGGCAATTCTCTTATTACAAAGTTGTACAGATAAGGACAATGACAAAGACTTACTAGGACATTGGATTTCTACAAAAAGTGCAAATACTGTAGCATTGCATTTTTTTAAGGATTCTATGATGTACCATGCTTGGGAAAAGACAACAAAATTTTCTTGGAAAAGTGATGGAACAAAAATTTATTACACGCAACCTGCAAGTAGTGACCCTAAATTAGTAACCGATTTTAGTCTAGAATATAAATTGAATCGGGAAAAAGATACTTTATTACTAAAACTCCCTAATTCTGAACTTTCAAGTGAATTTATAAAAACAAACTGAGTAAAAAACACCATTTCTACTAATTTAAAACCAGTGGGTACTGCCAACCCTAGTTATCTTCAAAAAATACTATCTTTAACCTGCTACAGATTTTTTACTTTAAAATCTTTATTATGGTTATACGTCTTTTAGCTTTTGTTATTTTTTTGCCTGCCTTACTGTTGGCACAAGAGCCTATAAAGGTTATGGCTTTTGATGCCGATTTGAGTGACTTTTTAAATCTGCGCGACCTGTGCGTATCTAAAACTGGTAATGAAGCCTATTTTACCATACAAAGTGTTAACGGAAACATTTCGCAAATTGCCTGTGTAACAAAGGTTAAGAACACATGGAGCCACCCTGTGCTGCTGCCTTTTAATGATGGGTTTATGTATATGGAACCTTTTTTATCGCAGGATGGCAAGCGTTTGTATTTTGCATCTAACCGACCTCTTGATAGTACTTTAACAACTAAAAAGGACTTTGATATTTGGTATGTTGAACGCCATTTGAAAACAGCGCCGTGGTCTGCTCCCATAAACTTAGGACCACCTGTAAATTCTGAACTGGATGAGTTTTACCCCAGTTTAAGCAAGAACAATAACCTATATTTTACAATGGATGCCCCTAATGGTTTGGGCAAGGACGATATTTACATGGCCACATGGCAAGGAAATGCTTATGCACCACCCAAACTATTAAGTACGGCTATAAACAGCGATGGGTATGAGTTTAATGCTTTTGTATCGGAAAACGAAACCTTTTTAATATATACCAAGTACCGTGCTGAAGATGGCTATGGTAGTGGCGATTTATACCTCTCTAAAAAAGATGCCAATGGCCAGTGGCAAACTGCAAAAAACTTAGGCAATGTTATTAATACCCCCTTTATGGAGTACTGTCCGTTTTACGATGAAGCCACCCAAACCCTTTACTTTACCAGTCGTAGGGACAACCTAAAGCCCAAAGCTTTTAAAAATGCCACCGAATTGGCAACGTATTTAAATACGGGTGAAAATGGGTTGAGCAAGCTTTATAAGGTTGTGGTTGGGCTTTAGTATTTTTGGTAACTTCCATTAAAGTTATTTGCATTAATGAAGAATGAAGCAGTATCCTTTGGTTTTTATTTTGCAAACTTATTTTTATACACTCCCACCCCATAATAACCAATTACCACAAAACAGAGTGCTGGTAGAATAAATGAAAAGTTAACCTCGGGAACCCCCAAAATAGTAATATCGGTATAGCCAATACCTCCCAAATCCAAAATCATTCCTTGAAATGTTGGCATAAGCGCACCCCCTACTATGGCCATAACCAAAAATGCTGCTCCAAATTTAGCATCTTCCCCTTGGCCTTCAAGTGCAATACCGTAAATGGTTGGGAACATGATAGACATAAAAAATGAAATGCCCACCAAAGCATAAAGTCCAACTATTCCCGTAACAAACATGGTGGTAGCCGTACAAAGCAATGCACCAATTGAAAAATAAAATAAAAGTTGACCGCTATTTACATATTTTAACAGGGCTGTGCCAATCCATCTGCCCGTTAAAAAAATTACCAAGGCACTAATGCCATAGGTTACAGCCGATTGATTATCGATACCGATAGATTCGGCATATTGGTACAAATAGGTCCAGCACATAATTTGTGCGCCAACATAAAACGCTTGAGCAATAACGCCCCAAACAAACTTTGGTGACTTGAACAAACGCTTAATGGAATTTCCAATATGCACCTGTGTTTCCTGTTCTTTGTTTTTAGGCATTTTCATAAAAGCGATCAGCACAAAAAAGCCAATTACTACCAGGCCTAATATTACATAGGGATTTCGAATAACCTGTAAGTCAGACGTTCTAACAACGGCTTTGGCTGTTTCGCTAAGGGTTTCATAAACCGAGGACCCATCAGGATTTAAATCATCAGACTGCAACGAACCCAAAATAAATTTCTGGGCCACAATAAGCCCTCCTAAAGCGCCTATTGGATTGAACGCCTGCGCTAGATTAAGACGCTGCGTGGCGGTACTTTCATCTCCCATAGATAGGATGTATGGGTTAGCCGTGGTTTCTAAAAACGCCAAACCAAACGTTAAAATATAAAGGGCTGCCAAGAAAAACCCAAACGCTTCAAAAGCGGCGGCAGGATAAAATAAAATGGCACCAATAGCATACAGTACCAGCCCCATTAAAACCCCTTTTTTATACGAATACCTATTTACAAAAATAGCTGCTGGCAATGCCATGGTAAAATAGCCACCATAAAAAGCAAGCTGCACCAGAGAGGCCTGAAAGTTATCAAGTTCTAAAACCTTTTTGAACGCTGAAACCATTGGGTTTGTTATATCGTTGGCAAAGCCCCAAAGCGCAAAAAGGGAGGTTATTAAAATAAAAGGAACTATTACAGATTTGGCTACTACTGGTATTTTATTTTTGGTCATAAGGTTTAGTTTAGTTGGTGTTGTTTTTTTGAAGTTGGCTTTTTAATTTTTATTCACTGTTCGTTAAAAGTGAGCGGTCTAAATGTATATAGCCCCCATCAACCGCAATGAACTGTCCTGTGGTATGCGATGCTTTTTTTGAAATGGTGAACAAACATTGGTCTGCAATTTCGGCTGGTGTGGTCATTCTATTTTCCAAAGGGATTTTCTTTACTATGGCTTTTAGCTTTTCTTCACCGTTTTCTAAAGTTTTTATCCAGTTGTTGTAAGCCGGTGTCCAACTTTCTGCTATAACAATGGCATTACAGCGTATACCATGCTTAATTAAATCTACGGCCCACTCGCGCGTTAACCCGTAAACGCCACCTTTTGAAGCGGCATACCCCGAAGTACCACCCTGGCCTGTAATGGCTACTTTAGAACCAATGTTCAATATATTGCCCTTAACTTTTTTTAACATGGGCAAGCAGTACTTTACCATAGCAAAGTAACTCACCATGTTCAATTTTATGGAATACATAAAATCTTCCATAGGACTATCCAATCCAGCACCATCATTTACGCCCACATTGTTAATTAAAGCATCTACCCTACCATATTTTTCTTCAATTATCTTGGCAGCTTGTTCTATTTGCTTGTAATCAGAAAGGTCGGTTTTTATAAAAATAGAATCGATACCTCTATCCTGAAGTTCCTTTTCATAACCGTATCCACGGTCGTTTCTGCATACAATTACGGGAATGGCCCCTTCGTTAGCTAAATGCTGAACAATGGTTTCGCCAATGCTGCCCTTAATTCCCGCAGCCCCTGTAACTACAATGACTTTATCTTTTAATCCTAAATCCATTTATAATTATTTAGTTAGTTGTAAGTTGTAAAATTTAATGGCATTTTTACCCATAACCGCCTCTTTTTCGCTTTCTGAAAGCTTGCTTATAAATGCCGTTACAATGGCTTTTACTTGGGCATAGGTTCCGGCTACCAAACATACTGGCCAATCGGAACCGTACATGATGCGTTTGGTTCCAAAAGCATTAAAAACCAAGTCTAGGTAGGGTTGTAATTGTGCTTCGGTCCAAGACCCATAATCGGCCTCGGTAATCATTCCCGAAACTTTACAATAAACGTGCTCGCATTTTGCAATTTCTTTCATTAAGGTGGCCCATCCATCAAAAAAGCCGTCTTTTATGTATGGTTTTGCAATGTGGTCTATTACAAACTTTTGGTTTGGAAAACGTTTTACAAATTCCAGAACCGCCCCCAATTGATGGGGAAACACCAAAATATCATAAGTAAACTGGTGTTTTTCCAGAGCTTTAATGCCTTTTAAAAAGTTTGGCCGTAACAAAAAGTTAGGGTCGGGCTCCCCTTGAACCACATGACGAAATCCTTTTAATTTTTCAAAAGTCCCATACTTTTCTAAAACCGTTTCAACCGTATCATCTCGCAAATCTGCCCACCCAACAACGCCTTTTATAAAATCGTATTTTGAAGCCAAATCCAATAGAAAATCCGTTTCTGCCAACGTTTGGTCCGCTTGCACGGCCACACAACCATCTACCCCGTTATTAGAATAGACTTCCTTTAAATCTGAAGGCATAAAATCCTTTCGGATAACCGCCATATCATCATCAATCCAATCGTGCTTTACAGGTTCGTATTTCCAAAAATGCTGATGTGCGTCTATGATCATTTCTTAATCTCTAAAATTTTAATTAAAACTTACTGTTGCTTTAATAACCCCTGTTTCTGGTTTTAACCAACTATCAAAGTTTTGAATCATTTCTGTAAAATCCACAGAATGCGTGATAAACGAATCTGTTGGAAATTGGTTAAGCACGCTAATAACATGCTCAAAATCTTCGGTTGTGGCATTTCTGCTACACATTAAAGTCATCTCTTTGGCATGGATTGCTGGGTGGTTATACACTAAATCGCCTTTGGACAAGCCCACTAAAATAAATCGTCCACCATGGGCCATATAGCTTGGGCAAGCCTCTAAAGCAAATTTACTTCCAGAAGCATCAAAAACGGCGGTACATAAATCGCCATTAGTTATTTTGGAAATCTCTTCTACGGCATTATCCCCCGCCTTAACAATATAGTCTACACTTATCTTTTCTTTGGCATAGGCCAATCGCTGTTCATTCATATCTATAGCAATTACTTTTGCACCCGCAATTTGGGCCAATTTCATAATACCAATACCTATAGGGCCACAGCCAACCACTGCAATAATTTCCCCTTTTTGGATATTGGCCCGCCTAATGGCATGGGCACCAATTGCCAAGGGTTCAACAATGGCCATTTCGTTATCTGAAAGGTTGTTAGCAGGTAATAAAATAGTGTCTGGCACAGCGATTTGCTGTTGCATACCACCATCGGCATGAACACCCAAAACCCTAATGTTTGTACAGCAATTTGTTTTTCCGTTTCGGCATGCAATACACTTGCCACAACTTACATAAGGCATTACTACAACATTGTCTCCTGCTTTAATGCCTTTCTCATTATCATCAATTTCCAGAACCTCTGAAGCCAATTCATGACCTAAAATTCTTGGATAGGTAAAAAATGCCTGATTACCACCGTAAGCATGTAAATCGGTACCGCAAATGCCCACCTTTTTTATTTTTAACAAAGCTTCACCTGGATTTCTTTTTGGAGCTTCTTTTTCCTTTAGTTGAAACTCACCTGGTTTTTCGCAAACTATATATTTCATTTACTAGTTGGTTCAATCGATTGAATTAAAAAGAACAAAGTTTTATTGTGTTCAATAAGCTAAATTAATTAATTTTATTCAATCGATTGAATAAGCACATCATAATTTTGAAAAAAGCAACCATTAAAGATATTGCTAACATTTTGGGTATTACGCCTTCAGGTGTGTCAAAAGCATTAAATGATCATCCAGGAATAAGCAAAAAAACCAAGGAAGATGTAAAAAGAGTAGCCCAGGAACTAAACTATCAACCAAACAAATTAGCTACTGCTTTAAGAAAAGGTAAAAGTAATTTAGTTGGGGTTATTATACCCAGAGCAAGCAGTCATTTTTTTTCTACTGTTGTTGAGCATATAATTGAAAGGCTTAGCAAAGCGGGCTATAATGTAATTATAACGCAGTCTAATGAATCCTATGAAAGGGAATGCAGGAATATAGATTCTCTACTTTTTACTCAGGTTGATGGTATTATTGCTTCTATGGTTAACGAAAAGAAACCTTTGAATTATTTCAAAAAAATCAAGGATAAAGGAATTCCTCTAGTTATGTTTGATAGGGGTGATGATGGATTGCATGTTGACTATGTTGGAATTGATGATTTTAAAAGTAGTTTTTTAGTGGTTGAGCATTTAAAATCCCAAGGGTGTAAGCGGATTGCGCATATTGGAGGATTTAGACATACTAGTATATATAAAACTAGAATTGAAGGATTTAAAAGTGCTTTAGTAAGTCAAGGCCTTCCGGTTTATGAGGAATTAATATTTGAGAGCCATCTTCAAATTGAAGATGGCCGTAAAATAATGTCGCAACTATTAGAATATGATTGTCCGCCCGATGCAATTTTTACAGCAAGTGATTTTGCAGCACTAGGTGCCCTGCAAGTATTACTAGAAAATAATGTAAACGTTCCAGAAGACATTTGTGTTGTGGGTTTTAGTAATGAACCTTTTTCTTCATTGGTAAAACCTGGAATTTCTACTGTAGAACAACATTGTGATCAAATTGGTAAACTGGCCTCGGAAGCATTTTTAAATAGAATTTATGATATAAAAGGAAATATTCATAAGTTCATCGATTTGAGGTTAGACCCTAAATTAATAATTCGTGAATCATCAAAAAGAATTTAAGCTTATAAGGCATCCCAATCATCAATTTTGAATATTCATCTAACCCAAGGTAAAAATTAATTATTAAAAATACTCTTTATAATTATTTCCCTAATAACCTACCAAAAAAGCCTTTGTCTGGCTTCCTATCCGCTGCCTTCTCAATCGAGTCCGTTTGCTTTTTTAATAATCTTTGTTTCTTTTTTATAGCAGCTTTTATGGAATCGTTCTTTTTTTTGATTTTTCTATTCTGCCTTATTTTTATACGCTTTAAAGAATCTGCTTTCTGCTTTGCCTTTCTCTCTATTTTAATTTGAACTTTTTCAATTGAATCTCTTTTTCTTAAAAGACGTTCAATAAGGTTTTTAGGCCTTTCATCAAACGTTTCATGGTTTCTGTGATAGGTGGTATCTTTTTTCACATGGTCAATCCAATACCCTTGCTTTAAATTATTTCTATATTTACCTTCTATTATAATATTTCCTAAAGAATCAAAAGCTGTGTAGCTTCCTTGTCTGTAGCCATCAAACCAAGTTTCAATAGCCTTTAGTTTTCCATTTCTATACCAGGTTTTCCAATCGCCAATTTTTAAACCATAATTAAACTCTCCTTTTTCCGCCAATTGGTTTGACTTATAATATTTCAAGTAATCTTTGTGTAAAACCTCTCCTCCTGCGTTTGAAAGAGTACTATGAACTTCTCCAGATCTATACCAATAATATGTTTTGTTTTCATAAAACCCAATTGGTTTTACCGATGTAACATAACATTCTATATCGAAATTATGACTTCGAATTATTTTTTTTTGAATGTCTGATGAAAATGCAATGCAACCAAAAAATATTACCGGAAGAATGATACGTTTTTGCATAGAATAACTAATAGCTTTAAAGCTTAAAAGTATATCTAATAATCCTTAAAGCATTAAGGGGTTGCCTTATAAAATGATGGTAAATCCCTAATGCTGTTAATTGCTAATAAATTAGCAGTCGTGTTTATGTGTTTTTAAAAAGAGAAGTTAAGGCTTATAAGGAATTATAAACCTTCGCATTTATCTGCAAGTTCATAAAAATATTTCATCCCATGTTTTTTATATATTTTTTTTTGCTCAGCTACTTGCATAAACTCACTACAATCTTTAAAATATTTTGCTAATCTTTTTAAGTTGTTCTTGTTGTTGGTATTGGCAAAATTATACTCTATTGTTGTACTTCCTGCTTTGGTTACAAATATCTGCGTGTGATTAAATTTGTTACTTGCGGTGGTTGTATCGTAACTATAAAACTCAAAATTGTCTCCAATAAACACATACTCACACATTCTAGGAATTGCTTTTTCGGGACTATACAAAACTTTATAATATCTGGTTATTATACCTTCATCATATACCAAATCGGGATTTTTACTAATCAACTTTTTATATTGTTTTATTAATGATTCACTTGGAGCCAGTGTTATTTTTTTTATTTCTGTGATTGGGAATTTTTGGCAATCTTTATTATTTTTCCCTTTACATATTTTTATTTTATCATCACCTGATGAGCCAGCTATTGCAAAACTGGATAATTTACCTTCTATAATATTACCATTAAATAATTCAATCTTACTTTTTTTAACGGTTGCTTCTTGAGAAAAGCTATTAAGTGAAGCAATTAAAAAGAGGCATAAAACGGAGTGAATTTTTAAAGTCATGGGGTTTGTTTTAATTGATGTTATACATTATATGGATTCATTCTTTTATACATTTCATACCAAAAATAAACATGTAAATATGCTTCAAATTACTTCTGTTTTTGAAACATTTAATTTTTTCCATGTCCTAATTTAATAGACGTTGCTTTAATAAACCCTTATTTTAAGGGTTATTAGCAATTTTTATCATAACAGATGTATAAATGAACGTGTAAAAATAGTAGTCAATATTTACACTAACTATTGTTTTTCATCGTTTTATAATCAATACTTTTACCATGTCCTGATTTGATACATTGCCGAAACATCAAATTCATCCAGAACACTTATAATTCTATCTGCGACTTCTCTTTCTGGACTAACATCTTTAATATTCAGTATAATCCATTTTTGATTTTCAGAAAACCTTTTATATACATTATAGAAAATTGTAGCTTCCCTACTTTCTCGATTTTCCCAATTTTCGATTTCTTTTTTTAAAAATTCTAGTCTTTCATTCCATAAGTTGTACTTTCGGTAGTCATTACCTTTTGGAATTATAACTGTGGATAAATCACAATCATTCGAAAAGTTCATTTTTTTTAATTGAGCTTCTCGAAAAGAAACATTTAGCATTTCATTTTTTTTTGGAATCCCATATCTTTCGATATCATCAGGATGCGCAAAATCCCCTCTAAACCAACATTCAACTAATTCACCAACAAAATTACATGCAACAAAAGAACTTGCCTTGAAATCAAGCTTTTTTAGCTTGCAATTAATAAATGAAACTTTATTAAATTCAGGTCTTATAAAAATTGCTTTATTAAAATTTACTTTATCGAAGTAAACGTTATGATATTGAGAACCATCATAACCCAAGGCACTATCAGTGAAGTTACAATCTTCAAATATCACATTGTTAAATATATTATTCCCTTCTGTAAAGCTTTTAAGATTGGATTTTTTAAATATACAGTTGTTAAAAACACAACTATCAAAGTATGTTGAACTAAGATTAGCTAATGAAAAATCTATATTAATGAAATGACTTCCTTTAAATTTTATTTTACTTAAGTCAATTCCTCTATAGTCAACCAACCCATCAATATTCGAGAAAGGTATCGCTATATCCTTAAAATCATATCCTCTTTTTAGTTTATCAAAAATATCGCCACTTAATGGTATCCACCTATTTTTTACATTCATAAATTTTTATTAATTACCTGACATCATTTTTTGCGCTGTTGATAACAATTGACCTTCTCCATATTCTAAAGTATATTTAGCTTCATGTCTAGCCCAAGCTCCTGGAGTAGTCATATCCCACCACTGACGAGTTGCTCTATTGAAAAAGTCTGGTCCATTATTTATACTTCCCTCAAGAAAGTTTACTCTAGCATCATCTCTTATCATTTCTCTTACCAAGTTATCAATTCTATTACCTCTATACATTGGCCTCAAATATGGATGTCTTTGTATCGCCTCAAATTGAGCGTTTGTAAAAGCATTATTCCCTAACTCATCAATTCGACGAGCGGCATCATCAGTATATTTTTGCAATATTTGGGTTATGCTTTGCTCCTCTGATGCTAGAATTCCGTTAAAATTAAAAAACTTTGTACCAACTTTAGCAGTTGTATTAGTAAAAGCACCAGCAGGAGCGTAAGTCATCATAACATCTTCCGCCATGTAAAAATAGACAGTAAAAATCCATAATTTTTGCCTTAACCTTTCCTCTCTTGCCTCTTTATCCCATTGAGCAAATTTTTTCTCCCAATAAGAACCCCATTCATTTTTATGCCTTATTTTAGCCTCAGCATAAGTTTCCCCCGGTTTTCCATGGAGAACTTTCCATTGTTCAAAGGTCATACTTATATCACCATCCAAAATCTCTGAAGTCCAACTGTCTCTGTCAATTTCTCGAGTATCATTATTAGATTTGACTCTTTTAATCGCAGTAATTACAACTTCTTCAAGTAGCATTCCGCCTTCAGGCACAAACACAAACTCTTTTTGAGGACCGTCTAATGGCTGTTGACTGGAATTAGGGTCATTTGCAGCTTCTAAACCTTCGAGTTCCATTGACATTATTGGAGTGTTTGCTCCAAATTGATAAGCTGATAGAAACGGATACCTAAATTCTAAAGGGTCAGGGCTAAAAAATCTACCCACACGAGGGTCATGCATCCTAAAGGTATAATTCAAGCTATTGCCTTCACCCTTAACCTCATCATCCTTTTCCTGTCCTTGGAAACCGTAACGATAGCTGTCGCTACTACCGTGCCTATTAGGCAGCAACATCCCGAATGGATAACACCTTATATACTATTTTAAGGATTGTTTTATTTAAAAGAACGTAAGGTTAAATACAAATTAACCGAGGTCTAAAATACAAAAAACCACCTAGTTTCCTAGATGGTTTTTCATTAATTTTTAATGGTGTTTACCTTAAATTATTCTATAAAAAATTAACTTGAATTAACTAAACATGGTTTCCATTGGGTGATGAAATTCCAGCTTTTTATGAAGGTCATCAATACTTTTAAAATCATACCGCTGCACACTGGTTACATACTTATAACCGCCTAAATACTGTGCTTCTCTCAGTCCTAATTCCTTTACCCAAATGGCTACCCTAGATTGTTTCAACTGTTTAAAATCTCTTATATAATGAAACTCTTTTGTTAGTCTGGTTATCATTCTGCATAAAGCTCCGTTGAGGTGGGTGGCTTCTCCTGAACTAAAGAACAGATTGTCGGTGTTTCTTCTGAATTGTTTTAATAGTGCTGGTCTTATATCATAGATATAGTTTGATAGGTGCAACATCTGTTTGGGGTTGAGGTCAATATACCTTTCGTTGGATATAGTGGTTGCGGGTACGTATATGCGCCCTTCTTCTAAGTCCAAATGGTGGAGTTGCAATTGTTCGAGTTCTTTTCTCTGTAAGCCTAAAAACATTATCATGCCCAACATACATCTGTCACGCTTTTGCACTAGGGTATTGGCTGAGGTTTCTCGATAGATGGTATCTAGAAATTCTTCATCTAATAATTGTATGGGTGTGGTTCTGTCACTCTTGGCAAGGCGGACCATGAGCATGGGATTGGATTTCATACCGATACTATGATTAAAATGGGTTATGATGCCCTTATAGCCTTTTACGGTGGAATGTGCATCACCACGTTGTTGCCTGTGGGCTATAAAATCATAGCTTTCCTGAAGGGTTACTTTCTTTGGTTCTATGGTGTTATCTTCTAGCCAATCTAGGTACTTGTTAAGACAGTTTTTGTAAGCGGTGCATGTTCGGTGCTGGATTCCCAAATGGTCGCTTATATAGTGTTCAAATTGCTTTATTAGCTTATTTCTATCCATAGTATTCGTGTTTTAGGTGGGTGTATATCATGGTGCTGTCCAAATTTCTGTGTCCCAGAAATTGGGCTACGTCTGTTAACGGTAAAAAGCGGTGCAAATGGGTGGCTATGGAGTGCCTCAATAGATGGCATGTTATTTTTTTGGGGAGATTGACCTTCTCATTTAATCTGTCCATGATTTTAGCTAAGTTGCTATTGCTCATTGGGGTTCCTCGTTCTGATATTAAAAAATTGGTTAATGTGCTATTGGAATCCAGCATATGGTTCCTGACGTTGAATAAATAATCTTCAACATGTTGCTGTACACTTTTTGTCATGGGTATGTCTCTGGAATATTTGGTCTTGGTTTTGTCGACATGGATTCTGCCTTTGTTTAGGTCTATGTCGTTTGTATCTAATAAGATAACTTCTTTGCGCCTTAATCCACAGCCATATAATAGACTTAGAATGGCTTTATCTCTGATTCCCAGCATGGTATCATCGCATGCACCAAATAGTTCTTTTATTTCTTCTTCTAATAAAATGGTCTTTGATGTGGTTTTATTTTTGACTAATCGGATGCGGATACCGCTCTGTCCTTTGCCCACGGCTACTCCAGTTAACCCCAATGCGAATTCAATAAACCTAAGTACGGCTTCTCGGTGTTTTTCCAGATAGCCGTCGGACATACCGCCCGCTTTGGTTTCTAATGGTCTTGTCTTTAGGTATTGAAAATATTTATTTATTAGTTTTTGGTCTATTTGGTTTAGCTTGGTCTTGCCGTTTTGTTCCATGTAGTATAGAAATTCTTTTGCCATGTTGGGCTTTATATATTGTTGGTCTTTGGATGCGCCTTGGGTCTGTAATCTTATTCTAAATTGTTCCAATGCGTTTTTAAATGTTTCGTTTTTTAGGTTTAGTTTTTTCATTTGATAATCAAAATTTAATTATTTTTTACTTTTATTTTCAATTGATGCTTTAAGCACCTTATATACATTGTTTAAGTTTCTCAAAATACTGGGTTAGCCCTTTTGTATCGTAGCTTGAGCCTCTGAGAAACTTATGAGATACTTCTGTTTTAAATGCTTCAAATCGTTCAATTGGTGTATTGTCGTTCCAACTGATTATTTTGTACGTGTAACCGTCTTTTCGGTTTCCACCTGTGCGCTCTATTTTGTTGTAATCGTATAGGGTGTTGATGTGCCTCGCCAATGTTGCTGGGTACATTTTTAAACGCTCTCGCATGCCTTTTACCGTAAACTCGGCTTGTTGGTAATCTTCTTTATGTTCTTGCCTTAAAATGGCTTTAATGTTACTGAATGTATGTGCTATTTTATAGTTGAGTTCTGTTTCTTCTTTTACCCATAGGTCCTGAAAGAGTTCCAATGTGGTCAGGATGTGTTTTGGCTGGACTTCTATTTGTAGCATGTTGCCGTTTTTGGTCACACCCAATTGTTTTTGGTGCAATAGTGTGACTAGGTTCGTCAGTTTTAGGAACTGTTTTATTTGCCTGTGGTCTTCATCGAAATACCTTGCCACGTTTAGCTGTTCTAAATGTGGA
Organism: Aestuariibaculum scopimerae; assembly: GCF_059428085.1. Lineage (NCBI taxonomy): Bacteria > Pseudomonadati > Bacteroidota > Flavobacteriia > Flavobacteriales > Flavobacteriaceae > Aestuariibaculum > Aestuariibaculum scopimerae. The sequence goes on from NZ_CM182089.1 coordinate 189,889, forward strand.
TTGATGACATTAACAGCTTTTAGCTCTCTAAAAATAAACTGTAATAGTTGGGTGGCTTGTTCTATTTCTTTTTCATCTATTAATCCAGCACTTGCCTTAATGGCTTGGGTGGTGAGGGCTTCTTTGATGGTCTTTGGATTATTGAGTGGAAGGGTTATAACGTTATCGTTGTTTGTGAGTTCGTTATAACCTGCGTTTGTGGAACTGATAAAACTTAATTTGCCGTTTACCAATCGGCTCTGTGCCCTGTAGGTGCCTTCGTTTGTGTTCTCGGTAACCAACCTATCGACTTGTCCCTGGCAAATGAGTTCTGTTAGGGCGGTGTTGTTCTTTCCTAATTTATCTATGGTTGGCAATAAGAGTACTTTATGGTTCCAATAGTCCTTGGTGGGGGCATAGTACAGTACGCTATCACTAATTGAGGTTTTATAGCGATTGACCTCGGTGGGCAATATCCTTGAAAATGATTGTATGAGTTCGTTTGTGAGTTCTGGATTGCCCTGTAATATGGCATGTGTGGTGCTGTTGAGTTTACTGCTCAGAGCTATTAAAAACAGTTGTAATCCTGTCTTGGAGCATGCCATACCTGATTGGAACAATAGCTTTTGTAAGTCTTTTGTTAAAGTGCCGCTTCTTAACAGTTTGTCTATCTGTTTGCTGGTTTTGGGCTGAGGTGATGCTGTGGCATGGCTTTCTTCTATATGGGTGCATTTATCTTTGCGGTACTGTTCCAATCTTTCGGTTAAATCATAAATAAAGTCGGTTATTTTGGTTACATCCAGTTTTAATTTGATTTGCGCCTGTTTGATAAAATGCTGGATGTTGTTTTCATTGTATAAATCGACATTGTTGCGATAGACATCGGTTGCGCTCTGTTGGGGACGTCTGGCTATCTTTAACAGTACATTAAACCTTGTCAATACTTGGGTATGGATACCGCCTATTACTTCTGCTTCTAGGTTTTCACGTTTATACTTTATGTAATCTGGATTGGTCAGGTCCAGACCGTATTTATTTAGTGTCGGTGCTTCTGCCTGTGGTGTTGTAAGTGGGTCGAATGTTATTTTTGGAATTTGCACGGCATGCCCCTTGCCGTTCAAAGTATTTTCCATACTTTTGGACTTCATATAATTTATTATTTAATTTAAACAGTTGAGTAATAATTTAAAAACATCTAAAGTCTCGATAGCCGTCGAGGCTTTTGTTTTTTTATGCTACTTGTAAAACTTCTAATTCATCTTTTATATATTTTCTAACTTTTGCCACAGTTCCCAAGGATACCTCATAGACCTTGGTACATTCACGAACTGAAAAACCACGTTTTAGACCTTCCACTACTTTTTGGTGCTTCTTTAAAAAATCTACTTTACTTTCTGTGGTTCCACTATATCTTCCACAATGAACACCATTGGCTTTTGCTTGTGCCATCCCGCTCTTAATTCTGTCTATTGTGGTCCTGCGCTCGTTTTTAGCAAATAGAGATAACATGTGTAACATCATTTCAGTTTGCATATTCATTTCACCTTCTTCATTAAGTGTTTCTGACTTAAGGTCATGTAAATAGATGCTGATGCCATAACCATGCAGTTCCTCTACCAATTTTAATGTCTCCAAAGTTGAACGTCCAAGTCTCGATACCTCAGTTACTAGCACTTTTTTAAACATACCCAATTTAGCTTCTTCCAAAAGTCTTTGGATTCCAGCACGCTCATCATTGGATTTAGCACCACTTATTTTCTCAGTAATTATACTTACCACTTGATACCCATTTCTATCTGCTACTTTTTTCATATCTACAACTTGACGTTGATAATCTTGTTCTTGTGTACTTGTCCGTCCAAAAATTGCTACTGGCTTCATAATTTTAAATTTTTATGTTAATCTTAATCGCTGTGTTATAAAAAAAGGTTAACCGATTTTAGTAACTGTTTTACTGGTCTTTCTCCCTGTTTCAGGAGCTTCTCGCCGTTATGGAGAAACCTAAACCTTTTTTTGTAACGCTTTTCAAATATGGAAGGAAATATGTTTCCTTGCCAGCATTTTCTCGTTTTCCCGTTATAATGCGGAAAAAACTTTTTATTCGTAATTATCCCGCTCTTATAGATTTTGTCATTTTTAGACATGCCAATCCTACCTTGCCTGTAGCACATACCATGGCAATTAAATGTCATTATTTTAAAATCTAGATTATTTTGTCTTTTAGTCCTTGAGTAAGTACCATTTCAATTACTATTATAAGACATGACAAAGATTGTTATTTTTATTATATCACGCAAGCGTAAAATTCTCATAATGTTGCTTTTACGAATAATTTATTTAAAATTTTTGGACTAAAATTTCAAAAAGCTGAATTTTGGATATATCACATAACATTATATATAAATCACTGTAAATCAGTTTTTTATAAAGTTTTTTGTTCAAAATCTATAAATTTCACTTTTAGAGCGTTAATTTTAAAAAAATCATAAATTTTTGATGAATATTTAAAAACAATGCTATTTCATTGCGAAATTCATATTGATAATTTTAAAATTTTGATAGCATTTTGCATTTTAAGTTAAAAATCTTCTATCAAAAAAGCGAGTTTTACTCTTTTAGGGCTCTAAAGTGAAATAATCTGGCGGTTGCTCATTGGCAAACTATTTATCTAGAAATAGATAGATGGAAAATAAAAAAATTAATGTTCTGAATTTGTTTTCAGGAATTAATGTAACCGAATTAGCCTTAAAAGAACTTGAAATACCAGTAAACAAATCATATCAATCTGAAATATGCCCTTCGGCAATAAAAGTATGTCAGCATCACTTTCCCAATGCGATACAATTAGGAGATATTAGAAATATTGATGGTAACGCACTACCAAAAATAGATTTGCTAGTTGCTGGTAGTCCATGCCAAGACCTGTCAAGTATAAAAAAGGACCGTAAAGGATTGAAAGGTGAAAAATCTTCTTTGTTTTTTCACGCATTGAGACTATTAAAAGAAACTAAACCAAAGTATTTTTTATTTGAGAATGTTGGCTCAATGTCTAAACATGACAAACACCGTATTGATGAGCTTTTGGGTGTTAAAGGTATTAAGATAAATTCAAATCTCGTTTCAGGTCAGAATAGACATAGAATATATTGGACCAACATTCAAACCGTAATACCTAAAGATAAGAACATTCTATTAAAAGATATAATTGATAACGGTTACGTTGACCGCAATAAGAGTAATTGTTTATTGACAAAAAATTTACCGCATACCAAAAATGGCTTGATAAGGTATTTAACTAAATCCATTGGGCAAGTCGTTTTTCATGACAAAAATTTTTCAGATTTACCTAAAACGAAAAAACTTGAACTAATTCAAGATATGAATGATGATGAGGTTAAAAGCCTGTTTCGATTGATGAGCGTGAGCGAACTTGAACGACTGCAAACATTGCCAGTTGGCTACGTTGGTGATATACTAAAGAAAACACCTGCCACACATGCCATTGGGAATGGTTTTACCCTTGAATTAATAAAACATATAATATCTCAGGCTAATTTCATGTAAAATGATTTTCGATTTATGTCAATACTGCTAAATCTAATTTAATTACGGTTTATTTACCAGTTACGACACCCTTTCTAGGAAGTATTTCAAAGAAAATCAATTATTTTTTGATTAAAACCATTCTTTACAACGGACAGGTATTCACTGGTAAAAACCACATTTTCAACACATTATATATTTACAAATGAACTTGCAGAAAACCTCGCTTATAATGGGCTTTTACAAATGTCGTCTTTTTGGGGGAACGAACATATTTATAAATAGAGCCACGAAAAATCCATAAATAAAGATTACGACAAAAGTCAATTAATTTTTTTTTGAAATTTTCGGCTAAACTCTTGACTTTAAGGACAAATGGCGTATGATTGAATAAATAACTGCAAGAACTCTTGTATTAGGTTTTTGCGCCCTAAAATAAAAGACTATGAAATTAAAAAATTGGTACACTACACAGGAAATTAGTGATATATGCAGAATATCAACTAGGACACTTGAAAGAAGAAGGGATAAACTATTAAAAGAAAACCCTGAATTAGATTGGTTCAAAATGAAATCTAAACCATTTAAGTACAGCTATAAGATGATGGAAGAATTTACCAGTCCAGAACTCTTTGAACTCATTAAAAGAAATAGAAGTTTATCCAACACTATAGAATGTATGCACAGAAATGATACCCTTGAACAACACCTATCATTCTTAAATTGGGATTATTTTTTGACTGTTACCTATGAAAAACTAAAAACTAAAATGGAATGTATAAGTGTTATGAGTGAGTTATATCATGAATTTGAATCTAAAAGCTCTGGTACCACCAGAATGTTCTATACAACCGAAACCTATTCGGTCAGTAAAGGCAATCATAACCACTTTGTTCTTAAATCAAACCTAAAGTTATATGAGGTGAGGCAACTTATGGAAAAGCTTGAACCTGCTGTCGGCATTATAGATGTCCAAAAATATGATTATGAATTAGCCGCTATATTTTACATCTGTAAAGAAATGAATAAAAATGAAAATGAGCTTTATTGGGGTGTACTTGGTAATAATTTAGAATCCGACGGTATTCAAATTAAAAAAATAAGAGATGCAAGCAATCTTTAACAGCATAGGTCAAACAGTTGCCTGGTTAGACCATAAAGATGTATATAATACTAAAGGCTTTTTTATTGGGTTTCTCAAGAGCAATCATGTTTATAATAGGTTTTCAGAGTATTGTGGTACTTTAAAACATAGTTTCTTTAGAGACAAGAATTGCTATGTAGTAGCTTTTATGAAAGGTGCTAAAAAAGGGCCTATACTTCCATCGATTAAACCGATACCGCACCGACCCCGCTTAAAGAAAAAGTCTCCAATAAAACCATCACCGCCACCACCTTCAATAACCCCTCAGAAATCGAAGTGGTCTAAACTCGATTGGGATGGTTTCATGTGGAGTATATAATTTGAAATTTTGTTTCTTATAAATCTACTACTATGAATTAAATTTAATAGAATATTATATTAGTATTTATCAATATAGGCCTAGGCGGTTTCAGGGTATAGTTCTATTTCATCCTCTATTCTATTTATTTGATTTATTTGCACAGAAAACTCCCCACTAACGGTTAAATCTACAGCATCCACATCATTTTCATTATTTCTCAGCAATAAAGAATATTTGACTATCATTTTACCTTCTAGGTAAATAATTTCCATTGTAGTTCCCTCAACCCAAGAACTTAAATAATATTCACCATCAATATATTCATGGTCGTCGTCATACTCTATAAGCTGCACTTCGCCAATTTTAAATGGTGATGCTGAACTGTTACTTCCATAATATACACCAGCTTCGGGCAAATCATTGTCATCGAAATCTGCATAAAAGTCTATGGTTAGATACCAGCCTTGTCCATAAAGAAAATCTACACCATATAATTTTTTTATTTCTAGGTCTTTACTCAAAAAGCTAAAAGTCGCTCCAGAAGACCAATAAGAATCTGAAAGGTAATACATGTTTTCAAATTTTATGTCTTTAGGTGAAACTTCGCCACCATCACCAGATGAACATGATAAAACACTAAACATTAGAAGAATAAAGGGTAAAATTAATTTTTTCATTTTTATTAGTTTTAATTATTTATTGAGCAAATATATCAAAAATATGCGTGTAAACAACCCCTATTATACAATCCCTTGTTTACTCGTTTAATTCCATAGTTTTCAATTCTATTTTAATGAAAACTTATTATGGCAAGAACTCGAAAAAGTCCAATTCCTGAAGTGGTTATCAATTTTGGAAAAAGAATAAGAGAATTAAGGACTGAAAAAAAAATGTCTCAAATGGATGTAGGTGCGGCTATTGGCGTAGATAGAGAAAACATTCGGAAATACGAGAAAGGGCTACAGGAACCTAAACTATCTACTATTGTTAAATTTGTTGAGGTATTTGATGTTTCCTTTAATGAGTTGTTCAATTATATAAATGAAAAACAATAAGCCCTCTGAAGAGATGTTTATGTTTTTCTTATGATTAAAGTATGAGCTGATGGTATTAATATAAAATAATTTATAGTTTTAATATATTAAAATCCGTCTTTTTAAGACGGGTTTTTTATATTTGATAAAAAGTAAAAATAATGACAGTACGCTTACCCAAGGATGAAAACGGGAAAATAAAAGGTAGTGAAGATTTAGCACGAATTATGCGTAAAATTTTGCTAAGACAAAATAAACTTCATCGACAAAAAGAATACTTCTGGACCATAGGGTTAACTAATAAATTAGATATTGCATACATCGAGTTATTGACCATTGGAAATTTAAATAAGAACTATATTGAGCCTATTGAGTTATTTCACTTTGCGGTTTCAAAAAAATGTAAGCTATTGGTATTATGTCACAATCATCCAAGCGGTGATACTAAATTTAGCGAAGCCGATATTGAGACTACTCTTAAAATAAAAAAAGGTGCTGATATTTTGGGCATGAAAGTCTTAGACCACCTTATAATTAGTGAGGGTGAAGAATATTCCAGTTTTAGTGATTTAGATAAGATTTAAATAAATAAGCCCCTAAAAAGAGGCTTATACTTTTATTAAATGAACTCATGAAAATAGCAGTCAATATTTTAACTAACTATTGTTTTTCAATATTTTAGAATTAAAATTTTTATCATATCCTAATCTAACACATTACCTAATTTGGCACATTATCTTACCTATCAATATTATTTTTGACAAAAAATATGCCATACAAAATAAAACATCCTCCTATAATATATTTTAAAAAAGATGGAATAAAATTTGACTCATCTGTATCTAGCCCCAATAAAATGCAAATTATTCCAAAAATAATGATCCATCCTTTTTTATAATACATAGTTCTTATTTTTTTGTATTAGCCGAGTTTAATCTTGTTTTTTCTTTCTAAAAAAAAGAAACAAACCATAGGAGGCGAAACTCACACCAACAACTAGAATAGACCATTTTAATAATACTTTAGAATAGTCAATAAATTTATTTGATACCAAAATAATAACTCCTATGGTCAAATAATTATTCCAATATTTCATATTTAAGGCTTTTAATCTTCATCTTTTTGTCTATCAGCTTCATCTTGTACTGCCCCCTGAGCATCAGAGATTGTGTCATAAACACCAACTATATCAATTAATTTCTCTGCCTTCGAAATATCATTGATTCCTAATCCGACATCAATAACGTCATATACTCTTTCTCCATTTTCTCCTAAAAACTCTCCTACCAAATATTTTATTGGTTTAGCCTCTTTTCCATCATGAGCAGCTCTTGGGTCTATTATTTTATTGACTCCGCCACTAATCTCATCTATGGATAAAGTTAATTGAGTAATTACAAGTACTGATGCTAAACCTCCCGAACCAAACTCTTCAATTGTAGCAGTAAGAACACCTATAGTTCCAATAGCAATATCCGTAAATCCCTCTGCATAAATTCCCCATTTCTTTTCTTGAAAGTCTTTCTCATTTGCTATTGCTATTAATGATAATTCTCTATCCTTAACGTAATTATCATAATATGCTTTTATATTGTATTTTTCATCAATATACAAGGACAATGTACCTGCCCTTATTCCATCATACTTATCATTATGAGAATCTAAAAATTGAATTTGTTGTTGTCTAATCGCCCAATCAAGCCCTTTATAATAAATCCTAGTTCTTTCTTCTATCATTTCCCTGGTTAAATCAATCAGGTGGTCTTCTGTTATTACTCTTAACTCACTATCTCCATTCAAATATTTCTGGTGAATAGAAATCATTTTTTCAAGTCCTTCTAATTCAATAGCATCTATGACCCTATTTTCACTAAATGCATACGAACTATTCCAAGGAAATTCATGTGCTAATGGGTCAACCGCAAAGAACCTACCCACCCTAGGGTCGTGCATTCTAAATTTATAATTTATAGAGTTGCCCTCGCCTTTAACTTCATCATCTTTTTCTTGACCTTGGAAACCATATCTATAACTATCACTTGAACCATGTCTATTAGGCAACAACATCCCAAATGGATAATACCTTATATACTATTTTAAGGGTTATTTTATTTAAAAGAACGTAAGGTTAAATACAAATTAACCGAGGTCTAAAATACAAAAAACCACCTAGTTTCCTAGATGGTTTTTCATTAATTTTTAATGGTGTTTACCTAAAAAAAAAACTCACAATCAACACCAAAGCACTCTAATATTCCCGTTTCAGTTCTATAATTATCTTGTATAAATATCTCTACTAACTATTGTTTTCAGCGTTTTGTAATCAATACTTTTACCATGTCCTGATTTGATACATTACCCTAAAAAGAGACTTATACTTTTATTAAATGAACTCATGAAAATAGTAATCAATATAGTCGTTAACTATTTTTTTTCAGTATTTTATAATTAAAACTTTTATTGTGTCCTAATTTGATACATTAGCTACTTATTTAGGCATTCTAAGCAACAAAGATTTTAATCTTATTTTTAATTTTTCATCATAAACACATTCACAAGGTTTTAATCCATCTAGTAAAGGAACTGTATTGTTAATCCAATTAAAACAATTACTACCAAAAATACCATAAGTAACCTTTGATATATCTAAATTATAATCAAGAGACTTCAATAATTCTTCTTTAGATTTAAAATCATCCCATCCTTTATTATAAAAGTTAACAAACCTATTCCAGTGTTCATCACTAGTGTAATATTTCTCAAGTTCATGCTTTTTCATAAATTTATTTAATCTATATCTTTTAAAATAACTAAATTAGTTCCTCCTTCGTTTCTAGCTGAAGGAGCTAAAATACCATCAAACCCATTATCTACCGCATATTTTCCAATTTTTTGGGTTGCTTCATAACTCTCACTAGCAATATCTTCTAACGTTACCCCCAAGCTCTTTCTAACACTAGCATCTGTTAAATCTAATACATTATTTAATGTAACTTCCTTACTAACAAGAATTCTATTGTTTGCAACAGAATTACCATAGCTAACTATTTCATCATATGCCGTAATTGCGTCTGTACCCGCATAAACTCCTCCTATCCCTTCTTCGGTATACCTGTGATTAGCTAAAATATTTCCGTCATGTTTTGTCCAAGTAGTTCCAACTCTTTCTGGAAGCTCAAATCTAAAAACTCTGCCTTGGTATTTAATACCTTTTGTTGCTCGTATAACATTACCTAAAATCATTCCAGCGATACCACCACCAGCTTCATAAATAGCATTTTTAGATAATTCGCCTGTTTCTATTTCTAGTTTTTCTGCTTTCTCTATGTCCCCCGTTCCCCTTGCTTCTCTGGCTTTTTCAGAAGTATCCATTGCTCTGCTCAAATCACCCATGGCATACCCCATACTTCCAATCCCTAAAATCCTACTTACTGTTCCACCTGTAAAATAAATATCAGCAGCTACTCCAATTATAACTATACCTGTAACAGCACCAGATGTTTTGCCTTTCTCAAAACTCTTTCTTAATTCTACATTTTCAGCATGAGTGTGATTATTTCTAAAGGTAATTAAACTTGGGTCATACCAATAACTTAAATCTTTCTCCTTGCCTTCTAATTCAGTTGCGTTTATTACTACATTTTCACTAAAAGAGTATGGCGAATTATGAGGGTATTCCCTAAATAAAGGGTCTGTTGCAAAAAACCTACCCACCCTAGGGTCGTGCATTCTAAATTTATAATTTATAGAGTTGCCCTCGCCTTTAACTTCATCATCTTTTTCTTGACCTTGGAAGCCATAACGATAGTCCCCACTTGAACCGTGCCTATTAGGCATTAACATACCAAATGGATAACACCTTATATACTATTTTAAGGGTTATTTTATTTAAAAGAACGTAAGGTTAAATACAAATTAACCGAGGTCTAAAATACAAAAAACCACCTAGTTTCCTAGATGGTTTTTCATTAATTTTTAATGGTGTTTACCTAAAAAAAACTCACGATCAAAACCAAAGCACTCTAATATTTCCGTTTCAGTTCTATAATTATCTTGTATCAATATCTCTACTAACTATTGTTTTCAGCGTTTTGTAATCAATACTTTTACCATGTCCTGATTTGATACATTACCCTAAAAAGAGGCTTATACTTTTATTAAATGAACTCATGAAAATAGTAGTCAATATTTTTACTAAGTATTGTTTTTCAGTATTTTATAATTAAAACTTTTATTGTGTCCTAATTTGACACATTACCTACATTATCAGTTCTTTTCTAAAATTTCGATGACTTGCGGGTAGTTTAATACCCTTGCAATTTGCAAAGGAGTTTTATCTACCTTATTTGACTGGTTTTTGTCAGCACCATGGATAAGTAGAAGTTGTATCATTTCTAACCTTGTTCCAAATCCTTTATCATTCATAATTGCTGTCCATAAAGCACCATTACCATGAGTATCTTGCAGAGAAACATCTATATTTTTAGCCAACATGTCCTCTAAAACTTCTCTATTATAATTAAATGCCAAAATATGCAAAGAAGACATTCCTTTATAATTTTGATGATTTAAATCAATGTTTTTTGAAATCAGGTATTTCGATAATTCATGCAAACTACGGGTGATTGCTATCATGAGCATATTATAATCATCCTCATCTTTTATGTTGATATCAATATTGTTTTTTTTTATATAATCGATGATGTATTTCTCATCTTTTTCGTTTCTTATAAGATTAAATATGCTCATATAAAAATTTATTATTGACCTCTTTCGGGTCTAGGTGTTCCTTCATTTACGCCACTCCTATTAGAAGATGGATTTTCAGGTATATATTTACTTGAGTCATTATACTCATCTAACACTTGCTCCCATGTTTTATTACCGTCGATATACTCCTGTCTAAGCTTATGCCATTCCTCACCTGGTATATGCCCCATATCCCATTGACCAACTCTAGATTTTGACTTGTCCCAAGTAATTATCTCTCCTGTATTAATATCAATAACATTACCATTGACATCTCTAGCTGCATTTTCCCAAACTTCTTCCACAACTCCCTGTCTAAAAGATGGTCTATTTCTCGATTTATATATTCGTTCAACAACCTCTCCAAATTCTCTAACAGCTTCATCCGCAAAATCTTCTATAGGAAGCCTATTAATCGATTTTGAAAAATTACTAAATTTAAAAGCTTTAGTTCCTTTTAAAAATGGAGCAACTTCTAGTGCAACAAAAATTGCTTCTACTGTTCCCCATAAATATTCCCCTTGAGAATAGTTATCAATTGCATAATAAGTTCCTGCTACTGGATTAAATTGAGTGCCTAGAAGCCATATTGGATTTGAATTCCTTACATAATTATTATAGGCTTCTACTGACCTGTTATATTGCTCAACCTGTTGTTCTCTCTCCCTTTTTAGATATGGAAGCCTTCCCCATTTTTCAGCATCTTGTCTAGTTTGATAAAAACCAAATTGAGAGATATCTGGTGGATTATATGTAATAGGAACCAAATCCAACTGAATTTTAGACGTCTCTTTCTTTAATTCATTCCAATAATAATACTCCTCTAACCCATCTAAATCCATTGCTTGAATAGGAGTGTTGCCTGCAAACTGATATGGAGTATAATGTGGGTAACCTTTAAAAAGAGGGTCAGTACTCAAGAATTTACCAATCCTCGTGTCATAAATCCTAAAACCATAATCATATTGCACACCTTCACCTTTGACTTCATCATCTTTTTCTTTTCCATTAAAGCCATATCTATAACTATCGATTGAGCCGTGTCTATTAGGCATTAACATACCAAAGGGATAATAATCATTAAAAACAAGAACGTCTGGTGTAAAGTTAGTAAAATTAAGCGGGTCTGCAACCAATTTTCGATCACTTACAACACTTAGTACGTTTCCTAGATGGTTACTGAGCTCGTAACGCTTATCGCCTGCCAATCTTTGGAACATGCTATACATGTCTTAAATCTGGGGGTTTAGCAAGTGCCCCCCCAAAGCGCCGCTTTGGAAATAAAAAATCCAAACGTTAAATCAAGCTTGCTTGAATTTATAAGTTTGGATTCTTTATTTATTCGTGACCACGCCAGGATTCAAACCTGGAACCTCTTGAGCCGTAATCAAGTGCGCTATTCAGTTGCGCCACGTGGCCTTTTTTTGTGCGTGCAAATATAGTCTTTTTATTAAATTTCTACCAAATTTTTATCATATTTGTTTCTTATATTAAATGAATCAAAAACGAAAGGTTTAATAGGCTTATAAAATCTCTATTCCTTAGTTTTTTACATTCGTTGTTAATTTGATTTTTGGTAGTATTTGTTACATAGCAAAAAATACTTCTGTAGATTTGCAGTAAATAATTAAGTATGAATTACATTTTAGATCCTTGGCCTTGGTATGTTTCTGGCCCCTTGATAGCGCTTGTTATGGCTTTATTGCTTTTTTTTGGAAAGACCTTTGGTATGTCTTCCAACTTAAGCACCATGTGCTCTATTCTTGGTGCCGGTAAAAAAGCAAGCTTTTTTAAATTTAACTGGAAAGACCAATCATGGAACTTAACGGTGGTAGTAGGTGCTGTTATTGGCGGATTTATAGCTGTGCAATTTTTATCTAATGATGTAGTAACTGATTTAAACCCTAAAACTGTTAACGAACTTACACAAATGGGATTTAAAAACCCTGGTGCCGATTTGGTGCCAAAAGAAATGTACAGTTTAAAAACCATTACAACGCCTAAAGGCATATTACTATTGATTATTGGTGGGTTACTGGTTGGCTTTGGAACGCGTTATGCTGGTGGCTGTACCTCGGGGCATGCTATTTCAGGACTTAGCAGCTTACAAAAACCATCTTTAATTGCTGTTATTGGTTTTTTTATTGGTGGACTACTTATGGCCAATTTTATTTTACCCTTAATTTTTTAGACTATGAAGTATTTAAAGTTTTTATTGGTAGGCATCTTTTTTGGAATTGTTCTTGTAAAGTCTGAGGCTGTTTCATGGTACCGTATTTATGAGATGTTCCGTTTTCAATCATTCCACATGTATGGCATTATAGGAACAGCTATTGCCAGTGGTATTTTATTTCTTCAAATTTCTAGGAAAGGGTATGTTAAAGGCATCAAGGGCGCCGATATATTTGTACCCAAAAAAGAGAAAGGCATGATACGCTATATTATTGGTGGCAGTATTTTTGGGCTTGGCTGGGCACTTATTGGGGCTTGTCCTGGACCTATGTATATATTATTTGGCACAGGAGTATATAGCATGCTTATTGTTATTGCAGCAGCTTTACTTGGTACGTTTATATATGGGGTAATAAAAGATAAGTTACCTCATTAAATACGCCTCCTTAAACAATTTCGGCACTTAAACCGGCTTCTAACAACATAGAGCAACGTGGCTTTAAATCGTCATACAAACCAGTTTTAACCGTACATTTTCCTTTGTAATGTACAATGATGGAACATTGTTCTGCTTGTTCAGCGGTATGGTCGCAAGCATAAATTAGTGTTTCTATAACATGATCAAAGGTATTTACATCATCATTATACAACACAATTTCATTTTGCTTTAGTACATCTTCCTCTAACAAGACTTCTTCTGATGCTTTTTCTCTAGTACTCATAAACAAAAGTTTTGACTAATTTAAAAATTTTAGCGCAACCCACTGATTTCTTTCTAGTTTTTCCTCAAATTTTAACATATGTTTTTCACATGTTTCCTGTATTAACGGGATGTCGTCGTTATAAAACCCACTTAATAACAACATCCCATTCTTATTTAAACAAGATACGTAGGTTGCCATATCATTTAGTAAAATATTACGATTTATGTTGGCAATTATAATATCATATGCTTTGCCTTTTAGCACACTGGCATCGCCTTCTATAACAGTAATGTGGCTACATTGGTTGCGTTCTATATTCTCTAAGCTATTTAAATAGCACCAATTATCATAATCTACCGCATCAATGGGTTTGGCCCCTTTTTTCTCTGCTAGAATAGCCAATACTCCTGTACCACAGCCCATATCTAATACCGATTTATCCTTGAAATCATTTTTTAGGATATACTGAATCATCATATGGGTCGTTTCATGATGTCCGGTACCAAAACTCATCTTGGGCTCTATGATAATATCAAAAGGAGTATTGGGATTTTCATGAAAAGGTGCCCGTACGGTACAGGCACCGTCTACAACTATAGGTTTAAAATTCTTTTCCCATGCTTCGTTCCAGTTGGTCTGCTCTATCTCATTAAAGGTATAGTCTATCTTGAAATCTTCCGATTCCAATATTTGTATATCCTCTAAAATAGTAGCGTTCCAATCTGCTTTTTGTATATATGCGGTAACCCCATGTTCTGTTTCTACAAAACTTTCAAAACCAGCATAACCCAACTCTGCTATTAAGATTTCTACACCTGGTTCTAGGGGGGTTACTGTAAATTCGTAACCTATATAAATATTTTTAGACATGATAATTGTATACTATTAAATAGCATTTACAATTGCAAAAAAATCGTCGGCATTAAGAGATGCGCCACCAATAAGCCCGCCATCTACATCTGGTTTTGAGAATATCTCTTGGGCATTGTTTGGTTTAACACTACCACCATATAAAATGGATATACTGTTTGCTACAGCAGCGCCATATTGGTCGCTTAATGTTTTTCTAATAAATGCATGCATATCCTGAGCCTGTTCTGGACTTGCGGTTTCGCCTGTTCCAATAGCCCAAACGGGTTCGTAAGCCAATACAATATTTTTAAATGCTGAAGCTTCTAAATGAAATAGGGCATTTTTTATTTGACTTTCTACAACTTGTTCTTGGTTACCTGATTTTCTATCTGCCAATTCTTCCCCAAAACAAAAAATAACACGTAACTCGTTAGCTAAAGCGGCATCTACTTTTTTAGCCAAAATAGCATCTGTTTCATTAAAATAGGCTCGACGTTCACTATGTCCTAAAATGACTGTACGCACGCCTATGCTTTTTAACATGCTTGCACTTATCTCGCCTGTATAAGCACCATTTTCGGCAAAATGCATGTTTTGTGCAATGACCTCTATATTGGATTCTCGTAATTGCCGAAATGCCTGAAACAAGTTGGTAAACGTAGGGGCCACCATAACCTCTGCGCTTGATGTTTGTGTTTGTACTTTTAAAGCATCAATTAATGATTCTGTTTGTGGTAAATCATTATTCATTTTCCAATTTCCTGCTACTATGTGTTTTCTCATCTTCATTTGACCCTCTCTTTAAGGGATTTTGTTAGGTATTTATAATATTTCTTTAATTCTATTATCGTCTGCTTCTATGGCCTTAAACAACTTTATACGGCCCTTTTTATCTACAACCATGTATCTTGGTATCCAATCTAGATTGGCAAATGTACCAAAGGGGCCTTTTCTACCCGACTCCATATAATAATGCTCACCAACCACTTGATATTTTTCTATGCCCCGTTTCCAAGCATCTTGGTTACGGTCTAACGACAAAAACAAGTAGACCACATCTTTATGCTGGGCCTGTAATGCTTTTACTTTGGGCATGCCTTCTATACAATCACGACACCATGAGGCCCAAACATCTATAACTACGGTTTTGCCTTTGTATGCTTTTAAAATACTATTAAGAGTTACCTGGTTGCCCTCTAAAGTTATAAATGTGTCATTTAAAGCTGCTTTTGAAAAGGTTGTATGTTTTTCTTGTGCTTTACAGCTTGTAGTACTTATAAAAAATATAAAAATGTATAATAGGTATTTCATGTTATGTTGTTTTTAATGATATGTTTTTAATGCTATTACACTCCACTTTTTGATTTACGAGACTTTTAACGCAACTTTACTTTGGGGTCTAACCAAGCATAAATAACGTCTACAAAAATATTAATAATTATAAAGAGTAGGGCTATAATTAGAACCGATCCCATAATTACTGGTAAATCCAGCGTATTTAAGGCGTTTACAATCTCTTTTCCTAAACCGTTCCACCCAAAAATATACTCTACGAAAACCGCACCTGCCAGCATGGAAGCAAACCAACCTGATATGGCTGTAACTACTGGGTTCAATGCATTTTTTACGGCATGACGCTTTATAATTTGATATTCGCTTAAACCTTTTGCCCGCGCTGTGCGAATAAAATCTTGGTTAAACACTTCTAGCAACGAATTTCGCATTAATTGAATAACAACAGCCAAAGGACGTATACCCAACACTACAGCAGGCAATATTAAATGTTTCCACTTTATATGCATGGCCTCGCCAAAATCGTCTAACTCGTACAGGCTACCCGTCATCTCTAAATGTGTGTATTCATGTAATACGTAACCAAAAAACCAAGCAAATAAAATAGCGCTAAAAAAAGACGGCACACTCATACCCAAAGTACTAAAAACCTGTATGGTTTTATCTAACCATTGGTCTTTATAAAGTGCTGAAACAATTCCTAAAAACAACCCTAAAACAATAGCAATTACTATAGCCGAAATTGCTAATACAAAGGTGTTTGGTAAGGTTTCTGCCAACACTTCACTTACCTTTTTGCCTTGCTTGGTAAACGATTCACGTAAATAGGGAAACTTTAAAACAATGGTTGTATGGCCAATATTAAACAACTTTATAGCACTGTATTTGCCTGCGCTTAAAAAGGTATAGTCTTCTGAATTATTGGAATGAAAAGATATAGGTGACAAATCATTCAAATAATACATATACTGTGTACTTATGGGCTTATCGAAACCGTATTTTTGTTTCACTACCGCCAGTTGGTCGCTATCTTCGTTCTGACCTAACATCATTTGTGCTGGATCTCCTGGAAGCACATTAAATAAAAAGAATATCACAGTAACTACTCCAAATAATGTAAGTAATGCGTAAGTTATTTTATTTAATAGATAGTTTATCAGTTGTTTGTTTTTGGTTTATTGGAGTTTTAAATCTTCAAAATCGTTCCAATGCAATTTTTGTTTTACTGTACCTTTATGTAATTCTATAACTCCAGGATTAGAACGTATCACGGTTTTTAGTGCCTTTTCATCACACAAGTAAAATTCGAAATCCAAATTATAGGTGGCTTGTATTTTTTGCTTGGCCTCGACTCCTGAAGCGGTTAAACCTATCACGGTATAGCCTTTATCCATTGCTTTTTGGGACATAGCCTTAAGTTTAGCAGCGCCATCTTTTTCAATAGTTTCCAAACTATAAGATACCACCACTATAAGCTTTTCTTCCGATAGGAATTGTTGGGTTAAATCTGCATCATCACTTTCTATTGAAAAGTCGTAGATAGGTGGTTGGTAACCTTCTTCTATCACTTTGGTATCTACACCAATAAAATCGCCATCAACAGATGGATAGCTCCCATTGGTGGTAATTACCTGTTCTTCTCCATCAACATTAAATTTCCAAGAATACTCTACAATAGGCTTGGGCGCATCTTCTGGAATGCTCATACCTTCATTAATATTGGCCCCTATTTTATAAGCTCTAAAGTCTATTACAGGTAAATGCATTAACACATGATAAGCTAGCCAAAAACTAAAAATAAAGCTTAGCAATGCCAAAATGGTTGTTGGTAGTTTTGTAAATACTGGTTTTACATAGCGCACCCCAAAAAACAAGATAAGTATTAAAACCAGCAACACGACATCTTTGGTAAAACTCTCCCAAGGGGTTAGCTTTAAAGCATCACCAAAACAGCCGCAATCCTTTACCTTATCAAAATAAGCTGAATAGAATGTTAAAAAGGTAAAGAACACTATCATGCCCAATAAACTCCAAACCGTAAACTTAGGCTTATAGCCTATAATTAAAAAAACGCCCAATACCACTTCAAATACCACAACCAACACCGAAATCATTAGCGCATAGGGCTCAAAAAACGGTAGGTTTAGCACATCTTGGCTAAAGTACTCTTGTAATTTATACGAAAAGCCCAGCGGGTCGTTTAACTTTATTAACCCTGAAATAATAAATAAAACACCTACTAAAATTCTTGAGACTGCTACTAAAATTTTCATAATGGTTGTTTAGTTGTTTAAATGTATTAATGCAAAAACGGCATAATTTATCATATCCTGGTAGTTGGCTTCTATTCCCTCACTTACTAAAGTTTTACCAGCATTGTTTTCTATTTGTTTAACTCGTAATAATTTTTGTAATATCAAGTCCGTTAAGCTACTTACACGCATATCGCGCCAGGCCTCTCCATAATCGTGGTTTTTGTCCTCCATCAGTTTTTTTGTGGCAGCCACTTGTTGTTCGTATAGTTTTGTGGCTTCGTCTGTAGATAAATCGGGTTGCTCTACCACGCCTTTTTCAATTTGTATAAGCGCCATAATGCAATAATTTACAATACCAATAAATTCGCTAGCCTCTCCTTCATCTACTTTTCTTACGGCATTTTGCTGAAGCCCCCTAATACGCTGTGCCTTGATGAAAATTTGATCTGTAAGCGATGGCAGCCTTAATATACGCCATGCACTTCCGTAATCAGACATTTTTTTTATGAATAAACTTTTGCAGGTATCTATTACGGCATCGTATTGTTTTGAAGTATCTTGCATGTACTAAAATGAATTTTGCGTAAATTTCGCCTAAATTTTTTAAAAGTTCAAGGTGAACTGGTTTAAAGTTTTGACATTTTAATAAACAATTAGAAATAAGTTATAAATGACCATAAACTGCAAAGGCTCGCTTATTGATTTATCGACCCCAAAAGTGATGGGAATATTAAATATTACCCCTGATTCATTTTACGATGGCGGCAAATACAATAGCAACAACGCTATTTTAAACCATGTAGAAACCATGCTGAATGAAGGTGCCACCTTTATAGATGTTGGGGCCTATAGCTCCCGCCCCAATGCTGAACATGTAAGTGAAACTGAAGAATTAAAACGCATTATACCTATTGTTGAATTGATTTTAAAGACCTTTCCTGATACTTTAATTTCTATTGATACATTTAGAAGTAAGGTTGCAAAAGTATGTATTGATGCCGGTGCTACTTTAATAAATGATATTTCTGCCGGAAAATTAGATACCAACATGTTGCAAACCATTGCTAAATTACAAGTTCCTTATATTATGATGCATATGAAAGGTACCCCACAAACCATGCAGCAACAAACAGATTATGAAGACCTTATTAAGGACCTCTTGTTTTATTTTTCTGAACGTACGGACACAGCCAAACAATTGGGAATTAAGGATGTTATTGTAGACCCTGGCTTTGGTTTTTCTAAAACCATAGATCAAAATTATGAACTACTAAAACATTTGGACTTGTTTAAAATGATTGAAAAACCCTTACTTGTGGGTATTTCCAGAAAATCCATGATCTATAAAGCCTTGAACACCTCTGCCAAAGAGGCGCTTAATGGTACTACGGCCTTAAATACAGTCGCTCTACAAAAAGGAGCCTCTATATTACGGGTACATGATGTTAAGGAGGCCATGGAATGTATTAAATTAATTGAAAGATTGAATGACTTAAAGATTAAAATGTTGAATGATTAAAGCTTGGTATGATATTTAATTAAAGTAGCTTGGAAACTTTGTAACTTTGAATCTTTACACCAAACCTATGAAAAAAACCATTTTACCATTTATACTCCTTCTTATTGTTTCTTGTGGCAATGAGAAAGTAATACAGCTACCCGAGGTCAATCATTCAGAAATCACGGAAATACAGGATGTGTCTCCGGCCTATATATTCTACAATGAAACATTACCTGGTCATGCTGAATTGAATAGGAAAAACTTAATAAGTACCACAAACTGGTTAATAAATGTAGATAAGCGCCTTAGCTTAAAGGATGCTATACCACACATTACTTTTTTGCAAGACAAAAAGCGCAACGCTAAAATGCACAAAAATGAACAAGCAAAAAACTACTTTACCTGTAACGATACCAGTGTGCAGAATTTAGGCTTTATGGAATTTACCAATATAGTTTACCATCAAGAACCTGCTGGTGCATATTTTACACAACAAGCCAATAACCATACAATGCATCCGTTTAGTATTGTGTTCCATACAAATGATGCTATTGAACTTATGGGCACTAGAGATAGTTTGATAAATATAAAGACCTCTAAAGCTCATTTTATTAAAGCGTTAAAAACCATCCAACAGCAAGGCGATACCATTCAACTTGTTTTAAATTTCGATGAACGTTTAACGTTTCAAGATTATATAACTTTAAAATCGTTGCTATTAAATTCCAATTTTAAAAATATTACCCTAGCCAACGATGAATTCATTTTTAATTAATCATAATTTACTAATTTTACCAAAACCCATTTTCTTTGGAAATTTTTGATGACCTTTTAAAGTTTACAGTTGTTGACGTTATAGATGTTATTCTGGTAGCACTCCTACTCTACTACATTTATAAGTTGGTAAAGGGCACTGTAGCCATTAACATATTTATTGGAATTATCATTATATATTTGGTTTGGAGACTCACTGAGTTTTTAAACATGGAACTGCTTACCAGCATTTTTGGTGGCTTTATGAAAGTGGGCATTATTGCACTTATTGTTGTGTTTCAACCAGAAATTAGGAAGTTCTTGCTCATGGTAGGATCTACAAACTTTAAAACAAGGCGTAAATTTTTAAAGCAATTCAGCTTCTTAAAAACCGAATCTGCTGACGAAACCAATGTTGATGCCATTATTGCTGCGTGTATAAAAATGGCACACTCAAAAACTGGTGCCCTGATAGTGCTTGAGCGTAACAATAATTTGGACTTTTTAGGTGATAGCGGTGATGAAATGAACATTAAGGTTACGCAGCCTATTATAGAAAGTATCTTTTTTAAGAACAGTCCACTGCACGATGGGGCTATTATTGTTAAAAACAATATTGTAAAAGCAACACGGGTTATCCTGCCTTTAAACAACGAAAAAAACATACCAAAACGCTTTGGGCTACGTCATAGAGCTGCTATAGGTGTTACTGAAAGAACAGATGCTTTGGCTATTGTAGTTAGTGAAGAAACCGGCCACATCTCTTATTTTAAAGATGGTGAGTTTATTGTGTTTGACAATGCTAACGATCTCAATTCAATGATTAAAAGCGATTTGTCTTAAACGGCTTCTTCTTTTAAAAACTGTACCTCGTATAAATTTTTATAGTAACCATTATCTTTTTCTAGAAGTGCTTCGTGTGTACCTTGTTCTACTATCTCGCCAGCATCCATAACTATAATTTTACTTGCTTTCTTTATGGTTGCCAAGCGATGCGCAATTACAATAGAGGTTCTGCCCTTGGTAATTTTATCAGTAGCATTTTGAATGAGTTGCTCAGAATAGGAATCTACCGAAGAGGTTGCTTCATCCAGCACCAAAATACTCGGATTGGTAACATAGGCCCTTAAAAAAGAAATTAATTGCCGTTGTCCTGAAGACAGCATGGCGCCCCGTTCTTTTACATTATAACTATACCCCCCTGGCAAACTTAAAATAAAATCATGTACACCTATTTCTTTAGCGGCCGCTTCAACCTGTTCTTGTGTTATATCTGGATTGTTAAGTGTAATGTTATTTAAAACCGTATCGGCAAATAAGAATACATCCTGAAGCACTACGGCAATCTGCGTTCTTAATGATGCCAAGGTAAAGTCCTTAATATTAATATCATCAACCAAAATAGCACCATCTTGTATTTCATAAAAACGGTTTAGCAAATTAATAACGGTTGATTTCCCTGCCCCCGTTGCACCAACTATGGCTACCGTTTCACCTGCTTTTACATTAAAGGATACGCCCTTTAAAACAGTTTCATCTTCCACGTAACTAAAATGAACATTCTTAAATGCGATATTACCTTTTAAGGATTCTGCTATATGGGTACCGGTATCATCAATCTGCGATGTAGTATCCAATACTTTAAAAACCCTATTGGCCGCCACCATACCCATTTGAAGGGTATTGAATTTATCTGCTATTTGACGTAAAGGCGTAAACAACATGGGGATGAACATGATAAAGGCTATCAAATCGCCCAAAGACACTTGGGTACCTTCTAAAACAATATTCAATCCGCCATACCAAGCTACGCCACCAATACAAATGGATGATACCAAATCTGCTATGGGAAAGAATATCGAGTTATACCAAACCGTTTTTAACCACCCTTTTTTATGACGCCCATTAATGGCTTTAAAGTTTTCATACTCCACTTCTTCTCGGGTAAACAATTGCAAAATTTTCATGCCCGTAATACGCTCTTGTACAAAGGAATTTAGGTTAGACACTTCATTACGAACCTCCTCAAAAGCCACTTTCATATACTTTTGAAAGAGTCTTGTAGCGTATAATAGTATAGGCAACATAGCCAATACAATAAGACTTAAGTGCCAATTTATATAAATCATCACACCAAAAACCACTAGCATGGTTAGCATATCCCTAAAAATCATAAACAACCCTTGTCCAAAAATATCGGCAATACGTTCCATGTCGGTAATCGCCCTCGTAATAAGCACCCCAACGGATGAATTATCATAATACTTCATTCTAAAACGAAGCAAGTGGTTGAACAATTTAACACGCACGTCCTTAACCAGGTTTTGCCCCAGCCAAGCTGCATAGTAAATAAAGAAAAGCTGAAATATTGTTTGTAACAATATAACACCAAGCATAGCCATAATGTAATAGAAAAAGGTTTTGGGTAGCTTAGTGGCTATACTATTATCTACTGCATATTTTGTTATATAAGGTGTGGATGCACTAAAAATGGCCAATAAAATAACCAAGATAAGCAGTGCAAAGAAAATGCCCTTATAGGGTTTAATGTATTGAAAAAGTCTTTTAAACAATACAATATCAAATAAATCTTCCTTCTTTTTAGTCATTTAATTCTTTATATCGTTAGGATATGTTACCGCTGTTAAATATAAAGCATGAGCCGGTACCGAAAACCCTGCTTCGCTTCTGTTTTTAGACTTTATAATGGCATGCAACTCTTCTACAGTTATTTTACCAAGCCCTATATTGATCATGGTACCTACTACAGCACGCACCATATTACGTAAAAACCGATCGGCTTTTATTGTAAAATGAAGTTCATCATTTTCTACAACCCATTCAGCCTTCATTATATTACAATAATACGTTTTTACATCTGTATTCGCCTTAGAAAAGCATTGAAAATCTTTATACTGGAATAATACTTTTGCAGCTTCATTCATCTTATCTACATCTAAATCTTGCTTTACATAATATGCTTTATCAAAATGAAACACATTCTTTTTTAATGCAATTCTATATAAATACGTTCTGCTTAATGCATTAAAGCGAGCATGTGCATCGGCCTTAACGCCAAAGATGTCATGTATTGCAATATCTTTTGGTAAAAAAGCGTTGAGTTTGTAAACCAAATCATCTGTATTAAAAACAGCATCAGTATCAAAATGAGCAAACATTTGTAAGGCATGCACACCTGTATCTGTCCTACCCGCCCCCATTATTGAAATGGTCTCTTTTAAAAGCATGGATAGCGCTTTCTCTATAACTTCTTGTACCGAAATTGCTTTTGGCTGATTTTGCCAACCATGATATGCACTACCATTATAAGAAAGTTCTATAAAATACCTCAATCTGTTTTAATACTTTTGCTGTAACAGCAAAGATAGACAGTTTTGTTAATCTTACGAATACGTAAATCTTAATTAAATATTAAAAGATTTTCCATAGCAGCTATGACAAAAATTTTATTACTATCAGACACCCATAGTTATATTGACAATACTATATTAAAGTATGTAAAACAAGCCGATGAAGTTTGGCATGCCGGTGATATAGGTGATTTAAAAGTAACTGATGCCATAAAGTCCTTAAAACCTTTAAGAGCCGTGTATGGTAACATTGATAGTTCTGAGATACGCACGGAATTTCCAGAGAACAACCGCTTTATGTGTGAAGGGGTTGATGTTTGGATAACACATATTGGTGGCTACCCTAAGGCCTACAACATGCGTGTACGGGATGCCATAAGAGCCCATCCTCCAAAATTATTTATCTGTGGACATTCGCACATCCTTAAAGTGATGCCTGATAAAACTTTAAATTTACTGCACATGAACCCGGGCGCCGTTGGCAAGCATGGTTTTCATAAAACGCGTACTATGTTACGTTTTACTATTGATGGAAGCAAGATTGATAATCTGGAAGTGATTGAATTTAATAATCGATGATTTGATTGCTCGATTGCTCGATTGTTGGACGGAAGTTGTCTAATAATCGAGCAATCGAATAGTCTAATAATCTAAAAAACCCAAAGCTTTCACTTTGGGTTTTAACGCACTAATACTACTAAGATGTTAGGTTTATCGTAATCGATCTACAGATTTTACAAGATCTTCATCCTTTTTGATGGCCTTATTGGCTAAAGCCAAGAACACGATAGAAACAATAGGAAGAAACATCCCAATACCTTTCTCAGAAACATTCGTTTCTCCAGATATATTTAGAGATTGATATACAAAAAATCCTAGTAAAATAAAGTTTAATATGATATTAAGGCGCCCCAAAACAAATTGAGACTTCCTGTTTTTGTATCTAAAAATGGTTATAAGCGCTAGTAATGCCGACCCTAAAAATAGGGTTAAATACAACAATTTGTCTTTTGCAAATACTACAATGCCGGCATCGGTAATCCACAAATGGAACACAAAAATCAATCCGGCCGAAACGATGGCCGAGATTAAAAGATATACCGTTTGTATACGCTGTAACATGTTTTTTTTAATTACTAGACGGCAAAAATAACAGTTCTTTTATAAAAATAATGCAAAAAATTAAAATAAAGTTGTATAATTGCAGTATTAATTCTCAACAACTGGAAGAACAGGTTGTTAATTCTTCAGATTAAAAAATCATTTTTTTCAGAATAACCAATTTTTATTCAAAATATATTCAATATTAATAAACATCAATGTTTGAAATTTCACAATTAAACGCAAAAAAACTCTCAGACTTACAGGAGATTGCAAAAAAACTGAATGTACCTAAGTACCGTTCGTTAAAAAAAATGGATTTGGTATACCAAATACTAGACCAACAAGCAGCAGACCCTAAAGCTGTTAAGGCTGTAGTTGCTCCTGAGGCTGCAGAGAAAAAAATTGACCCCGCCAAAAAAGAAACCAAAAAACCTAGACAGCGCGTAGAAAAGCCTGTTAAAAGTGAACAAAAAAAAGAAACCAAGGTGGAATCAACAAAAATCAACAACGACACTAAAGAGAAAACAGAAACTAAAAAGGATGCTTCTTCTAAGCAGCATACCCAAAATGATCGTTCTAACGACAATCAATCTAAACAACATTCCAAAAGAGACAGAAGTCAGCCAAAGCGAAGTTCTAATGTAGAATCGGGCAACAAAGACAGCAGAAACCGTTACAAGGAACCGGATTTTGAATTTGATGCTATTATTGAAAGCGAAGGCGTACTAGATATTATGTCTGACGGCTATGGCTTTTTACGCTCTTCGGATTACAATTACCTATCATCACCTGATGATATTTATGTATCACAATCGCAAATTAGGTTGTTTGGTCTAAAAACGGGAGATACTGTTTTAGGCCATGTAAGACCTCCTAAAGAAGGCGAAAAATACTTCCCTTTAATTAGAGTAAGTAAAATTAATGGACAAAATCCCAATGTGGTAAGAGACCGTGTATCTTTTGAACATTTAACGCCACTATTCCCACAGGAAAAATTTAATCTTGCTGAAAAGCAAAGTACTGTTTCTACACGCGTTATGGATTTGTTCTCTCCTATTGGAAAGGGACAACGTGGTATGATTGTATCACAGCCTAAAACGGGTAAAACCATGTTGCTTAAGGATGTTGCCAATGCTATAGCAGCAAACCATCCGGAAGTTTATCAAATGATTTTGTTAATTGATGAACGCCCAGAAGAGGTAACCGATATGCAACGTAATGTAAGAGGCGAGGTTATTGCGTCTACTTTTGATAAGGAAGCGCACGAACATGTTAAGATTGCCAATATTGTTTTAGAAAAAGCAAAGCGCTTGGTGGAATGTGGACACGATGTTGTGATTCTCTTAGATTCCATTACCCGATTGGCAAGAGCTTACAACACTGTACAACCAGCTTCTGGTAAAATATTAAGTGGTGGTGTAGATGCCAATGCCCTGCATAAACCAAAACGTTTCTTTGGTGCTGCCAGAAATATAGAAAAAGGAGGCTCTTTAACTATTATTGCTACAGCGCTTACTGAGACCGGCTCTAAAATGGATGAGGTTATTTTTGAAGAGTTTAAAGGAACTGGTAATATGGAACTGCAATTGGATAGAAAAATATCGAACCGTCGTATTTTCCCTGCCATCGATTTAACATCTTCAAGTACACGTAGAGATGATTTATTGTTAGATGAAGCTACCGTACAACGTATGTGGGTAATGCGTAAATATCTTGCCGACATGAATCCTGTAGAGGCTATGGAGTTTATTAACGGACGCATTAAACAAACCCGTAATAATGAGGAGTTTTTGATTTCTATGAATGGATAAAATACTCATTTCCAAAAATAAAAAAACCTTGATTGTAAAACATCAAGGTTTTTTTATTCCTTTTTTATACAAATAAAGCCTACAATTGTCGCATAAAAAAACCCTTCATTTCTGAAAGGTTTTATTTTTAAATAACTTTTAAAATTAACTTCTTGCTTATAGTGCAGCAACATGCTTTGCTAAACCAGATTTAAGGTTTGCTGCTTTATTAGCGTGAATGATGTTTTTCTTAGCTAATCTGTCTAACATAGAAACTACAGAAGGAAATAATGCTTCAGCTTCTTTCTTATCAGTTAACTCACGTAATTTTTTAATAGCATTACGAGTTGTTTTGTGCTGGTATCTGTTTACCACACGTCTTGCTTCGTTTCTTCTTATTCTTTTTAATGCTGACTTATGATTTGCCATTTGTTCTTTTTATATTATTAAAATATTGTAGCCCGTAGGGGAATCGAACCCCTCTTACCAGGATGAAAACCTGGCGTCCTAGCCGATAGACGAACGGGCCATTATTTAAAATACAATGTTTCCATTGCGGATGCAAAAATACAACTATTTTTAAATGTTGCAATAGTTAGATAATCTTTTTTTAAAAAAAATCATTTTAGTAGGCTTTTGCAAATAAAACCCTGCCTTTTGAGGGGTTTCCAGAGTATACGCATAGCCCTTCTTCCTCTTTATTTTCTAGAGGAATACAACGAATGGTTGCTTTAGTAAGAGCTTTTATTTTGTCTTCGGTTTCGCTTGTGCCATCCCAATGCGCAGATATAAACCCTGTTTTGGTTTCTAAAACGTTTTTAAAATCTTCAAAAGTATCAACCTCGGTAATGTGGCTGTTCCTAAAATCTAATGCCTTTTTAAATAAGGTGTCTTGAATTTCCTTTAATAAACCAGCTACCGTAGCGGTTATATCCTTTAGATTAACTATAGTTTTTGTTAAAGTATCACGCCTAGCTAATTCAACCGTATTATTCTCTAAATCTTTTGGACCTATAGCTATACGCAAAGGTACGCCCTGTAATTCATGCTGTGCAAATTTAGCACCAGGCCGTTGTGTAGTTCGGTCGTCAAACTTAACGGTAATACCTTGTGCTCTTAAATCACCTAAAATAGTATGGGCCACTTTACTAACGGCTTGTAATTCTTCTTCACTTTTATATATAGGTACAATAACCACTTGGTTTGGTGCCAAACTAGGAGGTAAAACCAACCCATTATCATCACTATGTGTCATGATTAGCGCCCCCATTAACCGTGTAGAAACGCCCCATGAGGTTGCCCAAACATAATCTTGCTTACCGTCTTTATTGGCATACTTAACATCAAAAGCCTTTGCAAAATTTTGCCCTAAGAAATGGGATGTACCTGCCTGCAATGCTTTTCCATCTTGCATTAAAGCTTCTATACAAAAAGTTTCTTCGGCACCTGCAAAGCGTTCACTTTCTGTTTTTACGCCCTGTATCACAGGAATGGCCATAAAATTCTCAACAAATGTTGCATATACATTGTTCATTAATTTGGCTTCTGCCATAGCTTCATCTCTAGTTTCGTGTGCGGTATGTCCTTCTTGCCACAAAAACTCGGCTGTCCTTAAAAACAAACGCGTACGCATTTCCCAACGCACCACATTGGCCCATTGATTGATTAATATTGGCAGGTCCCTATAAGACTGAATCCAATTTCTATAGGTATTCCAAATAATGGCCTCACTGGTAGGGCGCACTATCAACTCTTCTTCAAGCTTTGCTTCTGGATCTACACGTAATTTTCCTGGTTTATCAGGGTCTGTTTGCAATCTGTAATGTGTTACAATGGCACATTCCTTGGCAAATCCTTCGGCATTTTTTTCTTCAGCTTCAAATAAACTTTTAGGCACAAACAGCGGGAAATACGCATTTTGGTGCCCTGTTTCTTTAAACATTTTATCCAATTCGGCTTGCATTTTTTCCCAAATTGCATAACCATAAGGCTTTATTACCATGCAACCTCTAACCGCCGAATTCTCGGCCAGGTCTGCTTTTACAACAAGTTCATTATACCATTTGGAATAATCCTCAGCCCTACTAGTAAGTTTTTTACCCATATAAATGTTTTGGCACAAATATTGTGACTATGTTAAATAAGAAAATAGTTCAGCAAAACTAACTATTTTTGTTATGTTCAACAATGAAGTTCTTTAAACTTTTTCTTTTATCTGCAAATTTAGCATTTTGCATCCTAATTTCGACTTTTTTAAATTCCGTAGTCCAGCTATGCAATATAAAAAAGGCTTCATTACGGCACAAAAGCCTAAATTTTCTCTAACAAACAAAAAGCTTAAATAACTTCAAATAAAAATCTAGAGATATGCTATTTTACAACTACTTAATAGAAAAAATGCCTTATCTAGCCATTATTGGCTTAGTATTTGGCTTATCTTCATGTGGTTCTTATCAATATGTTGGTGTGGACAACGATGGTATTTATGGAACTTCTGGAGCACACACACAATATGAAGAAGCTGTTGTTGAAGTACCTAACAGTACTAATAACACTTATTATAAAAACTATTTTAGAAATAAATCGTTAGAGACTCAATATATGGTATCTAACAGTGAAATCTTTACTGATATTGATGATTACGAAAGTGGCAATTATATTGAAAATGACACTATAGTAGACAATTACCAAGGTTATGCTGGTTGGGGACAGGACAACACAAGTGTAACCATTAACTATATTGATAACGGTTTTAATAATTTTTGGTGGGGCAGACCTTATTGGGGCTGGAACAACTGGAGATATTATGGTGGTTTTTATGATCCCTTTTGGGGAGGTTCTCCCTATTGGGGCTGGAATAACTGGGGTTGGAATAGTTGGAGCTGGAACAACTGGGGTTATGGCCCTTGGGATTATGGCTTCTATGGTGGATTCTATGGTTACCCCTACAGATATTCCGGGTTCTACACAAACGGTTATTACGGTGGTTATTATGGCGGGCGCTATTACAGCCCAAGACATACATCCTACAGCGCTAGCCGCCGAGGCAATTATTATGCTACAAATACCAGAAGTTTAAATGGCAATAGCACTTATACCTCTAGGCGTTCTCGTTCTGCCAATACCAGTACAACATCTAAATACAATACTTCTAGAAGAAGCAGTTCTGCTACGGCTTTAAATAATAATACAAGAACTTACAACTCCAATGGAACACGTGTTTACAGTAATACCCAAAGAAGGTCTACTGCTACCAGAACACCTTCCGCAAATTCTACATCTAGATCGTCTTCTACGGTAAGAAGAAGTTCGAGTAGAAATTATTCATCACCTTCAAACTCCAATAACAGATCTTATTCTGGGTCTTCAAATAGGACTTACAGCCCAAGTAGAAGTAGTAATTCCAGCTCTGGTGTTTCTAGGTCTTCCGGCAGTAGCCGATCCAGCAGTGGTGGTTCATCAAGATCTAGCAGTGGTGGCAGAAGACGTTAATATGGAGATTTAAAGATTGAAGGATTCAAAAAAACATTAAAAAAATTGAAAATGAGAAAGTTAAACCTACTTTTTATAGGCATACTGGGCATATCCACAATGTATGCACAAGACATGACAGACGCCTTAAGATACTCACAAGATGAGATTCAAGGTACAGCACGTTTTAGAGCTTTAAGTGGTGCTTTTGGAGCCTTAGGTGGTGATATGAGTGCCGTTAGCTTAAACCCTGCCAGTTCTGTTATTTTTAGCCAAAGCCATGCTTCATTCAGTTTATCTAATATGGATACCAAAAATGATGCTAGTTATTTTAACGGATTAGTAAGCACAAATGAGTCTAACTTTGACCTCAATCAAGGTGGAGCGTCCTTTGTTTTTGCTGCTAGGAATAATTCGCCCTGGAGAAAATTTTCCATTGGTATTTCATATGAAAGAACAAACAGCCACGACAATAACTGGAGTGCTGTAGGAACCAATAACACCAACGATCCCAATTTTAGTAATTCTATCGCCAGTTATTTTTATGACTATGCCGATGGTAAACGACTGGATGAAATATCAGCCTTTGATGGTGAATCATTATCAGACGCGTACAGTGATATTGGTAACGTTTATGGGTTTGGCCATCAACAAGCCTTTCTTGGTTTTGAATCTTTTATTTTAGAACCCGATGATATAGATAACGATGCCAATACCACCTATTTTTCTAATATAGCACCCGGAAGTTTTACACACGATTACTCTTACTTGTCTACTGGATACAATGGAAAGATTGCTTTTAACCTTGCAGCGCAATATCAAGACAATTTATCCTTAGGCTTGAATTTAAATACACATTTTATAGATTACCAACGTTCAACCTTGCTATTTGAGAGTAATTCAAATGCAGGATCTACTGTTTACGATGTTGAATTTGAAAACACACTATCTACTAGGGGTAATGGCTTTTCATTTCAATTAGGTGGTATCTTAAAATTAAGTCCTGAATTTAGACTTGGTTTAACTTTCGATTCGCCTACTTGGTACACCATAGAAGAAGAAACCACACAATATCTATCGACCAATGGTGATAACGGTGTGGTTGCCATAAATCCTCAAATCGTAAATATTTATCCTCAATACAAACTGCAAACGCCTTCTAAATTTACAGGAAGTTTGGCTTATGTGTTTAGTACAAAAGGCTTAATTAGTTTTGATTATTCAAGAAAAGATTATAGTGCCACTAAATTTAAACCAGAATCAGATTTTGTTAATTTGAACAGTGACATTAGTAATTTGCTTACTGCTGCATCAACTTACAGATTGGGTGGCGAATACAAAATAGATCAATTTAGCCTTAGAGGTGGTTATCGCTTTGAAGAAAGCCCGTATAAAGATGGGGTGACTGTTGGCGACTTAAACGGCTATTCGCTTGGTGTGGGTTATAACTTTGGAAACACACGATTAGATGTGACTTACGACCAATATGAGCGCTCATCACAAAACAACTTATACAACTTGATGTTTGACGCCTCTCCAAGTGCCTCTGTAGATAGAAAA
This sequence comes from Aestuariibaculum scopimerae, assembly GCF_059428085.1. Lineage (NCBI taxonomy): Bacteria > Pseudomonadati > Bacteroidota > Flavobacteriia > Flavobacteriales > Flavobacteriaceae > Aestuariibaculum > Aestuariibaculum scopimerae. Next base: position 221,465 of record NZ_CM182089.1, read on the forward strand.
AACTCAAATATCACACTATCACTAAGTTTTAATATTTAAGCACACACTTTATTATAAAATTTCAAAAGCTTGAACTTGAAAATTCAAGCTTTTTCATTTTTAATGTAATTTATTCATATTAATAGAGACAAAACCCATTAAATTGAACTTAACTTGACTTTTTGTTTTAAAGCGAAACGTTTGGCTTTTGTGCTATAATGAAACTATTTTTTTTCAGCATAGCCATAGCTACGGTGACAAAAAATAGTAAAACTAGAGTGCAAAATGTGAACTTTGCAGCTAAAAGAAAAAGTCAAGTTAAGTTCTTAAATCTTTGCTTATCTTTGCAAACTTAAACGTGACTTTTTTAGTTTATGAAAATTGAGAATAACATAGAGGAATTCGAGTCTTTAGGAGACGACCACATTGGAACATCGTCTAACACACCATTGCGTAACGATGCTTTTAAACTTACCAATGAGGAAAAAATAGAAATTATAAAAGATGATGTGCGCCATATTATGGAAACCTTAGGTTTGGATTTAACAGACGACAGTTTAAACGGCACTCCTAATCGCGTGGCCAAAATGTTTGTAAAAGAACTTTTTGGTGGTTTAGATCCTAATAAAAAACCCAGTGCTTCTACTTTTGAAAACAAATACAAATATGGTGAAATGCTCGTTGAAAAAAATATTACGGTATATTCAACTTGCGAACACCACTTGTTGCCCATTGTTGGTAAAGCCCATATTGCTTACATTTCCAGTGGCTCTGTAGTAGGTTTATCTAAGATGAATCGTATTGTCGACTATTTTGCTAAACGTCCACAAGTACAAGAACGCTTAACCATCCAAATTGTTAAAGAACTACAAGAGGTGTTAAAAACACCAGATGTAGCCTGTGTTATTGATGCTAAACATTTATGTGTAAATTCCAGAGGCATAAGAGATGTGGAAAGTAGCACCGTAACATCCGAGTTTGGTGGTAAATTTAAAGAAGAAAAAACACGCCGAGAATTCCTAGATTATATTAAATTGGACACTCAGTTCTAATTGTCTGTAAAGTTGTTTGTCGTAGAGTTGTAGAGTTGTAACCCAAATAATATTAAATGCATTACTATTCATTTGAAAAATTGGACGTTTGGAAAGAATCCATCAAACTTAGTTTATCTACATACAACGACACAAAACTATTTCCAGATGAAGAAAAGTTTGGATTAATTTCACAAATGAGAAGATGTGCCGTTTCAATTTCCTCTAACATCGCAGAAGGCTCCGCTAGAACAACAAAAAAAGACAAAGCTCACTTTATGACAATGGCATACAGTTCTGCTTTAGAATTACTAAATCAACTGATCTTATCAAAGGAATTAAAATTTATCTCTGAAGAAACCTATAAAAATATTAGATTTGAGATTGAATCTGTAACTAACAAAATAAACGCCTTAAGAAATCATTTTCTAAAGACTTAACGACAAACAACTACACAACATACGACTTAACAACAAACAACATGAATTTCTTCGAGCAGCAACCATTAAAAATATACAACTCCCTTACTGGTTCTAAAGAAACATTTAAACCCATAAACGAAGGCTATATTGGCATGTACGTGTGTGGCCCAACAGTTTACAGCAATGTGCATTTAGGTAATGTAAGAACCTTTATGTCTTTTGACGTTATTTTTCGTTACCTAAAACATTTGGGTTATAAAGTACGTTACGTTAGGAATATTACCGATGCTGGTCATTTAGAAAATGATGCCGATGTAGGAGAGGATCGTATTTCTAAAAAAGCACGTTTAGAACAAATTGAACCTATGGAAGTCGTACAACGCTATACGGTAGATTTCCATAATATACTAAATGCCTTTAACTTTTTACCTCCTAGTATTGAGCCAACGGCTACAGGTCACATTATTGAACAAATTGAACTTATAAAGAATATTATTGATAATGGATTTGCTTACGTGATAAATGGATCAGTTTACTTTGATGTTCATAAATTCAATGAAACTAATGAATACGGCAAATTAAGCAAGCGAAAGCTTGAAGACTTAATTCATAATACGCGTGAATTGGACGGACAAAGCGATAAAAAGAACCCACAGGATTTTGCGCTTTGGAAACGTGCCGAACCACAACACATTATGCGCTGGCCATCGCCTTGGAGTGATGGGTTTCCTGGTTGGCATTTGGAATGTACCGCTATGAGCACCAAATACCTTGGTGAAAATTTTGATATTCATGGTGGTGGTATGGATTTAAAATTTCCACACCACGAATGTGAAATTGCTCAAAACGAAGCCGCCAAGGGCCAAACACCTGTGAATTACTGGATGCATGCCAATATGCTGATTATGAACGGTAAAAAAATGGCTAAATCTACTGGTAATTATATTTTACCAGGTGAAATTTTTACAGGCAACAATCCAAACATATCTAAAGCATTTAGTCCAAGCGTGGCACGCTTTTTTATGCTACAAGCTCATTACCGCAGTATCTTAGACTTTACAAATGACGGCCTACTATCTAGCGAAAAAGGGTTTTACAGATTAATGGACGCCATAAGTACTCTGGAAAGCTTAAAAGCTTCCAGCACATCTTCTATAGATATTAATTCATGGAAACAGGCCTGTTATAATGCCATGAATGATGATTTTAATACACCTATTCTAATTGCCAATTTATTTGAGGCTGTTAAGTACATCAATCAAGTTAATGAAGGCACAGCAACACTCAAAGCAGCAGACCTAACTAGCTTGAAGGAAACCATACAAATCTTTGTATTTGATATCTTGGGTCTTGAAAATGTGACTAAAAAAGAGACTGGAACCGACAAATTATCTGGAGCAGTAGATTTGTTGATTAAGCTAAGGCAAGAAGCTAGAGCAAACAAGGATTTTGCCTTGTCAGATAAAATTCGTGATGAACTGGCTGAAGTAGGTATCCAGCTAAAAGATGGCAAGGACGGTACATCGTTCTCTGTGAATTAGCTAATGAAAAGGTTATTAATTGCACCATTTATATTTCTAATAAAAGTATATCAGGTTTTGATATCACCTTTAACACCTGCAACCTGTAGATTTCAACCCACGTGTTCACATTATGCCAAAGAAGCTTTAAAAAAGCATGGATTATTAAAAGGTGGCAAATTAGCCATAAAACGTATTTTTAGATGTCATCCATGGGGAGGCTCTGGCTACGACCCCGTTCCTTAAAAATTGGCAATAAAAAAGCATTCCTTTGAATGTTTCTCTTTAGAGGCAGTTTGGTGCTTACTTTATGTTTCATTCAAAGAAACGCTTGTAAATTAAGTTTGATCAATCAGTCTACCAAAGATACAAAATTATAGATAAAATGCAAATAACTTCGATAAAATGCATTTTAGATTAAGATTCTTGGTCTGGAATATGTTTTAAAATCTCTAATACAAAGTTCCAATATTTTTGAACTGATGAGATTTGAACGCGCTCATCTGGTGAATGTGCACCTTTAATATTGGGTCCAAAACTTACCATATCCATCTCTGGGTAATGTTGTCCTAAAATGCCACATTCCAATCCGGCGTGGCAAGCTGCTACATGAGGCTTTTCACCATTTAAATCTTCATAAAGTCTTGTTATAATCTTTAATATGGGTGAATCCATATTTGGTGTCCACCCAGGGTAATCACCCGAAAATTCTACTTCGCAACCAGTAAGTTCAAATGTAGCACGTAAGGTATTTGCTAAGTCTTCTTTAGAGCTTTCAATAGCCGAACGCGTTAAGCAAGCTATATGAATGTTACCATCTTTAATTAAAACACGTGCTACATTATTGGAAGTTTCAACCAAATCAGGAATGTCAGCACTCATACGGTACACACCGTTTTGTGCTGCATACAAGGCCCTTGTAATACCTTCTTGTACCCCTAAATCCATAATTTTTTCGGGGGTTTCACATTTAGAAACCCGTATTTCTAAATTTGGCTCCATCGTTTTAAACTCCGCTTTAATAGCTGTTGCCAGTGTGGCAGTATCTAACAAAAAAGCATCCTCATGAATGGCATCTATGGCAACAATTGCCTTACTTTCTCTTGGAATGGCATTACGCAGTCCGCCACCATCAATTTCAGAAATTCGCAGACCAAAGTTTTCAAAACCATCAAATAACAAACGATTCATAATCTTATTGGCATTCCCCAAACCTTCATGTATTTGCATACCTGAATGTCCACCTTGCAAGCCTTTTACAAGAACCTTATAGCCTATTTTAAACTCAGGTGTTTCTTCTTCTTTATAAGTTCTGGTAGCCGTTACATCCACTCCACCAGCACACCCAACACCTATTTCATCATCTTCCTCGGTATCTAAATTCAACAAAATGCTTCCAGTAAGCACATTGCCCTTTAAGCCCATAGCACCTGTCATACCCGTTTCTTCATCTATGGTAAACAAGGCTTCTATAGACGGGTGTGGTATGTTGGTACTTTCCAAAATAGCCATAATGGTGGCTACCCCCAATCCGTTATCAGCACCTAATGTGGTACCTTTGGCTTTTACCCAATCGCCTTCTACAAACATGCTTATACCTTGGGTGTCAAAATCAAATACGGTATCGTTATTTTTTTGGTGTACCATATCTAAATGCGACTGCATAACAATGGTCGCTTTATTTTCCATTCCTTTAGTCGCTGGCTTTTTAATAATTACATTACCTACCTCATCCTCAATAGTTTCTAAACCCAATTGTTTACCAAAATCCTTCATAAAGGCAATCACGCGTGCTTCTTTTTTAGAAGCTCTTGGTACGGCGTTTAAGTCTGCGAATTTATTCCAAAGTTGAGTGGGTTCCAGTTGTCTTACTTCTGTATTCATGATGGTCTTTTAAAGTTGAGCAAAGGTAATAAAAATGATAGCCATTCAACAGTCTTTTAGATTCTGCAATCAGGGTTACCAACAGGCACAATTTTTTATTACTTTTGGAGCATGCTGAAAAAGAAAAAAACCCTTATAGCACTGTTCCTCATTCCCCAATACATTTTGGTTAAATCACTGAGAGATTACCCAGAATTTGTGGAACATTATTACAGTGATGGTGTGTATCATTTTATATCCAAACTTTTCAGACACATATTGGGTTGGCTTCCTTTTTCGTTTGGTGATATTATCTATGCTTTAAGCATTATATATGTTATTCGCTGGTTTTATATCAACAGAAAACGGCTGCGAAAAGACACCCTGCAATGGATAATAGACGTAACCGCAGCACTATCCATCATCTATTTTGCGTTTCATGTGCTTTGGGGGTTCAACTATTACCGTATGCCCTTGCACAGTAATTTAAAACTGGAGGACGATTACACCACCGAACAATTGATTTTAGTGGCTGAAAAACTAACCAAAAAATCCAATGCATTGCATTTGGAAATCACACACAACGATACGGTGCGCGTGGACATACCCTATAGCAAAAGCCAAATTTTAAAAATGGCACCAGATGGTTACAATAATTTAAAAACCATTTTTCCACATCTGGAATACCATCCCAAAAGCATTAAAAAGTCCTTGTTTAGTTACCCTTTAACATATATGGGCTTTAGTGGTTATTTTAATCCGCTTACCAACGAGGCCCAAGTAGATGCTATTATTCCTGTTTTTAAGTTCCCAACCACTTCATCACATGAAATTGCACATCAACTGGGCTATGCTGCTGAAAATGAAGCTAATTTTATAGGCTGTTTGGCTGCCATAAACCACGATAACATTTATTTTAAATATGCAGGTTATACATTCGGGTTACGATACTGCCTAAATGAAATTTACTTTCGCGATGAATGCCTCTATGAAGATATGGCAGCCGATGTTAACGAAGGCATCCTAAAAAACTACAAGGAAACTCGAGCGTTTTGGGAAGCGCATCAAAACCCAATGGAACCTTTTTTTAAACTGTTTTACAGTAATTACCTAAAGGCCAATAAACAGGATAAGGGTCTGGAAAGCTATAGCTATGTTGTGGCGTTGTTAACAAATTATTTTGAAGATAAAACATTATGATAGCAAAATGTCATGTTGAGCATTACCGAGTTACAAAATACATTTCCTGATTCCGGCAATGCTCGAACTGACAACTTTACGACTTTACAACTTTGAAACTCAATTCATGAAAGAAATTACCAGCATACAAAACCCCTACATTAAACAATTGGTGCAATTAAAAGATAAATCGCGTGAACGTAAAAAGTCGGGGTTATTCTTAATTGAAGGGATTCGTGAAATAACATTAGCGATTAAAGGAGGTTATAGTATTGATACTATTTTGTTTTATCCTGAACTGTATTCAAAGACCCAACTTCATGACTTAACGATTGTACAACCAAGCACGATCCAGATATCAAAAGAAGTTTACGAAAAACTGGCCTATCGCGATACCACCGAAGGTATTCTAGCTATTGCAAAAAGCAAGCAACATGCCTTAAACAATTTAAATTTTAATAAGGAAAACCCATTGGTATTGGTAGCCGAAGCTCCCGAAAAACCCGGAAACATTGGAGCTATTCTACGAACTGCCGATGCCGCCAATGTAGATGCAGTTATTATTGCCAACCCTAAAACCGACTTATACAACCCCAACATCATTCGTTCTAGTGTAGGTTGTGTCTTTACAACACAGATTGCAACCGGAACCACCAAAGTAATCATCGATTTTTTAAAATCTAAGGGCATAGCCATGTACTGTGCTGCACTACAAGCCTCTGTTAATTACACCTCTCAAGACTATACCAAACCTTCAGCCATCGTTGTGGGAACGGAAGCCACAGGTTTAAGTGACGCCTGGCTAGAACAATCTACTCAGAACATTATCATACCCATGCAGGGAGACATTGATTCTATGAACGTCTCAGTAGCAGCAGGAATCCTTATCTTTGAAGCCATCAGACAAAGATTAATAATTAGTAATGTGTAATTAGTGATTAAAAAAAGACCCAAATGAAAGAAAATTTAATTGCAACTAAAATATATAGTTTTGCCATTGATATAGTTAATTTAAGTAAAAAATTAATTTCTGAAAATGAATACACGCTTTCAAAACAAGTGTTAAGATCAGGAACATCTATTGGAGCCAATGTTGAAGAAGCTATTGGAGGTATTTCCAAAAAAGATTTCCGGGCAAAAATGTCAATTTCTTATAAAGAAGCAAGGGAAACGCATTATTGGTTACGACTTCTAAAAGATACTAAATATATAACCGATGAGGAATTTACTAAAATGGAAAAGGAACTTTACAGCATCCTTAAAATATTATTCAAAATCATACAATCAACTAAAGTATAACCAGGTAATAATTATTAATTACTAATCATTAATTATTAATTAAAAACATGACAGCAACAACTTTATTCTACATCATCATCGCCATTATCATCATCAATTTTGTAGTTGATAAAATTTTAGATGCTCTAAACGCGAAGCATTTTAACGATGCGTTGCCTCAGGAGCTACAAGATGTATACGACACAGAAGAATACAAAAAATCACAAAACTACAAAGCCACTAAATACCGATTTGGTTTGATTACCTCTACCTTTTCTGTGTTATTAACGCTGGGCTTTTTAATTTTTGATGGGTTTGAATTTGTTGATAACATTGCGAGAAGTTATAGTGATAATCCTATTGTGATAGCATTAATTTTCTTTGGCATTATTATGATTGGCAGTGATATTATTACCACACCATTCTCCTATTACAGCACCTTTGTTATAGAAGCACGTTTTGGTTTCAATAAAACCACCCTAAAAACCTTTATTTTGGATAAAATTAAAGGCTGGTTAATGATGTCCATTATTGGCGGTGCTATTCTAGCGCTTATTATATGGTTCTACCAATCTACAGGAGATTACTTTTGGCTTTATGCTTGGGGATTGGTCGCCGTTTTCACGGTATTTATGAACATGTTTTATTCCAGACTCGTTGTTCCGTTATTTAATAAACAAACACCTTTAGAAGATGGAAGTCTACGGGATAAAATATCGGAATATGCTCAAACTGTAGGTTTTAAACTAGACAAAATATTTGTGATAGATGGCTCTAAGCGTAGTACCAAAGCCAATGCCTATTTTTCTGGGTTTGGTAATGAAAAACGTGTAACACTTTATGATACGCTCATTAATGATTTGGATGATGATGAAATTGTGGCTGTATTGGCGCACGAGGTAGGACACTACAAAAAGAAGCACATTATCTTTAACTTAGTAGCTTCTATCGTATTAACAGGAGTCATGTTGTATGTACTGTCTCTTTTTATATCTAACCCCTTACTATCGCATGCATTGGGAGTAGATATTCCTAGTTTTCATATTGGATTGATTGCCTTTGGGTTACTATATGCGCCTATTTCTGAAATTACGGGATTGGTTATGAACCTGTTTTCAAGAAAATTTGAATACCAGGCCGATAACTATGCCAAAACAACCTATAGCGGCGAACCACTCATTACCTCATTAAAAAAACTATCTAAAAACAGTCTGAGTAACCTCACACCGCATCCGGCGTATGTGTTTATGCATTATTCACATCCTACCCTATTGCAGCGTATACAGAATCTTAGACAACACCATTAAACAGCCTGTTTAACAACAATAAACAGCCTGCCCAACGACGTTAAACAGTAGAGACAACGTTGTTGGGCAGGCTTAGAATTTTAATATAGACGTCTGTCAGTTCGAGCGCAGTCGAGAACCCTTTAAATGACGTCTGGTTAAGCGTTTCGACTGCGCTCAACGTGACATTGTTAATTAACTCACCACCAAAACAGGCGTAAACAACCCAACCCGCAAGGTTTTCCCTTTATATACCGTATTACGGATTTCAATACGGTAGTTCCCGGGGATTAGTGCCGGAATACGCAAGGTAAGCGTCTTGGGCTCGTTGGTACGTAACTCGGTTTGGCGCACTTCGGTGCCGTCGCTTTGGTTGATGAAAAACACACCCTCATCGTCGGGAAGGTTGTTGTACAGTTTAAGCTGGTCACCGTAAATTTCCAGAACATCGCCAGCCGTTAACTGTATGTTGGTGGTTTGGGTACCCCAATCGTACACATCTTCTACTATCGGTATCACTTTGTTGGCATCTACCTTTTTAAGGGGCACCTCGGCCAAGGCACCCAACAGTTCACCTCTAAGTTGTGCAGATAGCACCAAGGTATGGCGGTTGGGGTCAAATACATCATCTTCATTAATAAACACGCCCACAATGCTAAACTTAGTACTAAAACTATCATCGCTATAAGCCTCACCGCGTGCCGTCATTTCCCTAATACGGCGCCAGTAGTCGTTTAACACAGCGTTTACTTCCGTTTTCTTTAGTATAGACCCCTCTCCGGTCATCAGGGTTACAATGTCTTTGCGGTAGTTTATTTTAACATTTACCGGATGCCCTGTTTGGTCGTTTGGGTCATCTGTTGTTAGTTTGTTGTCTCTTAATACGTAATCCATAGTTTTCTGTTTTTAAATTATTTATTGTTATGCTATAAGCTGTAAGCTTTAGGCTTTAAGCTTCTTACTCTTGTGTTTTTGGTTTAGAATCTGCCTGTCGGCAGGGTTTAGCGAGATGTCATTCAGAGGGAGGTACGACCGAAGAATCTTTTCTAATAGAATTACTTCATAAATAAAGATTCTTCGCTATGCTACCGATGACGTATTTTGCAACGTGTTCATTTTTAACTGTTTTAAGGTTCTCGACTGCGCTCGAACTGACACTATGATTACAGTTGTTCGTCATCTCATTTTGTCTGTTTGGGTACCAAAAATTTTGTCTCTGAATGACATTCGGCGAATCATTAATCATTAATTAATAATTATTAATCCCCCTATGATTCCCACCACAACACCTCCAACCCCGGCCCCAATAGTACGCCACACATTCCGTTTCCGCTCCACTTCCAACTGCTGTTTTGTGCTAAGCAACTGCAGGCTCGTTTCACTTAGTTTAATATCCGCTAACAGCAATTGCCCCTTCAGGGTTTTGTGCTGTGCTTTTACATAGTCCATGAGGCTCTTAATATTGGTATTCTTTTCAGTTAGCAGGGGTTGGAGTGTGTCCAGCATGCTTAAGTTATAGTCTGTCAGTACCATCAGGGCCTTGAGTGGTTGTTGGACCACCAAGGCACTATCGATGGTAAACCGGCTATCAATCGGTTGTTCCTGCGCCATGGTAGGGTGCATGGATACCGCTAGTACCCATAGCACCGGAGTTATGACAAATTTTACCATGACGTTTGTGTGTGTTGTAAAACAATGTGTTCCAATTGCGGCAAACCTTCCAGTTCTTTCATAAAGGACCATAAACTCCCCGTGGTGGGTAGCTCCAGAACAAGTGCTTCACTGTTTTGGTCTACAATCGTATAGGGAATACTCATATTATGGAGCAGGTTATAGATATAGTCCTGCACCTCGGGAATACGGGCCCCGTACAATGCCAGTTCGTAGTCCTGTAACACATAACTCAAGGTGCGCTTGGTATCCCGAAGGTGATTACGCCAACGATTCATAACCCCTGTTATATGGGTATTAATCTCGGTATCGCGGGTACGGTATACCTGCAATTGTGCGGCCATAGTATCCATTTGCACATGGGCCCTCATGAGGGCTTCCTGACTTTGCGCAATACGCTGCCGGCTACCCTCCAGTTGTTCCTGCGTTTGCAGGCTGTCCTGGTACTGCGCTACGGTAATGATTAGCATAATTAAACTGATAATCCACCCCAGGGCGCGAAACAGGGTTTTACCAAAGGTGTTAATGGTGGTTGGCACAGTGGCCGGTACAAGTGATGTTTTCATTTTTACTTAGATTTAAGGATTAAATTTTTGTTTTTGTTTATTGTTTAGAGGTTTAGCTGATGAAAGTTGCTTCGCCTTGTAAGCCTGGTTATTGCCATTCTCAACTGTATACTGTTACTAAAAACTGTGACTAATTCATTCATATTTGTTCATTATTGTTTAACGACTGCGAATATCTAAGCTTTTACCGAACCCACACCACCCGTTATCCCACACGTATTGGGTATTTTTTCTTACTTATTTTGTTTTCAAAGGGTTATACCATAAAAAAACCCGACATTTAAAATGTCGGGTTATATATTTCCGTGTCGAATGGTATTTTGGGCAGCTCTATCACCGCCTTTTCGAATCCAAAAAATCCAAATGATTCCCCATAGAACTTATCATAAGATCTAAGGTAGGCATGGGGTCGGTAATGCGCCGACGTATTTCTCTAAAGCGGTCCTGAGCATCCGTGGGTTTGGGGGCCGGCTGGTTAAAGAACGTCACCAAATTGTTGTAAATTTTACTGTACGCCACTTGACCATGGTTTATTAATTTGGCCGTTTTAAAAGAATAAGCCACTTCTCCCAGGCCAGACATGGTACCCGTCCACGTTAAATCGTTACCCAACAAAAACCCGGGCGATTGCGCTACCATGGTTGGGTAAGGCCCCGTAAACGGATTATCATACAAGGCTTCCAGAATACGCTTAGATACCATCAGGCTTCCTGTAGAGGTATCCTTGGTAGCAGCCCAGGTGTCTTGTAGCGCTTGCCCATGCAATTTGCCCAAACCGTAATGACATTGGGTGGCACAGATGTCCATAATTTTAAATACATCCGGCAACATGGCCACGATATCATTTGTTTTACTAAATTTTCTTTGTAATTGATTACCAATACTTTTCAAAATATTTAAGAGTTTAATTAATAAAATAAGATATAAAAACACTATAAAATTTTACTTTATAGGTTATATCCACTTACTAATTAAAGGACACTTGTAAGTATAAAAGGTAGTATTGAGATATAAAAAAAACCGACAAATGTAGTATCTATCGGCTTTTGGGTTAGTTAACACCTTTTGTTAACAGCTCCCTAAAATTATCTCTGGTAATTTTTTCAACTTCGGTATCATAAGCATTTAAAAAGCTTTTGGGAATTTTAATTTTGGCTTTGGGATTCCATTTAATTTCAAAGCCTGTAACCTGTCCTGCAGTTTCTTCAATATAATCTATTTCCTGTTGGGTTGTGGTTCTCCTAAAAAAGTGTTTTTTTAGTGAACGTATTCACCAAATATCAAATTTTAAAGGATTGGGATGCTTGTGCGAAGGGCGGTAAGGGTGCTAAAAATTAAAAGCCGATGGACATACGTTATCGGCACTCGCTACCATCATGAAAGTTTTAAAAGCTATTGGAGGCCAAATTCAAGTGAACCCGACAGCCTCGTAACATTTTTGGTATTATTAAAAACTTCTGCCGCACCACCGGGCAAAGGCAAACCCTGACAAGATTACCCAACCCGTGGATACCATTATACGCCTGCCAGTTCGGCAGACAGGCGTACCCGCAAAGCCCAAGAGTAAAATCCTGTCCGCTTAAAATCTTCCTGAAAAATTATTTTTAAAATCCTTCTAAACCAAAAAAGGAAACGCGTCTAGCGTGTAGGTTTACTTTTCTCTGTGTGTCTCCTTTTTGCTCTGTGAAGCTCCGTGTTACAACCATTTTTCCGCTTAAAGCGGAACCATTATTACACAAACTCGAAGGAGATTTTGAAATATTTTACACAAACTCAAAGGAGATTTTGTATTTTTACACACAAATCCTAAGGAGATTTGCAAAAAAAAGACGCTTATGATACGCACCATTTTTGAAGATTTAAAGCAATGGAAAGACAAACCCAACCGAAAACCCCTTATTTTAAGAGGCGCTAGACAGGTTGGTAAAACATGGCTCATGAAAACCTTGGGCGAACAAGCCTACCAAAAAACGGCTTATGTTAATTTTGAGAGTAGTCAACGGCTCAAGCATATTTTTAAAGATGATTTTGACATTCAAAGAATTGTAACCGCCATTCAGATAGAAACGGGTGTTCAAATTGAAGCGGAAACCACCCTCATTATACTGGATGAAATTCAGGAAGCGGAGGGTGCTCTCACTTCTTTAAAGTATTTTTATGAAAATGCACCCGAATATCACGTGATTTCCGGTGGCTCTTTATTAGGATTGGCATTGCATCAACACACGTCCTTTCCGGTTGGAAAAGTAGAATTTTTAGATGTGTATCCGCTAACATTTGTTGAATTTCTTAAAGCTCTGGGAGAAGACCCTTTGTGTGATTTATTGGAACAGCAAGACTGGACGCTGATTCGGGATTTTAAATCAAAATACATCCACTTATTAAAGCAATATTACTTTGTAGGTGGTATGCCCGAAGCTGTTGAATATTTTCGAAATTATACCGATTTTAACGAAGTACGCAACATACAAAAGCGTATTTTAATAGCTTATGAGCAGGACTTTTCCAAGCATGCACCACAGGACATTGTACCACGTATTCGTATGCTATGGCATTCCATACCCTCCCAATTGGCCAAAGAGAATAGAAAATTTATTTACGGCCAGGTTCGCAGTGGTGCCCGCGCTAAGGATTACGAACTGGCCATGACATGGCTTCTGGATTGTGGTTTAATACACAAGGTTCACAGGGTTAATAAGCCCGGCATGCCTTTAAAGGCCTATCAGGATTTAAACAGTTTTAAACTGTTTATACTCGATACCGGGCTTCTAAGTGCCATAGGAGATATGGATGTGAAAATATTATTAGAAAAGAACCAAATATTCGAAGAATTTAAAGGCGCCCTAACGGAACAGTTTGTACTGCAACAACTTATTTCTTTTAGAGATACGGCTATATATTATTGGTCGGCCGCCAATGGCACTTCAGAAATAGATTTTTTACTTCAATATAAACAACACATTCTCCCTCTGGAAGTAAAAGCCGAAGAAAATCTAAATGCCAAGAGTTTAAAAACATTTTATAAAAAGTTTTATCCCGAGGTTTCTATACGCACCTCTATGTCGGATTACAGAGAAGACGATTGGCTTATGAATTTACCGTTATATGCTATTAATGTGTTGCGTATGGTTGTGAGGTGATGCAAACCTCGCAGAATTACAAATTTAAATGAACATGGCAGCCTCATGACCTAATAATTGGCTAATTAACTCATCTCCAAAAAAAGGGAACGCGTCAAGCGTGTAGGTTTACTTTTCTCTGTGTGTCTCCTTTTGCTCTGTGTAGCTCTGTGTTACAACTCCTTTTTAGGCAGCTGCAAGAAAAACGATGTGAATCCTTTTGCCTGGCTGGCCGATGTGCTTGCGCGAATACCCGAATGCAAGGTCAGCCAGCTAGATGAACTTCTTCCCGAAAACTGGAAACCCCGACAATAAAAAAGCTGAGAAAATTTATCTCGGCTTTTGAATTTTATATGCTCAAGCCCGAAGGCTTACAAAGCTTTTGGGTATTTTAAATTTGGCTTTGGGATTCCATTTAATTTCAAAGCCTGTAACCTGTCCTACAGTTTCTTCAATATAATCTATTTCCTGTTGGGTTGTGGTTCTCCTAAAAAAGTGTTTTTTTAGTGAACGTATTCACCAAATATCAAATTTTAAAGGATTGGGATGCTTGTGCGAAGGGCGGTAAGGGGAGAGGGGTAATTTTGAAATGTAGTAACAAAAGCCGATAGACTGGGTGGCTATCGGCTTTTGGTTTTATTGTTCTACACACACGAAAGGATTCGTGCGGGTAGGAGCGGGGAAAAACTTATGATTCTTTTAAGGCTTCGTTAATTAACTTTTTTAACTCTTTCATTGATGTTGAAACTTCAATTTTAGAATATATCTTTCCAGATTTATCAATCAAAAGAATCAAAGGAACTTCTTTAAGTTTAAAATAACTCAGAAAAGGATGATTAGCTCCTAACCCTCCTGTGTAAAGGTTAAAATGATTTTCATTTGTATAATAACCACTCTCTATTCCTTCAATCCAATGCCCTCTTTTTTTATCAATACAAATACTTAAGAGCTGAAACTTGGGATTAGTTCTAAATTCTTCATAAATTTTTTTAAAATTTTTGTAAAAAATTGCACATCCTGTACACCCTACACCCCAAAAATCCATGAGAATTACTTTTCCTCTAAAGCTTTCTATATTTACAGAGTTACCCTCAAGATCAATAAAAGAATCATTAGGAACTTTAGAGCCTTTACTAAACAACAATTTTTCATTTAGTTCACGAAGTACAAACGGATTTTTTGATATTGTTAATGCATCTTTCAAATATTTATCAATTTCTTCTTGAGTATAGGGTATAAAAAGAGATTTAGATATGTTAAGATTGTATGTAGAAAAAAGATAGTATAAAATAGAAGACTTTTCTAAAAATTTGTTTGATACAAATTTATTTTTCACAGTATTATAGTATTCCCCAAATGTAAATTTATTTCCATTGTTTTCTAATAATAGGAGTAACTTAACTTGTCCTAATAAAAAGGTCATATATTCCCATGTGGCAGAAATTATATCAATATTAATATCTTTATAACTTGGGAAATTAAGAGATAAATAAGTGTCTGTTATTTTCTTTTTAATTTTCTCGTCTGTTATTTCAACAAACTCTCCTTCTAATCTATAGTTGAAGTTCGCATAGAAGTAACCAATGTATGAAAATTTCAGGTATTCATACATATTGGAACTAATTTTGCTTTTATTTTCGTCCAACAAAATAATTATTTCTCTCAATTCCTTATAAAAATCTGTGTAATAATTTTTTAAACTTTTCTCAGGAAATATTGAGTCTATTACCAAACCATGACTATTTATAAAATTATCCCTTTTATCATTTAATAGACTTTGAATCTTAATTTTAGTAGAACCTTTTCCCGATAATAATGTTTCAACTTGGCCCTCGCTTTGTCTTAAAACAAGATTCAACCTGTCTCCTGGCTCTAAAAGTCCAGATAATATAACAGATTTGCGACGATATTTTTTTGGTGTTTCAGCATTATTGATCCTAGTAATAGAAGAACCCGAAACATCTTTATTTTGAGGAAGCTTAAGAACAAATCTATACGGGCGATCCATCACAGGTACTGTAAATTTAAATTTACCATTTTCATCAATTTTTATTTCCAACATTTTATCAGATGAAAAAGAAAAATAGTCACTATCAATTAAAACAAATAATTTATCAGGTTGAAAATTATTTGTTTTAATTATTTTACCGGTTATGCAGGCTGAGTCTTTTTCCCATACTTGACAGTGAATGTTATTTATACTTAAGATTATTAAAAAAAGTATATATGGATACAATTTAGTCTTCATTATTTTATATTTTATATCAATAACCATCATTTTGTAACATATTAGGGTTTCTGTTAATTTCTTCTTGTGGTATTGGAAATAAAATATCCGTAGGCTTCCAGTTCACTCCTTTCAAATTACTTAAAACATCATTGGACCTTCCTGTTCTTTTTAGGTCAAACCATCTATGCCCTTTTTCAGTAAACAATTCAAATTTTCTTTCTTGCTCAATTAATAGTAATAATTCGTTTTGTGATATACTTGGATTGGTGTCCTGAATCAACGATAAACCAGATCTTTCTCTTATTTTATCTATATCTAAAATCGCATCGCTTAAATTTCCCAGCTTGGCATTAGACTCTGCTCTAATTAAATATTGCTCTGCTAATCGAAAAACGACTGAGTATTCATCTATAGATTGACTTGATCTTATTTTGTATTTATATGGAAAATAATATCTAATACCGCTATCTATATCATCATAACTTTCAATCCAATTAACTAATCTTTTATCAATAGAATCAAAGGCAATTAGTAAACTTGAACTTAAAGCAGCATAAACAGGCCTTCTATTTAGAATAAATAAATTTCCTTCGTTTGTATTTAAACCATCTCTAACTGGTTTCATTTGCCATATTGTTTCCTGACTGTCTTTCAGAAAAACCTCGCTTATATTTGCTAAGCTATAATCATCTTGATTTTGTATTATTGAAGTAGCATATACAACCGCTAATTCATTTTCTTCAACATACAAGTAAACTCTTGATAATAATGCTTTAGCAACCATTTTATTTGGTCGGGCTCTATAATCAGAAATATAGTTATCTGGCAACAAATCTTGAGCATCATTTAAATCAGAAATGATTTGATTATACACCTCACTTGTTGAAGTACGAGGTAATAAGGAATTTGATGAGTAATCTGTATTTAAATATAATGGTATTTCACCATACATATTAACTAAATAAAAATAACAAAATGCCCTTATAAACTTAGCTTCGCCGATTAATTGTTCTTTTATTTCTTCATTGAAATCAGAAGATTTGCTAAGTCCTTCTAATATTGAATTTGCTGTATAAATAAATTCATATGGTTGTGTCCACAAATAAGTTTTTAAAGTAGAATTTACAGGTGTAATATTATTATTTGCAAATTCATTATTACTAGATCTATAATTAGTTAATTCATCAGACATTATTCCTGTTAAGTAACTTAAACCTCTTTGACTTCCACTAATAAATCCATCATATATCATTCTACTATAAACACCTGTTATAGCACTTATTACAGTACTTTCATCTTTAAACACAACTTCATTAATAATTTGATCTTTAGGAGGGTCTATATCTATAAACTCTTCACAACTTGAAAAGCAAAGTGTAACAGATAAAACTATTAATGTAAATCTGTTTTTATATTTTTTTAATTTCATAATTTTCTTTTTTTAAAATTAAAATGAAAAGTTAATCCCAGTAGCAATTGTACTTAAAGGGGGTAATCTTAACCAATTTTGATTTTCAGGATCTAATCCTTTAAAATTTGATATTGTCAATAAATTTTGACCTCTAACAAAAATTTTTGTGTTTGCTAACCCAAACTTTTTAATAATATTTATTGGTAATTGATATGATAATTCAATGTTTTTAAGACGTATGAATGAAGCATCTGAGATAGCAAAATCACCAAATATTCTTCCATATAAAAAAGGTAAAGCGTCAACACCTGTTGTAAACTTCTGAATATTTGTTTGGTCCCCTTCCGTTTTCCATCTAGATAAAACCTCAACAGGATAATTACTCATGTAGCCAGGAGCATTTGAATTATTTACATAGTTAATTCCAGATTGTTTTACAAATTGAAATAAAAAACTCAATTCAAAATCTTTGTAACTAATTCTACTTCCCAAACCCCCATAATATTCTTGTCCTATCTCTCTAGCCAAATACCTGTCTTCTTCTGTAAGATTACCATCATTGTTATAATCTTCAAATTCGTAAAGACCAGTAGTTGGATTTACTCCAGTAAAATTCAGTGATTTGTAGATATTTAAAGGATAACCAACTAAATAATCATTAGAATAAGTTGAATTTTCAATATTGGGGAAAGAAATCAATTTATTTTTGGGAATAGTTAAATTGGCAAACATGTTCCACGTAATATTGTTGTTATTATATAAACTTGTTGATAGTTCAAATTCAATTCCTGTATTTTCAACTACCGCTGGTAAATTATCTTGAACAGATTGAAAACCGACACTAGGGGGTAGAGGATATCTAACTAATTGATTTGAAGATCGATTTAGATAATAGCTGACTAAGAAGTCTAATTTATCTCTAAAAAACTTTGTTTCTAGACCAACCTCAAATTTTTTATTTTCTTCCCACTCAAAGTTTGGATTAGAAATTCTATCCGGTTGCAGTCCTGGAATTTCTTGATATGGATAATTTGTTGACTCCCATAATTCCAAGTATTCATAATCACCTATTTGATCATTTCCTGTTATTCCATAACTTGCTCTAAGTTTCCCAAAAGAAATAATATTGTTATTTTGAAGGAATTTCTCATTCGAAAATATCCATGCAATTCCAACAGCTCCAAAATTAGCAAAACGGTTATTTTCACCAAAACGACTAGATCCATCCCTTCTTCCCGTTAAATTTATTATGTACCTACTATTATAATTGTAATTTAACCTTCCAAAAAATGCCACATATCTATATTTAGAATTAATAGCATTTTCTGGTCTAATTGTTGTTGCTGATTCAATACTTTCCATTAAATAATCAGAAGAAAATCCGCTTGCTTGAATAGCCTTACCGATTCTTTTGGTTTCCTGAAAAGAACTTCCTATTAGCATACTTAATTTACTTTTAGAAATTACCTTACTCCATTCTATCTGTGGTTCAACTATCCATGATTCTACTGAACTATTTCCAAAGTATGTAACTCTATTTCCTGTAGATGACGAAAAAGGACTTCTAGCACTTAATGGAAATTTTTGAATTTCAACTTTTGATGTTTTATTATAACCAAAGGAGGATTTTAACTTTAATTCCGAAGAAATTTCGTATGAAAATAATAAATTATTTATCAAATTTTCATCTCTTCCGTCGTACGGTCTCTTAATATTAGAAAGAGGATTTTGCCAAGTGCCATTTTCCCAATTCAACTGATTTTCTTCATTAAACAGTTCTGGAGCATTTGGAGGCAGAGTTATATAGGAAGTAAGGTCTCCATAAAATAAATTGCTTTTAGATTTACTGAAATTAAATGTATACGAAACACTAATCTTTCTATTTTTAGATTCATGATTTAAATTAGAAAAAATTGAGTTTTTAGTGAACTCTAAATCTCCTGGAAAAACAGTTGTTTCATTATATTGAGTAGCACTTAATAGAAATTTTGTACTTATGTTTCCTCCAGAGACTGAAATATTGGTGTTTCTTGTATTAGATGTACCTCCTATTAGTACATCTTGCCAGTCGGTATATCTATTTTGATCCCAAGTGCCATTAACATCATAGTCACTATTGCGGGGTGTTAATCCGTCATTAGAAAATGCTTCATTACGCATCTCTAGATATTGTTCAGTATTTAACAAATCTATTTTACGAGTAACTTTACCCGTTCCATAATAATGATCAAATGTAACCTTAAAATCGTCCAGTTTTCCTATTTTAGTTTTTATTAAAACTACTCCATTAGCACCTCTAGACCCAAAAATAGCAGTTGCATCAGCATCTTTCAAAACTTCTATGCTTTCAATATCAGAGGGATTTAAGTTATATAGTGGACTAGTACTTTCGAATGTTTCTCCGCTAACTGAATTGAAAGAAAGTGATTGTGATTCAAAAGGTACTCCGTTGACAACATAAAGTGGTCTATTTCCATTTTCTATACTATTGATACCCCTTATTTGAACCTCTATATTTGAACCTGGAACACCAGAGGTTTGACTAATATAAACTCCTGACATTCTTCCATATAATGACTGCAAAGGATTATTTACTATTTGTTTCTCAATATCAACTGATTTAATTTGAGAAATACTTCCAGTAGCCTCTCTTTTCTTTACATTATAATACCCTGCATTTAACACCACCTCATCCAACTCGCTTACACTTTCTGTAAGTGTTACATTAATAGTACTTTGGTTGCTCACGGTAATTTCTTGAGTTGCAAAACCCAGTGCGGAGAACACCAAGACGTTTTCTGGGTTCGGCACCGTAATACTATAATTACCATCCAAATCGGTAGCCGTACCTTTAGTAGTCCCTTTAATAAGCACCGTAGCGCCGGGGATGGGCATGCCTGCTTCATCGGTTACCTTACCCGAGACCTGTATTTGCTGTTGGGTGTTTTTGGCTTTGATGAGGATGGTATTGTTGGCGGTAAGTACCACATTAAAACTTTTGTTGCCCATACTTAGCTGTAACAGCCTACCCACGCTTATGCTGCCTTTTTTAAGTTGTACAGCGGGGAGGTTTTTAAAGATGTCTTTTTGGTATATAAACTTATAGTCGGTTTGCGCTTTTATCATTTTAAAAACAGCATCAATAGATACAGTCTCATCAGAGGGGATTACCACTTTATCTTGAGACAGGGTATGTATAGGTGCCAAGCTAAATACCGTAGTGCATAATAAAAAGATAAGCGTTCTCATAAGTATCTTTAAGAGTCTTTTTCGTAGTTGTTCTTTTATCAACGGGAAAAAGACGTTAGTTAGTTTTAATTCCATAAATTTGTTTATTATTAGTTTGTAATGAATTAATAATTCCTAGGGGATAACGACATTTTCGACGATGGGCGTTGTTCCCTTTTTCATTCCCGCGGAGGCGGGAATCTCTAGTTTCAGGTTTGCTTACTGTTGCTTTGACACACCCCTGCCTACCGGCAGGCAGGCCCAACCCCTCTCTAGAGGGGAGTTGTTCTGGCTCGCTATTTTAATTTTGTCGGAATAAGCAAAACTCTAAACTTGTGCTACGTTGGATGTCTTTGCATTTGTTTGTGGTTTAGTTGTTAATTTTTAGATTACTCGATTATTAGATTTTTAGATGTCTTGGTTTATTGACTGTGAATTAGTAGCCTTTCCAACACTGCAACTGCGACCGTGACCGCGACTGCGACTGCTAACCGCTCATATCTCTCTATTCTATTTTTGTTAATTTTTCACTTTTAGTTTTTAGTTTTTCACTTATTTAAGAATAATTGTTTTTCCATGTATTTCGTAATTATTGATTACACTGGCGCTTTTTGTGGCTTCCAGTATTTCTTCAATGGTTTGCTTTTTGCCCAATATGCCTACAAAGGCAATATCTTTAAGGGCTTGGTTTTTAAATACGACGTCCATATCATACCAACGGGACAATACTTTCATGATTTCGCTTAGGGTCATATCTTCAAAAGTAAAAATACCATCGCGCCATGAGGTGTAGTTATACACGTCTACATTTTGGGTTAGGGTGATGTGGCCGGTTTGTAGGTTTAGGGTGGATTGGGTGTTGGGTTTTAGGTGTTGGGTGTTGGGTGTTGGGTGTTGAGACTTCTCGACTGCGCTCGAAGTGACAGAGACGGAGCCTTCTATCAGGGTGGTGTATATGTGGGGTTCGTCTTTGTAGGCTTTGATGTTGAATTCTGTTCCTAGAACTTCTACTTTCTGGGCGCTATGATGCACTATAAAAGGACTTTTGTCGGGCTGCGACCTTGAAAACTTCGCAGAGCTCGTAACATCAAAATAAACCTCCCCATAAACTAATTCTACTTCACGACTGCGTCCTTCTACAAAGCTTACCGGATATTTTAATTGGGTGTCAGAATTAAGCCAGACTTTGGTGCCATCGGCTAAAGTTAATTGGTATTGGCCGCCTCTGGGGACAGTCAAGGTGTTGACTGCCTGCTCTACGCTATAGGCTTTAGGCGGTACGCTATCTTTTGCCGGGTTGTAAACTAGTTGCTCACCATTGCTACTGGCATGGGCTGTCTGGTATGAGGTACCTTTTTCCAAAGGTACTATGGTGCCATCCTCTAGGGTTAGAGTGGCTTTATTAGTGCCCGGGGTTATTTGGTTGTTGACTATTACTGGTTGGGGTGTCTCGACTGCGCTCGACATGACATTCGTCTTTATTAAAATGGTTAAAGCTGTTAATAATAAAACGGCTGCGGCTGCGGTGTACTTAAACCATGGTTTTTTGTAAAGGGGTTTTACAGCGGTTTGCCTGCCTGCCGGCAAGGCAGGTTGTTTTTGTTTTGCCAGTACTTCTTTCCATTCTTTTTCTATGTTGATTTGGCCGTATTGGGTGATTTGGTCTATAAGCTTGGGTATGGTAACGTCTTTAATAAAGGGATATGTTTTTTTATAGGCCACTAAGGCATCTTTTTCGGAAGGGGTTAATACCTTGAGTGCCTTTTTTATGATGAGAGTTGATATGTAGAATATATCATTCATTTTATCCGCTGTTTATTATTAGGACACTTAATTTTTGAAGCGGTACTACTGTAAAGTTAATTTTTTTTTAGAAAGTTTATCCCCTACGGGGAATAAGAGGTTCCGTTTTATTGATGTAGCTACAATACTTGAACCACTACGTGGTAATAAAATGGCGTGGAAAAAATATCGCGTAGCGCCTGCCTATCGGCAGACAGGGTTGAAGTATTATAGAAAATATGTTGGTAAACGAGCTCATTCCCCGTAGGGGATTAACCAAATATCAACATATAAATAATGGAATCCATATCCTTAAATTGTTCACGGAGGTGTTTGTAGGCTTGTGATTTTAAGGTTTTAACGGTTTGCAGTTGAATGCCAAGCGTTTCGGCAATGTCTTTGTTATTAAGCCCTTTAAGGCTGAGCTGTATAATTTCTTTTTTACGGTCGTGCAGGTTTTCTATGGCCTGGTAGAGTTGCCTAACGGTTTCTTCTTCTAAAACCTGTTTGAGGAACAGGTTATCGTCTTCCAGAGTCTGTAATGCATTGGCAGCGTATTTATCTTTGATTTTGTCGTGCCTTATTGTATTAAGACATTTGTTGCGGGTGGCTTTGTACAGATAGGCTTTTAGGGTTAATTTATCTTTTAATACCATATCTTTTTCCAATAGCACCACAAAAATATCCTGCACGAGGTCTTTGCAGGCTTCCCGTGAGGGTATAAACTTAAGCGCATATAATACAAGAGACTCGTAATAAGTTTCAAAAACTTGCTTTATTTCGCTATCTGTTAGTGTTTTAGACACTTCTCTTAAGGGTTATTGAAGTTTTTTCGGGGTGTAAATTAAATAAAAATATGTGATTTAAGGGTTGAATATAAGACTATTTTATTACCTCTTTCCTCTATCCTACAATTGATATGTTTTGCTAATGATATAAAATAGTGATGGTTAAGTTTCTCGACTGCGCTCGAAATGACATTTGGATTGCAAGTTAAACTTGTCATTTTCATACACTAGTTAAATTCATTTAACAAAACGCTCAACATGAACATTTGGAGTCTCAGTTCGAGCATTGCCTGAAACAGGAAATACATTTCCTGATGGAGGTAACGAGCGAAGCTCAACGAGAATCTTAAAATGACTGTATGAAAAGGGCTTCGTTAAGCTACGCTTGCTACCTTCGTTACAAAAATGTATTTTGCAACTCGGCAATGCTCAGCCTGACATTTGGAATATCAATTTAGAGCATATATTTTAAACTAAACCTTTACCCCATCAATAAACACCGTCTCAATTTGTGAGCTTCCAAAGGCATAGGGTATTACACTATAAGAATTGATAGGTTTGGTGAGTATTAAATTGGCACTTTTGCCTTTAGTAATACTACCTACTTGATTGCTTAACCCCATAGCATAAGCACCATTTATGGTAGCAGCATTAATAGCTTCTTCGGGGGTAAGTTTCATTTTAATACAGGCCGTTGCCACTACAAAGTTCATATTACCTGATGGCGCAGACCCTGGGTTGTAATCGGTAGCCAAAGCCAAAGGCAAACCAGCATCAATCATAGTTCTTCCAGGAGTATAGGGAATGCCCAAAAAATAAGAGCAGCCCGGTAATGCTACGGGCATTGTCTTGGTTTGCTTTAGGACTTCTATATCTGCGTTGTTCATAACCTCTAAATGGTCTACAGACAGGGCATTGTATGCAACACCTACCTGTACACCCCCTATGGATGTAAATTGATTGACGTGTATTTTTGGGGTGAGTCCATACTGTTTTGCAGCTTCTAATAGTAGTTCGGTATCTTCTTTTGAAAAATAGCCCGTTTCGCAAAACACATCCATATATTCTGCAAGTGCTTCCTCAGCCACTTTAGGGAGCATGACATCTACCAATAGTTTTATATAGCCTGCCTTGTTGTCTTTATAATTTGATGGCACGGCATGTGCTCCTAAAAAAGTAGCTTTTATTGGAATATTGTAATGGCCCTTTAAGCGTTTAATAACGTTGAGCATTTTTATCTCAGAGTCTAACGTCAGCCCATAACCCGATTTAATCTCAATGGCTCCTGTACCCATACGAACAACTTCCTCTAAACGTATTTTGCTTTGCTGGTATAGGTCATCTTCAGAAGTTTCTTGAAGTGTTTTGGCAGAGTTTAATATGCCACCCCCTTTATTGGCTATATCCTGATAAGAGAGCCCTTTTATTTTATCTACAAACTCCCCTTCCCGATTGCCTGCATATACCAAATGGGTATGGGAATCGCACCAAGTAGGCATTACAATTTTACCTGAGGCATCTATAACCTTATCGATAGCCCCAGTAGGACAATCTGCCATAGCTCCAAAATCACTAATAATACCATCTTCAACCAAAAGAAAGGCATTTTTTATAGTGGGCAGCTCGCTCATGGCTGCTCCTGAAACAAATAATATACCTTGACCTCTAACTTGAAGCAGTTCTTTTATATTCTTAAATAAAGTACGCATTAAAATAAAGTTTCTATTAATTGATCTTCTACTAGATTAGGAATGGTTACCTGTAAATTTGGTGTGCGTGCCATTTCCCGTTTTATAGCGTAAAGGGCTTCGCTATTTCGTGCCCAGCTTCGTCTGGCAATACCGTTGTTCACGTCAAAAAAGAGCATATTTTTCAAGCGTGCTTCGGCAGCTTTACTACCATCCAACAGCATGCCAAAACCACCATTAATGACTTCGCCCCAACCTACGCCACCACCATTATGGATGGATACCCAAGTAGCGCCTCTAAAGCTATCACCAATAACATTATGAATGGCCATATCGGCCGTAAATTTACTTCCGTCATAGATATTGGAGGTTTCTCGGTATGGGGAATCGGTGCCGCTGACATCATGGTGATCCCTACCCAAAACTACGGGACCAATATCCCCTTTAGCCACAGCCTCATTAAAAGCTTCGGCTATCTTAGCACGCCCCTCGGCATCGGCATATAAAATGCGGGCTTGCGATCCAACTACCATCTTGTTTTTTTTAGCATCTTTAATCCATGTAATGTTATCTTGCATTTGTAATTGGATTTCTTCAGGAGCTTCTTGCATGATGGCTTGCATGACTTCCATAGCCATCGTATCTGTTTTATCTAAATCTTCCGCCTTACCGGAGGTACACACCCAACGAAAGGGTCCGAACCCATAGTCGAAACACATAGGTCCTAAAATATCCTGCACATAGGATGGGTATTTAAAATCGATATTATTTGGTGCCATAACATCTGCTCCTGCACGGGAGGCTTCCAAAAGAAACGCATTCCCATAATCGAAAAAATAAGTGCCTTTAACAGCATGCCTGTTGATCGCTGAGGCATGACGACGTAACGAAGCTTGTACTGCTTCTTTAAATCTTTCAGGATTGTTCCGTATCATACGGTTGGATTCCTCATAAGATAATCCTACCGGATAATACCCACCTGTCCAAGGAATGTGTAAGGAGGTTTGATCGGATCCTACATGAATAAATATATTGTCTTCATCAAAACGTTCCCAAACATCTACAATGTTGCCCATGTATGCTATAGAAACCACTTCCTTGCTTTTTTGGGCTTGCTTAACTCTGGTTACCAGGGCATCCATATTCTCAACTAATACATCTACCCAACCTTGTTCATGTCGCTTTTTGGCTGCTTTTTCATTGACTTCGGCACAAACAGTAATACAGCCAGCTATGTTTCCTGCTTTAGGTTGTGCACCACTCATACCGCCAAGTCCGGCGGTAAGGAATATTTTTCCAGCCGGGGTATCACCTTTTGGCAATACTTTTCTAAAGGCATTCATCACCGTAATGGTGGTTCCGTGTACAATACCTTGCGGACCTATATACATAAACGAACCGGCCGTCATTTGTCCATATTGTGTAACGCCTAAGGCATTGAATTTTTCCCAGTCATCGGGTTTGGAGTAATTGGGAATCATCATACCATTAGTTACCACAACTCTAGGCGCATCCTTAGAAGAAGGAAATAAGCCCATAGGATGTCCTGAATACATATGCAAGGTTTGTTCATCCGTCATGGTAGCTAAGTACTGCATGGTTAGCAGGTATTGTGCCCAATTTTGAAATACAGCGCCATTACCTCCATAGGTTATTAATTCTTCTGGGTGTTGTGCCACTGCCGGGTTCAAGTTATTTTGAATCATGAGCATGATGGCCGCTGCCTGTGAGCATTTAGCAGGATATTCTAAAATAGGTCGCGCATACATGTCATAGGCCGGTTTAAAGCGGTACATATAAATACGTCCGTAATCCCGCAGCTCTTGAGCAAACTCCACGGCCAAGGCTTCATGCCATGCCTTTGGAAAATATCGGAGTGCATTTCTTATGGCAAGCTGTTTTTCTTCTTTGGTTAAAATGTCTTTGCGCTTGGGGGCACGGTTGGCGTCTTTGGGGTAATTGTATTTTTGAGGTAATTGGTTTGGAATGCCTTGTAATATGTGTTCTTTAAATGTCATAGTTTAAGTTTTTTTCTCGTAAAGGCGCAAAGCTGTCTCTGTTAATTGTGGTTTGTCATTTCGAGTGTTAGCGAGAAATCTCACCGGGATGGGTCTCGTTGAGCTTCGCTCGTTACCTCCATCAGAAAATGTATTTTCCGATTCCGGCAATGCTCGACCTGACAATCGTCTTATTTAACAATAAAAACGCGGTTTTGCACCATTTTGATTAACTGATTGATATCATCCTTCAAAATCCGATCTTCTTCCAATTTAGCAACTTTATCCCTAATAAGCTTAAAGTTTTGTTCTATAATTTTAGAAAACGTATTGGGTCTTCTAAACTCCATGGCCTGTGCTGCATACATAAGTTCTATGGCCAATATTTTTTCTATGTTTCCTAATATCTGGTTAAATTGACGCCCCGAAATACTACCCATAGACACATGGTCTTCCTGCCCTAAGGAGGTTGGGATACTGTCTGCCGAAGGTGGAAAACACAGGGATTTATTTTCGGTAACCAATGCTGCTGTGGTGTATTGTGGTATCATAAATCCGGAATTGAGTCCGCCACTAGCGGTTAACAAACGTGGCAAACCAAATTTACCTTCAATAAGTAAATAACTGCGCCTATCGGAAATATTCCCCAATTCAGATGCCGCTATTGAAGCATAGTCTAAAGCCATTGCCAATGGCTGTCCGTGAAAATTCCCTCCTGAAATGGCTTCTGTTTCACTTAGCACAATAGGATTATCGGTTACAGAGTTCATCTCTATTTCGGTCAGTTCATTTAAATGGTAGTAGGCATTTCTTGAGGCACCATGCACTTGCGGAATGCACCGCATGGAGTAAGGGTCTTGCACACGTTCGCAGTTTTCATGCGACTTGATGTTCTTGGAATTTTTGAACAACATACGCATACGCTTGGCCACTTCCATATTGCCCTTAAAAGGGCGAATGCTATGCAGCAATTCTTTAAATGGCGATGCACTACCTTGGTAGCCTTCCAAACTCATAGCACCTGCTAAATCGGCTAAATCCAACAAATAAGCCATTTTATTGAGCCCTACAATCGCATGAGCCAATATAAACTGGGTTCCATTAATGAGTGCCAGACCTTCTTTAGCCTGTAATTGTATGGGCTTTAGTTTATGGGCCTTTAAAACCTCTTTTGCTGGAACGATAGTATTGTCTACCCAAAATTCACCTTCACCAAATAAAGGCAAAAAAAGGTGCGATAAAGGAGCCAAATCCCCTGAAGCGCCTACAGAACCTTGCTCAGGCACTACTGGCAACAAATCGTGCTCAATAAAATAGATAATACGCTCTACAACTTCCAAACGTATTCCAGAAAACCCTCTACTTAGAGCATGAATTTTACAAATCATCATGATTTTAGACAGTTCCTTATCAATAGGATTACCAACACCTACGGCATGGGTAATGAGCAAGTTTTTCTGTAAAATACTGGTTTCTTCAGGAGATATCTTAACATCACATAAAGGTCCGAACCCTGTATTGATACCATAAATGGCCTTTTTGGAATTTGCCATGTGTTCTACTTTCTTCCTGCAGTCATTTATTTTTGTCTTGGCATAGTCTGACAAACTTGCCTTTAAGTTGCCTTTGGCAACCGCAATCACCTTGTCTACTGTTAATCTATCTATTCCGTATACAAACATCTCTTTAGTTTATAATGCTTTAATGCAAAAATATTGATAAATTTGATGCTCAACAATACTATTAATTTAAACTATTAATAACCATGAGTTATCAAATAGAGTTAAGACACATAAAATATTTTTTGGCTGTTGCAGAGACCTTGCACTTTAGAAAAGCTGCCGAAAATCTATTTATTTCGCAGCCTGGGTTGAGCAGACAAATAAAAGAAATGGAAGATAATTTGGGGGTTAAACTGTTTGAAAGACATAACCGTGATGTTAATTTAACCCATGTAGGGATGTACTTAAAAGAAGAGCTTTCTAAAAACTTAAAAAGTCTGGATGCTATTTTAAATCATGCCAAACTTATTGAGACGGGTAAGGATGGCCAACTAAATTTTGGTTATGTGGGTTCTGCCATGCAAAAGATTATACCCGAATTGTTACTAAAGTTTACCAAAGACCACCCCCATGTTCTGTTTAGTTTAAAGGAAATGGACAACCAAAAACAAATAGAAGGTTTATTGAACCATAACATTGATATTGGGTTTGTAAGATTAGAACGCATTCCAAGGGGATTGAATATCCACCCCATTTTAAAGGAACCCTTTTGTTTGGTACTTCCAGTAAACCATGCGATTGATGCCTCAAGTTTTAAAAGTCTTTCACAACTTAAGGATGAACATTTTATTTTATTCGATCCTGAATACAGTGCTTCCTATTATGAAAAGGTCATGGCTATTTTTGATGATAGTGGCTTTAGCCCATTGGTATCACACAATACCATTCATGCGGGATCTATTTACAAGCTAGTTGAAAACAATTTTGGGGTTTCCATTGTTCCAAAATCCCTCCAAACAGAGAACAACCCCAAAATAAAGTTCATTGAACTTAACAACATCTCTCAAAACACTATCCTCTCGGCCATTTGGAACAAAGACAACAGAAACCCTATTTTAAGTAAGGTTTTGAATCTTATTCATAACAATATCATAAAATAGTTGTAATGAAAAATAAAAGACTATCTTTGCCGCTTCAAATCCAATAATGGATTAAATTCCTCAGAGTGAGGATGTGTTGCAAGAAGTTTAGGTTTAAGTATGTCGATTCGCTTCTTATGCAACACTGCATAACACAATCGAATACTTATATAAAAGAATGAACACATTCCAAGATTTAGGTCTTAATGACGATCTATTAAAAGCCATAACAGATTTAGGCTTTAAAACCCCAAGTGAAGTACAGGAAAAAGCCATTCCAATTCTATTAGAATCGGAAAGCGATTTAGTGGCATTGGCACAAACTGGAACTGGTAAAACTGCTGCGTTTGGTTTTCCAATGCTTCAAAAGATTGATGTAGATAGCCGTACCACACAAGGTTTGATCCTTTCGCCTACACGAGAACTTTGCTTACAGATTACCAACGAAATGAAGCTATATGGTAAATACTGTAACGGACTTAACGTGGTAGCAGTTTATGGTGGTGCCAGCATAACGGATCAAGCCCGTGAGATTAAAAGAGGGGCACAAATTATTGTGGCAACCCCAGGACGCATGAAAGACATGATTAGCAGACGCTTGGTTGATATAACTAAAATAGAATATGCTGTTCTAGACGAAGCCGATGAAATGCTAAATATGGGCTTTAAGGAAGATATTACAGATATATTATCACACTCACCTGCCGAGAAAAGCACTTGGCTGTTTTCTGCTACCATGCCAAAAGAAGTTGCGGCTATTGCCAAAAACTTTATGAACAGCCCAAAAGAAATAACGGTTGGAAACAAAAACGAAAGCACCAATCAAGTATCTCACGAATACTATTTGGTAAACTCCAGAGATCGTTACCAAGCCCTTAAACGTTTGGCCGACGCCAATCCTGATATATTTTCAGTTGTATTTTGCCGTACCAAACGAGATACCCAAAAAGTAGCAGAACAGCTTATTGAAGATGGTTATAATGCTGGGGCACTTCATGGTGATTTAAGTCAGAACCAACGTGATTTAGTAATGAATGCCTTTCGCAAAAACCAAATTCAAATGCTAGTTGCAACCGATGTGGCTGCCCGTGGTATTGATGTAGATGATATTACACACGTAATAAACTACCAATTACCTGATGAAATTGAAACCTACACCCACCGTTCTGGACGTACAGGACGTGCTGGAAAAACAGGGGTTTCTATGGTGATTGTTTCTAAAAGTGAAGTTAGAAAAATAAAAAGCATAGAGCGTATCATTAAAAAGGAATTTATAAAGAAAGATATTCCCGATGGTATGGAAATTTGTGAAGTGCAACTTATGTCGCTTGCCAATAAAGTACATAACACCGAGATTAACCATGAGATTGACAAATACCTTTCCAATATAAACGAACTGTTCGAAGATGCTACCAAAGATGAACTTATTAAAAAGTTCTTTTCGGTAGAATTCACGCGCTTTTATAATTATTACAACAAATCTAAAGATCTAAACGTTTCTGAAAACAGAAATGATAGCCGCGATAGAGAACGTGGCTTTAGTGACAAATCAAATTCCACGCGCTATTTCATTAACGTTGGCAAGAAAGATGGCTTTGATTGGATGCAGTTAAAGGACTTCTTAAAAGAAGTTTTAGATCTTGGCAGAGACGACATATTTAAAGTAGAAGTAAAAGACAGTTTTTCATTTTTCAATACTGAAAAAGAACAACAGGAAAAAGTATTGGCTTTCTTTACCGACTTTAAACACAATGGTCGTTTTGTAAATGTTGAAATATCTGAAAATCGTGGAGGCGAGCGACGCAGTGACCGTGGTCGTGGTGGTAAACGCTCTGGCTTTAATGGTGGTGATAGACGTGGTAAAAAAGGAAGTCCTAATAGAGCTTCGAGACGTTCTGGAGCCAATTCACAATCCAATAATGTTGGTGCTTCAAGACCTAGACGCTCTAGAAGATAGTTTAATATTTTTTTGTTAATTTTAAGTCAAATTGGAATAAAGAAACTATTATTATTAATAGTTTAGTACTTTTATTACCCAACAAGCGTTAATTAGTTTACATGAAAAAGCACCTACTTCTTTTCTTATTTATAGTTACTTCTGCTATTAGTATGGCACAAGAAGTAGACATGGTTTTAGGCTATGTAGTAAATTCAGCTAATGGGGAAACCCTTGAAAATGTAAATATTGTTAATCTTAACCAAGTTATTGGTACCGCTACCAATAGCAATGGCGAGTTTAAAATTTCGGCCAAAGTAAACGACACCCTTCATTTTTCATATCTTGGATTTAAGTCCATAAAAGTTAGAGTGACCAATGATTGGCTTAAATTTGGATCGGCAAAGATTGAACTTACAGAATTAGCTTTAGCACTAGAAGAAGTCGTTTTAAACGAACTAAAACTTACTGGTTACTTAGAGGTAGATATTAAACAAGTTCCTATTATTAACGATAACTATAGATACAGCATTTCTGGATTGCCGAGTACAGGCTATGAAGCAGATTCTCCAGGTGCCATAACAAAAATTATAGGTTCTATTTTTAATCCTGCCGATTTCTTACACCGTATGTTTGGCAGAAAACCAAATGAAATGCGCAAACTTAAAAAGATGAAGGAGGATGATGAGATTAGAAACATCCTAGCCTCTCGCTTTGATCGTGAAATGCTCATGGCTTTACTGCAAGTAGACCGCGTTGATCTGGATGAGATTGTTAATAGATGCAATTACTCTAAAAGCTTTATACAAACGGCCAATGATTTACAAATATTGGATGCCATTAGTGAATGTTATGAAGAATATAAGGTACTAAACCGTAATCGAAATAATAAAATCTAGCTCTCCTTAGGTCACCTATCTTTCTAAAAGCTTTTTTAAACAGGATAAGCCTTGCTCAAAGTCTTTTCCCACCATTTTGTCCATGCTAAAAAACAAGGAAAACACATTTGCAGGTGGTCGATTTGTACCCAAAAGCCCCCATGTTACGATAGTTTTCACATTTGCTATAGCTTCAGTTTTTATATAAGCATCGGATGTTGATTTCCATGGTCTAAAAAAGCGTAGTTCAGATTCTATGATTTTATTTTCGACAATCCTAGTAATTTCCTGTTCCCCAGAACCTACATCTTTATTCCCTTCCCATTTTACAATAAAACCTACTTTGCCATCGGTACCTTTATAAGTCTGCCGCATCTCTGGATCCTTCTTTTTCCAAGGCGACCAATCATTCTGGTTCTTCAAATGCTTTAAATACCCAAAAACCTCATCGACTGGCTTATTAACAACAATACTTCTTTTTACCTCATATTGTTTAGGCGCTATTGCAACTAACAATAAAATTAAACATAGCACTGCTATGAATATATAAAACAGAAGCATCATAATTACGTGATGTGTTAGGTTGGTTGCTTAAAATTACAAAAAATATTATTGCTGGTAATACCGCTTTACAATATCATCATAACTTTTTATGGTTTTCTTAATCCAATCTAAACGTTTGTCTAGAATTTCTGCTTCCGTTAATTGCCAAGCTATATCACTTTTCCTAAGCTTATTAGTTACATATTGCAAAATAATAGCAGCACTTACCGATATATTTAAACTTTCGGTAAAACCAACCATAGGTATTTTTAAATAGCAATCGGCCTCGGCCAAAACGGTATCTGATAGCCCTTCGGTTTCCCTACCAAAGAAAAAACAGGATTTCTTTGTTATATCAAATTTAGACAACTCACAATCATTGGCATGGGGTGTTGTAGCTACTATTTGATAGTCTTTATGCTTTAAATAACCTATGCAGTCCTTTACAGTGTGAAACCTGTTGATATCAACCCATTTTTGAGCACCCATAGCTATCTCCCTGTCTATACGCTTTGTATTGTGCTCTTCTACAATATTAATTTCTTGCAAACCAAATACATCACAACTGCGTATTACGGCACTCGTATTGTGTAGTTGGCATACATCCTCTGTAGCTACCGTAAAATGCTTTGTACGTTGTGCCAATACCTTATGGGACTTCTTTTTTCGGGCTGGTGTTAGATAGGTTTCTAAATGTTCCAATAGTTTTAAATCTACCATAAATCAAAATTAGTAAATTTGCTGGTAAGTGAAACGAGAATAGAGCAACAAGAGCAGAGATGAAAAAACATATTGTCGTACTTACAGGTGCAGGCATGAGTGCCGAGAGTGGTATAAAGACCTTTAGGGATGCCGATGGCTTATGGGAAGGACACGATGTTATGGAAGTGGCTACTCCACAAGGTTTTGAAGCAAATCCTGAATTGGTGTTAAATTTTTATAACCAACGAAGAAAACAGTTGTTTGAAGTAGTCCCTAACCAAGCCCATTTAGATTTGGCTGCTTTAGAGAAGAACCATAACGTAACTATTATTACCCAAAATGTAGATGACTTACATGAACGTGCCGGCAGTACCAATGTAGTGCATTTACATGGGGAATTACTAAAAGTAAGAAGTACTATAAATGCAAGTGATATCATAGAATGGAAAACCGATTTACATTTGGGCGATACTTGTAAAAATGGTCATCAACTACGCCCACATATTGTGTGGTTTGGTGAGGAAGTGCCTATGATTGAACATGCAGCAAACGTCTGTGCTACCGCCGATGTTTTAATGATTATTGGAACATCCATGCAGGTATATCCCGCCGCAGGTCTTATACATTACATTCCACCACAAACCCATACGTATTTTATTGATCCTAAACCCTCCTTTGTCAATAAACCGCATGTTACCGTGATTTCAGAAAGTGCAACCACCGGGGTTAAGCGAGCTATAGATTTACTAAAAACCTCGGACAAATAAATCCATCTATAAAACGCAACCTTTACAAATTTTCACATCTATTAGGTAAATAACTAACAACCCACACTATGAAAAAAAGCCTAATACACAGTATCCTTATAATTGCTTTGGCTATACTCAATGCCGCATGCGAGGGAGATTCCTCTAATTTTAAAAACTTAAAAGACTATCGTACGAGCTTAGAAACCTGGAACGATTTGAAGGATGCCCACGGTGCTTCATACACTTACCAAATAAAAACGGATTCTGGTTTTGGTTTTGGCTCAACAACACAAATTACCATAATAGATAATGAGGTGGTATCTAGAACCTATGAATCTTATACTGTCTATGATGGTGACACTTACGTAGGGTATGATAACCGGGTAATAACCGGATCGTACGCGGAAACCTCTGAAAATTTAGACACTCATATTGAGGGTGCATCGCCACTAACTATAGACGCTTTGTATGACACCTGTTTTAATGAGTACCTCTCGGTAGATACCAATTCCAACAGCATAACCTTTGAGGTAGATGATGCCAATATCATTAAAAATTGCTACTACGTTCCCGATGGCTGTCAAGACGATTGTACCTTTGGCATCACCATAGGTAGCTTTGAATGGATTGTGACTGAATGAAAAAACTCCCCGGTTTAAGTCTGGTGTTTATTTTTTTCAGCAATCCACTTGCTCATAAATCTAGTACTCTGTAAAGTATGATACTGTAGCATTTGCCCTATAAAATTATGGGATCGATTGGCTTCTAAATTTTGGATGGATTGGGACAATCTATCAAATAAATATGCTTCATGAGTTGTCTTATCAAAACGTTTGTTAATAATTTCAAATCCGCGCGTCTGTTTCACTTGCCACAAGGCTTGATCTTTATAAAGCTGAACTGCTTTTTCAGCAAATGCTTCGGGGGCATCTTCTATAAATCCATTAGGCTCTAAAGCCCCGTACATTCCTTCGGCTCCAACAGTTGTTGTTACGCAAGGTGTTCCATTTTGCATGGCATCTACCAACTTACCTTTTAAACCAGCTCCAAATTGTATGGGTGCCAAACAAACCCTAGCTTGTTGCATCACTTGGTTAGCATCTTCTGCAAAACCTTTTACCAAAAACCCTTCTTCTTTATTATGGAGTTGTGTTACTTTTTGTGAAGCATAAGCTCCATAAATATGTAATTCGGCATCTTGCAATTGTTTTCTAATTAAAGGCCAAATAGTTTGTTTTAAATATAAAATGGCATTGTAGTTGGGCGCATGCAAAAAGTTACCAATGCTTATAAAATGTGTTCGTGCTTTAAATACAGGTAACTGTTGTTTTGTTTCTTCAGAAATAACTTCCTGCATAAAAGGTAAATAAAAGAGCAACGAAGCATCTACCTTAAATTGGTTCTTTAAGATACCCATTTCAGCCTCAGAAATAATTAGGCTTATATCACTTCTATAAATACTGGCTATTTCGCGCTTTGCTGTATCATTGAAAAGGTATTCCTCCCCAAACATTTTACCCTCCTTGAAAGCTTGGTGCCTACCCCTTCTTAAACCATGCAAATCTTCGGTATCTAAAATACGAATGGCTTGTGGACATTGCTCGGTTACCCGCCAACCAAATTGTTCTTCAATCATAAATCTATCAAACAGTACAATATCTGGCTGCAGTGCTTTAACAAAAGCATCAAAACTGGAGTTGTTCAGTTCAATTGGTACTTGTTCAACACCTATAGTGTCTAAATTGAAAGCATGCTCATGTTTAGCACATGAACTTGCAAAGGTTATTTGGTAGTTTCGTGATTTAAAGATTGCTATTAATTGCATCATTCTGCTGCCTGCAGCAGAACTCTTTGGTTCTGGCCATACAAAACCAATGATTAATAGTTTCTTTTTAGTCACAGATGCATCAATAATTTTATTCAGGGTCTGGTATTAAGCTGTATATCAAACGTACTTTATTTGCCCAATCGACTACCGATTTTATTTGTGCATCAGTTAATTTGGCATCAGTATGGGTAATGGTATAAGATTTTAAGGGCATCTCCTTATCTTCTACCATTTCTATTAATTCCTCAAATTTATGGTCTTTTCTTTTTATGGAATTATCGACCCAATTGGATACATTAAAGTGCTTTTTACCATCTTTAACATGTCCTGCCAACCAATAGTTTACAGGTGTAATACTATTGTACCAAGGATACCGTGTTACATCACTGTGGCAATCATAACAGCTTTCTTCTAAAATGGCTTTAACATCATTAGGCGGATTTGTCTCTGCCAAAAAAGGATCAATAGAAGCTAAATCTCCTTGATTTTTTTCAGGTCTAAAAAATTGTGCAACCAATAATGCAAGCAATAAACCCAGTACTATTTTTTTTACTAAACTCATCTGTTTATATTTATTGTTTTAATTAAAGCACCTATGCAACACCCAAATTATAGTCATTCATTAATCCAGATTAGTTTTTGTGGGTGTTTTATCAAATAAAAATTTTGAAATCTAAAATAGTAAATAAATGTGATATGACTTTAGATGAATTTTATAAAGAATTAACATATGTTGATGCTTCGCGCGAAAACCGTTTAAAATATGCCAACATGGTTTTAAAAGACATGACTTTGTTTCCCTATCTTTTAACTATTTTATTTAAGGTAAACGACAAAGTATCTAGTCGTGCCGCTTGGGTTTTAGAGTATGTTTGTAATTCATATATTTATGCTATTGTACCACATTTAGACATGTTTACTAATAGTATAAAAACTGTGCATTTAGAGTCTTCTATAAGGCCTGTA
This sequence comes from Aestuariibaculum scopimerae, assembly GCF_059428085.1. Lineage (NCBI taxonomy): Bacteria > Pseudomonadati > Bacteroidota > Flavobacteriia > Flavobacteriales > Flavobacteriaceae > Aestuariibaculum > Aestuariibaculum scopimerae. The sequence continues at coordinate 258,746 of NZ_CM182089.1, forward strand.
TCAAAAGTATGTGAATTAATTGCCGAGACCTACTATTCCAAATCCCCCAATACCATAAAAAACAAGCTAAGCCCCATGCATAAGGAACAAATCATTGCATGTTGTTTCGATTGGATGATTACAAACACTAAAGTTGCTACTAAAGTGCATGCCATGGAAACCTTATTTTTATTTGGTAAGGACCAAAAATGGGTACACCCCCAGCTCATGCAAATTTTAGAGCAAGATTTTAACAGCCAAAGCGCTGGATATCAGTCACGTGCCAAACGCACTTTACACAAAATCAAGAAACTTAATAATACAGCTTAAATAAACTTTAGTACAGCCTTTTTAGTTAAAAACTTATAGGTGAAGACTTCTTCTTACGTTTAAAAAAACTATCTTTGCAACTTCTTAAATATCAAATAACGCATGTCATTAACATCCCTTAACGCCATCTCTCCGATTGATGGAAGATATAGAAGCAAAGTCAACGAATTAAGTGCCTATTTTTCTGAAGAAGCCCTCATAAAATATCGTGTTCTGGTTGAAATAGAATACTTTATAACACTTTGTGAAATTCCATTACCGCAACTCAAGAATGTTGACCCCAAAAGTTTTGAGTCGTTAAGAGCTATTTACAAAGCATTTTCTACAGAGGATGCCTTGGCCATAAAAAAGATTGAAAGCGTTACCAACCACGACGTAAAAGCAGTAGAATACTTTATAAAAGAACAATTTGATGCCTTAGGGTTATCGGAATTTAAGGAGTTTATCCACTTTGGTCTTACGTCTCAAGACATTAATAACACTGCTATTCCTTTAAGCATTAAAGAGGCCATCCAGGATGTATACCTGCCAGAGTACACACTACTTTTAAATAAACTGAAAACTTTGGTAACAGAATGGGGTGCTATTTCCATGTTGGCCAGAACGCATGGGCAACCTGCATCGCCTACACGTTTAGGTAAAGAAATTGAGGTGTTTGTTGTTAGACTGGAAGCGCAATTAAATTTATTGAATGCCATCCCAAATGCTGCAAAATTTGGTGGAGCCACTGGTAACTTTAATGCCCACCATGTAGCATACCCAAATATTGATTGGAAAGTATTTGGAAAGACCTTTGTACAGGGCAAGTTAGGGCTACACCACTCCTTCCCAACTACTCAAATTGAACATTACGACCACATGGCCGCTTTATTTGATGCCTTAAAACGCATCAATACCATCATCATTGATTTGGATAGGGATGTATGGACCTATGTATCGATGGACTATTTTAAACAAAAAATTAAAGCTGGTGAAGTGGGCAGTTCGGCCATGCCGCATAAAGTAAACCCTATAGATTTTGAAAACAGCGAAGGAAATTTAGGCATTGCCAATGCTATTTTTGAGCATTTGGCCGCCAAACTTCCAGTTTCTAGGTTACAACGTGATTTAACCGATAGTACGGTTTTAAGAAATGTGGGGGTGCCTATAGGGCATACCATTATTGGATTTAAATCTACACTTAAGGGCTTGGATAAATTATTACTTAATGAAAGTAAGTTTGAAGAAGATCTGGAAAACAATTGGGCCGTGGTTGCTGAAGCTATACAAACCATTTTACGAAGAGAAGGTTACCCAAACCCTTACGAGGCCTTAAAAGGGTTGACCAGAACCAATACCAAAATAGACAAAACGGCTATTTCAAATTTTATTGATACTTTAGAGGTGTCCCATACAATAAAAGAAGAATTAAAACGTATAACACCTAGTAACTATACAGGTATTTAACATCTATGTTAACCGATAAGCAATCCTTACTTCTTTGTGGCACCATGGTTGGGGGTATTTTTACATTTGGTGTTCTGGGTATTCTAGATAATTTTATTACTAAAACCATTCTTGCCATTAACTTTTTAGCCATTGTTAGCAATCTTTTTTATGTACATTCCAAAACAAAAAAAGAACAAGAGCAAGAAAACGATATGAATTTAGAATAAAAAACCCACTACAAGCCTTTTAAAGTTGGCCCAAGTGGGTATTTCTATATTATAAACTGTATTGCTTTTATTTAAAAAAGCCCATAACTTCATCTAATTGTACTTTATCAATATCAGCTCCTTGCAGTAAACCTGCCAGGGTTACCATTTTTTCAGGATTCATGTCATTGCCCAGAATACGTACAATCCCAAAACCTGTATTACTGGCACTTCCAAAAACTACAACTTCATCTGCTTCATCATCTGTGCCAATGTACTTCACTATAATCTTGTTTCCTTTATCATTAAACTCCATTAAGTCGCTATACTTGCTGTCATTTAAAATGGCCTTCACTATTGCCAACTCTGTATTGTAATCCTTGGAATTGATTTCATTAGCTTTATAACCTAGAAAGTTTAATCGACTCACCGATTCGTAAGCTTCTTTTTGTGCTTCGGTAAAGTTGGACGTATCTAACTTCAACATAGATACTGGCAAATCTTGCGATATAAAACTATCCGATTCTTGATTGTCTACAAAGTAACGCTGTAAGGTGGGGCCATTATTGCACCCCACCATTAACAATGTTACCAACAAAAGACTTGCTATGCAATTCACTGTTCGTTTCATGGACTGATGATTATTATTTCTTTTTCTCTAGATGTTGGCCACCTGGAATGTTCATCTTATTGGTAAGCTTAGAGATTTCGTTTAAATCGATATCTCCTGTAAGCGACACTACCACTGTTTCAATACGGCGTTGTTCGCCATTAACATCTACGTTTTCTTTAATGATTTTATCAATTCCGCTTACAAAAATCAAGAGCTCCTTTACATGGTCAGCATCTTTGCCTTCTTTTATGTAAAACTTCACTTCTGAACCGTCATCTTTAACCTCCATAAGTTCTTCCAAGCCCACAGAACGCGACTTTACCCATTTGGAAATATCGGCTGAAATGGCTTTGTTGTCCGTTACAATGGTCTTAAAACTGGTAATGCTTTTTACCATATCCATATAGGCTTTGGCTTCGGGCTCATCTACATTAATACCCATTTTGGCAATCATTTGGAACATTTTTGGTTTAATGGATACATACGTAACATCGGAGTTATCGTTGTACTTTTCAAAAATATCCTGGGCCATCCCTGCTATTGGCAATAGCATAACAGCCATTACTAATATTAAAAATTTATTTTTCATTGACTTTTGTTTAAAATTTATTGTTTTCATCTTGTTCGTTTTTTATTGATTGGTTTTAAAAATAATACTTGTTGAGTTTTTTAATTCGTTGAGATATTGAAGTGTTTCGGCACCTTTATCGTATTCATTTAAATAACCAACGGTTGAAACACCCTTGTTAAAATGATTGGATATCATGGCCAACGACTTTGTTACCTCATTATAAGCAACCTCGGGGTCGTTTATGGTTCCTAGATCATTTTCATTACTGAAAGATGATTTTAAATAGAACCCAATCATAAGAACAGCTACGGCAGCGACAGAAATCCATTTGTAATTATATGTTTTCTTAGGTTTTAATGGAACGTCTTTAGTAAATTGTTCTTCCTGGCTTACCAAAAAATAGTCGAACATGGCTTTGTACATCTCCAGATGTGGCGGTACAGTTTCTTGAGAAAAATAGTGTTTTAACTGTTGCTCTTCCTGTAATGTTGTTTCACCATTCTCGTACTTTTCTAGTAATTTTTCTATATTATTTAATACCATAATTATGTGTATTAGTTAATTTTTCCCTTATTGTTTTTCTAGCTCTAGACAAGTTTACACGCACAGCTGTATTGTTCATTTCCAACATTTCGGCAATCTCATCGTAATCATATGCTTCTATATCCCTTAATTGAACAATCATACGTTGCTGTTCTGGCAACTCTTGAATGATTCTCGACACCCAGTTTATACTATCATTCAGCTCAACCTGCTTTTGTAAAGAGGTACTACCGTCTTCATAATTGCTATGCACAATTTTTAAATTCTGTGCTTGTTTTGATTTTAACTTATCATAACAAAAGTTTTTTGTCATGGTCATGGAAAAAGCTTCTACATTCTTATACTCTTGCATCTTCTCTTTATTATTCCATAACTTCAACAACACCTCTTGGGTAGCATCTTCTGCCTCTTCTGTAGATATCAGCAATCGCTTAGCTAAACGAAACACTTTATCTTTAAAAGGCATTACAATATTTAAAAACTCTCCTTGAGTCATTTTTGGTTTGGTTTGTTATAAATAGTGTTATCGGTTATTTGTCATTACGACGAATCAGTTTTTATTTTGTTACAAAATATTTTTTATTTGCATAATAATGTAAGTAATTTTGGAGTTTTATAGACTTAAATATTAAAAATTAGTTATGCGATTTACCAAAGCCCTAATTCTTCTTCTGGTTGTTTCCTTTATATCTACGAGTTGTTTTGAGGATAATGATGACAACCAAATCTCTGCAAGCGAAATAAACGATTTTGTTTGGAAAGGCATGAACCTTTTCTATTTATATAAAGACAATGTACCCGATCTTGCCAACAATCGTTTTACTACTGATACTGAATATGCTGAATATTTAAACAGTTTTTCAAGGCCTGAGGATTTATTTGAAAGCCTTATCTACCAAAGAGAAACTGTGGATAAGTACAGTTGGATTGTAGACGATTATATTCAATTGGAGCGTTTTTTTGAGGGGTTTAGAGTTAGTAATGGTATGGAATATGTGCTGTTTTCGCAACCTAACAGTTCTACCGATTTAATTGGAATTGTACGTTTGGTTTTAAATGGCAGTGATGCCGAAGCTAAGGGTGTACAACGTGGTGATATTTTTAATGCCATTAATGGTACTACTTTAACCGTTAATAATTACAGCGGTTTACTGGCACAAAATGCTTATACCATTAATCTGGCAAATTATAATGATAACGGTACGCCGGAAACTACAGATGATACCATTGTGCCCCTTGATGAATCCATAAGCCTTACCAAGCAGGAATATGAAGAAAATCCTATATATGATACCGAAACATTTAATGTGAACGGACAAAATGTAGGCTACTTGATGTACAATGGTTTTACAGCAAATTATGATAACCAATTAAATGCTGTCTTTGCCGAATTTAAGGCCAATAATGTGCAACATTTAGTTTTAGATGTTAGATATAATCCCGGAGGCTCGGTAAACTCTGCCATCTTATTGGCTAGTATGATAACTGGCCAGTTTAACGGGGAAGTCTTTAGTACCGAACAATGGAATAGTGAATTTCAAGCAGCTATTGAAGCAGAGAATGCCGAGTTATTGATTAACAGATTTACCAATAACGATGAAGGGGCAGCTCTTAACAGTCTAAACCTTCAAAAGGTATATATAATTGCTTTAGAATCATCGGCTTCGGCCAGCGAGTTGATTATTAATAGTTTAGACCCTTATATAGATGTGATACATATTGGCGAAAATACCGAAGGAAAATACCAAGCCTCTACAACACTTTACGATTCCCCAGATTATACCCGCGATGGTGTAAACCCCAGCCACAGTTACGCCATGCAGCCACTTATATTTAAATCTGTCAATAAAGTTGGGTACACCGATTATTTTGATGGCCTAACACCCGATATTTTACTATCTGAAAGTTATTTAAATTTAGGTTTAATAGGCAACCCCGATGAAAAACTGCTCGCTGCAGCCCTTGCAGATATTGAAGGAGCCACCACCAAATTAAACAACCTTAAAAAAGAAGCCAAATTTCCTTTGGCTACATTTAAGGACAGTAATAGTTTTGAGCCCTATAATGGTATGTATGTTGATAAAAATATACCGACCGCCCTTATAAATAAATTTTTAGTTGGCAACCAATAAAACGTATTTTAACTGGAGCTCTGGCAAAGACTCGGCACTAGCACTCTATTATTTGTTACAGGACAAACACCATACTGTTGGTGAATTGGTAACAACAGTAAACAGGCATTATAACCGGGTATCCATGCATGGCTTACGAAATGAATTGTTGCAGGCACAAACCCAAGCCATCAATATCCCTTCTAGTATTATTGAGCTTCCCGAAATGCCCAGCATGCAACAGTACGAACAAACCATGTTAGAGACGGTATCGCGATTAAAAAATAAAGGTTTTACACATAGTGCCTTTGGCGATATTTTTCTTGAGGACTTAAAAGCTTACCGTGAAGCCCAATTGGCAAAACAGAATATAAAAACGGTATTTCCCATTTGGAAACGCAATACCAAAACACTATTAACTGAATTTATTGATCTTGGTTTTAAAGCCATAGTAGTATGTGCCCAATCTAAATACTTTAACAAAGATTTTGTTGGTACTATAATAGACAAACACTTTATAGAAAAACTACCCGAAGGGGTAGACCCCTGTGGTGAAAATGGTGAGTTTCACACCTTTTGCTTTGATGGTCCCATTTTTAAAAATCCCATTTCTTTTACCATTGGCGAAAAAGTATATCGTGAATATGATGCACCAAAGAGTGATGACACAGTTTGCAAAAATGATAATTATGGGATTTGGTATTGCGATTTAACACCTTAAATAAGCCTTCAAATCTTTCAACCTAAATTATATTTTAAAATCTTAACTTAAGATTTTTAAAAATTATAAGTTAACCTGTTAGACTAACCAAGTTATCCTGTTGGACTAACCAAGTTATCCTGTTGGACTAACCAAGTTATCCTGTTGGACTAACTAAGTTATCCTGTTGGACTAACTAAGTTATCCTGTTGGACTAACTAAGTTATCCTGTTGGACTAACTAAGTTAATCTGTTGGACTAACTAAGTTAATCTGCCCAACAGATTAAGTTAATGTTTTGGACTGATTAAGTTAATAACTTTGAAATATTAAGTTGACCCACAAGTACGTTTAGTGTAACAAGACGAATGGACAGATTACTAACCTTTTTTTAGTGACCTTCCATTCATCTTATCATGCTGAATTTATTCAGCATCTTTGCAATACTAATTAACCTACAAACTCAAATTAAACCCTAAATTTACATTCCTGCCTTTTGTAGTGTAGCCTATAATTTCGGTATAATCTTCGTTTAGGATATTGGTAACCCCCACAAAAAGTTTCAACTTGTTTTTTAGTAATTTCTGGCTAAAATAAAAATCTATTAAAGAAAAGGAATCCAATTCTACATTTTGAAAAGTAGAAAAATCGGTATCTGTTCTGCTGGCAACAAATTGGTAATTTATAGAGGCAAATGTGTTTTTAGAAAAATCATAGCCAAAACTGGTATTGGCCTTATGTTTTGGCAAGCGTAAACGCACTCCATCTTTTAATTCGGTAAAAGTGTAATTTGCAGTTATAGAAAGACTTTTAACAACTTTCATTTCTGCTTCTACCTCAACACCATGAACGGTAGCATTGGTAGTCGCATTCTCATAACCTGTAGTATAAACAATGGTGTTATCTTCTTCTCTATTAAAATAAATTGCATTAGCACGAAAACCACTGTTGGTATTGAATTCCAAACCACCCTCTACCGTTATATTCTCTTCGGGCTCTAAATCTGGATTGGCGCCAAAATACCCAAACAGTTGCGATAAATTAGGTGCTATAAACGAGGTGGCATACGAGCCTAAAAACTTAACATACCCAGATTTAAAAGGTATGCTATATGAGGGATTTAAACTATATACCAAATGCGATCCATATTCGCTATGGTTATTTAAACGTCCACCCGCATTAATATTCAAACCAAAACTTGATACATATACCACATTCAAATAGGGGTCGGTGTTGGTATAGCTTTCCTCACTGGCAAACAAACTTTTGTAATGGGCATGGTTTACACCCAAAACCGTATAAAAGGTTTCATTAAAAACATACTTATTAAAGGCATCTACCACAAAACTTTCAGCTTCATTGGTGGTAGCAAAATCCGAAACCGTTTCTCTATCAATCTTAGAGTATGCTGCGTTAACTTGCAAGCTTCCCTGTGCATATGTAAATTTGGGTGCCACACCTACACGAGTCTGCTTACTAATATATTCATCATTAGTATCAGCAATGGTATAGGTTGGAGGTGGAAATCCATCAATATCGGTCTTCAGCTTATCATAACTTGCAAAGGCAGAAAGCTGCAACGCATCACTAAATTCATAACCTAATTTTAAATTGGTATTAAATCTAGAGAAGGCGTCCTTTTCTGGATTTTCAGATTTGGCAGCCGAGAGTCCATCAACATAACGATTTCCAAAACTGGCCAAATAACGAAACTTGTTAAGACTACCATTTACAGCTGCACTATTTGTAAAACTCGATCCGTTATAATTTTGATCATCTTGCGATTGGTTGGTTCCAACAACAGATAAAAAGGTTCCCGATATGGTATCATCAGAAGCTTTTTTAGTCGTAATATTTATAACTGCTGTGGCTGCAGCATTGCCATACAAAGTACTTGCTGCACCTTTAATAATTTCAATAGATTCAATGGTATTTAAATCCAATAAACGCAAATCAAATTCATTTGACACTAATGATGGGTCATTTACCTGAATACCATCAATTAGCACTAATACTTGACGGTTATTACCTCCTCTTACATAATAGCCTAAGTTTTGCCCCTCGGCACTTCTACTTCCATTAATTTCAATACCGCTCTTGGCGTTTATCAATTCTGAAATCGTTTTACCTTGATTCTTTTCAATCTCTTGCTTTGAGATTTTAATAACTGTTTTACCAGAATGTTCGCGCTTTAAATTAAAACGCGAATCGGAAACCACAACCTCATCAAGCTGTTGTACATTTTTTAAATTACTTTGCTGTTGCGCAAAGCCACATAATGATATACCAAAACACAGTATACCAAAAGCTTTTGTTTTTTTGTTCATTTTAATGAATAATTACTCGAGAATCGCATGGACTATCATACGCAAACTTTTATCCCGAAAGTTTAACTTATTTGTTTTGAAAATGGCAGGTCTCCTGACTTGCGTCTTCATGCTGGCCTTCCCATCACGCCTTAGCGTAACAGTGACATTGAAGTATAGCATGAAGCTTAATAGCTTACAGTTGCGGGAACAGTTCCGGAATTGCACCGGATTCCCTTTTAATCCGTTCATTTGTATGAACAGAACCAAATTTCGCTGCAAAAATAAACAATTTGTTTAATGATTCATTCAAAAGATTAAATAATCTTACTTTTGAAAAAACAAAAAAAAAGCACCCTTGAAAAACGTTTGTATAATAATAGTCTTTTTAATGTTTGTATCATGTAAAAATGAGCAAGCAAAACAACCGTTAACAAAAACCGAAAGCCAATTCCTTGAAATTAAGTACGCCAAAGGTTTTACGGTTGAAGATTTTGGCACCTATAAGGTCATGGAAATTAAGAGCCCATGGCCAGAGGCTGGAAAGGATTATAAATATGTTTTAATTAGCAAAGAACAATTAGCCAAAACCAGTTTTTTAAAAAATGCCTACGATGGGATTATTGTCAATCCCATTCAAAAAATTGTGGTTACCTCAACAACACACCTCCCCGCTTTGGAACTTTTGGGCGTGGAAAAAACATTGGTGGGCTTTCCTGGCACAGATTATATTTCTTCAGAAAGCATTAAAAGTAGGGTAGCAAATGGTTCCATTAGAGAGCTTGGTAAAAATGAAGGGATTAACACCGAAGTCCTTTTGGCCCTGAACCCCGATGTGGTGGTAGGCTTTGCTGTTGATGGCAAAAACCGAACTTTTGAAACTATAAAAAAATCTGGCATTCCTGTTATTTTTAATGGTGACTGGGTAGAACATTCGCCCTTGGCAAAAGCTGAATGGATAAAGTTTTTTGGGACTTTATTTAATAAAGAAAAAGAAGCCAATGCCATTTTCAACACCATTGAAAAAGATTATCTAGAGGCCAAAACCCTGGCCAAGCATACTCAAAACAAACCTACGGTATTAAGTGGAGCTATGCACAATGACATTTGGCACCTACCTGCTGGAAACAGTACAGAAGCCCAGCTTTTAAAAGATGCCCACACGCATTATTTATGGCAGGACTCTCATGGTGCTGGGAGTTTACACCTTAATTTTGAAACGGTATTTACCAAGGCCAAGAATGCAGACATATGGGTAAGTCCGTCAAACTATTACAGTCTTGAAGCACTTAAAAATGGCAACACACACCACAGCATGTTTGATGCTTTTAAAAATAAAACCGTTTATGCCTTTAAAAACAACGACCACTCTGCAGGAATCCTGTATTATGAGTTGGGCATGTCAAGACCCGATTTGGTTTTAAAAGATTTGATAAAGATTTGCCACCCAGAACTACTGAAAAATTATGATCTTTACTTTTTTAAACGTTTAGAATAAGTGCCAAATACTAATACATATAAACTGCCTTTTTTAGTGCTAGCAATAACCTTGTTGGTTTGCTTTTTTGCCAATCTAAGTTTAGGCTCGGTTTATATTCCTTTAAAAGATGTTTTTAATAGCCTTTTAGGAGGCATTCCCCAGCAAGAAACATGGCAGCACATTATTCAAAACTATCGATTGCCAAAGGCTATAACAGCTATTTTAGTTGGATCGGGTTTGGGGGTTTCTGGTTTGTTGATGCAAACCCTATTTAGAAACCCATTGGCTGGTCCTTTTGTTCTAGGTATTAGTTCTGGTGCCAGTCTGGGAGTCGCTTTGGCCATCTTAGGGTCTGGGCTATTTGGTGGGGTACTAACTGCTTTGCTAATATCTAAATGGAGCATTGTAATTGCTGCTAGTTTGGGTAGCTTTTTAGTATTATTAACAGTGTTGGTTGTATCTACCAAAGTACGGGATACCATGGCCATACTTATCATAGGATTAATGTTTGCAAGCATTACAGCTGCTATTGTAAGTGTACTTTCCTATTTTGGCTCGGCGCAACAATTACAGCAATACATTTTTTGGGGTTTTGGTAGCCTTGGTAATCTGTCATGGGATGAATTGTTCATATTCTCAATCATTTATGGCTTAGGTATTTTATGCAGTATCATTTCCATAAAATCCCTTAATACATTGCTATTGGGTGAAAACTATGCCAAAAGTTTGGGGTTACACATTAAAAAAAGTCGCTTAGCCATCATTATAGCTACAAGTTTATTGGCAGGTACCATTACTGCTTTTGCAGGCCCCATTGCTTTTATTGGATTGGCCATTCCGCATTTAACACGTCAAATATTCATAACTTCCAACCATAAAATATTGCTACCAGCAGTTTTTTTATTGGGTGCCATTATTATGTTAATTTGCGATAGTATTTCACAAGTCCCCAATAGCGATTACACACTACCTATTAATGCCATTACTTCATTAATTGGAGCACCTGTAGTGATTTGGCTTTTGGTACGGAAGCGAAAAATGATGTTTTGAGATTAGATTAAAATAGAGGTATTGGAAATAGAAAATTTACATAGAGATATTATTTTAAAGACTGAAGATCTGGTTATTGGCTATACTTCCAAAAAACAACGTACCATAGTAGCTAAAGCCATCAATATTGAGTTACACCGTGGGGAACTAATTGGCTTGATTGGGGCAAATGGCATTGGAAAATCCACATTGCTAAGAACTTTAACACAAGTACAAAATACCCTTAGTGGCAACATCTTTATCAATAATAAATCTATAACAACCTATCAGGCACTTGACTTAGCAAAGGTGATGAGTTTGGTTTTAACCGAACCCATAGTGTCTAAAAACCTTTCGGTTTTTGAGTTGGTAGCCTTGGGCAGACAGCCTTACACCAATTGGGTGGGCACCTTAACAAACACCGATACTGCTGTAATAAACAAGGCTCTAGAACAAACCCATATAGCCGATTTAAAATATAAAAAGTGTTTTGAACTAAGTGACGGACAACTACAAAAAGTAATGATAGCCCGTGCCCTAGCACAAGATACCGATATTATTATTCTAGATGAGCCTACCACACATCTAGACATGTACCACAAAGCCTATATTTTAAAACTGTTGCAAAAACTGGCTAAAGAAACGGGTAAAACCATTCTCTTTTCATCACACGAAATAGACTTGGCCATACAATTGTGCGATACATTAATTGTGATGACTAAAGATACCGTAGATGTAGACACCCCCTGCAACCTTATAGCACGTGGCACCTTTAAAAACCTCTTTCCTAAAGATTTAATTACTTTTGATGAAAAAACAGGAAGTTTTAGGGTGAATAAATAAAGAGTCTACAATTACAACTGCTTAGGTTAAATTCTTCGCTTTTCAATATAAGTTCTTCCATCTAAAAAAATTATCTTTGGTTAAATTTCTTATTTTAATGGACAATCTCATTCTTATTCTTGTCATTTTAATCGCCGCAGGCATTGGCGCCTACTTAGGCATACTTTTTACCAAACTAAAGAGCAAAAGTGAGCAAAGCGCTTTAGAAGCACGCCAAAACCTTATGCAAACTACCATTGATGAATTAAAACAGTCCTTAAACAAAATGGAAATGGAAAAGGAAGAGGTGCGCCGCGAAAAAGAGTTGCTTAACTCTGAATTGACCAGAAAAAATGCCGACTTTGATAACCTTAAACAAAAAAACGAAGAGCAAAAGGCAGAGGTAGAAAAGCTTCAAGAAAAATTTACTAAGGAGTTTGAAAATCTTGCCAATAAAATTTTAGATGAAAAATCCAATAAGTTCACTATCCAAAATAAAGAGAATTTAGATGCCATCTTAAAACCACTTCAAGATAAAATTCAACATTTTGAAAAGCGTGTTGAAGAGACCAATAAAGAAGATATTACCAGAAGTGCCGACTTACGCAGACAAATTATTGGCCTTAAAGAACTTAACGAACAGATGAGCAAAGAAACCCTTAATTTAACTAAGGCTCTTAAAGGCGACACAAAAATGCAAGGTAATTGGGGCGAGCTGGTTTTAGAGCGTGTGCTAGAGCGTAGTGGTTTGCAAAAAGACAGCGAATATTTTGTCCAACAAAGTTTTACTACCGAAGAAGGCAGACGTGTTATGCCTGACATTATTATTCATCTTCCGGGTGATAAAAAACTAATTGTAGACTCTAAAGTATCGCTTGTGTCTTATGAACGCTACATCAATGAAATTGACGATAGCGAAAAAACAGGGCATCTTAAAAGCCATGTAATGTCTGTTAAAAAACGAGTAAGCGAATTGGGTGATAAGAATTATCATCAGCTCTATGAAATGGAAAGTCCAGATTTTGTGTTGCTGTTTATCCCTATCGAATCAGCCTTTGCCATAGCTTCTATGGAATATCCTAATTTGTATTCTGAGGCTTTTGAGAAAAATATCATCATTGTAACACCTACTACACTACTAGCCGTATTGAAAACCATTGATAGTATGTGGCAAAATGAAAAACAAAAACAGAATGCTATTGAAATTGCTACACAAGCTGGGCGTCTATACGATTCTTTTGTAAACCTTACAGAGGAATTGATAAAAGTAGGCAACCAAATTGGTACTGTGCAAAAATCATACGAAAGCGCCATGGTGAAACTAACAGGAAAAGGAAACTTGATTAAACGTGTTGAAAATTTAAAGACTTTGGGAGCGAAAGCCACCAAACAACAAAACGAGAAGCTTTTAAAGCGTGCTGAAGAAAACTAAAAACTACGACCATGTTTAAAACTATTGAAGAATCGCAAGTCACCATTACCCAGCTCATGCTGCCTTCCCACTCTAATTTTAGCGGTAAAATTCACGGGGGTTATATATTAAGTCTTATGGATCAAATTGCATTTGCATGTGCCTCTAGGCATTCCAGAAACTATTGTGTTACCGCATCGGTAAATAAAGTGGATTTTTTAAATCCTATTGAAGTGGGTGAACTTGTTACCTTGAAGGCTTCTGTAAATTTTACAGGAAGAACCTCTATGGTTATTGGGGTTCGGGTAGAATCTGAAAATATTCAAACGGGAGAAAAAAAGCATTGTAACTCCTCTTACTTTACTATGGTAGCAAAAGATGAAGATGGTAAAAATGTTCCTGTACCGGGCATTATTTTAAAAACACGCGACAGTGTTCGTCGATTTGCCAGAAGTATTGAGCGCCAACAACAGTCTAAAAACAGATCGACAAAATATAAATCTTCAGAGTTTAAAATAGAAGAATATCTAGAAACCGTTAAGCAGCATAATACTAAAGTAGAACTTTAAAACGCCAATCTAAATACAGCGTTTGGAGTAATTCCCAGAGAGTTTTGAACGGTTCTGTGAATGGTATTATCATTAAGGCGGTAAAAATGGCTCAGTTCATTTTCTTTATCCAATACATTCCAAACCGATACTCCAAGACTTGCGTTGGTTTTAGTTCCCAATCTAAAATCGTAAATAACAGAAACATCCAATCGCATATAATCTTTTAAGTGGTTTGAATTGGGTGCTTCGTAATTTATAGCACCATCAACAATCTCATTCCCTGCTACTGGCTTTGTGGTAGGTTTGCCACTATGCCAATTTAATCCTGCTGAAACTTTTAGGTTGTTAAATTTATAGGCCGATGCAAAAGTTACAATATGGGCAATATTAAAATTGCTGGGAAAGGATTGGTTGGCTAATGCGTTAAATGTATATTGGTTATCCATAAAAGAATAACTTAACCAAGCGTTTATCTTGTCAATGCGCTTTCTTAACAAAACATCAAATCCTTTAACATCATAACTCCCAACCGATTTTATAAACTCAAACTGATTTTGGAATCCCTGGCTTTGTGCTGTAATGCCCTTTACCTTTTTATAATAGGCATCTACATCCAACAGCCAGCCTTTTTTACTGTAACTAATACCTGATGATATTTGCCTGCTCTGTATAACTGGAATATCTCTATTGTTAGACAATTGCCACCTGCGTTTTTCAATACCTAAAAAATCATTCTGAAAATTAATAACCTGGCTGGTGTTTTGGTGTTTTAGCTCTCCCAAAACTTCCCATGTAAAATCATTAAAGAACTTTTGGCTAAAACTTAAACGTGGTTCCCATAGCTGCTTATTAAACTTTTCAAGGTAGTTATACCTAACACCTAAATTTAAATTGGTACGTCCACTTAAAGATCTATATCCTATCTCTGAAAAGACACCATGCGTTCGCAACACTTCAGACACCAACGATCGTAACAATGGGTTATCTACATCATCTAAATTAGTAACCCCTGTTTCTACAAAATGGTACCCCCCTAACAATTGGAATTTATCATTAATAAGGTAGAGCGCTTTAAGCTTGGTACTCGTTTCAGAAACACTATTTTCCTGAAGGAACCGTTGCGAGTCTATAATATTGGCATTTATGGATTTTAATTTATAATCGGTTTCATAAATCTCAATGGCCGTTTGCAATTTTCTGTTCCATTGGCGCTCGTAATTAACAGCCCCGGCTATACTTAGTTGGGACAGGCTACTTTTTCGTGATTCTTCCTGATCATTGATGTTGGCATTTTCATTAAAAACCAATTGATTATATACATTTATAAAATTAACCCGTAGTTGATCTTTATCACTTATCTTATAAATCCACCGCAAGGACGTATCATAAAAATCAAAAGATTTGTTGGAATTGGTAATGTTCATTTGGTTATCCGCTACTTCAGTATTTTGCGAAATCCTTTCAAAAAAGGCTTTGTAGGTTGGGGTTTCAACAAAATCGCTAATGGATTTTCTTGCTGCAATTTGAATAGAAGATGCTTCTCCAATAGGAACATCCACAAAACCATTCACATTGGTTAAATTGGTCCCTACAGTTCCTTTAAATACCGAGTTAACTTGCTTACTGGTTTGCATATCTATTGTTCCAGAAACACCATCAGAGAATGCTGCACTGCTGCCATTTTTTCTTAAAGAAACATGTTGGGTAATTTGTGGATTGTACATGGATATCAACCCAAAAAAGTGACCTGATTGGTACATCTTGATGTCATCCCAAAGTATCAGGTTTTGATCATGGGTACCACCACGTATATTAATATTGGAAACTGTTTCATTAATACTTTGAATACCCGGAAAACTTTGCACCGATTGCAACACATCTGTTTCAATTAAGCCTGGTAAAATATCGAACTCTGAAAAGTTAATTTCAAAAGAACCATTGTTTATTTTATTGATACCATTTACAATAAAATTTGAAATTAAAACCTCTGCTAATTTTTGAAAACCTTGCTTAAGCAAGACATCACTACAGGCATCATTTATTAGTAGATAAGTTGGCTTGGTAAAAGTATTATAGCCCAAATGCCTTATAATGACCACCTCTGATGTTTTATCTATCTCTATTTTAAAAAAGCCATGCTCATCACTGGTTGTAGCATGATTTCCTATTTGTATGGTAGCTGATGCTATGGGCAACTGTGTGGCTGCATCTTTAATATAACCGCAAAGCGTCTTAGCTTCTTTTGGTTTTATTAAAATAATACCAGAGCCTATTATACTAAAATCCAGCCCTGTTGATTGTTGTAAATATGAAATGGACGCTTCAAGCGGCAGGTTTGCTTTTGGAGCAACAATAAAAATATCCTGCACAATATCTTCGGCATAATTAAATTGTACTTGGTAGGTAGTCTCTAAAACAGAAATAATTTCAGTTAATGCCTTTGTGTTTTCTTCTTGAGAATACAATGCACTAACCGAAACCAGAAATAGTATAAATATAAATTTCCTAATTCTTTTTTTCATGAACCACTATGAGGTTTGAAGCATTTATTTCATAGGTTAAATTCATGGGTTGTGTAATGCTCTTTAAGGCATTTTCTAAATCATCATGAACAAACCCACCAGTAAATAAGCGATTAGAATCTAGGTTATAATGTACCTGTACATCATATTGCCTTTCTAATTCAGCTAAAACTTCTTTTACTGGTATTGCTTCAAAAATACTCATATTTTCTGTCCATCTAGGAATTTTCATAGTAGTTTTTCCATCTATGTATTTCCCTTCTAAAACAAGATAGGTGTCGCCAGCTTTCAAGAATTTTGTTATGGTATCTAAAATGACCTTAACACGACCTTCAAAACATTTCACTTCAAAATAGTGTTGCCGCTCTTTTACATTAAATTGTGTACCAACAACTGTTATAATACCGTGTTGGGTAACAACATCAAACGTTTTTCCTTTTTCTACCTTAAAAAAAGCTTCACCAGCAAGCCTTACCTGCCGGTTATCTTTCCATTTTTTTTCATCATAGATAATTTCAGATAATGCATTAAGTGTTACCGAAGAATGGTCGGGCAATACTACTGTATGCTTCTCACCAGCCAAAGTGGTTACATGGGTTAAGTGATTAAAAAAGAAAAGGAAATAGATGCCCAATCCCACAATTAAAACACTGGCTATTTTAATAAACGGATTTAACCTGCTTAACGTTTTAACGGGTACTTGTTTTGTATTATATTGGGCTTTAAAAGTTTCAAAAGAGGGTGTTTGTAAAAAGTGAGATGCCTTAAAATGATGTGCACTTTCTATGATTTGCTTATTTAACAAAGCATCATCCAATTGATTGAACTGCTCCTTTTCTTCTTCAGAAAGTGTGCCGTTTAACCATTTTTTTACTAATTCCTCTGAATTCATAATCTCACTTGTTCTTTTATCTATAACAACTTAAACCTTAAAACTCCTGATTATTTTATTTTAAATCCTTCTAGTGCGTTCTTTAAAATATTAAAAGCACTATAAATCCTATACTCAACAACCTTTTGGGTTACTCCCAATAACGCTGCTATTTCACTGTGTTTTTTACCCTCAACCTTGTTAAGCAAAAAAGCTACCCGTTGTTCTTCACTCAATGATGCCAATACCTTTTGGTAGCGTTCCAAAAACTGTTCTTGCTCTAAAATAAATTCAGGTGATTCGTTGGTATATTGGTTGGGCTCCTGTTTTCTGTACTTAAGTACTACCTTTTGGTGCTTTATGTCGTTTAACATCATATTGTTGGCCACAGTAAGCAAAAACGATTTAGCTTTACTGGGCGGTACCTTCTTGCAATTATTCCACAACTTAATAAAAGCTTCCTGGACTTTATCTTTAGGGCCTAGTTCCTCACCATATTTATAGTACAGGTAGTCCCCCAAATCCTTGGCGTATGTATTGTAAATACGTTCAAAAACGGATGCCTCGCAAACATGTTCCTCTAAGTCTCTTTTCAAATTATCCAAAGTAATTCTAAAATTTATAAGAAAATTTCAGGAGATTTTAATCTTAAGTTGTTATTACTATACAATGAAGTTATAAACCACTTCTAATTTGTTTAAGGATGAAAATTAAAATAATTTCTTTTATCTGCCTAATAGTTTTAGTACTGTCTTCTTGCAGGAAGGAAGAAATGGAATTTATCCAAGCCCCAACAGATGAAACCTTAACAGCCAATTCTACCATAGCCAGTTTAATGCAAAACACCTCTAGCAATGATGGCTCTAATGATAATATTATAGATAAATCCAACTGCTTTAACATTAAACTTCCATTGGATGTTAATGTGAATAACAATGACTTGACCATAAAATCGGAGGCAGACTATAAAATAATTGAATATATTTTTGACGATTCTGATGATGACACCGATGTTATTGACATTACTTACCCCATTACCATCACACTAGAAGATTATACCGAAATAACCATTAATAACCTATCTGAACTTACTAACTATGCCAGTACGTGCAAAGGCGAAAATGAAACGGACGATGATATTGAGTGTATTGATTTTCAATACCCCATAACAGCTTCTGTATTTAATAAAGACCAAGAAGTAATTGATACGGTTACATTTTATGCCGATAGCGACTTAAATAACTTTATCAAGAACTTGAATACGAGTTATCTGGTAACCATTAATTTCCCTATAAATGTGGTACTTTTTAATGAGGATATATTAAGTATTAACAACTTAAAAGAACTCGAAACAACCATTAATACCCATAAATATGATTGTGATGAAGATGACGATTTTGATTACAACGATGATGATTGCGATGATTGCAACATAGAACAACTGGTTCAAATTTTAACCAATTGTACTGGTTGGACGGTAGATAAATTGAAACGATATAATTATGATTATGATGAAGCTTATAATAATTACACGTTCAATTTCTATAACGACGGCACCGTGGTATCACATCATTACAACAACACATCTTCTGGTACATGGACCGCAAGTGGTACCGGAAACAGCTTAAAGGTAGTTATTGATATTCCTGATTTGCCTTACTGTAACAACGATTGGATTTTACATGAAATATCGGAATACACAGAAACAAAAATTGATTTTAGAGTAGCAGATAAAGACAGAATGCGATACGTAAATGATTGTAAATAATATTTAATAAACATTAAATGAAAAAGAAAAATTGCATACATCAATATTATTGATGCCTTGTTAAAACCTATTTAATGTTTAACAATACTGCTCCAAAAATTTTGGAGCAGTATTAAAATTTTAAAAACCAAGTTATGCGAAAATGGATTTTATTTTTATTATTGGTCTTAGTTATAACCATAATAGGCTATAATTACATATACCAAGACCACCGAAACATTGCTACAGAAGCATCTTCCTTTACCTTAGCCGCCTCTGAAATTAGTGATGCTTTTTCTACCAATTTTGAACAAGCCCAAGAAAAATATTTAAACAAAACCATAGAGGTTAGTGGTGCCATTACTGAAATAGAGACCAATAGTATTACTATAGACGATCAAGTGTGGTGTCTTTTTACAAACAAGGTAAGTGATGGATTAAAAACAGATACATCCATTACTATTAAAGGACGCGTGATTGGCTATGATGATCTATTAGAACAGATAAAAATGGACCAATGCAGTATTATTAATTAAAAAAACAATAAACATTAAAAACCAAAACCAATTTTTATGAAACATGTACTTCTCTTTATGCTTTGCATTCCAATCTTAGCCTTTTCACAAGATGACCTGTTGGATGAAATTGACACCGACCCTGTAAACCAATATGCCATAGCCGCCTTTAAGGGACTAAAAATTGTCAATTTTGAATCTACCAAATTAGTTGCAAAAAACGACTTTACATTTATTGTTGCTCACCGCTTTGGAAGTCTTGAGAATGGCTTTGACAGCTTTTTTGGTCTAGATGATGCTGTAACCCGTTTAAACTTTGTATTTGGTATCTCCGATGGTTTTAATGTGGGTTTCTCTAGAAGCTCCTTTCAAAAAATATATGAAGTATCGGCAAAGTACCGTTTGGTACAACAACAAGAAAACGGTTTCCCTTTTACTATTGTAGGCTTTAACGCTATTCTTGTTAACACCGGACTGGAAAAAGCCAATCTGCCCCTTTTGGAATTTAAACATCGATTGGGTTATACCGCCCAAGTATTAATTTCTAGAAAAGTAAACACCAACTTATCCTTAGAACTGGCTCCCACATTCTTCCATGATAATTATGTAGCTATAGATGAACAGGACAATTCACAATATGCCCTAGGGTTAGGAGGCCGTTATAAACTAGGCAAACGCTGGTCTATAAACCTCGACTATGGCTGGCATCTTAACCGAGCAGACAATTCACCATTTAAAAACCCACTATCTATTGGTGTAGATATTGAAACAGGTGGCCATGTATTCCAAATGCACTTTACCAATGCCCAAGGCATGAACACCAATAGCTTTTTGGGTCAAAGTACAGGCGATTGGGCCGACGGTGATATTTATTTCGGATTTAACCTAAGTAGAACTTTTTAAACTATAACCTATGAAAAATATACTATCAATTTCCATCATATTATCAATAACATTACTCGCTTGTACCAATGCCAGTGAAGATGACCTAATAAATGCAACCCCTACGCCTACTGTAGTTACCTATACTGCCAATGTAAAAAGCATTATAGACAATAATTGCATTAATTGTCACAGTAACCCTGCAGTAAATGGCGCCAGTATACCTTTAGTAACTTATGCCAATGTGAAATCAGCTGTTCAAAACAACAACCTAATTAGCAAAATTAATGGCAATGGCCCTGGTAGTTTAATGCCATTTGGTGGCCCTAAATTACCACAAAGCCTTATCGATCTTATTGAGAAATGGGAAACCGATGGGCTATTAGAAAATTAATAAACTTTAAATTTTACATGCTATGAATTTTAAGAATTTTATTTACTGTTTTGCAATAATTGCACTTTTGTTCAATTGTTCCAGTGGTGGTGACGATGATGGCGACATGACACCACAACCAGACCCTGATCCAGATCCCACAGAGAAAGTCACATATACTGCCGATATTAAAAGCATTATAGACAATAACTGTATATCGTGCCATGGAAGCACCCCATCTAATGGCGCCCCTATGTCCTTAACAACCTATACACAGGTTAAAAACAATGTAAATAGCATCATAAGTCGTATAAGCAGCTCCACAAACCCTATGCCCCCTTCACCTAATAGTCCGTTGTCAGCAAATGAAAAAAGCTTGATTCAACAATGGAAAGATGACGGGTTATTGGAAAATTGATTATCTTAATACGAACTTATTGATTTATTAAAATCAAAAAAAAACACAATAATATGAAGTATCTAGTTTACGGCATTCTTTTTTTAAGTTTAAACCTTTTTTCGCAAACCAAGTATTTAACCAAAACGGGAACGGTAGGCTTTGAAGCCTCTGTACCTTCTTTTGAAGAAGTTAAGGCTACAAATAACTCAGTAACCGCAATTATAAATACCGATAACGGGGAGTTTGCTGCTTTGGTTTTGGTAAAAGGATTCCGGTTTAAAAATGCTCTAATGGAAGAACATTTTAATGAGAATTATGCAGAATCCCACAAATACCCAAAAGCCACCTTTAAAGGCACTGTAACAAATTTTGATTTAAATAACTTAAGTACAAATAGCTCCTTTAAAATTAATGGGGAATTAACATTTCACGGCACAACAAAGGCTCTCAATGATATTATTATTAACATATCCAAAAAGGAAGACGCAATTAATATGTCTGGTGAATTTAACACTAAAGCCTCCCACTTTAATATAGAAATCCCCAAAATAGTAAGTAATAAAATTGCTGAGGATATTGTTGTTTCTTTTGAGTTTAATCTAAAAAAGCGATGACACAAACGCACGCCACTACATTGTTTACGCTACAAGAGAAAAGTGAAATGTTGCTTAAAACGTTTCTATATTTTGCTGTTTTCAAGTTTCCGTTAACAAGAAAAGAGGCGCTAGCATTTTGCCAGTTTAAAACACAGGATATTGATGAAGAGTTAAATTATTTAACTGAAAATAAATTATTATATAAAATTAAAAACTTCTACCTGCCAAAAAATGAAATAGAATGGGTTAAAAGGCGCATTAAAGGACATCGAGAAGCCAAAAAGATTATGCCCAAAGCAAAGAAAATGGCTAATATTTTAAAGTACTTCCCATTTGTTAGGTGTATTATGGTATCTGGAACTTTAGCCAAAGGGTATATGGACAAAAATTGTGATATTGATTTTTTTGTTATCACTAAACCCGGAAACATTACTATCTCTAAGTTTTTAATTGGTACTTGCCGTAGATTATTTTTTCCCAAAGGTTTATGTGTAAATTACATAATAGATACAAACAATTTATTAATTGAAAAACAGAATATATACTCCGCTACAGAATTTGCTACGTTAATTCCCATCATGGATTCCAACATTTTCCATCTTCTTATTGCTAAAAACAAAGACTGGGTTTTAGCCAACCTACCTAACTATAAAATTCAAGATAACACATCAAAGCCCATAAAGAAAATAGTATTTAAACATCTTACTGAGCAACTGTTCTCTACCAAAATAGGCAACCTTATAGAATCTAGGTTACAGACGTTTTATTTGCATAAATTAGGTAAAGGAAAAAAGGCATATGTAGACTCTTTAAAATCTGGTGAGCTAAAAATAAAAAAAGGGGTTATCAAGGGACATAATTTGGCTTACGAAAAAACTATACTGGACATTTATAACCATAACCAACGTACCATGGCTAAAGGCAACCGAGCACTAAACCTAGATTTGTATTTTTATGACTGATATTGTTTTATCGCATTCCTACTTTTACAAACTAGACCCCAAACAATGGAAAAACAAAACACCCTACCCACCATTGGGCACTCTTTATGCTGCCTCCTATTTACGCAAACACAATTATGCCATAAGCCTATTTGACACAAACCTTATCGATACCCCCCAAAACATATACCCCGTCCTAAAAAAGCATAAGCCTAAACTATTTGTAATCTATGATGATTGCTTTAATTACCTAACCAAAATGTGCCTTACCAAAATGCGGGAAGCTGCTTTTGAGATGATACAGATAGCTAAAGCCTGTGGTAGTAAGGTAGTCGTTTCCAGTTCAGATGCTACAGACCATTATAAGGATTATTTAGATGTAGGAGCTGATTTTATTATTCAAGGTGAGGGTGAAATAACCTTAAAAGCATTAGCCGATTGTATTATAAATAACAAACCCTATAATGATGTTTTGGGTATCGTTTACAAAAAAGAGGGCCATGTTGTTGTAAACCCTAAACGGCCCGTATTAAAAGACCTAGACACCTTACCGCTTCCTGCTTGGGATTTAATCGATATCGATTCCTATAAAACCATTTGGAATCTTGGTAACAATACATTTACCCTAAATATTGTTACTACCAGAGGCTGCCCGTTTAAATGCAATTGGTGTGCTAAACCCATTTATGGGAACCGATACAATTCGCACTCTCCAGAATATATTGCCAACCATATCAAATACCTAAAAGAAACCTTTGGCGTTACTAGATTTTGGATGTGTGATGATATTTTTGGCCTTAAGCCCCATTGGGTACAGTCTTTTAACCAAGAATTAAAAAAGAGGGCTTTAAATATTACATACTATATACAAAGCCGAGTAGACCTTCTCCTAAAAGAAGACACCATCGATGCCCTTTCAGAGAGTGGTTTAGAAGAAGTTTGGGTAGGTGCCGAAAGTGGTTCCCAAGCTATTTTGGATGCCATGGACAAAGGTACTACCGTTAATCAAATCTATGAAGCCACTAGAATACTTAAGAGAAAAAACATTAAAGTGGCCTTCTTTATTCAATTTGGTTATTTAGGGGAAACCAAAACAGATATCGATAAAACCATAAATATGATAAAAGACTTAAACCCTGATAATCTAGGTATTTCGGTATCCTACCCCTTACCAGGTACAAAATTTTATGAAAAAGTAAAAGACGATTTAAAGTTAAAGGCCAACTGGACCGATTCTGACGATTTGGCCATGATGTTTAAAGGTACCTACCATACCAATTATTATAAGAAACTACATAGGTATGTACACAAAGTATATAAAAAGAACCAAGCCATTACATATTTAAAAAATGCTATAAAAAATCCATACAAGCCAACAAAATCCGAATTTAAGTCCGTAGTATTCTTTTTATACTATGTGCTTTTTGCATTTATAAACAAAGTACAGCTTAAAAAATTCCAGAATTCCCATGTCTAAAGGTTTTGATAATGCTTCGAAGGATTATGATAGGGCATTTACCTGTTCTAAAATAGGTAAAGCACAACGCAACAGCGTATATTCACATATGCATCCAATAGTATCAAAACAAAAACTGTCCATACTAGAAGTCAATTGCGGTACAGGTGTCGATGCCATAAAGTTTGCCAAATGGGGGCACGAGGTCTTAGCAACCGATGTATCGCCCAAAATGATACAAGTAGCCAATGCCAAAACCCAATTAAGCAATCTTAAATTTAAGGTATTGGATATAAATGCTATACACCCCAATATGCTAGATGCCCAAGTTGATTTGGTATTCTCAAATTTTGGTGGCCTTAACTGTCTTTCTAAAGAACAGTTAACTGCTTTCTTCAACAAAAGCACCTCATTACTAAAACCTAACGGACATCTCATCATGGTAATTATGCCCAAATTATGCCTATGGGAACGACTCTATTTTTATTTTAAAGGACAATTTAAGGAAGCTAAACGCAGAAATACAAATATGCCACTTATTGTAAATGTACACGATGTCCCTATTAAAACGTGGTATTACAATCCCAAAGATATCATCACCTTAACAGAAAAATGGTTTACCGTTAAAAGCATAAAACCTATAGGTATATGTATACCACCATCTTATTTAGAAAATTCATTTCTAACAAAAGATTTTATATTTAAGGGATTAGTATGGCTTGATACCGTTCTAAGCCTACCAGTATTTGCAAAATATGCCGATCATTTCATTATAGCATTAAAAAAAAGATGAGTATTGTTCTAACACATGCCTATTATTTGTTTGAGGATGCCAGAGAGCAGACCATTATGAAACCCTATCCGCCATTGGGGTTGCTTTATATCTCATCTTACCTTAACAAACACCAGATACCGCATAGTGTTTTTGATAGCACATTTTACTCTTTTGAAGCACAATTAGAGTTCTTTTTAGAAAAACAACCTAAAATGATTGCCATTTACACCAATTTAATGACCAAAATAAATGTAGTTAAGTTGGTTAAACTGCTAAAAAAAGAAACTAAATATGGTTTACCCAAAATTATTTTAGGAGGCCCCGATATTACTTATAATTGTGAAAACTACTTAAAAGCCGGTGCAGACTTCCTGGTAATTGGCGAAGGAGAGCAAACCACCTTAGAATTGTGTAAAGCCATTGAAAATAACCAAGGGTATGATACAATTTCAGGAATTGCTTATTTAAGAAACGGACAAGTCATTAAAACAGCTCCCAGAGAAAAAATAAAAGATTTAGCCGAACTCCCACTTCCCAATAGAGCAGTTATTCCCATCCGCAAATACTTAGAAACCTGGAAAATGCACCATGGCAAAAGCTCTATGACCGTAAGCACCCAAAGAGGTTGCCCATATACCTGCAAATGGTGCAGCACAGCCGTTTACGGGTTAAGTTATAGAAGACGCCCCGCCAAATTGGTAGTTGAAGAAATACAAATGTTAAAAGACACGTATAGCCCAGATGCTATTTGGTTTGTAGATGATGTCTTTACTGTAAGTCATAAATGGATTGGAGAATTCCATAAGGAAATGACCAAAGCCAAACTTAACATCCCATTTGAAATTATTACACGTGCCGAACGCCTCAATGATACCGTTTTAAAACAACTTAAAGAAATAGGCTGTTTTAGAATTTGGATAGGGGCCGAAAGCGGCTCTCAACAAGTTATTGATGCCATGGACAGACGTGTTGATGTAGAAACGGTTAAAGGTATGATTCAAAAAACCAATGCTATGGGTATAGAATCGGGTACATTTATTATGATTGGATATCCGGGAGAAACCGAAACCGATATTAAAAAAACCATTACGTATTTAAAAGAGGCCAATCCTACACATTACACAATTACCGTTGCCTACCCAATAAAAGGCACTAGCTTATATAACGAAATTGAAGATAAAATTACCCTTAAGCTTAATTGGGAAACTTCTACTGATAGGGATATTGATTTTAAACGGACTTACCATCGAAAATACTATCGGTACGCTGTATCTAAAGTTGTGAGTGAAATAGAATTGCACAAAACCCATTCCATACTGAAAGGCTTAAAGCATAGAATAAAATCAGCCCTATCCGGTATAAAAATGAAACAGTATAAATCCTTTTCCAATTAAGACTTGAACATAAAAGCGACATATCATAAAATCCTTAGAATCATTCCACCTTCTGGAAAGAAAGCCATTCCAAAACTCCTGCTTAAAAATGTCTGTTTCGGGTTAATGGATTTAATTTCTATATCCATGTTAATCCCGGTCGTGGCCATGCTTCTTATCCCTGAGCAGCTTCATGATTTATTGCTTAAATATCACATTACCGGCTTAAATTTTTCTACGATAAATATCCAGTTATTCCTTGGTGTGTTGATTATAGGCTATGTCGTGAAAATTATGTTTCAAATGAAATTCAATAAGGTATTATACGGCTTTTTCTATCAACTGGCGTCTAAAATAGCGGTTAACAATACCCATGCTTTTATAAGGAAGCGATACATTAATCATCAAAATTCAAATAATGGTAACATCCTCCAGCAAATAAGCACAGTTCCTGAAGACTTTAGTTGCAGAGTCCTTTTACCGGTTGTAAACCTTATTACCGAAATGATCGTTCTAACGATGATACTCGGCGGTCTTTTAGTTATTTATTTTAAAACAACGTTGATTGCTATTTTGCTTCTAGCATTAGTAGCCATGGTACTGTATGTCAATAAAAAAAATCAGTTACAACTGGCAAACGCTACCCTAAAGGATTCCCAAATAAAATCAAACTCAGAGCTCTTGAATATCATTAGTGGTTATCTGGAAATAAAAAACTCGGGAAACTATAGAACCTTTTTGAAGCGTTTTGAAAACCAAAAGAACATCCTGAATACCACAAAAGCCAGCATTATTTCGCTTAATGTTAACCATTTGAGAATTCTTGAACTGGCACTTATTATAGGACTCATTATATTTACAGCAACCACCTATGGGCATGACAACATTTTGTTGCAATTAACTATTTTCGGGACCTCCAGCCTTCGGCTCATCCCATCATTGAGCAAAATATTAACTTCGGTCACATTAATTAAAAGCCATTGGTATGCCATAGATGCTTTATATGACATAACGGTTCCCAATACCCCTGAAACCCAAACTGCTATAACCGATTTTGAGAAAGATATAACCTTAGAGCGGATTTGTTTTGGCTATAACGGCGCATTACTTTTTAACCAGCTAAGCTTATCTATAAAAAAAGGGGATTTTATAGGCATTAAAGGGCCTTCCGGCATTGGAAAAACAACACTTCTATATATCATTTTGGGTATTATTCAAGCTAAAGAAGGGGGCTATTACATAGACTCTAAAGCCTTAAAAAATATAGATTTTTTGCCTTTTGCCAATTACGTCCCGCAACAGCCTTTCCTGTTTAATGGCTCCGTTATAAATAACATTGTTATGGGACAAAAAAAGGAAGCCATTGACCATGAATTCATCTATTATTTATGCCAACAATTACAATTGGATACTGTTATTAAATCCATGCCACAGGGCTATGACACCGCATTGACGCAAAATAGCAACCGTCTTTCTGGCGGACAAAAACAGCGTTTGGCTTTGGTAAGGGCACTATACACCAAGCCTTCTTTATTAATTTTAGATGAAGCCACCAACCAACTGGATAAGGATTTGGAACAACATGTCTTTAATGTTTTAAAAGCCCTAAATAAAGAACACCAAATGACCATCGTATCGGTTTACCACAATACGGATTGTGAACGCTATATGAATCGTATTTACAAAGTGGACCACCTATCTGTTGTTGATGCTTAAGATGGCAAAAACCTTACTATTCATATCGCCCTTATTCCCTGAAAATGAAACGGAAAATCATATAGTCCCTTTCATCAATCAGTTCGCCACAGCTTTTACAGAGCAAACAGATGTTAAGATTCATGTGATCAGTTTGATGTTCCCAAAGTGCAAACCGTATCACTACAAGAATAACATTACCGTCTATCCCATTGGTAGTGGTTTTAAACGCTATTACCTGCTCATCCCCTATTTTATAAAGGGTCTGGTATTGGGCATCAAACTCTGTAGAAAACATAATTATGATGGTATTTTATGCTTTTGGTATCGGGAAGCGAGTCTGCTTGGCACCCTATTATCCCGGCTGTTCCATATTAAATTAAGGGTTTGGCTATTGGGGCAAGATGCGAAACCCAGGAACAAGTACATAACCTACAATAGGTTACCTAAAGACTCATTAATCATGCTCTCTGAACACCAAAAAGACTATTTTAATGCCCATTATGCTTTTGGGGTCGAGAAAGTGGCAAATCTGGCCGTAAGCCCTTCTCAGTTTCCCAAACTCAATACGGATAAACGCTCTATAAGCATTCTGGGGGTAGGCAATTTAAGCACCCTTAAAAACTATGAACTGTTTTTAAATATAGTGCATGATGTTAAAAAGGAATTCAGCAACCTGAATGTGATGATTTGTGGAGCTGACAGAGGGGAAAAGGTACATTTAGAAAAGCAGATAGAAGCCCTGAATTTAACAAGTCATGTTGTATTTACAGGCAATATTTCCCATAAAAACGTTTTAGATTATATGAACAATGCTACTGTACTTTTACATACTTCAAAATATGAAGGCGGTGGTTTTGTACTACACGAAGCCCTTTATTCTGGGTGCTATGTAATTAGTACCATTCCCATTGAAGACTCTAAAACACTGGAAAATTTTTACTATTCCAACAACCCAGATCATTTAAAAGAAAAACTATTGGCCGTATTGACTAAAAGCAATCATCCTGTAAAGCGAATTGAAAAATTTAAAATGGCAGATACCATTCAACAAATTTTTAACGAATTCTATTCTTAACGCAGTTGTTCAATTTTATGTATGCGCTTCTTTTTAACAACGGTGAATACCCAATTGGAAAAGCTCCATCCTAAAAAACGCTGGTAATGCAATAACAACAGGTTAAGTTTATCTTTCATCTTTAACTGTATGCGTTCATGTTTCAATCGTTTTTTAAAATTTCGCAAAACAAAATTAAAGGTTGTTCTAACCGCCTTTAAATCTGTAATCTCATCTTTATCCATAATTTGAAAAATATAGTTGTTCATTAAAACCCCTAAATAATGCTTTGCCGCTAAATAGTTTACATCTTTTCCTTTGGAATACTTCTCAATATTAACAAGCGTTAGCTCAAAAACGGTTTCACAATCTAACAATCGCTTCTTCTCGATAACCCGCCTTGTTATAGAGGTGTCCCGCTTATGTATATTCAATAAACTTTTATCTACAAAACAAACACTATTTGCCAATAACAAGTACTCAAATACATAAGGTCTATCATCAAACCAAAGCCCTTTATAAAAATCTATTTTTTTGGCTATGTCGCTTCTAAATAATTTTCCCCAAACGGTTTCTGAAATTCCTCCAAAAAAGAATGGATGTATTAAATGCTCAGTCATAGTAATATGGTCCACTTCAGGTTTCCAACCAGAGGTTAATTCCCATGCCCCTGAAGCATTAAATATCGAGAATTTACAAATCACCAAATCCGATCTGGTATCTATTAATTTATTTAAACAAGTTTCAATCATATTAGGTTGAAACTCATCATCGGCATCCAAAAACGTTACATAATTGCCTGTAATGGAAACCAATCCAACATTTCTGGCTTCACTGTGCCCTGAATTTTTAATACTAATAAGTTTAAATTGATCAAAACTTGATTTATAAGATTGGGCGATTTTTAATGAAGCATCTGTAGAACCATCATTTACCAACACCAACTCTAAATCCTTATAGGTTTGATTTTTAACAGAATCCAAACACCTAGACAAAAGCCGTTCTTCATTATAAAAAGTGATAATAATAGATACTAAAGGTTTATTTTGGTTCATAAGTAAGAATCTTATTAACGAGGTGCTTCATCGTTTGATGTATCCTTTCTTTTGGTGTAGGTGGTTGCCACATAGTATCTACAATGGCATCTCCCGACACAACGATTGATAATGCGTTTGTATTGTAAAAGTCTGAAAACGCATATACAGCTGCCGTTTCCATATCTATATGCATAACTTGCTTGTCTTTAAAGTGGGCAACCAAAGAGGCTGTTTCCCGATACGGTGCATCGGTAGTCCAACAAATACTTTCCTTAAGATTCAATGCTGCTTTTAATGTGGCTACCCATTGTGAATTATTGGGCTTAAAACAATCCTTATTAGAGTATAAATAAGTGCATCCTGCAGTAGAGTAAGCTTCTTTTACAATATAGGCATTGGTATTTTGGTCTTTAAACAAACAGCCTGCAACGCCTAAAAAGACAAAATTTTTAACGCCAAATACTTTTAATTCTTCCATTAAGCCAACAATGGCTGGGGCACCATTCCCAAAATTAGAACAGTAAACATACTCACTGCTTAAAATGTATGCCTTACCTGGCAAGCCCTTTAGCTTTTTACCAAAAAGGCGGGTAGGCTTAGATATTAAATTATTATTTAAAGATAAGATGGCAGTTTCTGGCAACTCTTTAAAGTTATAACTATTATGGGCCTGCTTCCACTGTACAATTTTAGATGCCTCGAGCAGAGAGGTTTCCTTATAGAATTGGTTACTGTTCTTTAATTCTGAAAAATCCATCTTTAAGTTACCATTTTACCTTTGTATATTGCAATGTAATATTATTTCATGTTTAAATGAAAGTTTTTGGCATCGGTCTCAATAAAACAGGAACTAAATCGCTTGCAAAAGCCTTATATATTTTAGGATTTCAGGATACTCTGGATATTTATTGGGCCACTAATGGCAACAAAGCTGAGAACCGGTGGGAACTGACTCAGGCATGGGCCAACCATGATTTAGACCCCATCATTGCATTGGCCAAAACCAAAAACAATTTTGAAGACTGGCCCTGGCCTTTGGTTTACCAAGAAATGTATCATGAATTTAAGGATGCTAAATTTGTCCTTACCGTAAGGAAATCTTCTGAAGCCTGGTACCATAGTTTGTGTAAACATGCCAAAACAGTATCGGATAATAAATTTGAGAAATTGGTGTACGGATATTACATGCCCCATGATTTTAAAAAAGAGCATATCGACTTTTACGAAAACCACAATCAGGCGGTTATTGATTTCTTTAATACCCATGCTCCAGAGAAATTGTTAGTCGTGTGTTTTGAAAGCGGCGATGGTTGGGAAAAATTATGTGCGTTTTTAAATAAAGTCGTTCCCGATAGGCCTTTTCCACATGTTAACAGTTCCCGGGAACAGGAACGCATTTACAATAGGTTTTTAATAAAGTTAGTTAGATTTTACCGCCAGATTTTAAGACACACCATCAAAAAATAAGATTTCACCTAAAATAAATGGCAAAGTCATGGTGCTTTGTGATTTTTTTCCGGGAGGAACGATTCATTTCATGGGAGGAATGATTTTTTCGTGGTTCTGGGTCATTATTTTTAGGGAGGAATGATTTTTTTCCGGGAGGTGTCATTTTTATGTGGTTCCCTGCCATTTTTTACTGGTTACCTATGATTTTTTTATGGGATGTGCCATTTTTTTGCGGGAGGAATCATTTTTTTGTGGTAACGAATGATTTTTTTTATGGGAGGAACGATTTTTTTATCGTAGGACGTTACACACGAATGCCATCAATGTGTTTTACCCGTAGCGCCTGCCTGTCTGCCGACAGGCAGGCGCTACGCGGTACAATTATTTACTCAAATACATTTTACGTCTGGCATACAAATCGTAAAAGGCATCGTCTTTTAAGCTTTCTATAAACAAAATGCTTTCTCCTGTACTCTTCATTTCGGGTCCTAACTTTTTATTTACATTCGGGAACTTATTGAATGAGAATACGGGTTGCTTAATGGCATAGCCCTCTAATTTTGGATTAAAGTTAAAGTCTTTAATCTTTTTATCACGCAACATAACCTTGGTTGCATAATTTACGTAAGGTTCTCCATAGGCCTTTGCAATAAACGGTACTGTTCTAGATGCTCTTGGGTTGGCCTCGATAATATAAACGGTATCGTCTTTAATAGCAAACTGAATATTAATCAGTCCCACCGTATTCAATGCCAAGGCTATCTTTTTAGTATGATCCTTAATCTGTTGCATCACCAAATCACCTAAGTTAAATGGTGGTAAGGTAGAGTTACTATCTCCAGAATGGATACCACAAGGCTCTATATGTTCCATAATACCTATAATATACACCTCATCGCCATCGCAAATTGCATCTGCCTCTGCTTCAATAGCGCCATCTAAATAATGGTCTAACAAGAGTTTGTTATTGGGTATGCTTTGTAACAGACTTACCACATGTTCTTCCAGTTCTTTTTTGTTGATTACAATCTTCATGCCTTGACCTCCCAATACATAAGATGGCCTTACTAAAATAGGGAAGTTTAGCTTATCTGCTACCGCCAAAGCCTGGTCGGCAGTTTCAGCCGTATCAAACTCTGGGTAAGGAATGTTATTCTCTTTTAATAGTGTGGAAAAGCTCCCACGGTCTTCCGCCAAATCCAACGATTCAAAGCTGGTTCCTAATATCTTGATACCATATCTTGATAGTTTTTCAGCAAGCTTTAAAGCTGTTTGTCCGCCCAACTGTACAATAACGCCCTCTGGTTTTTCGTGCTTAATAATATCGTAAATATGCTCCCAAAATACGGGTTCGAAATAGAGCTTATGGGCCGTATCAAAATCGGTTGAAACCGTTTCAGGGTTACAGTTAATCATAATGGTTTCATAGCCACATTCCGCCGCCGCCAATACGCCGTGTACACAACAGTAATCGAACTCAATACCTTGTCCAATTCTATTAGGGCCCGATCCCAGTACGATGACTTTCTTCTTATCGGACACCACACTTTCATTATGTGCATAACGGTTACCGTCTGCCGTTTCCATATCACTTTCAAAGGTTGAATAGTAATAAGGTGTTTGCGCTTTAAACTCGGCAGCACAGGTATCAACCAGCTTGTATACACGGTTAATGCCCATGGCTTCACGCTTATTGTATACCTCACTTTCTAAACAGCCTAGCATGTGCGCTATTTGTCGGTCGCCATACCCCTTCTGCTTTGCTTCCAACAATAAATCCTTTTCTATGGTATCTATGGTATACGTTGATATTTCCTTTTGAAGCAGATACAATTCTTCATATTGCTTTAAGAACCACATATCAATCTTAGTGATTTCGTGGATACGACTTAACGGAATGCCCATAGCAATGGCATCATAAATTATAAACACACGGTCCCAAGACGCATAGGTTAGTTTCTCTATAATTTGATCGTAATTCTTGTTTTCTTTACCATCGGCTCCCAATCCGTTACGCTTAATTTCCAAAGACTGTGTAGCTTTATGAAGTGCTTCTTGGAAGGAACGCCCAATACCCATTACTTCTCCAACCGATTTCATTTGAAGTCCCAATGTTCTATCAGACCCTTCAAACTTATCAAAATTCCATCGTGGTATTTTTACAATCACATAATCCAGGGTCGGTTCAAACAAGGCCGAAGTAGATTTTGTAATTTGGTTTTGCAATTCATCTAAATGATATCCAATTGCAAGCTTGGCTGCTATTTTTGCAATGGGGTACCCCGTAGCTTTACTTGCCAGTGCCGAAGAACGTGATACACGTGGATTGATTTCAATGGCTATAATATCTTCCTGATCATCGGGCGATACCGCAAACTGTACGTTACATCCCCCTGCAAAATCGCCAATACTGCGCATCATATGGATGGCCATATCACGCATTTTCTGGAAGGTTTTATCGCTCAAGGTCATAGCCGGTGCCACGGTTATGGAGTCTCCTGTATGAATTCCCATTGGGTCCATGTTCTCAATAGAACAGATAATCACCACATTGTCGTTGGCATCCCTTAGCAACTCTAACTCATACTCTTTCCAGCCAATTAGGGCCTTATCAATCATCACCTCATGGATGGGCGATACCTCTAAACCTCGGGTTAACAACTCATCAAAATCTTCTTCTCTATATACAAAGGAAGCGCCGGCACCCCCTAAGGTAAACGATGCACGTATTACCAATGGAAACCCAAATTCTTGGGCAATTTCCTTACCTTTTAAATACGAGGTGGCTGTTGCCTGTGGTGCCATGGGAATACCTATTTTAAGCATTAATTCCCTAAACTTTTCCCTATCTTCGGTAATGTTTATGGCATCTATATCTACACCTATAATTTCTACATTAAAATCCTCCCAAATGCCTTTTTCATCTGCTTCTATACACAAGTTTAAAGCGGTTTGCCCACCCATGGTTGGCAAAACGGCATCAATTTGTGGATGTTCTTTCAATATTTTAATAATGGACTTGGTGGTTAATGGTAACAGGTACACATGATCGGCCATGGAAGGGTCTGTCATGATGGTTGCTGGGTTGGAATTAATTAAAACCGTTTCAATCCCATCTTCTCTAAGCGATCTTAAAGCCTGGGTTCCAGAGTAATCAAATTCACATGCTTGCCCTATAACAATAGGACCCGATCCAATTATTAATATAGATTTAAGTTTTGAATTTTTCGGCATTTTTAATGTTTATATGTTGTATTATAATAGGTTACAAAAATAGTAATCAAATGATATAAAAAAAGGCGTTACACCTAAGTAACACCTTTAAAATATTAACAATTGTTAATCATTATTTCTTATGTCTTGCTTCAGATGATACAGACAATTTCTTTCTACCTTTAGCCCTTCTTCGAGCAAGTACTTTTCTTCCATTAACAGAAGCCATTCTTTCTCTAAAGCCATGTTTATTTCTTCTCTTTCTCTTAGATGGCTGAAATGTTCTTTTACTCATTATCTTATATCTTTAAAATCTGAATTGTACTTTAATCTTGATTTATTTGGGTTTCTCCAAAACTGAGCGCAAATATACAAAGAGTTTTTACTTTGGCAAATGTTATTTTAAAATATTTTATATTAGATGTTAGACCGCTTTGTTGTTAGATTTTAGACCACTTAGCTACTAGAATTTTGATAAAAATTTAGTTTCTTTGCATTGAAATTCAAATACAGAGGTAAAAAGACGTCTGTAAGCACACATTAAACTAAATAAAATGTACAATAAAATTATAAAACTTATCATTGCTCTGGGGATTTTTGCATATGCTATCTATCAATTTACCGAGGGGAACATTGGCAATGGTATTATGTATGTGTTACTATCTTTAATTTTTGTGTTTCTATACTTTAAAAATGAATTCATTTTATTGGCATTCCTTAGGTTACGTAAACAAGACTTTGAAGGCGCCAAGAAATGGTTAGATAAGATTAAGAATCCTGAAACTGCTTTGGTAAGAAAACAACAAGGTTACTACAACTACTTGCACGGCCTGATGGTTTCGCAAACCAACATGAATGAAGCCGAGAAATATTTTAAAAAGGCTATTTCTTTGGGATTATCTATGAGTCATGATTTGGCTATGGCTAAATTAAACCTTTCTGGCATTGCATTTTCTAAACGTAGAAAACAGGAAGCACAAAAACTTTTATCGGAAGCACAGAAACTAGATAAACAAGGGGTACTTACCGATCAAATAAAGATGATGAAGGAAAACATGAAGCGTTCGCAAATACCCAACCAACATTTTGGTACAGGCGGTTCTATAAGACAACAAAAAAGAAGAAGCCGTTAATATATTTTAAAGCAAAGGCGCCCACAAACGACAATAAGATTCTTTTAATTTTTTAATTTTTGGACGCTGCTCCCATTGCTTTAATGTTATTTCCTGACTGTCTTTAATATCTGCTAAGAACTGTTTTTTTAATGCCTTAGATACTGCTACATCATAGATTAGCGCATTGATTTCAAAATTGATATTAAAACTTCTGTAATCTAAATTGGCCGTGCCTACCGAGGCAATCATATCATCTATAACTTGTGTTTTGGCATGTACAAAACCTTTAGTGTACCTATATATTTTTACATTGGCTTCTAACAATGCCTGCAAATAAGAATTTGTTGCATGATTGGCTATCCAAGAATCGGAATTTTTAGGAATTAATATACGTACATCTACACCACTTTTTGATGCTATTTGCAATGCTGTAAGCACTTGCTCGTTAGGTATAAAATATGGCGTGGAGATGTACACATAATCATCGGCTGTATTGATTGAGGTCAATATGGCCTCCATTATATTGGCACGATTGGTATCGGGCCCGCTGGCTGCTATTTGTACTTTTGTTTCATTATTTAAATTAATTTCCGGAAATAAGTTTTCGGTGATTTTAATACGGCTATTGGACACAAAATCCCAAGTGGTTAAAAAGTGTATTTGAAGCAGCTTAACAGCTTCACCAACAATCCTTAAATGGGTGTCACGCCAAAACAGTTTGTCATTTTCATAATTCACATAATTATCTGAAATATTGATACCGCCCACATAGCCTATTGTACCATCTATAATAACTATTTTTCGGTGGTTCCTATAGTTCATCTTGCTGGTAAACTTAGGGAAGAACACAGGCATAAAAGGATAAAATATCACGCCACTGGCTTTTAATTTTCTCTCTGCCTTTGTAGAGAGATCGCTTCCTACATAATCAAAACTTAAACGCACGTTTAAGCCTTCTTCTGCTTTTTTACAAAGGGCGTCTATAATTTTGTTGCCAATAGTGTCATCCTTAATAATATAATACTCAAGGTGTATATGGTCTTTAGCAGCTTCTATATCTTTTAATAAATATTCGAACTTCTCATTACCATTTACAAGTATGGTAATATTGTTATGTAATGTTAAAGGGGCGTTTTCTGTACTGTGAAGTAATTTTACTAGCTTGATTTTATCGTGTAAATCGGCATCTATTTCCTTTCGTTCGCTCTTTTTAAGCTCAAATGCTTTGTTTATTTTTTTTACCAGGTCCCGATTTAAAATATGCTTTCTGTTAAATATTTTGTTCTTTCTATATTCCTGGCCAAATAAATAGTAAACAATGATACCCAAAAACGGAAAAAAGACCAAAACAATGATGTACGTCAGTGTTTTGGCCGGGTTTATGTTTTTTAACAGGATGGTTAATGCTGCCAAGATGCCAACTGCATAGTTTAAAACTATGATTAGGGTCCAAATGTTTTCTTTAACAAATTCTAGCATTAAGGCTGCACAGTATAATAACCTTCTTTTGGAATATCAATTTCGTATAGCTTTCTAGACTTATTGTTAAGCTTTGGCTCTCTTAACCACGGGTTATGGATTTTTAATATTTTATAATTAATACCAAAATTCTCAGCAAATTTAGTAAAATCGGTTACAGCCGTATCTACCTCTACTTTAAAGGTTGGAATGTTATTGTACAAATCCTTTTCCCGGAAATTAAAACCATATTTTGCTGGATGCGATAGAATTTCTTTAAGAGCAACAATCCTAAAAATATAGCGTCCTGTTTCTTCTCCCAATAGCAAATCGTAATAATCTGTTACATTTTGCTCTTCCAAACGTCTTGAAATACCTGCATTGCCTGCATTATAGGCTGCTGCTGCCAAGGTCCATGACCCTAAATCCTCTTTAGACTTCAATAAGTACTCACAGGCCACTTGGGTAGATTTTTCTAAATGGTACCTTTCATCTACATTATCATTAACCTCCAATCCGTTTTCCTTTGCTGTAGAAGGCATAATTTGCCAAACGCCCCTGGCACCTGCTGGTGAAACGGCATTTGTTAAACCACTTTCTATCACGGCTAGATATTTAAAATCATCTGGAACACCATTGGCTTCTAAAATGGGCTCAATGATTGGAAAATACTTTTTGGCGCGTTTAAACATGAGCAAGCCATTGGATTGCCAATACGTGTTCACTAGCAGTTCTCTATCCATACGTTCTAAAATATCCGGATTTTGAAGCGGCATGGGTTCTCCTGCAAACTCCAGGTTGTTGGGAACTTGCAGTGCATAAACATTGTAATCGTTTATTAATTTTTTCTCAAAATTTTCATCGGTTGGCGCATCTTGGAGGGCATAAATAAATAACGCGCATAAACTTAATAATCCCACAAACGCCAGAGCTTTTTCTATAATCTTCATTTTTAAAAAGTTTTAATTAAAGGTAAAAATTTTGTTCAGTTCTTTAAAATAATACGTGGTAAATTTTCATTGAACCATTTATATTTATTCAGAATCATAATATGCGTACCACCTTTTATAGTAATACAATTGGTAATCTTCTTTATTGGGAATACCAGGTCGTTAGCCCCATGGATATGTACCATGTTTTCTGGAGGCAATTCCTGCTCCCAACAAACCATTTGCTCTATGGCCCAACTTAAGTATTCACTGTTGTTTACAGACAGGTACTTCTTGTACAGTTCTAACCGTCTACTAACATTGTTACCGAACACATACTTTGCTATAACGTCTATTTTACTTGCCAATTGTGTGGGCATTAATTTATAGGCTTTGGTGGCTTTTGCTATTAACATATGGTTGGGCAATTCCTTTTTACTTTTAACGCTTGAAACTATAATAAGCTTTCTTACGGACACATATTTTCGCATTTCCTGAACCAAAACACCCCCAAAGGACACCCCCAACAAAACCACAGCATCATGCTTGATGTTTTTGGACATTCGAAACGCATAATCGCTAAGCGACTCGTTACCTACTGGCACTAACCATTCCAGATAGTGCAATTGAAATTGGTCTTCGGGCAATTTTATGTATTCGAAGATTTTTGGGCTGGCTGCCATTCCTGGCATTAAATACACGTGTATAATATCTTTATTCATTAATTGGACTTTGCACAAATTAAAAAAATAGCTATAATACTTTATCTTATAAGGGATTAACTATCAATTTACTTTATATTAACGATTATTTTTTATAACTTTGCAAAACAAATTTATATAAATAGTATTCACTATTTTGAAGTTTCCTAAGAAATTAAAAAAAATATCATGATTGATGCTGCAGAATTAATTGACAATGATTTTTTACGTCAATTTGAATTAAAAGTCAACGACCACCTAGCTAAAATTGAATACTCTTTACAAGAAAGAAAGATTTTTTTAACAAAGCTAGTTATTCCTGAAGAAATTTATGATGAAACCTTTAGCAAAGAATTTTTAGCTGCTGTGTTTGAACAAATTGAAGAGCGCAATCTAAGCGTAGTACCCACAAGTCCTGATATTGCTAAGTTTGTACGAAGCAATAGAAAATATAAGCGCATGCTACCCGTAGGCGTTAGAATATAATTTACGGATTAAAACAACTAACAAAAGGCCCAGAACTTTAAGTTCTGGGCCTTTTGTTTTAACCGCACGGCAATATATTATGGTAATATAAAAATTAAAGTTTCGTGTAAACCAATATTAAATCTTTGGTAGCCACAACCTCGGTATGGGCCTCGTTGTATATGGCTACGGCATTTTTAAACACCCTAGTTAACTGATTGCCTTCCACTGTTGCCACAGTATCATTAATAATAACGGCATTGTTACTTTTAGTAAAAGATGTGGCGTAACCAATCACGCCTTCTGTATCACACACAACATCAAAAGCATATTGATCTGTGCTATTATCTACTAAGGTGATACCAATATTATGATTAAAAGTAGCGTTTGATGCAACTACATTACCTTCAAAAACCAATGTTTCATTGTTCTCACAATCAATTTCATCTAAAAGATTGGTGCTGGTAATGGTGTCGTTATTCAAATCGGCGGGTAAGTTAACCGTCCAAGTGGTTAATTTCCATGTACCTTCTATTGAGGGTTCAACAGATTCTGTGGTACAGCTTGTTAGCACATTAAGTGCGAATACAATACATAAGGTTAAAATGGTAGGTTTCATACAATTTGGGATTATATGGGATAAATGTATTGCTGCCATCCCAATTTGAAGAATAAAAACGCTTAAATGCCTTATATTTCGGATAAAGTCATTAACACCCCTTAAAAAAGCTCATAAATAAATTTAACACAATGTATCTACTACACGAGCGAGTACTAGTCTACTACACGGGGGAGTACCAGTCTACTACACGAGCGAGTACCAGTCTACTACACGGGGGAGTACCAGTCTACTACACGAGCGAGTACCAGTCTACTACACGGGGGAGTACTAATCTACTATTAAAGAATATGTTGGTCTAGCACTTGAATGAAGTCAAACCGAACCAAACCATCATCATCTATTTTGGTAAGCGTAACATCGTGCAGCGTATTTACCAATTCAGGATTCCAAGGGGCTTTTACTTTTACATAGTTTTCGGTAAAGCCATAAATGTAGCCATCTTTATTTTCACCTTCAAACAATACAGTGCGCGCACTGCCTATTTGGCTTTCGTAAAACGCACGACGCTTTTTAACAGATAACCCTCTAAGCATTTTACTGCGTTTGCTCCTTACATTAGCAGGTACTACCCCATCCATTTTAGCAGCTTCGGTATTGTCTCTTTCTGAATAGGTAAAGACATGCAAATATGAAATATCCAATTCGTTAAGAAAATTATAGGTTTCAAGAAAGTGTTCGTCCGTTTCCCCAGGAAAGCCCACTATAACATCTACGCCAATACAGGCATGTGGCATAACATCACGTATCTTAGCAACCCTATTTACATAAAGTTCCCGTAAATAACGGCGCTTCATTTTTTTTAAAATCTCGTTGCTGCCACTTTGTAAAGGGATATGAAAGTGTGGCACAAAAGCTCTGGACTTAGAAACTAAATCTATCGTTTCATCTTTTAAAAGATTGGGTTCTATAGAAGAAATCCGTAAACGCTCTATGCCTTCCACTTTATCTAATTCGGTAACCAAATCCAAAAACGTATGTTCGTGCTTTTTATTACCAAACTCACCTTTACCATAATCGCCAATATTAACACCGGTTAGAACAATTTCCTTGATGTTTTGGTCCGAAATTTCTTGGGCATTTTTAAGTACGTTTTTCATAGTATCGCTTCGCGAAATACCACGTGCCAAAGGAATGGTGCAATAGGTGCATTTGTAATCGCAACCATCCTGTACCTTTAAAAAGGCACGGGTTCTATCTCCAATGGAATAAGAACCAACATAAAAATCGGCCTCTTCAATCTCACACGAATGCACTTCACCAAAATCATTTTTGGAAAGATCGTTCAGATAATCTGTTATCTTGAACTTTTCTGTGGCGCCAAGTACCAGATCTACACCATCAACAGCTGCCAATTCTTGTGGTTTTAATTGGGCATAGCACCCAACAGCCGCCACAAAAGCATCTGGATTAACCCGCTGTGCTTGCCTAACTATACTTTTAAAGCGTTTGTCTGCATTTTCGGTTACCGAACAGGTATTAATTACATAAATATCTGCCATTTCTGAAAAATCAACACGATCGAAACCTTCACTCGTAAAGCTTCGTGCTATGGTAGATGTTTCTGAAAAATTAAGCTTACAGCCTAAGGTATAAAATGCAACTTTTTTTCTCATTTGTTCTTTAGTCGTTTCCTCTTGGGTGGAAAACTCATTATCTTTACCTTCGTCCTTTAAAAGGACCGCAAATTTACAACTTATTAATGATATGATAAAACCAATTACATCACTTAATAGATTACTATACTTCTATTTACCAATAAGTTGCATAATAATGGTTTTTATATCTTGTGAAAAGAGATCCAAAAACCAAAACGACACCCTTGTTTTTAGATATAATGAACACAAAAATATCGGATCGTTAGACCCTGCTTTTTCTAAGGACATTGCAGATATTTGGGCCACCAACCAATTGTTTAACGGTTTGGTTCAAATGGACGACCAACTAAACGTTAAGCCTTGTATTTCAAAGCAATGGACCATATCTGATGATGCTCGTACTTATGATTTTACATTGCGCGACGATGTCTATTTTCATAAGCACATCTTGTTTGGAAAAGATTCCACTAGAGTTGTTAATGCCAGCGACTTTGAGTATAGTTTTAACAGGCTATTGGACAAGTCGATTGCCTCACCTGGCAGTTGGGTTTTAAATAAGGTTGAAAGCTTTCGTGCGGTTAACGATACCTTATTTCAAATACAACTAAAACAACCATTCCCCGCATTTTTAGGGTTATTGACCATGAAGTACTGCTCGGTAGTTCCTAAAGAAATTGTAGACCACTATGGCAGCGATTTCAGGGCCCACCCCATAGGCACAGGGCCCTTTAAATTTAAACGTTGGGTAGAGAACATTAAGCTAGTATTTAGGAAAAATACCAACTATTTTGAAAGCGATGCGAAAGGCCAGCCGCTCCCCTATCTTGAAGCAGTTGCCATTACCTTTTTGCCTGATAAGCAAAGTGAATTTTTACAGTTTGCACAAGGTAACATTGATTTTGTTACAGGATTAGATGCCTCTTATAAAGACGATATCTTAACAGCTAGCGGTCAACTTCGCGATGTGTATACTAATACTGTAAATATGATTCGCGGTCCGTATTTAAATACTGAGTATTTAGCCTTTTTTTTAGATTCCGATATTCCAGAAATACAGTCTGACCTCATTAGAAAAGCCGTAAACTATGGCTTTGATAAAAATAAAATGATGAT
Source organism: Aestuariibaculum scopimerae (assembly GCF_059428085.1). Lineage (NCBI taxonomy): Bacteria > Pseudomonadati > Bacteroidota > Flavobacteriia > Flavobacteriales > Flavobacteriaceae > Aestuariibaculum > Aestuariibaculum scopimerae. The sequence continues at coordinate 301,725 of NZ_CM182089.1, forward strand.
CTATCTACGAAACGGTGTTGGTATTCCTGCCAATGGTGGTTTTATCCCTAAGGGGCTTCCGGGTTATAGTGCCTCTATAGGCTTTACATACCAACCCGAAAAGGCTAAACAATTGGTAGCACAGTTTAAAAAAGAAACGGGTATTCAAAACCCTGAAATCGCTATCACCACTACTAGCAATTACCTGAGTTTTTGCGAATACATACAACGAGAACTCCAAAAAACAGGATTGCTTGTTAACGTAGACGTTATTCCACCAGCCACCTTAAAAGACGCCAAAGCAAATGGCAAGCTCAGCTTGTTCCGCGCCAGTTGGGTAGCCGATTATCCTGATGCGGAAAACTACTTGTCTCTATATTATAGCAAGAACTTTGCTCCCAATGGTCCCAATTACACCCATTTTAAGAATGCACTGTTCGACACATGGTATGAGCAAGCATTTACAGAAACCAATACTAAAAACCGTGAAGCACTTTATACTAAGATGGATTCTCTAATAATGCAAAAAACACCTGTAGTACCTTTGTTTTATGATGAAGTAGTACGTTTTACAAGGAAAAATGTAAAGGGATTGGGCATTAACCCCATTAATTTATTGGATTTAAAACGGGTTAAAAAGGACTAACCTTTATTTTCAAGATGATTTCCTATATCGTCTATCTCATCTTTTACCAAAACCACTTGTTTCTTCCATCTGTTCTCTAAAAAATGATAAAACCCCCAAACTGCAAGCAACCCAATGGGTATGCTCAATAAATTAATTCCATAATTATTGTCCCAATCCAGCCCCCAATAAAACACATAAATATCCAATAAGAGCAAGACAACCCCAAACACAAAACCAGCAGCATAATAAACAACAACACTAATTATAGCATACAGTCATTTGCTTTGTTTAAATTCTTCAGCTAGGTCATAAAACCGTTTACCAATAAAATAAATCAATAAAACTCCTAACATATAATATTTTTTTAGTTGCGTCGGTATTTTTTGGTTTCCTCAAAAACATGCTCCAAAATAGCCTTGTCCTGTTCAGTTAAGGCTATACCACGCCTGGACATGACAACCTCGGCAACCTCAAACGATTTTTTAGTTAGGTAGGTGGTAAAACCACTGCTACCACCCCATGAAAAGCTTGGTACAAAATTCCTGGGGAAACCACTACCAAAAATATTGGCACTTACCCCTATTACTGTACCCGTATTAAACATGGTATTGATACCGCATTTACTATGGTCGCCCATCATAAGGCCACAAAACTGTAAGCCCGTTTTAGCAAAGTTCTCTGTTTGATAATTCCACAAACGCACCTCTGCATAATTATTCTTCAAGTTAGAATTATTTGTATCGGCCCCTAAATTACACCATTCGCCCAAAACAGAATTCCCTAAATAGCCATCGTGTCCTTTATTAGAACAACCAAACAGCACCGAATTATTGATTTCGCCACCAACCTTACAGTAAGGCCCCACCGTTGTGGGTCCGTAAATTTTAGCGCCCATTTTTACGATAGCCCCTTCACATAAAGCCAAAGGTCCACGTATGGTGGTACCTTCCATAATTTCAGCATTTTTTCCAATGTAAATAGGCCCCTTAGATGCATTAAGGGTTATAAATTCTAAACTAGCACCCGCTTCTATGAAAATATTTTCGGGTGATATAACATGATTACTGGCCGGAATTGCTTTTGAAGTCCTGCCTTTGGTCAATAACCCAAAATCTTCCTGTATAGCCTCTCCGTTTTTAGAAAAAATATCCCAAGTATATTCTATTTTTATAATATCATCATTAAACTCCAAAGCTTCATAAGTATCAAAATCTATGGCTTCTTGGGTGTCCTTTGTATAAAAAGCAATAACATCCTCATCTTTAAAAATAGCTTGGTTTTCCTGTAAGCCTTTTATCATTTCCACCAGCTCAAAGTTTGGCAAATAGGAAGCATGTATCATGATATTCTCATCCATTTCCACCATGGGATATTTTTCAGAAAGGTAATCTTCCGTTACTGTTGTAGTTGTAGTATCTAAAAAAGTTTCCCATTTTTCACGTATGGTTAAAATTCCAACACGTATATCGGCCACTGGGCGAGTAAATGTAAACGGCAATAAATTGTTGCGGAAAGGACCATCAAAAAGGATGTAGTTCATCTGGAAGTTAAAAGTTAAAAGTTAAAAGTTAAAAGTTGCTATCACTTCTACCTAAAACTTATGGTTTAAACAAAAATAGCTGAATTAGATATAATAAAAAAGCCTTTCAGTTACGAAAGGCTTTAAAATATATTTAAATTTAAGCTTATTTATTAAACTTAGCGTATTTGTTTTTAAACTTATCAATACGACCAGCAGTATCTACCAATTTAGATTTACCAGTATAGTAAGGGTGCGATGTTCTAGAAATCTCCATTTTAACTAGTGGATACTCAACACCATCAACCTCAATAGTTTCGTTAGTATTCGCTGTAGATTTTGTTAAGAACACGTCATCGTTAGACATATCTTTAAATGCTACAATTCTATAATTTTCTGGATGTATACCTTTTTTCATCGCGTAAAGCTTTATATTCTTTTCAATTTTGGAAGTGCAAAAATAAGTAATTTTTATAAATTCACAATACTTTTTTATATTTTTTATTGTCTGTTTAAATGTAACGAATTACTATCTTTGATTACTAACTGTTCAACTAACAAATAAACACATTTAAATGGAAAAATCTTTAAAATCGGTAGCCACCAACTATGGGTTATACTTAGGCATACTATCAATCTCAATTATAATAATAATGTATGCCTTTGATTTAGAAAAAAACTGGATAATTAGCTCAGTAAGCTTTATTGGAACTATTTTAATTTTTGTCTATGGAATAATAACATATAAGAAAACTAATGATGGTTTTTTAAAATTTGGAGAAGCAATTAAATTAGGCCTTGCAATTGCTGCAGTTGGAGCTGTTGTTACTGCAATTTATACTTACTTTCATTATTCTTATATCCAGCCTGAATTTATAGATAACATAAGAGAACAATCATTAGAAAAAATGATGCAACAATCTCCCAATTTAAAAGGAAAAGAAATTGAAAAAGCAATAGAAATGACCAATATGTTTACTTCTCCTTTTGCTATGAGCACTTTTACTTTAATTGGAACATTAGTACTAGGCATAATTATATCACTCATTACTGGACTAATTTTAAAAAAGGAAGATCAAATGCTTAAATAAATTCAGTATTTTTGAAGCATGAACTTATTGAAAGCGTTTTAAATGAATATATCAGTAGTCATACCACTACTTAACGAACAAGACTCTTTAATAGAATTACATGATTGGATTGCAAATGTTATGCAGTCCAATCATTTTTCATATGAAATTATTTTTATTGATGATGGTAGTACTGATAATTCTTGGCAAATAATCACTCAACTATCGGCAAAAAACAATTGTGTTAAAGGGATTCGTTTCTTAAAGAATTTTGGAAAATCCCAAGCCCTACATGCTGGTTTCGACAAGGCCAAAGGTAACGTGGTGATAACCATGGATGCCGACTTACAGGATAATCCGGACGAAATTCCAGAACTTTATAACAGCATTATTAAAGATGGCTTCGATTTAGTGTCTGGTTGGAAAAAAATACGCTACGATTCTGTTATTGCAAAAAACCTACCCTCAAAGTTATTTAATTGGGCCGCAAGAAAAACATCGGGTGTAAAACTGCACGATTTTAACTGCGGTTTAAAAGCCTATAATAGCAATGTTGTTAAAAACATTGATGTTAATGGCGAAATGCACCGCTACATTCCCGTCCTGGCCAAAAATGCTGGGTTTACCAAAATAACCGAGAAAGTTGTAAAGCACCAAGCCAGGAAATATGGCGAAACCAAATTTGGCATGAACCGCTTTGTTCATGGTTTCTTAGATTTAATTACTATTTGGTTTTTATCCCGCTTTGGCAAACGTCCCATGCATTTATTTGGAGCCCTAGGGGTCATTATGTTTGCCATAGGCTTAGGTTTTGCTGTTTATCTTGGCATTGACAAATTGTTTTTAAACCCTTATGGCCGACTTATTACGCAACGACCACAATTCTATATTGCCTTATCTACTATGGTCATAGGCACCCAGTTTTTTGTTGCTGGCTTTCTAGGAGAAATCATATTGCGAACAAAACAGGACAAAAAACGCTATTTAATCAAAGATGAATTAAATTTAAATTAATAACTTTAAAACAGTTTCGTTTTCTACCTAATGCCTACTTTTATTATATTGCAATTGCTTACTTTTGAAACATATTTTTTTAAGACATCATGATACATATTGAACCCAAAATTTTAGATAGAATCAATACTTGGCTAACCCCAACGTTTGATGAAAACACTCAAACTTTCATAAAAGACAGTATTGCAAACAACCCGAAAGAGATTCAAGAAAGTTTTTATAAAGATCTAGAGTTTGGTACTGGCGGTATGCGTGGCATTATGGGTGTAGGCACTAACCGCATTAACAAATATACACTTGGAAAAAGCACACAGGGTTTAAGCGACTACCTTCATAAATTATACCCCAACGAAACTCCAAAAGCCGTTATTGCATACGATTGTAGGCACAACAGTAAAACCTTGGCAAAGGTAGTGGCCGATGTTTTTTCCGCAAATGGTATTGAAGTTTATTTGTTTGAAGATTTACGTCCTACACCCGAACTATCTTTTGCAGTAAAGCACCTAAACTGCCACTGTGGCATTGTACTAACAGCTTCACACAATCCACCAGAATACAATGGCTATAAAGTCTACTGGCAAGATGGTGGCCAATTAGTGCCCCCACATGACGATGCTGTTATTAAAGTTATTAATAGCTTACAGTATAGCGATATTAAATTTGAAGCCAACAATAGCCTAATACATTACATTGGAAAAGATATTGACGATATTTTTATCAACGAATCCGTTAAAAATGGTAGCATAGCTGCTTCAAAAGCAGCCAAAGACCAATTAAATATTGTATTTACATCGCTTCACGGCACCTCCATAACGGCCGTACCCGAAACCTTAAAACGTGCTGGCTTTAAAAATGTACACATTGTTAAAGAGCAAGAAGTTCCTGATGGGGATTTTCCAACAGTAGCCTCTCCAAACCCAGAGGAACCTGCTGCCTTAAAAATGGCCCTGGAACTGGCAGAAAAGGTCAATGCCGATATTGTTATTGGCACCGACCCAGATTGTGACCGCTTGGGTGTTGCTGTTCGTAATTCTGAAAACAAATTACAATTGCTTAACGGAAACCAAACCATGGTGATGATGACCGATTTTTTATTAAAACAATGGCAATCGGAAGGCAAAATTCAGGGCAAGGAATTTATAGCCTCAACCATCGTGTCTACTCCCATGCTAAATAAATTAGCCAACGCTTATAAAGTAGATAGCAAAATTGTACTAACAGGGTTTAAATGGATTGCCAAGCTTATTAAAGACTTTCCTGAGCTTAATTTTATTGGTGGTGGCGAAGAAAGTTTTGGATATATGGTTGGTGATTTTGTTCGTGATAAGGATGCCGTAACCTCAACACTGCTTGCTTGCGATATTGCCGCTTATGCTAAAGCCAATGGTAGCTCCTTTTACGAAAAACTAATTAAGCTTTACGTAACATATGGCTGTTACAAAGAAAAATTGGTGTCGCTCACTAAAAAAGGTATTGAAGGTGCCCAAGAAATTACACAAATGATGATTGATGCCCGCGAAAATCCTGTTACAAGTATTAATGGTTCTAAGGTTGTTAAGATTGAAGACTATCAATCATCTACCGTTAAGCATTTATTAACAGGAACGGAGCATCCTATCGACATTCCTAAATCCAATGTATTGATCTATTACACCGAAGACGGTAGCCAAATAGCCTTAAGACCAAGTGGTACAGAGCCAAAAATAAAGTTCTATGTTAGTGTGAACACACCAATGAAATCGGTAGCCGACTTTAAAGCAACCGAAGCACTATTGGATGCCAAGGCCGAAGCTATTTTAAAAGACATGAACCTTATTTAATGAATCAATTTATAAATATCCTCAAGTATGCCAAGCCCTATAAACGGTATGCATTAGGACATATTGTGTCCAATATACTATATGCACTGTTTGGTGCTTTATCATTTATTGCCTTAATACCTATGCTTGACATACTATTTGAGCAAAAAACCAATAAAACGGTATTAGTAAAGCCCATTTACACGGGCATTTCCGATTTAAAGGATTTCTATAAAGACTACTTGGCTTACCAAGTGAACCTGTATGCAGAAAACGATCCACAAAAGGCCTTACTCTTGGTGGTAGGCCTTATTATTGTTTTGTTTCTTCTAAAGAACATCTTTGGGTATTTAGCAAACTATTTTATGGTATTCTTAAGGAATGGCGTGGTACGCGATTTAAGAAACCGGGTTTACAAAAAAACAGTAGAGCTGCCACTTTCCTATTTTTCTGAGCAAAAAAAAGGCGATATCATGGCGCGTGTTACCAACGATGTGTCCACCTTACAATATTCTATGCTACCCGTGTTAGAGCTAATAGCAAGAGAACCGTTAATGATTATTTTTACCATCATTATGATGCTTATCATTAGTGCCAAGCTCACCCTTTTTGTGTTTATTTTCATTCCATTGTCGGGAGTAGTAATTTCCAGAGTGGGCAAGAGCCTTAAAAGAAAATCAGATCGTGTTCAAAACGAGCAGGGTAACATCTTATCCATCTTAGAAGAAACACTAACTGGCTTACGCATCATTAAAGGTTTTAATGCTGAAGGTAAATTCGATGCTAAATTCAAAGCATCGTCGGCACGTGCTTACCACTTTTCAAATAAATTGTTAAACCGGCAAAACTTGGCCTCACCTACCAGTGAATTTTTGGGCATTTTAGTCATTTCCATCCTATTGTGGTATGGAGGACAATTGGTACTTGTAGACGATTCGCTTGATGGCAGTTCCTTTATCGCTTATATGGGGCTTGCATATAATATCATGGTACCCGCCAAGGCCATTTCCCGAGGGCTTTATAATATTAAGCAAGGTAATGCAGCAGCCGAACGTATCCAGGAAATCATCGAATCTCCTAACCCTTTAAAAGACAAGAAAAATGCTTTAGATAAAGAGGGCTTTCATTCTGAAATCGTATTTGAAAACGTATCATTTAAATATGAAAACGATTATGTTTTAAAGAATTTCTCATTAACCATTCCCAAAGGTAAAACTGTGGCTTTGGTAGGACAATCCGGTAGTGGAAAATCTACCATTGCCAACCTCATCACCCGGTTTTATGATGTTAATGAGGGGCGTATTTTAATAGACGGTCAAGATATTCGCGATCTTACCACTCGGTCTTTAAGACAACAACTAGGTATCGTTACCCAAGACGCCATCCTGTTTAACGATAGTATTAAAAACAACCTAAAACTAGGAAACGATAACGCCACTGATGAAGCCGTTATTGAAGCGCTAAAAATTGCCAACGCCTGGGAATTTGTAAAAGACCTTCCCAATGGTATAGATACCAACATAGGCGATTCTGGTAACAAGTTGTCTGGTGGTCAAAAACAACGCTTAAGCATTGCCCGTGCCGTGCTTAAAAGCCCCCCCATTATGGTATTGGATGAAGCCACTTCGGCCCTAGATACCGAAAGCGAACGCTTAGTACAAATAGCCTTAGAGAACATGATGAAAAACAGAACCTCTATCGTTATTGCGCACCGCCTGTCTACCATACAAAATGCTGATGATATTGTGGTTCTAAACAAAGGGGAAATTGTAGAAAAAGGCAAGCATAATGAATTAATCGCTAAAAAAGGCGTTTACCAAAAACTCGTGGAAATGCAAAGTTTCGAGTAAATAACACATACCATTATAAAAACAAAAAAGGATAACGATTTGGGCTGTTATCCTTTTTTTTTGTTCTGTTAGACTTGGGGACGACTAACTTCATAAGTAGGTTTCTTGAAGCAAACTTAAAACAAAAAAACATATTGTACAAGAAAAAACGCATTTTATCGATATTAATTTACACTTAATCGATGTTTTTATTTATAACATTCTGTTTATCAATATTTTAAAAATTAATAAAATTTTAGCCTTATGCACCTTAAACTTTTAGTACATTTATTGGTCTAATTTGTAAAGTATTTTTGTGGTTGACGAAGTACAATTGTTAGAAAACCTGAAATCTGACAAACATAAAGAGCAAGCTTTTAGAGAATTAATGACGCTTTATAAAGAGCGGTTGTATTGGCATATTAGAAATATAGTAAAATCACATGACGATACTGATGATGTCCTGCAAAACACATTCATAAAGGTTTACAAAAATATTAATAACTTTAAGGGCGACAGTAAATTGTTCTCGTGGATGTACCGCATTGCAACCAACGAATCTATTACATTTATAAATAAAAATGCCAAACGGCTACAAACAACCAATGAAGCTGTGCAATTATTGGCCATCAATAATTTAGAGGCCGATGTGTATTTTGAAGGCGATGCCATACAGTTAAAATTACAAAAAGCCATTGCTACATTGCCACAAAAACAACAAATTGTTTTTAATATGAAGTATTTTGAAGGCATAAAGTTTAAGGATATGTCTGATATTTTAGAAACCAGTGAGGGGGCTCTAAAAGCATCCTATCATATAGCCACTAAAAAAATTGAAGCTTATTTAACTAAAAATTAAACCTTTAGCCTAAAATAAAGTCTCATTAATATATAAAACATCCGTAATGAAGATTATTACGAATATATAAGAAGAGCAAAGAGCGTAGAGAAATGAAAAAAGGAACATTACATACTATCAAAAAATCAGGATTTAAAGCTCCAGATAATTACTTTGATACTTTAGAGGATAAGCTTATAACCGAAATAAAGTTAAAAGAAGCAGCCCATACTAGTGGCTTTACTTTACCCAATTCATATTTCAATACCTTAGAAGATACCATTTCCAACAGGATTGAAGCTGAAAAATCAGTTAAAGTCATTTCCATCTTACGCAGCAAACGTTTTATATATATATCAAGCGTTGCCGCCACAGTATTACTGCTAATTACCCTAGCCATTAATAAATTTAAAGCAACCCCCTGGAGCAACTTAGATTCCGAAACGGTTGAAAATTATATCATTAATGAAAATGTTGTAGACTCTTATGAAATTGCAGCATTAATAGAAGAAGAAGACCTTGTTGAAACCGAGTTTGTGCAGTATAATTTGGACGAAGAAGCGGTAGAAACATATTTAATAAATAATTTAGATATTGAAGACTTAATTGTTGAATAGTGAGCAGACCTGCCTGCCGGCAAGGCAGGGAACAGAGAGAAGAGAACAGAGAGAAGAGATTAGCAGCAAAGGGTCTAATATCTAGTATCTAAAAACACATACAAATGAAAAAGATAATTACATTATTAGTATTTTTTATCGCCTTTAACAGTTTCTCCCAAACAGGAGATAGTAAAAGGGACAGAATACAGTCACTTAAAGTATCTGTATTGTCTAAATGGCTGCAACTAACAGAAAGTGAAGCCCAACAATTTTGGCCCATTTACAATGCCTACGACAAAGTAACTTTAAAAATAAAACTTGACGAAATTCATAAAATACGTCGTGAGGTTAAAGACCATGCCAATACCATGTCTGATAAACGAGCCAGTGAGCTTTTAGTACAACTTAAAAGTGCAGAATCCAGATTATGTGAAGAAAAAAATAAGCTAAACAATAAATTACAGAACGTGCTATCTCCCAAAAAAATCATTCTGCTCAAGATTGCAGAAGATGACTTTAAAAAGAAACTCATGCATCTGTTCAAGAAAATGAAACAGGAAGATCATAAAAAATAAATTACAGGGGGCATATTGCTCCCTTTTTTATTCTTTAAAAGTAAGTTTTGATATGCGTTTAGCTCCCGCAGCATAAGCCACACTATCATTTAAAAACCTAATCGTATAAAAACTTTCATCACTTAAATGCTTCCATGTATTACCAGCATCATGGCTGTAATCCACACCCTTAAAACCAACAACCACCAATTCCTTGCCTGCTCTACCTGGCATATATTGCACACAACTTCGGTAACCCGGAGGTTGATTATCGGCAACTACCTGCCAGGTTTTGCCGCCATCACTAGTTCTTATTTTATTAGCGCTATTGGTATCAGGGTTTGTATAATCACCCCCAATAGCAAATCCATTTAAAGCATCATAAAAATCTATCGAATAAATACCTTCAGTATCACCCGCTTGCACCATAGGTGTTTTAATCATACTCCAAGTGACACCCCTATCCTCAGAATAATAAATATTACCACCAGTAGTAGCCACCCAAGCCTTATTACCTAGCAGTTTTATATTAGTGTTACTGGCCGCAAAAGCGCCTTCATGGGGTTCGGCTTTTGGCAAAACTTTACAAGGCAATTTATGCCATGTTTGTCCGCCATCTCTGGTTATGATAATCGACAAGCATCCATTCATACTGTCACCAACAGCCATACCCTCCATATCATTCCAAAACGCCATAGCATCATAAAAAACACCCGCTCCTGTTTCTTTGTAAACCAGTTCCATACTACCTGTATCACCTGTTTTGTACAACAGTGCCGGGTTGGCTATACTCAACATAAAAAAATCATTACTAGTATGTGCCACAGCCCGAAAGTGCAAATTCAAGGAGTCGTAAGTGACCACCGATGTTTGCCACAAATCCTTTTTAGGATTGTACAAACCAAAAGTTCCATTGTTAGCCGCAAAGGACAAACTCCCATCGTTCAATATGTCTATGGCCCTTACACTTAAAAGGGAATCCTCTAAAATGGTTTCAACTTTTATTTGATTAAAATCCCTTGGAATAATCGATTCCTTATTTCCACAGGAACTTAAAACAACAACAAACAGACTTATAAGAGCAAAGCGTTTCATCACTACCTAACTATTAATTTTCAGGAAAGATAAGTCTATTCATTCTAATAATAAAACATTCGCGTATTCGTAGCAATTAACGTAACTTTGCATCCTTAATAAAACATCATGCGGTTACATAGAAACTTATGCTTCTCGGTTATAGACGGTTTAACTTTAATTTTTAACGAAGGCCTGTATGCCGACAAAGTGATACAACAGCTCCTAAAGCGTGATAAGCGTTGGGGAAGTCGCGATCGAGCGTTTGTTGCCGAAACCACTTATGACATTGTACGCTGGAAACGCCTGTACGCCGAAATTGCAGAAGTTAAAGAACCTTTTGATCGTGACAACCTTTGGCGCATATTTGCCGTTTGGGCCACCCTTAAAGGTATTAAGTTACCCGATTGGAAATATTTTGAAAATACACCTACACGTAAAATAAAAGGGCGCTTTGATGAACTTTCCAAGATTAGAAAGTTTAAAGAAGCCATCCCCGATTGGATGGACGCTATGGGCGAGAAAGAGTTAGGCAATACCGTTTGGACCAAAGAAATAGCGGCATTAAATGAGCAAGCCGACGTTATTTTAAGGGTTAATATCCTTAAAACAAGTAAAGAAAAATTACAGGCCGAGTTATTCGACTTGGATATAGAAACCGAATTTATAAAAGGCTACCCCCAGGCCCTAAAACTTAAAGAACGCACCAATGTATTTCAAACCGAAGCTTTTAAGAACGGGCATTTTGAAGTACAAGATGCATCCTCACAGTTGGTTGCCGATTTTTTAGAGGTACAACCTGGTATGCGGGTGGTAGATGCCTGTGCGGGTGCGGGTGGTAAAGCCTTGCACATTGCTTCGCTTATGGAAAACAAAGGGCAAGTGATAGCCTTGGATATTTATGCAAACAAACTGCATGAATTAAAGCGCCGTGCCAAACGCAATGGCGTTCACAACATAGAAACCCGAGCCATCGAATCTACTAAAGTTATTAAAAAACTTTATGAAAAAGCAGATCGCGTTCTAATCGATGCACCTTGCTCCGGATTAGGCGTTTTACGCAGAAATCCAGATGCTAAATGGAAATTACAACCCGACTTTATTGAAACTATTAAAACCACCCAGCAGGAAATTTTACAGCAATATTCCAGAATGGTAAAACCTGCAGGCAAACTGGTGTATGCCACATGTTCCATATTACCTTCAGAAAATCAGGAACAAGTTGACTCCTTCTTAAATTCAGAAGATGGTAAAGGTTTTAAACTGGTAAAAGACCATAAAGTGCTGGCACATCAATCCGGGTACGATGGGTTTTATATGGCCTTGTTGGCTAAGGGTGACTAAGTTGAATTACTTATTTTTATATGCTGATTCCAGAATTCAAAAACTACATCGCTAAACTGTTACAAAGCCCAATCACAAGTTGGCAAAGCCTGTCCGGTGGCGATATTTCCCAAGCCTATAAAATAACCACCCCAAAGTATGCCTATTTTCTTAAAGCACATCAAGGGACCAATGCCCTTAACATGTTTAAAGCCGAAGCTTATGCCTTAGAGCACATTCGTAACACAAACACCATTAAAACACCACAAGTTATAGCGTGTAACCACTTTCAAGGCACATCATTCTTAATTATGGAATATGTAGAAAGCAAATTGCCCACATCACAGGATTTTGAAACCTTGGGAATGCAACTGGCTGCCCTACATCATGTTACTACAAACACATTTGGGCTGGAACAAAACAACTTTATCGGGAGTTTACCCCAAAGCAACATGTCTCATAATAATTGGACCGACTTTTATATAGAGGAACGCCTACTGCCACAACTTCAATTGGCAAGAGAAAAACAATTACTATCCCATAGTGATTGTCCGTCACGCACGCGCATGCAAGATGCCTTAAAGCTTCTATGCAAGGATATCGTACCAGCCTTATTACATGGCGACCTATGGAGTGGCAACTATATAATTGCCACCAATGGCACCCCTTACCTTATAGACCCTGCTATGTATTACGGGCACCACGAAGTAGATATAGCCATGACCAAGTTATTTGGTGGCTTTGGTAATGCCTTCTATGTAGCCTATCACAATATCCATCCTCAAGATGCCTATACAGCAGCACGCATAGATATGTATCAGCTCTACTATCTATTGGTCCACTTAAATTTGTTTGGTAGCTCTTACTATCAATCTGTTACTAGCATCCTAAAAAAACACTTTTAAATACTATTGTTGAAAATACTGTTAATAATCAACAATGCTTTCGCAAAAAAAGCCAAATTAAATGCGTAAAAAAGTGTATTTTTGCATTTTCAAAATACAAACATAATACATCTACAATGATTCATTTCTTTGGAAACGTAACCAGCAAAATATTTGCTGTTCAGGCAACAAAAGAATTATCAACCGAAACTATCTCAAAATTAAACTGGCTTTTTGGCAACCAGCCCAAAATAGAACAAGCATCATTAGATGCTTTTTTTGTTGGTCCGCGTGCAGCCATGATAACCCCTTGGAGTACCAATGCCGTAGAGATTACCCAAAACATGGGCATAGCCGGGATATTAAGAATTGAAGCATTTCAAGCTGTAGATGAAGATTTTAAAGATTTCGATCCCATGATTTCCGAGAAGTTTAATGGGCTCAATCAAAATACCTTTACCATCCATATTAAACCAGACCCCATTCTTAATATAGATGATATTGCGGCATATAACCAAAAGGAAGGCTTGTCGTTAAGTGATGAAGAAGTAACCTATTTAGAGGCGGTTTCCAAAAAAATAGGGCGTCCGTTAACCGACTCAGAGGTCTTTGGCTTTTCACAAGTCAATAGCGAGCACTGTCGCCATAAAATATTCAATGGCACTTTTATTATTGATGGTCTGGAAAAACCGACCTCACTGTTCAAGTTAATTCGTAAAACATCTGAAACAAACCCCAACAGTATTGTTTCAGCCTATAAAGATAATGTAGCCTTTATAGAAGGGCCCAGAGTAGAACAATTTGCACCAACACGTGCCGATATACCCGATTACTATACCACTAAAGATTTTGATGCCGTTATTTCCCTAAAAGCCGAAACCCACAACTTCCCAACAACCGTAGAGCCTTTTAATGGCGCTGCTACCGGCTCTGGGGGAGAGATTCGCGATAGGCTGGCTGGCGGTAAAGGCTCTATTCCTTTAGCAGGAACGGCCGTTTACATGACTTCCTATTCCCGATTGGAAGCCGATCGCCCTTGGGAACAAGCCATGATAGAGCGTCCGTGGCTTTACCAAACCCCTATGGATATTTTAATAAAAGCCAGTAATGGGGCGTCAGACTTTGGTAATAAGTTTGGGCAACCGTTAATTTGTGGTTCCGTACTAACCTTTGAGCACGATGAAAGTGCCGATGCCGACCAAAATAGTGCTAAAGGCCGTAAACTTGGTTTCGATAAAGTCATTATGCAAGCAGGCGGTATTGGCTATGGCAGAAAAGATCAGGCTTTAAAAGACATTCCTAAATCGGGGGACAAAATTGTTATCCTGGGTGGCGAAAACTACCGTATTGGCATGGGCGGTGCCGCCGTATCTAGTGCCGATACCGGAGAATTTGCATCGGGTATTGAATTGAATGCCGTACAGCGTTCCAATCCTGAAATGCAAAAACGCGCTGCCAATACCGTACGTGGTATGGTGGAAAGTGATGAAAACTTTATTGTTTCCATTCACGACCACGGTGCTGGTGGCCACTTAAACTGTTTATCGGAGCTGGTGGAAGCTACTGGTGGTAAGATTGATTTAGATGCCTTACCCGTAGGCGATCCTACGCTATCAGACAAAGAAATTATTGGAAACGAATCCCAGGAACGTATGGGCTTGGTAATTGCCGAAAACCATATAGATACCCTACAACGTATTGCAGAACGCGAACGCTCGCCCATGTACACCGTTGGTGATGTTACGGGAGACAACCGCTTTACCTTCCAATCTAAAACCAAAGGTAATAAACCTATGGATTTGGCCATGGCAGATATGTTTGGAAGCTCGCCAAAAACCATTATGACCGACCATACGGTACAAAGGCACTATAAAGACGTTCGTTATAACCCAGACCAGTTTCAAACCTACCTGGAGCAAGTCTTGCAACTGGAAGCAGTGGCCTGTAAGGATTGGTTAACAAATAAAGTAGACCGCTGCGTAGGTGGTAAAGTAGCCAAGCAACAATGTGCTGGCCCCCTACAACTGCCCTTAAACAATGTGGGGGTGATGGCCTTGGACTATAAAAGTAAAGAGGGCATTGCCACTTCTATTGGGCACTCCCCCATTTCTGGGCTCATCGATCCTGTTGCAGGAAGCCGAAACAGTATTACCGAAGCACTTACCAACATGGTTTGGGCCCCTTTAAAAGATGGCCTTAAGTCTGTATCACTGTCCGCCAACTGGATGTGGCCCTGTAAAAACGAAGGTGAAGATGCACGCCTGTACAAGGCTGTGGAAGCGGTTTCGGAATTTGCCATTGCTCTGGGCATCAATGTTCCAACAGGTAAGGACTCCCTATCCATGAAACAAAAATATCCAAATGAGGATGTTATAGCGCCAGGTACCGTTATCATCTCTGCGGCAGGCAACTGTAACGATATTACTAAGGTGGTAGAGCCTGTATTCCAAAAAGGTGCAGGTGCCATTTATTACATTAACCTATCGCAAGACGCGTTTAAACTAGGGGGCAGTTCGTTTGCACAAATTGTAAACAAAATAGGAAATGATGCACCCAATGTTCAAGATGCCGCCTATGTAAAGACCGTATTCAACACGCTACAGGAATTGATAAAAGCTGATAAAATCGTTGCTGGGCACGATGTCGCTTCGGGCGGACTCATCACTACTCTATTAGAACTGTGTTTTGCAGATACTCATTTAGGTGCCACCATAGACCTATCTGCACTTTCAGAGAAAGACACTTTAAAGTTGTTGTTTGCTGAAAATGCAGGTCTTGTTATTCAGGCAAAAGATGCGACTATTGAGCGTGTTTTAAAAACGGCCAATATAACATATTTCAATATTGGAACTGTCACTCATGAAGATACACTTAGCATTACCAACCAAGCTGAAGCTTATACACTATCCGTATCTAAATTACGGGATGTTTGGTACAAAACTTCGTTCTTACTAGACAAAAAACAAACAGCTAATGGCTTGGCTGAAGTCCGCTATAACCAATATAAAAACCAACCCCTACATTATACGTTCCCAAAACACTTTACAGGAAAATTACCTAATGATATCATAAGCGGTATTACTGGCAAGCCCAAAGCGGCCATACTGCGTGAAAAAGGGAGCAACAGCGAACGCGAAATGGCCAACGCTATGTATTTGGCGGGCTTTGATGTAAAAGATGTGCACATGACCGATTTAATTTCGGGACGAGAAACTTTAGAAGACATACAATTTTTAGGCGCTGTAGGTGGCTTTAGTAATTCCGATGTGTTAGGCTCTGCCAAAGGGTGGGCCGGTGCCATCAAGTACAATGAAAAAGCGAATAAAGCCATTCAGGATTTCTTTAAACGTGAAGATACACTCTCTGTAGGTATTTGCAATGGTTGCCAGTTATTTATGGAGTTGGGAGAGATTAACCCAGATCATGACATTCATGGCAAATTAACCTATAACGATTCCCACAAATACGAAAGTGCGTTTACTTCGGTTACCGTTCAGGAAAACCATTCCGTTATGCTTGGCTCACTAGCTGGTAGCACCCTGGGGGTTTGGATTTCTCATGGTGAAGGCAAGTTTAGTTTACCATATACCGAAGACCAATACCATATTGTAGCAAAATATGCTTATGAAAGCTACCCACATAACCCCAATGGATCTGATTTTAATACGGCCATGCTATGTGATAAAACAGGTCGCCACTTGGTTACTATGCCGCATATTGAACGTTCCACATTTCAATGGAACTGGGCCCATTACCCACAAGGCAGAACAGATGAGGTATCGCCTTGGTTAGAAGCCTTTGTAAATGCCCGGGAGTGGATTTTAAAGCGAAGTGTTTAGAGGGTTATGATATCAATCCCTCTGGGTTTTCAGATGTAATTATTGGTGAAGCGTTTTAGGTTGTTATTTAGACCTTAAGCTACATAGCAATTACTTTCAACTTAAAATCTCATGCTACTCTTAAAAAACCATGGTACTTTCCATTAAATTGGTAGAGGTCCATATTACCAAGGTGTTTAACATCCTTAAAAACAACCTGGGCAACAAAATGCACAAAATGTTGTTCTTGCTACTATTTGGAGAACCTGAACTTAAGTAATTTAAACAAACCACTATTTTAATTAAATTGTTAATTGATAATGCGAATACCGACTAATTAGGTATAATTTACTATTTTGCGTTATTACAAATTCCCGATAAACTAATGACTGAGATAACTAGGCTTTTTGATTTTCCATATTACCAACAGCAAAAGACACCTTTAGAAGACGCCTTGGTAACTAAATATAATGGCACTTGGGTAAAGACCTCCATACATGAGTACCTTGATAAAGCCAATGCTATAAGTAGGGCCCTCCTAAAATTGGGTATTAAAAAAGATGACAAGATTGCCGTTATTTCTACTACCAACAGAACAGAATGGAATATTACGGATATAGGCGTACTACAAACAGGTGCACAAAACATTCCCATATACCCCACTATTAGTGCAGAAGATTACGAATATATTTTAAACCATAGCGAATCTATTTACTGCTTTGTTTCAGACGTAGAGGTCCTGGAAAAAATTAATAGCATTAAAGCCAATACAAAATTAAAAGCCGTGTATTCCTTTGATTTTATTGAAGGCTGCAAACACTATACAGAATTATTGGAGCTTGGTAAAGATACAAGTAACCAAGAAGCCGTTGAGGCCAGAAAGGCTGAAGTAAAAGCATCTGATTTAGCAACTATTATATATACCTCGGGAACCACGGGCATTCCCAAAGGAGTTATGCTATCGCACTGGAATATTGTTTCTAATGTACTTGGTGCCAAAAAACGGTTTCCTCTAGGAAGTCACGAACGTGCCCTAAGCTTTCTACCTATATGCCATATTTTTGAACGGGTGTTCTCTTATTTATACCAATATACCGGTACATCTATCTATTATGCCGAATCCATAGAAAAAATTGGCGATAACATTAAGGAAGTAAAACCCAGTACTATGACGGTAGTACCAAGACTGGTAGAAAAAGTATATGAAAAAATTATAGCTAAAGGAGCAGAACTTAAAGGTTTAAAAAAGAAATTGTTTTTTTGGGCCGTAGAATTAGGTGCTAAATATGAGCCGTACAGACAAAATGGTTGGTGCTATGCCCTTAAATTATTTATAGCCCGTAAGCTTGTTTTTAAAAAATGGCAAGAAGCTTTAGGAGGCAATCTGGTATTTATGGCATCGGGCAGTGCCGCCCTACAACCCCGTTTGGGGCATATTTTTGGGGCTGCTAATATGCGTATTATGGAATGCTATGGCCTTACAGAAACGTCTCCTGGCATTTCTGCTAGTGACAAACGAAATCGGGGATGGAAAATTGGCTATGTTGGAAAATTGATTGATGGTGTAGAAGTTAAAATTGCCGAGGATGGTGAAATACTTTGTAAAGGCCCCAATGTAATGATGGGCTATTATAAAGATCCTGAAAGAACTGCCGAGGTGATGACCGGCGATTATTTTCATACGGGAGACATTGGTGAAATTGATGCCGATGGCTTTTTAAAAATAACCGACCGAAAAAAAGAAATGTTTAAAACTTCGGGCGGTAAATATGTGGCACCTGCCTTACTTGAAAACAAATTTAAGCAGTCGCGCTTTATAGAACAGATTATGGTAATTGGTGAAGGCGAAAAAATGCCTGCGGCACTCATCCAAATTAATTATGAGTTTGTAAAAGAATGGGCCAGACGCCATAACATTACTTATACTTCGGATGCCGACATCATTACCAATCCAAAACTGTTAGAGCGCATTCAGAAAGAAATTGATGCCGCCAATGCCGACTTTGGAAAATGGGAGCAAATTAAAAAATTTGAAATTACCCCCGATGTTTGGTCTATTGAAGCCGGACACCTCACTCCCACCATGAAAATGCGACGAAAAGTTATCAAGGAGATGTATCAAGACCTTTGTGATAAGATTTATAAGTAAGGATTTAGAATTCAGGATTATGGATTGCTCACGGTTGTAGAGGAGGTATTTAAAACAAGATGTAGAACACCACAACTTGAATAGATGAACATCTCCAACTTGCACAGACCATCTATGCAAGTTTACCAGGCCAACAACTCAACCGTATCTACCCAGTACATCAACCTTATCTGTTCAGTACATTGGGTTGACCTGTCCAGTAGGTAAGGTTGACTTGTTCGTTTCTGCAAGTTGCAAAAACCGTCTGGGCAAGTTGCAACTCTTTTTTGCTTAAATTTTAGGCTTTTTTTAAGACATTGTATTTGTAAAACGACAAACCCCATATGTAGACACTATGAGGTTTGTTGCATAAATTTTAACAATATATTTTTGGTTTAATAGTAGAATACAGGGGATAGTGGGTAGCGTTTTAAGTCTAAAAACCCCAATATACAGCATATAATACAACACAATTACCAATTTAAAAGTGTTCATTAATTCATGCCAATTATTGTTAAGTATGTAATTTTTAGCGCTTTAAATTATACATATATCATTTTTTTTAATACTTTTATTAAACTAACTAATTATAAAACATTAAAAAATGAAAACAAAAAACTTTTTAGTTTCGGGTATCGTAGGTGGTATCGTATCATTCCTTTTAGGATGGTTACTGTATGGTGTTATTTTTAAAGATTTCTTTCCAAGTTCAGATGAATCTCCAGAAAACTTAGGTTTAATCTTTTTAGGCTGTTTAACTTTTGGGCTTTTTATAAGTTACATTTATAACAAATGGGCACAAATCTCTACAATATCTGCTGGACTAAAAGCGGGTGCTGTTATAGGCTTATTCCTGGGGCTGTACTTTGACTTTTTTATGATGGCTTCGCCATCTATGGAAGTAACCGTTCAAATGGCTGCTCTAGATACAGGTTTAACCATAGTTATGGGTGCTGTTGTAGGTGCCGCTGTTGGCATGGTTAACGGCAAAATGGGCTAACCACCTTTTTAAAATATTCATTATTATTAACCACCTATTTAGGTGGTTTTTTTATTTAGTAGTACGGGACATCATTTTCTCTTAAATATTATGCGTGCATAATATATTTTTGTATATTTGGTCTTGCTGACAAAAACATGTAAATGAACAAAACAACAAGACTCTCGCCAACCAAACCTATCTTTAAGACATTACATCTGAACTTAAAAAAACAATAACACAGATGAAAGATAGGACGATAGATTATATACTAAGAACAACTTGGTTAACTGTTCAAAAAATGTATAACGAAGAAGCTGCAAAATTTGGAACCACTATGGCTACAGGATTTACACTTTTAAGTATAGACCCCGAAAAAGGCACGCCGTCTACAGCCCTAGGTCCCAAAATGGGCATGGAAGCTACCAGTTTATCTAGAATATTAAAAACCATGGAAAAAAATGGATTGATAGAAAGGCACCCAAACCCAGAAGATGGTAGGGGGGTTATTATACAATTAACCGATTTTGGCCGTGAAAAAAGAGCCTATTCCAAAGACAAAGTACTAACATTCAATGACGCCATAAGGAGCAACATATCTGAAGAGAAATTAAATCACTTTTATGAAGTGTCCGATCTAATCAACGATATGATTTCAAATAAAAAAATATACAACCAAAACGATTTGTAAGATACTATGAGTAAACGAATCATAAAAAAAATAGCCATTATTGGCTCTGGTATTATGGGAAGTGGCATTGCCTGCCATTTTGCTAATATTGGTGTAGAAGTATTGTTATTGGACATTGTTCCAAAAACATTAAATGACCGTGAAAAAGCTAAGGGCTTGAGCCTTCAAGATACCGCTGTACGTAACCGTATAGTTAACGAGTCGCTTGCCAAGGCCATTAAATCGAAACCCGCACCCTTATACCACGATACCTTTTCAAATAGAATAACCACAGGAAACCTTGAAGACGATATTGCCAAAGTAGCAAACGTTGATTGGATTATGGAAGTGGTTGTAGAACGTTTGGATATTAAAAAAAGCGTATTTGAAACCTTAGAAAAGCATAGAACACCCGGCACCCTAATCACATCCAACACATCGGGAATTCCCATTCACTTTATGAGCGAAGGCCGAAGCGATGACTTTCAAAAACATTTCTGTGGCACCCACTTCTTTAATCCCGCACGTTACCTTAGGTTATTTGAAATTATTCCCGGCCAAAAAACCTCCCAGGACGTCTTGGATTTCCTAAATGGGTATGGCGAACAGTTCTTAGGAAAAACCTCGGTTATAGCAAAAGATACCCCAGCCTTTATAGGCAATCGCATTGGTATATTTAGTATCATGAGTTTGTTTTATGCCGTAAAGGATATGAACATGACCATTGAAGAAATAGACAAGTTAACAGGTCCTGTTATAGGAAGGCCAAAATCGGCTACCTTTCGTACCGTAGATGTTGTTGGTTTAGACACCTTAGTACATGTAGCCAATGGTATTAAAGAAAACTGCCCCAACGATGAACGTTTAGAACTGTTTACCCTCCCCGACTACATAAATACTATGGTAGAAAACAATTGGTTGGGTAGTAAAACAGGCCAGGGATTCTACAAAAAAGAAGGCAAAGATATTAAAAGCCTCGATTTAAACACCTTAGAATATCGCGACAAGAAATCGGCTAAATTTGCCACTCTAGAACTCACAAAGTCTATCGATAAGGTGGTAGACCGATTTGAGGTATTAATTAACGGAAAAGACAAAGCAGGCGATTTTTACAGAAAAAGCTTCTCAGCATTATTTGCCTACGTATCACACAGAATACCTGAAATAACCGATGCCCTTTACAAAATAGATGATGCCATGAAAGCGGGATTTGGCTGGGAACACGGTCCGTTTCAAATATGGGATGCCATTGGAGTAGCCAAGGGCTTAGAAATTATGAAAGCGGAAGGTGCAGAGCCAGCAGCTTGGATAACCGATATGCTAAACTCTGGAAACACGACATTCTATACGGTAAAAGATGGTGCTACCTATGCCTATAATATAAATACAAAAACACAAGAAAAAATACCAGGCCAAGATGCCTTTATCATCTTAGACAACATTAGGCAATCTAAGCAAGTCTTTAAAAATACGGGGGTAGTGGTTGAAGATTTAGGTGACGGCATTCTAAACTGTGAATTCCAATCTAAAATGAACACCATTGGAGGTGATGTGCTCGCCGGATTGAACAAAGCCATCGATTTGGCCGAAAAAGATTTCGCAGGCCTAGTCGTTGGTAATCAAGGTGCCAATTTCTCAGTCGGTGCCAATATAGGCATGATTTTCATGATGGCCGTAGAACAGGAGTACGACGAGTTGAATGCTGCCATCAAGTATTTTCAAGATACCATGATGCGAATGCGTTATTCTTCCATACCAACCATTTCTGCTCCCCACGGCATGACCTTAGGTGGTGGTTGTGAGCTCTCCATGCACGCCGATAAAGTGGTTGCCGCTGCAGAAACCTATATTGGATTAGTAGAATTTGGTGTGGGTGTTATTCCAGGTGGTGGCGGTTCTAAAGAAATGGCCTTAAGGGCATCCGATTCCTTTAGAAAAGGTGATGTAGAGCTCAATATCCTTCAAGAATATTTCCTCACCATAGGCATGGCCAAAGTAGCAACCTCAGCTTATGAAGGGTTTGATTTAGGCTTGTTACAAAAAGGAAAAGATGTAGTAGTAGTTAATAAACACCGCCAAATAGCAACCGCAAAAGCCTATGCTAAAATCATGGCCGAAACAGGTTATACACAGCCCATAAAACGAAAAGACATAAAAGTATTAGGGAAACAAGCGTTGGGTATGTTCTTAGTAGGCACCGATGCTATGGAAGCTTCAAACTATATTAGCGAACATGACCATAAAATAGCCAATAAACTGGCTTATGTGATGGCTGGTGGTGACTTATCAGAACCTACTCTGGTCACTGAGCAATATCTATTAGATTTAGAAAGAGAAGCTTTCCTAAGCCTATGTACCGAACGTAAAACCTTAGAACGCATTCAGCATATGCTAAAAACAGGCAAACCCCTTAGAAATTAGTAATGAGTATGGAGTACTGAGTAGTGAACGTTTAGTAATTAGTATTGGGATAAACACGTTATGAATTTATACTAAAGGAATTAAATAATATGCATAAAGTAGAAGATTTAAAATTATGGAAAAAGTCAATAGAATTAACAAAATCAGTATATGTGCTTATTACAGAATTACCATCTGATGAAAAATATGGTCTAAACTCACAAATAAAAAGAAGTGCAGTTTCCATTCCTTCTAATGTAGCAGAGGGAGCAGGTAGAAACTCGGCCAAGGAGTTTAAACATTTTTTAAGTATTGCAAATGGTTCATGTTATGAACTTCAAACGCAACTTATATTATTAACTGAATTAAATTTAATTTCAAAAGAAAAAGTACAACCAGTAATTGAGTATTGTATTCAAATCCAAAAAATGAATTATGGATTACAGCAAAAACTATAATAATAATTCAACTAAGTATGTGGTATTGTGTTTCTCACTACTCCATACTCAATACTAACTACTCAGTACTCCATACTCAATACCCATTTAAATAATGAAAAACGCATACATAGTAAAAGCATACCGAACCGCCGTTGGAAAAGCCCCCAAAGGCGCTTTTAGGTTTAAGCGAGCTGATGAATTGGGCGCTGAAGTCATTCAACACATGATGAAAGAACTACCCGATTTGGACGTAAAGCGTATTGACGATGTTATCGTTGGTAACGCCATGCCCGAAGGCTCACAGGGTCTCAACATGGCGCGGTTTATTTCCTTAATTGGTTTAAACAGTGTCGACGTCCCTGGAGTGACCGTTAACCGATTTTGTTCCTCGGGTATAGAAACCATTGGTATTGCCACAGCTAAAATTCAAACTGGCATGGCCGATTGTATCATAGCAGGGGGTGTAGAAAGCATGAGCTCGGTACCCATGACAGGCTTTAAACCCGAATTAAATTACAATACCGTAAAGGCAGGGCATGAAGACTATTACTGGGGCATGGGAAATACCGCCGAAGCCGTGGCCAAACAATTTAATGTCTCTAGAGAAGACCAAGATTCATTTGCTTATAATTCCCACCAAAAGGCCCTAAAAGCACAGGCCGAAGACCGTTTTAAAGCGCAAATTGTCCCCATAGAAGTAGAACAAGTTTATGTAGATGAGAATGGCAAAAAAAACACCAAAACATATACCGTAACGAAAGATGAAGGTCCACGAGCCGACACCAGTCTGGAAGCCCTCGCAAAATTAAAACCCGTATTTGCAGCAAACGGCACCGTAACGGCCGGGAACTCATCACAAACCAGTGATGGTGCTGCTTTTGTAATGGTAATGAGTGAAGCTATGGTAAAAGAATTGAATTTAGAACCTATTGCACGCCTGGTAAGCTATGCCGCCGTAGGTGTAGAACCACGTATTATGGGTATAGGTCCCGTAAAAGCCATACCCAAAGCATTAAGTTTAGTAAACTTAAAGCAGAAAGACTTAGAACTGATAGAATTGAATGAAGCCTTCGCTTCGCAATCCGTAGCCGTTATTAGGGAATTGGATCTAAACCAAGATATTGTTAATGTGAATGGTGGTGCCATTGCCCTGGGGCACCCATTAGGCTGTACAGGTGCTAAGCTATCTGTGCAACTATTTGACGAAATGCGCAAACGTAACATGACTGGTAAATACGGCGCTGTAACCATGTGCGTAGGTACTGGGCAAGGCGCTTGTGGCATTTTTGAATTTTTGAAATAGATTATTTGAGAAAAGAGAGAAGAGAAAAGAGAGAAGAGAAACAAAAAAAATTAAACAATGGAAAATAAAGATATATTAAGAGGTGGTCAATTCCTAGTAAAAGAAACCCCGTGTGAAGACATCTTCACTCCCGAAGATTTCTCCGAAGAACAGCTCATGATGAAAGAAGCTGTAACCGAATTTGTTGATCGTGAAATCTGGCCCAAAAAAGCCCAGTTTGAGGCCAAGGATTATGCCCTAACAGAATCCTGTATGAAAAAAGCAGCCGAAATGGGATTCTTGGGCGTATCAGTTCCAGAAACCTATGGCGGTTTGGGTATGGGCTTTGTAGACACCATGCTGGTATGCGATTACATATCTGGTGCCACAGGGTCCTTTAGCACAGCCTTTGGTGCCCATACGGGTATCGGCACGCTCCCCATCCTACTCTATGGCAACGAAGCACAAAAACAAAAGTATGTGCCCAAATTGGCTTCAGGAGAATGGTTTGGTTCCTATTGTTTAACCGAGCCCGGAGCTGGTAGCGATGCCAACTCTGGAAAAACCAACGCCGTATTATCTGAAGATGGTAAAACATACAAAATCAACGGCCAAAAAATGTGGATATCCAATGCAGGCTTTTGTAGTCTCATGATTGTTTTTGCCCGTATTGAAGACGACAAATACATTACAGGATTTATTGTAGAATACGATCCTAAAAACCCCAATGGTATTACCATGGGCGAAGAAGAACACAAATTAGGCATT
Organism: Aestuariibaculum scopimerae; assembly: GCF_059428085.1. Lineage (NCBI taxonomy): Bacteria > Pseudomonadati > Bacteroidota > Flavobacteriia > Flavobacteriales > Flavobacteriaceae > Aestuariibaculum > Aestuariibaculum scopimerae. The sequence continues at coordinate 327,320 of NZ_CM182089.1, forward strand.
AGGGCCTCCTCTACCCGTCAAGTATTTTTTAACGACACCGTCGTGCCTGTAGAAAACATGCTATCCACAAGGGGCAATGGCTTTAAAATAGCCATGAATGCCCTAAACGTTGGCCGCATTAAATTGGCTGCAGCTTGTTTAGACGCCCAACGTCGAACTATTACAGAATCGGTTAAATATGCCAACGAGCGTATTCAGTTTAAAACGCCCATTTCCAGTTTTGGTGCTATACGCCAAAAAATAGCCGAAATGGCCACCAACTGTTGGGTCGGTGAAACTGCTAGTTATAGAGCTGCCAAAAATATTGAGGACCGTATTGAAATGCGCAAAAATAACGGCAAAGACACCCACCAAGAAGCAGAGCTTAAAGGGGTAGAAGAATATGCCATAGAATGTTCCATATTAAAAGTAGCCGTATCAGAGTACACACAACACTGTACCGATGAAGGTATACAAATATTTGGAGGCATGGGCTTTTCAGAAGACACCCCTATAGAGTCTGCCTGGCGCGATGCCCGTATTGCCAGAATTTACGAAGGCACTAACGAAATCAACCGTATGTTAAGCATAGCCATGCTTATAAAAAAAGCCATGAAAGGCCACGTAGATTTGTTAACGCCAGCCACCGCCGTAGCCAATGAGCTAACCAGTATACCATCCTTTGAAACACCAGACTTCTCACAGCTGTTTTCAGAAGAAAAAAGTATCATCGTTAACCTTAAAAAGTTGTTCCTTATGGTATCAGGCGCTGCCCTTCAAAAATATGGTGAAGAAATTGAAAAGCACCAACAACTTATGCTAGCAGCATCCGATATCCTAATACAAATATACCTAGCAGAGTCTGCCATCTTAAGAGCCGAAAAAATAGCCAAAAAAGAGGGTGAGGATAAAGCCAAAGAACAAATAGCCATGGCCAAACTAAACCTGTTTCATGCCATAGACGTTATAGAAACTGCAGGAAAACATTCCATAATATCCTTCTCCTCCGGCGACGAACAACGTATGATGCTTATGGGGCTAAGGCGTTACCTAAAATACGTAAACATGCCCAACATAATAGAATTAAGAAACATAATAGCAAATAAAGTAATAGAAGAAAATAAATATTGTTTTTAAAATACAATATATTTTGAAGTGACTAATTCTAAAAAAGAAAGCCATTTTCAGTTTATTGAAAATGGCTTTTTTATTTAATTTATATTGTACATTTAGTTATAAGGCCAAGCCGACCAATTACTACAATGCCCACCATTATCCGTTTCCGTAATGTTGGTCTGTACCCCAGAATAAGCCGCATTCATAACAGCCCTAGGAGAAAAATGAAGTTTAACATTGCCTTGCCCCGAAACACCCGAAACAAAAGCCTGTCCAAAATGTCCTTGACTTAAGCCATGACCACTCTCATGCAGTGCAATCGTTTCCACATCATAAGTACTACCATCATTCCATGTATACGCATCATTGTAATAAACCTCACGCCAGGCCACATCATACTTGCCATTATTATCCGTATCAACCAAATTACCATCATCATCTGTAAAAACAATAGTAAACGTTGCAGCCAGCACACTACTATTAGGACCATAAATTGCTTCAAACAAAGCCACATCCCAACCACAGTGAATCACATCCGCCACATAATCCATACTACCTCCCAAACCAAAAATGTCAGCGATAAATCCAGTAGGTCTGCCGTCATAAGGTACCTCGTACATACCCAATTCCGAACACGTTACACCATCCCAAGTAGCCATAGCACGATCAATCGCACTATGCGTTATAGCAGCATCCAAATCTGCCGAAGGCCTATTTTCGTCTACATAATACGAAATATCCGTAGTACCATCCAAAGACAAAGCAGGCACAAAATCGCCGGCAAGATTCTTATTGCCAACATCTTTAAAATACACAATGTTACCCATCTCCTTACTATCACCAGCCGTAATATATTCAGCCATAAGCAGTGCCACATTATAGTGCTTTGCTGCATTGGAGGCTTTTCCTCCCCTATTAAAGTTATTTTTAACAGTAATTTTTCGGGTCGTATTACCAATATCAATAAAAGTAGGTTCACTTACCTTTAGGGCTTCCAAAGATCCATCGTCTAAATGATCCTTATCATCACAATTAAAAAGTAAGATTAAAGACAAGAAGAGGGCTAACAAAATGGGTTGAGATTGTTTCATTTTAAATTTTTTAATAAGTTAAACATTAAGAATTAATCAATTAAAACTAAGGAGATTCTGACTCTTAATATATACATTTAATCAGTTTCCCACAACCTTTTCCCGTTTAAGTAATAAAAACATTCGTTAAAAGTAACACCATGTATCTATAGAAAATAAATTAACATATGTTAAGAACCTTTTTTATTAATTTTGGACAAAACAAAAAAACAACTATGCAAAACCGTTTACTATATCTGGCACTCCTAACCCTTACAACACTAAACATACAAGCCCAAGGTATCCTATCTGAAAAAACAGAATTTACCAGACAAGACACCCTAAGGGGCAGTATAACCCCAGAACGTGCTTGGTGGGATTTAACCTATTACCACTTAGAAGTAAAAGTAAACCCAGAAGAAAAATCCATTACAGGAAAAAACACCATACAATATAAAGTATTACAGGACCAATCTGTAATGCAGGTAGATTTACAAACCCCTTTAAAAATAACCAAAGCACTGCAAGACGGTAAACCGTTGCAAGTTATAGATGAAGGCAACGCCCATTTTATTACACTCAACAAAGAGCAAACCGTTGGAAGCGTGCAAAGCATAGAAGTGTTTTATGAAGGCATTCCCAGAGAAGCCGTAAACCCGCCATGGGATGGTGGTGTTACTTGGAACAAAGACAACAATGGTAACGATTTTATAGCAACAGCTTGCCAAGGCCTGGGAGCCAGTGTTTGGTGGCCCTGCAAAGACCATATGTATGACGAAGTAGATAGCATGCTTATTAGCATTAACACCCCAAAAGACCTTATGGATGTATCCAATGGCAGATTGAGAAGCATAGAGCAATTTGGCGATACCAAGACCTATAGTTGGTTTGTTAACAATCCCATAAACAACTATGGCGTAAACATGAACATAGGAGATTATGTGCATTTTTCTGAAGTTTACGATGGCGAAAAAGGACATTTAGACATGAATTACTATGTATTAAAAGACAACCTAGAAAAAGCAGAGACCTATTTTAAAGAAGAAGCTCCCAAAACCATAGAAGCCCTAGAACATTGGTTTGGTCCCTACCCTTTTTATGAAGACGGCTATAAACTGGTAGAAGTGCCCTATTTGGGTATGGAACACCAAAGCAGCGTTACCTATGGCAATTACTTTACAAAGGGCTATATGGGTAATGATTGGTCTGGTACTGGTTGGGGACTAAAGTTTGATTACATCATTGTACATGAATCTGGACACGAATGGTTTGCCAACAACATTACCGCAAAAGACATTGCAGACTTGTGGATACAAGAAAGTTTTACAACCTATTCTGAAAGCTTGTATTTAGACTACTTTTATGGTAAGCAAGCCGCCTCAGAATATATAATAGGCACCCGTAGAGCCATTGAGAACAATCACCCCATAGTAGGAACCCATTACGGTGTAAACCGAGAAAGTCCAAGTGTAGATATGTATTTTAAAGGCGCCAACATACTGCACACACTACGACAACTGATAGAAGACGATGAAAAATGGCGCCAGATTTTACGCGGACTCAACAAGACTTTTTACCATCAAACAGTAACCACCAAACAGATTGAAGATTATATAAGCCAAAAAACAGGATACGACCTAACAGAGTTCTTTAATCAATACCTGCGTACAACCATGATACCCACATTAGAATATACCATTACAGATAATGAACTTAAGTACCGGTGGACCAACATTATTGATAAATTTGATATGCCAGTACAAGTTACCATAGATGGTAAAGAACAATGGTTATTCCCAAAAGCTGAATGGAAAACAATGCCCGTAGAGTCCAACACCTCAACACCAGAGGTCGATAAGGATTTTTATGTAGAACATAAAAAAGTTTAGTATACGTTGTGAAAATTGCCGAGCTGTACTTTAAAACCGATACCGAATGGCGTGCTTGGTTGCATGACAACCACAGTGCCTGTACAGGAGTCTATTTAATTTTCTATAAAGTTGACCATGAAAAAGAAAGCATGCGCTGGGAAGAAGCCGTTAAAGTGGCCCTGTGCTATGGTTGGATAGATTCTACCGTAAAAAGCCTTGGAAATGGAAAACGCCGCCAATACTTTACACCCAGAAACGACAAAAGTGTATGGAGTGCTTTAAACAAAGCTTACATAAAAGAGTTGTTGGACAAAGACCTAATGCACCAAAGTGGCCTTGATAAAATTGAAATTGCCAAGAAAAATGGCAGCTGGACGGCCTTAGATGCTGTGGAAAATGGTATTATTCCAGAAGATTTGCAAAAGGCTTTTAACAAAAACCCCAAAGCATATACCAATTACCAAAATTTTGCACCCTCATACAGAAAAAGTTATTTGTATTGGCTAAACCAGGCCAAACGGGAAACCACTAGACAAAAGCGTATTACCGAGATCATTAAATTTTGTGCCAATAACATAAAATCTAGGGACAACTGGTAAAAAAACATTTATTAACTAGTATAAATGTTTGATTCCATTGTACGTTGGTTAATGGAATTACGGAATATATCCAGTATCCTTTTAGCAATACCTGTCCATCCAAAATTACGACGTGCAAAACGAGCACCTTCAACAGATAATTCATTGCGTAATTTAGGGTATAACAATGGCATGGACATCATGGCACCAAACTCTAATGGGCGGTGCGGATCGGCAAACAAAGCCTGATTACCAAAGTTAATTAAATCATATAACCCGCCATGAACAGTAACAACACTAGGGGTTCCACAAGCCATGGCCTCTATGGCTACCATGCCAAACGGCTCATACCTAGATGGCATTGCAAAAATATTGGCAGAGCGGTATACATTAGCCAAATCTTCATCGGCAATGTAATTTTTCCATTTTATTTTATCACTCACCCCTAAATCGCTGGCTAACTTTTTAAGCTTGGCAATACCCTGGTTATCTTGATCCGATTGATCACCACCAATGGCTGCTACCAAACGCGCCTCTGGACAAAGCTCAAATACCGTTGGCAAAGCTTGTATTAAAAGGTCATACCCCTTATTGTGTGCCATACGTCCCAGTGCTAAAATATCAGTAGGGTGAATGTCATACTTGGCCCTAATTTTATCATTCTCCTTAGAAGGTACTGGATAAAAACGGTTTTCATCAATACCTGGTGGAATCATGCCACAATTACGGGGCAGTACATCGTACTGTTGGGTAAGCAAATCTACTTGTGGTAGCGTAGTAGCTATAACATAATTACACATCTGGTACACAAAATACTCTTTTCTAATACGCTCTTTAAAACGGTAGGTTTTCTCCATTTTCTTCTCGTCCATATCACTACCCATAGTATGCTGTTTCCACCAGCCTAAAGAATGAGGTGTATGCACATGGGAAATGCCTAATTCTTCCGCTATCTTTTGTCCGGCCCATCCCGCATCCCAATAGTGCGTATAAACAATATCGTACTTTTTACGTTCCTTTTTTATGGCAGCCAAACAATTAGTCACAAACTTTTTTAAGTGGTCATGCATGTCTTCTTTCCTAATGAACTTTTTACCTCCAAAAGGGATACGCCATACACTGTAATTTTCACTTACATGATCATACTCGGGCTGGTCTTCAAATTGACGGGTAACTAAGTCTACACTTTTACCAAGTCTACTAAAACGTTCGGCAAGCTCTAAAACGTAGACAACTTGCCCACCTGTGTCTGGTTTTCCTAATTCTGCATTAGCTCCTACATAACCATGTAGCGAGATCATTAATATTGATTTCATTGTTTTTAGTTTTAAAGTATTATTAAATTATTTTCAAATCATGGCAAGCAGAAATATACTGTGCTGCCGACCAAGCTTGATAGGCTTTCCCCATAGGTTTCCCGGTGGTACCGTGTGCCCATTCTGTAAATTCCCACTCTTCACTAATACCTTCCTTATTAATCAAAGCCAACTTATGCAATTCAGAAAGCGCCATTTCCTTAAGTCCCAACTTGTTGATGAACTTAACCCAAAACCCGCCTACAAAGGGCCAAATACCACCATTATGATAATGGTTGGGTAAGTTTAAAAGGTTTACCGTATAGTATGGACGCCAATCGGGATCGCCAGGCGTTACTACCGGATATACATTGGCAACAGGAAAAGGTTCGTTTATACCGGCCCCCAACATAAATCGTAAGGTTTGGTGTGCTTTATCGGCATCGACCGTACCGTGTAAAAAGGCCAAGATGTTCCCGAACGTATCACAACGCCAACTAAAATCGAATGGTGTGACCTGAGCTATTAAATACGCGGTATCGCCTAAGGTAAATTGTCTTTCTGCAAAAGACACCGACTGAAATAATTTTTGCTGTGTAGACGGCCAAAAGTTTTGAAGGATTTCTTTCTTAATAACTTGCGACCAACGGATATATTCTCCCGCCTGTTCATAATCCCCCAACATCTCTAACATACGACCAAAACAGACATTGGCACGGTACCAAAGGATTTCATCGTACAGAATGTTATAGCTTCTACCAAATAAATCTGTCCAATCACCTGCCTCCGGTATTTCCAGTAAGGCATCGTTATTACCATCGTGAGCTCCTAACCAACGCATGGTTTCTTTAATATTATCAATATGATCTCTAAGAAAATCCATATTCTTAGTAACATTCACATACTCATAAAACGCAATAACCACCCACAAACCGCTATCAATAGAACAGATACCTCCTACCCCTGAATAATCGGGGATATTATCTTTTATACGTACATTAGAGGGGATTTGTCCATTACGTGAAATATGTTCTAAAAGGGTTAATAATGTTTGGCGCTGGCATTTATGAATTTCTTTGTCGTGAACTAGCGGCAGGGAACCAATTACTGTAATGGCACCATCTCTAGCCCATACACTATGGTAATTTTCATCAGTACCATTAGGTACATTATCTTCAATAGAACATGCTGAAAAACCTAAAGGGGTGATATTCTTTTTTAAAGCCTCAACGGCCTTTTTATAACCTTCTCGAATTAATGCTTTTTTGCCTCCTTCGTCTTTTGTGGCTTCATTTTTTAGTTCTTGTTTGATAAAAAAATCATCATTACGATTTTCCTCATCAATCCCAGCAGCTTCCTCTGGTAAAACACCATAATAAATGAGTCCTTCAATAACCCCAAAACTATGGATGCCTTCTGCATGATAAATTTGTCGGTATTTGGTAAACCTATAAAGTTCCTCATGGGCATTGGCTACTACAATCCCTTTGATGTCCTCCATGTTGAACATCGCAGAATCGTTCCCACTATCGCCTGCAACCAACACATCACTAGGCCTGATACCCAACTTCTTTAGCAACCACTGCAATGCATTGCCCTTGTTGGCCCATTTAGGAAGAATATCCAAAAACTTTTCCCCAGAATATACCACATTAATATGCATATTGGCATCGGCAAAATCTTTTTCAATACTTTCTATGAGTTCTGGACTGGCATCGTGAAAATAATAGCTTCGTTTATAAGCGTGTTGAAACTTGGTAGGTTGTTCGCTTATGGGATGGTTTATATTCTGAATCAATTCTTCTACAGCATCCAAATCCCAGCCATCATCTAAAACGTCATTAAACTCTTTGACGACACACTGCTCCTTAAAATCATAAATTAATGTACCCACTCCCGCAATAATATAATCGGGTTTTGGTAAAACACCTTTATCAATTAAGTTAAGGACATCGTCAATTAATCGGCCTGTATTATAGGTAAGAAGAACATCGGAATCAGGACTGTATTTGGTCCAAGTTTCAGCGAAATTGCTTTTTAGGGTATGAAAATCAATTAGGGTGTTATCAATATCAAAAGATAAGAGTTTTATATCATGCTCTTTCTCAATACTTTTACTCATAATTATAGAAAAATTCTAATGTGTTTACTTGAAGTCTGCCTATTAAGCATCATCAAAAAAAAACTGTTTGTTCGATTAAGATACTGAAAAAAATCAAACTATCCCACGTGATTTAGTACTTAAAAAGGGATTTTACTATAATGAAAAAATCTAGTAGGGAATAATATGTATTTCGGAATTATGTTAAGTTTTATTGGAGAATTGGTTTTGTGCCGTATAGAACATAACAGGGTTTTAGTATCGGTAATATATACGTCATGGTATCGCCCATATATATGGGCGAGTGTTTCCCATATATATGGGCGGGTATTGGTAGCGATAGGGTATTATAATTCTAAATACCTCCTATAAAACTACCGTAAGGGTCTTTAAATTGCATGCCTTCATCAACACGTTGTTTACTAAGCAGTTTATATTCGGTTAAGGCCCATAGAATAAATTCGTAAGCAAAGCTACGGTCTTGTTTTGGCAATAACGGCAGGTAGGCAGCCACCAAATCATCTAAAGGGGTAACGGCCTTCAAAAGGTCATGATAGGCTTTATCACTCAAGCTATCCAACAATTCGAAGTCCTTTTTTTGATTAAAAAACCATGATACAACATCATCATACGGTCCCTCTTCCCCTTGCTTTTGTAATTTTTCTATTTTTGGAAAGTAATTTACAAACAGGCTTTTTATGGCTTCTCCTATTAAATTGTAGGCTACTGCTGCTGCACCTTCTTGTTCACCCTCGTATACCAATTCTATCTTTCCTGTAATGGCAGGTATAATCCCTATAAAATCAGACAGTCGTACCGTAGTTGTCTTTTCACCAGCCACAAGAGCACGACGTTCGGCTGTGCTTAATAAGTTTTCTAATGCGGTAATACTTAAACGGGCACTTACTCCACTTTTGGCATCAATAAAATCGCTTTTTCTAGCCTCAAAAACTATTTGCTCCAATAAATCTCTGGCCAAATCTGGTATTTTAACAGTGTCCTTTTGGCTAGCCACTACTTTGGCCTCTTGCTCAGTAATGCGTTTGGCCGTTTCTAAATCTGTTGGGTAATGGGTTAGTATTTGCGAACCTATACGATCTTTTAATGGGGTTACAATACTACCACGGTTGGTATAATCTTCGGGGTTAGCTGTAAACAGAAATTGAATATCTAAGGGTAATCGCAGTTTAAACCCTCTTATTTGTATATCGCCTTCTTGTAATATATTAAAAAGGGCTACCTGTATTCTTGCCTGTAAATCTGGTAACTCGTTAATGACAAATATAGAACGATTAGCTCGTGGAATCATTCCGTAATGTATCACACGATCGTCGGCATAACTCAATTTTAAATTAGCCGCCTTTATGGGATCTACATCACCTATTATATCGGCTACAGTAACATCAGGCGTTGCTAATTTTTCGGCAAAACGCTCACTTCTATGTAACCAAGTTATTGGGGTTTTATCCCCTTTGTCGGCTATTAATTCGCTAGCATACCTAGAGATTGGATTAAAAGGGTCGTCGTTAATTTCAGAACCTTCCACATAAGGAATGTATTCATCCAATAAATTAAGCATTAAACGAGCAAGGCGCGTTTTTGCTTGTCCGCGTAACCCTAAAAGGTTAATATTATGGCGCGATAAAATAGCACGTTCCAATTCTGGGATTACGGTGTTTTCATAACCATGTACCCCTTTAAAGGTTGTTTCTTTATTTTTTATTTTGGCTATTAAGTTGTCTCGTAATTCATCTTTTATGGATTTACTTTTGTAACCTGCTTTTTTTAATTCACCTAGCGTTTTAATTTTTTCTACGTTCATATAAACTGTTGATTTTATTTTTTAGCTGTAAGTTAATAACCGTTAACTTATCAACCTCTAATGCGTTTTTTCCTATTGGTTTCATAATCTTCAAAAATCATTTCGCCCAGTCCCTTTATACCGGTGTAAAAGGCCTTACCTTGATTGGCATATGTAAACTCTCTAACAAATTTCATTAAATAGTTATCGCGTGCTATCATAAAGGTGGTAATGGGAATATGCAAACGACGTGCTTGCTGCGCCATCATATAACATTTATTGGTTATGGTAGGATTTAACCCCACGCTATCTTTAAAATACTCTCCATTGGGCAAGCGCAAACAACTTGGTTTCCCATCGGTTATCATAAAGATTTGCTTATTGGTATTTCGCTTTCTGCGAAGTATGTCCATAGCCAATTGCAAACCTGCAACTGTATTCGTATGGTAGGGGCCTACTTTTAAATAGGGTAAATCCTTGATTTCTATTTGCCAAGCATCATTGCCAAACACCAAAATATCTAAAGTATCTTTTGGATAGCGTGTGGTTATGAGTTCTGCCAAAGCCATGGCCACCTTTTTGGCAGGTGTAATTCTATCTTCGCCATACAAGATCATACTATGGCTAATATCAATCATCAACACCGTACTCATTTGTGATTTGTGTAGTGTTTCTTCTACCACCAAATCATCTTCAGATAAGGTAAAATCTCCAATACCATGGTTTATTTGTGCATTCTTTAAGCTCTCGGTCATAGATACTTTATCTAAGGCATCACCAAATTGGTAGCTCCTAAAATCGCCTGTATGCTCATCGCCAATACCCAGACTTTTACTTTTATGGTTGCCTTGACCACTACGCTTTATTTTTCCAAAAATTTGATCTAAAGCCTGTTGCCGTATGGCGCGCTCGGTTTTGGCTGTAATGGCCATACCGCCATTACCATCTGGGTCTATTTCTTCTTTTATATAACCTTTTTTCTTAAGGTCTTCTATAAAATCGTCGATGGTATATTCTGAAGTCGTTAGGCTGTATTCTTTATCCAACTCGCGCAGCCAATCAATTGCTTCATCTAAATCGCCTGAGGTGTGGGTAATTAATTCCTTGAAAATTTCGAAAAGCTTATCAAAGGGAGATTGATAGGGTGCTTCGTATGTTTTAAAAACAAAACCTTTTTTGGGCGTATCATTGTTTGTCATAGCCGTATAAAAATAATATATTTTTATACAACATGTTTAAAATCGTCATTAGAATTATTTATAATGCTACAAACAAAATAAATAAAAGACTATTCTACCCGCTTAAGGGCTTCGAGGTTTTCTATCCTAATTTGTTTACCTATAACACTAATTAGACCTTCTTTTTTTAATTGGGACAATACACGAATGGCAGACTCTGTGGCCGTACCAACAATATTTGCTAAATCTTCACGAGATAACAAAACACTTAAGGTATTATCTGGGTTTACTCCAAAACTGTTGTGTATATACACCAATGTTTCGGCCAAACGCTGGCGCACCGATTTTTGTGCCATGTTTACAATAATGTTATCGGCTTCTCTTAAATCATGAGCCATTTCTTTTAAAACATCAAATGAAAACTTGGGATTATTTTGAAGGTGGACAATAATTTCATTTTTGGGAATAAAACATACCTCCATATCATTTAGTGCCACGGCTTGTAAATTGGATGTCTCATCAGATACCAAGGAGCGTTGTCCCAATAGGTCGCCTTTAACAACCATTTTTACAATTTGGTCTTTACCGTTTTCACTTAATTTAGAGAGCTTACAAATACCATCTTTAACACAATACACACCGTTTATGGTTTCGCCTTCATCAAAAATAACCTCCCCCTTCTTAATTGTTTTGGATGTTTTACAATTAGAAATTCCAATAAGCTCCTCCTTACTTAACGATTTTAGTGCGTTAAATTGTTTTATAATGCAATGTTCACACTTTCCCATACTAATTCATTAAAGTGTTATTTAACTTTTACGCTACCATCTTATTTAGTGCAGTACTAAAAAGGGAACGTTCTTGTAATAATTGATTTCTTTCACCTTTGGATGAAACAAAATCTTCTGGAAGTAATTTAAATTTTTTGCTAACATAGCTATCAAATTAACATCCCTACTATCTACAAATTTCTGCAATGCGTCTTCTATATGCTTGTTGGTTAAAAAATGAAAATTATGGTTGTAACTACTTAAATAGTCCTCCAAATATTCTTTGTTTTTTTGTTGATCGTCATTTAGCTTATTACCTTGACTGTCCACATATAATATATCAATTGCAGCTTGGTTGGCTTCTACAATATCTGCAATTGGCTGTAACGTTTCTAAGGGGTAAACAATTGAAAAGTCGGTTGGAAAAACAATCGCTTTAGTTTTTACATACTTGGCGTTTTCGGGTATTACCATGGTTGTGCACTTAACCTTGGTAATTACATTTCCTGTATTACTGCCAATGGGAAGTTTTTTTACTCCAGAAGCGCCCTTGGTACCCATTACTATAAGGTCTATTCTTTTTTCTACAACTTGTTTTCTTATAGCACTTATAATATAATTTGTATCGGTAATTGTAAAAAACCTATGATGGGTGTTTGATGGGTAACTTTTGTTAATACGCTTTACCAGGTCTTGCAATTGTTTTTTTGCGGGTTTTGAGGCTACTTCCAAAGAAGTAGGTACTGTACCATTAGATACATGCGATGAGGATGTCGTAGTTAATGGTCCTGCAACATTAACGTGCAACAAATAAAAATTACATAACGATTTACTAAAAAAATGGAGCGCATACTCGATTGCGTTCCATGAATTTTCAGAAAAATCGGTGGGTATCAAAATATTCTTCATGCCTTGTCTACTTCTAAAGAACAAAAATAGATACATGAAACTAAGTGAAATATGACCAAAATCATAAATGAAAAAAAAACAAGGACAAAACTTCTTGTATTAACCCTTTAAAGACGTTTTGGTAAGGAAACTATTTTAACAAATTAGTTGATTTGTTTTAGTTTATTGATATCTAATATCCTGATATTTCTGCCTTCAATTTCAATAAGTCCCATATCTTTAAAACTGGACAGGGTTCTTATTAAACTTTCCAAGGCTATTCCTGCAACGCTGGCTAAATCGTTTCTGGATATTCTAATAGGGTCTTCGGGCTTTCTATTAAGCTTTTCAGCAAATTTTAATATAGTAGTAGCTGTTCGTCTCTTTACCGAACTATAAGCCATTTCTAACAATTGATCTTTTACCAACGAAAGATCGTCCGTCAATAATTGAATAAGTTCCAAAGTTACTTTATGATTACTATTGAGCACACTTTCAAGTTCGTTTTTTGAAAGTCCTACCAATTCACAATCCTTTATGGCTGTGGCAGACTCTTGGTATGGAATGTTTTGGGTAAATGAGGTATACCCAAATAAATCATCTTCCTTATACAAAGCGGTTGTAAGGGCTTTTCCTTGTTCATCAAATTTATGGCACTTTACCAAACCCTTTGCTATTAGAAATATGTTATTGGAGTGTTGCCCTTCTTCATAAATGGTATCTCCCTGTTTAAAGTTTATAGTTTCACCATTGTCATCAAAAAAGTTTTTAAGGTCATTTAGGGTTCTTATTTCATCTTCATTAGAAACAGGTGCTTCAACCGCTTCCCTTTCTTTTAATATAGCGGCTTTGGCTAAGCGGCTTTCTATAGCACTGGTAAGTTCTTCTTCTTCAAATGGTTTGGTAATATAATCATCTGCCCCCAAATCCATGCCTTTCCTTACATCCTTACGCTCGGTTTTAGCCGATAGGAATATAAATGGAATATGCTTGGTTTTTTCAAGGCCCGACAGCCCTTGTAAAACACCATAGCCATCCAGTTCTGGCATCATAATATCACAAACAATAATATCCGGCAAACTATTTTTAGCTATTTCAAGTCCAGCATTTCCATTGGGAGCTGTTATAACATCGTAACCTGATAGCTCCAATAATTCTGCTGTATTTTCTCTTAAAATAATGTCATCCTCTATCAATAATACTTTTTTCATCATTCCCTTTGTTTGGTAATACAAATGTAAATATACTGCCTTTACTTTCTTCACTCATAAAACTTATGGATCCGCCTAAGTTCTCTAAATGACTTTTTACAATATTGAGCCCTATACCGGTACCTTGCGTAAGTAATGCATTTTCGGCCCTAAAATACCTGTTAAATATACTTTTTTGGTCCTTTACGGGTATCCCTATCCCATTATCCTTAATTTGAAACGTTGTGTATGTAGCATCTTGTTTTATTTGTATGTCTACAATCGTATTTTCAGAAGAGTATTTTATGGCATTATGCACCAAATTAGACAATGCCAACTCTACAATTTTCTCGTCTTGGTACATGGAATAATCATCAATATTCTCAGGATAGTTAATTTTTTGCCCTTCTTTTAAAAGCATATTAGCATTGTAAACAACCTCGTTTACAACTTTGCTAACTTTAAAGGCACTAAAATTATATTTAATTTTTCCGGTCTCTAGTTTCTCAATAGATAAAAAATCATTCAATATATTATTAAGGTAATGCACCTTATCTGAAATGGTTTTTATATGCTTATCCCGTCTTTCTTGCTGCTCGGTCAACTTATACTTACCCAATAACATAGCCGACGTTAAAATACCGCTCAATGGTGTTTTAAATTCATGAGATACCAGTGACAAAAACTTTGTTTTTAATTCATTAAGTTCTTTTTCTTTCTTAAGGGCTTGCTTGGTCTTGTTCTGGGCTTCTTTACGCTTTTTTATTTCAATATCACGCTGTAAATTCACCTCTTTTAACGCATCAACAATATTGCTTAATTCTTTGGTGCGCTCATTTACTTTTTCCTCTAATTGGGTATTGAGTTCTTTAAGTTCAAGCTCCTGCTGCTTTCTAATAGAGATGTCTATAACCAATGCCATAATAAAAGACTTCCCATTAATTTCCATAGGGTTTAAACCTGCCTCTACGGGAAAAACACGGCCATCTTTATGGGCTCCATATAAATCACGCCCCCTACCCATTTGCCTGCTTTCCTTTTCTTTTACAAAGCCCTCAAAATGGGCGCCATGTTGGGCATGGTACTTCTGAGGTATAAGAGTGTTTAAGTGACGGTCTACAAGTTCGTCTTTTGCATACCCAAACATCTTTTCTGCAGACCTGTTTGTCAACACAATTTTTTGGTGGTTATTTACCACGATTACACCTTCGGAAACCGCTTCAAAAAGCACATTAAAAACGTCTTTGTCGTTTTGCAACATTACACCATTAGGGTTTTTAGCTCGCTAAAGCTTACCATTAAACCACTATATAAAAGGTTAATGACAAATTGTTTAGAACAAAATTGTTCACTGCTATCCATAGTTCAAATTATTAAAACCCCGTAAAAATAAGCAAAACATGACAATTATCATATTTATAAAGAACCTCTTTTGTCAATTTTGCACTAGGTATAAATGAGCAAATAATAATGCGTACAAACACATGCTATCATTGTGGGTTAGATGCAAGTTCGTCTGAAATTTTATTTGATGACAAACTATTTTGTTGTAATGGATGCAAAACAGTTTACGAAATTTTTTCTGAAAACAATTTAACCTGCTATTACGATTTGCAAGAGGCTCCAGGTGCAACTCCCAAGGATATTGAAGGGAAATACAACTTTTTGGAAAATCCTAAAATTATAGAGCAGCTACTGGAATTCCATAGCGACCAAGTTCAAATTGTAACACTATATATTCCACATATTCATTGTAGCTCCTGTATTTGGGTTCTGGAAAATTTAAACAAACTACATCCGGGTGTTAGTACATCCATCGTCAACTTTGGGAAGAAAACCGTGCGGGTTACTTATCATTCTGAAACACTTTCCCTAAAAGATTTGGTTATCCTACTAAGCAGTATTGGCTACGAGCCCTTTATTAGCTTGGAGGATTACAGTGTTGGCAAAAAGCATGTAAATAGATCTTTGATTTACAAACTGGGAATCGCCGGGTTTGCCTTTGGTAATGTTATGTTTCTGTCCTTTCCTGAGTATTTTCAAGTAGGTGAATTTTGGCTGGAACAGTTTAAGCCGCTTTTTAGGTGGCTTATGTTTACCTTTTCATTACCAGTCGTGTTTTATTCGGCACAGGACTATTTCATATCTGCTTATAAAGGACTAAAATCCAAACTTCTCAATATTGATGTACCTATTGCATTGGGCGTGGCGGTGCTGTTTATTCGAAGTACTGTTGAAATTATTTTTAATATTGGTTCTGGCTTTTTTGATAGTTTAACCGGCTTGGTTTTCTTTTTGTTGCTCGGTAAGTTCTTTCAGCAAAAAACCTATTCCTTTTTATCTTTTGAACGCGATTATAAATCGTATTTCCCCATAGGCATTACCAAAATAAACACCGATGGCACCGAAACAGCCATTCAAGTATATGATATTGAAAAAGGCGACCGGCTTTTAATTAGAAATGAAGAGCTTATTCCTGTTGATTGTGTTCTTATTAAAGGACAAGCACGTATTGATTACAGCTTTGTAACTGGCGAATCCAAAACCGTTTCTAAACAGTCTGGTGATAAATTATTTGCAGGAGGCAAACAACTATATGGCAGTATTGAAGTAGATGTTTTAAAATCGGTTGAACAGAGTTACTTAACACAACTTTGGAGTAACGATGTTTTTAAGAAGGATAAGGAGTTGTCTTTTACCAACATTACCAACCGCATTAGCAAACATTTTACCGTAGCGGTACTATCTATTGCTTTAATAGCGACTGCTTATTGGCTAGTTGTAGATGCCAGTAAAGCACTAAATGTATTTACTGCCGTACTCATTATTGCATGTCCTTGTGCCATCGCCCTAGCAGCACCCTTTACTTTTGGAAACATTTTACGCATTTTGGGCAAGAAAAAATGCTATTTAAAGAATGCTAGCGTTATTGAGCAACTGTCTAAGATAAACACTATTATTTTTGATAAAACTGGCACCATTACAGCTAATAAAGAAACAGCCATTGCATACGAGGGTGTTAAACTATCTGAAGCAGAAGAGGACCTATTAAAGAGCACGCTTAGAGGGTCCAACCATCCACTAAGTAGATCGCTGTACCAGCTTTTAAAGGAACACAACATCTTAACCCTGGACTCCTACCAAGAACATTTAGGCAAAGGTATTGAATCTACCAGCAAGAATAACAATATTAAAGTGGGGTCTGCATCCTTTGTTGGTTGCGCTAACGATACAGCTACGTTAAACACCACTGTACATGTAAGTACCAATAACCAATACAAGGGCAAGTTTACCTTTTATAATGCCTACAGAAAGGGGCTATCACAACTATTCAACACCCTTAAAAAAGATTATGACCTGGTGATTCTATCGGGAGATAATGATGGCGAAAAAGAAAACTTAACCAAGCTCCTCCCTACCAAAACTAAAATGCTTTTTAACCAAAAACCAGAAGATAAATTAGAATACATTAAACACCACCAAAATGAAGGGGCTCATGTACTTATGGTTGGTGACGGACTAAATGATGCCGGTGCTCTTGCACAAAGCAATGTTGGCATTGCCATTTCAGAAAATGTCAATGTGTTTTCGCCAGCTTGCGATGCCATTTTAGATGCCTCAAAATTCAATCAATTATACAACTATATAAAGCTATCAAAATCTGCCATAAAAATTATTCGATGGAGTTTTTTACTCTCCTTCATATACAACAGTATCGGACTCTACTTTGCCGTAACGGGGCAACTGGCGCCCGTAGTAGCAGCTATACTAATGCCATTGAGCTCCATTAGCATTGTAGTATTTACAACAATTATGACAAATTTAAAAGGACGAAAGGTTATTTGATATTGCTCTAAATTTTAACCCAAACATGACAAATATCATATTTTAGAAAATAAGATGAAACTACTTTTGAACCGTAACTTCAATTAGGTATGAGTGTTATATATATTTTACTAACTATAAGCATTATTGTAGCCGTTGTATTTTTTGTAGCCTTTATTATGGCTGTAAAAAATGGACAATATGATGATAGCTATACCCCATCGGTACGCATGCTTTTTGAAGACGAACTTGTTAAAGACACATCCAATAAATCAGTACTAACCAAAAAAGATCAACAATTATAGATTATGGACAAGCAACAGTTTCATTACGATAATAAAATCGTTAAGAATTTCTTATTCGCTACAATGCTTTGGGGTGTTGTGGGCATGCTAGTAGGCTTACTATTAGCTTTTATGTTTTTATTTCCAAATTTAACCGATGGCATTTCTTGGCTAAGCTTTGGTAGAATAAGGCCCTTACATACCAATGCCGTTATTTTTGCGTTTGTTGGAAACGCCATTTTTGCCGGTGTTTACTACTCTACACAACGGTTGCTCAAAGCAAGAATGTTTAGTGACATACTCAGCAAAATAAACTTTTGGGGGTGGCAACTCATTATCGTATCCGCTGCCATAACCTTACCTTTGGGTATTACAACTTCCAAAGAATATGCAGAGCTAGAATGGCCCATAGATATTGCTATTGCTCTCGTTTGGGTAGTATTTGGATGGAACCTTATAGGCACCATTTTAAAACGCCGTCAACGCCACTTATATGTTGCCATTTGGTTTTATATAGCCACCTTTGTTACTGTTGCCGTACTTCATATATTTAATAGTTTAGAGCTTCCTGTAAGTGCCTTAAAAAGCTACTCGGTTTACGCTGGTGTACAGGATGCCTTGGTACAATGGTGGTACGGTCACAATGCAGTGGCCTTCTTTTTAACCACCCCGTTTTTGGGTTTAATGTACTATTTTGTACCCAAAGCAGCAGACCGTCCAATTTACTCATATCGCTTATCAATTGTACACTTTTGGTCTTTGATCTTCATATACATTTGGGCAGGTCCGCACCACTTATTATATACGGCATTACCCGAATGGGCACAAAATCTGGGAGTGGCTTTTTCAGTCATGCTCCTAATGCCTTCATGGGGTGGTATGATCAACGGGCTATTAACCTTACGTGGTGCTTGGGATAAAGTACGTACCGACCCCGTTTTAAAATTTATGGTAGTAGCCATTACAGGCTATGGTATGGCAACTTTTGAGGGGCCTACCCTATCACTTAAAAACGTTAATGCCATTGCTCATTTTACAGATTGGATTATTGCTCATGTGCACGTAGGTGCTTTAGCATGGAACGGCTTTTTAACCTTTGGTATGGTATACTGGTTAATACCCCGATTGTTTAAAACCAAATTGTTTTCTGTTGGTTTGGCCAACCTACATTTCTGGATTGGCACTCTAGGTATTATTTTATATGCCTTACCTATGTATGTTGCAGGGTTTACACAAGCCAGTATGTGGAAACAATTTAATCCAGATGGCACTTTAACCTACGGCAACTTTTTAGAAACCGTAACCGAGATCATTCCTATGTACTGGATGCGTGCCATAGGTGGCTCCTTATTTGTAATTGGAATGCTCATTATGATTTACAATGTTATTTCAACCATAAAACAAGGCAGTAAAGTAGAAGATGAGTTGGCGGAGGCTCCTGCTCTAGAGCGTGTTACCAAAAGACGCACCACAGGGGAAGGCTTCCATACTTGGTTGGAGCGCAGACCTGTGCAATTAACCATCTTAGCAACTATTGCCATCTTAATTGGTGGTATCATTCAAATAGTGCCTACCATTATGGTAAAATCCAATATCCCAACCATCTCTAGCGTAAAACCCTATACTCCTTTAGAATTAGAAGGCCGTGACATTTACATCCGAGAAGGTTGTGTGAGTTGCCATTCACAAATGATTCGTCCGTTTAGAAGTGAAGTAGAACGTTACGGCGAATATTCGAAAGCGGGAGAATATGTATACGATCATCCATTCCTATGGGGCAGTAAACGTACAGGTCCAGACCTGCACCGTATAGGTAAGAAATATTCTGATAATTGGCACTTTAACCATATGTACGATCCGCAAAGCACCTCATCGGGCTCTATTATGCCGCGATATCCATGGCTTATTAAGCACGAATTGGATAAAACACAAACCGAAGCCAAAATGCGTACCATGGTATCATTGGGTGTACCATATACTGAAGCCGACATTGCTAATGCGCAAACCAGTATGTTAGAACAAGGTAAACAAATAGAGGAAAACCTATATGACGATCCGGATTTTGCGAGAAACTATGAAGCCAATAAAACATACGCTATTGAAAACGAGGTAGCTTTTGTAGAAATGAAAAACCGAGAAATAGTAGCTCTTATAGCTTATTTACAACGCTTAGGAACCGATATTCAAGTAGAAACAGCACAGAATTAACCATCAAAAAATATAACCATGTTAAAATTTGCAAAAAACTATATGGAAAGTATTTCGGGAGTTGAGATATACCCCATCATTTCCCTGCTTATCTTTTTTACATTTTTCGTCATTCTTTTTTGGTGGGTTTTTACCGCTAAAAAAGACTATATAAAACAAGTAAGCAATATTCCATTAGACAACCAAAACGACGATATATTATGAAAAATTTAGTTCCATCCTGGATTCGTGTTCCTGTAGCATTTTTTATCATCTTCGGAGCTGTTGAATTCTTTATCGATTCTGGGGAAAAACCAGCATTTATAGAATACCCCGTAGTACTTCTGTTCTTATTTTTAGTACTACTCATATTAATAGCCATCGAAGCCATTGTTGGGTCAATGGAAAACATCATGCTCCACAAGTTAGATGAAGAAGCTAAAGCACGTTTTTTGGCCGAAAAGAACAAAGTATATCAATTTAATTGGTTCAAAAAGGTTTACAAAAAGCTTTTAGGTTCCAAACCTATTGAAGAAGAGCACGAAATTATCTTAGACCATGACTATGATGGTATTAAAGAATTAGATAACAACCTACCCCCTTGGTGGCTCTATGGGTTTTACATCACTATTGTATTTGCAGCAATTTACCTGTTAAGGTTTCATGTATTTGATGGGCAAAACCAATTTGATGAATTGGAAACCGAATTAGCAGAAGCCAAAATTGCCATAGAGGAATACAAAAAAACAGCTAAGGATTTGGTTGACATCAATACGGTAACACTATTAACAGACCCATCCGATTTAAGCGCTGGTAAAGCTATTTTTGAAACCACCTGTGTGGCTTGTCATATGGCAGATGGCGGCGGTGGTATAGGCCCCAATTTAACCGACCAATATTGGATTTTGGGAGGCGACATAAAACATGTGTTTAAAACCGTTAGTGAAGGCGGGCGCTCTGGTAAAGGTATGGTAGCGTGGAAACAACAGTTAAAACCATCACAAATAGCACAAGTAGCAAGCTATGTATTAAGCTTGCAAGGCACCACACCTGCCAATCCAAAAGATCCTGAAGGTGATCTTTGGGTTGTTGAAAATGCAGAAACAACAACAATACAGACAGATTCATTAACAACATCAAACTAGTTAATAGCAGCAAGAACCAAGAATTAAGCTTGTAAAGCAAACTATTCTTGGTTCTTTAAAAAAACTTGCAATGGAAACCCCAGAAAACGAAATATTTAGAGATTCCATCAGTACAATTACAGAAGAGGGAAAACGGGCCTGGGTGTTTCCCAAAAAACCAAGTGGGCGGTATTATAAATATCGAAAACTGGTAAGCTATTTTCTCTTGGCCTTTCTATTCTTGTCGCCCTTTATTAAAATAAGAGGTAACCAATTTTTAATGTTCAATATTCTAGAACGTCGTTTTAATATTTTTGGGTTTCCTTTTTGGCCACAAGATTTCCATTTGTTTGTTATTTCCATGATTATAGGCGTTGTTTTCATTACGTTATTTACCGTTGCCTTCGGACGTATATTCTGTGGATGGATTTGTCCACAAACCATTTTTATGGAAATGGTTTTTAGACGTATTGAATATTGGATTGAAGGCGACCGAGGCAAACAAATACGTTTAAGAAAACAACCTTGGAATGCCGAAAAAATTAGAAAGAAAGGTTTAAAACTTCTTGTCTTTTTATTCATTTCTTTTCTTATTGCCAATGTATTTTTGGCCTATCTAATTGGCAGTGACAAACTGGTCCAATACATCACCGATGGTCCTTTAAGCCATGTAAGCACCCTCATTTCCCTACTCATCTTTACAGCAGTCTTTTATTTTGTATTTGCATGGTTTAGAGAACAAGTTTGTGTAATTGCTTGTCCGTATGGTAGACTGCAAGGTGTATTATTGGATAATAAATCTATAGTTGTGGCTTATGACCATAAGCGTGGTGAAGGAGATAAAGGTCGAAAAAAATTCAGAAAAAATGAAGACCGAGAGGCATTGGGTTATGGAGATTGTATTGATTGTTTTCAATGTGTAAATGTATGCCCTACTGGTATTGATATTAGAAATGGCACACAATTGGAATGTGTAAACTGTACGGCCTGTATAGATGAATGCGACCATATCATGGAAAGCATCAACCTCCCCAAAGGCCTTATTAGATATGCCAGCGAAGACAACATTGAAAAGAAAGCTCCCTTTAAACTAACAGCCAGAATGAAAGGATACATAGCCGTGCTTTCCATTTTGATTGGCCTATTAACAGGCATGCTGTTTTTAAGAAACGACGTAGAGGCAACTGTTTTAAGATTACCAGGACAATTGTATGAGCATAAGGAAAACAACATCATTAGCAATGTGTTTACCTATAAATTGGTTAACAAAACCGTACACGATATAGAGCATGTAAACTTTAAACTATTGTCGCACAAAGCTACTTTAAAGGTGGTAGGAGTAAATGATCATTTTACAGTCCCAAAACAAGGCATTGCCGAAGGGACGCTCTTTATTGAAATAAATAATGCCGCTTTAACTGGAGACAGAAATAAAATTAAGATTGGCGTTTATGAAAATGATAAACTTATTGAAACAACAACGGCAAACTTTTTAGGACCGAGGAGTTTCAACTAATAACTAATAACTAAAGTTATGAAGATAAATTGGGGCACAGGCATTGTTATAGCATTTATAGGCTTTATAAGCTTTATTATGTATTTTATCATTACCATGAATGTGGATGATAAATACGACCACGATTTGGTTACGGAGGATTACTATGCTGAAGAGCTAGATTACCAAAACGATATAAATAAGCTTAATAACGCCAATGGTTTAAGCGAAAACATTACCTATAAAATAACCAAAGATGGGCTAATGATAACATTCCCTAAAAATTTGGATGCTGAAAAGATAACCGGACATGTGTTCCTATATAGACCATCTAACAAACAATTGGATTTTGATACTACTATATCATTATCTGATCATTATTTGCTCATACCTGACAAACGTTTGGTAGATGGTCGTTGGAACATAAAAATAGATTGGCAATATAGTAATCAATCTTATTTATACAAAGAAACCATCAACTATTGATATATGCTTATTTCTGCTTTTGTTTTAGGTTTATTGGGTAGTTTTCACTGTGTGGGCATGTGTGGCCCCATAGCGTTTATGCTTCCTGTTGACAGAACAAATGCCTACAAGAAATTATCACAAATTACGGTTTACCATTTTGGTAGATTACTGGCTTATGGTATTATTGGGTTATTTTTTGGCATTGTTGGAAAAAGCTTTTCTCTTTTTGGGTTCCAACAGCAGTTATCTATAATTATTGGTATACTAATGATTACCCTGGCTTTAATTCCACAGCATACTTTTAATAAATATAACATTTCTAAACCCATTTATAGATTGATCTCTAAAGTAAAATCTGCTTTGGGAAATGCCCTGAAAAGAAAAACACCAGATACTTTTTTAACCATTGGCTTTCTTAATGGCTTTTTACCCTGCGGACTGGTTTATATGGCTGTTTTTGCTGCCATTGCTGGTGGTAATATTGTGGGTGGTCTTTTAAGTATGGTGGCTTTTGGATTGGGCACCATACCTTTAATGACAACGGCCATCTATTTTAGTCAGTTTTTAAAAGGTAGCATACGGCAAAAAATACAAAAGGCCATTCCCCTGTTTGTTGTACTTATTGGGGCCTTATTTATCCTTAGGGGATTAGGTTTAGGCATTCCATATATCTCGCCAGCACCTATGATAGATACCGTTTCCAACACCATGAACTGCCATTAAATTAAAACGGACCTCTTTCTACTCTATGCAGTCCTCTTTTTAATCTGTACAGAAAAAGTATTAAATACAGAAATAAAAAAAGCACTTCAGTATATATACCAAAGTGCTTCCCACCAGTAAACAGGAAAAATTAAACTAAAAATCCTGCTATATTTTAAACGTTACTACCGGTATGGTGGCATGGTTGGCAACATCTTCGCCTATACTACCTTCAAAAAAGTGTGCCAGGCCTTTTTTGCCATGTGTAGGCATGGCAATAATATCGGCTCCAACCTTTAAGGCACAATTTAAAATACCATCCTCAACGGTATAATCGTTTACATAACACACATCCTCCATACGGTTTAAATTACCGTCGGCTTTAGTAAAAAAGTTTACCACACGCTTTTCTATCTCCACACTGTTTCTAAATCTTTCGTTGGGCAAGTTAACATGCACCAAATAGATTTTTGATGCTATGTCACCAAACATCTTAATGGCATTTATATAAGACTTAATGGTATCTTCTTCAAAATCGCAAGCAAATACTACGGTATCAAAATTAACGTCGTGGAGTTCATTTTTAACAACCAACACGGGAATGTTAGAGTTCCTTACAACACGCTCGGTATTAGATCCTATAAAAAATTCCTTAACACCACTGGCACCATGAGAGCCCATTACAATTAAATCGGCATCATGTTTTTCGGCCACATCATTCACTTCACTAAACACTTTAAAGTGTTTAATAATAGGAGTTACTTTAATACCTTTTAAATAGGGTTTATTTAAAAACGCTTCAAACTTTTGTTCAGACAGTTGCACAAAGAAACTCGCTTTTTCATATTGCAGGCCTTCTGATGCTGTTAATATTAAATCGGACATTTCCAGCATGTGCAGTGCCAAAACCTCTGCCTTAAATTTTTTGGCTAGCTTAGCTGCCGTTTTTAAGGCATATTCTGAATGTTCAGAAAAATCTATGGGTACAATTATTTTTTTCATAACTAATTAGTCTTTAGTTTTCACTGTTAGTTTTAGTTGTTAACTATTACACTGTCATAGAGAACAGTTTTGTATCGGGTTGTTTTCGTTGCAATAACACATCAAAAGCCATGCATATATTCCTAACATAGGGTTTCCCCTTTTCGGTAATTTCTATAGCATTTGAATGTATTGTAAGCAATTCGTCTTTTTCCATTTCCTTTAATTTAATAAGGGTTTCTGGTAGTTCATCAAAATATAATGATTGGCGGGACCAAGTTGTTTTAAACTGGCACATTAAGTTAAGAATGTGCTTTCTAATAATTAAATCTTCACTATTTAATATATGGCCCCTAAATACGGGTAAAATATTTTCTTTTAATAAACGATAATAGGCTTCAATGCTCTTTTCGTTTTGGGCGAAACCATACCAACTGTCACTAATGGCCGACACGCCTAAACCAATCATGGCTTGAGTTTTGGATGCCGTATAGCCCATAAAATTCCTGTGAAGTTTACCGTTTTGCATAGATTGGTACAAGGTATCGGTTGGCAATGCAAAATGATCCATGCCAATTTCGGCATAACCCACTTCTGCCAACAAGCTTTTACCTAGTTCATATTGTTTTCGTTTTAGTTCTGGGGTTGGTAAATCGGTATCATTAAACCCTCTTTGTCCATTGCCCTTTATCCATGGTACATGGGCATAACTGTAAAAAGCCAAACGGTCTGGAAGCAAGGCTTTGGTTTTTAAAATAGTTTCTTTTATATGTTCTAATGTTTGAAATGGGAGTCCAAAAATAATATCATGCCCTACCGACGTATAACCTATGTTACGCGCCATCTCGGTAGCTCGCTTAACATGTTCAAAAGGCTGTACCCGATGTATGGCCTTTTGTACAGTAATATTATAATCTTGCACGCCGTAGCTTACGCGCCTAAACCCCACATTATATAAGGCTTGTAAATGCGCTCTAGTGGTATTGTTTGGGTGCCCCTCAAAACTAAATTCGTAATCTTTGGCAAGCACAGCTTTACTTATAATGCCATGTATTAAACGTGTTAGGTTACCTGGACTAAAAAATGTGGGGGTACCGCCCCCCAAATGCAACTCCTTGATTACAGGTTTTTCATCAAACAACTGCAAGTAAAGGTTCCATTCTTTTAAAACGGCATTTATATAAGGGGTTTCTACCGTATGCTGTTTAGTAATACGCTTATTGCAACCACAAAAAGTGCACAAGCTTTCACAATATGGCAAATGAATATACAAGCTCAATCCTTCTTTAGCATTACTTTCCTTAAACGATTTGGCTATAGATGCTTTCCAGTTTTTAAGCGAAAAAGTGTCTTGATTCCAATATGGAACTGTTGGATAACTTGTATAGCGAGGTCCCGCTATATTGTATTTATTTACTAACGTTTGTATCATACCTAACATTTATAATTCAAAAATATATGAATGCACCATCTTAAAATATGATATCTGTCATGTATAATATTTGCAATTGGTATAATATTCCTTTAACTTTCACGTAAATAAAAAACGTAATAAAATGAAACAAATAAGTTTATTGATATTAGCTCTAGCGCTAAGTATAAGTTCTTGTAAACAAACAAAAAAAGAGAATGCCACAGTTGAAGACGCTATGACTGAAACAGATGCCATGGCTACCATGCCTGCAAAAAAAGTTACCATTACTTTGGTCTCTAAAAGCGATAGCAATGTAAGTGGTAATGTTACTTTTACTGAAGAAAATGGTACTGTCAATATGGAGGCAACCGTAAGTGGTTTAGAACCAGGTATACATGCCATACATATTCATGCATCGTCAGACTGTTCGGCTCCAGACGGAACATCGGCTGGAGGGCACTGGAACCCAACCAGTCAACCTCATGGAAAATGGGGGGCCGAAACGGGTTACCATAAAGGTGATATTGGTAATTTCACCGCTGATGAAAATGGAAATGCCACCGTTACATTTTCTACAGACGAATGGTGCATTGGCTGTGAAGACGATACTAAAAACATTTTAGGCAAAGGCGTTATTATACATGCAGGAGAAGACGATCTTACCTCGCAACCATCTGGTGCAGCTGGTGCCAGAGTAAGTTGTGCAGGCATTATTGAATAGTATTGAATTGCAAAAACTTCAATTATACAAAAGCTACTTTAAAAATAAAGTAGCTTTTGTATTTATATTTTACTATTTTCGGAAAACCTAAAACCCTTTCATGCAGTTAGAAATTCTAATAGAAAAGTTTAAACAGAAAGACGAAAAAGCTTTTGAATCGTTATATAGTATGTATAGTGATAGTATGCAAGGTGTTATTTACAATATTGTTAGAGATACCGATATAGCTGAAGAAGTCATGCAGGATGTTTTTATTAAAGCATGGCACAATGCCAGTAGCTATTCAGCAGAGAAAGGCCGTTTTTTTACATGGATTTTGAATATTGCTAGAAACGCTGCTATAGATAAAACGCGGTCTAAAGCATTTAAAAATTCAAAACGAAACCTTGATTCTGATTTTTTCGTAGATATTCTTGAGACCAGTGAAAATTTAGACAATACAACCGATGCAATTGGTATCAAAAAGTTTGTTAGCAAGCTTGCCAAAAAATGCAAAGCCGTTATAGAACTATTATACTTTAAAGGTTATACACAAGCGGAAGCTTCTGAAAAGTTAGATATGCCCATAGGGACTATAAAAACAAGAAACAGAAACTGCATTAAAGAATTAAGAAATATGGTGTTGAATTAAAATGGATATAGAAGCTTACATAGAATCTGGAATTTTAGAGCTATACGTAGCGGGAGCACTTTCTGAAAAAGAAAATAAGGAAGTGTATGCTATGATGCTACAACATCCTGAAATATTACAAGAAGTTTTAGATATTGAAGCTGCTGTTATAAAATTAACAGCATCGGTTTCGCATAAAATGAGTAAGGAACAAATTTTCCAAGCCATAAAAGAACATTTAAGCTTAGATAATAACACCAAGGTTATTTCTATTACCAAACCCAGATACAATTGGGTTACTTATACAGGGTGGGCTGCTTCTATTGTATTAGCAGCAGGGTTACTTTGGACCGTTAACCAAAACGATCAATTAAAAACCGATATTCAAGTTGTAGAAACACAGCAATCGCTATTAGAAACACAAATAGCCAATTCTAAAAACAGTTTAGAAGAGGCCAATACATTAATAAATGTTTTACGCGATGACAACATTACCAAGGTACCGCTAGCTGGGCAAGGTAATTTTGCCAATACGTACGCCAAAGTATATTGGGATAGAAACACCCAACGCATCTTTCTAGACGCACAAGGGTTACCAGAACCACCCGAAGGCAAAGTTTACCAAGTTTGGTCGTTAACACTAAGTCCGCTTACCCCTACTAGTTTAGGTACCATTGATGATTTTACTACCGATGAAAACAAGATTTTCGAGATTGAAAATGCTAACGAAAGTGAGGCCTTTGGTATTACTTTAGAACCAGCAGGTGGTAGTGATACCCCAACCATGGAACAACTTTATACCTTAGGTTTGGTAACAACAACATCCTAAACCGTATTTAAAACTAACTAAACAACCATGATGCTTAGTAACATAACTTTGCTTAAAAAATTTTCCATTGTTTGTTTTGGAATCCTTTTAAGCACACAAGTCTTTTCTCAAAACTTTGATCATTTTTTTCCAGCTAAAGAGCTTACTACTGTTGGAGTATATTATTATCCAGAACATTGGGATCCCAAACAGTGGGACCGTGATTTAAAGAACATATCAGATATGGGGTTTGAATTCACCCATTTTGGTGAATTTGCATGGGCACAATTAGAACCAGAAGAAGGCGTTTACAATTTTAAATGGTTGGATAAAGCATTAGAGATAGCAGACAAACACCATTTAAAAGTTATAATGTGCACCTCTACTGCAACGCCTCCTGTGTGGTTAGTTCGCAAATATCCCGATGTGCTTATTACCAGTGAAGATGGCACTAAAATGGACCATGGCTCAAGACAACATGCTACATTTTCCAGTAATTACTACCGTAGCTATTCAATTAAAATGATTGAACAATTGGCAAAAAAATATGGTAAGGACAAACGCATTATTGGTTGGCAACTCGACAACGAACCCCGTCGTGCTTTAGATTACGGAGCCGATGCCCTACAACGCTATCGAGAATGGTTAAAAGAAAAATATAAAACCATCGAGGCCCTAAACGAAGCTTGGGGCAATAATTTTTGGAGTGGTACATACAGCAATTTTAATGAAATTAACCTGCCTTTGCATAAACAGTGGGGCATGAACTTACATGCGCGGTTAGACCATTATAGATTTGGCGACCATGAAACAGCAACATTTCTAGACGCACAAGCCAGTAAAATACGTGAATACGCTACTAAAAACCAATGGATTACCAGCAACTATATTCCCATGTACGATGTTGGTTATATTGGGATGAGTAAAGAGTTGGATTTTGATTCCTATACACGTTATATGGTATATGGCAACGATTTAGGAATTGGCACACATGGCTATCGCGTTGGCGAATATGCCCGTATAGCTATGGCTAATGATTTTTTTCGCCCCCTTAAAGGCATATACGGGGTTATGGAATTACAACCAGGGCAAGTAAACTGGGGAGAAATTAATCCGCAGCCCTTACCTGGTGCCATGCGTATGTGGTTATGGCATGTATTTGCCGGTGGCAGTAAATTTACTTGTACCTATCGTTACCGAGCGCCTTTATATGGCTACGAGCAATACCATTATGGTATTGTAGGTCCCGATGGTGTTACACCTACCTTGGGAGGTTTAGAGTTCAGTCAGTTTATAAATGAAATTCGTTTACTGCGCCAAGCATACCGCCCAAAAGCACCATTGCCAAAACCTTATTTAGAACGCAAAACAGGAATTTTATTTAACCCCGACAATGTTGTGGGCATTAACTTAAACAAACAAACCAAAGAATGGCACACCGAAGCTCACTTTTTAAAATATTATAAAGCCCTTAAATCGTTTGGAGCTCCTGTAGATTTTGTTCGCGACTCAACCAACTTTTCAAAATACCCGGTTTTAATTGCCCCGGCCTATCAAATGATTGATGAACAAATGATTAACAAACTAACCAATTATGCCGAAAAAGGAGGTCATTTGGTATTAAGTTGTCGCTCGGGTATTCAAAACCGTAAAGGCCATCTATGGGAAGCCAAATTTTACGAACCCATGTGGAAACTTATTGGCTCTGAAATTGAATCGTATGATTTGTTAATGCCTCATGCACCAGGTAAAATTAATTTTAATCAAAAAGATTATACTTGGGTAAGTTGGGGCGATTTATTAAAGCCTAATAAGGAAACCGAGATATGGGCCACATACCAAGACGATTTCTATGCAGGAACCCCTGCAGTTATTTCTCGTAAATTAGGTAAAGGTACGGTAACTTATATTGGAGTGGACTCTAAAAATGGAGATCTTGAGAAAGCGGTTTTAACCCAATTATATAACCAACAGCATATTGCCATTGAAAATTACCCAAAAGGAGTTATGGTAGATTACCGGGATGGTTTTGGCATTGCTGTAAATTATTCTGATACTGTTTATGAAATGAATTTACCTGCCAATTCTGAAATATTAATAGGAAATAAATCTATTGAAACTGCCGGAGTATTGGTTTGGAAATATTAAAGTATCAATACTTTTTGGAGCCAAATATAACTTTAAGTTGAGTTATTCCTCTTGGCAAGTTGCAAAAACCATCCGATGAACTTAAGGTTCTATTTTTCGTAACAAAGTGTTAAAAAATCATTCGAATCGAATTGCCTTAACAGGTGATATTCTAGTAATAATATACGATGGCACCAAAAGCATTAACACACACAATACTAAAGTGCCAATATTCAAAGCTACAATATAGGTAACACTAATGTAAACTGGAGCTTCGGTAACATAATACACACTAGGATCCAATGGAAATAATTTAAAGTACTTTTGCGCCAAGAGCAGGCCTAGACCTATGATATTGCCCCAAAGTAACCCCAACAATATCAAGTAACTAGCATTGTATAAAAATAATTTACGAATGCTCCAATTGGTACTGCCTAATGCTTTTAAAATTCCAATCATTTGTGTACGCTCTAATATTAAAACCAATAAGGCTGTTATCATGTTTATTCCAGCAACCAGTATCATAATGCCAATAATACCATATATATTCTTATCAAAAATACTAATCCATTCAAAGATAGAAGCATATTTTTCAGTAATGGTTTGGGTGTTTAATTTAGAAGGTGTGTTTTGGTAGATTTCTATACCCTTTTGGGCCAACGCATCGTAATCATCAATAAAAACTTCAAAGTTCCCTATTTGGTCATCTTCCCAACGGTTTATACGCTGAATATGGCGAATATCTCCAATAACATATTGGGCATCCAAATCTTGAAATCCTGAATTGTAGATTCCCACAATGTTATATTTTATAATATTGGGCAGTTTTTCGGCATCATCTTTAGGAAACACCATTTGAAATGAATCTCCAACATTAAATTTTAACCTATTGGCAAGATACTGTGATATTAAGACATCTTCATTTCGCTTTTGGGTATAATCCGGCAATTTACCAGCTACCAAAAAATCCTTAAAATAGCTCCAATCATAATCCCCACCCACACCTTTTAGGTAAGCACCTTCAAAATCGGTTTCAGTACGTATAACACCAAATCTTGTAGCAACTGCTTGAATATGCTTTACGCCATTAACAGTTTTAAATTTGGGATAAAAATCTTGCTTTTTGGAAATGGGAAACAGACTTTCCTGTGAATTGTTACTATCGTAATTAGTAATTGTAACATGACCATTAAAAGCCACCACCTTATCGCGTATTTTTTGCTGCAAACCAATGCCCGTTGCAATGGCAATCATCATCACCACAATTCCTATTGCAATAGCCGCAATGCCAATTTTTATTATTGGTGCCGATATACTACTTTTATACGCTTTACTACCAATAATGCGTTTAGCTATAAAATACTCGTAATTCAAAATACACTATGCGGTTTAATGTTTTCAAAAATACAGTTTTATTATTTGTTTTGGTAATGATTTCTTGTGGAAACGTTTTTAAATCAAAAGACGAAAAAAGCCAACCCACTACAAATGTCACCCCGAGCCTTTCGTCTCCGCTCAAGGCAGGCTCCGTTGAGGGGTCTCAACCAAAAATCATCGTTGGTGCCAACCAAACAAAACGTTATTTACCACTTTTAAAGGGAAAAAGAGTAGGTATTGTGGCTAACCAAACAAGTGTTATTTTTAAGGGTGACACAACTTATGTACACCTTGTAGATTCCTTATTTGCTTTAAGAGTTAACATTAAATCCGTTTTTGCTCCCGAGCACGGTTTTAGGGGGCATGCAGATGCCGGTGAGCATGTTAAAGATGGCCATGATGCTAAAACGGGACTTCCCATTATTTCCCTTTATGGAAACAATAAAAAGCCTAAACCAGAACAGCTAACAGGAATTGATGTGATGGTTTTTGATATTCAGGATGTTGGTGTTCGGTTTTACACATACATTTCTACACTACACTATATTATGGAAGCTTGTGCCGAACAAAACATTCCCGTAATTGTATTGGACAGGCCCAATCCCAACGGTTGTTATGTAGATGGTCCTACTTTAGAACCCCAAAATAAAAGCTTTTTGGGGATGCACCCCATTCCCTTGGTACATGGCATGTCCGTTGGTGAATATGCCCAAATGATCAATGGCGAAAAATGGTTAGAAAACAAATTGCAATGTAATATTACAATTATTACTATGGAGCATTATAACCACGATAGGTTTTACAGCTTACCTATTAGGCCTTCGCCTAACCTTCCAAACGACCAGTCCATTGCCCTATACCCAAGCTTAGGACTGTTTGAAGGCACTAACATTAATGCAGGCAGAGGTACTGAGTTTCAATTTCAACGCTATGGTGCTCCTTTTTTAAACAAACAGGTTTTTGCTTTTAACTATACACCCGTTGCAAATTTTGGTGCCAAGTACCCAAAACATCAGGATAAACTTTGCTATGGTGAGGATTTAAAAGATGCAAAGGTTAATTGTGAAATGACTTTAAAGTGGGTGATTAAAGCTTACCAAAACTGTACAAACAAATCGTTGTTTTTTAATACTGAGAATTTTACCAAACATGCGGGCACTGATAAATTACAAAAGCAGATTGAGGCGGGCTTGAGTGAAAAAGAAATAAAAGCCACCTGGCAGGAAGATTTAGAGGCTTTCAGAAAGATGCGCGCGAAGTATTTGATTTATGATTAACGGATTCGCTTTTTCATCTTCTCTACGATGTTAAATGCCGCAGGGCATATTGCTACGTTTTTAAGAGTTAGATTAGAGATTTGCTGAAACTTTTTTCTATCGGTATGAGGAAACTCTCTACATGCCTTAGGTCTTACATCGTAAATAGAACAGTAATTATCGGCACCCAAAAAGGTACAGGGAACACTTTGCAGCACATAATCATTATCTTCATCTATATGCAAATATTGCTCAATAAATTGCTTTGGCTTCAATTTAAAAAACTTTGCAATGCGTTCAATATCCTTATCGGTAAACAACGGTCCCGTTGTTTTGCAGCAATTGGCACATTGTAAACAATCTGTTTGCCTAAACTCATCTTCGTGCAGTTCCTGCATGATATAATCCAAATCCTTAGGCGGCTTGCTTTTTAGTTTACTAAAGAACTTTTTGTTCTCTTTATGCTTATCTTTGGCAAGCTTTGGAAGATTTTTTATAATGTCTTGCATGGTGCAAAAATACTGTTTTTTATGAAAGATCTATTTGGAAAAGCTTTATTGGATTTTCATAGTGGCCATTATACAGAGGACATCATTACTGCAACCAGTATTTCTGATGAGGATGTGTTGCCCCTGCCCTATTTGTTCCGTGACTTTAAGGATATGCCTAAACTGGAACAACAGGCATTGAAACTGGCAAAAGGCAAGGTATTGGATGTGGGTTGTGGGGCCGGAAGCCATAGTCTGTATTTACAAAAGCAAGGACTTAATATTAAGGCTATTGATATTTCTAAAGGAGCTATTGATGTTGCTAAACAACGTGGTGTAGAGCATGCAGAAGTTAAAAACCTTTTGGAAGAAACGGAAACATTCGATACGATTTTGTTATTGATGAATGGTACGGGGATTTTTCAGGAGGTGACACAGGTTTCTAAATACCTTAGCCATTTGAAAGGGCTGTTGAATCCCAACGGACAAATCTTAATTGATTCTTCGGATATTAAATATATGTATGAGGATGAGGATGGTGGCTTTTGGATGAATGCGCATGCAGGTTATTATGGTGAATTGGATTATTTTATAAGTTATAAAGGAAACGATGAAGTCCCCTTGAAATGGTTGTATTTGGATTTTGACACTTTACAACTGGCCTGTGATACGGTTGGGCTTGGTTGTGAGCTTGTTGTTGAAGGAGAGCATTTTGATTATTTGGCACGACTACAATAAAAAAGATTCCCGCTTTCGCGGGAATGTATTAAAAATCGAACTTGTATGTTGCTCCCGCTAAAAGCTGTAAACTCTGTACCGGGAAATTCTGCCAACGTTGGTATCCTTTGTTCGTTATATTATTTGCCTTTGCAAATACAGAAAATTGATCGTTAATATGATATCCAAGGTGTGCATTGGCATCAAAATAACTATCTAATATTACGGTGAATGGTGTAGATGCAATATTAGGATCGTTCAAGAAAAATTGGTCTTTACGCTCACCAACATAAAAGAGGTTAGCTCCTGTAAACCAATGTTCGTTAATTTGATAATCTAAAAAGAAAGACCCTTTAAAATCTGGTAAATTCCACGCTTCGGCTTCATCATCAGTAGAATAACTAAAATATTCTGCTTTTATACCAAGCTTAAAATTTCTGTTAACGTCTACATTTATTTCTCCTGCCACACTATAGGTATCAACATCATCATATACAATACCAAAGGAATTTCCATAAGAATAGGTTTGTGTGGTCTTGGTAATATCATTGTTTCTAAATAATGCTTTATTTCTATCAGCGAAATAATGACCACTTATGTCGTAGCTCATGTTGCTTGATATTTTTCCTTTTAATCCTACATAAGCATTGTACAATTGGTCTGTTGGTTCTACCATTAAGGTTGGAGACACAAATGGATTTTCGTTGGCAAAATCATAATATGAGTTTTGAATAAGGTTTCCTTCTATGCCTCCATAGGTAATTAACACATCGCTAACCAAGCGGTAAGATGCAGTGATATTTGGATATACATAAAGGTTGTTGTCTCCTGTTATTCTCTCATTTAAATAGTATATTGACACTCCTAAGTTAAGGGTTAAATCGTCTTGCTTTAATTGATAGGTTGGTGATAAGCCTACCTGTAAATTGCCATATTTAAGCTCATCTTCAGTATCATAATTTCTATCGAAACTGCCTCCTAAATAATCTACAACCAGTTTTGTAGATATTTCTTCGTCATTAATAGGGATATCTACTTTTGATTTTACTACAAAACGATTTTCTCCAGACCCTTGGTTGTCGCCAAAGCGTCTAAAAAAGAAACTTCCGGAATTAATGTAAGTATCCTGAAACGTGATATCGCCACCAAAATGTGCATCATAAAAAGCGTGACTTACACCATCTACATTATCTTCAGCATCTTGGAGTTGCGATTCTGGCACACCATACCAATTATAAACCTGTTGCTGAAAACCGGCTTCAACATTCCAAGCCAAATCCCTTAATCGGGTAGAATAGTTAAGATTTATTTTGGAATTGGAGAAATTATCATCAAACACCAAATCTTCGATACCACCTTGTGAGGAATGGTGGCTTATATGCCCTCCAAAGCTTTCATTTCTACTAATAGCATGATTTAAATACACTTCACCAAGAATAGTTGTATAAGTACCTACCCCTAAAGTAGCATAGTTATCGTATAATTTAATAGGTTTGGCTTTTTCTACCACGGCTGCTTTTCCTTTTGCAGGTGTAAATGTAGATGCTACGGGAAACGAAAAAATATTGTACTTAATTTCTTTTTTGGTTTCTGTGGTTTCATCATCTATGGTTGGCGTTTCTTTTACCTTAAAAGCATCTGATATGGTTGGGGTATATGGTTTAACAACATCTATAACCCCAGTATTTAAGGTATCTTTAGGGTTTGTTTGAGCAAAAACAACGGTGGTTAGGGTTAATAAAAACAGGTTTGCTACTATATGTTTTATGTGCTTACGCATAGGTTTTTTGATTTACGATTTACGATTGACGATTTGTTTAGTTTCCTTCTGTTTGAATGGATGCATTTGTCTTGGCTTCTTCAGATTTTATAATGCTTAATTGTGCCTTAGCTTCTGTTACAACATCATTAAACTCTTTAAAGTTTTGGGTTACGCTTTCTAAAATATACGTTGCTTGAAATGCATCATCCAATGCATAAAAATTCTTGGCCATAAGTACTAAGCCTTTAGCACTGTAATATTTATATCCTGAAAAATCTTTAGCCAATTTTTGCACTGATTGGTTTGATGCTTCATAGTTACCTGCTTTGTTTTTAAAATAGGCATTATAATATAAGGCTTCGGCTGCTGTTTCACCAGTTGCAACACCCTCTACTTTAGCATAGGCCTCTTTTGCTTTAGCCTCATCACCTGTTTTTATAGCAGATCGTGCTATAATAATATGGGCATCGCTCTTTATCTTATTATCTATTTTAGAACTTGAAAGTACTTTTTCGGCATAGGCTACTGCCTCATTATAATGTTCTAATTGATAATGGGATTTCATTAAATTGGATTGTGCAAACACCACATTTTGGGGAAAGTTCGCCTCTGCTTCCAAACGTTTTAACAAAGGTATGGCTTGATTCCAATCTTTATTTTCTAAATAATGCTGTGATAAACGTGAAAGGGCTTCTTCGGTATATTCGTTTTGTGATGTTTCGATTACATACTTATAATGTGGTGCAGCATTGGCCAACAAATCTTTTTTATAGTAAAGTTGTGCTATATAAAAATGGGCTTGTAATGCATGGAGTCCGTTAGGAAATTCATTTAAATACCCATTAAATTGCGATATGGCTTTATCGGTATTATTATCTAAATACTGCTTTTCGGCTGCTTCGTAAGTAGCATTATCTAAGTCCGCATCAGTAACCTCTACATAGTTTAAGGTTTTTACCCAACTAGCATATTCGTTAACACGCCCCAGATCAATATAAATCAATCGGGCCGTAGATACTGACTGAACTGCTTCTGGAGTTCCTGCATAATCACTGGCTACCTGCTTAAATTTAACCAACGCTCTTTCATTTTCACTGGCATTGTAATACACCAAACCTTGACGCAGTAATGCCTTAGGCACAAATGAACTCATTCGGTATTCTGAGTTCAAACGGTCGTACATTTGCATGGCCTTTTGAGTTTCATTGGCTTTTACATAGGTATTACCCAACTCATACATTGCATCATCACGAAGCTTCGATTTTGGATACTCTGCAATAAACTGCTCCAATTCTTTAATCTTTCTGGAACCTTGTCCCACATAACCTGCACTAATGGCTTTTTGGAAAAAGGCATAATCGGAATCGATGGCACTTAACTTTATGGCATTTTCATAAGCCTTAATTGCATTACTGTATTCACTGGAAACAAAATAGGCGTCCCCTAAACGCAGGTATGCATCATTCAATCTAACTTTGTCGTCCTTTCCATTAGAAACAAATTGATTGAAATACTGGGTTGCCTGCTCATAGCTTTTCAACTTGAAATAAGTATAGGCTAAGTTATAATCTATATTTTTAAATTCTGGTGTTGAAGCAGCCGATGGCAATTGTTTAAATTGTTTAAATCCAATTAAAGCGTCTTCAAAATTGCTCAGGTTATAATCAGATTCCGCTTTCCAAAATGTGGCTCTTGCGGTATAAGTAACATCTCTGGGTTCTTTTAAGGATTTGTTAAAAAACGATTTGGCTTCTAAATAGTTACTGTCGTTATACAACTCCAATCCTCTATAAAAGGCCACTTTTTGATAAGCAACTTTATTTTCGAAACTGTTTTTACCTTCCAATAGCTTAAGTGCTTCTTGATAATTTTTTGAAGTAATATAAGAGTCTATCAAAAGCGTTTCTATTTCTTCTTTGTAGCTCGTCTTAGGGTATTTGTCTAGATAAGCTGCCAATACTTGTGGAGCCGATTGGTATGGGTTTCCTATTTCGTAACTTATTTTAGCATAGTTTAACCAGGCATCTTCCTGGATTTTTAAATCGAAATCCATTTGCGATGCATATCGAAAGGCATTGAGAGCTTCTTGCTTTTTATCAACATGTATATAACTTTCTCCTAAATGGTAATACGCATTTTGGGCAATGCCATTGTTTCCTCCTATAATTTTATTGAACTCTGAAATGGCTTTTTCATAATCACCTTGCTTGTAGTGGGCATACCCTAATTGATAAAAATCGGTATTGTTCCATTTACCTCTTTTACCTTTATAAGCCTCTAAGTAAGGAATGGCTTCAGCGTATTGTTCTAGATTGAAATAGCTTTCACCAATGATTTTTGAAAGTTCGGATACTTCGGCGGCATCGCTATCATCTAAACGGGCTTTTGCCAACGCTATGGCTTTCTCAAAATTACCTAACTTAAAGTTTAAATCGGCTTGGTAATAGGACAGTTTTTCTTTATAGCGTTCTTGGTCACTCACTTGATCGAAGTACTGATTGGCTTGATCATAATCATCCCCTTCATAAGCCATATAACCAATGTAGTACTTAGCTTGAGAGCCATATTCCTTAGAGTTTTCTACACGCGACAAATATTTTTTGGCATCCTGATATTGCTTTACAGAAAAGGCTGAATAGCCATTGTTGAAGTTAAACTTTTCTTTTTCATTTCTGCTTAATGCATTTTCATCTACTTTATCATACCATTTTCTGGCGTAGGCATATTTTCCGTTTACAAAGTAATAATCGGCCACATCTACATACGCTGTGTTGCGCTTGGTACTTGTTGGATAATCTTTTACAAAATCCTCTACCAATCTATCGGCGTTTTGTTGGTTTAACCGCACGGCACAATTGGCAATATAATAGGCGCATTCTGACTGTAGGATATCTTCATCTGTTGTTTTCTGCACGCTTCCAAACAATGATTGGGCCGCTAGATATTGCTGATTGTTATATAGTGAAATGGCTTTTTGGTAATCTACTAAATTGCTGGTATAGGTGGCAGACTGTTGGGCTATTATTTGAAAGCTAAAACTTATGGCCACCAAGAGGGAAACACTGTTTTTTATAGTCATTAACGCTTTTTTTTAATTTAAAAATCAAAGATAATTTAATATAAACCTTATAACGCAACAATCGTGCTATAATTATAAACCGAGTTATTAAAATTGAATTATCACCCTTATAAATATTAAAAAAAGAAACTTCTTTTAAGCTTTCAGAAAACGGAAAAATGGTTTTGGCAACTTCCTTTAGAGTAAAAGAGGTTTCCTTTCAGATATAAAAATCATAAACTAAAACTTTTTAAACTAATTTTTCAGGTTTTAAGTTATATATAATACATTTACAAACACTAAAAAATATATTTCTTTTATGTCCAATCCTATTTTACAATTAAAAGATGCTTCTATTTACCAGGGCGATAGTTTAGTGCTGTCTAACATTAACGTTGAAGTTTACAAAGGTGATTTTGTGTATTTAATTGGAAAAACGGGTACGGGTAAAAGTAGTTTTATGAAAACGCTTTACGGGGATTTACCTTTAACTGAAGGTGAAGGTCATATTGTGGATTACGATTTAAAACACCTGAAGGAAAAAGAGATTCCCTTTTTAAGACGTAAGTTAGGGGTGGTTTTTCAAGACTTTAAACTCCTCACCGACCGAACAGTTAACGAGAATTTACTGTTCGTTTTAAAAGCTACGGGCTGGAAAGATAAAACAGAGATGAATACCCGTGTGGAAGAAGTTTTAGCCAAAGTGGGCATGAAAACCAAAGGCTTTAAATTTCCCCACGAGCTTTCTGGTGGCGAGCAGCAACGTGTTGCCATTGCCCGGGCGTTGCTTAACAATCCTGAATTAATTCTTGCCGATGAGCCTACAGGTAACCTAGACCCCCAAACCAGTATTGAGGTTATGGAGGTATTACAAGACATCAATAAAAATGGCAATACGATTTTGATGGCTACACATGATTATGCGTTGCTTTTAAAATACCCAAGCAAAACATTGAAATGTGACGAGAATCAGGTTTATGAGGTCGTGCAACGGAAGGGGTGATTTTTTATGTATTATTTCCTTAAAAAAATTATTCGTTCTGTAATTCCAAAAAAATTCCTTTTTGAAAATGAATTGTTTTTTAGAAAGTGCTATGGACTGTTTTATTCTGGAAATAAGTACCAATGCAATATTTGTAATAAAAAATTAAGGCGTTTTGTTAATTTAAAAGATGGCGATTTACTTTGCCCCTACTGTGGTAGTCTA
Source organism: Aestuariibaculum scopimerae (assembly GCF_059428085.1). Taxonomy (NCBI): domain Bacteria; kingdom Pseudomonadati; phylum Bacteroidota; class Flavobacteriia; order Flavobacteriales; family Flavobacteriaceae; genus Aestuariibaculum; species Aestuariibaculum scopimerae. The sequence continues at coordinate 367,768 of NZ_CM182089.1, forward strand.
TCCCGCAATAGAGCACTTTGGAGTTTACTTAAAGAAAACAACGCTTTAAATGGTAATATACTTCATTTCTCACCTTCGAGAAGTCTGTATCGAAAACTTATACGCATTCCAAACATCCATTATATAAGCTCTGATTTTAATAACGAGTTTCTGGCAGATCATGCCTTTGACATCACTTCTATAAATCAAGATAACGACACCTTTGATAGCATCATATGTTATCATGTTTTAGAGCATGTTTTGGATGATAAAAAAGCTATTTCTGAGCTTCATAGGGTTTTAAAACCTAAAGGAACAGTATATTTGCAAACCCCTTTTAAGGAAGGTGCCATTTATGAAGATGAAACTATTGTCTTGCCTAAAGACCGATTAAAACATTTTGGCCAAGAAGACCACGTGCGGGTTTATTCGGTTGATGGGTTGAAAAAAAGGCTTGAAAATGATGGATTTAGAGTTACAAAAAGAAGTTTTAATACTATTGAAAATCATGCCTATTTTGGCTATAATCCGAATGAAATGGTCTTAATTGGCATTAAATAATGTTATCTATTCTAATTCCAACATATAATCATTACACAACTCATCTAGTAAAAAATTTGCACGCCCAATGTATAAGTTGCAACATTGTTTTCGAAATATTGGTATATGATGATGGCTCTAATTCTGACTTAAACAAAAAAAACAACGCCATTAATACCTTTGAATATTGTTTATTTAAAGAATTAACAAATAATTTAGGCCGTAGCTCTATTAGAAATTTATTGGCTAGGAATGCGAAGTTTGATTGGCTATTATTTCTGGATGCAGATACCATGCCGATAAAAGATAATTTTATTGAAAATTATCTGAATAATATTTCCCATGATACAGAAGTGATCTATGGAGGCATAAAATACGAATTTAATAGACCCAAAAAAGTATATACGCTACGTTGGGTTTATGGAAATAAAAGAGAAGCACTGAATGTTACGCAAAGAAATAAAAAGCCTTATTTAAGATTTTTAACTCTCAATTTCCTAATTAAAAAAGATGTTTTTAATAATACAAAATTCAATGAGAGCATTCCCAATTTAAGGCATGAGGATACTTTGTTCTCTTATAGTCTCAAAACGAATAAAATAAGTATTAAGCACTTGGAAAACCCCGTTTACCATCTGGGTATTGAAAAAAATCAAACATTTCTAAATAAATCTTTAGATTCTGTTCAAGCATTAGCGTATCTGGCTGATAACAACCTCATACCAAAAAATTATACAACGCTAAACAAAGCTTACATTTTGAGCAAAAAGTTTTATTTAAATTATTTTTTTGCTCATTTATACAAAAAACATCATGTTTTTTTTAGAAGAAAATTAAATTCATCCCAACCAAGTTTATTTATTTTTGACTTCTACAGGTTATTTTACCTTTGTTATATATCTTTAAAAAAATGAGACCTTTTTTTTCTGTAATCATTCCGTTATACAACAAAGAAGACTACATTGAGCACACTTTAAAAAGTGTTACAAATCAAACATTTACCAATTTTGAGGTTATCTTGATAAATGACAATAGTACTGATAATGGCTTAAACAGGGCAAAAAGCATAGATGATAGGAGAATTAAAATAATTGAAAACGATAAGCAATTAGGACTCTCTGAAACCAGAAACAAAGGCATTAGTCTTGCAAAAGGAAAAATAATAGCACTACTTGATGCTGATGATATTTGGTTTCCAAATTACCTTGAAAACATAAAAGTCTTATGCGACAAGTTTCCGGAAGCAAGCATTTATGGTACAGATTATTTAGAAAAACATAGCAATCACTTTTTTTTAGAGCCTAAAAAAAATATTCCCAAAAGGTTAAAGGACAAATATTTTAAAATTGATGATTTTTTCAAAGCAAACGTATATCAATCTATATTTTGTCCAAGTTCTTTAGCTTTTAAAAAAAGCATCACTGGTCAATATGATGTTTTCGACCCTAAAATCAACTACGCTGAGGATATTGATTTTTACTTAAAATATTGCTGTAAGTTTGAAATAGCCTATTACTACATAGCAGGGATTGAAAAAAATTTTAATGTTCCCAACCAAATTACTCGAAATGGAATTCATGGAAAAACAATTCCCGATTTGGATTATTATGAAAAACAAATTAAGGACATTCCATCTATAAAAAAGTTTATAGATGTTTATAGGTATGTTTTCGCATATCAATATAAATTAGAAAAAAACCAAGAAAAGATGAACGCTTTATTTAAAAGCATCGATTTTAAAAACCTTTCTATCAAACAACGCGTTTTAATTAAAAGTCCTTTTCTTTTTGTTATTTTACTTCATAAGTTTAAATGTTTTCTTTTGAGAAAAAACATTAGAATTTCTTCTTTTTAAATATGAATTCAAAACCATTACTTTCCGTACACCTTTTAACCTATAATTGCGAAAGTTATATTGAAGAAACCCTCATATCTATACTAAACCAAAAAACTTCTTTTATTTTTGAGATTGTAATAGGTGATGACAGCTCGACTGATAATACTCCTAACATACTCAATTTATATGCTGAAAAGCACCTCAATCTTATAAATTACAAGCAAAACAAAACACGATTAGGAATATTAAAAAACTTTAAAGACACACTAGATCGTTGTAGAGGTGATTATGTTTTTGATATTGCCGGGGACGACTATTTAAAGGAAAACTATGCTCTACAAAAAATGGTTGAAGTCTTTCAAAAAAACCCCGAACTCGGTTTTGTTGATAGTGGCTTTGACAAGGTATTTACAAAAACCAATACTATTAAAAAATTTGAGAACAAATCTAAAATAAGCTGCCCTGAAAAACATTATAAACACCTGGTACTAACCGGTCAAATATATCCAGTGGGGATTTGTTACAGTAAAACATACTTATTAAAATATGTAGATTTTGAAAAATATATAAAAATGGAAATTACTATTGAGGATTACCCAATATTAGTTGACTTAATAATGCACACGCCTTTTGATAGAATTAATGACTCTTTAAGTGTATATAGAGTCCATGCTGATTCATACAGTCATAAAAAAGACTTTAAATTACAATTGACACTGAACAGACAAATGCTGCATTTGGTAACATTTTTTTCAAAAAAATACAACCTGCCCCCAGAAGTATTATCAGATCACCTAAAAATATCGAATAAAAGTTGTCTTTATTTAGCCGGCTATTTTGGTGATAAATTGCTTGGTAAAACTATGTATGCTAATCTTAAAGGTCATAGAAGCAGCATTGATTTTTTTAATTATTTATCAAGTCAATTTTCATTTTTCAGAGGACTTCAATCCATGTTTAGAAAAATAAAGTAGGTATTCATCAAAATCATATATATAATCTTCTTCCTTATACACATCTGATGCTACTACCAAACAAACAGCACCTGAAGAAAAATTATCCAATTCCCGCCAAATACATGAACTAATTAACACCCCCTTTGCAGGATTATTAAGTGTAATCTTATTTACTTCAGTCCCTATTTTTATTGTTACATCAAAACTACCACTTAAGGCAACTATAAACTGATTTAATTCTTTATGAGCATGCCCTCCACGATTTGAACCACTGGGTACGTCAAACAAATAATACAGACGTTTTATTTTAAAAGGTACTACATCCTTTTCAATTATTCCTAGATTACCTCTAATATCCTTGATTATTGGTATATCCAACATTTTTACCTTACTTGTTTCCAAATTACATGATATTTTTTTTGAACGTGTATTTAACCGACCACGCAATAATTAACAAATATAACATGTAACGCATAAAGTGAGCAAATACTATACCTTCAACTCCAAATCTTTCCATGTAATAAATCCCAAAAAAATACAACAAACCATAGGATACAACTTCTGTTAATATAAATAACTTCCACTTATTTTTAGCTACTAATTGATATGCCATGATAACCGCAATAACTTTCACTAAATCACCAGCCAACTGCCACTTTAAAAGTTCTTTCATAGGTAAAAATGCCTTTGAATACAGCATACTAATTATAATATCCTTGCATATATAAATTCCAATAAATAAGCATACAATCACTGGTATGATGATTTTATAAATACGTATCAATTCTAATTTATACGCTTTAAAATTTTCAATTTGGGCATATTTTGGTAATAAATAAAGCATGTAAAAACCTGGCATGAAGGATAAATAATAATTTGACAAACTAGAAATAGCTGTCCAGTATCCAGCTTCTTCTTTTGAAAGTTTATCTATTAGATAGTTTCTCAATTCAATATCAACAACATTACTTAAAAGTACTGCTGCAAGAGACATTATAACAAAACCCATTAATTTTGATCTGAATACTTTATTAAGTCGTACTCTACTTTTAAAAAGCAACAATATTTCTTTTTTAGCAAAAACAGACAAGGTCAATAATTGTAGAACAGGTGTTAGTGTAACTGCTAATAATACACCTGATAATTTATAATAAGTAACCAACGATAGCACCAACAAGATTGAAAAAGCATGAGAAATGAATGAAATTATGGTGGCTTTCTTATAATTGGATTGCCCATTGATGATACTGAAACATAAGTTATAAATTGCAGCAAAAGGAGTCAGGAAAGATAAAATGATGAATAAATAATTGTAGTCTGGTGTATTAAATAAATAATTACTCCAAAATTTGGCCCAAAAAAACAAGACACAAAACATACTTATGCTACCTATTAAACTAAAAGCCAAAGAGGTTCCGTACAGCTTTTGCAATAAGTGCTTTCTATTTTCGTATTTCGATTGATAATTTAAAACTCCCTGGTCCACACCAGTGGTAGACCCCAAGCCTAGTAAAGCAATGGCATTCTTCATATTACCAACCAATGCCATACCTTCCGGACCTAAAAATACAGCGACTATTTTTTGTGAAATAATCACTAGTAGTGATTTACTAAAAACTCCCAGAAAATTAACCGAAAATAATTTTATTAAAAATAAATCCTTATGTTTATTAAACAGATTCAATGAAACTTATTTATTACTGAAGTTACTTTACTAATTTCCGTTTGGGTCAACGTTACATTTAACGGTAAACTTATAATCTCTTTATGGATTATGTCTGTGACAGGCAATGTTAAATGACTCCATTCTTTGTATGCTTTTTGTTTGTGTATGGGTATCGGGTAATGGATGAGTGTTTCGATACCATTCTTCAATAAAAACCTCCTTAGTCTGTCCCGTTCCGGGTGTCTTATAACAAACTGGTAAAAAACATGAGATGTCAAATCGCCATATTCGGGAAGCACTATATCGTTTAATTTAATATTATCTGAATAAAATTTGGCCATTTTTTGCCGATCCGTATTATCGCTGTCAATATACTTTAGTTTTATTCTTAAAAAAGAGGCTTGAAGTTCATCCAGTCTGCAATTATTTCCCTTAATCTCGTATTCATAAGTTGAAGACCTTCCATAATTTCTCAATTTTCTTATTGCTTGTTCCAATTCACTATTATTGGTTGTAACAGCACCACCATCGCCTAAAGCTCCCAAATTTTTTGTGGGATAAAAACTAAACGCAGCAGCATGGGATAGATTACCGGCTTTTCGGTCATCTACATGCGTTGCGCCATGTGCTTGGGCAGCATCTTCAATGAGTAACAAGTTGTGTTTATTGCAAATAGCTTCCAGTTGATTTACATCGTATAATTTTCCATACAAATGCACTCCTAAAACAGCTTTTGTTTTAGAAGATATAACCTTTTCCAACCCCAGAGGGTCTATATTAAAACTACTCAAGTCCGGTTCTACCAATATTGGCTTTAGTCCACAATTGCTTATTGCCAACACGGATGCTATGTAGGTATTGGACGGGACTAACACTTCGTCGCCTTTTTTAAGTATTCCCAGTACCTTATATGCTTCAAAAATTAATTTAAGAGCATCGAGTCCATTACTAACCCCTACACAATACTGAACACCACAATAACCCGCAAACTCTGTCTCGAATTTCGAAACTTGCTCACCTAAAATATAATTCCCTGAATCCAAAAATATTTGAAACTCATTTTTAAACTCTTCTTGAAAACGTTTATTTACTTTATAAAGATCCAGGAACTTAATCATATAAAGACATTTTTTAAAAGTTTGTAGTTAGCTACCTCTATCGCATAAAAATCACTTGAAATAGAGCTCCCTCCAAAACTTTCCTTCCACCTTTGCAACCCTTCATTGATAAAACGACCTTCTTCTTCATTAGATATTCCAAAATCAAAGTACCTCTTTGTTTTGTAAACATTATTGATAATATAATCCAATATAAGATCGAGCGCTCCTATGGAACGCTCTTCATTAAGTCTGGAAATATATTGTAAATGTGCAACATGTTTTGTTTCAAAAACTGTAACTCCAGCAACAACACCCTCATCAGAGTAAGCATTGAACTGCCTTATATTCTGTGGAAATTTGTGTTTTAGCGACACTATTTCCTGTAAAGAGTGTACTGGCAAAATATTAAATTTCATTTTTAAATTAGGGGTCAAAACTCGTAACCAAAAGACCTCTAAATTTTGTGTTTCCCCAACGGTTAAATTGGATTGTTTGGCTTTTTTTAAATTTCTTTTTCTATTTAATGAATTTAAATTAAAATGATTTAATTGGTCTATTGAAGTTGTAATATCCCTTCTATAAAGTTTCGCTTCGAGTTTAAACAAAATATAATCTATTTCATCACTGGGTAATGAGTGATATATTTTTGGAAGCAACTTTAATTTCATTGTTTTTATACCCTGATGTTTTAAATATTTTAAAACAGACTCGAAGATACCCAAAGCATCTGCAAAGGTACTCTTATAGCCTAAAACTAATCCGCCATAAGACAAACCCTGATGAGAAAAAATTGTATTCCCAACCCTATTTGCAGGCAATATTGAAACCAGTTTATCTTTTTTAAAAATGAGTAATGAAAAGTCTTCAAATCTATCGGCATGGTATCCCATAAAATCTCTGTGAAACAAAAACGTGGCATTCTTAGCTTCATCAACAAAGAGATTCCATTGACTGTAAAAACCTGGAGTATACTGAAAGACCTTAAACCCACTCATAGATTGTGCTCTTCTATATTTTCATTAATTATATTTCCGTTTTGGTCAATTAACCTATACACGCCCAACATAAATAAATTCTCTCTACGCAACTGGTAACTACTATCTTCTTCCAAATAATTTAAAAAGGAAGGTGTTTCGCTTAAAGCAGAAAATAAGACTCTGAATATGTTCACATTAGTTTTTAATGCTTTATCATATTCCGGACTGTCTATGTTTCCCATTTAATAGCACACAAAGTACTGAATATAGAATTAACACAAAATTTATCTGTAGTTAAATGAAAATCTTTATAGTTTTCAATGCCAACCCATCCACCATGGTCTGCAACAATAACGATTATTCCTGTCGGGTCTTTTTCATTTATAAGATTTACCATTTTTTTTATCCAAACATTGGCTTCTCTTATTTTTTTTGAATACGCTTTCCGCTCAACATTAATAGACGCTTTAAAATGTACATGATGAGGAATGAGTTTTTCAATAAAGAAGAACTTGGGATTTGCAGCATTCATATGACTATTGAGTACATTTTCAAAATCATTATAAACGCTTCTTTTTATGTTCTGGCCATTGCTAAAAAAAGAAATTTCTTTTAATGAAATATTATGATAATCGTACTTATTGTCTACTAAATTTTGTTGAAAGTATTCATCTTCAACTATAAAATGATTTGTATAACCATTATTTCTGAGGATTTCTATTACGGCATTATTCCCATTTATTATTGACCTGGCATTTGGCATCTCTAATGAAGGAAACAAAGTCTCACCAAAATAATGATGTTTCATTGTAAACATAGAGGCATTAGAGACTAAAGTAGAAGGATAATTACTCCTAAAGTCACTGTAAACCTTAAAGTTTTTTTGCCCAAGCCAGTCATACAAATCACTGTCCAATTTATACAATTCATTTTCTAAAGTCTTTTTATTTACATAGCCGTCTGGTTGAATAAAATAAATATTTGGTTTCTCTTTAAATTTGACATTTTTAATGTCATCCATTAAATGGCTCCAATCATTTTTTATAAAACATTGACTGTATAGGTCCGGAACTAATTTTGGCACAATTAATACCGCCATTAATAACTGAAAAACAACTACCTTCTTAAGATAATTTTTTAATAAAAAGCTACTCAATGTAGCAATGAGTATACCTAAAATCAAGTTTTCCTTTTTGATTCCCCAGGTACTTATAATTACAAGTGATATAAAAAAATTAAAGTTAACAAGTGACAGTAAGAGTTTCTTATACTTTTTAATAAGATGTATCTTAATAGCTGTTTTTTTAGCTAAATACGATAGAAATACAGGAGTTAATAAAAACAATGAAACAAATACGATTAAATGTTCTAATGAATTGACTAAGGTAAAATTAGAATCATAGTATTTTAAAAATGGATAAAGCCCAGCTGATAAGCCTATAAGTAATGGAGGATTATTCGAACTCTTTATAAAATTTAAAATATGTGTCCTTAGCTTCCTAATCATTTTTCCTCTTAAACAAGTATATTATGCGCTCGGAATCCTTAATCTCTTGTTTTTCAATTAAATTAAAAAAGGTGCTATAAGCCTGCTCAAAAGACTGGACATTATAAAAATTAAAATGCGTTTTAAACTCTCTTTTAGCATTTAATAATCTTATTACCCAAGAATCTTCCCGTTTTGGAAACTCAATAATTAAATATTTAGAAAATGATGCAAAAAACTCAGCAGACATGGCAAATGGAATGTTACCGGACAATGATATGTGGTGAATAATAGCCAGAGCCATTGTTAATTCCGGTCCAAAAACTTTTATTCTATCCAAAAAAGACTGGCGTTCTTTACTATTAAATCCTAAAGATGGGGAGGGATTTAGCACATCTAAAATAAAAGGCGTAATATAATTTTCTTTATTACTTTTTAAGGCTTTGTAATTTAAATCTACCGCATTATTATCTATATCGCACACTAAAGCCTGTGCTATGGGCTTGTTAATTTCCCTAACAAAAGTGCCATCATTTCCCCCAATATCAATTAAGGTTTTTGTATTTAGCCGATTTACCCACAGATTTATAATATTTGATTTTTGAATAAATGCCGATTCCGAATAATTAATTTTATTATAATAATCTCCCCATTCAGAGCGTCCTTTACAATCCAACCGTTGTATATAATCATACAGGCTTTTAATAATAGCTAATTGTCCTTTCTTTCCTAATGATGCTTTTTTTATGTTTTTTTGATCGCCCTTTTGATAGCTGTCCTCATACTTTGCTAATAAATGTATATTTGAATAAATTAAAGGACTAAATTTTGTTTTGTAAGGCAACATGGAAGACAATACTTTAACAGGTACACCATCAATATAGTTTTTCATTAATTTTAAGACATCTGCCCCATGGTAATAAGCTAAAAGAAGTGGGCCAAAAAAATGTGTTATAAATTGTTTATATGCTCTCCAAGGCTCATTCTCTTTGTAAAAATCGAAGGACAATGTATCTATAAAAATTGCTTTTCCTTTATGAAATGTCACATTAAAGGCAGAAGCATCTTTAAGAGACATATCATTATCCAAACAGAACTTTTGAATTTTAAGTGTTATTAAAGCAGCTTCTTTATATTGGTTAAAACTCCACTCATAAGGGTATGTTATGAAAGAAACTTGTTCTGGCTGTATAATTATTTGTTTATCATTGGCAGCTAGCTCTTCATGCTTTATGAGTAATCTTGACGCAAATAATTTATCAAATAAACCTTTTTCAATTAAAGTTCTGTATTGTTTAAAGTAGATTGGGTTGATACTACGTTTAATAATCCCATCTTCAATAAAAATGGAACCGGAGGGATCCCTAAAAGAAGCTGAGTGATTTAGTTTATTTATCGCTTTTGGATTCATTTTTAAAATCAGAATCATGCATATCTATATCTTCATAGAAATCGTCTTTCTTAATTATACCTAAAAACGTTTTAAGTTTGTAAACCAGATTTTTTGAAAACATTAAAACACCCGCTACAGCCGCTACAATCGCCTGAACTATCATGGCTCCTAAACCTGGATCGAAATATAAAAATTGCATAATATATATTTACATTCAAAATTAAAAAATAAAACCATCAAACGCTATAAAAGTTCACGGTGCAAACTTTTAAAATGATTCATTAAGACTTCTTATTCCCTTGGCACCCCAAAAAGCGAACTCCCAAATATGAATAAAATGATGCTATAATACATAATATAACTCACAAAATGTGCCACAACCGCACCTGTTACACTATCAAAAAGATCGATGAAATAGATGCTTGTTGTATATAAAATTATAATTAAAAACGCTTCTGTTAAAATATAATGCCAAAACATTTTTTTGGCTAAAAATTGGTAGGCAATCACGGTTGATAATACCTTTAAAAAATCTCCCAACAATTGCCATAAGAACAAATTTTCAACGGGCTTAAATTCATTTGTGAAAATAAAACTTACAATAAAAGATCTTAATAGATATATTAGTATTAGCCCAATAAGTAATATAGGAATTATTGTTTTGTAAAAACTAAAAACCTCTTTCCTAAACTCCTTAACATCTTCGATTTCAGAAAATCTTGGCAAGATGTACAGCGCCATCAATGAGCTAACTAACATTAAATAATACTTAGATATTCTTGTCATGGCCTCCCAAAAACCTGCATCTTTATAACCTACATTCTCAATAATGTACATACGGATAGCTATGGTTATAAATGGCAACAAAACAGCTGTAAAAAGTGTCATGAGCGAGTATGTGCTCATCTTTTTTAAAAAATCAAAACTTACACTGTTCACTTTTATTAACGGCACTAAACTACGCCTATTTGTTATACCTACCAAGGTGATTAAAAAGATTAACGACTCTGCAATAACAACCGATATTAAAGCACCTTCCATCCTATTTTGATAAATTAAAAGTAAGGCAACGGATACACTTAATATCTGACCTATTATATTAATTATGATAAGAATTTTGTATTTGGAAAAGCCATTCATTATTGAAAATGAAAACATGTTCAAGGCATAAAATGGCAATACAATAGCAAAAATTCTTATAACGTAGGCGTAATTGTTATAAGAAGGGAAAATTAAGTCATTAATAAATTCTGCGTTAAAGTAGCAGAAAAATGACACCAGAATTGTTGATATAAACCCTAAATAGAATACTGTAGATATGGTCTTGCTGAGTTCTTCAACATCGTCTTTAAACTCTGAGATATACTTTACCAAACCATTATAAGTGCCTAAAATTGACATGGTTTGAAAAGCACTTACAAAATTTCTCAAATTACCAATCAAAGCCAAACCAGTTGGTCCTATAAATACGGCTATGGCCTTTGATGTTAATAACCCAGCAATCAATCTGGTTAGCACAGAAGCCATTTGCAACGAAGTAACTTTAATTAAAACGTTAGTTTTTATATAATCTATTAATTTTTTCAATTAATATAAAGTTTACCTGTTTCAGTAATTTAGATGGTTTAATCTCAAGAGTATGCAATTTACAAATAACGAGATGTTCAACTCGTTACCCTTTTCAAGGAATCAAATATACAAAATCATTTCGTGTAACAACACAAATACAATCTTAATTCGTAAGAAATTTTACACCATATAAATCTGTTATTTTTTTAATAAATAATACAGATTAATGCAAAGAATGGCAGTATTGGTAATTATAATAGGCTTAGAGTATGGTTCTAGCAAAAAACCATAAAGCACAAATAGTAAACACCCTAAGGCATTTACTATTCGTAGCTTAACAACCGATTTCATTAAGAATGAGATTAAGACTGTGGCCATGGCTGCATATCCAACCCATTCAACAAACGAAATTCCTAAGAATTCCATATTATATAGTTTTGTTTCGTTTTCGCTCTACCTCGGTTAAGTAAATTTTACGTAATCGTAAGTGATTAGGGGTCACCTCAACATATTCATCTTTTTGTATATATTCTAAAGCTTCTTCTAAAGAAAACTTGATAGCTGGTACAATCTTAGCCTTGTCATCGGCTCCTGAAGAACGTACGTTGCTTAACTTCTTGGTCTTGGTAACATTTACAGTCATATCATCACCACGGGAATTCTCACCAATCACCTGGCCTTCATAAATATCCTCTCCGGGATCTACAAAAAACTTACCTCTTTCTTGTAACTTGTCTATAGAATAAGGTATGGCCTGTCCTTTTTCCATAGATACTAAACTTCCATTTTGTCTTTCAGGAATACCGCCTTTTAATGGCTGATACTCTTTAAAGCGATGTGCCATAATAGCCTCTCCGGCAGTTGCAGTTAACAATTGATTTCTTAAACCAATAATACCCCTGGATGGGATTATAAACTGACAAACCATACGCTCCCCCTTGGCTTCCATACTTAACATTTCACCTTTACGCAGTGTCACCATTTCAATGGCCTTACCAGAAACCTCCTCTGGTAAATCAATGGTCATTTCTTCAACAGGCTCACATTTTACACCATCAATTTCTTTAATGATTACTTGTGGCTGGCCTATTTGAAGTTCATAACCTTCCCTACGCATAGTTTCAATTAAAACAGATAAATGTAAAACGCCGCGTCCAAAAACCATAAATTTATCAGCACTATCCGTTTCTTCCACACGAAGTGCCAGGTTTTTTTCCAGTTCTTTTGTTAATCGGTCTTTTATATGTCTAGATGTTACATACTTACCGTCTTTTCCAAAAAATGGCGAATCATTAATGGTAAAAAGCATACTCATGGTTGGTTCATCAATAGCTATGGTTTTTAACCCTTGGGGGGTTTCAAAATCAGCTACTGTATCACCAATCTCAAAACCTTCAAGTCCTACAATGGCACAGATATCTCCAGTTTGTACTTCCTCAACTTTTTTACGCCCTAGACCCTCAAAAATATGTAGCTCTTTTATTTTAGACTTAACAATGCTTCCATTTCTTTTTACTAAAGAAATATTTTGTCCCGCCTTTAATTCACCTCTTGTTAATCGTCCTATAGCTATTCTTCCCGTAAAAGATGAATAATCCAACGATGTAATTAACATTTGTGTAGTACCCGACTCAATCTTAGGGGCAGGAATATGTTCAATAACCATATCCAATAAAGGTTCTATATTTTCTGTTTGATTATTCCAATCTTCACTCATCCAATTGTTTTTAGCTGATCCATAAACCGTTGGAAAATCCAATTGCCATTCTTCAGCTCCTAATTCAAACATAAGGTCAAACACCTTTTCGTGCACTTCATCAGGGGTACAGTTTTCTTTATCAACCTTGTTAATAACCACACAAGGCTTTAAACCTAAGTCGATAGCCTTTTGTAACACAAAGCGTGTTTGCGGCATAGGGCCTTCAAAGGCATCAACTAATAATAACACACCATCAGCCATATTAAGGACACGCTCTACTTCACCACCAAAATCGGCGTGACCTGGAGTATCAATAATATTAATTTTTGTGTCTTTATATATTACTGAAACGTTTTTAGATGTAATGGTAATACCTCTTTCGCGCTCTAGATCATTATTATCAAGTATAAGATCACCCGTATTTTCATTTTCTCTGAATAATTGACAGTGATACATAATTTTATCAACCAAAGTGGTCTTACCGTGGTCTACGTGAGCAATGATTGCTATGTTTTTAATGTTAGCCATAATAGTGCCTTATTTTAAGCGTGCAAAGGTACACCATATTTTGTTATTTGGTTAAATAAATGCTATTATTTAATCTTAATATAATTTGTTTTTTTAATTTTCGTTAATATACTGAATATAAGCAACTAAGTATATTTTAATTATTTAATATCTTAGCAAAAGTAAATTGCACATTTAAACCTCTCAATCTCTCAAAAATGAAATATTTTAATAAGTATTCAAAGTTTATCCCCTATCTCTATTTTATAGTAGTAACTATCTATTGGTTTACTAACGTTAATAAAACAGTAGGCATTTCAGCCTATCCTATTTTATTGTTTGCCACTCCCTTTTTATGGCAAATTATAAAACCCAATAAAAACCTAAACTTTACACTGGGTATCACCTTTGTTTGTCTGTCATCATATCTGGTGGTAGCATACCTTTTGGATCTATATCGGGGAGTCGGCCTTATTTCCAGTCCAGAAGACATTGCCTTCTACGGTGGCTTGTTTGTTTTTAGCAATCTATTAATGGCTTTATGGATTATTAGGAATAGTTTAAAAAGCGCATTTTAAAAATGCCTATATTTGTCGCTTAAAATATTTCACCTTTAAGTTGATGATTCTTCAAGACATTCCAAACATAAAGCATAGCCTTTCAAACAATTTTTTCCTTTTATGTGGCCCTTGTGCTATTGAGGGCGAGGATATGGCTTTGCGAATTGCAGAAAAAGTAGTTGGCATTACAGAAAAACTAGAAATACCTTATATATTTAAAGGTAGTTTTAAAAAAGCCAATCGCAGTAGGGTGGACAGCTTTACTGGTATTGGAAATGAAAAGGCTCTAAATATCCTAAAAAAAGTATCTAACACCTTTAACATACCTACCATAACAGATATACATGAAATATCTGATGCGGCATTGGCTGCACAATATGTAGATGTACTACAAATTCCTGCTTTTTTGGTTCGACAAACCGACTTGGTTGTTGCTGCAGCTAAAACAGGTAAGGTTATAAATCTTAAAAAAGGCCAGTTTATGAGTCCCGAAGCCATGAAACATGCAGTACAAAAAGTTAAGGACTCTGGCAACAACAATGCCTGGATTACAGACAGGGGCACTATGTTCGGCTATCAAGACATGATTGTAGATTTTAGGGGCATTCCTACCATGCGCCAATACGCACCAACTGTTCTAGATGTTACACATTCCTTACAACAACCTAATCAAAGTACAGGTGTTACTGGTGGTAGACCTGAGATGATTGAAACTATTGCCAGGGCTGGCGTGGTTAACCATGTAGATGGATTGTTTATTGAAACACATTTTGACCCAGCAAATGCAAAAAGTGATGGCGCTAATATGCTACATCTAGATAATTTAGAAAAACTGCTTACAAATTTAGTAGCTATTAGAAAAACCATTAACGCCCTGTAAACATATTTTACATGATAAAAAACCATCTAAAGCCTTTTATAGGTTTAGCCATTCTATTAATTTTCATTCAAACTTCGGCACAAGAAACTCAACCTATAAAATATATGGCAAACCAAAAGGGCAAATTCTTTATTAGCTGGGGTGGTAATCGAGAATCCTATACAAAATCAGATATTCGGTTTAAAGGTGAAAACTACGACTTTACTATTAAAGAAGCTACAGCAAAAGATAAACCCAAAGGCTGGCATGTTGACTATATTAATCCAACACGTATTACTATACCTCAAACCAATATTAAAATAGGATACTTTATATCTAATAAATATGTTATCTCATTAGGAGTCGATCATATGAAATATGTCATGCAACGTAATGAAAACAGAAAGCTAGATGGTTCCATAAACCTTCCTAGCAATGAAGACGGGGCTATATATAATGGTGACTATAATAATGAATCGTTTTTAGTTTCGGAAGACTTTTTAAAATTTGAACATACCAATGGTTTAAACTATGTGTATATAGAGATTGCTCGTATGGATGATATTTCTTCAATCTTTAATATCAGGAATATTGATAAATTTCAAATAAATATTACAGAAGGTATTGGAGGGGGTGTTCTTTACCCTAAAACAAATACTACTTTACTTGAAAAAGATCGGTATGATGAATTCCATCTTGCAGGATATGGCTTTTCTCTTAATGCCGGTTTTATCTTTACATTTTTTAAACATTTTTTCATTGAAACCGATTTAAAGGGAGGCTATATTGATATGCCCGATATTAGAACCACTAGCAATATACTTGAAAGTGCTTCACAGCATTTCTTTTATTTACAACGTATTATAGCTATTGGTGGAATCTTTAGAATCTAACAGCTTTATATTTTAGATCTACATACTCTAGGGGTTTCGTTAAAAAAGCGTTTAAACGCAGCACTAAAGTGGGTCGCATTTTTATATCCAACTTCTTCAGCTATCTGGTAGATAGGGAGTTCAGTATTTTGCAATAAATATTTGGCCCTTCGCATTTTTTCTAACATGTGATATTGATTTATAGTACATTCAAAAACCCGCTTAAATTCATATTTTAATTCTGTTTCATTTAATCCAAACTCCCTAGATAATTGATTAATTGAGTAGTTTATATGCAAATGATCCTTTAAATGCTGTTTTAATTGATAGAGTCTTTTTATTTTCTTTTGGTTTAGGTCTTTAAGGTTTTTGGAATGAGATTGTTTATAATTTTCTATCTGTAGTGCCACAATTTCCAATACTTTCGATTCCAATAGTAGTTTTTTAGTAACACCTATGTGCTTAGTATCAAAAGCCGATAGTACCGTAAATAAATCATTGGTAATAGGAATGATTAAGTTTTTATCGGTAACTTCTTTAAAATCAACACCTTGTTTTAAACCATAGTTCTCTAAAAAACAATCTGGCAAGGTTATCTTAATCTCTTTAAATGGCTTGTCCCCAAAAATTTTATTATACCCATGATATGTTTTAATAAACGCCATATAAGATTCATGACTTCCATAAGGAAACTCTTCTTTTTGATTATCAATACATATTATTTTTTCACCTTCCAATAAAAAAGACAATTGAAGCTTGTTTTTCTCACTCTTATTATAAATAATAAAATCATTATTCAGTATAAATTTACTAATAGATAGGGTAATGCCACTAAAGCAAAACTCTACAATACTACCCTTTCCAAATTTTGATAATACTTTGTATGTTACCCGCAACAAGCCTTCTTCCTCGGTTCTATCTATTTCTTTAGAAATATATGCTTTTAAATTAAGCTCCAAATCCACCAAATCTATCTGATTAAACTTTTTGCCTTTGCGTCTTTTTTTTTCCAAATCGCGTCATTTATTAATTAAAAAACCATTCTATTTTTGCACTAAACTTATTTAGACTAAATATAAATAACAAAAGTAATGATAAATAAATTAATACTCTTAACAACAATTATTTTTTCTGCATCTATGTATGCACAAAAAGGAAACATTAAAGGAAAAGTCATTTCCAGTCAAGAAAAACCCCTATCCAATGTTAATATCTCAATAAATAATTTGGGGGTTGGTACTGTTACAAACAATACTGGCAGCTATAGTATAAATGGTATTGATGCTGGCACATATACCTTAAGCATATCGTACATTGGCTATAAAAGTCAAAATATTACTATTACTGTAGTTAGCGAGCAAACTACTACAATACCCACCATTGTTCTAAATGATAGCGAAGAAGAACTAAGCGAAGTTGTTGTTAACGGACATAAAAAGAACAACAAATATGTACAAAGGGAAACATCTTCTTCCTTACGTTTAAAAGGTGAATTGATTAAGCTTCCTCAAAACATCCAGGTAATTAGTAGCGAATTGTTACAAGACCAACAAGCAACAAGTATTATGGATGGTGTTATAAGAAATGTTAGTGGTGTAACCATGATAGAACATTGGGGACACTTTGCCAGAATAAACATGAGAGGGTTTAGAATACCCGCTTTTAGAAATGGTTTTAACTTTCTGGATACTTGGGGGCCTTTAGCTGAAGATATGAGTCTTGTAGACCGAGTAGAATTTGTTAAAGGACCTTCAGGCTTTATGATGTCGGCAGGAGAACCTGGCGGATTTTATAACATAGTCACTAAAAAACCAACGGCAAACAGCGTTGCCAACATCTCACTTTCTGGTGGTAGTTTTGATTTTTTTAGAGGCGCTGTAGATTTTGGGGGCAAATTAACCAAAAGTGGTAACATCTTGTATCGCTTCAATGGCATGTATCAAACTACAGATTCACATAGAGGCGATGAAAATGTAGATCGCTTTGCCATAGCACCTGCTTTAACTTTTAATCTTTCAGATAAAACATCATTAACGACAGAATTGAATTTTGAAAAAGCAGAAAGCTTAATTGGCGCCGCCTATATATTTGCACCTACTGAAGATGGCTATGGAAGCTTGGATAGGGACTTTAAGTTTGTAGACACCAATTATCCGGCGACAGATATTGAACAAGTTGTATTCTTTACAAGTTTTAAACATGCCTTTTCCAAGAATTGGGATGTAGAAGCAAAGTTTAACTATTTAAGATATGACCAAGATGGTTATTCAGCCTGGGCCAGTATTACCCCTGGAGGTGATGCCACAAGATTTATTTACGATTGGGATGCCCTGTCTTTGGGAAAATACTTCCAAGCCTTCTTAAACGGTACATTTAAAACGGGTTCCTTAACACATAAAATTTTAACTGGTTTTGATTTTACAGACAAAGCGTATTGGGCAGACTTTACACAAGCTGCCTACGTTGTAGATCAAACTGCTCCTTTTAACATTTACAATCCTACCTATGGTACTTCAGGCACACCAAGTTTTTTAACTTCAAACATTAGACACAGAAATGGTGGTACACCATATAATGGTTTTATAGTAAGATCGGTATATCTACAAGATGAGATTGGATTTTTAGAAGATAAAATACGATTAACACTAGCCGGTAGATACACCAACTTAACAACTTTAGGAAAACCTGATAACGATACAGAGTTTACACCTAGAGTTGGTTTAAGTATAAACATTCTTCCTACACTTACAGCTTATGCATTATACGATCAGTCATTTTTACCACAAGCTGGTAGAACTATTGAGGGCAATCTTGTAAACCCTGTTGATGCTATAGATATCGAGGGTGGTTTCAAGAAGCGCTTTTTTGATGGTCGTCTTAGAGCTTCTTTGGGGGCTTATCAAATAACAAAACAAAATATTGCGTTTTCTGATCCCGCAGACCCTTCTGGAAATTCTGTTATTGAATTAGGAGAAGTACAATCCAAAGGTATTGAATTTGATATACAAGGAGAGGTTACACCAGAATTAAACATCGTATTAAACTATGCAAATACCAATGTAGAAATTACCAAAGACCAAAACCCAGATGTTGTTGGCAATAGAATAGCGGGCCATGCCAAGCATATAACAAATGGGTGGTTAAATTATAACTTTGCCCAAACCTCAACCCTTAATGGCTTTGGTGCCTCATTAGGCTATCAATACCAAATAGATCGTTCTTCATGGGCTTGGGGCGCAGATAACCAAACCGATTTACCAGACTACTTTAGATTGGATGGCGCACTTTCCTGGAAAAATAAGAATGTGCGTGTACAACTAAATGTAAACAACATACTAGACGAATACTTATACTCGGGTTCTAATTACGGTAGCTATTTATACTGGCAGTCTGAACCTGGTATTAACGGACGCTTAACCATTACTTATAGCTTTTAAATTATTTTATTAATCATGTCTGCTATTAAAGCATCATAAGTTATGGCTTTTATGCAGTCCTCTTTTAAAAAAAAAGAGGACTGCTTTTTACACTTAAAAACAACAACAAATGAAAAAAATAATTTTAACAATCAGTTTAGTACTAATTGCAACAATGCCATCCTTTGCACATTATCTTTGGATTGAGACCAATCCTTCAGGATCTATTGGCTTAGAACACCGTATAAAAGTTTTTTATGGAGAATACACTTACGGAGTTATAGAACAAGTAAAAGGAGAAGCATTCCCTAAAGTAAAAGATTTCACCCTTTGGGTTATTGATGCTGAGGGCAACAAAACCCTGTTAGAGGTATCACCCCAAGAAGATTTTTATTCAGCCTCATTCACACCCATGTCCAACGGTACCTATTCAGTAATCTTAAATAACGATGCCATTGATGTAATTGATTATACACAATATAATTTTGGCATCTTTAAAACCCATTACCACTCGGTAGCTAAAGTTCAAATAGGCGAAACTACAAACCACACCGCCGCTATAAACCAAACGGGTATTACGGTAAAAGATGTTTCAACCACCAATGCCGAAACCAAACTTCAAGTACTCTACAAAAACAAACCGCTTGCCAACAACGAGCTAACAATTTATGTGGCAGATTTATGGAGCAAAACCCTGGAAACAGACACTAATGGCATGGTACAATTTAAACGCCCTTGGAATACAAAATACATTATAGAAACTACTATAAAGGAAGAAGTACCAGGCATATATAAAAACGAGCCTTACGAATTTGTTTGGCACTGTGTTACTTACACCATTCTGTAACACCCTTTAATATTATTAACATGATTTCAGCAGCACTCCTCATTCTTTTTTTAGCCTTTTATATGTTCTATTATACATCTAAAAGAATCACTAAAACACGAAAAACCATGGTTAAAAACTGGGCAGCTTATAACAGTTCTACCGCTAAAGCCATTGGTTTGGTGTTACTTATGGCCTCTAGTGTTTTATTTTGCTATTGTCTGGGGTTTGGTGCTGGTCTTTTTATGTTCTTTATTGGTTTAATGACTTTGGGTAGTTTAATTGTTATATTAAACCCTATCCATTTTTTTAAACCCAAGCTTGTAATAGCATGTTTTGCTTTATCACTTTTTGTTGAAGTTTTATATACGAATAACATCTTATAACATGCCCGCTAACCCAAAATACTTATCATCAAACTGGCAACGCTTTGCTAAGATAACAGCTGGCTTTTTAGGAGGGTATTTAGTAACCACTACCAGCCATTTAGCTTTGTCGTTTTGGGTAGATCATGTAACCATTATCATCACATCAACCTACACCAGTTTTATACTATGGGTAGCATTGATGGTGGTAGCTTTTTTGGCAAAAAATGGTTGGAGGGTATGGGGTATTTATCTGGCTGTTAGTTTGGTGTTTTCTATTATAATTTACTTTAGTAATATTTAATCATGAGATTCCTCGTCGCTCGTCCTTCCTCACTCAGTCAGAATGACAATCAGCAACTATCCACTAACAACTATTAACTATGAAACAAAGAACCTATAACATCTTATTCCATACCCATACCGTAAGCGGTATTGTTATCAGCGTTGTGCTTTACGTTATCTTTTTTACTGGTTCTTTTTCATTTTTTAGAGATGAGATTGTCAATTGGGAACGCAATGAATCTGTAGAACCTACCGAGGCCATTCAATTGGATGTTGATGCCGCTTTAGATTCACTTAGCCAACAACATGCTCTATATGGCAGGGATATTGAATTTAGAAAATACCATGTAGAACAGCGGGTTAGCGTATCTATAGGGGCTTCTAAAGATAGCTTGGCTCCTGCAACTGCTAAAACCCCACTGTTTTTCTATTTAAACACCCAACAGTTTACCAAACATCAATATAAAGATTCCTATACCCTTGGCGAGTTTCTATATAGGCTTCATTTCTTGGCACAAATCCCCTACCCCGTAGGGTATTATTTGTCAGGGTTTATAGCCTTATTTTTTCTATTCGCCATTGTAACAGGTGTGTTAGTACATTGGAAAAAAATTATTTCCAACTTTTATGTCTTCCGCCCCTTTGAAAAAATAAAAACCTTGTGGACAGACGCCCATACAGCATTGGGTATGTTGGGCCTTCCTTTTCAATTTGTCTATGCTGTAACTGGTGCCTTTTTTATGATTAAACTGCTTATTGTAGCCCCCAATGTTATGGTATTGTACGAGGGGGATCAAGCTAAGTTTTATGAGGACTTAGGTTACAGCCACCCACAATACCATTTAAAAACCAAGGTATTGAACACCACCTTTAATGTTAATGATTATGTAAAAAGAACCCAGGCCATGTGGGATGATTTCAATATTACCGAAATACATATTTTCAATTATGGGAATGCTAATATGCATGTTTTGGTAAATGGTCATTTAAATTACAAAGATCAGTTTAATGGTATTGGGGAAGCCATTTACAAAGTCAATTCTAATACTTTGGTTTCCAAAAAAGACCCCATAGCACAAACCTCCTATCTAGATGGTGTAAAAAACACGCTTTACAGATTACATTTTGCCGATTATGGAGGCTATGCCTTAAAAATCATCAGCTTTATTTTAGGGTTAATTTCTTGTTTTGTAATTATTTCGGGGGTTATGATTTGGTTGGTAGCACGCAATAAAAAGCATATTCCCGAAAAACAACGGCGTTTTAACTTGCATGTCGTAAACATTTATTTGGCCATTTGTCTAAGCATGTATCCCACAACGGCCTTATCGTTTATAGCTGTTAAACTGTTCCATCCAGCAGGACAGCATGTTATTTACAGCTTTTATTTTATTGGTTGGCTTTTGCTCTCTGTGTATTTTATAATAAAGAAGAACCTAGATTATACTAACCAAAGCAGCTTGCTATGGGGCAGCATTTTAGGTTTATCAATTCCAATAATAAATGGTATTACCACTGGTAATTGGATTTGGAATGCCATACGGGATCATCAATTCCAAGTGTTTTTTATAGATAGTTTTTGGATAGTTCTATCCTTAATAACACTATATGTCTTCTTTAAATTAAAGAAAAAGACCAAGGGACATACTTAAATAAACCAAGCCTTTTTGCTAGTGGCCAATAATTTAGAAGCTGCGTGTAATAGGGCCACAAAATTATCATGGTCTAAATCCTCAAGACTTTTAAGTTGTATAGAACGCACTTGCTTGCGGTTATTATTATTCTTTAAAACAGGAAACTGTTTTTCCAGAAGCACCCCCTGAACAAAGGCTACATCTACATACTGGGTACCCTTTAAAATATTCAAGTATAACATGGGTTTTTTGTGGCAGTTATAAAACGGAATCTTATAACTGTAACGCTCCTCTACTTCAGGTAATGTATTTAATATCACGCTCCTTACATATAACATGATGGATTGGTAAGGTTCCTTTTGGTTTAAGAAATAAGTATCTATGGGTTTCATAGGGGTATCATTAATAATATATCCTTAAAACCACGAAAATTACTAAAATTCCCCCATTACATTCCAATATTATACTATAATTAATTAGGAATGCTCAGCTTTAGCAGCCGCTTTGTTACTTCTATGCAATACTTCTTCAGGAAACGGGAACAGTATCGTAGAATTCTTTTCAGAGGCTATATTCGATAAGGTTTGATAGAGTCGTAATTTAATAGCGGAGGGCGACTGGTCTATAAGCTTACCTGCTTCTAATAGTTTTCCGGCTGCCTGTTCTTCAGCTAGTGCTAAAATAATACGCGCTCTTCTAGAGCGTTCTGCTTCGGCTTGATTGGCCATCATACGTCGCATATTCTCTGGTAATTGTATATCCTTAATCTTTACATCAATAATTTCAATGCCCCATTCCTTGGTTTCTACCTCCACTATATTTTTAATATTCTTACCCATTTCCTCACGTTTAGACAAAATAGTATCCAATTCTACCTTACCGCACACATCCCGCAATGCTGCTTGAGATAATTGTGTAATTGCAAAATTATATTCCTCTACTTCCAATACGGCCATTTCAGGGTTAACCACTTTAAAAAATACAACACCATCAATACTGCAAGGTACATTATCTTCTGTCATAACTTCTTGGGAAACCACATTAATGGTAATCACCCTAATATCTACTATTTGTATGGTTTCTACCAGTGGAATAACCCATCTAAACCCAGGTTTTAAGGTACTAATATGCTTACCAAATCTGAATTTTAAAGCGCGTTTGTATTCAAAAATAATGCGTATCCCAGATAATAGGAATACCACAATAAAAATCGCAAAAATTGATACTGGATTCATGATACAGTTCTTTTAAGTTAATAATCAGTTATTTAACTTATAAGATAATCAATTTTCAGTAACTTTAAAAGCAATGTTAAATAAAAAACTTGGTAAGATGTTTACTTCCCGTCCACATAATCCTGTAAATACGCAAACCGCTCCGTTAATTTGCCATGCGCGGTTATTTTGGCACGTGCCAGCACCCCATTGGCATCCTGGTTAAAAAAAGCGGGGAGCACATGTTCTAAAAACATCTCTCCAAAGCCTTCGCTGGCATCTTTTGGCAGCTCACAGGGCAAGTTATCAACTGCCATTACTACAATGGCCTTAGGGTCTTTATAGTATATTTCGGTTTCCGTTTGTGGGTCGTAACCATAAATTGGGTCGGCTATAGTAGAAGCTCTCAATGTGGTCGCTACTGGGCCATCTACATCACAACTTATATCGGCCACCACTTTCAAATTAAAATCGGGAGACCTCACATCCTCGCGCGTATACAAATATGGGGCACCATCACCATAAAAGTGACCCGCTATATAAAAATCGGATACCTTCGCAAAACGCATGAAGTCTGATTGGTAAGCCTCGGGGTGATTAAAAAAATCAAAATTATCCAAAACCTTACCGTCCTTACGTTTATTATAGTCCAACACATCAATATTGCAATACACAGGTTCATTAAAATGGTTGTTCAAATAATCGTCAACAGAAACCGATGCAATCCCCATCGCATCCAACATTTCCCGGGCACCATGGGATACTTTTCCACTACCAGTAAGCACTATTTTTATGTTTGGCAAACTTATAGAACGTAAAACCTTAATCAAGGCCTGTTGGTCCTCCAAAGTTTCTGCCTTGGGCAGCTGCCAACTGTTATATTTTAAGCCCCAGGCCCTAAAGCCATTATAGGTGCCAACAATACCAGCATAGCGCCCAAAACCAATCAAACGAAATCCTTTGTCGTTCACAATCGTTTCATGGTCGTACAGCATAATGTTCTTGTTTAAAATAGCCTGCAGTAATTTTCTATTATAGGGTTGCTTTTTAATGGTATGCGAAAAGAAAAAGTAAACTTTATTAGGTATCAAATTATCAATCGGCACCTCTTTAACCCCAATCATCACATCGGCATCGCTAATAGCGTTGGTCACTTTAAAGCCTGCATCTGTATAACTGGCATCAGGAAACACCCTAATATTTGAAGTCTCAACCACAAATTCAGCCGCTTCAAACTGCTGCTTGGCCTTTAACAAGGCACTGGGTGAAAATACAACCCGCCTGTCTGGCGGGTTTTTACGTTCTTTTATAATGGCAAACTTCATAATGTTCTAAAATTTAATAACCCATCTTTTTCGGTGTTGGCACGAAAATAAGTGGATTTATAGGCTTATACAAACTTTTAACAAGTTCACTTAAATTTATTAAATTAGACGGTAAATCATCTAAGCTAAAAACTTGAATCAAAAAAAATGAACGTAACCCGCCACCCTATATGGTGCCTAGCATCCATCCTAGTAATATTTTTATCCTGCAACTCCGTTAAAAAAAATGCTATAGAAAAGGATACCAAAAAAATATTGGCGCTTCACCATGCGCAACGCACCTATCATTTTGAAAAAGATTCCATCAACTTTGCCAACCAACTTTCAGATAATTTTATATCGGTAAATAAAGGGGTAATTAGTAAACCCCAAAAGGCAAAAAACATTTCTAGATACCATAATTACTTTTCTTCGGTTGAATTCAGCAAGTGGGATGATGTTTCCGAGCCCATCATTAAATTTTCAGATGATGGCAGTATGGCCTATACCATTGTCGATAAAATTGTAGTGCTTACCTATAAGGATGAAAACGATAACCCTGTAGAGGATACCACCCATTTTGCATGGACTACCATTTACAAGAAATATGGCGATACTTGGAAAATAGACTGTGTAACCTCAACCAATAAGCCCATTCAATAATATATCCATAAAATAACCTGAACAGGACATTCTAATTATTATTTACAGCCGCAACTATGTATATTTTAAAAAACAAGACTATTTTTTCTCAACTTAACTAACAATGACCACAAGACTTTTTCTAATCTTACTAATTTCGGGTACCCTATTAAACTGCAAGTCCAACCCTAAAACCGATACGCCACCCAATAACAACCCCATGAGCTTATGGTATACCCATCCGGCAAGCCTTTGGGAAGAGGCCCTGCCCATTGGTAATGGTCGCTTGGGTGCCATGGTATATGGTGGTACAGATACTGAAACCATCCAACTCAATGAAGAAACCGTTTGGGCGGGCGAACCAGGTAACAATATCTTACCTGCTATAAAAGACAAGCTACCAGAAATTAGAAAACTTATCTTTGAAGGCAAACACCAAGAAGCCCAGGTGTTGGCCAATACTTGCCTGCCACGTCACGCCGAGGCTGGAAATAATTACGGGATGTGCTACCAGCCTGTTGGCAATTTAAAAATACACTTCCCCAAAGACCAAGAGGTTACAGATTACCACAGAAGCCTAAATATTGGTAATGCCACGGCCCGGGTAACCTATAAGATTGGAAACGTCACCTATACCCGCAAGCTATTGGCATCGTTAACTGACGATGTTATTGCCATTGAAATCTCGGCCAATACCCCTGCCTCGGTTAACTTTACCTTGGCAATGGAGAGTTCGCATACCCAAAAAACGGTTTCTGTAACGCACCAAACCTTAAAACTTGAAGGACTTACCAGCACCATCGAAAATAAAACGGGGCGAGTGGCCTTTACCAGTTTGGTTAAGCCCAAGCTTACAGGTGGCTCCCTAAGCAGTACCGATAGTACATTGGTAGTAAGCCAAGCAGATAAAGCGGTTATCTACATCTCTATGGGTACCAATTTTAAAAGCTATAGAGATATTTCCGGTAATGCACATTTAAAATCGCAAACTTTATTGGATGCAGCCTACCCCAAGACATATTCTGAATTAGAAGCAGCCCATACCAAACAATATAAAAAGTATTTTGATCGTGTGGCTATTAACTTAGGTTATACCGATTCTATACACAACCCAACCAATGTACGCTTGGCGCAATTCAACAAAGGGAACGACCCCCAATTGGTAGCACTATATTACCAATTTGGCCGTTATCTACTTATTTCCAGTTCGCAACCCGGTACCCAAGCTGCCAATCTTCAGGGGATATGGAACCATAGAATTAACCCGCCATGGGACAGCAAATACACCGTGAATATCAATACCGAAATGAACTACTGGCCAGCAGAATCTACCAACCTATCAGAAATGCACGAACCCTTGTTCGATCTTATTAAGGATATCTCCAAAACCGGGCAAGCGGCCGCTTCCAAAATGTACGGTGCCAGTGGTTGGAACATCCACCATAACACCGATATTTGGCGTATTGCCGGTGTGGTTGATGGTGGCTTTTATGGCCTTTGGCCCATGGGTGGCGCTTGGCTGAGTCAGCATTTATGGTACCACTATGTTTATACGGGCGATGACGCTTTTTTAAAGCAACAGTATCCCATTTTAAAAGGCGTTTCCTTGTTTTACAAGGACATCTTGCAAACCGAGCCCGAGCATAACTGGCTGGTAGTTTGCCCGTCCATGTCGCCCGAAAATGCCCACCACTCTAAAACCAGTATTGCGGGGGGCACCACCATGGACAACCAATTGGTGTTTGATGTATTTAGCAATGTTATTAAAGCCTCTGAAATTTTGGGAATCGACACGGCCTATGCCGATAGCTTAAAAACCCTAAGGGCCCAACTGCCCCCCATGCAGGTGGGGCAATGGGGACAATTACAGGAATGGATGCACGATTGGGACCGGCAAGATGACAAGCACCGCCATGTATCGCACCTCTATGGGTTTTTCCCATCCAACCAAATATCGCCTTACCGTTCGCCCGAATTATTTTCGGCAGCTAAAACGTCCTTATTAGCACGTGGCGATGCATCTACAGGTTGGTCTATGGGCTGGAAAGTCAACCTCTGGGCACGCTTCCAAGATGGCAACCATGCCTTAAAATTAATTTCTGACCAGTTAACGCCCGCCCTACAGGAAACTGGCGAACAAGGCGGTACTTACCCCAACCTGTTCGATGCCCATCCCCCATTTCAAATTGATGGTAACTTTGGCTGTACCTCGGGCATTACCGAAATGCTCATGCAAAGTCACGACGGTGCCATTCATTTACTACCCGCCCTACCAGACACTTGGCAAGAAGGCGCCATTAAAGGCCTAAAGGCCCGTGGTGGTTTTAAAGTGGACCTACGTTGGGAAGGTGGTAGCATAGCACTGGCCACCATACAATCTAATTTAGAAGGTAATTGCCGCATTCGATCGTACGTCCCTTTAAAAGCTGAGGGACTTGTAGAAGCTTCTGGCAATAACCCCAATCCTTTTTTCTTTACAGATACCATAAAAACACCACTAATACACGCTGGTGAAGCCTTACTCAATACTTCCGTAAAAGCCGTGTATGAGTACGACATTGCCACCAAAGCAGGAGATGTTATTGTATTGAGCAGGGCAGACGCTATAACATCACGCAATGAATAACAAAACGTGAACAAGAATACATAATGAAAAAGACTTGGATATTAAGCTAGGGTAAGTACTTTGGTCTCATAGTTTCCAGTTCTCGGTGGTAGTTTTTAGTAAGTACTGGCGACCGAGACCGAGACTGAGACTGCGACTGAGACTGCGACTGAGACTGTAAACTACGATCACTACTGAAAATCTCATATCTTTTTTATACCTTTGCAATCCTTACCAAATTGGGGTCGACTGGTTTTGACAGCGAGATTAATTAAACGGTAAGCACGTCGTGTAATGACTTTGAAACACGTAAAAGGCTAGGTCAAACTTTAAACGGCGAGAATAACTACGCTTTAGCTGCTTAATCTGAATTATAGTAAGATTGCCTAGTCACGCAAGGCGTGAAAGCTAAATGTCTCTTGAAAGCCTTGGTTAACGGCGTTCTTTTATGAGGCATCGTAAAAGTTAACATAGATTGGGTAGCGCTTTGATGCCCAGTTGAAACTTAAGAAGCTAAGTTGCAAGTAGGTGGTCTTTAACCAGCTTGCAATCGAAAACCCAAGAAAAGAATAAACGTGTAGAAAGCCCTTTGGTTACTTGTTTGGACGAGAGTTCGATTCTCTCCGACTCCACTAAAGAGGACAATTTCAAATTTTCTGATAATTGTCCTCTTTTTTTATTCTTTAAACCTTCTTAATTATTAAGTGATTGTTTGTATTCATTTATTAAAGGTTTAAATGTATTACACTACCCCATCACACTACTCAATTTAAACATAGGCAAATACATCGCTACCAAAATAACGCCCACTAAAATGCCCACAATCAAAATAATAAAGGGTTCCATAAGTGTGGAAAGGGTTTTAGATTGCTGCTGCACCTGTGTATGGTATTGCATATGGAGTCTTTTAAACACAAATTCCGTTTGGTTAGTCTCTTCGGCCACTTTAACCAAGGCTATCATTTTTTGGTCAAATAACTTGTGCTTGCTTAAACTGGCGCTTAAGGAAGCCCCTTTTATAATATGCTGCTCCACAGTTTCCAGGGCAGCTTGCAGGGGATAAAACTGAATCATTTGTTTTACCAATTGTATGCTATTTACAACCGGTACTTTAGAAGCTGTGAGCAAAGATATTGCCTGCGTAAATTGTAACAAATAAATGGTCTTTACAAAATGGCCCACAAAGGGAAGTTTTAAAATCAAGGTGTCCTTGAGTTGTTTATAGCGTTTTCTTTTGTTTAAAATGGATTGCGATGCTATGGCAACCAGCAACATCAAGAGCAGTAGCCAACCATAGCTTTTTACAAACCCCGATATGGCTATAATACCTTTTGTAATGGCTGGTAACTCTACACCTTGCTGCTTAAAAATGTCCTGAAACATGGGCACCACATACTGCAGCATAAATACCACCACCAAAACAGCGGTACTAAGGATAATGATGGGGTAAGTTAAAGCACTTATTAAGTTGCGGCGCTGTTCGTTCTTACTGGCAAAAAAGCTGCCCAATTGTTCTGTTACCTGGGCCAGGGTACCGGTTTCTTCTCCTATTTTTATGGAGTAGAATTCATAACTGGTAAAGGGCTTTTGGCCCCTTAATGCTTCTGATAGGGTTTGGCCCGAAACTATGGCCTGGGCTATATCCTTAATAATGGCTTTACTGGCGTTTTTCTTTTGGGAATTTTCAATAAGGTCTAAGCCATCCTTTAATGCCACACCTGCCTTGAGCAAAACACTAAGCTCGGTATAGAAGTCTTCTTTGGTCTTGTTGGAAAAGGGTTTGTTAAAGAGGGTGATTTCTTTTTTTAGAAATGAAACGGACTCGGTTGTTTCTTTTTTTACCGATGCGGACCTGGATATGTTGTCTAACTGAAATGCCATTAGTTTATAAATAATGATGCGTCATTTTGTTTCCATACAAAAAGTGGCTGGCTTTGGTATGCGGTGGTGGTTTCTATTTTAATGGCGTCTAGCATGCCACTGGGCACTGCCTTGCCTTCAAAAAAGAAGCTTTTTTGTTGTATTGGTATATTAAAGGTATCCTGGGCCCTAATAATGGCTTTGGCATTAAAGGTATAGGTAACCGAATCTATGGCCGTTGTTAAAACCACAGTGCTTTTATGCGGGTGGTATTTAATTTTTGAATAGCGGTTAAAATCCAGCCACAGCAATTGTTCCAGTTTATTCAATTCGGTGTTCCGCTCTAAGTTATCTTGAATGCTGCTTAGGTGCCTTTGTACAAGGTTCAATACCGAAAAGGCCATGCCCATCACCATACTGGTTATAATGATTACCACAATCATTTCACTTAATGTAAAGGCCGGTATGTTGTGCTTAGTTTTCAAAGGTCGCTCTGCTTAGGGTTTGTTGGGTCTGTGTGTTGACAGCTTCAAATAGTATGGTGCTTTTATGTTGTGTCGTTTGCTTGTTCACGGTGATGTTCCAAGATTGATACTCCGTATCATAAGGCAACAAAAGCTTTTCATTGCTGTATAGATACTGCAATTCATTTAATTGGGCTTCAATACCCTTGGTATTACCTTTGGCAGTACTGGAAAACAAATTGTTCAGGATCAGGCTGGCTATCATAAAGATAACGACAATGAGCACGGTTGCCACCAATGTTTCCATCAAGGTAGATGCCTTTATTTTTTTTAGTACAACCATTTGGCTATTGCTTTTTTGGTGTTTTCCAATAACAAACCGGCATATTCCTGTGGCAACGTATCCACCTGTATGCTTCCATTATAGATATGGTTTTGGTACACGGACCCTGACTGGCTGGCTACAAAACCCGATGTAAAAACACTGCCCTGCACACTTCCCAAAAGTTCCAGGTTCTTATTGCAATACACTTCTCCGGTAACCGTGGCAGCTTCATCAATAAAAATTTGTGGTTGGTAATTCTTAGTAGTGCCCAAATAAGCTACAATACCCTTAACCACTGCGCCCTTGTTTATTTTAATCAATGGGGTGTCTTGTTGTTGGTTAGTACTCGCCAAGGTTTTTGGCTGCTCCCTTAAAACCAAAGCCGATGGGTAATACAACTTGCTATGGCTGCCAACTGTAATGTTTTTTGTTGCAAAGGCCTGAAATACCCCCGCTACATAATCTTTCACTTCTATAATAGGGGCCTGCAAAACAACATCCTTCAGGATAGCAGAGGCATCTATGGTAATACGGGTTTTAGATTGTACTAAAATATGTCCGGTTAGCGATACTCCAGACAGATGAATATCCGCCGTGCTGTAAACCACCTTTAAGGGCTTGTAAAAGGATTGTTGGTAAACGCGCTTGTGGTTTAAGTCTATAAACTGATCTGGATTAATATGGTGGGTATACGCTGGTAGGTCTTTTACCGCATCCCATAACTTGGGGTTTATGGTTGGCAAAACAGTACTGGTTTTGGTGGTGCCATAAATAAGTTGATTGCCATAATAGGAATGACCCGCAACATGCCCCGTGCGCACGCCCTGTTCGGGCAGGTAGGCCACTCCTTGTATTTTTGTGTGCCCTACCAATACCAAAGGCCTGTTATTATCTTCTAAGTACAGCCCCACGCGGTCCAATGGGGGCTGCTGGGCTCCTACCAGGGCCAGTTTTTTAAAGGTTTTGTTTTTTGTAGTGGCTATGGCCGTAATTTTTTCAAATAGGCCCCAATAATTGCGGTGTACTTTTAGGGTCTTAAAATTATCTTCTGTTACCAAAAGCGTATCGTGGTCTGCAAGGGTATTTTGCAAAGCATACTGCATGGCTTTATTAGTATTTTTAACGGTCTGTATAACGTTATGGGTATTGGTTTTAAAGCTTTTATAGGTATGTATAAAGATGATAAACCCACCCAACAACAGGGCCACGACCACGGTTACAAACATGGCAAATTGCAAGGCTCCTGCTTTTAGCTTTAAGGGCTTCATGATTTTAAAATGGTTTTCCGGGCACCTTTAAAAGTGACCTCAATGCGGGTAGCCGTACCCTTAACCAAAGTTACCCCTGCAACTGTTTGTCCCACTTTTAAGATATGCTGACTCCCTTGTATTGATACTATAAACAGTTGTACCTTATCCCCTGCCTTAACAATGTTTCCATGATATACAATCGGCACCCAATCTACAGGTGCTTTTTTTGGAGGTTTAGGTGTTTTAACCACGGCTTTTTTAGCAAACAACGTCCCTAGAAAGGGATCCCTTTCCGCAGGTTGTATAGAAAAAGTATCTGTTGTTATAGCCGTTGGAGCAAACGCAACCCGAAAGTCTGACGCTGGACTAACAGGGGCATCGGGGTTTACAGTTGCTACTATTTTATACCCTATTATGCCCCATATAACCAGTACAAAAGCTAAAAGTATATATGTTTTGGTTTTATTTGTCACCTTGGGCTGTCAATAAACGTTCTACCAATTCAATCAGTTTTTGGTTTTTGGCTTCTAAAGATTTTATACGCTTTTCCTGGTTTATGGTGTAAAGCGTTAGTTCCTCAATTTTCTGCAATAGTTTGGAGTCCATTTCTCCCAACAGAATGCCATGCTCTGCTACCTCAGTTGCCGAGGGGATATCTTTTAAGTGTCCCTGTTCCTTAATATGTTGTTCTACTTCTTGGAGTGTGGGCAGGTTATAATCTTTGTGGAACACGAAGTCGCTCCAGCCTGTTAAATCGACACGGACTTCCTTGGTGTGGATGTTTCCGTTTACGGCCAGTCTTTCGTCGGGAGTGGTGGTGCCGATGCCGACATTGCCTGAATAAGTAGATTGATAGATAGGTTCAGAAAGAAGTAATTCTCCAGAGTTATCAATAACCGTTGGGCTACCCATAGTAGCAGTAACACCATTTGCCTCTACAATCCTAAAAATAACTAAAGCCGACTTATGGGCAAAAGGCATATTAGCTATTAAATGAACTTTTGAATTTGATATTTTACGTATGCCTAATACAATGTTGTTAGTCACTCTATCTTGTAAAACCTCATAACCTATACCATTTGAAAATTTTATATGACAAGTAAAATTTGCTTTGGTTGGAGTAGAATATCCCCAATTGCCATTGTTATCGATTATTTCTCCAGCAATAGCCACTCCATCATAAGCACCTATAGTTTCAGCATCAATAACGGCTACAATTCTTTCGCCAATATTAGTTGAATTGTTATCCATATTCCAGACTAGCTCTTGTGACAACATAACTGATTGACAAATCAACATTAATATAAAAATCAGCTTTCCCTTCATATCTATAGTTTTTTAGTTTTTTCTTGTAATTCTTCAATTGCTTTTGATTGGGATTCTATAAGCTTTTGCTGCTCAATCGTATAAAGCGTCAATTCCTCAATCTTCTGCAACAGTTTAGCATTCATTTCCCCCAACAAAATACCATGCTCTTCCACCTCGGCTGCAGAAGGAATATCTTTTAAGTGTCCATAATCTTTAATATGCTGTTCAACTTCTTGAAGTGTGGGGAGTTTATAATTACTGTGGAATACAAAGTCACTCCAGCCTGTTAAATCGACACGGACTTCCTTGGTGTGGATGTTGCCGTTTACGGCCAGTTTTTCGTCGGGGGTGGTGGTGCCTACACCTACATTTCCTGCATCTTTGTTCAAAATTATATTATTTCCTAATTCATTAATGTATAAAGGTCTACTTCCGTGTGATTGAACCCAAGAGTAATCATTCAGTGTTCCAATCCGCAAATTTGCAGGTCCAGAACCTAAAATTCTTAAAGAACCGGCATTAGCTGCACCTTGAGATGTTCCTTGTATATCTAATTTTGCTTGAGGAGATGTTATTCCAATTCCAACATTACTTCCAGTATCAGTAATTTGCGCTAACACAAGATTACATATAAGAAAAATCAAAAAGCAAAGTCTTTTCATAGATTTAATTATTTTTAGTTTCTAGTAATTTTTCAAGATTGTTTAATCTTTCAGAAAGTATTTTTAGTTCTGTATTTTCTTTTTCTAGAATTTTTATTGTAACCTTTAAGGTTTCAATTTCCTTTTGCTGCTCAATGGTATAAAGCGTCAATTCCTCAATTTTCTGCAACAGTTTAGAGTCCATTTCTCCCAAAAGAATACCATGCTCTGCTACCTCTGTAGCCGAGGGGATATCTTTTAAGTGTCCCTGTTCCTTAATATGTTGTTCTACTTCTTGGAGTGTGGGCAGGTTATAATCTTTGTGGAACACGAAGTCACTCCAGCCTGTTAAATCGACACGGACTTCCTTGGTGTGGATGTTGCCGTTAACGGCCAGTTTTTCGTCGGGGGTTGTGGTGCCGATGCCTACATTGCCATTTGATGTAATACGCATCCTCTCGTTACTATTTAAATTTGAAAAGTTTCCACCGTCAGATTGGGTATGAAAAGAAAGAAATACTGAGGATATAGAGTTATCGTGTGAGGCCTTCACGTGCGCTAAATGGTCTCCATTCCTCTCGAAAGATAAGATTCCAATATCTGATGTTATTCCTCCATCCGTATGGTCTAACACAATTTCTGAATTGCCAACTGATTTAAGATTAATCAACGATTCTGCATTAAAATTTGAGGATGGGCTAGTCCCAATTCCCAAATTCTTATATAATCTCAAATCTCCTGATGGATAAACATTAAAGTAAACAACACCATCATGAAAAAACCGAAGGTTTCCTTGATAATTATCTATATGCCATTTATTATAATTAGAATTACTATTCATTAGTTGAAGTTCCCCGCCTTCAGAATTTGTATCTTGAGGGTTGGCTATAATAGTTTGAGAAATGCTCATTAATGAGGAGATAGTAAATCCTAAAAAAAGTATGATTCTTTTCATAATTGTATCATTTTTAATTTTTCTTGCAATTCTTCAATTGCTTTTGATTGGGATTCTATAAGCTTTTGCTGCTCAATCGTATAAAGCGTTAGTTCCTCAATTTTCTGCAATAGTTTGGAGTTCATTTCTCCCAATAATATCCCATGCTCTGCTACCTCAGTAGCCGAGGGGATATCTTTTAAGTGTCCCTGTTCCTTAATATGTTGTTCTACTTCTTGGAGTGTGGGCAGGTTATAATCTTTGTGGAACACAAAGTCGCTCCAGCCTGTTAAATCGACACGGACTTCCTTGGTGTGGATGTTGCCGTTAACGGCTAGTTTTTCGTCGGGGTTGGTGGTGCCGATGCCGACGTTGCCAGAACCCAACAAAGTCATAACTTCCTTATCTTCAGAGGTCCCATTCCAATAATTAAAAAAAAATCTAAACCTATCAGTCATATCATCACCCCAAAAAATCTCAGAGTATGAATTTGTATTTGATGTTCTAAACTTAGCTTCATCGGATCCATCTAGTATCCTTATAGCTCCAATAACATCTAATTTTTCAATAGGACTAGTTGTACCAATCCCCACATTCCCAGAAGACGGAAACGTATTGCTTTGTGCTTGTGTACATAATGATAAGAATGCACTACATAGCATTATATAAATTTGTTGCTTTTTCATTATTGATTAGTTTTTGTTGTTTAGTAACTTTTCTATTTCAGACAATCTTTTTGATAAAGCTGTTAATTCTTTATTTTCTTTTTTAAGATTTTCTATTTCCTTTTGCTGCTCAATCGTATAAAGCGTTAGCTCCTCAATTTTCTGCAATAATTTGGAGTCCATTTCTCCCAACAGAATGCCATGCTCTGCTACCTCAGTAGCCGAGGGGATATCTTTTAAGTGTCCCTGTTCCTTAATATGTTGTTCTACTTCTTGGAGTGTGGGGAGTTTATAATTACTATGGAACACGAAGTCGCTCCAGCCCGTTAAATCGACACGGACTTCCTTGGTGTGGATGTTGCCGTTAACGGCTAGTTTTTCGTCGGGGTTGGTGGTGCCGATGCCGACGTTGCCATTAGCATCATCAATAATTAATCGATTTATCCCTTTAGTTTGAAGTATTAAATCATTATCATATGAGCTAAATGTATTTACGGTTGAGTATACTGGTTTGTTAAATATAATCTTTGGTCTATCCGTATATATGTGAGCCCAACCTGCATTTTGCGCACCAACATCAATGTAACCATTGTATGAATTTATTCTAAGGGCCCCACCTGCTGCATTACCCCTAATACTTCCATTAATATGTAATTTTTCCAGAGGGTTTGTTGTTCCGATTCCTAAATTTCCATCCACAGTCAATTCACTCCCATACACTCTTGTACCGCCAGTAAAATCGCCTCCATAGTTAAATGATAAAACATTTCCTGAATCATGAACCAAAGCTCGACCACCTGACCCCCTTGGCTCATATCTAAATAATACATCTGCGTTTCCATTAAAAGAGAAATAGTTCTGCGAATGAGACTTACCCCAAAAGAAAGTAATAAAGGCTAATACATATATTTTTTTCATATGATATGGTTTTAAAGATTATTCTATTCTACTATAAATTTCTGTATAACATAGTCCGTTTTATACCCCGAGTTCTCCGCATTAATGCGCCATTCGTAATTTCCTGCATTTAGATTTAGGGTGTAACTCGTTTTTTCAACCAAGGTATCGGCCTTGATTTCCTGAGCGTTTTCAAAAGATGGGGTCGCAATCTGCAAATGGTAGCTATCGGCATCTTCAAGAGCTTCCCAAGTAAATGTGGCCATGCTGTCTATAACGGTTTCATGCTTTGGTGCCAGCACTACAACCGTTTTTGCCGAAATGTCTGGCACCTCGGTAATGTGCTCGCAGGCGCTTAGGCCCAATATTAGGAATCCTAAAGCCGCTATGTTATGTCCTATTTTTTTAATCATTTTAAAAAGGTTTAAGATCTTTCTTAGCATGGGCTGCATTTAAATACGTTTTACCGGGGCAGTTATTAAAGGCGCTTACAAGGTCTACAATATCTAAGCTATGTCGGCTATTTTCCTGCCAGCAGCAGTGGGCGGTTTTGTACGCAAACACCACCCCTTGGTTAAACCATATAACCGCTGTTTTCTTATTTTCTTTATAGAGCTGTAGGGCATAGCTTTTTAGTCCTTTTTCTACTAAAAAAACGGCATCGGCCTGTTGTATCAGGTCTTGTTGGGGGGCATTAAAGGCCATGGATATGCTGGCAACAATATTGGCCGATTTATCATGACTTAAATAAGCTTTTACGCCTTGGTTGGTAGGGCTGTTAAGGGCCTTTAAAAGGGCTACCTTATCGGCTATCTTAAGCTGTAGGTAGCTTGGTTTTACCGCTAAAGAGTCAATAAAATTCACTGCAACGTTAGCAGGCTGCAAGGCCTGGGCCTTTAAAAAGGCTTTATGGGTTTGTTTAGTAAAGGGCGTTACCAATACGGTAAGTTTTATGGGGTCTTTATAACTGGGTATGGCAGCACTGTTAAAACTGCTCTGCAAAATAAAATCCTTGTCCAGCCCCACACTGCCCAAAGGTATTTGCTGTTGGGTTGGGGTTTGGCTTACCTGGTGCAATGCGCCCATTTTACACCCAACAGTTATAAAGCTTATCCCTATTATAAGCACATAATATCTAATCATGGTATCCTAATAAAATTACAGTTACTAAACTATATTTTATTTGGGACATGGCAGTAAGGTTTAACCGCATAAAAAGTAAGGGTTTTGGCTTTTTTTTATAACTAGCATTTTAGTTTACCGCAAGCATGACATATTTTAATTCTGACACATATTTACAAACAGCATTTATTGTATTTAAATGCGTATTACTTAAAAAAATAGCTTTTTTAGATACTGAAAATGAATTATTTATAAAATACATGTAAAATAATTGATAATTTTGTGTTTTTTTGTATTAATATGTCAATATTTATTTTTAAGTTTGAACTACATTAAACCATGAAAATTATTACACATTAATAATAATTTTAAAATTTATAAAGAAATGATTAAGTATTATTTACAGCCCAATGCTGTAACCCCAGATCCTAATGATCATTCGGCTCGTGTACAAATAAACACGACTTTAGAACAGGCCGATATTGTAAAACGTGCGCTAAAGCGTGGTAGTAGTCTAACTGAAACAGACCTAAATGGAGCAGCAACCTTGCTCTTTGACGTGATTAGTGACGAAGTCGCTAACGGTAATGCCGTTAATTTGCCATTGTTTACCATGCGTGCAGGCATTAAGGGCGTATTTACCAATGCTGCTGATGGTTTTGATCCTAATAGGCATGTAAAAAAAGCCATTGTAGCTGGCGGTACTTTAATAGCTTCAAAGTTAAAGGTGGCTAAGGTAGAGAAAATTTTAAGCGAAGCCCCAACGCCTACACTAATTCAATATACTGATATTAATTCCAGTACTACAGATAGCCTGGTAACCCCAGGCGGTATTGGTAAAATTTTAGGTGAGGAACTTAAATTTAATTCTGAAAATGTTAACGAAGGTATATTTTTTGTTCCCACAGCAGGTGGTAGTGCCATTCCCGTTAGCATTCTTGCTACCAGAACAGAAGGCACCCTTATGTTTAACATCCCTACCGAGTTGGTATCGGGCACCTATACATTAGAGGTCCGGAAGGCCTATGGCATTAATGCCAACCTACGTATTGGAACCTTAAACGACACCTTAGAGGTTGTTTAACCCTATATAACTAAGTAAATACAATTTTTATGGTTTTAGCGGTTTGGGTTGTTGCCCAGACCGTTTTTTTATAAAAATACCCGATAAACGGTATTTAAAACAAGATGTAGAACACCTCAACTTGCCCAGACCATTTATGCAAGTTTACCGGGCCACCAACTCAACCTTACCTATTCAGTACTAAGGGTTGACCTACCCAGTAGGTAAGGTTGAGTTGTCCGGTAGGTAAGGTTGAGTTGTTCGTTTCTGCAAGTTGCAAAAACCGTCTGGGCAAGTTGATGTTGCTTTAAAGCAAAAAAAACCACAACTTTTACATTGTGGCTTCTTGTTATTATTGCTTTCCTTTATTATGATGCAAAGTTGCAAACTTCTAAGAGCTGACATCTTTTACACTAGTTTTAATCCTTTCTTATTATCACCTTCGTATTAGAAAATTTATCATGCCACATCAAATTTCTTTCATTAAGGAAAATTGAAATAGGTTCAAAAGGAATCAGCGTTAGTAAAGTTCTCAAAAGAATATTTTTAAATAACGAGCTGTCTTTTGAAACTTGAATCACTTCCAACTTAAGTATTTTTTTTCCTAACGTTTTCATGAAAAAATACTCCATTAAAAAAAAGTAAGTAGAATAAAATAATATTTGAAAAGCAATAACTCTTTTTGTATTCCAACAAAAAAAGTTATCACACTCAACAGAAGGTCCTTTTGAATCAATAGTAAATAAGTATAACATAACTATAAAAGTTATAATTAAACTGTCTATGCAAAATGCCAAACCTCTTCTAAAATAATAGCTTTTTAAAATTTCTAAATTAATCATTACTATTCGATTTTGAGAAATAGAAACCTGCTTTTAAATTTACTTCTGCTCCTGCGAAAAATGCAAAATCAGCACCAATATTGAATCCCATTTTAGTTCTTGAAACTTCCCCCGATTTCTATGATAAATATATGGCACCCACTATTTTGAATCATGCCCCCTTTCCCTGTAATTTTCAGGAATACTATTTCTATAATAACTACCTCCTTTTTTTAAAATAAATTTTCTTTCCCAAAAAGGCTTATTTATGTCTTCATCTAAAAATAAAAGTGTCTTTACAAAAGAATTATCTAATTCATAAACCTTTGATGAAAAGCTCCTAGCTATATCTAGCCTTTTAAAATCATTGTCTTCCAATAACTTCTGAATCTCACCTCTTACAATTAAATCATAATCTAACTCATGAATACTTTGATTGTACTCATCATTACATTCATCGACAACATCCTTCCATGAATCTAATAAATCTTTACAAGATTTAAATGAACTTCTAATGTTAAGGTTTTTCATTATCTTTTCCGTACTCATAAATTAATATTTTTGGACTTGATTAATAAAGTATTTTAATGCTTTTTGTCCCTGTGTCTCAACTTTATAAAAAGTTTGTATTATCCCACTACTGTTTGCAACACCAAAATGTCCAGTCTCTAAATTCAATTTAAATATTGTACCTTGTTTATTTATATAGGTAAGAAAACTAGAACTGGATTACTACTAAAAAAATTTTGAGCTCCTTTCAAATATGCAGAGTAACTTGCAAATTCTCCCGATAAACTTCCCCCATTTGTGATTACTTTCCAAGATTTACTTTTCCATATATACTTTAAGTTCTTCACATGTTTTGCATAATGCACGAAACCTCTTGCTTCAGAAGCAAACCTAAAGCCTCCTGCTCCAGGAGTTATTAGGGTAAATATAAAAGGAATTTCAGTTTTAGCAAGAAAATTATCATGTGTAAGGTAGCCATCATTATCTACATATAAATTACGCCCTCCAATATTTATAGTTCTACTGGTAGTACCATCTAAAAAAGTAAAGAACCAATCCCAAAAATCTCCATCTATCGCTGGTAATACTTGAATAAGATTTTTATGAAGACTATATGGATCTATACAATCATCACAGCTATCTTGCAAAGGTCCTACTTCAACACTTACATTTCTTCTCTGCTCATTCAAATAAGCTGTATTAGCATTTCTTTGTTCCCTCATAGCATCAAAACCACCTCCTCCAGGTCTAGATAGCTCCATCCATTGAGAATTAGTTAATCCATCAGCACCAACTTGCTCTCCATTAATAGCATCTGCTCCACTGGGGTCTGCCCAATAAACAGGATTACCATCAAAAGCTAAATAAGGGGACATACTATGGTGCGTAACAGGATCTATAGCAGTAAACCTAGCAATAGCAGGATCATAACTACGTACATCCATTTCATAAAGATTGAGTCCTAAAGCCTTTTCAAACTCCACATCATTATATTTCCATTTAAGTGCAATGTTAGAAGATATTGGTGCATCATTATATCCACTATGTTTTAACCCAAAAGGATAATAATTATTCTCCTCCTGTATCTGCAAACTGGGAGACCCACTCGTACCAACATTCTTGTAAGATAAGCGTATGTTCCCCAAATGGTCCTTAAATTGGTACACATACTTATAACCGCTTTCGGTATCTACATAGCCCTCAGGATGGGAATACCATTTGTACCTTAAAACTACTCTATTAAAACGTTTCTTTTTGCACCATACTTCAAAATAAAATCTCAACGTAGCTATGGCTATGTTTCTATTTTCTTTTTCGTCTGGCACAAAAATTATCCGTTTTCCTTACGAGTACTTTTAAGGCACAATTGGTATATAGAATTTCAAAGAACCGCCCACGTACACATAATTGCCCGCGTACTCCGTTGTGCTGCCACTGCTTACTAT
Organism: Aestuariibaculum scopimerae; assembly: GCF_059428085.1. Classification (NCBI taxonomy): domain Bacteria; kingdom Pseudomonadati; phylum Bacteroidota; class Flavobacteriia; order Flavobacteriales; family Flavobacteriaceae; genus Aestuariibaculum; species Aestuariibaculum scopimerae. The sequence goes on from NZ_CM182089.1 coordinate 409,364, forward strand.
TTTCTTAAGCTTAGTGCCAACGGCATCGTAAATATAGGAAATTTGTTATTAGGTAATGTCGCAGATTTTTTAAGCTCCAATTTAGGACATTAAGCTTTAACAACCCCAGGTTTTAAAACCTCTAACAAGTTTTTAATATTTTAATGAACAAAAATAAGCCTCTAAAAAGAGGCTTATCGTTTTATAATTTACTGATTATGAGAGTTCAGTTTGAACCATTTTTTAAAAGCGCCAGTTTGGGACATTACCCTGCGGAACCAATTAGAATTAAAACAACATAAAAACTTATGTGATAGTTGTTATTCTAAGCACAAAAAGAAGATTGATGATGAAACTATTAAAGAGTTGAGATTAAACGATAAGACCTTTCAAAAAATGCTTCAAGGACCTCAAAGGCTAGATGATAGTGTTATAAAATTTTTAGTATGGGGTAGCATTATTATAATTATGATAATATTATCACAAATTTCTTAATTGCACAATTGGTATCTATAGAATTCAATATGCCTTTCTAATTTATAGCTCTTAAAAAAACAATAAGCCCCAATTAAGAGGCTTATCATTTTTTAATTTACTGATTACGAGAGTTTAGTTTGAAACTTTTTTTAAAAGCTCCAATTTAGGACATCACCGACATTACCGTCAAAAGTGAATATAAAAAGAATCTGTTTCCTCATCATTATCTATCATTTTGATTTCTAATGACATTAATGCATCAATACTGGCATATGCTTCTTCTTTACTCCAATTTGAAGCTAATAACATTTCAATTAAATCATTTTCAGAGACAATAATATTATCACCATGAGTTATATTGTTTTGTAATAAAAAAATACATAAGTTTTTTGTAATTAAAAGCTTTTCTTTGTCAAATTCATTAACCCATTTAAACTTTTGTTGTTCATCTTCATCTTCCCATCTCAAATTACCCTCCACTAAATTTTTTTCATGTTTAACAATATCAACTTTAGCTTCAAACAAATCAAAAAATGATTCCAAAAACTTATATTCTAACATAATAACATTTATTACCAATTCTATTTAATATCCTATTTTAGCCATATATGTCGACTTTCAATACTTTTACCTAAACCTTCCACTTGAACATGTGGTTTTTTGATTTTTCCTTTGACAGGATTCAAGTCTTTTCTAATTTTTCCTCCATACTGATTAACTAGTTTTTCTAGTTTTTTTAACTCTTTAGCAGTTAATTCTGATCCTGGTTTTGATAACTGTTTAATTAAAGATTTTAACTCCTTGAGATTACTAGCTTTAATTCTAGAACCCCAACGAAAAATATTAATTCCTTTCATCCAACCGCCGCCTTCCATAAGCTCTGCAGGCCAAAAAACTAGTTGTGTAGGTTCCACAAGTTCATCAGGTCCGAATAATACTAAATTATTAACTGATTCGGTTTTTTCTCTTTCTTCAGCTCTTCCTTGTGATGTTTTTCCAGTGTCAAGTGTTGCTAATGCATTTAGTATTTCTGCTGATTTATTAATTTCAGCCCAGTATGCTTCATTAGCTTTTTTATCTGCTATATCACTTAAATCAGCTGTTACAGTTACTTCATCCGCTATTGAAATATCATTATCATCCCCTCTATAGTCATCATAAATGTCATCGTCTGGACAGGCAATTTCATTACCATTTGAATCATAACATTTACCCCCATCTGGGTCAAACGAAACTATAGGATTATTACCCATAGCTACATAAGGGGACATAAATTGCTCATAAGGGTCAGCAGTAACAAATCTTCCAATTGCAGCATCATAATGTCTCAACTCAAACTCGTACATATCATAACCTAAACTTTCATTAAGCTCTTGTCCTTGGTATTTATAATTAAGAGCTATGCCTGAAGTACCACTAGAGTTATACCCTCTATGTTTAAGACCAAAGGGATAGTAATTATTCTCCTCCTGTATCTGCAAACTGGGAGAGCTACTTGTACCAACGTTCTTGTAGGATACACGTATGTTCCCTAAATGGTCCTTAAATTGGTAGACATACTTATAACCGCTTTCGGTATCTACATAGCCCTCGGGATGGGAATACCATTTGTACCTTAAAACTACTCTATTAAAACGTTTCTTTTTGCACCATACTTCAAAATAAAATCTCAACGTAGCTATGGCTATGTTTCTATTTTCTTTTTCGTCTGGCACAAAAATTATCCGTTTTCCTTACGAGTACTTTTAAGGCACAATTGGTATATAGAATTTCAAAGAACCGCCCACGTACACATAATTGCCCGCGTACTCCGTTGTGCTGCCACTGCTTACTATTTTCTTAAGCTTAGTGCCAACGGCATCGTAAATATAGGAAATTTGTTATTAGGTAATGTCGCAGATTTTTTAAGCTCCAATTTAGGACATAAAGCTTTAACAACCCCGAGTTTTAAAACCTCTAACAAGTTTTTAATATTTTAATAAACAAGAATAAGCCTCTAAAAAGAGGCTTATCGTTTTATAATTTACTGATTATGAGAGTTCAGTTTGAACCATTTTTTAAAAGCGCCAGTTTGGGACATTACCCAAATGAGGCTGTCTGAAAAGTCAAGACAGCCTCTTTTTTATTTGGGTAGGTGTCGGAGAAATTTTTCAAATACGCGATTCTCAGGGACTTGAAAAAACTTTTTAGACACCCTCATTTTCTTTGCAATATATTAAAATCTTAATACAACTACCATCTAGGTCTTCTGTAAAACCGTACTATTTATTCAGTGAATTACATACTTTGTTTCTCATATCAAAAAACCTTTCCATATTCATTAAAAAAATAAATTAATAATAAGGGAAATACTAAAGAAGCTATAATATAAAAGTAAGATAAAACCTTAAACCACATAGATAATTGCATCCTCTTATCTAATATAAATTCTTTTCTGTCTTTAATCTGATATACATAAAAATTATATATCAAAACTAATATATCAGCAATGAGAAAAGTTTTGGGTATACTTGAAAAATCAATTTTCAACAAATAATACAGAACAACTACTAAAATCATCAAGTTTGCAGTCTGCCCGATAGAGATAATTATAATTGGAAAATATTGAGGCGTGTCGTCACTATTTTTTTTAAGATTATAATAATGAAGAAATAGCCTATCATAAAAATTAGTAAGTATATTCATATTTAAAGTTTAACTCTCTTAATAACCTAAAATTTTACTTCCAATGTAACCATATTTTAATCCTCTTTCTCTATAAACCTTTGAGTGAACCCCAAAAAACAGCTCTATTATACCATTCTTGTTTTATTAAGTAATTATCTCCAAAAGACCAAGTTGCTTCATAAACCAAAGGCCCCAATATAGGAACATAATTAGAAACTGTTGAGCCCATAGCCTTAATACCATCTCCCGCTGCCTCATTATAATTACCTTTAACTGTATTTTCTACAGCACCATAATAGTCCAATGCTCCAAAAATTTCTCACCCCCGTATTAAGATTAGCAGGCAAAAGAAAAAGATGTCCCAACAGGATTTGGGCAATAGTGCCGAGACGCACCAAAAAAATATATCGAAGTACGAGCAGAACATGGTAGTGCCTTCTGCCATTACCTTGAAGAAGATTGCGGATGCCCTAGAGGTTACTACCGATTATTTGTTGGGCGGGGATAATGATAACGTGATTAAGGACACCCAGTTACTGGCTTATTTTAAGGCCATAGATACCATGCCCGATGATATCAAGGATTCGCTATTAAAGGTGATTGATGCGTATATCAGGGACTATAAAACGCAATTGGCGTATAAATAAAAAACAGCAATCTTAACCGATTGCTGTTTCTCAACAGTTCTAAGTTGTAAATTCAGATAGTAGGTTTTCTATCCTAAATGAATTTAAAAGTCTGTCATTTTATCAATTACACTTTCGTAATCAATTTTATCAATGTACTTACCTACTTTGATGTAATCTATCTTATCACCATCTAGCCTAAAAAAACCAAAAAGGTTTTTACCTTTAAATATAATTATATTACCTACAACCTCATAATCATTTCCCAGATGAGATAGCAAACTGCTTTTACTAATTCCAACTTCGATTTTATCATCAAATATGGATATTCCTTTTTTCCATAAGTTTATTTCTAAAAATTTGTCTGTTGTATTTTCAAAAACCCATGGTTTTTCAGAATTGAAAACTATCATTTTACCAATAATAACATCTGCAATATTTTGTTCGCTATTAATAATCAAATAGTATAACCCAACAAAATCATTTTTCTCAATCTCACTTTCATCATAATAATTTCCTCCTTTAGAAGAGTAACTTGATGTAAAACTATTCATTTGTTTTTTTATAGAGTTTACATCTATATCTTTATCTAATAAACTAGAAGTTTGTGAAGTTGTATCAATTACATTCTTATTTTCTTCATGACTATTTAACTTTTTAACATCTCCACTCTTTTCATTTTTATTGATACATGATGATAACAATACAATCAGTGAAACATTGAATATTATAAAACTCTTTTTCATTTTAAAACTAATTTTGTGGAGCAAAATAAGGAACATATTTACCAAACTCATTCCAATGATATCCCAGAGGTCTTGCCCCGCGCTAGCGCTCGTTTGCAACGAGTGCTTCTCTAAAACACCCTTAAAAGTCATTGCTTTCTATTTTCTTTTAAGGTACTATAGGCTGTACACGTTATAAATTTATACTTTTTACGCCTGCCTAAAGTACAAAAAGCCACCCTAATGGCTTAGGATAGCTTTGTTGTTTATAATTTCTTGTCTTACTCGGTACGGCACTCGTTGCAAACGAGCGCTGGCGGGTGTTATTCAATTATTTCTTTTTAAATATATTCATAACTACATCAGGAACCTTACGTCCTAATTCTTCAGAGTTATGAGAATAATGCCTTCTTTTTTTGAAAATTACATTCTTAAGATTTCTCTTTTGATTTAAAAACTTTAAAACATTTAAATTTCCATCTAATATATTAGTACTATCTGTGAAAAATAATTCCTCCAAACTTGACAATTCATAAAAAAACTCAATGGTAGGGACTTCTCCAATACTATTAAAAGAAAGAGTTTTAAGTTTTGTCAAAACTTTCACGGGTTCTAAGCCATATATTTTCTTGCAAAAATCCAATCTTAAATACTCTAAACTTTCAAGAAAGCTAATACTATCTATATCTTGTAGGTTAGAACAACCCGTTAAATCTAATTTTATTAATCTAAATAAGTTTTGAATACCTTCAGTACTTTTAATTTTACCATTGCATAGAGAAAAATCAACCAGTTTATTGAGTTTATTGAAATCAATTAAATTAGGCTTATTATAATTGTCAACCCTCAAAATTTTCAAAGAAGAAGAACTAAAAATAGTTTCGCTTCCATCAATACCCCAAACAAAATAACACTTTTCTAATTTAGAAAATTTCTCAAAATTTAGAATACCTTTAACCTTATGCTCTATATAAATACCTTTTAAATTAACCAAATCTTGAATTGGAGAAATACTTTTTATAGATTTGTTTAATACTGTTAACTCTTCTAAAAAAGCAAAATCTTGAAGAAAATTTAAGTCATCATATTTATAATAGTTAGGATTAATCTCTAAATGCTTGAAATTATGACGATTCATGAATTTAATCGCATCCTTATAACTATCCCCTTCAATTATTAAAGCTTTAGAATCTTCTCTTATTAAAAAACCTTTATATCTCTTTGGCAATGATATTGTCATATGGTAATAATTTTCGAAGCTATTTAGGGATGTAATTAGAAATTCCCAAACCAAGCTTACTATTTCTATAGAGGCTAACTGGTAGGCGCAAGTTAGCAGTTCCTCTTAAACCTCCCAAATTATTTATCATAATAGTTTCTGATGCTTCAAGAAAAGTTCTTGAACCAGTTAAGGGTTTATAATAAATCTGTCCTCCAATCCTACCAGCCTTATAATGTGTTGTAAGTCTTGTTGACAGGCTTTCAGAAATGCCCACATATGGATTTAACCCTCGAGTTGCGTCATCAAAAATGTATAAACCACTTAACCCCTTAACATCTTCAATATTATCTAAAGCTTTAAAACCATATTTAGCATATTTATTTATATTTCTTATGGTGCTTAGTCCTACTCCCCATTCAGACAAAATACCTAAAGTTCCAAAATGCAAGACAATACCAAGACCATCGGTAGGTGCAACCCATTCTTTGACATTATGTTCAGAGAGCATTGTCTTTCTGTGTTGTACAATACTAGACAATCTTCTTATTTCATCGTTACTGGCGCCTTGCCTGATAGCTATATCTCTCTTTATCTCAGCTAGTGCCAACTGGAACTTCATGTCACATTCATCACATGGTCCATCACTCACAGCTTCTCCTTGCTCTAACTCTCCTGTAGTTACAGAAGCATTTTTCCTATTCTCAACACTCTCCCAAAAATTAGCTTGTCTTTGGTCTTGCATGGCATCAACACCGCCACCACCTGGTCTAGAAAGTTCAATCCATTGCTCATCGGTAAGTCCGTCAGCACCAAATGAATCTGCTCCACTAGGATCAGCCCAAAATATAGGATTTCCATCAAAAGCTAAATAAGGGGACATACTATAGTGCGTAACAGGATCTATACCAGTAAACCTAGCAATGGCAGGATCATAACTACGTACATCCATTTCATAAAGATTGAGTCCTAAAGCCTTTTCAAACTCCACATCATTATATTTCCATTTAAGTGCAATGTTAGAAGATATTGGTGCATCATTATATCCACTATGTTTTAACCCAAAGGGATAATAATTATTCTCCTCCTGTATCTGCAAACTGGGAGACCCACTTGTACCAACGTTCTTGTAAGATAAGCGTATGTTCCCCAAATGGTCCTTAAATTGGTACACATACTTATAACCGCTTTCGGTATCTACATAGCCCTCGGGGTGGTTAAAGAATTTCAAAGAACCGTTTTCGTACACATAGTTGCCTGCGTACTCCGTTGTACTGCCACTGCTTACTATTTTCTTAAGCTTAGTGCCAACGGCATCGTAAATATAGGAAATATTTCCACCGGACAAGGGCACATAGGTGGGTAAATTTAAGTGGTTATAGGTAATATTCGACGAAATACCCTTGTTCAAATCCTTGGTCATATTGCCATTGGCATCATAGTAGTACTCTTGTGAAGCAGTACTACCATCTATAAAGCCGTAGCCCGTAGCGCCTCCAGATCCCTCATTTACCGATTGGATTTGGTTGGTATTGGGGAAGTAGCTGTAAACCAGTTTGTCCATATCACCGATACTGCTGGAACCGTTAACACCCCGTCTGTTAAGGCGGTCTATGTTCCCGTTCTTGTCGTAAACAATGCCTGTAACATTATAGTCGTCGGTCTGCTCGCTAAAACTGCTCCCGGCACTATTGGCCCGCCTAAACTGCCCGTCCGTTATGCGGTTAAGCGCATCGTATTGGTAGGCGTAGCCCCGTAAACGCGTGCCATAGGTATCGGTATTGGCCGTACGCCAGATGGTCTCGCTAATATTACCGTTGTATAATGGGTTGGCCGAGGCTCCCATTTCAGTGGTGTTGTAGTTGATCTTAAAGGCAAAAAGATCGGTGCCCAAACTGGCGGGGGTGTTAATCTGTTTGAGCCAGCCTCTAATATTATAGGTGTAATTCACAGTTTGCAACCTGCTGTTGCCATTGGTATTCCCAACCCCCTTATTAATTAACTGCCCAAGATCATTATAGGTGCTCTCTACAATCACCTCGGTATTGCTCCCCAGGGTCTGGGTCTGCTTGGTGAGCCTACCTATATGGTCGTAGTAAAAATTGTCTGTGGTGTTCACAGATACCGATGCACTGCTCCTGTTATGGGTGGTGGTGGACTCTATTACCTTGCCCGTAAAGTCCAACTCACTCTTTACTTTATCGATCGTGCCTAAATAGTCATTAAAACTGTATACATAGATAGGTCTTGACTTGCTATCGTAATAGTTTACGGTGGTAATCCATTTTACCGGACTGGAATTTAAAACCCGTACTTTACTGCAAGTGCCTAATCCCTTGGCATTGGTAATGGGTGTTACAGTATATGACGATTCCGAAACACCTGCACCCACAAAATTAGTATGGTACGTGTCGTAATAGTTAATGGTGTGTATTTCTGTGATACCCGAGGTAGGATATACGGTGTTATCGCCACTGTAATAGACATTGGTGCCCCCAAGGCTTACATAGGATGTGTTATTCTGTGTTACATATTGGGCACTGGTACTATTGGCATCATCCTGCAGGGCCGTTCTGGAACTGCTACTGCTTATAAGGCCCGTATAGGCCACCCTGCCAAAGGCATCGTACTTGGTAAAGAGCCATTTGTTTTGGGCCTTTAAGTTGGGGTCGCGGGTTAGTATGGGCTGGTCCAGCTTGTTGTACACGATTTCCTCCCAACTGGATGCTGTGCCCTTGCCCGGTATTTTCTTTGCCACTAAACGCCCTTGGGTATCGTACTGGTATTGGTAGCACAGGTTTTCCAGAACGGAAGCCTGGTTGTTAGTGGCTATGCCTGCTGTAAAGGTACTGCCCGATTGGGCGTGGAAGCCCTCGGTAAGGGTTATGGAACTGGTTGCTGTAAATGCCAGGCTATTACCCGAGGCCGTAACATCGGACGATGTGATGGTGGCTGGATAAATGTCATCGGCACCTTTTGGTGGCAATACATAAGTGAGATTTCCATAGTCGTCATAAATATAATAGGTATCGTGTGGTGTAGCGGTTTCTCCGGCATCGTTGGTATCGCCGTCCATATTAATATCGCTATCGCCATAGGTGCGCTTTAGTACCACCCGCCCCTGTTGGTCCTTAAATTCTTCGGTGGTGTGGTTGTTGCCACTGGTCCAGTTCTCGTCCTTGGTAACGGTCTTGTACAGCGTATTAGGGCCATAGAAACCCACTTGCTCTAATGATGGGGTTAGCACGGTTATACCGTCTGGGGCCGATGTGGTGATGGTCACCTCATATTTATTGACCTCGTTACTGGTATTGGTTTTATAACTGAATGCTATCTCGTGCCCTTCGCCCAATTTCCAATCTTTACCCGGGGCACCTTGCTCAAATACCCTACCCAGCGGTGAATCTTCCAGTTCCTTTTCAGAATATGGGTTAATGTTCGCCGTGGTCATGCCTGGGAAATCGGCATTATATGTTGAGGCATCATAAAAACTAAGGGTAGCGGCTTCGGCACCTGTGCGGTACAGGCCATTGTTGGTGGCTGCCGTATAGGGCAGATACTCCTTGGTCTGTCTGCCATAGGCATCGTAACCAATATGGGTCACCACATCCTCGCTATTGCCACCTGCCCGTATGCCCACGCTTTGCATGGGCCTGCCCAGACCATCAAAATAGGTCACGGCCTCTATTTTATCGTCATCTTGGGTAAGCTGCGACATACTGGTAGCTGCTTCCTGTGGAGTAATGGTATAGATGTAGTTTTGGTCGCTAAGGTTAAACACGGGGGGAACTTTAAAAGTAACACTACCCACTCCGGAACTCCAAAGACCACTTGTGTTTTTTGCTCTAATATAATATATGCTATATCCCTCTGATATATTTATAGTAGCACTACTGTTGGATTCACTGGTACCTGTTGGACTCGACTGCCAATACCAGGTTACACCACTGGGAGGTGTTCCAGTTCTCTGCAACGTAATACTCCCCGGCGAGATACTTTGAACGGTTGGATCAGCAGGGGTGTCTGGAGGCACAGCTGCTACATTAACGAGCAAACTACCATAATACCAATCGTCTATCGTTTCAACATCATAGTCTACATATGTATTCCCTACAACAGTAGTCCAATGTATATGAATTGAGGTTTCATTCTGATATGTATTGGGAGCACTTGCATTCCATTCATAAGAAACAAAATCCTCAGGGTCATTTAGACCTAAATTGTATAGGTCCATCGTATTTAAATTATATATTTCTAAATCTCCATACGTTACACTTGTATCGCCAGTAATTTCTATATCCTGCGCCTGCATTTGGGCAATGCCCAATACTAAAGCAAAAAATACCATAGCCAGCTTTAACTTGCTTGTTTTGGTAACATTATATTTTGGTTGTACCTGTATCATGATCATTTGCTTTTAGTTGTTAGACTTTTTTAAATACCATTTGCCAAAGAGCCTTTTTGCCGATTGGTTGCCCCCCAGGTTAAGGCACAGTGCCGTGGTATTGATACTCTCAATACGCTGGGACAATTCCCTACCATTGTCTAAGGTTATATTAAGACTGGTTTGGTCGCTTAAAAGCTGCCAGGTACCGTGTACACTTTTTTCCTGGTTGATTTCAAGAATATAGGTGCCGTTGGCCATGAACGTAATCTTGCGCTTGCTGAAGGAGTTCTTTATACGGCTTTTCTTAGCACTGTCCAGGCTGTTGTAATAGGCCATGGATTGGGACTGGATGTTGTCTATGCTCTTGTTGAAATCCAACGCCCAAGTGCCCAAGAGCATTTCGGCATTGCTAGTACCTTGCTGTGCCCCTGCTAAATGGACTGTGGCCAACATGAATATTATGACTGTACTGTTTAATAGATGTCTCATTTGGTATATATTATTATATTGACTTAATGGTTTTTGTGGACTATTGTTTATAATGGTATTCGTTCCTGCTCAGAATTTTTCCCTGGGCATCCTTTATGTACTCCAAGCGGTTGTAAACATCGTACTCGTAGTACATGGTATACCCCTTGGGATCGGTCATGCTGGTCATGCCTATGAGTGGATTGTAGGTATAGGTAGTTACCATGGCATTGGGCAATGCCGTCCTTATTTCATTTAGTTTAGTAATCATAGTGGCTTGGCTGTATGAACCGCTCTTAATATTGGATAGTTCGGCACTGGTCAATGTTGCTAAAACAGAAGTCTCTGTTGCATTTTCCACTTTTGCCACGGGATAGGCATCGTTATAGCCCCACAAATACACTACGCTGGTGCCATCTGCTTGCTTATATTGGGTAAGGTTACCATACCCATCGTCATCGTATTTTTCAAACTCCAATTTTGTTTTATAGCTCGTTGTACCACGGTTTAGGCTCTTGACGTTAGATGGCAAATAGGTGCCTGCTGCTGCCTTATAATTGGTTATACTACCCTGTACCAAATTACCGCCCAGGGTGGTTTCGGTTTTTAATACGGGGCTAATAATATAGTCTGTTACCATTCCTGAAACGATTGTGGAATTTGTCTCATCATTAGAGGTTACATCCTGTGGGTACGTGTTTGTGGTAATCATGGTTTCACCCTTGCTGTTAGTGGTGGTTATTTTGGTTACGTTTTTATGGGCTGTATTCTCGTAATCGTAATAGGTAGTAGTGATAATGGGGTTGTTGCCATCTTCATCATAGGTTGTTTCGATTGTTGAAGAGGTAACCCACCATTCTGAAAAATTGTCATAATAGCGTACATTATCTATTGTGCTAAAAGAATCATATACATTAAATGGTGGGTTATAAAATTTAACCCCCTTTACTGTTGATTGCGCATTTAGCTCATAGGCATTAACGGTTTTTTTAATGACATCGCCCTGTGAATTTTTTTGGGTAACAGACAGCAGTTGTCCATTTCTGGTATCAAAAATCCTTGGCATCTCCGGAAAATCATCGTCATAACCATAATGGTCGTAATGGTCATAATCTTCATTGTAATATTCATAGGTAGTACTACCAATATCGCCATTTAAGCCTTCCTGAACTGTAACTTTTGAGTATCCTGCTACATTGGGTGGCGAATGGAATCCAGACGGTATTAATGAATTGGAACTTTTTATATCATAATCGGCAGACGAACCTGAATTTGGACCATCTGACACTGATATGTGTCTGGTATACTCAAATTCTGGCCTAGCCAAAAGCAACCCAGATGAAAATCCAGTTTCGGTACCATCTACAGTATATATAAAATGCTTTAATCCTACCACAGTGCCACTGGCATCTTTGCTGGTTATATTTTTTATTCTAATGCCATTACCCTTACCGCCCGCACTATAATTGGGTATATAATCTGTATATGAAGCTTGGAGTGTTCCATAATATCCCGTAGGTATGTTTCTAACTTCTAGAGTATAGGTGCCATCTGTTAGTAAAACATTTTCGGTATCGCCTGGAGATAATATTTTTATAGCCAACCCATTACTGTTCCTTAAAAACGCTTTATTATTGGGGTCGTTTAAATCTGATTGGTAGCTTAATGCTACTGTTTTTCCTGGTGGAGCCGTATCAATGATAAAGGTCTTTGTAGGTTCTTCAATATAATCATCAGGTGGGTTACCCAAATCTAAATATTGTAGTGTTGCTGTATTTGTTATATTTTGGGTAGTGTAATTTAAAACGCCATTTAAGTCATGAGGTTCATATTCAAACTCTGTTTTACCTTTGGTAGGGTAAGTGATTGACTTTAAAACACCTGTGGTTATATCATCTCCAATATAATCACTCCGTTCATCAGGGAAATCAAGTACGTTCCCTGTGGCGGTGAATAATGTAGAGTAATAGCCCCATTCGTCGTATTGCTTAGAATATTTATCTGGTAGTGCATTAGGACTTTCGTAGTCAAAAGTATATTTGTTATCTGGGTTATCTAACTGTATGGCATCCAATTTTAAACGTTTGCCATGATAAGTGGTTGCAGAGCTATTAAAATAACTGTGGGACAGGTTAATGTCCTTTATAGCATTTCCTAATATATCCTTTATTTTTATCGCGGATAGTTTTTGTGGCATTGGGGCTCCTGTACTGGTTGACTGTTCTATATCATATCTATCACCAGTTTCAAAATCGATATAACCATTCTTGAATTTTATTTGTTGTAAAATAACATCATATATAAGACGCCTATTAAAACTATCATAATAGTGAGATGTTATGGTAGGCCCACCGCCAGAGCCCGTAGCAAAAGTTCCTGAAACAGGCTTGTACCTTTTATGGCTTTCTGTTATTAAACTAAGGCTCTGCCCTGTAGTATAAGTGAATTCAATCTTATCGCCCGTTGGGGAAGTTATGCTATTTAAGTACCATGAAGTAATGGGTTCTGATGAACCACTAGAAAAACCAGACAGACCTACTACTGTTGATGGATTTATATTATTGTTATTATATCTATTATGTATTTCTTCTTTTGACTGTGAAGTAGAACCGAATACGTAGACGTTTCCATCTGGAGTGGTTATTGTGAAACTGTTTGTTACGGGATAATAATTGCCCTCAATTTTTAAATTGTTACTAGTTGAACAAAATACTCCTGAACCATTTACTTGTTTATCAATTACAAAAGTCCCTGAATACCCTCCAAAATTATAGGAGAAAATATCTGGTTCTCCATCTCTATATCCATATCTCAAGCCTTGAAAAAAATCAAGGTTTGCTAGTGCTAATGAGTCTGTAGTAGATTCAGGAATAATGAAATCTATCTCAAAAAAAGCCTCACCATTTGAGGTATAAATGTATTGATTTTCATCATCCCAAGCTGGTAAAACTGGGTCATGATGATAGCCTGAATGACCTGCGGTATTAAAATCATCATTCCCTCTAACCACACGCGAAATGACTCCCCCTGCTGATAAGGACCATCCCAGACCAACCCAACTGGCATCTTGTGCTACCCGTAATCCTGTGGATTGATAGGACATGGTTATAGGCAAGGTTAGACTGCCCGATTTAACCTCGTACAGGGGTATGGAAATGTTGGGTGTACCTGTATAATATCCAACGGGAATATCTCCAAATTGCCCTAAGGAAGCTGCTGTTGGTGATGGTGGAATGACTTCTGTATTGTCCAACTGACCAAACATGGTCATGGATAACAGCATAAAAACAAGCAAACTTGCTTTTTTAAATAATGACTTTTTTAATAATTTCATGACTTTAGTGAGTATTTGTAATTCTTAGTTTTTTAGATTTAGTAGTAATGTCTCAACTTCTTTAAGACGTGCACTCAATGCTTTATTTATTAAGGTCTGTTCTTTTAGTTGTTTATCTTGTTGAATGGTATATAGTGTGAGCTCTTCTATTTTCTGCAGCAGTTTAGAGTCCATCTCTCCCAATAAAATACCATGCGCCGCTACCTCAGCAGCCGAAGGAATATCCTTTAAATGTCCTTGCCCTTTAATGTGTTGCTCTACTTCCTGTAATGTGGGCAGGTTATAATCTTTGTGGAACACGAAGTCGCTCCAACCTGTGAGATCTACCCGAACTTCTTTGGTGTGGATGTTACCGTTTACGGCCAGTTTTTCGTCGGGGGTGGTGGTGCCGATGCCTATTCTACCTGAATTATCAATTCTAATTATTTGTCCAATATCAGTTTTTAAAGTAAATAAAGATGCCCCGTAAGAACCTGATGGATCTACTTCGGTATAAGTATTGTCATAGGTTATTACACTGCCTGATGAAGTTTCTAATTGTAAATTAGTTAATGCATAATCATCCATTTTTAGATATACAATGTATTTATTGTTAGAAGCATCATCATAAACAACAATATCAGCAGCACTTCCCACTTCTCCATATACACTTCCTAATACTTTAAACCCATCCCTTATTGAAAATTTTAAATCTATGGTTGCTTTTCCTTGTCCGTTTGTATGTCCGCCAAGAATACCACTTACTCTAAAATCACCATTGTTATCAGCTATAGTACCAAGTTTATAATATCTTGGTGCAATACCGTAACCTAATGCATAAAAAACCCTATATGCATTAGTAGTGCTTAATTGAAGATATGTTTTTGGGTTAGTGGTCCCAATACCTACATTCCCAGAAGATGGAAAGGTATTGGTTTGTGCATGCATACTTAATGATAAAAATGCACAACATAACATTATGTAAATCTGTCTTTTCATTTTAATTGGTTAATTTGTTTAGTAACTTTTCCATTTCTGATACTCTACTAGATAGTTTCTTCAACGTTTTGTTTTCTTTCTCTAGTTGCTCTATTTTATTGTTTTGACTTTCTAGTTCTTTTTGCTGTTCAATAGCATAAAGTGTCAGTTCCTCAATCTTCTGCAACAATTTTGAGTCCATCTCTCCCAATAAAATACCATGCGCCGCTACCTCTGCAGCCGAAGGAATATCCTTTAAATGCCCTTTGTTTTGAATATGTTGCTCTACTTCCTGTAATGTGGGCAGGTTATAATCTTTGTGGAACACGAAGTCGCTCCAACCTGTTAAATCCACGCGGACTTCCTTGGTGTGGATGTTGCCGTTAACGGCCAGTTTTTCGTCGGGGGTGGTGGTGCCGATGCCTACATTTTCTAGGTCATCTACCAATAATGTAGCTCCAGAATATGCACCATCTGCTGAAACTAAAGCATTCGTTAAATTATTTCCTATAAATGCATCTTCAATTAGCCAAGTAGCTATAATGGCTTTTTCTGCTCCTGCACTATTTGATTGCATGACTTCGTAAGCTATATGATTGGGCTGTTGATTATTTGTTGAATTTCCCGATCCTCTAAATATTGCTGCATAAGCCCTTCTAGAACTATAATCAAGTCCGCCACCTAATTTAAATAGCCCTAATCTCATACAGGCATTTTTTAAATTTGTAGTAACACCACTTTCCCATGCATCATAAGATGTTAAGATACCTATTTGCCCACTTTGTAAATTATTCAGGGCAATGGCTAAATTATCTGAAGCCGTGGCACTTCCATAGGTATCATAGGTTGTAGAAGATATATGTTGGTGTGTACTGGCATTTATGATAGTTAAGCATAACCCCCTACCTGAAACATTAACTATGTATTGACTATCTAATTTAACAACCCTATTAGCACTGGAATTTAATCCAGTACCTCTAATGTAAACACTGGTTTGGGCATTTATAAATTGTACTATGCATAAAGCAAATAATAGCAAAAAAGGACCTGTCTTTATTTTATTGAACATCATGTATGATTTAATTAATGTTCAATTTTAGCACTTTTTTTTTAACTATTGGTAAGGGTTATCCGCAAAAAAAGTAAGGGTTGGCATTTTTATTTGGTAAGCTTATAGTTTCATTAATTTACATACCTAATTCTTTTATCTCAAAAAAAAGTGAAACCCTTACCAAAAGGAAGTGAAAACCTTACTTTTTGTAAGGTATTTTTTTTTAAATTGTGACCCTAATTAAATTTTTAACTAATTATTAAAATCAATCATGAATCAAAAATTAAATGTTCTCATCGTAGAGGACCATCCAATCGTAGCAGACAACTACACAAGAGCTCTTGAAACTATTTCCAACCTTAATCCAACATTAAGCTTTAATATCCATAAAGCTTATGATTGTGATTCGGCTGATCTAAAAATTGAAATGGCAAAAAAGAATTTTCCCTTAGATTTGGTATTGCTGGACATTAGCTTACCTCCATCTAGAAACCGTAAATTGTTATCGGGGGAAGACTTAGGACTAAAAATTAAGAAAACCTTTTACAATGCCAAACTTATTGTTTTAACCTCGCACAACAACAACCACAAACTGTGCAATATTTTTAAAACCTTAAATCCGGATGGGTTTTTAATAAAATCGGACTTTTCATATAAAACTTTGATTACCGCTATTATGGATGTTATTAAGGAACCCCCTTATTATAGTAAGTCTATTGCCAAACTAATACGTAAACATGTATCTAACGATATTTTTATAGATTCTATTGATACAGAAATACTGCATTACCTATCCTCAGGGGTAAAAATGAAGGATATTCCAAAATTGGTTAATCTATCACTTTCTGGTGTAGAGAAACGCAAAAGAGGGCTGAAAGATATCTTTAACGTTAGCACTAAAGACGACATGACTTTAATTGATATTGCCAAAAAAAGAGGGTTTATATAAAAAAGTAAGGTTTAACCTTACTTTTTACGCGTTAAAACCTTACTGCTATGATATATCGGCTTTGTATATTTAATGCCGACAAATCATGTTGTATAAACGCTAAGTACATTATCTAAAAATATGAGACATAAAAATCCTTTTGTTTATAAGCTTTCTGCCTACAATTTACAGGAAGTCCTTATTGTTCTGGTCATTATTGGTATTCTATTGCTATTGGCACTCCCCAATTTAATGCCCTTAATTGCCAAGACCAAAAGCGTGGAGGCACAGACCCAGCTCAAGTTTATTTACAATTCGCAAACAACATACCGGTATATGTACTCTAAATATGCCCATGATTTAAGTGAAATTGATTTTGAAGCCCCTAAAACAGTTAAAGACAATGGTACCAGCAATTACAGTTATGAGCTAATAGTGGCCGATAACAATAGCTTTAAAGCCCGGGCAACGGCCGTAACCGATTTTGATGGTGATGGAGTGTTTAATGTTTGGGAAATTGATGAAACCGGAACGCCAAAACAAATTGTAAAAGATTAAGATGATACTTGTAAAAATACTATTGCTCGCAACATTGTTCCTTGTTTTTTTACAGGACTATAAATGCCGTAAAGTCTATTGGTTTTTATTTCCTGTGCTTGGGTTTTTATGTGGCTGGCTATTTTACAATAATACCCCTAATGAGGTATTCTTTGTATCTATTAAACTAAACATGGGGTTTATACTCTTACTTAGTACCGCCATTGTACTATATGCTACTTTAAAACTTAAAACACCTGTATTTAACACTATTGGACTAGGTGATTTGTTGATGTTCTTGGCATTGGCGGTCTCTTTTCCAACCATTAGCTTTGTTATTATTTTTGTTGGCGGGCTTATCTTTTCTTTGGCCCTGCACCTGTACAGCAACCTAAATGCCAACAAGCAAACCACGGTGCCCTTAGCGGGCTATATGGGCCTTTTCTTTTTAATGAGCTATATAGGCCATTGGTCTGGGCTTATTCCTATTGTATATAACTTATAAGGTTTTGCTATGAACAGTCCATTTACCCTCCCAACATCGTTAACGCAACTCATTAGTAGTGAGCAGGCCTATCATTATAAAATCATTCCTATGGAAGCCCACAATGGGACGCTTGTTTTTAAATCGCATACTCCTACCGATTCTCTTAAAAGGGAACTACAGGTGGTGTTTGGAAAACAGGTTGAACTCCTTCCTGAAACGCCAGAGAATATAAACCTGTACCTTTCCAATAATTTTAGGAAGCGTGACAATAACAAAACTACAGATTTACATTATAGCAATGATTTTTTGGAAACGCTTTTGCTCTCGGCCAAAGATATTGGCAGCAGCGATATACATTTTGAGCCATACGAGCACAAATGCAGAGTTCGGTTTCGATTGGATGGAAAGTTAAAGGAGCATTTTGTTATTGCCCTATCGGAATACCCCATTATTGTTAATAAACTTAAAATTAAAGCGGGTTTGGATATCTCTGAAAAACGCTTACCGCAAGACGGCCGCATTACCATTAAAACCCGCCAGGATGAATTTGATATTCGAGTGTCTAGCCTACCAACCTTACACGGCGAGAAAATAGTGCTTCGTATTTTAAGTAAAGATGCCAACCATATTGATGTTAACGACTTGGGCTTTACGGCTCAAGAGCTTAAAACTTATAAGGAAGCCATTAAAAACCCCAATGGCATTGTGCTTATTTCGGGACCAACTGGTTCTGGTAAAACAACAACCTTGTATGCTACTTTAAAACTATTAAATGATGACAAAACCAATATACTAACTATTGAAGACCCTATTGAATACACCTTGGAAGGCATTAACCAAGTACAACTAAAAGAGAATATAGGTTTAGATTTTGCCAGTGCCCTGCGTACTTTTTTACGCCAAGACCCCGACATTATTATGGTGGGTGAAATACGCGATGTTAAAACCGCCAACATGGCCATTCGTGCTGCTTTAACAGGGCATTTGGTACTGTCTACCATACACACCAATTCGGCCTGGGCTACCATTTCTAGATTGATAGATATGGGGATTCCCGCTTTTTTAATTGCCAGTACCCTTAATGTGAGTATTGCACAGCGATTGGTTAGAAAATTATGCAATGCTTGCAAGCAAGAAGCTCTTGTAACCAAAGCTATTTTTCCAGAAAACTTTAGCATGCCAAAAGACCTTACCAAACATTATACGGCAATGGGATGCCCTAAGTGTTACCATACAGGCTATGTTGGCCGAAAAGCCATTTATGAGATCATTCCCATTACCAAAGCCTTGGTACCCCATATAAAAAATAATGATTTGGAAATTGATGCTTATTTACAAGAACACCACATAGCCACCTTAAAACAAAACGCCATTGGTTTGGTAAAACAGGGCATCACCTCGGTTGAGGAAGTGTATGCTTTATTAATTGATTGATATTTATGAATAAACTTTTATATATTTTTTTATTTGTTTTCTGTTTGGGGCATGCTCAAAATAGTGATAAGCGTTTGGCTACCATTAAAAATAACCTAGAGGCACTATCTAATGAAGTGGGTGGATTAACAGAACAGGCCAAAACAGATATTAACGTTAGCAATGTATCGCTGGCCAATTTTATACTGGCTATTTCTAATGCGCACAGTATTAATATTAACATAGACCCTGAACTGAACCAAATAACCCTAGCCAACAATAACTTTTCGGATGTTACGGTAGCCGACCTATTGGTGTTTTTGTGCAAGGCATACAGCCTGACCATTGATTTTACTGGTAGCATTCTTTCTATAAAAAAATATACGGCACCCATAGAAGCACCTGAGCCTCGTGTTATACCTGTAACGTATAATCCCGAAACCAATACCATTTCCATTGATGCCAAAAAAGACAAACTGTATGACGTTTTTAAACGTATTATGGATGAAAGTGCTAAAAATTTGGTGTTTGCACCTGGTTTGGAAAACACCCTACTTACCTCCTATATTAAGGATATGCCGTTTAATGCGGCCATGGACAAACTGGCTTTGGCCAATAACCTATCCTTAGAGATAACCAAAGACCACTTTTATTTATTTGAAGGACTTGATAGTGCTGGTGCTGCAGACGGCAACCAGACAAACACTAGATTTGAAAATAGACCACACACCAACTTTGATATTATAGACCCAGAACAGCACCTATTGGAAGTAGACTTTAATAATACTCCTATAGCAACTATTATCAATGATATTGGTAACGCCTTAAACCTTAATATTTTTACGGCTACTCCACTGGATAATGCTGGGTCAATTACTTTTAAGGCCAAGTCCATTCTATTTGATGATTTGTTGGTTAAAATGTTTGAGTCTCAAAGTTCTTCAGCACATACCAATAATATAGATCCCAATGTGGCAAACCGCAATACACCAAATACCGGGAATACGCTTTCGCAAAACCTGGGCACTCAATTTACTTTTAAAAAGGAAGGTAATATTTATTACTTTGGAACTGCAAACCAGCTAAGCGTTCGTAAGATGGAAGTGATCCATTTAATGCACCGCTCTGTGGAACTGCTTACAGACCCTACTGGTGGAAGCACTAGAAGTAGAACCGTTGGGAGGAGTTATTATGGTAACAATAGCTATAACAGTGGGTATGGTATAGACCAAAACTACAATGGAACATCAAATAACAATTCTAGACTGAACAGAAACCGAAATACAACAAACACCTCTAGTTATGGCAGTGAAAATACTGGTAGTTCTGAAACTATTGAAACCATTATTCCTGCGGAAATTGCTGAATCTTTGGATATTAAAGTGGACCAGGAACTCAATAGTCTATATGTAACAGGTTCTAGCACTAAAATTGAACGGCTTAAAGCCTTTATACAATACATTGATAAAACAGTACCAGTCGTTTTAATTGAGGTCATGTTTGTAGAAGTTAACAAAAACAATACTATTGAAACGGGCGTTAGCTGGGGCATTGGCGATGAACCAAAGGAAACCAAAGGCGCCCTTTTTCCGGTAACCGATTTTACCTTGGGCGCCAAAACCATTAATAAGGTCATTAATGGGTTTGATGGGTTTGACCGCTTGAACTTGGGGAAGGTCGTTCCTAATTTCTTTGCAACGGTAAAAGCTATGGAAACTAATGGAAATCTTAAAATTAGATCTACCCCAAAACTTTCTACCCTTAACGGGCATCGTGCCACATTTTCTAATGGCGAAACATCTTATTATACGGTAACACAACGAAATATTTATGGCACAGACAACCCACAAACTTCTGAAATTACCAATTACGAACCTATTGATGCAGAGCTTGGTTTAACCATAAAACCATTGGTATCTGGCGACGGACAAGTTACCTTAGACATTTTTGTAATACAATCCAGTTTTGGTAGCCGTATAGATGAAAATGCGCCACCCGATATTAGTTCTCGTGAATTTAGTTCCATCATTCGGGTGCAGGACCAAGATATTGTTGTGCTTGGCGGCCTAGAGGAACAGGTAAAAAACGATTCGGGAACCGGGGTGCCTTTTTTAGCTAGGGTTCCTGTTCTAAAATGGTTGTTCAGTTCTAGAAGACGTGAAGCGTCTAAAGCTAAGCTAACGGTATTTATTAAACCTACCATTATTTATTGATGTTTGACCATTTAGTATCATATCTACAATTTGGAAAGCGGTTCTGTGCTGTGGAGCACACTTCTGATAAGCTGTACGTGACCTGTTTGAAAAAGGGCAAAAAAGAAGTCCTTTTAGAGGATACACACACCTTTAGTTCTGTAAATGACATTTCTAATAAACTTCCCAAGAAACAGCACTTTCACTTGGTTGTCAATAACGATCAGGTGCTTACCAAAACTATTGAGAGCAACGAACCTGATGCCATAAAACTGATTGGCAAGGCCTTTCCCAATATCGATATGTCTGAGTTCTATTTTGAAATTGTGCGTCAAAAAACTTTGGGTTTTGTATCGATTTGCAGAAAGTCCTATTTGGATGGTTTGATTGCGGATTATAACAAATCAAACTTAAACATTATAGGCTTTTCATTGGGAAATTCGATTTTACATGCTGTAGTTCCGTTTTTGGATGAAAAGGTTGTGCAGACTTCCAATGCCAAGATATTGGTTTCTGATGGTTCGATTCAATCTATGGAATTTAAAGCCTCTGGGGAAACTATTTTTTATGACATTAATGGACTTTTGGTGCCTGGCATATATGTGTTGTCCCTGTCTGGTGCCCTTTCCACAATCTTGAACAATAGTATATCGACAACAAACTTTAAATCTGTAAGCGCACATTTACTGAGAAGTTTTAAACAGCATCAGTTTTTCAGGCAGTCTTTAAAATTTGGTCTTGTTTTTATCCTCAGCCTGTTATTGGGCAATTTCCTATGCTTTAACTTTTATTTTGGTCGGGTTGAAGCCTTAAATCAGTCTTCCCAATTGAACCGTACCACTAAGGATAGAATCTTGGAACTTACCGAGTCCGTGGGCCGGTCGCAAAAATTGATGGATGATCTATTGAAAAGTAACGCGTCCAAAAGTTCTTTTTATGTGAATGGGATTGTATCGAGCCTACCAGAGTCCATATTGCTAACAGAAATCAACTACCAGCCCCTAGAAAAGGCGGTCAAGGCAGATAAGGCCATTACGGTAATGGAACATACTATGACAGTTGGCGGTACATCAAACAATAGCACGTCTTACTCCAAATGGATCGGTGATCTGGAACATTTGGAGTGGGTGAAAAACGTGGAGGTTCTATCCTATGGTGATGCCAAGGATGACACATCTGTTTTTAAAATAAAAATCCTTTTGTTGCCATGACCAATAAAACTAAAAATATCTTGTTGATTGTTGGTTTTTTGGTAACCCTTGTTGTTTGCTACAATTTGGCTATCTCAAAAACCTTGTCTCTTAAAAAGGAATACACCACCTTGGAAAAAGAAGCGCTATTGTTTGGGAACACCCCTAAACAACTCTCTGTTTTAAGGCAAAAGCAAACCTATTATGACTCGCTTTTGAACATCTATCAGGTAAAGGGAAGCTCCATCCAGAACACCCTGTTGCAGACCATCAACACCCTAGCCGATACTAGCAAGATACAGGTGGTGGCCTTTTTGGAACCGCATACGTTTAAGAATGGAGAACTGACCATCAAGACGTATCAATTTACCTTACAGGGAAATTATAACGCCCTACTGGAACTTGTTTACCATTTGGAACAGCGTACTAAATTTGGGGAGATTGTCAACCTGCACTTTGAGCGGAAAATGAATTTTAGAAGCGGCAAAGTTTATTTACAGGTTGGGGTGTTTTTGCGTAGTTTTGGGTGATTGTTTCTGTGTAAATTTCAAAATGTATTTGCAAAAGCTTTTTAATAAGCCGAAGACTTCATTTAACTTTATATAATAATTTTAATGTTTCATTAAGTAATACAGATTAGAGGCTTGCATACAATACATTTACAACATAATAACAAATATGGAATATGCTATATGTATAAAAAAATAACAGGTATGTTTTCTATTTACTGTATTTGTTTCTGTAAGCTATTGGAGTTAACCCCGTTATTTTATTAAGTTTGAAGCGTTTACTACAAAAGCTCTTTTAACCTCTGGGTGGCTATTTCTGCAGTAATATCACGCTGTGGTGAACCAAACATTTCATATCCAACCATAAATTTCTTAACCGTAGCACTTCTTAACAAGGGCGGATAAAAGCTCATGTGCCAATGCCAATGTTGATTGTTTTCACCATTTGTTGGTGCTTGGTGTATGCCACTCGAATATGGAAAAGATGTGTTAAACAACCTATCATAGGCCTTTGTTAAAACAGAAATAGCTTCAGCAAAAAGGTAAGGTTCCTCTGCTTGCATATCAAGAATACTTTTTTGATGTGCTTTGGGAACAATCATGGTTTCAAAAGGCCAAATAGCCCAAAATGGTACCAAAACTACAAAACTATCATTTTCAAAAACGATGCGTTCTTGGGCTTCAAGCTCTTGTTTGAGATAACTACCCAACAAACTAGACTGGTTATCATTGAAATAGGTGCGCTGTTGCGTATCTTTTTTATAAACCTCGTTGGGCAGTGTGGACTGGCTCCATATTTGCCCATGAGGATGTGGATTGCTACACCCCATAACAGCGCCTTTGTTTTCAAATATTTGAACGTAATTAATAGTATTGTTGGCACCCAGTGCTTTGTATTCCTCCTGCCAAGTCTCTACTACTTTTTGAATGGCCTTAGTATCCATATCTGCCAAACTTTTTGAGTGGTCTGGACTAAAGCAAATAACCTTACATATACCCGTTTCGCTTTGGGCTTGCAGCAAACCATCGTTTATTTTAAAGGCTTTTGAATTGTTTTGTAAAGCAGCAAAATCGTTGGTGAACACAAAGGTTTCTTTGTAATCTGGGTTTACTTCACCATTTATTCTAGTGTTACCGGCACATAAATAACAACTCGCATCATAAGATGGCCGTTTGGTATTAGATACCGATTCCTGCTGTCCTTGCCATGGTCTTTTGGCCCTATGGGGGGATACCAACACCCATTCGCCCGTTAAAACATTAAAGCGCTTATGTGAATAATCTTGTAAATCTGCTATCACCGTATTTATTTTGAAATTTAATTAATAACACCCGTACCATCTGAAAGCTCTACTGCATAAAAAGAACAGGCTTTGTTAAACTTATCATTATAAAGTTTAGAAACATGATTCTTAAAATTAGCAATCTCTGTTCTTTTAATCAAATTAATGGTGCAACCTCCAAAACCACCGCCCATCATTCTTGCTCCCAATACGTGGGGAGTTAATTTTGCTTGGGCTACCAAAAAGTCTAACTCTTCGCAACTTACCTTATACTGGTGTTGCAACCCGTTATGGGATTCATATAACAAAACCCCAAGCGTTTTTAAATCATCCTCTTCAATGGCTTTAGCTGCTTTAACAACCCGTTCATTCTCTTCTATAACATACAGGGCCTTCTGGTAATTTTCGTAAGTCAATTGGTCTTTTATACTTTTTAAATCATATGCAGTAGCATCTCTAAGCGCACTTACATTCAACATTTCTGAAACCGACTCACAAACTGAACGTCTGTCATTATAAGCACTATCCGATAAACTATGCTTAACATTTGTGTTGATTAAAATTAATTGATAGTCTTTAAAATCAATTTCATATGGCTTAGACTTTACAGTCCTACAATCTAAAAGCAAAGCATTGTTCTTTATACCAAACATGCTGGAGTATTGGTCCATAATACCACATTTAACACCCACATAGTTATGCTCTGCCTTTTGTGAAATTAAAACCATTTCTTCTTTTGAAATCTCTAGATCAAATAATGCATTTAAACCAAACACCACACTATTTTCTAAAGCTGCTGATGATGACATGCCTGCTCCTCCTGGAATATTACCTGCAAATACAACATTAAAATTACCTACAGTCTTGCTACGATTTACCAACTCTGCAACAACCCCAAATACATAGTTTTCCCAATTACCTTCTGCAGATGGCCTAAGGTCTTTTATAGAAAATTGTACTTCTTCTTCTTTATCCAATGCATATGCTGCACAAGTAGCTGCATCGCTTTTTTGGATGGCCGCCACAATACCTTTATTTACAGCTGCAGGAAAAACAAATCCGTCATTATAATCTGTATGCTCGCCTATTATATTGATGCGCCCTGGTGAAAAGATAAGCAACGGTTCTGCTTTATACCGCTCTATGAATTGGGCTTTTACCTTGTGTATTAATTCTGTATCCATGAATTGCGAATATATGAACTTCTTCGCAAAAATTCTTGAAAATATAATTGGTTAATTTAAAAATACAACTACAACGTTTTCATTAAATAGACTATTAAAAATATGTAACCTAACAACAAAGAAATATTCTTTATCTAGCTAAAATAAATTACTCATAAAATTCAACTTCAACAATTCTTAAATAGCCTTTTGCATTTGCAGCTTCTTTATCCTTATATAAATCCAGTTCTTTTGTTGGATCTATCTCAACAATCCCTGAAAAAGCATCTTTTTCAGAGTTTTCTCCCAGAAGTCTTATCTCAATTGTTTTTGCTAATACAGGCTTTAAGTTTAAGCTTATATATCCCAGGCTTTGAGATGTTGTTCCTCTATATACCTCTTGCCCATCTGCCAATATTCTAATAGGATATTGTTTAGTTCTCCAACCTGTTAGTTTTATAACACATTGCGAAACTTTTGTGGGTTTAACCAATTCGTATGCAATCCAACCATTCTTAACCTTCCCGTCATTTCTCCACTCTGTTAACTCATTATCATCATAACTCTTGTAAACTTCATCTTCATTAGCCCCAGCCTTTGCATTCTTAATAAATGCATTGATTCTTTTTAATGTATATGAAGCGGTACTAGGTGTACTACCTCTAGAAAGATTAGAGGGTAAGCCATCTCCTGGCAATAACTCAGAAAGCCCTTCTTCTGTTTTAAAAGGTATAGTATTTAAAGTAATTTTTGCAGGTTTAAGTCCTTTTGACTTAGCCACAAGTTTAATTTCTCCAGCGCGCAGCCCAGAACGGATTAAAACCCTATTAATACCCAACTCTACAGGCAATTCTTTAGAAAGGATATAATTACTTGGTCCTTGAGCAATACCTCCTAACCATACTGCATCTCCTTTTAAAGTAAACTCAATTAAGCTATTGTCTACAGGGCATCGGTTCCCTTTTTTGTCAACAACTTCTACATCAACAAAAGCCAGATCGGCACCATCGGCAAAAAAACCATTGGGACTTGTATGTGGCGTTAACCTTATTCCATAAGGTGTTCCTGCTGTTGTTTTAATGGCTTCACTAACAATAGTGTTATCGGCATCATAACTTATGGCCTTAATTTCACCCGGTTTCCACTGAACATTATTAAATGTAAACAAAAAGCGATTGCTTTGTTTACCATAACCTATAGATTTACCATTTATAAACAGTTCCACTTTTTCACCAGATGACACTACGTAAATATTTTTTACTACATCGTCTGTATAATTCCAGTGTCCCAAAATATGGCTTCTGTAACGTTCTATATCTACCCAACCATCCCACATTACTTGATGTGCAAAATAACCATCTTTAGGAATACGCATGGGATCCACCTCTCCACTTCTACGATAATTTTCGGCACCCCTAAAATGAGTGTTCGTATCAGAAAAAATAATGTTTACACCCCCAGAGCTCACTCTGTGGCCTGTACCTGGTCTACATTCATAATAGTCGAACCACCTAACAACATCTTCAATAGCATGGGCATCTTGATTGTGGTTATAAGGGCTTGCATCAACCACTTTGGTTCCATTAACATTGGTATGTGTGGTTCCGCCCATTCCCTCTTTGTGGTATGGTGGACTGTATTCATCCCAGTACTTCCTTAAACCTTCATCTCTAGAATACTCCATAGCCCACATAGGAATCCTGGCACTCTTATTAATATATAACATTTCACCTCCATACTCCGCTTCTCGGCTATCAAGCATTTCTCTAGACCCTATAGCACGTCCCCCAAATGGATCAAAAGTATTCCTAATGCTTTTCATTTCATGCATGTGTTTTTCACTTATCACCTCATTACCGCACTCATAGAAAAGAATGCTAGGGTTATTACGGTTATAAATAATAGCATCTCGCATTAGCTCTGTACGTTGTTCCCAATGGCGCCCGTCGGAATCTCTTTCTGCATCACCTGCAGGCATGGCCTGTATTAGACCTACACGATCACACGATTCTACATCCTGTTTCCAAGGTGTAATATGCATCCATCTAACCAAATTGGCATTGCTTTCTACCATGAGTCGGTTACTATAGTCACTTAACCAAGCAGGAACAGACATACCTACTGCAGGCCATTCGTTACTGGTACGTTGAGCATAACCTTTCATTTGCAGCACACGATCGTTTAAGTATACCATACCATTTTTAAATGCCGTTTTTCTAAATCCTGTTTTAGTAATCATCTCATCAACAACGTGGTTGTCAGTCAACAGCTTTGTTTTAATAGTATATAAATAGCCATAACCCCAGCTCCAAAACTCTAAATCTTTTAAAGTTTCTTTTAGACTAACCTCCTTAACTTCTGATGGTTGGATAACAAAATTCGCTTTGGAAAACGTTGCCACTATTTTCCCTTCCAAATCATAAACCTCTGCTAAAAATGTAAATGTTTGTGGCTTTGGGTATTCATTTTTAATCTGCGACTCAATATTTATGGTTGCCCTTTTTTCAGGAATATCAAAATCTGAAGCATAAATATAAACGCCCGTAGTTTTTAAGTTAGAATAAAGTGGTAATGTTTGGTAAAGCTTATCCGTAACATGTAAAAACACATTTTTAGGTATACCACCATAGTTGGCATTAAAGTTTTTATTATTCCACCTAAAAGATGTTCCTGTTGCCTTCTCTTTATAATCCCAGTCATTATCTAATCTCAAGGCTATAATATTTTCTTGGTTGGGAAGTATATAATTCGTAATGTCAAAACCAAAGGCCATGGCACCATTTTCGTGTAGGCCTACATAATTACCATTTACATAAACCATTCCACCTTGCCTAACACCTTCAAATTCAATAAACACTTTTTTGTTAGCAAGTTCTTGTGGTAATTGAAACGTTTTTCTATACCAAGTAACACCAGTAGTAAGCTCATCTATTGCCAAAGCAAAAGCCTCTTCTTGATTAAATGCATGGGGAAGTGTTACTTGCTTCCATTTAGAATCATTAAAATTCACGCTCTCAGCATGATTTGGGTCCCCAACATACATTTTCCAATCTGAATTAAAATTAAATTCTTTTCTAGAAAATTGTCCGTAGCTATTAGCTATAAAAATAAATATGACTATAAGTACAACACCATTTTTAAATATTTTCATTTGCTTTAACTATTTTATAATATTATTTGCTACCGAATGTAACACAAACAATGTCAATATCAAAAAAACAGTCCAGAATCCTTTTTACCGAAAACTCTAGATTGCATAAAATATAACAATAAAAAACCCATGTAAATATCTATCTACATGGGTTTTAATTTTTAATCAACCTAGGCTATTCTTCCATAGGGGCTTCTTCTGGTTTTGGTTCTTTATACAAATGTCTAATCGCACCTGTTATATCACCATATCCTTGTTGATAAAATATTTTACCTTCATCATCAAAATCAAAAGATTCATAGTACTTTACAACAGCTGTTTTGGCTTCGGTAGAGTCTGTTGCTGGTAGCGTTATTTCCCAATCTGCATAATAACGTACTGAACCATCTGCTTGCTTTGTTTCTGGATTAACTCCTGGTAATAACACCAAGGAATCTAGAATCTTAAAATTAAAGGTTTGCCATAATGACGCATCACTTTTTTTAACGTCTTCTAAGCTAAGCGAATCTTTAGACCCAAAGCTTGTTCCACGCATTACAAAATCTTCCGCGTACATCGAATAATCTAAATCTTCGTTTTGAAAACCTTCTAGATTGGCCATAACGGTTGCTGAATTCTTTTTAAACAATTCGTCTGCACTATTATCCGGCTTAGATTGGCAGGCGACAAAACATAGGGAAACACATAAAATAGAAAGTAAAATTTTCATAAATATTGATTTTAAGTTAGTTATCTTATAAAGTTATACAATTTTTATGACAACAAATTAAAAATCAGGAAGTATTATTTTAATACATCTTAATACATCCCATATTGCCTTAGTATTATAATTCAAATTATTACATTTATAATTCGCATTTCATTGAAATAATGCTTATAATTTAACCTGTAATGCAAATATTAAGCTTATGTTGAAAATCACCTGCTTTGGAGAAGTTTTATGGGATGTATTCCCTACACATAAAAAAATTGGGGGCGCCCCCTTAAATGTAGCTAGCAGACTCAAAGCATTTAATAACCAAGTTAGCATGATTAGTGCCGTTGGTCATGATGAATCTGGACAAAACATACTTAAGTACTTAAAAGAACGTGGTATTAATACAGACTGTGTACAAAGCCTTAAAGATTATAAAACGGGCGATGTAACGGTGAAACTTAATAATAAAGGAGCTGCTTCTTACGACATTAACTACCCCAGAGCTTGGGATAAAATAAGCATAACTGAACGTGCCAAAGAACTTGTTAAATCTTCTGATGCTTTTGTTTTTGGAAGTCTTATAACTAGGGACGATATTTCCAAAAACACCTTATACGAACTTATAGAACTAGCCAAATACAAGATTTTTGACCTTAATTTAAGACCGCCTTATTATACCAAGGATATTTTAATTGACCTGATGAACAAAGCCGATTTTATAAAGTTTAATGACGATGAGCTTTATGAAGTAAGTAAATATCTAGGTTCTAAATACCATGCTTTGGAGCAAAACCTCACATATATAGCCAATAAAACCAACACAGCGCACATTTGTGTGACCAAAGGACCTCATGGAGCCGTTTTGTTATATAATGACGCATTATATTATAATAGTGGATTTTTTATAAAGGTAGTGGATACCGTTGGTGCGGGCGACTCTTTTTTAGGATCGTTAATTAGTGAATTGCTAAATGGCACAGCTCCTCAAGAAGCTATAGACTTTGCTTGTGCAGTAGGGGCTCTTGTGGCTAAAAGTGAAGGAGCCAATCCTAATATTACCATGAAAGAGATCAATGCATTTATGAATCCTTATTAAATTGTTACATGCTGAATTTATACAAAAAAAGCCCTGTGAAAAAATCACAAAGGCTTTAATGTATTAATATGGTGTAAAGCTAAAGCTATTAACCTGTTTTTTGCTTTTCTTTCATTTTTTCTAAGAGTGCCATCTCACGTTGTATTTCTTCATGGCGTTTGTTATACTTCTCTACCCTTTCATCAATGGCTTTTTGTCTATCAAGACTTCTTTGACGTCTTTCTTCTTCTTTCTCCATTTCAAGCATCATTTCTTTTTTCTGTCTTGATTTTTCTTTATATACAGAATAGTATGATAAGCCATACATGCTCGCAAACAAGAATGCTACAATTCCTAATATGACATAACCGTTTTCCATAAGTCTTATTTTAATATAGATTAGTAAACTTTAGCATAAAAGTAAAAAAAAGGCCTATGCATTGAAAATAAATAAGGTAAATTACTTAAAAAAAAGACAAAACCTCAAAAACAACAATTATAATCGGTGTAATGCAAGCTTTAATCATTGGTTTGTTACAACCTCAAACCCTTCTGTTTCCCAATTAGAAATACCGCCCTCTAAATTATAAATTTCAGTGAATCCTGCATCATAAAACACCTTTTCACTATCTGTACTGCGTTTACCAGAACGACAATATAACAATACGGGTTTTTGTTTATCTAGCTTTGTAATTTCATTAGAAAATGAAGGTAATAAAAAATCTATATTTTGAGCATTGTCTATATGCCCCTCAACATATTCTTCCGCAGTTCTAACATCAATTAACTGAACGGCTTTGTTTTTCAACAAGGCATGCGCATCTGCTGGGGTGATCATAGTAGTTTGAGCGGTTGACTCTTTACAACTAAAAAGCCCGCCAATAACTACAACACAAACAAAAATAAATACCGATTTCATAAAGTTTAGTCTATATCAACCACGTCGCCTTCCCATTCTACAATACCACCTTCCAGATTGTATGCATTTTCAAAGCCTAACTGCTCCATAATGCCACAGGCTTGTCCACTTCGATTCCCTGTACGACAATATACGTAATAATTCTTACTTTTATCCAACTCCTCAATTTCGTCAATAAATCCTTGGCCTTTATAAATATCTATGTGAATAGCGTTAGGTATAATACCATTGGCAACCTCGGCAGCTGTTCTTACATCCAAGATCACTGCATTATCATCACTGGCCAATTTGGAGGCCCACTCCTCTTGTGTTAAATCTTCCATCATTCTAAAATTAAGTTTTGAATGCTACAAAATTAATATATATAACGTTCTTAAACGAAAAAGCTACCTAAAAAATACATCTGTTACAGAGAAGCTGAACTTGGTACAGCTTAACAGATGTAATTTTAGGCAGCCCTCTTAATAAAGTCTACTTTTAAACTTTATATACTTTGCAGCTTTAAACTTTTATAGTACAGCCTATAGCTTTCGTTTCTTTTTCTTTTACTTCTTTACCTGCAAGCAATGCATCAACAGCATCTTCTACATATTTTGTTGTAACGGCAGATGCATCTTTGTAATTATCATCAATAGCGCCAATATATTTCACAACATTACCTTTTTTGTTTTTTTGTAACACAAACATATGGGGCGTTTTAGTAGCGCCATACTTAGGGTATACCGTTTGGTCTGCATCAATTAAATAAGGAAATGTAAACCCTTTGCTTTCTGCACGTGCTTTCATAGCATCTGGACTATCCCCTGGCTTAACCTTAATATTGTTAGGCATAATAGCAATAACAGGGTACCCTTTACTAGCATACTTTTTATCTAAGGCAATAATTCTATCCTCATAAGCTACAGCAAACGGGCAAGTATTACACGTAAACGTTACGATGTAACCTTTGGCATCTTTGTAATCGGATAAGGAAACCATCTTACCATCAACATTTTCAAGAGAAAAGTCGGCAGCAATATCCCCAACCTTGTAACCATCATTAACAATTGTTTTACTAATTGTAAACGCACTAATAAGCAACACAAAACATGTAGCTGTAATCAATTTAAGTGTCTTTTTCATAATTTAAAATATTAGATGTTAGATATTAAACTTTTTGGTTCTTTGGTCTTGGCCGCTTTAAAATTAACAAATGGCCATTCTATTTTTTGTTTTTAACTTTCAGTTTTTAGTTTTAAAAATTGTTTAACTTCAGTTTCCAGTGATTCGTACGTAAATGAGCCCTCAAAAAATTGGCGTTCATCGTTTATATAAATAATGGTAGCAGGTATGGCCCCAGACCATGATGCATCCACTTTAGGAATCCATGTATTCATATCGGCATCATCAAGTGCAACAACTTTAGATTTTAGTTTTCGTTCCTTTATAAAAGGCTTTAATTTGGTATCGTATTGATGAGGAAAATCCAAACTTACCAATATCACTTCCAGTTGGTCGTCACTATAAGTTGCATTAAGCTTCTCAAAATAAGGCAACTCCTTTACACATGGTACGCACCACGTAGCCCAAAAATTGATAACATACACCTTATCCTTATCATGCTTAGTATTCAAAAATGCTTCCAGACCTGCATAATCAAACACTTCCAATGTAGCGTTAACATCAGTTACACTTTCAGAAGTCGCTTTAGTTACAGCAAAGTCTTGGGATTTAGTTTTGTTTTTGCAGCCCATAAAAGACAGTACAATAACTAATAGGGTAAGTAGTGATATTTGTTTCAATTTGATAGTCTTTTTTAATTCAAAGATTTATAAAAATAGGAAATCACATGTAGTTATCTTACCAGTTTAACATTCTTTTATGTAAAAATTGCCCAAAGTATTGTGTAATTATATTTTCATTTCTATATTTGAACCAGATTAAAAACAGATTAATGAATACTATTTTAAATTATACTTGGTGGTGGAGCTTGACTAACACACGTTCGTGAAGTAGACCCTCGTATATTTAAATTTAAAATATCATAAAAGGCTTGTCATTCACGACAAGCCTTTTTTAATAACCAAAAAACTGAAATAAATTCAGCATACATGACAACATACAATTTATATACCCATTACAAACGTATCTTGGCAGATACCATTACTCCAGTGGCTGTTTATTATAAGATTAGGGACAAATACCCCAACAGTATTTTATTGGAAAGCGGTGATTACCATAGAAACCACAAAAACTTTTCATACATATGCTTTAATCCCATAGCCTCTATAAAAGTAGAAAACAACCGTATTACACAATTGTTTCCCGATGGTAGTACAACCGATTTAGAAATAAATGATACCGTTAATGTAGCTGAAGAAATCCACAAGTTCACCAAACGCTTTCAAGTAAGTTCTGATGAAGATTTTAAGTTTATAAACAATGGTATTTTTGGTTATACCGCCTACGATGCCGTAAAATATTTTGAGGACGTAGAAATAAGCAAAAAAGACAATTCTTTAATCATACCAGATGTCTATTATGCCGTTTACAAAAACATTATA
Source organism: Aestuariibaculum scopimerae (assembly GCF_059428085.1). NCBI lineage: Bacteria > Pseudomonadati > Bacteroidota > Flavobacteriia > Flavobacteriales > Flavobacteriaceae > Aestuariibaculum > Aestuariibaculum scopimerae. The sequence goes on from NZ_CM182089.1 coordinate 443,341, forward strand.
GCCATCAATCACTTTAAAAACGAAGCTTACATATTTGCACATTGCTATGACTGTGAAAACAATATAGATTTTGTGGACAATCTTATTAATGTAAAAGCATTTGCATCCTACAACTTTAAAACCAGTGGCGATATTACTTCCAATTTAAGTGATAACGAATTTAAAGAGCATGTAGAGCTTGCCAAAAAACATTGTGCCCGTGGAGATGTTTTTCAACTGGTATTGTCCAAGCGTTTTTCACAAGCATTTAAAGGCGATGATTTTAATGTGTACCGTGCTTTAAGAAGCATTAACCCCTCACCATATCTATTTTATTTTGATTATGGCAGCTTTAAAATCTTTGGAAGTTCACCCGAGGCCCAACTTATTGTCTCAGATGGCACTGCCGAAATCCACCCTATAGCAGGCACTTTTAGGCGTACAGGTGATGATACCAAAGATGCCGCATTAGCAGAGCAACTTAAAACAGACGACAAAGAAAATGCAGAACATGTAATGCTGGTAGATTTAGCCAGAAATGATTTAAGCAGGCATGGTAACCAAGTAACCGTAGAAACCTATAGGGAAGTTCAGTTTTTCTCGCATGTTATCCATTTAGTAAGCAAGGTTACCGGACAAAAACATAAAGACACATCAACCATGCAAGTGGTAGCCGATACATTTCCAGCAGGTACCTTGAGTGGTGCTCCCAAGCACCGCGCTATGCAACTTATAGAGCAATATGAGAAAACCAGCCGTGCCTACTATGGTGGTGCTATTGGGTTTATGGATTTTAATGGCAACTTTAATCATGCCATTATGATACGAACCTTCTTGAGCAAAGACTATAAACTTAACTGGCAAGCCGGTGCCGGTATGGTATCCAAATCCAATCCCGAGAGCGAACTACAGGAAGTTTACAATAAATTAGGAGCATTAACCAAAGCTATTCAATTAGCCGAAGACATTTAAAGATGACAAAAGTATTAGTTATAGATAATTACGATAGTTTTACATACAATCTTGTACATTACTTAGAAGATTTAAACTGTGATGTTACAGTATATAGAAACGATAAGCTAACGCTGGACGACGTGAAGCCTTTTAATAAAATTGTGCTATCACCAGGTCCCGGTATACCAGACGAAGCAGGACTGTTAAAACAGATTATAAAAACCTACGCTCCTACAAAAAGTATATTAGGTGTATGTCTTGGGCAACAAGCCATTGGCGAAGTGTTTGGGGGTACTATTGTTAATTTAGACGAAGTTTACCATGGTGTAGCAACCCAGGTAAGCATTAGTGTAGATGATGAAGTATTGTTTAAGGGCTTAAACAAGAATATAGAAGTAGGTCGTTACCACTCATGGGTAGTGAATGCCAACCTTCCAGATTGTTTAGAAGCAACCTCTTTTGATGCAAACGGACAGGTTATGTCGCTACGCCATAAAGACTATGATGTAAAAGGTGTGCAATATCACCCAGAATCGGTGTTAACACCTGAAGGCAAGAAGATACTCGAAAACTGGATAAACTCTTAAGCAATGAAAGACGTATTAAACAGACTCATAGGCCACGAAACACTATCAACTGAAGAAGCCAAACAAATTCTGGTAAATATCTCCAATGGTATGTATAACCAAAGTCAAATTGCATGCTTCTTAAGTGTTTTTATGATGCGGAATATTACCATAGAAGAATTGAGAGGCTTTCGTGATGCCTTATTAGACCTTTGCATTGCTGTAGATTTACAAGCCTACAACCCAATTGACTTATGTGGTACTGGAGGTGATGGTAAAGACACTTTCAATATCTCCACATTAGCTTCCTTTATAACAGCAGGAGCCAGTGTACATGTTGCCAAACATGGTAACTATGGCGTATCATCATCTTGCGGGTCCTCCAATGTTATGGAGTATTTAGGCATTAAATTCTCTAATGATGAAGATTTCCTAAAGCAATGTATAGAAGAAACAGGTATTTGTGTTTTGCATGCACCACTTTTCCACCCTGCCATGAAGCATGTTGGGCCCATTCGTCGTGAATTAGGTGTTAAGACCTTTTTTAATATGCTTGGGCCTATGGTGAATCCAGCCTTTCCAAAAAACCAAATGGTAGGCGTATTTAATTTAGAATTACAACGCATGTATGGGTATTTATACCAAAATACCGATAAACATTACAGTATTATACATGCCCTGGATGGTTATGATGAAATCTCTTTAACAGGGAAAGCCAAAATAGTATCCAATACGGCCGAAATATTATTTTCACCAGAAGATTTAGGCCTTACCAAAATTAAACAAGAAGCCATTTTTGGGGGGAGTACCGTAGAAGCATCTGCCAAAATATTTGTAGATGTTATTAATGGCAAAGGTACCGAAGCACAAACCAACGTAGTATGTGCCAATGCAGGCTTAGCCATTGCCACTACTAAACAAATAGACCATAAAACAGGATTTGAGATGGCAAAAGAATCCCTATTATCAGGAAAAGCCAAAGCCAGTTTAAACCAGTTAATTACCCTTAGTAAATAATAGCAAATACCTTTAGGTTACACCATGAATATATTAGACAAAATAACGCTAGACAAGAGAAAAGAAGTTACCTTAAAGAAAAGCTTAATACCAATAAAACAATTAGAGAAATCCGTTTTATTTGAAAGACATACAGTGTCCTTAGCTCAAAAATTACGTAATAGCCAAACAGGCATTATTGCTGAGCATAAACGCAGGTCGCCTTCAAAATCTATTATCAACCAAAATCTTAATGTACAAGACGTAGCCATAGGCTATGAAACAGCAGGCGTTTGCGGTATGTCTGTACTAACCGATGGCAAATATTTTGGAGGCTCCTTAGACGATTTACTCTTAGCAAGAGCCAGTTGCAAGCTGCCTCTTTTACGCAAAGAGTTTATTATAGACCCTTATCAAATACTCGAAGCCAAAGCCTATGGCGCCGATGTTATTCTGTTAATAGCGGCCATTTTAACCCAAGATGAGATAAAAAACTTCTCAGAATTTGCAAAAAGCCTTAACCTAGATGTGCTATTAGAAGTCCATAACGAAGAAGAGCTCAACAAATCCATCATGCCCAGTTTAGACATGTTAGGCGTAAATAACCGAAACCTAAAAACTTTTGATGTAAGTTTAGAGACCAGCAAAGCCCTAAGCGCACTCATACCAGACGATTTTGTAAAAGTATCTGAAAGTGGTATTAGCAACATAGAAGCCATAAAATCATTAAAGCCCTATGGCTATCAAGGGTTTTTAATTGGCGAGAACTTTATGAAAACAGAAGATGCGGGTGCCAGTGCAAAACAATTTATAAAAGATTTAGCATCATGAAATTAAAAGTTTGTGGCATGAAATATACAGATAACATTCAAGACGTTGCGGCCTTAGGGCCCAACTATCTAGGGTTTATCTTTTATAAAGCATCCGCTAGGTACTTTAACAGCACCATACCCAAGCTTCCAGAAAACATAAAAAAAGTGGGCGTGTTTGTAGATGAAGCCCTCAATAATGTTACAGAAACCATTAACAAGCACCAATTGCAAGCCGTACAATTACACGGTAGCGAATCCCCAAAGTATTGTCAAAAATTAAGAGTGGCTGTAAATAACAACAATCTAGAAATCATTAAGGTTTTTTCTATTAAGGACACCTTTAACTTTGAGATATTAAAACCCTATGAAGCCGTTTGCGATTACTACCTGTTCGATACCAAAGGCAAATTACCAGGCGGCAATGGTTACACCTTTAATTGGGATGTATTAAGTACATACCCATCAACCAAACCCTTCTTTTTAAGTGGAGGCATTGGCATTAATGAAATAGATAAAATTAAAGCATTCCAACAAAGTGCAGCTTCAACATACTGTTATGCCTTAGATGTAAACAGTCGGTTTGAAACCGCACCCGGATTAAAAGATATAGAATTAATTAAAGCGTTTAAGCAAACATTATGGAATATAACGTAAACGAAAAAGGCTATTATGGCGAATTTGGCGGGGCATTCATCCCAGAAATGCTCTATCCCAATGTAGAAGAATTACGGCAGAACTATTTAAAAGTCATGGCAGAACCTACTTTTAAAAAAGAATTCAACCAGCTATTAAAAGACTATGTAGGGCGTCCTTCTCCATTGTATTTCGCAAAGCGCCTAAGTGAAAAATACAATACCAAAATCTATTTAAAGCGTGAGGACCTTAACCATACTGGGGCTCATAAAATAAATAATACCATTGGGCAAATCCTTATGGCCAAGCGTTTGGGCAAAACCCGTATTATTGCCGAGACCGGTGCCGGACAACACGGCGTAGCCACTGCTACCGTTTGTGCCCTTATGGGATTGGAATGTATTGTTTACATGGGCGAAATAGACATTGCTAGGCAGGCCCCAAACGTAGCCAGAATGAAGATGCTCGGTGCTTCGGTGGTACCAGCCCTATCAGGTAGCAAAACCTTAAAAGATGCCACCAATGAAGCCATTCGCGATTGGATTAACAACCCAGTGGACACTCATTATATTATTGGTTCGGCCATTGGGCCACATCCCTACCCCGATATGGTAACCCGTTTTCAATCCATTATATCCGAAGAAATTAAATGGCAATTAAAAGCACACGAAGGCCGTGAAAATCCAGATCATATAGTAGCCTGTATAGGTGGTGGTAGTAATGCGGCAGGTACCTATTACCACTTTCTGCACGAAACAGATGTAAACATTATTGCCGTTGAAGCCGCTGGTTTGGGCATTGACTCCGGTGAGAGTGCCGCCACCTCCGTTTTAGGAAAAGAAGGTATTATACACGGATGTAAAACCTTATTAATGCAGACCAAAGACGGGCAAATAACAGAGCCTTACTCTATTTCAGCAGGATTGGATTACCCTGGTGTTGGCCCCATGCATGCCCATTTGTGTAAAACAGGTCGCGCAGAATTTATGTCCATTACCGATGATGAAGCCATGAAAGCCGGTTTAGAACTGTGTAAATTAGAAGGCATCATTCCTGCTATAGAAAGTTCTCATGCCCTTGCCATTTTTGAACAACGCACTTTTAAACCAGACGAGGTTGTAGTAGTGAGTTTATCAGGCCGTGGTGATAAGGACCTTGACACTTATATAAAATATTTTAAGCTATAATTTCATTTTTATCAGTTCCCATGAATAGAATAAACAAAAAACTAAACGAAGATAAAAAGCTACTATCCATATACTTCACCGCAGGGTATCCACATTTGGATGACACCGTAACCATTATACAAAACCTAGAAAAAAATGGTGTAGATATGATAGAAATAGGCTTACCCTTTAGCGACCCCCTTGCCGATGGACCTACCATTCAAGAAAGCTCCACTAAAGCCCTAAAAAATGGTATGACTACCGAAGTGCTTTTCAATCAACTAAAAGATATCCGAGCGTCCGTAAACATCCCATTGATTATTATGGGGTACTTCAACCCCATACTACAATACGGTGTAGAGGCTTTTTGTAAAAAATGCCAAGAAATAGGTATTGATGGCTTGATTATTCCAGACCTTCCTGTAGATGTTTACAACGATAAGTACAAGGCTATTTTTGAAGCCTATGGCCTAATCAATATCTTCCTCATTACACCACAAACCTCCAATGAACGCATTCGTTTTATAGATTCCATATCCAACGGATTTATTTATATGGTAAGCAGTGCCAGTGTAACAGGAAGTCAGTCAGGGTTTGGCAACGTGCATACCCAGTATTTTAAGCGCATTGCAGATATGCAGTTAAAAAACCCACAAATTATTGGTTTTGGCATATCTAACAGTACCACCTTTAAGCAAGCCACACAGTATGCCAAGGGTGCCATAATAGGCAGTGCATTTATTAAACATTTAACAACAAAAAGTGTGAATACCATTTCTGAATTTGTAACCTGTTTAGTAGAATAAACACACCATTTATAATAACAAAACAAAGGAATTCCACTTTAATAATTAACGCCTTTTTCTTATATTATAAGCTATGAAAAACATTGAAAACATTGAATTGGCTTATCTAAGCCTTGATGATTATGACGAGCTAAAACAAGCTATGATTGCCTCATATGCGTCTATGCCAGATGCGTATTGGAAAGAGCACCAAATAAAAAAGCTTATAGATGAGTTTCCCGAAGGCCAAGTCGTTATAAAAATAAATAACCAAATTGCAGGCTGTGCTCTATCTATTATAGTGGATTATAACAAGTTTGACGATTTACATACCTATAAAGAAATTACCGGTAATTACACCTTTAGCACCCATACCAAAGATGGCAATGTAATTTATGGCATAGAAGTATTTATAAAACCAGAATTTAGAGGGTTGCGCTTAGGAAGACGTCTTTACGATTACCGTAAAGAACTTTGCGAACGTTTAAATCTTAAAGGGTTAGCCTTTGGAGGACGTATTCCAAATTACCATCAATATGCCGATACTTTAACCCCAAAAGAATATATAGATAAAGTTAGAAGCAAAGAAATTCACGACCCCGTTTTAAACTTTCAAATATCAAACGACTTTCACCCTACCCGTATATTAAAAAACTATTTAGAAGGTGATGAGTCCTCTCAAGATTATGCTGTTTTATTAGAATGGGACAACATTTACTACGAGAAAAAACAAAAGAAAGCTGCCACTATAAAGAAAATTGTACGTTTAGGGTTAATACAATGGCAAATGCGCTTATACAAAGATATGGATGAACTTATGCAACAAGCTGAGTTTTTTGTAGATGCCGTTTCTGGATACCGTAGTGACTTTGCCCTATTTCCAGAATTCTTTAATGCCCCCTTAATGGCCGAGAACAACCACATGTCTACCCCCGAAGCCATTAGGGAATTAGCCAAACACACCCAAGAAATAGCGCAACGCTTTTCAAAATTGGCCATTTCCTATAATATCAATATCATTACAGGAAGTATGCCTGAGATGGTTGACGATAAGCTATATAACGTAGGCTATTTATGCCGACGCGATGGCAGTATGGAGCGCTACGAAAAACTGCACGTTACCCCCGATGAGGCCAAAGTATGGGGCATGGTAGGCGGTAACAAATTACAAGCGTTTGATACTGATTGTGGTAAAATAGGCATCCTAATCTGTTACGATTCAGAATTCCCAGAACTAAGTCGCCTGTTGGCCGATGAAGGTATGGACATCCTTTTCGTTCCCTTTTTAACCGACACCCAAAACGGTTTCTCAAGAGTGCGCCACTGTGCCCAAGCCCGAGCCATAGAAAACGAGTGTTACGTTGCTATAGCGGGGAGTGTAGGTAACTTGCCCAAAGTACAGAACATGGACATACAGTTTGCACAATCTATGGTATTTACACCCTGCGATTTTGCCTTTCCAACCAATGGTGTAAAGGCCGAAGCCACACAAAACACAGAAATGATATTGATAGCCGATGTAGACATAGACCTGCTTAGAGAACTCAACCAATTTGGAAGTGTAAAAAATCTAAAAGACCGCAGGAAAGATATTTTTGAATTAAGAAAGCGCTAAAGCAAATGCCTTTAAACATTGTTTTAATAGAACCCGAAATACCCAACAATACTGGAAATATTGGTCGGTTAAGCTTAGCCGCAGGAGCCAACTTGCACATAGTAAAACCCTTAGGGTTTAAAATTGATGACGCCCGCTTAAAGCGTGCTGGTTTAGACTATTGGCAACACCTGTCTGTTACCTATTATGATAGTATAGATGCCTTTTTTAGCATCCATAAAAACAAACCCATGGCGTTTTTATCCAGTCATGGCACAAAAGATTACTGGCACATCCCTTACAAAGAAGACCTTTTTTTAATCTTTGGCAAAGAATCCGTAGGTCTGCCCAAACCATTAATAAAAGCATATGCCAATAAACTTTACAAAATACCCCTTTACAGCCAACATGTAAGGAGCCTTAATTTAGCCAATGCTGTAAGCATTGTGGTTTATGAGGGTTTGAAACACTTACGCTAGCCACTGCTTTATAAAAAACCTTTACTACCACACCCAAAAAGTATTTTTAAGTTTAGTAAAAAAAGTGTACTTTAAACACCCTTTAAAGCTGTCTTAAATTCAATTTTTTAATAAAAAATACGTTTAAAACTACCAAGAGCAATTAAACTAAACTAAATACCACAATGAAAAAAACCATTAGCTGCCTTTGCTTTACAATCATTAGCACCATAACCTTTGGCCAAAGCACACAAAACCTTACCCAAGAAGACGTATTTAATGCCATGAAAAAAGCTTCTAAATATATGGTAGACGAAGTATCTTGCAACGGCGGTTACCTCTGGTATTACAAAGCAGACCTAACTGAGGTATTTGGTGAAGTACCTGCTAGAAAGTCTCAAATATGGGTACAAGACCAGGGAACACCTGCAATGGGACATACATTTTTAGACCTGTATGAAGCCACACTCGACGAAGACTACCTAAACTACGCAAAAAAAGCAGCCGATGCCCTTATTTATGGTCAGCACCCCCTAGGAGGCTGGCACTACTTTATTGATTTTGACAAGAAGGGATTAGAGGATTGGTATAAGAACACCGCCTCCCAATTCATTATAGGTTGGGAAGAATACCGCCATTATTATGGGAATTGCACCTTTGACGACGATGTAACACAAGGTGCTACCAGATACCTTTTGCGGTTATACGATGTTACTAAAGCTCCCACCTACTTATATGCCCTAAGAAAAGCACTTGATTTCATATTAATGGCACAATACCCCAACGGCGGTTGGCCACAACGTTATCCCTTACGTTATGAATTTGCACATGATGGGTTTCCCGATTACACATCGTATTATACTTTGAACGACAATGCCATGAACAATACAATAGATGTTTTGTTAGAAGCTTACGAACTACTGGGGGATGATAAGTATCTAGAAGCTGCCAAAAGAGGCGCCGACTTTTTTATGGTGGCCCAAGGTCCTGAGGGCCATGCAGGGTGGTCAGATCAATTTAATATGGACTTAGAACCCACAAAAGGCCGCACACACGAGCCAGCTTCTTATCAAATAAGGTATACCGTATCTACTATTAGACAGTTAGAAAAAATGTTTCTATACACCCAAGACCGAAGGTATTTACGCCCCATTCCCTTGGCACTTGATTGGATGGAAGCCTCAATAATAGGAACAGACAAAGATGGTAAGCCTCAATTTGCCCAATGGTATGATCCTAAAACCAATTTACCCATAAAAAGAGAAAACATACCAGAATATACCGAAGAAGGCTATATGAAATACAAGTATACCCTAGATAACAAAGCCAAGTTTATTAAGTTTAATGGCACTTTAGAAGAGCGCACACACTATGAAAAAATTAGGGATATTGAACCTGAAAAAGCACGTGAAATGTATGAAGCCTTAACCCTAAGACAACGCAGACAAAGAAACACCAGTGAGAAAGAGATACAAGATATAATAAGCAATATGAGTGTTAATGGGGCTTGGATAGAAAAATTCTCGGTACATGATATAGAACATACTATGGACCGTAATTACGATGCCGTAAAAGAAAAAGGGTTTTACAAATATGCCATAAAAGACATCTACGGTATATCAACCCAAACCTATATGAGCAATATGCACCGCTTTTTAACATATTTAAAGAAAATCGATTGATAGTATCTTTCTAACTTTAAGATAGTTTTAATATAATTTCAGTATCATTTCCTTATATTATGTATGAACCAAAAAAACAAAACAATGGGAATTATTGAAGAGAAAAAGAAATTTAAACCAACTAAAAAACAAAAAAACCCAACAAATCCAACAGGTAACACAAATCAAAAAACCAATGCCTTTGATGTGGATAAAGAAACCATAAAAAAGCAACAAAATAAAGAATAAAGGTAAAAACCAATAAAAACAAAAAAGCTATTACAGATTACTGTAATAGCTTTTTTTATTATTTAATCCTTTTTAAAACAGGAATCCCTATTCACTTTTCTTGTTGTTTTTCAACATTTGCAAATATAGCGTTTCAACCTTAGCCCTAGCCCAAGGTGTTCGCCTTAAAAATTTTAAACTGGATTTTATAGATGGGTTATTAGTAAAACATTTAATATTTATCACATGCCCCATATACTCCCAACCATAATGTGCTTCTAGTTCTGTAACTATTACCTCTAAAGTAATGCCGTGCAAGGGATTATTGGGTTGCAATGCCATAGCAAAATAATATTGAGTTTACAATAGTCTTTAACGTCTTCGCTTTCTATCTCGGTTATTTCTAGATGGACTATTTCCTTGGTACTTTTGTGTTGTTTTAGCTCCCCTTTCCTTTTTAGGTTGATTACCCCTACCTCGTTGTTGCCGCTTTTCAGGCTCAGTAGAAGCATGGGGATCAGGCTCAAAACCTTCCAAAATTTCAACAGGAATCTTTATACCAACCAGTTTTTCAATATCCCGTAAATAGGTTGTCTCATCAGCACTTACCAAAGATATAGCCTCTCCACTGGCACCTGCACGTCCCGTTCTCCCAATTCTATGAACATAATCTTCAGAAATATTGGGCAATTCAAAATTAATAACATGTGGTAACAACGGAATATCCAATCCGCGGGCAGCAATATCCGTAGCCACCAGTACACTTACAGAGCCATTTTTAAATCCGCCCAGGGCCTTGGTTCGGGCTCCCTGACTTTTATTGCCATGTATAGCCGCAGCAGTAATGTTTGCACCAATCATTTTTTTACATAATTTATTGGCACCGTGCTTTGTTCTGGTAAATACCAACACCTGTTTCCAATTACCTTCCGAAATTAGTTTAATAATCAGTTCCGTTTTTAATTCTTTTGCCACCCTGTACACTTTTTGTGCAATAGCATCTACCGTTGTATTTTCAGGCGTGGCTTCCACCTGTACGGGGCGATTTAAAATACCATGGGCCAATTGCCTTATATCTTTAGAAAACGTAGCCGAAAACATTAAGTTTTGGCGTCGTGTGGGCATTAAACCTATAACCCGTTCAATATCACGTAAAAAACCCATATCCAGCATACGGTCGGCTTCATCCAATACAAAAATCTCAACACGTTTTAAAGACAATAACCCTTGACTTTGCAAATCCAGTAAACGTCCTGGCGTTGCCACCAACACATCTACACCTTGCCTTATGGCTGCCACTTGTGGTTTTTGGTTAACACCTCCAAAAACAACAGTGCTTCTTAAGTCCAAAAACGTGCTGTATTCTTTAACATTGGTATATACTTGAGCGGCCAATTCGCGCGTAGGCGTTAAAATTAAAGCACGAATAGGACGGTATTTTTCTTTTGGATTTTCAGATAAAATATGTAAAAGTGGTAACGTAAATCCTGCGGTTTTACCTGTACCCGTTTGTGCCGATGCTAAAACATCTCGCCCCTCTAAAACAGGTGGAATGGCTTTTTGTTGAATAGTACTTGGAGTTGTGTATCCCTTTTTGCTAATAGCTTGTAGCAGGCCCTGGGATAAGCCTAATGAGTTAAATGACATATATATTGTTTGGGGAAACGACAATATATTTTGTAATGCCATTTCTTTGTAAAGCGCAAAGGTACACTTAATTTATTTAATGATTTTTAAATAAAAATACTAATATTTTGTTCGGGTCTTGTTCGAGTCTCCTTCGAGTCTCCTTCGAGTTACCTTCGACTAAGTGGGGATTTAGCCGAACAAACCCCAAATAAAACTGGAATTTAACTGGAGATAAACTAAAATATTACCAACTCTTATAAGGATATTTTATATTTGCCTGAAACTTTAATTAACCAAAAACAAACTATTGACGGTGAATTTTTGTTTAATTCATATAATATAAATGACCTTTCAGATTCTGTAGAAATAACTGATGGGATGTTTAAAATAACTGTAGTTAAAGATTAAAATACAAGCATTGAACCCAAAAGTTAATTTATTTTTAGAAAACGCTAAAAAATGGCAAGAGGAATTAAAAACTCTTAGAACTGTTATCCTTGACTGTGGACTTACAGAAGATTTTAAGTGGATGCACCCCTGTTATACTTATAAAGGTAGTAATGTTGTTATTATTCATGGGTTTAAAGCGTATTGTGGCATGAGTTTTTTTAAAGGGGCTTTGCTAAAAGATACTGATAACATTTTAGTTAAAGCTGGTGAAAACACCCAATCTTCGCGTATGGTACGCTTTACTACACTGCAGGATATCATAGACTTAAAACCTGTGCTAAAAGCTTATATTTATGAGGCTATTGAAGTGGAAAAAGCTGGTTTAAAGGTAGATTTTAAACCCCTTGATGCATACAATATTCCTGTTGAATTAAAAAACAAGTTTAATAAAGATCCTAATTTTAGGGCTGCTTTTGAAGCTTTAACCCCAGGACGACAAAAGGGCTATATACTGCATTTTTCTTCTGCTAAGCAATCGGCTACTCAGGTTTCTAGAATTGAGCAGTATACAGACCGTATTATGAACGGCAAGGGAATTCGTGATTGTGTTTGTGGGCATTCTAAACGATACCCTATGTGTGATGGATCGCATAAAATGATTAAGACTTAATTGGTTTTAAAAAAACTCGCGGTACTGCAATACCCTAAAATCAAAGGTATTGAAGTTGGGGTTTTTGTTCTTTAATTGTTGGTATAGAGGCATGCTTCCTATAGCTCTATTTGCCGATCCTGATGCTGATGTTAATGATACTGTTTTTATTATTCTTGGTAAAGGCTTATCTGTTTCTGTAGTTCTGGGCATATGGAATTGATGTATGCGTGGTATATGGTTCGATACAACTTCTAATTTAATACCGTAATCTTTAACATGCTTTCTAAAAAAATACTCTGGACCATTTTTACTATTGCCCCCTGTAAACAACAAGGTATCTACTTTTGGGTATTGCTTTAAATAGCCTATTATATTGCGTAGTTTAATGTTTTGCATTCCCAGGTCGGAAGCATCTATTTTACTACGTTCGCAACTTTCAACAATATCACACACTCCTATTTTATGCTGTATTAAAAATTGTTTTCGTTGTTGTATGGCTTCTTTAGAGTTATCATAACGTAAGCTTAAACCATGAATGGCATCTATATACAACCAAAGGGAATTATAGTAACTGCCATAACAAAAATTGACATCTTTCTCTAATAATTCGCCTGTAGAAAACCTAGGTGGCGGTAAGGTGCCAACTATTAGTTTCTTGGTATCTTTTTGTATAAATGGTTTGTAGGGATGTTTATGTTTAAACACATTTTTTGGATTTTAACTGGGTTTTGCTTATTTTATTTGTCCAATAAATATAAAAATTCTCACTTGGGTGGGGTTAAAAAAACAAATAAACTATGGGAAAAGGCGATAAAAAAACAAAACGAGGAAAAATAAACCGAGGCACCTACGGGGTAAGAAGACCCCGTATTAAAAAGAAACCTAGGGTGGAAACTAAAATTAGTGTTGATAAAAAGGCGATTGCTAAATAAAATTACAAGCCTATCTTATAAAAACCAGTTCGGTTTTACTAGACATGGTTTCGCTAAAACTATAACCTTCATAATTAAAACCTTTAACATCGTCTATGGTGTTGGCTTGGGTATCTATAATATAGCGCGTCATAAAGCCACGTGCTAGTTTAGCAAATGTCATGATGGTTTTATACTCACCATTTTTAAAGTCTTTAAAATTACAGGTTACAACGGGTACTTTTAATGCTTTTGTATCAATGGCTTTAAAATACTCATTACTGGCCAGGTTTAAAAACAACTCATCGGCCTCTAACTCATCATTTAAAGCTTTGGTTATGGTTTTTTTCCAAAACTCATACAGGTTCTTGTTCTTTCCTACTGGAAGCTTGGTTCCCATTTCTAAGCGGTAAGGCTGTATTAAATCCAAAGGCTTTAACAACCCATACAATCCTGAAATAATGCGTACTGTACTTTGCACGGTAGCTACTTTGTCCTTTGGAATGGTATAAGCATCCAGACCTCTGTAAACATCTCCACTAAAGGCATAAATAGCAGGCCTGGCATTATCTGCTGTAAACGGCAACTCCCATGCTTGGTTGCGTTCATAATTTAAATGTCCTAAAGCATCAGAAATACTCATGAGTTTTGATAGGCTTTTTGCCGATTTCTTTTTTAATAGTTTGTTAAGTCGCTCTGATTGTTTTAAAAATTGAGCTTCTGAGTATTGTGATATTGGTAATGGACTTTCAAAATCGAGTGACTTTGCTGGTGATAGTACTAGTTTCATTTACACTTTAGTTTATGGGTTTACTGGTTAATAAGCTTATCGGGGTATGGGTTTATCTTATTTTACTGGTGGTAAAGACCACCTAATTGCTCTTTTTATAAAAAACTAAATTACAATAATTAAACCTTTAAACAAAGCGGTAAAACATTTAAGAAAGCCACTTAATTTTCAAGGTCTTGATGCTTGGAATAGGTGCGCCATTTTTCCACACACTGCAACATATCTTCTGGAATGGGGGTATCAAATTTTAGAAACTCCCCTGTTTTGGGATGCTTAAAGCCTAGTGTTTTGGCATGTAGTGCTTGCCTTGGCAATACTTTAAAGCAATTATCTACAAATTGCTTGTACTTGGTAAAGGTAGTCCCCTTTAATATTTTATCGCCACCGTAACGCTCATCATTAAACAAGGTATGCCCAATATGTTTCATGTGTACACGTATTTGGTGTGTACGTCCGGTTTCTAATTTACAGGATACTAATGTAACATAGCCCAAACGCTCTAAGACTTTGTAATGTGTAATGGCTGGCTTGCCTTTGTCGGCCTCATCATCAAAAAACACAGTATTTTGTAATCGGTTTTTAGGATGCCTTCCTATATTACCTTCTACAGTGCCTTCATCGGCTTCCACATTCCCCCAAACCAGGGCTACATATTCTCGTTCACTGGTTTTCTCAGCAAATTGTAATGATAAATGTGCCATAGCCTGTTCGGTCTTTGCTATGACCAATAAACCACTGGTATCTTTGTCTATACGATGTACTAAACCTGGACGTTCGCTGGAGTTATTGGGCAAGTTATCAAACCTAAATATTAAAGCATTTATCAATGTCCCCGAGTAGTTGCCATGTCCTGGATGCACTACCATGCCAGCTGGTTTATTTACCACCAACAAATGTTCATCTTCATAAACAACATCAAGAGGAATGTCTTCTCCAATAAGTAAATTTTCATGTGGGGGGTGTGTAAACAACACCCGTATCTTATCAAATGGTTTTACTTTGTAATTGGACTTTACGGGAGTATTGTTTACATAAATACTACCATTCTTGGCAGCTGCTTGAATTTTGTTTCGGGTAGCATTTTCTACAAAATTCATTAAATATTTATCTATACGTAGTGGCTTTTGCCCTTTTTCAACTGTAAAAGCATAATGCTCATACAAATCGCTTTCGTCATCAATAAATTCTGGATTATGTTGTTCCATGCTTAGGGTCTGTTACCATTGCCTAAAACCAAATCAATAACAGAAGTCTTGGGTAATTTATCTCCTGCCTTTATGGTTTCACCCTTGTGCTCCATTTTTAAGACCAAGTCTTTTGCAATATTATCTACATAAATTAGCTTCCCTACTTTAAAACCTAAAGCCTCTAGCGTTGGTTTTGCTTGTCTAAAAGTACGCTCTTTTAAATCTGGAACGCCTATTTTCCTGTATCCTGAAGGGTTTAATGTAATGTATATTTTTCTATCTTCTTTTACTTTACTACCCGCCGGTGGATCTTGTTCTATTACCGAAAATTTAGGGTAATCGGGGTTGTAATTTGCTGAATCCTGTATTTGCATTACCAAATGATTGGCCTCTAATTCTATTTGAGCCACACTAATAGACTTACCTGTAAGTTCTGGCACAGTTTCAAATTTACCATGGTTAGTTGTAATGTTTAACCACTTTAGAATGATAAAGCAGAGTACAATTAGGGCTACAACGGCTAATAAAATTTGTTTAAGAAATACTTTACTGGACAGAAATTTAATAAGGCTCATTTATAAAATTTTCAATTAGGCAAATATATAAAAACAGAACTGTTTTTTCTTTTGCAATTTAAGTGATATTTTAGCTTAACTTATAATACATACGTTTTATTATATATTTTAGATGGATATTTTGTTTGTTTTAAGAACTTAAAAATGTTTGTACACCCAAAATATATATAGAACAAAGAAAAAGAATAAAGAAAAGAGACCGATGGAACGCCTTAACACAGGGGACGTATAGACCAAGTCTTTAATCTTTCATATAACAGCAAGGCGGTCTAATATCAAAAAAAATAAATGAAAAAAAACATTGCTATTGTTATGGGAGGGTATTCTAGTGAATACCAAATTTCATTGAAAAGTGGAAATGTGGTTTATGAAACCCTGGATACTTCTAAATATAATGCCTACAGAATTCACATTTTTAAGGACAAATGGGTGTATGTCGATGCGAATGACCTTGAGTTCCCTATTGATAAAAATGATTTTTCAGTAACTGTAAATGGGACTAAAATAACTTTTGATTGTGTGTTTAATGCCATACATGGCTCTCCTGGTGAGGATGGTTTTTTGCAAGGGTATTTTAAATTGGTAAACCTTCCCCATACCAGTTGCGACATGTACCAGGCCAGTTTAACTTTTAATAAGCGCGATTGCTTAAGTGTTTTAAAACCTTATGGTATAAAAACAGCTACTTCTTATTATATAAACTTGGGAGACTCCATTGATGAAGATGGTATTATAGCTAAAGTAGGGCTGCCCTGTTTTGTAAAGGCTAACAAAGCCGGTAGTAGTTTTGGAGTCACTAAAGTGCACAAAAAAGAAGATTTAATGAACGCTATTAACATTGCTTTTAAAGAAGACGATGAGATTATTGTTGAATCGTTTTTGGACGGTACCGAGGTGTCTGTTGGAGTTATAACTTTTAAAGGCAAAACCAAAGTGCTCCCTATTACTGAAATAGTGAGTGAAAATGATTTCTTCGATTATGAAGCTAAATACCTTGGTAAATCGCAAGAAATAACCCCTGCCAGACTAGACAAAGCGCAGGAAGAGAAGGTAACCAAAATAGCTAAAAACGTTTATGAAGTTTTAAAGATGAAAGGTTTTAGCCGAAGTGAATATATTTTCAAGAATGGCGAACCACATTTATTGGAAGTTAACACTGTACCTGGTTTAACTAGGGAAAGCATCTTACCTCAACAAGCTAAAGCTGCAGGTATAACACTCTCTGAACTGTTTGATAATGCCATTGAAGAGGCCTTGAAATAATTTATGATTATCTTTGTTAAGTTTCTTTTACCACTACGCGGTATGTTTTTGAAACTGGAAGAGCCTAAAAACTAAAAAAATGAAACGTGCTATATTTCCTGGATCTTTTGATCCCATCACATTAGGACACTACGATATTATACAGCGTGGCGTTACTTTATTTGATGAGGTAATTGTAGCTATTGGGATTAATTCTGATAAAAAATATATGTTCTCTCTGGATGAACGTAAAACATTTATTCAAAAAGCATTTGCCAATGAACCTAAGGTGAAAGTTGTTACTTATGAAGGCTTAACAGTTGATTTTTGTAAAGAAATTGGTGTTGAGTTTATTTTAAGGGGCCTACGCAATCCAGCTGATTTTGAATTTGAAAAGGCCATTGCCCATGCTAACAGACGCCTTTCTACTATTGAAACGGTATTTTTATTAACATCGGCCAAAACATCGTTTATTGCATCTTCTATTGTTAGGGATGTGATTAGAAACAATGGCGACTACACTAAGTTTGTACCAGATAGCGTAAGGGTAACTAACTAAAATTTATACTCAGACAAGGATTTTGGAAATTTCTCTGGATTCTCTGCCAAATGGTAGCGAGGATCGTCTATAGCCTCTACGATAACTTCTTTAAATTTAGGACTTGCTTTATACAACAACACTTTACAGTCTTCACTTAAATGTTTCAGTTTAATGGTCTTACCTTCTGCTTCATATTTATTTACCAGATTATAAATGGCTTCTAAAGCCGAATGGTCGCTAACACGAGATTCTATAAAGTCAATTTCAACTGTATCCGGGTCGTTCTTCACATCAAACTTTTCATTGAATGCCAAAATAGAACCAAAAAACAAAGGCCCCCAAATTTCATATACTTTGGTACCATCTTCACGCATGCGCTTACGCGCTCTAATACGCTTGGCATTTTCCCATGAAAACACCAAGGCACTGATAATAACTCCTGCTATTACTGCAATGGCTAAATCAAAAATAACGGTTAATAAAGACACGGCTACCAAAACCACTACATCACTTACAGGTATTTTATTTAAAATTCTAAAGCTACTCCAAGCAAAGGTGCCTATAACTACCATAAACATAACGCCTACTAATGCTGCTATGGGTACTTGCTCTATAAGTCCGGAAGCAAAAAGAATAAAAATCAATAATAAAACGGCCGCTACAATACCTGATAGGCGTGTTCTACCCCCTGATTTTATATTTATCAATGATTGTCCTATCATGGCACAGCCCCCCATACCTCCAAAAAAGCCTGTTACAATATTGGCGCCTCCTTGGGCCATACATTCTCTATTGGCATTACCGCGTGTTTCGGTTAATTCGTCTACAAGATTCAAGGTCATTAAGGATTCTATTAAACCAATTGCTGCAAGAATTAAGGCATAAGGACCAATAAATTTAAGGGTTTGCAGGTTGAAAGGTACTTTATTAAAAATATCTGTTTGAAATTGTGGCAGACCTCCTTTTAAGCCTTCACCGCCACCTTCACGAATAAAACTGCCCACTGTAGCAACATCTAACTTTCCTAATATAACAATGGTTGAAACTACTAAAATAGCGACTAAAGCTTCTGGTAATTTCTTTGTAAGCTTGGGCAAACCATACATAATACCCATGGTTAGGGCCACCAAACCAAGCATTGTCCATAATTGCCCCCCTGTAAACCAAGCTCCAGAGCCATCTTTAAACATATTTAATTGTGATAGAAATATAACGATGGCCAGACCATTTACAAAGCCCATCATAACGGGATGTGGTATTAACCTAACAAACTTACCTAGCTTAAAAATACCTGCCAGCATTTGTATAGCACCCATTAAAATTACTGTAGCAAATAAATAATATAGCCCCAGGTTTTCATCTGGAGCTCCAAAAGCGTTTCCTTCGGCCACTAAACTAACCATAACAACGGCCAGTGCACCTGTTGCACCACTAATCATTCCAGGCCTACCTCCAAAAATAGAAGTAATTAAGCCAATCATAAACGCAGCATACAAGCCCACTAGAGGGTCTACACCTGCAACAAACGCAAATGCAACGGCTTCGGGCACTAGTGCTAAAGCCACTGTAATTCCACTTAAAATATCATTTTTTGCATTTGCTGTACGCTTACGTATAAATTCGCTCATGGTTTACTTTTTGTGTGCACAAATTTAAACTTAATATATAAGCAGTACAAAGTGCTTGTAGTATTTTAAGTTAATTGCTAACTAAAACGTTTGAGAAAATAAACCAAATTACTCTGTGAAAGTATTTAGCCAATTTAATGCTTCATCCCTATCTTGAAATGAACTAATTTGTAAATCATCTCTAGTATTCATGCTCATTAATGTTTCTGTAGCCAATAGGCCCCCATGTGTTCCAATAAGAATTGCTATGGCCTTAATTTGCTTCAAATTGGCAATTGTTTTCTGTGCTCCAAAAGTGTAACTATAGGAGTTTTTTTTGTTTATTAACAACAAGAAGGGAGGTGTAAAATTACTGAGTAAAAAATCATGGTAGGCATCTACTATAGCCTCATCCATTAAAACGCCCTCATTAACTATGAGTTCTGATAGTTGGTTTTCTAAAATTGTAATTGTGCCAAACGATAGTTTATAACTTTTCATATAAATCTATTAAATCAATAAAATGTTTGAGAGATTTTTACTAATTACAAACAACATTACTGCTGTTTGCTTAATGAATAGCAATTTATTGTTTAGCTTACCAACGGCACTAAATTAGGTATTTTTTTCTTATTCTTGATTTATCTATATTTTTTTTTAAAGACAAAAACCTTAAGCACTGTAAATCAAATCAATGCTCTAATGTTGGCATAAGAATTTTCTAACGCCTTATCGATTTGCCTTTTGTTCAGCCACTCAACTTTGGTTATACCTTCATCTTCTTGGGCATATAAATTTCCAGTAAAACTAGTTTTCATTTCAAACCAATAGGTAATTTTTATTTTATGTCTGCCATTACGTTTAAATATATGGTAAGTGGTTTCTAAAGGCTTAACTATTTCCAATCCGCCTACACCGGTTTCTTCTGCTACTTCCCGAGTAGCCGTTTTTTCAATAGTTTCGCTTCCTTCGGTTTTCCCTTTAGGTAAATCCCATTTGTCATTTCTGTAAATAAATAAGATCTCGTTATTGGAGTTGAACACTTTGCCGCCACCCGCAATAACATTGGGCAACTTTTTTAAAAACTTTTTTAAAAGCTTGTCTTTGTTTTTATGAACAAGCCTAACCTCTTCTATTGCTGTTGTATTTAATTCCTTTATAACCTTCCCAACATTAACAGTATCAAGCAAATAGTTTTTAAAATTTGTTTCTTTTTCTACTTCTGTCGTTAAAATTATGGGTTTATCGCCAACAAAAATTTTATACATATGTTAAATTGAGTCATTACATTTTGGTAAAAATATCATTTTTAGTTGCAATCCTTACATTGTTGAAAAAAATATTTTTATTCATTATTAAGAGTTATATAAAACTCAAATTTATGATTATTTTTGCTCTCATGATATTCAATAAACATACCGCTAAAAAAACGGCTGAAGTTTTGTTGCAAGTTAATGCTATAAAACTAAGCCCTAAAGAGCCTTTTACTTGGGCGTCTGGATGGAAATCACCTATTTACTGTGATAATCGTATCATACTATCGTTTCCTCCTATACGTAACTACATACGCGAAACGATGGCTAAGCACATTGAAAAGCAATACGGAAAACCCGATGCCATTGCTGGTGTAGCAACAGGTGCTATTGGCATAGGCATGTTGGTTGCCGAATATTTGGGCTTACCCTTTATTTATGTTAGGCCAGATGCTAAAGGGCATGGCAGAAAAAACCAGATTGAGGGGTTTATTGAAAGCGGACAAAATGTAGTGGTAGTAGAAGACCTTATAAGTACTGGAAAAAGCAGCTTAAATGCTGTTAAGGCTTTAAAAGATGCTGGCATAAACATTAAGGGTATGATTGCTATTTTTACTTATGGGTTTGATGTAGCTACTAAAAACTTCGAAAAAGAAGGTGTTATTCTACATACACTAAGTAACTATGAAAACTTATTGGAACAAGCTTTGGACACTAATTACATATCTGAAAAGGAACTAAAAACTTTATCTGAGTGGAATACCAACCCCAGTGCATGGTGTGCTTAAAATTTAACAACTAAACTATATTTATGAATTTAGAATCCCCAAAAGTTAGTATTAACAAGTCTCCCGAAGATGTATTTAATTTTTTAGCAGATATAAAAAACTTTAAATCCTTGATGCCCGAAAATATCAGTAAGTTTGAAATTTTAGGAGAAGACACTTTTTTATTTGCTTTAAAAGGCATGCCCGAAATTATTCTAAAAAAGAAAGACGCTACCCCTCCAAATAAAATTGTGCTTGGGGCTGCTGGTGGAAAAATAGATTTTTCGCTTATTGGTGATATTGAGAAAAAAGATGATACGACCAGTGAGGTACAGTTAAAGTTTAGTGGCGACTTTAACCCCATGATGGCTATGATGATAAAAGGCCCTATAAATAAATTTATAGAAACCCTTGCTACTAACATTCCAAATGCCATCTAATACAAAAGGGTAATTTCTTTTAAATCAAATTCCTTAGTAATATCATCTTCCAAAAGCACTTTTAGGTTTCCTGAATCTGATATATTTACAATAAAACCCGAAAATACCAGGCCATCGGCATCCTTAAATGTTGAAGGCTTATCTTTTCTAAAAAGATAATTTTCATATTCAGTCCTTAAAGCATCGTAATCACCGCACTTTAAGACCCTAAAATAATGCTGAAGATTTTTAATAATTACATTGGTAATTTCATCTAAATCATAAATTCGCCCAGAAATTAACTTTAATGATGAAGCTTTGGGCAAATTCTTAAACTCCGTTTGGTTTACATTAAGTCCAATACCAATAATGGAATATGACAAATTATTTTGTTTGATAACATTTTCAATCAAAATGCCACAAATCTTCTTGTTTTCTGACAAAATGTCGTTAGGCCATTTTACGCTCAATTTAGCTATAGAGAAAAATTGTAAACTCTTTAATATAGCTAAAGATGTTACAACACTAATGTAAAAAGGGTGCTCAATATGTAATTTAGATATGTCTTTATAGACACTAAACGTTAGGTTTTTAGACGATTGTGAGCTCCAAGTGGTTCCCATTTGCCCTCTTCCCTGCGTTTGCTTTTTAGCTGTAACTACGGTAAAATCTTCCAGGGTTTCTTGCGCACAAAGCTTTCTTAAATAACTATTTGTAGAATCGGTGGCATTAAGTTTGATTATACGCATTTACCGGTTATTATGTATCACTAGAATCTTAATGTTTATTTTAAACCATAAAGAACTAAAAAAATAATAACTTTGCAAAAATTAAAAAAACTGAATGGCGAAAAAAAATATAAGCGCAGACCAATTGATATCTGTTATAATAAGTGGTATTGAAGACGTTAAGGGGAAAGAAATCAACATTCTAGATTTAAGAGAAATTGAAAATACGGTTTGCGATTACTTTATAATTTGCGAGGGAACTTCTAACACGCAAGTAAACGCTATAGTGAATTCTGTACAAAAAAAAGTAAGCAAAGAACTTAAGGATAACCCTTGGCATACTGAAGGTGTTGATAATGCCGAATGGGTTTTAATAGATTATGTTAACGTAGTTGTGCACGTATTTCAAAAGCAAATAAGAGCATATTACGATATTGAAAGTCTTTGGGGTGACGCAAAAACTACTGTTATTGAAACTAGTTACTAAATAAGAATGGCAAACAAGAAAAAAAATACAAAAGACAATAAACCTAAATTTAGTCCGTACTGGATTTACGGTATTTTAATAGCCCTATTTTTAGGGTTTCAATTATTTGGTAATGGTGGTTATCAAGATGGCAGTGCAACAACCCCTGCAGAATTTTTTAAATTCTTAGAAGCGGGTGATGTTGAAAAGGTTGAAATTATAAAGAACACAAGAGTAGCAAAGGTTTACTTAACAGATGAAGCTGCAAATAAAGAGGTTCATAAAAACTCTAAACCTTCAACGCTTATACCATCTACCACAAAATTGCCAAATTATAAATTTGAATTTGGTGACCTTCAAAATTTTGAAAACAAGTTAAATGAGATAACAAGCACTCTACAAGCAAAGCCCATTGTAAAATTTGATACCGAAACTAATGATTGGGGAAATCTCTTAATGGGTATACTTCCATTTATTTTATTGATAGCTGTATGGATTTTTATCATGCGCCGTATGTCTGGTGGTGCTGGTGGCGGTGCTGGTGGTCAAATCTTTAATATTGGAAAATCTAAGGCCAAGTTATTTGACCAAAACACTGAGGTAAAAACGACCTTTAAGGATGTCGCTGGTCTGGAAGGTGCCAAAGAAGAAGTTCAAGAAATTGTAGACTTTCTTAAATACCCTGAAAAATACACAACACTTGGCGGTAAAATACCTAAAGGTGCCCTTCTTGTTGGCCCTCCAGGAACAGGAAAAACTTTATTGGCAAGAGCTGTAGCAGGCGAAGCTAAAGTGCCTTTCTTTTCATTATCGGGTTCCGATTTTGTAGAAATGTTTGTTGGTGTTGGAGCCTCTAGAGTTCGTGATTTGTTTAAGCAGGCCAAAGAAAAATCGCCTTCCATTATATTTATTGATGAAATTGATGCCATTGGACGTGCCAGGGGCAAAAACGCTATGTCTGGAAGTAATGATGAACGTGAAAACACACTCAACCAATTATTGACCGAGATGGATGGTTTTGGTACCAATACCAATGTTATTGTTTTGGCAGCAACCAACCGGGCCGATATTTTAGATACCGCCCTTATGCGTGCGGGACGTTTTGACAGACAAATATTTGTGGATTTACCAGATGTTAGAGAACGTAAAGAAATCTTTGAAGTACATTTAAGACCCCTTAAAAAAGCAAAGGATTTAGATTTAGATTTTCTTTCTAAACAAACCCCTGGATTTTCTGGTGCCGATATAGCAAACGTATGTAACGAAGCGGCTTTAATTGCTGCCAGAAATGGCAAAAAATCTGTAGACAAACAAGATTTCCTTGATGCCGTAGATAGAATTATTGGTGGTCTAGAAAAGAAAAACAAAATAATAACACCAAGTGAAAAAAGAGCTGTAGCCTTCCATGAAGCAGGACATGCAACTGTAAGTTGGATGTTAGAGCATGCTGCCCCGCTTGTAAAAGTAACCATTGTACCTCGTGGTCGCTCGTTAGGAGCCGCCTGGTACTTGCCCGAAGAACGTCTTATTGTACATCCCGAACAAATGCTTGACGAAATGTGCGCTGCCCTAGGTGGTCGTGCTGCAGAAAAAGTCATCTTTAACAAAATATCTACGGGGGCATTAAGTGATTTAGAAAAGGTTACAAAACAGGCCAGAGCTATGGTTACTATTTATGGATTAAGCGATAAAGTTGGTAACTTAACGTATTACGATTCTTCTGGTCAAAATGAATACGGCTTTACCAAACCTTACAGTGAGCAAACTGCTGAATTAATTGATAAAGAAATTTCAAGTATTATTGAAACCCAATATCAACGAGCCATAAAATTACTTGAAGAGCATAAAGATAAACTTACTGAACTGGCTGAGGTCTTGCTAGAAAAAGAAGTTATTTTTAAAGACAACCTTGAGAAAATATTCGGTAAACGTAGTTTCGAAAAAGAAGAAATGGAATCTAAAACCGAAACTGAAGAAACAGAGGCCGAAACACCTAAAGAATAAGTGTTTTAGTCGTATTTTGTTAAGCTTTTAGTAAAAATCTTAAATTAACCGCATCGTTAATTTAAGATTTTTTATATTTGATATAATCTAAAGGAATTTGTGTTAATAGCAGCCATTTAAATGAGTCTTTTTAGAAAAATTTTTGGTTCTAAAACTGATCACTCAAAAGAAGAACTAAAATCCGATAACAGAGGCAAATACATGCCAGAAATTAAATTGCCAATTGATGAAAGGTTTACCATTAACTTTAAATCAAATGGCGGTAAATTCCTGTATTGCGAAAATTTAAATGAAATATTCCAAAATTTGCAAAACATCCTCGAGGAGAACAATTGGGAAGATAAAAATGTTTTGCTTATTGATGACAACCTTAAAGACAAGTTTAAAGACTCCAATTTAAAGCCAACAAAAAAAGCAAACGATTCTACTTTTTTTCTAACTACCTGTGAAAACCTAATTGCCAATGATGGGTCTCTATTAATTTCTTCCAATCAAATATTTGAAAAAAAGCTATTTGAATTGCCCATGAATTTCATAGTATTTGCCACTACAAGTCAGATTGTTGAAAATATAGGAGAAGGCCTAAGGGGTATAAAATCCAAAAACAGGCAAAGAATCCCAACAAACATCACCACAATAAAACATTTTAAATCCAGTGATGAAAAAGACTTTTTAAGCTATGGCAGTAGTGCTAAAAATCTATACTTACTCCTTTTAGAAGACCTTTAGAATGAAAGAAACCCTAGTGCGATCACTTTCAGGACTACTGTATATCTTGCTATTAATTTTGTGCATAAATTACGAGCAACTCCTTGTCGCATTATTTTTTGTTTTTGGACTAATTTGCCTAGGTGAGTTTAAAAAGTTAATTCAATTAAAAAGCCCTATCCCTTATGCTATCTTTTTAGTTTTATATGCCTTTTTTGCCTACTGGACAATCTTTAAAAACCCGAATGAGGGAATTGATGAAATCATTCAAATACTTATGGTACTAACCATATTTGTTGAACTATTTTTAATTAAAGACCTGTTTTCGCAAAATACCATTCCGCTATTTAGTTCCAAAAGGTTTATATTAACCACACTGTATCTATCCAGTGCTTTTGTGTTTTTTATATTAATTGCTAATTATCACAACAATTACAATCCCAATATACTGTTGGGATCTTTTATATTGGTTTGGGTAAACGATTCTTTTGCTTATTTAATTGGTAAGAACTTTGGCAAACAAAAGCTCTTTGAAAAAATATCTCCCAAAAAAACAGTAGAAGGCTTTTTGGGCGGCTTGTTTTTTTCATGCATAGCAAGCTATTTTATTACTACCTTTACACAGACTTTAGACTTTACAAGTTGGCTTGTTTTAAGCATTATTGTTAGTGTATTTGGTACGTTGGGCGATTTAATTGAATCTAAGTTTAAAAGACAGGCTAATGTTAAAGATAGTGGTATTATTATGCCAGGCCATGGTGGGTTACTAGATCGCTTAGATAGCATCATCTTTGCCGCCCCTTTTATATATTTGTTTTTAAGAATTTTAAAGTATGTTTCATAAAGAAGGCCATAAAATTATAATTATAACATTCATTATAGTTATTGGGCTAACACTTTTAGTGGATGGTTTTATAACAACAACCTGGCTAAAAAGAACTTTAATGATAGCCTTATTGGTGTTTTTGGTCCTTATCCTTCAATTTTTTAGAAACCCTAAACGCCGGGGCACACTAAATGAAAAACAAGCCGTATCTCCAGTAGACGGTAAAGTTGTTGTAATTGAAGAGGTCTTTGAAAAAGAATATTTTAAAGAAAAGCGTTTACAAGTTAGTGTATTTATGTCGCCAATAAATGTACACGTTACGCGTTACCCCATTAGTGGCCAAGTTGTTTATAGCAAATACCATCCAGGAAAATACCTAGTGGCATGGCATCCAAAAGCCAGTGAAGAGAATGAACGCACAACCGTTGTTTTAGAAAATGCCTTTTTTGGCAAAGTATTATACAGGCAAATTGCAGGAGCCCTGGCCAAACGCATTGTAAATTATGCAAAAGTAGATGATAAGGCGGTTCAGGGAGCCGATTCTGGATTTATAAAATTTGGTTCTAGAGTTGATTTATTTTTACCTTTAGACGCTCAAATCAAAGTGCAATTAAACCAAAAAGTAAAAGGTGGAGAAAGTATTATTGCAGAAGTTAATGAGTAATGAAGAATTAGAAATAGAGTTTCAAGATGCTGTAAATCGGGTAAACGCATACACAAAGCCCTTTCCTGCTGATGTGCTTTTAAAGCTTTATGCCTATTATAAAAAAGCGACCAATAATTACGATAGGCCAAGTAGTAAAAAGCCCATTATAAACGCTTTTAAAACCAATGCCCTTTTTCAAGCTAAGGGTATCTCAGAAGAAGAAGCAAAACGTCTTTATATAGACTTGGTAAACAATTATTTTCTATACGGTAAGTAAGTTAACGCTGTTATTATTACATGCGTTCTGGCACCTGAATTCCTAAAACACCAAACGCATTCTTAATCGTTAAGGCTACTTTTTTAGAAAGTTGCACCCTAAAAACTTTTTCATTTTGGTTATCTGCTCCTAAAATAGATACGTTTTGGTAAAAGGAATTAAATTCCTTCACCAAATCATACGTATAATTGGCTATTAAGGCCGGGCTGTGTTGTAATGCTGCATTTTGCACAACTTCTGGAAATGCTTCCAACTGCTTTAACAACTCCTTTTCTTTTTGGTGTAAAGGCACCTTAACCTGTTTAGACAAATCAAAATCGGCCTTTCTAATAATAGATTGTATCCTGGCATATGTATACTGAATAAACGGCCCGGTATTACCTTGAAAGTCTATCGAATCCTTTGGATCAAACAGAATACGTTTTTTAGGGTCTACTTTTAAAATAAAGTACTTTAAAGCTCCCAATCCAATAGTTTTGTAAAGCGTTTGTTTTTCTTCGTCTGTATAACCGTCCAGCTTTCCTAATTCTTCCGATATGTCTTGGGCCGTCGCGGTCATTTCCTCAATTAAATCATCGGCATCTACAACAGTCCCTTCCCTACTTTTCATTTTCCCACTGGGCAAATCTACCATACCATAGCTTAAATGATACAGGTTTTTGGCCCAATCAAACCCTAATTTCTTTAAAATTAAGAACAATACTTGAAAATGGTAATCCTGTTCATTTCCAACGGTATAAACCATACCGCCCACATCGGGAAAATCTTTAATTCGCTGAATGGCCGTACCAATATCCTGGGTCATATATACTGCGGTTCCATCTGCTCGCTGTACAATTTTTTTATCTAAGCCTTCCTCGGTTAAATCGCACCAAACCGATCCATCTGCTTCTTTAACAAACACACCCGATTTTAACCCCTCGGTAACAAATTCTTTACCTAATAAATAGGTATCACTTTCATAATATAGGGTATCAAAATCAACCCCTAAGTTTTTATACGTTTCATTAAACCCATCATACACCCAACCGTTCATTCGTTTCCAAAGGGCCACCGTATCGGCATCACCAGCCTCCCATTTTAATAGCATGTTTTGGGCTTCCAAAAGTATAGGAGCTTCCTTTTTAGCGGCTTCTTCGGTTTTGCCAGAAGCTACCAAAGCTTCTATTTCTTTTTTATATTCTTGGTCAAACTTCACATAATAATTACCCACAAGCTTATCGCCTTTCAGTCCTGTGCTTTCTGGGGTCTCACCATTACCAAAGCGCTTCCACGCCAACATACTTTTACAAATATGAATGCCCCTGTCGTTAATAATCTGTGTTTTATATACTTTCTTACCAGACGCTTTTAAAATTTCAGCCACACTATACCCCAACAGATTGTTTCTAATATGCCCCAAGTGCAGTGGTTTGTTTGTATTGGGCGAAGAGTATTCTACCATAATAGCTTTCTCGCCAGCCTTGGGGGCCTCAAAACCATAAGCATCTTGGTTATAAATCCTGTTAAAAAAGTCGAGGTAATAAGCATCGCTTATCTCTATGTTTAAAAACCCTTTCACCACATTAAAAGCTTTAACATCAGCTACATTCTCAACCAAATAATGGCCTATTGTTTCCCCAATTTGTACTGGGTTGCCTTTTACATAGCGCAGCATCGGGAAAATTACAACAGTAATATCTCCTGCAAACTCTTTTCTGGTAGCTTGAAACTCCACAGTGTCAATAGACACATTATAAGCTGCCAATACGGCTTTTTTCACATCATTTGATATGGTCTCCTGAAGGGTCATTAATAATCATTTTTAAGTGAGCAAAGATAAAACTTTTATTAAAGTTTTAGGTAAATTTCCTTTTTATATAAAGCCTGGTGCTACTTGCTATTTAAACGCTTCAATTAAAAATTGAAAAACAATCAACAAGCTACCATTTTACCAAAAGTGAAAGGGAAGTTTCTAGTTGTGCATTTCATCGACAAAAGTGTCATTATTCCATGATTTTTGCCTTTCATCTATTCATCGATAATATGCAAAATTTCTGGTTGTCCTTTCATCTAATTTATTGGCATTAAAACGCAGAAATTAGAATATATAAAGGCTTTTTCCAACTTTTGTTATGTAAAGCTATTGTTCAATTTTTTTTTTTCGAAAAAAATAAAACTAACAAAAATATTACAGCTTGATAAAGCAATCTTTTTTCCCTCAAATAAGACAACTTTAACAATTGCTTTATTCTTATTTGTAATTAACATTGTTGTATGAGGAAAATAATTACTTTAATTGCTGTTTTTTTATCTGTTCTTCTTAGTTTTTCACAAACTAAAGAAGTAGATAGTCTTTCCATACAACTCGCTTTTGAAACCCAAGATTCATTAAAAGTAGAAACCTCACTAAAACTTATTAAAGCGCTTTATGAAATTAAAGCATACGATAAAGCCATTAAATATGTTATTGAAAGTGAAAAGCTTTCCAATAGTATAAACTATACTAAGGGTATTGCTGAAGTTACTTATTACAAAGCCTTGATATATGCCCAAAAGGACGACTACATTAACGCCATTAGTGGCTACACAAAATCTAAAAGTCTATATAGTAAGCTAAACGACTCCTTGGGTGTTGCCAGGGTTAATAACAGTATTGGTTTAATTGAAATTAAACGCGGCAATTACACAAAAGGTCTGCAATACTCGCTGGCTGCCTTAGAGGAACTTGAAAAACAAAACCTTAAAGAAGAGCTTAGTTTAGCTTATAGCAATTTGGCCAAGGCATACTACAACATCAATGCCTACGATAAAGCCATTGAATTTAATTTAAAGGCCCTTGAAGTACAAGAACAATTAAATGACCTTAACGGGCTCTTGAAAACCAATACGCAATTGGCCGAACTGTATTCACATAAAAAAGAATACAGAAAAGCGATCTATTACTACGAAGAAGTTATTGAGGCCTCGGCAGAGGACAATGATTCCATTCGCGGATACATTTACCCAAAGTTAGGGGGTGAGTACTTAAAGTTCAATGATTATGATAAGGCCGCCCAGTACTTAATACAAGGCTTAAGCTTAAATAGAAAATCCAATAATAAAACAGGATTGCTTTTATCCTTAAACGGCCTTGGGGCTTTAAATTTACAACAGCAACGCCTTATTTTGGCAGAACAACAACTTTCTGAAGCTGGCACTATAGCCAAAAGCATAGACAACAAAACCGAGCTCTTAAAATACTACCAACTCATGAAGGACCTAGATTCTACCAGAAAGCGGTTTGATAGGGCTTTTGTATGGCAACGGGAATATTACAACTTAAAAATCAGTCTTGATAAAGACCAAATGGTAACTCCCCAAAACCTAGATACGGAATCGTTGGAGCTTAATCCTGATTTTGTTGATGAAACATCCACAACTCTAAGCCAATCCAATGTAGATAATGCCACTACCAAAAAAGAGTTTGATAAGTTTAAACTGATTTTTTATGGCCTACTGGCAGCACTGGCCGTTGTTTCTACATTCTTGGTGTTAATTTATTTAAAACGCAACAATAATATTAAGTACACCCAAGAGCTAGAGGAAAAAAACCTTAAGATTGAGCTACAAAACGAAGCCTTTTTAGAGCAAACAAAGCATCTTGAAAACGTAAACAATGTTAAGGATAAATTGTTCTCTATTATATCGCACGACTTAAAAGACTCTTTGTCTTCCATTAATGGTTTTATCGATTTGCTTAAAGACGGCTCCTTAACAAGAGAAGAGTTTGAAAACCTAATACCCGAATTAAGTGAAAATGCCAATAATGCATCATTATTGTTATTTAATTTATTAAACTGGTCTAAATCCCAAATGCAATCGTTAGAACCCAAACCTACATTGTTTGATATCCAGGAAGTTTTTGAGGAAAAAGTAAAACTCGTCGAGCAGCGTATGGAAAGCAAGGGCATTGAACTGGTAGATCACTCCTTGCGTGACTTTGCGTATGCCGATAGAAGCATGTTTGAAATTGTAATTCAAAATTTACTGGCCAATGCCATTAAGTTCTCTAAAGAAGGGGATACTATTACCATATCCAATCATATTAGCAACGGAAACTGTATTATTAGCGTAGCCGATACTGGTACAGGCATATCCAAACAAAATATAGACAAGCTGTTTAAAAACACCTCATTTACAACTGTTGGCACCAACAACGAAAAAGGTACTGGTTTGGGCTTATCTATCTGTAAAGAGCTAGTAGAATTGAACAACGGTAAAATTTGGGTAGAAAGCACCTTAAATGTAGGCAGTACATTTTATGTACAATTACCCAAGTCTAGGCCTGCACAATAAACCAACAACAGCCCATCAAGCTTTGGGCAAAAATACCTCAGCCATCATACAACGGGCACTACCGCCCCCACAGGCCTCAATAGTATCTAAAGAGCTATGTAACAGTTTACCATGCTTTTCCAGTTGCTGTATTTGATTTTTGGTTAAAGACTTATATGCCGATGTACTCATTACCACATAAGGCACACCATCACCCGACTTTACCTGCAACATATTACCGGCAAAAAGGTTTACCTGTGCTTCGGTAATATCTATAACCTCCTTTCCATCTGCTTTTAAGTTGGCAATAACATTTTTGCGTTCTTTCTTATCGTCAATGCTATTTAAACAAACCACCGCAAAGCTTTCACCCAGCGCCATCATAACATTGGTATGGTAAATGGCCTTTCGGGTGTTATTTATGGTTTGGTTGGCCGTAAAAATAACTGGCATAAACTCAAAATCCTCACAAAACTCAATAAGCAAGTCTTCATCGGCTCGGGGTGACAAGGCACAATAGGCCTTGCGGTTTACCCTATCCAACAACAAACTACCGGTACCTTCAAGAAACAGGTTTTCAGCTTCGGCACTGGTATAGTCTACAACATCATTAATAGCAAAGCCTTGCTTTTCAACAGCAGCCAAAACATCTTCCCGACGCTCCAAACGTCTGTTTTCAGCAAACATGGGGTACAATACCACCTCACCGCTTTCATGAAAGGATATCCAATTATTTGGAAAAACAGCATCGGGGGTATCAAATTCATCCGTGTCATTTACAACAATAACAGTAACGCCAACGCTGCGTAACTTTTCAACAAAAGCATCAAATTCCTGTTGCGCCTTGGCATTAACCGTATCGGGTAACAGGTGGTCCATAACCTTTTGGTAATAATTATTTACAGCTGTTTGCTCATTCATTCTAAAGCTTATGGGCCTAACCATTAAAATTGT
The DNA here is from genome assembly GCF_059428085.1 of Aestuariibaculum scopimerae. Lineage (NCBI taxonomy): Bacteria > Pseudomonadati > Bacteroidota > Flavobacteriia > Flavobacteriales > Flavobacteriaceae > Aestuariibaculum > Aestuariibaculum scopimerae. The sequence goes on from NZ_CM182089.1 coordinate 476,041, forward strand.
ATTTGTTATTTGTTGCATCTATCTTTTGCTTTATTATGGTTAATGTGCTCTTGCGTTGTTGCCCTAATTCACGCCTCCCTAATCAAAGGCATAGTAGAGCAACGCAACAAACCTTCCTGTTTGGCTATTTCAGAATAGGGCACTTCTTCTACTGTAAAGCCTTCACTTCGCAGCCAGGTGTTTAATCTGGTAAACCCGCGTTCGGAAATAACAACATCTTCTGATATTGAAAATACATTGCTGCACATATTGTACATTTCTTCTTTAGTTATTTCAAAGATATTTTCTTTTCCAAAAAAATCAACCAACCACTGGTACTCGCGCTCTATTAAAAAGCCATTTTTATGAATAATGGCCTTGCCTTTTCCTAAGGGCTGAAAACAACAATCTAAATGCAGGGCATTCTCTTTGGCATTGGTATTGGATTTTCTAAGTTCAAAGGCCTTAACCGTTTTGTTGGGAAACAATTTCTGCAACGCCATAACGGCATGTATATTGGTACGGGCCGTAATTAAATCGGGGTAATCGGCTCCCGAATAGGTTCCCACAAAAATATAATCGTTCCAGGGCATCACATCGCCGCCTTCTACATGGCATTCTGGTGGCAAAATAATACGATTGGCCCTATCTACTTGGTCCCACACATACCTAATGGCCTCGATCTCCCTTTCCCTATCTGGCAAAATATTGGCCCTTATTATTTTATCTTCAATAACAAAAGCAATGTCCCTAGAAAATATCTGGTTGCAATTATCAATAACCTCTGGTCTAAACACTTGCACATCGTATTTTTTTAAAACAGCAGCCACAGCTTCCATTTCTACAATCATATCGGCTTCCTTAGGGTAGGTTCCTGCCAATACGTGCTCTATACTTTTAGGGTCGTAACAATCCTCGATACTTGGCGTAGGTCCATTACTTTTAGCTGTGCCCAGTATAACGGCTTTAAGCTTTGATGTTTCGTTTTTTATGTGGAGTTTTAGCATGGTGTAAATATAAAAAAGCTTCATAATAATTATTATGAAGCTTCCTTATTTATTTTCTATACTAAAATTTATCGTTTCTCGATAGGCACAAAAGATCTTTGTGTTGCTCCTATGTATACTTGTCTTGGTCTTCCAATAGGTTCTTTACGCAAACGCATTTCACGCCATTGCGCTATCCAACCCGGTAAGCGGCCCAAAGCAAACATAACCGTAAACATATCGGTTGGTATGCCCATACCTCTGTAAATGATACCTGAGTAAAAATCTACGTTCGGGTAAAGTTTTCTATCTACAAAATAGGAGTCTTCCAAAGCCTCTTTTTCAAGTCCTTTGGCGATGTCTAAAATATGATCTTCAATTCCTAAATCGCCCAATACCTCATCGGCTGCTTTTTTAATGATTCTAGCACGTGGGTCGAAGTTTTTATAAACACGGTGCCCAAAGCCCATTAAACGGAACGGATCGTTCTTGTCCTTAGCTTTGGCCATATACTTTTTGGTATCGCCCCCATCGGCCTTAATGGCTTCAAGCATTTCCAATACAGCTTGGTTGGCTCCTCCATGCAGTGGGCCCCAAAGCGCTGAAATACCTGCCGATATAGAAGCAAACAATCCGGCATGTGAAGACCCCACAATTCTTACCGTAGAGGTAGAACAGTTTTGCTCATGGTCGGCATGTAATATTAAAAGCTTATCTAGGGCATCTACTAAAATTCTGTTTTGGGTGTACTCGCCATTGGGCTTTCTAAACATCATTTTTAAGATGTTCTCTACATAGCCCAGGGAGTCATCGCCATAATCTAATGGCAAGCCTAGTTTTTTACGATAGGTCCAAGCAACCAATACAGGAAATTTTCCTAGAATTTTAACAACAGACTTATACATATCCTCCTCAGAGTCTACATTGACTGATGACGGGTTGAAAGCCGTTAACGCACTGGTTAACGAAGCAATCACGCCCATAGGGTGTGCTGCTTTTGGAAATGCATCCAATATTTTCTTAACATCCTCATCTACTACGGCCTGCGCCTTAATGTCTTGATGAAATTTGTCATTTTGTTCTTTAGTTGGCAATTCCCCAAAAATTAAAAGGTAAGCTACTTCCAAAAAGTCGGCCTTCTCTGCCAATTCTTCAATAGAATAGCCTCGGTATCTTAATATCCCTTTCTCACCATCTAAAAATGTAATGCCACTTTCGCAAGACCCCGTATTTTTATAGCCCGGGTCTATAGTAATAACACCCTTTGTAGTACCTCTAAGTTTTGTTATATCTATGGCGACTTCATTTTCGGTTCCAGTAATTATTGGAAAATCGAACGCCTCTCCGTTAATTTTTAAGGTTGCTGTATCAGACATATATTTTCAATGTAAGGTTTATTTAGTTTCAAAGAGCCGCAATTTACGAAATATATAAGGATTTTTAAAGCTCTTCCCCCATATTTAAATGATAGTTACAAGATAAAAGGTTTAAAATAAAATAATTCGAAATTAGCAACCAAAAATTAAGAATCTAGCAATAGGGCCCTTATTTTTTCCTTCGCATAAAAACCAATAACATATGCAACTTGTCCTTTAAATGCGCACGTATCTTTTTAAGGGCTTTCCCCACTTGGTTTTCAACCGTCTTTTCGGTAATATCAAACTCTTTGGCTATTTCCTTATAGCTAAAGCCCCGTTCTTTGTGCATGGTAAAAATAGCGCGGCAGCGCGGTGGCAGTTTAGTAATGGCGTTTTTAATGTGTTTAAGCTTGCGTTGTAACTGTTCCTCGTCGTCATCAAGCAGCTCCTGTATAAAGTCTTTGCGCAGGGTTTCTAAATCTTCGTCCACAATTTTGTTCTTCCTGCAAAAATCGATGTATAAATGGTAGGCCGATCGGTATAAAAACGTATTTAGCCCCATACCGGCCTTTAAGGTATCCCGCTTGGTCCACAGCCTAATTAAAGTTTCCTGGGCTATATCCTCGGCCAGGGCCCGGTCCCTACTAAAATTAAATATGTATATAGCCAGCTTTTCGTAATAATGCAGGTAAATGGTATTGTAAGCATGCGTATCGCCAGCTACAAACTTATTAAATATAGAAACCTTGGTATCGTTATTATACTGCATATTGGGTTTTTAGATGACTCGATTGCTCGATGACTCGATTGTTAGATTTTTCGATTATTAGATTCTTGGGTCGCAGGCTCCCCTGCCTACCGGCAGGCAGGCTCTTAATGACACTCTCCATAATTCTAAATCCATAATCCTAAATTCTGAATCCATAATCCTGAATTCTAAATCCTGAATTCTAAATCCTGAATTCTGAATTAATAGATTGCTCCAAGAAAATAACCGCCGTAAATATAAAGATAACTATAAATTAAAAAAAAATTAAGATTTGCGTGGGGGGTAAGCCAAACTATTTCGTCTTAATAGAGAAGTTTTTAAAGAAAAAGACCCAAACGTGAAAGCAAAAGTCCATAAATTAATACAAAAGTTCCATGCCAATACCCTTTCTAATAAAGAGGTAGCAGCCTTTAAGGCTTGGTTGGAAAAACCAGAAAACAAGGCCCTCCTAAAAGATGAAGTGCAATTAGAATACGCCCTTAATGCTTACTTTATGCGCTTTAATGGGCAGCAAGCCTTGGCAAAATCGCAAAAACAATTGGCACCAGCCCATAAACCCAAAACCATTGCACTACCGCGCCTTTTAAAATATGCTGCGGTGCTGGTGGTATGCCTGGGCTTGGGCTATGTGCTATACAACCAATTAAACCCTTACAGTACCAAGGAAACACTTATTATCCCCGAAACCCATATTACATTAACCTTGGGCAAGGACAACGTAAAGACCATAAACACCAATGCCACCACCCCCATAACCGATATAAACGGGCGTGTAGTAGGCACCCAACAACAAGATACGCTTAACTACCTCTTGGCCCATCCCAACACAACCCAAGGCCCCGTACAGTACCATACCCTTAACGTACCCTATGGCAAAACCTTTAAACTGGTATTGGCCGATAACAGTTTTGTGTACCTAAATGCGGGGTCCCGTTTGCGCTACCCCAATGCCTTTGTAGGCAGCACACGGCAGGTAGAACTGCAAGGCGAAGCCTATTTTAAAGTTACCAAAAACCCCCAGCAGCCCTTTATAGTAAAAACCAACGATATGGATGTAGAGGTGCTGGGTACCAGCTTTAACATTTCGGCCTACCCCGAAGATGCCGAAGTGGCCACCGTGCTTATAGAAGGCTCGGTAAATGTTAAAACCGCCCAGGGCAACCAAAAACTGGCGCCCAACCATATGGCTCTGTTACAAAAAAACGAAGGCAAACTTAACATTTCTAAAACCAATGTAAACAACCATATTGCGTGGATAGATGGCGTGCTGTTGTTCCACAGCAAATCCTTTAAAGATATATTACCCGTACTAGAGCGCCGCTATAATGTAGAGATTGTTAACCACTACCCTGCCCTAAACAATGGCAGGTACCAGGGGCGCTTTGATGAAGAACCTATAGAAGAGGTTATGGAAACCTTTACCGAAAGTAGGCTGTTCTCTTATACCATTAAGGATAATAAGATTGTAATTGAAAAACCGGATTGACAATTATGAATTATGAATTCAGGATTCAGGATTATGGATAATGTCATTCAGAGACATAATTTTTGGTACCCAAACAGACAAAATGAGATGACGAACAACTGTAATCATAGTGTCAGTTCGAGCGCAGTCGAGAACCTTAAAACAGTTAAAAATGAACACGTTGCAAAATACGTCATCGGTAGCGTAGCGAAGAATCTAAAAACCACCAATATATGAAACGACATCCAACTTAAAAAAGTTTAGAGTTATGAGTTGTTTACCCGCTAGACGAAACCTAAAAAGCCAGACAAATCAGGCTCCCCTATTGTGGCGGTTTGTACGCCATAAGAGGGGGGACCGAGCGTGAGTAAACAGTCCAGTGGACTGTTTCAGCGAAGGTGCCTGGAGGCGCGCTGGCATTGCGAAGCAAAATCCGGGGAGTTTATAAACAGCAAGAGTAAGCACGTCTTAGTATCCCCTCCTGTCACGCCACAGGCGTGATCTTTCGAAGAGGGACTAGGGGTGTGTTAAACTAATAACTAACTAATAAACCAAAAACTAAATGTATATGATGAAAATTAAGACTTAAAAGGATGAGATTCCTGCTTTCGCAGGAATAAAAACCGACAGGTGGTTGCAACACCCATCGGCTCATTTTCTCAGTGATTGTAAAAACGTAAAACCACTAAAACACAAATTTATGAAAATTAACTTTATGAACCGGTGTACTCCCAGGGTGCATCTAAAATTTGATCTTAAAATGAAGCTTACGCTTTTATTTCTAGTCACCGCTATTGTTACCTTACAGGCCAACAATTCGTATTCCCAAAAAACGAAGGTTAGCCTAGATGTGCATAATGTTACGCTGGGCAGCGTATTAAACAGCCTAGAGGCCCAATCTAAATTTAAGTTTTTCTATAATATAGACGATGTAGACGTTACCCAAAAAGTAAGCCTAAGCGTAGAAAAACAAGCCCTGGATACTGTACTAACCAACCTGTTAAAACCTACCAACCTTACCTTTAGCGTAAACGGTAAGCAAATTATCCTTAAAAAACGTACTGTCACATCGAGCGCAGTCGAGATGCTTAAACAGCAAACAAATATAACAGGCAAAGTCACCGATGAAAGCGGTCTTGGTATCCCCGGCGCCACGGTACTTATTAAAGGTACCTCACGTGGTACGGCAACCGATTTGGATGGCAATTATAGCATTATGGTATCTGGCCCGGAAAATGTCTTGGTATTCTCGGCGCTTGGGTTTAGTACACAGGAAATAACCGTAGATAGCCAACGTGTTATTAATGTATCACTTAAAGAAGATATTAGCGAGTTGGATGCGGTAACTATCAACGCAGGTTACTACAAAACATCAAAACGCCTAAAAACAAGTAATATCTCAAGAGTAGAAGCTGACGATATAGAAAAGCAACCCGTATCAGACCCTATTGCTACATTACAAGGTAGAATGCCCGGTGTGGAGATTACGCAAAACACTGGAGCTCCGGGAGGAAACTTTACGGTAAGGATTAGAGGATTAAACAGTATTGCCAATGGTAACGACCCCTTATATATAGTAGATGGTGTACCTATTTCTTCAGATACACCATCAGATGGAGCAACAAGTGCTCTAATTTATTCTTCTTTTGGAGAGAGTCCTTTTAATGGTATCAATCCTGCTGATATAGAAAGTATTGAAGTTTTGAAAGATGCAGATGGCCTCGCCATATATGGGTCAAGAGGGGCTAATGGAGTAGTATTAATCACTACCAAAAAAGGAACTACAGGTGGTACCAAGGTAGATGTTAATTATTATTACAGTATGGGCTCTGTATCTAATAAAGTTGATTTCTTGAATACTGCACAATATCTTGAAATGAGAAATGAAGCGTTTGCAAATGATGAGCGTACAATTACTGAAGGCAATGCACCCGATTTAACAATTTGGGATCAAAACGCATATACCGATTGGCAAGATGTTTTGATTGGTGGTATTGCCGAAACCCAAAATGTTAATATGAATATATCTGGTGGATCAGAAAGTACTCAATATAGATTAGGTGCGGGTTTTAGGGATGAAGGTACCGTATTTCCTGGAGATTATAGCAACAAACGTGTCACATTGAATGCTAATCTAAGCAATAGGTCTTTAAATGAGAAATTTACTTCCACATTTTCAATAAATTATGCTCGCAACAATAATAATTTGGCTATAGAAGACTTAACTAGATATATCTATACAGCCCCCAATGCGCCAGATTTATTATTAGAGGATGGCTCATTAAATTGGGATGGTTGGTCAGCAAGCAATCAAAATCCATTAGCATATACTAAAAGGCCATTTGAAAGTATTACCAATAATCTTATTCTGAATACCGTTTTAAATTACGAAATTATACCAAAGGTGAGTCTATCTTCAAGTTTTGGATATACAAACAGAGATTATGAATCCACTAGTTTAAACCCAATAAGTTCGCAATTTCCAAATAGTGAAAATATAAATAGGTCAATTTTTTCTAATAGCAAATTTGAAAATTGGATTGTAGAACCTCAAATTAATTGGACACCAAGTTTAGGTAATAGTCAGTTTGATTTTTTGTTGGGAGCAACCTTCATGAGTCAAAACAGTGAATATTTATCACAATTTGCCAATGGATTTACGAGTGAAAATTTAATGAAAAATATTGCTGCAGCATCAGATATAGTTTCGACATCTAAAAGTATTAATGAATATAAATATAATGCTGTTTATGGTCGTATTAATTACAATTATATGTCTAAATATCTAATTAACCTTACAGGACGTAGAGATGGCTCTTCACGGTTTGGTCCAGGTAAACAATTTGCAAATTTTTGGGCAGTTGGTTTAGGTTGGGTATTTTCTGAAGAAGATTTTGTTAAAAATGGGCTCAACTTTCTCTCTTTCGGTAAATTGCGGGCAAGCTATGGGACTACAGGAAATGATCAAATAGGGGATTATCAATTTTTAGATTCTTACAGCATTGGACAAGAATACCAAGGGGTTGTTGATTTATCACCTTCACGACTGTTTAATCCAAACTTTGCATGGGAAGAAAATAAAAAGTTAGAATTTGGATTGGAGTTAGGAGCTATAAACGATAGAATTTTTCTTGAATTAAGTTACTATCGCAATCGTTCAGATAATCAACTAATTGGTAGACCTCTGGCACCAACAACCGGATTTACTAGTATACAAGCCAATTTCCCTGCTACTGTTGAAAATAAAGGCTTTGAAGTTTTACTGAACACTCAAAACATTGTATCAAAAGACTTTAATTGGTCCACAGGTTTCAATTTAACAATTCCCAAAAATAAATTAGTAGAGTTTCCTAATATCGAAGAATTTCCAGAATATGATTCAAGTTATGTAGTAGGCGAACCATTGTCTATTAGAATGACATATAACTACTTAGGAGTTGACCCTAATATAGGATTATATACAGTAGAAGATGTAAATGGAGATGGCAGTTATTCAAGGTTAGATGATAGGATATTTCCTAAATTTATTGGTCGCAACTATTATTGGGGGATACAAAATAGTTTAAGTTATAAGGGGCTACAGTTAGATTTTTTAATCCAATATATAAACCAGGATGGTGAAAAGTCAACACAGGCATTACCTGCTCCAGGTTTTATGCGTAATCAAATAACTGATGTATTGGATCGTTGGCAGCAACCAGGGGACTTATCCGTATATCAACGGTATTCAACGAACAGCCAGGGATCTAATCCATATACAATATATACACAGAGTAACCAATATATTCAAGATGCATCATTTTTAAGACTAAAAAATGTGTCTTTGTCCTATACATTACCAAAAAATATAACGGATAAATTATTAATTGGTTCACTTAAATTTTATTTACAAGCGCAAAACTTGTTTACCATTACAGATTATAAATGGCTTGATCCCGAAAACCCAGGAAGTTTAGTTTTACCACCATTAAGAATCATTACTACTGGAATTAATGTAACTTTTTAAAAAAATGAATATGAAAACAATAATAAAAATTAAATATCTATTTATTCTATTACTATTTCTTTTTATGGGATGTGAAGATTTCATTGAATTGGACCCTCCAGCTACAGAACTAGTAAGAGAGTCAGTGTTTAATTCTGAAGAAACAGTAAACGCTGCTGTGGCAAATTTATATAATGGAATGAAAAATGATTTTGCAAGTGGAACACTTTCTAGTATTATAGGTCTCACAGCTATGTCTTCCGACGAGTTTGTTTATTACGATGAGGATAACAGCAGTGCAGATAGATATAAAGAATTTTATGAAAATTCTTTAACTCCTAATAATTTCTTTATCAATTCTCTTTGGAGTGGTATATATAGGGTAATATATAAAGCCAATTCCATTATAGAAGGACTTGAAAGTTCTAACATTTCTGTGGATAAAAGGAATCAGTTTCTTGGAGAGGCATTATTTGCACGTGCATTTTGCCATTTCTATCTTACTAACTTATGGGGCGATGTTCCTTTAATAATATCTACAGATTATGAAACAAACAACACTAAAACGAGAACTCCAATTTTGGAAGTGTACAATCAGATAATACTCGACCTTTCAAATGCCAAAGAACTTCTTTCGGTAGATTATTCCTATTCAGAAAATTTAAGAACAAGGGTAAATAAAGGAGCAGCTACTGCTTTGTTAGCACGAGCTTATTTATATACTGGAGAGTGGGTTAATGCAGAAATAGAAGCTTCAAATGTTATTAATGATCCCCAATATTATTTAGAATCGGACCTCAATAATGTTTTTAAAATTACGAGTAACGAAGCGATATTTCAATTTTGGCATTATCAAAGACCTAATGAAGTTTCTACATTTCTAGTTCATTCTTTTTATGGTGGACCTTATTACGGTGCTCTTTCAACTAGTTTTGCTAATAGCTTTGACAGTTCAGATTTACGTTATAGCAACTGGATGAATGCTGTTGAAGTTTCAGGTATTACATATTACGGTGCGACTAAGTATTACTATCTTTCAAGTAATCCTCTACATCAATATTCCACTGTTCTTCGGTTGGCAGAACAATATTTGATTCGTGCTGAAGCTCGGGCAAAACAAAGTGATCTTGATGGAGCAATAAATGACATTAATATGATAAGAGCTAGGGCAGGAATATCTGAAACTTCAGTTGCTACACAAGGAGAAATATTGGAATTAATTATGCAAGAAAGATATAAAGAATTATTCATAGAATGGGGTCACAGGTGGTTTGATTTAAAACGTACTCAAATGGCAACAGAGGTATTAAACTCAATTCCTGAAAAAGATTGGCAAGATACAGATGTTCTATACCCCATTCCGGAATCACAAATTATTAGTAATCCTAGCATAGTTCAAAATGAAGGATACTAATTTGTATAAATAAAAATACCTCAAACTTATTGCCACAGAGGCATGTAGAGTATAAGGCTATTCAAGAAATATCCAAAATTTACTCTGTCTGTATAAAACAACAAAAGCAATAACCATAACATTTAAAAAATCATAACAATGATAATTAAGAAATATTTAGTTATTACAATAATTCTTATGCTTTTCAAAATAAATTTTAGTTTTTGTCAATCTGATAAAGACTTACCAATTATAGGAAAAATAGTGCCAGACTTAAAAATTTATAATATTCAGAACTTTAATGAAAATACAATAGAAATTAAAAATTTTAGAGGAAAATGGGTAATCATAGATTTTTGGTCTTTAGGTTGTAGTTCATGCTATAATCATTTAAAAGTGCTCGATACAATTCAAAAAAAGTTAAAAGATAAAATACAAATAATAACAATTGGGCGGACAAGTGATGATAAAATGAATTATAATATTGGAAAAGTATTTGAGAGGCTTAAAAAAACGAATGATTTTGAAATTCCTGTCACATATGATTCTAATTTATTTAATGATTGGAACATAAAGACAGTGCCTACAGATTTTATAATAAATCCATCTGGGGTTTTAGAACGAATTACATTTGGGTTCTCTTATAGTGATATAAAAAACATGATTGCTGGGGATGAAGTTAATTTTTATGTGAGTAATAAACAATATAAAGAAAACATAGTTGAACAGCCATCATTTTATAATGATATTGTTTATTCATCTACACTAACAAAATGGAATGGAGAACGCCCAAATGGTGGAGCTGAAATAGACAGATATTCACGTTGGCCTTTTGAATACAAACAGAAAGGCTGGAATGTCAGTAAAACAACTTTAGAGCGCTTATATCTGTATGGCTATTTTGGGAGAGTATTTTGTAGTACACAGGACACTGCATTGTATGGTAAGGTATCTTTTGAGCCAATTATTGAAGTCAAAAATAAAACACCTTTTAATTATGATTACAAATCATTATCAGGAGAAGGACTTTATAATTTCTTTTTAAAATTACCGCTTCATCTTGTAACAGAGGAATTCATGAAAGATGAGATCCAAAAAACACTTAAACTGAATTTTGGTTATGAAGCAGTTATTGAGACTCGTGATATGCCTGTCTGGACATTGGTAGCTAAATCTCATGCTTCCAACAAGCTCAAAAGCAAAGGAGGCAAATCAGAAAGCTTAATTTATAATCCAATAGCAGGAGTAAAAGTGCGAAACTATCCTATTGAAGATTTTATGTATAAAATATCATTCAATTTGCCTAATCCGGATAAACTATATTACATAGACAAAACAGGCTTTGATTTTGGCATAGACGCCGATATTGAAACTGACATGACAGACTTTGATAGTGTACAAAAAGCACTGGAAAAGTATGGGTTGAAATTGGTAAAAGATACTAAGGAGATGAAGGTATTGGTCATCCGAGACCCCCAACCAGAACCCTTAGAACAATAACGCCATTCAATCTTAAGCTTTAAAACATAAAATCAAGTAGCCCATGCCTTGCCGCAAATAGATTGTGGCAGGGTTTGAGGTTGCATATTAATTAACCAAAAACCAAAGCATCATGAAAACATAGAAAATTCCAGCCGCCGGAGCACCGGTACCGCCCTCTCAAATAACATTATAATAACCCTAACAATTAATAGCAAATGAAAACAATAGTAACAATAAAACCCATCTATTTTGAATACGATATTAAAGGAATACCTAAACGCGTACCAAACCCAGTTATTACCAACCCTTAACTTACGGGAAGCCACCAAACACCGCATGCAGTGTTACAACGTCTATGTTTGTAAAATCTGCGACAAGTTTTCAAATAAACCTTTTGAAACCGAGGCTGCAGAAATTCAATTCTACAAATACGATCTCCCTAAAGTAAAAGCCCCCAGAATTTTTATTCAGGAGTATTATGCCATAATGCACAAGCGGCCCGTGGGCTCAGTTACCAAACAACGGCAGTACCTTCAAAAACATTTAGACCGCATTCGCGGCCGGCTCATCTACTATCAGGATTTTAAAGATGCTTACGAGCGTAACGACCCTAACTTCGACATACAAAACTTTACCCAAGCCCATTACGAACCGTCCTTGGAAACGGATGCCTACCAATACCTGACTATTACCGGACTCGCCTCCAATGGCGATACCACGGTGGCCATGCTAATGGCTTATGAAGAATTGGTAACCCTGCTACAGGAAGAATTGGCGAAGCTGGATGCGCTGGAAACCGATACCCCCCAAACAGAACCCTTTACCAAACTCGATGCCGAAATGTCGCAGACAGAACTCACGGAATTCATTCTTTCGCTACACGGGGAAGGCATAGTAAAAGGCACGATGGAAAACACCAGACGTGTATTAGAAAAAGTATTCGGTATTAAGATTAAAAATTTCAATAGCAGCGTTAAAGATGCCCGAAATCGGAAAAAAGATAAAACACCCTTTACAAACAGGCTGGAAGCCGGGTATTACAAGGATAATGAGGCTTATTTTGCACGACGTATCTCTAAATAAAAATGTTAAAATTTAGCCCACGTGGGATGTAAGTAGGGATGCTGTGTTTTTAAGATTTTTCATATTTGTCAGGTCATTACAAATCAGAACAGATATTTATGATTGACAATACGATTGATTTTTGTTGATGGTTGGGTTTAACCCTCCGTCCCACGCTTAGGGCGTGGGCCACCTCCCTTTGAAAAAAGGGAGGAGCCATTAGACTGAACATTAAAGAACTAACAAAAAATGAAAAATGTTAAAAACAAACGAAATGGGGGTTGGCAAGTTATGAGTTCAAAGTTAAGAGTTCAGAGTTTGCTTACTCAGACGAAATTAATAAAAGAGAAGAGACATCAATCGGAAGTCACAGGCCATGAGGCAGGTAAACGGCCTACCGAGGGTATTGCTAGAAAATCAAGTGGGGCCAAGCGTAAAGAAAATGTCCGGTGGACATTTTTAGCGAAGGAGCCAGCCGGCGGGATGGAGAGGCTAAGAGATAAAAAGCTGTTTGAGCGAACAAGACCACTATCGGTCGACCCGAACACAGTGAAGAGAAAGACAAACTGATTAACCTCTAACCTGTGGGCGAAATCGAAGATTCATGAACACCATAATTTAAAAATAGAAACCGTGAATAATTCTTTTTATCTGTGGCTGGTGGTCGCGTAGCATTTTCAGCAATGGTCTCGTAAGCCTAGATTTTTTGTTACTTTTTTAGCGATGAATTGCGGAGCACATCATGAGTTCCTCTAAAAAAAATAGAATGGACGAATAGAAAAGTAAGGGTAAAGGAAAAATAATAATCTGGTAATCTAAAAACAGCCAACTTAAATGGGAAAAGAAAGAAGAGAACGCAACAGTAAGCAACAACTAACCAACTATACAACAAACAACTAAACATTTAGAATAAGAATAGAGAGATTAACGAATAACGATTTTTGATTAACGAACAAGAGAGACTTAACTTGAAAATCTCGTAAGAGTAAGCAACAACTAACCAACTATACAACAAACAACTAAACATTTAAACAGCAAAAAACAACTAAACATTTAAACAAAATTATGAAACACCCCAAACCTACAAAAAAACGTCCGTCGTACATGACTGCCCTTCGGCGTGCAGGTAACTTAACCCTATTAGCAGTCCTACTTATAGCACTATGGTACGGGCTCCTACTCCACGCCAACAACCAACGGCTGGAGACACACATGCAAAGCATTCGTACCGAAATACGTAAGGCCCAAAAGGGGTTAGACAGTGCCTGTGAGTACATTCGTGATATTGAGCGCAGTCTGGACGACTATTACACCCGCAAACTCACGGCAAACGGCAACGTTAAAACCCTGCTGCGCTGGTGGCGGCATTCGCTACGGGACATTAAAAGAGACTTGTATAACGCTTTGGATACGGATTATACCCGCTACCGGCTTTAATACAGGGCTATCCTTCTAAAAGTAACCTTATAATTCCATACACTATGACACGAAATAACACGTATGCCCCGCTGGGGCTCTGGACAAACACGTCTAAAACCCTACTAAGATTTCTGGGCTGGCTCCTGGCTGCTCTGGCCTTTGCCTTTAACGTGTACCAATGGTACGACGCCCGGGCATTGCAAGCGGAATTACGGGCGGCACAGGTACGTATGCAATCGGCGCGCGACGAGCTAAACGATGCCCACCGCACCATAGCGGAACTGGAAACATCCATACAGGTGTTTGAGACTAAAGACACCCGCATCCATACCAAAACCAAGGCCCTGCTTACCCAATGGGAGCAGCACTTGGCACGGCTAAAACAGCAATTAGAACAAACTCAAAAACCGAAATAACATGAAACCATTTTTACTTTTATGTGCGGTAGTATTAGTCAGCAGCACCGGCACCGCACAGACGGCTCCCACGCCCGAGCTCCCCGAGCAACTCACAGATACCGCCTACCTACGGCAAGCGCCCATAAAGAGCATGCTGCTTATGGTGGATTACAACCTTAACATGCTACACGCCCTCGCGCCTTTGGTAGCACAACGGCATGCAAATACCCAAGACCTCATCAACCTGTTTCGCGTAAGCAACTCACAGATTAAAACGAAACTGTTGTTGACGGATATTGTGTTGTCGCAAAAGGATATTGAACTATTAAATACCAAACAAAAATTACAGGTTCAACAAAAACGATATGCCTGGCGCACTGTGGGCGCGGGCGTTGGCGGCGTGGTGCTGGGAATACTTGTGGGCATGATTATCGTGCAATAGCACCATCGCCTAAAGCTTACAGCAACAAAAAAACACCTCATGGTACCCTCTATAAAATTTGTATAACATTAAAAATCAAAAACGCTTATGTTAGAATATGCATTATATAACAACGATTTAACGCCTGATGATCCGGATGACCAAACGGCCATTCCGGTGAATGTGGTAGTTAATAATCGGCAGGACTTGATTGATGCGGTTACCGGACCGGGATCCATCCTCAAGCCCACCGAAGTGAATGCCGTAGTAGATAATTACTGGGAGAAAATAACGGGTTTTATTGCCCGGGGTGAATATTATAGCGACGAGTACATCACCATTCGCCTGAGTATTAGCGGGGTGTTTGTAGACACGACGGATCTGTTTGATCCGGAGCGCCATAGCCTGAGTATGAAAATAAACCCGAAGGGGCTCTTGGCCGCGGCAGTTAAAGGCGTGCCCTTAAAAAAAGTGGCACCACAAAAACGCCTTCCCGAAATTGATACGGTGTACGATTGGGGAAGTCAGAGTAACGATGTGGCGCTTACCCCCGGGGATGTGCTGGAAATTACCGGCGAGCAATTGAAACTGCACCACAATGTTGTGGATGAAGAAGGGGTGTTTTTCGTCAACCAAACCGACGGCTCGGAAGTCCGCGAAATCGACCTCCGCACCAACGAGCCCAAAACGCTGACACTACGTGTTCCTGCCCTACCCGCAGGCACGTACCGTATTGAAGTCCGCAACTCGGCCTACCGGGTGAAATCCCTGAGAGTGGGGATTTTTGTTCCCATATTGACCGTGAGTTAATTACCTATACCATGATGTGTTTTGTAAAAGCCCACTTGATTTTTTTGAGTGGGCTTTTTAGTTGTTGCTGTAACTGGGTTTACATGGGGTATGTAAGCCTAGTTACATAGGGTGTGTACGCTTGGTTACATGGGGTGTGTACGCTTGGTTACATGGGGTGTGTAAGGTTGGATGGTTGGATTTTTAGGAGTGGCGGTGCTTTGGGGGCTTTGTTTTTTTTTGGGGGGGGGGATATTGATTTTATAGGTTTG
The DNA here is from genome assembly GCF_059428085.1 of Aestuariibaculum scopimerae. Classification (NCBI taxonomy): domain Bacteria; kingdom Pseudomonadati; phylum Bacteroidota; class Flavobacteriia; order Flavobacteriales; family Flavobacteriaceae; genus Aestuariibaculum; species Aestuariibaculum scopimerae. The sequence goes on from NZ_CM182089.1 coordinate 491,819, forward strand.
TGTTTTGTTATTGTTTAAGGTTAGTGTGGTATCTGTGAATGCTTTTATTTCTACATAAAGGGTATCCCAAGGGTTCATTCGTTTTAGGTAAGTTCCTATTATTTCCTTTTGGTTTCCAATTAACTTTATGGAGTCTACTATCTTGTATTCATAAATACTATCTGCTGAGAATTGCATGTTTTTAAAAAATGCGACCCTTCCTTTCCGAAAACTAATGCCGCTTAATGAATCTTGTGTACTTATCCATTCGCCTTTTCTGAATTCTATAGGATTTACTATTTCTGTATAAGTTATTGGGGATTGTTTACAGGATATTAAGATTAGGGTTAGAAAAATGACGGTTATTATTGACTTAGTCATATTATATAAATTCCCAAGGAATTTCCTTTTTAAAAGTTTCAATACATTCTTCCATTAATTCAAGAGAAATATTCTTTTCAAAAATTGTGATTGTCCTAGTTCTTTCAGTATCATCTCTAAAAATTTCTACAACCAATTTATCATTTTGATAGACTTCAATTCCAATCCCGTCACGTTCATTTACGTCACTTACAATTATAATTCTATCTTTATTCTCTTTCATTTTCGTTCAGTCGGGATATTGTGCACAACGGTCTGGCTATGGGCAGTAGCGCAAAAAAAGCCATTCAGTTTTGTTTTCAGTCGTAAAGTTAGAAAATAAATCCCAAACTTCTGTTTACAGCCCAAACCCAAGCTATTGCCTATAGCTGTTGTTGAACTAAACCTAAAGGTAGCTTTCCAGTGAAATACACTCACTTTTGGCTACCTTTAAGTAATGTTAAATCTTATAATTTTAAAATTATGAAAAAAAAGCATTACTCTCATTGAAAAAGCGTGTAAATCTGTACCCGAGTTTACAGAATTATACCGCAAGTTAGAACGCTCTGTAACCCTTTCAGGCAAAAGCATCAGTACCTTTACCAATTATGCCCGTTGTCTGGCTCACATCACCTTGCATTTTAATTGTAGTCCTTTAGATTTAGATGAAGAACAGGTTTTAGACTACCTACATGTTTTAAAATCACAATCTAAAGCACCTTCAGGAAGCTTCTTTAAGCATACCGTTTATGGTCTAAGATACCTGTATCGTATCTATGAGCTAAAGGAGATGCGCGTCGTGCTTCCATCGATCAAGCGTCCCAACAAATTGCCGGTGGTATTAAGCCGTCAAGAGGTTAAGTTACTTCTTAAAACGCCAAAATTATTAAAACACCGTTTAGTTCTGGCTATGTTGTATGGCTGTGGCTTACGTTGTTTCGAACTTCGCAACCTTCAATTAAAGGATTTGGATTTCGATCGCAAGATGCTGCATATCCGTCAGGGAAAAGGCAATAAAGACCGTTACGTTCCTTTATCTGCTCTGCAAATTCGTGGTCTTAAAAGCTATATTTCAGCCGAACACCCTCGTATCTGGTGTTTTAACGGTAATCATGCTGAAGGTGCTTCTGTGCCGCTCTCCACCAGAGGCATACAGTGGATTATACGCGAAGCTCGTAAACATAGCGGGATTAAGAAACAGGTCACCACCCACAGTTTCAGGCATAGTTATGCCACTCATTTACTGGAAATGGGACTGGATATTATTAGCATTAAAGAACTGTTGGGGCATGCCGACATTCAAACCACATTGGTTTACCTTCATGTGGCACAATTAGGTAGACAAAAGCCCTTTAGTCCGTTAGATCGGCTATATAGTGAATAGTTATGCATTGTGCTACCTACGAAGTAGCTCAGGTGTTAGAACGCAATCAAAATCAACTATCAGCCTATAGCCATAGCAGTTGGCAGCTAAGAACCTTGCATGCCATACGAAAGTGTAGAACCTTAGCGCTGGGTGGGCATATAGACCGCTGCAATAACCCCAAATGCAACACTTTACACCTGAGTTATAACAGTTGCAGAAACCGTCATTGTCCCAAGTGCCAGGGACATCAAAAAGAACAGTGGATACGGGCTCGTGAAGCTGAACTGTTACCCGTGCCTTATTTTCATGTGGTGTTCACCTTACCACAAGAACTTAACCGCTTGTGCCTTTACATACCTAAAACACTTTATAACACACTCTTTAAAGTGGCCTGGCAGGTTATCTATGACTTTGGGTGTCACCCAAAGTTTTTAGGCGCTCGCGCAGGAATGATTGCTGTACTGCATACCTGGGGACAAAACCTATCGTTGCATCCGCATCTGCATTGTATTGTACCTGAAGGAGGAATAACATCTTATGGACGATGGAAATCTGTAAAACATAAAGGAAAATATCTCTTCCCGGTAAAAGCCATGAGTAAGGTGTTTAGAGCACGCTTTGTGGCGCAATTACGAAAATCATCAAATCTAGAAATCACATCAGATTTTTATAATGACCTATTTAAAAAGCCTTGGGTGGTGTATTGTAAACGTCCCTTTTTAGGCCCCGAGCAGGTGATAGAATATTTGGGGCGCTACACCCATAAAATAGCCATCAGTAACCATCGCATACTGGCTATCGGGAATGGTTCTGTAACCTTCTCGGTAAAAGATTATCGGCATGGCGGTAAACGTAAAACGATGTGCTTACCCGATGCCGAGTTCATCAGACGTTTTGCTTTACATGTTTTGCCTAAAGGTTTTGTTCGTATCAGGCATTATGGTATGCTCAGTTCTTACCATAAAAGGCTAAGCTTAGTTGAATTAAAGAAAACACTTGTTCCGGTAAAGCTAAAAGAAAAAGCTCCCTTATTACACAATATATGCCCTAAATGCCGACAAGGACGGTTAATAACCATTACAACATTTACAGCTCGAGGCCCGCCAAAACACTGGATAAAACAGTTACATAAGCCTCAATAAAAACAACGTTGCCAAGCACGTAACAGGCAGATATTGTCTAAATTTTAAATTATGAAAGAAATAAACCTCTGTAAAACCTAAATGTTTACCTTACTTATTAAGATAAAGACTGAAAACGATTGTTGAGTTGAACACCAAATAGAAATAGGCCTGAAACAACTCCTTAAACCCCTCTTAAAAAACAAACCAATCCCCATAGTAGGCTAACCGACCAACTACCGGTTCAGTCAACACGGCGTTCATGTTTGGCCGTACCGACCACACGAACACTTAGTTATTAGGTACAGTTATTATTGTTCTTCAATTTTTAAAATTTCTTCGTGTTCGCATTTTTGGCAAACTTGTTTTAATTTGTCTTTTTCAAATTCAATAAACTCCATTTGTAAACTTCCACATTCAGGACAAGCTAATTCTTGGTCGAAACCAATATACTTAAAAAATAAGTTCTCAAGTAAACTAATGATTGAAGAAGTAAGTAATAATGCAATTTTTGCATCTGGATATTTTTTATTTTGTGAATGAACGACCACTGAATTATAACTCCAAGCACTATTCACCAATTTTCGTGAATAATTTCGTAAATCCGAGTTTTGTTTTCCAGGAATATATAAGTCTATAAAAGTATTAGCAACACCTTTAAAGTCAGATTTTTTTAATCCTTTTTCCTTTATCAATTCAGGATTCCTTTCGCACAGTTCTTTTGATAAGTCAATTAAACTTTTGCGACACAGAAGTCCGATAGCTTGAAATTCTTCAGGTTCTAAATCAATCGAGAGTTTTTCAGAAGCCATATTTAACTTTCTGTTTATTGATTTTAAATGACCAATGTCTAATGGAATTTCGTCAATTATGTGTTTAAAATCATTTTGATATCTTTTAGATAATCGTTGAGTAATTCCCATATGAAAAGAATATGCTTCGTCTGCTGAAAAGTAGTGAGCTCGTTGAGTATATAAATTCATTGGTGCATTTTCTCCTTCGACAACCCAATAAGCTTCATCTTCGGTTTTTACGTTCCAAACGTTAACTACAACATCTAAATCGTTAAATGTCTCCTCGCATTTAATATTCACAATTTCTTTTATATCTTCATATGATTTAAAATACTCTCTAATTTGATTTTCAGTTTCTATTCGATATTCTGGTGTCATTCTTTAGTTGAATAGTTGGTTTTAATTGCACCTAACGTGTTTGAGTAAGGATTGTTGCGTGTGTAAGCAACTAACTTACTAAAAATGGAACGAACCAGAGAAAAATCCGTAGGATTTTCCGAGTAGGTTAGAAACAAGCAATTATTTTTACATGGTGTTATGCAGTTGTTTTTAATCCTATTTTATTTTCAACAAAATCAATTGCGTTTTTAAATTCAGCGTTTCCAATTTCTTCTTCTCCAAGGATATACGATGCATTATTTCCGATATCCAAATCAAGAAAAAGATTTTTGTCAATAATCCGATAACTCTTAAAAGCAATCCATTTTATTTTCGCGTCATATTTATAGTATTTGAATATTAAATGATCTTCGTTAAATTCCCAAATACTATTTTCATTTGATGCTTTTATTCCTTCTATTTCCGATTCTATTAAGTTATAATATCGCTTTTTACTTCGTTTGTAAAACGAATAATACCTATATCCATTAATCACATAGTGAAGTCCGATAGCAATGAAGATAAGTCCGATATAATCTTGACCATAGACTATTAATACACCAAGTAATGTAATCGGAATACTCCAATAAAGATTTTTTTTATTTTTTTTCAGATTTTCATTCCAAGTCGTGTCAAAATTCAAGGTCATTTGCTTCCTATAAATTTTCTCATCAAAAGGTATTTCAAATCTCATTTCGATGTTTTTTTAACTTGTGCATAACAATTGAATAAACACACCAGTGTGTTTATTTTTACTATATATACACTCAAATATACATAAATTACAAATACTTATAAGTCTGGAGGATTTTTTGTCAAACTGAAGTTGTTTTTTGAAACATAGGTATGTATTTTGGTAATGTTGCAGCTTTTGGTAGGTGGGTTTAAAACTGTGGTTAAGGATGTGAATTTGGGTGGTGGTTACTGGTGTTGTAAAACGTATTTAAAATTTATTTAATCCTCTATCAATGAAATCTAAAAAATCAGATACACTTTTAGTGTATTGAAATTCTTCTAAAATCTTGCCCTCAGAGTTTAATATCACAAAAAAGGGTTGCATGTTGGTGTTAAATTTTGCTACTTGAAGCTCAGAGTTTTTTTGTCCGATAGTTTTAATAATTTTTCCGTTAACTTTTGATTTTACCCAATCTGATTCAGGGAGATTACTTCTATCATCGACATATAAACTTGTGAAGATAAATTCGTTTTTTAATACATCAAAGACTGATTGAATATTGAATATATTATTTTCCATTTTTCTACAATTAACGCAAGCATATCCAGTAAAATACAACAAAATAGGTTTTTTATTTTCACTACTTAATTTTAGCAAATCATTAAAATCTACATTTCCAGGGTTTTTAAAAAATTCCATTAGTTCATCAGAAGATACTGAGTTTTCTTTTTCTACAGTTTTGCTAAAACTTATAAAAGCATCTTTGTAAGAACTATAAGATTCAGAGTTCTTTTTTAAAAAAGTATAAAATTCAGAAATATATTCTTTAGGTATTTCTAATTGTTGGAACAGTGACTTATCTTCATCCCAACTCTCTATATTCACAGGTCTTTTTTCTAGCTCTTTTGATACTTTAGTAATATTTCTAATTTTTAAATAGTTTTCATTTTTTTTAAAGTCAAGAATCTTATCAAAAAAAAGACTATAGGTGAGTTCAGAATCCTTATCCTTTTCAGAAACGATTTCCATTAAAAATGAGGCTGGAATTGGTCCAGTCGAGAAGATATCAACATCTAACGAGTCTATTCCGCAATCTACCAGCTTTAAAAGATTTGTCCGAAATTGCTCAATATTTTTTAAGTCTTCGAAATCAGTATTAATTTTTTTGGATAGTATTGAATCACAATCTTTTTTGGATTGAGCATTTGAGATGAAACTCAAAAGCAGAAAAAATAATAATATCTTTCTCATATGTGTGGTAACAATTGAATAAACACACCTGTGTGTTTATTTTTACTATATATACACTCAAATATACATAAATTACAAATGCTTACGCGTTTAGAGGATTTTTTGTCAAAATGAAATTGTTTTTTGGAATATGGGTGGTTGTCTTGGTTGTGTTGTAGCTTTTGGTAGCTGGAGTTAAACCTGTGGTTTTGGGTGATTGTTACTGGTGTTGTGCAACGTGTTTTTTTATTCGTAGTATTCTATTTCTCTTTCCCAAACCATACCCAATTCTCCATTCGAACTTCTTCTTTTTGAAATCCAATTTCCATTTTTGTCATAGACATATTCGAAAGATGTTTGGTGTGTTTGCTCGTCTTGTTCATTAAACCAATTTTGAACAGATAAATTATCCATTTCATCATACTCGGACACAAATTTCGTAAAACTTCCATCAGGATTGAATTTAAATTGTAAATTCTCTTTTCCGCTTTTATCGTAAGAGTATGTTCTTCTATCTTTTAAACTACCATCAGGTTTATATCTGAACTGTTCAATTTTTTTGTTGTCAAAATTGTATTTGTAAACATATTTCCAACCATTTTCACTTCCTGGTCTTTTGAGTAACATCTCAATGTTATTTCCGTTTTCGTCATATGTATTCGATTGGATATTAGTCAGATTGTTATCCGAATCATAAGTTTTAACCTCAATCATATTATCATTAGAGTCGTACTCATAAATCAAATAGCTTTTTAATTCATTCGATGAATTTTTCTTCATAACTTTTTGAGCAACTCCTTTTTCATTTCTCTCATAAATTATTTTTTGGTATAGAGAACCATCCCTTTCGTATTGTCCGCTTTCTATCACTTTTTCATTTTTGTCAAAAATCATATATGAACTAATGTCTTTGTCAAAAAGATTTTCACGATTTTTTAATTCACCATTCTCGGGTTTATATATGACTTCTTTAACCATTTTCATTTTTGGTCTAAAAGTGTCAGAAGATGATTGAGCGATAAGATTGGTTCCTGAATTTATAATCAGAAATCCAATTAGTAATAGGTATTTCATTGGTTTGTTCATATGCTGCAAAACGTTTATGTGTATGGAAAGTTGCATGTTTGTATCCGAGGATTTTACTTCGCCAGTTCGCTTTGCTCGTGTCCGAAGGAAAATCAGGGTAACCAAAAGTACACTAACCCTTGATTAAGCAATAAATTTAGCATTATTTTTATATTTTGTTAGTGTAAGCTTCCCCAGATTAGAACTGTTTAATTGTCTAAAATTTCTATAAAGTTATTGTTTTCAATTGTAATGGGGTTAACCCCATTACAATTGATTTCTGCATATTTTTTTGGGGACAATTTTCCAAGCGCATCGTGAGGTCTGTTATAGTTATAATCATGTATCCAAATCTGAGTTTGTTCACGAACCTGTTCTAGAGTCTCAAAAATATATCTATTTAGAACACCTCTTCTATAAGAACCGTTAAAGCGTTCTATAAAAGCATTTTGGGTTGGCTTTCCCGGTTGGATATATTGAAAATCTATACCATACATCTTGCTCCAAACCGAAGTAATATTTGCTATGAATTCAGGGCCATTATCCATACGTATTTTTTTAGGCTTTCCTTTCCTGTTTACCAAATGATTTAAAACCCATACTATACGGTTACTTGTTAAGGAAAAATCTATCTCTATGTGCAGTGCCTCCCTGTTATAATCATCAATTATATTAAATGCTCTAAATCGTCTTTTGTTTTCCAGTACGTCTGTTACAAAATCCATACTCCAAGTATGATTAAGTGTATTGGGGACTTCTAAAGGCTCTTTAACACGGGTGGGCAGACGCTTTTTGGCTTTGCGTCTTAACGGTAAGCCTATGGACTGGTAAACACGATGAACGCGTTTGTGGTTCCAGGGCTTCCCTTCTGCCTTTAAGCGGTCAAAGGCTTTCCAGAAACCTTCTTCTGGGTGTGCCTCTGCTTTTATAAGCAATGCCTGCTCAATCTCTGTGTCATCTTTATTTATCGCATTATAATAATAGACACTTTTACTCATATTTAAAACACGGCACGCCCTACTAATACCGTAATGAATAAGTTCTTTGGCTATTACTCTTTTACGGTAGGGCCTTAAAGCTTTTTTTCGATGATCTCCTTGGCCATTTGATGGTCCAAGGCCAGATTGGCATACATCTGTTTGAGCTTGCGGTTTTCTTCCTCCAGTTCTTTGATGCGCTTTAGTTCTTTGCCGTTCATCCCGGCATAGCGCTCACGCCATTTATAGAAGGCAGATGAACTAACCCCATATTCCCGGGTAATCTGTTCAACACTTTTCCCGTTATCAAACTCTTTTAAAATCTTTGCAATTTGTTGCGGACTGAATTTGCTTTTTCTCATAATTACTGCTTAAAGTTAAAACTATTTTTCTACTTCTAAACAGTTCGATTTTTGGGGAAGCTTACACTTATGCAGTATCCCGTGTCGGTTTCTTTTGTTGATTGTGTTGTTGTCTTGCTGGTTTTGTTAGTTGATGTTTTAATTCCAAGTTGTTTGGATAATTCGTCAACTTCATCAGAGTGTGTGTATTTTTTTGTTAAGCCTAAATTAGTTTTTTCATATTGAGGTGTTTTTTTAAATAGAGTTTCACTATTATTGATAACTTGGTCAAAGTAATCGAAGGCTTCTTTGTCTATAGAATCTCCTAGAAGATTTCCTGTCAATGCACCAACAAGTGTCGCTTTTGTTAATATACCAAATTCTATATTATTGTTTTGAGAAAAGTCGTAAAGATTCATTGAGCTTAATAAAGCTGATGATTCATTAGCATAATATTTTGCATGAAGTCTTGGTTCATATTTAATTTCGATGTTTGGAAAATCTTTTAAGAAGTCAAATTCCTCTTTGCTGAAGCTCTTTGAAATGTTACCTTCATTTTTTCCAAAAACGACAGTTATTTTGAGTTTATGCTTTTCTTTTTTAGATTTTAATGCGTCAATAAATCTTGAATGAAGTTTTATAAATGGGGAAACAATAACTATTTGTTCTTCCGCTTTCTCAAAAATTTTTTCAAGTTCCGCATTAAGTTGATTTCCTTTTACAAATTCTGCCATGCTTTTGTTCTTTCATTCTAATGTTTGCCAACTCTTTATATGTTCACTAAAATTATCATTTATCTTCAAACTTACTGGATAAAAGACATTTAGTTTTTAGAGTTACAGCCATGTTAAAAGTAAGAATATATCTTAAAAAAAGAGTTTTTTTAAAACTTTTTGTTAATAATGACATCTTAATTCGTGTAACGTCTACGACGTATAGAGCCAAAACGCTTACAAATATGCTACAATACTTGATGCCCTACGGGCAAGGTTGGGTGGTTGGATTTCTAGATTATTCGATGGTTGGATTATTCGATGGCTGGATGGTTAGATTTTTAGAGGTGGGAGGTGTTTTGGTGGCTTCTGCTTTTTTTGTTTTGGGGCTTGGTGTTAGGCTTTTGGCAGCTAACTGGTGTTGGTGAATTGAGGTTATGTTTTGTTGGTGTATCGTTTTTTATTTATAAAATTCTCTTTCATTTATTTTAATTGTGGTTAATTCAACTGTGTGTCCATCTGGGTCTTTCGTGTAAATTGAATCAAAGTAGTGATGGTCTTGAATATCAAAATCTAAGTTCAATTCGGTATATTGCTTTTTTGCTTTTTCGAAGTTTTCCTTTGTCACATTAAAAGCGAAATGGTCAATTTTTACATTTTTAGAAGTTGGGTCAAGTTTAGTATCCGTTGCATTTGCAGGAAACAATGCGATTCCTGATTTTCCAGAAAGTAAAAAGATTGGAAAGTCTCCCCATTCAGGTAATTTATATCGTTTCAGTCCCAACACTTTTTCATACCATACAGCAGAAACTTCCATATCGGCAACTCGAATAGCTACGTGATCTAAAAAATTAATTTCTATTTTATCCTCTTTATCTGCCATTTTTCAAAATGTTGCACAACGGTTTGTGCATGATTAGCTGCGTGTTTAAGCACCTAATTTAGCAAATAAACGCCAGATAGAAAACTCGCGAGGATTTTCGTAAAGTAGACTATAACTAGCCATTAATTATACACGGCTTAGGCGAACGTATTATTTCTTTTCGAGTAAAGTAGTAATACTGTGGATTTTTAGTTTACCTTACAGACGAGGATGCAACATTTGTTGTTATATCAGAGTAATTGTTTCTGAATTGCCCGAAATGACATCAATAGCCATCCTATAAGGATAATTTTATCCAAATTAACAAAAAGAAACAATTATGAAAATTGCAAAAGACGATATTGAAGTTAAAATGGAGATTCCTGGAGCTGTTATTCGTCAGAAAACCGATTTTGGAGACGCTACCGGATTAGGAAAAATTAGCGGAGAGTATTTTAGCCTCTCTGCAGGAGTGGACACAACACCTTTGTTTATGGGGCTTGAAGATAATTTGTGTCAGTGCCCTCACTGGGGATTTCTCTTGAGCGGCCAACTTACTACCACTGATGCTAACGGCATCGAAGAAATTGTAAACGGTAAAGATTTGTTTTACTGGCCCGCAGGACACAATGTAAAAGTCAATGCAGATGCGGAGATTGTTATGTTCAGTCCTCAGCACGAGCACTCCCATGTAATCAATCATATGATTGAGATGACTAAGGCTTAAAACCGAGAACAAAAACTTATTTTTTTAAAACCGCTTAGTAACAATTGCGTGTTAATGCGTGTAACGTCTACGGCGTAAAGGGTGTGGGAAGCCTTTATTTGATATGCTATGATAGTTGGTGCGCTATGGGTAAAGTTGATGGTTGGATTGTTTGATTATTAGACCTTTAGATAATTGACTAACTAGGAATGATGTTTTTGCGGTATTTAGAAGTGTTATTTGTAGTGGTGCTATTTATCAACGGTTTACATATAGTTTGTGGCGGTATTGAAGCACTTTCCTATCTACCGAAACCAAAGAGTTAGCTAAGAAGCAAAAAACCTTGCTGGCATCCGTTATGCCGCCATAAGCTATATGCTTTGTTAGCGATTCGGGTTTATTTTTCATCTCAACTAAAATATTCGATAAAGTACCTACTCTTAAACATCGATAGTAAAATTAAAGTGTAAACCACCAATTCAGTCGTCATAGCAATGTATTTTGTCGAGCTTGTCATAAATCCAAAGGTTTCTATCACACAAATTGTGAATAGCATGGTATATGCTGCAAGCATAAATTCAGGTGTGCCACTCCATTTGGAGAAATACCCAACCAAAAATCCAATTGAGGTGATAATTACTGAACCCCAATGAATTGGTAACAGCCAAGTAGGAAAGTCCAAATTTGTGTATGGTGTCCACGGGACTTTGAAAGATGTCATCTCAACTATTCCACCTGTCGACCATAGAAGCAGAAAAATGTGAATGACTACTAAAATGTATCCTAAATATTGCATTTTGTCTATTTTTTATTTTCACCTGACCGCTAAATCGTTATATGTTCACTAAAATCCTCATTTATATTCCAATTTACCGGATAAAAGACATTGGGTTTTTAAAGTTACAGCCAAGCTAAAAATAAGAATATATATTAAACAAAAGAAGCTTTTTTTAAAACCGTTTGTTGATTTGTCAATTAGATGATTCGATGATTCGATTTCTAGATTATTTAGACATAACGCTAGGCACTTTGTAGAAAACTAATTCCATTTAGATGTGGGTCTTTTGAATGGCTCTAACAAAAACTTTTCGACAATGGCGTTAAAATATGCTGGATTTGAACCGGGCGTATAATGCGTTTCCCCGGGCATGATGCATAATTGTGCATGCGGTAAATTTTCAAAAATTTCTACGGCATGTTCATTTCTTATAATATCTTTATCACCATTCACTACTAACACAGCCGCTTTTACTTTCTTTAATTCTGAATGACTGATGTTGGGTTGGTACAATAACAATTGCTCTAGTTGTTTGTCTAGGTTCCAATCTTCTGATGTATCTCCCAGTGCTATCATTCTCTTTGCTTTTTCCAGATCTACTTTTACACTTTTTGGGGCCCAACTGTTTACTGCCAGGGTGTCTGGCCTTAGGTTTGCTCCCATGGTTACAATTTTCTTAATTTTTGTATGGTTATTAATGCCCATTTTAAGACCAATGATACCGCCATCACTCCACCCGACAATATTTATGGAATCTAACTTTAAATGGTGCACCAATCCTTCCCAATCTTTAGCCATCTGGTTATAGGTTAAGGAATCCGTTTTTAATTCTGATTTTCCTTGTCCGCGACTATCTGCTACTATGATTCTGAATTTATCCTTAAAATAATCAATTTGATTTTCCATGGACTTTATATTGGCACCACATCCGTGTATTAGTAGTAAGGGCTCGCCTGTTCCATATGCTTCATAATAGATTTTTGCGCCATTTATTTCCACGTACTTTCCAACATCCGGATTATCACCATAAGGAATATCAAATTTAGATTTTTTAGTCTGTTGAGCGTCTGCATACCCACATAGTAATACGCATGTAAGCATTGTTATTATTTTAATCATGATTAAATGGCTATATGTTTTGTGCAACATTGAAATGCGACTTTTGTTATCTTCTGGTATTGTGTTAAATATTGCGACCAACTTACCCCACGGTGAACCATACCACTAAAACTCTGGCAAAAAAGCACAGTATTCCGGGTAACAGGCTTGGTCATTTTTTCAATTTAATTTTTCATTTACAAATTCTGGTGTACCCTTTTCGAACACATGTAACAGTTCGGGAATAAAATCTTTCCACTTCGGGTATTGGTCCCGATTGTTTTCAAATTCGATGATCTTTTGCTCCAATTCCGGGAGAAAGACAAAATGTTCTAAATTGGTATGATAGTGCCTTAAATGATTGGCTCTTGCTTCGTCATTTTGAATCTCTGCGATCCTAATCTCTCCTAATCTCACAAAACTTTCAAGGACATGTACATACCAGCTTTGAATACCTTTGGATTTCATGACGTTTTTTAATTGGTCGGTGAACAGATAGGAAGTCCCTTCTATTTGTTTTTGGTAAAGTTCTAATTCTGAATCAACGAATGAATGTCCAAACTCATGAACCGTTAGAACCCTTGCTCTTGGCTGATAGTCAAAGCCAAATTGATTGTATTCCCGGTTTGACGCATTAACTGGTACTTGAACATACGGACTCATTATTTCATAAACGATTTTTTTATCTCCTTTTTTAACGGTTGCTGACACCCCTCGGCCTTCGTTATCTTCTATGGGCCAAGCCATCATGGGACTTACCAAAACTACGTATTGTGCTCTTTGATCGCCATAGTAGGTTTCCATGGCGTCTGTAAATCCTTTGGGGATGTGCGTTTGTACCTCGTTGATAGCTCCTTCGTAAAAAGTTGCATTTTTGGTAAAGAAATCGTGGATGTTTTCGGTTTGATAGAACCTGTAAAGCGACTGTAAATAATTGGAAATGATTTGCTCCAGTACCTCTTTTTGGCTGTTTGGCAACAGGATTTGCGGGAGCTTAATATTTGAAGGCTGTTGTAAAAGGTCAAATTCCGGCTGTTCTAATAACACTTGCATCATAACATAATTGCCAACACCAAAACTTACTAACGTATCATTAAGCTTAGCTGTTTCTATGGCGATGCTGCTTTGAGTTAGGGTTTTTAAATCAGTTATAGCTTTTGCTACTATAGGCTGGTAGGTTTTACAGGTTTTTAATTTGTATTCCTCCCATTGTTTATTGGTCTTTCTATGGCTAACGGAGAGCATCTCAGCCAGAAAATAGGTTTCTATGTTTTTGCTATAGTTTACACTAAACTTATTGGGCGTTGTCTTTGTTGATTGACAAGAAAGCAATAATGTTAAAACACTTAAAACTAGTAGTCTTTGCATGTGGTATGGTTGTTAGCAATGGGATTAGCAATAAACTTTACAAGTCTATTTTAAACTTCCAGTACTTTTGAAATCAAACCTTTATATTCCTGAACGTTTGTCTTGTATTTATACTGTACCCGAATCCACAAGATAATCCCTGTTGCTAAAATGAGCGCGCCAACCAAATAAGCCATATTGTTATTGCTTTTTTCTGAGAGTATCGTAATTAACACAGCCAACCCCGCCATGATATTTGCAGCTATAACCAATACCCATAAAAAATGCTGATTAAAAGAGATGGTTACGTTTGCCTCGTTTTTGGTTTCTGCTTTTGATAGTTTTCCGTTAACGACAACACTATTGAGAAAGAATAAATACCACGGGTATAGAATTCTTTTGCGTAGTTTAAATGTTACTGCACTGTTTGTATCCCGTTTTATATTAAATACAAACCCGTTAAGGGACCCAAGGCCGGATTCTATTTGTTTACTAATTGCTTGCGGGTTTCGTCTTAATTTAACATTCCATGTTTGCATGTGCTTGTATTTATTTTTTTAAAAATAAGGATTTATTTTGTATATGTGTGGTTTTTTGAATCAGCTGGTTGTATTTACTAGAATAGTAAATAAGTATTATCGCTTCTGTTGAATGAGTGACGTTGCAAACTTCGCTTAGCAAGGTTGGCAATTAAAAAGTAAAAGCGGTTTATGTTAGTACCTAAACCGCTTTTACTTATAAACTATTTAATTGCTGTTGTTTTTAACTCAATGCCATTATCAACATGCTTAGACTCATTAAAATCATTAATCCGTCTTCAATAATGGTTACGGTACTCATGGGCAGATTAAAAACATCTCCTAAACAAGCGCATTGAATCGCTTTTTTATTTAATACGGTTTGTAAAACCCCCATAATACTTACCGACATAACCACCAAGGTTACGGTGTTTGTAATAACTGGATTAAAATTTAATAGGAACGCTATTCCTAATGCCAATTCTGTAAATGCATAAACATACCCCCAAGCAGGCCATTTACGAGCTACAATGTCGTACATCAAATAGCTTTCTTTAAAACCCTTTAGGTTTAACAATTTAAAGAATGAAAAGGTTAAAAAGAACCCTGCCATAAAATGCCGCATCCATCGCATGGGGTTTATATGTTCTGCTGTTAGTTCTACAAGGCCCGTAACGGCTAAAATGTAAAAAAAGATAAGCAAAACTGGTTTATATATGGCAAACCAGGATTTGGTTTGCTGTTCCGTTGCATGGTGCTGCAGTGTGGCGATTTGGTATTTCTCGTCTAATGCATTTTGTAAATTGGACAAGGGTATATGCTTGTTCATCGTAATGGTTGCGGTGCTATTCTCTTTTGAAACGTCCACAGCAGTGACGTTATTTACTGAAAGCAACGCCGTTTTTACTTTGGCTTCACAGCTTCCACAGGTCATGCCTGTTAATTGATAGGTATGTGTCATAACTTTTATTCGTTTTAGTATGACAAATTTAGGAAGTGGACGAAGCGATTTGTTTACTAAATCTTGGATTTGTTTTGTAAAATTTACAATGCTTCCAATGGCTTGCGTTTTATGGCTCCCAGTTTTTTGAAATGGCTCGGGGTAAGTCCGGTGACTTTTTTAAATTGATTACTTAAATAGGCTACACTGGAATAGTTTAATTGAAAGGCGATTTCGCTTAGTGTAAGTTCGTCATACACCAAGAGTTCTTTTACTTTTTCAATTTTTTGGAGGATGTAATACTTCTCAATAGTAATGCCTTCTACTTCTGAAAACAAGTTACTAAACGCGCTGTAGTCTTGATGTAGTTCTTGTGCTAAATAGTCGGAAAGCGTTACTTTTAGATTACTGTTTTTGTTTTGAACCAGATCGATAATCCGATTTTTTACTTTTTCAATCGTCCGGGTCTTTTTGTCGTCCAATAAATCAAACCCTAAAGACTGAAGCTCTTTTTTAAGCTGTTCTTTTACCAAAGAGATATCATGCTCCTGCAATTCAATTTCGCCCAATGCCACTTGAACAGGGTGAAGACCTAATTTTTCAAGAGTCATTTTCACCACCATTTTACAGCGGTTACATACCATATTTTTAATGTATATCTTCATGTGTTTTTAGCTTGCAGCAATGGTTAGCGTGTAAAATTACGGATTTTAACGCACCCAATTTATGGAAAACAAGTTACTTAATTAAAAGGGAAAGCTGTTACTGCCTTAACTATTAATACGCCGTTCAAATAATACTTTTCTAATTCCAAAGTCTGTATCCCATTGCTTGACTTCCTTAAAACCTATTTTTTTATATAATTCGGTCGCTGGTTTGTTATTGACTCCTGTTTCTACAACAAAAAGCTTAGAGCTAAAGTTATTAAAAACAAACTCCAGTAGTTTTCTTGCTATACCGCGCCTAAAAAACATTGGACTTACCACTAAACTATTTATATCTGTGCATGTACTGTTATTTTCAATCTCAATAACTCCAGCTAATTCATTATTTTCAAAATATCCAAAGAACAAATTATCGCTTTTTTGATAACTATCTAGGGGGCGCTTGAGTGGTGGAAAATCAGTTGCATTTAACAACTTGGCTTCGATAGCATATGACGATTGGAAAATAGAGTACATTTGTTTGGAAACCTCTATCTTACTGTTTTGAAGTTTTTCTATCATTATTTAAATTCTGAGTTTTTGTTTTAATTAAGTATAACTTGTTATACATTAATTATAGTTGTATGCCGCTATAAATGCTCTAGACAACAGAAACTTTTGACACAAATTAAATGATTATAATTAAAAGTAAAACTATTTCTCGAAAACGCTTGGCTTTCTTTGGCATAACATATTGGCTTATGGCACTTTACCTATTGGAATGCTAGTAATTGTTATTTAATCAATTTCAATGGTGCCTTCTGGAACATCGATGGCCTTATGCTTTTCTGGGTGGGCCGCTTGGCCTTTAAATGCTATAATTTTTAAATTGGAAACATCATGTGCCTTTATAGCATTTGTAAAATAATCTGGGAGATTATCTCCCCAGCTAATACTGGAATTATTAATGGTAACGTTGTCGCTAAACCGAATATGTATTCCCGGATTTTTAGCTGTTTCTATATCTGGGTAAGCTGTGGTAGGGCGGTTATCGAACAAACCGCCTTTATATTTGGTCCATCGGTTCATGGTAACATCTACATGATTAAATTGCACATTATTAATCCGGCTTTCTTTACTGCCACTTATACGCACACTGTTTTCTGCTACCCCTTTAACATTTTCTACAAGAATGTTGTAAAGTTTCCCCACTGCTTTGTTTGGATGGCGAGGAATGGCTGTAAAGGAAATGGCCTCACCACGCCCCCACCAAGGATTTGACTGATATCGGGAATTGAACGTAATGTCTTTAAATACAATATTGTATATGTTGCCTTCATCCCTTAATTGAATGCCCATGCCTCGTACACTGGTTTTAATATCTATACGTTCAAAAACAATATTATAAATATCTTGGGTGGTTTCTGTTCCTATTTTAACCCCAGAGTCTTGCGTTTCGATAACCCCGTCATGAACCCATATGTTGGCTGAAGGTCCATATACTTTTTCTTGATTACCCTGTTTTTCTGGTCCTGTGGTTTTTATTACGATGGCGTCGTCTCCACAGGTTATGTCAAAGTTTCGGATTTCCACATTTCTACAATGGTCTGGATCGATACCATCGCAGTTTGGTACATCTAAGTCGTTCTTTATTTTTATACCATCTATTAAAACGTTCTCGCAGGCTAACATATGAAGACTCCAGGAAGGCGCTTTAAACAGTGTAATGTCCCTAATTTCAAGATTGGTACACTTGGTAAGAATCAATAAACGAGGGCGCCATTGCTTTGGTATCCACCACTCATTTTCTGCTTCATAATGTGACATAAATGCTTTAGATCGGCCATTTATACGGCCTGTTCCTGATATTTTAAGGCTATCGGCTTGATAGGCAACGATGGCCGCCCCGCCTGAATAGTCTTTTTGGTTGTCACTTACAACCAACTGGGCATCGCCTTGCAGGTGAAAGTCAATTCCGCTTTTAAGCTCAAGCGTTCCAATTAAATAATGGTGGCCTTCGGGCACAAGTACCCTGGCGCCCTTACCTACTTTTGCTGCAGCATTAATAGCCTTTTGAATGGCATGGGTATCTAGGGTTTTACCATCACCAATGGCACCGTAGTCTATTACATTGTACACCTGTGCATTTACCTGAAATTCCATAAAAAGGCATGTAACAACCGCAATGGAAATTATTAAATTGGAAACTTTCATTTTTATACTTTAAGTTTAGTTTTAACCGTGCTTTTATTATCTCGCCTTTAGAGATTTAAGGATTAGGCTGGGTAAATAAACGCTTGTAATCTGTCCATTTGCGGTTCATAATATCGATCTTCTTCTTTAATTGGTCTGTAAGGTTGGGCGATAGCGTCATAATCGTTTCCTGTTCTGGGGTTGGTGCTGTATAGATTAGTGGTTCCTTTGTACTTAAAAGGAGTTCTCTAAGGTTGGCTGTATTTTCTATTTCATTACGGGCCAACCGTATCAATTCCTGTCTTTTCCAAGACCCACGAGCTCCCAGTACTGGGTTTGGCTCTGGCTTTTCGTCATCCTTTTTAGCCAAATCCAGTAAAGCCTGGTAGCCAACCATATTATCTGCCGATTTAATAAAACTTTCTGCTACAGCTAATCTTTTGTCTAATAATATCCAACGTTTCTTATGTACCTCATTAGCAGCGCCTTCTATTAAACGTGTGGTGGCCTTACGGGCCTTGTCTAAATCTGATAATGCCAACTCGGTAACACGTTGTACCAAAAGCCGTGCACCATAGCCCTGGTACATAAGCATGGCCTGTGTATCAATAAGGTTATTGGCTTGGGCTTCTCCTTTAGCCTGAAACAAATAAGGACGATAATGGCTTTTCTCTTCTTCCGTCAGTTCTTCTGGAAATGGAACCATTGGCCTGTTTACCCAACGGGCAAAAAGATTACCCATTTGGAGTATAGACCCAAAATTAAGACTGCTTAAATGTTCGGCCGAACCGTGTATGCCTTCCCATACCGTCATGAGGTCGTCTGCATGATTTTCTCCTGCAAGCTCACTTGCAAACGCCCTAAGAACAACCTTAATTTCTGTGGAATTTTTGGGAGATGTTTCTTTTAATTTTTGCTGTAACTTAAATTTAAAATCCAAGCCCGGTAATAGTGGAAATTTAGCGCCTAACGGTGCGCCCAACTTAGCATGCTCTAAGTCTGCCACTATGCCTTTTGCAATACCTATTGGGTTGGGCACACCAAGAATGGGTGGATCAAACTCATAACCATCGCTTGGCCTACGCCATTTTATACGTTCACCCGAATTTTTATAACCATCTAATGAGAAGCCATCAGGAAATCCTTCGGCAATGCGCTTTGGGTCTTCAAAAGTTGCAAGCATCCATTCTCTAGGGGGTATCCCGTACATGTTAAATTGTATATCTGCTCCTGCTGCCTTGGCCCCCTCACTTAATGCTTTCATAAATCCCTGCATACGATCCGCCATTGTACGATGCTCGCAGTGGGCAGGCCCGTTTATACCAGGGTATAATCCATGCGTCCAGCATAAGCCTGAACCAGAATCTGTAGTCACAACATCAAACACTTCTACCTCGGGAAGTGTTTCAAGTAAACGCTGCATAGCCTCCTTGTACATATCCAACACCTCTGGTTGGTCCACACAAGGGGCAAAACGCGCCGTACGGGAACGGTTTACTTGGTCTATTCTAGGGCCTCTCAACAAGGGATAGGCCTCAAAAAAAGCCTCAGGCATTACATGGGGCTCATTCATTCTATAATAGGCTTTGAGACCGTGACGCCGTAAAATTTCATTTCGGGCCTTAAACAAATCTATAATTTTCTTGGCGTATTCCATATCCACATAAGGCTGAAGCTTTTTTGGTGGAAATATCTTCAACAAAGATGGTCTAAAGACATACCATGTGGGATAGGGGTCGTTGGGCGTATCAAACTGCCATGTTGAAAGTGGAATATCATAAGTGATTTTAACATGTGTAAACCCAGCTTCTTTGGCCTGGATAGCATATGCTTCAAATTCCTCCAAGCTTAGGCTTTGTGCTCCTGTGGTTACTGGTTTAACTAAACTTGTGCCTATAACAAATAGTGTAATGACCAATTGTTTTGTTAATTTCTTCATTTATTCTTAGTTAGGGTTAAAACAAAAAGTTCCTATAAGCTGTAATAGTTACTGATTATTTATCGGGTATTTAACCAAATATATTCATTAGGTTAATTTTAAGCGTCCTGTACTATGGGGTGTGTAAATCTTAAGGTTTTTTACTAATCGTAGATATACCCAATAGGACGCTTTTGTGTTTGCTTAATGAAGAATAAACTATGTTCAAAAAATAAAGCGAAGTTATAACTTCGCTTAATAGAGCTTGTGTATCTTACTTTTATAAAATTAGAGGCTTGTGCAAAGGGTTGTATATTTACCTGTTTTTCTAAACAATCCTTACTTTAACTTTTTTGCAGCCCTTTAATAACAATAATACCAATTCTTGGTAAAATAAACGTAATAGCTCCGAAAAGTGCGGTTAAGAATGATACTTTTAGCCCACCGGCTATCATGCTACTACTAACATTACTTAAGGCACTTATGGCATCAAAAGCTTGGACCATACCAATAATAGACCCCAGAAGCCCCAGTACCAATCCTAAAATACTCATTTCGGATGCCAAACCTAACATCTTCCCGGATTTATCTGGATGGCCTTTTAAATGGTAAAAACTTAGGGACAAAAATACGAATGCCAATATAAAGCATATTAAAATAAGAGACATAAAAAAAGGACCGCCTTCGTTAAAGCGTTTTGATAGTTCTGTAAAAAGGTTGGGGTTCTGTAAAAGTGTAATTGCTATCATAATGTATAAATTTATTGTTTTTTTGTGAATAGTTTTATTCTTAATAGTAGTTAATTAAATACAACACAAACTTAAAGCTCATTTAAACCCAAAAAACAAAAATGCGACGGATAACCCATTTAACAACTTTTTTAACCAAATGTTAAAACACATACTAAAACCGTCGTCCGTCTACAAAACCAGTGTAGTCAATAAAAATGTATTAATATTGTATAACACCATGATTGTATGATAATAAAATACATTTTAAATAAAATAGGCCAACTGGCACTACACACACTTTTTTGGTGTGCTGTGCTCTTTTTTTACACCTATTTTTTTGGTTTTAACACGCATGATTTTAACTATGTACTTTCCTTTTCGTTGTTTTTAATGCCTATTACCATTGCAACTACATACGTATCCATTTATAAACTTATCCCAGATTATCTTATAACTAAGCGCTACTCGCTTTTTGTGCTGTACAGCTTTTACACCCTAATTATTTCAACTTATTTAATAGTCATTTCAGTTTTTTTCGGACTTGTATATCTTTCAAATTTTCAATATTCCAACATGGCGCCCATTAGTAAAAACTTAGTGTTTGTTGCCATTGCAGTGTATTTGGTTGTTATTATTGTAAGCGCTTTTAAATTGTTGAAACTGAATTTAAAGCATAGTGAAGAAACCAAAAAACTGGAAACAAAAATTTTAGAAACACAACTGAAGTTGAAAGAACAGGAACTGAATTATTTAAAAATGCAGATTCATCCACATTTTTTATTTAACACTCTAAATACCTTGTATGGATTTGCTTTGAAAAAGGCCAATGAGACCCCCGAAATGATTTTAAAGCTTTCAAATTTACTGGACTATTTATTATACCAAGCGGACAAACCTTTTGTTTTACTGAAGGAAGAGATAGACCATATTAATGATTATGTGGAACTAGAAAAAATGCGCTTTAATGATACACTGGACGTGCATTTTACAGTCAATAATATTTCTGAAAATTTAAAAATTGCTCCCATGCTTTTACTGCCTTTTGTAGAAAATGCTTTTAAACATGGAACCATAAAACATGGAAAGCTCAGCATTAAAACTGAGTTAAAATACGAAAACCCGATGCTTTGGTTTTATATTGAAAACACAGCTCCTAAAACAGAAATATTATCTAAAGGTATTGGCTTAGAAAATATAAAAAAGCGCTTGGACTTGTTATATTACAACAAGTATACTTTAACTATTGAAAACAAAAATGCTATATTTAAAATAGCATTAAAATTAAAGCTTGATTGATAAGTGACATTGGAAAATAACATATCCTGCATGATTGTGGATGATGAGTCTATAGCGAGAGACATTATAGAAACCCATCTGTCCAAAATACCAAACATTAGCGTTGTTGGTAGCTATAGCAGTGCTATTGACGCCTTAAACGGCTTAAGGGAGCATCCTACTGATTTGATTTTTTTGGATATCAATATGCCCGATATATCCGGGATTTCTTTTGCTAAATCCATCAATAAAAACATTAAAATCATCTTTACTACAGCTTATAGGGACTATGCTGTTGAAGGGTTTGAATTGCAAGCTGTGGATTATCTGTTAAAACCGATATCTTTTGATAGGCTATTAAAAGCCATAAATAATTATTTTGAAATTTACTCCCTAAGTAAAAGTATAGAGACAGAACAGATAGCTAGTAATGATTTTATGTTTGTGAGAGCAGACAGAAGAATGGTGAAAATAGATTTTGAGAATATAAGCTATGTTGAAAGCTATAGTGATTATATTAAAATACATTTACCTAATGAAGCTATTGTTACAAGGGAAACAATTAGTACCATTGAGGGTAAGCTACCAAGTAATAAGTTTTTAAGGATACACCGTTCATACATTGTAGCTTTGAAAAATATCGAATCGTTTACAAGCGAAGAAATTATTATTAACAACAAATCGTTATCAATAAGCCGAAGTTACAAAAAAGAGGTCTTGGGTATTTTAGATAAATTCTAGCTTCTATCATTAATTAACCCCTAAAACGCGAAAGCGCAGACTTTTAATCCGCGCCATCTTAAACTTTAACCCCTATATCAGGATTTGCTATTTAACTGTTACTTAACTTTAAATGCTTTTTCCTGAGGAAAATAAGCAACCTCTCCCAATTCTTCTTCTATACGAAGCAATTGGTTATATTTGGCCATGCGGTCGCTACGTGAAGCCGACCCTGTTTTAATTTGTCCCGTATTTAAGGCTACGGCTAAATCGGCTATCGTGTTATCTTCTGTTTCTCCAGAACGGTGCGACATTACCGAAGTATATCCAGCATTGTGGGCCATATTAACGGCCGCAATGGTTTCTGTTAACGTTCCTATTTGGTTTACTTTAATAAGTATGGAATTGGCAATACCGTTCTCAATACCTCTGGATAAACGCTCTACATTGGTTACAAATAAATCATCACCAACCAATTGTACTTTATCGCCAACCAATTCGGTTAGGTATTTCCAACCATCCCAATCGTTTTCATCCATACCGTCCTCAATAGAAATAATTGGGTATTTTGCAACCAATTCTGCTAAGTAATCGGCTTGTTCTTTACTGGTTCTTACTACACCTGTGTCGCCTTCAAATTTGGTGTAATCGTATTTGCCATCAACATAAAACTCGGCCGAAGCACAATCTAATGCTATTTTTACTTCATCACCAAACTTATAACCTGCATTTTCAACAGCCTTGGCTATGGTTTCTATGGCATCTTCTGTACCATCCAATGTAGGTGCAAAACCACCTTCATCTCCTACGGCTGTACTTAAGTTTCTATCGTGCAATACTTTTTTAAGATTATGGAAAATCTCTGTTCCCATTTGCATGGCATGTGTAAAGTTTTTGGCTTTTACTGGCATAACCATAAACTCTTGAAAGGCAATGGGCGCATCGCTATGTGATCCACCATTAATAATGTTCATCATGGGTACAGGCAAGGTGTTTGCCGATACACCACCTACGTAGCGGTATAGTGGCAGATTTAATTCGCCTGCTGCTGCTTTTGCCACTGCCAAGGAAACACCTAAAATAGCGTTGGCACCTAACTTTGATTTATTTTTTGTTCCATCTAGATCAATCATGATCTGATCGATTAAGTTCTGCTCAAAAACAGAAACACCCAATAATTCGGGAGCAATAATATTGTTTACATTCTCAACGGCCTTTAAAACCCCTTTCCCCATATATGCTTTACCTCCATCGCGTAATTCTACGGCTTCATGTTCTCCTGTTGAAGCACCTGAAGGTACTGCAGCTCTCCCTAATACATCATTCTCTGTAACAACATCTACTTCAACGGTAGGATTCCCTCTTGAATCTAGAATTTGTCTTGCATGGATATTAATTATTACACTCATAATTGATTGTTTTTACTTTTAATATTTCAAATTTACGGCTAAATCTTATTTATTTTAAGATGTTTTTAAAGAATTTGTTAAAATACTTTCTATAACGTTTTAGTTTATAAAACAGCCTCAAAAACACTATGTTTTTGAGGCTGTTCTGTTGGGATTATTTTTTGATACGCTCTATAAACTGATCAAACAAATAAGACGAGTCATGTGGCCCAGGGCTCGCTTCGGGGTGGTATTGTACCGAAAAGCAGTTTTTGTTTTTCATGGCCAATCCTGCTACGGTATGATCGTTTAAATGAACATGTGTGATTTCTAAATCGGGGTGCGCTTCGGCTTCTTCCCTATTCACGGCAAATCCGTGATTTTGCGAGGTTATTTCACCTTTTCCTGTTTTTATGTTCTTTACAGGGTGGTTAATACCTCGGTGGCCATTGTGCATTTTATAGGTAGATACACCATTGGCCAAGGCAATAACTTGATGACCTAAGCAAATACCAAATAATGGTAAGTCTCTTTTTATTATTTCTTTGGCTACGGCTTGAGCATCTAACAGCGGTTCTGGATCTCCAGGACCGTTAGATAGGAAATAACCATCTGGTTTAAAAGCTTCTAAATCTTCAAACTTGGCGTTGTACGGAAATACTTTTATATAAGCATCTCGCTTGGCTATATTACGAAGGATATTCTTTTTGATACCAATATCCAGCGCCGCCACTTTATAGGTAGCATTCTCATTACCAAAATAATACGGTTCTTTAGTAGATACCTTTGATGCCAATTCCAAGCCTTCCATGTTTGGAACTTCAGCCAATTGCTTTTTTAGTCCTTCAATGTTGTCCACATCAGTAGAAATAACGGCGTTCATGGCGCCATGATCTCTAATATAGCTTACTAAAGCCCTAGTATCTACATCTGAAATGGCCAAGAGGTTATTGTTATCTAAAAACTCTTGTAATGAACTATCGGCTGCATCTCTGGAATATTCATAGCTAAAATTTTTACAGATAAGCCCTGCTATTTTAACAGAATTGGATTCTACTTCTTCTGCATTGGTACCGTAGTTACCAATATGCGCGTTGGTAGTTACCATTAACTGTCCAAAATAAGAAGGATCTGTAAAGATTTCTTGGTATCCTGTCATTCCAGTATTAAAACATACTTCACCAAATGCAGTTCCTTGTTTACCTCCTACTGCTTTTCCGTAAAAAATAGTACCATCTGCTAGAAGAATGATGGCTTTTTGTCGTTTTTGATATTTCATTTGTTGTTTAAAGTTTTGCAAAATTGCATAAAAAAAAGGATAAACTAAAATAGTTTATCCTTTATATGTTAAACGTTTATCAACATTTATTCTTCCTCTTCGTTCGTTGCTTTCGTTTCAGCAGCAGGAGCTGCAGCTGGTTTAGAACTACCACCTCTTCTACTTCTACGGGTTGATTTTTTAGCAGGTTTACCAGCATTGTAAAGTTCGTTGTAATCTACCAACTCTATCATAGCCATATCTGCATTATCTCCTAAACGATTACCAAGCTTAATAATTCTTGTGTAACCTCCTGGACGATCGGCAACTTTAGCCGCTACTTCTCTAAACAACTCTGTTACGGCTTCTTTTTGTCTTAAACGAGACATTACGATACGCCTGTTGTGCGTTGTATCTTCTTTAGACTTTGTTATCATGGGCTCAACAAATTGCTTTAATGCTTTTGCTTTTGCAACTGTTGTGTTGATACGCTTGTGCTCTATTAAAGAACAGGCCATATTAGCTAACATAGACTTTCTATGTGCTGCTTTTCTGCCTAAGTGATTTATTTTTTTTCCGTGTCTCATGACATTTTTGTTTTCATCATCTTGCTACGATACCTACTATAAGGGAGCAAACTATGATGGGTTAATATTAATTTACGATTTTAGAATTACGACTTACGATTTTAGATTTGAACAATTGTCAATCCAAAATCGTAAATCATCAATCTTTAGTCTTTATCTAATTTATATTTGCTTAAGTCCATTCCGAAATTTAAGCCTTTAACGTTTACTAGCTCTTCTAGCTCTGTTAAGGACTTTTTACCAAAGTTTCTGAACTTCATTAAATCATTTTTATTAAAAGACACTAAGTCTCCTAAAGTATCTACTTCTGCAGCTTTTAAACAGTTAAGCGCACGAACGGATAAATCCATATCGATTAGCTTAGTTTTAAGTAACTGTCTCATATGTAACGACTCTTCGTCATATGTTTCAGTTTGTGCTATTTCATCAGCTTCTAATGTAATACGCTCATCAGAGAATAACATGAAGTGGTGAATTAATGTTTTGGCCGCCTCGGTTAAAGCATCTTGTGGCGTAATAGAACCATCTGTAATGATTTCGAAAACTAATTTTTCGTAATCTGTTTTTTGTTCTACACGATAGTTTTCAATGCTATACTTAACATTTTTTATTGGTGTATAGATAGAATCCGTAAAAATAGTACCTATAGGTGCAGCAGCTTTTTTGTTTTCTTCTGCAGGCACATAACCTCTACCCTTTTCAATGGTAATTTCCATATTTAGGTTTACTTTAGGATCTAAGTTACAGATTACTAATTCTGTATTTAATACTTGGAATCCAGAAATGAACTTTTGGAAATCGCCAGCGGTGATTTGCTCCTGTCCTGAAATTGAAATAGATACAGATTCGTTGTCTATATCATCAATTTGTCTCTTAAAACGTGCTTGTTTTAAGTTTAAGATGATTTCTGTAACATCTTCAACTACACCAGCAATTGCTGAAAACTCATGATCTACACCTTCAATTCTAACTGATGTGATGGCAAATCCTTCTAATGAAGAAAGTAAAACTCTTCTTAGTGCGTTACCTACTGTTAATCCATAACCAGGTTCTAAAGGGCGAAATTCGAATTTGCCTTCAAAATCTGTTGAATCAATCATGATTACTTTGTCGGGCTTTTGAAAATTAAATACTGCCATACTTTTGTTCTTCGTTTTAATTGTTATTTAGTTGCGCGGTTTATAAGTTTGAAGAAATACAAATAAACCCTTTAGCCAAATACCAATATTATTAATTTATTATTTAGAATATAATTCGACGATGAATTGTTCGTTTATGTTTTCTGGAATTTGAATTCTAGCTGGAACAGAAACATAAGTTCCTTGCTTTGTATCATCATTCCATGTAATCCATTCGTAAACTTGAGATGAATTAGATAAGGATCTTTCGATAGCTTCTAATGATTTAGATTTTTCTCTTACAGCAACAACATCGCCCGCTTTTAAAGAGTAAGAAGGTACATTTACCAATTCTCCATTTACGGTTATATGCCTGTGCGATACCAATTGTCTTGCAGCACTTCTAGTTGGTGCAATACCCATTCTAAATACTACGTTATCTAGTCTAGATTCACAAAGTTGTAATAGAACCTCACCGGTAATACCTTGTGCGGCTCTAGCTTTTTTAAATAACCCTCTAAATTGTCTTTCTAAAATACCATAGGTATATTTAGCTTTTTGCTTTTCCATTAATTGGATTGCATATTCAGATTTTTTTCCACGTCTGCGGTTGTTACCGTGTTGACCTGGAGGGTAATTTCTTTTTTCAAAAGACTTATCGTCTCCAAAAATAGCTTCTCCAAACTTACGAGCTATTTTAGTTTTAGGACCAGTATATCTTGCCATTTTAATTTGTTGTTTTTAAGAGTGGTTATGAATTAAGGTCTTAATCTTATCCTTCGATAACCGTTTGCCTCTTGTTGATACTTGTTTTTGTTAATTATGAATTCAGGATTCAGAATAGATTATTCATAATTCTAAATTCTGCATTCTACATTTGTTAAACTCTTCTGCGTTTTGGAGGTCTACATCCGTTATGTGGAAGTGGAGTAACATCAATAATCTCAGTTACTTCAATACCAGCATTATGTATAGATCTAATAGCAGATTCTCTACCATTACCTGGTCCTTTAACATACACTTTTACTTTCTTTAAGCCTGCCTCTTGTGCAACAGCTGCAGCATCCTCAGCAGCTAATTGAGCAGCGTAAGGCGTGTTTTTCTTAGAACCTCTAAATCCCATTTTACCAGCAGATGACCAAGCGATAACATCGCCCTTTTTGTTGGTTAATGAAATGATAATGTTGTTGAAAGAAGCAGTAACATGCGCTTCTCCTACAGAATCTACTATAACTTTACGTTTCTTAGTATTTTTAGTATTTGTCTTTGCCATTATTATATAGTTTATAGTTGC
Source organism: Aestuariibaculum scopimerae (assembly GCF_059428085.1). Taxonomy (NCBI): domain Bacteria; kingdom Pseudomonadati; phylum Bacteroidota; class Flavobacteriia; order Flavobacteriales; family Flavobacteriaceae; genus Aestuariibaculum; species Aestuariibaculum scopimerae. The sequence goes on from NZ_CM182089.1 coordinate 520,194, forward strand.
TAGTTTTTAGTTGTTAGAATCCTAAACATTGCTATTTCAAACAGATTCATCTAACTACTAAACTCTAATGACTAATTATTTCGTTGCTTTTTTCTTGTTAGCAACAGTTTTTCTTCTACCTTTTCTTGTTCTTGAGTTGTTTTTGGTACGTTGTCCTCTTAAAGGAAGCCCAGATCTATGACGGATACCTCTGTAACAACCAATATCCATTAAACGTTTAATGTTTAATTGGGTTTCAGAACGTAACTCACCCTCAATGGTAAATGCACCTACAGCTTCACGAATGCTACTGATTTGGTCATCGTTCCAGTCTTGAACTTTAATACTTTCGTCAACATTAGCTTGTGCTAATATGTCTTTTGCTCTACTTTTACCTATGCCATAGATATAAGTTAAAGAAATTACTCCTCTTTTGTTTTTTGGTATGTCTACACCTGCAATTCTTGCCATATTTTCTAGTTTCTAGTTTCTAGACTTTAGAGGTTAGTGTATTGTCTAACACCTAAGGTCTAATGACTAATGTCTATTTAACCTTGTCTTTGTTTAAATCTAGGATTCTTTTTGTTTATAACGTAAAGTCTACCTTTTCTACGTACGATTTTACAATCGGCACTTCTTTTCTTAACGGATGCTCTAACTTTCATCTTTTTTAGTATCTATAAGTTATTCGAGCCTTAGTTAAATCGTAAGGACTCATTTCTAATTTTACTTTATCCCCTGGCAACAATTTAATGTAGTGCATACGCATTTTACCAGAGATATGTGCTGTCACAATGTGACCGTTTTCTAATTCAACACGAAACATCGCATTTGATAATGCTTCTATAATGGTTCCGTCTTGTTCTATTGCTGCCTGTTTTGCCATAGTATAATATTTAAGCTACTGCCTTTCTATTTTTACCTGTTTTCATCAAGCCATCATAGTGTCTATTCAACAAATAAGAGTTTACTTGTTGCATAGTATCTATAGCTACTCCCACTAATATTATTAATGAAGTACCTCCAAAGAACAATGCCCATCCTTGTTGTACGCCCATAAGCTTAACTATAAATGCTGGGAACACAGCAATCAATGCTAAAAATATAGAACCTGGTAAGGTTATTTGAGACATGATCTTATCTAGATATTCTGAGGTTTCGGTACCAGGACGTATGCCCGGAATAAAACCACCACTACGTTTTAAATCATCAGCCATTTTATTTGTAGGTACCGTAATTGCAGTGTAAAAATAGGTAAATACGATAATTAACAACGCAAATACTAAATTGTACCAAAAACCAAATATGTCAGAAAAATTAGTTTGCATCCATGCGCCTGTTGCGGTCTCTTTTAAAAATGAAGACCCTCCTATTAAACTAGGAACAAACATGATGGCCTGTGCAAAAATAATTGGCATTACCCCAGAAGCATTTAACTTTAATGGGATGTATTGCCTAGAACCTACTGCCGTACTTTTTTCGTAACTACCACTTGCTGTTCTTCTTGCATATTGTACTGCTATTTTTCTAACAGCCATAACCAACATAATTGAAGCTAAAATAATAGCAAACCACAGTACAACTTCAAAAAGAATAAGCATTACATTGTTGCCTTCTAATCTTGTTGCAGCATTTTGTATGAACGATGCGGGAAGCCTAGCTATAATACCCACCATAATTAATAGCGAAATACCATTTCCAATACCCTTATCTGTTATCTTCTCTCCCAACCACATGGCGAATATACAACCTGTAACCAAAATGGTAACTGACGAGAAGTAAAATAGGAATCCTGTACCTAATAAAAAGGCCGTTGAAGGGATACCCAATGCAGGCAAACTAGCTAAATAGCCGGGCGCTTGCAATAAACAGATGGCAATAGTTAACCAACGTGTAATTTGATTGATCTTCTTTTGCCCACTAGCACCTTCTTTTTGTAGTTTTTGTAAATAAGGAATTGCTATTCCCATTAACTGAACAACAATAGAAGCAGAAATGTAAGGCATGATACCCAAAGCAAATACAGATGCATTTGCAAAAGCGCCACCTGTAAAGGCATTTAGTAAACCTAATAAGCCTCCATCGGTACTATCGGCCAAACCGCTTAACTGGGCAGCGTCAATACCTGGTAGCACAACTTGAGCACCAAAACGATAAACTAATAACAGACCAAGAGTAACTGTAATTCTGTTTCTTAGTTCCTCAATTTTCCAAACATTCTTTAAAGATTCTATAAATTTCATACCTATATTTGATATCTATAATGTTACAGCTTCTCCACCTGCAGCTTCAATTGCAGCTTTAGCCGAAGCAGTAAACTTATGAGCAGATACTTTTAACTTTGCTTTTAACTCGCCTCTACCTAAAATTTTAACTAGATCATTTTTTCCAGCTAAACGATGGGCAAATAACGTTTCAAAGTCTACAGTATCTTTAACTTTTTTATCATCAACCAATTGTTGTAATGTATCTAAGTTAATACCTTGATATTCTACACGATTGATATTTGTAAAACCAAATTTAGGAACACGTCTTTGAAGTGGCATTTGCCCACCTTCAAATCCTAATTTCTTAGAATAACCAGAGCGTGATTTGGCACCTTTGTGACCACGGGTAGCCGTACCACCTTTACCAGATCCTTGTCCTCTACCTACTCGTTTCCCTTGATTTTTTACTGAACCTTCTGCAGGTTTTAAATTACTTAAATCCATTTTTCAGTTATATTATTTTGTTTCTTCTACAGAAACTAAATGTGACACTTTAGAAACCATACCAAGTATGCTTGCTGTGGCTTCATGCTCTACTACTTGACCAATCTTTTTTAACCCAAGAGATTCAAGTATTCTTTTTTGTCTAAGCGGCTTATTTATAGCGCTTTTAACTTTCTTTACTTTAATTTTTGCCATCTCTGTCCTTATTAAGCTTTAAAAACTTGTTCAAGTGAAATACCTCTATCTCTAGCAATTGTGTTTGCATCTCTTAATTGTAGTAAAGCATCGAAAGTTGCTTTTACTACGTTATGAGGGTTAGACGATCCTTGAGACTTTGACAATACATCATGTACTCCAACGGCCTCTAGAACAGTTCTAACTGCACCACCGGCTATAACTCCTGTACCAGGAGCTGCAGGTATAATATTTACTCTTGCGCCTCCATACTTACCTTTTTGCTCATGTGGTAAAGTGCCTTTAATGATAGGAATTCTAACTAGATTTTTCTTTGCATCTTCTACTGCTTTTGCGATAGCACTTGCAACATCTTTAGATTTTCCTAAACCTTGGCCAACTACACCAGCTTCATCACCAACCACTACAATTGCTGAAAAACCAAATGCTCTACCACCTTTTGTTACTTTGGTAACTCTTTGTACACCAACTAAACGATCTTTAAGATCTAATCCACCTGGTTTTACTAACTCTGCGCTTTTATATTTTTGAAACATAATTTTTTAGAATTTAAGTCCTGCTTCTCTAGCTCCTTCAGCTAATGATTTTACTCTACCGTGATATAAATAACCGCCCCTGTCAAAAGCAATGGCTTCTACACCTGCTTTTAAAGCTTTTTCAGCAATTGATTTACCTACTAATTTAGCTGCTTCAACTTTAGTAATTTTTGCAGTACTAATATCTTTATCTCTTGAAGATGCGGCACTGATTGTTATACCAGTTACGTCATCTACAATTTGAGCATAAATTTCTTTATTACTTCTAAAAACAGTTAGTCTTGGTCTTGCTTCTGTACCAGAAACAACTTTACGTATTCTGTTTTTAATGCGTGTTCTTCTTTCGTTCTTTGTTAATGCCATAACTTAATTATTAAGCTGATTTACCTGCTTTTCTTCTTAAAATTTCACCAACAAACTTAATACCTTTTCCTTTGTAAGGCTCTGGTCTTCTAAAGCCACGAATTTTTGCAGCTACTTGACCTACAAGTTGTTTGTCGTGTGATGTTAATTTAACAATTGGGTTCTTTCCTTTCTCTGTTACTGTTTCCACCTTAACTTCTGGAGCTAAGTCCATAACAATAGCATGAGAAAAACCTAAAGCTAACTCCAATTTTTGTCCTTGGTTAGTAGCTCTATATCCAACTCCAACTAATTCTAGTTCTTTGGTCCACCCTTTAGAAACACCTTCAATCATGTTGCGCATTAACGATCTATATAAACCATGTTTTGCTTTGTGCTCTTTAGAATCGGAAGGACGTGTTACTAGTACATTGCCATCTTCAACTTTTATATCTACAGCATCAAAATCTTGAGTTAATTCTCCCAATTTACCTTTTACTGTAACTACTCGGTCTTTTACATCAACTGTAACACCATCTGGAATTACTACTGGGTTATTACCTATTCTTGACATATCTTATCTTTTTAGTAAACGTAACATAATACTTCTCCACCTACATTATCTCTTTTGGCTTGCTTACCTGTCATAACTCCATGTGAAGTTGAGACAATGGCTATACCAAGACCATTTAAGATTCTAGGAAGATCGTTAGCACCTGCATACTTACGTAAACCTGGTTTACTTATTCTTTCAATCTTTTTTATTACAGGCTCTTTGGTTTCTTTATTGTACTTAAGCGCTATTTTAATAGTGCCTTGTACGGTAGAATCATCAAACTTGTAACTTAAAATATATCCTTGCTCGAATAATATTTTAGTGATGTCTTTTTTAAGATTAGAAGCCGGAATCTCAACCACTCTATGGCTAGCTCTCACTGCATTTCTAATTCTTGTCAAATAATCCGCTATTGGATCTGTGTACATAATGAATTGATTTTGTGGTTTTGGTTTTCAACCTATGTTGAACCTTAAACCTGATTATTTAAATAATATTACCAACTTGCTTTTTTAACACCAGGAATAAGACCTTGATTGGCCATTTCTCTAAAAGTTACACGAGAAATTCCAAATGTTCTCATATACCCTCTAGGTCTTCCTGTTAATTTACATCTATTATGTTGACGAATTGGATTTGCATTTCTTGGTAACTTTTGTAATGCTTCGTAATCGCCAGCCTCTTTTAAAGCTTTACGTTTCTCTGCATACTTAGCTACTGTTTTTGCTCTTTTTACCTCACGGGCTTTCATTGATTCTTTAGCCATAACTTAGTTCTTTTGAAAAGGTAATCCTAATTCGGTTAATAATGATTTTGCTTCTTTATCTGTATCGGCAGATGTTACGAACGTAATATCCATACCTGAGATTTTATTAACTTTATCAATATTGATCTCAGGAAATATAATTTGCTCGGTAACTCCTAAATTGTAGTTACCTCTACCGTCAAATCCTGTTGCTTTTATGCCATTAAAATCTCTTACTCGAGGTAATGCAGAAGTTACTAAACGATCTAAAAACTCATACATTCTCTCGCCACGTAAAGTTACTTTAGCACCAATGGGCATACCTTTACGTAGTTTAAAAGATGCAACGTCTTTTTTAGATATGGTTGCTATAGCTTTTTGTCCGGATATTGTAGTCAATTCTTCTACAGCGTAGTCAATTAACTTTTTATCTGCAACTGCTGCTCCAACTCCTTTAGATATTACTATCTTTTTAAGTTTTGGAACTTGCATTACATTATTATATCCAAATTCGTCTGTAAGAGCAGCAATTACTCTGCTTTTGTACTCTTCTTTAAGTCTTGGTGAATATGCCATAACTATATTACTTCATTAGATTTTAGTGAAAATCTTACTTTCTTATCGCCTTCCATTCTATATCCAACTCGAGTTGTTTCTCCCTTAGAAGTTAACAACGATAGGTTTGAAATATGAATAGGAGCTTCTTTTTCTACAATGCCTCCTTGAGGATTTTGTGCACTAGGTTTTGTATGTTTCTTAACCATGTTTACACCCTCAACAATTGCCTTGTTCTTATCTTTAAATACCTTTTGTACTTTTCCTTCTGATCCTTTGTGATCTCCAGCTATTACTTTTACGGTATCTCCAGTTTTTATTTTAAGCTTTGTCATCTTAAATATGTATTAAAGCACTTCTGGTGCTAATGATACAATCTTCATGAATTGTTTATCACGAAGTTCTCTAGCCACAGGACCAAATACACGTGTTCCTCTCATCTCACCTGTAGGGTTTAATAACACACATGCATTATCGTCAAATCTAATATAAGATCCGTCCGGTCTTCTTACTTCCTTTACAGTACGTACTACAACTGCTGTAGATACAGCACCTTTTTTAATGTTTCCATTAGGTGTAGCGTCTTTAACAGAAACAACTATCTTGTCCCCTACAGATGCATATCTTCTTTTAGTACCACCTAGAACACGTATGGTTAATACTTCTTTTGCTCCAGTGTTATCTGCTACCTTTAATCTTGATTCTTGCTGTACCATAATTATTTAGCTCTTTCTATGATTTCAACTAATCTCCAACATTTAGATTTACTTAAAGGTCTTGTTTCCATGATCTTTACTTTATCTCCAATGTTACAATCGTTCGTTTCGTCGTGCGCAACATATTTTTTTGTTTTTAACACGAACTTTCCATACATAGGGTGTTTTACTTTTTTCACCTCAGAAACCACAATAGATTTCTGCATTTTGTTACTTGTAACAACTCCTATACGTTCTTTTCTTAAATTTCTTGTTTCCATCTTATAGCAGAATTATTGTAATTCTCTTTTAGTTATCTCTGTTGCAATTCTAGCTACTGTACGTCTTAAAGCACGCAACTGAATTGGATTTTCTAAAGGAGATATTGCATGAGCTAATTTTAGATCAGCATAACTCTTTTTTGTCTCACCAAGTTTCTCTTGCAACTCAGCTACAGATAATTCTTTAATTTCTGATTGTTTCATAATATCAAATAAATTATGCTTCGTAATCTCTAGCGATTAAAAACTTAGTTCTAACAGGTAGTTTTTGTGCAGCTAAACGCAATGCCTCTTTGGCAATGTCTAATGGCACACCTCCTATTTCAAATAATACTCTTCCAGGCTTTACGACAGCTACCCAATATTCTACGGCACCTTTACCTTTACCCATACGTACTTCAAGAGGTTTTTTAGTGATAGGCTTATCTGGAAATATTTTAATCCAAAGTTGTCCTTCTCTTTTCATGTAACGTGTGGCAGCAATACGTGCAGCCTCTATTTGGCGTGCTGTAATAAACTTAGAGTCTAATGCTTTTATTCCAAAGGTTCCGTTTGAAAGTTGATGTCCTCTTTGAGATAGACCTTTCATACGTCCTTTTTGTTGCTTACGAAATTTTGTTCTTTTAGGCTGTAACATTTTTCTTTACTTTATAAAAAATTACTTTCTACGACGTTGGTTAGATTTGTTTCCACCACGTCCGGCTCCACCTTTTCCTTGCTTTTTGGACAATCCAACTAGCGGAGAAAGCTCTCTTTTACCATAAACTTCCCCTTTCATGATCCATACTTTAACACCCAATCTACCATAGGTAGTGTGTGCCTCAACTAAAGCATAGTCAATATCGGCTCTAAAGGTTGATAAAGGAATACGACCTTCTTTATAGTGCTCTGAACGTGCCATTTCGGCTCCGTTTAAACGACCACTAATTTCGATTTTAATTCCTTCAGCATTCATACGCATTGTAGCAGCAATAGCCATTTTGATGGCACGTCTGTATGAAATTCTATTTTCAATTTGGCGTGCAATACTTGATCCTACTAAAAATGCATCTAGTTCAGGTCTTTTAATTTCAAAGATGTTAATCTGAACTTCTTTTCCAGTAATCTTTTTAAGCTCTTCTTTTAACTTGTCTACCTCTTGGCCACCTTTACCAATAATAATACCTGGTCTGGCAGTAGTGATAGTAACGGTTACAAGTTTAAGTGTACGCTCTATAATTACTCTACTTACACTAGCTTTAGATAAACGTACGTGTACGTATTTTCTAATCTTATCATCTTCGGCAAGCTTATCTCCATAATCATTACCTCCATACCAGTTAGATTCCCATCCTCTGATAATACCTAAGCGATTTCCGATTGGATTTGTTTTTTGTCCCATACTTCTATCTTAGCTTTGTGTGTTATTGTTAGCTCCAACTACGATGGTTACGTGGTTTGAACGTTTTCTAATTCTGTGTGCACGACCTTGAGGTGCTGGACGTAATCTCTTTAACATAGATCCACCATCTACTCTGATCTCTTTTACAAATAATTCTGCAGATTCAACATCAGCATCTTCATTTTTAGCTTGCCAGTTAGCGATAGCTGATAATAACAACTTCTCTAATCGACCAGATGCCTCTTTTTGGTTGAACTTTAAAATATTAAGTGCTTTCTCTACCTTTTCACCTCTTACTAAATCGGCTACTAAGCGCATCTTTCTTGGTGATGTAGGACAATTATTAAGCTTAGCAAAAGCAATATGCTTTTTCTTTTCCTTAATAGCGTCTGCCATTTGTTTTTTACGACTTCCCATAGCTTACTACTTTTTACCTTTGTTTTTAGCACCTGCATGTCCACGGAATGAACGTGTTGGTGAAAATTCTCCTAATTTATGTCCTACCATATTTTCAGTAACATATACTGGTACAAATTGGCGTCCGTTGTGTACTGCTATTGTCTGTCCAACAAAATCTGGAGTAATCATACTTGCTCTAGACCAAGTTTTGATTACCGTCTTTTTATTAGCTTCTACATTAGCAGCTACTTTTCTTTCTAATTTATAATGAACGTAAGGTCCTTTTTTTAATGATCTTGCCATGTCTTATTTCTTTCTACGTTCTACAATATACTTATTGGTTGGGTTCTTTTTAGAACGTGTTCTATACCCTTTAGCTGGAATACCTTTTCTAGAACGTGGGTGTCCACCTGAAGCACGTCCTTCACCACCACCCATTGGGTGATCTACTGGATTCATTACTACTGGTCTAGTACGAGGCCTTCTTCCTAACCATCTTGTTCTACCTGCTTTTCCAGATACTAACAATTGGTGATCTGAATTGGATACAACACCAACTGTTGCCAAACAATTAGCAAGTACTAATCTTGTTTCACCTGAAGGCAATTTAATAGTAGCAAATTTACCATCTCTTGCCATTAACTGTGCAAATGCCCCTGCACTACGGGCCATAACGGCTCCTTGTCCTGGACGTAACTCTACACAGGAAATAATGGTTCCTAAAGGAATTTGGCTTAATGGCATAGCATTACCAATTTCTGGGGTGGCAGTTTCACCTGACACTACAGTTTGACCTACTTGCAAACCATTTTGCGCAATGATATATCGCTTCTCACCATCTTGATAATTTAATAGTGCGATAAAAGCGGTTCTGTTTGGATCGTATTCTATGGTTTTAACCTCGGCTGGTATACCAGCTTTGTCCCGTTTAAAATCAATAATACGATACTTTCTTTTATGACCTCCGCCTATATAGCGCATGGTCATTTTTCCTTGACTGTTTCTACCACCAGACTTTTTATTCGGAGCTAATAAACTTTTCTCCGGCTTATCAGTAGTTATGGCGTCAAATCCATTAACTACTCTAAAACGCTGTCCTGGTGTGATCGGTTTTAATTTTCTTACTGACATTCTTGTCTAATTACATGTTACTGTATAAATCAATCATTTCACCTTCCGCCAGTTGTACAATTGCCTTTTTAACAGCATTTGTTTTACCATGTTGAATACCTGTTTTTGTATAACGGGTTCTTCTATCTGGACGGACATTTATAGTACGAACTTTTTCAACAGAAACACCATAAGCAGCTTCAACTGCCTTTTTTATTTCTATCTTGTTCGCCTTGGTATTCACTGCGAATGTATAGCAATTTCTTAGCTCGCTATCTGCAGTCGCTTTTTCTGTGATAATAGGTTTAATTAAGATACTCATGGTTTCTATTTACTTAAATTTGATTCAATTCCTTCTATAGCACCTTCTAAAAGCACTAATTGATTTGCATTTAAAATCTTGTAAGTGTTTAATTCTGAGTTCATTATAACCTCAGAACCTTTTAAATTACGCGATGACAAATATACATTATTATTTGTCCCACCCAACACAAACAAAGATTTTTTGTTTTCTAAGTCTAAAGCCTTTAAAACCGCTGTGAAGTTTTTAGTTTTTGGCGCATCAAAATTGAAGTCCTCTAAAACGACAATCGCTTTCTCGCTAGCTTTAATACTTAAGGCAGATTTACGTGCTAAACGCTTAACATTTTTATTAAGTTTAAAACTGTAGTTTCTTGGTCTTGGCCCGAACATACGGCCTCCTCCTTTAAAAACACCAGATTTAATACTACCTGCTCTAGCTGTTCCTGTACCTTTTTGCTTTTTAATCTTACGAGTACTTCCAGAAATCTCAGCTCTTTCTTTAGATTTATGAGTTCCTTGTCTTTGGTTTGCTAAATATTGTTTAACATCCAAGTATACTGCATGATTATTAGGCTCAATAGCAAATACATCTTTAGAAAGGTCTGCCTTTCTGCCTGTATCTTTTCCGTTTATATCTAAAACTGCTACTTTCATTACTTTCTAATAATTACATAAGCGTTTTTGTGCCCGGGTACACACCCTTTAACAACAAGTAGGTTCTTTTCAGTAACTACTTTTAAAACTCTTAAATTTTGAACTTTAACCTTTTCTCCACCCATTCTTCCGGCCATTTTCATGCCTTTGAATACTCTTGCAGGATATGATGCGGCACCAATAGATCCTGGTGCTCTTAAACGGTTATGCTGACCGTGGGTAGATTGACCTACACCACCAAAACCATGACGCTTTACAACACCTTGGAATCCTTTTCCTTTGGATGTTCCTGATATATCAACAAATTCTCCTTCGTTGAAATGTTCTACGGTGATTGCATCACCTAATTTGTACTCCTCATCAAAACCTTTGAATTCAACAACTTTGCGTTTAACAGAAGTACCCGCTTTTTTAGCATGACCTAAGTCTGCTTTAGTAGCGCTTTTTTCTGTCGCGTCATCGAAACCAACTTGAACAGCTTCATAACCGTCAATTTCTTTGGTTCTGACTTGGGTAACGATACATGGACCTGCTTCAATTACTGTACATGGAATGTTTTTTCCATTTTCATCGAAGATGCTGGTCATACCGATTTTTTTTCCAATTAACCCAGACATATTTAATTATTTATTAATTATTACTATTTATTATTAAAAAAACTCAAGGTCGAAATACATTTCAACCTTGAACTGCATTTTACCGTTTTTCCCGCGACCGCATCGGTGGGACATTTTCATTAATTCCGAATTCAGAATTCCGAATTCAGAACTATACTTTGATCTCTACCTCTACACCACTTGGCAATTCAAGCTTCATTAAAGCATCAATTGTCTTTGAAGAAGATGAGTAAATATCCAATAAGCGTTTATAAGAACTTAATTGGAATTGTTCTCTAGACTTCTTGTTTACGTGCGGTGAACGTAAAACAGTGAAAATTTTCTTGTGCGTTGGTAATGGTATCGGACCTGTTACCACAGCACCTGTACTCTTTACTGTTTTTACTATCTTATCAGCAGATTTATCTACTAAATTGTGATCGTATGACTTTAATTTTATTCTGATTTTCTGACTCATTTTCTTAAATATTAAGCTTCAACACCTTTAGCTGCTTTAATCACTTCTTCTGATATATTAGAAGGTGTTTCAGCATAATGTGAAAATTCCATAGTAGAGGTTGCACGACCTGATGACAATGTTCTTAATGTAGTAACATATCCAAACATTTCAGAAAGTGGCACGGTTGCTTTAACCGTTTTAGCACCTGCTCTGTCACCCATATCACTTACCTGGCCTCTTCTTCTATTTAAATCACCTACAATATCACCCATATTTTCTTCTGGGGTAATAACTTCTAGTTTCATGATTGGTTCCATGATTACAGCTTTTGCAGCTTTTGCAGCAGCTTTAAAACCTAATTTAGCGGCCAATTCGAAAGACAATTGATCTGAATCCACATCATGGTAAGAACCATCAGTTAATGTTACTTTCATAGCATCAACTTCATATCCTGCCAATGGACCATTTTGCATAGCCATTTTGAATCCTTTCTCAATAGATGGAATAAATTCTTTAGGAACGTTACCACCTTTTATTTCAGAAACGAATTCTAAACCTACTTTTCCTTCTTCTGCAGGCTCTAATGTAAATACAATATCTGCGAATTTACCACGTCCACCAGATTGCTTCTTGTAAACCTCTCTGTGATTAGCACGTTGTGTAATAGCTTCTTTGTACTCTACCTGTGGTTGACCTTGATTAACCTCCACCTTAAACTCTCGTCTAAGACGGTCAACAATAATATCTAAGTGAAGCTCACCCATTCCAGAAATAATGGTTTGTCCGGAAGCCTCATCCGTTCTAACGGTGAATGTTGGATCTTCTTCTGCTAATTTAGATAAGGCCATACCTAATTTATCAACATCTGCTTTAGTCTTAGGCTCCACAGCGATACCAATAACGGGATCCGGGAAGTTCATAGATTCTAAAACGATAGGATGTTTTTCATCAGACATGGTATCACCAGTCTTAATATCTTTAAATCCAACGGCTGCTCCAATATCTCCTGCTTCTATATAGTCAATCGCATTTTGCTTGTTAGAGTGCATTTGGTAGATACGAGAGATACGCTCTTTTTTTCCTGAACGGTTGTTCAAAATATAAGATCCTGCATCTAAACGTCCTGAATAGGCTCTAAAGAATGCTAAACGACCAACGAATGGATCGGTTGCAATTTTAAATGCCAATGCTGAGAAAGGTGCATTTACATCGGGCTTACGAGACTCTTCTTTTTCTGTTTCAGGATTAATACCTTTAATATTATCTCTATCTAAAGGAGATGGTAAATAACGACATACAGCATCTAACAAGAACTGTACACCTTTATTTTTAAATGAAGACCCACAAATCATAGGAATGATAGCCATATCCATTACAGCAGCTCTAAGCGCAGCATGCACTTCATCTTCTGTAATAGAGTCTTCATCTTCCATGAATTTCTCTAATAAGTTTTCATCGTAAGTAGCTACTTCTTCAATAAGTAGTGCTCTATATTTTTTAGCTTCTGCTTTTAATTCATCAGGGATATCAATAACATCAAAAGTAGCACCTTGAGTTTCATCGTGCCAAACAATAGCTCTGTTCTTAACTAAATCAATGATACCTTTAAAGTCCACTTCATCACCAATATTCAATACAATCGGCACAGCGTTAGACTTCAACATATCTTTTACTTGTTGACAAACCCCTAAAAAGTTAGACCCTTGACGGTCCATTTTATTAACAAACCCAATACGAGGCACCTTATAGTTATCAGCAAGTCTCCAGTTAGTTTCTGATTGTGGCTCAACACCATCAACCGCACTAAACAAAAACACCAAACCATCCAATACGCGTAATGAACGGTTTACCTCTACTGTAAAGTCAACGTGACCAGGAGTGTCTATAATATTAAAGTGATACCCTTTTGTTTCTGGAGTTGGTTGCGCATTCTCTAAAGGAAACTGCCAAGTACAAGTTGTAGCTGCAGAGGTGATTGTAATACCACGCTCTTGCTCTTGCTCCATCCAGTCCATAGTAGCAGCACCATCGTGCACCTCTCCTATTTTATGGGAAACTCCAGTATAGTAAAGTATACGCTCTGTAGTTGTTGTTTTACCAGCATCAATATGCGCTGCAATACCTATATTTCTTGTATATTTTAAATCTCTTGCCATTTCTTATTAAAATCTAAAGTGAGAGAATGCTTTATTAGCTTCTGCCATTTTGTGAGTATCAACACGCTTTTTAACCGCCGCTCCTTCTTCTTTAGCCGCAGCTAAAATTTCTGAAGCTAAACGTAACGCCATAGATTTTTCGTTTCTTTTACGCGCATAGCTTATCAACCATTTCATAGCTGTTGAAACTTTACGATCTGGACGAATTTGCATAGGGATTTGAAATGTAGCTCCACCAACACGACGACTACGCACTTCTACGTGAGGCATTACGTTTGATAATGCATCTTTCCAAACCTCTAAAGCGGTTTTTTCTTCGTCAGTTTTCTTAGAATCTACAATATCAATAGCATCGTAGAATACTTTAAAAGCCACAGACTTTTTACCATCCCACATCATCATGTTAACGAAGCGAGTCACTAACTGATCATTAAAACGTGGATCCGGCAAAAGCGGTCTCTTTTTTGCTGCTCTTTTTCTCATGTCTTCTTCTTAAAGTTTTTAATTACTTCTTAGGGCGTTTTGCACCATACTTAGATCTACGTTGTGTTCTACCTGCAACACCTGCTGTGTCTAAAGCACCACGAACAATGTGATATCTAACTCCTGGCAAATCTTTTACCCTTCCACCTCTAACCAATACTATCGAGTGCTCTTGTAAATTGTGCCCTTCCCCTGGGATGTATGCATTCACCTCATTACCATTGGTCAACCTTACCCTTGCAACTTTACGCATTGCCGAGTTTGGTTTCTTAGGTGTTGTAGTGTAAACACGCGTACAAACCCCACGTCTTTGTGGACACGAATCCAAAGCAGCCGATTTACTCTTCTTGGTTATTTTGGCTCTTCCTATTCGTACTAATTGTGAAATTGTTGGCATATATATTATATATAAATTTAATAATCCTCTTTTAAGAGGGCTGCAAAGGTAGAAATTAAAATGAAAAATTCAAATCCTAAAACATTAATTTTCAATGGAATTTAAAAATTATTTCACCTACCATATTATAAGTGTGAGTTTTCCGTTAGATTTACACCATAAAACCATTGTGAAGTTGTGCTAAAAACAGCCTATTTATACCTTATTATATATGCCATTTTTTCTTGGGGATTATTTGGGCAAAATCTGCAATTAAAAATCTACGGCAATACTAACCCTGAAACTACTGTTATCAACTCCCTAGGCTACAGCAAAACCCAAAAAAACTTTAAGGCTATAGAAAGGGTGCTGGATTCTGTCCAAAATGTCCTGTACACATTAGGCTATATAGAAAACAGTTTAAAAGCTATTGAAAGACTGAACGACTCCACATTTATTGCCCAAATGCATCTAAAAAAAAAATACAACACCATATATATATATTATAACAGCTCCCTTATTGACCCTGAAATTATAGCACAGATTTCCAACGAAGCAACAGACAAATACTTCAAACTGGATTTTAATAAGGTTGAAACAGTCTTATCTTTTATCAACCAAAAGGTTTCCAACAAGGGATTTCCATTTGCTAAATTACAACTATCCGATATTGCAGTAGATAGTAAATCAAATCTATCGGCGAAATTAACAATTGCTTCTAATAGCCAAAAAAGGTCTGTAGATAATATTATAATAAAGGGGTATGAAAAATTCCCAAGAGCTTATTTAAAGCATTACTTAAAGATTAAACATGGTCAAGTTTTTAATTTAAATGCCACAAAAATCAAAACGGAACAATTAAGCAATTTAAAATTCGCTAATGAAGTAAAGCCACCAGAGGTTTTGTTCTCAAAAGATTCTACCACGCTATATCTTTACCTTGAAAAGTCCAAAAGCAATACGTTTGATGGTTTCTTGGGCTTTGGCACCAATGAGACTACAAATAAGTTAGATTTTGATGGCTATTTAAATTTAAACCTTACAAATAATTTAAATTATGGCGAATCATTTAGGCTTTTATACAAAAGTGACGAAAACGACCAAAAGACTTTTGAAACCAACATTACCCTTCCTTACCTGTTCAAATCGCCCATAGGCTTAGATTTTCTTTTACGGATTTTTAAAAGGGACTCGTCATTTACAACAATTAACCAGTCGGCCAAACTACATTACCAAATCAACACCAAGCATAAAATTTATTTTGGTGTAAACATTATTGAGTCTAACAATCTACTTTCTAACAATACGCCAACTAATATCCAGGACTTTAAAACCAACTACTATGCATTTGCTTATGAATTTTTAAAATTTCAATCCTATAATACCCTATTCCCCATTAATTCTAAATTATACCTTGAAACGAATTTTGGGAAGCGAAAACAATCTAATCAAGAAAAAACCCAACAAACACTCCTGGCTATAGATGCCTTTAAAATTTTTAATTTCAACAAAGCCAATAGTTTCTATTTAAGAATAAGTAGTGCTTCATTGGATTCTAAAAATTATTTAGAGAATGAATTACTAAGGTTTGGTGGAATAAACTCCATTAGAGGTTTTGAAGAGAACAGTATAATAGCGTCTCTTTTTGGAGTTATAAATACTGAATACAGGTATCAATTAAGCAATAACATGTATGTAAACTCTATCCTTGATGCCGCATATTTCAATAACAGTATCACCGACACTAAAGAAAAGCTTTTTGGTTTTGGATTTGGCTTCGGGGTTTTAACAAAAGCAGGGCTCCTCAAATTAAATTATGCAAATGGCAAAAATGAGAATTCCAAATTTAAACTTTCAAATTCTAAAATACATATTAGTTTGACCGCTAATTTCTAGTCAATTTTTGTCATTTTCCTAAATTTTGCATGGAAAATGAAAATTTTAACCATTATTTATTGTTTTATTAACTTTTTATTGTGATTTTTGGCATTGACTAATTCAAATAATTATAAAATGAAAACAAAGTTTAGTGGAATTCTAACGCTATTACTAGCGTTTGTTGTGCAAATAACTTTTGCACAAGAAAAGACAATTTCAGGTACTGTATCAGATGCTTCTGGTCTACCGCTTCCTGGAGCTACAGTCTTAGTTAAAGGTACTACATCTGGTACTTCTTCAGATTTCGACGGTAATTATGCAATCTCAGCTAGTCAGGGTGCAACTCTGGTTTTTAGTTTTGTTGGATACACTACCAAAGAAGTTGTTGTTGGAGCCTCCAACACCATTAATGTTACAATGGAAGAAGATGCAGCTGTTCTTGAAGAGGTTGTAGTAACTGCTTTTGGTAAAACAAAACAAAAAAGATCGCTTGGTTATGCTGCTACAGCAGTATCCGGAGAGCAATTAACCGAGGTTTCTACACTTAACCCTTTTGAAAGCTTATCTGGTAAAGTTGCTGGTTTAGATATTACATCACCAAACCAACCTGGAGCCTCTACAAAAATCATCTTAAGAGGTTATAGTGGATTAAATGGTAGTGGCCCTTTATATGTAATAGATGGTACACCTATATCTTCTGCTTCCAACAGTAGTAGTTTAAGTGGTTTACGTACAGATGTTAATAGATCTTTTGATGGTGGTACTAATGTCAATGATTTAGATGCCAACTCTATTGAAAGTATTAACGTGCTTAAAGGAGGTGCTGCTACAGCATTATATGGATCCAGAGCTGCAAACGGTGCGATTATTATTACAACAAAAAAAGGGCGTTCTGGTGAAAAAATTAAGGTTGAAGTAAATAGTTCTGTTGACTTCATGGAAGTAGCTAGAATTCCCCATTTACAACAACGTTGGGGTCAAGGTTGGAATGGTGTGGACTATTCAGGTCTACCAACAGGTGGTCAAGGGGCCACTAATGAAAATGGTTCTTGGGGACCTGAATTCACAGGCCAAGTGCGTGTTTGGGGACAAATTGTTAACAATACCCAACAAATCAAACCCTATGTTAATTTAGAAGATAATATTAGAGACTTTTATGATGTAGGTCAATCTTTCACTAATTCCGTACGCCTAAGCAGTGGTAGTGAAAAATCGGATTTCTCTTTAATATTCACGAAAGTAGACACAGATGGTATCATACCTACTGATGCCGATGCCATATCAAGAAATACATTTAATTTGAATGCTGGTATATCTGGCAATAAGTTTAGGTTCCGTGTTAATGGGAACTATGCTCAAACAAGACAAAATGCTGTAAACACTGGTCAGGGTGATAATGCTGGTGAAGGTGAAACGTTCATGCAAGAGCTACTACAAATACCTAGAGGTATTAGTGTTATTGATTTAGCAGATTATTTTAACAATCCTTTTAACACGAATGACAATTTCTATACACCTTATTCTAGAAACCCCTATTGGGTTATTAATGAAAATAAAACATACATTTCTAGAGAGCGTTTTTATGGCAATATGAATTTCTCCTATGATATTACCAATAATTTAGTGGGTACTTTACAAGTAGGTGCCGACATTACAAACGGAGGTCGTCATAGTCATGGTGCAGTAATCAACTATACCCCTGGATCTCCAAATGCATTACTTGGGGCTTCAAATAATGTAGGTGGTGTTACAGAAACTACAAACCAAAGAAGACGTTATGAATCATTCTTGACACTGGATTACAACTCTACCATAAGTGATGATTTTGGTATTGAAGCTCAGTTAGGGGGAACTATGAGTAATTCCTATTTTAGTAGTTTATATGTAAGTGTAACAAATTTAGATATCCCAAATTTTTATGAGATTTCTAACTCTGCCGTACAGCCCATAACCGCTCAACAAAATAGTCAAGCTAAAAGATATTCTGCATTTGGTGCAGCAACTCTATCGTTTAAAGACCGTGTATATTTAAACCTTACAGGTCGTAACGAGTGGGTTTCTACACTAGCAATTGGAAACAATTCCTTTTTCTATCCATCGGCTAACTTGAGTGGTATAGTAGTTGATAATGGCACTCACTTTCTAAAAGTTCGTGGGGGTTATGCATCGCTTGCAAACTCTGCTCCATTATACAATACTGAAAGTTCAGCTCTTCAAGCCGTAGCAACAGCTTATTTTGGATCTATTAATTTCCCTTTTAATGGAATTAATTCATTTGAAATTGCAAGAACTTTAGGAAACATTAACATTGAGCCTGAGTTTACGGATGAATTTGAGATAGGCCTTGAAGGTCGTTTCTTTAATAACAGAATTACTGCCGATGTTGCTGTTTATAAAAAGACAACCGACGGTGCCATTATTGGTTTATTATTACCTAATTCAACAGGATATGGTCAAGTATTTGGTAATTATATGGACTTAGAAAATAAGGGTATTGAAGTAGCGCTTGGTCTAGTACCATTTAGAAACGATGATTTTAGTTGGAACATAGACTGGACTTTCACTAAAAACGAAAATGAAGTAACACATCTTATTGATGGTATTGATGAAGTTACTATTAATAGTGCATACAATATTAACTATAAGGCCGTTGTTGGGAAACCTCTTGGTGTTTATTTTGGTAGAACACCATTATTAAATGATGCCGGACAAGTAGTAGTAGATCCAAATACAGGTATTCCATTACAAACAACAGATGAACAAGAACTAGGTAACTCACAAAGAGATTTTGTAATGGGGCTTCAAAATACCCTTAAATATAAAAACTTTAGATTATCCTTTGCTTTTGACTGGAAAGAAGGTGGTTTAATGTACTCTTATACTTCTAGGTTATTAGCATTTACAGGAAATTCTATAGTGACTACTTATAATGAAAGAAAACCATTTATTGTACCTAACTCGGTAGTAGATAATGGAGATGGCACCTATTCTGAAAATACAACTTCTATTGATTTTGGTTCCATTACTGGATACTATAGTGCTAGTAATAACCCAAGTACAGAAGCTATTAATCATGTAATAGACAAAACATTTATAAGGTTAAGAGATTTATCTTTATCCTATAATTTTCCTGAAAGTATTATTGGTAATACTGGCATAAATAGCTTATCAGTAAGTCTATATGGAAGAAACTTAATGCTATGGACGCCTGATGAAAATCCGTATGTAGATCCTGAGGTAACAACTTTTGGTGGTAATGATATTGAAACTGAATTCGGAGAGTTTGCTGCGAACCCCGCACAGAGAACGTATGGTATGGCTCTTAAAGTATCATTTTAATAATTAAAAAAAAATACGATGAAAAAAATAATATTAACATTAATAACATTTACATTGTTATTCGCCTGCGACTCGCAATTGGATATTAACAGAGATCCAGATGATTTAACTCCAGACGATCTAGATTTTGCAGTAGAATTACCAGGTAGTATAACAGCTGTAGCTGGGGTACAAGGCGCTCCTTGGGCCATTATTGGAGGGATTTGGTCTCAGTTTTGGGCTCAAAGTTTATCCTCAAGTCAGTATAGAGTTGTAGATAACTATACGCTTGGAACTACAGACGCTATATCAACTACGGGTTGGTTAAATGCTTATGATGGTCTATTAGATATCAGAAACATTAAAAGAAAAGCTTTAGCAGCTGAAAACTGGAATTATTACTTAATATCAACCGTTTTGGAAACTTATTTTTCCCATATGTTAACGGATTGGTATGGAGACATTCCTTATACAGAAGCTAACGACCCTCTAATATTCCAACCTAATTTTGACGATGCACAAGCTGTCTATGATATGCTAATTGCAGATTTGGACGATGCTTTAAGCAGAAATCTTGCTGCTTCTGTTGGTGATGCACCTGGTGCAGATGACCTAGTTTTTGGTGGAGACATGACCGGTTGGGTTAAATTTGCCAATACACTAAAGCTTAAAATTTACTTACGTCAAACTGAAGCTAGAGCTTCTGTAGCTCAAGCGGGTATTACTGCTATGTTAAATTCTGGAGCACAATTTTTAGATGAAGATGCTTCTTTAACTGGGTTTACAGATGCTCCTAACATAAGTAACCCATTATATGAGTCTGACAAAAGACAGTTGAACACAACTTTAAATTTAAGAGCTAGTACAACCATGCACTCTTATTTAACTGAAAACAGTGATGAAAGAATATCATTATTCTATACTGCTGGAAATTCATTAGATCAAGGAGATTATAACAGTACGGCTTCTCCTAACTCTGTTGCAGTTGCTATACTTTCTCCAGAAACACCTGTTTACTTTATTAGTCTTGAAGAAAGTTTATTTATGCAAGCTGAGGCTATGGAGCGTTACAATAGTGGTACAGGAGCTAAAGCGTTATATGATGCAGCTGTAACTGAAAACTTTGATAAATGGTCTCTTGATGGTTCTAGTTACATTGCTTCTGGCGGTGTTTATGAGTATCCTTCTGGTACTTTTGACCAAAACTTAACAGCTATTATTACACAAAAATGGATAGCTAGTTACCCTGGTAATGGAGCAGAAGCATTCTTTGAATGGCATAGAACAGGTATTCCTGCAACATCATCAGTTCCACAAAGTGATGCAGCTTATGTTCCAGGTGAATTTGCTGTTTCTGTAAACGGTGTGTTAGGAAATGGATTCCCACAACGACTATTATATCCAACTGCGGAAACGTCAAGGAATCAAAATGCCCCTGCGGTAGTGCCAATTACAACGCCTATCTGGTGGAACCAATAAAATAAAAAAATAGATTATGAAAAATTTAATATTAAGCTTAATATGTATCTCAGCGCTCTTCTTGAGTTCTTGCGATACTGAAACAACGGGGAACGTATCTTCGGTTACGGTTTTTCCTGAGATATCGATTAACGGAGATGCTTTAATGTATTCTGAAGTTGGACAACCTTTTGACGATCCTGGAGCAAATGCTTCTATTGGAGGTGCTCCTGTAGAATTTCAAACATCTGGTAATTTAGATACTAGTACACCTGGGTTTTACACTATTAATTACTCTGTTGAAAACTCTGATGGGTTTGCTGCCAGTGCAATTCGTACGGTTGTTGTATATGAAAACAATGGTACATCAGCTGGTATTTATGATGGAATTAGAGATAGTAGGGGCATTGGTGGTCCTATACTTGTTACTTCAAGAACTGACGGAAGGTATAATATCTCTGACTTAATGGGAGGTTATTATGAGTTTGGAGTGTTATATGGTAACGCCTATGCTTTTCCTGCCATAATAACTATTGATGTAGCTGGAGGTACTGTAAGTTCTGCTGCCGGTGGTGTTGGTGGTTTTGGTCCTTGTGCTTTATCTGCGGGTACAGTAACTCCTGACGGAAAAGTTATGAAATGGACAGCAACTTTAACAGACTATGCCTTTGGCTTTGCTGTAACAATGACCAAAGTAACTCCTTAATCATAAAAATATATAAATATGAAAACAATACAAAAATATATAACATTCCCGTTACTTAGTTTATTACTAATTTCATCATTTATTGCTTGTGATGAAGGTGGTGAACCAGACCCAGGAGAAACAGCTATTGCAGAGATTGCTGGAGATTGGGTGGTAGACGTATTAAGAGACGGATCAGATTTCAGTCATGGTGCAATTAGCACTTACAATACAGCTGCCAATATTCCAACAGAAATGTGGTTGGATGATTTAGAACATGGCTGGGGTTTAAAATCTAAAGTTAATTTAGACTTGAGTACCTTAACCTTTTCTGGCACAGATTTACCTGAGCTTTATTATGATGTAACTGTTACAATCACTGATGGAAAAGTGATTAAAAACGGGGCCACAGCCCCTAGTGGAACGGTTACTGATAGTATTTACTTCCAAGCTGTGTTTTCTGATGTTCCAACAAGAGTATTTGAATATGCTGGCTACAGAAGGACTGGTTTCTTAGAAGACGAATAGTATACCCATATGTTAAATTTAAAGCCATCCAAAATATTTTGGGTGGCTTTATTATTTAAACTTATTACTTTTATATCATTAAGCTATTTACAATGAAACACCCTTTTTTAAAATACACAACTATATTTTTTCTAATTTTAATGTCCTGTACTAAGGATAACAACATCCCTATACTTTCTCCTGACCAAGAAGAGCCTGAGGTTATTATTGATATCCCTATTACAAATACCATTGGCGTAGTAACAAGTAAAAGAGCTATTTTTGATGGTTACACCTTATTTACTCCATCAAAATCTACTGAAACTTACCTTATAGATAATTGTGGAAGACTTATTAATCAATGGAGCAGTACTTATAAGTCAGGGAAATCTGTATTCTTATTAGAAGACGGGTCTATATTAAGGTCTGGGGAAATATTAAACCCTAATATTCAAATTGGAGGTATTGGAGGCGTAATTGAATTATTTGATTGGGACAATAATCTCATTTGGAGTTATGAATATAGCTCCGATCAATTTAGTCATCATCACGATGCCATTGCCTTGAAAAATGGGAATCTTTTATTATTAGTCGCTACCCGTATAACTGAAGCAGAAGCAATCGCTGCAGGAAGAGACCCAAGTACTTTAGCAGACGGCGAACTTTACAATGAACAGATTGTAGAAGTTGAACTTGTGGGGAATAATGATATTAATATTGTATGGGAGTGGAATATTTGGGATCATTTAATCCAAGACTTTGATCCTTCCAAAGGCAATTATGGTATAATAAGTGAAAACCCACAGTTAATGGATATTAATTTTATAGGACGATCAAATAACAAAGCTGATTGGTTACATGCTAATTCCATACAATATAATGAGCAATTAGATGAAATTATAATCAGTTTTCAAGGAACCAGTGAAA
This sequence comes from Aestuariibaculum scopimerae, assembly GCF_059428085.1. NCBI lineage: Bacteria > Pseudomonadati > Bacteroidota > Flavobacteriia > Flavobacteriales > Flavobacteriaceae > Aestuariibaculum > Aestuariibaculum scopimerae. Next base: position 543,480 of record NZ_CM182089.1, read on the forward strand.
TAATGGTCATAGATCATTCTACAACTACTTTAGAAGCTGCATCAAGTTCTGGAGGAGCCCGTGGCAAAGGTGGTGATATTTTATACAGATGGGGAAATCCGATAGCCTATAAATTAGGTAGTGAAAACGATAGAACGCTATACGGACAACATTATCCGCATTGGATTCCAAACGATTACCCTGATGGCGGTAAAATTTTAATCTTCAATAATGGTTTAGATAGAGACGTTCCCATTGCTTATTCTTCGGTAGATATTATATCGCCACCTAAAAATAGTAGCAATGATTATATTTTTAATCCAGGTGAAGCTTTTGGTCCATTACAAGCGGAGTGGTCTTATAAAGACATTGGTAATTTTTCGTCTGAAATAATATCCAGTGCCCAACGACTACCAAATGGAAATACACTTATCTGTGAAGGACAAAAAGGTCGCTTTTTTGAGCTTAATAATGATGAAGAGATTATTTGGGAATATATTAGTCCAGTTTCAGGTTCAGGCATTTTAAGTCAGGGAGATCAAGGTTTAGACAATGCTATCTTTAGGGCTCTTAAATATGGTAAAGATTATTCGGCATTTAACAATAAAGATTTGACTCCAGGCAATCCCATTGAGCTTAATCCAAATATTGGTAATTGTCAGTAAAACTATAATTAAAACCATCTTTACTAGATGGTTTTTTTATACCTTTACCCCATGCAAAAACAAACGCAAATCTTTGGTATACGTGCCGTTATTGAAGCTTTAAATGCCAATGAAACGATTGATAAGGTTTTCCTCCAAAAAGGATTGAGGGGTGAGCTATTTTCTGATTTGGAATTTCTACTACGCCAAAAATCGATTAATGTTTCTTATGTTCCTATTGAAAAACTTAACCGACTGACTAAAGGCAACCACCAAGGCGTTGTGGCACAAATCTCCCCTATTGCTTTTTACGATTTGGAAAACTTAGTCATGCAGGTTACCGAATCTGGTAAAACGCCTTTATTCCTCTTATTGGATCAGTTAAGTGATGTCCGTAATTTTGGTGCTATCATCCGTACTGCCGAATGCACTGGTGTAAGCGGAATCATTATTCAAAAAAAGGGAGGTGCCCCCGTAAACGGTGATACTATTAAAACAAGTGCGGGTGCCGTTTTTAAAGTGCCCATTTGTAAAGTAGATCACATTAAAGATGCCGTATTTTATATGCAGGCCTCTGGTATTAAAGTGATTGCTGCCACCGAAAAAACTAATGAAACACTCTATGATGTCTCTTTTAAAGAGCCCTGCGCCATTTTGATGGGATCTGAAGATCGGGGGATTAACCCTTCTATATTAAAAGTTGTTGATGCCAAGGCCAAACTCCCATTATTAGGTGACATAGAATCCTTAAATGTGTCTGTAGCTTGTGGTGCGTTTCTTTATGAGGCTATCCGACAAAGACGTTCATAATCTGATGTCATACCTTCCCCTGAATGACAAAACTATGAATCAATCGTCTTTTCTTTTGTAGGTATACTTTATAATGGGGGGTGCTCCTCTATTTCTGGGTCTGGGTGTTCTATAAAATTACCATCAGCATCAAAATGTTTTAAAAAAGGATCGTCTGCCTCGTTATAATAGCTCTCTTCCCAATCATATTTCTTAGGCTTGGCTATGGCCTTTCTAAACACCAATGCAAACAGTAAGCCTGTAATTAATCCTGATAAATGACCTTCCCAAGAAATCCCCTCCTCTATGGGCAAAGTATACCAAATCATGCTACCATACAAAAAAACAACTAATAATGATAGGGCTATTAAGCGATAGTGCTTTGCAAAAACCCCCTTAAAAAATATAAAACTTACCAACACATAAATTAAACCACTGGCACCAATATGGTATGATGGCCTACCTATGCACCATGTAAAAAATCCTGAAACTAATATCCCCAATACAATAACTTTCCAAGCAATGGGCCTATAAAAATAAAACAATGCCATAGACAGTACTAACAAAGGAATACTGTTATGGTATAAATGTTGGATACTCCCATGTATAAATACACTTAACGCAACTCCTGGAAATCCTTTTAAAGTTTGCGGATAGATACCATATTTACTGAAATTGAAACCAAAGCGGACTTCCAACCAAAAGACAACCCAAATGGTAAGTACAAAAAACAAAGGGTAGGCAACGACACCTAATGAAAAATTGAAATGCTTGTGTTCCTTCATAATCATAAATATAGCAAATAGTTATCCAATTTAGATATGGATGTTAAAATGTCAGTATGCCAAATTTATTAAAACTAACATCTGAAATTCTTTTAAAAGATTCCTGTTTTCGAAGGAATAATGTAATTTTACAATTATGAACGAACCCTTGGCAGAACGTTTAAGACCTAAAACTTTAGCTGACTATGTGAGTCAAACCCACTTAGTTGGTAAAGATGGCGTTTTAACGCAACATATTAAGCAAGGACTCATTCCTTCCATGATTTTTTGGGGCCCTCCGGGTACGGGAAAAACCACGCTTGCTAATATTATAGCCAATGAATCTGGCAGGCCTTTCTACACACTTAGTGCTATTAACTCTGGAGTAAAAGATGTTAGGGATGTTATAGGCAAGGCGAAGCAAAGTGGAGGTCTATTTACTGTAAAGAACCCTATACTGTTTATTGATGAGATTCATAGATTTAGTAAATCGCAACAGGATTCTTTATTACAAGCTGTTGAAAAAGGCTGGATTACTTTAATTGGTGCCACAACCGAAAATCCTAGTTTTGAAGTGATACCGGCTCTTTTATCGCGATGTCAAGTATACGTTTTAAATGCATTTGATAAAACCGACTTAGAAACACTTTTAAAGCGGGCCATTAAGGAAGATGAATTTTTATCTAAAAAGCCAATAACATTAAAAGAAACTACAGCGCTTTTAAGACTGTCTGGAGGAGATGCCCGAAAACTTTTAAACCTTTTTGAGCTTATTGTAAACTCTGAAGGGAGTGATACTATTGAAATTACTGATGCCTATGTATACCAAAAAATTCAAAGCAATACAGCACGCTATGATAAAACAGGTGAACAGCATTACGATATTATATCTGCTTTTATAAAATCCATTCGGGGTAGTGATCCCAATGCTGCCGTATATTGGCTAGCTAGAATGATTGAAGGGGGTGAAGATGTAAAATTTATTGCACGAAGGTTGCTTATCTTGGCTAGTGAAGATATTGGCAATGCCAACCCAACAGCATTGGTAATTGCTAATAACACCTTTCAGGCAGTATCTACTGTTGGCTACCCAGAATCTAGAATTATCTTAAGTCAGTGTGCTACTTATTTAGCTTGCTCACCAAAAAGCAATGCTGCTTACATGGCTATTGGTAAAGCGCAACAATTGGTAAAAGAAACGGGGGATTTATCAGTTCCTTTAGAGATAAGAAATGCTCCCACCAAATTAATGAAAGAATTGGGTTATGGAGATAACTATAAATACGCCCACAATTACCAAGATAATTTTGCAGACCAAGAATTCTTACCTAAAGAAATTACAAACACTAAACTATACGATCCAGGAAACAATGCCCGAGAACAAGCGCATCGCGAATTCTTAAAACAACGCTGGAAAGGCAAATATGGGTATTAATTCAGGATTCGGGATTATGGTACTTGAAACACTACCAAAGAATCTCAATTTTAAGAAACAGGTTCTTCGGTCGTTCCTAACCCAGAATAATGGCGTACTTAAAACTTGATATTTAATTCTTTCTGCTTTAAACCATCATTAGTATTATACTCATAAATCCAGTTGTCACCTTTTTTATAAATAATAGCATTTTCTCCATCCACTAGAAACACATTGGGCTGGCCTGTTTTCCTTATTTTATAAACTACTTTAGGCGTACTATCTACCAGTTGGTAACCGTTTTCAATTTCTTGGGCATACAGCATACTGGCAAACACTTCTTTTACACCGGCCTCTATATTGCTAGCACTTTCAACCGGCACTTCTTTTTTAGGCACGGCTACTTTGGGAGCAGCTACTTCAAGCACTTCGGTTTTTGGTTCCACGGCTTTTGGGGGCACGGTTTCTACAACCTCAGCCTTATTTTGTTTAAGCGCTTTTATTTCTTCTTTTAACTGCTCAATTTCCTTGGCAGTACTACTTTCAGCTTCAATGGCGTTGTTTGCTTCTTGTGCTAAAGTAGTAGTAGGTGCGGGTGTATAGGTGTAATTTAAGGCCTCTATATCTTTAAAAGCGTTTCGTAAGGCTTCGTTATAGGCCTTGGCATATTCTTTTTCTCTACTTTCACCTAATTGGGAAGTGAACACTACAGCATCATTGCAATCTTTTAATTCTATGGCAAGCTTGGTTTTAAAGAGTCCCGAGTCTTTTATTATATCTGATTTTAGAGCCAAACACCTATTTCTAATTAAATCTTCTGGATATTTATCACCTTCCAACAGGGCTTCAAACCCATATTTTTCATATAAGAACTTGGTAAGCAAATTGAGCTGATATTGATTTTTTTCCTTTAAAAAATCATACTTATTAGGTACAATAACGTATTTGTACGCATTTAAGTTTGCTTGTGAAAATACATTGGAAATCATAAAAAGTGTTACTAACACCAAAAAAAATCTAGTCTTCATTGTTATTAAATATATAATTAAACCCTATTTGTAAAGATACAACTTGTGCATCATATATGTTTTTATATTGCAAAAAATTATCGGCCATGACATAGAAATTGACGGGTCCTAGGTGCGCCGATACCCCTAGGCCTATATTGTAGAACGAATAGGCATCTATAGTATATGTGGCCTTGGCACGCAAGCCTTTAAATAATCTCCTATAGTAGTATGCGGTTAGGGCCAACTCCGGAGATTTGGGCCTTTTAATGGCATACAGTTGCAACCCGACGGCATTTTGGTATTCCGATTTGGTTCTTAAACAATCACAGTCTTCATAGGTCCTCTTGCCAAAAGCATAGTTAAGGGACGCATTCAATTTTACGGGACGCCATGTGGTGTATTTATGTGTAGTGGTATCTACCTTAAATAAATCTTCAAAGTTATCTTCTATCTCCTGCCAATAATCATCTGCTGATTGTCCGGGTTCGGTTTCTGAAAATATGGGATTGGCCCCTTCAAAACTGTACTGTCCTTTCACTTCATAATTTTCAACATCTTTGGTGTGCCTTATAAACCCAACATCCAACAAGCTGGCATCCAAAGTCCATTGCTTGTCCAATTGACACGTAAACCCCACATCAAAACCCAAGCCAAGATTACCTCCCAAGAGCATGCGTTTTGTGAGTGCTTTGGATACGTCTTGCCCATCGGTGTCATCTTCCGTTAAACTGGCCAGGCCAGAGGTCCTGAGTTCCATATCCAGATCAAACACATGGTTATAAATATTGTTTTGGCCCTGAGTGGTAACAAAATAACCACGGTTCTTGGTAGTGTTCATATCGATAATGCTTGAATATATTTTTCCTCTTGCCCCTATAACCAAGCGGTCGTTTATCTTTTTATTGTACCCCAGATGCCATACGGTAACAGCATCAAGTTTAGCTTTTAAATGGCCGGCATTAAAATACCTTCCAATATTACTTTGGTTCCCCTCGTTTGCTAAAACGGCATAATCTTTCGGAAAATAGCTGATAAAATCCAGTTCCTGGTACACCCCAAAGCTAATATACTTATCTTTTTCATAACTGTTGCCAAACGCAAAACCGCCCGAAAATAATTCTACCTGCGCATTGGTACTAAAAAAGTCGTTTGCATTCATTCCATAAATGGCCCGCTGAAGTTTCGTATTGAAGTCCACCCCATCATCGGCAAAAATATCATACACCGTGCTGCCAGTAATGCCCACATTGGTATGGATGTGGGACAGTAACGGGATACCAAAGTACCAATCGTTAGTTGGCTTTCCCCCCGGATTGAGTATCAGGGCCTGTGGAATTTCTGAAAAGCCGTAGAGGATTTGCTTGTTCTGGGAATAAGCAACATGGATAACCAATAAAAAGCAGATCATCTTTAACTTCATAAGGTATCATCTAGCAACAGGTAAAAAATACCTTTGGATTTTAGTTTTAATCGTCCCAGCGTATTGTCATCAATTTCGGGACCGGGTTCAATGTTTAATTTGAATACCATTTGGGCCGTACTTTTAAGAGCTTCCAAAGTGGCACCTTCAAAGGTTTCTATATATCCCAGGGTTATATCCGAGTTGTCCAGAGAGGCAGGGACTGAAAAAGAAAAGGTATGTAGCAATACTTCATTCGCATTTAAAAAATTGACTTCCACTTCCAGTGCCCGGTTGATGGACGTAGTGATTTCAAATACGAACTCAGCTTTTATTAAGTTTTCGACCATGAACGACTGCCGAAAAAAATCAATAGCCACAGAATCCCGATAGGCTTTAAAGGTATTGGCAGGTACTGAAAAATTACTGGCTGGTTCGTCAAAATGGACCAAGCTAGATTCTACTACTGGATGCAGTTCAAAATCGTTCGCTTGTTTAAAGTCTATAGGCTCTGTACAGGATACCAATATTAGGCTAAATACTATAAAAAGGGATAAATATGGTATAGTTTTTTTCGGCATATAGTTAGTTAACAACTTTATAATCAAATTAGTATCAATTATAAGTACTTTTTTAACTCTATTAATTTATTAATCTTTTTTATATCGGCATCAACGGTTTGGTTAAATTCATCAAAAAAGATAACTTCCATACCTATGTTTTTGGCGCCTAAAATATCGGCTTCTAATCCGTCGCCAATCATAATACTTTTTGAAATGCTGGTATTGGCCTTTTCTATGGCATAGTAAAATATGTCTGGATTTGGTTTTTTTACACCTATGGTTTCGCCATTGGTAATGGTCTTGAAATAATGATGAATACTAGATTTCGTCAACTTTTTATACTGTACTTCCTCAAATCCATTGGATAGAATATGAAGATTGTAATCTAGGCTTAAATAATCCAGTATTTCAATGGTATGCTCAAATAGATAATTATGATCGGTAAGGTAGGTTATGTAATCTTTAGAAAGTTGATTAATGGTATCTTTTTCAACCGTTTGGTTTAGTGCTAAAAACGTGTCGTGAAGTCTTCCAAAGCGCAATACGTCCTTTTCAATTTTCTCATTTCTGTACAAGCGCCAATAATTTAGGTTAATGGCTTTATAATGGTGTAAAAAATCGGTAAGGTTAACATTTACCTGGTTTATTTTAAATATCTTATGGAATGTTAATGCCGAGTTTTTATCAAAATCCCAGAGTGTATGGTCTAAATCGAAAAAAATGTCGGTTATGTTGGGGATTTTCATATTGGGTTTGTTTAGTTGTTAAGACATGGTCGAAACGCCACCATTGGTATTTTTACTTGGTGTGTGGGGCTTTTGAACGTTCAGTCCTTCGACTTCCTGCCTGCTGGTCAGGCTGACGCTCAGGGTAACATTTGAATTATTATTTAACATACTAACTTTTAACTTGTTTCTTCTACAGAATCCAGTATCATATTAAACAAATCCTTAAACCCCTTCCAACGTGTTATATCGCTAAAGGTATAATTATGGAATACGGTTACCAATTCTCCATTTACTTGTTTTATTTCGTTTATAACTCCATTTAAAACCTTTTTCTTATCTAAAAACGAATGTGTCTTTAATAGCGTATAATCCATGATATGATAGGAATATACTTTTAAAGGTGTTTGCACCTCATAATCTAAGTCGTAAAAGAAGAAGGGGGTGCAGGAACCTGCCCTAAATCCCATATGGCTTACATAACCCATGGTGTAATCTTCTTTTATTTCCAGTTCTATAAGGTATCTATAAGATTCTGGTAAATTCAGTTTTGAAAAGGATTGCCTTGATGCTTTTAGCGGGTTGTTCAATATCTCTTCCATTTTAAGTTTTTCCTTTTTTAGTATTGCCATGTTATGAATGGCAAAAAAGGATGCTTTTAAACCTACATGGCAATAATCGGCCACGTGCTTTATTAAGGATACAAACTTCTTTTTATTGGGGTTTATCCCTTTATCGTAGGTTGAATAGTCTCCTATAAGGAAGAAGAACAAGAATTTATATTTGCTTTGCTTTTGCTTGTTGATGATATATTTAAAGGTATCGTACGGATCGTGCTTTAAACCAAAAAGCACCATATATCTATTATATAAACTTTTTAGTTTTAATTGGGATAGGTCTTTTACGGTACCTCCCAATGTGCGTAATATCCCTTTTAGCTTAAAGTGGTATGGACTGGGCACATCTATAATGGGTTTTACGGCATAGTGTTTTTGGGGAAACTTAAATTCGGGGAATTGTTTTTGTATGGCTTCTTTAAATTTATAAGCCCAGATGTCTACTACGGGTTGTTGTAAAAACCCATGCTTGTAGGCTATACTTTCGGTGGCCAGAAAACGTCCGTACTCATCTTTTACATGGGGCAAATACTCTTCATATCTGGACAACAGGTAAAAGGACGCCGCAAAGATATCGAACGGCAGGGCGCTTTTATCGCCATTAAAAAAGAACCCTTTGGTATACCCCCAGTTTTGAACATTGATTTCTATGTCGTTTAGCCCTTGTTCAAATAGTATTTCGTGGCTCTTTATAAAAAACTCGTTACTAAGCTGTTGCCTGGTGTACGACATTTTTATGCTGTCGTGTGCTATAAAGTCTTCTATCTTGGTTGTAAATGCTACTTCTATCCCCAATATACGAATGCATATGTGCCTAAAAATGTATTTTAGTCTGGGTGAAACACTATGTGTGTATACTAGAAGCATTTTTAAGTTTTAAATAAGACCTTCATCGGCAAAACTAAGGTATGCATTTTCTGTTATTATAAGGTGGTCTAGTACTTTTATATCTAAACTTTCTGCAGCTCGTTTTAGCTTTTGTGTTACTTGTTTATCGGCTTGGCTTGGCACTAATGTGCCTGACGGATGGTTGTGTGCCAAAATTAACGCCGTTGCCCCCACTTCCAGGGCATTTTTAAGCACCAACCGGGTATCTACCATGGTTCCTGTTATGCCGCCTTTGCTTAATTGTCTTTTTTCTATAACCTTATTGGAATTGTTTAAGTAAATAATCCAAAATTCTTCGTGCTGTAACTCGCCTATTACGGGTTGCATTAATTCGAATACAGAACGGCTTGATTTTATCTTATGTTTTTCAAGAGCTTCTATGCCCCTTCTACGGCGCCCAAGCTCCAAGGCTGCAGCTATGGTAATGGCCTTGGCTTCGCCTATGCCCTTGAATTGCATAAGCTGTTTTATGGACAGTTTTCCTAGTTCGCTTAAATTATTGTCTACGCTAGATAATATACGCTTGCATAGGGCTACGGCACTTTCGTCTTTGCTTCCTGTGCTTATTAATATGGCCACTAGTTCGGCATCGCTTAGGGCTGTTCTTCCCTTGTATAGTAGCTTTTCTCGGGGCTGATCGTCTTGCGACCAATATTTTATTGAAAACGGTGTTAACTTTTCTTGCATATATCAAATATAAATATTGTAAATTTATAATTCAACAATTGATAATTTAAATTCTTAATTATAGACTTAAGTAGCAGTGTATAAACAAGGTAGAAATTAAAATTATAAATGTATTGAATGGAATGGTGTACAAAAAAGCGTGAAACAGCTTGAAAAAGAAAAACAAGGCCATTTATAGTATCTAAAAGAAACCTATACAACCTAAGTTTAGTTACTAGACTGTTCCTTTTTAATCTTTTGGCCAAATCTTTAGTCTAAAATAAAAACTGTATAACCAATTTAAATATCCAAAAAATGAAGGCATTAAAAAAGGACGATATAAGTCAGGAGGTTTTTGACTTGTATGATGATTATGCACATAATAAGATTGACCGCCGTCAATTTGTTGAGAGACTGTCACTTTTTGCCGTTGGGGGCATTACGGTGGCTTCGCTTTTAAGTTTTATTTCTCCTAATTATGCAGATACCTTACTGGTGCAGCCTAATGACCCTAACTTAGATTCTGAATATATTACTTACCACTCCCCTAAGGGTGGCGGTAGTATTAAGGGGCTTTTATCGATGCCCAAAGATACTACGGGCAAATTGCCAGGTATTGTTGTGGTGCATGAAAACAGGGGCCTAAACCCTTATATTGAGGATGTAAGCAGGCGTGCTGCTCTGGAAGGCTTTATTTCTTTGGCACCTGATGCTTTATCGCCTTTGGGCGGATATCCTGGTAATGATGATGATGGCAGGGCCATGCAACGCCAGCGTGATCGCAATGAGATGCTTGAGGATTTTATTGCTGCTTACAACTATTTAATGTTACACGAAAATTGTAACGGCCATATTGGTGTGGTAGGGTTTTGCTTTGGGGGATGGATTGCCAATATGATGGCTGTTAAAGTCCCCACGCTTTCTGCTGCGGTGCCTTTTTATGGCGGACAACCAGCTGATGCGGATGTTGTCAATATTAAAGCGCCTTTATTGTTGCAATATGCTGAATTGGATACTCGGGTTAATGCGGGTTGGCCAGATTATGAGGCGGCTTTAAAAGCAAATGGTGTTGACTATAGGGCTTATTTTTATAAGGGTGTTAATCATGGATTCCACAATAACACGACGCCCCGGTTTGATAAGGAGGCAGCTGATTTGGCTTGGAACCGGACCATTGCTTTTTTTAAAGATAATTTAAAATAAATTTAAACACATATTATTATGAAATATACACTGTTATCTCTTTTTTTAATTTTATGTTACCATGTTGCGATGGGGCAAGAGGATACCGATTTTTCGATGGTTTTTAACCATGTGGCTTTGTCGGTTAAGGATATTGATGCTTCTGCCGATTTTTACATGCAGGCTTTAAACTTAAAGGAAATTGAAAACAGAACACAAAGGGCCGGGCGCCGGTGGTTTTCGCTTGGCGAGGGTAAGGAGTTACATCTTATTGCTGCTTCAACAGTTAAAGGCAAGGTATTGGTTAATAAAGGGGTGCACATGGCTTTAACAACTTCTCATTTTGATGCTTTTGTTGCTAAACTTAAAACGATGGGCATTGTTTTTTCTAATTGGCCTGGTAAGACCAACACGATTAGCATTCGAGGTGATGGTATAAGGCAGGTGTTTTTTCAAGATCCAGATGGGTATTGGATTGAGGTTAATAGTGTGAATGATTGATGGTTTAGGTTCCACATAAGGCACCTATAATTAGAGGTTTGCAAAACCACAGCCCGCATAAGCTTTTCTCTCAAATTATAATAGCCCTCGATTCAGTTAACTAATCAGTACAGACTGCGGTATTTTTACATCATAAATATACAACTTTTTCTTTTAATAAAGAAATTTATTCTCACTTATTACTTTAAATGTTTAGTTGTTTGTTGTAAAGTCGGTTAGCTGTCCTTGATTCTCTATTCTCTTCTCTCTATTCTCTTTTCTTGCTTTAATCAACCGGGCATCCTATTGGCACAAAAAAAGATAGGCAGGTGTATTTTGAAGTCACCATAACCAACACCTGCCATATCTTAGTGAAAAAAAAATATTAAAAATATTAAAAAACCAAAATCTGCAAAACACCAAACCTGCAGACATTTTGATTCCAAATCTATTACTAATACGTTTGAAAAACCAAAAACCCTTACTGCAGCAACCTACTTTAACACAATTTTAACATACAATCCTACGTGTTACACATATAATGTTTCTTACCCAACAGCAGAGATTACTTTATTTTAAAATGCTATAAATGACAGTCTTAACCTGCTATGTGTAGGGAGGTGTTGTACTTAAGCAAGGAAAAGGGTTATAAATACCGAGAGATTGCGGATAAGCTAGGGGTTTCTATTAAGACGGTGGAATCGCAAATGCGGTATGCGTTCCAAAAAATTCGGGAAGGCTTTGATGCAGACGATATTTACTTATTTATTTTATTTGACAGGATGGGGTTTCGGGTTGATGCTATGTAACGCCACGAATTCACGAATGTATCAGCTACGCTAGTTGTTTTTTTAGCGCAGCTGATTTTTAAAATGAGTAAATATTTTTAAATTACATCATCAATCCCATAATACTACTTAAAGGTTTACCATCTTTTCCAACGGCTTTAAAATTCTTTAAGTCAAAGAATTTATAGGGGGCTATCTTTCTTTCTTCATAAGGCGAACATCGTAATTTGGATTCTATTCTAATTATAAAAGCCCAATTAAATACCAATCCCATATATTCCCAGTCATCATCCGGCATATTATAATAATCTTCCATACTATCAAGATTATTGATACCGTTTTCCAGAGTTGAGAAATCGAACTCTTTAATAAATCTATAAACAGGATGGATGCTATCCACAAAATCCGCTATAACCTTTAAATCGTAATCGGGATTGAGTTTATCGGCTATGGGATCTAATCTTAAAAGAAGATCGTGAGGGACTTCGTGACTCATAATGTCCGGTGAATCGATAAGTAACTTAATGGTATCTGCAATGAGATTGTTTTTTTCAGAACCATGATTACCTGCTAAGCTCTTTTTTAGAACTTCTTTAATTTCATCATTCATAATGATTGTTTTTTTATTATTTGTTTAAAAAAATTTATCAGAGAGTTAGCACTCGAATATAAAACAATTATTATGTTGCGAAAAGTTAAAATTTTTATTTAGCTCTAACTACTAGTTAATCAACTTGTTAACGGTATTAAAATCCAATCCGCCATAATTACCGGAGCTCATAAGCAACAGCGCCTTATTATTAAAGTCTTGCGAAAACAGGAAATTCTTGAAATCTTCGGGGTTGGTGTAGATAATTAGGTCTTCCCGTTGGAATGCCTCAGCTATTTGCTTGTGGGTTATGGTTTCTAATTTTTTTATTGCTACGGCATGTGGGGAGTAGAACACCACAGCTACGTCGGCAGCATCTAGGGCGCCTTTGTATTCTTTTAAAAATTCGGCATTTAAACTACTGTAGGTATGCAGCTCTAAACAGGCTACTAGGGTACGATTGCTATACTGTTCTTTTACGGCTTTGGTAGTGGCCTGTACTTTACTGGGCGAGTGCGCAAAATCTTTATAGGCTACACTGGTGTTGCTTTCTGCTATTTTTTCTAAGCGTTTGCTAGCGCCTTTAAAGGTTGTGATGGCTTCGTAAAAATCGGCTTCGTCAATGCCCATATGCTGGCAAATCCATTTGGCTCCTGCTAAATTATTTAGGTTGTGCTTGCCAAAAACTTCTATAGGCAAATCGCCCTCTGGAGTTTCTAATAGGGTTTGCCCATTTTCTACACGATAGGCTGGTGTTTTGTATGCTATTTTGCGTATGGTATTTTCGCATACTCCTACTAGTAACTGTACTTCTGGGTCTTCTTCGTTATAGGTAATGCTGCCTCCCTGAACTATGGAATCTAGAAATATGCGGAACTGGTTTACGTAGTCTTCATAGGTTGGAAATACGTTGATGTGGTCCCAGGCAATGCCACTTAACAAGGCAATATTGGGTTTGTATAGGTGGAACTTGGGACGGGGATCGATGGGTGAGCTTAGGTACTCGTCGCCCTCTAAAACAATAAAATCGTTATGCTCGGTTAGTTTTACCATAACATCAAAGCCTTCTAGTTGGGCACCTACCATATAATCTACATCTTTATCGTGGTAATGCATAACATGCAAAATCATGGATGTTATGGTGGTTTTTCCGTGGCTACCTCCTATTACTACACGGGTTTTGTGTTTGGATTGCTCATATAAAAACTCTGGATAGGAATAGATTTTTAATTTGAGCTCTTGGGCCTTTAGCAGTTCGGGGTTATCTGCTTTGGCGTGCATGCCCAATACCACGGCGTCTAGATTGGTTGTTATTTTTTCGGGAAACCAGCCGTAGCTTTCTGGCAGTAAGCCTTTTGCTTGTAATCTGGATTTGGAGGGTTCAAAAACCTCATCATCACTTCCTGTTACTTGATAGCCCTTATTATGTAATGCTAAAGCCAGATTGTGCATGGCGGAACCTCCTATGGCGATGAAATGTACGTTCATTTGTTTGGATTGTTGGTTTCAAATATAGTTTTTTCGCCACGAATTCACGAATGTTTTTTTTAGATGTTGGACGGCTTTGATGTTGGATGCTGGATGCTAGACTGCTTTGCTGTTAGACACTAGACACTAGACCGCTTTGCTGTTAGATGCTGGATGTTAGATGCTAGATGAAAGATTAAGGACTGTTTACTCAAGCGTGATCATACTTACGGGATTAACTTGTAGCCGAGACTGAGACTGAGACTGAGACCGAGACTGCGACTGCGACTGCGACCGAGACTGCGACCGAGACTGCGACCGAGACTGCGACCGAGACTGCGACCAAAAACAACCTACATATCTAAAATATGTTCTTTTTGCTCTATAAAGGGTTCTGTTTCGGGAAATTCTGCTAAAGCCAAATCAATATACTTTAAAGCTTCTTGCTTATTGTTTTGCAGCATATGTATTTGTGCCAAGCGGTAATGTGCCCAGGCTTTGGGAATGCCATCTGAGGGGACATAACACTTTAAATAAATGCGTAAACACAGGGCGCCTTTTTTAAGTTCTGTACCGTGCTGCGCTGCTATTCTTCCTATTTCATAATACAATACATTCTTGGTGTGTTTTTGCTGTGCTGCTTCTATGTTTGCAATCGCCTTTAAGGGTTCGCTTTCCTGTTCGTAAAGTTTGGTTAGCTTATCAAAACAGGTTAAGGACCCGCCTTCGGCTATCGCTTTCTTATAATAGGTTTCAGCTTGTTCTACTTCTTTATCGTATTCATAGATATAGCCTTTAGCCAAATAACCATCTACTTTGGATAGGGCTTCCAGTTCATCTGAAAATTCCAAAGCCTTGCTTTTACTGCCTCCCAAAATACTGGGCAATTGCATATACAATTCTACTAAGGCCCAACGGGTTTCTATATGGTTGGGGTCTAGCTGTGCTGCTTTTAAAAAGGCTGCTTTTACATCGCCTATAATGGTTAAGGCACTTATTTTGCTTACTGAAAGGGCTTTCATTCCCAATGCGCCTCCATACTTATAATGGTAGTTGGCATAGTTCTGTTTGGCTTCTACTAGCGTTTTATATTGGGTTATGGCTTGATTCCACTTTTTTTGATGGCTATATATATCACCCAACATTTCTATGGCCTGTAAGTGGTTGGAGTGGGTTTTTAAATATTGCTTTGTAATAACCTCCGCTTCAAAAAATTGTTGCTTATCTATATAGGCTTGGGCTTTATCAAGAGGTGCCTGGCCCAAAATAAACCCAGGCATTAATAAAAACAACATAAATATTCTCATGGGACTATGGATATAGGATGCAAAAATAAACTTTCTTTTTCAATACTAAAACAACTAACTTTATGCTTCTAAAAATATTGTTTGTGGTTTTATGCTTTTGGAATGGCTTTTGAATGAGAAACACAAAAACCCACTAGGTTTTGAAAAAACAAATATTCGGAAGATGAATTTTTTAATATTAAAGCATTTTGCCCGCAGGGCATTCAATAGGTCTATCTCCTACGGAGAATTTGCATCCCTTAATTCCTTTTTTCTACAATACTTGAACCGCTACGTGGTACTCCTCCTCCTGCTTTTTACTATGCATTTTACACATGGCCAAGCACAGGGCTACGACCCGTTATGGGAACAGGTTGAACAGTATGAAAAGGAGGGCTTGCCAAAATCGGCCTTAAAGGCCCTAGAACCTATTAAAGTAAAAGCGCACAAAGACCACAATACACCTCAACTTATTAAGTTAATGCTTTTTAAAAGCAAGTTTGCCTTGGTGCTGGAAGAAGATGCCCAATTAAACATTATTAACGACTTTAAAGCTGAAATTGCCCAATCCAGCTTTCCCGCCAAAAATATTTTACACAGCTTATTGGCCAATTTATATTGGCAATATTTTATGCAGAATAGATGGACGTTCTATAACCGTACCAAAACGGAGGAAAAAGTAAATACCAATGATTTTAGAACCTGGGATTTACAAACCCTTTTTGATGAAATCTATTTACAATACCAACAGTCCTTGCAAAGTAGCCTAATGCTGCAATTAGAACCCTTAGAAACATTCGATGCGCTATTGGTACTTAAAAAAGATTCTAAATTATACCGTCCTACTTTATTCGATTTTTTGAGTCATGAAGCTCTTGATTTTTATAAAACGGATGAAACCCATATAACAAAACCTGCTTATAAGTTTGAGATTGACAACCCTGAATTGATTAGTGATGCCAAAACCTTTTCAAGATTGCAACTGACTTCTAAAGATTCCACATCGCTGCAATTACAGGCTTTAAAAATTTATCAGGACCTTATTCAGTTCCACCTCAAAGATGCTTCCCCTCTAGCACTTACTGATGTGAATATGGAACGCTTAAGGTTTGTAAAGAAGCATGCCACTTTTGATGATAAGGAAGCCTTATTGCTAAAAACTCTAAAGGCCGAACGCCATGCTTTGGAACCTAATGCTATCTCCGGACTTTATGATTTTGAAATTGCTACGGTGTATTACGGCCAAAGCCAGCAATACGAGCCTATGGTAAATGATGAATACCGTTGGAAAGCTAAAGACGCGATGGACATTTGCAATGCGGTTATCGCTAAATTCCCAAAAAGCCATGCTGCTGAAAAATGTGCTATTCTAAAACAACAAATAACGCAACAATCTCTACGGATTACTACAGAAAGCTTCTTACCCATCCAGCAACACACCAGGGTTTTGGTAAATTATAAAAACCTAGACACCCTTTCTTTTAAGGTTTTTAAATTAACTCGTAATAAATTAAAAGCTTTTAACAAGCTTTACAACAAAGAGGAACAGTGGGCCTTTATAAATACGTTAGAAACTACGCAAGCCTGGAACAGTGCTTTACGTAATGAACATGATTACCAAACCCATGATACGGAGATCGTTATACCTAAACTAGACCACGGCACCTATTTAATATTGGCCCTGGTAGATAAAGACACTTTTGCCTTTAGCACTGTACAGGTTACTAATTTGGCTTTGGTGGAATTGGAAACCGAACGTTATAAAAGCTTTCAAATTGTTGATAGAAACAATGGCAAACCCATTAAAAACGCATCCGTTAGGTTACGCTATAATGAAAACAACAACCAAAGCACCTATTATAAAAACTACATTACAGATGGCCAAGGCTATATTGAAATAGAAAAGAATGGTGATCGCTATAGAAATATATTTGTTGAAGTTAAGCATGAAACCGAACAGGCTTATTTTGGCAATTACTATGTTAATAGATATTATAAGCGTGACAAACCTGAAACTACTTATAAAGCCTTTTTGTTTACCGATAGAAGTATTTACAGACCCGGACAAACAGTCCATTTTAAAGCCATAGCCCTTAAAACCAAAAACAACAAATCGGAGGTTGTGGCCAACGAAGCTGTTTATGCTGTACTATATAATGTTAATGATGATGAAGTGCAGGAATTGGAATTGGTTACCAATGCATACGGATCGGTATCTGGAACGTTTATATTACCCAACGATGGTTTAACGGGTGAATACTATATTGAATTTGATGGTGAGGAGGAAGATTTTTATACAGAACACTATTTTTCTGTTGAGGCTTATAAGCGCCCTAAATTTGAAGCTAAATTTACGCCTATTACCGAAACGTTTAAGGTTAACGATTCTGTAACTGTAAAAGGAAATGCTATGGCCTATGCGGGCAGTAGCATTAGTGATGCTAAGGTGGTGTATCGCGTACACCGTAAGGTACAGTATCCGCGTTGGTATTTTTGGTATCGCCCGTGGTTTAGCAGTAAACCCCAAGAAATTACCCATGGCGAAACCATAACGGATGCTTCTGGTAATTTTGATATTACCTTTAAAGCGCAACCAGATACTAGCGTTGACAAAAACAACTTGCCCATTTTTAATTATGAAGTAACGGCCGATGTAACCGATTTAAATGGTGAAACCCGTAGTACCTCTACTATTGTAAATGTTGGTTATCATGCTTTAACTGCAAACATGTCTTTGCAGTCTGCTTTAGATAAAACCAAGAAAGACCACAGTATACAAATTGACACTAAAAACTTAAATGGGGAGTTTGTACCTGCAACGGGTACCATAAAAATCTATAAACTTAAAGCTCCTAAACATGTTTTAAGGACACGCCCCTGGGCAGCACCCGATTATCAAGCCCTTTCTAAAGACCGTTTTAAGGCGCTCTTTCCTCATGATGCTTATAACAATGAACATGATGCCAAAAACTGGGACAAGGGCGCTTTGGTTTTTGAAGCAGCCTTTGATACTGAAACTTCTAAGGAATTAAAACTTGGTAATATTAAAAAATGGACATCTGGACAATACCTTATTGCCTTAGAAAGTCATGATAAATTTGGGCAGTTGGTAAAGGATGAAATTAAAACCACCTTGTACAGTGATGATGATAACACTTTGGCAGACCATCAATTATTTAGTGTTACCAGTAACCAACCAAGTTATAAAGTTGGTGAAACGGCAATGATTACTTTTGCTTCGGCAGCCAACAATCTATATGTAACCGTTACGATTGAAAAAGACCATAAAGTTGTAAAGACCGAAGTTATTAAACTTAATAATGATAAAAAAACAATCCGTATTCCCGTAACCCAAGAAACGATGGGGGGCTTTGCCGTACATTACAGCTATGCGGCATTTAACAGCTTTCAATCGGCCACAAAACATATTGCGGTGCCCTACCCTAGTACCGATTTAGATATTGAGACCAATACCTTTAGGGACAAACTACAACCTGGCACGGATGAAACCTGGAGCTTTCTTATAAAAGGCCCCAAAGGCGAAAAAGTAAGTGCAGAATTATTGGCCAGTATGTACGATGCTTCTTTAGACCAGTTTAAAGCGCATTCTTGGAGTTTTAACCCAATAAACAGTACCAACTATGCTTCAAATAACCACAGTAGAGCCTATAATAGTTTTGGTACCAAATATTTTAGGGTTTATAATGAGCGCACCGTTTTAAATTACCCAGCACCTCAATACTATGATACGTTTAATTGGTTTGGATTTCGTTTTGGTAATCGCAACGTTATGATAAGAGGGATGAGTACTAATGCCATATATGGAAGTCGAGCACCAGGTATTGTTCTTGAAGATGAAATGCAACTTGAAGAAGTAGCATTTAGTAAAATAAGTGACAGTACAGCTTTAAATGAAGTTGTAGTTACCAGTTATGGTGAAAATATTGAGGAGAATTCCAATGGAGTAAATACAAAAATTGATACTGATTTTGAAAATATTCAAATTCGTAAAAATCTAGAAGAAACCGCCTTTTTCTTCCCGCACTTACAAACAGATACTAATGGTCATGTTAGCTTTAACTTTACAACGCCTGAAGCCTTAACCCAATGGAAACTACAACTACTGGCACATACAAAAACTTTAGAGCATGCTACTAAAACATTAACTGCTGTTACCCAAAAAGAGTTGATGGTTATTCCCAATGCACCCCGATTTTTACGTGAGGGCGACCAAATAACCATTAGCACTAAAATTGCAAATTTGAGCCCTCACCCACTTTCTGGTCAGGCCTATTTAGTTTTAACGGATGCTATTAGTGGTGCAGATATTAATACCGCCCTTAACAATTTAGAACATAGCAAACCTTTTGCAGTAGATCCCAAAGGCAATACCCAGGTATCTTGGACATTAAACATTCCAGATACCGTAGACGCGGTTCAGTATAAAGTGATTGCCAAATCAGGAGATTTTAGCGATGGTGAGCAAAATGCCCTACCCGTACTTTCCAACCGTATGCTGGTAACCGAAACCCTACCTATGTGGATTCGTAGTAACGAAACAAGAACGTTTACGCTAGACAAATTAAAAACCAATACCTCAACTACTCTCAAGCACCATAAACTAACATTGGAAATGACCTCCAACCCGGCATGGTATGCCTTACAGGCCCTGCCTTATTTAATGGAATACCCTTATGAGTGTAATGAACAGACCTTTAGCAGGTATTATGCCAATGCATTGGCAAGCCACATTGCGAACAGCAATCCGAAAATCAAAGCCGTTTTTAATCAGTGGAAATCCCAAGATGTTCTTATGTCCAATCTTGAGAAAAATGATGAACTAAAAAGTTTACTTATTCAGGAAACTCCTTGGCTACGTGATGCACAAAGTGAAACTGAACAGAAAAAACGTATCGGCCTCTTGTTCGATATGAATAAGATGAACAACGAACTACTAAGCTCCATCAATAAACTAAAAAATAACCAAATGGGGTCTGGTGCTTGGCCGTGGTTTAATGGCGGTCGTGCCAATAGATATATTACACAGCATATCATTACTGGGTTTGGTCACTTAAAACAGCTTGGAGTCGCCTTAAGCGGAGTGGAAGGTTCTAAGATGATAGAAAACGCCATCGCTTATCTAGACACCCAGTTTATTAAAGAATATAAAGACCTTACCAAATACAACACCAAAGTGGATTTAAGTAAAGACCACCTAAGCTACACCCAGTTGCATTACTTATACATGCGTAGCTTTTTCCCAGATGTTAAAGTTTCTAAGGAGGTGGCAGATATCATGAACTACTACCATTCTCAAATTAAATCGTATTGGTTAAGTCGTTCGTTATATGCCAAAGGCCTCATGGCTTTGGTTACTTATAGAATGGATGATACCCTTACTTCTAACAAAATAATAAAATCACTTAAAGAACATAGCATCATGTCTGATGAGTTGGGTATGTACTGGAAAGCAAACACCCCATCTTGGTTTTGGTACCAAGCCCCTATTGAAACCCAGGCCCTGCTTATTGAAGCGTTTTCAGAAATTGAAAACGATACCAAGACCATTGATAATCTTAAGATATGGCTGCTTAAAAACAAGCAAACCAATAGATGGAAAACCACTAAGGCCACAACCGATGCTGTATATGCCTTACTACTTCAGGGAAGTGATTGGTTAAGTGTAACCGATATGGTAGATGTAGTAATGGGCAATGAAACCATAACACCATCTAAACTAGAAGGCGTTAAAGTGGAAGCAGGAACAGGTTACTATAAAACATCCTGGTCGGGATCTGAAATTAAACCTGAGATGGGCGAAGTAACACTGACCAAAAAAGGGGATGGTATTGCCTGGGGCAGTTTATACTGGCAATATTTTGAAGATATGGATAAGATCACCTCGGCAGTTACCCCACTCCAACTTAAAAAGAAACTGTTCCTTAAATCCAATACAGATCGTGGTGAGGTTATTTCAGAAATCTCTCCTGAGGTACCTTTAAAAGTTGGTGATTTGGTACGTGTTCGTATTGAATTGCAAAGTGATCGTGCTATGGAATTTGTACACATGAAAGATATGCGCGCCGCGGGACTAGAACCCATTAATGTCCTTTCTGAATACAAATGGCAAGATGGTTTGGGGTATTATGAAGCCACAAAAGATGCTTCTACCAATTTCTTTTTCGATTATTTACCCAAAGGTGTTTATGTGTTTGAGTATGATTTACGTGTTAATAATGCGGGGAATATGAGTAATGGAATTACAACGATACAGAGTATGTATGCTCCTGAATTTAGCAGTCATAGTGAGGGCGTTCGTATCATGGTTCAATAATTATATGTAAGGACTACGGTTTTAATTAGTAACTTTACCCCTAAAATGAGCATTTTGAAAATGTGTCTTTTTAGAAATATAACCCTTATAGCCTATAGCCTAATACTAGGTGTGCTTTTAACAGCGTGTGCTTTAAAACAGACTGTTTTAGAAACCACCAATTCCCCTGAAAAAATATCTAAACTTATCTTTTTAAATTATACTATTTATAAAGATGCTTATGGTGATAGCACTATAAAACTAATTAATAAAATCATTACCAACGGTTCTGCAAAAACCCAAAATACACTAGTTGATGAAACGGGAAAATCGGGTGATTTAAAATGTTTACAACTAGATAAAAACAATAATACATTACAAAGTACTATTATAAAAAACCCACTTATAAAAACTATAGAATATGTGGATGACTCTAAAAAATTCCAAGTAAGAACATTGGTATTGGATAGTGCACAATTTACTTTAAGGCTAAAACTGGAACCCCAAGCAAGGTATATAACCATTTTGAATGCTAATGATACTTTGGGTAAACAGACTGTACTTAATAAAACCTCAATTACTTCGCTATGAAAGTACTTGTATATTGCATCATATTAATTTTTGGCGGGTTACAACTCACAGCCCAAACCTTTGATGTGGAGACCTTAAAGTTATCTGGCAATACTGATAAAAGAATCAACTTAGTGATTTTAAGTGAAGGATACCAAGAAAGCGAACTCGATGACTTCATTATAGATGCCAATAGTTTTATAAACGCCATGTTTGGGCAATCTCCATTTTCTGAATACAGTAATTATTTTAATGTATATGCTATAAAGGTGCCTTCTAACGAGAGTGGCTCAGACCACCCTGGTACGGCAACAGATGTTACAGAGCCGGCTTCCCCAATCACTTCGGCAGACACCTATTTTAATACCAGCTATGATAGCTATGGCTACCATCGCTTATTGTATAGCTCAGATTATGCCACAATAAGTACAGTACTTGCTAATAATTTTCCGGAGTATGATCAGACCATCATTCTAGTGAACTCCGATGTGTATGGCGGCAGTGGCGGCACCTACCCTTTTGCCTCTACAGGAACTAGTGCAAGTGAAATAGCCATACATGAACTGGGGCATTCGCTATTTAATTTAAAAGATGAATATTACCCCGGCGATCTTTTGGCGGCCGAAGCCATCAATATGACCCAGGAAACTGATCCGAGTTTGGTAAAATGGAAAAACTGGATAGGCGATAATGGCATAGGCATTTATGCGTATGCAACTTCTGGTACCGCGGCAAGTTGGTACCGGCCACATCAAAATTGTAAAATGCGTTATTTGAACGTGCCCTTTTGTTCCGTTTGTAAAGAAGGGATGATTGAAAAAATACACACCCTTATTAATCCTATAGATTCTTATACCCCTGTCTCAAATTCAATTGATAACTCAAGCTTTCCCATAGATTTTGAATTGAGTTTGGTAAAACCTGTGCCCAATACTCTAGAAAGCACATGGACTTTAAACTCTGGTGAATTTGCCACAAATGTAGATGCTGTTTCTATTTTAGAAACCGATTTGGATTCTGGAATAAACACCTTATCGGTTACAGTAACAGATGCCACTACCAATCTGAGAGTTGATAACCATGATACTTTTCATGTTTATATGGTTTCATGGACCATAGACAATACATTGGGCATTGAAGATATTACAAGCGAAACAAACCATTTTAATATCGCTCTATACCCTAACCCATCCAACACCTATATAGCCATTAAAGCTGAAAACGCTTTAAACAATTCTTTAAAAGTAAACATTACGAGCTTAGATGGCAAACAAGTAACCTCTACAACCATATCAAATTTTGAACCGATTCAACTAGACATCAGCCATTTAAGTGCAGGTATATATATTGCCAACTTCTACGCCAATAACATATTAATTGCCAGTAAACGCATTGTTAAAAACTAGATTTATTTACTTGGAGGCATACTTGGACGTACTTCAATTTTACTCGGTAAGGTTCTTGGATTCATTTTGAGTAAATCTACTACCAATTCGCCTATGTCTTCAATTTGAATCTTCCAAGCCTCATCTTCGGTTGGTGTACGGTTATTAAAATAGGAAGAAACCGACCCTGGCATAATGGTACTTACCTTAACACCATACTGTCTTAAATCTAACATCACGGCTTGTGTA
Source organism: Aestuariibaculum scopimerae (assembly GCF_059428085.1). NCBI lineage: Bacteria > Pseudomonadati > Bacteroidota > Flavobacteriia > Flavobacteriales > Flavobacteriaceae > Aestuariibaculum > Aestuariibaculum scopimerae. Next base: position 567,247 of record NZ_CM182089.1, read on the forward strand.
AAACCAGTAAGCCCAAACTTACTAGCATTATATGCAGACCCTTTAGCAAAGAAATTAGTCCCAGCCAAACTTGAGATAGTAATGAAATAGCCTTTTGATGCTTTTAAGGCCGCTACACTGGATTTAATGGAATAAAAAACACCCGTTAAGTTGGTGTCTATAGTTTGATACCATTGTGCTTCGGTGATATCTTCAATACTTGCAAAATGCCCTACGCCAGCATTGGCTATCATAACATCTAACTGATTGAAATGCTTTAAAACGGTTTCTACGGCTTGTTGCTGACTTTTATAATCTCTAACATCGGCTTCTATACCAATGGCTTTTGCTCCTGTTGTGGTGTTGGAATTAAGCGCGTCTGCAGCTTTTTGAGCAGAGGCATTTTCTCTACTGGTTACAGCTACATGAATGCCTTCATTAAGTAATGCTTGTGCAATGCCATATCCAATACCCTTAGAGCCTCCTGTAATAAGGGCTACTTTATTTTTTAGTGTACTCATAATTTTTGATTGCTTTTGAGTAAAACTACAAAATCAAAAATTATTTGCAGAACATATTATGTTATGATAATTATAAAGTTTATATCATTTCTGCTTAGGTGGATACTGAGAGAAGACTTTTTCTACAATGGCATTTAATTGTTCTTCTCGTTTTTCTGGTGTAGCATTAGGGCTAAAGCTGGATTCACTAACCGCTTGCCAAAACAATTGTTTTTTGTTCTCATCAACAAAATCAATAATTATTTGTCGATTTATATTGGCCTGGCCTATAGGTAACCCAATAGAAATACCTCCGCCAACATTACGGCCACCTCCGCCTAATCCTACACCTACACTTTGCCGTTGTGCTTCTTGGTACTGACTGCTTTTTACATCAATAAAGAAATCTGGATTTTCTGAAAGACGGTATCCTTTTGATAGCAATTTAGCATCTAGGGCATCTAAAAAGCGCTTGGTGTCTAATTCACTTAAACCCGTGTTCATATCACTGTAATAATTATAGGTTTTATATTGAGTGAAGTTGGTCCCTTTTTCATAGTCGTAATTAACACGAATGGGAGCACATGATACAATTAACAAAACGAGCAGTGTAAAGGTGATATTTTTCATTTTAATTAAGTTTAAACTTCTAAAATTAATCAAAAATTATTCCATCATTTAAATTTTAACATGTTATGTTACTGGTTATCGGGCTCTACATTCAGCATTTTCCACAACATATCTTTTAATTGTGTGATACCTTGCTGCGCAACAGATGATATAAATACGTACGGAATTGGCAATTCGTTATCTAACTCTTGCTTAAGTTCTGCCTTTAATTCTTCATCCAGCATATCGCATTTTGAAATGGCTATTAAGCGTTCTTTATCTAACATCTCAGGATTGTAACGCCGTAGCTCATCCAAGAGAATATCATACTGTTTTTTTATGTTAACAGCATCAGCAGGAATTAAAAACAGTAAAATGGAGTTTCGCTCTATATGGCGTAAAAAATAGTGCCCTAGCCCCTTACCTTCTGCTGCTCCCTCAATAATGCCCGGTATATCTGCCATTATAAATGTTTGAAAATCACGATACTCTACAATGCCTAAATTAGGTTTTAGAGTTGTAAATTCATAATCGGCTATCTTTGGTTTTGCAGATGTAATAACGGATAATAATGTGGATTTACCAGCATTTGGAAAGCCTACCAGCCCAACATCGGCCAATACTTTTAACTCCATGGTTATATGCTTTTCCTCTCCTTGTATTCCAGGTTGTGCATATCGGGGTGTTTGATTGGTTGCTGTTTTAAAATGCCAATTTCCAAGTCCGCCTTTACCACCTTCTGCAATGATTTTTTCTTCACCATGTTCGGTAATCTCAAAAACAACCTGGTTGGTTTCAGTATCACGCACTACAGTCCCTAGTGGCACCTCTATATAAGCGTCTTCACCATCGGCTCCAAAACTACGGCTTTTAGCACCGTGCTCGCCATGACTTGCCCTAACATGTTTTTTAAACTTTAAGTGCAGTAGCGTCCAAAGGTTTGAGTTTCCTTTAATAATAACGTGACCTCCTCTACCACCATCGCCACCATCGGGCCCTCCTTTAGCAACATATTTTTCGCGATGTAAATGCGCGGAGCCTTTGCCTCCATTACCAGAACTCACATACATTTTTACGTAATCAACGAAATTGCCTTCAGTCATAACCCAGTTTAAAAGTTTGTAAAGTTGAAAAGTTTATTAAACGCTTCAGGCTTTAAAACCGAAGCGCTCTATTTTCCAATAGATGCTCTATAATTTATCTATTACATTACTTAAGCGTAAGGTAATATCCTCTATACTGCCCACACCATCTACACCGTAATATTTATCTTGGTCGGAATAGTAATCTTTTAAAATAGCCGTTTTGTTATAGTATTCTGTAATTCTATTTCTAATGATGGATTCATCGGCATCATCGGCACGCCCACTGGTTTTACCTCTACCCAATAAGCGTTGTACCAAAATTTCATCATCAACTTCTAAGGCTATCATGGCATTAATTTGCGAGTCTTTGCTATCCATTAATTTATCCAATGCTTCGGCTTGTGCATTTGTTCGAGGGAATCCATCAAAAATAAATCCGTTAGCATCGGTATTTTTTTCAACTTCAGCTTCTAACATATCTATAGTTACTTGGTCTGGAACCAACGCGCCTTTATCCATATAAGATTTAGCCAACATGCCCAAAGCGGTTTCGTTCTTAATATTGTATCTAAAAACATCGCCTGTGGAAATGTGAACCAATTTATACTTTTCTTTTAAAAATTCTGCTTGTGTTCCTTTACCAGCCCCTGGAGGACCAAATAATACTAAGTTTGTCATGTATTGTGTTTCTTTTATTTGATATACTTCTGGTATGTTTCTACCTAGGCCGTCATAATCCAACCCATAGCCTACTATAAACTTGTTTGGTATTTCTATACCTATATAATGTAATTTAAAGTCTTTCTTATATGCCTCGGGTTTGTAAAAGAGGGTTGCTATTTTTAAAGATTTAACCTTTTCATTCTTAAAAATTCGGTGTACTTCTGCCAGTGTATTTCCCGTGTCTATAATATCTTCTAAAATAATAACCGTACGTCCTGTTAAGTCTTGGGTTAAACCAATAAGCCTTTGAATATCTTCGGTAGATTTAACGCCTTCATAAGACGCTAACTTTATAAATGTTACCTCGCAAGGTTTTGGATACTTTTTCACAAAATCACTTACCACCATAAAGGACCCATTCAAGATGCCTACAAATACTGGAATTTCATCTCCAACATCTTGGACTATTTCACTTACCATGCGTTCCATGGCTTGGTCTATTTCTTCTGCAGAAATAAATGGTTTAAAATATTTATCGTGTAGCTTTATCACGGTAATTAATTTAATAAAGCAGCAAAGATAATCAATAGATTAAGTAATAACCATTTTTTGAATTATGATTTAGGGACTAATTCATATTTAAGTGTATTTTTGCGTAACATTTATCAATACAATCGAATTAATTTCTTTTAAAAACTGGGTAATGAACTATTTTTCTTCAAATTTTAAACTAGGCATTCTTGGTGGTGGCCAATTGGGTAAAATGCTACTTAACGACACTAGAAAATTTGATATTTACACCTGTGTTTTAGATGCTAGCAAGGAAGCCCCTTGTAAAATAGCGAGTAATGAGTTTTATTTGGGTGATTTAATGGATTATGATGCTGTATATAATTTTGGGAAACTTGTTGATGTATTGACTATTGAAATTGAAAATGTAAATGTAGAGGCTTTAGAAGCTTTGGAAAAAGAAGGTGTTAAAGTGTATCCTGCCTCTAAAACATTGCGAACCATACAGAATAAAGCCAAACAAAAACTGTTTTATATAGACCACAATTTGCCTACAGCACCATTTTCAAGGTTTGCCTATACTTCTGAAATAGTTGAAGCCATCAATCACGGTGGATTATCATTACCCTTTGTTTGGAAATCTGCACAGTTTGGTTATGATGGCACTGGTGTAAAAATTGTAAAATCCATGACAGATTTAGAAGGCTTGCCCAATATAGAATGCATTGCTGAAAACTTAGTACCCTTTAAAAATGAATTGGCCGTTATTGTAGCCAGGAATGTATCGGGAGACACTAAAACGTTCCCAGTAGTTGAAATGGAATTTCATCCAGAGGCCAACCAAGTAGAGTATGTTATTTGCCCAGCAAGAATACCAGAAGCTGTAACTAAAAAAGCCATAGATGTAGCCATTAAAACCTCTAAAGCATTTAACCATGTTGGGCTTTTGGCTGTTGAAATGTTCCAAACACAGCAGGATGACATCTTAATAAATGAAGTGGCACCAAGACCTCACAACTCTGGACACCAAACTATTGAAGCTAGTTATACATCACAATTTGAACAACATCTTAGGGCTATTTTAGACTTGCCACTAGGTCGTACCGATAGTAAAGTTGGAGGTGTTATGGTAAATTTGGTTGGTGCTGAAGGTTATCAAGGACATGTGGTTTACCAAAATATAGAAGCCATCATGAATCTAGATGGTGTTACACCTCATATATATGGAAAAAAGGAAACCAGACCATTTAGAAAAATGGGACACGTAACCATTGTTAACGAAGATTTAAGCAAAGCAAGAAGTGTAGCAGAAGAAGTAAAAAAAACAATTAAAGTAATAAGCCGATAATTATGCAAAAAGTAGGAATTATTATGGGAAGTAAAAGCGATTTGCCTGTGATGCAAGACGCTATAGATATTCTTAAAGATTTTAATATTGACGTTGAAGTAGACATTGTTTCTGCTCATAGAACACCAGAAAAATTATTTGATTATGGTAAAAATGCCCATACCCGAGATATTGTTGTTATTATTGCTGGTGCTGGTGGGGCGGCACACTTACCAGGCATGATAGCCTCTTTATCGCCATTGCCCGTTATTGGGGTTCCAGTAAAAAGTAGCAATTCCATTGATGGTTGGGATTCTGTTTTATCTATTTTACAAATGCCAGGTGGGGTTCCTGTTGCAACAGTCGCTTTAAACGGAGCCAAAAATGCTGGTATTTTAGCAGCGCAAATTATTGGTTCTAACAATGCTGCTGTTTTGGATAAGATTATAGACTACAAAGAGAGTTTAAAACAAAAGGTTTTCGAATCTGCCAAAGACTTAAAATAAAAAACCTCGAAACATTTCGAGGTTTTCATAGCTATTAACAATAATTTATTTGAGTTAGTCACTCTTAAATTGATTAATGCAAAAGTACAAAAAATTTATTATGCATACATAATAAATTTTTATTTTAACATATTTATTACTAAAATGACAAACATCTTATTAAAAAAATTTGACACTCCATATAATACCGCTCCATTTTCACAGATTGATAATAACGACTTTCTTCCTGCAATTAAAAAAGCTATTGAAGACGCTAAAAATGAAATTGACGCCATAGTAAATAATGCCGAAGCACCAACTTTTAAAAACACTGTTGAAGCCTTAGAATTTTCTGGTGAACAATTGGATCGTATTTCTAGTATATTCTTTAACTTAAATTCTGCCGAAACCAATGATACCATTCAAAAGCTGGCCCAAGAAATATCACCTTTACTATCGGAGTTTAGTAATGACATTACATTAAACCAAGCATTATTTGAGCGCGTAAAATCAATTTACAACACCAAAGACACCTTGAATTTAACAACAGAACAACAAACCCTTCTGGACAAAAAGTACAAAAACTTTTCAAGAAACGGTGCCAATTTATCAGATGACAAAAAAGAAACTCTTAGGGATATTGATAAAAAACTGAGTCAGTTAAAACTTAAATTTGGTGAAAATGTCTTGGCCGAAACTAATAAGTTTGAAATGTTAATTACTGATGAGGCCGACCTTTCCGGTTTACCTGAAGGCACTATAGAAGCCGCTAAACAACTTGCTGAAAGCAAGGATAAAGATGGTTGGATGTTTTCTTTAGATTATCCAAGCTATGTACCCTTTATGACTTATGCTGACAATCGAGCTCTTAGAAAAAAATTGGCTTTGGCAGCAGGCAGCAAAGGGTTTCATAAAGACGCTTTAGACAACCAAGCTATTGTTTTAGAAATTGCAAACCTAAGGTTTAAGCGTGCCCAATTATTAGGGTATAAAACCCACGCTCATTTTGTATTGGAAGAGCGCATGGCCAAGACCCCCGAAGGCGTTGATAGCTTTTTAAATGAATTATTGGAAAAAGCCAAGCCTGCTGCAGAACGCGAATTTAACAACCTTCAAGATTTTGCAAAAACCTTAGATAATATAGACCATTTAGAAAAATGGGATGGCGCCTACTATTCAGAAAAACTCAAACAAAAGCTTTTTGATTTAGATGATGAAAAACTAAAGCCTTATTTTAAATTAGAGCATGTTATTAAGGGCGCTTTTACTGTAGCAAACAAACTATTTGATTTACACTTTGAAGAAATAGACACAATCGATAAATATCACGAGGATGTTTTAACCTATAAGGTAACAGACAACAAAGGTGACTTGATTTCTATTTTCTACGCAGATTTTTTCCCAAGAGCAGGAAAACGTAATGGTGCTTGGATGACATCCTATAAACCCCAATCTATAAAAGATGGTTTAGTTGAAAGACCCCATGTGTCCATTGTTTGTAACTTCACAAAACCAACAAAAAGTAAGCCTTCTTTATTGACGTTCAATGAAGTTACTACTTTGTTTCATGAATTTGGCCATGCACTGCACGGCATGCTTGCCAATACTACTTACCCCAGCCTATCGGGTACAAGTGTGTTTTGGGATTTTGTAGAATTGCCCAGTCAGGTTATGGAAAATTGGTGCTATGAAAAAGAAGCTTTAGAACTCTTTGCAACCCATTATGAAACTGGTGAAGTGATTCCTATGGATTTGGTAAATAGAATCAAGGAATCGGCTACTTTCCTTGAGGGTATGCAAACACTGCGTCAATTAAGCTTTGGGTTATTGGACTTGAGTTGGCATGGACAAGACCCTACAGGCATTAACGATGTTAAAGCACATGAAGTTGAAGCCTTTAAAAACACTAGCTTGTATCCTGAAGTTACAGATAATTGCATGAGCACGTCATTCTCGCACATATTCCAAGGTGGTTATGCTTCGGGCTATTATAGTTATAAGTGGGCCGAGGTATTAGATGCCGATGCTTTCGAATATTTTAAAGAAGTGGGTATTTTTAACAAAGAAGTGGGTACCAAATTTAAAGACAATGTACTAAGCAAAGGGGGTACCGAAGACCCTATGGTACTTTACAAACGTTTTAGAGGACAAGCACCAAAACCAGATGCTTTGTTGAAACGTGCTGGATTGATTTAGATTGGTAAAATATTCATTTTTTTATCCTATTTTTGGGAAAATAAAAGTTGCGCAATAATGTCTAACCATCAAATTAATCCAAACAACTGGATCGATTTATATTCTGATTATCTCTATAATTACACCATTTCACGTGTTAATGATAGGGAAATTGCACAAGATTTGGTTCAAGACACTTTTTTTGCGGGTTTAAAGTCTATGAAAAACTTTAAAGGGGAAGCAAGTGAGCGCACTTGGTTAATTTCTATTTTAAAACGAAAGATTATTGACCATTACCGTAAAATAAACTCAAACAAAGGAAAAGCCGAAGTACGAATAAACTATAATGATAATGAAACTGAAGGTGATTGGCTTGAAGAACGCGTAGCTGATCCTTTTGACAAAACAGCAGAAGACACTATGCAAAATAGTGAACTAGGGGATGCCATTCTAAATTGCTTGAACAAATTACCTGAAAAACAAGCCGAAGTTTTCAGAATGAAAACCATTGAAGGGTATGAAACGGAAGTCATTTGTAATGAATTGAATATTACAGCGTCTAACCTTTGGGTAATTATTCATAGAGCACGTACCGCTATGGCCGATTGCCTAAAAGAAAATTGGTTTTAATAATGAGCAATAAAATTAAATTTGTTATTCCATGTAACGAAGCAAATCATGTTTGCGATAAAACACAATACAAAGAAGCTTCTTTATTGGAAAAAGTAAAACTTAATCTTCACTTAATTTATTGTCGAGCTTGTAGAAAATATACAAAAAACAATTCCAAACTTACCAAGGCCATAAAAAATTCTAAAGTAGTAGCCTTAGATAAAAACTGTAAGGCGTCCATGAAACAAGCTTTTGAAAGAGCCCTAAAAAAACACACTAATTAAGCAAACAGAAATACTAACAAAAACCATAATATAGGTAGGCCTTCTACCCAAAGTGAACTGTAATATTTTCTTTGCCTTATTTTAGATAAAAATAGAAATAGCAACAGTACACATGCTATTGTTAAATTGATACATATCCAAGCAATACTCACATCCCTCTTAAAAAATTCCAGTACAAAAAAAACAACAAAAAGTACTGCCCCCATAGCCTTGGTTTTTTTAATCCCTATCTTTTGGGGGATGGTAGATAATCTTAAGCTATCATAACTCAAATCTCTTATTTCAAAAGGCAGCATTAAAACTATTACAAAAAGATACCGCTGTATTCCCGTTAGCACAACATCCATATCAATAACATGATGGTTATTCACCATGGGAAGCACAACCGTTACACCCATCCAAATCAAAGCTATTAAGTACACTTTTAGTCCACCAACACTCCTTAAATTATGTTGGCTATCCAAAAAGAAACGTCTGGGTAAAAAAGGAATGGCATAAAAGAAAGTAACCAACCCAAACCCAGCAATGCACAATAGGGTGGCCATACTTAATTTTAAGGCAAAATAGCACATCAACAAAAAGGAGAAAAAGGAGAATACCTGTATGGCCTTAAGCCAATTGGCTAAACTTCTATGGTGAAATTTTGCAACCCCAAAGTACTTCACAAAATTGTAACCAGTTATAGAAGCAAAAAACACAAAATATAACAACGTAGCATCATAAGGTATGTGGAATGCAATTAAAGTAATCCATGTTAAAGAGCATGCAGACAAAGCAACATGAATACTACTGTTTATATAAAAATTTAACACCTTATTACTCCCCTTCATCCTACAAAAATAATCAAAGTGTTAATAAGAGGTTCAAATGGTTAAAAACTTTCCATATTATGCAATAAAACACACAAATTATTACGTAATTTTGCGAATTATTTAATAAATCTATTTCTTAAATGAACACAAACGCTTTTGCATTGCGTCATATCGGTCCCAGAGAAGACGAACAACAACTTATGCTAAAAACCATTGGTGTAGCATCCTTAGACCAGTTAATATACGAAACAATACCCGATGATATACGATTAAAAAACGGCTTAAATTTGGACGAGCCCATGACGGAATATGAATATTTACTCCATATCCATGAGCTATCTAAAAAGAATAAAGTCTATAAAACATATATTGGCTTGGGGTACCACCCTACCATTATGCCTGCGGTTATACAACGAAACATCTTAGAAAACCCTGGATGGTATACAGCTTATACACCCTACCAGGCTGAAATTGCCCAAGGCAGGTTGGAAGCCCTATTAAACTTCCAAACTATGGTAATTGAGCTTACAGGAATGGAAATTGCCAATGCATCCCTGCTTGATGAAAGTACCGCAGCTGCAGAAGCTATGAGTTTATTGTTTGCCGTTCGCGAACGTGACCAGAAAAAAGCAAACGTTAACAAGTTTTTTGTTTCTGAAAATGTACTGCCACAAACCTTGTCACTCCTTCAAACCAGAGCAACGCCTATAGGTGTTGAGTTAGTGGTTGGCAATGAGCAGGATTTTAATTTCTCATCAGACTTCTTTGGTGCTATATTGCAGTACCCCGGAAAAGACGGCCAAATAACCGACATAAAATCATTTATAAGCAAGGCCAACAATGCCCAGATAAAAGTAGCTGTTGCAGCCGATATTTTGAGCTTAGTAAAACTTGAAGCTCCTGGTAAATTTGGAGCAGATGTAGTAGTAGGCACCACTCAACGCTTTGGTATTCCTATGGGGTACGGTGGTCCACACGCTGCCTATTTTGCTACTAAAGAAGCTTACAAGCGTGATGTACCAGGACGTATTATTGGTATTACCAAAGATGCCGATGGCAATAGAGCGCTACGTATGGCACTTCAAACACGTGAGCAGCACATTAAGCGCGACAAGGCTACATCCAATATATGTACCGCACAAGTACTATTAGCTGTTATGGCAAGTATGTATGCTGTTTATCATGGGCCCAAGGGCTTAAAGTTTATAGCCAATAAAGTCCATAACACGGCAGCAACACTAGCCGAATATTTAAAGGCATTGGGCTATACACAAATAAATACCGACTTTTTTGATACGCTTCAAATAAAAACAGATGCTAAGGCCTTAAAGAAAGTTGCCAAAAGACGAAAAGTCAATTTATTTTATCCCGACAAAAATACGGTTACCATATCTGTAAACGAAACAACATGTATTCGAGATTTAAACTATTTAATTGCTACGTTTGCTGAAGCTGCGAACAAACAAACCATTGTTATAGATGCCGTATCAGAAGGTCATAATATTTCAGAAGGTTTACAAAGACAATCGGATTTCCTAACGGCTGATGTATTTAATACCTACCATTCCGAAACCGAACTAATGCGATACATTAAAGCTTTAGAACGTAAAGATTTGGCATTAAACCATTCCATGATATCCTTAGGGTCTTGTACCATGAAGCTTAACGCCGCTTCTGAAATGCTCCCATTAAGCATCTTTAAATGGGCCAACATCCATCCGTTTGTACCAAAAAAACAAGCACAAGGTTATCTAACCATTTTAAAGGAACTAGAGGACCAACTTACCGAAATTACCGGTTTTGCAGCCACATCGTTACAGCCCAATTCTGGCGCACAAGGTGAATTTGCAGGTCTTATGGTCATAAAAGCATATCATGAATCGCGTGGTGACCACCATAGAAATATCTGTTTAATTCCTTCATCGGCACATGGTACCAATCCAGCCAGTGCTGTAATGGCAGGTATGAAAGTAATCGTAACAAAGTCTACCGCTGAGGGAAATATCGATGTAGACGACTTAAGAGAGAAAGCCATTTTACATAAAGACAACCTGTCCTGTTTAATGGTAACATACCCATCCACCCACGGGGTTTACGAATCGGCCATTAAAGAAATTACTAAAATCATCCATGATAATGGCGGACAAGTGTATATGGATGGTGCCAATATGAATGCTCAGGTAGGCTTGACCAATCCTGGTAATATTGGTGCCGATGTATGCCACTTAAACCTACATAAAACCTTTGCCATTCCTCATGGTGGTGGTGGCCCAGGTGTTGGCCCCATTTGCGTAGCCAAACAGTTGGTACCATTTTTACCAGGCAGCCCCTTAGTTAAAGTAGGTGGTGAGCAAGCTATAACAGCCATTTCAGCAGCCCCTTATGGTTCTGCATTGGCATGTTTAATTTCTTATGGCTATATTAAAATGCTAGGCGCAGAAGGTTTAACTGAATCTACCAAAATGGCCATATTAAATGCTAACTATATCAAACAACGTTTACAAGGTAGTTTTGACACTTTATACTCTGGTGAACGCGGTCGTGCTGCACATGAAATGATTGTGGACTGCCGGCCATTTAAAGTGCACGGTATTGAAGTGACTGATATTGCAAAGCGTTTAATGGACTATGGGTTTCATGCGCCAACGGTGTCTTTCCCTGTTGCTGGCACCCTTATGATTGAGCCCACTGAAAGTGAAAGTAAAGCAGAAATAGATCGCTTTTGTGATGCTATGATTTCCATTAAAAAGGAAATTGAACAAACTTCTAAGGACGATGAAGATAATATTTTGAAGAACGCACCACACACTCTGGAAATGATAACTGCCAACCAATGGCCTTATTCCTATTCTAGAGAAGCAGCAGCGTTTCCCTTAGAATACGTAAGGCATAATAAGTTCTGGCCTAGTGTAAGACGTGTTGATGATGCCTACGGAGATAGAAATTTAATTTGTTCTTGTGCACCTATTGAGGCTTATGCTGAAGCCTAAATTAGGGTGTTGAACATCGTAAAATAAAACCAAACTTAATTTGCCCTTTATTATAAAGCTAGTATATTGCTAGCATCAGCTAAAATAACATAAGGGCAATTTCTTTTTATGAATATTAAAATAACAGGAACGGGCAGTTACATACCCGATACCATAGAAAAAAACGACGCTTTTTATAATCACCTATTTCTAAATGATGATGGATCAATCATTAATCATCCAAACGAAGTTATCATTGACAAATTTAAGGCCATTACCGGTATAGATGAACGGCGTTATGCAAAGGCGCATCTAAATTCATCCGATCTAGGCTTTTTTGCTGCCGAAAAGGCCATTAGCGATGCCAACATAGATCCTGAAACGATTGATTATATTATTGTGGCCCATAATTTTGGTGATGTTAAGCACAATACTATTCAAAGTGATATGCTGCCATCTTTGGCCTCAAGAATCAAGCATAGTCTACGCATCAAGAATCCAAAATGTATAGCCTACGATATTTTATTTGGTTGCCCAGGGTGGATTGAAGGTGTTATTCAAGCCCAGGCATTTATAAAAGCGGGTATGGCAAAACGCTGTTTGGTAATTGGTACCGAAACACTCTCTAGAGTGGTAGACAAATACGATCGGGATGCCATGATTTTCTCAGATGGCGCCGGTGCTGCCATTATTGAACCTTCTGATGGCGAAAGTGGTATTTTAGCCCATGAAACAGCTAGTTATACCTACGATGAAGCTTACTATCTATTCTTTGGAAACTCAAACAACCAAGAGCTTTGTAAAGACACCCGTTATATTAAAATGGACGGTCGTAAGATTTATGAATTTGCTTTGAGCCATGTACCACAAGCCATGAAAACTTGTTTAGATAAAAGTGGCGTGGCTATACAAGATGTTAAAAAAATATTTATTCATCAAGCCAATGAAAAGATGGATGAAGCTATACTAAAACGTTTCTACAGGCTTTACAAAACAAACATCCCAGAAGGCATTATGCCCATGAGCATCCAGAAATTGGGAAACAGTTCGGTAGCTACTGTTCCAACACTTTTTGATTTGGTAAAGAACAATAAATTAGAAAACCATAGTTTAAACAAAGGAGATGTTATTATATTTGCAAGTGTTGGTGCTGGCATGCACATTAACGCTATTGTTTATAGATATTAGTAAATATTACCGCTTAAGGGTAAAATGAGATTTGTATTTCATGGTATCTTTAACCCCATCTGTATAGTTAACCAAATACCAGTAATCGTCAGACGGCATGGCTTGTCCCATATAAGTCCCATCCCATGTATTACTTACAGGGGTTAAAGTTTTAATTAATTTGCCATACCTATCATAAATGTACAACACATAATCACAATTAGAATTCGTTAACTCCAATCCCCAAGAATCATGATAGCCATCATTATTAGGCGTAAAATAGGGTCTGGTTTTAAAACAATCAACAGGATCTTCAATACATTGCAATTCAATAGAACCTAAATCACTTATACATTGCGTCGTATCTTCTTTAATAGACAAGTTAATGTAATTACCAGAAGGCAATGTATCTAAAACCACTATCCCTTCTGCATTGGATGTTCCAAAAAAACTTTGAACCACATTCTCATATTGATACATTACGGTATAACTTTCATTAGAAGACAATACGGATATCGTAATATTGCCATCATTAATCTCGCAACTTGACGGATTTGTATAGGTGATATTTGGATTTAATCCATCATAAGCCAATACCATATCTTCCAAATTTGCCAGACATCCTGTTAAGGGTTTCTCAACAACTATACTGCTATAAGTACCTGAAGGCAACCCCATCAAGACGGTAAGACCCGATACGTCTGATACTATTCCAATACTCTGAACACTCCTCTCATAACTATAACTGACATTATAATTTTCATTAGCAACTAACCCTGAAATAGTGATACTACCATCATTAGTATCACATCCGGAAGGATTATTATAATTGGCGCCTAAGGTTAAATCTGCTGACATCAAAAAAACATCGCCCAAATGACTCTGACATCCCGATGAAATTTGCTCAATTATGAGATTATTATAGTCGCCGGAATATAAACCTGCTAAAACAAACTCACCTGTGGCATCAGACGTGTAAGTAACACTAAGAGCATTACCCCCATATTCATAGCTCAACATATAATTTTCATTAGGTGACAACCCAGACACCATAATACGACCATCATCAAAACCGCAATTTGACGGATTTGATTGTGACAGGTTAGAATTTAGCGTCGGATCATTTAAAGTACCACTCCCTAAATTATTTTCACAACCAGTAGAAGTCTGCTGAATAATGATGTTACCATAGTCCCCAGAAGACAAACCATCCAAAACAACCTCCCCAGATGCATCAGATATATGTATTAGGTTGTAAAACAAGCCACCATACTCATATAAAACGTTATGGTTTTGGTTAGGCTCCAATCCTGATATAGTAATACTTCCATTATTAACTATACAACTGGTCAGGTCTTGATAGGATATGTTTGAAGTTAATACTGGAGATGTTAATGTTATGTCACCAAAGCTGCTTTGACAACCTGTCGAGATTTCATCAACGAAGATATTAGTATAAATACCTGCATACAAACCTGCTAAAAGAAGTGTTCCAGACGAATCTGAGAAGACTGAAACAGTTGATATACCCTCCTCATGTTCATAAGTTACATTATAACTTTCATTAGAAAGCAGCCCTGAAATAATAATATTCCCGTCATTATTACCACAGCTGGATGGATCTTTATGAGAAATGACAGCCGTTAAATCCAGAGAGTTTAAAACAAAATTACCAAAACCCTCATAGCAACCCGTTGTTGGCTGTTCAATTATCAAATTCGTATAAGTACCTGAAGATAATCCTGTGACTATAACTTCACCTGATGCATTAGACACTTCTGTAATTTCAATAAGAGCATCATTATATTCATAAGACACCTCGTAATTTTCATTTGCAATTAACTTCGTTACGGTAATACTTCCGTCGTTTGTATTGCAGCCTGTTGGGTCTGTATATGAAATACCTGTGTTTAGGTTTGTCGCTGTTAAAATAACATCTTCCAGATTGTCTTGACACCCGGTTAAAGCTTGTACAACCAAAATATCAGTATATGAGCCGGCATATAAATCTGGGACAACAATTTTTCCTGAGGTATCCGATATCAAGGTTGTATTTTCAAGTATACCATTATAATTATAGGTAATATTATAATTTTCATTAATTGCTAATTCCGAAATAGTAAAACTTCCATCATTGCTACCGCAACTGGAGGGATTGGTATAAGATTCTAAATTAAATACTGTTTTCCCCAAAGTTAAAATCCAAACAGCCCCTTTTCTATACCCATTTTCACTGTCGCCATAAGCACCTACAACTAATTTTATACTACCATTATTGGTGTCATTGAGTATAGATACAGAACCTCCAAATAAATCTCCATTTGATAAAGCACCGGAAAAACAATTTTCAGCATAGGTATATAAGTATTCTTCAGAAACCGTCCCATCTGTATTCAATTCAATAATAAAAAAGGTGCCTGTAGGGACTGATAATGTCGGATTAACTTGCTTCATGGCTCCAATAACAACCTCAATTTTACCATCTCCATCAACATCTAAAATACCATCTATAGATTCACCAAAAATAGCCTCTTGGGAAATCGTCGTATTCAATCCACCTATGCTATTGGATACTTTTTGATGGGATTTAACAGTTCCATCAGAATTTAGAAATAATACATAAAAACTCCCCGAATTGGTCAATTGATCATCATCTCTATAGCATCCAACAACTAAATCAACAACACCATCGCCATCCAAATCCCCTAAATTTGCAACTGAACCTCCAAAATAATCCTCAACATCCAAAGGGACACCAAAGCCTCCTTGACTACTATTTATTTTTTGATAACTATTAACCGTAAAATCACTATTCATAAATAAAATCCACAAGGCACCTTGATTTCCTCCCAACTCATTATCTCTTCTAGATCCAACAGCTAAATCATCTATTCCATCACCGTTTAAATCTCCTATATTCTCAATGTCAGTACCAAAAACAGCATCACCAATAATGTTACCTGTAAAGCCTCCGACCAAATCGCTTATTTTTGAATAGGCATTGACTGTTCCATTTGAATTTAGCGTTAGTATCCAAACAGCACCATGCCAAAAACCTCCATCTCCATCATAATCCGCACCAACCGCTATTTCAATCAGTCCGTCATTATTAATATCTCCCAAATAAGCTACAGCACCACCAAATCTATCATCATTGTCCAATACACCACTAAAATTGCCACTCGTGTCACTAATCTTAGTATGAGATATAACATTGTCATTACTGTCTAAAAAAAGAACCCAAATAGCACCTCTATTAGGTCCACCATCATCATCTGAAAAAGCTCCAACCGCAACATCATCAACACCATTTCCATCCAAGTCTCCAATATTATCAATTGAAACACCTAAATTATCTCCAATATCTAAAACACCTGTAAAACTACCATGTAAGTCATTAATTTTTTGATACTTAACGACATTGTACTGAGAAAAAACCAAATTAGTTATTAGGAAAAAAAATAGAAAGAATAAACGATGCTTCATTACGAGTTTCTAAAAACAGTATATTTACCCTTGCAATTTAAAACAATATGATTATAAAAACCATTTATAAACTGATTTACCAAAAAAAAATTAATTTAGTTTTAAGGAATATTAATTATCTATGCTATCCGTTACTACCTGAAAAAATTAAAATACCTCCCTCAGGAATCCTTAACTTAAAAACAGATTCCGGTAATATTAAAATAGCTACGAATCAAACAAGTTACTTAACACAACTATTATTTTGGAATGGTTATAAAAAATTTGAATATTCAGAAATTTTCGAAAAACTATCTAAAAATATTTCTTGTTTTTTAGACATAGGTGCCAACATTGGTTATTATTCCTTATTAGCATCAAAGGCTAATCCATCAATAAATTGCTTTGCATTTGAGCCTGCTATAGGCCCCAAACATTTTTTAAAAGAAAACATCAGAATCAATCACTTTCAAAACAATATACACGCTTTCGAACTCGCTTTAAGTAATCAAACAGGGACCATCGATTTCTATGAAGTTGAAAATCTAAAATACTCTGGACTAAAATATAATTTAGCCGGCGAAGGAAATGCCGGTACAAAAACCACATCCAGAAACTTTGTAAATAATACAGTAACCGCTACGACACTATCCAGATTTGTTGAGGAAGAAAAACTTAAAAAAATCGATCTAATTAAGATTGATACTGAAGGTACAGAAATAGACATTCTTAATTCCGGAGAAGATATTATAAAACAATTCAAACCCATAGTTATTTGTGAAACCCTTTACAATACCATTGAAACAGAACTCAATGACTTTTTTAAGACTTTAAACTATGAGTTTTACAATCATACACCTGATGGCTTAAAACGAGTTAACTCTATTAAAAGGCTAGAAGATGATGGAATAAGAAATTGTTTTTTTGTGCCTAAATCAAAAACCTATTTAATTTCAGAATTCATATATTAAATCTTGAATATCTACATCATCATACCAGCACATAATGAAGCTAGTACCATTGGGCTTACACTAGATGCTTTGGTAAACCAAACCTTGTTGCCCAAGTGCGTGGTAGTGGTAAACGATAATTCAACCGATAGCACCCAAGATATTGTAGAGGCTTACGCCGCAAAACACCCTTGGATTCGTTTGGTAAACTCCAAATCGTCCAACCAACACCTACCGGGCTCTAAAATCATCAATGCCTTTTATAAAGGCTATAAAACCCTGGATGATGCCTATGATATTATTTGTAAGTTTGATGCCGATTTGATTTTTCCCAAGCAATATTTAGAGCAGATTGCCACACATTTTAAAAACAACCCTAAGTTGGGTATGGCTGCAGGGTTTTGTTATATTGAAAAGAATGGCGATTGGGTTTTGGAAAATCTAACCCGTAAAGACCACATTCGTGGCGCCCTAAAGGCATACAGAAAAGCCTGCTTTATACAAATAGGTAAATTAAAGTCTTCTATGGGTTGGGACACTGTAGATGAACTACTGGCAAAATATTACGGTTGGCATATTTTAACCGACGGCTCTTTACATGTAAAGCATTTAAAACCAACAGGTATAAGCTATAATAAAGCCTCTAAGTATTTACAGGGCGAGGCTATGTACAAAATGCGTTATGGTTTCATCATCACCCTTATTTCAGCTTTAAAATTGGCCTACAGAAAAGGCAGTGCCAGATTATTTAAGGACTATATGGCAGGGTACTTTAAAGCAAAAAAAGAACGCATGGAATATTTAGTAACAGAAGATGAAGGCCTCTTTATTAGGAAGCTACGTTGGAAAGGCATGCTAAACAAAAAAAGGTCCTAATTAAAATTAGAACCTTTTTAACGTATATATAAAAAGTCTATCTATATTTATTATTTAACAACCAAACGCTTGATAACGCGTTCACCCGTTTCTTTACTTGTTACACTTATAAAATAAATGCCATTATCATAATTGCTAATATCCAACTGGGTTTTGGTAAAAGTATCACTTCTACTATACAATTGTACATTTTGTAAACTAAACACACTTATATTCACATGATTGTTCTTAAAGTTGGATAGCTTAATACTAACGGTTGCATCAGCTGGATTGGGATAAATTACCACACTGGTGGTTTCTGTAACCGCAGCTGTTCTTTCAATAGTAATTGAATTCGACAAACTAAAACATCCTGATAGATTGGCCACTAAATGCTCGACCCCTTCTTCGGTTGGTGGGTCTAAGCCTTCTAAGCCATCTTCATAGCTTAAATGCCACAGCAAACAAGTACCTGCTTCTGCCCCATCAAAATCTGGCTCGGTATAATTATCTACCACTGCCAATATTACAGTACCATCTGCATTGGTTACCAACCACTTAGAATTGGCCCCTATACTGTCTTCTAAAGTAATAGCATCGGCGGCTATTTTATCAGCAGTTCCATCTCCTACTGTAAAGGAGAATGTGTTTTCCGTACCACCTGTTATGGTACCGCCAGCTACCCCATTTCTTATAACAGTTATAGGGTTAGATAGGTTAAAGCATCCCATTAAATCGGCTGCATTGGTACCTTCTTCAGCGCCTTCTAAACCATCTTCATAAGCAATACGCCAAATTAAGCAAGTACCATCCCCAGCACCTTCCAAATCAAAGGACGTTTCTGCTGGGTCAACAATCTTTAAAATATCCAAGGCATCATTAGTTATTACCCATGCAAAGTTGGTACCATCAGTATCACCTGTAATGGTTACATCAAATGCATCACTTACACCGTCTCCCGCACAAATTTCTATTTCGGTACCACCTCCTGCTATTTCTATATCGCCTGCTTCTACACCATTTATGGTAACTGTTATTGGATTAGACAAATCGTAACAGCCCATTAAATCATTAGCATTGGTAACACCTTCTAAGCTCACATTCTCTGCGTAACTTAAATGCCATACTAAAACTGTACTGCTTGGAGTTCCTTCAAAATCAAAAGTCCCAACATCTGAAGTACTTAAAATATTGGCATCCACATCAGTCACTACCCAAACCATAAAAGGCCCTTCGGCACCTGTTAGGGTAACATCAAACGCATCGCTAGTACCATCACCTGAACATATTTCTATTTCAGTAGCACCATCAGTTAATACAATCTCACCTCCTTTGGGTTGTTGGATAAGGGTTACTTCTAAGTAATTGGATAAATCATACTTTCCCTTTAAGTCTGAAAGGTTTACTACATGTTTGTGCCAAAATGGATCTATTAGAGGCTTGATACCGTTATAGGACAAATGCCAAATTCTCATGGTTCCTGAAGGCCAGGCATCAAAGTCAAATGGTGTGCTTTCTGGCAGATCCAAAATGTTATTAGCTTCATCGGTAAGTATCCAATGTTTTACACGCCCCGAGGCGCCTTCTACGGTCACATCAATATAATCGGCAACGCCATCGCCAACACAGACTTCTAAATTGTCATTTGTTGAAATTATGCCACCATCAACGGTAGCATTTTCGTTGGCATTTTCAGAACCTGTAGGGCTTGCGTTGTCGCTTTGGGCCCAAACCATACTGATTGCGCTTAAAAGGAACATGGTTAAAAAAAATAAGGTTCTTGGTTTTATTGGAATCAGATTTGGGGAGTTAGAGTGTACTTTTTCTTTCACAACTATCTGATTTTTATATTTTTACAAAAGTAATATACAAAAAGTGGAATGATTGTTAGCTATCTAGTATTTTATCTGCAAATATTCTCGATGATTAGTAAAAGTCCCATTCCTTGTAATTGCTAGAGGATTCTAATTGATTTTCCAGTGTGTCTTCCAATTGCGGAAAAAAGTCAATACCTGTTAGTTGTTCAATAGAATCTACCGTAACGACAAATTCATATAATGGTTTATTGGTTTCTTGATGTGGTATTAAAAATGCAATCATTTTGGGTTTGCCTGTATTGTTGTCTATCAACACTTTATAAAATTGATTGGGCACTGCAACCTGTTCGTTACCAATGGTTTTTGTAGTTCCTTTAAGCACACCTCCCGTTACTACAAAAACTCCATCGTACTTACTGGACCAATAACGTACTTTTTGCTCTAGAGTATTCCATATCCCTGCATTGAAATTGTGTTCTTGCGGACTTATATTACTGGTTAAAAATGTTTCATCGTGTACTGCTTGGCTATAGCTTCTATCGGCTGCTGGACATAAATGACCACGGTCGAAACCTGAGTTTTTATAGTTACGCCAATGGGCTGCTCCGCTCTTTACAGCAGGGTCAACTTCAAAATACGGGCGCTTGAACTGGGTACCGATTAGGTGCGTTTTTTTCAACTCATAGGCTACCCATTCGGCTTGTTCATGAGGCTCACTATAAGATAAGGAATAGCCTTCGTGGTGCACAATCTGCCCTGTAGTACTGGTAGGTAAAAAGTACTCGTTTGTATTGGTTTTTGCTGTTTTTCCTTTAGCTACAACCTTGGCATTTTCAGTTGTTTTTAAAAAGTATTCATATCCGTATACTGCAAGTACCAGTACAATGGCTATGATTGTATATGTACGTCGTTTGTTCAAATAGATTATTCTAAAACAAATTCTAAAGGTTTTCCAATGGCTCCATTAGGGAAACTAATTCCCAGCATAGCTGAAATGGTTGGCGCTATATCGGTTACCTGTGTACGCTTTAGGGTTTCACCATGCTTAATACCTTTTCCAAAAAACAACAAGGGTACATGGGTATCATAATTATAACCCGAACCATGGTCGGTTCCTGTTCTATTCCAAGAGGTATCTTTAAATACGGCCGGGTTATAGGTGAATAAAATATCTCCTGAGCGTTTTTGGTTGTGCCCATTGCGTAATAAGGTTTCTAGATAACCATCTGGACCTTCGAACTGATTGGTGGCTGAGGTTACATAAACCTTGTCTATTAAATCTAGTTTTAATAATTCACTGGCCAATACATCTTTTACTGTTTGTAAATCTAAGTTATGCGCTGCTATTTTTTTATGGTCTAAAAACAATTGGTTATTGGAACGGCTTAAAATTAAATTTGGAACTTGATATATAGCTTCTAAAAAACTATTCATGGCCTTGTGCATAGCACTTTCATCAAAAAGTCCTGCAGGAATGCGGCTTGCCTTTAAATAGGATGGCACGTTGGGAGCTGCATGATCTGCGGTTAAAAACACCGTGTAGTTTCCGCTTCCAACCTTGCTCTCCAAAGCTTGAAATAAGCGTTCTAAATCTTTATCCAATCGTAAGTAAGTGTCTTGTATTTCTTTAGAGTTTACTCCAAAATCATGTCCCACTTTATCGGTGCTTGAAAAACTAACTGTTAGTATATCGGTAAAATTATCTTGCCCCAAAGCTTCTGCATCTATGGCTTTTATAGTAAAATCGGTGATTAAACTATTTCCAAAGGGAGAATTGGCTATGGCATCAAAATTACCATTATCGGCTCTTAATGCTTTTAGGTCGTAAGGAAAGGTTGGTGTTTCCTTCCCTTTAAAAATACGCTCATAGGTATTTAAATCGCTACCACTTTCGGTATAGGTTTCAATATCATATAAAGTATTCCATACTTTAAAATAGGATTCAGCTACTCCTGAAAGGTTAAAATCCTCTACCCATTTTGGTAGGGCTTCCATATAAAATGAGCTGGTAATCCAGTGTCCGCCCCCATCATGCTCATAATCTAACCAATATGCGGCATTAGCTGTATGGCCTGCTGGTAAGATGGCGCCTCGGTGTTTAAGTGAAATGCCTATGGTTTTTCCTCGCATTTGCGTGAAGAGTCGATTCTCGTCTGCAAAAGTGGTTGTTAGCATTCTTTTGGGGGACTTTTTCCCATCCTTACTGGTTGTTCCTATGGGCATTACTGAATCGTCTTGCACACAGTTTACATCTTTTCCAGTGGTTTTATCAAACCAATCATTGGCTATAATACCATGGTATTTAGGAGTGGTTCCTGTAAAAACCGAAGCATGTCCGGGTCCTGTTTTGGTGGGTATATAATTAAAGTGATGATTCTTGCAATTAAAACCTTCCTTTAACAGCCTTTTAAACCCCCCTTCGCCATATTTGTTGTAAAAACGGGTTAGATAATCGTAACGCATTTGATCTACTACAATACCTACAACCAATTTTGGATTGGTATGGGCTTCTACTTTATTATTGTTTAAAACTGGCGCGCTTTGGGCTTTGCAGGATGTAAACAACACCCCTGCGATAAGCACACAAATAACATTTTTTAGCATACTTCTATAATTTTGACTCAAAAATACAGATTTTAAAACATCATAATTTAAATTTAAAGTTAAATACCTGTAACTTTTTTTTACTTTAGCGCTATGAACATTTATTTGTAGCTATTGAAACTTATAATAAACTATTTACATAATATAGGCGCCTATTTTTTAATGATTGTTGAAATGTTTCGCAAACCTACCAAATGGTCGGTAATGAAAACATTAATCCTTAAAGACATCGATGATCTTATTATCGGTTCGCTGGGTATTATAGCTTTTATATCCTTTTTTGTAGGTGGTGTTATTACTATACAAACGGCCTTGAACATTAGTAATCCCCTTATTCCAAAATACCTTGTGGGCTTTGCTACACGGCAATCGGTTGTTTTAGAGTTTGCACCTACTTTTACTTCTATTATTATGGCGGGAAAAGTGGGCTCCTTTATTACATCTAGTATTGGCACTATGCGGGTTACTGAACAAATAGATGCCCTGGAGGTTATGGGCATTAATTCCTTAAACTATTTGGTATTTCCTAAAACCATTGCTTTAATGCTTTATCCTTTTGCTATTGCCGTTGGTATGTTTTTAGGTATTTTGGGTGGCATGGCTGCTTGTGTGTTTGGTGGTTTTAGTTCGTTTGAAGATTATATTATTGGCATTCAAACAGACTTTATCCCGTTTCATATTACTTATTCGTTTATAAAAACGTTTGTGTTTGCTTTTGCGTTGGCCACCATTCCGTCGTTCCATGGTTATTATATGAAAGGTGGTGCACTAGAGGTTGGTAAGGCCAGTACAACATCCTTTGTTTGGACCAGTGTGGTTATTATCCTTTTAAACTATTTTTTAACCCAAATGCTATTAAGCTAATGATTGAAGTTAAAGATTTACATAAATCCTTTAATGGTGTAGAGATTTTAAAAGGTATTAGTACCACGTTTGAAAAAGGTAAAACCAACCTTATTATTGGACAAAGTGGTTCTGGTAAAACGGTATTTTTAAAATGTTTATTAGGCCTTTTTACTTATGAGGAAGGCTGTATTGCTTATGATGGCAAGGTGTTTTCTGAACTTTCTGAAGACGAAAAACGTAATTTACGTGCCGAGATTGGCATGGTGTTTCAGGGCAGTGCTTTGTTTGATTCTATGACGATTGCTGAGAATGTTATGTTTCCACTACGTATGTTTACTAAACAAAGCCGAAGTGAAATGGAGGATCGCGTAGATTTTGTTTTGAAGCGTGTTAACCTGTCTGATGCCCATAAAAAAATGCCCAGTGAAGCTTCTGGGGGGATGCAAAAAAGGGTAGCCATTGCAAGGGCTATTGTAAACAATCCAAAATACTTGTTTTGTGATGAGCCTAATTCTGGATTAGACCCTAAAACGGCTATTGTTATTGATAACTTAATTCAGGAGATTACGGATGAGTACCAAATTATTACTGTTATTAATTCCCACGATATGAATTCGGTTATGGAAATTGGCGAGAAGATTGTGTTTTTAAAGGATGGTGTTAAGGCTTGGGAAGGCTCTAAGGAAACAATCTTTAAAACGGATAACGCATCGGTAACGGATTTTGTGTATTCTTCCAATTTGTTTAAGAAGGTACGCCGGATGTATTTGGAA
This sequence comes from Aestuariibaculum scopimerae, assembly GCF_059428085.1. Lineage (NCBI taxonomy): Bacteria > Pseudomonadati > Bacteroidota > Flavobacteriia > Flavobacteriales > Flavobacteriaceae > Aestuariibaculum > Aestuariibaculum scopimerae. The sequence continues at coordinate 591,734 of NZ_CM182089.1, forward strand.
GAAAATAGTTAACTAAAAGATTCTTCACTTCGCTATGCTCCGTTCTGAATGACAGCACGCAAGTCCTACGGACAATTTTACGGCATGCTAAACTACAGCGTAGCTGTTATAGTATTGTAGAAAAACATAAATGACGAGATACAGGTTCCCCTGTAGGGGATAAACAATTTAATGTTTAATTGTTAACGTTTTAATTTTAAGTTCGTTTTTCAACCAATCACTTAAGGCTTTTTCTTTATTAATCAACACGCTATCCTTCAATGTGGATGGCCATTTAACGGTAGCTACATGTAGGGTATCTACTTTTACGAAATCTTTGGATTCTAGTATATTGGCATAACTAAAATATTCCAACTCCTCAAATTTAGCTTTGGCGTCTCTGGATAGAGTTGAGAACGCTATGCCGTTCTTTTCTGCTGTACTTTGCTCTATTTGCTGATTTAGGGTTACTATTTCACTTTTTAGGTCTTCTATTTCTTTATGTAGCCCCGAAATAATATTTCTGCTATTCTTAAGCTCGTCCCTGGCATCTTGGTAAGCGCTGGATATAAGCTCATAACTTTTGGTATCGCTACCCTTTATTTTAAGCGTTGCGTCTTTTAGATTGATGTATTCGGGGTTGTTTTTTAGCTCGTTCAACAAATCTTGCTTTGTGGCATCAGAAACCTCGTTAAAGAAGTTAAGTTCTATGGCCTTTCCTTGGTAATCACTATCAAAATTCATTAATTGTAGTGCATCGTTAGATCGTACTTCTACTTCTAAAAATTTTTTGAACTCTACATTAAATTTGGTTTCGTTGTATACTTTCCAGAATGTAAAACTGGCCGGTATCATTACTACTATGGCGGTTAGGGTGGCAAATCGTGATATTAAACGGCGGCGCTTCGAGTTGGCGTATTTAATCATAGGAAACTGCAACACCTTAAGCACTACAAAGGTTGATAGTGCAATAAAGATGGTGTTGATGGTAAATAAATAGGTGGCTCCAAAAAAGAATTTACCGCTTCCAACGGCCAGTCCGTAACCTGCGGTACACAGTGGCGGCATTAAAGCCGTAGCTATGGCTACACCAAAAATTACGGATGCTATGGTACCCCGTTTTGTTTTGGCCACTATTAATGCCAAACCACCAAAAATGGCAACGAACACATCTAATATATTGGGTTGAGTCCTGGCTTCTAACTCTGGGGTTAACTCTGTTAATGGAGATAGTTTAAAGTATAGGAATGCGGTAAAGATACTTAAGGACACCATAACCAATAGGTTGATTAAAGACCGCTTTAAGGTATCTATATCGTTTATAGCTAAGGACATGCCTACCCCTAAAATGGGCCCCATAAGTGGTGATATTAACATGGCACCGATAACAACTGCCGTAGAACTAACGTTAAGTCCTATGGATGCTACAAAAATGGCAAATATTAAAATCCACGCGGTGGCGCCTTTAAAGGGAATATCATTCTTTATGGCTTGTATGGTGGCATCACGATCGGTATCGTCCCTAAAATCCAATAGCTCATCAAAAAAACGTTTCATGCTAAGCAGTAGGCCCTGGGCATCTTTTTTTATGGCTTCTTTACTTTCTTCTACCGCTTTATCTTTTTTTTTCTCGTCCTCCGGCTCTGAAAAATTGAATTTGTTTTCTTCCATTTATGATGTTATTGAACTCTGAATACGAATATAGGAAATAAATCTAAATGTAAGTTCTGGCGCAGTTTTAAAAGATGTCTTTTTGTGGTGAAGGCTACTGCTCTCGTTGGCTATACCAACAACGTGCTTTTAACATATTCATTTCAAAAAACTTATAAATTAATTTTATTCACTTACTTTTGCCATTGCCGCAAAAAAGTAACAAAAAAGTCTAGGCTTACGAGCACATTGCTGAAAATACTACGGAGCCACCAGCCACAGATAAAAAGAACTCGCACTAGTGGTTCTTTTTTTATTAACTATTTCTTAGACTTGCCCAAGTAATCTATCTGCCAATAATCTTATAGCTCGCTCAAACAGCTTTTTATCTCTAAGCCTTTGAGCTACCTCCTTGATTTTCTAGCAATATCCTCGATAGGCCACCTACCTGCCTGATGGTTCTTAACTACCGATGCAGGTTATTACATTTTACTACCCGTATTGCTCGCCAAAAGCATCTTTTACGTTTTTGAGTACTTTTTTTATGTCTTGTTCTTTGGTTTTTGGGTAGATGAGCAATACGTCTTCTTTGTCTACTATTATATAGTCGTTTATACCATCTACTACAACTATTTTTTTGTTTTTGGTACGTATCATGTTACCTGATGCGTCTTCGGTAAGTGTTTGGGCATTTACTACGGCATTGCCATTGCTATCTTTTTTTAGTTTATCATACAGGCTGCCCCAGGTACCTAAATCATTCCAATCGAATTCTGCTGCTATTACGTGTACGTTTTTGGAGGTTTCCATAATGGCATAATCTACAGATACGTTTTCTGCTTTTGGATAGTTTTCTGCTATAAAGGCGGCTTCTTCGCTTGTGTTGTAGGTGCTTATTCCTGACTGAAACAAGGCATATAAATTGGGTTGGTTGTTTTTAAAGGCTTCTATTACGGTGGTTACACTCCACATAAAAATACCAGCATTCCATAAAAAGTTACCTTGGTCTATAAAGGATTTTGCGGTATCATAATCGGGCTTTTCCCTAAATTGGTTTACAGATTTTATGGTTTCTGTGGAATCTTTGTCAAATTCTATATACCCATATCCTGTATTTGGAAAGGTGGGTTGTATACCCAGTGTCATTAGGGCGTTGTTTTCTGCACAGTATTGAAATGCGGTTTTTACGTTTTTGGAAAATGTGGCTTCGTCTTCTATCCAATGGTCACTTGGCGCTACTATCATAACTGCATTGGGGTTTTCTTTTTGTATTTTTAATGATGCATATAGTATACAGGGTGCTGTATTGCGCATGGCGGGCTCTAATACTACCTGGCGTTCTGTTACTTCTGGCAACTGTTGAAATACCAAATCGTTGTAACGCTCATTGGTTAGTATGAAGATGTTTTCTTTGGGTATGAGGTGTGCTAATCGTTGAAAGGTTTTCTGGATTAGTGTATCTCCTGTACCCAGCATATCGTGAAATTGTTTTGGAAAATCTTGTGTGCTTACGGGCCAAAATCTTGAGCCTACGCCTCCGGCCATTAATATGGCGTAATAGTTTTTATTGGTTGTTGGTTGCTGGTTGCTGGTTGCTGGTTGTTTACTCATGGCTGTTTTAATTTTTGTAGGTTATGTATTTTTGTGCTTCTCGTCTCGACAGCTTTCGGGAGCGCTCGAGGTGTACTTGGGCCGTTGGGTACATTTATAGTTAAGCCTCTCTAGTGTGCTCGAGGTGACTTTGGTTTATTAACTCTACTTCTGCATTTGGGTTAAATAAATATACACGTCCTGTTTTTATTTCTACACATTCATAGCGTTTGGTACGTTTTTGTCCTCTTTTAAATATTCTGCCGTTGTATAGCTTGAAGGCTTCTCCTAAGGGTACTTCAAACATATAGGTTTTATTGTTGGGTTCGTCATATTGCTTTAGGGCCAGGGCCAATGGTGCATCACTATCGCTGGTTGCCTTGGGGTTTTTAAAGTGTTTTGCTAATAGCGCCAGTAATTCATTTGGGAAAATGCCCGGGTTTAAAAATGGCAACATTAAATGCTGAAAGGTACGCTTCCACTCTATGCCATGTGGTTTTATAAATTTCCCGTAGGTTTGGTAGGCTTCAAAGTGTGCTATTTCATGTATTAGGGTTATTAAAAACCGGTATTGGTTTAGGTTGGCATTTACGGTTATTTGATGCTTGTTATTAGGTAAGCGCCTGTAGTCGCCATGCCTTGTTTTACGCTCGCTCTTTATTTTTACTTCTAAATGTTCATGCTCTAGTAGCTTTAATACTTGTGGCATGGCATTTGGCGGTATGTTGTTTTTGAGGGTGGTTTGCATTTTATAGGTTAAAAATACAAAGTTAAAGGTTAAAAATTAAATGTATGGGACTAAAATTGAATGTTTAAGACAAATTAGTCTTAAACAAGGTTATAGGCATGTAACGAGCTTATCTTCAATTCAACTTCAATTAATTTTGTTATTTATAGTGTTCTCTATTTAAATATGTTCTCTACTATTATGGTGTTGAGTTTGATACCTGCAACAGCTTTCCGTTATAATATTTATGCCCAGAGAGTGCAAATTGATAGATGTATTGTGCCATTTCTTTTGCTGTGGTTGGCGCTTGATAGCCTGGGAAGGCTTCTTCTAGCATTTCGGTTTGTACGGCTCCTAAGGCCAGGACATTGAATGAGGTTTTTGTATGCTTGTATTCTTCGGCCAACATTTCGGTTAGGTTAATTACGGCTGCTTTACTAGAACTATAGGCTGCTAAACCTGGAAATTTTATACTACCTTGAACGCCCCCCATGGAACTTATATTTACTACATGCCCCGGTGATGCCATATAGGGCAATACGGTACTGATAAGGTGGGCCACCCCAAACACATTGGTTTGGTAAACGGCATCGAAATCGTCCATACTGAGTTCTGAAAAGGGTTTGTTTATTAGCAAACCTGCATTATTAATCAATACATCTACATGCTGCCAATGGCCTTTTATGTAATTGGCTACTTGGTCATAGGCTTCGGGATCTTCTAAATCGAAGGATAGCGCGGTAACGGTCTTTAACTGTAAATCTTGTACGGGTTTCTCGTTTCGAGATAGTGCCAACACTTGGTGTCCTGCTTGGGCAAATAGTTTTACTAGTTCTAAACCTATACCTCTACTGGTACCTGTTATGATAATATTTTTGCTCATGGATTGATACGTATTTCTTTTGTGGGTGCATTGATCATGCCTTTTAGGGCTGGTGCTAGTTTATTGATAAGGTTTGCCATGTGTGGAAAATCCATTTTTTCGGCTTCGTCATCTACATGGTGGTAGTAATCGAAGTTTGTAAAATCGAACGTGGCTATGGCCTGTGCCGGTATGTTAAAAGCATTGTAGAACGGGTAATTATCGGAACGCTGAAATAATTTATAAGCACTGGCCTGTTCTAAAAAACCAACTAATTCTTCGCCTGCATAGGTGTTAAGTTTTGCTGCCATATTAGTTTTATTATAACCTGTTATGTATGTTATGGGTTCACCTACTGCTCTGGGGGTACCTATCATTTCAAAATTGATCATGGTGTACAGGTTAAGGTTGGTTTCTTTTAAGCGTTTGGCCAAGTGTTCAGAACCTTTTAGTCCCATTTCCTCGGCGGCATATAATGTAAACAGTATGCTTCTTTTATTGCTTTTTGTTTGAGCAAAATGTTTGGCCCATTCTAAAACGGCTACCGTACCTGAAGCATCGTCGTTAGCACCATTGGCTATACTATCACCATCAACAGGTTTTATGATGCCTATATGATCGTAGTGTGCGCCCAGAATAACATACTCATTTTTTAGCTTTGGGTCGGTGCCCTCTAAATACCCCACTACGTTATAACCTACTACATCTTTTACATAAAAAGTGTCTCTATAACTTTTAAAATAAGGTTTAAGGTGATGCTTTTTAAAAAAATCCTCTATATACACAGCGGCCTTCTCTATACCTGGCGTACCTGTTTTACGACCTTGTAAAGCATCGGATGCCAAGTATTCTAAATGTGATCTTACTTGTGCTTCTGTTGTGGGGTTTTGTGTACCTTGATGGTGTGTTATGGCTGTTTTGCAAGCTATTAAAAGGCATAATGCTATAATGCTTATGCTGATTGCAGTACGTTGTTTTTGCTTCATTGTTTTTGGCTATTAATGATGGTTATGATCATTAAGGGCTAAAGATAAAAAAAAACCAATATGGCAACTAACCCCTTTTAGGGATATTTAAAATAAAGGTTCGGAATATTATTTTTTGATTATATACTAATATTGGTTACCTTGTATTACTTATCCCCTATCTATTTCTAATTTATTTTAGGCCTATCTTGGTTTTAAGGCGCTCCTATTCTTTTGATCGTTATGTACTTAATGCTATAAGGTATTTAATAGCATTTCCAACAAGTTAATAAGACCAAACAATCAAACTTTTATATTATGCCAAAGTATGTCATTGAAAGAGAAATTCCTGGGGCTGGACAACTAACCCCCGAGCAATTAAAAGCCATCTCGCAAACGTCTTGTGGGGTGCTTGAAAAGATGGGTCCAGAAATTAACTGGGTACACAGCTATGTAACCGATAATAAAATTTATTGTGTTTATATAGCACCTAACGAAGCCATGGTAAAAGAACATGCTGAACGGGGCGGATTTCCTGCTAATGCTATTAGCAAAGTATCTGCTATTATCGACCCTGTTACTTCGGAGTAAAGAAAGGGTGTCTTAGAAGTTCTCATTTTTTAGAGAAGCTGAAATAAATTCAACTTGACAGAGTTACTTTTATCTAAGACACCCTTTTTATTATACTAACATGGTTACTGGATTCTCTATATATCCTTTTAACGTTTGAAGGAATTGGGCTCCAGTAGCTCCATCTATGGTTCTGTGGTCGCATGCCAATGATAATTTCATGGTATTTCCAACGACTATTTGACCATTCTTAACTACAGGCTTTTCTACAATATTACCTACTGAAAGTATGGCTGAATTGGGTTGGTTAATAATGGATGTGAATGTATCGATACCAAACATACCTAAATTAGATACGGTAAAGGTACTACCTTCCATATCTTGCGGCGTTAGTTTTTTGTTTCTGGCCTTTCCGGCTAGATCTTTAACGGCTGCTCCTATTTGTGGTAAGGTTTGCTCGTTGGCAAACTTTACTACTGGCACTACCAATCCATCTGGTACGGCCACAGCTACCCCAATATGTACATGGTTGTTTAAGCGCATTTTATCAGGAAACCACTGCGAGTTTACTTGTGGATGCTGTTTTAAAGCTAGAGCACAAGCTTTTACTACCATATCGTTATAGGATATTTTTGTGTCTGGAATCGAGTTAAACTGTGCACGGAATGCTATGGCATTATCCATATCAAACTCTACATTTAAATAATAATGTGGCGCTGTGAACTTAGAATTGGTTAGGGCCTTAGCTATGGCTTTACGCATTTGCGAATTGGTAACGTCTTCAAAATCTTCTTGACCTGCTGGTACAAATTTACCAACGGATGCACCCCCTACTGGCACAAAGTTTTCTACGTCGTATTTTACGATACGTCCATTTTCACCTGATCCTTGTACTTGTGACAGATTAATACCTTTTTCTTCTGCTATTTTTTTTGCTAATGGCGATGCAAAGAGTCTGCCATTGGCACTGGTACTTGGTTTTGCTTTTTTAGGCTTCTCTGCTGCGCTAGTAGTGGTTGTTTTAGGCTTCTCGACTGCGCTCGAAGTGGCAGTGTCTGCTTTTGGAGCGACGGTATCATCTTTTTTGGCAGCGGGTGCCGAATTTTTAAAGTTTTTTGCTACGCCTGAAACATCGGTGCCTGCTGGACCTATTATGGCTAACAGAGCATCTACTTTTGCCGATTCGCCTTCTTCTAACCCAACATATAATAGTGTTCCTGATTGAAAGGATTCAAATTCCATGGTAGCTTTATCGGTTTCTATTTCGGCTAGGATGTCTCCTTCAGAAACCTCATCTCCTACTTTTTTAAGCCACGTTGCTACGGTACCTTCTTCCATGGTATCACTTAAACGGGGCATAGTAACTACTATAACGCCATCTGGTAATTCTTGTGAAGGTGCTTCGGCTTCTTGTGATGCTTCTTCTTCAGACTTCTCGTCCCGATTGCTGTCGGGAGCGCTCGAAGTGACAGTATCATCTTTTGTTTCTTCTTTACTTTCTTTTGCTCCACCGCCATTCAACAAATCTGATATATCTTCCCCTTCTTCTCCAATAATGGCTAAAAGCTCGTCTACTTTGGTAGTCTCGCCTTCTTGTACACCAATATGCAGTAAGGTTCCTTCGTTAAAAGACTCAAACTCCATGGTGGCTTTATCGGTTTCTATTTCGGCTAAAATATCACCTTCTTCTACTTTGTCTCCAACTTTTTTTAACCAAGTTGCAACAGTTCCTTCTTCCATGGTATCGCTTAAACGCGGCATATTTACTACTATTGCCATATCTTATAATTTATGTTGTATAAATGGATAATCTTCTTGTTCGTAAACCACATCGTACATCACGTTTTTCTCTGGGAATGGTGATTCTTCTGCAAATTTTTCACATTCTGACACACGTGCTTTTACACGTTTATCTATTGCTTTAATATCTTCTTCTGTGGCGTACTTTTTCTCTAAAATTACATCTTTTACTTGTGTAATGGGGTCTATTTTCTTGTATTCTTCTACTTCCTCTTTGGTTCTGTAGTGTTGTGCATCACTCATAGAGTGACCTCTATAACGGTATGTTTTAAGCTCTAAAAAGGTTGGCCCTTCTCCACGACGCGCACGTTGGATGGCTTCGTCGAAGGCTTCTGCTACTTTTATAGGGTTCATACCATCTACGGGACCACAAGGCATGTTGTAACCTAACCCTAGTTTCCAGATTTCTGTATGATTGGCGGTACGCTCTACAGAGGTTCCCATAGCGTATCCGTTATTTTCACAAACAAATACTACGGGCAGGTTCCAAAGCATAGCCAAGTTAAAGGTCTCGTGCAAGGATCCTTGGCGTGCTGCACCATCACCAAAACAACACAGGGTTACGGCATCACTGCCATGATATTTATCGCCAAATGCTATTCCCGCTCCTAGAGGTATTTGCCCTCCCACAATACCATGACCACCATAAAAACGGTACTCTTTGGAAAAGATATGCATGGAACCACCCAAACCTTGTGAGGTTCCTGTGACCTTACCATACAATTCTGCCATAACACGTTTTGGATCTACACCCATACCTATTGGCTGTACATGGTTTCTATATGCGGTAATCATTTTATCTTTAGTCAAATCCATTGCATGTAATGCGCCTGCTAGCACTGCTTCTTGACCATTGTATAAGTGAAGAAATCCTCTTACTTTTTGTTGTATGTATACGGCAGCTAGTTTGTCTTCAAACTTTCTCCAAAACAACATATCTTCATACCATTTGAGGTAAACCTCTTTTGTGATTTTTTGCATTGACTGTTATTAGGTTTTACTTATGCGAAGTACAAAAATAACACATTGTAACGTGATAGTGAAAGTGTAAGTTAATTAAAGTAAAAAAAATATCAAAAAAAAAGCGCTTTATACACTCCTTTGTATATTTAATAATTTTTTATAACGAATACTATTTTATTGCAAATTTTAGAGCACTTTTATAATGTTTACATCATGTTTACAGCATTGATTTATCAAACATTAAAGGCAATAAATTAGCTAATGAACTTGATTTGGCTACTTTTCCTCTTTCGCCCATAAAATATATTTCTATGGGGGTACTTTGCTTTATTTCATATTCTGCAATAGCTTGCCTACATGCCCCACAGGGAGGTATGGGATGTACTGTTTCTTGTTTTTTGGATGCAGCCGATATGGCCATTCTTAAAACCTTGGCTTCTGGATATTTTGCTCCTGCATAGTAAATGGCTGTTCGCTCGGCACACAACCCTGATGGATAGGATGCATTTTCTTGATTGCTTCCTGTTATGATTTCACCATTGCTTAAAAGGATGGCTACTCCTACCTGAAATTGGGAATAGGGCGCGTAGGCCTTATCACGCGCCTGAAATGCTTTTTGCATTAATTGTATAAGATCTTCAGGAAGTTCTTTTAAGGATTCATAGACCTGTAATGTGGTTTCTATTTTTACTTCCTTCATATTTGGTTGTTTTTATATAATGCCTAAAATGTATTTAAGCAACTTAGCTTATAAGTTACAATATTTAATGCCTTTATTTTTGTAAGTGCTAATTTAATTAACACGGATGTTTTATAAAGTTAAGAAAGTATTTTAAACAAAAAAACTATGCTGGGTGCAATAGCTTTTATTTTCTAACCCAACAAGGAACAAGACCTTGTAGACCTTGCAGATTGGCTTCTAGTATTCTAAATATTCTCCTGTGCCTATATTAAAGGTTAATGAAAAACGTAATGTATTTTCTAGCGGACTTTGCACTTTGGATGCAGAAAAGAGATAAGACAGGTCTATATTAACTACATTAGCCTTAAAGCCAGCACCTAATGCTAGAAACTTACGGGCACCTTTGTCTTCGCTTTCGTTAAAATATCCCATTCTAAAGGCAAAGGAATCTTGATAAACATATTCTGCCCCTAGGGCCCAAGTGAATTCCTTTAACTCTTCGCTAAATCCGTCGGGAGCATCGCCAAAGGATTGAAACATACCAGATAAAAAGTTTACATCTGGGTCTTTTCCTTCTACTATAATGGTTGGCTCATCACCATCTTGGGTTTCGTCGCCATCGGTATCTACATAGCCATAAACTGGTGGTGTAGGCACTAACAGTTTAGTAACCTCTGCTGTTACTGCTATTTTATTGTAATCATCGAAAATAAAATCGAACCCTGCTCCTAAGCGTAAATTGGTTGGCTGAAAGTTTTCTTCGCCCCCTTGGTCGTACTTGAACTTGGGACCAATATTTTGAAGAGCAAAGCCCATACGCCATCTACCATCAAAATCGGAATACGCTTCTATTTCACTTTGATAATACCCTGAAATATCTACTCCAAATGTACTGGCTGGTGTAGCATCGCCATCCACACCATCTAATCGTAAATCGGATCTTAGATAACGCATGGCCACAGACATGGCAAATTGATCGGTTAAACGCAAAGCATAGGAGGCATCTATGGTCAATTCATTGGGCCTTTGAATTAGTGCTTCTGAGAACTCATCGGTTACAAACTCGATATCTCCCAATGAAAAGTATTTAAAGCTAGCCGCAAAGGCACTACGCTCATCTATACGATTAAAGTAGGTAACATTCCCTAAAAAAATATCGTTTACCAATTTACTTAAATAAGGTGTATAACTTACTGCTATCCCTGATTTGGCTTCTGAAAATACATATTTTGACGAGTTCCATTGTTGTGAAAACGCATCAACAGATGTTGCTACCCCCATGTCGCCCATAGAAGCTGCTCGGGCATCGGGGGCTATTAATACAAATGGTACACCTGTGGTGATGACTCTCCTTTCTTGATTGGGGAAAACAATGGTTTCTTGTGCATTTAGTTTTAGCACGAAAATACATGCTAATAATAGTATTAATTGGTTTTTCATTTAGTATCTTTTATTTAACAAATATAATTTTTTATTAAAGTATAACAAGTTTCTCTATTTTTTCAACTTTTTTGTTGAGAAGTTCAGATTGTACGGTGAGTTTATAAATATACACGCCTTTTCCTATCTTATCACCAAAATCATCTCTACCATCCCATACAATATCCCTTGATAGTGAACTTGTTACTATTCCGCCTCCAGAGGTCTGTCCGTTTAAGGTCCTAACTAATTTTCCTGAGACCGTGAATATCTGTATTGAAACGTTTAAAGGTTGTGAACTATTGTGATTAAACCAAAATTCTGTATAGTTTACAAAGGGGTTTGGGTAATTGAGCACATTATTTATAACCAATTCCTGATCTTGATCGTAAACGACAAATTGTATTTCGGCTATAGAGGAATTGTTATATACATCCCAGGCTTTTAGGGTTAATGTATGCAGCCCTGGCTCTAAATCCCTAAACGGAAAGCTTAGCACCCCTTTTTGGTAATTGTCTACTTCGGTTTGGTAATAGTCATTTAATATATATGGATTGGTTTCGTCGCCATCTATAATAGCAACTATATCGTGCCCAACACCACTTGCTGTATTGATACCGTTGGCATCTTCGAGTTTTGCCAACAAGGTGGGCGATTCGTTGGTAATGCCTCCTGAAACAAAATTTTCATCGTTCATATACAGCGTTATTACGGGGCCTATATTATCTTCTTCGGCATTTTCGTTTAACCCTCCTACCAAAACAGTGTTAACACTGGCTCCTGCCTGATCTTCCAGTAAGTTTTCTTTCTTCGAATAAAAGCTCACTTTTCCATATCCTACAGGAATACCAATATCTTTAGGGACAATAAAATCAAATTCAAATGTACCATTGGTTACAGATGCCTGCCCCCTAAAAATAGTTTCTCCAAGCGTTTTAAAATCTAACTTAACTACTTCTCCGTTATACCTGGTACCATCATTTGCCAATGTTTGCCTTTCAATATCTTTATCGTAAATAGTGGTTGAAAGTGTACCGTTATAATTGCTCAACAAATTACCTGAAAGATCGGTAACCTCGCCTGCTAACTTTACGTAGCTTAAGGCTTTTAGGGTGTCGGTTGCTTGGCCAATAGGTACATCATTAATAGTTGTTAATCGAATATTGGGTTTGGGAAAGGCAAGTTTCATAGCAGGATCTCCAATAAAAAACACCAATCGTCTTTGGGGCTGCCCAGCAATATTGGCATTGTTTTTTGTTAGCCTTAATGCTTCTGCTATGGTTGGGTATTCGTAATCACTATAATTATCATCATCACTATACGAAAACAAATACTGTCCCAGTAAATTATTAAGTGAAATAGCAAAGCTTACAAATATTTGGCGGGTTGTGGTAATTAACCCAATGGCACCTGCTTGTTTATTCCAATAGGTGAATTCGCCCGCTGTTTGCCTATATGGGTTATCAAACTTGGTAAATTCGCAGGTAACTGTTACAAAACAGTTAAGCTTATAATAGTTTCGAAAGCCTTCTATGTCTGGTTTTAATAGAATGCGTTCTCCAGCTAGGCCATCTTCACCACCATGGCCAAAATAATTTACCACCAAAGCCCCATTATCTATAGCATTTACAAACTCTGTATTTACCTGGGGGTAACTGTCCCCTCCTGCCGAGGCTTCTTGCTTAAAGGCATCGGAATGTATTTTTACAACATTTATAAATGGTTTGTTTTGGGTAACTAAATTGCCCACGTTGTCGGTGGTTTCTTGTAAAATACCTTCCCAATCTTGATCAACATCATCTGAAACAACCACTACGTCATTACGCCAGCTACCCAAAGCTTCTTTACTGTAATAGGAATCTATTTTATCTACCAGTTCTTTGGCACGTTGTGGCGTATCGGCCAGTATTCTGCCTACTGCAATATCTAACTTATCGCTGGTAGTCATAGTGCCTTCGGTGGGGTCCATCATACCATAAAAATCATCGGATATATAAGAACTGGTTAAGTTAAAACTGTTATAGGAATGCCATGAGGGCACTATGTTGGTATTGTTGGGTATTCTATCTTTGTAATCAAAAGATCCATCACCAAACAGACATAAATATTTTATTCTCTTATCTGGTGCACTTGCATTATTGTAAACATATTTTACCAGATTTCTAATGGCTCCTATATCTTGATTTCCGGTACTAAACTCGTTATAAATCTCATTAAGTCCATAAACTTTTACATTTAAATTGTACTGGTCTCTATTAATTTGTGCCAAACGGTTTGCCTGTACCAACATATTATCTGGAGCTACAATAATATAATCTACATCTTGAAATGTTCCTTGGTTATTAATAAATACCGTACCTTTTATATTTTGATTAGCTACTGTTGTATTGGCATCGAATTCGGGCTCAAAATAATCTAGGGGCGTTACTGCTACATAAGTTTTTAAAACTCCCATAGCCACTTTAAAACTTAAATTTGATGCGCCTTCGGTATTTTCAAAACTGGTAACATTATATATGTCTGACACATCCCAAACCTCTGAAACTTGTGAGGCATTGCCAATATTATATTGTCCTACTCCCGACACCGATGCCACAGCACTGTTTTTAAACTGAAACTGCTTGTCGTAAAACATCAAAGCCCTTACGGCTTCTATCGATATATAATCTAGATAGCCTACCGCACTGGGATTCCCTTGGTTATCAAAGTTTAAATTTACTGATATGGTGGGTGTATTTACAGTAACATCGCCAGTAAACGAACTTCCATTAGCTAAATTTTGTGCCGATACTCCAGCCATTGATAAATTAGAAATGCTAGAGCCATTAACCATTACTTGCATGGAAGTTTGCGTTGTAGATCCTGCAGCTGCTACATACACTTTAAGTTTTACTGGTGTTGAAGCATCAATATCTGGAAAATTAAATTCAAAGGTTTTATTATTATCAATATCAAAACGATCGCCAAACCAACGCCTTCCCATCAATGCAATATTGTAACGGTCTATTTCATGGTACTTATAATCTTCAAACGTATTAATTTGCATATTTGCAGCCCCACTTGGCTGGTTTAATGGCTGAATGCGCTTACCCAGTCCAGAACCAACTTGAATATAATAGTATGTTTTATCGGTATAACAATTTATATTGGTATTACTTTCTTGGTTATAGCCATTGGGTCCTTGGGCATAGAATAGGATATAATCATCATTATCAAAAGTACCATCGGCCTCTCCAATAAATTTAATGGCATTCTCTTCTATGTCTATAGGATAAGGTTCGGAATTTGAATATGGAATCATACGACCTCCATTTCCGTATAACTTAATGGTTCTAGGGTCTACGGTATTAACATTAACCCCTAAACGCTCTAGGAAATTTTTGGACAATTTAAAAACACCTGTAGTATCTACATAAAACCGATACCATGTTCCTGTGCTTAGCACCGAATTTGTTACAGCATTTGTACCTGCACTTTTATTAGGGGCAATCGCTTTATTAAATGTATTACCTGAAGTATAATTTATAGTAAACGAAACTACCTTTTTAAAGGCTCCATTATTGTCCTTTATAATTGGTGATAATTGAAACAGTGCGTACCGCTTATTTCTTGCTATGGTATTTTTTAGACTAAACTTTAATTGATTAGGAATGGTATTTACATTTAAATCCTTTAAATCTTTCTTTAAAATGGTTGCATATACTACATTGCTTAGGGTTATTGATGTTTCATCTACTAAATTGGAAATATTCCATTGCTCAACAAATTGCAAACCTGAATCAAAATCGTAACTAAAGTGCGCTTTATCGAACACAGGAATTTCTATAGTATAGGAATCAGCAGTCATTTTTTGTGAAGGCTCCCAATGTATCTCGAAGCTTTTTTGTTGTGCATATAAAAAAGCACAGCTAAACACCAATATAAATGCTAATTTTTCTTTCATTGCTAAGATAAACGTTAATAACACGTTGATATTATTGAACTTTTTAGTAAAAAAACAATAAATTTATTAACTGCACCAAAAATACAATAATAAATTAGTAAATCATACGTTAATACAACACAAAACAGAGGCCAAAAACGTCAAAAACATCGACGTAATGACCAAAAAATAGGGTGAAATACACTTTTTTTTGATAAAAACACGAAAAATAACTTGCGGTGTTGGGTTTAATTCTTATATTGCAGCACCAAAATATTATTAGCTTACTTAAACGTATGGATATGAAAAACGTATTAACATTCAAGGTTTTATTAGTTTTAGCCTTAACCGTGGCTACCACTAGTTGTAAAAAATCTTCGAGTTCAAAAAACAGTTCTCGAGCTACTGGATGGCAAATTAACTCCAGAGAAGGAGGCTTTCAATATAATACAGACTTTAAAGAACAAGAGACTTCTCCTGGGTTAGTATTTGTTGAAGGCGGCACCTTTACTAAAGGTCGTGTTCAAGATGATGTCATGCACGATTGGAATAACACTCCTAACCAACAGCACGTTCAATCTTTTTACATGGACGAAACGGAAGTTACCAATGCGATGTACTTGGAATATTTAGATTGGATAAAACGTGTTTATCCACCATCTGATGAAAACTTTAGAGCTATTTACCAAGGTGCACTTCCAGACACCTTAGTTTGGAGAAACCGATTGGGCTACAATGAAGTCATGACTGAAAACTATTTACGCCACCCAGGTTATGGAGAATACCCTGTTGTGGGTGTAAGCTGGATTCAAGCTGTGGAATTCGCTAACTGGAGAACCGACCGTGTTAATGAATACAATTTAGAAAAAGAAGGCTATTTAAAGCCTGACGCCAAAATAACTGATGTAAGTGCCGATGCTACTTTTAATACAGACACCTATATTAATGCGCCTACATTAACTTATGGTGGTAATGAAGAAATTATAAACCCAGAACGAGGCAATAAACGATTTGCTAGAACTGATGCCGATGGTAATGAGACTAACATATATGCTACCAGAGAAACTGGTCTTATTACACCAAAATACAGACTACCAACTGAAACAGAATGGGAGTATGCTGCTTTAGGCTTAAGTGAAATAAGAAGTTACAACCTATACCGTGGTCGTAAAAAATACCCATGGGACGGTCAATATACCCGTAATGGAAAACGTAAATACCGTGGTGACCAATTAGCTAACTTTAAGCAAGGAAAAGGTGATTATGGCGGGATTGCCGGATGGTCTGATGACGGTGCCGATATTACAAATGCCGTAAAATCATACGAGCCCAATGATTATGGTCTATACGATATGGCCGGTAATGTTGCCGAATGGGTAGCCGATGTTTATAGGCCTATTATAGATGATGAGTTTAACGACTTTAACTACTACCGTGGAAACGTTTATACAAAAAATGCTATCGATGAAGATGGCTCTGTGAAAATAGTAACTACTGATGATATTGTTTATGATACCTTATCGAACGGTAAAATAGTTGCCAGAAATTTACCTGGTGAAATACTACAGGTTCCTGTGGATGAAAATGAAACTTATTTACGTACTAACTTTGATAAGAGTAACGAAATAAACTTTAGAGATGGTGATAGACGTTCTTCTCGTTATTTTGAAAATTTCAATGAGGAAGAAGACGCTAATATTGGAGAAGGACAGCAAACAAGAAAAATGTACAACTCTCCTAAAAATATTGTAACCAGAGATTCTTTGGGCAACCTTGTAAGACAGTATGATAAATCTAATAACAGAACATCTTTAATTAATGATGAAGTTAGAGTTTATAAAGGTGGTTCTTGGAAAGATAGAGAGTATTGGTTAGACCCTGCTCAAAGACGTTATTTTCCACAAGATATGGCTACAGACTATATTGGATTTAGATGTGCAATGTCGCGTGTAGGCTCTAAGACCAAAGCAAAACACAAAACCAAAAATTAAGAATTAGAAATTTCAAAATAAAAAAAGTCCTAGCCTTTTGGTTAGGACTTTTTTATTACTTTTATTTCTAATAAAAACTAAGGGTTATCTTTTGGAAATAGAACAATTACATGCACTTTTTTTAACGTGCCATACCGTATCTACAGATACACGTAAAATTAATAAAAATGATATGTTTTTTGCCCTTAAGGGCGACAACTTTAATGGCAATACCTATACTGACCAAGCTATAAAAAATGGTGCCAAATATTGCGTTATAGATGATGAAACATACAACAACTCCCCCAAAACTATTTTAGTAGATGATGTTCTGGAAACCCTACAGGAACTAGCTTCCTACCACAGAACGTATTTAAATATCCCTATAATAGCCCTTACAGGCAGCAATGGAAAAACAACCACTAAAGAACTCATTAATGCCGTACTAATCAAAAAATACAAAACAAAAGCTACTGTTGGAAATTTAAACAATCATATTGGGGTACCCTTAACGCTCTTATCCATGACCCAGACAACAGAGATAGGTATTGTAGAAATGGGTGCCAACCACTTAAAGGAAATCGCCCTTTTATGCAACATTGCCAAACCTGATTATGGCTATATCACTAATTTTGGAAAAGCACATTTAGAAGGCTTTGGAAGCATTGAAGGTGTTATTAAAGGCAAAAGCGAGCTATACGAGTTTCTTATACAAAACCATAAAACCATCTTTGTAAACGCCAAAGACCCCATACAGATTGAAAAAACCAAGAATGCCAATACGTTTTCTTTTGGCGAGGGCCTTGAAAATAGCATTAGCATCCATTTTTTAGAAGCTTTGCCTTTTGTAAAATGCCGTTACAAAAAACTGATCATAGAAAGCCAACTTATAGGCGACTACAACTTTAACAATATAGCCGCGGCCATTATGATGGGCAACTACTTTAAAGTTGATGATGCTGCCATAAAACAAGCTATTGAAAACTATGTACCCGCCAATAATCGTTCACAAATCATAAAAAAAGATACCAATAAAATTATTCTAGATGCCTATAATGCCAACCCTACCAGTATGCGTTTAGCTTTATTGAATTTGGAAAAACAACCTGGCCATAAAAGAGCCATTATAGGTGATATGTTTGAATTGGGAAATGACGCTGAGCAAGAACACCAAAGCATTGTTGACTTAGCTAATACACTGAGCCTAGACCACATAACCTTTATTGGTGAGAACTTTTTTAGCACTAAAATAAATTCTAATAAAGCTAAAAAATATAAATCCTTTGCAGATTTTGAAAGTGATTTTAATCCAGATTCTATTAATAACGCAACATGCTTAATAAAAGGGTCTCGAGGAATGGCTTTGGAACGCGTATTAAAACTAATGTAAAAAAGAAGATTTCACTCCTTGTTAATCTGGCTTTTTAAATCGCTCAATAATATTTCCATCTTGGCAATAATTTGCTCGTTATTTAAAGGTGCTCTATAAACTTCACCTTCTTCATTTACACGATCTTGGTTTAAATAGTCGTCTCTTAAAAGCCAATTAAGATCCGTTTCGGGAAACTCTTCAATAATCTTAGTCAAAAATTCTATAGATATTTTTTTGCCATTCAAATACTGCGATAATTGCGAATAATTCATGTCAAACTTCTCAGCTAAATCACTAATTCTGTTGTATTTAGACTTAATCAACTGACGGAGCTTATCTTCAAACTTCATTATTTGGAATTGTTAAAAATTATATAAATAATTAAATTTTAACATTTATTATTTAATTATTTGTATATATTCGTGTGTAATTTCACGCAATATAATATTAAGTTATGACAAATTTAAACAAATTATACACATATTATAATATAGATACACAGAAAGAACAAGAAGTATTAAAAGATTTACTTATTAACCACCTGCCTAAAGAATACACAGCTAAGGTTATTAAAAAATTAGCTAAAGAGAACATCATAGTCGATTCACAAACTGTAAGAAATACAAAAAGCGGTATAAGTAAAAATATAATGGTGCTAAATGCTATTATAGAGATAGCCAAAGACTATAAAGAAGCTACCGACCGCTTGAAAAGTAATTTACAAAAACAACTTTAAAATATGTTATCAGCATGAGTTAGTCACTCTATTTATGCTAGTTAATTGGGGTGCTTATGCTATTATGTGCGCCCAGTGTTGATAGTGCCAATCCTGAACTACCTCTCTCAAGTTCAGGTGCGGCACTATATTACTCTTCTATTTAAGGTGCTAGTTTTATTAGTATAAAATATAATTACACACTTATGCTTTCTAAACATATTTCTTCACAAAACAATTTGGTTATCTATTATAAGCAAAGTGATTGTCTATTATAAATAACTTGGTTATCTACTATAAGCAACTTATTTATCTATTATAAAGAACTTGTTCATCGACTATAAACAACTTGTTTATCTATTACAAACAGCTTGTTTATCTATTGAAAACTATTTTTTGGAAAATACCTTTAAAGTCAAAGCATAAAAAAATCCCAACATTATTATGATGGGATTTGTTACTTTTAAGTGGGCACAACAGGTTCATCAATATTGGTATATATATTTATGTAGCAAACACCAAGTCCCCCATAAAATTTCATTTTGAAATAGTCTTATGTTATGGATTTTCAGTTACATACGAATTCCAGACTTCGCGTTCTTTTTTCTCGAACAATTCGTTTATGATGCTTAAATTAACTTCACTTTCAGGTTTAAAACCATCTGATTTCATATAATCCAAAATACTTTTGTACAGTTGCTTTGACACCAATTCACCCTTATTTTCATCCAAATCAATACTGCATACCATAAGGTTGCCGCCATTCACTCTTGCTTCAAAAAGCATGGCTAACCTCCGGTTTAAAAACCAAGTATCTATGGGTTGCACAATCGGCCTAAAGTCTGCTGGAAAATATTCAAGGTTCATAATTTGTTGCCTATTGGCTACTTCCCACCATTGGAAATCACTGTAATAATCCGTTGGGAAATCATTAAAAACAGGATGTTCATTTTTAATTAAAATGCCTGTGGTATGTGGTGGACGCATTTTAAACCATGAGGTATTCCAAAACACCGGGGTTTGATATTGTACAATGTCTTTGCCGTTTTCAACTGTTCCAGCTGCTAAAAGCAATACCTTACCACCTTGCTTTAAGATGGTGTTGGCTTTTTCATCTAAAGTTTTGCAAATATGAATGTTTGAAGGTTCGATTTTTTCTGGTGAACTTGGATAAATCCAAATATTCCACTGGTTTTTGTAATCTCCAACCTTAACCTTTAAAATAAACTTCGCAGCTTTTTTCACAAAACCAAGAGGAACATTAATTGCACCAATTTCGTTTCCTTTTCCTATTGGGACAGAACCTGTTTTTAAATCTCCCGATTGAACGGCGGTATTGCTTTCATCCAGCAATTCCCATTTTGGTTTTACATTTTCTAAAACACTTCCGCTAAAATTGGCAACCTCTACTTGAGCGGTTAGATTTTCTGCACTTGAAAACGTGAATTTTGGTAATCTTACTAAAGGTACAACATTGTTACAAAACGCTCGAAACTCTTCGGCCGATACATAACCTTTTTCATCCCAAAAAGCATCCAAAACACCAACTAAAGCAGTGCCTTGGCCTGAAAAATCGTTTAAACTCAATAGCTGAAAACCCGCTAAATTTGGGGTTCTTAACGTGGCTTCAATTTCCTGCTTATAACAAGAGACTTGCAGTTTGCCCGAGGCCATTAAAAAATCTTTGGCTTGGTCTGCCATATGGTGGTCTGCTAAATCTTCCTGAAACAACTCGAAGTTTTTAGCCTTTAAGGATCCTGTATATTTTTTAATTTCATCAAAATTAGGGTAAGCACACCATTGTCCCATTTCAAAAGTTACATAGGGTCTATTTTGATTTTCCGTCTTGTCCCTGTAATCAAAAAGGCTTTGTGGCTGGTTGTCTTTCCACTCTAATCCACGTGGCGGTGAGCGTACAATAAAATCGCTATTATCAATAATGGCCCAACTTCTTCCCGTTGAGGCACCCGTAAAAACACGTTGTGGGTCGTAGGCTCTAAAATGCTCAACCCAGTTTTCTAAATACGGCACGTAGTTTCCAGAAGGTTCATTTCCATAGGCCATCATTACAAACGAAGGATGGTTTCCATAGGTATCGATAATACGCTTGGTTTCTTCCATAAGGTATTTGTCAATGGGTTTGCCGTTGCCCAAAGTCACCGAATATTTTGCCCAACTTGGACCTTCCACTTGCAGATAAAAACCAGCTTTATCGGCAGCGATAAATGCAGCCTCTGGCGGACAATACGAATGAAAGCGTACATGATTTAGCCCGAACGATTTGCATATATTGTAAATGCGTTCCCATGAGGCTGCATCGGTTGGCGGATAACCAGTTAATGGAAAAACGCTACATTCGGTAGTTCCTCGCAATGAAATTAAGGTGTCGTTGATTTTAAATTGCTTTTCTGCAATAGTAAACTTACGCATGCCAAATACTTCTTTTTGCGAATCAACAATATTATTTCCTTCTTTTAAACTGACTTCAAATTGATAAATATTAGGATTGAACTCGCTCCACATTTTAAAATCGTTACCCATGGGAATGGTAACCAACAATTCATTTGAAGTGTTGCTAATTTCAAAACTTAAAGTCTCAAAACTTTGCTCGTGGTTAAGTCCATCTATTTTTATATCTATAGAAAAATTTTCGGCCGGTTTGTCCAAAACAATTCTTGCTTCAACAGATCTATCTAAAATACTTGGCGCTAATTTTACCAATGTAATGCTATTACTATTTTCAACAGAAAGTGTCATATCCCCAACAATACCGTTCCAATTCCCCTGGGTATGGTCTGAAATACTATGCGAGTTGATGCCAACATCCAAATCGCGAATGGCATTATCTACTCGAACAGTTAAGGTATGTTTGCCTGTTGTTACTGCCTTGCTTGTTGCAAATTTATGTGGTACCGACAAGCTGTTATCCGACCCCATATAAATAGTGTCCAACCAAACTTGGGTTTGCCAATGCGGACGCTCTAAGGTCAATGAAATGGTTTTGCCTTTCCAGCTTTCAGGAATTTCAACTTCTTTTTGGTACCAAGCTGCGCCTAAATAGTGTTTATTGGGGGTTAACCAAAACGGAAACTTTAGACTGTCCTTTTTACGGTATTTTTCCAAAGCTGGATTAAAAAACCAGGTGCTATCGTAAATACTACCCGTCCACTCGGTCGTTAAGGTAGGGTTGTCTCCAATGCCCTTATCGCGCAAGGCACTGGGCAATGAAATGGTATCGCTAAATTTTAGGGTGAACCATTTTTCTTTAATACCAATGTTGTTTTTGTCGAGTTTGTAAGACCAAACCCCGGAAAGATTGATTTTATTTTCTTGCTTTTGGGCACAACCCGCTAATGCAAAAATTGATAAAATTAGAATACATTTATTAAGAATCTTCATAGTCGATTTATTTTGCAGTAGAACATTTAAACATACGGTTTTTTATTAACCACGTGCAACGTTTCAGTAAGTTCCTTGACACCAACATGCATGACATGTAATTTTAGAATGTCTTTTGATAACTTTTTCGCTTTACTAAAATTTTCTTTACCCAATGCCGCTAAAAACAACAAGTATTTTGCATCGACTGTATTCCGCTTTTGTATGTCGTCTTCAAACACCAACAACAAAGGTAGCGACGTAGCAAAATAATCGATTTTCGCTTCTTGCTTTAATTTTTTTAAAGCGAACTTTTCTATTTCGGTCAATAGTTTTTCTGCTTCTTCATATTGGCCCAGTTCTTTCAATGATAGCACTTTGTAATACGACAATTCTGAATATGCACTTACCGCCATGTCTATAAAATCACCAGACTCATTAACGCTTTCATTAAAATAAGCTTTTGCCTTTTTATCATTGCCCAATACTTTGTATGCCTTGCCAATCCAATAATTAATATGCGCTTTTGCTTGTAAAAGATGATATTTTTCCCCTAAATTATCAGGAGTATTTATGGATTTTTTGAAATATTCCAATGCCGATTGAGCATCGCCGTTTTCTAGAGCCTGTTGACCTAATCTTAAACAGGCATGCGTAAACTGTTTTAAAACCTGACCTTCACCGCCTTCCCACGGATGGAAATTACGGTTTTCCAATAGATCTAATGCTTTTTGATATTGCCCATCAAAATTGTAAAGCGCTGCAAGTTCCACACAAAAATCATCACGCTTAAAAACTTGGTCGCTAATAGCTTCTAAAGTTTTTAACCTGTCTTTCGGGTTATCGTTCAGTTTCTTTCTTAATTGGTCAAATTCATAATGAATTCTAATATCGTTTGGCGAATATTTTGTTGCTTTAATGAATGATTTCCTCGCCTTTTCACCTTCTCCTAAAACATTCCAATAGGCAATCCCTAAATTACGGTATAGCGTTCCGTACTTACTTTTGGCTTTAACCGCTAATTCCCAAACTTTTATGGCTTCCTTATACCGTTTTAAATTGAAAAAATAATTACCCAAACCGAAAGCTGCAATAGTATTTTTACTGTTTTTCTCCAAAACCCATTCCAAAACCAATTGTTCATAAATTCTGGAAGGAAAAACATAATCGTAAGCTGCATTTTCAATGTTTTTTAAAACACTTTCTGAGGCGTTACCATCGTTTCTTAAATTATGAATCCAAGCCAGAATAAACTTGGTCATAACAGAGCTGTTCATAGGGGTTGGCACGGCACAATCTGGTATATTCTCACTGTGATGGAGCTCTAAAAGTTTTACAGCTTCATCATAAAATCCGGCTTCAACATAATCAAAAGCGATGTCGATGATGGTTTGTGCATCGTTTCTTGAAGATTGAAGGAAATCTTTAAAATTATTGGTCACTAAGGCATACTCAAATTTAGCCCATTGGTCCAGAGCATCAAATTCGAATAAATTTTCAAGCGTGTTTTTTGCTTCGTCATATTTCCCAAATACTTTCTGTACGATAGCCCTTAAAATAAAAGCGCGGTTGTTTTGACGATTGGTATCCAGTGAATCTTCAATATGCTTTAATGCCATTGCATAATCGTTTCTTTTGCAATCAAGAACCGCCAATTGATAATAAGCCGAAGCACGCCATTCAAAATTCCAGATGGCTTTATAAAAAAGAGCATAGGCCTCTTGCTCCTTGCCTTGGTATTTACAGGCCAACCCATAGAAATAGTGCGCCTCTCCAGTTAAAGGGTTGGGGTGGTAAGTGGTTAAAATATCAATCGCTTTTTTTAAATAAGTTTCGGCACTTTCAAGCTTTCCATTTCTTAGCTCCATACGACCTAAGGCTATATGCGATTTATAAGCGTTTGGATCGCGACGGATAGCTTCTTTCCAATAAGGTTTTGGGTAGCGTGTAGGGTGGCGGTACTGCTCCAAGTGTTCACCAATCAATTCCAACTCGTTCACGCTTTCAACATTTTCGGGTTGCTTCGGCTCAAAAGCTTCTTTTCGCTCTCTATCGCTATTTATCTCCCGATGGTGGTATGCAATTAATTCTTCCCCTGCATCGTTTTCAACAATTAACGAAACCAAATGTTCTTCACCCGAACTTATAGTTTCTCGTTTATTGATCCAAGGCTCATTTGGTGAAACTGTTTCTTTAACAAAATAGGTTTCCCTATCGCCTATTTTCAATAGGATATTTAAACCTTCCATTTTCCGACTTGACGCCACACCTAAATCAAGCGTATTACCGTCTTGAATTTCCAGCCTTATGGCTAAATCGATATTGGCATTTTGTACGGGACCAATGTTTTTATAGCTCCACCAATACTGCGAAAATGTTTTGGTTTCGTATGGCAACAAATAGGTGAAATCGGGTTGGTTATCGGTATAAACACCAGCCATCAGTTCAAAATACGGGCCGCCTTCATCGGTTAATTCTCTGTCCCAAGCTTTACCAAAGGCCTCGCTGCCCCAAGTCCACTGTTTTTTTCCCGGTGCGATATGCCTATTCGCAATATGGACAAACCCTCCATGAGCCTTAAAGTCATAACCTCCAAAAAAGTCATATTTCGTATCACAAACCATATAGCTAGTAGGCACGGGAATATTCTGATATTTACGTAAATCGTTTTGTCCTGGGCGGTTTTTGTAATCTACTCCATAATAATCATTTTCCGCATTCGGAAAACTGCTCATGGCCCGAACGGCGTGGTCGGCCACATAATGCACATCTGGAGGAAAAAAACTTTCATAGTCATCGTGAACCTCAACGGCCACGTTGGCCCACCATAAAAAGGTTTGGGTTAACGGCGTTCTATTGAACAACCTACCCCGCAACTCAATTAGGGCGCTATCGGGACGAATGCGAATACCGTGCATACCTTTTAAACGGTTCATAGGGTCGTATTCAGACATCCAAACGGTTTTTGCCCCATCGGGTTCAATTTCTATATATGTATCTGTTGGTAAATATGTACCAGGTCTGTGGTGTTGCGGCCAATTAAATTCCACACCGCCGCTTAGCCAAGGGCCTGCCAAACCAACCAAAGCGGGTTTAATTACCTTTTGCTCATAGAAAAAATTGTAATCGTTGTTGGTTTTGTCTTGTGCCTGAAAAATTCTCCCTCCTATTTCTGGCAATAACACCAGTTTAACAAAGTCGTTCTCTAAAATTACGGCTTCATAATCTTTATTGGCTTTTTCATCGTACACTTTATCAATAAATGGTACGGGATAAACTTTTCCCGAAGAGCCCTGATAGATCCGTTTTTCAAAAAAAACCGGGTTTATCTCAGGTTTTCCCAACCCATAAGTTGGAATGTTGAGTTTAGTTATTTCTGCGTTAACTTTTCCGTTCATTTTTTACATTTTACGGCATTAAACCCTATCGAATAATAATATCTAGCCAATAATCTCGTGTTCAATTTCCTCCAATGATTTCCCTTTGGTTTCTGGCAAGTTTTTATAAATGAATACAAAACCGGCCAACGAAATACCTCCATAAAGCCAAAACGTACCCGAAGCACCAAAGAAATTGTTTAACAAAGGAAATGTATAGGTTAGTAAAAAACTAGACAACCAAAGAGATACAGTTGCCACAGCCATAGCTGCACCTCGTAATTTATTAGGAAAAATTTCTGAGAGCACTACCCAAGTAACCGGCCCCAAAGACATAGCAAAACATGCGATGGCCAAAACTACTAAAACCAATAGTGATACTCCTGAAACATGGAAAAAATAGGCTGCGCCTATAAGCAAATAAATACCCACTAGGCCACCTGCTCCCATAAGCATCAATGCCCGCCTCCCTAATTTATCTACCGTGTAAATGGCCACAAAAGTGAAGAAGAGATTAACGCTACCTGTAACTACAATGTTAAAGAGTGTGTCTGAAACACCATATCCAGCTGCTGAAAAAATTTCTTCGGCGTAATTAAAAATCACGTTGATACCACACCATTGCTGAAATGCCGCCAATACAATACCGATAAATAATATTTTTTTAATGCTAGGTTTTAGCAAATCATTGAAGCCTACCTTGTTATTACCTTTTGAAAGAGTGTCCCGAATACTGTTATATTCGGCTTTTGCATAATCAATACCGCCAATTTTTTCAAGTATAGACAAGGCTTTTTTTTCGGCGCCATTTTTGGTCAACCAACGGGGGCTTTCTGGAACCAGAAACATCAAAATAAAAAATAAACCTGCAATAATGGTTTCGGCCCAAAACATCCAACGCCAGCCAGTTTGACCATTCCAAGACAATAGAATATCATTGTCAGTTGCATTTACGGGCACGGGTTCCGCAATCATTAAATTTACAATCTGCGCCAATAATATACCTATAACAATGGTCAATTGATTTAGTGACACGAATTTTCCGCGCATTTTGGCCGGCGAAATTTCAGCAATGTACATAGGCGACAAATTGGACGCCAGCCCAATGCCAACACCTCCTAAAATCCGGTAAAGAATAAATACGGCAAGAGTATTTGTAGCACCTGTACCTATAGCTGAAATAATGAACAAGAAGGCCGATAATATCAATAGTTTTTTTCTTCCGTATTTATCACTAAAAATGCCCGTTGTAATGGCTCCCAACAAACATCCCAATAGCGCGCAACTCATGGCCCATCCCTGTAAATTCGGGGAATTGGCTATGCCAAAAAACTTTTCGTAAAAAGGCTTTGCACCTCCAATAACCACCCAGTCGTAACCAAATAACAAACCTCCCATAGCCGACACCATGGAAATCGTGAAGATATACTTGGTATTTAGTTTACCCATCTTTATTAATTTAGTTCTGCATTCAAAATAACTTAATTATATACACGAAAAAAATAGAACTTCATTCTAAATTATGGACTATTCTATTATATTTGATAGAAACAAAAACAACTAAGCTGTAGCGTGGAAGTAAAAAAGAAACCCTTTTCTGGTAAAATGGACCATTTTTACGGTGACCGAAGTATTGTGCTGTCTAAAATTCAAAATAAGCAAACCAAGAACAATGCCCGTATAGGCAATTTATACTTGAACTGCATAGGGTTTTATCCTCATGCCAAAAACCATTTTAGAAAACGTACAAGTGGCTGCAAAGAACATATTTTAATTTACTGTGTAAATGGTAAAGGTTATATACAAACACAAGGAAAAGACCACCAACTTATACCCAATTCCTTTTTTGTAATCAATGCCAATGAGGCCCATACTTATTGGGCTTCTTCTGAAAATCCGTGGTCTATTTACTGGCTGCATTTTGGCGGAAACAGAAGCCACTCCTTCAGTGAATTCTTCGGGAAAACACATTGTATTCCACAATCCACAAGTTCGAGGACTGATGATCGTATTAGGCTGTTTAACGAAATGTTGGATATTTTGGAATTGGGTCTTACACTTGAAAATATTGAATTTGCCAATTTAAGGCTTAACGGGCTTTTAGCATCGTTCTTCTATATTCAAGCATTTCAAGCCACTAAAGGCATTAAGAGCAGCGGCCCAGTTGAAAAAGTGATTTTCTTCATGCAAAAAAACACCAATAAGTTATTGACCATTACCGAAATGGCCGAACAGGTAAAACTATCGCCATCGCACCTTTCAAGAATTTTTAAAAACAAAACCGGTGCCTCGCCGATGGATTATTTTATCGGACTAAAGATGCAAGAAGCCATTCGTTTATTGTCTAACAAATCTTTTCGTGTCAACGAAGTTGCATTTACTTTAGGTTATACAGACCCCCTTTATTTCTCAAGGATTTTTAAAAAGCAGATTGGGGCCACGCCTACTTCGTTTTTGAAAAATTAAAGGGAAAATTACCCACGAAAGCCAAACATCAACATACTATAGTACAAGTAGTTACTCTCTTATTAGGTTAGCACTTTTCTATAAAAAAAATTATTAACCGAATTGCAGACCAAAACAAGTCAAATTAAATGAATGCCCTAAAATATTAAAACCTTGCAAATCAATAAGATATGCAAGGTCTTGTTTTCTTTGAACTATTAAAGTGGGCGCGAAGGGATTCGAACCCCTGACCCCTTGGGTGTAAACCAAGTGCTCTGAACCAACTGAGCTACGCGCCCTATAAATAGGTGTGCAAATATAAGCTAGTTTTTTAATTCGCAAAAACTTTTTAATAAAAAAAATCAAATTATTTCTGCGACTACAAATGTGCTTCCACCTACAAAAACAAAGTCGTTAGAATCGGCTTTTTGCAAAGCCATTTTATAAGCTTCATTAACAGAACTATAAGCTTCACCTTCAAGTCCGTAAGCATTAAAAATCGCTTTAAGCACATCTGCCTCAAGACCTCGTGGTATATCAGGTTTACAAAAATAATATGTAGCCTTTTTAGGTAACAGATCAATAATGGTATAGAGGTCTTTGTCATTTACAACACCAAAAACAATATGTAATGCATCATAGTGCTCTAAACCCAATTGTTTAACAGTATATGCCAACCCTTCCCTATTGTGCCCTGTATCGCATACCACTTTGGGGTGAGTTTGTACTATATGCCACCGCCCCATAAGTCCTGTATTATTTATAACATTTAAAAACCCACGTACCATATGCTGTTCTGCTATTTTAAAACCGTTTTCTTTAAGTTTTTTAATAACCTGATACACGGTAACTATATTTTTGGATTGGTAGGCACCTATTAAATCTGATTGGTAGGTTTTTGAAATCTCTTGATCGGCAAAAATAATATCTGCATGGTTTAGCTTGGCCAACTCCTTATAAACAGGTGTTGTTTCTTGCTGGGTTTCTCCAATAACCACAGGAACATTGGGTTTTATAATACCGCCTTTTTCATAGGCTATGGCCTTTAGCGTGGTACCCAAAAACTGGGTATGGTCTAAACCTATGTTAGTTATTACAGATACTTCGGGGGTTATAATGTTTGTAGAATCTAAACGTCCTCCCATACCAACCTCTACAACAGCAATATCTACTTTTTGTTTTGAAAAATACTCAAAGGCCATGCCTACGGTCATCTCAAAAAACGATAACGTATTAGCTTCAAAAAAGGCTTTATTTCTTTTTATAAAGCTTGTTACAAATTGTTTGCTTACCACTTGGCCATTTATTTTTACACGCTCTCTAAAATCTTTTAGGTGTGGTGACGTATAAAGACCTACTTTATAACCCGCTTCTTGTAAAATAGAGGCTATCATATGGCTTGTAGAACCCTTTCCATTAGTACCGGCTACATGAATGCTTTTAAATGTCTTTTCAGGAAAATTTAAGTGCTGGGCTAACTTTAATGTATTGGATAAATCTTTTCTAAAAGCAGAATTGCCTTGACGTTGATACATTGGCAGTTGCGAAAACATCCAATTGAGCGTATCTTGATAGGACATGGGCTACTGACCTAGTTTGAAGTTTACTTTAACAAAACCAATCTGTTTTGTTGGGGCATTGGGATCTGGCTGCCATTTATGGGATAACGCTATTTTTTTGGCTGGTTCTAATAAACATTGCGCCGTATTGGTAGTTCCTTTTACCCCCGGAGTGGCTTCTATAACATTTCCATTTCTATTCACAACAATCCTAACGATAACCATCCCAGACTCATTACAGTCTTGCTTAAGGGTTTGGTAGGTGGCGTTCCCTCTTCCATTTAAACCATAACCTACACCTCCACTACCTGAACCACCTGAGCCAAAATAGCTAGGTGCATATGGGTCGCCATCCAATTGCCCCTTATCGCCAGCTCTATTATCGTTACCTTCACTTCCTGTTTCGGTTCCTTCAGATTTACTTACGCCCCCAATTAAAGCATCTAACTTTCTCTTTTTCTCTTCTTGTTCGCGCTTTTCTTTGGCTATTCTTTCAGCTTCTGCTTTTGCCTTGGCATCTGCTATAGCTTTGGCTCGAGCTTCGGCTTCTTTTTGTTTTTTTATAGCAATAGCTTCTGCATTGTCGGCTGTTAAGACTTCCTCTTTGGCTTCAGAGGATTTTGAAGGTTCGGCTTTGGAAGCTTCCGGCTGTGTGGGCTCATTAATTTCCTTGGGCTCCGATTTTATAGGCTTTAAGGGCTGTACATTGCCTTTACCAAAATCTGAAGTCCCAAAATTTACCGCAACACCATATTCTACTGGTGGGTCCATGTAAGGCGCACCCACAACAAACAACAGTAACAACAGGATAACTGCTATTAGAGCTGTTAGCTTGGCTGAATTTCTTTCGTGCTTGGTTTCTAGGTACTTCATGATACTTTAAAAACTATTTGGAAAGCGTTATTTTAATTTGGTTTAACGGCCAATATCACTTTAAATTTATTTCTATTGGCAATGTCCATAACCTTTACAACATTTTCTACAGGAACCGATTTCTCGGCCCTTAAAACTATGGTTGGTTTGTCTTGTGATGAAAGTGCCGCAAGCAACTCATTCTCCAAAACACTCTCACCAACCCGTCTTTGATCTATATAATAGGTTAGATCTTTTTTTATACTTACCGCAACCGATTTTTTGTTTTCGGTTTTACCACTGGCTTTTGGCAACAATATATCAATAGCGTTTGTGGTTACTAAGGTAGATGCCAACATAAAGAATATAAGCAACAGAAATACAATATCTGTCATGGATGCCATACTAAATTCTGGCGTTATTTTATTTCTTCCTTTTAAATTCATATTAAGTAGGCTCGTTTAAATGATCTAAAAACTCTACTGAGTTTGCTTCCATTTGGTACACTACTTTATCTGTTTTTACCACTAGGTGATTATACGCCATATAGGCAACAATACCTACAATTAAACCTGCAACTGTTGTGGTCATGGCGGTATATAAACCATCAGCTAACAGTTTAATATCTATTTGACCACCTGAATTTGCTATTTCAAATATGGATAATATCATTCCAATAACCGTACCAAGGAACCCTATCATGGGGGCAGCTCCAGAAATGGTAGCAAGAATACTCACATTTTTTTCTAGGCTGTACACCTCTAGCCTACCGGCATTTTCTATAGCTGTGTTAATGTCGGCTAGTGGTTTTCCTATTCTAGATATTCCTTTTGTTATCAATCTTGAAACTGGCGAATTAACTTGAGCGCATAATATTTGAGCAGAATCTATTTTACCATGGGAAACATGGTCCTTTATCTGGTTCATAAAATTAGCATCTATTTTTGATGCTGCCTTAATGGCAAACAATCTTTCAAAATAGATATAAATAGCACCAATTAACAATAGAAATAAAAGTGCAATGATAACTTGCCCGGCAACACCGCCACTACTAATAAGCTCTATAATTGAAAGTGATTTTTCAACTGATTCTCCATCGGTAAGCACCTCTGTGCCTTCTGGTGCATTTTGTAATAGTGTATTTAGCATATATTTTATATTTCTTGATGTATAACGTCACTTTTTGTGTTAAAGTATATTATTAGAACAAAGTTCTAGTAAACATAAATGCTGCAGATCCAACAAGGAACCCTATTAGCGCAAGCCATGAAATTTTTCTTAAATACCAGAAAAAATCAATTTTCTCCATTCCCATAGCTACTACACCTGCTGCAGATCCTATAATTAACATACTACCTCCTGTACCTGCTGAAAAGGCTATAAAGTGCCATAGCTCATTATCCATAGGCTCATGAAACATTCCTAAACTTGCAGCCACCAAGGGCACATTATCTATAATGGCAGATCCAACACCCAGTAACAATACTACTAAATCTGAAACACCTTCACCAACATGTATTTCTGTACCTAACATGGGCATGGATTCTTGTAACGAATCTGCAAAGCCAAATAAAATCCCTAATGATTCTAAAGCGGCTACCGCCATTAAAATACCTAGGAAGAACAATATACTTGGCAATTCTATTTTTGACAATGAATAATGCACTGGACTGTGATGTGCATGGGCTTCGCTTTCTTCGGCGCCATATTCTGTCATACTAAATTTAGAACTACTGTAAATCTCAGCAAAAGTGGCTACAACACCTAATGATAACATCATACCTACATATGGTGGTAAGTGGGTTACCATTTTAAAAATAGGCACAAACACGATAGCACCAAGCCCTAAATAAAGCATTAAACCACTAAATTTAGATTTCTTTTTATCTTCCTCCTCCTCTTCAATATCTAACTCGCCCTTAAACACTGGTAAAAAGCTAGCTATTGTTGCTGGCACTGCCATACACAAAAAGGATGGCAGCAATAAATACCCTACTAAATGCTCGGTAGTTACTTTTTTACCTATCCAAAGCATGGTTGTAGTAACATCTCCAATGGGTGACCATGCACCTCCGGCATTGGCGGCTATGATAATTAAACCTGCATACCACAGACGGATATTCCGGTCTTTTACAATTTTTTGAAGAATTGAAATAAGTACAATGGTTGCAGTAAGGTTATCTATAATAGCCGATAAGATGAATGCCAAAATGGAAAAAATCCAAATAATCTTTGTTTTCTTTTTAGTTTTCACAAAAGCCTTAATGGTAGAAAACCCATCAAAATAGTCTATAATTTCAACTATGGTCATGGCCCCTAATAGAAAGACCAATATTTCTGCAGTCTTACCTAGATGGTGCAACAAGGTTTCTTCCATAAGATGCATTTTTTCTGCGGAAGTAAAACCTCCAAAGTTTTCTAGCAAAGCATGTTTAGAAGAATCGAACCAATTCGGGAAACTGTCTAATCCTAGCGATATTAATGCCCAGCTAATAGCCATCATGACTAACGCGGGGATTAGTTTGTCAATTTTGATATTGTGCTCGAGCGTTATAGCTAAATAGCCAATTGCAAATACTAGAATAATTACAGTTTCCATAAAATTTAAAATTAAATAAGTTGGCTCAGTGCTATTTCAAAAGCAGTTGCACTGATACCAGTTTTAGATTGATCTTTGTTATATATATTTTTAATTGCTTCTCTAATTTTGTTTGAGGTATCATTAAATATGGCCTCATCGGTCATCTGCACCCGTCGTTCCATAAAATAGGCGAAAACACGTGCCATACCACAATTTGAAATAAAATCTGGTATTAAACTTACCTTAGAATCGGTATATTCCATTATGGGTCCAAAGAAAATTTCCTTATCTGCAAAGGGCACATTGGCACCACATGATATAACTTCCAGACCACTATCTATCATTCTATCTATTTGATTACGTGTTATTAAACGCGACGCTGCACAAGGTGCAAATATCTCTGTTTTAATGGACCAAATTTTTTCATTAATGGTTTCAAAAGGAATTAAATTATCACTTACCAAAGTATTGCCTTTTTTGGCTAAGAATAAGTTGGTTATCTCCTCAAAAGTAAAACCTTCTTCATTTATTAAACCACCTGCAATATCGATAATTCCGACCACTTTTGCACCCATTTGGGCCAAATAAAATGCAGCTGCGGCTCCAACATTTCCAAATCCCTGAATTACAGCACGTTTCCCTTTTACCGAATTTCCATTATCGTGAATATCATAGTATTGTTTAACGGCTTCAGCTACACCATAACCGGTTATCATATCGGCAACCGTATATTTTCTTAGCACATTGGGTGAGTATGTTGGGTTTTCTATAACTTTAATAACGCCTTGCCTTAGTTGTCCTATTCTGTTTATTTTATCTGCTTCAGTTGGCTTAAAATGCCCATTGAACACACCTTCTTGGGGATGCCAAACACCACTTTCTTCGGTCATGGGAATGACTTCGTGTATTTCATCAACATTTAAATCGCCACCTGTCCCATAATAACTTTTAAGCAATGGCGACACTACTTTATACCAACGCTCTAAAACACCTTTTTTTCTGGGGTCGCTCGGGTCAAAATTTATTCCAGACTTGGCGCCTCCAATAGCTGGCCCCGAAACTGTAAATTTAATCTCCATAGTTTTGGCCAATGACAGTACCTCATTGGCATCCAGCCCTTTTCGCATTCTTGTGCCGCCCCCTGCAGCACCGCCTCTTAATGAATTTATAACAACCCATCCTTCGGCTTCTGTTTCAGAGTCTTTCCAATTAAATATTATTTCTGGGGCTTTTTCTTCGTACTTTTTTAATAATTCTTTCATTTGTTTGTTTTTAGACACTAGACCGTTTTACTATTAGACAAAAAATAAAAGACTTGGTCTGTAATTAGCCTTTTGGCAAGGCTTAAACTCGTCTTTTTTTCTTTTCCCAACATGCTATTCTTGTCTCTCTATTCTTTTTAAAGCTATATGGAACATTTTTAATAACCGCCCCCGTGTGCGTTTATATCATTTTCACAGATGTTTCATATATCTTTTTAAACTGATTCTTTTCTAGCTATTCTTAAACTAATTCTCTCTTTTTCGGGGATGTCATTTTAGCGTAGCTACAACTGAGTCATTTTATGAAAGTTTTTTAATTATTAATTCAGCAAATATAAAAAACTTAAAAAGGATACGTTTAATTTATTTGTTAAGAAGTCACGGAAAGTTTTACTAATGGCATTTTGAATATATCAATGCTTTTTTTTTACTTTTTAAGGAAGATAAATTTTACCTGAACTATGGTTTTCTTTAGCTCCTGTAACACTTTGCAGACAATTGACTTGGTTTTCTAATTTTAGCACACCCAAGAAACCAAATATTAAAGCTTCCTTAAATTCAACGATGGTTTTTGCAGGCACTACTAGGTTGTTTTTAGTGTATCCTTGAAGTCTGCTTAACAAATAAGCATTGTAAGCACCGCCACCTGTTATCAATACGGAAGCGTTACTTTTTTTATTGATTTCGAATGCCAGTTGCATAGCAATATGCTCTACAACCGTTTTTAAAATATCTTTTGTTTCTAACTTATAGGCATCTATTAAAGGAAATATGTGTTGGTCCACCCACTCCAAACCAAGCGATTTAGGAAATGGGGCCTTATAAAATTGTAAACCATTCAACTGATTGAGTAAGTCTTCATTAATGGTGCCTGTAGCAGCTATACTTCCCTTATCATCATAATCCATCCCCAACAATCTAGCATAATGATTTAAAACAATATTTACGGGACAAATGTCATAGGCTATACGCATACCTTTCATATCAGTAGAAATATTTGCGAATCCCCCTAAGTTCAAACAAAAATCATAATCAGAAAACAACAACTTATCCCCAATAGGAACCAGAGGGGCCCCTTGTCCGCCTAATTCAACATCTTGTGTTCTAAAATCGCAAACCACCTTTACACCCAATAGGTTTGCCAATTCGGGCCTGTTCCCTATTTGATAGGTTAACCCTGCTTGAGGTTGGTGCAAGGCCGTGTGACCATGCGAACAAACAGCATCTATAGCTTCTATACCATATTTTGCTATAAAAGCTTTTATAATACCTGACAGGTATTCAGTATAATCCTTATCAATAGCCTTTAATGCATCAAGGGGTTTAGACACCAATGCCTTTAAAACTTTAGCCCATTTAGATCCATAACCAACAGTTTCTGAAAAAATGAGTTTAAAGCGCCATGTTTTATCAAAATAAAATTGCACATAAACCAAATCTATGCCATCTAAAGATGTCCCGGACATCACGCCAACTACACGATACAATGTTTTTGTCATATTGCGTAAAAATAATAATAGTTATTGAAAATATGTCATTAAAAAGCTATATTTGCATGTATTTTTTATCAAATTAATAGTATATTAAATAATTATGGATTTTAATCTTTCAGAAGAACATATTATGATACGCGATGCAGCTCGCGATTTTGCCCAAGCCGAACTTTTACCAGGCGTTATTGAACGAGATGAAAATCAGCATTTTCCAGATGAGCTTGTTAAAAAAATGGGCGATTTAGGCTTTTTGGGTGTTATGGTAGATCCAAAATATGGAGGCAGCGGCATGGATACACTGTCCTATGTTCTTATTATGGAAGAGCTATCTAAAGTTGACGCTTCAGCTTCTGTAATCGTATCGGTTAACAATTCTTTGGTATGCTATGGTATTGAAGCTTATGGCTCTGAAGAACAAAAACAAAAATACCTAACCAAATTAGCTACAGGTGAATTTGTTGGTGCTTTTTGCTTAAGCGAGCCAGAAGCAGGCAGTGACGCTACTTCACAAAAAACTACAGCTATAGACAAAGGTGATTATTATTTAATAAACGGCACCAAAAATTGGATTACCAATGGTGGCCGTGCCGATGTATATCTGGTAATTGCCCAAACAGACAAAGACAAAGGTTCGCATGGTATTAACGCCTTTATATTAGAAAAAGGCATGGAAGGTTTCCACATTGGTCCCAAGGAAAATAAACTGGGCATTCGTGGTAGCGACACCCATACCCTTCAGTTCAATGATGTAAAAGTGCCTAGAGAAAATAGAATTGGTGCTGATGGTTCTGGTTTTCGATTTGCCATGAAAACACTTTCTGGAGGTCGAATTGGAATTGCCTCCCAAGCTTTAGGAATTGCCTCTGGTGCTTATGAGTTGGCTCTTAAATATTCTAAAGAACGCAAAGCCTTTGGTACAGAAATATGTAACCACCAAGCCATTGCTTTTAAATTGGCCGATATGTATACTGAAATTGAAGCTGCTAGACATTTAGTGATGAAAGCTGCTTGGGACAAGGACCAAAAAAACAATTATGACGTTTCTAGTGCCGTTGCCAAATTATATGCATCTACAGTAGCTATGAAACATACTACAGAAGCAGTACAAATTCATGGTGGAAATGGTTTTGTAAAGGATTATCACGTGGAACGCCTGATGCGTGATGCCAAAATAACCCAGATTTATGAAGGCACTTCTGAAATTCAAAAAATCGTTATCTCTAGAAATATTATTAGAGATTAAAAATAATTGCCATTGGATTGCCTCATGTTGCATTCCTAGCTCACATTCCAGCCCCTTGATATTTTAAAATATTAAGGGGCTTTTAGAATAAAATATATTTCACACTTTCCTGTTAAGTTGCATTAAACTTCTCGACTTAAAGCATTAGATTTATACCTTTAGACAAAAATTATCTCTATGCAAAAAACATATTACGATCCAGCGGATTTAAAAAAATTCGGATCTATTTCAGAATGGAACGAGGAACTGGGAGCTAAATTCTTTGAATACTATGGGAAAGTTTTTGAGGAAGGCACCCTTACTGCTCGAGAAAAATCCTTGATTGCCCTAGCGGTTTCACATACCATTCAATGTCCTTACTGTATAGATGCCTATACTGGTGACGGACTACAACGTGGCGTTACAAAAGAAGAAATGATGGAAGCCTTACATGTTGCAGCTGCCATTCGTGGTGGGGCCTCTTTGGTTCACGGTGTTCAAATGATGAACAAAGTGAAAAAGCTAGACATGTAATTGATGATGATTAAATCCCTTCATAAACGGGCCAGCGAACTGGCAAACTCAAATAAGCAATTGGAAATCCTCTCAAATGGCATTTTTAAAAGTGGTGATTTGCCAACCTTTGCAAGCAAAATTAGAGAAACAAATCAATTCCCCTTAAAAGCCAAAACCTTAGAGATTCTTCAAATCAACATAGGTTATATGTGCAATCAAACCTGTACGCATTGTCATGTAGATGCGGGACCAGACCGAAAGGAAATCATGACACGCAATACCATGCTACAATGCCTTGAAGTGATACAACAAACGGGAGCACATACTTTAGACCTTACAGGTGGCGCCCCAGAAATGCACCCCCATTTTCATTGGTTTGTTGAAGAAGCCTCAAAAGTTGGCATTAAAGATTTTATTGTGCGCTCTAATCTTACCATTATTACAGCAAACAAAAAATATCATGATTTACCAGATTTTTTTAAAAAACATAATGTACATGTGGTGAGTTCTATGCCGCACTGGACTCAAGGGAAAACAGACAAGCAACGAGGCCATGGTGTTTTTAACGCCTCCATTAAAGCCTTGAAAATGCTTAATGATGTGGGCTATGGCATGCCAAGCAGCTCCCTAAAATTAGATTTGGTTTACAATCCATCAGGAGCCTTTTTACCTGGCAACCAAGCATCAATGGAAAAAGATTTTAAAAAAGCCCTGTTGGACGATTTCAATATCCACTTTCATAACTTATTTGCTATTACCAACTTACCCATCAGTCGGTTTTTAGATTACCTCATCACTTCTGAAAATTATGAGGACTATATGCATGCCTTAGTAGAGGCCTTTAATCCAGCAGCTGTAAATCATGTAATGTGCACCAATACACTCTCAGTGAGTTGGGATGGCTATTTATACGATTGTGATTTTAATCAAATGCTCAACCTTCCCGTAAACAGCAAAGTAAAACACATATCGGAGTACCAAGAAGATTTGCTAAAAGGCCGTAATATTGTTATATCACAACATTGCTATGGTTGTACGGCAGGCGCAGGCAGTAGTTGCCAAGGCAGTGTCACTTAACCCCTAAACTTATGACGGAAGACCTCATCATCATTTTTATTAAAAATTTACAACTGGGCCAAGTTAAAACACGTTTAGCCAAAACCATTGGCAATCAAGCTGCTTTTGAAGTTTATAAGGCATTACTAAAAACAACTCAACAAGCCGTTAAAGATATACACATAGACACGCGAATTTATTTTTCAAATGCCATTGATGATACCCTATGGCCACACAATTATAAAGCCGTACAAGAAGGTAAAGATTTAGGGGAACGTATGAAAAATGCCTTCGAAAAAGGGTTTCAAGATGGCTACAAACGTATTGTTTTAATAGGCTCTGATTTACCAGATATTCATGCTGAACTTATTAAAACCAGCCTAAAATCTTTACAAGACTACCATGCCGTTATTGGTCCCGCATTCGATGGTGGTTATTACTTATTAGGACTAACCGCATGTTACCCTTTTATTTTTGAAAATAAGCCCTGGAGCCAATCCCATTTACTGGACATGACATTAAAAGAATTAGATGAAAATGGCGTATCTTACACCCTACTTAAAACC
This sequence comes from Aestuariibaculum scopimerae, assembly GCF_059428085.1. Lineage (NCBI taxonomy): Bacteria > Pseudomonadati > Bacteroidota > Flavobacteriia > Flavobacteriales > Flavobacteriaceae > Aestuariibaculum > Aestuariibaculum scopimerae. The sequence goes on from NZ_CM182089.1 coordinate 631,227, forward strand.
CTGAACGATATTGACACGTTTGAGGATTTAAAAACATCAACACTCTACAGATTACACAATTTAAAAATCAATTAATTCAACAATTGAATGATTAAACAAATAGAACAAACCGTAACATATTTACAAGACAAAGGCTTTAAAAGCCCTGAAATTGGTGTCATTTTAGGTACCGGTTTAGAGCAACTTATAAATGAGATAGACATTATAGAAGCGGTAAGCTATAACCACATTCCCAATTTCCCTACAGCTACGGTAGAATTCCATAAAGGCAAATTAATTTATGGTAATATAGAAGGCAAGGCCGCTATTGTTATGCAAGGCCGGTTTCATTTATATGAAGGCTATACATTGCAGGATGTTACCTACCCTGTTAGAATTATGGAAAAATTGGGCATTAAAACCTTGCTCGTATCCAACGCAGCTGGAGCAATCAATTTGAGCTTTAAAAAAGGAGAGCTTATGCTTATTGAAGACCATATAAACCTTCAAGGAAGTTCGCCTTTGGCATTTAGAGGCGTGGAATTTTTAGGCGAGCGTTTTACCGATATGAGTGCTCCTTATGATGCCGATATTAATTCTAAATTTAAAAACATTGCAAAAGTTAATAACATTACCTTACACGAGGGTATTTATGCCAGCGTAGTTGGGCCCCAATTAGAAACCAGGGCAGAATACAAAATGTTAAAGATTATAGGCGCCGATGCGGTTGGCATGAGTACAGTGCCCGAAATAATAGTTGCCAACCACCTGAACCTAAAAGCTGCTGCTGTTTCTGTTTTAACAGACGAATGCGACCCCAATAATCTAAAGCCCATTAATATTAATGAGATTATAGCCATGGCTGCCAAGGCTGAGCCTCATATGATAAAACTATTTAAAGAACTTATAAAAACCTTGTAATTTTTTTAATGAACGCTCTCAACAGCAGTTTATATACGTTAATATCACCACACACAAGCAACATAATGTATTAATGGATAAATATATAGACATCATAAAAAACTCTTATACCGGGTATTGGAATTACTTAAAACATGAGTTAATTACCATTAACCACTGGGACAATTATTTTTATGGTTTAATATTTATTTCCTTAGCTGTTTGGATATTGGAAATATGTTTCCCTTGGCGAAAAGAACAATCTATTTTTAGGAAAGATTTTTGGTTAGATAGCTTCTATATGTTCTTCAACTTCTTTATACTAAATTTAATAATCCTTATAGCCCTTTCCAATACGGCTGCCGAATTTTTCAATGACTTTTTAAGTATCTTTGGAATATCCTTGTCCAGCTTTCAATTGTTTGATGCTGGAGACCTCCCTAAATGGCTTGGTCTTTTCATCTTGTTTCTTGTTAACGATTTTGTACAATGGAACACCCATCGCTTATTACACCGGGTGCCTTTACTTTGGGATTTTCATAAAGTGCACCACTCGGTAAAAGAAATGGGGTTTGCCGCGCATTTACGCTATCATTGGATGGAGCCTGTGGTATATAATGCCTTACGGTATATTCCACTAGCCATCATTGCTAATTACAGTGCACAAGATGTTGCCATAGTTCATTTTTTCAATATAGCTATTGGGCATTTAAACCATGCTAATCTAGGCTGGAACTATGGTGTTTTTAAGTATGTTTTAAACAACCCTAAAATGCATATTTGGCACCATGCCAAACAATTGCCCAAACGCTTAAAGTATGGCGTTAATTATGGACTTACATTAAGTATTTGGGATTATCTTTTTAAAACGAATTATATACCCCACAATGGACGCGATATTGAATTGGGATTTAAAGGTGATGAAAATTTTCCAAAGGATTTTATAAACCAAGAACTATATCCTATAAATAAAAAATGATAAAAACACAGTATGTTATCCTTTATTTGCTAATCAACTAACAATTTTAGACTAAAAACAAAACACTTTTTAAATACTACAAAAGCCATATGCATTAACTTTTGTTTCTTCCTTTTTCATTAGGATATAGAGTTCTAACAACATCACTCTGATAAAATTCCTTGGTATCAATATTGATAGCCGAAAGCTTTCCATAAAACGTAGCGCCGGTATCAATATTCCATACATTGGCCGCATGCATGGGTTCGTAAGAATTAAAGTTAATGGTTGGGGTGTGCCCTATATAAATTTCACTGTAATGCTTTAATCTGTTAGGGTATAGCTCAGAACTCTCGTCCATACTCTTATCCAATGCCAAAGCCATTTCCCATAAGGTTCTATCAAAGTAAAGCGTTTCTTTATATACCTCTTTTTCTACCCCATGCATAGATGTAAAACCTGCATGAAGGAACAATCGGTTTTCAGCATCTAGATGGTACAGTTTCAAGTTTTCAAAAAACGTTAAATGCGCCTCCTTTTCTTCTTTAGAAAATCCACTATAACTTTCCATAGTTTCTTTGCCGCCATGTATATACCATACCGGGCTCACAATTTCGGATCTTAACCAATTTTCACACCAAACATCATGATTGCCTTTTATAAAAATACAATTCATTTTATGCGACAATTCCATTAAAAACTGAATAACCTGAGCAGACTCACTCCAACCATCTACATAGTCCCCCATAAAAATAAGGGTGTCTTCATCTTTGAGTTCAAGTTGGTTTAGTACCTGCACTAAAGCCTTTAAACCACCATGAATATCTCCAACTGCAAATGTTCTCATAATTTGTTTTTTGCAAAACTAAACGATTTGTTTTACAATAAACAGGCTCTTGGAAATTATTAACCTTTTCATAAAAACACAAAGCCAAAAACACTCTTATATATTATATTTATTGCTTAAATTTAAGCAACTTGCACCTAAGTTAAATTAAGGTTTATGTAAACCTTCCGACAAATTTGTGAATGAACCCCTATTATGGAGCACATAGTTATTATTGGTAATGGCATTTCGGGTGTTACTGCTGCAAGGCATATTAGAAAACTAACTAACCTGCCTAACAACAAGGCAGGTAAAAAAATCACCATCATTTCTGCCGAAACAGACTATTTCTTTGCGCGCACAGCACTCATGTATGTATATATGGGGCACATGACATTTGAACACACAAAACCTTACGAGGATTGGTTTTGGAAAAAAAACAACTTACAGCTTAAAAAGGGGTTTGTAAAAACCATTGACACCAACTTAAAGACCCTCCATTTTGCCAAGGGAGAGCCCCTTAATTATGACAAATTAATCATTGCCACTGGAAGTAAACCCAACAAGTTTGGGTGGAAAGGTCAGGATTTAAAGGGTGTACAAGGTTTGTATAGCAAACAAGACTTGGACTTATTAGAGCAACATGCACCAAATAATACTGTTTGTAAACGTGCCATTATTGTAGGTGGCGGCTTAATTGGGGTTGAACTTGCCGAAATGCTACATTCCAGAAATATTCCCGTAACTTTTTTGGTGCGTGAAAGCAGTTTTTGGAATGGGGTGCTTCCTGAAGGCGAAAGTCAAATGATTAACAGACATATTTTAAAACACAATATTGATTTGCGTATATCGACCAACCTAAAGGAAATAGTCGCTGACGAAAATGGCCATGTTAAATCTGTTATTATTGATGAAACCAATGAAGAAATAGCTTGTAATTTTGTTGGCTTAACAGCTGGTGTTTCACCAAACATCGATTTTATTAAAGGTACTAACATTGAAACAAATAAAGGAGTTTTGGTGAATCGGTTTTTAGAAACCAATGTCCCCAATATTTATGCTATAGGTGATTGCACTGAACAACGCCATCCTATTGGCAACCGAAAACCCATTGAAGCTGTTTGGTATACAGGGCGGATGATGGGTGAAGTTTTGGCTCAAACTATTTGTGGCAACAAAACAGCTTATAATCCAGGGCACTGGTTTAACTCTGCCAAGTTTTTTGATATTGAATACCAAACCTATGGTTGGGTGCATAGTAAGATAAGCAAACCTGATTATGAAGCACATTTCCATTGGAAACACCCTGATGACACTAAATGCATCACCATAGCCTTTCACAAAGTCACTCAAACATTTCTGGGTATCAATACGTTTGGCATACGTATGAAACATGCCTCTTTTGATAAATGGCTATCTGAAAAACGAGATGTAGACTATGTGGTAACCCATTTGACTGAAGCCAACTTTGATCCTGAATTTTATAAGCAGTACGAACAGGATATATTGACACATTACAACAAACAACCACAAAATGCCTTATAAAACATGAAAATACTTCATCTAAAAACATCCAAAGGCATAAAAAACGATAACATCTGGTTTAGGCCTATTTCTTCCAGGGGCTGGTCGGCTTGGGCGACAGGTGTTTTAATAACAAGCTTTTACATTGTACTCTATTTTTTTCCTGAGTATTTAGGTCAAACACCCAACGGGGAAGCCAACACTGGATTGATTGCTTTTTTTGACTCTTTAAGCATCTTGCTTAGTGGCAACCCTGCTTCGCAGTGGTTTGTTTATGGCACCCTATATACCTTAGCTATTCTAATATTTGGCACCAAGTTCTTGTTTAAATATTGGTACAATAGGTACCAACGCCTACGAACATTTTCGGTGATGTTCTTTCAATTGGGGTTTGCTTTTTTAATTCCAGAATTTATGGCTAGGCTTAATGCAAGTGCGTCATACAATTTACCTTATTATGATTTAAAAAGCATTTGGCCCTTAAATTATTATTTATTTGATAGTTGGTCCATCAACGGGTTTTTATCGTCAGGGGCTTTAGGTTTAGCCTTATTGATCTTTGGAGTGCTTTCCATTTTTATTATATCTCCCATACTAACTTACAAATATGGCAAACGCTGGTACTGCTCTTGGGTTTGTGGTTGTGGTGCCCTTGCCGAGACTGCTGGCGACTCATTTAGGCAATTAAGTAGCAAAAAACTATCTGCATGGAAGCTAGAACGTTGGCTCGTTCATAGTGTTTTGGTGTTTTCAATTATCATGACCACAGCCGTGGTTTACACCTATTTAAACAAAAATCCCAATGCCTATTGGCTATCACAAAGCACCTTTTTAATTGGGGTTGGTTTACTTTTAACCCTAGTTTTTACTTGGGTTATGCTATTTAAGCGCCATGAGTTTGGCAAAGATGTGCGTTATGGGGCCATTGGTTATTTTATTGTAATTGCTACTTTACTTGTTATGTATTTTACCGGTACAACAGAACACGTATTTTATATTAAATCCAGCACTTTGCGTTCGGCCTATGGTCTATATATAGGCTCTATATTTTCTGGGGTTATCGGCACTGGTTTTTATCCTATTTTTGGCAGCAGGGTTTGGTGTCGCTTTGGCTGTCCTATGGCTGCCATACTTGGATTTCAGCAACGCTTGTTCTCAAAATTTAGAATCACAACCAATGGCGGACAATGCATTTCTTGTGGTAATTGTTCAACATATTGTGAAATGGGTATCGACGTACGTGCTTATGCCCAAAAAGGCGAAAATATAATTCGAAGTAGCTGTGTTGGGTGTGGTATATGTGCTGCTGTTTGCCCTAGGGGAGTCTTAAAATTAGAGAATGATTCCATGAAAGGGCGCATTAATTCCAATGATATATTATTGGGCAATGATGTGAATTTAATGGATTTGGTAAATTCAAAATAATCCATAAAAGTATTGTATTTTTATGCATTGAAAGTTAACAACACTTAATGCCCGACATAAAAGTTATTATTCCTGCCTATAATGAGGCAAATGCAATTGCTAATGTTATTAATGACATCCCAAAGCTAGTTGACGAGATTATTGTGGTGAACAATAATTCTACTGATAACACTGAAGCAAATGCAAAAAAAACAGGGGCTACAGTTCTAACCGAAACCCAAAGGGGATACGGCTATGCCTGCCTAAAAGGTATGCAATACATTGCTAATCAAAACAAAAAACCAAATATTATTGTATTTTTGGATGGAGATTATAGTGATTACCCAGAAGAATTAACCAAATTAGTGACACCTATTATCGAAAATAATATTGATTTTGTTATTGGCACACGCATAAAAAGCCTTCGTGAACCCGGCTCTATGACAACTCCTCAAATTTTTGGCAACTGGCTGGCAACCAAATTAATGTCCTTACTGTTTGGTTCAAAATTTACTGACCTTGGTCCGTTTAGAGCTATTAAATACAGTAAGTTACTAGCACTCAATATGGTAGACAAAACTTATGGTTGGACTATTGAAATGCAGCTAAAAGCATTACAACAAAAATTATCTTATACCGAAGTCCCTGTAAATTATAGAAATAGAATTGGTGTCTCAAAAGTTTCAGGAACCATAAAAGGTAGTATATTTGCAGGCATAAAAATCTTAGGTTGGATTTTAAAATACAGTATTAAAAAATGATTCTAGAAGCAACAATTATCATTATTTACACTATTGCTCTTTTGCTAATATTCTTGTATGCATTAGCGCAATTAAACCTTCTTTTTAATTATTTGTCATCAAAAAAGGCAAAAGATAGCTGTGAGTCCTTTGATTTTTCAAATCCAGATGAAATTCCATTTGTTACCATACAACTACCCGTTTATAACGAAATGTATGTTATGGAACGTTTGTTGGACAATATTGCCAAAATTGATTACCCAAAAGATAAGTTGGAAATTCAAGTCTTAGACGACTCCACTGATGAAACCCTAGAAACCACCCGTACCCACATTGAATCTTTAAGAGCCACTGGGGTGAACATCCAACACATTACCAGGACAGACCGTACCGGGTTTAAAGCTGGCGCCCTAAAAGAAGGCCTAAAAATAGCCAAAGGAGAGTTTATTGCTATTTTTGATTCTGATTTCCTTCCTGAAGAAGATTGGCTTAAGCGAACCATTCCTTATTTTAAAGATGAAAATATTGGTGTTGTTCAAACACGTTGGGGGCATTTAAACCGCAACTATTCACTACTTACTAAAATACAAGCTTTTGCACTTGATGCCCACTTTACACTTGAACAAGTTGGTAGAAATTGCAAGGGACACTTCATCAATTTTAATGGTACAGCAGGTGTATGGCGTAAAACCTGTATTATAGATGCAGGTAATTGGGAAGGTGATACATTAACGGAAGACCTAGATTTAAGTTACCGCGCCCAATTAAAAAATTGGAAATTTAAATATTTAGAAGATGTTGAAACACCAGCTGAGTTACCCATTGTAATTAGTGCCGCACGTTCGCAACAGTTTAGATGGAATAAAGGCGGGGCTGAAAATTTTAAGAAAATGATGTGGCGTGTATTAAGAAACCAAAACATCTCGGCCAAAACAAAAGTACATGGGCTTTTACACCTATTGAACAGTACTATGTTTTTAAACGTTCTTATTGTAGGTATTCTTAGTATTCCCATGCTTTACATAAAAAATGAATACACCCATTTAAAACCTTACTTTTATGTAATGAGTTTCTTTGTAGTGAGCACCATCATCTTTTTTGTTTGCTACTGGTTTATGTATAAAAATATTTATGGCGGTGGTATTAAAAACTTTATACGCTACATAGGCATGTTTTTTGTCTTTTTCTCTATAGCCATGGGCTTTTCTTTACATAATTCCATTGCCGTCTTAGAAGGGCACTTGGGCAAAAAAAGCGAATTTGTTCGTACCCCAAAATTTAACATTAGTACGCTTAAAGACAGCTGGAAAAAGAACAAATACCTAAAAAAAACAGTATCGGTGCATGTTATTTTTGAAGGCATCTTAATGCTTTATTTTGGGTTTGGCATGTATAGCGCTTTTATAGTAGGCAACCAAGGTGGTGATTTTGGTCTCTTTCCTTTCCATCTCATGCTATTTTTGGGGTTTGGCTATGTATTTATAAAGTCATTAACCTCTAAAGTTTAAAGTTTACAGGTCAACTACTTTAATAACCTGCAGCTTGGCCATCTTTTCTACTTTCAGAAGCACCTCTGTAAACTTTGTTTTTAGAATCCCATAAAATCCCTTGGTATCCACCATATATACCTAAAGAATAAGCAACTTTGTGCCTTTTAAACATTAGATCTCTAACCGTTTTATAAGGAATTCCAGACTCTACCGTAATTTCTCCACTATCATCTGCAACGTCACCTGTAGGGGATGAAGATCCATTGTGGTCCCAACGTGGTGCATCACCCGCTTCCTGCACATTCATTCCAAAGTCAATAATATTCATAACTATTTGTGTATGACCCAAGGGCTGAAAATCGCCTCCCATAACACCAAAACTTAAAAACGGCTCACCATCTTTAGTTATAAAAGCTGGTATTATGGTATGAAAAGGCCTTTTACCAGGTTGATACGTATTAGAATAACCTCTATTAAGGTTAAATAACACGCCCCTATTTTGCAGCATAAAGCCCAATTTTGGAGGTGCCATTCCAGACCCCATACCACTATAGTTACTTTGAATAAAAGACACCATATTGCCGTCTTTATCAGCCGTTGTTAAGTATATGGTTTCTCCAGAACTTATCTTGCCAGCACGATAAGTAGAAGCCATATCGGTAATAAGTTGACGGCGCTCATCAGCATAAGCATCCGATATCAATTCATCTACAGGAACCTTTGCAAAGTCCATATCAGCATAATACTTGGCACGGTCTTCATAAGCCAGTTTTTTCGCTTCAGTAAATAAATGCAAATGCTCTGCACTACCAAATTCAATCTTTGAAAAATCGTAACCCTCCAAAATTTGAAGCATCTGCAGTGCAGCAATACCTTGGCCGTTTGGTGGCAACTCCCAAATATCATAACCCCTATAATTAACAGAAACAGGATCTACCCATTCCGATTTGTGGGTTGCTAGATCTTCTATAGACAAAAAACCACCTTCTTCTTTTATAAAATCGGAAATCGTTTTAGCAATATCTCCTTTATAAAAAGCATCTCGCCCTTCTTTTGCAATTTTTCTATAGGTAGCAGCTAGATAGGGATTTTTAAAAATGGCTCCCTCTTCAGGCATTTTACCTTCATGCAGATAATTATCTTCAATATTGGGATATCCTGCCTTTAAAAATCTTGACACCGAATTACGCATATAAAGCCCTATAAGTTGTGTAATAGGAAATCCGTTTTCGGCATAATCAATAGCAGGATCTAATATAGTTCGCATGGGCAAAGAACCAAACCTATTGTGCAACTCGAACCAACCATCTACCACACCAGGCACACTAACAGACAAGGGGCCGTAAATTGGAATTTTAGTGAGCCCTTGCTTTTCAAAGTACTCTAAAGTTAAACTTTTTGGCGATCGGCCACTCGCATTCAATCCATATAATTTTTTTGTTTTTGCGTCCCAAAGAATCACAAATAAATCGCCTCCAATGCCACAGCCTACGGGTTCCATTAAACCTAAAGCAGCATTAACAGCAATAGCAGCATCAATAGCATTACCTCCTTGCTTTAAAATATCTAAACCTATCTGGGTTGCTAATGGGTGACTGGAAGCTACCATGCCATGTTGTGCAATAACTTCTGACCTTGTTGCATGTAATGCTCCGTTTATTCTATCTTGCGCCTGAACACATAAAACCGAGACTATACAGGTTACCATAAAAACAATATTTCTCATATATAATAATCTTTTAAGTTGATTGTGTGAAGTTTAACGAAGTTAACAGTTTTATTTTGGCAGACCAAACCATTACTGAATTTATATAATGATTAGCAATAGATGTATATTTAACATATGTTTTTGAGTCAAGATTTTATAAAACAATACCGAATGCCTTTATTCATGGTTTTCGTTAGCATGTTGTGCTATCTAGACTTTGCTTATAATTTAACCAGAACAAACTATATAAAGCTCATCCTGTTATATACAGTCTTGTTTGCTTTGTTTTATGGTATACTACAGCAGTTTAAGAACCAAATTGGATTTTTAACAGGTGCTGCCTTTTTATTTAGAGCGGTGTTTATTTTTGCAATTCCAAATCTTTCTCAAGACTTTTATCGGTTTATATGGGATGGCAGACTTATTTTACAAGGCATTAATCCATATTTATACACCCCAGAATCTTTTATAATTACAGGCAACTTTCCTATAACCCAAGCTCAAGAATTATACAATGGCATGGGGGTGTTAAATGGCAGTCATTTTAGTAATTACCCGCCAATCAATCAGTTATACTTTGTAATTGCTGGAGTTTTCGCTAATAAGAGTATTTTAGGCAGTGTTGTAGTTTTGCGGCTGCTTATTGTTATGGCTGATTTTGGAACGCTCTATTTTGGAAAAAAGCTATTAAACTGTCTTAGCATACCTACTTACCATATATTCTGGTATCTTTTAAATCCTTTTATTATTATAGAGCTAACTGGTAATCTACATTTTGAAGGGCTTATGATCTTTTTTCTAATATGGAGTTTGTATTTGCTTTACTTAGGCAAATGGCCTTTGGCCGCCGTTACCTTTGCATTATCGGTTTCAACCAAATTAATTCCGCTCATATTTTTACCATTATTACTGCCATGGTTTCTTAAGAAGAATCTACTGGGCTCTATGTCGCTACGAGCAGCTAAACTTGGTTTATTTTATATTATTATTGGGAGTGTTTGCAGCATAACATTTACGCCTTTTTATACCCCAAAATTCATTTTTAACTATTTAGATACCATTGGTTTATGGTTTAAGGACTTTGAGTTTAACGCAAGTTTTTATTATCTAGCTAGGGAAATAGGATATATGTTTAGGGGATATAATGAAATTGCCATTATAGGTAAAATAATGCTCCTTACTGTTGTATTGTTTGTCCTTTTAATAACCGTACTGAGAAAAACCGCCACTATGGCACAACTTATTACCAGTATGGTACTGGTTTTGTCAATCTATTATTTTATGGCCACTACTGTACATCCTTGGTATATTGCTACTTTGTTAATACTATCTGTTTTTACAAATTATAAATTTCCATTGGTTTGGAGTTTTATGATTGTATTAAGCTATTTGGCATACAGTAGCAGTAAAAATACCGAAACACTATGGGTAATAGGCATAGAATACCTTGTGGTTTACAGTGCTTTTGTTTGGGAAGTCTTTTTAAGGGACAAACAAAAAACCTTACTATTATAAAACAGTAAGGTTATTTTAAACATTATTTACTAAAAACGTTTGCTGGAGCTTTAAAGGTCTTAAACTCCAACATATAATCATTGGGATCTTTAATAAAAAAGGATGTATGTTCCCCAGGTTTATCTTTTAAAAAAGTGGCTTGAGTGACCAATTCCAGCTCTTTATTATTATCCAATTTTTCATAAATACCATGCCACGTTTTAAAATCCACTATTATCCCAAAATGGAAGGATGGCAATATTTTGCCTTCAAACACGTAATTGGGACTGTGAAAACTAAATTTATCCGCTTTTATAAACGTTAGTTGGTTACCAAACAGGTCTATATCAACCCAGTTTTGCGTTTTTCTTCCTAAGGAAGCGCCAATATTATCAACATAAAAACTTTTTGTGGTTTTTACGCTTAAACAAGGCAACGATATATGAAACGATGCGCCCATACTATAAGTGATTAATCAATTGGTTTTAAACTCTCTACTCTGTAAATTACCAGATCTTCGTCGTCATCTTCAAAATCCTCAACAAAAACAATCTTAAACGTTTTATCAATTAAACTTTTGTCATTCTTTAAATCGTATTGTTTTAGTACCCTTGGGTGTACTTCTTCAAATACCAATTCTTCTCCATTTTCAAACCAAAACGTATAATATCCTTTTTTGTAAGATTTAAAAACTGCTGTTCTCATGCTATATAATTTTTAATCGTCTTCTTCGTCGTCATCCTCGTCGGCAACATTGAGAGCTTCATCTGAATCTACATCATCGTCATCGTCGGAATCCTCCACTTTTACACTTTCAAAATCCACTTCAGAACTATCATCGGCTTCATCATCATCGCCAAAGTCTTCCATGGCCTGTACAAGACGTTTTCCTACTTTCACTAAATATATAGTATCATCTGTACGTACTTCTACAGCTTCAATGATTTCATTCTGGGCATTCCTAAATGATATAACATCGGTATCATCATATCCATCGGGGAATTTCTCTACTAGAAGATTTAAAATATCTTCGTTTAGTTTTTTGTAGTCTACTATTTTGCGTAACATAATATTGAGTTGATTATTGGTCTAACAAATAAGCAAAAATTAATGGTGCAACTATGGTCGCGTCACTTTCTATAATATATTTTGGAGTGTCTATATCTAGCTTACCCCATGTTATTTTTTCGTTTGGCACAGCCCCAGAATAGGAACCATAACTTGTTGTGGAATCACTAATTTGGCAAAAATAACTCCAAAACGGTGTGTCGGTTCGTTCCATATCCTGATAAAGCATGGGTACCACACATATAGGAAAATCGCCTGCAATACCACCTCCTATTTGGAAAAATCCAATACCATTTTTAGAATTATCGGTATACCAATCAGCTAAAAAGGTCATGTACTCTATACCCGATTTCATGGTGCTTGCCTTTAGCGCTCCTTTAAGCACATAACTTGCAAAAATATTGCCCATGGTACTATCTTCCCATCCAGGAACTACAATAGGTAGATTCTTTTCGGCAGCAGCATACATCCAGGAATCTTTTAAATCGATTTCATAATACTGTTCTAGCACACCAGAAAGTAACATTTTATACATATATTCATGTGGCAAATAGCGTTCGCCCTTATCATCGGCCTCTTTCCATATTTTAAAAATATGTTCTTGTAAGCGTCTAAATGCTTCATGTTCTGGAATACAGGTATCGGTAACACGATTTAAACCTTTTTCTAAAAGGCCCCACTCTTCTTGTGGTGTTAAATCACGGTAATTTGGAACACGTTTATAGTGCGAATGGGCCACTAAATTCATAATATCCTCTTCAAGATTGGCACCAGTGCAGGAAATGATTTGTACTTTATCTTGACGAATCATTTCTGCAAAACTTTTACCCAATTCGGCAGTACTCATGGCACCTGCCAAAGACACTAGCATTTTACCTCCAGAAGCCAATTGAGCTTCGTAACCTTTTGCTGCATCTACCAATGCAGCGGCATTAAAATGCAAATAGTGTTTTTCTATAAATTGTGATATGGGTCCTTTATTATTCATCTTTTAAATTAAATTTTAAAGCTTTGACATTTTGTACCGGATGGTGCACATCTGCAACTTCTTCATCCATAAATTTATAACTTAACATTTTATAATACAATTTTGATATTAAAAAATAAGGCAATAATAATGAACGCTTTAATTTTCATACCCTAAAATTTTAAGTAAGTCCTCGCTTTTTTGTTGTTCGCTAAACAGCTTGGTTGACAAGTTTCCATTAGCATCCTTATCTATTAACACATGCTTTGGCGATGGTATTAAACAGTGCTGTAAGCCACCAAAGCCTCCTATGGTTTCTTGGTAGGCCCCTGTATTAAAAAAGCCTATATACAAAGGTTTTTCTTTATTGTACTTGGGCATATAAATGGCGTTCATATGCTGTTCACTGTTGTAATAATCATCACTATCACAAGTTAAGCCCCCTAACAAAACACGTTCGTAACTTTCGTGCCATCTATTGATGGGCAATAAAATAAAGCGCTTGTTAATGGCCCAGGTATCTGGCAATGTGGTAATGAAAGAAGAATTGATCATATTCCATTTTTCACGGTCATTTTGCTGTTTTTGGTAAAGCACTTCATAAATAGCACCTCCACTTTCTCCTACTGTAAAGCTTCCAAACTCAGTAAAAATATTAGGTACTTTAACCTCTTCTTCCTCACAAGCCATTTTTATTTGATTAACTATTTCATCAACCATGTATTCATAATCAAAATCGAAAGCCAAAGAGTTTTTAATGGGAAAACCACCGCCTATGTTCAAACTATCCAACGAAGGACATATTTTTTTAAGGTTGGTATACACTTTTAAACATTTGTGCAATTCATTCCAGTAATAAGCATTATCGCGTATACCTGTATTAATAAAAAAGTGTAACATTTTTAACTTAACTTTTTTATTATTCTGAATTTGGCTTTTATAAAATGGCACTATATTTTTATATCCAATACCCAAACGGGATGTATAAAACTCAAACTTTGGTTCTTCTTCTGAAGCTATACGGATACCTACATTAAACTTACCCTCTATTTCTTGCGATAATAGTTCTATTTCTTCATAATTATCAATTATGGGTATACAGTTTTTATGTCCGTTATTAATAAGTCTTGCAATGTTTGTAACATATTGGGCACGTTTAAAACCATTGCTTATAACATAGGTATCGTCTGTTATTTTGCCTTCTTTTTTAAGATTCTCAACAATATCTATATCAAAAGCTGACGATGTTTCTATATGTATATCGTTTTTTAAGGCTTCATTTAGCACATGCTTAAAATGGGAGCTCTTGGTACAGTAACAATAATGGTATTTTCCCTTGTATTTATTATTTTTTAAAGCTTTATCAAACCAACCCTTAGCTTTATTTATATTATTTGAAATTTGTGGCAAATAGGTAAACTTTAAAGGGGCTCCGTAGGCTTCTACCAATTCCATTAAATCGATATCATGAAACTGCAAATGCCTGTCTTCTAGTTTAAACTCTTCTTGTGGAAAATCAAATGTTTGGTTAATTAAGTCAATATATTTAGTATTCATTATAATTCTTTAGTATTCATTATTATTTTTTAAAAAAATTAATGTTATAACAAAAATGTTATTTAATAAAAATAATGAATTTATATCAAATCTGAATTTGACTTTGAGTGGTGGGCACAAAACCATATACATGCTGGCTATCAGCAATTAGGTTCATAGAGGTTAGCTTTAAAATTCGGTTGCTTTTTCTATAAGCCGCTTTTGAAAAGAACCTCTCAATTCTCAAAAGCCCGAACATACAAACACGTTTCAATTTGTTCAGCAATTACTTTACAAATGAAATACAAAAAATTTAATTTTATCCTTTTTTGGTTTATTTTTTTAATATTTTTTTTAGAGCATTTTTAAGTTGTTCAGTTCTTGCTCTGTAAGGTGCTTCCAATGGCCTCTTGGGATATCCTTTTTTGTAAGCGGACCAATGGCAACGCAGTCTAAGCTAATAATTTCATATTTAAAATAATCAAAAATAGTTCTAATGATTGTGTTACCTGTATTTTTAATTTTTAGACCTATTTCTTTCTTTGATGCACCATCTATATAGCTTATTTCCTCAACGGCTATTAATTTACCATCAATTTTAAATCCAGATTCTATTTTTTTCAAGTCCTCAAACTTTAAATTTTTATCTAATTCTATATGAAACAAACGCGGTACACCACGTTTAGAGTTTGTAAATTTCTCAACAATATGGTCGTCATTTGTAAACAGCAACAAACCTTTAGAGTTTCTGCCCAAACGTCCAATAGGTTTAATTCTAGAGCTGGTTGCGTTAGCTACTAAGTCCATAACCGTACGCCCTTTACCTTCACTAGTAGTGGTTGCAAAACCTTTGGGCTTATTTAATAGTACATAGGCTTTCTTTTCTGGGTTAATGCGGGCACCGTCATAACGCACCTCATCATCTATCTTTACCTTATAGCCCATTTCTGTAACTACTTTACCATTAACAGTTACCAATCCTGTAGCAATATGTACATCGGCCTCTCTACGTGAACAAATTCCAGAGTTGGCAACATATTTATTAAGCCTTATCTCATTTGGATTGGATGCTTTTTGAACAACTTGTTTAACGGGCGCATTACCCCTGGCAAAACTTTTTGTTTTAGAAGTACTACTTCTACTGGATGTTTTGTTTGTTCTGTTTTGCTGTCCTCTTCCTGAAGGTTTCCCTTTTCCACTTGTGCCTTGCTTTCTGCTCATTGCTATATTTTTATGCAAAGATATATTATAAATTATGATTATATCATGTTATAAATCACTAAAAAAGATTTAAAACAATCTGTTAAGTACCACATCTACATCAATTAACAAAATACTAAACACGCCAGCAACTATTATAAACTTTAAAATATTGTGCAGTATTATGTAGTGGATTTTTGTTTTAGACCTATATAACACCACATTGAAAACAAGTAACAGCAAAACACATAAATAAAAGTACCGGTCCATAAGCCCTATTTTAAAGTGGGAAACCAATAAATAGATGGGAAATAGCGCTAACACAGACAGCAAAACTAGCATGGTTTTAGATACCTTTTCACCATACACTACGGGAATGGTGTGATAGTTTAAGGTTAAATCACCTTTTATATTTTCTAAATCCTTTGTTAATTCCCGCATAGAAATAATCAAGAACAAGAAAATAGCATGTACAAAAATAACATGCTCAAAATTTTTATAATACATGAAAATGGCAAAAAACGGTGTTATGGTTAAAATAGCTGAAACCAGATTACCAATAAAGGGGAGCTTTTTTAATTTATGGGAATAAAACCAAATGGCAAAAATATAAATTGAAAAGAACACCACTGCGTTAAACGACACGTAACTGGCCATAATAACAGCCAAAAAGTTTAAAACAAAGTAAAATGACAATTTGGTGTTCTGGCTTACCAACCGATCTAATCTGGATTTAATGGGACGGTTAATTAAATCTTTTTCCGAATCGTAAAAATTATTAATAATGTAACCACCAGCAATGGTAGCTGCTGAAGCTAAAACCAGCATAAACAAATTAGCATCAAAAACGACTTGTTTTAAGGGTTTATTATGCGCTAAAATATAAATAGAGGTTAGGTACTGGGCTATTATTATTACTAATATGTTATAGCCTCTAACAACCGAAAACATACTAAAAAACTTAATTAAAATATGTTTCTGTTTTCTAGATAACATGGATAAGTAGGTTTGTTGTAACTACAAAAAACAAGTATATATAATATGTTTAGAAGTTGTAAACCACTTCCAATCTATAGTCTTTAAGCGACTGTTGTACTTTCTCAATATCCTTAGTAAAGCCAAGAATATAACCACCACCTCCAGAACCACAAAGTTTTAAATAATACTCGTTGGTTTCAATACCTTTCTTCCAAAGCTCATGGAACTGTTTGGGTATCATGGGTTTAAAATGGTTTAAAACAACTTTGGAAAGACTTTTAGTGTTTCTAAACAAAGATTTGATATCCCCTTTTAAAAAATCTTCCACACAGGCATCCGTATGTTTTACAAACTGATCTTTAATCATATTACGGAAGCCTTCATTCTTCATACTTTCCATAAAGATACTAACCATGGGAGCTGTTTCACCTACCACGCCACTATCTAATAAAAAAACAGCGCCTTTTCCATTGGTTTTTTGGGATGGAATACCTGTTGCTTCAATATTGTCTTTGGAATTAATAAGAATTGGAATACTTAAATAACTGTTTAAAGGATCTAAACCAGATGATTTTCCATGAAAAAAGGACTCCATTTCAGAAAATATCGCTTTTAAATTTAAAAGCTTATCACGGGTTAAGTTCTCTAAAACTGTAATTTTGTTTTGGGCATACTTATCATAAATAGCTGCAACCAATGCCCCACTACTTCCAACACCATAACCTTGCGGAATGGATGAATCGAAATACATACCAGCATCAACATCGTGCTTCAATGCCTCCATATCAAAAGTCACCAAACTTGGGTTAATCGTTTTCAAGTAAGCAACAAAATGTTTCAACCCCTCATTGGATTTTTTAGCAACTTCAGAAAGATTATCGCTTTGTTTTAAAGCGCCATTATAAAAATTATAAGGAATGGATAAGCCTTTGGAGTCCTTGATGATACCATATTCTCCAAAGAGTAAAATTTTAGAATAAAACAATGGTCCTTTCATATTTAAATTGACAATTGATAATGGACAATTAAAAAATTGGCTATTTTGGTTTATTTTGTTTAGAAGCTTTGATAATACTTACTAATAACTTCAATAATTCCTTAATATCAATCTGAATGCTAAGATACTCAGAATTATTCAAATAACCTGTTTCTTTTAGCAAATCTAACCAATATTCTGTTTCATTGGCTTCCTTTAAAGCAATTGATAATTTATGGATAAAGTCAGGCTTACTCTCTGCGTGTTCTGCCTCTCTTACGTTAGCTCATATGGATGTTCCTGAGCATAGCAACTGTTTTGAGAGCACATACTCTTTTCTATCTTCTGTTAAGAACCTGTATAAATTTACAATTCTAACCGCAAATGAATAGCTTTTATTTTTAATTACATTCTCGCGTTTCATTGTTAATTATCCATTTTCAATTGTCAATTGTTTGGCTCCAAAGCCAATTTTGTCGCAAATATAGTGTCCGTTTTGACAATATGCAACTAACTCATTTTTAATAAATTCTAGCACTTCGTCTTTTTCAAACGCAGGATACAACACATGAACATTGGCTCCAGCATCTAAAGTAAACCCTAGGTGCAATCTTGTTTTTTCCCTAAACGCCCATATTTTGTTAATAATTTCCAAGGTATTGGGTTTCATTAAAATGTAATAGGGCATACTAGTCATCATCATCGCATGGAGTGTTAAGGCCTCTCGCTCCAATAAAGCTATAAAGGCATTTAGATCGCCCGACTCTAAAATTGGTTTTAACGCTTTTAAATGGTCATGGGCTTGCTTAAACCGCATTTCTGCATAAGGGTGGTTGTGCATCAAGTTATGCCCAACGGTACTGCTCACTTGTTTTTCACCTTTATCAACCAACAAAATGGTGTCTTGGTAGTCTTTAAAATTGTCATGCACTTGATATGGATACTTCACCCCAAACAAATCGCTACTGCCTGCAACGGTATTGTTATTTCCCCAAACAATTAAATGGCCTTCTATACTCCTACATGCCGATCCCGATCCCAATCGGGCTAAAAACGATGCTTTTTTTACAAAATCAGCCTCAGACATATTGGGATGCAATTGCTTTTCAATACTCATTAAACATAAGGCCAAAGCACTCATTCCAGAAGCTGAAGAAGCAATGCCCGAACTATGTGGAAAGGTATTGGATGTTTCAATAACAAAATGATATGTTCTTAAAAAAGGCAAATATATTTCTATACGCTTGAAAAAGGTTTCAATTTTAGCTTTAAAGTCGTCCTTTTTAACGCCATCTAAAAAAACATTAAAAGAAAAGTCGGTATTACTTTCGCGCTTCGAAAATCGCAAAGTTGTAATAGTCTTACAATGATTGAGCGTAAAACTAATGGAAGGGTTTTCCGGTATTTGATCTTGCTTTTTGCCCCAATATTTTACCAAGGCAATATTACTGGGCGACTCCCAAGTAACGCTTCCGCCTTCAACGGTGTTAGTATAAGATTGCGGAATAAAGTATTGTTCTGTCATTGGTTAATATTCTCCCGACAAAGATAATAACTTTACCATTGTTTTATAGTTTCTAGTGGTTGCAGTTACTTTTAATTTTCTTTCAAAGAAATTATTGTTGCATTTGGCATTTCCGTAGCCAGTTGCTGAATAGAAATAGATACAAGCATTGGTAATGATGAATTCTTCATTAGTATAGGTAATGGTTTGGGTGGCTTCCACCAATTCAGTATCTGGCACACGGTGCAATATGGTAAAATAACTGCTTTGTTTTTGGGTTTCTGGAAATGGACAATCATCCAAAATCTTTGCAATGTCTTGGGGTGTCCTAACCAAAGTAGGAACTTCAAACCCAAAATGGGAAGTCATAGCTTTTTGAATTTTGGTTTCCAGTTTGGCAGGGGTTTCTTTTAAAGCCTTGAAGATAATATTTCCACTTTGAATATAGGTTTGAACATCGTGCAATCCTGTATTGGATAATAATTCGCGTAGCTCAGCCATGGGGACTTTCTTTTGCCCGCTAATGTTAATACCTCTTAAAAGGGCTATGTATGTATTCATTGTTGTTTTTTAGATTTTAGATAAAAGACTGTTTATTCTTACCTGCTTACTTATACGCCAATGATTTACTTTCAAGTTTCATTTTAAAAAGCAAAGATACAAACTCTAATAAAGTTGTTATTTTAAGTACTATTTAAGCAAATTAATGTTACAAGCTAAATTAGTCTCTCAAACTAATCTTGTAACATTAATTTCCTTAAATCGTCATTACAAAAAGCGCACTCATGAAATATATTAACATCTTGTCTTTATGCCTATTGATAATAGCCTGTGATAACACCAAAAAAAATGGCACAGAACAAAATCTAACTGATAGCTTAAGTGTATTGGAAAAAACTTTAGCAAAACAATATCAATCTGAGTTACAAAAAAGTGCCAAACATGAATACCCTGGAATAATAGTTGGCATTGAAAAAAATGGCAACAAATGGATTGGCTCGCAAGGGCTCTCAAAGATAGAAACACTTACCCAAATGAAACCCAACGATCGATTTCATTTAGCTAGTGTTACCAAATTATTTACAGCTGTAGCTGTTTTAAAACTCATAGACCAAAAGAAACTCGGTCTTCATGAGAAAGCTATAAAATATCTTGATTCCGTTCTGGTAAGTCCTATTCCTTATATAAACACCATTGAAATTGGCCAATTGTTAGATCATTCAAGTGGTATATATAGTTTTAACAATGATATGGAATATATTGAGGCTCTTATAGGAAAAAGTGCCTTTGAAAATATACAATGGTCTAACGAAGAACTTGTAACATTAGCTTATGGCAATAGAGTTGACCCACAAGGAAAACCAGGAACGGGGCATTTTTATGGTGATACGAATTATGTTTTACTAGGGCTTATTATTGAAAAAGTAACTGGTAAAACTTTCAGGCAATTTATTAAAGAAGCCATTCTCACACCATTACACCTTAATGACACAGGGTTTTATAGCTCCGTTAAAAACCCTAATAATGTGGAATTGCCCCTAACGACACAGGGCTATCTTAGACGCTCTGAAGATTTAGATGCTTTTATAAAAATACATCCGAGTTTTAAAGAAGTTACGCCAGGATTGATTAACACTACAAGCGCAGGGGAAAAAATAGATGCTGC
Organism: Aestuariibaculum scopimerae; assembly: GCF_059428085.1. Lineage (NCBI taxonomy): Bacteria > Pseudomonadati > Bacteroidota > Flavobacteriia > Flavobacteriales > Flavobacteriaceae > Aestuariibaculum > Aestuariibaculum scopimerae. Next base: position 652,145 of record NZ_CM182089.1, read on the forward strand.
AGCAGGAATGGTTAGTACTGTTAATGATTTATTAACCTTTGGCAAGGCTTTATACAAAGACGATTTACTTTCTAACAAAAGCTTAAATTGGTTGCTATCAATAGGGCAAAATATTGAAAAAGAAGCAATAGGAACAAAAAGACAAGGCATTGTTTCTGTAAGCAATAAATCTTACGGCGTTTTGTACACGGCGCTTGGTGACGGTGCTGGTGGCATGAATACGATGTTGGCTTATCATCCAGATAGTGGAGCCATTACTGTAGCCTTTACAAATATATTTGGCAATTTTGATGAACTTGATTATTTCATAGACCAAATTGTTCCTTCATTTATAAACATATCATCAAGAAAATATTAATTATAAATAAAATCCCTTGTTAAAAAGCAGAATGTTTTACCTATATAATTTGCAATATACAAAGCGATTAATTGACAACACTCTTATTACAATAATCACAAAAAACCTTTTGAACCACCAGTGTTCATAAGGGCTAAGAGATGTAACTAGAACTTGCTAGAGTTCTAGGCAGAACTCCAGCGAGTTCTGCTTAGAACTCAGAAGAGACATGCGCATACCTTTTTAACAACATGCCTATATTAATAATTTAACGCTATCGATTGTGCTGCCAAATACGCTCCCGTCCATGCATTTTGAAAATTAAATCCCCCTGTAACTGCATCTACATTAATCACTTCACCTGCAAAATATAGGTTGTGGTACAGTTTACTTTCAAAGGTTTTAAAATTGATTTCCCTTAAATCGACACCTCCAGCTGTTACAAACTCTTCTTTAAATGTGCTTTTACCCGTAACCTTAAAAACAGCTTTTGTTAATTGTACTGCCAAATTTTCTAATTGTTGTTTACTAACATCGCCCCATCGGGTTTCTGGACTTATATTAGAAGCTAACACCAGTTTTTGCCATAGCCGTTTAGGTAAGTTAAAAGACGCTGATTTAAAAATGGTCTTTTTGGCTAGTTCATGCTTTAAATCCTTAAGTACAGTGATGGTTTCTTCAAAAGCATGTTTGATGAAATTAATTTCTATATCAAATTTATAATCACGTTCTGCCAACTCCAGGGCTCCAAATGCCGATAGTTTTAAAATGGCCGGAGCACTCATCCCTACATGGGTAATTAACAAGGGCCCTTCGCTAACCAAATCGGTTTCTAAAACTTTAACTTGTACATTTTGGGCCACAACACCGGGAATGTCCTTTATCAGTTCGTCCTGTATATCAAACGTAAAAAGAGATGGTACGGGCGGTACTATGGTGTGCCCCAATTTTTCCAACAAATTCCAAATTTTAGGATTACTGCCAGTGGTTACTAAAAGTTTTTGTGCCAAAAAACGGCCTTGTGATGTTTCTAGCTCCCAGTGACCTTCAATATTCTCAATAGCTTTTACGGGGTGATTAAACAATATTTCAATCTTATATTTTTTGGCTTCACTTAAAAAACAGTCTATAATGGTTTGTGATGAATTGCTAACAGGAAACATGCGCCCATCTTCTTCAATCTTCAAGGCTACGCCCCGCTTTTCAAACCATGCTATGGTGTCGCCGGTCATAAATTGATGAAAAGGCCCCAAGAGCTCTTTTTCACCTCGCGGATAATGCTGTACCAATTCTTGTGGAATAAACTCGGCATGTGTTACATTACAACGTCCCCCGCCAGAAACCTTAACCTTATGCAAACCTGTTTTGCCACGTTCTAAAATGGTTACTTTTAATTTGGGGTTTTGTTCGGCTATGTTTATGGCCGCAAAGAAACCCGCTGCACCACCACCAACTATCACAACATCTTTTTCTATCATAATCTATCAGGGTAATCTGAAATAATACCATCTACACCATAGCGCTTCATACGTTCAATCGTTTCTTTATCATTAACCGTCCATGTGTTTACTCTATAACCTTTAGCTTGCGCCCGCTTAACGTTTTCGGATGTTAACAATGCAAAATTAGGGTGTATGGCCACAGCATTTATTGTTTCGGCAAATTCCATAGCCTCGTCTACACTGGCTTTGGTTAAAACACCCAAAGGTATGTTTTTATCTATTTGATATACAGCTTCCAATTCATGATGCTGAAAACTGGATACTAAAAAATGACTATAATCCCAACCCTTGGTTTTTATATAATGCTGTATTATGCTACAGGTACTTAAAGCCGTATCTTTTCCTTTTAGTTCAATGTTGATTATATAGTTTTTATTAACTAAATCCAGAACTTCTTCTAATGTTGGTATTTGAAAATTATCTTGTACTTTAAGTGCTTTTAATTCTAAAAGCGTCTTTTTACGAAGCTCGCCCATTCCGTTGGTCATTCTATCTAAAGTAAAATCGTGAAAAACCACCAATTCACCCGACGCACATATATGTACATCTACTTCAACACCATCTACATCATAAGTCAATGCTTTTTTGATGGATTGTAATGTGTTTTCAGCAATATATGCCTTGGCGCCTCGATGTCCCATTTTTAACACTTTATGATTCATTTCAATTTTTTGGCCGCATTAAACCTTCTTGTGCTACAGAGGCCACAAGAGTGCCATCTCTTGTAAAAATATTGCCCCTAGCAAACCCCCTGGCATTGTACGCATTTGGAGATTCCATAGAAAACAACAGCCAATCATTAAAGTCAAACTCCCTAAAAAACCACATAGAGTGGTCTAAACTTGCTGTTTGGGTATTGCCCCAATGTGCTTTACTGGCATGCGGGTTCATTGCAGATACTAAAATATTATAATCGGAAATGTAAGTTAAAATCTGTTGCTTGGTTGGCAAATCTAAGTTACCTACATCTCCTTTTAATTTAAACCAAACATCGCTGTAAGGAGGCAAATCTTTTCGTTCTAGGGGATTTGCTATTATAGTTGGCTTAAAATCTATGGGGCGGTCTATCTCAAAAAATGACTTCAGGCTTTGGGGCAAAAAATCATTATACTCATGCAAAATATCTGTCCAACTTAACAAGGTTTCTGGCTGTACTAAATTTGACTTTATAGGTCTTTGATGATCGTACCCTGGTTCCTTTTTATGAAAGGATGCTGATAAAATAAATATGACCTGATTGTTTTGACTGGCCGTAACTCGACGCACCGAAAAACTACCACCATCCCTTAAAACACTTACATTATAAATAATGGGAATTTCTAAATGACCTGCCTCTAAAAAATATGCATGCAAGGAATGTAAAACTCTTTGGTTGGTTATGGTCCTGCATGCTGCATGAATGGCTTGCGACAATACCTGACCTCCAAACACATTAGGACTTCCAATGGTTTTACTCCAACCTTTAAATTGGTTTTCTCCAACCGCTTCCAGGATTAAAAGATCCAATAAATCATCAACTGACGTCATTTTAAAACATATTTCAATTACACACTATAAAGCTATTAAATTCAAAATTGGCTAGCGATACATTTTATAAATAGTTTAAGATTATTAATTTTTAATTAGGTGAAAATGGTTTTATATTGTTTTCAAAACTTAAAATTATGATTTTACCATATAAATACCTACTCATGTCAGCACTTATATTTTCCGCTTGCAACACTGGAAAGCTTAAGGTTGTTGCCGATATTTCTAATGGACTAAAAGAGGTTTCGGCGGTAGAAATTACGGCTAACTCTAACCTTATTTGGGTTATTGAAGATGCCGGTAATAAAAACAATTTATATGGATTGGATGCTAAGGGCCGTATTATCAAGGATATCGATATTAGTAATGCTGAAAATGATGATTGGGAAGATTTAACTTCAGATGCTGATGGAAATATTTATATTGGCGACTTTGGAAACAACAATGAAAAACGTAAAACGTTCACCATCTATAAAGTTTCGAATCCTGAAGCCCAAACATCTAGCACGACTGCCCGGGTTATTAACTTTAAACTTCCAAAGGGTTTAAAGTCTAAGGACTTTGAAAGCTTTTTTCTACTAGATAATGCTTTTTACATTTTTAGCAAAGAAACCAAAACTTGCATGCTTATTAAGGTTCCAAACAAAATTGGCACCCATACGGCTAGTTTGGTAACCGATTTTAATTTGGATGGCAAGCATAACAAAATCACCTCGGCTGATGTAAGCGATGATGGAAAAACGGTAGTACTGCTTAACCATGATAAACTTTGGAAATTAACCCATTTTAAAAAGGAACACTTTTTTAAGGGAACTGTAGAGGCTATGGACTTTAAGCACTATTCCCAAAAGGAAGGCATTTGCTTTAAAAACAATACTTCTGTTTACATTACTGATGAAAAAAACGGTACTGAGGGCAATAACATTTATACCTTTGATTTGTAATGTTTAGAAATTAAGTCCGAAACCAAAGGAAAATCGCCACCCTTCTACACTATTAAATAAATTAAATGTACCCGATAAGCTCTCGGCCGCAGTTATCCAAAAACCACCACCATAATCGTTGTGCCATTTTTCAGAAAAATCATTTTTATACCAAACCCTACCAACATCAAATCCACCAAAAACACCTATTTGCAAGGGCAGAATATTGGTTTTAAAGGATGGGAAACTATACCGTAAATCGGTACTTCCTGTAAAAGCATTTTTTCCAGTAAAGCGTTCCGTTCTATAGCCTCTTAATCCGTTATTACCACCTATGTTAGCAGCTTGGTAGAACACCAAATCGTCCCCTATTCGTATTTGCCCCCTAACATCGGTTTTAAGTACCAGTTTTCGGTTTTTGGATAGGGCATTGTAAAAGCCCAATTCAGAATTAACATAACCATAGGTATTCTTGGTTTCTTTAAATTCTGTTTTTCCACCTAGGTTTAAAAGAAATGTCATCCCCCGACTTGGATTAATGGCATTATCAAAACTTTTATACTTATACTCGGCTTCCAAGCCACCAAAAAAGCGTGTTTTATAAAAATCGGCATTAAATACAGGCGCAAAATTAGCTATAAATCGCCCATTGGTCTCTTCAATCTCAATACCTTCAAAAACAGTTCTAATACCATAATCACTCCCAAAACTGCCTTTTTTAAGAATTCCTATTTTAACGGCATATATACCTGTTTTTACACGGTTGTAATCAAGTCCTAAATCATCATCATTATTAACGGTTTCATTTCCATAACCAAAAAAGTTATTGGTAAAGTTCTCTGAGGTAAATTTAGCACCTATATGCAGGTTCCAATCTTGTAAAATATTGGCAAACTCGCCATCATAATTAAACGCAAATCCTTTGGTAGCAAAAAAATAGCCGCCTTTAAAACGGTGTTGTTGTGAAAATGGATTGCGCTGAAACCCTTTTATGGTTTTAACAAAGGAAGCACCAAGTAAAAATCCATCATCTGGATTAAACCCAACACTTGGAGTAATGGTAGCTGTATTGGTTATGTTCTTTTGAAAATCGAAGAGGTTTAAATTATACACATCTGTAAATTTAATTTCGGCGCCTTTGTTTTCTTTAATGGTATTCTTTTTAGATCGGTGGTCGTACACTTTAATACGTCGGCCTGCCTTAATAATGTAGGTGTCATTTTCTTGCCCTCCAATAAGTCTGGTATAAATAAGGTTATTGGCTTTTCCCGTTACTTCAAAAATATCCTTGTCGTCCAAACCATAAACCCATATTTCTTTGGTAATCTTTCTGTTGAAAGTTTTGTCTACAATCACTTCCCCTTTTTCACCATCTATAATCCGGGATATTTTTATATGGGTTTCCTCATCACCCGTACGTGTAACTTCTATATAATCGTCTTTGTCGGTACCTGTTAGAATAACCAATTTGTTTAAATGGTTATAATATCGAGTTGCAATATTCTCTAAGTTTTCACGCCTGCCTTTTAGTTTTTCCTTTATTTCTTCCAGGGTTTTGTCTTGTACTTCCTCTGGCACCTTTTTAAAGGCTTTTTCAATAAGGCTATCTGTAATTTGTTCCTTTAAAAACTTGGCTTCTTTTATCCAAGCTTCTTTATCGGCTTGTTGTATTAAAACACGATCTAGCTTAATGCCCGCACTATTCATCCATGCAATATGTTTTAAATCGGCATCATACACTTGCAACTGTTTTGTAGACCCAGAAATAATTTTCATGACATCCAGCAAAGCGCCATCAAAATTTGAAAATACCTGGTCTCTATCCCTTGGTATGGGCCTGTAAATCCTATCGCCATTTTCGGCATTAAATTGTGCCCACCGCCATTGGTCTTGGTGCCTATCCCAATCGCCCACCAACATATCAAAAAGTCGAGCTCTTATAAAATCGTCCTCATCAATCTTATATTTTTCATCTTCGCGTACTTTCTCAATAATATCGTGTGTACTTTCAATATCATCTGCATATCCAAAATTACGTTCATCAGTATAATTTTCTTCTGGGCGCTCTTCAATCATGTACAATTCACCACCGTATTCATTGTTGTACTTCCCAAGGGCTTTCTGTTTTGGAATAAAAAACAACCTGGGGTTGGTATGATAAATTTTTGCGGCGTTGGATAGCTCTGGAATAACCATAAAGGCATAGGGATGCGCAGCCGTGTAAAAATCTAAAATAAGCCCTTCTATAGCAGTCTTTTCAAATTCGTCTTGTATATAGGTGTCCTTGAACAGAACCGTTTGCAAGTATTGTGTGGCACTTTTACGCAATGCCCGCATATTCAATTCTCTGCCATCTTTTGTTTTTAAACGCAAAGAACGGGTTTGGTGCCCGCCGCCTTTTCTAACAACTTCCAGCCCTCCATATAATGTATCGAGCATAGCCACTTGTGCCTTTATTTTGGTGCTATAAACATCGCGATAATGGTCGCCCCAAACCGACTCAAAAAAGGCTGTTTTGTCGGTTTCTTCCTTTTCATAAATAGACACCTCTACAGTTTGTGGAAATTGTTCTGGTAAATTAGAAACGTCAAAATCTGTTTTAGGCTTAAGCACTTCTTTTTGAAACAACAATTTGGGAGTTCCGTTAACAACCCCAAACATTTTTACCCAACTGCTGCCATCTTTAAATATAGTAAGCTCTGCAAAGCCTTCCCTACCATACGAAAACAGACCATTTTCGCCCAAGCTTACTGGTGATGCCTTTGATCCTGAGCCAGAAACAATCTGTTTGATGGAATCGTTTTCAATATATTGTAGGGTATGTTCGTGTCCAGACACAAAAACCACATTGTCGGCGTCTAAGGTCATGGTTTCTATACGGCTCATAAGTTTGTGGTAACGCTCATTATATCTATCTTGTATAGATATACCTCCTTGGGTTCTTACTTGGGTTATTACGGACCCCAATACAGGTAATGGAATGTCTTGCTGAAATGGAAACAGATGCTTTTTAGCAGCAAAGTAACCACCATGGGTCCCATTGGTGTATAATGGGTGGTGCATGGCAAAAACCACGGTTTTGTTTTGTGCTTTTTTTAATTCGCCTTCTAGTTCTAGAAATAAACGCTCGCGGGTCTTTATTTCACAATCGTCATTTACCGTTGGGTTATGATTCCAGTTTTCTAAATACCACTGGGTATCGATAATGATAAGCTGTATGGTTTCGCTAACATCTACACTTTCTAAGGGGCATCCATCTTCGGGCAAAAAAGTATTCTTGCCCAAGGCATCTTCTATATACTTTTCTTCTCGTTTTAAACCTTTAAGGCCGTTGGCATACCAATCGTGATTGCCGGGTATAAACAATGTAGTACCTTGAAATCCTTTAACCGATTTTATTTGGGCATTCAATCCATTTTCAGCATTGGCACGTCCTTTTTCATCAGTATCTGGTAATCCGGCGGGATAAATATTGTCGCCTAAAAAAAGGGTATAATCACCTTTTGTTTTTTTATCTGAAATATAGTTTTGAAAGGCTCTCAAAGCATCAGAAAGCCCATTTTGGGGCGATAAGCCTGCATCTCCAATAAGGTAAAATGTTTTATCTATCGCTTTACTGGGAAATATACTTTGCTTTACTGCTTCATCAAGATACTGTGCCTCGTAAGTGGCACAGGCATTTAAAAGCAAAATAATGAAAACATACAAGGTGCTATGTCGTGGATATTTCATTAAGGGATTTTGTGTTTTTTGATAAAGATACAAATTCAGTTTTGTATTTTTTTTATGAACTGCAAGAAAGCATAGAGCACCCCACTTTATGCCTAGCCCATTCGGGGCGCTTAGCAAACCATTTTTGGTGCTCGGGTTGTTCGGCATAGGGCTGTTTTAAAAGCTGGAATAATTCTTCTATTAATTGGTAATTCCCATTATCAGCTTCATCAATGGCTAATTGGGCCATATAATTACGCAGAACATATTTGGGGTTTACGGCATTCATTTTTTTGTTTCTCGCTTCATTTGAAACGGATTCTAAACGCAATCGGGAAGCGTATTGATCAAACCAACTGCGCCATTGTGCTTTTATTTTACCTGTAACTGCTTCAGGATGATAAAAAGCTTCGCTTATTATTTCCAATCCTTCTAAAGGTGCTTCTTTTTTAAACTGACTCAAGGCCCTGAAGAAAATGGTCATATCGGTTTCGGTAAGCAACAAACAATCCTCTAATGCTTGAATGCATGCTCTGTCGCTGCTATCTTCTAACTCCAAACCTAATTTAGCACGCATCATCTGTAAGGATTGATTATCAAAATCTACTTTGTACTGCTCCAATATGCTTTCAAAAGGTGGTGCTTCTTCAACCAAAGGATATAGGGCGTTGGCTAATTGGTATAAGTTCCAAAGCCCAATATTGGGTTGGTTACCGTATCGGTAGCGCTTGTGTTGTCTGTCGGTAGTATTGGGTGTCCAACCATAATCGAAACCTTCCAACCAACCATAAGGTCCGTAATCTATGGTTAAGCCTAAAATGGACATGTTATCGGTATTCATAACGCCATGTACAAACCCCACACGCTGCCAATGGATAATCATTTTTAAGGTACGCTGTACAACCTCTTTAAAAAATGCCAGATAGCTTTCTTTTGAAGGCACTCCTAAATGGGGAAAATGACGCTTTATTGTAAAATCCACGAGCGTTTTTAAGGTTTTATGGTCTTGCCGCGCTGCAAAAATTTCAAAACTGCCAAAGCGTAAAAATGATGGTGCCACTCTACATACTACAGCTCCTTTTTCGTAAGCAGGATGGCCGTCGTACATGATGTCCCTCAATACAGAATCGCCTGTTAAGGCTAATGACAGAGCTCTAGTAGTTGGTACGCCTAAATGGTACATGGCCTCACTGCACAGATACTCCCTAATGGATGAACGCAGTACGGCCAAGCCATCGGCTGTTCTGGAATATGGTGTATCGCCCGCACCTTTTAATTGTAATACCCAATGCTGGTTGTTGTGTTCCACTTCGGTTAAATTAATGGCGCGCCCATCTCCTAACTGTCCTGCCCAATTGCCAAACTGATGCCCTCCATAACACATAGCATAGGGCTTTGTATTTGGTATTATGGCATTGCCTGTAAAAACTTTTAGAAAAGTTTCTGTTTCGCTGTCTGCTTTGGTAAGCCCTAGGTTTTTCAACATTTCTGGCGACACATGTATTAACTTAGGGTTTGAGGTGTTTTTGGGGGTAACATACGAAAAGCATGCTCCCGTAACCTGCCGTGGTGAGTTTTCAAGGATAGGGTCTGCCGGTAATGCTTCTATAAATATGTTATTTGTATTTAACTTCATTTATTTTTTTTAAGTTACACAGGTGCTAATACAATTTTTCGCTTCTAGCTTTTCACTTTAACTTATCCGCATACTGTTTTCTCAATTTAGACAACTTTGGTGTAATTACAAAGTTACAATAACCTTGTGTTTTGTTATTATTGTAGTAATCTTGATGGTAAGCTTCGGCTTCATAAAAAATACTGGCCGGGCTAATTTCTGTAACTATGGGGGCATCAAAATACGGTGTCAATTCATTGATTACCTCCTCTGCAACATGTTTTTGGGTGTCGTTATGGTAATAGATGACTGAACGGTATTGGGTACCTACATCAGCGCCTTGTCTGTTTAGGGTTGTAGGGTCGTGGGTCGTCATAAAAATCACTAACAGATCTTTATATGAAATAAGGTTTGCATTAAAAGTAATTTGCACCACCTCAGCATGCCCTGTTAAACCTGAGCAAACTTCCCTGTAGGTGGGTTTCCCTGGAGCCTTGCCGCCCGTATATCCTGAAACGACTTTCTCTACACCTTTTATTTCCTGAAATATGGCTTCGGTACACCAAAAGCAACCCCCTCCAAGGGTAGCTAATTGTAAATTTTTTGTCATCATTTCGCTGGGGTCTCCTTTTCTAATTGCATGGACTCAGAATTGATGCAATAACGCAATCCACTTGGTTGGGGGCCATCTGGGAACACATGTCCTAAATGGGCATCGCAGGTATTGCATAACACTTCTACCCGAACCATTCCAAAGGAGTTATCTTTTATATATTTAATGGCATTCTCTTTTATAGGTTGGGTAAAGCTGGGCCAACCAGTTCCTGAACTAAATTTGATAGTGGAGTCGAACAAGGGTGCATTACAACACACACAATTGTATTTGCCCGCATCGTAAACACTACACAAAGCACCTGTTCCTGGAGCTTCTGTTCCTTTTTTACGTGTAATCCTGAATTGTTCTGCACTTAAAAGTGCTTTCCATTCGGTCTCCGATTTTTCTACTCTTCTATCTGGTTCTGGGTTGCCATTTACTGCAAACGCCATAACATCTTTCCATGTTAGCATATTTTCTTTTTTTTGCTGTAAGCTTTAAGTTTTAGGCTTTAAGCTAATATCCCCTAAACATCTAAACATCTAAACATCTAAACATCTAAACATCTAAACATCTAAATTAGTAGATATATTTCCCATTTCCTTACTTTTAAGACAAATTAACATTAGTGTCTATATTTGGTATTTTTTTAGTAATTTGGATTTCTATTATTAAACCTCGTTTATGTCTGGCATCATTAAAAAAACAGAATCGTTTGTTTTTGACCTATTAAAAGAAAACCTTCCTAATACCTTTCTATATCACAATTATACACATACGCAACGCGTATACAAAAGCGTTAATGAAATTATTGAAAATACTGATATTAAGGAAGCCGATGCCCAAGTGCTTCAATTAGCGGCATTGCTACACGATACTGGCTACACAAAAACCAGAGAAGACCACGAGGAAGAAAGCGTTAAGATTGCAACTGATTTTTTAGAGAAAAACGATGTTGACCCCAAAACCATTGAGGCTGTAAACAAATGTATTTTAGCCACAAAGTTTAAAGATTCCCCTAACTCTAAACTTGAAGAGATTATTCGTGATGCAGACGCTTCGCACTTTGGGAAAAAATATTTTCAAGAAGCTAGCGAATTTTTGCGTAAAGAGCTGGAAATACAAGGGGTTAAATCTTATACCTCTAGAGAGTGGTTAGACGAAAACATTAATGTGCTTGCTAAAAAGCATCAGTTTTATACAGATTATGCCTTGAAAAACTGGCAACCCAGAAAGGAAAAAAATCTATCTAAGCTTATAAAGAACAAGAAAAAACTAAAGCTAAAGTTAAAGAATGAAGAATTAAAGGCCAAATACAAAGCACAGTACAAAAATGAAAGTCCAGAGCGTGGTATTCAAACCTTTTACCGTGTAGCCTTAAGAAATCATATTAAACTAAGTGATATTGCTGACACAAAAGCCAATATTCTACTATCTGTAAATGCCATTATTATTTCTTTGGTTTTATCTAATCTTATCTCAAAATTAGATAACCCTTCTAACGATTATTTAATTGTCCCTACCATTATTTTTACCCTGTCCAGTATTGTTTCTATGGTACTATCTATTATTGCTACCCGCCCTAATGTTACCAGTGGGGAGTTTACCAAGGAAGATGTAGAACAAAAAAGGGTAAACCTTACTTTTTTTGGGAATTTCCATAAAATGGAACTTGAAGAATACCAATGGGCCATTAAAGAACTTATTAAAGACAAGGAATATGTTTATAATTCATTAACCAAGGATTTGTATTTTCTGGGCAAAGTACTGGATAGAAAATACCGTATTTTAAGAATAACCTATACTATTTTTATGGCCGGTATGATTATTTCGGTTATCTCGTTTGCCATTTCTTTTAAAACAAATCCTAAAGCTAAAATCAAAGATGTGATTCCTGAAACGCAAAATACTTCTATGCTACCCGTTCAATATAACGCTGCTAAAACCTATTTTGTTTAAATTTTTACTTTTTACCGACTGTCTTTGCGGTATTTCCAAATGGTAATTACACTTTAATCTCTTTCATAAGATCTTCATAAGTGTAGAAATTTTTCTCGTTGTCCATATCTTTACTGTATAAGATACTTACCCGAATGGCTTTAAGTCCCGTAACCCCCTGTAGGTTTTCCAATTCTACAATTTCTACATCATTGCTAAGCACTTGTTTAGATTGTAAAAACTTAACATAACGCATATACTCTTCCCCGTCTTCGCGTTGGGAATACACAATGGTCATTTTACCCTTGGTGGTAACACGCTCTTCGGTACCTTTTATAAAGGCTTTATCTACACGTTTTTTAACAACCTCGTATCTGGCATTATAAGTACCATCTACATCAAACTGCTTTTCGTCCATTCTAAACCGTATGGATAACGGTTGGTTAAACACTAAAATCATGGAAGTAACATCTAAGGGCAACGGATAATTTTCTTGATGGTTGTAATATTCGTTTTCCATCTCGCACATTACCTGCAACTGCCACAACCTTAGGTTGTACAGATAAATATTATCAAAACTTTCCTCTTTGGTAATAGATTCTCCAATATACATATTGTGCTCTACACCATCAGTTTTAAAACGCTCAAAAAAGTGTGAATACATGTTTTGGGCTTCTACTTGCTTTTCATCCAGCAGTGAAGCCATGTTTTTATTTATAAGTGCTATGGTGTCATCATAATTTTTACGGTAGTAGTAAACAACACCTAAGTGCTCATCTACTTTATTAAAGTATTCTTCAATATCATTTGCAACCGCTTCATTTTTCTTTGATAAAAATTGAAACAAGGGTGTAATTTCGTTTCTAAAAAACCCTGAAATAACCTGTTCACTATCTACTTTAAAATCAACATTCAATGCATCTCTATGGGTTTTAACCTGGTACTGTATTTGCTCAAATATAGGCAACTGTATCTCGTTTGGAATATTTTCCAAAATTTTCTCTATAAGGGTTAATTGCAGTGATAAATCTTTTTGGGTAGCCTGATTTCTGGCATTTGAAGAGCCTTTAACATCTATTTGCCCAAACAGTGGGTACACTTTATCAAAAACAATTTCATTAAAAGAAGCCGAAGCACCAAGTCTTTCTTTATCTAACAAAAATTGTTTGGCTGCTTTTCTAAATTTCCAAGCAACACTAGGGTGTATAGAGGTACATTCTTCTTGAATAACAGCTTCGGTTAAATTTTCTTCTTCGCGTTTGGAACGTTCCACAGCCGAAATGATAAACGGCATAACATCTACAAGCTTATTGGCATTGATGCTATTTAAGACTTTGGGTTCTTTAGATACAATTTCCAAAATACCCAAAAGCCCTTCGCTATTGGCAATGGGCGCAAAAATGGCACTTTGTATACCTTGCTCTTGCAATGCTTTTATATGTGGAGCTTTACCTTTTGAAAGCTTATATGCCTTGTTTATATCTGAAATCGAAAAATACTTATTTTCATTTAGCAACTTGTTGTACGACCATTTACAAAACACTTCAGAGCATTTGGCATGGTCTTGCCCATGAAGCAAAAAACTATTCATTTTAGAACTGTGAACACGCTCAAAATTACTTTCTTCTTTATCATAAATTGAAAAACCAATTTTCAGGTCTTTAAGCCCTAAAAGGGAACTGAAAGTTTCATGGAAACTTTCCATAAACCCTTCATCGCTTCTAGCATTTTTTGAGATTAATGTAGACTTGATGTTTGAAATGGATTGGTCGTCCGTTACATCAAAAATATTAGAAATAACAAAACCCTTAAAGATGTAACTATTGGGAGGGAATTTTTCTTTCCACAAATCGATATTATCAAAATTATCCAGTAATGTATCAAAATCCTCTTGGGTTATTTTTACAGCTTGTTTTGTTGGTATGATTTCACAAAAATCGGCATTGTACAATATTTTGTAGTATCGCATAATACCATTGGCATCTGGTATTTGGTAATAAAACGGACGCTTAAAGTTTATCTTGTAACCATAACAAAAATTTAAAATGATGGTACAAGCCATAACGTATGTATCATCCTCGGGCAAGTTCATTATTTTAAGCTCAAAATCATCACCCGCCGTTTTTACAATATTTTGAAACCTTTGTGAGGCATTGAATATCACATTTTGAAAGGGAACGGATGCTGTTTTAATTTCATTATGTGTTAAAACAGTACTAAAACAGTCTTGAAGAATAACTTTTATTTGGTCTTTGTGAGTGTCTAAAAGTGAAAAATCGGTAAACCCTTCTTCAAGAAAAGGATATTTTTCTTGAAACTCTAATATACGCTTTGCCTTTGAAGCCAAAATCGTGTCTTTACTTTGGGTTTGCGCTTCGTATTGTTCAAACAGTTTTTTAAAACTAATTTTTAGAAGCAATGGGGATTCTGGGTGCTCGTATGTACTCATGCCTATCGTTTTCTGAACTTATAAAAGTACTAATAATTTTTCTTAGTCGATCTACAATCAACTTAATTACAGTCTTTGAAAATAAAATATATAAAAAGAAGGGGCTATTATAATAGCCCCTTCTTTTTATATATCGATACTTCTATTACTTTAAATTAAAACCCTTTATTTAAAACATAAGCAGCGTCATTCCAACGTAATTCTTGTTTAAAACGGTATAAGTCGGTTTTCTCATCAATCAATAGAAACTCTATATCCATAATCTCTGCAAAATCCTCTAAAGACTCGGCAGAAATATTTTGACTATAACAGGTATGGTGTGCGCCTCCTGCATAAATCCATGCTGCTGCAGCTGTTTGCAAATCGGGCTTAGCATCCCATAACACACGGGCTACGGGAAGTTTAGGCATGGCATCTTTAATTTCTACGGCTTCTACTTTGTTAACTAACATTCTGAATCGGTTCCCCATATCCACAACGGAAGCGTTTAAGGCACTGCCTGCACCACCGTTAAACACCAATCTTACAGGATCTTCTTTACCTCCTATTCCAAGCGGGTGAATTTCGCAAGACACATCGCCTTTGGCAATAGTAGGACATATTTCCAGCATATGTGACCCTAAACAGGTCGTGTTTGTTGGATCGAAATGATACGTATAGTCTTCCATAAAACTGTTACCGCCTTCCAGTCCGGCACCCATAACTTTCATAGTACGTACTAACGCAGCGGTTTTCCAGTCGCCTTCGCCACCAAAACCATAGCCACTAGCCATTAGGCGTTGGGTAGCAATACCGGGTAATTGTTTCATCCCATGTAAATCTTCAAAAGTATCGGTAAAAGCTGTATAACCACCATTTTCTAAAAAGGCACGCATACCCAATTCTATTTTAGCAGCATCTTTTAGTGCAGAGCGCATTGTGCCATCGGCCTTAATTTTGGCTGCCATCACATAGGTATCATCATACTCCTTTACTAAACGGTCCACATCGGCATCTGTTACCTGGTTTACATAGCTTACCAAATCGCCTATACCATAGCCGTTTACTTCGTAACCAAACTTTATTTGTGCAGACACCTTGTTACCATCGGTTACGGCTACCTGACGCATGTTATCACCAAAACGCGCGACTTTCATACGTCGGCTATCCGCTACGGCATTAGCCACACGACACCAATCACCTACTTTAGACCTTACTTTTGGGTCTTGCCAATGGCCTACTACCACTTTACGGTTCAATCGTAAACGAGATGCCATGAATCCAAATTCACGTCCGCCATGAGCCGACTGGTTTAAATTCATAAAATCCATATCAATAGTACCCCACGGAATATCTCTGTTGTATTGTGTGTGTAGATGTAAAAATGGTTTTTGCAAGGCATTCAAACCTGCAATCCACATTTTGGCCGGTGAGAATGTATGCATCCATGTGATGATTCCAATACAATCATCATCATTATTAGCTGCTTTACATACAGCGTGAATTTCTGCAGAAGATTTTACAGTAGGTTTAAATATAACGTTTACCGGAATCGTGTCATCGGCTGTTAAAGCGGCTGCTATTTCTTTGGAATGTGCAGCAACCTGCCTTAACGTATCTTCTCCATATAAATCCTGACTGCCAGTTATGAACCAAACGACACCTTGCTTAAAATTGATCATTTTATAATTTAAAATTTCTATTGATTATGATAAATAAATATATAGTGTTATTACAGCTACTACAACAGCCAAACCAACCGGTTTCATGTATTGCCATGGTGTAATATCTACTTGTTTTGTATACTCTTGCGTATAGTCTGTTTCTCTAGGAACAAATTTGCTAACTGTATACATGATGATAATAGTTAATACAAATAATATTCCCATAAGATGCAAGAAACTTATATTGGGTTTAATAACATATAATGTAACTAAATATGTAACAACACTAAATAAAATAGCTATGTTTGCTGCTTTTCCAGAAACCCGTTTCGAGAAAATCCCAACAAGTATTATTGCCAAAATAGGTACACTGTGGGTACCGTTTAGCTCTTGTAAATAGGTGAAAATACCACCTTCTACGCCATATAGTAAAGGTGCAATTCCCATTGAGAACAAAGCCAATACAATACCAAATATTTTTCCTGCTTTTACGGTTTGCTTTTCAGAAGCATTATGGTTAATGTATTCCTTATAAAAATCCAATCCAAATAGTGTAACAGAACTGTTTAAGGCACTATTGAACGAACTTAATATAGCCCCAAACAATACGGCCGCAAAGAACCCAATAAAAGCAACGGGCAAGACCGCTTTTACTACCATGGGATAGGCTTCATCGGCATTGGTTAAATCGCCATTAAACAAATAAAATGCTATAATACCTGGTAACACCACTATGAATGGCCCTAATATTTTTATGAATGCTGCCAACAACAATCCTTTTTGTCCTTCTTTTAGGTTTTTAGCTCCCAGGGCTCTTTGAATGATGGCCTGATTGGTTCCCCAATAATAAAAGTTTACTATGATCATCCCTGTAAAAAGTGTCCAAAATGGTACATCTGAATCTGGCCCTCCAATAATATCGAACTTTTCAGGCAATGCTGTTGTTAATGTTTTTAAACCTTTAAACACATTCCCATCACCTATCTTCATCAATCCAAAAATAGGGATCAAGGAACCTCCTACTATTAAACCAACGGCGTTGATAGAATCTGATACTGCAACGGCCTTTAACCCACCAAAAATGGCGTAGATACTTCCTATGATTCCTATAGACCAGACAGTAACCCATAATGCAGCTTTTGGCCCCATACCTAACATTTCTGGAATATCGAACATCGTATTGATGGCCAGAGCACCTGAGTATAATACGGTTGGCAGCATAGAAATGGCATAGCCTAATAAAAAGAGCAGTGAAACAATAGTTTTTGTGCTTTTACCGTATCTGTTTTCCAAAAATTGTGGAATGGTAGCAATACCGCTTTTAAGATATTTTGGCAATAAAACAAACGCTGTAAAAACCATAGCAATGGCTGCTACAACTTCATAAGCCATAATGGGAATACCGTCTCTAAATGAAACACCATTCATACCCACAATTTGTTCTGTTGATAGATTGGTAAGTAATAAAGAACCCGCAATTACAGGTCCTGTAAGGCTTCTGCCTCCAAGAAAATACCCGTCGGACGATGATTCATCCGTTTTTCTAGTAGACCACCATGCTATAACAGCTACCAGCAATGTAAAAGCAACAAAAGATAAAATACTCATAATAATTAATTTGGTTTAGTTAGTATTATTTTTTTATCAGCATCCTTGACCATAATAAGCATCCTTGCCATGCTTGCGTTCATAATGTTTTTTCTTTAAAGCATCTTTTAAAACGGCTGCGTTAGGATTTATTTGTAATGTTAAATAAGCCATTTTGGCAACTTCTTCGCAAACAGCACTGTTATAAACAGCCTTGGCTACTGTATTGCCCCAAGTAAATGGTGCATGATTACCAACTAATATCATTCCTATTTCATTATAATCTAATTGGCGTTCTTTTAAACAGTCTATAATTTGATATCCGGTCATGTGCTCATAATCGCCCGCAATATAAACATCTTTCATTGGTGGTGCACAAGGAATGTCTGAAATTAGATGATCGGCATGCGTGGTACCAAAAATAGGTACATCCTTAATGGCTTGTGCCCAAGCGGTTCCGTAAGTGGAATGTGTGTGCACTATGCCCCCTATTTTATCCCACTCTTTGTATAAAACAGCATGCGTTTTGGTGTCGGAGGAAGGTCGCATAGTACCTTCAACAATGTTAGCTTCAAAATCGCAAATCACCATATCTTCTGGCTTTAATTCGGCATAAGGGACACCACTTGGTTTTATGGCAAAAACCCCTTTCCCTCTATCTACTGCACTGGCATTTCCAAAGGTAAATAACACCAAACCCAACTCGGGAAGTTGCATATTGGCTTCGTATGCCTCTTCTTTTAATGTTTTATAAATACTCATCGTCTTATTTTTTCATAATATGGTTTTCCATAACCTCACCTAAAGCATTATAATCATGGTATATGGTTTCATAAGCTTTGGCATTTGCTGCAATGGGCTCATAGATGGTTTCGAAGGGACTTGCCATTTGGTTCATAGCGGCTTCAGTACTGGTATATACACCTGCAGAAACGGCCCCAAATATAGATGCTCCTAAAGCACAAGCTTGTTCCGATTTAGCTACTTTAATAGGCATGTTTAAAACATCGGACATCATTTGCATGATGAAGGGTGATTTTTTTGCAATACCTCCCAATGCTATTACACCATTAATTGGAATGCCCTCGTTAATGAATCTATCTGCTATTTTCTTTGCTCCAAAACAAGAGGCTTCTACCAAGGCCCTAAACACTTTGGGAGAGGTACTCCCTAAGTTAATACCTGAAATAACACCTTTAAGGTTTTGGTTGGCATCGGGTGTTCGCCTACCGTTCATCCAATCTAAAGCCAATTCGCCTGAAGCCCCAATAGGCTCCATAGCAGCCGCTTTACTTAATTTAGGCAAGATGCTCGACATGGTTTCGTCTATAAGCATTGCTTTAACATCATCACTAATTAAAGTTGAATTACCTATAATTGCTTTGATTGGCCAGGATACTAAACGTTCATACCAAGCATAAATATCACCAAAAGCGGATTGTCCCGCTTCTAACCCCAACATATCTGGTATCACTGAACCATCTACTTGTCCGCAAATACCTTTTACCAAATGCTCTTTAGTCTCTTTAGGGGCCACTAATATATCACAGGTTGAAGTCCCCATGATCTTTGTTAAAAAATAGGGTTCAATGTTGACACCTACAGCTCCCATATGGGCATCAAATGCGCCAACGGCAACCGAAACCGAAGTGGATAATCCCAACCGTTTTGCCCAAGCCTCCGAAAGGGTTCCTGCTGATGTATTTGAAGTATAAGTTTCTTTGAATAGTCGATCTGTTAAGCCATCTAAAATAGGGTCTAAAGTTTTAAAAAATTCATTTGGCGGCAACCCCCCAAACGATTCGTGCCACAAAGCTTTATGTCCGGCAGCACAACGGCTACGTTTCATGTCTTCTACTTTGGCACCACCAGTTAACAGGAAAGGTACCCAATCGCAATGCTCTACCCAGGAGTAAGCTGCATCTAATACAGCTTGGTCTGCTCTAGAAACGTGTAATATTTTAGACCAAAACCACTCTGAGGAATAAATACCGCCTTCATATTGTGAATAGTCAATGTTCCATGTTTTACAAAGTGCATTGATTTCATCAGCTTCTTTAATGCCTGTATGATCTTTCCATAACACAAACATGGCATTTGGGTTTTCTTCAAAACCTTTTAATAAGGCCAATGGTGTGCCTGTTTTATCAACTGGTACAGGTGTAGATCCTGTAGTGTCTACCCCAATGCCAACAATATTATCTACAACGTCTTTGGGCACTTGGCCAACTACTGATTTAATGGTAATTTCTATACCTTCAATATAATCTAATGGATGCTGCCTAAATTTGTTTTTTGAAGGCTCACAATACTTCCCCTGTTTCCAACGCTCATAATAGTGCACCGCGGTAGCCAACTCTTCTCCATTAGATGTATTCACTATTAATGCTCTAACAGAATCTGATCCAAAATCCATTCCTATAGCGTATTTTGTATCACTCATAATATTTATCTATAGTATAGTTGTTTTAAATTTGTCACTACTTAATTGTGATTGCAATATATACATATCAAAAGTGTAATACAAACACTTTTAAAGTTTTTGATAAAAAAAAACTTTTTTAAAAGCTTGCATAATATATTACAAATTAAAATTTTTCACTTTATTATATAACGCTTCATCAAAACGGTATAAATAAGCACCTTTACGAGATTCGGACATGTCTTTTTCTTCTAGTTTCACTAAATATGCCATTTGAAACACTTTTCTCCTGAAGTTTCGTTTATCTAAATCTTCGTCCAAAATACCTTCATAGAGTGCTTGCAATTGCGGTAAGGTAAACTTTGGAGGTAACAAATTAAACGCTATTGGAAAATTTCTAACGCGTCTTCTTAATCTACGTATAGCAGAATCCACCATATCCCTGTGGTCAAAAATCAACTCAGGTATTTCATCAATGGGAAACCATTTAGCATCATATTCTTTTACCAATTGTTCATCGTATTCTGATTTTAAAATCATGGCGCTGTATGTTGTAGACACAACACGTTCAAACGGATCTCTGTTAGCTTTACCAAAAGTTCTAACTTGTTCCATGTAAATGTTTTTTAAACCAGATAAATCGAACAAAACCCTATTAGCGGCTTCGTCTAAATCTTCATCGTTTCCAACAAAGCCACCAATAAGAGACCATTTACCCCTTTCGGGTGCAAAACCTCTGTGAATTAACAACAGTTCTAATTTATTGTTGTTAAATCCAAAAATAATACAATCAACTGCCAGTGTAATTTGTTGAATTTCTTTATATGTCCTGTTAGTATTTGTCATATAATTTATAGAATTATTAGCAACAAACTTTACAGTTAATTATTGGTTTCCTTTTTTATAATCTTCTAAAAACTTTGCTAAACCAATATCGGTTAATGGATGTTTTAACAATCCTTTTATAGATGATAATGGACCTGTCATAACATCTGATCCTATCTTCGCACAATCTATAACATGCATGGTATGACGAATGGAAGCCGCTAAAATTTGTGTTTCAAAACCATAGTTATCGTAAATCTGTCTAATTTCTGCAATAAGATTTAAACCATCAGTAGAAATATCGTCCAACCTTCCCAAGAAAGGCGATACATACGTGGCTCCTGCTTTTGCTGCCAACAAGGCTTGTCCAGCAGAAAACACTAAGGTTACATTGGTTCTAACACCTTTATCTGAAAAGTATTTACAAGCTTTAATCCCATCGGCTATCAATGGTAATTTCACTACAATCTGTGGGTGTAATGCCGCTAGTTTTTCGCCTTCGGCTACCATACCTTCAAAATCGGTTGAAATAACCTCTGCACTTACATCGCCATCTACAATATCACAGATTTTTTGATAGTGTGCCAAGATATTAGCTTCTCCTGTAATCCCTTCTTTTGCCATTAACGACGGGTTTGTCGTTACACCATCCAATACGCCTAAAACTTGTGCTTCTGCTATTTCATCCAGGTTTGCTGTATCAATAAAAAATTTCATATTTAAAAAGTTTATTAGTTTATGTGTTTAATTAGTTTATGGGTATTACCAGATTTAGGCTTTTAAGCTCACGCCCTTTGCTTCTAAATATGCCAATACTTGCTTGCTTACTTTCTCTCCAGTAAAACCAAATTTATCATCTAGCACTTTTGCTGGTGCTGAATAACCAAAATGATCCAACCCAAAAACCTTTCCTTCTTCTCCAACCAAAGCTTCTAAGTTTACTGGTAATCCTGCCGTTAAACCAAATAAGGGTTTGTTCTTTGGAATAACACTGTTTTGGTATTCTTTAGTTTGAAGTCTGAATACACCCTCTGAAATTACTGATGCAATATTAACTTTCAAGCCATATTCTGCTTCTAAAATTTTAGCTGCAGACACTAAAGTAGAAACTTCTGAACCGTTAGCTACTAAAACAACATCGGGGTTCTCTACTTCTTTTACCAAATAGCCCCCTTTTTGTGCCGCTAAAGCATCGCTATATCTTGATACACCTTTGGCTGGCACATCTTGAATGCCTTGTCTGGATAAAATCAATCCTGATGGTGTGCCTTGGTTTTCTAAGGCCATTTTCCAAGCCACTGATGTTTCTGCAGAATCAGCTGGACGCAATGCCAAGAAACTAGCTTTACCACTATGGTTTTTAAGCTTTTCCAACAAACGTATTTGTGCTTCTTGCTCTACAGGTTGATGCGTTGGCCCATCTTCTCCAACACGAAACGCATCATGCGACCAAACATATTTTACCGGCAACTGTTGGATAGCACTTAAACGAATGGCTGGTTTCATATAGTCTGAAAACACAAAGAATGTTGCTACAACAGGAATAATGCCGCCATGCAATGCAATTCCATTTGCAATACACGCCATAGTTAACTCTGCCACCCCTGCTTGCAAGAACGATCCACTAAAGTCTCCTTTTTGAAGCGAGTGGGTTTTCTTTAGAAAGCCATCTGTTTTATCACTATTGGATAAATCGGCAGACGACACAATGATGTTTTCTACATGTTCGGCCAAATAGCCCAATACATTGGAAGATGCCGCCCTAGTTGCTAAGCCTTCTTTATGTTGAATGGATTCAAAATCCAACTCTGGCAATTGTCCGGATAAGAAGAAGTCTAATTTATCTGCCAAGGCTTTGTTACCTGCACGCCATGCTTTAATGGCTTCTTTCTTTTCGGCAGCCTGTGCGGCTTTTTGTTTTATAATATCTTGGTAGTAAGTACTAACATCGGCATAAATATCAAATGGACTTTCTGGGTTAGCACCTAAATTTAATAATGTTTTGGTATAGTCGGCCCCTGTGTTACCGATAGGCTGACCATGTAATTCACAATGCCCCTCAAACATATCGCCATCAGCTGTTACACAGCCTTTACCCATAATGGTTTTACCAATAATCAAGGTTGGCTTTTCAGTTTCATTATTAGCATCGGTCAATGCCTTTCTTATTTCATCATGGTTATGGGCATCAATTGATACAACCTTCCATCCCCAGGCTTCATATTTTTTAGCGGTGTCTTCAGAAGTCACCTCATCAGTAGATGTAGATAACTGGATATCATTGGAATCAAAGAACATAATAAAATTGCTCAAACCTAAATGCCCCGCAATACGTCCAGCCCCTTGTGATATTTCTTCCTGAATACCACCATCGGAAATAAATCCGTAAATCTTATGGTTCATCCAATCTCCAAAACGGGCTTGTAAAAACTTGGCGGCAATAGCTGCACCAATACCCATGGTATGGCCTTGACCTAAAGGTCCCGAAGTATTTTCTACGCCTCTTTTTACGTCAACTTCTGGATGCCCTGGTGTTATAGACCCCCACTGTCTAAAATTAGCAACGTCATCCTTTTCATAATTTCCTAAAAGATAATATTGGGCGTACATTAATGTTGATAAATGCCCTGCATCCATGAAAAAGCGATCCCTGAATGCCCAGGTCATATCGGTTGGATCGTAATTAAAGAATTCAGAATACAAAATATGCATAAAATCGGCTCCACCCATAGGCCCACCGGGATGTCCTGAATTTGCTTTTTCTACCATGGCTACAGCCAGCGCTCTAATATTATCTGCTGCTCGTTGATCTAATTGTTTGTTCATTTTAATGTTTGGTTAATTTTTACAGCTCGTAAATTTTACTTTAGTTAAAGGGGTTTTATTTTAAAACACCTAAGCATTATGTTTTTTCTTAAAGGGGTGCAATTTACAGAAAATGTGAAGATTATAATTCCATAAAAAGAAAAAAATAAAATTAATTTTTTAACAATTTATACCTCTTAGAATTTCCTAAAATGCTGGCGGCCATCCATAATCATTTTCCTGAATATGCTTTTACGTGCTGTTTTGAAACACCCAGACCTTCAATACCTAATTCCATAACATCACCGGGTTTTAAATACACGTTAGGGTTTAAGCCCAAGCCTACACCAAAGGGTGTTCCTGTAGAGATGACATCACCAGGTAACAGGGTCATAAACTGACTGATGTAACTAATGGACTCCTGAATGTTGAATATAAAATCGGAAGTAGAACTGTTTTGCATGGTCTTTCCGTTTAATTTTAGCCAAAGATTAAGATTGTTGGGATTTTCAATATCTTCTTTAGTTGCCATAAAGGGACCTAGTGGTGCAAAAGTATCGCAACTCTTTCCTTTTACCCACTGCCCTTCTCTTTCTAATTGAAAGGCGCGTTCGCTAATATCGTTATGCAACACATAGCCTGCTATATGGTCCATCACCTCATCTTCTGATATATAAGATGCTTTTTTACCAATTACCACGGCCAACTCCACTTCCCAGTCGGTTTTTTCACTGCCTTTGGGTATTATCACATCGTCATTGGGTCCTATGATAGAAGATGTTGCTTTAAAAAACAATACGGGTTCTTTAGGAATGGCCATTCCACTTTCGGCAGCATGCTTGGCATAGTTTAAACCAATGCAGACTATTTTTGAAGGGCGACAAATGGGGGAACCCAACCGGGTATTTTCTGAAACTTCTGCACAGGAGGTTTCATTGTCTTTTAACCATGTTTTTAATCGGTTTAGACCGTTGGTTTCAAAAAAGATTTCGGTATAGTCTTCACCAAATCCTGAAACGTCTATTCTTTTTCCATTGGGCAGTTGAATGCCTGGTTTTTCTTTTCCTTCTGTTCCAAATCGTATTAACTTCATATATTATATTGTTTAGTATGTTGTGTATTTACATTGGTGTTTTTGATAAATTCACTAGTGTTACTGATAAATTCACTAGTGCTACTGAGAATTTCACTGGTTTTCTTCTGAAAAAAACTGGTATTATTGCTAACAAAACTGGTATTATCGCCAATAAAACTAGTTTTTCCGAGAACAAAACTTGTTTTCTTCTGAAGAAAACTGGTATTATCACTAATAAAACTTGTTTTGCCGAGAACAAAACTGGTTTTACTGGGAACAAAACTGGTTTTATTGAGCGCTAGACTGGTTTTATTGGGGACTGAACTGGTTTTATTGGGAATTGCACCAGTATTTTTTACAATTACAACAAAATTCTTCATATCAACTTTTAGCCATTTAATTTTATAAATCCGCCATCAATGGGGAAATCCGTTCCTGTTACAAAAGCGGCTTCATCAGAGCAAAGGTACAGGGCTAAATTGGCAACTTCTTGTGGCAAACCCATACGCCCTATAGGCTGTGTTTTAGAAAGTTTCTCAAACATTTCAGCTTCTTTTCCTGGGTAATTGGCTTTTAAAAAGCCATCTACAAATGGGGTATGTATGCGTGCCGGGGAAATGCAATTGCACCGAATACCGCAATCTACATAATCCTTGGCTACAGAGTAGGTCATTGTTAACGCTGCGCCTTTAGACATGGAATACGCAAATCTATCTGATATTCCTGCTGAGGAAGCTATGGAAGCCATATTAATGATAACGCCTCCTGCTTTTTTCATATGCGGAATGGTAGCATAAATGCAATTGTAAACGCCTTTTACGTTTACATTATAAACACGGTCTAAATCGGCTTCGGATGTATTTTCTACATTGCCTACATGTGCAATGCCTGCATTGTTTACCAAAATGTTGATAGTCTGTTTTTCTGCAATGGCATTAATAACTGCAACAACTTCTTTTTGATTGGCAACATTACAGGCATGAACGTTTGCAGAGCCGCCTTTAGCTTCTATCTCAGATTTAGTGGTTTCGCCTGTATTGGCACTTACTTCCAATATATGAATGTGGGCGCCTTGCTCTGCCAAGGTCTTGGATATGGCTTTCCCTATACCACTTCCACCTCCGGTTACGATTGCTGTTTTATTTTTTAAACTGAACTTCATATTTTTAGTGTTGTTTCTATGTTTTTTGTTGTGGCTGTTAGTTCTATGGGTTCGGGTTTACCATTGGACTGTATAATCACCAGACATTTACCGTTAAAGGCTTTACAACTATGGGCTTTAAAGGGTTCTATATTGGCCTGATAGCCATTATCGACGCCTACAATCTTACCGCCGCCAGATACTTTAAAGTTAACGCGGTTATTGGCTTTGGGGACTAAATTGCCATCAGCATCGACCATGTTTACGGTAACGTACACTAAATCGTAATGATCGTTTTTAATGCTTTGTTTATCGGGCTGCAACTGTATGTTTGCTACGGGGCCGGCAGTATGGATTTCTTTTTCCAAAACAACCTTACCATCTTTTCTGGAAACGGCTTCTAGGGTTCCGGGTTCAAAGGGAATACGCCACATGATATGCAAATCGTCGTTTTGTTTAGATTTTATACCCAATGATTGCCCGTTTAGGAACAACTCTACTTCGTCGGCGTTATTGTAATAGGCCCAAACATCTACATCCTGCCCTGCTTCCCAATTCCAATGCGGGAACAGGTGCAATACCGATGTATCAGTCCATTCGCTTTGGTACATATAATAGACATCTTTAGGGAATCCAGCCAGGTCTACAATACCAAAATAGGAACTTCTGGCGGGATAGGGATATGGTAAGGGTTCGCCCAGATAATCAAACCCGGTCCAAATGAAGAGTCCGGATATGTAGTCTAGGTTCTTGACGGTCTTCCAGGTTTCTTCATGGGTGGAGCCCCAATAAGCCGAGATTTGATCGTATGCCGAAGCGGTGAAGTCTGCATTGCCATCAAAAGGCTGATTGTGTGCCGGGGGCCAGCGCTTTATGGTGTCAGAGGGCAGGTCGTAATGCCCACGGGTTTGCAAGGCCGATACACTTTCGGAAGCAATAATTTTTTCATTAGGATACCACTCCGGGAACTGTTTATGATCGTTGTGCTTGTAGTTAAATCCTAAGAGATCTAAGACTCCAGATTGGTAAATGTAGTTTTTATCGGGAATATTCTCAGTAAGGGCACAGGTTACGGGGCGGGTACTATCTAAACGTTTAACTGTATTTACGAGTTCCTGCGTTAACGCGATCCCGGTACTATCAAATTGTTCGCGGATTTCATTTCCAATACTCCACATCATCACAGAGGGATGGTTTCTATCACGCAATACTAAATCTTCAAGGTCTTTTTGGTGCCAGTCATCCCAATCCAGATTATAGTCGGCTTTTACCTTTTTCTTTTTCCAGACATCAAAGGCTTCATCCTGAACAATAATACCCATCTCATCACAAAGCTGCAACAGTTCCAGAGATGGCGGATTGTGAGAGGCTCTCACGGCATTAACCCCCATATCTTTTAGGATGGACAGTTTTCTTTTAATGGCAGCTTTGTTGGCTACGGCCCCTAAGGCACCATTATCGTGATGTAAACACACACCTAATATTTTAGTGGGTTTGCCATTTAATGAAAAGCCCTTTTTTGCATCAAAATTAAAATAGCGTACGCCCAAGGGGGTGTTGTAATTGTCCACTAAAATATCATCTGCATATATTTTTGTTTGTACGGTGTACAGGTAAGGTTGCTCTAATGACCACAAGGTTGGGTTTGCAATTTCTAATTGCTGCTTGTGGGTTTTATTGGTAGTCGCGGCAGCGGTTTCTGTAGTTTCTGCAGTTGCCACGGCTACCTCATCGCTGTTTAAAATGGTAGTAACTATCTTGTAGGTTTGTGGTTTGTCGGTATGGTTTTCTATAGCGACTTCAAAATGCACGGTCGCTTTTTCTTTGGAAATTTTGGGTGTGGTCACATAGGTTCCCCAATGTGCCACGTGCAACTTGTTAGACACGACCAACCGAACGTTTCTGTAAATACCGGACCCCGTGTACCATCTGGAATTGGGTTGTAATGCGTTATCGACTTTAACGGCTATGGTATTCTCCTGATCACCGTACTGCAAATAGTCGCTCAAATCGTAAGCAAAGGAAATGTATCCGTTGGGACGCTTCCCTAAGTGATGCCCATTTATCCAAACTTCACTGTTTCGGTAAACACCATCAAACTCAACAGCAATGGCTTTGTCCTTATAAGTTTCAGGTAACTTAAAGGTTTTGCGATACCAACCAATACCCGTGGGAAGGGCACCACCTTCTGGCCGTGCCGGGTGGTCTTCACTAAAATTACCTTCTATACTCCAATCGTGAGGCAAGTTTAAGGGTCGCCAATCATTCGCGTTAAAATCGCTTTGTATGGCTTCTGGATGATCGCCTAATTTAAATTGCCAGTCGAAGTTAAAATCTTCTACAATTCTAGCATCCTTCTCGGGCGACTTACATGCTATAAAGGTTAGAATTCCAATTAAAAAATATAGGCTTCCAGCTGTTCTCATTTACTGTTCTTTTTTACTCCAACCGGGTAAAGACACGGTGGTTTGATAGTTTGAATAATTATACAACCCGTTTCTAACCGGCTTGTACATATTTTGATTTGCTTTATTATTATCTTCTTGTGTATAAACCCAAATAAAATAAGGATCCCATACCACAATTTCATCTCTGGAATCGCCCGTAATATCCATCACGGCATTACAGGTATCTGGATGGCCATCATCGGGAAAGTTCATGACCTTATTGCCATGACCGTCAAACACACCACCTATTTCCGGGTTGGCCGATAGTATAAAATACTCTTCGCCATCGCCCTTCCAGTTTAAAGGCAAGCACATACTGCCATGATGTGCAGGTTCAAAAGAGTGGTATATATTACCTTGGGCATCATAAAAATGAATAATGCCCTGGTTACCCCAAAAATTAATGGTTACGGTTTCCAGGCCGGGCAAATCGTCTCTAAAATTGGCTACGGCAGGGTTTTGCACATGGCCTATTTTGTGATGCTTTAAAATTTCACCATCGGCATCCATAAAGAACATGCCTTCATCGCTGGCGGCATTTAATAACTGATAAGTATTGTTCTCTTGAAAGTCTACCAAAGCGACACCATCTGCGTGATCTTGTATGGTATCGTCCAGAGTCCATAACACACTGCCATCATCATCGAACAAGGAATACCCAATAGACAATTCATCCTTACCATCGCCATCAATGTCTTTAGAATAAGGGTAGTGTCCGGTATTACATATAGCCGACCATAAGGTGTTTAAGTTTTCATCTAACACCCAAAAATGTTTATAACGATCTTTAACTATGATTTCGGAACGTCTCCCCTTTCCACTAAAATCTGCAAAGAATACGGCATCTCCTAAAATCTGGTCGTTTTCATAGTCTGGTGAAACATCAGGGTCTATGGATGATATTCTGGGCAACTGTTGTTGCTTGATAATGTCCCCTGTAGCCCCCTCTGCCACAATGATGTTTCTGTCTTTGCAATAAACGATTTCATTTTTTCCATCGCCATCTAAATCATGGATTTGAACACCTACATCGTTGGTTAGGTGGTCTTTCCACAAGTCTGGTTTACCAGTTCTCCAAAGTATTTCACCGTCTAAGGTTATAGCCGTCATAGTACCAACTTCACTAAACTTATCTTTAGGACCGTGATGCAGGGGTTGGGTTATTAAAATATCTATTTGGTTATCGCCATTTAAGTCACCAAACCGCAGGTTTCTACCCACTCCAAAACCAAAGGTGTTTATTTTTTTATAAAGTACCATTTTGGGATTGTTCTTTTGAAAATCGTCAAATTGCTGATTTAATTCAGACGTTCTGGCTGCAATTCTGTCTTGTTCTTCCGGGGTAGTTTCTACCTTTATTTTACTAAAATAGGCTGGTGCACTGGATAACAAGCCGACTTTACCTCCTGTAAACAAATTATCTTCAACCGCGCCAATGGGGTCTCCGTTTACACTAACTTCTATATGGTTTCCTTTCGCCACTACTTTTAAATCCAAATAGTCCTCGTAATTGTAATCTAATGGCTTGGACAGCAAAACAGTGTCATTGGCTTTTCTAAAAGATTTGTAATAGTGGTTTCTTTTTAAAACAATATTTCCGTTACGTAAACCAAAGAAGTAATAACAGCTGTTGTTTTTGTAACGAAAAACCAAACCAGATTGCAAGGTGTCCAGAGGCTTGAATTTTAAATGTACCGTATAATCCTTCCACAGGGAATCGCCTGCCACCAACATAGGGTGTGCATAAGCGCCTTTATGATAGGTGTTTTGTTGTGCTATAATCTTATCATTGCCATCTTTAAAAACTTTCCAGGCAGTATAAGATAAGGAGTCATGATAAAATGAGGCGACGTTCCAGTTTCCGCCTTTAGGGTGTAGTGCCGGGTCAAAATGATATTCGGTGTGGGCGCCATCACTGGAACTGATGTAACCACTGGTTAGGTTGGAAAAATCATCATCCAACAGAACCACAGATGTTTTCTGACACCCAAAAAACATCAACATGACTAGTGAAAAAACAGTGGATGGAATGTATTTCATAATATTATGGTATTTATTGAAACTCAAAAGACTCCAATCGCAAGCCTTTCATGGTTTCTGATTCTATTTTAATTTGATAAGTTCCTGCATTGATAAATCCGCCAGAGGTAGTATTTAACAGTTTCCATTTTTCATCGGCTACGGGAAATTCAATGGTGTCGTCTCTAAGCAAAATACCATTGGCATCTGTAATGGTCAGTTTTACTTTAACGGGTGTATCGTTCATATTCATAAAGCGGTAGCGCATTAGGTACACATTTGCCACACCCGGGTTCACACTAAAGTTGATGCTGTTAGGGGTGTTTTTGGTGAACTCAATATAGTCACTTTTTTTAAAAAACCCTTGTTTTATACCATCGCCTGTAGTTTTGGCTGCTTCGGCTTCTAGCTTTAGAATCGGCCGGGCTTCATTGGCTTCGTTCATATCATAGGTTGGAACGACTGTGATGGTATCTTTTTCTTTTGATGATGGCGATGCGGGTTTCACACTGTTATCTTTAGTAGCAATGGCTATGGCAGATATTACGGCTTCACCGGATGCTACTTTTGGGAAAGCGATGTTAATATAACCGTCTTTACTTTTTACGCGAACGGTTTTCTTAAGGGCGTGGTCATGACCGACCTCATCCCAAATATCCAAATCTTCTATAAGGGTTTCACCATTAATCGCCACATCAAACACACGCCAATCTTTACAATCCATGCCACCGCCTGTACCGTACCAAGGCTCTGTAAAGTAGAGTTCTACGAGGTATTCGCCATCGGGTGCGGGGAATTCGTAACGGAGTTTGTCGGCACCATACCTAAAGTCCTGAAACAATTTCCAATCATTGGTGCCTGCAATGGGATCGTGGGTCATACGCTGACTCGCATAATTGTATGGAAGATCTTCAAAATCATCGGTCCATGACAGGGACCCCCAAGTGTTGTCTTCTGTTTTGTGCACATCTTCCATCCACGTATTACCGTAACTGTCTTTATAAGAAGGCCCGCCACTATTAACTCTATAGATGTAGTTATAGTTGTTTTCGGGTTTTAGCAGTTGGTTTTTATCGGTTATTAAGGCATCAAAGTGAGGTGCCTTTTCAAGATGGTTTAATACAATGTAATCTTTGGCAACGGGTTGGCCGTTTACATACCCTATAGCATATAATACGTTATACTTAATATTGACCTCGTTCCATTGGAAATGGTTCCCCTTACCGGGATTTTTTAATTTACCTAAGGAGGTGCTGTCTACATCGTTGAACAATTCCACCTCATCGCAGTTGGAATACACATCGATACCGTTTTTAATACCGGCGGTTTCCCAACGGTCCGGCCAGGTGTGTGATACAATATAAACCATGGGGCTTTCGGTTTTAGAAACATAATTGGCGCGGTACATATAAAAGGCATCAAGTGGTTCGCCCCATATGGTAAACAAGCCCTTGTAGTTTACGGGACCAACATTATCAATATCTCTTAACCCTTCGCCATTTTGTATGCGGCCGGGATTCTCATGGGAGTATAACAACCAATGGTACTGCCCCACCACCTTATCTTTTACAGATTCGGCCTCACGGACTTTTATTTCCATGAGTTGTGAAAAGCGATTTTCACTAAGGATGCCTTTCTGGTTGAACGCACCTTCGGTATGTAAATCGATGGTGCGCCAGGCACCGTACTCACCATTTAATAGTTGTTCTTTAAGTTCGTTACCATAGTTATATGGGTCGCCGCCATAGGTTCCTGACCAGTTTTGTATTACGTTCCAATCGGTACCTTCACCTCCATTACAGGTGGTCACCACCCGTTGTGCGCTTGCAGAGGGGTCCATCTCGCGAATAATGTCGGTGCAGATTTCTGCAAAAGCCTTCGGGATGGTACTTTCATTCTGTAAGCCCCACATGACGATGGACGGACTGTTTCTACGCTCCTTAATCCATTGCCGCAACAAGGTTTTAAAATTTTCTTTAAACTTAGGGGTATCATACCAGATGTGTGCGGAAAACTGACTCCAAAACAAGACACCTTCTTCATCTAAATATTTTTGATATTGGAGGTTGTGGGGTTGATGCCCTTCCCTAAAGGCATTGTACCCGGCTGCTTTTACTTGTGCGATGCGTGTTTTTATGTCTGTATTGGAAAAGGCGTGACTTCTGCCTATTAAATGCTCGTACTCACAGGTTCCGTTAATGAACATAGGCTCGTCATTGATGTAAAAGCGATTATCTTCTCCGGTTCTGTTTACGGGCCAACTCACCCAACGGATACCGTAAGGAGTGGTTAAATTGTCTATTAATTGGTCGTTTTTATAAACTTTGGTTATAAGCTGGTATAAATAGGGATGATCCGGTGACCATAATTGTGGATTTGAAATATCAGGAAAGGTCTGTTCAATGGTTTTAACGGCATTGATTTCAGCAACATCGGTACTTATTGAAGCAACTTCGTCTCCATTGGCATCTACAAGTGTGTTAGTTACGGTGATGTTTTTAGAGGCATCGCTGTAGTTCTTAAGCTCGGTAGCAACATGTAGCGTAGCCATTTCTTTAGTGGTATTGGCATCATTCCAAATGTGTACACCAAAGGGTTCTATTCTTAGGTTGTCTGTTATAACCAAGGATACAGGTCTAAAAATCCCCAAGGGTTGTGAACCTTCTGAAAAGCCCCACTCACCGGAACAACCACCACAAACCCAAGGCAGATCGGTGATGAATGCCGGATGTTCTGCTTTTAATACGATGCTGTTATCCGCATCAAAGGTAATAGCATTGGTAATGTCTATGGTAAAGGTGGTTCTTCCTCCCTGATGAGTTCCTACTTGTTGGCCATTTACCCAAACGGTGGCATAAGAACCAACTCCTTCAAAAAACAGGAAGTGCTGTTTGCCCTTATTGGCAATATCGACCTTCAAGGTTTTTTGATACCATGCCGTGCCGTGTAAATTGCCATGTTTCATGCGTCGGTAGCCATAGTATTGGTCCCAATTATGAGGTATAGATACAGATTTGTAGGAGCCTGAACTATCTGAAAGTACGGTATTCCAGTTTTCATTCAAAGGAATCGTTTTACGAACGCCTTGTTCTGTTTGCCTGTTGGCACAGGACGTTAAACCAATGATTACTAAAACTCCTATATATCTTAAATACTTCATATTAATAGAACAGCCAATCTACGGCTTCTTTATCATCTTCAACAATTAAGCCAACATCTCTAGACTGAATGTCTTGGTTGGCATCTATAAATCCAAACAGCAATACACGGCCTTTGCCCAAAACCAATTCATGGGTACCAGCTTCAAAACGGTAGGTGTGTATATTAACTCGTGGTAAATCTTTTAACTTTACAGCGTTAGCAAGTATCACTTCGGCCTCACCATGGGTATTCCCGGCAGCATTGGTTTCCAAACTTGGGGGGAATAAAAATCGTTTTTGGTCTGTGTTGAAATAGCCTACTACCAGTTTTACGGGTTTGTCTGTTTCAAAATTAAGATAGGTACCATTTTTATTTTGATCGTCAGCCTCAAAGGCAATGCCTTTTAAATTTTGCAACTCGGGGGCAATGGCTGTGATTTCAGAACCGGGGGTGCTATATACTTTAGTGCCTTGCTTCACCTTATAACTACCTTTATTGGGACTTACAAGGGTTACGTTTACTGTTTTGAAAGGTTCTCCGGCTTTGCGTTCTATTTTACCATCTTTAGCGCCTTTAAGTAGTTCAAGGTTTCTCTTAAAGTTTGCCAGTTCTCTTTGGTAGTGCGGTAATAGTTCTTCCCAGGTTTTGTTGTTGCCATCATCACCACCTATCGGTATTCTACGTTGCGCGGTTTGCATACTATTGGCGTATAGATAAGTGTCTTTGGTTAAATCTACCAGCGTTTGGTAATAGACTATACTTTTTTCAAGATGTGGCAGGGCTTTATCTAAATCGGCCATGTCATTGGAATAGCTGTATTGCAATACCAATAAGGCTGCTTTTACTTTTTCTGAAAAGAAATTGGCAAAGGCATCGTAGCAATACATGTCGTTTTTAAGGCGCTCAAATTCGGCCTTGTCTTTGGTAACACTCGCTTCAGCTTTATCGATGGCTAAAACAGCCTGTTTACCGTGCTCTACGATTTCTTCAATGATTTGTGGCGGGGTTTCGCCTTCGTGGGGTTGCTGTTCCCATTCTTTTTTGGCATATTCTAAAAGGATTTCGCCAACAGGGCCACAAGATTCGTAAAAGCCGGGATAGACACGCCATTTGTAAGGGTTGACTAACTGACTCTCGAACATACCGAGCAACAAAGTTTGTCGGTTACCCTCGGTAATCCCAAATTTACGTAGGGTTTTGGGGGCAATTTCACCGGATTCTTCATAGGCTTTTAAAATGTCGCCTCCGGCCTGTATATCAGTACCGAATTTATCGCCTAATTGTCCACTCCAATAAGTGATTTCTTTGTTTCTATCACGGTTGCTTTCCCAAGCGTAACGCGACCATGCTTTGTACCATATCCAATCACGCTCCATCTCCAAAAGCCTGGGTTTGGTTTTATCGGGGGTGTAAGGCCAATCCCAGTAGGCCGTTTGCGGA
Organism: Aestuariibaculum scopimerae; assembly: GCF_059428085.1. NCBI lineage: Bacteria > Pseudomonadati > Bacteroidota > Flavobacteriia > Flavobacteriales > Flavobacteriaceae > Aestuariibaculum > Aestuariibaculum scopimerae. Next base: position 687,287 of record NZ_CM182089.1, read on the forward strand.
TATAAATGTAAGCCGTTAGCACCGTGTACTTTGTGCATCGCTTTGACACTTTTTTGAATAAAGTCCGGCGATCCGTATCTAAAAGGCTCTAAATTAGCCAGAATATGTACGTTTGAAATATGTGTGGAGCCTGCCTGACTCAACTTTCTGTGTATTTCAGACCAGGGGCCTCGCGGTTGGTAGGTGGTTAAGGACTCCCCGTTGTACTTATGTGTGGTATACAGGTTTTTGTAAAGTGGTAGAGCCTGTTCCATAACGGCGGGCGCATCGGTATCGTGAGCTCTTAAAATGATAGGCGGTTCTTCGGTAGTGCCTAAGGCTTTTAAGCCGTCTTTAACACCGGGGATAATGGTTTTTGTAAACCATTCGATGTCATATTCTCTTTCCATGGCTTCGCCTAAGGCTACCAACAATCCAACATTGGGATACTTTTCTACGAAGGCAGCGATGGATTTCTGTGTATAATCGGCAATAACAGGTACAATAGGTCTTGACCTGTCTTGTGTTTTGATGTCGTAATGCTCCGCAAAAGGTTTGGATACAATAACGTTATAAAACATTTGAATCACCCAAATACCCCTTTTATTGGCTTCTTCAGTCAGGAACCGGAACATCGCTTCGTTCTTTTTGAAGTCTTCGTCGCTTACTTCCTGAGCAAAGGGGTAATCATCTAGTTTTACTAAAGATGCAAAGGGATGACCATTCCACAGGTAGAGAGAGTTTAAGCGGTTCTCCACCATCATATCAAGGTATTCTATCCAGAGTTCTTTGTCATAAAACCAAGGAAAATTTTCAGGGGTATACGGATACTCGTATACACCACGACCTTCTAGGTATTTTGTTTTTTGAAGTCCGATGCAAGCCCCTCTTAAAACCATTTCAGGGTTTTGCTGTATGTTTAACGTCTCAGGTAATTGTCCTCCAGCCGTATGTATTTGATCAATCAACTCCAAAGCTCCATATAGGGTTCCAGAGGCATCAAACCCTTTAACGTACAAGGTTTGATTCACGGTACTGATTTGAAAGCCTTCTTTTTTAGTGAGGTCCTCATCATTGATAGCGACTTCTTGTGTGGCCTGTTTCCAGGTATCAGTATCTTTTTGACCTAAAACTATAACCCGGCTTTTATCTCTAGCGTCCAAGGCTGTTGCCACAGTAACTTCATAGCCTTTGTCAGTTAGAGCTGTTTTTAGTTTTTCTGCTCCAAAGGCGATTCTAGGAGACTCCGAATCGGCAATGATAGTGATTTTTTTATCTGTGGAACACGATAACATGCACAGTACAACAAGGAAAGCGAGGTACTTCATTTTAAACAGGTTGCTTTGTTTTTATTTGCTTTGAAACACTTTCTTAAGGTAGGCCACATTGGCCCCATAATTGGCTTTTACGTTTCTAACCATGGAGGTATCTCTGGAACGCTCTACGATTAACCAACCCTTCCAATACATATTATCTAAGGTTTCTTTTATTTTTGGCAGGTCAATAGCCTCATCATTTTCAATCCATACGCGGTCGGTATTCGAAGCATGTATTTGTGCAATGTTTTCTCTACCAAGCGTTTTTAGTTCTTCTGAAATGTCTTTGCCCTGTTCTATAGCTTTAGCAAAGTTGAATGAGATTTTTATATTCTTGTTAGCTATTTCTTCCAGAAGTTTGACTTCTTCGGCAGCATCTAACGACGTTTCTATGGCTATAACACCGTTGATTTTATCGACTTGCTCGCCAGCCCATCTCAGTCTTTCCACTATGGCGGGTCTTAGCTCGGGATGTTTTACTAAATCGCCCTCGGTTCCTAAAGGTAAGTAAGCAATTTTAACATCCATATTTTTCATGGTTTCGATGCAATCAGACACCATTTTTTTTACGGTGGGTCGCTCGGCAAAGGACTGGGCATAGAATCCGGACATGGCTATGGAACTGATTTCTACGCTAAGTTCTCTGGATTTGTCTATAAACTTTTGGCGCTCGGTAGAATCGCTTAATTTACTTTCAAAGGTTTCTCTACTGCCCAGACTGCCCATATCCAACTCAATACCATCGGCGTTGATTTCTTTGGCGAGGTCGAAAGCGCCTAACTTCTGACGTTTAAGTATCATCCAATCACAAACAGCAACTTTGTAGCGGTCTTTTGTGGGACCAGGCCAAACACCATCTTTAATTGGGAAGGTTACTAGTTTGGAAGGGTCTACTTTTACATATTTAATTTTTTGTCGGCGCCAGGTGTAAACAATGTGCAGCATACCATCAGATCCTTGTATGATGGATGGGTATGAATACTGACTGATTCTGGAGTCTTCTAATACCAGAGCAGCCTCCCAGTTAATACCGTCTTTGGATATGGATAGGTTTAATGGGGTTCTTATGCCTTTAACGGCATCGCCATCAGGCAATACGTGGTTGTAAATAAGTGCGTGCTCGCCGTTTTGCATGGTCACGGCATCGGTACCTGAATTATTGTTGGGAATACTCAATAACCCAATATCACCCCAGGTTTTTCCATTGTCTTCAGACCAAATACTAAACAGTGCTCTGTTTCTGGTGCGGCCTATGGCTTGTAATTTCCCTCCCTCGTGAATGAGAACACTAGGTTGTATGGCGTTGATGTTGTTAGGCCCTTTAGGAATAGTATCGGTAATATTCCATGTTTTTCCAAAATCTTTGGTGTATTCCATGCGTAGATTCCATCCGTTCCCTTCGGTACTTGATGGACATAACAGGGTACCATCACTCAACAATACAGGTTTGTTTTTAATGGGCCCTAAATAATCTTCAGGAAGTTTTTCAGGTTCAGACCAGGTGTCTCCATTATCTGAAGAACGCATGAGCATGCCCCACCAATTGGATGGATGTGGGCCTACCTTATAAAACAACATTAAATCACCATCGGGAATTTGAAAGAGCACCGGATTCCAGGTAGGATACCTAAGCGTATCGTTTTGTACGCCATTGGCAACCTCAACGCCTTCAGTCCATGTCCCGTTTTTACGTTTGCTTACCCAAATACCAACATCAGGGTGACGTTCATAAGTGCCACCAAACCATGCGGCTACTAATTCGCCGTTGGAGGCTTCTACTATGGTAGAAGCATGACAAGACAGGTAAGGCGCTTTATCGTAGATGAATTCATCAACCAAGATACCTTCTTTCCATGTTTTATCTTCTAATGCTATCTTTTTTTCTGCTTCTTTTTGCTTACAACTGCCTAATATTAGAAGGCTTAAAAGCATGAATACGGCCTGTAATTTTTTCATGTTATTGTATTTGTTTTGTTGGTTTTGAGTCTTTATTCATAAGTGTTAAAACTACATTTTAACACTTGCTTTACTATCCTGTACCATCCCGAGTTTACCTAAAATATTTTACGGGCGTTTATGGTATGAGTTCCTGATTTTAATGTGATGATGGTTTGGTTGTTTTCTGTTTTGTACGTGCCGTTATTTTGGTCCAGCTTGTTATTATCTATTTTTATTTTGGATACGTCCGCGGATGGCACATGTACGCTTGCACTGGTGTTTGGCGGAACTGTAATGGTCCACTCCAAAGAGCCTTTGTTCTTTTTCCAATGGCTTTTAATGAGACCGTGACTGGATTTGTAGGAGGCATTTACATAGGTAAGGCCTGCATTGAAATCGGGAGCCATGATGATTTTCTTAAAGCCAGGTGCCTCGTCACTGCTTTTTATGCCCGCCATGTTTTCGTAATACCATATCATGAGGTCGCCCAATAGCATGACGTGGTTTTGGGAGTTCATGGACGGGTTGGCGGTGTTACCATTCCAAAGCTCCCAAATGGTTGTGGCCCCATTTTCTACCATATAACCCCAACTGGGATAGGTTTTGTTGGATGCCAACGTATAGGCTAAATCACCTCTACCAAATTGGGTAAGGGTACGCATGAGGAACTGGGTTCCTACCACCCCGGTACTAATGTGCCCGTTTTTAGTAACTTCTATTTCATGTACCATGTTTTGGAAGACTTTTTCTTTTAAGTCTTCAGGAACCATATCAAAAGCCAACGGCAACACATTAGCGGTTACGGTATTGTTGGCATAGCTATAGGTCTCTTTGTTTAAATATTTTTTATTGAAGGCTATTTTTACGCGGTTTGCAAGAGCATCATAGTAACTGATATCTGAGGCTTCGGCACCACTTATTTTTGCAAATTTTTTCATGAGTTGTAACAAATGGTAGTAGAAAGCACTGGAGAGTACTTCGCCATCGGTTAATCGCGTAGGGTCTTGGGAACGGATAATTTCCAAAGATTCCGGTGGCACACACCAATCGCCGTACTTATCCTTGGTCATGAGGTCGTCTTTCATGTATTGCTGTTCCATGTAGGTTATCCATTTTTTCATGTATGGATAATGTTGTTTGATACCTCGTTTATCACCAAATTGTTGATATAGCATATCAGCAACTTTGATATAAGCACCCTGCCAGGTTACTCCATCGCCGTAGTAACGCCAAAAAGCGGGCGCTACATCTGGGATCCCCCCATCTAAGGTTTGGGAATATTTTATATCGTCCAGCCATTTGGCATAGAGCGTCTGGTTATCGAATATAAAACTTTCACCATAGGCTCCTGTGGTTCTGTCGCCCAACCAGGGTTGACGTTCGTTACGTTGGGGACAATCTAACGGCATACCTTTGTAGTTACCACCTATGCCCCAATAGGCATTTTTAAAGATTTGGTTCATGGTTGTATTGGAACATTCGAAGGTTCCGGTAGTTTCCATATCGTCGTAAACCACTTTCCCTATGAAATCGTTTAAAGACGGTTTATTAGTCAGGCCTTTAATTTCTACAAATCGGAAGCCGTGGTATACGAAAGTGGGTTCCCAGACCTCCTCACCGTCGCCTTTCAAGATATATTCGTCAGTTACTCTGGCATCGCGCAAATTGGCAATATAGAGTTCGCCGTTTTCTTTTAGGGATTCGGCAAATTTCATGGTGATTTTTTGTCCGCGTTCACCCCTAACTTTAATTTGTAACCAGCCGACCATGTTCTGCCCCATGTCCAGGATGTAACTGTTGTTGGGGGTTTTAGTCATGGTTAGGGGGGTTACAGTATCTTTTATGGTCATGTTGGGGGTCATTTGGCCTTCGTAAAAACCACCGGGCTCTTGAACCCACATAAGGTTTTGCCAATTGCTGTCATCAAAATTGGTGGTGTTCCAATTGGGCATTTCTAGTCGGGCATCATAAATTTCGCCGTCGTATTCGTTGTTGCTTCGTATAGGGCCAAAGGGAGTAAATTTCCAGCTTTCGTCGGTTCTTATAATCTCGCTACTCCCATCTTGGTATTGGATATCTAGTTGCAGCGCCATTTTAGGAAACCCGAAGGTTTTTATTTTATAGGGCTTATATTCTAAGCGCATGGCAAAGTAACGGCCATTTCCCAGAATGGTTCCTAGTACGTTGGCGCCTTGTTTTAAATTATCAGTCACATCGAATACGTTGTATTTAACATTCTTAGTATAATCCGTTGGTACGGGTGCGAGTACCTGATCGCCTATTTTGTTTCCATTAATAAAGAGTTCGTAAAGTCCCATACCCATAATGTAAACTTTAGCACTCTTGACTTGTTTTTTTATGTCGATTTCTTTTCTAACGTACCGGGCGGATAGTCTGGAAAACTGACTCACGCTATCTCCTAGAAAGAGGTGGTTGTTGCCTATCCATCTTGTAGATTTCCACTCGGCATAGGTTAAGATCCCCATGCTCCACCAAGCCATATCACTCCAGGCAGTTTCACCTTTATTGGTCCATACTTTCACTTTCCAATAGGCTTCGTCTTTACTATGAAGTGTTTTTCCTTTGTAGACAACATTGATAGAGGCATCGCTTGTTACTTTCCCTGTATCCCATAAATCGGGTGTATTAGCTTCTAGTTTTTCGGGTGTGGATGCCACCATGATGTGGTAAGCTTGCTGTTCTACACCGGTTGCATCTGTTGAAAACTGCCAGCTTAGTCTGGGTTGCAGGACGTCTATACCCAATGGATTTGTAAGCATCTCACACTGCAATTGATGTACGTTGATGGTGTTTTGTGCAAATGCCACACATACAATTAATAATGTAATTATTTGTAATGCTATTCTTTTCATCTCGTTAGTATTGATCTTATTAAATTTGTTAGTTTATGCCTATTTTAAACTATTGTAAACATACTTTAATCCATTGTAAACTTACAATGTGTCATTGTAAAACAACAATAGCTTATTGTAAAAAGACAATGCGGTATTGTAAACCGTCAATAAATCATTGTAAAACAACAATGCGTCATTGTAAAAAGACAATGAGGCATTGCATATTTACATGGAGCCATTGTAAACCAATTTTTCCAAAGTTTCGGAGGCAGCTACTTCTTTTCCGTTTTTAAATATTTTAAATCCTTTACCTCTGTTATATTTCTCCCCGGTTTTGTCCCATAAAATAGTGATTATATTGCCATGATACAATAGATTATCTAAACAAAACCAATCCCATTGCTCTGCAGGAATAAGCGGGTTCACTTCTATGGTGTCGTCGGCACGGGGGCGTAACCCTACGAGTCCGGTGATGATTAAATCATTGAATGTGGAATGGTTGTAGTACCTGCTGCGCTCTCTGTCGCCCATGAGCCAATAGCCCGTAGTTTCGTCCAAGTACTCTCCTATGTATGGTCGCCCGCGGTAATACTGCGATTCCACATATTTATTCATTTGTTTGAAATAATCTGCTTTGTCGACTTTATTTTGATTGTAATTGTTCAATACGTTAGCCATAGCAGTAAGTGTTTGAGACGTCGCAAAGGGCCATACGGCGCCATCCCATTCGCAGGTGCCTGTGCCGTGACTTCTAAAACGCGGACTTCTACGCTCAGCGGTGGTTAAACCGAAAGGCGCATCAAACCCCTTTTCGTTTTTAACTTGTTCCCAAGCCGCTTCATAACCTTTGTTTTTTTCTGGCAGGTTGAAGTACCAGGGTATAAATCCAATAGCCTCCCGTACTTCAGCCAAAGTATCTTTTTCGGTGAAGGTTTCAAAAAAGGTGTCTTCGGGATTCCATAGTTTAGTTTCTACAAGACGTTGCATGGTGTCTGCTTTGGCTTCGTAATAGGCTTCGTTTTTGGTATCCCCTTTTAGCCGGGCTATGTTTGCCAATGCTTTGGCGTTACCGTACATGTAGCTATTTATGGTAGGCCGTGCATTTTTTACACGACGACCACCACTTAAAGATTCTTCCATGCCATCTTTTACATCGTGCTGCCAAAAGAGTCCATCGGGGCGTCTGCGTTCGGCTTCCCAGTAATCGTAATCTTTAATTAGGTCTGGGTACATGTCTAACAGGAATTTTTCATCTTTGTTAACGAGGTAGCGGTTGTAAAGAGCGTTGGTGGTCCAGCTACTAAATTTCCCTAGTTTTTCCATACGACCGCCGTCATTACCACGGTACCATAAGTGAACGTTTTGCTCTATGTATGCCGGGTTATGAATCCAACGGAATTCATAAATATGATGTCCTAAAGCGCAACTAATCAGATTGTATTTATCGGCATAAGAGCGGTTTACTAAAAACTCGGTAATACCATAGCCTTGCGGGGTTTCCGTAATGTGTTTTCTAAGCGTCCACCAACGGAAGTAGAAGATTTCTTCAAAGTTTTGCTGTGGGCACTCGAACAGAGGGATGTTGCTTTCCATCCATTGCCACGCATCTTTATTGGGAATGGCTTTGGCGATGTTTTCGTCCTCCATATTGTTGAAGTAAGTGACGTAGTGTTTAAAATCGTCAGCTTTTAAAACTGAGGGACCTGCTTCTTGGGTTTGAGCAGACTTGCAACTGCTTAGACTTAAGGTTATAAGCAAAAGGAGTGCTTGTAGGTAATTGTTTTTTCTCTCGCAAAGACGCAAAGGCGCAAAGCTCTCACTCTGAACTCTGAACTCTGAACTCTGAACTATTTCACTATTATCAATCATACCCTTTTCTATTTAATTTTCTCTTGTTATTTTATTATTCTATTTAGCGTAAAATGTATAGGTCCTACCCGCTTTCATGTTTATGTCGTATTCGTAATATTTTGGTAGCTTGAAAGGTTCTATGGCTACTTTTTCTGAAATAATGGGTTCTTTTACGTTGACTTCGTAATATAAGGGATTGGGGTTTTCACCTCGGGCTTTTCTAAGCGACGTTCCTTTGCCTGCTTTTAATGGGGTTTCTAATCGAAGTCGACAGTTACCGTCTATTTTGGGTTGTATAATTAATTGGGTGACTTGGTTGTTTTCCCATGTCATGTCTATTTCAAATCCGCCACGGGCGATGAGACCTTTCACGTGGCCGTTTTTCCAAACACTTGGCAAGGCCGGTAATAAGTGGATGGCACCTGCATGACTTTGCATAAGCATTTCTGCGATACCGGCTGTGCACCCAAAGTTACCATCGATTTGAAAAGGTTGGTGAGCGTCTAACATATTAGGATAGGTACCACCACCTTTGCGCTGCTCCGGGGTTACGAGGTGTAATTGATCCTGAAGAAGTTTGTAGGCATGGTCACCATCCAACAGTCGCGCCCAAAGGTTGACTTTCCAGCCCATGGACCACCCAGTGGATTCATCGCCACGATATTCAAGAGATTTTTTTGCTGCCTGAAACAACTTGGGAGTATTTAGGGGAGCTATTTGATTGCTAGGGAAAAGTCCATATAAATGCGATACGTGTCTGTGGTCGTCTTTGGGGTCGTCCCAATCGATCATCCATTCCTGTAATTGTCCGTGTTGTCCAATGCGCATGGGTGACATTCTTGCCAAGGCATCACTTAGTTTTTGTGCAAAAACCTGGTCTTTTTGTAATATATCGGTGGCATGCATCACGTTGGTAAACAAATCGAATACGAGTTGGTTATCCATAGTGGTGCCTGCGGCAATGGTTGACTTACCGTCTTCTCCCGCATGGGTGTTCTCTGGAGAACTTGATGGCACTACCACAAGGTAACCGGACTCAGGTTCGGGTATCATAAAATCCAAAAAGAAGGTGGCCGCTTCTTTCATAATGGGATATATCTCTTGCAAATAGGCTTTGTCGCCTGTGTAGAGGTAACGTTCCCAGAGGTCCTGACTTACCCAGGCGCCTCCTGTGGGCCACATGCCGGAGGCGGCATAATCGATGGGACCTGTAATACGCCATATATCGGTGTTATGGTGCAATACCCATCCGTTGGCGTTGTATAAGGTTTTAGCACTTTCTTTTCCGGTTTCGCTCAGCTCTTTTGCCATTTGGATGAAGGGCTCATGCATTTCGGACAGGTTGGTTACCTCAGCCGGCCAGTAATTCATTTCGGCATTGATGTTCATGGTGTATTTACTTTCCCATGGCGGGAACAGCATATCGTTCCATATCCCTTGCAGGTTGGCAGGTTGTCCACCGGGTTGTGAACTGGATATTAAAAGATACCGCCCAAACTGGAAATACAGAGCTGCCAATTGGGGGTCGAATTGGTTTGCAAAGTTTTTAATACGCTGGTCCGTGGTTGCTTTAACGGCATCGGTTTGACCTAAGTCTAAAGATACTCTGTTAAAGAAGGTTTGGTAATAGTCCACATGCGCTTTCTTTATGGTTTGAAAGTCTTTGGTTATGGCTTTATCAAGATAGTTTTTGCTTTTAGCCACTTCATCCTCAGTAAGCGTTTTGTAATCTTTAAAATTAGTAGCAATAGATATGTAAATGGTCACCTCATCGGCTCCATTTACACTCACGATGCCATTACTTACCGTCACATTACCGCCTTTATTTTTTGCTTCTAAACGGCCTTGAAACTTAACACGTCCTTTTTGTTTTTCCCAGGTACTGGTTACTCCGGAGAGGGTAATTTGGTTGTCTTCGGTAGTGGTTAGGGTTTTATCAAAAGGACTATTCATGAACAGGTTACAGGTGATTTTCCCGGGTTGGTCTGCGGACAATTTCATTACAACGACCTGGTCTGTAAATGCGGTTAGTACCTCTCTGGTAAAGGTAACACCGTTGACTTTGTACTGTACTTTGGCAGTGGCGTTTTCAATATCTAAGTCCCTGTAATAATCGGTGTAATCCTGATGACCGGGAAAGGACACATACACACTACCGAAGGTTTGATAAGGCATCCCGTTATTGGTTTGCGACATAATATCACGAGTTGCCATATCCTGCGCTTCTTTGTATTTACCATCGAAAATCAATTGCCTTACTACAGGTAAGGCTTTTAAGGCTTTGTCGTGAGCATTGCTGTTAGGTGATCCGGCCCAAATAGTTTCTTCGTTTAACTGCAAACGCTCCACAGCGGGATCACCAAATAGCATAGCTCCTAAGCGTCCGTTACCAATTGGCAGGGCTTCGTTCCATATAGAAGCGGGTTCATCGTACCACAGTTTTAAGGGGGTTGTGTTTTGTGCAATAAGGGTTTGCCCGGCAATGAGCAGTAACAGGCTTACTAGTATGTTTTTTGTTCTTTTCAACATCATTTTATTTATAATTCTTTTCTCCAAACATTTGGTATAGGGCATCGATATCTTTTAAGGCATTGCCAGGGAGCTTTTCACCTTTATCTCCAAAGACATAGAGATTTTCATATGGCTCAACAACGCAACCGGATTCGTCGATGTTGCCTTCTTTATCCTTAATTTTTTCAATATCAAGATCTAAATATTTCGCCATAAAAGGGTACATGGCCATACGTTTGGATTCACCATAGTCATGGCCTTCGTTTCCGAAATGGGCATTTTCTAACAAGTCTCCTTTTCCGTAAAAGCCATACGTGCGTTTTATAAATGGGTACTCAAGTTCAGGAACAGCTAGCGTCCAATCTTTTCCATCAGAAATGATTAACTGGGGTTTGGGAGCAGCCATAGCGGCGACTTCTGCATTGTTAGTGCCGTTACCACATAGGTGGAGTCCGCGACCACTTTCACAAGGACAGCCTCCTGAAAAATGAGAGGACACCATAACAACGGGTACAGAAACGGTAACTCTATCGTCCAATGCAGCCAGGAACATGGTGTGCGACCCGCCACCGGACCCCCCTGTAACACCTACTCGAGAGGCATCGGCATGTTTTAGAGTGGTTAGGTAATCTAATAAGCGCATGCCGCAAAGGACTTGTATGGTAGATGCGATACTGTTGCGGTGGGTTTCAGAAGGGAATTGTAATGTGGATTCTCCCCAAGCGAATAAATCGAAGTTTACCACGATAGCACCCATTTTGGCAAGCATCGCGCTTCGTATTTGTTCGCTTTTGCGGTAGCGCCCATCACCAAAATGACCATTAGGCATCACGATGAGGGCAGCCTTTTTTCTAAGGGGATAGGGTTTGTATATAGACCCGGTAGCATAAACCCCTGGCAATATTTCTAAACCTATATTTTCTACGGTATAGCCTTTGTATTTTCTTTGTTTGGTGAGGATGGGCTTGCTGTTAGGGGTTGCAGGGGCTTTGTCTAATCCTAAAGCGGTTATCATGCATGCTTTGAGGTCAGCCTTGCGTACTTCCCAAGCTGCTTTGTTATGGTATAACCCAGAAAGGTAGTCTAAACGTTCTTTCCCTTCAGATACGGAGACTTTGTGATATTCAAACTTACGGATGCTATAACTGCCGTCGGCTTGTTTGAAAGTCATGAGGTTTAGAGGAGCAAGGACATTCGCAAGGGACACTTCCAAATTACCGGGCTCTATTCTCCAATCGGCGTAATCGAGGGTTTTGTCTTTAAGGAGGTTTCGGTCGTCATTGATGGCGACGTTGAAGATGGTTTCTATTTTTTGGATAGTATGTGCAACGGGCTCGTTAAAGTTGGTATCGGAGGTTTGAGCGTTTAGTAGGAGCTGATTACTGAGCCCTACTAAAATTACTACAATGTATTTTATTGCTGTTTTCATCTTCTGTTTATTCTCTACGAGGAATTTAATATATGGGTTATTACCTTTCTTTTCTACAATACTTTAACCGCTACGCGGTAAGTTCCAGAGCCTAGTTTAAAATACGGCTTTTGATTGTCTTTATATGTGATGTCTTTGTATTTTTTGTTGTTTATGGTGACTTCGCTGCCTTTGGCTATGGGCAACTTAATAGTTGCGGTAGTATTTACCGGAATTTGTATGTTTAAGATAAATTGGCCTTCTTTTTTCTCCCATTCGGAAACGATGGTACCATACACAGATTGGTAGCTTGCTTTTACGAACGTAAGGTCGCCCACAAATTCAGGTTCTATATAGAAATGTTTGAATCCAGGGTGGGTGTCGTCAGGGACAATACCTGCCAAGCTTCTATAAAACCATTCTTCAATTTGCCCCATCATGAAGTGATTCCAGGAGTTTCCTTTTCTGGGATCCCATTGCTCGGTAAGTGTGGTAAGTCCGAATTGTATTTGGAAACCATAACCGGGCGTATCGTAATGGTTATGCATTTTGTACATAACTTCGTTTTCATTATTTCTGGCAAGTGCTTGAAACAGGTAGCGGTTACCAACATCGCCCGTGGTTAATCGGTAGCCTCTGGATTTGATATCGGCCAATAGGTTATTAAGGACGGCTGTTTTGTTTTCGGGTGCTACGATGTCCATAAAAATTGGTACGGCATTACTAAACTGACTGCCAGTACCGTATTGTTTCGTGTCTTTGTTATAAAAGGTGCTGTTAAATGCGTTTTTTATATTGGTAGCCAGAGTTTCATATTTGGCGATGTCTTCTGTTTTATTGAGCAGTTTGGCTGCTTTGGCTACGAGGTGCGCACCGTAGTAATAGTGACTTGTTGCAGACAGGGCAATGGGACTGTTTTTGGAGTACCCGGCAGCGTGGTCGCCGTAATCGTACCAATCACCTAATCCATAGGAAACAATATAGTTTTCGGATTTGGAGGTTAGGTAATCTACATACTGCTTCATAACGGGATAGTATGTTTTTATGAGACTATCGTCGCCATAGTATTGGTAATACATCCAGGGAAGAATGACTCCGGTAACACCCCATTCGGGGGAGTCGGTGAAATCGCCTCCAAATATAACATACTCGGGTGCTATGGAGGGAATCATACCGTTATCACGCTGCGCATCAGCAATGTTTTGCATAATGCTAGGGATAAAAGTTTCCATATTGTAATTGTAAATCAATCCGGGGCCATTCAGGTGGGCTTCTTCTAACCAGCCTAATTTTTCACGATGCGGACAATCGGTGAGCACGGCCTGAAAATTACTTTTTATGGCGTTATTGATGAGTTCGTGTGCTTTGTTAAATATGGTGTTGGAACTTTGAAAAGTTCCGGCTTCGCCAGCGTTATTGTACACAAAATTAGACGTAACTTCTAATAATGTGGGGCGTGTAGGGTCGTTTTCTTCTTTGTAGTTAATACTATCTACTTGTATGTACTGGTACCCGTAATAACTAAATTTGGGTTGCCAGGTTTCTACGCCATCGCCCTTTAGAGTATATTGATAGTAATAGGGTTTACCGGAACGGCCTTGCCCTATAGTGCCATCGTCTTTTAAGCCCTCACCTACCCACAGTTTGATACTTTGGCCTTTTTTCCCTTTTACTTTGATGCTAGGGAAACCGGACAGGTTTTGGCCCATGTTAAATACATAGGTATCGGGTATGGGTTGTTTATATTCTTTAACAGAATAGGTTTTTTGGATGGTTACGGGCGGCGCTTGTTGTGCTCTTAATTCGCCACGGGGTGCTTCTTGTACGACGACGCTTTCCCATTGATTGGCATTGAAGTCGGGACGATTCCATCCGGGTTGTTCTAAATTGGCGTTGTAATCTTCACCACCAAACATACTGTTGTAGGTGATGGGACTTGGTGCATAGGTCCATGTGGCATCGGAGTTGATAATCACTTCCGAACCATCTTCATAGGTAACCTTGAGTTTTAAAAACAGGGTTGGGGGCCCGAAGCTGACGAAAAACTTGGCGTAGCGTTCTGCAAGCATGTTGTACATGCCGTTGCCTAAAAGGACGCCTATAACATTGTTACCTTTTTGGAGGACTTTGGGGTTTAGCTCGTAGGTGTTATAATTAACTGTTTTATCGTAATCAGTCCAAAGCGGTGCAAATTCGCTGTTCCCTATTTTCTCACCATTGATGCTGAGTTCATAATGACCTAAACCTGAAACATATACAACAGCCTCTTTTATGCCTTTTGTCAGTTCAAAAGGTTTACGTAATTGGATGCTTTGTCGCGCTAGCAGGTTGGCAGCATCAATTATGGCCTGCCTTTTTTCTTTTTTAAAAGTGGCCGTATGGAAGTTTCGCCCTTCTGGCAAATGACTATCGGCTTTACTAATGGCACCAATCCACGTAGGATTTAAATCGTCGCTACGGGGGGCTGTCCTAAAATAAGCCGTTTCACTCCAAGTAGAAGGGATCTCATCCTGATTCCATACCTTCACTCTCCAATAGTATTTACTTTCACTCTGAAGTTTTTCACCTTTATAAGTTACTAGCTGACTTTGGTTGGTGGTGACTTTACCACTGTCCCAAACATCGGCCTCATCATTTTTTAATTTATCAGGCGTGGAAGCAATACATATTTGATAAGCTGTTTGAGTTACATTATCTGCCGCAGAAATTAATTGCCAGCTAAGTCTTGGGTGTTCATTCGTTATTGCCAACGGGTTTACGGCCCTTTCGCATGTAAGTTGTACAACTTCTATAGCTTTAGTATTGGGAGTAGTACAAGCCAATAATAGGCCTACTATAACGGGTATGAACTTTATGGACCGCAACTTATTGTTTTTTTGTTACTAATGATTTTATGTTGAATACAGCTTCTTGTACAGGTGCACCTGTATTAGGTAAATCTTCGTAATCAGGTGTATCTACCGGGGTATCGGGGTTTGGATAGTATCGTGTTTCACCAGTACGGAACATGATACGGGCAATACCGTCTACAGGTGCAAAGAATATTTGTCCGTTCTCACGACCATCATTGATTGTGAATCTGTAAGAGCGTGTTGTGACGTCCAACGACACGTGGAATTTATATTCTTTTCCTGCTTCGTAGTTCATAATGTTCTTGATTCTGTAACCTGCTTTGAGTTGAAGTTCGCCTTCTGGACTGAATATGAATCTAACGGCAGGTAAGCCTTCTCTGTTTTGGAATTCGATGTGCATCACGCCATGGTCATTTTGTTCGGGCTTCACCACGAAGGTGGCTTCCATTTTCTTTGCAAAGGGTAGTACACGTTCTACTCGTGGATAGTCGAAGGGATCTTCATCGCGCAGGGTTAACCATTTTACACCATCATCTTTTGTTTCTATTTCTGCGGAGCCCCAGGACAAATCATAAGTATTCCACAGTTTTAGTTCTTCGCCATCGGGCAGATTGTTGAATACTTCATTCACATCATGGTCTACGGTACTGGTTACAGGCACGGGTACGGATGCTACCCATATGTCTTCTTTGTTCATACTGTACGTCAACCAAATCTTGCCATCCGGAGGTGTGCCATTGCCTTCTACAATACCGCGTACGTATTGAGGACCTTGTGATTTATAGGCGCCGCCGTAACGTAAGTGTGACATCTCGCCGTGTACTAACAGGAGATCGGTGTAGTTTAAACCATCATCACTGGTAGAGATGGCTAAAGGCCAACGAAACTCGGAAGGGTTGTAAACCGTAGCATAACGACCATCAGAGGTTTTTTGTCCCCAAATTTTAGCATTGCTATTTACAAAACCAGGGGCTCTTAACGGACTGTAATCCCATGTTTTTCCACCATCCTGACTCATGGATGTTAAAGCGTGTTTCCAAAGTCCCACGACATTTCCATTTGGCAAATGATAATAACTAAAGGCTTTGTATCCGCCTTTTAATGGAATAATGGGGTCATCTCTATCGGATTCTTCTACCCATTGTTGTACCATTAACGGACTAGCTAATAATTCTTCACAGGCTTTTTTAAAACCTTTGTCTTTACTCTTGGTATAGAACGGATAATCAGATTTGGAGGCATCCCAGGTTTTGTTATGTCGTATAAAGTATATAGGGCCTAAACTGCCGTCTTTTTTTATTTCACGAATCACACGTCCAATCCCTTTACCGTCGTTGGGATCATCTTTGCGTTCCATCACGATACCGTAATAGGCCAGTGTAAAAAAGCGGTTATCAGATGATGTGAAGAAACCCATACGCTGGTGCATCACAGCCTTTAGGTTTTTAGCCACGACATCCACACCTTCTTTCACATAACCATCGGGAATGCTGTATGGAGGAAATATAACTTCCGGAAAGGTCCAGTTATTACCATCTTTGGAGGTTACCATAAAGGATTGACTTGGGGGAATGTGCTCGCCCACTGGATCGCTTAGGTATTGTACATAATAGGTATTGTTCCAATAGGCGATGTTAGGCCCATGGTTATAGGTCCACCCATAGCCATCGGCTTTTTCCGGGTGTTCTCTACTGGCACGCATCACTTGCTTGGCGTGTACACCTACCGCGGGTCTTAATTGGCCATGATGGTAATCGATATTGGATAGTGTTTCACCTACATAGCGAATGGTGTCTTGCTGTGCTGAAACAAGTGTACTGCTTAAAAGCAGACATACTACAACAAGGGTCATTGTGATTTTGTGATTTACTGGTACTTTAATCATGTTCTTTACTTTTTTCTATTAATCCTTTTAATATACTTTGTGATATGGGTGCTATGGTCCCATGTTTATGCCCTTCCGGTAATTCTATTTCGGATGTGATATCTTCAAAATTTTTAAAATCTGTGGTTCGGGCCGCTTTATAATTTTTTTCACCGTAATTATCGTAATAAATTAGATAATTACCATCCTGTTCTAGCACGGTTGGTCCTTCAGACAAAAACCCGGTGAAGGGTTCTGAGATGTTTTCAAAAGGTCCTAAGGGCGATTTCCCAAAGGCCACTTTAATATTACGCATGGGGCGCGTATTGTCTTTTAATACCAAAACATAATCGTCTTTAGTACGCTTTACAATAACACAATCGATTACACTAAAGCCCGGATCTAAGAATAATTTAGTATCTGAAAAGGTTTTAAAGTCTTTGGTTGTTACATAATACATACGGTGGTTATTACGCTCTTCTTCGATACCTTTCTCGAAACGGAATGGGATGGTCGATGCCCAAATGATGATGTAGCGGTCCTCCTCGTCGTCATAAAAAACTTCGGGAGCCCAGATGTTCACCACATCGGGTTCGTGTTTCATCACGGGAATATATTGTTGCTCAGACCAGTGAATAAGATCCTTAGAATAGGCGTAACCAAACCCAGTGCCACCTTGCCAATCGGTGGTCCATACTAAATGATAGGTTCCGTCTTTGGCTCTGACGATTGAGGGGTCGCGCATGATGTCGCTGTCACCCGCTTCAGGTTTTAGATACGGACCTTTAAGGTCATTCCAATGATAACCGTCTTCACTGTATGCCAGATATAGTCCTTCGGTAGCCGGTTCTCTAAAAGAAGTGAAGATGTAGGCATCTTTTTGTGATACACAACTACAAAACGCTAAAACCAGTACTAATATAAATTTATTCATGGTTGTTTTGATTAGTCTATATTAATTTGTGTGTTTAAGTCCTTCCCTTTTTTTACTATTGTTTTTACATTATTAAAAACATTATGCTTTAAATAAACAGCTTGAGTTGCTTCGCCATCCACTTCTAAAAATATATCGGTGGCGTGCATTGGGAAATTATTATTTACTAAGACATTGTATACATTGGTAAGTTGTATCACGGGTTTGTTTGGTAACGGATTGGCAGTTGCGATATTGTCTAAAATAACACACTCGGTATTTTCTATTTTAAAGGCGCTTCCTATGGTTGTGCTTACTTTAACATCATGAAACTCTACGTCTCGGGCGGTGTTAACGGAAAATCCTTCTTTGCTTTGGATGTCTATATTGGAGAAGGTTACATTTTGTATGGGCATTTCCTGAATTCCTAATATCCTACCAGCCGTATTGACATTGGTTCCTGTAACGTTGCTTATGTGAATGTTTCTGAATATGGGCGTTCTTTCGGTCACAGGTTCTACTACGGTATTTTTATCATAGAACAGATTGAGCATAAAGGCTTCTTGTTTTATGTTGTTCATTACGATATTGGACACTCTGATATCTTCTACAACACCGCCTCTGCCACGTGCTGCTTTTAAGCGAATGCCCCGGTCGGTACCATCGAAAACACAATTGGATATGGTGATCTTTTTTATGCCTCCGGACATTTCACTTCCAATTACTACACCTCCGTGTCCGCTAAGCATCGTACAGTTTGTAATGGTCACGTTCTCGGTAGGGGTTGCCCATTTTCTACCATCTTTGTCCCTACCTGATTTTATGGTTATACAATCGTCTCCTACACTGATGTGACAATTGGAGATGTGCACATTTTTACAGGATGTTGGATTGATACCATCGGTATTGGGGGATGGTGGATTAAAAATTGTTACACCATCTATGGTTACATTGTCACAAAATGCCGGATTGATGGTCCAAAACGGTGAATTTTGAAATGTAACGCCTTCAATTTTTATGTTTTTACATCTAAAGGCTTGAAATAATGGCGGACGGTGGTATAAGAACCCCATTGTGCGTTGGTAATAAGGCTCGGTTTCTAAGCCTTCGTTTTGTTCTTGCCACATCTTTTGATACTTGTTGAGTGGCAGTTTTTCTTTAGCAGTTTCTATGCGATACATTTCCATCCACCAGGCTTTTCCTTGTCCGTCTATGATTCCCCGGCCTGTTATGGTGATGTTTTCCTCGTCTTTTGCATAGATTAATGGAGAAAAACTATTCATAACGGTGCCCTCCCATCGTAGTTGTACAAAGGGCAAATAATGATCAAAATTGTCTGAAAACCTTAAAATAGAACCTGCTTCTAAATGAATGGTTATGTTGCTTTTTAATTTTAAAGCACCGGTAAGGTAATCACCAGCAGGGAAATAAATGGTTCCTCCTCCTTGTTGGGATGCTTTGTTAATGGTTTCTTGAATGGCGTTTGTACATAACTCTCCCCTGTTATTACCGCCTTCTTCTAATATATTTAACCAGCCGTTTTTGGTAGTCCCATAAACAGATGCAAACATGGTAGCCATGCTTATTGAGAGTGTGAGGAATATCGTTTTTAAATTCAAAATAGTTATTTTTTCGAGTTTAACACAAGTACCCAATCATTGCCGTCTTGTTCTTCTCCGGGTGGATCGAAATCATGGGTCCCTTCATTTTTAAAAGTCCCAATAGCTGTGGTTTCGCCGTTTTTAGGGTTATACCATGAAGCTTCCACTTCAGCCCCTTTAATAATGCCCATATTTACAGAGATCATTTTTCCGCTATAGGTATAAATCATGGCATAATCTTCACCTCTAGTTGCTGCTAGGTAATTGTATTTTTCACCTTGGTTCGCTACGAGACTTTCATCAGGCACTCTTTGAAAATAAGGATATTTAAGCATGAGTTCCTTTAAGTATTGCATTTGCCCAGCCCCTGGATCGTCCAAGGCTTCTACCCAATATTTCTTACTACCATAAGCCTCGGGACGCGTATGATTTTCATGCATTTGCATGATGTGGTTATTACCATAGGTAAAGCCAGCAGCACCTGCGAACACAGACCAATAGGCATAGCGTCTCAAATCGTTATCATTCCATAAGGGTTGTAAGGTGTCATGCAAGCCTTGTGGGATACCTTCATAAGATGGTTCACCATCTAGAGTTGGCTTGGCCGGGGTGAGTTTAAAATCGACTACAACGTATTTGTAATTATCCTGACCGTAGGCACGTTCGGTATCATCCTGATCGTATCTTCGGTGTCCAGATTGAAACATATTGAAATCCAACCAGTCTTTATTATGGAAATTGTCGGATGAGTCGGTACGCCCCCTGGGATGGAAAGTTACAAGTCTTTTTGGATTGCTTGCTTTTAATATTTCTCCAATAGCATTCCAAATCTCTGTATTCTTATTACCAAAGGTATCACCTCCGTTTAGCCAGATGATGTTATCACGGTCTTTGAAACGTTCTGCCAAAAAGTTAGCGTAGGCTTTGGCTTGCTCCAAACTAACTTCACCTGCAGCCACAGGTGAGCCCCATACGGGTACCATACCTAAGTATAGCCCTTTTTCTTTAGCAACATCCAGCGCATAATCTACGTGATCCCAATAATCGTAAGCCTCAGCATCTTCAAAATTGCTACCTTCGGTTACAAGAGGTTTTGATATGTCTTTATCTTGTAATGCAGTATCGTCGTATACATTAGAAACGCCCAGGGAGTGGATGGTCATGATTTGAATGACGTTATAGCCTTTTTCTTTACGGTCTTCAAAATATTTTTCTATACCGTCTCTGTCCAGTTTACTGAATGCCAACCAACCGGTATCGCCTAACCAGAAGAATGGTTTGCCGTTTTCGGTTTGAAAGTAATGGCCATTATCGGATACTTCTATTTGCTGGAAGCCTTCGGGTTCTGTTACTACTACTTCGGGTTGTTTTTTTGTGTCTTTACAGGAGGCTAGCATAAGTGCCAATCCTAGAATTGCAAAGGCTTTTAAATGTCGTTGTTGGTGTTTCATTGGTTGTTTATTGCTTCTTTATAAAAATAACTTGCTCGCGTTTGCTTTGTTGTGCTTTTAATGTGTGTGACTTTTTGCCCGTTATCGTTTGGGTTGCTATGGTTTCTCCACTGTTAGGGTTTACCCAATACACCTGATACTTGCCTTTGTAATCGGACAAATCTACTGTTACAGATTCTGCATTTCTCAAGTAAAACAGGTAGGCATTTCCTTGATCCTCCAGAACCCAAAAGTTACCATTATTTTTTTGATTTTTAGGTGTTTGCATGTTGAACAATGCCTGATAAAAACCAGTAACATTTATCTCCGGAATGTTGGCTAATGACCCTCCGGCCATAAGGATTGGCCATCCAAAACGTGGAGAGTTATTGGTCGAGTATATCACTGCTTTATCAGGATACTGGTTTCTATATTCTTGCACGGCTCTGTAAACCTGATCTTCGGTTTCCTTCCCTCCTCTCATTTTACGTGCATGTTGGCGAGGCGCCAGGTTTTTACCCCCTTCAGGAGCGTAGGCACTGCCGTCTTCTCTGTAATGCCAGTAGCGAATATCAATTAAATCGACTGTTTTGTTATGGGTTGGATCTTGAAGTATGGCATCTTGGACATCTTTGGTAGCACTTAATCCTATAATCCCTTTTTCTTTGGTGTTATCTTTCCATTTTTGTACTTCGTCTAACCAGAACTGCATGAAATGAAGGGGGCCTGTGTATTCAGCACTGGTTAATTGAATCACGTTGGTGTTATCCTGAAAGTTCTCCAAAGACTTTTGTATAAACTTTTGGTGCAACACCCTCCTTACAGGATTGGTCACATCATAAAATTGTTCTGCCATGAAGATACGTTTCTCCCCAGCATACGGTGGAGGTTCAGGAAAGCCTGTATGGTTCACATTGTTTGCAGAACGCCAGGGCGAACTGGACCAGTGAGCACCAGCTTCGAGGATGTTATGCTGAAAGTATTGCTGGTTGATGAGCAACTGTCCGTTTTGTTCTGCTAAATCAGCAAAGGTCTTCAAACGGGTCCAATACCAGCTGTTATATTGGGTTAGGTCGTATTTACTTAAGTGATCCCAAGCAAGTCCTTCTCCTGTTCTGGCAAAGGGTTGTTCATAAAAGGGTGGCCATACATCGGTATCTATTCTTCTAACACGTTCATGATCGTCCATACGGCGTTCGTACCACAGACCGTAGTTATGTTCTAGCGCAATAATGTTTTTCTTTTGGAAATCTTCTACTACTTCGCTCAGGTTATCAGTGAATCCTTTGCCTCTTCTCCCGGGCACAAAACGGGTTACGTGATGGCTTGCCCGTGCTACATCATAACCTCTAAGACTCCCGCGCCACCACATTACATTGGCTTGCTTTCCTGTGATAACATTTCCGTTGTAAGTTATCCATCCGTTTTGAATGGTTACTTTGAATGCATCTGTTCTTTTGTTGGTTTTGGGTTCTTTTCGTTTTATATCATGAATGGATTTGATATTGTTAGCATCCACGGGGATGGTATTTTTGGCTGATACTTGTTGGATCCATTCGGGCAAGCTAGTCACAGTGTTTTGTGCCAACTTGGTGAGTTCTTCGGCTTGTTCTAATGTGGGACTGGAGGTAGAATTGGATTCTATTTCCAGTACATAGGGGTTAAATGGTAAGCTTCCTAAACGGCTTTCTAATTGTGCATAGTAAAGGCTTCTAGGTGTGATGTGGTTGTTAACATCTTTCCAATGGCCGTTTCCTTGCATAATACCTCCCCAAACACCTATAGCCCAGTTTTGAGCGGTTGGCGGACTGTAACAGGCTATTTTTGATGCGGAGGATTCCCATATCACACTATTGGCTGCAGTCCATCCGGCACCACGACCGCTTTGTTCTCTGTTACTATAATTTAATGCTTGTCCGTCTATATAAGCAGCATCAAACAGCACACCAGTTGCCCAACTGCCTATGGCACCATTGCTACTATACGGTAAATAAGATTCGCATTGTACAAAGGCATTGGGTCCTGTGGTTCCAAAACCGCCTACGGCAAAATCGTGATAGCCGTATTCGGAGTAACAACGCTGAAACAAGGTTTGTTGACCTTCGGTATAAAAGGTATGTCTTCTGAAGGCTGCGATTTCTGAAATGGGTTCTGTAGAAATACAGTCTTCTACGGTAATTTGCTGTGCTGTTTTTAACAGGGATACCGCACCGCCTGCCAGATGTTTAAAGTTTACTTGTCTTACCCAGGCATTTTTAACGTTTTCCATAGTTACGCCAAACCAACGATGTTCTTCGTCTTTAGGGTTGGTAGTATCGTAAGTAGAATTAATATTTAGATTTTCGACACCTATGTTTTCTATTCTACCCTCCCATGTGTAGGTAATGGCTTGGGCTTTTCCATAGGTATCATCCAGAGTCATAGTCAAAGGGGCGTTAAGGGTAACTTCATTACCATCTATTTTTGTAATGACGCGGTTCCAGTTAATATCGAAATCACGGGACTTCCACCCTATCCAACCAGTTTCAGCACCAAAGTAATCCATGCCCAATGTTTTAATCCAAGATTCGGTTAAGGGTTGATTGATGATGATATCGTCGCCAACTTTAAGTTTGTTTGTGGTTTTCAGTTGGATGGTTTTAGTACCCAAAGGTGTGTAGGCTGTATTAAACTCGAGCGTATCTTTATAGGAGACGTTATGAGTTCCTAAAACACGAATAATGGCCTCTCTTTTGATTCCAGTACCTAAGAGTTCTGTTCCATTATCTCCCTGTCCACTTCCTCTTAACACAATGCCCGAGTTTTTAATGTAAAGGGTGCCTCCTACTTTAAAAGTGCCTTTATCTAAAAGTACAGCACCTCTAAAACCTGAAGCATTTGGTTTTAAACTACCTAAATAATCTATTGCTGACTGTATTGTTTGGGTTGCATCTGTTTCCTGATGGGGTACAAATATTTTGTTTTCAATATTTGGTATGTGGGATTCTGAAGCTTTATAGCCTGCATAGGAGAAATCCGGGATTTGATTTCCCAAACTGTCTGCTTTGTGTATAATCTTTCCTTGCCTGTTTTTTACAATGTCGGGCAAATACTCTTGAGCAAATGCCATGGTCATTATAAAAAATGATGCTATAAATGATAATCTTGCGTATGGTTGATTTATAATTTTCATTTAAGTCGTACTCAATTATGTGAGAACTCATCTTAACATTTTGATTTTAAGTAAAATGTTAAGATGAGCTTCTTTAAATATTCTATATTATTTTATTGCAATAAGCCTTTTGAAAGCTTAGCAAGGGTATCTACATTGTTTTCAGGTTTGGTCCAATCTACTTTTTTGGTTGGATCGATATTATTGAAATACATTTCGATATTGGTGTAACCATCACCATTCATATCGCTATTAGCGTCTGAAGCATCATTTGGATTTAAACCGTATTTCTCCTCCCATTTGTTTGGTATACCATCTCCGTCGGAATCTTTATAGGATTTCCCTTTGTAATCGGGATACCCACCCACTTGTTCAGGACTTACAATAATCCCTTGTTTATAGGAATCAATCGGCAATCTTCTTTTAATATATTCAGATCCAACGGTCATTTCCATACCCTCTTTGTACTCGATTTTACCGGTTCTTACTTGTTTGATGATACGCTCATCTACCGCATCACGCTTGGGTAATGTGGCCCCTACATTATCCAATACAAACTCGTATGCTTCCTGTGCTTCCATAATCGGGAATTGAGGCATCGGGAAAGGCTTGTCTTGTTTAATATATTCCAAAGCTTCTTTCTCACCTACCTGTACACCACCGTTCCAGTTATCAGCTGTCACTTCGGGCGAACCTACAACATGATTCCCGCTTACATAAGCCCTACCATAGCGTTTAGGCTCGTAATATCCGGTTTCCGGTTTTACGATTCTATAACTAATAGGCTTATCTTTTGGTGTAATAGGCCCGGGTTTGAAATAGTTGTTGATTATATTAAGCATAGAACTTTGATCACCACCATCAATAGTACGGTGCCACCAGTTAAATACCACGTTGTTAACGAAGTTGAAATCGCCACTCATACCATTGGAACAATTTCTCCCTGTATTGTCTGCCCAAAGATTTCTCATAAAGGTACTGTTGCTACCACCAATGGTACTACCAAAGGAATGGTTGTAGGCATCTAGCGCTTCTGAAGATATACTGTTTTGGATGGTTATGTTACAGGTTGGCAATTTTTGACGCTCGGATCTTTCATTGGCTTTGTACATGTGACGGTACATAGACATGTTTTCATCCAATCCCCAACTTGTAGAACAGTGGTCCATAATAAAGTTACCTACTACGCTACCGCCTACAGCATCATCTCTGCGGGTAACGTCAGTTTCACCTCTCCTAAAACGCATGTGTCTGATGATGACATCGTGAGTATCGATACTAAACGTTTCCCCTGCAATACAAATCCCATCACCCGGTGCTGTTTGTCCGGCAATAGTTACATAAGGTGCACGCATGTTTAATGGTTTTTCAAGACGAATGATTCCGGATACATTGAATACAATAGTTCTGGCTCCTACGGCTTCACAGGCTTCTCTAAAAGTGCCTTTACCACTATCGGCTAAACTGGTCACAACAAATATTTTTCCACCTCTACCACCTTGTGTGTAAGCACCACCTCCCATAGCTCCTGGGAATGCGGGAATGTCTGCCTGCATAAGTTCACCCGGTGTTGATGCCCAGGGTGTATATGGACGACCGTGCTTGGCTTCTTCTTCAATGATATGGTAATTGGCGTTCCATATGGCATCCAATCGTTGTTCTTCTTTTGACATGGCCGCATCTGTTTTGGCCTGCATCTCCGCGGGTATGGTGGGATACTGTGCTTGCGCAAATTGCGTCATAGCTCCTAATAACCCCAGCATAACTAAGCTTTTCTTACTAATGTTATACATATTCTATTTAATTTAGTTGTTCTTCTTGCGGGCTTCTACGCGTTCGTGCCATGCTTTACTTTCTTTGTTTAAATCGTAACCATCGGCAGAAAGGTTGTTGTTTATTCTACCTTTGTATTTACCAAACCAACCGTGCTTTTCTTTGGAGGAGCCACCATCCATGGCACGCTCTCTGGCTTCTACCAGATTATCATAAATCATTTTCTTTTGGGCTTCAGTAAGATTTGGAAGCATGTCCAGATAACCTGCATAAGTTATAGGTAACACACCATAAGTCATGCCATCTTTTACACCATCTACCTGCTCGGCAGTTAAATGAGCATTTAGTTTTTTAAGATAAGACTTATGCAATTTACTCACTTGCTTTTCAGCTTTGACTTCTTCTTTGGCAATTTTGCTTTTTTCTTTTGCTTCGGGTAAACCGCTACCCTTTATGGCTTCTATTTTGGCATCTCTACCATCGTGGATTTTGCTTAAATCTCGGTATTGCTGTGCGATAATATTGGTAACAGCCTCTTCTTTATCTGCATTATTAATATCGAGTTTTGCGACTATTTTTGCGGCACGTTCATTCGTTACTTTAATGTATTCCGGATCTAAATGTTGCTGTGCATGGATACTTATTACGGACAGCATTAAAAACACCAGGCTTAAACTTGCTTTCTTCATTGTTATCATTCTGTTTCTAATTTAATAAAGTTTTTTATTGTAACTATTTCAATAACGCCTCGGTAAGGGTTTCTTTGTTATTTTTTAAGTCTTTCCAATCTACATATTTTTTAGGATTGGTTCCGTTTATGTAGTCCTCTATATTAGTGTAACCATCTTTATTCAAATCCCCTTTGGCATCGGAAGGGTCCTTGGGGTTTAAGCCGTATTTTTCTTCCCATTCGTCGGGCATACCATCTTTGTCTGAGTCTTTATAAGGTTTCCCTTTGTATTCGGGGTAACCACCTACTTGAGCAATATCAGTAATAATCCCTTTTTTATAAGAATCAGCCGGTAAACGTCGGTGCTTAAATTGATAAAAGGAATCCGGATCTAAACCTTTTACATATTCAGGCTCACCTGTTTTTACAGTTCTTACAATACGTTGATCAACTTCATCTCTAATGGGTAAAGTGGCGCCCACATTTTTAAGAACAAAGTTATAAGCTTCTTCTGCTGGCAAGATATTTCTAAACCAAGGCATAGGAAATGGTCTCTCTGAATTCATATAGGCGAAGTATGGTTTGGCATCTTCATAGTCCATCAACTCACCATCTTTGCCTTCAATTTGCACACCACCTGCCCAGTTATCTTTGGTAACTTCGGGGTTTTGGTCTACGATGTTACCTTTTACATAGGCACGTCCAAAAACTACGGTATCAAGTTTGCTTCTACCGGATTCCGGCTTTAAAATGCGGTAACTTATTGGCTGTCCTTTAGACGTTAAAGGTCCGGGCTTGTAATAGTTATTAATAATGTTGTATTTGGCTGTGTAATCGCCACCATCGGTAGAGCGGTGTACCCAGTTAAACACCACGTTATTTACGAAGTTAAAAATACCATTCCAACCAATGGACGGATTTCTTCCGGCATTGTTAGCCCACATATTTCTAATGAAGGAACAGTTTTCACCCCCTAAGGTACTACCAAAAGAATGGTTGTAAGTATCCAAAGCTTCTCCAAATAAGCTATTTTGAATAGTAATATTTACGGTAGGTAATTTTTGGTCTTTATAATCGGCTCCCGGACTGAACATATGTCGGTAAATAGACATGTTTTCATCGAGTCCCCAGGTTGCTGAGATATGATCCAACATAATGTTCCCAACGGGATTCCCTCCTATAGCATCGTCTCTACGACCAACAAAGGTTTCTCCTCTTCGGAAGCGCATGTGACGGATAATGACATCATGTGTATCTATCCATACGGTTTCGCCCGCTACACAAATACCATCACCCGGCGCTGTTTGTCCGGCTATGGTAATATAGGGTGCACGAATGATTAATGGTGTTTTTAATTTTATGATTCCTGAAACATTAAACACAATAATTCTAGCACCGCCTTTTTCACAGGCTTCACGTAACGTACCTTCACCACTATCTTCCAGGCTGGTTACGGTGTATACATTTCCACCACGGCCACCAAAGGTATACATACCACCCCCTTCTGCTCCTGGAAATGCAGGAATTTCAGCTTGTGGTAAATCGGTGGGTCTGGCAGCCCATGGTATATAAGGTTTACCTTGTCTGGCTTCTCTATCAACTATGATTTTAGCTTTTTCCCAAGCTTCATCAGAGTGTTTGTAAGCAGCTTCTATGATAGCGTTTTCTTTAGCTTTGTCTTTTGCTGTTAAGGAAGGATATTGTGCGAATGCAGTTCCTGCAATCAGCAACAAAGCGCATAGCGCTAGATTGTTCTTTTTCATCATCATTGTAATTTTAGTAAAACTTTTTGAGTCTACCGCAAATGCGGAATGTGTACTTTAGACACTTATAAACTCTAAAGGTTTAATTTAATATTAAAAAAATTACCTGTATTTATAAATAAATACAGGTAATTTTATCATAAGCTAGGTGTCCTATTCTGCTAAAGGATCAAATACCCCAGCTCCAAAGCCATTACCCCAGCCTTGTGTTTGTCTTAAATAGGGTGCAGATTCTAATAAATCTTCATGAATACCAAAGAAATAATATTCGTTATACCAGGTAAATGTAAAATCACTGGCGTCTACATCATCTCTAACAACAACTTCAAAATGATTCTCGTATAGGTAATCAACATATTCTTCATAGGTTGTTACGCCTGCCGGGTAATCTGCAGGATCGGCATCTCTATTTATTACCGGTGCCGAGTCTCCTTTAAAAGGGTCTGTACTACCCACATATTCTGTACTTGAATCTGTTTTTGCTATTGTATAGTACCCTTGTCTCCTACTTCCATGTATTGGTGTTTGGTTTAATCTTGTACAGGTGCCGAAATCGTCATTATACAATAACCAACGTCTTAAATCATAAAAACGTTTATTCTCATAAGCTAACTCTACTCTTCTTTCGTTAATACAAGCCGCAAAATGCTGATCTCTAGTACTTACTGTTGATAAACCAAATTGACCATCATTATTTGCAATACCGGCACGCTCTCTAATATCTTCTAAATATCCTTTAGCCTCTGATAATTGATTAACTCCAACGGCTGCTTCGGCAAGATTTAAAACGACTTCTGCAAAACGGAATTCCATATAGTCCATACCGCTACGTCTAAATCTATCATCTTCATCGTAGTTAAAGTTATCATCTGTAAATTTTCTCAAATAAATACCTGTGTCGTTGGCTCTACTTTCTGTAGATCGCTCCGGATCACCACCTGCAGTTTCCTGCCAAAAGTAAGTCCAGTTTTTAAATTCCGGTGCTGCGCTATAAGGCCAAATGGCACCATTGTATGAGAAGGTGTAATAAAATCTAGGATCCCTGTCTTTATAAAAATCATTTAAATCGCCATTAGGGTTGTATGGTGTACCATCACTCATTGGGAAAATATCCATTGCATTTTTAGTTGGAGAGATACTTCCATCACCACCCATAGCTCTGGAACGTGCTTTTCTTTCATTCGCATTATTTTTGGTGTAGTTATTACCACTAGGGTCGTTATTATAACCTACTATGGTAATTGCTTCAGGGTTTCCTTGCTCTTCAAACCACATAGACTTCCAATCTGGATTAAGTCCTTTACCTCCTGCAACACAAACATCATAAGCTTCTTTACAAGCATCATAGGCACGTTGCCATCTTGCTACATCGTCACTTCTGTTGAACAGCGGACTTGCCCATGTTAATAACACTTTCCCTTTCAAAGCGGCTGCCCCCATAGCTGTTATTCTTCCATAATCGTCACCTTCCCAATCGGTTGCCGGCAATAAGGATTGTGCCATTTCTAAATCTGAAACAATCTGATCGATGACTTCTCCTGAAGTGCTTCTTGGGATTTGATTGTTAGGATCATCTACTGTGGGGTCTTGTGCTGTTAATATGATTGGAACACCACCATATAATTGTACTAATTCAAAATATCCATAGGCTCTAAAGTAGTACATTTGACCTTTTGCTCTATCCACAAAATCCTGAGGTAACACTGAATAGTCATCAATGTTATCTAAAAAGGTGTTACAGTTTCTAATTCTTGTGTACACATTATTAACGCCTGCATCGGTAGATAATTTGGCTCCAATGGACTTTAAACAATGATCTTGTTGGAAAGAGATACTGCTGTAAGGAGTATTAATATCATTTTCTCCTGACTTTTCGTCTGTTGATGTTGCAAACATATTGTCTCCATCATGGTCATCTGCCATTCTATCCCAGGCAGTTAAATCCTTATCTTTTTCCGGTTGTGCCTGAAAATAAATCCAATTTATATATCTGTTTGCAGATTCCTCATCTATAAAAACCTGAGTTGTAACAGACGACAATTCTCTTTTTTCTTCTATAAAGTCTGTACTACAGCTCCCTAAGAGCATTACTCCTAAGATAGCATACAGACTGTTTAACTTTATATTTTTCATGATTATCTTTTTAAAATTATTACGTCTTATTAAAATCCAATGCTTACTCCTAAAGAATATGTTTTTAGTACTGGAAAAACATCAAAGTTTCCTTCTGGTGAAAGTCCCCATTTTTTATAAGGATTGTTAAGGATAAATGGATTCAATCCTACTAAATTAAACTTCAAACTGCTTAAATTTAATTTCTCTGCTGTAGCTTTAGGTAATGAATAACCAATATTAATATTTCTCATTATTAAGCTAAAGTTTGGTGCTGACCAAAAATCTGATGGTTTTAGGTTTATGCCACTATTAGCATTTGCCGGGTTTGGCAAAGTTCCTGTTGGATTTAAATCCGGATCGTAAACGTTTGCCCAGAAAGCGGGTCTGTTTTGCCAGTTTTGGTAAATTCTATCTCTATCCAGCCTATCTCTCGCTTCTCCCGACACCATGTTATAACCACCCCAACCAACACTAATAACTGTATTTAAGCTAAAGTTTTTGTATGAAAGACTAATATTAGAATCGAACCCTGTTGGCCCTTTAGCACGTTTTCTTAGTTGTACCTGGTCATTATCATCAATAATACCATCCGGTGCTCCAAATGTTCTGGTTTCCGGATCCCATTGTCCTCTAACATCTCTATAATAAAGCATTCCCGGTTTTATTTCAGATACAGCAGGGTCTGGATCATATACATACCCAAAAATATCGGTGACACCTGTTTCTGCAACATATTGATCGATTTCTTCAGTTGTTTTAAACAACCCTATTGCATCGTATCCCCATGTTCCAACATCTGAAGGCCCTCCCGGTTTTGCATCCCAAGGCTTTAATGTTGAGATATCTGCAAAATTTCCTTTTATGTATTTATTGTTAGACCAACCTGTATTAATGGTAACACCATATGAAAAATCTTCTCCTATGTAGTCGTTCCATCCAACAGATATTTCAGCACCCCAGGTATCAACTTCGCCATAGTTTATTGGTGAACTACCACCTCCTACTGTAAAAGGTACACCTTGATTCAAACTAATTAAGATATCTGAACCAATGTTATAGTATTGCTCAATAGTAGTGGATAATCTGTTATCAAGGAATCTGGCTTCAACACCAAAGTTAATTTTTAACTCGTCACTCCATGTAACGGATTCATTGGGTGCATTCCCTGGCTTATAACTCAAAGACAATGCATCATTTCCTCCAAATACAGCACCTCTACTATTTTGAAAGCTAAAACGCTGTTGCCATGCCCATGCTTTAACATCATCTTTACCTAATAGACCAACGGATCCTCTTAATTTAAAATAATCTATTGTTTCTGACTTCCAGAAATTTTCTTTTGAAAGTATCCAGGCACCTGATAAGGAATAAAAACTTCCCCAATAATTTTCAGGCGCAAACTTTGTAGAGGCATCCGATCTGTAAACGAAATCGGCAAAATACTTACTATCATAGCTATAACTTATTCTACCTATGTATCCTAAATCTCCCGCTTCATCAGCCCAAGTATACGTATTGGTTAAATTACCACCACCATTATCCGGCACTTCCCACAACTGACCTGTAGCCCATTCAGGAACATTATCTTCCTTATAAATCTGGTCTTTGTTATGACTTGATTCGCTTTTCTCAATAACAAATAACCCGGATATACTGTGTTTTCCAAAATCTCTTGCATAAGTTGTCTGAAAGTTGGTTTGCTCACGAAATCTGGTAGTATTAATAATACCTATTCTATCACCATTTTTAATTGTACGCTCACGCTTAATTGTATTAGTTCCTAATGGTCCGGAACCACTTTCGTAATAAATATACTCATCAACATCATTCACACCATTAAACTCATACAGTTTGTATCTGTGCCCTATTTGCAGTGTTCTGTCTTTACTTTCTGTTCTTGCATATCTAGCTTGTACTTTTAATCCTTTTATAAATGGAATTTCATATTCTACAGTAGCATTCACAGTCACATTGTTACCTTTGTTGTTGTTGGTATTATTTAACCTTTGTAACTCGAAGTAGTTATAGCCAATATTTCTGGAACTGCTCGCATCTGTTAACTGAGTTGGCAATCCATCGATATAGTGTGGTAAAAAAGGTGCTCGGTTTTGTAAGTTGTTATAATCATCTTCCTCACGTTCTCCATTCACTTTATTAAATGTTGATGATCTCTCACTAAAAAATCCAGATACCTGGAAAGTAGATGATAATCCTTTTGCTAAGTTAACGCTAGAACCGGCTCTAAATGACCATTTATCAAAATCTAAGGTTCCTAAGTTTCCTTCTTGTGTATAATAAGATATACCCGCAAAATAAGTTCCATTATCGCTACCACCACTAACGTTTACGTTGTGTCTTTGTGTAACAGCTGATGACCATGCGTCATCAATGAAGTCGTAATCTAAAGTTTTAAAATGCTCTAATTCATTATCTGTAAAGAAATAATCTCTTCCTGAACGGTCATTACCATAAGGTCCATTCATAATATTGAAATATCTACCAAACTCATAGGCATTCATCATTTTTGCTCTGTAGCTTTCATCAGCTATGGAATAGTTTCCACTGTAACGAAACTGAGCAGGTCCTTTACGTCCTTTTTTGGTAACTACCAATACCACCCCTTGGGCTGCACGAGAACCATAAACCGCAGCACCGGCATCTTTTAAGAACGAAATACTTTCAACTTCTGAAGCATCTAAATTATTAAATAACGTAGAATCATTATATCCTGTATCAGGATCTATTTGTATAACCCCATCAATAACATATAACGGATCGGTTGTCCCACCGTCTTTAGCTAAAGACCCTATTGGATTACGTATTGTAATACGCGCCGGGTTCCCCGGTCTGGTATCACCTCCTGTGATTGAAACCCCTAAAACACGTCCTACAAGAGCAGAAGCCAAATTACCTACTGGAAGATCCTCTACTTCTTCTGGATCTATAGTTGCTATGGAAGATGTAATAGATTCCCGTTTTTGAGAACCATACCCTACAACAACAATCTCATCTAAAGATGCTGTGTCTTCTTGTAAAGTAGCATTGATAACACTTTTTCCTTCAACTGAAAGTTCCATCGTTCGCATTCCTACAAAGGAGTATTTTAGGATACCGTTAGAACTTACTGTGATGCTATAGTTTCCATCAAAATCGGTAACTGTACCGTTGTTGGTACCTTTTTCAATGACATTTACACCTGGCATTGGCACACCAGAGTTGTCCACCACTGTACCAGTAACACTTTTTTTACTTGTGTTTTGAGCAAAACTTGACAGACTGAATAGACTGAAAAGCAGCAATACACAAGCAGCAGTAATTGTTTTTTTCATACTTGTTTAGTTTAATTGTTTTTTTAGTTTACTTAGTTGTATTAACAGTTAACCTTTTCAGAGTTGTTAATATTTTGCTAATATTGTGATTTTAATAATTATCGGTTGTTATTTTTGAACAACGACCGATTTTGTAAATGTTTTTTTAACACTTAATATAAAGATAGTTAACTTCTAAATAATTGTGAGTAGTCCTCCAGAGGTTCATCAGAGGTTCATCAGTGGCCCAACAGAGCTTCGAGGTTCGGTGTAGCTTCGACGGAGGATCGACAGAGGATCGACGGACCAACAGCGGACCGTCGACGATACATCCATCTATATTTTTATTGGAAAGGCATCCAGACGGTCATTTCCTTTTGCAAGCGATTGCCCCAACTGAAATAAGGCACTAAGGTAATGGCTACCTTTTCTTTATCTTTTGAAATAGGCTGATATAATGTATTCTCCCAATTGGCTTTTTCTATAAAGGCGGTGGCACCTATAGCTGTAAGCGGTCTGTCGTCTATATTTATAGTTTTGACCACAAAATCTGAATTTATGTCCAATACCACTTTATTAATATCGGTTTCCTTTGAAATGTCTTCTGATTCTAAACAATACACTATAGGCCCTCGTTTCACTGCTACCTGATTCTTGGTTTCTTCAACTAAAGGATTGGCTTGCATCACCTCTACCGGCATGGGGATGTTAACGGTGACGATATCGCCTTTTTTCCAGGATCTGTTAATTTCCAGATAACTTCCGTAAGTGATGGTGTGGTTAACAACCTCATCATTTACTGAAATGGTGGTACCCTCACTCCAACCTGGTATTCTTAAAAAGAAACTCATTGCTTTTTTAGGAGCTTTTAATACGTTTAATTGGATGTTTCCATCCCATGGATAATTGGTCTGCTGGGTTACTTCCAATGTTTCGCCCTGTACTGTTTTTGTTTTTAAATGATTACTACCATATAAATTAATATACAGTCCTTGCTCTGAAAGGTTGTAGGCGTAATTTCCAACCTCAGCCAAGGTACGGGTCACATTAGGCGCACAGCAATTGGACAGGCTGATATACCCCTCCCGAATATTTCCCCAACGTTGCTTAAAGGGTAAATTATCGGACACATTTAGTGGATTGTTATAGCAAAATGCTTTACCATCTAAACTGATTCCTGAAAGCACACTATTATACAATGCTAATTCTACGATATCAGCATATTTGGCATCGCCGGTAATTTGTAACATGCGCCAGTTCCACAATACATTACCAATATTGGCACAGGTTTCTGTATGGGCCGTGGCATTGGGTAATTGGTAAGGCCGACCATAAGCTTGGTGAATTTTTTGTACTACGGATGGGTTGTATGAGGTTCCATCTGGAGACACCCCGTCGTACAAAGCACCGCATCCTCCTGTGATGTACATTTTTCTAAACACCACATCATCCCATATGGATTTTAAATTTTCCAGTAGTTTTTCTTCACCGGTTTCTGCATATAAATCGGCAATACCTGCATACAGATAATTAGCTCTTACTGCATGTCCCATAGCCTTGGTTTGTTCTCTAAAGGGAATACGGTCTTGATTGTCGTCGGTTCCATCATTCGTAGTTCCCCGAATATCGATTAGGTTGTTTGCTAACTCTAAGTATCTGGGGTCTTTCAAGGTCCGGTACATTTCAACAATACCCATGTAATGCGAAGGGCAAATAGCATTCCTGGCTAATTCCGGAGAAGCTTTTTTATAAAAATCATATAGGAAGTCGGCAACACCTTGGGCAACATCCAGAAAATTGGTTTTTCCGGTGGCCCGGTAATGGATGCATGCGGCCGTCATTAAATGCCCCATGTTGTATTTTTCAAAACCCAATTGCTTTTTTAATTCTTCCGGACCTAAGGTCCCCCAACGTTGTTCTATTAATACCGGGGTGT
Organism: Aestuariibaculum scopimerae; assembly: GCF_059428085.1. Classification (NCBI taxonomy): domain Bacteria; kingdom Pseudomonadati; phylum Bacteroidota; class Flavobacteriia; order Flavobacteriales; family Flavobacteriaceae; genus Aestuariibaculum; species Aestuariibaculum scopimerae. The sequence continues at coordinate 722,521 of NZ_CM182089.1, forward strand.
TAATGTAACCATCTTCTCTTTGGGCTTTCTTGAATAAAGCGATGGCAGTGTCCATTTCTTTATCCAGCTTTGGATTTTTGGTAATGGCATAGGCGGCGGACATCCCTTCCATGATTTTATAGAAATCGCCATCGTGAAACGACGGACCACTATGCTTACCTTTCATTAGCCCTGCGGCTATTTCAAAGTTTTTGTAGGCGTGGGTAATGGTGTCATTATGATACAGATCCCACATAAAAGGCAAGGTGTTTTGAGTTTCTACATCAAACTGTTCTTTCCAAAACCCGTTGGTCCATACCACATCTTGTAATCCGACACTTTGTAATTTGCTGTGAGGACTTTTAGCATTAGCTACCAATCCGTTGCTTTGAGAAAAAGCGATGCCACTTAAACAGAAACATGCTATTATTAAAACGTTATTCTTAATCATGGGTATATCTTATTTTATGTAAATATTGATTATACGGGTCATGCTATCGCCTTCTCCATCTTTTACAGAAACTTTAAGGGAGGCCATGCCTTTTTCTTTTGCTTTAAACTGAAGTGCACTTCCGTTTAAAGTAACGGTTCCATTATTAACTGATGAAAAACTATATTCGGGGTTGGTTTCAAATCCTTTAAAATAATCTTTCAAGTCGCAAGTTATCGCCTCTTCTAAGGTAATAAAATAATGGGGTTGGGCCATCCAATCTAAATAATCGTCTAATTGTGTAAAACCGTCTTTATCTATATCGGCCTGAGCATCTGAAAAATCATTAGCTGCAGATGCGGTATTTAACCCATGGGCTTCTTCCCACCAATTGGGCAAGCCATCGTGGTCTGTATCCCAATCGTCAGCACGCGTCTCGCTCTTAAATTGCGGCCAACCTCCTGCGTCTTGCTCTGTATCAATCATACCAGGCAACCCACTTTTAGTTCCTTTATATTTGTAGGTGCCTTTTATGGTTTCTTCAACAATACGCATATCGTGTTTGTTGAATGTGGGCTGATTGGCACCTACATCTGAAAGGACATTTTTATAAGCGGCTTTAGCGGATTGTGTTTCTACATACGACTCAAAAAACGGCGCATCTACAAAGGTTTCATAATCTACATTTGCATTATGGGTAATTTTAGAGGTTCTACCGGCCTCTTGGTTGCCCTCATTGAAATGTCCCGGCATTACATTGCCTTTAAAGTAGTATTGTTGCTTGCCTTTACCAACCCCTTCATGCTGGGCTATCAAAGCATAAAACACATCGGAAGATTTTCCGGGCTTATAATAATTGTTTACAAAGTTCACTTTATTGGCACCACCATCCGTTGTGCGGTGCCCCCAGTTGTAAACAACGTTGTTTCTAATATCTAAACGTCCGCTATAGTAGCCATCACCATTCAGCCCACCACCTATACTCCAGTTTCGTCCATAGTTATGGGCCAAGAGGTTATGATGAAAACTACCTATATCGCCTCCTATAGTTGCTGCATATCCGTGCATTTTTCCACCTTCATATTTATCATGACCTGCCACATTTAAGGCTTCTGATATTAACGTGCGTTGCAAGGTGATATTGTGGGCACCTCTGGAGCTAAAGGATTCATCAATGGTCCAACTGATGGAACAATGGTCTATAATGCTGTGGTTGGCACCTGTTAGCCCCATACCATCATAGGTCGTTCCTGAGCCTATTCTAACTCTTAAAAATCGTATGATGCCGTCATCACCTGTAAGGCCAATGGGGGCTCTGCTTATGGTAATACCCTCTCCGGGGGCTGTTTGCCCTGCAATGGTAATATAGGGTTGGTTAACAACCAATCGGGATTTTAGTTCTATGTTTCCGGAAATATTGAACACAATGGTTCGCGGACCAATATCCTGATTAACCGCATCCCGTAAACTTCCGGGGCCGTCATCGTTTAGGTTGGTTACTTCCACCACTTTACCGCCACGGCCTCCAATGGCATAACGCCCGTAACCTTGGGCTCCCGGAAATGCTAATTGTGCTGGCCTAAAAGACCAGATATTACCGCGCGTGATACTGCCTTCGTTATCAATCTCGTCCACACGCCAATAATAGGTGGTCATGCTATACAAATCATTCACTGTAAATTTGGTGTTGGTTTGTTTTCCTTTAAATTCCAATGCACTTTCGTTGGCGTTATATACCGCGTCTTCATCGGTTCCATAGTATAAGTTATGGGCAACAGCGCCATTGGATGCCTGCCATTGTAGCACCAAGGAGTCGTTAATCTCAACATGCTCATCCAAGTTTTCGGGACTAGGACTATGTGCTTGCTTCTTTATATCTGGCGTATTAATCTCAAACCCATTAATAATAAGTTGTTGTATGGCTTTGTCTGATTTTGAATCTATTTCAAATCGAATCACCACCGTTTCGTTTTGTTCTACATCAAACGTGACATAGGCCGTTTCGGCTTCAATTTTTGAAAATACGCGATTGCTTGGTGATACTGTTTTTACAAGTTTATCATTCACATAAATATTGATGGGAGCATTTATTTTCCCATTTAACTTATCGAAGGTATTGTGGAATGTTAGTAAGGAATGTTCTCCTGCTTCCAGACCACTAATGGTTAGTTCTAAATCATTATTTGTAATCAACCCATCACTGGTAAGTCTGGCATAATTGGGAGCGCTAACACCTACTTTGAACCAACTTGAGGCAAAGTTTCCTTTTAGTTTAATAGTGACCGCATCAAATGTTTTTTCTGCTTCGGTTTGTTCACTAATAACCCATGAGCTATATAAAGGGTCATGTACTTCCTGCAGTTTTCTTTGTGAAAAGTCGAAATCGACTTTTATGGGCTGTTTTGCCACATTACTGTGGTTGGTTTTACATTGTATATTTGATATGGCTATACCAGCTACAAATAAACACTTTGCAATTTCTTTTATAGTACGCATTTTAGTTTAGTTTTATTTTTTTATTCAAATCCCAATCTAAAAGATTTACAATATCCTTTACTCTTTCTTTTGGGAATACTTCTATATATTTTACCTCGCCATTCTCTAACTGTACTTCTACGGTGGTATTCCCGGAGACATGTAGTTTAAAATGAACATTCCAATCTTTTGGCCAGGCAGGGAATAGCAGGAGTTTTCCATCTACTTCCTGCAATAACATTTCCTGCATGCCTATCATGCCGGAACCGCCCCAGTTATGGTCGGGCACCCAATCGTAACCCGGCCCCCAAAATGCCGGGAAGCGTCTGCCGGAATCAGCCATTTTTAACAAACTGTACTTAGCAGCTTCTTTGGTTAAACCCATTCTGGCAGCAAAAATATTATCTTGTTTCCACCCGATATGATTTCTGAATTTTATAGCATCCATATCATAAGTCCAAGTGTTAATTGCTGTTTCCAAATCGGGTTTACCAATACCATAGAGTTTCCACGGATATACCGGGTATAGTTGTGGTACTTCGGTATTATTGATGCGTTCCCAGGATTGAGCGGGCGCCAATACTTTGTGGTGTTCAATCTCCCGATAATTTAATGGTGGTATTCTAGATTGAAAGGCTTTTAAGTACTCAACATCCGCTGTGCTTAACTCATCTTCTGAAAGCGCCAACAGGTTTTCTGTAACCACCTTCAATGCCGCAATGGTACTGTTGGCATTGTAGGCCATTTTATAAGTTTCTGCTGCAGAACCCGGATACAGAATAAGATGCCCATTGGCATCTAAAGCTTTTCGGCCTCTTTGCTTGGCCAGATATTGATAGTGTTCATCAAAAAAACGTAGGCAACTGATGATGAACGGATGGTATTTTTTTATATCTGTATTCGTATAGGCTTTTAAGTCGAGCATCATCTTACAGAACTCAAAAACAGTATCCCATTGGTACTCTAACCAGGCATTGTATTGCATGCCCGGGTCGTAATCAATCGGACGCTTCCATTCATACTCCGCAGGGTTGGGCAACCCATAATTTTCCAATTGCTCGGTGAATACAGCTCCTTTATGTTGCCAATAGACCTTACTACGCAACTCTGCATTGTGCTGTAAGCTTAAGTAATAGTCCAATTGCGAAGGCAACATATCAAAATCGCCACTCTTAAACATGGGAAAATAAACCAACCGTTGGTTTTGTGCGGTCATAGTCCCTCCACCCCAATTCCTAAAGTCCGGGGTAAAAGTGTATTCCGGATTTACATACACGGGGTCGGTAGTAAAGAGTCCGCCATTAAATTTTGTTGGGTATTTACCATAAGCATTACAGCCCAACATATAACGAAAGAGTTGGTAGTTTTGCCCGATTTGATAAACGGAGTCTTTTGCTCTGGAGTCTTTATTTTGGGTATAAATAAAACTCCGGTCCCAAAACTGATGCCACCAATCGGTCGTCACCTTCTCCGCCTTCTTTTCTTTGTATTTATAGGCTGACATCTGACTTTTAAGTTCGGTATGCCATTGGGTGTTGTCATCTGATTGGTTAGTATGCAAATAAATTTTAAAAGCTTGCTTTTTGGATGGCTTCTCACTCACCAACCGGTAGCCTTTAAAATCGGTATCCTGATAGGTTCCTGTATAGGTACCGTCTGGTTGCATGTTATTCCCCATCATGTAGCCTCCAAACATGCGGTATTTTAAAGGGTTCATCATACTATCCTTAACCGCTGTCATTTTTTGTTGTGCAACAGCTACGTCAAACACGGTTTGGGCTCTGTTTCTATGATAGAACAAAATGCCGTCAGACTCAAAATCAATGGAATCTTTATAGGTAATGATATCGCCCTGTGGTGCCCATTTATAAGAATTGGCATTGTTTGCACGCCCTTTAACCTCCCGGTTTTTATAGCGCCAACTTTCAAAGGACGCCTGCATTGTAACAGGTTTATCCGATTTTAAATCGACATGAATCACCGGGTCAAAGACATCTACCCACAACTTGATTTTGGTTTGGTTTTGGGCGATTTCAACATAACCATCTTGTAATTGTAAGGTTTGTTTAAATCCGTTATTATTTTTAAAAGGGTTGGGGGTTAAGGAGACTTTAACGCGTCCTAACTTTAACAGGGTATTGTGCTCATCAAACGTACCGCTTTTAGACAGGTAAAAATAGATATCACCATTTTCTACCCAAACATTCAGTCCGATATCGCCTCCACCCAAGGGCATGGATTCTGAGGCATTGCTGCTTTGGGTATACCATACGGGATTGTAATCTTTAAGCACAGGCGTTTGCGCTTTTAACAAAAGCGTTAAACTTAAAAACAAATAGCATATCCTGTACTTCATATCTTTTAATCTTGTTAATTTACCAAGAATCTGTTCTAAAGGACGATACTGGTAAACCGCCTACGCTAAACAATTCGGCTTTGGTAAAATCTTTAAACAAATACCTTACGGCTACGGGTTCTGCAACCAGCGGACTGGATAGTATTACTGATTTTCTTCTCAATACAACATTGGCAGGATGGAATACTTTATCTTCTCCAGCAATTTCAAAGCCAGTCACTTCCTTTCCGTAAGACGTCAGTCCATTAGGCGCATCCTCAAAAGCTACAGTTACAGTACTTCCTTTCACTTCCATGGCTTTAAACGTCGGACTTACGTATTCAAAGCCTTCCACGCCATAGGTTTTGGCTAAGGCTAAATAGGCTAATCGGTTACCTCCTTCTGCTTTATGAGCCGGGTGAATATTATCTTCTTCCCCAAGATCCATTAGCACAGCCATACCTGCATTGGGTATTTCCTGTGATGCCAGTAATTGAGATTCTCTCACATAGGCTGAGTTATAGATATCTTTATAATCATTGGGATGGAATTGCGCATAATTAAACGGTGCTATTTGTGCAAAGTAAAATGGAAACTCCCCTTGATTCCAAAGGGTTCTCCAACTTTGCACCATGGTTTTAAACAGGTCTTTGTATTGTCCCGGACGTTCATAATTAGACTCGCCCTGATACCATATACAGCCTTTAATACCATAACCGATTGCCGGTGACAACATCCCATTAAACAAAGTTGTGGGTTTCCTGTTGCGTTCTTGCTTGATGTCTTCTTTGGTTTTAGGGATTTCAATACCTTCAAAATCTTTCAGCATTTCTTTATTCATCCAGGCTTCTACATTAGACCCGCCAAAGGATACGTGAATCAATCCCACAGGCACTTGTAATACCTCTTGCACTAAGGAGCCAAAAAACCATGCGGTAGCACTAAAATTAGATGTTGTTTTTGGCGAAGCTGCTTCCCACTTGCCTTCAAAATCATCTTTGGGAGATAACTCAGCGGCTCTGGGTATGGTGATTAATCGGATTTGATTGTTGGTGGAATGTACAATGGCTTCATTACCACCTTTTACAGGTTGCCCGGGGAATCCCCTTAAAGGCATTTCCATATTGGATTGTCCAGAGCATAACCAAACTTCCCCTATGAGTATATTCTTGATTTCTAAAGTTTCTTTTACTCCCGATACTTTAATCGTGTAAGGACCACCCGCTATTGGGGTTTGCAAAGCTTGTTTCCATTTACCGGTTCTATCGGCTTTAACCTGATATACTTTGGAGTCCCAAGATGTTGTAATGGTCAGATTTTCATTGGCACTCGCCCACCCCCAAATGGGAGCGTTGCTTTGTTGTTGTAACATCATGTTATCTGAAAATAACGCAGGTAGTTTTATCTCGGCATGCACTTGGCATAATGCCAAAATACATAACATGGTGATGGTGATTAATTTTTTCATATCTATACTATTGTTTTTCTTCTTTAACTAAGGTTACGGGGCCTAGCAATCCGGCTTTTAATAAAGTATTCCCTTTTAACCGGAATGGTGCTGTGGTCCAGGTTAAGCGGTCTTTTTCTGGTAACTCCTGGTCACCTATCAAGCGGTTGGCCCAGGTATTGGTAATCCTTATTTCTAAATTGTTTTCTCCTTTCTTTAGGTATTCAGATATAGCAATCCGGTAGGGATAAGTCCAAAGGATACCGCATGGGTTACCGTTTAAACGGACATCTGCTATATTGGCAATCTCACCCACATCAAGCCATATTGCATCGGTGGTGTCTTGTGTCCAGTTAAATGTCGTTTTATAAATGGCTGTTCCCGAATAATATTTAATACTATCATTTTCTGAAGTACTCCAATCAAAAAGTTGTTTCGTTTGTATTGGTGCTTTCGGACCGTGGAAAGCGGTATCAAATTGGAGTCCCCAGGAATTGTTAAGTGTTTGAACGGTCTCAAAGTCACTCCAGTTTTGTAAACCACTTGGAGGTGTTTGTGTGGACGCATTTTCAAAAATGATAAAACAAGAGGCATTGGGTTCTAACTTGATTGGAACTATGGTTCGTTGATTTTCTTCCTCCCAAAGAGTTAACGTTTTGGTTTCATTGATTACAGGGTTGTATAGTTTCGGGATTTTTCCTGATATTCTAAAGGATGTCTTAAGCAGTTGCACTTCCGGGTTTTGATTTGAAATAAAATAGATATCCTCATCAGCCGTCTTTCTATGCGTCCATGCTATGGTGCCGGGTGTGGTATTGTGAAACGTTACATCCGGAGCTAAGTCAAAGGCTCTAAAGTCCTCCTCTAAATAGGGTAGTTTAACCACGGTTCCCTGACCGATATTCCAGATTGATTTATTATCACTCCCTTTCCAAATAGCATCCACAGTCTCTTGCCATGCTTTTGCATCAGTATCTTGTTGCAAACCGGGTATTCTGGTTGGTTTTTCAGCAACTAAAATGGTCGCGCCAGCTTTAACAAGTGCTAACATTTTTTTGGCAACTGCCAAAGACACCATATTGTTGGGGGCCATCTTCCTGCTTCCGGGAAATAATAAAAATCGGTATTCCAATCCATTTTGAAATACCACATGGCCGTTTTTAACGGTGGCTCTGTTTAGTAGCACATCGGCATTAAAGGAATCGTATTTATAACCATGCAAGGCATCTACCCAATCGTTTAAATCAGTGCTGTTTTTAGAATACTGCACTTCTTTGGGTTGTTTTCCAAGGGGCTGACCTTCATTCTCCAAGCGTATCTTTTCAGATGCTACACGTGCTTTACCAAACACATTGGGAATGAAAGGTACGAGTCGGTCCGGCAGCACAGCTCTGGAGGGAATATCCTCCCCGGCAAAAACAGCAAAGTCTATCACCGGTTTTCCTTTTTGAAGTTGGTATTGTACCCGCTGGCAATAATCAAAAAAGGCCTTTCCGGGTTCCCACCAAGTTTGGTCTCTTTGGAAAAACGTCCCGATACCATCTAGGGTCATCCCCGGCTTTCTGTCCGTCCAAGGATTATGAACAAACACATGATAAAAAAAGCGGTTGATTCCCAAGGCATAGTTTCTGTCTGCTAGTGTTTTCAGGTTACCGGGATGCTCATCCCAATCCATACGTAACTCTGTAAAAGCTTCTGCCTGTATAATATCTTTACCGTAAATATGTCCTCCGGAAATGGCATCCAACATATCATTGGGCTTGTCGTGGGTAGGGCTCTTTAACCAAAATTCACCGCTTGGGTAATCTACATATTTGTAATGTAACAGATTATCGCTTACCATGGTTGGAGCTACATTTTCTGAACTGAATTTTACATCGGCTTTTTTAGCTTCTTCGGCCAAGGTGGCAAAGAAATTATCGGCAATGAGTTCGGATATTGTTTTTCTAACATCATACAACACTTGTTCGGATGTTTCTATATTATCTATAGGGATTCCGGCCATTACAGGCAGGTAATCTATCAAATCATACCCTCTTCGGTCTTTAAAGGCTTGCTGGAATACGGGGGACCAATTCTGACTCCCACACTCCCAGCTATCTAAATGCAATATTTTTAATATCCTGGATGCTAGTTCAGGGCCTGCTACCCGAATCACTTCGCCAAACCAGTGGTCTAATTGAAACCGGATGGCTTCGGGATTAAACTTATCAACTTCCAATCCCTTTCCGGCACCTCCGGTGGCATTCTCATGTCCGGTAGAGGTATGTCCAAAACGCAGGATGCGCCAGGTGCCTTCGGACTCCCAATGAAGTACTCCGTTGGCATCTACAAACTCGGAAATGTTGACCATTTTGGATTTATCGATACAAACAGCATCGGGTGTTTGGGTTTTATCAGCACGGGTACTTAAACGCCAAACGGCGGCTGATTTCCCCTGGTAATTATCTATTTTAGGTTCTCCGGACAGGATAATTTTAGAGACTTTTAAGGACTGCTTCCACTTGGCGGCATCTAAATCTTCGGCACCGGGTTCCGTCCCCTCCGGGTCATAGACAAAACGGAAATACTTGGCTGTGGTTGGCACAATACTATGCGTATAGTACACATCGGTATCCTGCCATCCGTGGCGTGGCGCTTCCAGTCGTCCTAAACTTTTAAAATGCTCCCCATCGTCACTGACTTCTACCAACAACCTTTGTGCCTGATAGTTATTGCCCTTGGTTTCTATTTGTATGGACCGGCATGGAAAGGGTTCGGTGAATGCATATTGCACCCAGCCTTTTTCGTAAAGTTTAAAGTTACCGTCTTCCTCCAGACTGCTTAAAAAGGAAACATCTGTATTGGCTAAGGACGAGGTCACTTTGGGCTTCATTTCATGAGAGGTTTTGTAAACTTCAGAAACAGGCAACGCAAAGGTGGCGATGTCCTTATAATAATCTTGATAATGTTCCGGTAGCGGTAATTTTAAGTTTTTTGTTCCATTTTCATTGACTATAGTATCGGACCAAACGACTTTTTGCATGGAGCGTTCCGGGGTAATCCATGGACCTCCGGCAACCGCAAAACCATCGGCAGCGTGAAAGGCGATTTTTAAACCCAACCGGTCAGCCTCAGTTAAGGCAAAATGTACCATATTCCAAAATTCCTTGCTTAGTTGCAATACGGGTGGATCTATGAGTGGCGGATTTTCCGGTCCTTTAATGGTCATTAAATAGGCTCCTGCAATGCCGGCGCGTTTCATCGCCTCCAAATCGGCTGTAATACCTTCTTTGGAATAGGCGCTTTTCATCCAATACCAATATACCCATGGCTTGGCGGTTTCCTGAGTGGGCTGGAAATAAGCTATCGGTTCCTGTTCCGGGGATTGCTTACAGGATACCAGACCGATTAAGAAACTGCATAAAAGTGCATATGTAATGGATAATCGCATTTAATATTTAAAGGTTTTAAGTGTTTTATTTAAAGCGGGACCACCGGATTGAAATGGCACTAAATAAAAACCATATTCATAATCTTTTGAGGGGATTTGATACTTTTCTAAAGGCGCACTTACCGGCGACCAACTGTCGTTACCCCCGACACCCATTTGAATTAAATCGACGTTGACGGTTATAAAACCGGCATCTTTTAAATCGTAAGTGTGTTTGGCTTCATTCAAATTGTTTTGGGTATAAGGCCAGGCACTCATGCTTAGCGGTTGTGTCCCTACAACCAATAAACCGCTGTTTTTGTTTTGATTAGTAAAAGCCATCCATCGCACCTCCGTTCTATTCCCGTTTTCCTGAGGCATTACATAAGGTTCTGTAAATGTTTCCAAAGGCAAATGGTATTGCTTAACGGGGAATCCGTGGTTGCGGTCTATATAATTTTCCAGAGTACCTTTACCATACCAGGATATTGCTTTATAATCTTTGGGAATGCCTAACTGCATGCCCACTTTAGGAATGTTAGGCAAATCTTTTGAAGCCTTCAAGCCATAGGCGACTTTAATAACACCATCGGGCTTTATACCGTATTCTACAATCACCTCAGCACTGTCTTTAATCACTTCATAATTGATATGAATCAGTACATCACTTTCTATTTTTAAAGCTTTTACGGATTTAACCCGGGGCTTCGCTTCATACCAGGGTTTTAAAAGTTTGTTGGGCTTCCATCCCTTTCGGTCGTTGTCGGTTAAAGGTCTGGTGAAGTTTGGTAATAACGGGGCAAATACTTGCTCAGCACCTTTAAACACATAGGAGCTCAGGGCTCCCTGTTCTTTATCAATAGTGACATTAAAATCATTTCCCTTAACCGTAATGACAGTATCCGATTCTGAAAGCACCAAAGCTTTAGAAGATGTTGTACTGTAGGACACCTTGGGTTTTGATTGCAATAAAAACTGGTCTTCTGCCACAACAAATCCTTTTTTAGCCCAAAGGGTCGCTTCCGGTAATTGAAACTGTATGTTCAGGAAATATTCTGAATCGGATTTTAATTTTGGCAGGTATGGTTTGATGTTGAATACCTGCTCCTGACCTGCTTCTATTTTAAACGGCGGCAAGGTTGTTTCTTTTACAACCGTTCCATTTTCGAGGATTTGCAGTACCGGTGTATAAACCTCTAACGATTGGGCGGCTTGACGGTTTTTTATTTTAAGTTGTTGCCCGTCCAGACTACAGGTTGCCGGTTGGTACACCCATTTATTTTCATACATGGCGGCTTTAGGTCTACCATCGGCTGCCACGATGCCATTGATGCAAAAATTACCATCGTGTCTTGTTTCTCCAAAATCGCCACCATAGGCATAAAATGTTTTACCTGTTTCCTTATCTGTTTTTAACAAGCCCTGGTCTTTATAGTCCCAAATACAACCACCGATAACACGGGGCAGTGAACGGAACTCATCCCAAAGCTCTTTTAAGTTTCCTGTGGAATTCCCCATAGAATGCGAGTATTCCACAAATAAAATGGGACGGGTATCGGCTTTTTTATCCACAAGGAACTTCGGGGTAAAAACACCGGGATAAAACCGACTGACCATATCGACATAGGGTTCGTCCTGCGGATTTTCAAAACGGTGCGAATGGTCGCCCGTAGACGGATACCTTTCATCCAGAGGGTCAATGTACCCTTCCAATCGAGGATTCCCTTGTGCCGGCTCATAATGTACGGGTCTGGTGATATCGAAATCATGTACCCAACCAGCCATAGCGGCGTGATTGGGACCTTTGCCAGATTCATTACCCAAACTCCATATTACAACGCTAGGGTGGTTTTTATCACGTTCTACCATACGGGTCATACGCTCTAAATAGGCATGCGTCCATTGGGTATCGTTGCTCAGTTTACCTCCTATACCGTGGGTTTCTAAATTGGCTTCATCCATAACCATAATACCATAGGCATCGCACAACTCATAAAAATAAGGGTCGTTGGGATAATGACTGGTTCTTATGGTATTGAAATTAAATTGTTTGATGGTCTTTACATCGTCCTCTATGTCTGTTCTGGTCAAAGCCTTTCCTCGAACGGGATGGTGGTCGTGACGATTAACACCATAGATATAGGTTTCTTTACCGTTGATTAATAGCTTGCCATTGTCTTTTGAAAATTCTATAGAACGGAAGCCTACTTTACAGGATTTTACCTCTGTAATCTGCCCGTTATCATCTTTAAGGGTTAACACCAAGGTATAGAGGTTGGGGGTTTCTGAACTCCACTTCAACGGGTTCTTAATGGTTTCTTCAAAAAACCCAAAGCGGACGTTGTCTAAACGCGGGTAGCTTTCATTGATGAGGGCCTTTGCTGGTTTGGAAACGGGTGCCTCAAATAAAGGCTCGTTTTTTTGATTGTACAACTGAAACTCAAACGTAGCATTTCTTATGGAATCGCCGGTGAGGTTTTCCAATTTGGGTCGCAGTTGAAACAGGGCATCTTCATAGTTGTTATCTAGCTTTGTTTGGTAGAAAAAATCCTGAATACGCAACTTGGGTTCTGCCATGACAAAGACTTCCTTTTGGATGCCACTTAAACGCCAATGGTCCTGATCTTCCAGATAAGCACCGTCTGCCCAACGAATCACCCGAACGGAGACGATGTTATCACCTGCTTTTAGATATGGTGATATGTTAAACTCCGATGGCAAGAAACTATCTTCACCATAGCCTACAAAGGCACCGTTAAGCCATACTTGAAATGCTGAACTCACCCCGCCGAAGTGTAGGGTTACATTCATGTCTTCCCAGTCTTTTGGTATTTTGAATTTGTATTGATATGAGCCTACGCCATTGGTGTCTTTTGGGATGTACGGCGGATTGATGGGACGAAACGGGTACACTGCACTTTTATAAATGGGCTTGCCATAGCCTTTTAGCTCCCAGTTGGATGGTACGGCAATGGTGTCCCAGCCGCTGACTTCCTGTTTATAGAAATCTTTGGGAGCCTGTTCTAAATTGACGGCAAATTTGAAGTTCCAGGTCCCGTTGAGCATGAGCAAACGGCTTTTATCCCGGTTGCCTTCCAAAGCATCTGCTACAGTTTTATAGGAGTAGGCAGTGGCTCTGGCCGGTTGTCTGTTAATACTGGTTACCAACGGGTCTTCCCAAGGGGCATTGACATACTGTTTGGGTGCTTCAGGAATGCCTGCAGGTTCTCCGGTTACGGTCTGAGCCTGAACACTCCAAAACCCACTGATTATAAAGAATAAAAAGATGTTATTGCTTAGCTTCATCATTTAGTTTTACAAAGTGTAAATCGCTTTTTCCTATATCTTTAGAAGTTGCCAATGCAATGCCACGCTGTCCGGCTTTATTCACTGCGCAATAGTAATGATAGACCACACCATCATGCTTAATAACGAATGATTTGTGTGCAAATACACTATCATAATCTTCTGAAGATTTTATTAAATCGTCGCCCTCCCAATCTTTCCAGTTAATTAAATCGTTAGACACTGCAAAACGGTTAAACGCTCCGGGTTTCCAAAACGCTCCAAAATAGAACATCACCCAAGTGTCGTTTATTCTTTGGATGTAGGCATCACCCGAAATCCCTTTATGATGGTTTATTAAGGGTTTATCGCCATAGCGTTCCCAGTGTTTCATATCGTTGGAAACAGCCATAGCAATGCGTTCTGCACCCCGACCCGGATTGATGCTGTCACCTCGGGCATTGTAATACATAATGAAATTATGCCCGGTTTCTTTATTGACATCGCGAATGACTGAACTCTTATACATAGTACTGTTATCCCACCATTTAGCTTTATCGTCATTGGGTCTTAATACAGGCTCAGGCAATCTTTTAAACTCGTGTGGTGTGGTAGGCAATTCATCGGTGTATGCCATGCCCATGGATAGAATACCGGCTTCATACCCGGTGGTATTGCCACCAAAATAACTCATCCAGTATTTACCTTCGTAAGGTTCCCATGCATAGGAACCGCCCCAGGTAGGGTCTTGCAAGGCAATGTAGCCAGCTTTCTGGTTCACATCCCATTCGGTGGTGTCTTTGGAAAAGGACATCACTTTTCCCAAATGTTCCCAATGCAACAAATCGTTGCTTTTAGCTAACCAGGTTTCATACCCCCGACCTTCAAATATTAAATAGGTCATATACCAGGTATCGTCTTTTTTAAAGATGCTGGGACAATCCATTTTATAGGAATCGTCGGTAGGCACCATAATTAACCCGTATTTATAAGGTGTTTTTATCTCGTTGTAAATCTCTTCCATCACCGCATCTGTAATAGCTCTCTTTTTTGCTTTGGACGTGCAAGACACCAAGGCGATTAAAAGGAGTACTATGACTGATGCCTGGCCTAACAGCTTTTTACTTGTTATCATGAATTCTATTTGTTAAACTTTAAAAATACCCTATGCTTTTGCGGGCCGCTCAACCATTTGGGTTGTGATGAGGGCCCGATTAAATCGGTCATGTTTACTTTGTTTCTTACCGGGGGTATCACATCTAAAATGGCTATACCGGTATCGGGCAGCGTGTATAACAAGGCATCCCGTCCGTCTCTTGGGGAATACACACCCAAATAGGTATTGGGATTGGTGTTTTGTATGTGAATGTTCCCTTCGCTTGTTTGGAATAACACCCATTGCCAGCCACTAAAGTAGCCTTTAAACTCCGGATAAATGAAGGACTCACCCGGAATGGGGTCGTTGTAATCGTTTTGCCAAACATCCAGTTTGGTGCCTTTCATTCGGTTTTGCCACACACGGTACGGACCATCGCCCAACCATATTTTGGATTGCACATTTTCTTCGGGGTATTCAAAATACACCCCTGCTAAATCTACCACGCCGTTGTATTCGTATTCGTAATCCAGTTGCACGGTGCCATCGGCTGTCATCGTCCAAACAACGTTTTGAAGGATACCGTGGTAACGGGCT
Organism: Aestuariibaculum scopimerae; assembly: GCF_059428085.1. Classification (NCBI taxonomy): domain Bacteria; kingdom Pseudomonadati; phylum Bacteroidota; class Flavobacteriia; order Flavobacteriales; family Flavobacteriaceae; genus Aestuariibaculum; species Aestuariibaculum scopimerae. Next base: position 737,577 of record NZ_CM182089.1, read on the forward strand.
TCTATTTTTACAGATCCATCTAGCTTGTTGGCCTTAATACTAAGGAGGTTTTCTTCACAGTTAACTTCTTCATCAATACAAGCGAATTGTTTGTAAATACGGTCTTCGCCTTTTTCAAACTTGGGGTCGATGGTACCATCCAGAGTTCTGTCACCGCGGCGGGCAATCATCATTTTAGGGCCATCTTTAAAACTGATGGTTTTACCGTCTTGTGTAACTTTTGTCAGCTTCCCGGTGTTTTTGTCTATTTGTATAGCTATTTGGTTGGCACTTACTAAAAAGGCGGCATCGGTTTCTTGTAGATTGACATTTCCAGACGGATTGGTACCCTCTATGACTTTTGATTTATCCCAGGTAAAATCCCAGGTCCATAATTCTTCGCCGTTAGGGTTTAAGGCTTTTATGTAAAGTACATCTGCCTTTTGCCAACCGTTGGGTAATTTAATGGTCAATTCGCCTTCACCATGTGGTGAAATATCGGGACCATCCATGCTTTGTTTTTTAATGGTTTTGTGTCCCGGTTGGTTGGTTGTAAAACTAGCAAGTTCCCACTCAAAAGTACAGTCCTTGGTATTGGTAAAATCGTATCGGTTTTCGATAGCGAATGTCTCATTGAAATCATCTTTCAATTCAGAAGCATTTGTTATCATAACGGGCGACCAAACTTCTTTTACGGTAAAAAAGCTGCCTTCTTTTTCATGATGGGGTCCTACGATACCGTCGGCGCCATAATTCCCTTGGTTATCTATACGTCCGTTTTGGTCAGTTCGTGCAATGCCTTCATCGGCAAACACCCAAAGGTAGCCACCGCCACTTCTTGGATGTTTTCGCATGATTTCCCAATAATCATTAAATCCGGCACCGTGACCACCGTCATAAAGACCGTGCAGGTATTCGGTAGGCATGAAAATGTTATCATCCCTAAAATACTCCAAAGTTTCACCGTAAGAACGGTAGTGCATGGTTTCTACGCCATTATGTTCTTGTTGTGGGTGCAATACGGGACGTTTTTGTAAATCCCAGATATCGAATTGGTCATCTAAATTTGTATTCCAGCCGCCTTCATTACCATTGGACCAGAAAATGATGCTGGGATGGTTTAAATCCCTTGTCACCATCTCTCTTACCAGTTTTTTCCCGATGGGGTCGTCGTAGTGTCCGTGCCAACCACCCAATTCGTCCATAACATACAAGCCCAATTCGTCACAGGCTTTCAGGAAATCAGGGTCTGGTGGGTAGTGTGATAAACGCACGGCATTCATGTTCATTTCTTTCATCAATTTCACATCGGCATAGTTCAACTCTTTGTTAAGTGTACGTCCAGATTCCGGCCAAAAACTGTGGCGGTTAATCCCTTTCATTAACACGCGCTGACCGTTTACGTAAATCCCATCGCCTTTTCTGATTTCAATAGTTCTAAAACCAATGGTTTCTGAAATTTGGTGCAGGGGTGTTTTATCTTTAAAGAGGCTGATGCTTACCTGATACAGGTTAGGCGTTTCAGCCGTCCAGGTCTTGATGTTTTTAAACTGTCCGGATAAATGGATTTTGTCACTTCCGGCTGCTACACTGCCTTTAAGGGTTTCCCCTATTTGTTTGCCGTTGGTATCTTTTATAACAATCTCTGCACGTAAGTCGGAAGTGCCGTTCCCAAGGAACAGGTTTGCGGCAAAAGTACCGTCGGCTTCTGCTTTTAAAGCCGCGTAATCGATATGTGTTGCAGGTAATGCTTCTAAAAACACCGGTCTAAAGATGCCCCCGAAATTCCAGTAATCGGCACGGCGCTCGGCCAGGTTGACACTGGCGTTTTCGGATTCTTTGCTTACGGTAACCTCCAGTACGTTTTCTTTACCGAATTTTAACAGTCTGGAAATATCGTATTTGAAACGGTAGAATGCCCCTTGGTGTTTACTCCCTGCGGAACGACCGTTTATTTTGACTTCGGTATCGGTCATAGACCCTTCAAAAACAATTTTAACTATTTTGTTTTCCCAATCTTTGGGTACGGTAAAGATGTATTTGTATTCGCCTACCTCATCGGCGATGCCATCAGGGAATGGCTTTCCGTAAAATTTGATACCGTATTGGTATTTTCCAAAACCTTCTTGTTCCCAAACGGAGGGTACGTTAATGGTAGACCAAGTGTCACTTTGTCGACCGTCAGATATTTTAAACTCCCAGGTTTTGGTGTCTTGAAATCCTTTCCCAGATAAATATTGTATTTGGGTTTCCTGAGCAAAGGTGCTTAGGTTAATACATATGAAAAGTAAGGATATGTGTTTAATAATATTGTTCATTTAGTTGTTGTTTTTAGATCCTTCAGGTTTTTGAAACCTAAAGGGTCTTTAATACTATAATGCTTTATACTTAATTTGATATGATGTTTTTGGTTGTATGCGTAACTGATAGGTGTTCTTGTCCAACTGGAACAATTCGCCTGTATTGGTTTTTGGTTTGGTTTTACTTTTTATAATGAGGTTGCCCTGCCCTTCGTCGGCCATCACTTTTATTTCTGTAGTACTGCAATACATATTGACAACACCATTGGGGGTTGGCACCTTCCCCTCCATCCATTTTAAACCGCCTAAATTGGGTTTGATATCGTATTCAGTATATCCGGGCGCGGTGGGCTGTACACCCAAATAGTATCGTCCAAACAAATAGATAGGACTGGCACCCCAGGCATGGCAGAGGCTTTTTCCGTAAGGTCGCCCATACATTTCAAGATGGTCTTTGCCTTGTTGTTTAGGGTCGTACTTTTCCCAAAATGAGGTGGCTCCGAGTTTTAACATGCCGCCCCAATAATCTCGGATTTCATCTAACACAAACTCTTGTTCTCCAATGGCACACAGAGCCTCTAATTCATAAAACCGCATGTAGGGTGTTGTGATTTGTAGGATGTCATCATTCAACAATACCTTATTTTTGACACTTTGCTTTTGGGCATCATCAAAATAATTAAAAAAGATACCGAACATATTGGCATAGCGGGTAACAATGTCCTGCATCTCACCATCTATGCGCTGGTGTTTCATGACTTGATTGTCTTTATCCCAAAACACGTCAAATAGTTTTTGTTTTAAATCGTCGGCTAGGGTTTGGTACTTGGATTGATCTTCCGGCTTTCCGGCTATATCGGCACTCACTGCCATGGCTTCCAGACTTCTTGCTAGTAACATTTGTTCAAAACTAACTTCGCCTGTTTTTGGTAAGCCGTCGGCCCAGTCAATAAATACCCAATCGCCTTCCAAAGGTTCAAGGAAGCCGTTTTTATTTCTTCTACCCAGACAAAAGTCCATGAGTGTTTTCATGCGTGGGTAAAAGGTCTTGATGAATTTGGTATCGCCTGTGTATAAATAGTAATCGTAAATGCCCACAAACCAATACAGCGAATAATCCATAATGGTATTGATGTGCGCTGTTACGGGTTCTTTACCGCGAAGTGCCAATAGGGTACGTTCTACAGACGGGGAATCGAAAAACAGATAGTAATTCATTAAATAACTTTGGTAAGCGTCGCCGGACCACACCCAGCGGTCGCGCTTAATACCATCTATAAAAAACTCCCGCGAGGTGAGATGCATGGTATAGGCGGATACATCCCAAATATCATTAAGTAAATCATCGGAGGATTTAAAGGCGCCTCGGTACTCTAATGGTAAATATTCATAAAGCATAGATATGGAATCGTAGCTAATGGTGGAGTCGGCTTGCACTTGTACGTATCGGTAGGCTTTGGATTCGTCGTGGGTATAGGTTGCAGACTGTTTTCCATCGAAATAAAGACGGTCCAGAGTTTCGCATTTGGCGGAATCTAAGGCTTCCTCACGGGATTCACCGTAGTATAGAGCGATCTTACCTTTTCCTTTTAAACCATGAATGCGAATGTATCCAAAGGTTTCTTTTCCAAAATCTATCAGTTCTGCTGTTCCTGTTTTTTCTACTTTTTTAGCGTTCCAGGCTTCGGTAGTGAGTCTGAATTCAGAAGGCTTGCTGTCCGGCGTATTAAAATTCCATGAGCCAACAGGCATCCAGGGTGTTCCGGATTGCTGTGCGGTACCGCTCTCGTCAATCCAGAGTTTATCTTCATTGGTTACTATCCAGCTTTGGTTGGAATTAACATAGGTTCCATCAATGTATATAGCGGGCAGCACTTCCTGATTATAGACTTTAAGGGATATTTTATGTTTTCCTTTTGGAATGTTAATGGTTTTGGGCTGTCCGTAAATTTGAACGCCATCTACCAATAATTGAAACGGGCCTTCGGAGTAAATGTTTACGGTATCAGCTTCAGGTATGTCGACTTCGGTTTGAAAGGTCACTAAAGCATAAGGACTGTAATAACGCCACAGCGGAGGAAATACGGCTTCACGTTCGGTACGCCTTACCTGCATTTCGTTACTTAGCCAAATTTCAAAATCGCCGGGATACCAAATCCAGGTAGCATCATTGTTTGTTGTTTCCTGTGCGGAAAGGGATGATAGGGATAATAACAGTATCCCAATGCACATATTTAATGCTATTAATGCTTTATTGCTCATATACCTATTTTAGTTAGTAAAAATGATAATCCTTTTTTTAATTTGCATCCTGTACCGACCTGTCGTTGGTGCTGGCTTTTTATGCGTTTCGACTCCGCTCAACGTGACAATCCGAATGTCAGTTCGAGCATTGCCGTAGTGCAAAATATATTTTGCAACGAAGGTAGCAAGCGTAGCTTGTCGAGAACCTTTCAAGCCAAATTTATTGAGCCAATCTTTTCTTAGCCTCTTCCCAACAGGTTTTCACAATGTCTTTATATAATAATGCCTGCTGCCAACGATCGCCTTCTTCCTGTTGTCCATCATTTTGTGTTGGTATGGTTCTGGCATAGAAAATATCGGCTTTTAAAAGTTCTACTGTAAAGCAGATATAATCGCCTGGTTCTGCTGTTTTTAAAAAGCCCATAAACGCCCGTGTCCACATTTCTTTGAAGTGAGCCACATAGGTTAGATTGTCATCGTTAGTGATATCTACTTGTATGCTACCGGGATTACCAATACGCCCATGCATAAAGCGTACCCTATCGAATACAGGCTGTATAAAATCCCATTTGTTCTCGATACCACCGTAAACCATTTCTTGTCCGGTGTACCAATGTGAGAAGTCACCATTAAACCGTACTTCCGGAAAGCGTTTGGTCAACTCCACCGTTCTGAATAAATCCTGTGTAATGGTGGCACGGTGGGTTTCTATGTAAATGGGAATATTAAAATTGGCAACACACTCTTTTATATAGTTGACTAACACATCCATTTCGGCATCGCTTTCCATACCCCAACCTAAATGTACGGTGGCACAGTTATAGCCTTCAGACTTCCATTTAGGCAACAGTCCTTTTAAATCGCCTACTTTATTTACACGAGCGTGGGCCGTTAATTGGAGGTTTAAGGCTTTGCATAATTCCGGATCGCCGTCTTGTATACCTCCAAAGCCTGCCTTGGCAATGGCTTCGTGTTTTTCCTTGTCACTGCCTTTGGGGCCGGTTGAGAAGTCTGGCAAGTCATCACAGGTTCCATAGTTTATATCGATGCGTAATGCCGGTGGGTTGTTACTTCCATTGTTTGTGTTTTTAATCATCGTCATTTATTTTTAATTATCCCTCTTTAATTCCCATTAAAGTATATGTACAATAAAACCATGGTTAAAATCAGTGCTGCCCAAAGCAACCTAACTTTTGGCTCCATCTTCGCCAAAGAAGTATTATCCAAAGAACTTACATGCGGATTGGTTTGCTTATCCAAATACGAAATAAGTACAATCATTACCGCAAGGAAACAGAAAATATAAAATGATAATAACAGGAAATGTGGCCAAAATTGATATATTTCATTCGGGAATATCCAGAGATACATAATGCCTACTGTTAAACTCAATAGGGTTCCAAAAATTAATATGCTGTTAGCGGCTTTGGTGGTTGTTTTAGGCCAAAGCACGCCGAACAGGAATACAACGGACATGGGTGGTGCTATAAACCCTAACACAGATTGAAAGACATCAAACAGATTCAAACCTTTTATACTGTTTATAGCCAAGGTTATGAATATGGATAGCACCGCACCTGCAACGGTAACGATTCTACCAATGGTAACGATTTTACTCTGACTGGCTTTGGGTTGAAACTTTTTAACATAAATATCCATAGTAAACACAGTACTCAAGGCGTTTAATGCGGAATCGATGGTACTAACCAACGCTGCTATTAACACCGCCATAACCAGACCTCTCATACCAGTTGGGAACAATTCGGTAACCATAGTCATATACGCTTCATCGGGATTACTTAAATTTGGAAACAGAACAAAACACATAATACCGGGCAAGATGAACAAGGGAACATCAATAATCTTTAGCCAACCTGTAAAGTTAGCACCTAATTGTCCTTGCTTAACACTTTTAGCACCTAATACGGATTGTACCATGGATTGGTCGGTACACCAAAACCAAACCCCCATAATGGGGTAGCCTAATAATATAGCTGTCCATGGATAATTGGCGTCATCTACAGGCATAAACAGGTTCCAATAATGGGACGGCGTTTTTTTAATAACTACATCGATACCTCCTACCCGCTCCAATCCCACCCACATGAGAATGAAGGACACAACTATTAGCAAAATCATTTGTATAACATTGGTGTAGGCTATAGTTTTGAGTCCGCCTGCTACCGTAAAAAACCCTGCTATAAGTAACAAAATAACAACTGATAACCACATAGGCACATTTAGAATTTGTTGTATCAGTATACCGCCAGCAAATAGGGTGAGGGACAACCAACTAATTAAAATAGTGACTATGGTATACCAAGCTAGAATGTTTTGTGTAGAATTACCAAAACGTTTCCCCATAAACTCGGGTAAGGTTTGCACTCTGGCACCTAGATATCTTGGTGCAAATACAACGGCCAGCAAAAAGATAAAAATAAATGCATACCATGAAAAATTGCCTGCTACAATGCCGGTTGAATAACCTATACTGGCAGATGCGATGAGCATGGATGGCCCCACATTGGTTCCCCACATATTAAAACCAATGCTGGTCCAGTTTAAGGATTTACCTGCTAAGAAATAATTCTCGTCACTTGGACGTTTGGACCTAAAACTAATCCAGGCACCAATACCTATTAATGCTAATAGATACAAGCCCACAACAGTAAAGTCAAGTAGTTCTAATTGGTCGTATATATTCATTTTAAATGCTTAAAGGTCTAAATGTGGCTTAGTTGGTTTTGTTTACTCTGCGTAAGTACTGATGTTTTCACCTTCTTTTATAAAGGGTTCGGCCCAGTATAAAGGTTCTGTTTCATTTTTCAATATAGGTTCAGCTGAATATTGTATCAATAAGACACGTCGGGATTTGTTGGTAGTGTTAGACCCGCTTCTGTGGAAACAAGTGCTTGAAAACAATGCTACATCTCCTGCATTTAAAATAGCCGGCACACCTGGATTATCTCCAAAATAACCAATTTTATCATTGGTGCCTTCCTGTAATACGTGGTCAATGCGTTTTTCTGTACCTGCATCTTTGTATGGTAACAGGTAAACTGTACCATTTTCTTCGGTAACATCGTCCAATGGACACCAAACGGACAGGTAAGGTTTGTGCTCAAAATCCAAATATCCGGAATCCTGATGCCAAGAGAACGTCATTCCTTTATCGGCTGCTTTAACTACAAACTGCTCTAAAAACAGATAGACCTGATCGCCTAATATTTTTTGGGTGATTTCTTCCATTTCTTTACCAAAAATGAGGTCTTGCATGGTTCTACTGTCTTTGTAGCGCAAGGCTATAAAGTAGCGTTTGCCTTTATGGTTTATTTCATCAACCTCTACCCCTTTACGGTCCATTTCATCATCTTTTTCTTTTATAAAACGCTGACATTCGTCCTGTAAACGCTTTATTAGTTCTTGTGGTATTACGTTCTTTACTATACAAAATCCTTCCTCCTGGAATTGATTTAATTGTGCATCGGTTAATACTGCTGCCATTTTTTTAGATATTAGATCGCTTCGCTGTTAGACAGTAGATCTTTCCTGTTTTCAACTAAGCTTAAGTTATTATTAAATTTGTTTGTTTCTGTTCTATTCTCTCCTTACAAAAAATCCAAATGCTTCCAAATGCCTTTAAAGTTAGCATCTATTTTTATATGTATTACATTATTTAAGTCCATTTCATCGGTACAACTTACGGCTTCCGGATATAATGGTACTACGGCCCCTGCTTTTACCCAAACGGGCATGTCTTCCATGGGGGCTTCAAAATTGTTTAACCAACGATTGCCTGTGTTGGTGTCGCCGGTAAAAAAGTTTACCCACTCCCCTTCTGGTAAATAGACATCGCGTTTGTTTTCGGAATTCATCATAGGTGCTACCAAAAAATCATCGCCAAAATAATATTGGTCATCGATATGCCAACATATTTTATCGGCCTGGTGATGCATTAACAATGCGCGAATGACCGGGAATCCTGATGTTGTTGTTTTCTCGCTTTCTTTCAATATATAAGGCAACATGGCATAGCGAAGTTTCCACCATTTTCTTATTAAAGGGGCAACATTGGGATAATAATACGGTTCTCTTTTTGAGGTGCCATGATAACGGATATGAGACGTGAACACGCCAAATTGGGTCCAACGCACATATAAGTCGTCGGGTATAATGGCATTCATAAAATCTGGTACGCCGTGAAACCCAGGAACATCATGGCTCCAGAATCCGAAACCGGACAAACCTAAATGCAATCCGCCTTTTAAAGACCCTGCCATACCATCCCAAGATGCTGCGGCATCGCCACCCCAATGTATTGGAAAACGTTGGCAACCACTCCATCCTGCTCTGGCCCAAATAATGCCATCGCTGGACACTTCCTTGGTAACTTCATAAGCTGCTTTTTGATACAATAATGCATATACATTGTTCAATGATTCTGGGGTCATGTCATGGTAATTGGCATCTAGGTGAATTTCTTCTCCAAAATCAGTTTTTATACAGGACACACCCATATTCAGCAGTTCTCTCAATAAATCCTTATACCAATCCACTGCTTTGGGATATGTAAAATCTATTGTACCTGCATAATCCAGATTGCTAAAATTTGAGCCTCCTTTTATAATTTTAGAATTTAAAGCGCCAATATAGTTTTTAGATTTGGCTTCTTCATACTGTTGTGCATCTTCAGAAATATAGGGCATTTGCCATAAACTCACTCGGTAACCATTATTTTTTAAATTGGAAACAAATTTTACAGGATCTGGAAAGCGATCGGAATTGAATTTCCACTCACAAAGCCAATCGGTTTCAAACCAACCAGTATCAATATGAATAACATCACAAGGAAAATCCTCTTTCCGCAATCTGTCGCAAATGGTATTCACTTCGTCAGCAGAGAAATATGTCATTCTACTCATCCAAACACCATAACTCCAAAGTGGTGGCATGGTAGGAAAGCCTGTTATTTTTTTATATTCGTAAATTATTTTTTCAGGTGAATCTTCACCTATTAAAAATAAGTCCAATACTGGTTCTTCTACTAATAATTGCACGGAACGCGTTGAGAAATCGGCCATGGAAAATTTACAATAGGTAGAGGTATGCAAAAACAAGCCGTACATTTCACTAGAAAGGTAAAAGGGGATATTTTTATAAGTTCGCTTATTGTTAACCCCCTGTCCGTCCTGATTTTTCAATTGAAAAGTATGCCCAGATAAATCCATTTTACTAAAACGCTCCCCAGTACCCACAAACTTCTCATCAGGTTTGGCATGAAAAGATATGGAAGTTTTACTGGGCTTACCGTGCTTTTCTATAAAGGATAGACACATGGCATCCATTCTATTAGGAAAAAACTGGTCGTAAGCACTAACTTTAACAGCCTTTTTGCCATCAGGGTAAAAGGTGGCTTGCATAGACTCCTCAGGTTTTGGCAATAGATCACTCCAATAATCTATATTTGGAGTGGATAAGTCAAAAACGGCTTTGATGGTACCCTGATCATCTTTCACAACCCAAGAGTCTTCAAATTTCTCAAAACCCAAAGCTGTTTCTTTAAGATCTTTTGAAAATTGTAGTATAGGCGAAGTCCCTTCAATGTCACTTTGAAAACCAATGCTTACTCTGAGTATTTTTTTTCCAAAAGCACGAATAAAGACTTGATATGTTTCTTTGGGTACTAATGGATCTGGTGCAATTTCGTTTGATAATAACTGACATTGAAATGGGACTGTTATAGCCACCCCTAACCCGTTTTGATATATATCTACGGGCTTACAGGCTTTCCATAACCTGGACACCCCTTCTTCTAAAGATAGGTCAACATTAAAATCCAGAAAGTCAAAAAATTGATGATTGGTTTGTTTCATTCTTTTAGTTTATTTAAAAACACCCATGTTTCTCCACGACGTGTGCCTTTAATACCTGTTTGGTATTTTTTCATCAAAGTATTCCAATCGTCTACCCGCGGATTGTTTTCCGTTGTTTTAGGGTTTAGATCATCCAAACTGATCCCTTTTGGAATACTTATAATTAACATGAGTTGGCGTCCGTTTTTAAAAACCTGCAATTGCTGAAAATCAGCATTACAAAATCCTTGCGCTACTTCTGGCCATGCTTCAAATTGGGTTTTATGGTATTGTAAATAGTCTTCTTGCAGTGCTTTATCGTCCACAAGGTTAGCTGTTAGCACAACGTGGTCCCAGTCTTGGGCCATATCAACGCTTTCACACCGTTCAAATCGGTTAAAATTATAAACGGGCGTATTGTATGTTTTTATGTCGGCTTTAGGATATGCCTCGGCCAATTTATTCTTTAAATGGTCAATATGGTTCAGTTTAGCATAGAGCACCAGATGTTTCTTCCACTGGTACAGTTCTGCATCAATCACCCCGTTGGCTTTGGCGATAGCTTTTATTTTTTTAGAATCAAAACCCGAACCTACCAATTCTATGGCTGCAAAATGAGGGACTTCCTGTAAAGGCCACGTGGTGTCTACCACACGTTCTTTTAATAAATGCTTGTAGGGGGCACGAATACCTGCATTTTCTCTAATGGCATTTCCAACGTAAGCATTATTATTTGTCCATGTGTTATCGGGACCATTGGCGTTTTGTAAAAACTTTTCAGCAGGCACCCAATTGTCCTTCACAGTAAAAAAGGACGAGCCTTCATCAGTATACAAATAAAACCAGTGGTAAGGGTCATGAGCATAGGGGTTATAGTAAATGGAATCAATATAATTTTCTTTAATCACACTTTCAGGTTGTGCAGAAAGTGTATACACCCCTGCCACATCATATAAGTGTTTTCCATAATGATGAATTCGATTAGCAACCACTTTGTTATGCTTCATGGCATTGATTGTTTTAGTCCAACCCCAGCCTAGACCAATGCCTGTGTAGGACACATCTGAGATTTCATTATGTGCTATCGTAATGTTTTTTACAAAGCCAGCACTAATACCCAAAGTACCCCAATCCTCGTTGGTTACGTTTGTAATTAAATTATCTACAATCAATTCATTTGAACACACCTCACGCTCATCAGTAGGGTTGTATGGCAAATGGGTTTCAAAAGCTTCATCTGAGAACACGCCAACATTTATGGCACTACCACCAATATCTTTAAATAAGTTGCCCTGTACTGTATTGTTATTGGTGCCTTTGTGTAAATCCAAGCCCGTGGAGGACAAGTGTTTAAATATACAGGCTTCAAACGTAATATGGTTGGCAAAATTAACCTCTACAGCGGCTCTGGGCCTACCAATCCATGCCTGATTTTCCAAGCCCGCTTTATCGGGTGTTCCAGGTTGCTTTAGTTTGTAAGCATCCAACAGATACATACCTGCCTGTAAAGGCACATGTCCTTTTTGTGACGGGCGTAACCAATTGCTGTGTTGAAAAGCAATACCCTTTATATATACATGACGTACGTAGCAATCGATTACACCTCTAATGTTTAATATATTTTCCAAAACAGGCGCAGTAACTTGTATTGTATTGATATCCTCTCCCACTCTAGGGTAATAGTATATTTTTGAATGTGCTTTGTCTAAATACCACTCGCCTGGTTCATCCAGCAAGCTCATGGCATTTGTTAAGTAAAAAGGTGAGTTTCCAGTTTTTTTTGATATCCAGGGTGCTGGCCACGGGTGCTCACTTTGAATGCGACTTTCTGGTTGTTCAAAATATAACTTGGCGCTATCGCCTTTAACCTCCATTTCTTTAATTCTTAAATTGGCAATGGCCCACCATTGTTGGATAAACAGTTCCATACCAGGCTGGAATGTTACAGATTTATCATTAAACGGAATCCAACACGTTTGTGAAGCTTTATTCCAAGATAAAATTCTATCCATTTCCGGTCCAGTATTGCTTTTTGCTCTAACAGCTTTTTTGCCATTAACCCACAACTGTCTGTACTCTATAACACGACCTGCTTTTTTAGGGGCATCAGCTACCCAAAAAGCTCCATATTTTTTCCAATCACTAATTTGAATACCACCACTTAACATGGCTTCACCCCTATTTTGTGCCTCAATGATTGTTGGGCTGTCTTCAGTGCCTGAATCTTCGGGTCTAATAAATACAGGTTCCTCTAAATGAAAAACCCCATCCATTAATATTATACGAATACCACCCTTTATGGAAGGGTTATTTAAACGTCGCATGTTTCTGGCTTTTCTTAAAGCCATATTTAAAGTGGCCAATGGCTCTTCTTTGGTGCCCAAATTGGTATCATTCCCTGTATTGCTCACCCATATTTCAGTGGCGTTACAATAAAAAACAGCCCATAACAGCAATAATACTGTTATAATTTTACAGTGGTTATGTAGTCTCATTTAGTTGTTAATCTTATAGTAAAAGCAATCCTTAAATCATTTTAACAAAATGCAAAGAATTACTTTTTTTGTTTTAAATAGTATAAAATAAATATCTTTACTCAAACAATATACTTTATTCACTTTCAAAGCATAAAGATATCCATAATACTATTTTACACATAAAATCTGGCTAATATTACTATTTTAACAATAAAATAATGTTATTTTTAATCGACGGTCAATTTCATAAATGATTTTTTGCTATTTAATAATTATAAATAAAACACCATTAATTCGCACTTAGTTTAATATTTAAAAACTATAATATGGAAAACTTATCGGCATCTGATGTATCCGCTAAAAAAATCAAAACTGGAAACTATGGTATTTGGTGGCATAAAGGTAATTTAGGCCCTCTTGAAAAATTACCCTATATCATTCAGTTTGGGAGCATGAAATTCTCAAAAGTCCGGCTGGATGAAAATATGCGCCCCCATTTAAACGATGGTATTGAAATTCATTTTGTGAATAGTGGCAAATACAACTGGGTCGTAGACGATAAAGAAATTGAACTTTTGCCAGACAATCTGTCGGTTACCGCCCCTTGGGAATTCAATGGAAGCCCTATGGGAAAAATGGATATTGGTCAAATAAACTGGATTGTTATTAAGCCCAAAGAATATGCCAGAAACAAGCCCCTTAACTTTGGGTCATGGACTAAACTCTCTCCCGAATTTCAAGAAAGTTTAGGAACGATGATTGCCGACGATAATAACTTGGTAATTGAAAAAGCCAAAATTTTCAAAAAGTATTTTATTGAACTTGAAAAAGAACTATCTAACCAAGAAAAAGGGTTTGAAATCATGGTGGGCAACATCATAGAAAACTTATTTATAGACTTACATAGGCATCTATCCTTCAGACAACAAAAAAACAAAGAAGAGGATAACTTCATAGACAAGCTTACTCAAATTGTGCTGGGCGATTTAAACAAAAAATGGATTATAGACGACCTGGCTTATAAATTTGGTATGGGAAAAACCAAGTTCACCTACGAGGTTAAAAAACTCACTGGCTATCCACCCAACAGTTTCATTATCAATTTAAAAATCCAAAAAGCCATAGATTTAATTGAAAGTAATGATGGCATGAACATGTCCGACATTGCTTTTGCTTGCGGATTCTCCTCTTTACAACACTTTACATCCACATTTTCACAGCGTATTGGCGTAAGTCCTGGCAAGTATAAGAAGTAAACAAAACAGGTTAGCGAATGATTTTATCATAAATCTTTCGTTTATTTTCGTTTATTTTCGTTTATTTGCATTATGGCACTATTACCAAATCAACGACGCGAAAAAATTATTGAGTTTCTTCAAGAAGATGGCTCAGCTAAAGTTATTGACCTAGCTAAACTATTTAAGGTTACCGAAGTAACCATTAGGCAAGATTTAGAAAAACTAGAAAAACAGGGACTCATTATACGAGAGCATGGTGGCGCCTTTCTAAAGAATATCGAGGACCATGTTAAAAATTTCTCATTGTTCCACCAGGAAAATCTAGAGAAAAAAGAAATCATCGCACTTAAATGTCTAGAGTTCATAGAAAGCGGCGATACTATCATATTAGATTCTGGTAGTACCACTACCGAAATAGCAAAAAAACTAAAAGGTTACAAGAACCTAACGGTTATTACTAACGCCCTGAACATTGCATTAATGTTAGGCACAGAACCTGGCATAGAAGTCATAATGACCGGAGGCGAGTTTAAACCACCCACACTGTCATTAACAGGACAAAAGGCTGCAGATTTCTTTAAAGGCCTCAATGTTCAAAAGTTGTTTTTAGCAACTGCCGGTATTTCACTTAAATCGGGGTTAACCTACCCAAGCATTAGCGACTTGGTTGTTAAAAAAGCCATGATAAATGCCGCAGACATTACCTATCTGGTTGCAGATAGTACGAAAATTGGTAAAAATGCCCTGGCCAGTTTAGGGGCCCTATCATTAATTGATTATATCATTACCGATCCTCATATTGAAGATAAAGACAAAGACGTATTTAAAGAACATGAAATTGAAGTGATTTTAGCCACAAACTAACACCACTATTGAACTAACTAGAATTATAAAAAAACAAAAATGTCAAAACCAGCACTTAGTATAGGAATCATTATTGGTAACCGGGACTTCTTTCCTGATAGTTTAGTTGAAAAAGCACGTACCGAGATTTTGGACGTGTTTGCAAAACTCAACCTCAAACCTGTATTATTGGAAACCACCGACACCAAATTGGGTGGTGTTGAAACTTTTAAAGAAGCACAAAAATGTGCTGACCTTTTCAAAAAGCATGCAGATGAACTTGCTGGCATATTGGTACTGTTACCCAATTTTGGAGATGAAAAAGGTGTGGCCGATACCTTAAAACTCGCCAACTTAAATGTGCCTGTTTTAATTCAAGCGTATCCCGATGATTTATCTAAAATGAATGTTGTAAACCGTCGTGATTCTTGGTGTGGTAAAATATCCGTTTGCAACAACCTCTATCAGTATGGTATAAAATACACACTAACGAGTCAGCATGTATCACACCCTTCTGATGAAACTTTTCAAAAAGATTTAACCGATTTTGTAGCAGTATGTCGCGTTGTTAAAGGCTTAAGAAACGTTAGAATTGGTGCCGTTGGTGCCAGGCCAGGGGCTTTTAACACCGTACGTTATTCCGAAAAAATATTGCAACGCAACGGCATTACCGTAACCACAGTAGATCTTTCTGAAATTTTAGGTAAAGCAGACAAACTGACTAAAGATGACGCTGCCGTTAAAAAACACTTAGAAACCATAAATGCTTATGCGCCTAAAGGTAAAACACCTGATGCCGCTATGATACAAATAGCAAAGTTAGATGTAATACTTAATGAGTTTGTTGACGAACATGCTTTGGATGCCACCGCTATACAGTGCTGGACCTCCTTACAGCAAAACTTTGGGTGCAATGTGTGTACCAGTATGAGTATCATGTCTGAGAACATGTTACCATCCGCTTGCGAAGTGGATGTTACTGGTACCCTAAGCATGTATGCTATGCAGCTAGCATCTGGTTCACCCAGTGCTTTGGTAGATTGGAACAATAATTATGCAAACGACCCCAACAAATGTGTGCTGTTCCATTGCGGTAACTGGGCCAAGTCCTTTTTACCAGATATCGAAATAAGCAACGCCCCCATTTTAGGAACCACCGTGGGTGTTGAAAACACATACGGCGCATTAGATGGCCGAACACCTGCTATGCCCCTTACCTATGGGCGCATTAGTACCGATGACCCTAAGGGTATTATCAAAGCTTATGTAGGCGAGGGTGAACTAACAAACGACCCGCTAAACACCTTTGGTAATAGAGCTGTAGCTCAAATTGGCAACCTACAAGGCCTTATGAATTATGTTTGCCGTAATGGTTTTGAGCACCACGTGGTAATGAACGCTTCTAAAACAGGTGCCATATTAGAAGAAGCTCTGGGCAATTATATGGGTTGGGAACTCTATAACCATAAGGGCTAAACCATTAACCCTTACATGAAACGAAGGAACGATGACGAATAAAGAATTAAAATTAAAATCTGTAACACTTAGAAAAAACCTTCTTAAGTACATATACAAGGCCAAAGCCGGACATACAGGTGGCAGCCTATCCTGTGTTGATACTTTAAATGTGCTATACAATCGCGTTTTAAATGTCAATCCCAATGATTTTAAAAACCCTAATCGCGACCGATATATACAAAGTAAAGGTCACTGCGTAGAAGCCCTATTTGTAACCCTGGCAGACCGTGGCTTTTTTCCAGAATCCGATTTGGAAACGCTCTGCCAATACCAATCCCATTACATTGGGCACCCTACAAAAAAGGTGAACGGGGTCGAGCAAAACACCGGTGCTTTGGGGCACGGACTCCCTATTTGTGTGGGCGAGGCCATAGCCGCTAAGCTAGATAACAAAACCCACAGGATATTTACGTTAATTGGTGATGGTGAATTACCCGAAGGTTCCAATTGGGAAGCCTTTCTATCTGCCGCCCATTACAAACTAGATAATCTCTATGCCATTTTAGATTATAACAAACAGCAAATAACAGGCAACAACAGCGATGTGATGAATACCGATTCTGTTCGTGAAAAACTGGAAGCCTTTGGTTGGGCCGTAAAAGAAGTAGATGGCCACAATCTTGAAGCCCTAGAAGAAGCCTTAAACAATGGCCCTTTTGAAGTTGGCAAACCCAACTTTATCATTGCCCATACTATTAAAGGCAAAGGTATTAGTTATATGGAAAGGAATATTAAATGGCACCACGGTGTTCCCAGTCCGGAACAATACGAATTAGCCATATCCGAATTAAATGAAGCAGAAGCATTAATCTAAAACATTATGGAGTTAGATAAAATAGAAGAAAAAGATTTAAAAATGGGTAAGGCCAATCAAGAAGTGTTTTCAGAAACCATGCAAACATTGGCTGCAACCGATAATAATATTATTGCCGTTACCAGCGACTCCAGAGGTTCGGGAAAATTAGTCCCTTTTGGCGAAAAGTACCCCAATCAAATTGTAGAAGTTGGTATAGCCGAGCAAAATTTAGTTGGTGTAGCAGCTGGTCTGGCCTCGGCAGGAAAAAAAGCCTTTGCTGTATCGCCCGCTTGTTTTTTAAGTGCCCGTGCTTTAGAGCAGATTAAAAATGATGTTTGTTATTCCGATAATCCTGTAACACTCGTTGGTATAAGCTCGGGTGTTAGTTACGGTGCCCTGGGTACCACACACCACAGTTTGCACGACTATGCAGCCTTACGTGCCATTAACAATATTACCATTGTGGCGCCTGCCGATAATTTTGAAACCGAACAAGCTGTTATATTGGCGGCACAGCACAACAAACCCATTTACATGCGGTTTGGCAAAAAGGCCATGCCTTTTCTTAGTAAAGAGAACCAAAGCTTCCAATTTGGAAAAGGCCGTGTCGTAAAAAAGGGAGACGACCTCGCCATCATTGCCACTGGTGAAACTGTTTATCCCGCTTGGTTGGCCGCTAAAAAACTGGAAGATAACCACGGTATCAAAGCCACCGTAGTAAGTATGCATACCATTAAGCCTTTGGATACCGATTTATTAGAAACACTTGCCGCTAATGGCCGCCCCATTGTTACCGTAGAAGAACATATGGTACATGGCGGACTTGGCGAAGCTTGCGCCTCCCATCTCTTTCAAAAGGGCATTACCAATCCGTTTAAAATAGTGGGCATACCTGATGAATACACCGTAACGGGCTCGCAAGTAGAAATTTTCAACCACTATGGCATTTCAAAAGAAGGTCTTTACCAAACCTGCAAAACCCTTTTGAAGCTTTAAAAACCAACAACTATGACTAAACTAATATATTATTTGAATCGATTCCGGCTGAAACACGTGATAGTCCTTCTGGTTACGCTAACCCTAAGTGGTTGTAACAACAAAAAGAACGAAGGCCCCAAGAAGATAGCCGTAGTTATTTCCACCCTAAATAATCCGTGGTTTGTGGTCTTAGGAGAATCAGCAGCCGAACGCGCCAGAGAATTGGGTTATGAAACTACCATTTTCGATTCGCAAAACAACACCTCTAAAGAGGCAGAACATTTTGAGAATTTAATCGCAGCTGGTTACAGTGCTATCCTGTTCAACCCCACAGATTCCGAAGGTTCTGTATCTAATGTAAAACGCGCCAAAGAAGCCGGTGTACCCACGTTTTGTATGGACAGGGAAGTTAACTCCCTCGATGGTCCCGCCTCGCAAATCATCTCCGATAATTTTTCGGGCTGTGTAGAATTGGGGGAATACTTTGTTAGAAAACTTAATAAAAAAGGAAAATATGTAGAGCTGCTTGGACTGGTTGGTGATAACAACACATGGAACCGCTCCAAAGGCTTTCACAGTGTTGTAGACCACTTCCCAGACCTCAAAATGGTGGCGCAACAAAGTGCCGATTTCGATAGAAGCAAAGCCATGGAAGTTCTGGAATCCGTACTACAGTCCAACCCCGATATCGATGCCGTTTTCTGCGGAAACGATGCGATGGCCATGGGTGCCTATCAAGCCTTAGTAGCCTCCGGAAAAGCCGATAGCGTTATGGTTTTTGGTTTTGATGGTGCTAAAGATGTCATGGATGCCATTAAGGACAAAAAAATCATGGCAACCGCCATGCAATCCCCCAAACAAATGGCTCGAACAGCCGCCGAGTTGGCCGATGCATACATTAAGGGCAAACGGGACTTCATTGCCAAAACACCTTTGGCCGTAGAAGTAGTAACACAAGAAAACATTAACGAATTTGGTGCCTACGGTGCAGAAAACTAGACTATGAAAAAGCTTTTTAAATATCTCGTTTTAGGAATCATTGTAATTGTTTCGCTATACAATGCCATGTACTTTAAGCCATTGGATGAAGTAAAAGCCAAACTGGAAAGCAAAGCCTTTAATGCCAAGGCCTATGCCAGTGCCTTTATGAATAACAAAGCAGCAACCTTACCCGCCATTAACGCCTCTAGTTTTTTAAACGATATCATTAAAGATGTTACAGCCTACGCCGAAGCCAAGGGCAACAAACTTGGTATTAGCAAAGATTACTATTTCATTATTGAAAGCAATGCTACCGTAACCCACATTGGGGAAGAAAATGTAACCGTTACCTTAACAGACAGTGAACAACAAATCAACATCGCTACCGATTTTATCTTCGGGAATGCCATTCGTGAAGGGGCACAAATGGCCAATATTGGCGATTATCAAAACACGATGGATTACAACAATATTTCCGTAGAGCTCAATAATATTGTTCGCGAAACCATTGTGCCACCGTTTTTAAAACAAGTCAAAGAGAGCGATGCCGTTTATTTTAAAGGCGCTGTAAAAGTCAACACCAAACACCCGAACTTGGATCAACTACGCGTAATTCCTCTTGTACTCACCATAAATCCATAAGCCTTGAAAGACCAAACCAACATACTGCTTAAGGCACGGAACATCACTAAGCGATTTGGAGGCGTAACAGCATTGGACGATGTTAATCTGGATGTTCACACAGGTAAAGTCAATGTGATTGTTGGCGAGAACGGTGCCGGGAAATCCACCCTCATGAAAATCTTATCGGGGGTATATCCCGATTATGAAGGAACGCTGTATTTAAACAATAACGAGGTAACATTTAGCAGCCCCAAAGAGGCTATGGAACATGGGATTGCTATCATCCATCAAGAATTAAACCTCATCCCTTATTTAAGTATTGCCGAGAATATCTTTTTAGGCAGGGAACTCCAAAACACCTTTGGTATTTTGGATTCCAGTGAAATGATAAAACAAACCAAAGCATTACTAGAACAGTTAGACTGTCACTTAAACCCCAGAACCTTAGTTAGTGAGTTACGCGTAGGCGAGCAACAACTTATTGAAATAGCTAAGGCTTTATTAGAAGATGCCAAGGTAGTTATTATGGACGAGCCCACCTCTGCCATATCCGACTCGGAAGTGGAAGTGCTCTTTAAAATCATTGCCTCCCTAAAAAAACAAAACGTTTCCATACTTTATATTTCGCATAAGCTGGATGAGCTCTTTTTAATTGCCGATCGATTTATCGGCCTACGCGACGGCAAAACCGTTGGCACTATTGAAGATGTTTCCAATGCACAAAAAGACGACCTTATCCGGCTCATGGTAGGTAGGGATATTAAAAACCTTTATAAAAAAGATGCCATCACTTTAGGCGAAGAAGTACTTCGCGTAGAAAATATTTCTCTGCCTCGTGCCAACGATAAATCCAGTTTTCTAATAAAGGACATCAACTTTAGTGTTAAAAAAGGTGAAGTGCTTGGTATTTTTGGTTTGATGGGCGCTGGTAGAACTGAACTATTGGAAACCCTGTTCGGCCTGCATGCCAATACCATGACTGGCAAGGTGTATATAGACCATCAAGTTGTTAAAATAAAATCTGTAATAGATGCCATAAACCACGGCATGGGCCTAGTTCCCGAAGATCGTAAAGAAGATGGCTTAGTCCTACAAATGGAAGTCTCCAAAAACATCAGTATGGCTACAGTAAACAGCGTGGTTAAAAATGGTTTTTTAAACAATAGGCTTGAAACACTACTGTCTAAAAAATACATCGAATCGCTTAATATAAAAACACCTTCCGAAAGGCAACTATCTAAAAACCTAAGCGGTGGTAACCAACAAAAGATTGTACTATCCAAATGGTTGGCTACCACCCCTAAAGTGTTGTTTTTGGATGAACCTACACGGGGCATTGACGTGAATGCCAAAAACGAGATTTACCACCTTATTAACCGCCTGGCCAAAGACGGCTTGGGCATTGTTGTTGTTTCATCCGAATTGCCTGAAATCATGGCTATTTCAGACCGGGTGCTAGTGCTAAGCAACGCCAAAATATCTGGAACGTTTAACCAAACTACTGCCAGCGAAGAAGCCATTATGAAAGCCGCTACCTTATAACCAAACTAAGACCAACATCGTATGACAGACATTAAATCTACCCTAGTAAAATTCCAATCCATCATAGCCCTCTTGGTGCTGTGTGTTGTTTTAACCATCCTGTCCGATAAATTCTTTACCGCAGAGAATGGCTGGAACATTGCCCGACAGATATCCATTAATGTTTGTATTTCTGTGGGTATGACGCTGGTTATCCTCACCAAAGGCATCGATTTATCTGTAGGCTCCATGTTGGCATTTAGTGGCGCCATTGCTGCGGGCTTATTAAAACACGGTCTGGAAGTACCTGCCATAAACACATATATTGGCTTTACCGTTTTTGGGGCCATTCTTGCCGGGCTTGTTATTGGGGGTGTTATGGGCATTTTTAACGGTTGGATGATTACTCGCTTTAAAGTCCCTCCCTTTGTGGCAACCCTAGCCATGCTTACCATCGCCAGAGGCGCTACCATGTTATGGACGGGCGGTTTTCCCATTACAGGCTTAGGAGAACATTTTGCCTTTATAGGCACGGGGTGGTTTTTGGGTATCCCCATGCCCGTGTGGATTACGGCTATCATTGTAGCATTGGCTGTCGTTTTAACCAAGAAAACAAAATTCGGCAGGCATATTTATGCCATTGGGGGCAATGAAAGTGCAGCCCGTTTATCTGGCATTAATATCAACAAAGTTAAAATTTGGGTGTATGCCATAGCAGGTATTTTGGCTGCCGTGGGCGGTATTATCCTAACCTCGCGCTTAGACTCTGCGCAGCCCAATGCGGGAATGAGTTACGAACTAGACTCCATTGCAGCCGTAGTTATTGGTGGCACCTCACTATCTGGTGGTCGGGGTTCCATTATGGGCACCGTGCAAGGCGCCCTAATTATCGGGGTTTTAAATAGTGGCTTGGTATTGCTGAATGTTTCGCCTTTTTGGCAGCAAATTATTAAAGGCCTGGTTATTCTCGCCGCTGTTATCATGGACCGCTTAAACCATCCTAACGAAGATTAAATTACACACATTATGGCATCATCATACATTTTATCCATAGACCAAGGCACCAGCGGCACCAAAGCTATCATTTTTGATGCCTTGGGCAAGGTGGTTGTAAAAACCACCGAGCCCCTAAAATCCCATTACCCGCAGGCCAGCTTTGTAGAACAAGACCCAGAGGACATCTACACCTCAGTAATCCGTGCCGTAAAAACATGTATAGAGGCCTTTCAGGCTAAATTTCCTAAGGCCATTAACAACATTATATCTTGTGGTATATCTAACCAAAGGGAAACATTTGTGCTGTGGGACAAACAGGGCAATCCCTTATGCAACGCCATAGTTTGGCAGTGCAAGCGCTCTATTGCTATTTGCGAAAACCTAAAAGCAAGTGGTCTGGAAACTGCCGTAAACAATAGTACCGGTTTAACCATCGACCCTTATTTTTCGGCCACCAAAGTCATGTGGCTTTACCAAAACAATGCCACTGTTAAAGAGGCTATCGATACTGGCAATGCCTATTTTGGAACTGTAGATACCTGGTTGCTTTACAAGCTTACCAACCACAAGAGTTATAAAACCGATCACACCAATGCCTCTAGAACCCTATTTTACAATATTTACAATCTGGAGTGGGACCGCAACCTGTTGCGTATCTTCAATCTTGAACAATTAAACCTTCCTGAGGTTACTTATTCTTCCAATAACTTTGGCGCTACCACCTTTCAGGGCCTCCTTCAAGAAAGCATCCCCATAACGGGCATGATAGGCGATTCGCAAGCCGCTTTTTTTGGAGAAGCCTGCTTTACCAATGGCATGGCCAAAGCCACTTTAGGAACCGGGTCGTCGGTTTTATGGAATGCCGAAACCCTAAACAAACAGCCCAGCAATGGTATGTTAACCACTATTGGGTGGAGTATTAAAAACCAAACCAACTATGCCTTAGAGGGCGTTATTGTAAGCTGCGGCTCTACCCTAGAATGGCTAAAAAATCAAATGGGCATCTTTACATCCCATGACCAAATTGAAACCATGGCCACATCCTTGTCTACCAACGAGGGGGTTTATTTGGTACCCGCCTTTAGTGGCATGGGTGCCCCCTATTGGCAAAAAGATTGGAAAGCCTCCATTCATGGTCTATCCTTTGGCACCACCAAAGCGCATTTGGTACGTGCTGGGTTAGAGGCTATTGCTTTTCAAATAAAAGATGTTATTAACGCCATAGAAACAGAAACCAATACCCCCTTAAAGGCCTTAAAAGTAAATGGCGGCATTACTGCCAATACATTTTTAATGCAGTTTACGGCAAACTTGCTAAAAACACCCATTACCAATATGGGCATTACCGATGTGTCGGCCTGGGGCGCTGCACTCATGGCCGGTTTGGGTATTAACCTTTGGGAAACCATGGCCGATTTTCCAAGCCCCCCTGCAGAACGTATTAAAAACTACACCCCTAACAAAACCGAAAGGTACGCGCACGAATCGTATGCCAACTGGCAAACTATTCTACAAAACAAAACACAATAAACCTGCCTGTTAAATATTTTATAATACAGGACACAGCAGGATAGTTTCCTTCACAAAAAAAACTACTTTGTGTGGGTAAAAGCTATTGTTAATTTAGTGTATTAAACTAGATTAAGGTGTTAATAACAATTCTTTTAAAAATCACATTGGGAATACTTATTTTTTGAGTATTCCCTTTTTTGTTAACTTGTAGCGAACTTTTGTTTAAAAAAATAGAAAACAGAGAATAGAGAGTAGCAAGTTATGAGTTATTACAACTAACCGACTTTACAACAAACAACTAAACATACAGACATCTAAAAACTAACATATAATGAAAAACTCAAGACGAAACTTTTTGGCTTCTGTAAGCATGCTTGCCGCTTATAGTGCTTTCCCTATTAATGCTTTTAATTTTGGCAGTTCTAAAAAACTCCGTATTGTTCTGGTAGGCACCGGCATTCGCGGCACCAGTTTTTGGGGCAAACGATTGGTTGATGAATACTCTGATATTTTAGAATTTGTGGGCCTATGCGACATTAACCCCGGCAGGTTAGAATATGCCAAAGCATACATGGGCGTTAACTGCCCGGTGTTTGTTGATTTTAATAAGATGCTGAATGAAGTAAAGCCAGATCTGGTAATTGTTACCACTGTTGATGCTACCCATCACGAATTCATTATTAAAGGTTTGGAGTTTGGTTGCGATGTGCTAACTGAAAAACCTTTAACTACTGATGAGCACAAAGCACAGGCCATTTTGGATGCCGAACGCAAATCCGGCAAAAACCTTATTGTAGGGTTTAACTACCGATGGAGTCCTTACAGCACCAAAATTAAGGAAATACTGGCCAGTGGTACTATTGGAAAAATTACTTCGGTAGATTTTAACTGGTACCTAAACACCTACCATGGCGCCTCTTATTTTAGAAGATGGCATGGCCTTAAGGACAAGGGCGGCTCCCTTTGGGTGCACAAATCTACGCACCATTTCGATTTGTTGAACTGGTGGATAGACTCAGACCCCCAAGAGGTTTTTGCGTATGGCGATTTAGAACACTATGGCTCTAACGGACCTTTTAGGGGCGATAACTGTAGAAGTTGTGCCCATAAAAACGATTGCGAATACTTTTATGATATTACCGAAAGCAAGCGCATGATGGATTTATACGTTGCCAATGAAAAGCACGATGGCTACATTCGCGACAACTGTTTGTTTAGAGAAGAAATTGATATTTACGATAAAATGTCGGCACAAATAAAATATGCCAATAACGTATCGGTAAATTATACCCTAACCACCTATTCGCCTTTTGAAGGTTGGCGTATTGCCTTTAACGGTACCGAGGGTAGGGTTGAAGCATCCTTGCACATTCCTTACCATGAAAAAGTAGCCGTTAACCAGGCCGAAATGCACGCTAAGGAAATGGAACAAAATGCTTTAGAAAAAGTAGATATAGAGACTATTATTGTACACAAGCTATGGAGCGATTTTGATACTGTAATTGTAAAATCTGAAAGAGGCGGCCATGGAGGTGGCGACAAACGCTTACAGGATAAAATTTTCCGGACTGCTGCCGAAAATGATCCTTATGAAAGAGCAGCGGGTAGTCGCGATGGGGTTATGTCGGCCATCATAGGGATTGCCGCACGTAAGAGTATAGAATCTGGCAAACCCATAAAAATTGAAGATTTAACCGATATTAAACCAATGCCTAATAGAGGTTAGATATTAAAAGTAGAAAAACAAGTCTTTTACCCGTAGGGTATTAAGTATTGTAGAAAAGCATAATTCCCCCACCCCATATACACCGTAGGTGTTTAACATTATGGGTTGTTTATACCTGCCTTGCCGATAGGCAGGCGCTACGCGGAATTTCAACAAGGAGGTATCATGTTTTTACAATACTATAACCGCTACGCAGTAACTTATAAAACTATAAAAAATGCAACAAATAAACACAGCTTTGTGTTCATACGGTATGAGTGGCCAAGTTTTCCATGCGCCGTTCATTTCTGTTAACCCAAAGTTTAATTTTTATGGTGTTTTTGAACGCACCAAAAACCTTGCTGAAGCCCAATACCCAACCGTTAAAACGTTCCGGACTTTGGAGGATATGTTGGCTGATAATGTTATTGATTTGGTAATTGTAAATACACCCAACATTACACATTTCGATTATACTAAAAAAGTAATTCTTGCCGGCAAGCATGCCATTATAGAAAAACCTTTTACTGCCACGGTTGCTCAAGCCCAAGAGCTTATTGCTTTGGCAAAGGAAAAAAACGTGGTTATTTCGGTGTACCACAACCGCCGTTATGACAGCGATTTTAAAACGGTGCAAAAAATATTAAGCGAAGGTTGGCTGGGCGATATTGTTGAGGCCGAGCTGCATTATGACAGATACGACCCCGAATTAAGCTATAAAGTACACAAAGAAACCCCCACGGCAGCCGTGGGGAGTTTATACGATTTGGGTTCGCACCTTATAGACCAGGCCCTGCAATTGTTTGGTATGCCCAATGCCTTGTTTGCCGATTTGGATAGCTATAGGCCAAACTCAAAAGTGGGCGATTATTTCGATTTAAAATTGTTTTACCCCACCCACCGGGTCATTTTAAAATCCAGTTACTATGTACGCGAACCTTTACCGGGCAATGTGCTACATGGTACTAAGGGGTCGTTTATAAAATCGAAAGCCGATGTTCAAGAAGCCGACCTTCAAGCAGGAAAACTGCCTGGCACCAATGAGTGGGGCATTGAACCTATTGAGGAACGTGGTACGCTGCATACTGAAAAAGATGGTAAAGTCATTAACACATACATATCTACCCTGGCAGGTAGTTATATGGACTATTTTGATGGGGTGTACGAAACTATCATGAACGGAAAGCCATTGCCCGTAACTGCACAGGAAGGCATGGCAGTAATACAGGTTATTGAAGCCGCCCTAAGAAGCCATGATGAAAAACGGGTTATAAAAATGAAAGAGGCGCCATAACAACGCCTCTTTCCGATCAAATAAATCAGGACAAGTGTCCTGAAGCCCCAAAAAAAAAAATCTTCTAAATAATGTTAACCGCCATAAACAACGCTTATAATATCGCTTTGTTGTCCAATCTCATTATCACCCTTAAGCCCGATGGCCATGTATTCACGGGTTTCTGGTATGGATGGATTTATAAGTGCTCTTTTATCATCGTATGGACTGTTGGTATCGCGCGATAAAAACTCCCACCCTTCTGTACCTTTTAAGCGTGAGTAAATATTAACACCCGTAAACCCTTTTTTAGTGAATTTTATACGCACATACCCCGGATAAGGTCTGGCTTTTATAATAGGTTTTTTATTATTCAAATTTTCAGATGTACTACCGCTCACAATTCCTAAAGTCTCTCCTATAGACTTGGTGTAATTAGGATTGGTTTTAATTTGGGCAACCGTGGCTCGCAAACTTTTACCATTATCTCGCTTGGCATCTTTTTTTAATTCCATTGCAGAATTCAAATTCACCTTAGCTTCTTCAGCACCATCAATTCCAGTAAGAATAGCATCGCAGTCTGCAACTGCTTCATTTGTTTGATCTACGGTAAGCCCAACATTAGGCCCCTCTGTTACAATTTTTGTTTTAAAGTTTTTAAGCCAACTTACTAATTGACTTTCTTGTGTAGGATAATATCCAGACATAATTTAAATGATTAAGGTGTTAATAATAAATTAATTTATGAGTAAATATGTATGTGCTTGTATAATTAAAAGTAAAATTTCGATGAAAAAATCCAGTAAAATTTATAAATTCCTTGGTGTTACTAACAATTTCACTGGTTTTATTCAGAAGAAAACAAGTGTAATTGGCCATAAAACTGGTATTGCTGATAAGAAAACTAGTTTTATTGAGAACAAAACTGGTTTTGTTGAGAACTAAACTAGTTTTATTAAAAGCTAGACTGGTTTTATTGAGAACTAAACTAGTTTTATTGGGAATTGCAGATGTGTTTTTAACAACAGCCTTAATATTTTTTATAGTAACCTTAATACTTTTAGTAATATAACTTGTGCAATTATTAATAATAGTATGATTCTTACCAACATACTTTATTTTTCTATAAATAGCTTTGTTGTTTAAGTTTTGGAATGTAGGTTTATTGCTCAAATCTTCTGTATATTTTGTAATATTTTGGGGGTCATTGTGTGACAAACTTACAAATTTAGTAGGAATAACAATTTAATTTTATTGTAAAAACTCTTATTTAATAAAATTTTAACATTTGTTGTGTAGTTAAAATCCTGTAATTAAATGATTTAAGGCATTTTCGATAAAATGCATTTTTTTATTCTTGTTTTAATGTGTTTTAATATGCCGTTATAGGTGGGTAATAGGTATAGTCCATTAAATGTGTAATGGGTTTTAGGCGCAGGGATCATTCTATTTTACTGCTTTTTATAAAAAACAGCGTATTCTTTATCTAAACCATTGGGGCTGTTTTCGGGGTAGTCTTTATATAAAAACATTATGGAATCGTTATTTATTTCTGAAATGGGGTAGGATAAAAAGTCGTTTGAGTTGAACCCCCTGTAATAATGCAATACATCATTATCTATAAGCCAACCGTTAACACCACTTGGAAAGCAGGGCAAGAAGTATTTTCCAGACTCTGATTCTACTAGCTTAACCAATGGTTTGGACGGATTTTCAATGGGACAGGTTGTATTAAAAACTACAAGCTTATTAGAATAAAATTGAATGGTGTCTGTTCTGTTAAGATTACCATAATCAGAGCCCGAATCGTATGAAATAGAATCTGTTGCATCTTGCTTTTGGATGTATTGGTATGCAAAATACCATTTTCCCATTAAAATTTTTTCAGACTGATTTGCTTGCGAAAATAAATCTTCGCCACTAAACCTATCTGGCGGCGCAGCTTCATCTTTATTTGATGAACAGGCTACCAAAACAATTAATAATAAGAACCTGCTTAACCTCATAACCAATTAGCATTTAAAGTTTTAACTAAAATAGTTAAAAAAAAGCATTTGTTAATCTTGGCTTCTATTATTTTAATAATTTTTAATGCACTGCACTGGGTACGCCCTGCTTTTCGCCTATAACAACTTCGTTAAACTGTATGTTTTTGGTATTGGTTAGGGTTAAGCCATTTTTTGCCGATTGAAAGCTTAGGGTATCTAAATGAATGTTTTCAACTTTATGTTCGGGGTAGCCTTCTATTACAATGGCTGTGTTTAACACGGTTTTAAAGCTTACGTTGGATATGCTTATGTTTGATATTTTTGAAGGATACAGGCCACTGCCCTCACCGTGGTAATTACTGGTCATATATATACCGTCCTCAACATTGCCAAAAGCCATTCCATCTATATGGATGTTTTTTATGTAGCCGCCCCTATCGGAATTGGTCTTTACATAAATGCCCCGCTTTAAATAGCCACTGGCTTTACAGTTATAGGCATAGATATTTTTTACGCCGGCCGACATTTCGCTGCCTATTACTAGGGCGTGCAGGCCTTTAAAACGGCAATTTCTAATGACTATATTTTCTGAAGGTCTATCGGCATGGCGCCTACCATCATCATCTCGTCCGGCTTTTATGGCTATATTATCATCGGCATTATTAAAATCGATGTCCTCGATTAAAACGTTTTTAGATTGCTCAATGTCCAATCCATCATTATTCTTATTGTGGGCATCATATTTTAGCCCTCTTAGGGTAACACTTTCACTTTTAAGTATGTGGATGCACCAAAAGGGCGAATCTTCAACTTTTACATCTTCTATGAGTATGTTTTTAGAGTTAACGAATTGAATAAGCTGTGGCCGTAAATAATAACCTTCTCCAAATACGCGGTCTTTTACTGGTACCTGTTCGTGGTTCATGGTTCGGCTTCTTTGTTGCCCTTTGCTTTGTTTATCGCGCCAAGTATTCCAGGTGTTTTTGGCTTCGCCATCTATAGTGCCTGTTCCGGTAATGGCTACATCTTCTACATTTAAACCATAAATCATGGGGCTGTAATTGTACAGCGCGGTGCCTTCCCAACTGGTTAATACCATAGGGTAATCTTTAGGGTTAGAGCCGAATATAATTTTAGCTCCGGCCTGTAAATGTAGGTTTACGTGACTTACAAAATGGATGGGACCGTTTAATTTATAAATACCTGCTGGTACTATAATGGTGCCGCCTTGTTTTTTGGCACATGCCTTCATGGCCTTATCAAAAGCGGGCTTACTGTTTTTAATGCCATCGCCCTTGGCTCCGTATTGGGTTACATTTACGGTGTAGTTAGGAATGGTAGGCAAACTTATATTTTGTTCTATAGCTGTAATGGTCTGGGCATGTTTTTCCATATGTTGTGCGCTTGCAAGCTGGAAACAACATAAAAGACCTATTAATAGGGTGTACTTCATTTGTTTGTTTTTATTTAATGTATTTTACGAGTTCTGGTACTTTCTTTTTTAATTCGGCTACGGCCAGTTTGGCAATTTCGGTGGCTCCTAGTTTAGATAAATGGGTATTGTCCTGCTTTCCATTTTTGTAATACGGATGTTCACCGGGCTCAAAATGTAAATGCAATTTTTTAGAGCCTTCTACGCCATAGCTTTCCTCTAAATGTTCTGTAAAATATTGTAAGTCTATAAAAGGCACGTTGTACTCCATGGCTACCAGACGGGTTTCCAAAGGGTATTCGCCGTGGGTGTCTATCAACACGCCATGCTCGTTAAAGTTACGCCTAACGATGGATGAAAACAGCACGGGTATGGCGCCTTTTGCACGGGTTTCTTCTACAAATTTTATTAGGTTATGGCGGTAGGTAACATGCGGATTGGTGTAACGGGTTGGGGCTTTAAATTTTTGGTCGTTATGCCCAAATTGAATGAATACAAAGTCGCCTTCTTTTAAGGTTTGCAGTATAGAATCCCAGCGGTTTTCGCCTATAAAACTTCTACTGCTTCTACCGTTTACAGCCCGATTGTCTATTACTGCACTATTGGTAAAGAATTGCTGCAATACTTGGGCCCAACCATGCTCTGGGTTTTCTTCTGGATTTTTTTTATTGGCCATGGTAGAATCGCCAATGGTATAAATGGTGGTTTGTTGGGCCATGCAGCTGGAGGCTGTTATTAATAAAATGATGTATGTTGTTATTAAAAAGGACTTCATTGTTTATTTGAATTTATGGGTTTATTTAAGTTTATAGGTTTATGTGAAAACTGCGACTGCGACCGCAACTCAACATCACAACTTCTAATACCAAGCTGTTTTTGTGTTTTCGGTGTTTGATTTTAATATGTTGTCTTTTGTATATTGTTTTGCTTCGGAAGCTTTTAACTGATGCGACCAGGGCACGCGACTTGTGGGCTTAAACCCGGGACCGGAATTGTTGTACTCCCCATAGAAGGTTGTGGTCTGGGCTTCTTCTTTAGACCAATTGTGCCAGCCTTCGGCGCGTATATGGGAGCCCATATTACAATTAATGAATACGGTTTTGGCATACAGGCGCCAGGGCCTTCCTAAATAAACGGCATCTACATTGGCATCGGCCGTTAGTTTACAGTCTTTAAACACATAACCAAATGGTTGCCCTTTTGGTGTTGATGCCGCCGTTATATAGGAATTCGATTTACTGTTTATGGTACAGTTTTCAAACAACACAGTGGCTTCTCCAAAAATAAAATCGACCGTGCCTTCTATAAAACAATCTTTAAAATATTGCTTAAAGCCTTCGCCTGCGGTATAAACGGTATCTTGATACCCCAGAAAAGCACAGTTTTCAAAATAACACCGATCGGCATTCACTGATACCGCCACTGCTTGGCCTACTGGCCCAGAGGTATTTTGTATGGTGAGGTTTTTGGCTATAAAATCGTTACCTTCTACTAATAAGGTAGATGTATGGAAGGTACTGTTTCTTCCTAAGTTTAGCTTGCTAAAATAGTCATCATAAGTAATAATGGTGTTTTCTTTGCTCTCACCAATAAAGGTAACATAAGTGTTCCAGGAGTACACATGTACTTTTTCTTTGTACACGCCATTTTTAATGTTTATAATAACCCGTTGGTAAGGAAATGCCTTGGCAGCATACATGGCTTCTTGTATGGTGGTAAAGTCGCCACTGCCATCTTTGGCCACTACCATGTTATAAGCGTCTTTTGGAGCCTGTTGTGCTTTGCGCGGGGTATCGTGTTTGGCTTTCCATTTTGGGTAGGCTTCCAGCACATCCTTTGGGTCGTTAACATACCAGGCGTAACCGTTTCTACGTTCATGGCCTATTTCGGCCAGCGTGGCTTTTTTAATACCATCTCTATCACAAAAGAAAGGTTTGTTGTCTTCTAGGTTCATAAACCGTGCCCAAAGAGGGTCGGCATCTGCTACCTCAACCATTTTCCGGTCTAAAAAGGCTCCAGATGCATCGTAGATACGTTCTTGCTTTAGGTTGGTTATTTTAACTTTTTTAAACCAATCTACGGCACTGTTAATCGCTTTTTTAACGGCTTCTGAAGGGTTTTCTAAAGACATTAGCAACAATACAATACCCGCTGATTCTTTTCCACTCAAGGATGGCAATTCGTATGAACGTGCCTTGGCGGGTTCTAAAGTAAATTCGTCATGCTGTGCACACCAAGCGGTTAATACGCCGTTTTGTTTATACTGGGTTTTTAATATGCAATCAATGCCCTTGTTAAACGCCTCTTCTATGCTTTGGGCAACAGCTTGGGGAGGTTTGATGGCATAAACGCCTGTATTGTCCTTTAAGTCCTTTAACAAATTCATGATGTTTACCATAGAATCGTCGTTATAGGTAATATGGGTGTAATAACCTTTTCTTAAGGGATAAAATTGTGGCCAGCCACCGTTGTTGTACTGTGCCTCCAAGATATAATCTAAACCTTTTAAAAAGGCTGCTTTATAACGTTCATCGGGTACTTGGCGGTACATTTTTGAAAGGAACAGCATTTCTTGAATGGTGGCACCGTTATCGGTTGTAGCGGTTTCGGTACTGCTTTTTAGTTTTAGCAATGCTTTTTTCTCAGCTTTACTAAGGGGTTTTTGCATTTGGGTGTTTTTGGGCCAACCTCCTACATTGCGTTGGTACAGCAACACATTTTCGGCCATGGCTTTGGCTTCTTCTGAGGCAAACCAGGGGCCTTCTTCTTTTTGTATGATTCGTCGCCAAGAAATGTCGTGTACGCGCTGCGCTTGTAATTCTACATTAGCAAGCACCCCGACCAGACATGCTATAATTGTATGTTTAAGGAATGTTATGTACATGTTTATTTTTTTAGTTCCATTTAAATGCGAAATACTTGCATGGTGTTTCTTTAGCGTTACCCACCCCATGCATTAGTTGTGATTTTGCCAAATAGAAATCGCCTGCTGAAGCTTCGTATACTGTTCCGTCTATACCCATGTTGGTATCGCCAGAAATAACTAAAATAATCTCGGTTTCTATATGTTTATGCGGTGCATGGCTTAAGCCTTTACGGTTTAATTGTGTGATATGCATCTCAAAACGTTCATGCATACTGGTAGCCCTATCAAAATAAGGAATACCACCACCCTTTTCACTGGGTATAAATTCTAAATTGGCCGCATTATAAATTACCGAACCGCCATTTGCTTTACCGCGTTGGATGTCCATGGGTTTTTTAGATTTAAAACTCAATACATAATAGGTTAGGTTGGTATCGCCTACATTTTCCATAGCATGTTCTTCCTGTGGCATAAATAGTATAACGCTTCCTGGACCTACTATTTCGCTTTTACCTTCTATGGTTACTTTCATTTGGCCCTCTTTTACTATAATACATTCCTCAATATCCTCATTTGCATTAGGCTTATTGGGCTTGGCACCGGGATACTGCGTGGTGGCGTGCATTTCAAAATATTCTAAATGTGGCGAAGTGCCTTCTAATATGGCCCTGGACTCGCGGTCTTCACTTTTGGTTACTGGAAGTTCGTCCCATTTATAAACGCCGCCTTTTACGGGACTTAACTGGGCACTTGCACTTATGGTGCAAAATAGTATGATACTTAACAATAATGTTTTCATAATATTAATTTTTTAATGATTCGCTTTCAAGTTTTGGTTGTTATTTATGTTTATCTCTACTTATTTCCATTTTAGCACGATATACTTACAAGGACTATCGGTAGCATTACGCATACCATGCATAAGTTGCGATTTTATAAAAAACAAATCGCCAGCACTGCCTTTATAATCTTTTCCATCTATGGTCATTTCGGTATTTCCCGATACTATTAAAAAAATCTCACCTTCTAGATGTGCATGTGGGGCATGACTGGGACCTTTTACATTTAATAGTGTTGCATGCATATTAAAATTTTCGCACATAGCTGTTGGCCTGTTAAAATAGTCTATAGCACCCCCGCGGTCGGTTTTCTTGAATTCTAAATCGGATACATTAAGCAATAAGCTACCACCATTGGCATGGGCTCTTTCCAAATTCATAGGTTTTTTAGATTTGTACCGAATTACATAATAGGTTAGATTGGTATCGCCCACATTTTGCAAGGAATGCATTTGTTTGGGCATTAAGGAGAGCACACCACCTGCTTCTAGAATAGTGCTTTCAGTATCGAACGACACTTTCATTTTTCCTTCTTTAACATAATGCATTCCTCAATATCATCATTAGCATGCGCCGTTGAGGGTGCCGCTCCAGGATATTGCGTGGTAGCATGAATTTCTATGTACTGGAAGTGAGGAGACACACCTTCTAATATTTTCCTGCCTTCTCTGTCTTCACTTTTGCTAACAGGCAGATCCTTCCAATAGTAAGGACCTCCTTTTATGGGTTCTTGCTGTGCACACGCACCAACAATGTATAGTAAAGTAATACTGATTGATAGTAGTGCTTTCATTTGTTTATTATTTAGTTTTTCTTTTAGTTTAACGTTTAAGGGTTCAGATGCCGACCATTAAGACTGGGACTTCAACTGCAATCCCAACTCAATCATCCTAAAATTCCTCAACTACCTGCTTTCCTTCTAACCAGGCAATCATATTCAACACCAGATAGTTCCAGTTTTGAAATCCTTTGTTTAAAAGAGGTTCGCCTGTTTCGGGTTCGTAATATTCATGTAGGGCACCGTTCTTTTCAAAATCTTTTCCAAACAACCAAATGGTTTTGGACGCTAATTCCTTGGCCTCATTATTAAAACCATAGTTTTTTAAACCTTTAAATACCATATAGTTTGAAATGCCCCAAATGGGCCCACGCCAATTAGATGGATTGGCACTGGCACGCATGCTGTACATCTTTTCCATTTTAGATAAGGTACGCACGCCCGATGGTGCGTTAAAGGTTTTAGGATTTGCATAGTGTTCTTTTACAATACGCTCCGCCTGCTGGTGTGTTGCTACACCTGCCCATAGGGCTAAGAAACCAGACCAGACTTCTATACGTTGTATTAAACAATCATAATCACGTGGATAGCCACTATGAATCATAAATTCCTTACCAAGCGTACTATCTAAACGATTGGTGGCAGGGGTTAAATTTAAATCTACACTGTAAAAGAACCCATCACGTTCATCCCAGCAGTGTTCTTGTATAGCGGCCTTTAAGTCTTCAGCATCTCTGGCAAACTCCTCTCCTATCTCAGATTGGTTTAATTGATTTGCCAAATACACCATAGCTAGTAATTCTTTGTACATTAAACAGTTTAGGTAAATGGAACCAGAACTTTTGGCCGGTCTGAAAAAAGTGGCCGGGTCGTTATCTACACCAATAGCCACATCGTTTTGCCAATAATACAAACCTGTTGCCTTGTGCCTGTGGTGAGACTTGTAATTATTTACAAAGGCTTGTAGGTGATAGAACTTTTCACGGAGCCATTCGGCATCTCCTCCATTGGTTTTGGTTATAAACGCTGCATGCTGTGCCAAGACAGGCTTGTGCATGTTTACATTGTAAATGTTCTCGGGCATAATATCCCTAGGCTTGGAGTCGGCCCAAATAACAATGGGCAAATAACCGTCCCAATCACCATAATGTAAAAAGTTAAGCACACAGCCTTGTTCATATTTAATGGCTTCGTTTTTATCTTTAGCAGAACCCACATCGGTTAGTATTTGCCTAAGGGCAATGTTACTTAGCCAAGAATCCCAATCCCACAATACATTATCATATTGGTTGCTTCCGGGTGTGAGAAACGGATAAACCAATGAACCACTGCCGGGGCGGTACATGTTTTTATAATCTTTGTAAACGTAATCTTTTATAATGTTTGCATAACGCGCTATGGTATCGTTTCCTTGTGCACATATTATGGAACTTACTAATAAGGTTGCTATGACTAATATTTTTTTATGCATAATGTTTTTTTAGGGTGCTAATACATTATTTAATGGCGCCCACTTTTTCTGCCAATCGGGGTACCTGTCCAATACGCCTTGGGGTGCGTAGGTGTACCAAGCATACCCACTGCGGCGTTCTACCCCTACTTCTGCCAAGGTATATAAAAATTCGCTGGTACGGTCGCAAAACAAAGGTCGTTGTGTACCCAACTCGTAATAACGTGTCCAGATAGGAGGCGCCTTGGGGTCGTTAACTACACGACGATCTCTAGTTACGGTTTTGTATTTAGACTCGAATGGTTCTATATCAAAAGATTCAATTTTGGTATTGTAAATCTTGGAATCTTCAAACCATTTTACGGCGCTTTGTATGGCTTTTATTATCTTATCGCTGGGATGGTCTATGTCCATTAAAAACATAACAATTTCTGAGCTCTCTCCATTGCAAATACTGGGCGGCTCAAAATCACGTGCCCACGCTGGTGATAGGTCAATGTGATTGTGTTGTTGGCACCATGCTGTTAGCTCACCTTGGTCCTTAATCTGGGCACTTAGTATGCAATGCAAGCCTTTGTTATATGCAGATATGGCTTTAAGCATCAAATCTTCATCATCAATGAAAGCAATGTTTGGATCTTTTTTAACAATCTTTTTCAACAGATTCATAATACCTATATAGGCACCGTCATTAAAGGTAATGTACTGGTTGTAGCCCTGGCCCACGGGATAGTACTGTGGCCAGCCACCGTTAGGGTACTGGGCGTCAAGTATAAACTTAATGCCTTTAACACAGGCCTCTCTGTATTTTTCCTCGCCGGTAGCGGTGTACACTTGTGCCAGGTAATAGATGTGCGTGTAGGTGGTGGCGTTATCAAATGTGGTGTTGGTCATAGGTTTCGTTTCAACAACATGGGCTATTTGTTCTGGGGTGAGTATAGCACGCATGTCGTAATTTTTAGGCCAACCGCCGTTATCCCTTTGAAAACGAATTATGTTATCAGCAATAAGCGTATAATCGGTTTCCTCATAGCGCGGCTGATTGGGAACGGGATCTACCAAACTGTGTGCATTTTTAATATTATACCAATGGCTTACCCCGTCTCTAAAAGGACGGGTACTAATGGTATTAGAATCTTTTTGAGCGTATAACACACCACTAACACTTATAATGAGTGCAAATAGCAGTAGTTGTTTTATACGGGTCTTGATAAGCATTGTTCTTGAATTATTAAGTTAGTCAATCACTTTATATATAAAATTGTCAAATTGCACAGTTCCTTCTCCAAAGGCAAACAATCCGGCACGTAAGCTAAGGAATTCTCCAAATACATTATGGTTAAAACCACTCGCCTCAATACTACGTTCTACACGTGTCCAGTTGGTTCCATTGGCACTAAAATAGAAACTCACTTCATTCTCATCATTTAGAATACGCAAGTAACCATGATTGCCCAAGGTGTTGGGTTCACTGATTTTTCGTCGCTGGCGATTGAATACGGCAAAGCGCTCATCGGTTGCCGAGATATGCATGTTGGCAACTTCATTGTAATACAGGCAAAGCCCAAATTCAACACCTGGTTCTAAAGTGTATTCTACTTGAACTTCATATTTTCTATCACTGCTGTTTACTAAAAGCGGTGAGCTATCTGCAAAGGACGTACCTTTAGCCTTGAATTCTAATTTGCCATCGGTTAGAACAATTCTGTCCGGATCATTATCTTTATAGAATTGCCATTGAAGCCCCAGTGCGTCATTAAAATCATCACTCAACGCAATAGCTTTCTCTGATGGGCTTAATTTGGGAGCGGTAATCTTATCGGCTGCGTTTACTCCATCTGACACTTTAAACCAGCCATCTTCAGTCCATTCAATAGGTAACATAAGCGTTTGTCTTCCCAGTGTTTGGAAATGTTTTTCGTAACCATGGTACATAATCCACCAATCGCCATTGGCATCATCTACCAAAGTACCATGCCCTTGGTTCCACCAGCGTTCAGATCGATTTTCGGTGTGTACAATGGGGTTGTAGGGAGAATTCTCAAAAGGGCCGTAAGGTGATTTAGCTCTTGCCGATACCACCATGTGGGCTGTTGCGGGCCCTGCGGTTCCTCCTTCGGCTGTTGTGAGGTAATAGTACCCATCTTTAACGGTAGATTTTGGAGACTCTAAACAAAAACATTCTGTACTCCATGTTTTAGGGAATTCCCATCCCTTATAGTTTTCAACAGGTTCTTCGGCAGCGGATAAACCATCGGGGGTAAGTTTCACTACATAACCATCGGAAAGATATAAATAACGCTCACCACTTTCATCTACTAGATGCCCGGGATCTATAAAGCCTCTTAAGTTTAAATCTACCGGATCACTCCAAGGACCCTCTGGCGAATCGGCATATACTACCCAATTGGTTCCTCCTGCAGGAAAGTAGATATAATATTTATTATTGACATACACTAAGTCGGGTGCCCAAACGGAACCTACATTTTTGGTAATGGCATGCGATATACGCTTCCAATTAACCAAATCGGTAGAATGCCAAACGATGAGTCCCGGATAGTAATTAAAGGAAGAATGTGTCATATAATAATCTTTACCCACACGAACAATGGACGGATCGGGATAATCACCCCCTAGTATGGGGTTTTCAAATGTGTTTTCTTCTTTGGTGTCCTCTGGTATATTTGCTTCTGTTTTGTTTTTGCAATGGGTTAGGGTTAAAATTGCTATAACCCCTAAAACGATTGCTGTTTTTAATGTTGGTTGTCTCATTTAGTTGTCTTTTCTTTTTTGTTTAACCCTGCAAGGTTTTTAAAACCATTCTATTTTTAAATCCTTAATTAAGGTCGCTCCACTTCTTACGGTTCCTGTATGCTGGAAACTTACACCGCCATACTTGTTAGGAACTATTTCGGCTTGCATATCTACTACATTTACAACACCATCCTCACCATGAACTGTAAAATAATCTAACATATTTTCAGCATGCACCATTAACTTATTGCCTTTAACAGTAACTGTGATTTTACAATTTGGTCGGTAACAGGATGCCGATACTGGGTCGCTAATAGCTGTAGCTATGCCATTATTGTATTTCATTAAAATAAAATCGATGGCATCATGATATTTGGTAGTGCGGATAAGGCGTAAGGCATAGCCATTCATCTTTTCAACATCCATTTTAATACCTATATCCATATACTGGGCGCGTGCACTACTAAAGCCCTGCCCTGCGGTTTTAGAGGGCACTGCT
The DNA here is from genome assembly GCF_059428085.1 of Aestuariibaculum scopimerae. Classification (NCBI taxonomy): domain Bacteria; kingdom Pseudomonadati; phylum Bacteroidota; class Flavobacteriia; order Flavobacteriales; family Flavobacteriaceae; genus Aestuariibaculum; species Aestuariibaculum scopimerae. The sequence continues at coordinate 777,020 of NZ_CM182089.1, forward strand.
ATAAAGCTCACCTGCATATCCCCAAAGGTATTACCAACAGGCGTATAGCGCATGCGGGCACCTTTGGTGTTTTGTACAAAACCTTTGGTGCCTGCGGCACCGTTAATACCCTCGCCATAGTACCAAGGGTCTTGGCTATTATCGCCTTCCCAATCAAAATCATGGGTGTCGGCTGGTGCATAGCTATCCAAAGCCCAAAAGCCGGGTAGTGTTTGGGGTTGATATTTACCTGACATGTGCTCCAAGTCGGCCATCAAAATGCTAGAGTTGTCGGTCACATGTTTTGCGGTAATGGCTTTTATATAAACAGCAGTTACAGGTGCACCGGGGTCGCAACGCAAATGGTTGGGACGCACACTGGCCATAATGTAATACCCGATGTCGCCTGCAGATAGTGTGTAGTCTGCCATAGGCTCATTAAACCTAGACACGGCAATTTCTATAGGGTTACTCCCTTTGGCATCGGTACAACGGTACCAACTAATGTGAGATTGGTCTTCATAAGGCATATCCAACGTATAATTCACATGGAGTTTACCCGCTTTGGGTTTGGTGATGCTTGGTGATTTAATAAACGTTGGTGGATCAATAAATGAGGGGGCTATATACAATACACTCGCCCACTCCAATCCGGAAGCTGTCGATGCGGTAACAATAATCTCTTTTGTCTCCGGTTCATTGTTGGTCGGCACGACCAAACAAGTACCATCATTGTTTACTTTTAATGTAGCAAAAGGTTGATATTCCGCTGCGAGTTTCCAGTTAATAGGAATGCCTTTGATTTCATAATTACCAAAACGATTTACGGTGGCTTCTAACAACAAACTGTCCTTACCAGTTTCCAAAGTTTGTCGCGTGGGCTGAATAATAAGTTGTGTTGGAACCGTGGTGTAGTTGTTTCCGGTACTTTTCTCGGCAGCCTGTACCATGGGTTTGATTCCCATAGGATCCCAATCGTCATCCCCCCGCAATAAATTATAGGTATTGTAAACTACCTGATCGTTGTACTGAAACCGGTAGGCGTTTAATACGTCTTTACCGGTCATGTCCACAGTAGCATAGGATTCATTTTCACTAAGCATAATAGGCGTCCCATTCAAACGGACATCGTATTGGTAGTACCGTGCTTCTACATCGGGGATATCCCGCCAGCCAACATAATCTACGTGTTCTCCGGAAAAACGTGTATCGACAGCCGTTACGGGCCCACGCCCTTTTACAAAATACTGAGGACCGCGGGAAAACGATTCAATATCTGAATTAAAAAACACGGCTCCTGTACCGCGCGTACCTCCAAAAGGTTTTGATGAATATACGCCTAAGGTACAGTTAAGATACACGGCAGAACCATTTAAAGCATCGTCGGTAGATTCAAAATGGCACCGGTCAAACAGCGTACGTTTGCTACCCAGAAATGGCATGAGATTCAGGCGACTCATAAAACGGGTATTGCGGGCTACAACTTTATCACCATCCGCAAAAATGAGCTGTGCCTGGACTATGGCCGAGCCTCGTTTCTCCCTGTTGAGTTTAGGATTGAGCGGATATACCAAGTCAATATTGCAATAGTTACCAAAGGTGATATTCTCGGCACTGGTACCGTCTCCACTTATTCTAAACATGGTAAAGTTTCCTTTGGATCCCATGGTTTGCCCTCGATTACATGCTAAAACTACATTTTGCGCATCATCAGACAAGCCTTGAAATCGCAACCATTCACATTCAATTTCCAACCCAAAAGGTGCTCTTTGATTACCCTTTGGTATTCTAATTTCTGGGTCGTCTGGATCATCTATCCAATACACCCAAGGTGCTATGTACAAAACCATAGGGTCATATTCGGAGCCATTGGTAAGGTGTTTGGAAGCTTCGTTTACAGAATTATAAACATAGTTATATTTAGCGGCTTCTTTATCTGATAGTTGTCCATCAAGAAAAAAGGCCTTAGGACCCAGAATAATTTTTTGCCCTTTATAGACAATATGGTCTTTATGAAATTCTAAATCCTGGTACAAATCACCTTGATGATTTTGTGCTGGAGCAAAATAAAACCCTAGCAACATACATAGTATACTTAATAATGTTTTGTTTCGTGTTTGGTTAAATAACATAGTTTAGCTTTATTTGTTATTTGTGAAGCCAAGCTACCACAGCGCCTTCTATAGGAGTTTTTAAATTAGTAACCTGTTGCTTAACTCGTATTTTTGTTTTGATAATTTCACCAGTTTTTGGGTTAATCCAGTCCAATTTATATGATTTTGAATCGTTGTTTAAATCAATATTTATCTGGGGCATATCACTGTAAATAATATAACCCAATCCTTTTTTTCCAAGCACATAATCATTATATCCTGAATGTTTAGTGGTATAACTTAACATATTTACGGCATCTTCAAAAAAGGCTTCATCATCTATAGTGGGCAAAGACGCAAAGGAGCCCCCAGCCATAAAGGTAGCCCAGTTAGAATAGGGTGCTCCTCTTTGCGAATACACAACAGCCTTATTAGGGTATTTGGTTCTATACTCAAGAACAGCCCTGTAAATTTGATCGAAAGAAGTCTCTCCAGGATTCATGATACGGGCATATTGCCGAGCTGCTAGACTAACACCTCCGGGCGGCTCATAAGTACTACCATCGGCACGGTATTTCCATTGTAGGATATCTATAACATCTATTAATTTGGAATACTTGGGATTGGATAAGATAGTGTCTTGTACATCTTTGGTACCCGATAGCATAACCAATACGTTTTGGTTGTTTTCTTGCTCCCATTCGGCAATAACGTCCAACCAGAATTCCACAAAATGCAAAGGGCCTGTATATTCCCAACCAATATGGTGTATAATGTTCTTGTTATCTTTAAAGTTATCTAGGCTCTTACGAATGTAATTACGGTATAACTTAGTACGCACTGCATTGGTAGTGTCGTAAAATGCTTCGGCCATATAAATACGCTTATCTCCAGCGTATGCGGGGTTTTCTGCAAAGCCAGTATTATTAATATTGTTAGCAGTTCGCCATGGGTAATCTGCCCAGTGGGCTCCTTCTTCAATAATATTATGCTGCAAAAAATGTTCCTGTACATATAGCAGACCATTGTAATCTGCCAAGTCGGCAAATGTCTTTAAACGATTCCAGTACCAAGTATTCCATTTGGTAAGGTCATATTTACTCAAACGATCAAACGCTTCACCCTGGCCGCTTCTGCTAAAGGGTTGCTCATAAAATGGCGCCCAAACATCGGCATCGGCACGTCTGGTTCTGGCATGATCATCACGGCGACGTTCATACCAAAGTGCTGGAAAGCTTTGCATAACAGTGGTATGCCTTTCTTGCATGTCATCAACCAAGACATCTAAATCGTCTGTAAGTCCTCTACCTATACGTCCCGGCACAAACCTAACCAAATTGGGGCTGGGTCTTCGTAATTGGGAGGGCCTTGTGGAGCCACGCCATAATGAGGTTCTATTTCTACCTCCATATAGGATTTTATCGTCTTTAATAAAGCGTCCGTCTTTAAGTTCTACACGAACAACATCAGCTTTAAGTTGTTTGATTTTATTGTCTGCTAGCCCCCAAGTTTTAGCTTTTGAAACATCAGAAGTAATGGGGTATTTTTCAATCATTTGATCAATCCAAGCATCCATAATTAAATCAGGAGTTCTAGAACGCTCACTATATTGAGCAGTTAATTCAGGCAATGGCGCAGTGGTTTCATTAGACTGATACACCAATATTTTATCTTGTTCTTCTGATTTTTTGCCGGTACGGGCTTCCAGTTGTGCATAAAAAATACTTTCTGGGTTTATAAAGGTATGTTGCAATTCATGGTGACCACTTCCATAACCTTGTGCCCAGCTGCCATAGGCCCAATTTTGGGCTTCGGGTGGTTTTGTTAAATGGATTTTAGCAGCCCTGGTTTGCCAGCTTAATGAGTTGGCTGTACTCCAACCCCCTCCTTGACCATCCACATCGCGATAGTCAAAACTAAGCGAACCCCCATCTATGGTTGTTTTATCAAATAGAATACCGCTAGACCAACCGCCCACAGCACCACTAAAATTATAGGGCAAGTAGGAGTAACACTGTACAAAGGCATTGGGTCCTGGTGTTGTAAAGCCTACAGAGTAAGCATGATAGGCATACTCGGCATAACAACGTTGAAATAGTACTTGCTGCCCAAGAGTTTGAAATGCATAACGGCGATAGTTACCTATTTCGCCAACAGGATGAAGTGATTTACAATCTTCTACTGTAATGCGTTTAGCGGTTTCCCAAATGGCCACTGCGGAACTTACAAAATTTTCAGCCACAATGCGACGTACCCAGGAATCACTCACACTTTCCATGGTAATGGCCATCCAGCTGTGATTTTCGTCTTTATCGTTGGTTGGGTCGTAAATAGACTCACAACGTATATTCTCAATACCCACATGATCTATTCTACCATCCCAGTTATAACGAGAAACGGTACCACTCCCATATTTTGGGTCAATACCATTGGTTAAGGGGGCATCTAAAGTAATCGTGTTGTCTGATATAGCCACAACGCTGCGATCCCAATTCATATCAAAATCACCAGGTTCCCACTTGGTAAGTGTATAGTCTACATAAATGCCTATTTTATCGGCACCAATACTTTCTATCCATTCTTTTGTTGAGGGTCTATTTACAATCACCTTATCACCAACTTTAAAGGGATGGTCTTTAGAGAAAGATAATTTCGTTGTGTTTACAGGAAAGTATGCTTCTTCCAAAGCTACGGGGGTTTCCAATACACGATTGTTTGTCCCAGCTACACGAATAAGTGTTTCACGGTTTTTACTGGTAGCCAAAAGGACCGTACCATCCTGGTCACTTCCACTACCTCGTAACACCACACCACTAGTAGAAATCAATAAACTTCCATTAATTTTATAGGTTCCTTCTTTTAGAAGAATGGTTCCTCGAAACCCATTCTTATCTACAGGCAAACTGGAAACATGATCAATAGCCGATTGTATTAATGATGTTGCATCACCTGCTATTTGTTCAATGATAAGCACCACTGGCACATTGGGCAATGGTGCTTCGGAAGCCTTATAGCCACAATAGGAATAATCGGGAACCCGATCGCCGTTAGGCTGAAGCTTATATTCTAAGGCACCTGCTTCAGTAATGTGTATTGGAGAATCCTTTGTTGTTGTAAAATGCAAAAAAGCCATAGCTGGAGCTACCAAAACAATTAAAATAATATAAAACGTTAGCCGCTTGATCCATTTTGATTTCATAGTATCATACTTTTAGTTTATGGTCTTTAGATACCCGATTAATAGCTTCATATTTCTAATATAAGCACCTGTTGAAATGTATTCTTGCCCAGAATCGTCTGGATAAGGTGATGTATCATATTTGTCGCCTACACGGGTAGTTGCATATTTATCGGTATCACCCCCTGTTGGCTTACCATCTCCTATATAAGGATTACTTATAAAGGCCCTAGTAGATAACCATCTGTTTTGGTCATCCAAAGCATTAACTATTTCACTAATTCTTGATTCGTCTGGTTTAAAATTGAACACATACCTATTTAAATCATAAAAGTTTTGTGGTGTACCTTCGGCGGTAAACTCTTGCGGCTTTAGTGGGGAATCTTTGGTAGCTTCTTCTTCAGATAGTTTTAATAGTTTGTTATACTCATCCTTTATTTCTTGGATGTTTACAGACGTTTTGCCTCCATAGTGAGACAATAGATTTTTGTCATTATGATCTACATAATATTCGCCATTAACCACATTGGAACCTCTTCTATGCACATATATGGCTTCATTGGTGTTAATATCTATAAATGTTGGGTGGGTGCGCCTACCTTCCGCTTGGCTTTTTGGAAGCTTAGAGGCTTCTAACCATGCAATGCCTCTTGGCACACCTTCAAGGTATTTTTTATCTCCTGTTAACCGATAAAACTTCATGAGCAGGAATAAATTTTCACGAGTTGCACCAGGTAAAAATGCTGCGGGTTCATAGGTTCTGGCACTAGCCGCTCTCATATTCATATCTACTTGTTGGCCCCAAGCTCCTTTAGGATCCTGTGAAATTTTGTAGAAGTTCATCCCTCTATAAATAGGTTCCAGAAAACGCGCTTCACCCAACACTAAATAACACTGCATTAAAAAGTGTATGTTTTCCCAAATAACATCGTCGTTAAATGTATAGAAAGGGGTGTAATCTGGAAAACCTGGCTTTTCATAACCTTTTACCAATGGGTAACGCTGTGGCCATCCTCCATTTTCGTACTGGCTCTCTAGTATAAATGCAATGGCTTTATCTAATGCAGGCTTATAGGCAGGATCCATTTTTTCTAAATACATCCTTAAGAGGAACCTAGCGGCATCGGAAGTCACATCGTCATCAAAAGTCGCATTTCCATAATAGTGTTGAAATTCCTCTAAACGCCAGCCATTTTTACCAATGGTACTATACCATTGTTTTAAGGATCGGTCGCCTGCAAAATCAATCATATAGTTCCAACCACCTTCATGACTTTGACCCCAAATAATAGCATTAGCAGCTTTTTGGGCAGCTTTATAGTAATATTCGTCTTTGGTTGCTTGGTAGGCATCCAAAAACACGTGCCCCATACTTATGGTGCCTGGGTGTTGCAACCATATCATGGTTTTGTAGGCTTCCATTTCGCCCCACTGTCTTGAGAAGTCAGGCATATAATACCATACATAACCACCGTTGTTGCTTACATCTTCCACCATATACTTAGTGGCTCTATGCATGGTTTCTATAATATTTTCCTTGGTTAACTGGGTTTGGGCATTGAGGGTTAATACGATAAGGGTAAATGACAAAAAAATGAGGCGTTGTCTAGTTGATTTCATTAATGAATTATTTAAAAGTTAGTTTGGTCTTATTTTTTAAAAACAATAAATTGGTCTGCATTCAATTGCTTAGGTGTAATCTTAATTTCATAAACAGCACCTTTAAACCAAGAAACTTTATTCATACGTACACCTATGGAACTTTGTCCGGTTTGTATGGGTAAAAATGAATAATCCTCTGACAATTCCAATGTCCCATTTACATAGGTTTTAATACTATTTTTCCCTACTACCAAAGCCACATGGAACCACTTCCCTAAGGGGTGTAATAGCGTTTCATCTATCAATGCTTTTTTGTTAGTGCCCGAAGCTGCAAAACCATCAAAGTACCATTGTTCTTTTACGGCACGAATTTCCAGCAGCATACGATCTTTTGATATTTCTCCTATGTGCAAAACCCGTTGCTCGAAAGGGGCATCTTTTGCAGGACTAAAGATCATTTCCACAGTAAATTCCTCCATACCAGCCAACGGCATATCGTTTGAAAATATAGCATCGTCAACACCGTCAAAATAAACCGCTTTCCCATATGGGGAATCCATTATTTTAGGATTTCCTGAAATGGTGTTAGATTCTGCTACAAGCCGGTCTGCAACCAACCATTTGGTAACCATATGCCCCATTTGGTCTGTTTTAGAATTTTGACTATTTACATTAAAGGAAAGGAACAAAAGAAATAGTCCAATTAGTTTAGTTGTTATTTTCATCTAATTAATTTTAAACCATATTTTTTTTAACACCAGCAACTGCTTATCATGCTGAAATATTACTTGTTTTTTTAATAAATAAAACAATCAAGTAAAGGGGCTGCTTAATTAGATTATTGTAAACAGTGTAATCGATTACTCAAATATATTTAAAAAAAAAACTTATCCAAATTAAATGACGTTAAAATTAAATATGATTAGTTAGTTTATAGTTAATCTGGAAGTTAGACTTGTAATAGACTAAATGGTTTAATGCAAATAAAAAATTAATAGTTCACCGTTTTTGGCTTATGCCTTTTTAAACCAAAATATAGAATTACTATAAAACACACTAGAGGAATAATATAACCTGATTGAATATCATCTTGCTTCATATCTATTAAAGTTCCCATAATATATGGAAGAATGGCTCCCCCAACAATAGACATTACTAACCAAGAAGATCCCGTTTCTGTATTAGATTTTAGGCCAACCAAACCTAATGAGAAAATAGTGGGAAACATGATTGACATAAAAAAGCCTATGCCTCCCAATGCATAAATAACATAAATCCCAGTTCCGTAAATGGCCACCAAGCAAAGCAGTACATTAAGCAAACAATATGTGGATAGTAATATATAATCTTTTACATATTTCAAAAAGAAGGTTCCCACAAAACGTCCCAACATAAACAAAAAACCATATACCCCTAAATAGTATGCTGCTGTTTTTTCATCCAACCCCGCCCCTTGTTGTGCTATTCTAATAAAAAAGCTGGTCACACAAACTTGGGCACCTACATAGAAAAACTGTGCGATGACAGCCCAACGGAGATGCACTATTTTTAAAACGGCAAAGAAGCCCGATTTAATTTTGTCCTGCGGTGAGGCCTCTAATTTCAACGCGGGCAACTTCATAAAATACACAACTACGGCTACCAGAATAAGTACACTACCCAAAACAATATAAGGGAGTTTCACAGAAGAGGCTTCCTGCATTAAATAGGCTGATCGGGCGGTTTCGGTCATTGCATCCATTTGATCTGGTGTGTAGTTTTTTCCTGAAAGAATGAATAAGGACCCTATTACCGGTGCTACCATAGCTGCCAGTCCGTTAAAGGACGCTGCTAGGTTCAATCGCTTGGATGCCGATTCTGGTGGTCCCAAAATAGCTGCATAAGGATTGGCACTCGTTTCCAAAATGGTGAGTCCGCTACCAATCACAAACAAAGCAAATAAAAACAGTTCGTAGGTTCTGGTATTCGCAGCCGGAACAAACAGAAAAGCGCCGATAGCAAAAACTAACAACCCGGTAATGATACTGTTTTTGTACCCAAACTTTTTGATAATCATCCCGGCCGGTATGGCCATCAGGAAATATGCAAAAAATACAGCTGTGTCAATTAATGTCGATTGTCGGTTGTTCAACTCACAGGCCTTTTTCAAATGAGGTATCAATATGGAGTCCAAGTTGTGGGCCATTCCCCAGAGAAAAAATAAAAAGGTTATCAGTATAAATGGAAACAAATAGTTCCCTACCAAACTTGTACTTTTTGGTGCTGCCAAAGGCGCACTATCTTGACCTGTGATTTGCATATTCAAATAGTAAACTGTTAAACGTTCTTCTTTACAAGTAATAGGTGATCGCACACCAAAACCACATCGCCATGTTGGTTTATTATTTCAACGTGTTCGGTAACCGTCCCCATGTCCGGCCGTTTCGCCTCGCTTTTATCAGATATCGTGATTTCAGAGTGAATAGTATCTCCAATGTGCACCGGTTTTACAAACCGTAAACGGTCGTAGCCCTTAGAAAATGCTTCAGGATTAATTTCCGAAGCCGTTAAGCCAATCCCGATACTAAATACCATGGTACCGTGTGCAATACGCTGCCCAAAGGGTTGCGTTTTACACCAGGCTTCGTCCATATGATGCGGAAAGAAATCGCCGGTATGGCCGGCATGCACCACAAAATCGGTTTCGGTAATAGTTCTCCCTAAAGTAATACGCTTATCGTTAAGCTTGTAATCTTCAAAAAAAGTGGATTTAAAATACATAATGCTTTTGTTTTATATGTTGTTTAATGATACGCCACCGAGTGCATTGCTTTCATAACAGGCCTCTACCACACGCATGGTATCCAATACATCCTGAACACTGGTGTGCAGGGTGGTATCAGACCCTTCTTTATATCGCATTAAGTTAGACATGGTGCCTATAAAGGCCTCTGGAAACCAAGAGCCTTCTAAATCTAAAGATTGCCATTGGTACGTTTCGCCATCTTCTGCTACCGCATATTCAAAGGTATCGGGCAGACCGTCGGGGTAATTCATCAACAAGCCCATTCTGGCTTTGATAGCGCCTTGGGTACCCTCCCATTTGATATAGCTTTCTTGGTGCCTCTCTCCAAAATGGTGGTCGTGGTTCGTTTTAATAGACACGCTCATCGTGTCACCATAATCTAAAATAATGGTCGATCGGCAAGATGATAAGTCCTTTAAAGGATGCTTAGTTGTTCGCGCCATGACACGTGTTGGATTCCCTAAAAAGGAGCGAATACAATCAATGTAATGCACACTGTGAAACAGTATTTCCAATCTAGGATGTTGCTTTATTACTGGAAACAATTCCCAAGGGGTATTAACAGTTACCTTGAACTCCAAATCATATAAATTGCCAATAACCCCTTGGTCTATTATATGCCTTGCGGCGCTAACAAAAGAAGCAAAGCGCAACTGGAAATTAATAGCAGCCACCAGGTTTTTACGCTCGCATACCGCCACAATCTCCTTAGCTTGCTTTAAATCGTTACCCATAGGCTTTTGTATCAATACCGCAGCACCATCGGGTAACTGTTCCAGTATACTAATGTATTGATCCGGCAATACGGTAATATCATACACAGCATTGACCGGGGCGTGTTTAACCGCTTCGGCCACATTCTCGAACACATGAGGTATGCCATAGGTTTTAGCAAAATCATGCGCTTTGGAAATCGTTCTGTTGGTAATTCCAAACACGTCAAACCCTGCCATCTTATAGGCCGGTAAATGGGCATCTTTTACAATCCCACTGGCACCGATAATAATAATAGGCTGTTGCGTTTCCGGTAGTAATGGTTTATAGTTAACTGTCATTGTTTTTGAATGTTTTGGATGTTATGTTGAGTCGCTTCCAAAAGCTTTTTGGAAGACACATCACTCTGCAAAGCGTTCAGCACCATACCATCTATTAGTGCTGCTACCTTAGGCCAAACAGGTGTTTGCGGCAAGGTTTGTGCATTCTCATGCAAACGGGCCAATTTATTATAATAGGGTATGGTGTTATTAATGTCGGTATCCTTCCAGGTGGATTTCCTGCAACCTATGCCCCCTTCATTGGTCAACAGCTTATCACTTGCCGGGGTGGTTGCAAATCGCAAAAAGTCATAGGCCAGAGGTTTATGTTCACTGCCGGACCCAATGGTGTAGAGCCAATAAACATTCAGCGAAGCCGGGTCGCTATCTTCTGCACAGGGCAATTCTGCAATATCCACACAACCTTTTACGGTGGACGCTTCAATCACCTCACACATGGAGGCAAAACCAAACCAATTAATCGCCATCGCCGCTTCTCCCTGAGCGAAAGCCATTCCGGCTTCTACAGAGCCAAAATCTTTGGAGCCCGGGTGTGTGGTTTGTTTATTATTGACTATATGTCTGTAAAAGTCCAATGCTTTAACCGCCGCAGGCTGGTTAATATTGATATTATTTTCTGCGTCCAGCAAACTACCACCGCGTGTCCATAGTTGCAAACAGAAATCGAATACCATATTATGCCCATCCGGAAAATTGGCAAACACCACTCCGTATTGATTCTTATCCGGCCTGTTAAAAAAAGTAGCCATATCCTCAAACTGCGTCCAGGTTGTAGGCGGTTTCAGGTCGTAGCCATACTGTGTCTTAAACTGCTGTTGTTCTGTTTCGTCATTAAATAAATCCGTTCGGTAAATCAAGCACTCGGGTCCGTCATGAAATGGAAGTCCGTAGGTGCTCTGATTAATTTGTTGTAAATGCAACAGAGACTCATGCCAACCTTCCGGATAATTTAAAGGAGGTTGCTGGTGAATATAGGGTGATAAATTTTCAACCGCTCCGGCCGTCACGGCATCCAGAATCCAATCGGTATTCATATGGGCAATGTCCCAATCCCCTTTTTTCAGTCCGCCTTGAGTCAGCGTAGCGTCGTATAAATCATGAAGTTCCAGAGGTACCATCTCCACTTTAATGTCGATGGCATTTTCAGTACAAAACTGCGCCCAAAGTTTTTTTAAGGCAGATTCAAAAGGATCAAATTTTCTAACGGCTATTCTAAATGTTTTCATGCATGGTGATTTAATTCTTTTAAAATGCGTTCGTTATCTTCTCCCAGCTTTGGCGAGCCTTTTCCGGCGGTAAACAATGCGCCATCTATTTTTATAGGGCAACGGGTGGTTTCATAAGCATAGCCATCCTGCATAGTCACCTTTTGAACAAAATCCAATACCTTAAAGCCTTCCTCTTCAAAAAGCTCCTTATAATTCAGTACGTTGGCGCACCAAATATCGGCAGGTTCCAGAATGTCGAGCCAATGTTTTGTAGATTGGGTCTTTAAATGTTTAGCCAAAACTGCTTTTATCTTATCCCTTAAATGAAACTTGTTTTCTGGAAATTTCAATAGGTCTTCACATCCTAATAGTTCTGCCAACACAGGAATAGCACCCATAGCCAGCGCTAAATAACCATCTTTGGTCTTATAAATCCCGTAGGGGGCTCCCAAATAGGCGTGGGCGTTATTAGATTTGGTGCGTACAGGCAGTTCCCCACCATCATTAAAATAGGTGGTAATGGTTTCAAACTGAAAATCGATGGCCGATTCCAACATACTCACCTGCACCAAAGCTCCTATGTTTTTTACTGTTCTTCTATATAAAACTGCCAAAATCCCTTGGGCTAAATGGGCACCAGCCAGCATATCCACTATAGAGAGCCCCATAGGCACCGGGCCATCGTTTTGATTGCCCGTCAACCAGGTTAAGGCTGTGAGGGATTGTAATAATAAATCCTGTCCGGGATGCTCTTTCAAATCCGGGTGATTACCATAGCCTGATATTTCAGCATATACAACCGTTGGGTTAATGGCTTTCACCACCTCGTAACTCAAACCAATCCGTTCCATTACCCCCGGTCTGAAATTATGCATCACTACATCGGCACGAGCTATCAATGCTTTAATATGCTCTAAATCCTTCGGGTCTTTAAAATCAACAGCAAAGGATTCCTTATTTCTATTAATTGTATGAAAAATGGACGATTCGCCATTCATAATTAAATCTGAAGTATACAAGGTTCGGCAAATATCACCTTTGCCCGGTTTTTCTATCTTAATAACACGTGCTCCCAAGTCTGCCAGACGCAAACTAGCCGAAGGTCCGGATAAAAACTGACTAAAGTCTACTACTAAATAATCTTCTAAAGGTTTCATCTGTTCATTTTTATTTTATATTTCGGTCAGATGTTACACCCTAATGATCATTCTCGTGTGTGTTAAACAATTTGTCATGGGTGTTTCATTTAATCATTAATATAGTGTTCACGTATACTGATGGTATCGGCACCCACTTTGGGTGCTGCCTTGGCTGACTTTAAAATAGCCCCATCTATTTGAATAGGGCATCGGGTGGTAACCATCGTATTTCCATCGGCACTCGTTACCGTTTGTTTTAGTTGCAAGTCTTCCATAAAAGCCTTGCTATTCAAAGTGTGGTAATCCAGCACCTTTTCACACCAGAGTCCCTGTGCTCTCAATACCTGAATCCAATAATCAGAGGGCTTGGTGATAATCTTTTTACTCAATATTTTTCTAATAGCAGCTCTGGAGCGGAACCATGTTTTTTTATCGGTGTACTTGCTTAAATCTACTTCCAAAACCTCGCCCATTAAGAGTAAGTCGCCCATCGCTAATGCCAGATACCCGTCACTAGTTTCGTAAATACCATAGGGTGCACTTAAAAAAGCATGAGCACTGCCCCGTACATTCCCCCGGTCGGCCAATTTACCGCCATTATTTAAAAACATAGTAATAGCCTCAAATTGCACATCCAAAATAGATTCCAGCAAACTTACCTCCACCAAGACCCCTTTTCTGGTTTTAGCACGTTTAAGCAAGGCTGCCAAAATACCCTGTACAAAATGATTCCCACACATCAGGTCGGCCACCGCCAACCCAAAAGGTACAGGGCCTTGGATACTTTTACCACTCAGCCATGTTAAGCCCGAGAGCGATTGTAATAACAAATCCTGTCCGGGTTTCTTGGCCCAGGGTCCTGTACTGCCGTATCCGGTAATAACCCCATAGATAATTTTAGGGTTGATGGCCAAGGCTTCTTCAAAACTCAGTCCAATTTTCTCCATCACGCCCGGTCTGAAATTATGAGTCATCACATCGGCTTTGGCTATAAGTTGTTTTACCTGTTCCAGATCGTCGGGGTTTTTTAAATCTGCCGCAAACGATTCTTTATTTCTATTAATGGTATGGAACAGCATACTGCTGTCGTCCACAAACAAATCTTTAATACTAAGCTGCCTACAAGCTTCTCCTTTTTCGGGACGTTCAATTTTAATAACACGAGCACCCAAATCTGCCAATTTTAACCCAGCTGACGGCCCCGCCAAAAATTGGGAAAACTCAAGTACCAATACTCCTTCTAACGGCAACATTACGGCTTCATTTTTAAAGATTCCACATAAAGCGTATCTAAGGCATCCAATACCGTCTTTTCATTACCACCTTGCATTAAATATTCCTGTACCACATCTCCTGCACGATCCTGAAAGTACATGTGCCCATAATATCGGGGACGTAAAAAAGCACGCTCTAAAGCGGGCAGGGTGTTTTTAAAATAATCGTGTGTTAGTTGATTGATCCTATCACTTTTCCAAGCTTGTAAATGTCCGGGTTGCCCACCGTTATCTGCAAATATGGTTTGTTGTACTTGCGATGACATGGTAAATTCCACATACTTCATCGCCTCTGGAATATGCTTGCACGAAGCCGAAACAGCTAACCCAGTACCGCCCAATGAACTGATCATGGGCTTATTATTTAAGCTAACCAAATCATAAAAATGAAGCAGCTTTTTGGCATAGCCTATTCTAGAATAATTAGAATACCCATAGGCAAACGGACAATAAGCAATGGCATTGGTATTAACCATGGCCTCATAAACCTTAATGGGGTTTCTGTTAAAATTCTCAGCATCTATTAATGTTGCTAGCTCACGAAACATTTGCAACGCCTGCTGTCCCGTTTCATAAGATACAACCCGCTCCTGCGATTGAAAGGGAGCCTCGCCCAAACTACAGCAATACGAATAAAAACTCATTAACACATCTATGGGTATGCCAGCAAAAGCTACCAAGCCTTTTTTAGCCAGTGCCATTAAATCGTCGTACGTTTTAGGAACTTCCAGACCATGTTTTTCCAAAAGATCCAATCGTGCCGAGGCTACCGGTGTGGCAGCATCTAAGGCTAGAGCCCAGGATTTGTTTTCAAAAACATAGCTTTCAAAAGAACGTCCTATGGTATTCGTTTTTTGGTCTTCTATAAAAGCCTCCGGCAAATAATCGGATAGTGGTAAAATGACTTTAGATTGCGACCCAAACCCCGTCCAGGGATGGTCTATCACCATCAAATCAAACCGCTTTGCCAAATCCTCGATAGAAGCATCAGCAAATTCTTGTAAACTTCGTTTTTCCCATGTAATCTCTACTCCAGGGTTTAATTCAGAAAAACGCTGTGCTGTTGCCACCATGGGCACCAAGCCCCTGGTATGATTCCATGTAATACCTTTTAGTTTTTTCATTTCATATTCTTTATCATTTTAAAAGCGCTTCAGGCCATTGGTAACTGCCTGGTTTTATAGTAATATATTTTTTAGGGTCGTTATCATATCGCATGCGCACTACACCTAAAGTCAATTCTGCAATGGGTGTAAACGATTCCCATTGTAACTTTTTGAGCACATCATAAGCAGTAGCACCTCCTTCTATAAGCAATTCGTTTATAGTAGACTGTTTGAAAAGTAATTTTACAATATGGCACATTCTGTTTTTTAGAACTTTAGAACTGTTCTCAAATTTTATAATGCTATTGGAAATCCTTAATGCCATTTTTTCGTGCTTACTATAAACCTTAACCACTTCTTTGGCCCATACCTTTAAATCCTTTTCTTCAATATTTTTTTGCAACAACTGGTTTGGAAACACCATTACAGGACAATCTTTTTTAAGCATCTCACTATATGCAATGCTTTGGGGGTGTACACTACCAGACACCAATAAATATTGATTTAAGAAACTGTATTTGGACGACACCTTGAGTTTTGAGGTTAGGTTTAGTTTAATTAAAAACTGTTCAAAGAAAGCAGCACTTCCTCCTATGAGATGGGACTCCTCATACAAGTGCAAAGCACTAATTAGATCTGCTTCCGAATTGCAATCTGGAATATACAGCCCATTCGATGTTATTGTATCGATTAAGCCCGTATGTATTTTTTCAATACCTGAATACTTTATGCCTCTATTTATAAGTAGGTTTTTTACTGAAGATGTTGTAGCTGGAAAATCTGGATCGGTAACAAATCCTGTGTTTTCTATTAGGGTATTGTTTATATAATAAGAACCATTTATAATACAACGTGCTCCTCTGGGGTTTGCTGGCTGTAACAAAATAGTGTTTTTATCTTTTACACTCATTATGGCCGAAAGCTCTGACAAAACATACCCTCTTAAAACAGAATCACATTTTTTAAATATAATTTGATTGGTATTTTCTTGAATTATTTCTTTTGTAATCTGCCGATGTATCATATAAGCTTCTACTTCGGTACCAGATCTAGAATCGGTAGCCACGATATTAACTGTGGTCATTTTTTTGGGCAAGGCATCTATACCAAAAGCCACATGTATGCCATAACGAAGACAAACACCCGCAATTTCTGCGGCTCCTGTTAAATCATCGGCAATTACAGTTATCATCTTCTATCGCTACTTTTATGTTTAGCCATCACCACAGCATAATCTATGGCTACTAACATGGCATCGGCTGAAGCAATACCTAGACCTGCTATTTCAAATGCCGTCCCATGATCCACAGACGTCCGTATAATAGGCAAACCCAATGTAATGTTAACCCCTTTTACACTTTTCATGGTCTCCTTTTCATTATCCCATTTAAAACCTTCTAATTTAAAGGGTATATGGCCTTGATCGTGGTACATAGCTACACAGCCATCAAATTTTCCTTGTACTGCCTTAACAAACATGGTGTCGGGTGGAAAGGGTCCTTCTACAGTATAGCCCAAACGATTGGCTTCTTCTATTGCAGGAATAATTTCATGAACTTCCTCATCACCAAATAACCTATTTTCTCCTGCATGCGGATTTAATCCCGCCACTGCTATTCTTGGTTTTTCTATTCCAAATTTCAAGCAAGCATCGTGCAATAAAGTAATTACCTCAAACACGCGATCTTTTTTGCACAAATCACAGGCCTGTCTTAAGGACACATGTGTACTTACATGAATAACCCTAAAGTTCTCGTCTGCCAAAAGCATGGCAAATTTTGAAGTGTTCGTGTAATCTGCATAAATCTCTGTATGTCCTGAATATTTATGCCCTGCTTTGTGAATGGATTCTTTATTTATAGGGGCCGTTACCGTAGCATCAATTTCATTGGCCATGGCCAATTCAATGTTTTTTACAACGGCCTCGAAAGCAGCTTTTCCTGCCATGGCCGAAACAACGCCCGGTTTTAATGCGCTAATGTTTACATTTTTTAAATCGAAAACATCTACCGTTCCATACTCAAACTTCGCCTCACTTACCTTATTAATGGCATTGATATGCAGTGGCGACTTTAGTGTCTCTACTTCATTTCTCATGGTTTCGGCATCACCAATAATTAATGGTCTACAGCTTTCATATAAGCTTTCTAAAGCCATCGTTTTTATTATTATTTCCGGACCAATTCCTGCGGGATCGCCCATTGAGATTCCTACTTTTGGTTTCATCTACTTTTATCTTTTCTTTATTTTTACACAGCGTGCTTTATCTCTCTATTCTCTGATCTATATCAAAGCAATTCTTTATATATTTTAATAGCATCTTCCTTGGTCACTTCTCTAGGATTATTTTTTAGTAACCGAGTAACTTTCATAGCAATGTCTGCCAGTTCGGGCAAAACGGTTTCGGTAATCCCTATAGCTGTCAATCGCTGTGGAATTCCACATGCTTTTGATAAAGTCTCTATTTTTTCTATCCCTAATAAAGCAATGTCTTGATCTGCATCTTGAGTTGTAATTCCTAAAGCACGTGCTACCTCAGCATGCCTTTTCGGATTTGCAGAAAGATTGAATCGCAACACCTCGGGCATTAAAATAGCATTTGCAAGTCCATGTGGCACATGGAATTTACCGCCCAATCCATAAGATAGGGCATGAACAGCCGATGTGTTTACAGGCCCCAAGCACAAACCGCCATACATAGAGCCTAGTAACAATGCTGCTCGCGCCTCTATATCATCACCATGTTCGTAGGCTTGTTGAATATTGTTGGCAATCAATGCCATTCCCTTTAAAGCATAAGTATCTACAGTAGGATGCGCAAATTTATTGGTATACGCCTCTATGCAATGTGACAAGGCATCAATACCCGTTTCGGCAGTTAGCTTAGCTGGTAAGCTAAGGGTTAAAACAGGATCGAGATAACAAGCATCGGGCACTAAGTAGGGACTAATAATACCACTTTTTGCTTCTGTAGCCTCATTGAGCAAAATGGCATTTGGAGACACTTCACTCCCTGTTCCCGATGTTGTTGGCACACATATTAGTTTTATAGTTCGCTCTTTTAAAAATCCAATACCCACAACATCTTCCAAACTTTGGGTAGCATTGGTAAGCGCCGCCATTAGTTTGGCGCAGTCTAAAACACTACCGCCACCTATGCCTATAACACAATCTGGATTAAAGGATTCGCTTATCTCCAATAAGGTATTGAATTGTGAAAATGTGGGTTCTCCCAAAAAAGGATATTCTGTTAAAGACATCGATTTGTTTTCAGATTTAAGGTTTTCCACCAATGGCTGGATCGATTCCAATAAAGGTGGTGCCACCAATAGCATAATTTTGTTAGCACTTTGTATAATAGTGTCTTTAGCAAGCTCTAAAATTGAATGCTCACCAAATACTATTTTTTGAGGTTGTAATAATGTAATGGAATCCATTGTTATGTTTAGTTTCTTAATTTGAAATAGCCATAAATTGTCAGTTCGTCTTTAACGGTTTCTGACTTGAATAAAAAACTGGCAAAATAGCCTACCAATAATACAATAAGGTGACTGTAGACACCCAACATATATTTATGGTGCGGAAAATTATAATCACCAAAATCAAGTAGCAGGGAACCACCTATCTCAGTTGTAGTCAATACGGCATAAGCTGTAAACACAACACAGGTAACAATGCCTATATATAGGCCTTTCTTATTGGCGCGCCTTGAAAATAAACCCAAAAGAAAAATACCAACAATCCCTGCAGAAAAAATGGCGTATAATTGAAACACCACTCCTAAAACGCCCTGTCCGTTCCAAGCCGCATATAGTAGTGCTACAAAAGACATAGCAACACCTGAAAACAAAACCAATAAGCGTCCTACAAACAAGCGTTGTTTATCTGTACAATTAGGTTTTATACGTTGGTAAAAATCCTCAACACCAATGGCTGCTAAACAGTTCATATCAGAATCTAAGCTAGATACTGCTGCCGCAATCAATGCCGATAGCACCAAACCCACAGCACCTACTGGCAGCTCAGTACCAATAAAATATGTAAATACCTGATCGGCCTTCATACCCTCAGGTAATATGGCTGCCCCTGTATTATAAAATACAAATAACAAAGACCCTATCAACATAAACAAGGCCCAAGCTGGTACACTTGCCAGTACACCTATATAAGCTGCCTTTTTGGCCTCTTTATCACTTCTCGCCGCTAAATAGCGCTGTACAATGGTTTGGTCGGTTCCATACTTTTGCAAAGCATAAAATACACCATTGATTACCAAAACCCAAAAAGTAAGCTCTGTAAAAGTAAAATCATAAGGCCCAAAATCTATCTTCTTCATGGCAATGGCTTCATGCAGCATAAAACTGGGACCACCATCTGTAGAGAACAATAAAATGCCAATACACAACAACCCGCCTCCAATCAATAAAAAGCCTTGAATAACATCCATCCAAATAACGGCCTCTATACCTCCAAGCAGGGTTAATAATATAATAACAACACTCAAACCCAATATAAACAAAGTAACATCAATACCAGTTAAGGTTGCTAAAGCCAAACTAACCAAGTAAAGAACCGTACCCATTTTTGAAAAGTGTGTTAATATAAATGCAACAGAACTGTACATGCGGGCAAAAACCCCAAATCGCCGTTCAAAATACTCATAAGTACTTAAACGAATTACTTTTCTAAATAGGGGTACAATAACCCAAATCAACCCTATTAATACTATGGGTACCATGAGACCTTGTACCAATAAAATCCAATTCGATTTGTATGCTGCAGCTGGATAAGCCAAAAACGTAACACTACTTATTAATGTTGCAAATATGGAAATACCTATGGCCCATGCGGGTATGGTTTTACTGCCCGAGAAATATTGATCGGAGCTTTTTTGCCTTCGGGCAAAATAAAATCCTGCTCCCAATGTAAAACATACTGTAACTATAACAATTACAATATCAAGCCAATGAATATTTATCATAATGTATTTAATTTAGTTGGTTGGTTTTTCTTTTTTTATGCTTTAATCTATTTCAGTTAGAGGTGGCATCATGGTTTTATTGCAAATCCCTTTAGCAAATAGCAACGCTTTTAGCTTAGCTAGGGACTCTCCTAATGTTTTATCTTTTTGGTATTGCTGCGCGATGGCATCGGTTTCTTTTTGCCATTTTTCACAAGTATCCCAATCGGTTTCCATAGCAGCCTTATATAATGCTTTATACATTTCTGGAACATAATTACCCGTACTGGGTACAATACCATCGGCGCCCATTTTTAAACTCCCAGCACTTTGTGCTCCCCAACCACAAAAAAAGGAAAATGTTTGGTTATCCTTATAGGTATTAATACATGCTTGCATACGTTCTACGTCGCGTTCAGAGTCTTTTAAGCCCCATATATTAGGATGCTTAGATAGTGTAGCAACAACATCCAACGGAATGGACATTTGTGTGGTGGCCGTAATGTTGTACATCATAACAGGGCCTTCAATAGTATCGGCTAGGGTTTTATAAAAAACGGTCATTTGTTCAGATGTCAATCCATAATAAGATGGCAGGGTAGCCACAACACAATCGGCATGCAATGCTATGTATTTTTTACCTCTTTCTATCACCTCCGCTACTTGATTTCCAACCAAGCCAGCATATATACATTGGCCCTCCGACTTTGCTTTTACGGCTGCTTCAACCATCCGTAGGCTCTCTATTTCGTTTATAGAAGAGGATTCGCCCGTGGTTCCCAAAACCAATGGATGAATACCATTTTTAGCAAACAATTTAACCAAACGGCTTACCGCCTCAACATCCACCGTTAAATCTTTATTAAGTGGCGTTATCATAGGTACAACTACTCCTGAAAAACGTTTATGCATACATCATATATTGAAATTATTCACAATGTCTCAAATTCATCAAGCGCTATGGTATTTAAACTTATACCCACCATAATTTACTGCCTAAAATTCCGAAATTGTCATTGCCTAACGCGCAAGATTACCAAATTAACAACAATTCAATGGTATTTTTGAGCGCTGACCGATTTCATAAATCAATCTTTGCTTTTTTATCACAAGCAAGCTATATTTCTCCAAACCTGTTAAATGTTGTCCGCTTTAAAACATATTGCTATGATTTTTATAAAATATTATATATATTCGTGCAATCGATTGCATTTCGTTACAATAAAATTGTTTGATTAAATATAATATATTCTAATTGTATCAACTTGCATTTGTTAAACAGCAACTAAACTAAGTATTAATGATCATAAGAAAAACCTTTTTGGCTATTAACCTATTTTTGCTTGTTTTCAATATAGGCTATAGCTATCAACTTGATTATCAAAATTCTAATTCCTTACAGAAAGCATCTTATGATTTTATAGTTGATTCTAAAGGTCATGGTGACTTTACAACGGTTCAGGAAGCTATAGATGCTGTTCCGGACTTTAGGAAAAAAGAAACCAAAATCTTTATCAAAGCTGGTATTTATAAAGAAAAATTAGTGCTTCCTGCGTCTAAAACACATATAACCTTTATTGGTGAAAATAAAGACAGTACTATTTTAACCTTTGATGATTTTGCCAAGAAGCCCAATAAATTTGGAGAAGAAATGGGAACCACAGGATCAACATCCTTTTTTGTTTTTGGCGATCATTTTAAAGCCCTTAACTTAACTTTTGAAAATAGTGCTGGCCCTGTTGGTCAAGCGGTGGCTGTAAGGGTTGATGGTGACAAGGTAATATTTGTAAACTGTAAGTTCCTGGGAAATCAGGACACCTTATATTTACATGGAAATAATAGCAGACAATATTATAAAGATTGTTACATAGAGGGGACAGTCGATTTTATTTTTGGGTGGTCTACGGGGTACTTTGAAAATTGTGAAATCTATTGCAAAAATAAAGGCTATGTCACTGCTGCATCTACCAATAAAGAGACACCTTACGGATTTGTTTTTTACAACTGTAAAATTACAGGAAATGCTTTAGAAAACACTTTTTATCTTGGAAGACCTTGGCGTGATTATGCGCAAACCGTTTGGATAGATTGCTATATGGATAAACTTGTTAAACCCGAGGGTTGGCACAATTGGGGCAAGCCTCATGCTGAGCAAACCACATTTTATGCAGAATACAATTCCTCTGGCCCAGGAAGTTCTAACCAAAGGGTTACATGGGCCAAAAAGCTCTCAAAAAACGACCTTGCATCTTTTAGCCTGGAAAATGTTCTAAAAGGTAATGATAACTGGATTCCTAAAATATAATACATTAAATAAACTAATTTTTATGAAAATCACGAAACACTTCTTACTATACACGCTAACATTATTGCTGTTTTCTTTTCAGGCCTGCAAAGAAAAACCAAAAGAAAAAGCCGAAGCAGATGTTTTTGATGCTGCCGATGAAATTATAAATGCCATTAAAATACCAGAATTTCCAAACACAACCTTTAACATTGTAGATTTTGGTGCTGTTGGTGATGGCGAAACCCTAAATAGTGATGCCATAAAAGCAGCTATCGATTCCTGCAGCAAAATTGGTGGTGGCAAAGTAGTAATTCCTTCAGGAGATTTTTTAACCGGCCCCATACATTTAAAAAGTAATGTAAACCTGCATTTAGAAGCAGGTGCCCAAGTACTGTTCACCAAAGACAAACAAGCGTATCTTCCCGTAGTTCAAACCTCCTATGAAGGCGTAGAACTTATGAATTACTCACCGCTCATTTATGCCTTTAAACAAAAAAACATTGCTGTAACTGGTAAAGGAACTTTTAATGGCCAGGCAGACCCTGCCAACTGGTGGCCTTGGTGTGGTGCCGAAAGGTACGGACATATAGAAGGAACACCCAAACAAAGAGATGATCATAACTTACCCCGATTACGCACCATGAATGAAAATGCTACACCAGTAGCCGAGCGCATTTTTGGCGAGGGGCATCAATTACGTCCCACATTTTTTGAACCTTTTGAATGTGAAAATGTTTTAATACAGGGTGTTACTTTTACCAACGCCCCTTTTTGGGTAATACACCCAATAAAATGTAACTATGTACGTGTAGATGGTGTAACCGTAAGCAGCCACGGCCCTAACAATGATGGTTGCGATCCAGAATATTCTAAAAATGTACACATTACCAATTGTACATTCGATACGGGTGATGATTGTATTGCCATTAAATCTGGTAGAAACGATGAAGGCCGTCGTGTAAACATTCCAAGTGAAAATATTGTTGTTGAAAACTGCAGTATGAAAGATGGTCACGGTGGTGTGGTTATGGGTAGCGAAATATCTGCTGGTGTTCGCAATGTATTTGTTAGAAATTGTAAAATGGACAGTCCAAATTTAGATCGTGCCATACGTATTAAAACCAATACCCTTAGAGGTGGTTTTGTAGAAAATGTTTTTGTTAAAAATGTACAAGTTGGGCAAGTAAAAGAGGCCGTTTTAAAAATCAATACCTACTATGGTATTTATTCCAACCAAGATGGTAACCACATCCCTTCAATAAAAAACATACACCTTCAAGATATACAAGTAGAAAATGGAGGTAAATATGGTATTCTTATTAAAGGCCGTGAAGAAAACATTGTTAAAAATGTAACATTTACCAATGTCCAAATTAAACAAACAGAAACACCTATGTCTGTCGAAAACTCAGAGCCTGTTGTGTTTAAGAATACAACAATTAATGGAGAATCCTATTAGGTTAACGCGAACAACTAAAAACTGAATATTAGAAACTAAATAAAATGAAAAAAATAACCATCTTATCCATAGCCTTAATAAGTCTTATTTCCTGTAAAGACAAGGCTTCAAAAACAGAAGATGCACATACCAATAACACTACAGAAGTACAAGCTACAGCAAAAACCTATGCCGAAATATCGGTTAAGGAGGGTGGTGAATGGCAGGGCAAAAAATATGTAGGGGGCGATCATTTCAAAAATGTCGACCAACTGGATGTCCCTAATAGCCATACCGATCATTCTTATTACATCCGCTACGAAGGCCCTGGATGGGAAAATGGTCAAGTAGGCTATCGCCTATATATCGATTGGCGTACGGCTATTGATATTTTTGGAAAAAAAGTAGATTCCATGGTGCTCCCATATGTTGGACAAGACGGGTTTGATTCTTACCATGAGCCAGCGCCTTGGGGACAAGATATCCTAAAGGCTGGAAAATCTATGGGAATTGGTGGTTACGGACGTATAGTGGCCGACACCGTGGTACACTTTCAAAATCTGGGAAGCCGCTCTGTAAAGCTGGACAACACAGCCAGTAGCTCTTCGGTTAATATTGCCTATAAAGGTTGGTCCAGTGGCAATGACACCATCGATTTAAACACCAAACTAACCATTTATCCAAATGATCGATTTACCAAAGCTGAACTTACACCATCACAGGCTATTGATGGGTTGTGTACAGGCATTGTTATTGGTAAAGACATTCCTTTAATTAAAAAAGAAGGAACCTCTTGGGCCTATATTGCTACCTATGGGCAACAAACTTTGGCAAGTCCGCCCGATAACTTAGGCATGGCTCTATTCTATAAACTAGACGAGGTGGCCGAACAAAAAGAAGGCATACACGACCACTTGGTTATCTTCAAACCCACAACCCAAACCCTTACCTATTACTTTTTGGGCGCCTGGGAACAAGAACCAAACGGTTTAAAAACCAAAGAAGCATTCTTAGACGATATCAATGCAAAACTACAAACACTAGACAATACAAATACTCTTAACTAAAATACTATGAAGAAGACAACCAAACACATCGCACTTGTTGCCATGGCTCTGGGACTTATCCTAACAGCCTGCAAAGATGGAAGAAAACAAACAGAGGACACTGCCGAAAACACGGTAGAAAAAGTAGTGCCAGAAGATTTAAAATGGTCCGAGCGTATGATGCTTTCTGAAATTGAACGCTTCCCCAGTGCCTCTAAACTGGACTTTGTAGATAAGCCCCGTTGGAGTTATACCAACGGACTTGTACTATCGGCCTGTATTAAAGTGTACAAAGAAACCAACAAACAAAAGTATTACGATTATATATATGCCTATGCCGATGAATTGATAGACAGTACAGGCACTATTAAAACCTATAAATTGGAAAACCAGAATTTAGACATGATCAAATCTGGTGATGTGTTATTATATCTCTATCCAAAAACAAAAGAAGAGCGCTTTTTAACGGCCATAGAGACCTTAAACAGCCAAATGGAGTCACAACCCAAAACATCCGATGGTGGTTACTGGCACAAAAAACGCTACCCACACCAAATGTGGCTAGATGGTCTATATATGGCCGAGCCATTTCACACACGTTATGCGCGCGATTATGTAGAAGATCCAGCAAAAAAACAACAAATATTTAACGATGTGGTCTTGCAGTTTGATCTTATCCAAGAACACAGTCGCGATGAAGCATCTGGCTTACTTTTCCACGGTTGGGATGAAAGCAAGGAGCAACGATGGGCCAATAAAGAAACAGGAAATTCATCACACTTCTGGTCTAGAGGTATGGGCTGGTACGGCATGGCCATGGTAGATGTATTGGACTTTTTGCCACAAGATCACCCAGGTCGTGAGCGTATCATTACCTATCTAAACCAATTTGCTGAAGCCATAACCAAAGTACAGCACGAGTCGGGGTTATGGTATCAGGTTCTAGATCAAGGCGATCGTGAAGGCAACTATTTAGAGGCTACAGGTACGGCCATGTTTACCTATGCCTTTGCTAAAGGAGCACACAAAGGGTATTTACCAGAAAAGTACCTAGAAGTCGCAGAAAAAGCGTATGCCGGACTTATAGAAAATTTAGTGTCAGTAGAAGACAATGGTGTAGTAAACCTTAATAAATGCTGTGGCGTTGCAGGCTTGGGAGGCGACCCATACAGAGACGGTTCTTTTGAATATTATATAAACGAAATAATACGATCTAACGACCCTAAGGGAACAGGTCCATTCATATTAGCTAGTCTAGAATTAAACAAATAATAAATTAGTTATAATGAAATTTAATTCCCTATTATTTTCACTTTTAAGTACAATCGTATTATTTGCTCAAACAAACAAACCTTATGTCTCCGATGTATGGGTAGCCGATCAAGGTGATGGCACTTACCAAAACCCTATTATTTATGCCGATTATTCCGATCCGGATGTGGTAAGGGTTGGTGATGATTATTACATGACGGCCTCTAGCTTTAATGCTGCACCTGGCTTACCAATCTTGCACTCTAAAGACATGGTTAATTGGAAATTGGTTAACCATGCCTTAAAACAACAAGTTCCTTTTGATACTTTTAAAGTACCCCAACACGGTAACGGTGTATGGGCTCCCAGCATTCGCTATCACAATAACGAAGTCTATATTTATTGGGGCGATCCAGATTTTGGTATTTACATGGTAAAAACCAAAGATCCTTTAGGTGCTTGGGACCCTCCGGTATTGGTTATGGAAGGCAAAGGCCTTATAGATCCCAGTCCGCTATGGGATGACAATGGCGATGCCTACCTAGTACATGCCTATGCAGGTAGTAGAGCTGGTGTAAAAAGCCTGCTCACTGTAAATAAAATGAACCCAGAAGGCACTAAAGTTCTAGATGAAGGTGTACATGTGTTTGATGGTCATGACAGCCACCCCACTATTGAAGGATCAAAATTTTATAAGCGTAATGGCTATTATTACATCTTTGCACCAGCAGGCGGTGTCCCTACAGGGTGGCAGCTTATTTTACGCTCTAAAAACATTTATGGCCCTTACGAAGAAAAAATAGTATTAGAACAAGGAAGCACCAATATCAATGGTCCGCACCAAGGTGCCTGGGTAGACAGTCAAGATGGGGCCTCTTGGTTTTATCATTTCCAAGATGTTGAGGCCTATGGTAGGATTGTACATTTACAGCCCGTGTCTTGGATAGACGATTGGCCCATGATGGGAAAAGACTTTGATGGAAATGGTATTGGCGAACCTGTAACATCACACAAAAAACCAAATGTAGGTAAAACCTATCCTATTGAAACCCCAGTAGAAACTGATCTTTTTGATGGTTTCAATATAGGTTTGCAGTGGCAATGGAATGCCAATTCCAATGTACTGTGGCATGCCAAACTTCCTGGAAACAACTATTTGCGTTTATTCTCTATTAAACCACCAAATGAAGATGTTGTAAATCTGTGGATGACGCCTAACTTATTGCTTCAAAAGTTTCCGGCGCCAAACTTTACGGTTTCCACAAAAATTGCATTATACCCAGAAGAGGCTAAAAGTGGCAAAACGGCAGGGCTTATCATCATGGGTATGGATTATGCTACATTAAGCATTTCGCACGATGCCGATGGTTTTTATATAAAACAAACCGAAGCTATAGGTGCCATTAATGGGGCTAAGGAAACAATCGTGGCCCAAGAGCGCCTAAAAACAAACAGTGCGTATTTTAAAGTTGAAGTATCGGCTCCCGATGCCATGTGCCAGTTCAGTTATTCCGAAAACGGAAAAAAATACAAAAAGATAGGACAGCCTTTTAAGGCGCAACCTGGAAAATGGATTGGTGCCAAAGTAGGGTTGTTTAGTGTAAGCACAGAAGAAGCGAAACGCGGTGGTTATGCCGATGTTGATTATTTTAAAATATCTAAATAGATTTTAAATACAAAGCCTCTTTAGGTTCTTAGAACCTAGAGGGGCCAAAAAACCAAACTAAACAAATGAAACAGTTAAGCGCTATTCTTATTATGGTTTGCTTCACGCTAGTAGCGTGCATAGAAACCCAACAATCTGCTGTTGTTACAACAGATGATGATGAAGCCAGCCTGTACGAAGGCATTGAATTTGATATGCCAAAAGTAAAAACAACCAGCTTTCCAGACCTTGAAGTCCGTATTACAGATTTTGGGGCCAAAAGTGGTGGCATCTTTAAAAACACTGATGCTTTTGCAAACGCCATCGACCATGTTGTTTCTAAAGGCGGTGGTAAAGTAGTGGTACCTCGAGGCATTTGGCTTACTGGTCCCATTACCCTTAAAAGCAACATCAATCTGCACTTGCAAGCAGGGAGCTTAATCCTTTTTAGTAAAGACTTTGACGATTACAAACTTATTGAAACCCATTTTGAGGGCCTTAGTACTGTAAGATGTATATCGCCCATTAATGCCAACAATGTAGAGAACATTGCCATTACTGGCAAAGGTATTATAGATGGTAGTGGCGATGCATGGCGCCCAGTTAAATCTGGAAAAATGACCAGTGCACAATGGAAAAAACTTGTAGAATCTGGTGGCGTGCTTTCAGAGGACAAACGTATTTGGTTCCCTTCAGAAGGTGCCAAAAAGGGCTATGAGAGCACAACCAATTTTAATGTACCAGATCTTATAGACAGTTCTGAGTTGCAATCGGTTAAAGATTTTTTACGTCCCGTAATGGTTAGTATTGTACGTAGCAAAAGAATTTTGCTAGATGGCCCTACCTTTCAAAATTCCCCTGCATGGAACTTACACCCTTTAATGAGCGAGGATATTATTATTAGAAACCTAACCGTAAGAAACCCGTGGTATTCCCAAAACGGTGACGGTCTGGATTTAGACTCTTGTAAAAATGTACTGATTTACAATAATACGTTCGATGTAGGTGATGATGCCATGTGTTTTAAGTCTGGAAAAAATGAACAGGGCAGAAAACTGGGTATGCCAACACATCATGTTATTGTAAAAAACAACATTGTTTACCATGCCCATGGTGGGTTTGTAATAGGCAGCGAAATGTCTGGTGGTGTTAACCATGTACACGTATCCAATTGTACCTTTATAGGTACCGATGTAGGGCTTCGTTTTAAAAGTAACCGTGGTAGGGGTGGTACTGTAGAAAACATCTACATCTCCAACATCGATATGATGCATATACCCACCGAGGCCATTCGCTTCAATATGTTCTATGGTGGAAACTCCCCTGTTTTAGAAGAAGATCAGGAGGAAGATGTACATGATGAAACTCCAGAGCCCGTGACTGAAAAAACACCGTCTTTTAGAAACATCTTTATGAAAGACATTCGCGTGTCCGATTCCGAAATCGCCGCCTTCTTTATGGGCTTGCCCGAAATGAGTCTAAAAAATGTGTCTTTAGAAAACGCTGTTCTGGAAACCAAAAAAGGTATTACAGCAATTGATGTGGATGGACTCACCCTTAAAAACGTTAAAGTGATTGCTTCTAATGGCTATGCCTTAACGGTTTACAATGGAAAGCATATCAAGGCCAGTGATTTTGACTTCAGTGCCAGCAAATCCCCGGTTCGGGTGTTGGGTGCCAAAAGTGAAAATGTACAATTTAGCAAGCAGGATTTTAGCAGTGAGGAGCAGTTGGTACTTGGAAAGGGTGCAAATAAAGAGGTTGTGACAATTGAATAAATAAAGCGTATGATAAAATGCATTGTATTCATCTGTAGCTTTTTCTGTTGGACGCTCCAGGCACAAGATGTTATCAACTTATGGCCCGAGGGTAAAATGCCAAACTCCAAGGGTATGGTGCTTGAACATATAGAAGCTCGTGAACGTATTACGCAAGTTGCCACACCCCATATGCTTGCCTTTTTTCCTCCCAAGGAAGAACAAAACGGCAGTAGTGTTTTAATTTTACCTTCAGGTGGTTATCATCACCTAACCTATAATTTAGGCGGTATCCAATTAGCAAAATGGTTTAATACTCAAGGCATCGCAGCGTTTGTACTTATGTATAGGCTTCCTACATCGCCCGACCTAATTATTAGCGAAAATGGACCCATTCAGGACACCCAGCGTGCCATGAAACTTATTAGGCACCATGCTGATGCATGGCGTTTAGACACCAACAAAGTAGGTATATTTGGAGCTTCGGCTGGCGGGCATCTGGCCTCCACTATTGGAACGCATCAAACTGACTTATCTAATATTAATGATACTATCGATACGCAGGAGTTCATTCCCAATTTCATGATCTTGGTATCCCCAGTTATTAGCTTTACCGAAATTACCCATAAAGGCAGCTTAACAAACTTTTTGGGCGACCATATTACTGATGAGAACATTCGTAAATACTCCAATGAGTTTCATGTTACTAAAAGCACCCCGCCTACCCTATTAATGCATGCCCAAAACGATACTGCTGTTAATTGTAAAAACAGCTTACGGTTTTACGAAGCCATGCTAGAACACCATGTTCCAGGATCACTTCATATTTTCCCATTAGGAGGACATGCCATAGGTATTTACAACAAATCGGCATTAACAGATACATGGAAAACTATTTGCTTTCAATGGCTAAAAGAAATGGACATCTTAAAATAAAAACCATGCAATTAAAAAACACTCACTTCATCATTTTCTTATTAGCGTTTTTTACAATCGCCTCATGTAAGTCTAAAGAAACGGAAACTGCTCAGGAAACCGATAGTACACCACCAGTAACGACCATTTATTTAATTGGCGATTCTACCATGGCCGATTACAGTGGCGATTATGATAAAGGAAAAGACTATATGAAAACACGCTATCCGCTTCATGGCTGGGGACAGGTTTTTCAAAGGTTTTTGGTTTCAGATAGCTTAACACTGGTAAGCAAGCTTATAAAAACCGATAGCGCCTTTGTTGATGATCGTGCCCGGGGTGGCCGTAGTACCCGTACTTTTTTTCAGGAAGGCCGATGGCGTGCCGTATATGAAACCCTTAAAGAAAATGACCTCGTGCTCATGCAATTTGGCCATAACGATGCTGCAAAAAACTATGCGCCACGTTATGTTCCTATTGAGGGTTATAAAGAATTCTTAAGGCTTTTTGTAACGCAAACCAGACAAAAGGGTGCTATTCCCATCATTTTAACGCCAGTTGCCAGAAACTACCCTTGGGAAGATGGTGTATTAAAAAACGTGCATGGCGATTATGATCAGGCTGCTAAGGATGTGGCTGCAGAATTAGACGTTCTACTGATTGATTTGAATAAAAGATCTATGGATTTCTTTACCAAAATGGGTGAGCCCTATGTAACAGCAAATTATTTTATGAACCTCCCTGCGGGTAAATACGAGGCCTATCCTGATGGACAAAAAGATAACACCCATTTTCAATTAGAAGGTGCCGTAGCGGTTTCACGGTTGGTATTTACAGGTATGAAAGCCTTAAATGCCAATATTAAACAATAAATACATTAACAATGACTAAGTTTATAAAAATTGCATGCCTTAGCATTACTGTTTGCTTCGCTTTAATCGCCAAGGCACAAGAAAAAATAGAATTTCCTCCATATACCATTGAGACTACTTATCAAAAGCTTAAAAAGAACTATCCCTTTATCACCCCTATAAAGCCTTTGGTTTTTAAAACCATTAAGGCCAAAGAAAACATCACCTATAAAACAACCGAAACCAGCGCATTAAAGCTCGATGTGTACTACCCAAAAGGAAAGGCCAAAAAAACCTACCCTGTGGTATTTTTAATCCACGGCGGTGGTTGGCTTGTAGGCAGCAAGGAAAACGAACGGGTTATGGCCCAACATTTGGCCCTTAACGGGTATGTTGGCATATCGGTAGGTTATAGGCTGGGCTATGAAGCGCCCTACCCTGCTGCTGTTAATGATATAAAAGATGCGATTAGATGGGCCCGAAAGCACGCCAAGAAATACCACATCAACCCCGATAAAGTGGCCGTTTTAGGAGCTTCGGCCGGGGCACAATTGGCCGCACTGGTTGGGGTAACACCCAATTCGTCCATTTATGGTAAAGATGCTACCTTTTCAGATGCTGTACAGGCTATCATAAATGTTGATGGTATTGTATCCTTCATTCACCCAGAAGCCGCTGCCGAAGGTACCATGGCCGGTATCTGGCTCAGTGGCTCTAGAGAAACCAATTGGAAAAACTGGAAAGAAGCTTCGCCCTTGGAATATGTAGATGAAAACACACCACCCACTATTTTTATAAACAGTGCACAGCCCCGTTTTCATGCTGGTAGAGACGACATGATTGCCATCTTAAACAAGCACGGTATTTATAACGAAGTACACACCATTCCAGAGAGTCCACATTCCTTTTGGCTCATGCACCCTTGGTTTGAAACGACCTTAAGTTATACCGTGAATTTTTTGGATAAGGTGTTTGGGGAATGAGGATTTACGATTTAAAAGACATAAGTGAGTCAACTTTTAACTTTTAACTTTTAACTTTTAACTTTTAACTTTTAACTAAACTATGAAGCGTTTTACAAACCACAAACTGTTAGCACTGGCTTTAATGCTCTTAGTATCCACTACTACAGTGCTTGCCCAAGACAAAAACATCACCATTTATCTGGTAGGCGATTCTACCATGTGCCTTTACGATGAAAGCAGATATCCACAAATGGGTTGGGGCATGCCTTTTGCTTACTATTTTGATGACACGGCTAAAATTGACAACCGTGCCCGAGGTGGCAGAAGCTCTAGATCGTTTGTAGAGGAAGGCCTATGGCAACCTATTACAGATTCGCTACAGCCCGGCGATTATGTTCTTATCCAATTTGGACATAACGATGCGGCCAACTCCAAGAACCATCCCGATAGAATGGCACCGCCTGACGTTTATAAAACATTCATGGGGAAATACATTACCGAAACACGAGCTAAAAATGCACATCCTATATTAATAACCCCAGTAACCAGAAGAAAGTTTGACGACCAAGGAAAAGTCCTAGAGTCGCATGCACCCTACCTGCAAGCTGTTATAGAATTGGCTAACGAATACCAAGTGCCCATGATAGATCTAGACACCAAAAGCCGCGAACTTGTAGAGGCTATGGGGCCCGAGTTTTCCAGACACCTGTATATGTATTTTGAGCCCAATGAACTACCAAAATTTCCAAAAGGTTACAAAGACAACACGCATTTTAGTGAATTTGGTGCCCGAAAAATGGCCGAATTGGTTTTGTGGGACATCAAAGCACAGGGCTTAGACTTGGCCAATCATATTGTAAAACCTTACGTTAGAAAATAATTACGTTTAGGGCAATAGGCTATTTATAATATTGCCTATGGGTGAAGTATTCTAAAAACTATAATCACAGAGCCATATTTAAGAACCCAATACAACCAATAAAGCCATAATATTATAAACATATTCCAATTGAGTTATATGAATTTATATATTTGTGTTTCTTTTAAAAAAACAAACACTAAATAATGAAACCATTTAAACTACTAACATTTTTGCTGCTTACTGCTTTTGGTGCAGCACAAGCTCAAGTTACTTTTATTTCGAATACTCAAAATCGTACATTCACAAGTTTAAATGGAAAATGGAAATATGTACTCGATCTTTATGAAACCGGGCAAATAGGTTTTATGCCTGTATATAAAAACGTAAAACCAAAAGAAAAATGGGACCGGGTTGAATATAGTTTTGATGATGCCCAAACCCTCTGGGTTCCTGGAGGGTGGAATGCTCAAGAAACAGCGCTTAAATATTATGAAGGAAGTGTTTGGTATCGCAGAATGTTTGATAAGACAGATGTCTCTAAAGACAAAAGGTATTTTGTATATGTTGGAGCTGCCAATTATATAAGCACCGTTACTTTCAATGGAGAAGAACTTGGTAAACATGAAGGGGGCTATACACCGTTCTGTTTTGAAATAACCGATTTGCTAAAAGAAAAGGATAATTATTTAATAATTGGAGTAAACAACAGGCGTTCTGATGATTATATTCCAGCAAAAGTTACCGATTGGTACAATCATGGTGGAATTACGCGCGATGTGAAATTAATAGAAGTACCAAAAACATTCATTAGCAATTATTTTATTGCTCTAGATAAATCAACTTATGCCCAAGCGAAAAAAAGCATACATGGAAAACTCCTTCTTACCGGAAAAACATACCCAAAAAAAGCTACTGTTTCTATTCCCCAGTTAAATATTGAGCAAGACGTTGCGGTAAAATCAGATGGTACATGTGAGTTTACAATAGAAGCTAAGCATTTGGTACTTTGGTCGCCCGAAAACCCGAAATTATACACAGTATCCATAGAGGCTGGAGATGATAAGATTAGCGATCAGATTGGTTTTAGAAGTATTGAAACAAAAGGAAAACAAACTCTATTGAATGGCAAACCTATATTTCTTAAAGGTATTTCATTGCATGACGAAAATCCACTTCGAAAAGATCGTGCCAATTCAAAAGAAGATGCTGCTTTAGTACTTAATTGGGCAAAAGAACTTGGATGTAATTTCATTCGTTTGGCACATTATCCCCATCAAGAAAACATAGTTAGAATGGCAGATAAAATGGGTATTTTACTTTGGGAAGAATTGCCTTTGTATTGGGGTATAGATTGGGATAATCCAGCAGTACTGGACAAAGCGAAACAGCAGTACACAGAATTAATAAATCGAGATTACAACAGAGCTAGCTCCATTATATGGTCAATCGCCAACGAAACTAGCCCCACAGACGATCGCAATGCCTTTTTAATTTCAGTGGCAAAACATATTAGGTCGATAGATAGCACCCGATTACTTTCAGCTGCCTGTAAAAAAGATCAGGCCATGGACGGACATCCCGATATGGATTATACGATATCAGATCCAATCATGGAACATCTAGACATTATTAGTTTTAATGAATACTTGGGATGGTACGGTGGTCTGCCTGATGAATGTAGAAACAAAACCTACAATTCTACCATAGACAAGCCAATTATTGTAAGTGAATTTGGTGGTGGAGCACTACAAGGTTTCTATGCCGATAATCTTACTCGCTGGAGCGAGGATTACCAAGAATACATGTACAAGGAAAACATTGCTATGTTTAACAAAATTGATGGACTAGCAGGCATGACTCCATGGATCTTGGTTGACTTTCTATCGCCACTTCGCCAGTTGCCAAATGTACAAGATGGTTGGAACCGTAAAGGTTTAATCTCCGAAAAGGGTATAAAGAAAAAAGCATTTTATGTGCTACAGGAATATTACAAGACAAAGTAGGCATCAAGAAACCGTTTCAAAAATAAACAACAGCAATACCGCAGTTAAATCACTGTTCTCTATCGATCTTAAAAACGCATACGAGCGTTTCATTTGGGTTTTAACGGTATTAATGGAAATACCATAAGTCTCCGCTATTTGAGAATAGCTAAGTCCGTCCACAACATGCGATATAAATATGTTGCGTCGCGATTCGGGAATTTGGTTCACCAGCTCGCGTATTTTTGTAGTCTTGGTATCTTCGGCCCCCTCAAACAAGGTTGGCTCATCATGGATTTCAACAGCCAATTCGCTTTTGTTCAATGCGCGCTTTCGCAAAGCTTCTACATGCTGTAAACTCAAGTTTTTAACAGCTCGGCTGGCATACGCCTTAAACGAGACATGAATCTCTAAGCTTTTATCTTTTTTCCATAAATAGATAAAAAAATCCTGAACAATATCCTTTGCAGACTCCTTATTCTTGGTGATTTGAAAAGCCACCAAGCACAAAAAATTAAAGTGCTCTTTATACAACTTTTCGAATGCTAATAAGTCATCTTGAAATGTCATGCTTTAGTTGGTTCAGGATCGTTTAATGCTGTGATTGAATGCAGGTGCGTTGTGCCAAATATATAAATTTTTAAGAATTAATATAAAAAAAACATAATTTTTGTCACCCTATATTATCATTTACACAACATATAAATAACACATGTTATATTATGAATACAAGCAAAAACATCATTACAGTTCTTAGGAAAGTTGCCAAAACCAATGCGATAGACCCAAAGGACTTGATCGGGTTATCTGCAGAAGAGCAGACCTTAATCCAAGATTTATATAAAGACCAGCTTATTCATGAAGCCCTGGATTTGGTCAGTACACTAGATGCTAACAAAAGCTGGAAAGTACTCAAGGCAAAATTAACCAAACAGCAAAACCCCGTAAGGCCCCTATGGCAAAAGGTGGCCAAGTACGCTGCTATTTTTGTGGTGCTTTTGGGCTGTTTGTTTTTCCTTAAAAATCAATATTTCAACAAGCCTGCCAATACAAAAGTAGCTTCCAATGCCATAGAGCTTTTATTGGACAATGGTAATGTTAAAATACTTAATGATGAAGGAACCGCCAAGATTGTTAAATCAAACGGCCAGGTGGTTGCTTCCCAAACGGGCGATGTTTTAAATTACAGTGCTGCACCGGCTGCTACACAAATTACCTACAACCAACTTAGGGTACCCTATGGAAAAACCT
This sequence comes from Aestuariibaculum scopimerae, assembly GCF_059428085.1. Lineage (NCBI taxonomy): Bacteria > Pseudomonadati > Bacteroidota > Flavobacteriia > Flavobacteriales > Flavobacteriaceae > Aestuariibaculum > Aestuariibaculum scopimerae. The sequence goes on from NZ_CM182089.1 coordinate 813,649, forward strand.
TCCATCTGGTCCTGTCCGACGGCACCAAGGTTTACCTAAACGCAGGCACCAAATTAAAATTCCCCACAAACTTTATTAGCGGAGAAAACAGACAGGTATTTCTAGATGGCGAGGCCTATTTTGAGGTTGCCAAAGACCCCAACCACCCTTTTATAGTTAATGCCAATAGTGTTAATGTAACTGTTTTGGGTACCAAGTTCAATATTTCATCCTACCAAGAGGACGAACAAATAAACACGGTACTTATTGAAGGTTCGGTTAGGCTTTCCAATACAGCTCATCCTGAAGATGCCGACTTGCTAAAACCTGGTTATAAAGGTTCTTGGGATAAAGCTAAGGCCATTATGACTTTAGAGAAAGTAGACACCAAAATATATACCGAATGGATGAAAGGCGATATCATATTTAGAAATACATCCTTTAAAGACATTATCAAGAAACTGGAACGCAATTACAATGTAAGCATTACAAACCATTACAATGCCTTAAACGAAAAGCGTTTTAATGCCAGTTTTAACAACCATATAGAAAGCATTGAAGACATCATGAATTCCATAAGCGAAATTCAACCTTTTGCTTATACCATAAACAATAACAGTATAACCATAAATAAACTATAGCCTATGTAGAAAAAAGACTAACAGACTAAACAAAAGACCAAAAAAAATCGGAAAATAGTACCAGTATTTTCCGATCCGTTAAAGGTTTCAACGACGACTTAAAATTAATCATTAAAACCAACTAAAATTATGAAAAAAATAATTAAGGCTAAAAGGATATGTTTATTATATCCAAAAATCAACCTGAAAATGAAACTCACCACTATATTACTTATAGTTTCGTTGTTTAAAGTACAAGCTAATTCTTATTCTCAAAACACTAAACTAACCTTAGATATAAACAATTTAAGTGTACAACAGGTTTTCAACCAAATTGAATCCATTTCAGAGTTTAGGTTCTTGTTTGAGAGCAATCAAATAGACCTAAACAGAAAGGTTAGCATACAGGTTGAAAAAAAGAAGATCTCCCATGTTTTAGAGCTCTTGTTCAAGAACACCAATGTATCTTACAAAACAAATGACCGGCAAATCATTTTAACAGTAAAAAACAAAGACCCAAAACAAGATACCACATTAAGCAAAGCTGATAACACACCCATACAGGGCATAGACGTCTCTGGTAAAGTTACCGACGAAAAAGGCTTGCCCCTACCCGGTGTTAATATTTTAATAAAAAACAGCAATACCGGAACCCAAACCGATTTTGATGGCAACTTCAGTTTAACAGTCCCTGATGAAAATGCCGTTTTGGTCCTTTCTTATATAGGCTATCTAGGGCAAGAAATTACCGTAGGTACCAATACCGCCTTTAACGTTATTTTAAAAGAGGATGTTGCCGAGCTGGACGAAGTGGTTATTGTTGGTTACGGTAGTTTAAGAAAACAAGATGTAACAGGAGCCGTATCGTCTATTGGCAATACCGAAATTAACCGTGTGGGTGCTACCAGCCCCATGAAAGCCTTACAGGCCAATGTTGCCGGGGTTAATATTTCGCAACGTACAGGCTCGGTAGGTGCTGGGTTCGACATCCAAATTCGTGGTGCCAACTCCCTTACAGGGGGCACGCCGCTTTTTGTAGTAGATGGCGTTATGATCGACAACATCGATTTCCTAAACCCTAACGATATTCAACGTATAGACATTTTAAAGGATGCATCATCCACAGCAATATATGGATCTAGAGGTTCTAATGGGGTGGTTATTGTTACAACCCATTCTGGAGAAGGCTTAAAAAACAAAAAGCCTACCATTACCTATTCTGGTTTTACAGGCATTAGGGATATTGCCAACATGCCCGATTTTCTTAACACTTACGATGAAAGTGTTACCTGGCAACGCGACCGCCAAGTGGCCAGAGACCTGGTTCAAGGCAATCCCATAGTACCATCGCTAACCTATGGCTTCCCAGAAATTATTACTGAAAACGGCACCAACTACTGGGAAGAAAACCTTTCCAATAGAAATGGCACCGATTGGTTGGGCGAATTTTTAAAACCCAGCATACAGCACAACCACTTTATTTCGGCTTCCAACAGTGGTGAAAAAGGAAGCTATGTTATTGGTTTTGGTTACCAGGGCGATAACGGTAATGCCAAAGGCCAATCGTATGACAAATACAACTTTAAAGCCAGTATCGATGGGCGGTTTAGCGACAATTTCTCAATAGGCGCCAATATTAATTTAGCTTATTCAGACCAAGAACTGGTTTCTAGGCAAGGTTACACACAACAACTTTTTAGAATGCCAAGATATGCCCCTTCCAGGGATTTAGAGGGCAACCTCATCCAATCGCCTATGGTTGGTATATCAGGCAACGTAAGCCCATACACTTTCCTAGACAACAATTCGTTTTGGAATGTGCAGCAGTACAACATTGTTTCAAACTTTTATATTAAATTCAGCCCCGTTAAGGGCATTACCTTTAAATCTACCTTTTCTCCCAGTGCGCGTTTTGAAAGACGTGGCGAGTACAAAGACCGCTTTGCAACGCGCTCTATTACGGTAGCCAGAATGTGGAACGATATTAGTTTAAACTACATTTTAGATAACCAGATTACCCTAAACAAAGATTTTGGCGAGCACAGTCTATCCTACGACTTTATCCAATCGGTACAATTCAACCGTTTTGAAACCGCTTTTGCTTATGGTAGGGATGTACCCTTCCAATCGTTGTGGTATAATACGCAAAGTGCACCACGACGCGATTCGTCTACAGGATTTGCTAAAAGCACCTTACTATCTTTTACCAATAGGGCCAATTACTCCTATAAAGACCGTTATTTATTAACGGCTACGGTAAGATGGGACGGTTCTTCAAAACTGGCATCCGGTAACAAATGGGCCATCTTCCCATCGGCAGCTGCAGCTTGGAGAATGAGCGAAGAACCTTTTATGCAGGACATTACTGCTGTTAATAATTTAAAGTTACGCTTAAGCTACGGGTATACCGGTAATAACAACATCGATCCCTACTCTACACAATCTGCTTTAAATAGGCAAACGTATTACGATTGGGATGGCGACAGTGCCAATGGGTTTATACCAAGCGCCTTGTCTAATTCCAACCTAACCTGGGAGCGTACCCGCGAGTGGAACTTTGGTATCGATTATGGCTTATTCAACAACCGTATTTCTGGTGCTATTGATATTTACGACCGTTTGTCTTTAGATTTATTGATGGAACGTAAGTTGGCCATGCCAACGGGTTGGGGGTCTATGATAGACAATGTAGGTTCGGTAAGCAATAAAGGTATTGAGCTACAATTAAAAACCGTTAATGTAAATACCAGTGATTTTAGATGGGAAACCAACTTTATCTTCTCTAAAAACACCAATAAAATTGTAGAGCTGTATGGCAAAAAAGAAGACGATGTGCCCAACAGATGGTTTATTGGGCAGCCCGTAGATGTTGTTTATGCTATGGAGTTTGATGGTATCTGGCAACGCGACGAATTGGATCCTGCCGATCTTCAAGCTTTAGAAGGTACCGCTAAGGTAAAAGACCTTAATAACGACGGCAGTATTGATATTGATAACGATATGCGTGTGCTGGGATCGCCAACCCCCGATTGGATTGGTACGTTCTCTACCACGCTTAACTATAAAAACTGGGATTTCTCTACAACCATTTATACCAAACAAGGGGTGTTTCAATACAGTCCCTTCCACAGGGAGTTTACCGATTTTAACAGTAGGGTTATTTTAGATGTGCCTTACTATGTTAGAGAGAACCCCGTTACCCAGGCACGTTATTCCAATACCCACCCACAAGCATCTTATATGGGCGAATACTGGAGTGAAGATGCTGAAGATTATGGTTACCCTGGTTTTAATAAAGATGCGTCTTTTGTACGTGTTCAAAACATTACACTGGGCTATAGTTTTGGCCAAAATGCTTTAAACAAATTGGGCCTAGAACAACTGCGTGTTTACGTAAATGCACTTAACCCGCTCACCTTTACCAAGTATGAAGGTTTTGATCCTGAGTGGGCCGGTGCACAAATGTCTGGAGTAGATGCCACCAATACAGGGTATTCTATTTATCAGCTTGGTGTTAATATTAAATTTTAAAATTATGAGACATACATATATATACATACTATCAATTTTTATAGGATTCACTTTAGTAGGTTGCTCTAACTTTTTAGAAGAAGAAAATCTGGGCAACACAACGGCTGAAAACTATTATGGATCGCAATCTGGTTATGAAAGCTTAGTAAATGCGGCCTATGCTTCTATGAGAGATATTTATGAGCCCACGCCATACATTTTTTGTGCGGGCACCGATTTGTTTTTCAATGCACATGCCGAAGTGCCAACGGGCTTGGCCTCTTACCAAACCCTTACACCCAGCAATAGCGAGGTAGAAGATTTGTTCCGCACCACTTACCAAAGTATTCAAATAACCAATTTGGCCATTGCCAATGCCGATAACACAGAGCCTTTTTCCGATTTGGAAACCCGCGTGGCCGAGCTTAAAACCATTCGTGCTTATTTCTATTTCCTTTTGGTGCAAAACTTTGGCGATGTTACTTTGGTAGATCAAGTGGTTAATGAGCCCATTACCCATTTTGATCGTAACCCCGCAAGCGATGTGTACCAGTTTATTATTGATGAGCTAACAGCTGCCATTGCTGTGTTGCCACAAACCCAAGACGATTTTGGTAGGGTAACCAAGCGGGCTGCACAACATATGCTTGCCAAGGTTTACCTAACTAGAGGCTATGAGTCTTTTGGAACGGCATCAGACTTTAGTGATGCTGCTGTTCAGGCCGATGCCGCCATTAATGGTCAGGGCCTTAATTTAAGTTTCGACCAGTTGTTTGCTTATGAAAATGACAACAATGAGGAAGTGCTGTGGTCTATTCAATATTCGGCAGGTTCTACCCAAAATGGAGGTGCCCACAACTGGGACTATCCCTGGGGCCCTTTGGTACAAAGTAGCGATGATGGTGTAAACAAGAAAAACGCTTTACACCCTACAGAATACCTGTTTACTTTGTTTGATGATAACGATATGCGGTTTGAAGGAACCTTCCTAAATGTAAAGACCACCCCCTATTCGGGATGGCGATTGGATCCTGATAATACGCCCGTGGCCTATTACTACCCTAGAACGGCCGATCAAATTGCCAATGTAGATAACTGGCGCGCCGAAAATCCAGATACACGTACCAATACGGTTATTTCGCCTTTAGACCCCCATTGGTGGGACCCGTTAAACCAAACGGATTTCCCGGCTGTTAGGAAGTATGACCGCCTTCAATTGGCAAATATTCAATACACCCACGATTTGTATTTGGCTCGTTTGGGTGAAACCTATTTAATTGCTGCCGAAGCATATTTACAATCCAACAACCCTGGCAATGCCGTTGCCCGTGTTAATACGGTAAGACAACGTGCGGGAGCCGATCCTGTGGCGAGTGTGGATTTAGACTTTATCTTAGAGGAAAGAGCCCGTGAGCTTGCTGGCGAAGGGTTTCGTTGGCTAGACCTAAAGCGTACTGGAAAGCTTATGGACTATACGAAACTAAGAAACCGAGACATTAAGGCACTTGTAGATTCTGGCACCGATCCGTTTGTTGGAAATGACGGCAACTTTAAAATATTAAGACCTATTCCACTATCAGCCATTTCGCTAGACGATGGTGAGTACCCACAAAATCCAGGGTATTAGGAATTGTTTAAACGTTTAGTTTAGTTATTATTTAGTTGTAAATATTACCCATGCGTTCTATAGCAATATAGGATGCATGTGGTAATATTTCTTTTTAATCTGTAAACAACACATATTTATTGCCCGCTGCATCCACCCTATAAAAGGTATGGCCCTCTACCAATAGGGCTTCAGACTTTCCTTTGGCATGTGGCGTATCCAAATCTATCACTTTGTTATCGTACCAGGTGGTAATAATATCAGATACAATGGTGTGTCCTGTAACAATATGCTTGGTTTGGTATTGCTTTAGGGTAGTATCTACAATGTCCCTAATGTTGGCCGGTGGCCCATGGTAGTAACCACGGTACCATAGGGGGCCATTGGCACCCATAAGCAATTGTAGGGTTTGGTCTGTTTTAAAGTTCCTGTAATCCTGGTAGTGTGGCTGTACTTTTTGGTTCATATCTGCCACGGGCATATGCATGGCATTTACCTCGGGCGATATCCCGCCGTGCATTACCAATAAGTTGCCTATAGTTTCCACAATGTTTTTGCTGCGTAGCCATTGCCCCAATTCCGTATCGGCATGGTATAGTGCCTCTAGGGGCCTTTGCAATACCTCGGCATATTTTTTATAGCTCTCGTGCACATACCTCAAATCGCCAGAAAGGTTCATGGTTTCATGGTTGCCCAATACCACATGCACATAGCCCCCTGCAGCTTTGGCCTTTTCCTCAAGACTGTACAGCAACCAAAGGCATTCCGTAACATGGGCCCCACGGTCAAACATATCGCCGGCTATCACCAAGTGCCCGTCCCCAAAGGTCCAGTTATAACGGTCGTCCATCACACCACCTTGTATCAAAAGGTTTCTAAAAACTTCAAATTCCCCTTCAATATCAGACATGGCCAATAGCTTGGCAGGTTGCTTGTAGCTGGTGGGCGCTTTGGTGTGTGTGTCTTTTAAAGTGACCGCAAAGTTCCATCTTGGCTGGTTTTCAAAGGTCACGATCACTGTATTATTGTCTTTGCCCAAAGGCTGTGTCTTGCTGCTATAGGTATCCTTTTGTATTTCAACGTACCGGGCCTCTTTGGTGCCATCGGCTTTATGTATTACAAAAGGGATTTTAGACTTTGGGGGTTCGGGCTTAAGCATCCCGGGGTAGCATATTCCATCGGGGGCCTTAAAGTCCACACCCAACAGTTTGGCCACAAAAGGTGCTATATCGTACGTATGCATTTCTGGAATAACAGTGCCCTGCTTTATACCAGCGCCATAGGCTACCATACCCGTCATAAGCTCCGGCCTGTTGGGGTACTGCCCATGGGTGCCCCCTACATAGGTTCCCAGGTCACGGCCTTGGGTACCGCCAAATACGACCACGCCCAATATAGGGTTTAAGGCCAGGGCCACCTTAGCATCGGTGCCCACAGTTTTTAGGCGTTCGCCTTCAATAATTTCAAATAGGTCCTTGGTTTGTGCCGGTAAGTTATGGAGCACGTCTTTTACCTGTTGCAATACTTTTTTATTGTTGTTCCTTACATATAGAAAACCAGAGCCACTACCAGACTGAAAACGTGCCTGCCAGTGGTCGCCCTCGGTAACAATGCCCGCTTCTTGCAACCAGATGTTCGGACTTATATAACTGTGAATATCGCTAAACCCGTGGTCGCCCACCACCAGAATAGTGGTTTTATCCGCCATACCATGTTCCTTTACGGTTTCCATAAGGTTGCCAATAACATTATCTACAGCTGCGAGTGCCGCTTTTACATGGTCCCCTTGGCGTCCGCCCTCATGCTGGGCATGGTCTACAGATATGAGGTGCAAGGCCAACAGGTTGGGCTTGTACTTGGTGTACAGGTAGGCTGCCATACGGCCTACGTTTTCGTCCATGCGCAGGGTACCACTATTAATAAGCTTAGAATCCAGATCGCCCACAGCATTAGCCTCCAGTTCTTGCATCAGGCCTTGGGGTGTGGTTAGTGCCGCAATTCTTGCCTTAGTTTGGGTGTTGTCTTTGGCATCCCATATATCGGGCAGGTTGTAGGTTATGGGGGCCCCTACGGTTACGGGCCATAGCACAGCCGCAGAGGTTTTATTATGGGCCTTTAGGGCATCCCATAGGGTGGGTGTTTTTATGTCTTTGGCATACCAATACCAATCGCCCGTACTGCCTTGCGGCTCAAAGGGCGTGTTGTAATAAATACCGTGGCGTACAGGCTTTGCCCCAGTAACCATAGCGGTATGGTTGGGATAGGTAATAGAGGGAAATACAGGAATCATTTTGGTGGCATGCATACCGGCCTCATATAAATGCTGCAGGTTGGGCATGGGGTATGTGGGGTCTTGATAAAACTCGGGTCGCATGGCATCGATGCTTATCAATATAATGTGTTCGGCTTGTTGGGCTTGTATGCTAAAACCATTTAAATACAGCAGGCTTAGTGTTATAAGGCCTTGCTTGAGTCTCTTTTTAATGGTTTTTGGTTGTGGTTGATTGGATGGTGCTAGCGATAAAGTTTTTACCATGGTTGGTTGTTTAGTGTCATTTATAGCCTTTAGTTAATAGACGTTTGGTAAACCAAATACCCTTATTAAGAAAATGTTAAAGTTCCCTTAAACAGAACAAAGGTATAATGGGGGCTAAACATTCCTCTAGTATAGTCCTCGTAAATTTACTATCTTCGGTTTATGGTGAAAAATCCTTGAGGGTTTTACAAAATGAGACCATACCAAAACCATTGGCAGTCTTTATGAAAAAATTTTACTTAATAATTTCACTTCTTTTATTTAATTATTCGATAAGCCAAGAAACGAATTTACAACTGATCGACAATGCTAAAACTAAACTTCCTGCAAAAAAAATAAACAAATTACTTGTCGGAAATTGGGAGTTTATAAAATTGACTGATTCTACAAAAAACAATGAAATTAAAAAAGTAATTCATAAAATAAACGATACAATTACTGCAGTTGAAGTTGTTGAAAGGCCAAACGTGCAAATAAATAAAGACGGAACGTATAAACAATACAATTGTCCAACTGAAAACTGTGAATCTGGAACATGGAGTTACGACTTGAAAGAAAAATTACTAAAGTTTAAGTTTAAAGAACCAAAATATAATGTATCAATAGACAGACTGGCACCCGGACTTTTAGAAAAACTAAAAGCTAATGGGCAACTAATCCTAAGTGAAGGATTTGAATGGGAAATAGCTGAAATAAACAAAACCGAATTGGTGATAATTGAACATTTACCACATAATCAATTTGAGTTTAAATATAATTTAAGAATTTATCGAAAAAAATAACCAATGATTACGTTTTTTAAACACTTCCGTAAACGCCTAATTGCTGAAAATAAGTTCAGAAAATATCTTACTTACGCCATTGGGGAGATAATACTTGTAGTTATTGGCATTTTAATAGCCTTACAAATTAATAATTGGAACGAAAAAAGAATAGAAAACAACAAAAAGCTGTCCCTATTGAAAGGTGTCGTAGAAGATTTAAAAATGGATACCCTGTATCATTATTTTAGCATAAAACTTTATGAGGAGCAAAGTGAAAATAGTATTGAGTTATTAAAGGATTCTATATTTGTAAATATCAAGACAGACTCTTTATTCAATAAACTTCCACTAGGTAATACCTCTTTTTATTTGAACTCCCAAACTTTTGAGAAAATAAAAAATACAAGTTTATCCAATTTATTAGACAACCCTAAATTAGACAATGCTATTAGCGCTTATTATAATTCAACGGCTAAGGATAGTCAGGATCTAATGAATTGGGACATAAAAGAAACTGATAAAGATGAAGATTTTTGGTATAATGAACTACATATTGAAACCCCAAATAATTTAATACCTTCTTTTAAAGATAACATTCCATACAAACAAAGTGAAGCCAAAAGAAAGCAAATATTGTTGGAAGCCATTAACTCCATTGACGGTAGAAGTCGCATTAGGATGGCTTTATATCGAAAACAATTAATTTTATCAGCCTTAAAAGAGAGAAAAAGGTTTGCAGAATGGATAATTTTGGAGCTAGATAACATTTTGTAAAACAAAAATGCCCTCTATCTGCTTTTGTATGTAAGTGCCATCTTAAAATCGGAATTTAACGTCGCATAACAAACACCACTGGCATAACACATTTTGTCTCCGTTACATAGAGCAATTGCCTCGGTTACATAGCCTCTTTACCGCAACGGCATAGCATAATCCCCTCAGTTACATAGCAGGATGGTCTCAGTGGCATCGGGCTCTAAACAAAAAAAACCCGCAAGGTTTGCAAAACCTTGCAGGCCTCCTGCCATTACAAATGCTGTTTAAAGCACTGTAAGTTCCTTAGAGAGGTTTCCCGTACGCAATGTTAGCGTATTGAGTAAACTACGCACCTCCAAACGGTAGGTTCCCGCCGCTAAAACTGGTGGGTTTAAAAAGATCAGCTCAGCAGGCTTATTGCGCAACATTTGGCTATCTACTCTTGTGGCTACCCCGGTAGCCGTGTTAACAAAAAAGATCCCTTGTGCCACATCATCCGCATCAAACTTTAGGTCGGTGCCAACAATGCGCCCACCTCCATTTACGGTAATCTGTTCGTCCTGGGTTTCAGATGTGTTGTCGTTATAATGCAACAGCACCGGTGTACGCTCTTTAGGCGCTACTTTTTTAACAGGAATTTGCTCGGTTACGCCATTAAACCGTACACCGGGTTTTAAATGGATACTGATTTTGTGCTTGCTCTTGTTAAACGCTTCGTCCTCCGAATTGAACACACCACCCACCGAGGAGGTAATCGAAAAAAATGGTGTTACTACTGCATGGCCCTCCTGTACTTTCTTAAGTACCGATTTAACCATCGCTTCAAAATTTGCCAGAGCTTCTGCCTTGGTGACTGTAGATCCCTCTCGGGTAACATCATCATAGATGCTTTCCAAGCCATAGCTTAGGGCATTTCTGCTAACCGCCATGTAATCATTGGGGTCTGCAGTCATTAGATTGGGTATTAAATAAAATTCTAATGCCATACTAACATAAGTTTAATTAATTAAATATTCCAGTGTCATTATTTGCCTCCCGCACCGGTTTTCGGGAGTTTTCGTCAATCGTCAATCAACACCCCCGTTACCACCCCTACCAACACCCCGCCAATGCCCGCGCCAATAATCCGCCAGGTGTTCCTTTGTTGTTCTTGCTTAATATGTTCTTCGGTGGCTATAAGCTTAAGGTTCAGTTCCGAGAGCTTAAGGTCGGTTAGCAGCAATCGGGTGCGCAGTTCGGTGTTTTGGGTCCTTATGAATTGGAACAGGGCTTCCACATTGTTTTGCTTTTGGGCGAACAGGCTTTGCAGGCTGTCCAACCGCCCCTGCTCCCGTAGCAAGAGGCTTTCCAATAGCTGTTTGCAGTTATAATCTAGGGTTACCACCAGGCTGTCGTTTAGCAGGGTTTGGGTTGGTTGTTGCGCTTGGGCTGTTGTGGTGTATGCTAGTAGTAGCAATAGGATGGGGATTCGTTTTTTCATTATACTTTTGTTCTAAATGCTGTGCTAAATGTTGTTCTAAATGTTTAGTTGTTTGTTGTAAAGTCGGTTAGTTGTAATAACTCATAACTTGCTACTCTCTATTCTCTATTCTCTTTTCTCTTCTCTCTATTCTTATTCTAAATGTTTAGTTGGTTGTTGTATAGTTGGTTAGTTGTTTCTTACTCGGATTTGCTTACTGTTGCTTTTAAACTCCCCGGATTGCTGTTGCACAATGCCCGCGCGCCTCCTGGCCCCTTCACTAAATCTTTCCACTGGAAAGATTTTTAACGCTCGGTCCCCCCATCTTCGGAAAAGAAGAGGGGAGCCAGATTCGTCTGGCTTTTTAATTTCGTCTGAGTAAGCAAAACTCTGAACTCTTAACTTTGAACCCATAACTTGCCAACCCACATTTCGCTTGTTTTTTTAACATTTTTCATTTTTTGTTAGTTCTTTAATGTTCAGCTTAATGGAGGGTTAAAAACCCAACCGTGGTATTCATAATCCTGAATCCTGAATTTTTCTCTAGTCTCTAACAGCAAAGCGGTCTAGCATCTAGTTTCTATTTTACTGTTCATTCTTTTCACTTTTAACTTTTAGTTTTTCACTTTTCACTGCTTTTCACTCTTTTCACTGCTTCTCAATCAAGTACCCCGTTAACTCCCAAAACCCTTCCATTTCCTGTGCCATGTTAAACACTTGGCTCCAGCCCCCTGCTAGCAGCAGTATTATAGTGTCTTTTTTAAACACCACACTATTAAGGGTCATGTTGGTGCGCCGCTCTATAACAGCCAGTACCTGGGGCAATAGGCCCTTTACGTTTGTTGTGGTGATGGTCATCTTAAAAATGAGATCCTGGCCGTTTCGGTTCATGGGTATCTAATTGAGATGTGACATGGTTTAGCTCTTCCTGCCACTGGTTTAATAGGGCACTTATATTCTTATCTATTTCTGCATCGGTAGCACGGTAATGCCACAGGCCCCTATCTAGGCTGTCTATGGCCGCTTTGGCCTGCACCAGTTGATCTTGGGCATTGGTAATACGCTGCTGGGTAGCCTCTAGCTTTTGCTTAAGGGTCCGGGCGTTTTGGTACTGCCCAATGTTTAGTAGGAGCATCAACAGGGTAAGCGCCCAGCCCAGGGACTTGATAAGGCCCTTCCCTATTCTAGACCATAAGCTTGTTGCTGGTAGTTTGGGGGATTGTAATGTCATATTCGTTTAATTAAAATTGTAAATCATACATCGTAAATACAAATCCATTTCCTGTATAATTTAAAAAATTTTCATATATAATTGTATTCATAATTATCAATATTTGTTTTTATTTGTCATTTTTCAGTTGCAAATATGTCAAAAATTATAAGAATAAACATACTTAATCTTTCAAGCGTACGAAAGATTATTTTAGGTTTTTGATAGACAAGAGCGGGTATTTAAAATCAATTGGTTGCTTTAAATATGTTAAAACTGAAAAACATCAAGCTTTATGAAAATTAGCCACGAACCCGCCTGCCGGCAGGCAGGTTTGTGGCGTTTTAGAGATGTGTACACACGGTAGTCCCTCGAAAGGGAAGGAATTTCTCGTCTGCAGTGTTTTTGTTTAGCTAAATCAAGGCATAGGCTGTAAGCCTTCCCACTTAACATTCCAGGTACCATCTTTTGGGAAGCCTGGGTTTTTCTCACTACCATCATAACCCGCGCACATTAATGCGATGGCGGATAGGATGCCCCCATTACCGGGTAGGTATAGGGTAAGCCTTTCGGTTTGGTAATTATGGCCGCTTGGTAAATACCTGTTGGTGGTTTCGTCTCTAAGCAAACCTTTTATGGCATCTTCGGGCCTGCCTAAACGCGTAGCTGCCATGGCTTCTAAAGGAAAATCCCAGCCCCAGGTGTGGTCCCAGTGCCAAACTTTGTTAACGGTATCAAACGTTTTATTCATCACATCCATATCCACATAATTATTTTCTGGCAAGAAGCTAATAGCGCCTAGTACAGCCGGGTGGTCAATGGTATGCTCACTGGTAGGTGAGTAAGAATTCGGTACGCTTTCGGCGGCTAAATAGACGCCGTCCTGTTGTGCCATAGGCGATAGGTTATCGATGATGTTTTGCCAATCGGCATCTTTATCCATACCCAATCGTTCGCGCCATTGTTGGGCCTTTTCTAAAGCCCATTTCCAATAGGCCAGTTCGAATGGCGGATTGTAGGTCTCTAATTTATTAAAACACTCTTGTGCCGGAATAACGCCTTTGCCCAGGATGTACCGATTGTTTTCTGCATCATGGTTGGGGTAGGACGCCATAAAATCGGCCGTAGCCATAACTAGCTTTTTATATTTTTCTAAAGTCTCTTTGCTGGGGTTGTTACGGTATATCAACTCTGCTAAATAAATGGGATGCGGCTGTTGCCATATTAAAAAGGAGCCCACATTGGACGGTGCTTCATCGGCATTGTGATCGGTCATTTTTTGCCAACGTACGCCTTTATAGCCCTGGCGCTCGGCAATGTTTTTGGCTTTATCGAAAGCATCAAAATACCAGCCCATACTGTTTTCCAATAAATCGGTACGGCCCCATAACGGGTAATGGGCGCCATGCCACCAATACATTTCCATATGTGGCTTGCCATACCAGCTATTATAAGTTAAACCGGTTTCTTGTACGGGGTAACTGCCTGCACATTGCGAACGGGTAAGGTATTGCGATAAAACAACGCGTCTTTCTATTTCAAAGGCTCTAGGGTCTGTACATTCTGAAAAATCTACGGCCCCTCCCGATTGCCAAAACTGCTCCCAGGCCGTGGCACTGTTTTGTGCCGTAGTGGTAAATGTATTGGGCATTCCTTCGGTATTTGATGGTGTAAAGGCTACTGCTATTTCAAAAGCTTCGCCAGCTTGCGGCGCTAAGGAGTAATAGTGGTCTTCTACTTTGGTAACGGTGGCTTGGGTATTTAAGGATGCTGTTACATAGTAGTGGTCCTGGTCTAGGATTCTACTGAATACAAAATCTTTACCTGCCTGTTGGTCTACACTGGTAAGGTGCTTATCGCTGCTATTGTAATTGGCTGCCCTATCGGCAAACTGTACCGTTGGATAGGGAAAGCGTAATTTTACTTTTATACGGCCCTGGTTTACTAAGGGCGATGTTACTTTTGCGGCTATGGCATCTTTTTTAGAATCGCCATAGGTTATAACGCTTACGGGGGTACCCTCTACCGTGAAACGACTTTCTATTTTGCCCGTCCAAAGATCCAGATTTTGGTCAATGGCCTTAATGTCATCTGGTTGGGCCAGGCTGCCATCGGTTTTGGTTATCTCTAAACCTATATTACCCAATTGCAGACGGTGCGGATTGGCACGAAAGTAGTTAACAGCATTAACACGCCGTTGGGGTTCTTTATACTGAATGGCGTATAGGCTGTTTTTATAGCCATTAAAATCGTAGCCTTTTAAGGTTTCATCAAACGTATAGTTTTCAGGGTTTGGTAGAGTGTGCCAGCCCCATTCGGATTGGGTCCCTAGTGGCACGCCTTTTTCGTAAAACTCGGGAAAGGATTGCAAGCCCGTAGCATCTACGGTAAAGGCAAATTTACCATTACCCACGTTTAACGACCCCAGGGTATCTATATGCTTTATTTGCACATTATGCCTGGTTACCACGGCTTTGCGGTCTATTTTTTCTATGGCTTGGCTTTCGGCCACCTGGTCTTTACAGGATGTAAGGCCAAAGCATACTAAGATTAAAAGTAAAAGAAGGTTTGCTTGTTTCATATGTTTATTTTTATTGTTTTAGAGGTCATATGGAACACCTAGACAATCATACTCGTGTGTGTGAATGCAATTCTCATGGGTGTTTCATCTGTTTATTTTTATTGTTTTTAATTGTCAGACCTGCCTTGCCGGCAGGCTGGCGGAACGCCGAGATACTCATTATTATGTGCTTACTCTTGTTGTTTAAATACTGCATTTTGGATTACTAAATTAATTTATTTTAAAGATAAAGCCCGAGGCCGTTTCGTATTTGCCCCCTTGTGAGGCCGTGAATAAATAGGTGGGCTTTCCTTGCTGAAACAACACTTGGGGGCGCTCTGCACGTCCGTACCTATTTAAGTGCTTGGGCGCTGGGGGTTGGGTAACATATTTGCTTAACTGTTGATAGCCTATTTTTGGCTTAGACCAATGCTTGCCGTCTTGGGAATGCATATAAAGCCCTTTGTCTATACCATACACCCCTAAGTCGCGTGCCAGCATATGAAACTTATTATCGCCATACCAAACGAAGGCATCTTCACATTGTTCGTTGTTTCCCATACCATGATAGTCTATAACCGGGTTTCCTTCATATTTTATATATGGGCCCTGCAAGGTCTTTGCTATAGCCAGTCCGTATTTTCTATTGCCCCTAATTTTAAACTTGGGATGTATGTAGCCCTCGGTATCGAAGGACTTGTAATACAACCAATACTCGCCATTGGGATGCTTAAAAAAGGACGGATTGGTCGTACAATGGTCATCCCACGCGCCCGCTTTGCCCGGCATTAATAAAGGCGTATCGGGACGCTCCCAAGGGCCATAAAGGGAATTGGCGGTTGCCAATCCTACCCGCTGTGTATTGAGCTTGCCGTTGGAGTTGCCCATAAAAAACAAGGCGTACTTGCCATCTACATAATGAATGCTGGGGTTGTGGCAGGTGGTAGCATCCCAATGGCCTTCGCCACGAGGTGCCAGTACGGTGCTGACATGTTTGTAGGGCCCCTCGGGACGATCGGCCACGGCATGGGCAATCTCAGATGCATGCGTCCACCCACTCATGCTTTTGGCCTTGGGCCAACGGGAATAAAACACATGTATTTTACCATCGGGGCCTTCTATGGGGCTATTGCACCACACGTAATAATCCTTAAACTCCAAAGCACGCCCAACGGGACTGAGCCGTTTTTCAAAATCGGACAATGGAGGTTCTTGAAGCCCTGCGCCAAGCCACTTGTGTGCATGTAGTGGCATAAGGGCCCCTAAGGAGGTTAATAAAGTGGATGTTATAAAGTCTTTTCTATGCATAATTAGTAACGCTTTAGGGTAACACTCATAAGGCCAATAACGACCTCGTTGGCTACGGCCTTTAGCTCCAGTGCCTGTAATGTTTTGTTTGGGTTTAACGCTACATCCAATAGGGTAGCTGCACCACCATCTATACCAAATTCGCTAAAACCCTTTATGGGTGTAAAGTTGCTAAAGGTTCTTGTTATCTCGCCTGTTTTTAAATATACCCTTGGGGGCTTGGGCGCATTGGTGGTAAAGGCCAACCCATCTACAAAATAATCTTGCTCTATGGGCCACCAGTTTTCGGGGTTTTTCAACTTTAAGGTTTCGGTACTGCCATCGGTATAGCGTATTACCATTTCGCCATTGGTAAACCTACTTTGCATGGGGTTGGTGGTTCCGGCCATCATAAAATAGGCATGGGTAGCTTTGCCAGACAAGGGCGCTGTTATGCTACTGGGAAAATTATCCCATTGCGATACAAAAGCAATGTTATTGGCTTGGCTGTTGGATGGTGTTTGAAAGGGAATGTTTTGCGGACTGATAATGGTATTATCGGCTCCTGCTTTTTCTCGCAGCCCAACATCGTTAATCTCTGGTTTTATATAAGGATAGCACCAATTGCCAATACCCTGGGTTGGTAATTGTAGGGTTGGCGAAGTGGGCCTGGGGCTTAGGTATTGCTGCTCGAAAATTTCGGTGACCTTACTATTGAAAACGGTTTGTAAATCAACCCTATCGAACACGGTACTTGCAGGCCATACAACATCCCAATCTTGAGAAGTTGCTTGTGGGTTTTCTGCGGGCAACACCGTTATATGTATGGGCTGCCACCAAACCATATGGTTTTGTTTTAATTGTACGAAATAGGTTTTATGACCTGCTTTGGCTGCCACCCTAAAATCCAACTGATGTGGGGCTTTATTGGTTACGGTTATGGAAGCCTGTGGGTCTTTTACGCTTACAATACTTGCCTGGGTGGTTTTAAACTGAAGCATATCGCCTTGATGCCCTGTAAATTGAAATGCTGGTTGCTCTAAGCGGCTGCCTTGCCATGTTATTTCAATCTCATACTCGGGATGGTAAGGGCTTTCTATAATTAGTTTGGGCGTGCCAATGGCATTTTCATCTAATTGCCAGGCAACTTCTTTATTGTTAACCGTAACATGGGCAAGGCCTTCATTTAAAACATCTACCTTAAAGCGAAGCGCCATGTGCTGTTTAAATTTAGGGATGATGGTATAACGGGCCCCCTTTTTTTGTTTGCTGTATGTTACGGAGATATCGGGCACTGTTAACGATGCATAATTCCAATCTTTAGGAAAGCCCGGTTTTACGGTTAGGGTATTATCTAAGGCATTGGGCTGCACACCAAATAAGCCCTCTACCAACGAGCGCGCTGCCATACCTACGGGGTCGGCAAAATCGCGATACAATTCCCCACGGATGGCATCGTAATGGGATAATTGCTGAAAGCCTCCTGGCGATGCCCCCAAGTACATACTTTCTAAAAGGGCGCTTTCCCATAGTTTAAAGGCTGCTTCACTTCTACCCCCTTGCCAATAGGCTAAGGCGGCATGTAAATTCTCGGCTAGAGCCACGTTGTTAACGGACCATGTGTAAGGCTGCCAATTGGTAGTGGCCAGTAAATACAGATCGTCTTGCGGCAACCCTGTAACAGGGATGTGCGGTATTTGGGTATCTACATACCGTAAGGCTTGATAGGCTTGAAATGCATTGGCTATCTGCTCATCCAAACTGTGGTATATGGTCCAAAGCCCCGGGGTATCATGCGCTAATTGATTGCCCAGCAAATCTTTATATTCGGCAAACACGCCTTTTTCGGGCAACCATAAATTGGTATCGATGGCCGTTTTTATTTTTTGGGCTTCTTGGAGGTACGGCTCTGAATGCTCATGTAATAGTTTGGCAATTCGGGCTGCCAACCTATTGGCACTGTAATTATAGGCAGAGGTATAGGTAACGCCACCCCCTGTATACTGCAGGGCATCGCTTGCCCAAATGGCTGCGTAGGCATCATAAAGGCCGTCGTTATCGGCATCAAAGTTTCGCTTTTCCCATACTAAATGACGCTTTACTACGGGCCACATCTGTTTGATAAAATCGGTATCTCCCGTCCATTGGTAATGCCGAAGTAATTGGTTTATAAACACCAAATTCATATCGTAATGGTGGGCAACGGTATTGTTGTTGGGGCGCCTACTTATATAGCCCCTACTAAACATGGCCGTGCCTAAAACTTCTTTTTGCCTGGCAAAGTTTCGGGAGCTGTCCAATACCACTGGGCCCACTTCGGGCTCGAGTACTTGCGAATTGCCATAGCTTTTAAAATGGGTTTCAGCCCGATCGTGCCAGCCCAACGGATCGGCCACATAGGCCCCACGCCAAGCATTGAGGTGCATACGCCAGGCTACGGCCCCATGTAAATAGGCGGGCGCTTCCCAAATGGCATCTCCTGCAATGGCCAAAGCACCCCCTAGGGTATTAATGTAAGGGTTTGGGGTATTTAGTACAACCCGTTCTCTTAATTGTGCCACACTTTGCAGGGCTTCATTAAATTCGGTCGCCAATTGGGCTTGGCTTGTGGGAACGACAGCTTCTGTATTTTCTATTTTCCACAGTAAGGTGTCCTGGACTTTTAAGTGGATCTTACCCATAATTACGGGCAAGCTATCAGGCACTGTTTGGAACAATGCGTTGGGAGTCTTATTTAAATGGACCTGGGCTAGCTTTAATTCAGATTGTGGAACATACCCTGCCAGGGTTCGGTTATTACCTGTTTTTTGCCGGTTGCTCTCTGAACCATAATGCAATAAAAAGCTGTTTGCTTTCTCAAGATCGTAGGTGTTGTTTATGCAATATTCGGGCTGTAAATAGAATACGCTTTCGGGGTCGGCACCTATATCGCCATCGCGATGGAATTTTTTTCCAGTGGCACCACCATATACCCATAGAAGGCTTAGCCCTTTTGGGATGTTTTGGGTTGTTACTTTAACCAACATGCCCTCGGTAGTGGCATGGGCTACTACCTGAAGTTGTATGCTACCCCCTTTTAACCATGCATCGGTAATGTTATAGGTCATAGTACCCGGGTTGTAGCAGGTGGTAATGGAATCGGCTACTGTAAGCCATTTACTGCCTGCTTGGGTAGCAAGCCCTAACTTAAAATTACCGCCCATACCTGGCATGTACAATGCAAACTCGGGCAAATCGCCTGTTTCTACCCGAAACCCGGTATTGGTGCCATACAAGGCTCTATTAAACTTTCTGGAACCGTATTTTAAAATAAAACTTTTGCCCTCGGGGGCATAATGTATCTTTCTGCTGTTGTTTTGTGCGGTTGCTGTTAGTGTGCTTATTACCAAAAAAAACAACCAGCTTGTTAATTTTATATTTTGATGCATGTACTGCTTTTTTATTATACCAAACACAAGTTTGGTGCTACCGAGGCTATTTGGCTATTTCAACAGTGATGTTTGTAGATAGCTGATTTGTTAATTGCTTTAAATAATTTTCGAAATAGGTTTTATTGATAAAACCTGCATCACTCAATTCCCAACACGCCACGGCATAATAGCTAACGGGCTGGTTATTTGCAATCTTGAGCTTTGCTAAAAATGTTTTGGAAAGCGGGCCTTCTTCTGGTGCCTGGGTATAACCTAAATAAGCGGCCTTGGGAAGTATAAGTGCCATACCCAACCACCATTGTTTTTCATAGGTTTGCTTGTCATGCGTATAAAGCACCACATAGGTATCATTCGTGTCCATAATATCCAACGGGCCATCATAATTGATATTCACTAACCCTACTGCTAAATACTCATCACCCTGTAGGCCAGAAACGGCTACGGTATTTTTATAGCCATACATACCGGGCCAAATGGTTGTTTTTTCTTCAACGGAATAGGTTCTATCATTGGGTTTCCAGTTTTCATAGTTATAGGTTAACACAGACGCCACAGGGCCTTCGGCTTGAATCTTGAAGCTTGTTTTTTCTACATTGTTTATAGAATCGTTTACCGTAACACCCAAGCGCATAAAAGCGTTATCGGTAATTAGGGCATAGCCACCAATACCTACCGAGTTGCCAACAGCCAGTACGTCCCTACCCCAAGCTTCCATAACGTGATAATTATCTTCTACGGCACCTTCGGCATTTACACCAACGGTTTCTGGAGATATTGCAGCGGTTTTTTTACCAAAGAGGTCTTTGGCGTTTCTTCCATCAAAATAATGCCTAAAGCCTACTTTATCGTTTTCCCATGAAGGGCCATCGGTTTGGTAAGGTTGGTAACCCAGGCTTTTGGGCAATTGATTGGCCAGTAAAACATCTTCGGTTACTGGTTTTACTGGGGTGTCTATAGCACTTCTTTTACCAAATCTGGCACTGGTTCTAATGGGGTATTCTGGAGCCGCATCTACCAATTTAAACTGTACTGATTTCTTTTCTTGTGGCTCAAAATCTGCTACAAAAAACAAGGTGTCCCAAACACCATCACCATTGGTATCGTTTACCTGGGACGGAATGGTATCTGTATTGGAAATAAGTAAAGGAATTTTGGTTATTGTATCTTCAATAGATAACTGGGTTCTGGGTATTGAAACCGCTTTATCTGTTAACTTAAATTCTGAAGGGTTTGTTAAAACAATTGTTTCGCCTTCTTTCTTGGTGTTTTCGCAAGCTGCAAGTATGGCTATTAACAAGCTTAGTTTTAGTAATTTTCTCATTTTATGTTTGTACATTGTTTATTTAACTGCTACATCCCAAACTTTTGACAGCCTAGAATGTCCTTTAGGGCCTTGGATATCTAAAATTACAACATATTTTCCTGCTTCACTATATTGATGTATTGGATTTTGTATTGTTGAAGTGTGACCATCTCCAAAATCCCAATGCCAAGACGTAATTTCACCATGAGATTCGTCGAAAAAAGCGACTTGTCTTCTATCCATATCTATGATATTGAAAGCCCATTTAGTCTCTATTTCTTTTTTGAATGGTTTTTCTAGGGGCATTAATTTAAAAGGCAAACTGTAGGATGCATTTCCGTACATGGTATGCTCTTTAGATAGGTTCCAAAATCCATTGTTGCTTTTGTTGTTTACATCATCATAATCTATAATGGCCCAACATAGCCCAATGTTATTGTTCTCTTTTAAAATGGATTGTATGGCCCGCTCTGGATTATTTCCTGCATAATCAAAAGGTGTTATCCAAAACTCTAAAACCAGTTTTCCTGCCTCGCCCGGCTTAAAATTATAATTGTAAGCGGCATTGGCATAAGGTAGATTTTTTATCCAAGGTTGACTGCCCCAAACCATGGTCCAATCTTTATCTTTAGCTGGTGTAAAAATATGGTAGTTTTGCGCATGCACCCCATGAAAGGTATAATAGGCATCCATAATATCCAAGCTTTTATTAGGGTGAAATCGATCTATAAAAGGCCCTCCAGATTGATCGGCATCTACTATCACTTCAAAAGTATCATTATGCAATCCTGGCAACGAGAAATCCCAATAATCATCAAAAGCCTCATAAAGAAAATACAATCGGTTAAGCCCTTTTACCCAACCCACTTTTACACTAACGTTTAAGTTTTCGGGGTTAGCTTCTGGCTGTTTTTTACTGTCGTCCCAAAGTTGGTCCATGCCAACTGTATAACTATCGGGAACCATATCCCAATCTTTTGTATCTCCATTTATTGTTGGAATCTTATCTGCCGGAAATTGAAAGATTTTAAAATGCCTGGTATCTTGGGCCTCTATTTTGTATACCCCTATAAACAAGATAACCAAAAGCCATTTTAAGGTTTTTTTGAAAACCGTAATATTTGAAAACTTACGATTATCTATTGTCTTATTTATTGCCATTTTTACAAAAAAACATAAGGGTTATAAATAGTAAATTTAAAATAAACCCAAAGGCTATGTATCCTGTACATACATGCCAAAGGGCGCAATTACTTTTAAGGACAAATCCTTACGGATTGGGTTTTACATAATTTTTGATTTCTTAAAAAACGAATAAGATGACTGTTTGCAAATAATTTTATATTAATTTTGTTCAGTTAAACTAATAAAATAAGCAGCAACTAAAACGTATGTCGCAATTAATAGAAATAAAAATTAATGAATCTTCACGTATTCCTAAATACAAGCAAATTGTAGATTCAATTATTAATGATATTTCTAAAGGCAAATTAAAAATAGGCGAAAAAATCCCGTCTATTAATGAGCTTAGTGAATCTTGCTATTTATCTAGAGATACTGTTGAGAAAGCATACAAGCAGCTTAAAGAACAAAAGGTTATTGTATCTGTAAAAGGAAAAGGATATTACACTGCTAAGACCGATTTGATTTCTAAGGTTCAAATCTTTTTCATGATTAATAAACTAAGTTCCTACAAAATGATGATTTACAACTCTTTTGTAAATAGTATTGGCATTAACGCCCATGTAACCTTGGCTGTTTACCACTGTGAGGAATCTATTTTTACAAGAACCCTGGAAAGAAACCTTGGGGCTTTTGACTATTATGTAATTATGCCCCATTTTAAAACAGAGGAGCTAAACCATATAAGCACCACGCAAAGCGTGCAAGAGGTGATTGAAAAAATACCTAAGGATAAATTGATTGTTTTAGATAACGATAAAATTGATATTAAGGGCAACTACGCCTCGGTTTATCAAGATTTTCAAGAAGACATTTTTAACGCCCTTAAAAAGGGCCTTGATAAATTAAAAAAATACGATAAGCTGGTTTTGGTGTATCCGTTTAAATCTGTTTACCCATACCCTAAAAGAATCGTTCATGGTTTCCGTAAATTTTGTGCAAAATACGATTTTGACTTTGAGGTACTGAATGAAATTTACGACCACATGGAATTGGACAGTAAGGATGCCTACATTATTGTTGAAGAGCACGACTTGGTGGACTTAGTAAGACAGGTACGCAAAAAAAACCTAACCTTGGGCGAAGATATTGGCATTATATCTTATAATGACACACCTTTAAAGGACCTTTTGGGCATTAATGTTGTTAGTACCCACTTTAAAGCTATGGGCGAGACAGCCGCCTATATGGTTTTAAACCATAAAAAGGAAAAGGTTAAAAATGTATTTGAATACATTGAGCGAAATTCCATTTAAAGCTTTATAGATTCTATATAAATTTAAGGATTCATCACAGTACAGGATGGATCTTTTTTATTTTGAAGATATTTTAGACAAAATTTAGGTATAAAATATATGCAATCTATTTACTTAATCTTTCTTAGCTTAGCGTTAACTACCCAGGCCTATGCACAAGAATTAAGTACCCATTTTTATTTTGGAAACCATACAACCTCCTCTGGAACCCTTATAACCACCCCCATTATATACAATGAAGCTAGGGGCTATGGCTTTGATTTTGATACGGCCAAAGATGTTGTGTTTACAAAACATGCGTTTTCTGGTACGAACAGCATTTATTTTTCGGTAAAGCTCCCTGAAGGACATTATAAGGTGACTCTTGTTTTAGGAGGAAATGAAGACTCTAACACCACCGTAAAAGCAGAATCCAGACGCTTAATGCTCAAGGAATTTATTTTAAAAAAAACCGAAACAGCACAGCAGTCTTTTATGATTAATGTAAGAACCCCTAGAATTAATGATAGTACTTTTATAAAAATTAAAGCACGCGATAAGAACCAACTAAACTGGGACCATAAATTAACGCTGGAGTTTTCTGGAACACCAATAATTCAAAGTATTCAAATTACTCCTGTTACTGATGTTAAGACACTTTTTTTAGCTGGGGACTCCACCGTTACTGACCAAGATGTTGAGCCTTGGGCTTCTTGGGGGCAGTTTATCACCAATTATGTGTTGGATAATGTTGTGGTTGCCAATTATGCCGAATCGGGGGCATCCTTAATAACTTTTAAGGGTTCTAACAGGTTAGAAAAAATACAGTCGTTAATGCAACCTGGGGATTACCTGTTTATAGAATTTGCCCATAACGATGAAAAACGAAAAGGTGTTGGAATAGGGCCCTGGCAATCCTATACCAATTTATTAAAAGACTATATTGCCACGGTTCGTCATTTAGGAGGACATCCCATTTTAGTGACTCCTACGCAACGCCGTGCCTTTAATGCCGATGGCTCTTTAAAGCCTACACATGGAGATTACCCTAATGCCATGCGAAAGGTGGCCAAGGATTTAGGTGTGCCTTTAATTGATATTACTAAAATGACCACCATTATGTATGAGGCGTGGGGCGCGGAAGCTTCTAGAAATGCATTTGTACAATATCCAGCAAACACATTCCCCGGACAAACAAAAGCACTAGAGGACAATACCCATTTTAATAGTTTTGGAGCTAATGAAATTGCTAAATGTGTTGTACAGGGCATTAAGGATTTAAACCTGGACCTTGCTCATTATTTAAAGCCAAACATCCCTACTTATAAACCTGAAAAACCCGATCACTTAAGTGACTGGACCGTACCCATGAGTACACGATTTGAAACAACTAAGCCAGAAGGCAACTAATGATATTATGAAATACACTATTTTAAAATTAAACCTATTAGTTTTTATATTAACCTCGCTTTTCTATCTCCATACAACGGCTCAAGAAACAGAAACAATTTATTTAAGCGGTAAGGATTTTAAACATCCCGTAACCTGGGAATTTATGTGTACCGATGGCCATAACAGTAATGCTTGGCATACCATTAATGTACCTTCTAATTGGGAACTGGAAGGGTTTGGCACATATACTTATGGGCGCTGGTATATGGAATTAAAGCAAGAAGCCCCCAGTAAAGAAGAAGGCTTTTACAAATACACATTCCACATTCCTGAGGCTTATAAAGGCAAACATGTAACTATTGTTTTTGGCGGTGCCATGACGGATACTGAGGTGAAAATAAATGGTAAATCTGCAGGGGATCTTCACCAAGGTGGATTTTATGAATTTAGATACGACATTACTTCCCTGCTTAACTATGGTGGTGACAACCTTTTGGAAGTGCATGTTTATAAACACTCTAGCAATAATAGTGTTAATGCTGCCGAAAGAAAGACCGATTGGTGGCTATTTGGTGGCATTTATAGACCTGTTTGGCTGGAAATAACATCTAAAAACTACATAAAACATGTTGCTGTAGATGCTAAAATGGATGGTGCTTTGCGTGCCGATTTAAACCTTATAAACAGTAGCAACAATGCCATTATTGAAGCAACCATAACACCTGTTGGAAGTGACGAAACTTTTCCTACCATTACAATTCCCCTAAAAGATGCATCGGGCCAACAAACCATACATGCAAAATGGGACAACGTAAAAACCTGGGATCCTGAATCGCCCAATTTATATACCCTTACATTATCCCTTAAAACCAACGGAACCATACAACATACAACCACCACCAGAATAGGGTTTAGAACACTGGAGTTTCTTAAAAAAGACGGCATTTATGTTAATGGTAAAAAAATTATCATGAAAGGTATTAACCGCCATGTTATTTGGCCAGAATCTGGCAGAAGTACAGATAAGGCTATTAGCATTTTGGATGTTAACCTTATTAAGGATATGAATATGAATGCTGTACGCTTTCATTACCCTGTAGACAGTCATTTCTTGGATGTGTGCGACTCTTTAGGGCTATTTGTTTTAAATGAGGTAGCTGGTTGGCAAAACTCATACGACACAAAAACTGGTGCCAAATTAATTAAGGAAACTGTTGAACGTGATGTTAACCATCCATCTGTGATTATTTGGAATCATGGTAATGAAGGGGGCTGGAATTATGACAATGATGTGGTATTTCATGAATACGATCCGCAAAAGCGTATTGTAATACATCCTTGGGCTGATTTTAATGGCTGGGACACCCACCACTATCCAACCTACTTAACGGGCATGCACCGTTTTAATAACGGTGAAAATGTGTTTTTCCCAACAGAGTTTATGCACGGCACTTACGATAATGGTATTGGAGCCGGTTTAGAGGATTTTTGGAAACGCTATAAACAAAGCCCCTTGTTTGCTGGTGGCTTTATGTGGGCCCTTTTAGATGAAGCGGTCTTGCGAAGCGATTGGACTGGTGAGCAAAAATATGACTCTAAAGGCAACCTTGCTGCTGATGGTGTTTTAGGACCCCATAGAGAAAAAGAGGGCAGCTTTTTTACGGTTAAGGAAGTATGGGCACCCATTCAATTTAAACCTAAAATGATTACATCGAAATTTGATGGTTCCTTTTTTATTACTAACGAATACATCTATACCAACTTAAACACTTGTAACATGGTATACCGTGTTATAAAAACAGATGAACATACCTTATACAATGATAGCAAAACAGAAGTTATTGCTACTGGCTCAATCCCTTTGGAAAGCATAAGCCCAGGCGAAACCAAAGCCATCCATTTTAATATGCCCGAAAACTTTTTTGAAGGTGATTGGTTAGAAATAACCGCACATGATAAACACGGTAGAGACATTTACACTTGGTCTTGGCCCATACATAGAGCCCCTTATTATGCAAACAAATTGATTGCTAAGGACGATATAACCAAAACTGCTAAAGCTTCTAAAACCGATGACGAAATTGTGCTAAAGAGCAAATCGGTTACCGTAAAGCTTGATGCTAAAACTGGCCAAATTACGGCTATTAATAACAGCACTGGTGATGTGCCCTTTAAAAATGGCCCCAGGCCCATTGGCATGAAGGCCGAAGTTAAGAACACAACAATAGAAACAACAACCCATGCAGCCATTTGTAAAGTATATTATAACGGTGGTATTGATACGGCTACTTGGACATTATTTAATGATGGCCGATTAAAATTAGAAATTATCCTGTTAAAAAATGCGGGAAGAAATAGTGGTTTTGATGGTGCTTTCTTTGAGGGAGCTATTGATAAGTTTGGTGTTACTTTTGATTTTCCTGAAGCTGGTGTAACGGGCATGAAATGGCTAGGTAATGGTCCTTACCATGTGTGGAAAAATAGAATTAAAGGTACCACACTGGGGCTTTGGGAAAAGGATTATAACCAAACAATCACTGGTGAAAGTTTTGAAAACTTAATCTATCCTGAATTTAAAGGATACCACGCCAATTTTTTAGCTGGTAACCTTAAGACCGAAAATGGATCTATTAAATTTTTTAGTGAATCGGACAAATTGTTTTTAAGACTGTTTACTCCAGACCTACCTAAGCATACGGTATCAAAAACATTTCCGCAGCCTGAATTTCCTGAAGGCAATATTTCGTTTATGTATGAGATTCCTGCAATGCGTGCTTTTAAACCTTTGGAACACCAAGGCCCTGAAAGCCAGCCTACCAACATAAGAATTAAAAGCGGCGACGATGGCATACCCATGATTTTATGGTTTGACTTTAAAGGTGATTAGTGCCTTACCAAAGCGTTAATACTGGTCAAGTGTTTTATCGTACATCTAAAAGTGAAACGGTCTAATATCTAAAAACAAGTAGATGAAAACATTACAATTATTAGCAGCAATGTGCTTTATTGCATTATTTATAAGTTGTAAACAAGGCAACCAAATAAAACCCACAGTTTATACTGTAGGTGATTCTACCGTAAAAAATGGACAGGGAGATGGTGCTGGTGGCTTATGGGGTTGGGGTGATTTTATTAATCAATTTCTAGACACTACAAAAGTTCGTATAGAAAACCATGCTTTAGGTGGTACCAGTAGTAGAACTTACCAAAACCTAGGGTTATGGGATCGTGTAAACAACAAATTGAATGCTGGTGATTATGTTTTAATCCAGTTTGGGCACAATGACAATGGACCAATTAATGACAACTTTAGGGCCCGAGGGACCATTAAGGGAGTTGGTAACGAAACTGAGGAAATTGATAATATACTTACCGGTAAACATGAAGTTGTTCACAGTTATGGCTGGTACATTGAAAAAATAGTTACCGATGCCAAAGTAAAGGGCGCTATACCAATTGTGCTATCGCCAATACCAAGAAATAGATGGGATGGCAATAACATACCCAGAAATGATACATCTTATGGCTTATGGGCCAAACAAATTGCTGAAAGAAACTATATAACCTTTATTGATTTAAACGATAGAATGGCCCTTAAAATGGAAGGCCTTGGTGAAGACCAAGTTACTGGTACTTATTTTTACAAACGCGATCCTACACATACTTCAGCAAAAGGAGCTGTGATGGCTGCATCGGTTATTGTTGAGGCATTAAAACAAACCTCTAACCCACTTAAGGATTACATTGTGGAGAATCCTAAAATAGTGCTGCCTAAAAAGAAAAACATTTTTTTAATTGGCGATTCTACCATGGCGGATAACGGAAATCCCAATGCTACAGGCTGGGGCGTGCCTTTTCCTAAGTTTTGTGACACCATGCAAGTAAATGTGATTAATAAAGCTAGAGGTGGTAGAAGTTCCAGAACTTTTATTTATGAGGGCTTATGGGATGCCGCTAAAGCAGAATTTCAAGAAGGTGATTATGTGTTCATTCAATTTGGACACAATGATGCTGGAAATATAGACAAAGCAAAATACAGGGGCTCTTTAAAAGGTCTAGGAGATGATACCCAAAGTGTGTTAAGAGATAGCATTACTGAAATAGTACATACTTATGGCTGGTACATGACGCAAATGATACGCGATACCAAAGCAGCAGGTGCCATTCCAATTGTTCTAAGTTTAACCCCCCGTAATGAGTGGTCAAATGGAAAAGCCGAAAGAAGAACGAATACTTATGTAAAATGGGCCGAAGAAGTGGCTAAAGCTGAAGGAGCCTTTTATATAGATGTAAATGATATTGTTGCAACCAAGTATGAAACCCTTGGAAAAGAACAAGTAAAATCTTTTTTTCCACAAGACCATACACACACTAATTTAGAGGGTGCTACGTTTACGGCGCTAGCTGTTGCCGAAGTATTAAAGACCTCTAAAGAAATGGGGATGCGTGGGTATATTTTTTATTAATATCAGTCTAAATGAAACACTTCTTTTAAAGGAACACTAACGGGGGAATTATCTGGATTTGTATCCATAATATCTGCCATATAGGCCCACCACTTCTTTACAATGGGATGATTGGATAAATATGCAGGATCAAAATCCTTATTTATTTTTTGAACCGCAAAAAGTATAAGGGTTTCTTCATCCAAAAAAATACTGTAATCTTGAATACCTGTTTCTGAAAGCAAGGCTGAAAGTTCTGGCCATATTTCATCATGGCGTTTTTTATACTCGGCTTCAAAACCTGGCTTTAGTTTCATTTTAAAAGCGTTTCTTATACTATTGCTCATTGCTCTGTTGGTTTTAGGTTTTAGGTTTTAGGTTTTAGGTTAATATAAACAGGTTGGTTTCTATTGCAAGTAATCTGGCCATCCATATAGTTTAATTCTGCCACCTGAATGGTGCTTCTTCGGGTTTGGTAATTATCTTTTCCATCATTTTCAGGCGTTCTTCCAGGATGTGTAAAATAGAATACATGGGCTTTATCCCCTTGAACCACTACGTCTGGGTGACCTCCTTTTACTTTATCGTCTTTTCCGCTTCCGGGTATTTCTAAAATATTGTTCTCTTGGCGTTTCCAATTTATGAAATCTGTAGATGAATATACACCTAGGCCTTTCCAGGCATCATTTACCATCCAGTTTTTACCCTTCCATGAAAAAACCTTAGGCCCTTCACCACAATCTTTAACCACTTTTTCGCCACTGTCTACCCAATGGTATAAATCTTTGCTATCGGCATAATAAATTGACTTGCCATCTTCTTCGTTATTATAATACATGCGCCAAACACCACTGGGAAGTTGGAAAACTGATGCATCGATACAACGTTCTGAAGCTAATTGCAATCGTGACTGGAATTTCCAGTCCATTAAATTACTACTGGTTAAGTGCACAATATGCCTTGGGTGGTACCAGTCTTCAAAAATACCGGGCACTATTGTTAAATACATATGGTACGTGCCCTTATATTCTAAAACATCGGGTGCCCATTGTGTAATATCTTTTATTTTATAGTCAATATTACAGGTATCTACATAAGTCCAATGTGCTCCATCTTTAGACGCCGCTACACCTATTCGAGTTCCATGCACCCAACTTACTCCTTTGGCTAAGGTATCTTTGGCGCGCCTGTTGGTGTAAAACATATACCATTTTTGTGCTGCTTTGTTCCAGATAATGGAAGGATCGGCTGCCCCATCAAAAATGGTGTCTCTAAACAACGGCTTATCAGCTATATGCTGTTTTTGTGAAAATACACTGGTAAAAGACAGTAGCAAAAATAGGAAATAAATAATACTCGTTTTCATTTAGAAAGACTGCGTTAATTCAACATTTACCGTTTTATCATCTTTTAAAAATTGATTTTGAAGTCGGGTTTTCATGTCTGCTGTAACCGAAGCGTCTTTATCTATTAAGTTGTTTTTCTCTTCTGGGTCTAAATCTATGTTATAAAGCTGGTATATTGCTGGCGAATTATCTGCCTGTCGATTTCTAATAATTTTCCACGGCTTGTGTATTAAACTTTCTTGAACATGACCACGCACATAAATATCATGTGGTGTTTCTGTTTTTGGGTTTAAAATAGAAGGCCAAACGTTTACACCTTCAACAGCCTTAGGTATGTCTGCATGAATTAACGAAAGGATTGTTGGCATAACGTCTGAAACTGACATATAGCTGGAATTCATTTCCGAATTTAAATGATGTTTCCAATATACAATTGCAGGAACTCTAATGGCCCCTTCATAGTTTGATGTTTTCCAATCCCGTAAGGGTAAATTACTCCCCAATACGGGGTTAGGGCCGTGTACCCCATTATATTGCTCTACTGGAAACCAGTTTTCCATAGCGCCATTATCGCTCATAAAAATAACCAATGTATTGTCTTCTAACTTTAGTGTTTTTAAGGTTTCTAAAACGTTACCAATACTATGGTCCATATGGGTCATGGCTGCAGCAAAATCGCGTCTTGAACTATCTTTAATGGTTTCATAGTACGGTGCTTTCCATACAGCTTCTTCCTGTAAAGGGAAATGTGGAGCACTATATGCCAATTGCACATAAAAGCTTTTTGTAGTATCGCGCTTTTGGGTTAACCATTCTATGGCTTCTTTGGTCACCAAATCTGTTGTATGCCCTTCTTCTTCAATCATGTTATCGTTTCTATACCAGCTCGCATCGCCATTCTTGTACCGATGGGTATACTGGTCTATTTGTCCATGAAGAAAACCATATGAATAGTCGAAACCAAAGGCATTGGGGCCATTAGAAATATCCAATCCCAAATGCCATTTGCCAAATAAGGCGTTTTCATAATTATATTTTTTTAATGCTTGTGGCAGTGTAACAATAGAATCTGGAAGCGTTTTTTTGCTCTTTCCGCTAATGGGTGCTACTACTCCTATTCTACTGGCCGGCATACCCGTTAATAATGATACTCTTGACGGCGAACACGTAGGGTTTACATAAAATCTATTTAATTGCACACCATTATTAGCCAACCAATCAATATTAGGGGTGTTTATTATTGAACCGTTATAACCCACGTCATTCCATCCCGCATCATCTGCTATAATAATTAGCACGTTGGGGTTATTGCTAACAGGTTTTTCTTTTGTTTTTTGATTACAGCTTAATACTAAAAAACAAAAAAGTAATGGAACGTAGTTAATTGGTTTTATCATGCTTTAAGAATAAATTAATTGCCAACTTTTAACTGCAGTGAACTATCATTTATTTCAAAATCATTGTTATTAAGCATGGTTATGATCTCTGCACCTGCCAGTAAAACAGGGCCATAACCATGAGCAGCGTAAACATTTATAGGTCTGTAATAATAAAAAGCTGGATCGAAGGCCATACCGGTGCCAACACAGGTGCCTTCTACCTGGCCTTTGGCATTTACTTTTGTGGCAACGGCATTCCAGCCTAAAAGTGCAACAGGCGAATATGCTAATTTATCAATATATCCTTTATTGATGGCTTTAGCAATGGCATATGTATAAATGGCAGTTGCCGAGGTTTCTAAATAGGTATCATTCCTGTCTATAAGCTGGTGCCAAAACCCCGTACCATCTTGGTAAGACATTAACCCTTTTATATGCTTTTGTAGCTGATTTAAAACAGCTATATATCCTTGATGTTCTTCTGGTAGCACATCCAGTAATTCAACCAACGTCATAACCGCCCAGCCATTGGCTCTTGCCCAGTAGAATTGTGGATGATCTTTCATACCCATTACCCAACCATGCATATACAACCCTTTGTCTTCATTAAACATCCGCTTAGAGAATTGCAACACCTGTTTTACGGCATCATCATAATATTTGTTATCACCAGTTAGTTTTCCCATTTGTGCCAATGCCGGCACACTCATAAACAAATCGTCTAGCCATAGGGTATTGGGTTGTGGTCTATTTCTAGCCAATGTACCATCTTCAAAACGAAATTGTTTGTTGCTTATATAATCAATAAAATTATCTATTAAGGGCTGAAGGTTTGCATTTAAACCAGCCCTTTTAGCCTTTATCATAGCCGCACAAATAGCGCCTGCATCGTCTAACGCATGTGGCCTCAAAGATTGGATAATAGGTGATGGGTAATCTTTGTTTTCTTTTAATTTTTCTGAATAAAATGGTGCTATGTCTGCAATTAATTTTAATCGCTTATTAGTATAATCGGAATATTTACTATTACCCGTTGCCTCTGCTAAGTGCAACATTCCTGCATAGGTTACACCCCACTCATAACTTGTTAATCGGAATGCGCCAGGTTCGAAAATAGTATTTTCATTTAATGCTTTAAGATCTGTAACCTCTTGTTCGGTTTTAGAGTCAATAAGTTTTGAAGCTGTTTCGCTTTCTAAATAATCATAAACCCTATCTAAGGTTGTAGTTATATCTTCTACCGACTTTGCTTCGTACGGTGTTGGATAATCTGGTTGTAATGCATGCAATGGTGTAGTAACATCGTTAGCGGGTTCATCTTCGTCTGTGGTTTGCACCTGTTTAACAGAAGAATTACATGATATTAAAAGCAGAAAAACTGTTATAATCGCGATTTTTATTTTCATTTTTTTATTTAGTATTTTACGTTTATTTATGTTGAAACTTGGTTTGTCTTTATTTTAATTTATATATTTTCAAATCATCTATTTCTTGTCTGGATTCTGTGGTTCTAAAGCCAAAATATCCACTTTTTAGAGGGGCTTTATCAAAAAAAGAGAAATATGCTTTATTATCTACAAACACTTTAACCAAACCATTATAAATTATAGTTTTTATTACATAGGTTTTATTGGGCTCTAAAAGATACTCTTTTTCTCGTAAATCTTCAATTAGCAATCTTTCGCCATTACCTAAATACTTTCTAAACCTTGATGTTGTATTATAATTACCTCCAATACCAAAATAGTATAGTTCTAAATCATGATATTGAGCAAAGGTTCCTTTTCTGGTAAAAAGATTGGAATTTTTGGGGTCATTTGCCATGCAAAATTGATTTAAATCTGACAGTCTATCATTTATACCATCTTCCATTACTACCCGACGCTTATATTCTATTAATACATTCCCGTAGAGTTTTTTATTTAACCAAATGGTAGCTCCACAATCTACATCAACAATTAGTTTTCCATCTATTATTTCAACTTTAGTATGGCGCAAAGTATCTGTTTCTACCTGCCATTGAGAAAGGTCTTTATTAAAATCATCTTCGTAAATAAGTGCATCTACTTGATAACTGACCTGCATGTCGTTTTTAACTTGGCCATACAACATATTAGTTATTACATAAAGAAAAATTACTAAGCGTGATTTTTTTAGCATTGAAAACCTTTTATTAATCTTTAAAAATTGAATGGTCCTCGGGTAAGTCATCACCAACTAATTCAAGTAACTCTATAGCATTTAAACACCATTGTGCTACGGTATTGGTTGAAACTCCTGGTACCTCATAAATTGGTTCAAGTGTTTCATCTCCTTCAAAAAGTATGGTGTTAAATTTTATTTGATACCGACTTCCTTCAGATCCTAAAAAATCATTCCAGGCCCTTTTTGCATATGTTCTATCGCCTGTTGCATTGGCATAATATGCCGGAAGTCTGGCATACCACGGTCCAGGATCTCCTAGTTTAACACTTCTGCCAAACTCTTTTTGGATGTTCTCCTTTGGAGTACCATACAATTTTGTGAATTGAAGCCATAATTTATTAAA
Organism: Aestuariibaculum scopimerae; assembly: GCF_059428085.1. Lineage (NCBI taxonomy): Bacteria > Pseudomonadati > Bacteroidota > Flavobacteriia > Flavobacteriales > Flavobacteriaceae > Aestuariibaculum > Aestuariibaculum scopimerae. Next base: position 848,197 of record NZ_CM182089.1, read on the forward strand.
TTTCTTGTTTTTTAATAATGGCATTAATTCAAATGAAACTTCTGGCCCTCCCATTAAAACAGATAAATGTGAAAACCCTATACCATCATCACTTAGCTGAAAAAGCTCATAGGTTTTAGGATTATAACCAAATGCGGCACCTTCGGCCGAGAAAAGTCCATAAGGCATTTTTGATAGGTTTTTTACACCCGTTAAAATTCTATCTCGGTATTCATTATTTCCAGTGCGTTCCCATTCGGTCATCCAATTCCCAACTAGAGCGAACCAATCTGGTCCTACTCTTGCATGGGTAGGATATTGGCTTTTCTCCAATATAAGCCTTAATGGGTCTAAATTTCCAATAGCCGTATTTGATGCTTCAACAACATCATGCATTAAATCGCCCGTACGTTCATCGGTTGTAAGATAATAGTAAAACCTCCCAAGTGCAGCTTGTGATATTCTAACTTCTTTTGCGCCCCCTCCCCAATGGCGAACATTGTGTCTAGACCCTAAGCCTTTAAATTTACCTAAATGATGAACGTCTACCTCGCCTGTATGCCGGGTCATAGCTTCTGCCATTTTAAACACATCCTCTTTACCAGTACGTAAATATTGATACCAAAGCCACATATTGGGCATTAACTCGGTATTATCCCAAGCATATCCACCTATATCATATTTCCAAACATGCCTATCAAAATCATAGCCGTGCATTACATCTCCATAATCCCAAAACCCATACCAATTGCGCTGTTCTACTTCCTTTTTATAATAGTTAAAAACAGTGTCTAATTGGTTTTCTAGCCAAGCTTTTCCTTTAGTTGACCTATTGGGCAAACTCCAAAAACCGAAAACAGGAATGCTGTGTATATATTCTGGTGATGCCGTGAGCAATGGCGGGTTGTTACCTAATTCTGCAATGGTATTTAACGTTTTGTAAGAAGGGACGTTAGATGAGGCAAATAATAAAATTTCGCTAGTTCTAGCAATGCCTTTTGGAGTAGCGTGCCCTGGTTGTGCGTCCTCGTAACTTGCAATTAAAGTATGGCCATTTGGTATGGTATCATAAGGTCGCAGATCCATTGCCGGACTATCTGGAGACCAAAACCATGCCTTAATTTTACCTACATCTTTTTTCATGTTCCTAACCTCTAATGAGGTTGGGTAGGATTGCCAAAAATTACGTAATGTAAGCGCTAAGCCTCCTGAAACATCTCCGGCAAAAACCATACCTCGCGACCGAGTACCAAAACCGGCATCTAACCATACGCTTTTATCGTTGGTTCTTTTTTGTATTCTAAACCCTTCGGCATTTTCTTGCATTAATTTAAAATCGTTCCAAGAAGCCCAATTGTCTAGTAAAAATTGTTGCCTAGCTGAAAAAGTATCACGATTAGGTATACGTTCTCCTTTTAATTGTGAAGGGTAATACCTTTCTTCTCTAGAAAGTCTACCTCTACCTATAAGTGGTTGTACAGGTTCGTCCCACAATCCATTATTTTCGCCTGAAAATCTTATGTGACGATTATAAATTTCTTCGTTTAAAGGAATATCAAATGTTATCCCTAACCCACGTATAAAATCTTTTTCTTGCTCTCCGTCATAAATTATAGTATGTATTAGTTTAACAGATTGCTGTCCTGCATAAAAATATAGCCTAACTACAAATGGCAACCACTCTCGGTTACCAGTTTCAGACTTATGATTGCCTTCAATTTTAATAACTGATCTTACAGGCCCATTTTGTTCAATAGTAACTTGGGATATATTTCCTGTAAATTTTTCTTTTATGGGTTGAACTCCTATCTCATTTTCTGGTCCATTTTGTACTATGCAAACTAATTGGCTTCCTGAGCTTATTTCTTTTCCATCAACAGTTAATGATGAGAATAGTTGATTCCCAGACTTTGGAATTTCTCCTTGTAAAACCCCAGTATCTATATGAATTGACGCTTCTTTTTCGGTAACAGAAATTTTAGTAAAAGGTTCAGTAGTTATTTCTTTTTGATTAAACTTGAGATTAAACGTTGTGCCACTTTCGCTTGTAACTGAAGTACTAAACCCTACCCATTTAAAGGATCCATCTGGCCAGTAAGCCAATTTCCATGATTGTAATGGCAACTGCTTATTGTTACTATCTGTTAATTCAAATTGGTTAAGCGATTTTATTTCACCTTCATTAAATGGCACACCCCAACTTACCCCTGTAGAGATACTTGGTTCTGTTTTTCCCAACCATGATAATTTTACATTATTTTTATTTTGGGCGTAAAATGTATTGTTAAATCCAATACATAAAAGGGCAAAAGCAATGATTGCTTTTTTTGTTGATGAAAAAGAAGATGAAACTTGAACTTGCATATTATATTTATTATAGTACTAAAACATAAAAGCCCTAACTAATAATTAGGGCTTTTAGTTTTTAATATGTTAAACAACAAACTTATACGAGACTAATAACCCGGGTTTTGTGTTAATTTAGGATTGGATCCTAAAGCTGTTGTTGGTATTGGGTATAGAGTTCTGAAAGGCTCTGAAGGCGCTTTAAACTCCCATGCATCACCAAATTTTCCAAAACGGATTAAGTCTCTCCTTCTTTGCATTTCGAAAGCTAACTCTCTACCTCTTTCATCAAGAACATCATCAAGCGTTACAGAAGCCAGGTCTGGTGCATTACTTCTATTTCTAACTTGGTTTATAATTGGTAATGCCAAATCTGGATTACCTTGTCTCACCAAGGCTTCTGCTTTAATCAATAAAACATCGGCATATCTAATAAAAGCAATATCGTTCCCAGCGTTACCGCCATTTGTATTAGGATCTAAGCCCCATTTAACCCATTTTAAACCTGCATTCATTGGTTGCAAACGAATACCTGTAGCTGGAATAATCTCATAAGGCACCGGGCCTTCTGTAGAAACTCCTGGCTCATATAACTTGGAATTATTATCTGGCACAATACGTTCTACCATTACTGTTTCGCCATTTCTTGGGTCTATTAAATTACCGTAAGGAATAATCAGGTTTTTTCTATCATCGCCATCTTCATATAATGCAAGCACCGATGGTCTTGTTCCAAATCCATTTTGTGGAGTATAAGGTAACCCAAATAAGCCTCCTTGGATGCCAGGAAGTACTTTTTGTACCAATGGATGCCCTACACCTCCAGCTACATCTGGAGAGTAAACAGCTCCAAATATAAACTCATCATTATTTTCATTGTTATAGACAAAATTATCGAAGTAATCTGGCAATAAACTATAAGCACCAGAATTTATAACCTTGTCGGCATATTCTATAGCTTTAGCGTTTTGTTCTGTACCTGTATATACTTCAGCATTTAAGTATATTGTAGCCAGTAAAGCTTCTGCTGCTTCTTTTGTAAACCTACCATAATACCCATTACCAGCTTCCGCTTTTGTTGGCAAATCTGCTGTTGCAGCAATTAATTCGGATGTCACAAACTCAAATACCTCAGTTCTTGTATTTTGTTCTGGTAAGTTTAAAGGATCTACTTTAGGCAATGTAAAGATTGGCACATTACCAAACAAATCCATTAAAAAGAAATAGGCATACGCTCGTAAAGAATGTAACTCCGCAAGCGGACCAGCTACTTGGTCTTCTGGTAAAGCAGACCCTTCTAATGATGCTATAAGGGCATTGGTTTGCCCTACTGTTCTAAAATAAGAGTCCCAAGTTCCTGCTATATAAGCATGGCCAGGCGTCCATGTGTGTTCCATTAATTCGGCAAAGTTAGCGCCACCCCACCAACCTTGGATCTTTTCATGTACAACGACTTGATCTCCCGGTAATTCTAAACATCTATATTCCACTCCCATACCTGTAGTTCGCGCAAAATTTCTATATATTCCCGAAAGCGAGGAAAGAACTTGTTTTTCATTGGAATAAAAAGTCTCTGGAGTGTATATTGAATATACATCTTCTTCAAGACTACATCCCGATAAAATTACCATGATACAGCATACGCTAAGTAATTTTATTCTTGTTTTTAATTTTTGTATACTTTTCATACTATATTTTCTTTAAATTTTAACAATTTTTTATTTAAAATGTTATACTCGTTCCCAATAGGAAAGTTCGTGGTCGCGGATAAACCAAGTAGTCTATTCCTACAGATCTAGTTTGAACTTCAGGATCGTAACCTGAATAACCTGTAATTACAAACAAGTTGGTCCCTGTCAAATAAACTTTTGCCTTTTTAATAAAACTAACATTGTTCACATCAAAGTTATAACCAATAGTTAAATTGTCTAATCTTAAATAGCTGCCATCTTCTAACCATTGCGATGAATATTGCGCTGTTTGTGTTCTACTTGCCCCTGTAGTTAAAGCAGATTTAAGAACATTTACGCCTGGTGCTTGACTAACATAAGAAAACTCTGCTGCAGTATTATTGTAAATATCATTACCTATTACACCCCTAAGATTCACTGTAATATCAAATTTCTTGTAGTTAAAGTTATTGTTAAAACCAAATGTCCAATCTGGGTTTGCATCACCTATTACTACCTCATCGGCACCAGCTTCGCCATCTACATCTAGATATGTTTCTAAGCCACTGGCATCATAACCTGTAAACTTTCTCCCATAAAATGTGTTTAATGGAGACCCTGGTTTAATTATTTTTGTAAGTGCATTTTCACCTACAACACCAGACCCTGCAGTTGTTCTAATTTCATCTCTTTGGAAGTTTTCATTAGAAAGGCTTATTACTTCATTTTTGTTTGTAGCAAAGTTAAGGTTTGTAGACCATCTAAAATCTTCTTTATCAATTATATCAGCACTTAAATTCAACTCAAATCCTTTATTTTCAACTTCTCCAACATTGGCCCATTGTGTAGCAACCACTGAGGGTGCCGCTGTTGAGAATTCCAACAATAAATCTGTGGTCTTTTTTAAGTAATAATCTATAGAACCCGTAATTCTTTGATCGAACAAACCAAAATCCACACCTAAGTTTAATTGACTTGTTTCTTCCCATTTTAAATCTGGGTTCGGGTAATTTGTAGGAAGCACACTTGGTACTGCTAGACCACCAAAAACATAAATTGCTGAACCTGCTATTGAAAGCTGTTCTCTATAAAGATTGTTTGGAATTTCTTGGTTACCTGTAATACCATAACCAACTCTTAATTTTAAGTTACTGATTTTTGAACCAGCCATAAAATCTTCATCAGTCACATTCCAGGCCAAAGCACCTGATGGGAAAGTACCCCATTTATTATTGGCACCAAATCTACTAGAACCATCACGTCTTAAAGTAAAGGTAAGTAAATATCTATCTTTATACTTATAGTTAAGACGACCATAATATGAAGACAAACGATTGGCATCCTTAAAAGACGTATTGGATTGTACTGTACCTGATTGAATCAAGTTCCACTCTGTAGCATCAGACACAAAATTATTTGCAGATGTAAATGTGTTCTCAGTTTCAAAACGCTGATAAGAATATCCAGCTAAAACAGTGATATGATTGTCATCGTTTATTTGCTTTTCATAGGTAAGATTGGTTTCCGCTAATATATTTGTGTTTTTATATTTATTAATAGAACCAAAACCACCTTGGCCTTCTCCTGCTGGGTGGGTTGAAGGAATATAATTGAATCTACTAACATTTTCACTTGAATGTCCAATATTAGTTGATAATTTAAGCCCTTCTATTATCTCAAAAGAGGCGTTTAAATTGCCTAAAAACAATGAGCTTTTACTTTCATCGGTAACATCAACCCAAGATACTGGGTTTATCCTTAATGCTCCAATTTGGTAATAACTACCATCATCATTCCTTACTGGTAATGTTGGTGCCCAACGAAGTCCATCTTTTAATATGTTACCTCCTTCATCTGCAATGTTTGAATTTAACGCAGGCCTTTGGTCGTCAATTTGTGAATAGGTTAAATTTACACCAATTTTTAATCTATCATCAATTGTAGAATGGTTTGCGTTTAATCGAGCTGTGTATTTTTTAAGATCAGAATTTAGCAAAATACCTTCTTGGTTATTATAACCTAAAGAACTTGTTACATTTGTAGACTCGGATCCACCAGCAAAAGACACATTGTGATTGTGTGTAATGGCAGTTCTAAAAACTTCTTTTTGCCAATTAGTATTTACACCTTGATCAGAAAATGGTAAACTATTGCTGTTAGCATAATCTCTGTACTCATCGGCAGATAAAAACGGTAATAATTCTGGAACACTTGAAATACCTACATAAGAATCGTACGTTAAGAAATCGCCATACTTACCTTTGTTTTTTGTAGTAATAACAATTACACCGTTTGCACCTCTAGATCCATAAATAGCAGTAGCTGAAGCGTCTTTTAGAATATCTATACTTTCAATATCTGCTGGATTTATTAAACTTAATGGATTGGAAGCTTCTTCAGAGAGTGGTGAGGACCCTGATGTAGCCACTCTAATTTGGTTGTTCGCACTCCCAAATTGCAATGGCACACCATCTATAACATAAAGTGGGTCATTCCCTGCTGATATTGAGCTGGTACCTCTAATTCTAACAGTAGATGAAGCACCTGGCCGTCCGCTATTTTGTACAATGTTTACACCAGCAACTTTACCTTGCAAGAGCTGCTCTGGAGCAACTGGCAAAGCATCAATAAAGCTTTCTGATTTAATGGATGCCACAGCTCCTGTTACATCCTTACGCCTTTGGGTACCATACCCAATTACAACAACTTCATCTAGTTGTGCATTGTCTGTTTCAAGCGAAATATCATAGACATCTCCGCTTCCAACAACTACTTCACTTGTTTTAAACCCTACATAAGAGAATACAAGTGTTTCTCCAGGGGCTACAGATATACTGTAGTTCCCATCAAAATCTGTACTTGCTCCTCTATTTGAGCCTTTAACAATAACATTCACTCCCGGTAAAGGAAGGTTTGAGAGATCTGTAACAGTTCCCGAAACATTTTTTTCTTGAGCATAGCCCGTGGAATACATTAAAGCAAACACGAGCAAACTCATGAAAACAGTAATTTTGTTTTTCATGTAATACTTAGTTTAGTTAATTATTGATTAAACCCTAAAAGCACTTGACTTTTAGATGTTTTTATGTTTGTTGACACTCAAAGTAACTGCTATTTTCTTGTTACGCTATCCTGTACTTTCCTGTTTTTTACAAAATAATTCACCGACTCATTCTATAAAAAAGGGTCCTTTATGTGGGAAATAACCCTGTAAATCAGCGTTTACAAAACAAAACTTCAGAATCTAAATTATTTTTGATTAACAAAAATTAAGGCATTTTTACTGCTTTATTTCGGCCATTAATGGAACAATCATAATATCATTACTTGTTAAAAGACTGGAATTAAACAACACCCATTTACCATCTGGGCTAACGGATTGGTGCATGTGAGCTTCCTCAGAAAACGGGCTCACACTTAGTAAACGATGACCTTGCGTTAATAGCACCGTATCCTCTGGATTGGCCGCGTTAATACGATATAATTTACCATCAAAAGTATCGCCAGCTATCCACTTACCATCTGGTGTGGCATTGCAATGCCAGTAACCGCCACCACCTGTTTGCCCATGAAATTGAAGTTCATTGGTTCTTAGATCTATTGAATAGATCCCTGTTTGATTTTCTTTTAAGCGATCAATATGTCCCATAAGATGAAATAACACCTTATTAGGTCCCATAAATACTTCATGGGTAACCCAGTCGTTACGTCGCTCTTCATATAAAGGCCTGTTACTAACCTTGCCTTTAGAATCGATTGAAAGAAGCCACATACGTTGTGGGGAATCGCCTCCCGTTTCCCAACAATACATAAGTTCTCCAGATACGTATGGATTGTTCTGTAAATGTCCTATACGAAAAGGGACTTCTAAAACCTGCGATGTTTTTCCTGTTTTAAAATCTACCCTATAAATTGCATGCCTGTCATCATCTATTCTGGTTGAAAAGAAGATTGATTCCTCTTTAGCGTCTAGCCCCAAGCCCGACGGCCTTATAGAGTCTGGTATCTCTGCTATTACCCGTTCATAATCTTCAGGGTTCTTAATGCTATTATTTTCACTGTCTTTTAAAAGCTCCCCTAAATTTAGTTCTACCAAATTGTTTCCACTAAATTGATATGCCACATTTTTATGCCAACCCAAATGCATGTTTCTACCTCGATCACCAGTGGTTATTTGAACAATTTCAAAATTGTCCATTGAAATAGCATAATACTGTCTATCCCTATTTTCCCTTGTAGATGTTCTGTTAGACGAAAAAACAATATACTTTCTATCTGGAGTCCATTGAGGGTGCGTTTGGTACATTTTAGAATTACTGTGTCTTGATGTTGTTAATGCATTTACAGTTACTCCAGTAACATGATCCATATATGTATAATTTTCCGAGGGGAACCTTTGCCCAAAAATATCATCTCCTGCCATATCAAAAGTATGATCAACATCTGAAAGCGAAGAATAATCTTTACCTTCGACTATCTGTGCTATTATTGTGTCTAAACAAAATACAATACAAACCACACTCATTAAAATTTGTTTTAAGCTAATCATAATCTTATTTTTATTATTTAGTTATATTTAAATGTATTCAAAACAAATAGCAATAGTATCCTGCTCTTACATGTTAAAACTTAACACACTTAATCCATCATAATAAAAAAGCATTATACCACAGGATAGTAATCAAAAAAGAGAACTCTATTTTTACTAAATAAATTTTTACTAAATAATTCAATGAACGTCAAAACTAAATATCTCCTCTTATTTTTACTTTGCCTTGCTTTTTTAAATTGTAAAGAGCAAGATTCTAGTTCAAATTCCCCTTGGCCTGAACAAACTAATGTAAATAAACCTTGGACGCGATGGTGGTGGATGGGCAGTGCTGTAGACAAACCCAATATCAAATCAAATTTAATAGCTTTACAACAAGCTGGCATTGGCGGTGTTGAAATAACTCCCATATATGGTGTAAAAGGTGAAGAAGATCATTTTATTGATTATCTGTCCCCTAAATATATGGATATGTTAGACTATACAATTCATATTTCTGATAGTTTAGGAATGCAAGTAGATATGGTTTTAGGCACCGGATGGCCCTATGGGGGCCCTCAAGTAACTGTTACCCATGCTGCTACAAAACTAATAGTAGAATCCTATGAATTAAAAAAGGGTAAGACATTCCATAAGACCATTGAAGTAGAAGATAAAAAACAAAAAGGACTGGCCCAATTACTTTATGTTTTAGCCTATGGAAATGATGGATCTTTTTTAGACTTAACAAACAAACTTACCAACTCTCAACTGCATTGGCAAGCCAACAATTCTGATTATACTATTTATGCCGTTTTTAGTGGTAAAACACAACAGCAAGTTAAACGTGCTGCCCCAGGTGGCCAAGGCTATACACTTGACCATTATTCTGAAGAAGCTCTTAATGCTTACGTAGTTCCTTTTAATGAAGCTCTAAAAGGCTTTGAAGGTAAATTACGTGCTATTTTTAATGATAGCTATGAAGTTTACGGAACCGATTTTACACCTATGTTTTTTCAAGAATTTGAAAAGCGCCGAGGTTACGATTTAAAACCGTATTTACCCCAATTACTTAACACCGAAAATGACACTATTGGAAATAGAATTAAGAGTGATTTTAGAGAAACCATTTCAGATTTACTACTTAACAAATTTGACATTCCTTGGACAGAATGGGCACATTCAAAAAACTACAAAACAAAACTACAGGCACATGGCTCGCCTGGAAATCTAATCGATTTGTATGCTTCATCCGATATACCAGAATGTGAAACTTTTGGATCTATGCCCTATGATATCCCTGGATTTAGACGTGAATTAGATGATATTAGAGAAGGTGATGCCGACCCAGTAATGTTAAAATTTTCATCATCGGCTGCACACATTACAGGAAAACCACTAACCTCTTCTGAAACATTTACATGGCTACGTGATCATTTTAAAACAGCTTTATCGCAATGTAAACCTGAAGTTGAAGATTTATTGCTAAATGGTATAAATCATGTGTTTTTACACGGCTCTACCTATTCCCCAAAGAGAGCAGCTTGGCCAGGTTGGAAATTCTATGCATCTGTTAATTTTAATACCAATAATACCATTTGGGAAGATGTTCCTGCTCTGTTTTCCTATATAGCAAATTGCCAATCGATGCTTCAAGAAGGGAAGCCTGATAACGAAACCCTATTATACTGGCCCATTTATGATACTTGGGGCAAAAACCTTAATGCCGAGTTATTTGTACAATTTAAAATCCATTCCCTAGACCAATGGCTACATGGCTCTCCTTTTTACGAAACCACAAAAGCATTGATGAAAAATGGCTATAACACTGATTTTATTTCTGATAAATTTATTGCTCAAGCTACTGTTAAAGATGGACTTATCGTATTACCTGGTGGCCACTATAAAGCTCTAGTGGTTCCAGACTCTGATAAAATGCCTTTAAAAACCTTGGAAAAATTATGGGACTTAAAACAAGCTGGCGCCCATATTATTTTTCAAGGATTTCCAGAATCGGTTCCTGGATTTCATAATTATGAGACCAAAAACACTAAACTATTGGAGTTGGTTTCCAATTTAAAACCTACTTTAAACTTATTTAAAGATTTAGAAACTGCAAATGTATTTCCAGAAACATTGGTAGAAACGGGGTTAAAATTTATAAGAAGGGATGTAAATGGAGAAAAAATATACTATGTAGTTAATCATACTTCAAAGCCCATTAGTGGTTTTGTTCCTTTGGCTATTACCAATAAGGAAGTTATTATTTTAGATCCATTAACTAAAGCTGCAGGTAATGCCCTAGTGAAAAAAGAAGCCCAAAATACTTTGGTAAAACTTCATATAGAACCAGGAGCATCTTTAATTCTAAAAACAGAGAACAGCCAATCCCAACAGGCATGGCCCTATTACGAAATATTAGGCAAGCCCATTGCCTTAAATGGTGTTTGGAATATTACCTTTGATAAAGGTGGTCCGGAGTTGCCTGCACCCGCAACTATGGATTCGTTACAATCTTGGACCTTACTTGGTCCAAAAGCCGAAGCCTTTTCTGGTTCTGCAACATACACTTTACAATTTAACGCCCCTGATATTGAAGCCGATAACTGGTCTCTAAATCTAGGTGATGTTCGTGAGAGTGCCCAAGTATGGCTTAATGATAAATTTATTGGTCATGTATGGTCGGTGCCTTTTAAAATTAATTTAGGGGCTCTTAAAAAAGAAGCAAACCAATTAAAAATACAGGTAACCAACTTACCTGCCAATAGAATACGTGCCAAAGAAGTAAGAGGTGAAACGTGGAAAATCTTTTACGAAATAAACATGGTCAATAAAGATTATAAAACATTTGATGCAACCTTATGGAACCCAATGCCCTCTGGTTTATTAGGGTCCATTACTGTAACTCCCTTAAAAAAGCAATAACTAATTAACTATAAAATGAAAAAAAACCTTTTCTCTTTAAGCCTGTGCCTTATAATATCAATATCAGCCTTTGCGCAGCAACCCTTTAATAAAAAAGAAGTCTTGGCGCACATGCAGCTGGCCAATAAATACTTTATGGATAAATGGCCAGATGTTGGCAAAACTATTATAACCAATAAAGAACGCCCTAGCCATATTTGGACACGTGGTGTGTATTATGAAGGTCTTATGGCTTTACACGAAATATATCCAGACCAAACTTATTACGATTATGCATTTTCTTGGTCCGAATTCCATAGATGGGGATTTCACAGAGGCAATACTACCCGTAACGCGGACAATTACTGTGCGGCCCAAACCTATATAGATCTATACAATTTAGAGCCAGACCCTAAGAAATTAAAAAACACCAAAGCTTGTATAAACATGCTACTTAATACACCACAGTTGGATGACTGGTCTTGGATAGATGCCATACAAATGGGAATGCCTGTTTTTGCTAAACTTGGTGTTTTAGAAAAAGATGATCGTTATTTTGAAAAAATGTACGAGATGTACATGTACACAAGAAACTATCATGGCGATCATGGTTTATTTAATGAAGCCGATGGACTTTGGTGGCGTGACGGTGATTTTGATCCGCCATACAAAGAGCCAAATGGCGAAGATTGTTATTGGAGCAGAGGCAATGGTTGGGTAATTGCTGCATTGGCTAAAGTACTAGCTATCATTCCCGAAAATACGCCTCACAGAGCACAGTATGTTGAAGATTTAAAGGCTATGGCCAAAGCCTTAGTTCCCATTCAAAGAAAAGATGGTTTTTGGAATGTTAGTCTGCACGACCCTAACCATTTTGGAGGTGAAGAATCATCAGGAACTTCTCTTTTTACTTACGCCATGGCCTACGGCATTAACAATGGCATATTAGATAAAAAAACATATCTTCCTGTTATAGAAAAAGCTTGGAATGCCCTTACCAAGGATGCATTGCACGACAATGGTTTTATTGGCTATTTACAATCTACAGGAAAAGAACCTAAAGACGGTCAACCGCTATCCTATGACAAAGTTCCTGATTTTGAGGATTATGGATTGGGCTGTTTTCTATTAGCAGGATCAGAAATTTATAAACTTAAGATATGATACTAAATATAACATCAATACCAACCGCACTTATTGTTGCTATGCTAATTGTAAATTTAACTGCAAACGCTCAAGAAGAGGTAAGCCTTTGGCCAGATGGTATTCCAAATTCTAAAGTTAATAAGGATTATGTAGAAGCTTATACTTATTTTGACAATGAAGAAATTAATGGGATTAGTAAAGTGTCTATCCCTACTTTAACTGTTTTTTTAGCTGATGCTGATATAGCCAATGGTGCTTCGGTAATTATTTGCCCCGGTGGGGGTTATTCCCATTTATCTTTTAACAAAGAAGGCCTAAAGGTTGCCAAGTGGTTTAATGACATTGGCATACATGCGTTTGTTTTGAAATACCGATTGCCCAGTGATCTCATTATGAATAATAAGACCATTGGCCCCCTACAAGATGTGCAAGAAGCGATTCGTACAGTACGACGAAACGCTAAAATGTGGCATTTAAATCCTAACAAGGTTGGGGTTATGGGGTTTTCAGCTGGTGGTCATTTAGCATCCACGGCTTCTACACATTATGCCGACAATGTATACACACCAAAAGATACCACGAGTGCCAGACCTGATTTCTCTATTCTTATTTACCCAGTTATTTCGATGGCGGATGGTGTGACTCATAATGGCTCTAAAAAGAATCTTCTAGGAGATAACCCAGATGAAGCACTCATAGAAACCTATTCCAATGAAAAACAAATAAACGGCCAAACCCCGCCTACCTTCTTAATTCATGCCACCGATGATAAATCCGTTCCCCTAGAGAACAGCATACAATATGTATCAGCACTCAAGGAACATGGTGTTCATGCTGAATTGCATATTTATGAAACTGGCGGTCATGGTTTTGGATTAGGTCGCGCAGGTACTAGTAAGTATTGGCCAGAAACACTTAAACATTGGTTGGATATTAATATAATATCAAAATAACCTAAAACAATCGCAGGTGTATACCTTAAACACCTTAAGGTATACACCTGCTACTCTTTAAGATACATACCTTCGATACTTTAAGGTATACACCTCCAATTATTTTTCCATAGTTCCATTTACAAGACGCCAGATTCCGAGTTTATTTTCGGCTTTGAGGGCGTCCGGCAGCATGAAATCAGGATAATCCTGATAACATACTGGTCTTACAAAACGTCTTATTGCAGTGGTACCAACGGACGTTGATTGTGGTGCTGTAGTTGCCGGGTATGGTCCACCATGTACCATAGCATGGCATACTTCTACGCCTGTAGGATAACCATTTATAACAATACGTCCCACTTTTAACTCCAAAATACTAAATAGCTCTTTGTATTCTTCAAAATCGGCATCAGTACCATGAATGGTTGCTGTTAAGTGACCTTCTAAATTTCTTGCAGCTTCCAATATTTCTTCTTTGGTAGAGGCTTCCACTAACACACTTGAAGGTCCGAAGTTTTCTTCTGCTAAAGATTCATTTTCCTTAAAATTACCAATAGATGTTTTAAATATTCTTGGAGTGGCACTATTGGATGTATCACTTGTCAAACCAACCGCAAACTCTTCAACATCATTAACGGCCAAGGTGTTTTTTACTCCATTATTAAAGGCTTTTAGCATATCTGAAGTAAGCATAGTTCCAGATGGTGCTTCACTAACACTATCTTTTAATTTGCTGTAAAACTTACTGATAGTGTCTGATTTTTGAACAAATGAAAGTCCTGGATTGGTACAAAATTGGCCAACACCCAATGTGATAGACCCTACCATGCCTGCCGCAATAGCTTCGCCCCTTTCTTCTAAAGCTTTGGGCAAAATAAATACCGGGTTTGTACTGCCCATTTCAGCAAAAACAGGTATAGGCTCTGGCCTGCTATTTGCATAATTAAATAAAGCTTTACCACCACCATAGGATCCAGTAAACCCTACGGCCTTTATTCCAGGATGCTTTACCAGGTTTTCACCAACATCTCTTGAGTTACCATGAAGTAATGCAAAGGTTCCCTCTGGCATGCCACAAATTTCTATAGCTCTTAAAATGGCTTTAGATACCATTTCTGCAGTTCCAGGATGTGCTTTGTGTCCTTTTACTACAACAGGGCAACCGGCAGCTAAAGCCGATGCCGTATCACCTCCAGCAACAGAAAAAGCCATTGGAAAATTACTGGCCCCAAATACGGCTACAGGACCTAATGGCTGAAGCATATGTCTAATATCAGACCGTGGCATAGGTGTTCTATCTGGCATGGCTGTATCTATTCTTGCATCTACCCAAGAGCCTTCTCTAACTACCGTTGCAAATAATTTTAGTTGATTTACGGTTCTACCCCTTTCACCTTGTAGCCTGCCTATTGGCAATGCAGTTTCTAAATGACATCTTTGCAAAAGAGCATCTCCTAAATTCATTATCTCGTCGGCAATCTTATCTAAAAAGTCTGCAATACTATCTTTATCCTTTTTTCTATAATCGTTAAAAGCTTTTGCTGCTGCTTCAACGGTTTTATTAACCTGTTCTTCACTGGCACTTATAAATGCTCCTTCTAAAGGTTCATTAGTAAAGGCATTGATGCCATAAAATGTTTTATCTGTACTCATTAAAATTCTATTTTAATAATTCTGTTTGCTTATCAATTAACTTTTGAAGCTCGGCTACTTCATTCGGTTTTGGAATAGGCAATGGTGCTCGCACGTCACCTGCGCTTTTACCTATTAACTTGGCACCTGCTTTTATTAAACTAACAGCATATCCTTGTGAATTACTTCTTAGTTTAACAAAAGGCATGAAAAATTCTTTAATAATGATACGAACAGTTTCTGTATCTCCGGCACGTAACGATTTATAAAAATGGTTGGCCAAATCTGGCACAAAATTAAATACTGCCGAAGAATACGTATTCACTCCTATTGACAAATACGCTTCAGAAATAATCTCTGCGGTTGGTACTCCTCCAATATAAACCAAACGGTCTCCAACAGTTTTAATAGTAGTATTTAACGCTTCCATATTACCTGTTCCATCTTTGAGGGCTATAAAATTAGGGCATTCCTCGGTAAGCTTAGCAACATATTCTGCTGGAAGAATTCCATTGGCCCTATTATAGTATATAACAGGTAAATTGGTGTTTTGCATAATTGCTTTAGCATACTCATACACGCCTTCTTTGGCACATTCTGTTAAATAAGGTGGCATTAAAAGCAAGGCATCTATTCCTGCCTCTTCAGCTATAGATGCAAATTCTATAGCTTCTGGAATACTTCTCCCAACACTAGAAACTGTTGGAACACGGTTTTGTACAGTCTCAGCAGTTACTTTAACTATGCTTTTATATTCTTCTCTAGATAATGAAAAGAATTCACCTGTGCCTCCTGCTACAAATATTGCAGAAACATCATGGCTTATAAACCATTCCAATCTGTCTGCAAAAGTAGCAACATTAAACTGCCCTTTACTGTCCATATCTGTTACTGGAAATGATAATAACCCATCTCCTAGTGCTTTTTTTATGTTTTCTAAATTTGATTTCATTTTAATATTATTATTTGTTTTATTTTTAAGTTAATGGTCCTGGATTAAACAAAACCAAATCATTATGAATTCCTAGCTTATCGCAAGCTACTTGTTTTTTTCCACTGGCAACATCCAATATCATATGGAACAACTCCCAACCCATGGCTTCGATTGTTTTTTCTCCTGTTGCTATTTTACCAGCATCAAAATCAATTAAATCAAACCACCTATTACTTAGCTTGGAATTAGAGCCCACTTTAATAACAGGTACCATAGATAATCCATAAGGAGTTCCTCTTCCGGTCATGAATACATGCATATTCATTCCAGAAGCTAATTGCAGAGTACCGCAAACAAAATCACTAGCGGGGGTAGCTGCAAATATTAATCCTTTTTTCCTAATTTTTTCTCCGGGCTTTAGAACATCTACAATAGGTGTTGTTCCTGATTTGGCAACAGAGCCCAAGCATTTCTCAACAATGGTGCTTAAACCCCCTTTTTTATTTCCAGGTGATGTATTGGCACTGCGATCGGCTTGTCCCTTTTGCAAATAATCATCATACCACTGCATCTCTTCTATGAGCGCTTTGGCTACCTCTGGACTAGCAGCCCTAGGCACCAATAGATGTATGGCATCTCTAACTTCAGTTACCTCAGAAAACATAACACTGCCGCCCGCTCTAACAATCAAATCGGCTGCAAATCCTGCAGCAGGGTTTGCGGTTAAACCTGAGAAAGCATCACTACCTCCACATTGCATACCCACTACCAAGTCAGAAGCTGGACACGTTTGTCTTTTACGCTTGTTTAATTTTTCTAAATGAACCTTAGCTGTTTCTAGAATACCATCTACCATTTCATTAAATCCGTGAAAGGATTCATCTTGCATATAAACAATACTATCTTTATGGTTAGTGTCTTGCTCTTCTCGAACTAAACGCTCTGGTCGTAATTTTTCACACCCCAATCCTAAAACCATTATCTCGCCTCCAAAATTAGGATTTGTTGCTATATTTTGAATGGTTCTTATAGGAACAACGGCTGCTGGAGCATCAATGGCCACACCACATCCGTAAGAATGACTTAACCCCACCACATCGTCTACATTTGTATATTGTGTCAAGAGGTCTTGCTTTATTTTCTTTACTACAAACTCGGTAAGTCCCGCTACACATTGTACACTATTGGTTATCCCTAAAATATTTTTTGTACCAACGCTTCCATCATGGTTCTTATAGCCTTGAAAAGTATAACCCTCTAACGGTTCTATTTCTTGGTGTTTAAACTCTGGCATTGATATGTATTGCAATTCGGGAGACTTAGGTAATATTATATTGGTTTCATTTACCCAAGTGCCTTGTTTTAAATCTTTATCAGCATAACCAATTACTGCTCCATATCGTATTATAGCCTGTCCTTCATTAATATCCTGTAGAGCAACTTTGTGCCCATTGGGCACATATTCTAAAAGAGCAAAACCATATTCAAGCCATGTTCCTTTCTGCATACCAAGTTCGTTAGCTACTATACCAACATTATCCTTGTCCGTTGTTTTTATTAAAATATTTTTACTCATTATTTTGCTTATACAAAAGGAAATAACTTAGAAAGTATCATAACACCTATTAAACCAGAAAATGCCATAACCATTAATAGAAATGAAAAATGGCGAATGGTTTCTTTTTCTTCCATACCACTCATTTTGGTAATAATCCAAAAAGCACTATCGTTCATCCATGCAAATATCTTAGAACCACATCCAATCACTAAGGCTAGATAAACAGGATGGAATGCCAGTCCTGCACTTGCAACACCACTCATAATCCCTATGGTTGTAACCATAGCTATAGTTGCAGATCCTTGAGCTGTTCTAACTGCTGCCGTTATAAGAAACGCCATAGGTAAAATGGCCATTTGGTAATTTGAAGATAACTCTTGTATTCTAATACCAACTCCTGTTTGCTGCAACATTTGTCCGAATACACCACCTGCCGAAGTTATTAATATAATCATACCGGCACTGGTTAAAGCTTCATAAATATACTTTTTATATTTATCCATATCTGCTACCCGTGTCCACATTAAGTACATCGCTATCAATGCAGAAATGAATAATGCAATATTGGGATCGCCTAAAACAGAAAAGGCAGAGGTTAAACCTGTTTGAAATGCACTTAAATCTGTTCGCCCTTCTGTTAGCATTTTTGAAAAAGTATTTCCTGTTATTAAAATAATAGGAAGTAATACTGGCAATAAGGACAACCATATATTTGGCAAGTCTTTGTTATCTTTCTCCGATATTTGCTTAAGTTCTTCAATACTGATATCCGGTGTACTACGCATTGGTAAATCCCATCGTTTGTTAGCCCACACGGCATAGCCATAACCACTAAGTACTGTAATTAAACCAACTACTAAGCCTCCAATCATCATTACTCCTAAATCTATGTTCATGGTTTCAGCTACAAACAAAGGCCCGGGGGTAGGAGGAATTAAAGAATGAGCCATAACACCACCACCTATAACAACCATTAAATACAGACTGAACTTTTTAGGATTTTTAATCCCCATGGATTTAATTACCGGAATCATAAGATAAAACACCGTATCAAAAAATACAGGAATGGCTAATGTAAAACTACTGAATAATAAAGCTACGGAACTATTCTTCTTCCCAAATAATGCCAAAATACCTCTTACAATACGTTCTGCACCTCCACTTCGCATTAATGCAGTTCCTATAACAGAAGCCAAAGCTATTAAGATTCCTATTTTTCCACTGGTATTTCCAAAGGCAACACCAAGTCGTTTACCTAGTGAAACCTTAGATAAATCTATAGCGCCTTGCTCAGACATGCCACTGTTTAATGCAAAATTATAAATAAGTTCAGGAGGTGTTAATAATGCCGTTACTAAAGCTGCTAACAATAATGAAATAACCGCATGCATTCGCAATACGATAATACAAAATAGTACGACAGCAGTTCCTATTAATATAATTAATATTGGATCCATAAATCACTTTTTATCTGTTTAACTCTAGGGCAGCCATCATAAATGGTCCTAACCCATGTGAGTTATCTGTTATTATTTTTTCACTCATATAATATTCAAAAGATCCATCTCTATATGGATCTCCTCCCAGTCCTGCGCTTCCACAAATTTGTGTTAAATGAATCTCACCATCATCATCTACCTTAACTAGTTTGTTTACCAAGCCATCAAAAGCTTTATTGGCTACTGCTTCGAATTTTTCGGGCAAATACCCTTTATGTGCGCCTTTAGCAAAGGCATATGCAAACATACCTGAGCCCGAAGCCTCTAAATAATTACCCGCTCTATCTTGCATATTTGGCACCTGGTACCATAAGCCTGATACATCTTGAAAGTTAATGGCTGCTGTTGCCAATTCGTTTAGATAACCAACCAACATTTGTTGTTTAGGATGATCCTCAGGGAAATAATCCAACACATCAACTAATGCCATAGCATACCATCCCAACGCTCTTAACCAAATGTTTGGTGCTGTACCAGTTTCTTTATTTGCCCAAGCCATTTGCTTACTTTCATCCCAAGCATGAAAATACAGACCTGTTTTTTCATCAAGTGTATGATCGTGCAAGAGTTTAAATTGGTGAGCGACATCATCGAGTTTTTCACCCGATTCGAATTCGACTGTATAGCGTGCATAAAATGGTTCCCCCATATATAGGCCATCTAACCACATTTGGTTGGGGTATATCTTTTTATGCCAAAAGCCATTTGATGGTGTTCTTGGATGTCCATCTAGCTGACTTCTTAAAAGTTTCAATGCTTTTAGGTATTTTTCATCTTGGGTTTCATCATATAGATTAAAAAGGAGCTTCCCTGGGTTTATCAAGTCAATATTATAGCTTTCCAGTTCATAGCCCTTTATGGCTCCTGTACTATCAATCATAGTATCTGCATAAGCTTTAATATAATTGAAATACGCTTTGTTATTGGTTGCTTTATATAGCCTCTCGTAAGCTTTTAAAACCAAACCGATTTTGTAGTCCCATTTAGGAGCCTCACGGTGGTCAATATCCCAAACTTCAGGATTACGCTTCATAATGGAAAGTGCCATACGATCTGACCATTTTAAGGTATCTGATATAACTGATTTAACAGTATTATCATCAAGTTTATTACTTTGTTTCGTTTCATTTTTACAACTCACCAACAGGATAGTACTGTAAATGGCAATGAAACATACACACTTTATTAATTTCATAATTTCAATGTTGAAAATTCTCATTTAAACTTCTATATAATTAATAACCCGCTACATAATGAGCGGGTTATTATTTTTATATAGATACTATTTAAATATACTCATACTTCAAAAATACTACTCTGAAGCGTGTCCGTATCCTTGAGTTAAGTTACCGTTGGAAGTACGTAATGCATCTCCAGATAAAGGCATAATATAACGTGGTGGTACACCGGCTGCATAAGAACCATCTGGATACCCTAAGAATAAATCATCCGTATATTCTACCACATTGTCAACAAGATTGATTCCCCAATTTGCCTTAGTGTAGCCATCTGCTTCAAGAGCTGCAGCAACTGGGCCAGCAGGGTCTATATAACTGTACAGACCTCTAATAGCCAAATGATTTTTCTGTCCTTCGGCAGATAATGTTGCCAAATAATCTGCCCAACCATTATTGGTTCCTCGCCATCCTGGCACTAAAACAGGATAAGTTGGATCTGCTTCTGTAAGCCCATCTGGTGTTTTTGTCGTTAACAGGTCTAAACTAGGATCTATGTCTTTAATAGCAACATTTTTAGTCCAAACATAATTTGAAATTTGATCACCATTGTCAAATGTGTAATAACCATCCGCAGCTAAACCTGCAATCATAGCTCTCATATTATCACGCATGGTTTGAATTCTTTCTGGCATAGTACCAAAAACAACCATATCCCAACGCGTTACACCTTCTCCTCCAGTTTCTAATTTAAGCTCTTGCTCAATACCTCTTAATAATGCATTGCCAGACATTCCGTCTACATAAGCATTCACCTTAGTTGCTTGATCTGCTGCTGAGAATGCACGTGCACGTACTTTTTTGAAGTATGTTTTAGCTGTTGCCTCATCACCTGTCGCGGCGGCGGCATAAGCAAGATAAAGCATTACACTTCCCATACGTACTTGTTGCCAGTTAACCCCAGATTGACGTTGTCTTGGAATATAGGGATCAGACATACGAGCCTCATCAAATTTATTAGAAGCTAAGCCTCCTCTTTCACGGTTACCACGAACCCAGCTCATTAATATTTCACCAGCTTTACCAGTATTACCAGTTATACAAGCTGTGATTTCACGACGCTTATCATCTGGATCAAAATCTGAATAATAATAATATGGATTTATACGACCTTGTCCGTAACATTTGTTTGGATGGTCGTTAGACCCAGCTCCTCCCGAAGGACGTCCCCAAGAATATGGCCAGTCTGAATTTTGAGTACGTGTATAACCACACTCAAATAAAGATTCTGGACTTACCTCCAAATCTAATAGATACTGGAAGTTTCTTTGGAAGGGATTATCAAATTCTGGGCCTCTTTCATCTGTTTCAATTAAATAAGCTGAACCAGAATCATTAACTACCTTTAAATAATATTCTTTGGCTATTTGCATAAAACTTTGCCAGTTACTATTTCTAACATATTTACATTGCCATTCTGAACTTTCTTGACCCCACTGATCGAAAGAAATACCTCCATAATCAAAGTCTGTACGGCGTAACTGGTAACCCGCAGCATCAAAAGCCAATCTTGCAATTACTTGATTACCATAAACTCTTGAGAATTTTTCGGCAGTCACCCCATTTTCACCTAAGTTATACATTAAAGGCACTGCTTGTTTAAGTGCTTCAATTTCATTTTCATAAATATGATCACGTATAGTATACCCTAATGTATCTGTCTGTCCTGTACTTCTAATAGCATAATCAAAATATGGTACATCACCAAAATACTTTATTAATAATTTATAATTGGTAGCTCTATGACAAAGTGCCTCACCGTATAAATGCGTCCAAGCATTGGCTGTACCTGATGCCACGGCATCTTGATATTCTGCTTTGTCTTCAATAGCCTCAGCTACTATATTGGCTCTATTAATTAATTGATAACATTCCAACCAAGTATCTCTATGGGCATCATCATCAATAGGATATGGTACAGGAAAAAGTCCCATGGGTATATGACGTGCTTGTGCAGTATAAGGCTCTGGATGATGCTCTGAATCCGATCCTACAGACGACACATCATAAAATAACCTTTTATCTAGGTCATGCCATATGTCATACATCCCTGCTAATACTTTATCGGCCTCCTCTGGGAAACCAAACACAAAGTCTTCATCTACACTGGATGGGTTTTGCACCACCAGAAAATCTTTCTCACACGAAGTATTCACTAGTACTAGGAATACGGTGAGCAATAAATACAATAATTTTTTCATAATTAATTTCTTTTTTTATTAAAATTCAATATTCAAACCAAATGTATATGTGCGTGGTCGTGGATATGCATTTAAATCAAGCCCAGGGGTTGGATACCCACCTTGATTATTTGCATTCGCATTAATGCCTCTTGATTCTTGTACATTTATTTCAGGGTCAAAACCATCATACCCTGTAATAGTAAATGCATTATAAATTGAACCATATAGACGGAATCTATTGATTCCAAATTTATCAACTACTTTTTGAGGAATTGTATATCCTAATGTAAATGTGTTTAATCTTAAGAACGAACCGTCCTCTATGCCAAACGTAGAGGCTACCGCCGTTTCTGGATAAGGTAAGAAGGTTGTTGCATTGGCATTAAGCGCATCTAAAGCAGCTGGCTCTACAACATTTACTAATTGTCCATTTACAATATCATAAATCTTATAGTGCCCAGATAATTCATCTAATCTGTTTCTAAACAAACCAGATTCTTTATTACCCAAATAAGCATTTACATGATTGGCATTATATATATCGTTTCCTACACTCCAAGTGAAATCAAAGTTGAAATCGAAGTTCTTATAATTACCTGAAAGGTTAAAGCCTCCTGTGTGATCTGGATTAGCATCACCTATAACAGTAATATCATCGTCATTAATCACGCCATCACCATTAAGGTCTTTAAGTTTTTGAACACCAGGGTATTCAGCTTGGCCACTAGGTTTGTTAGCTGTTGTACCATATACAGTTCCTAAAACACCACTTTGTATTGATGGCTGTCCCGCCTTAGTTGTATAAGTTTGTGTGGAAGGATCATAATCAAAATCATCAGTAGTATACCATCCATCATGAACAAATCCACGGAACAAGCCTACAGGACTACCTTCTTCAAAGAAGTAATCTTGTCTTGGGTAAAAATATACCCCACCAAAACCTGAACTATAAGTTCCGTTTACACTATCATCTAACTCATCAACATTGCCCTTGTTAATATTGATATTAAAACTTGCCATTAAATTAAAATCTTCAGACTTTATGATATCACCACTTAAAGACAGCTCTATACCTTTATTACTGGTTTGTCCTATATTATCCATTGTAAACGGAAAACCTGTAAGTGGTGAAGTAGGTGTTACCAATAATAAATCTTTAACAGTGTTCTTGTACAATTCAAGTGTACCACTTAATTTACCTCCAAACAACTGAAAGTCAATACCCAAGTTTCTTGTAATAGTTGTTTCCCATTTTAAATCTGGGTTAGCCAGTAAATCTCCTGGAGCATAACCTTGTTGTCTTACATCACTTAATGACCATCTTACTGTACTAGGCTCCCAACTTTGTTTCCATAATTCAGCACTAATACCATCATTACCTACTGAACCGTATGAGAAACGCACCTTTAAATCATCGATCCAACTGGCATCACTTAAGAAATCTTCTTCAGACACTCTCCAAGCAAAAGCTCCTGCTGGAAAATATCCCCATTGATTTCCTAGTGCAAATTTAGAAGATCCATCCGCACGGAATGTTCCTGTTAATAAATATTTGCCTTTATATCCATAATTAAGACGTCCGAATATAGACTGCAGACGATTAGGCACTCCTCCAGATGAGTTTAACGAGAAGAACTCTGAGCCTTCTTCTCTACGGTATGAATTCATATTAGCCCAAGCACGCTCGGCGTCAAAAGATACAGGATATCCATCCCCTCTAATATCCGTAGATTCAGAACCAGAGTCTGCTACCTCATAACCAGCTAAGGCACTTAATTTATGGTCTTCTCCTAAACCTTGTACTTCATAATTCAAAGTGTTTACCCAACGGTAATTCCACCCTTGTCCCATTCGAACTCTAGCATCACCACCAAAGGTTGCATTACCATCAGCATCCAAATATCCACTAGCAGTGGCTCCATCCCAAGTATTATTTCGATCCCAACTTGAGCTTAAACTTAAGTTTGTTTTAGCAGTTAATCCGGGTATAATTTCCCAACTTAAAGATGTATTAGCAACCAAGCCACGACTTACTCTATCACTTTCTGTATCATTTAGTAATGCAACTGGACTATATCTATCCTGAAGTAAGTTAATATAATCACCTAATATAGTGTTAACTGTTTGGTCACTCTCACCTTGTATGTATTGAGAATCAATAGGTCGGAAATAATAAGCGGTTGAATTACCATCATTATTACCTGTTTTTACTTGACGGAATCTTGTATTAATAGATAGTTCTAATTTATCACCTAATTTTTGGTCTAATCTAAATGACGCGTTAGCTCTTTCATAAAAAGATCTTACTTTGTTACCTTCTTGATCCAAGTAATTTACAGCCAATATATACTTTGTGTCTTCAGTACCTCCTGAAACAGTGAAGTTGTGATTATGTGTGAAGGCATCATTATATAATTCTTTAGTATAATCACGACTAGGAACTGTTTTGTAATAATCAATACCTGCTGAATTACTACCTTCAAAACCACCTATGGCCCATAATTGTTCCCAACCTTCTTTGTAGCTGTCTCCAATTGCTGCGGCATAACCCCAGTTATACGCAATATAATCGTAACCATCCATCACTGGTACATATTCTGGAATCACACTAAACTGCGTATACCCGTCATAAGTGACTTTGGTTTTTCCTGTTCTACCACTCTTTGTGGTTACAATGATAACCCCGTTTGCTCCACGTGCACCATAAATGGCCGTTGAAGATGCATCTTTTAACACATCAATACTTTGTATTTGGTTACCTGGTATGTTACTAATTGTACTTACTGGAAATCCATCCACAATAAAAAGCGGTTGGTTACTCTGTGTAATAGAGCCTCCTCCACGTACACGAATGGCAATATCAGCTCCTGGCCGACCATCTTGTGTTGTTACACGAACACCAGGTAGTTTACCTTGTATAGCCTGTGCTGCATCTGCTACAGGAACTGCAGCAATTTTTTCACCTGTTACAGAAGCAATTGCACCAGTTACATCTCGTCTTGTAGTACTACCGTAACCAATTACAACCACTTCATCTAACTGGCCGGCTTGTTCTGCCATGTTTAAATTAATTGTAGATTGTCCGTTAACAGCAACCTCTTGGGTTTTGTAGCCCAAATAGCTAAAAACCAAAACAGCATCAGAATTTGCACTAATGGTGTAATTTCCATCAAAATCTGTTGCAGTACCTGTTGTTGTGTTTTTGACAATTATTGAAACCCCTGGTAAAGGTACGCCGGCTTCATCGGTAACCGTACCTGTAACATTTAATGCGTTTTGAGCATAAATTGGTAAGTAAAGTAATATCCCTAATAAAAAGAAATAATACTTAGCATTCATTTTTTTTGCTTTCATACTAGTTTATTTAGTTTAGTTTGGTTTGAATTTTTTTTAAGTTTGAATGTGAGTTTAAGTTTAAAGAGTCTTTTTTCTGCATAGGCATACATTTTTAAATTAGTTTAGTTTGATATTTTTTTTAACAATCGATTACACTGAATAAGACCGTAATAATCTAGCTTATTATGATCAATAATAAGCATGTATATTATTTATTCAACCGTGTAATTAATGTAATCGATTACCAAAAATAGAAAAAAATATATATATTGCAATGAAATTATGGGAAATTTAAAAAAAAAAGTCTGTATTATTAATTTGGCGAAATATCAAAACAAAAAATAATGATTTGACAAACACGTGTTTTTTAACTTAAAATTAATATTTATCGTAAGACTTATTCTATAACATCGAAATATTAATACTTTGGATTTTAATTAATTAATTTACTTTTGCAAAATATAGCTAGATATTAAATGAAGAAAAAAACCACCATATACGACATTGCAGAAAAACTTAACATTACTGCTGCAACTGTTTCTAGGGCTTTAAACGGTAATTCTAAGATAAGTGAAGCCACCCGCAAGCTTGTTGCTGAAACGGCAAAAGAAATGAATTATGAACAGAACAAACTTGCCCAAGCACTAAAAAGTGGCAAAAGTTTTAATGTAGGTGTTGTTGTCCCGCGTATTGATAGTAACTTTTTTGCTTCGGTTATTCGTGGTATTGAGGAAGAATTATACCCTAGGGGGTACCATGTTATTATTTGTCAAACCCATGACCAAGAGCATATAGAGAAAGAAAACATCAATTCGTTATTAAATGCTCAGGTGGATGGTGTTTTAATATCGGTATCCAGCTCTAAGCAAGAAAATAACGAAAGCCTTAATAAACTCATCAGAAAAAATGTTCCTTTAATATTTTTTGATAGGAAGAAAGACATTAAAGGTATTAGTTCGGTGACCATTGATGACTATAAGGGCGCATACGAAGCGACCATGCATTTAATAAGTCAAGGTTGTAAACGTATTGCGCATTTATCTAACTTCCGTTCGTTACAAATTTTTAAGAATAGATATTTAGGTTATAAGCAGGCTATTTTGGATAGTGGGCTGGAATTTGATGAAAGCCTTGTTGTAGAAACCATGAGCAAGGTTATTGAGGGAAGAAAAACGACTAAGAAGTTTTTAAATATGAAAAACCCTCCTGATGCCATCTTTTCTGCTAGTGACTTTACTGCGTTGGGTGCCATCCAAGAAATTAAAGCAAATGGCCTAAGAATACCTGAGGATATATGTGTTATTGGTTTTAGCAACGAACCATTTACGCGATTTATGGAACTTTCTATAACTTCGGTAGATCAATCTCCTATTGAAATGGGACGAATTGCTGCCAATGTATTTTTAGAGGAAGTTAACAACGGTAAAAACATTCGGTCTGATAAGCAAGTGATTTTATCGCCTGAATTGATTGTTAGAAAATCATCTTTAAAGTCGCCCGTTTTGATGAAGAGTGAAAAAATGAATTGATATAACCCAAGGTTTACACTATAAAAAACCCCAAGATACTAATCTTGGGGTTTTTTATAGTGTATTTTATATCTCTTTATAGAGAAACTCCTCGTCTCCATGGAATAAAATCATTTTGATTTAACAACTTAGCTTTGGTTGTTACCTTACCGCTGGCTACATCAATAATAAAATCTAATAGTTCCTCGGCCATTTCTTCAATTGTTTTTTCGCCTCGTATCACAGCTCCAGTCTCGATATCTATAATATCAGGCATTCTTTCTTTAAGCTCTGTATTGGATGATACTTTTATTATTGGTGCTATTGGATTGCCTGTTGGTGTTCCCAATCCTGTTGTAAACAGCACGACATTGGCTCCTGAACCTACTAATCCTGTGGTACTTTCTACATCATTCCCCGGGGTACATAATAAATTAAGACCTGGTTTACTAATGTACTCACCATAGTCTAAAACATCTTGTACAGGTGAGGTCCCTCCTTTTTTGGCTGCACCGGCCGATTTCATAGCATCGGTGATTAATCCGTCTTTGATGTTTCCTGGTGATGGATTCATATCGAACCCTGAACCTGCATCTACTACAGATTTTTCATAGGCTTTCATTAATTCTAAAAACTTCTTGCCATCTTCATCATCAACACATCGATTCACCAATTCTTGCTCTACGCCACAAAGTTCTGGAAACTCTGCCAATACGGCTATACCGTTTAATGCGACCAACATATCTGAAACGGCTCCTAATGTTGGGTTTGCAGATATTCCAGAAAACCCATCGGATCCACCACACTCTAAACCTACTCGTAATTTTGATAAGGGTGCTGGTTTACGTTCTATCTGATTGGCTTTTTTAATGGCTTCAAAGGAATCTTTTACGATGGCTGTAAGCATATCATCAACGGTCCCCATTTGCTGTTGCTCATAAATTAGAATGGGTTTGTTTAGGTTTGGGTTAATGGTGTTTAATGCTTCTTTAAATACACTTATTTGAAGATTCTGGCACCCTAAGCTTAAAACTGTAGCTCCTGCTACATTGGGATTGTTTACATAGCCTGCCAATAGTTTGGCCAAACTTTCTGAGTCTTGTCTAATACCACCACAACCTCCTGGATGGGTTATAAATTTTACATCGATGTTATTGAAAACATTGGCTGATTTTTCTGCTACGGCTGTTTCTTCTGCACCACCTACTAGGGAACGAAGTAACATTTGGTGCGGGTTCACTTTTTGCTTTAAAAGCTCTTTTTCAAAAATGTCTTTTAGTATTTCTATGTTTCTGTTTTCACAAAAGACTAATGGAAAGAACAACCAAACGTTTTCTGTTCCTACTTGTCCATCTTCTCTATGGTAACCTAAAAAGGTTTTATGCTTCCATTTTTCAACATCTGGTGGGGTCCAGCTAAATGATTCTGTTTTGCCATGCACCTTTTCGCTTTGGTGCTTTACATTTTCTATTGTTAATACATCTCCTTTTTTTATTGTACCATTTGCTGTTCCTACTAGAACACCGTACATAATGATCCTGTCGCCAGATTCAAATGTATCTAATGCTATTTTGTGTTTTGATTTTGTATCTGAAAGTATGTGAATGTCTTCTCCTTCAAAGGAGACAACATCGCCTGCTTTCAAATTAACTAAGGCAACTGCTACATTGTCTGATGCATTTACTTTTATAATCTTTTTCTGCATTTTTATTGTATATTATAGTTGTACTATAAAACTTAAAACTTTTTACTGTAATTTGTAAATCCTGCTTCTATGCCATTTGCCTCTATTTCTTCTAAAGCTAGGGCAATGGCTTCGGTTAAGTTTTCAACTTTTGTGAGATCTTCATCCCAATAGGCTTCATTGCTCAATACGGCTTTGGCTATTTCGGTATAATTGTTAAGCTCCCATATTTTTGCAAAGTTTGCCACTATGTCTTCACTATCGTTAATGGGTAGTTGTTCACCTTGCCAAGTACCTTTGTAAAAACGTATTAGTGCTGCAAATGCAAAGGTTAAATGGGTTGGCACTTTGCCGTGCATATTTGCATACTCTAATAAACTTGGCAGTACTCTTACTTTAAATTTAGATACTGAGTTTAAGGCTATACTGGATAGGTTGTGAATAATAAACGGGTTTCTAAAACGGTCGAAAATCTCATCGGCGAAACTGTTTAATTCGTCACGGTCCATTTCTAGGGTATCTATAATCTCATTAAATACGGCCTTGCTAATAAATGCTCCTGTAAATGGATTGTCTACAGATTGTTTTACGGTTTTGTTTCCATATAGTATTGAGAATGGCACCATTGCGGTATGCGCCCCATTTAATATACGAACTTTTCTGGTTCTGTAAGGTTGCATATCGTCTACAATCTTAACATCTAGTTTGGTTTTATTGAATGGTAACTTTGCCTTTAGGTCATCGCCTCCTTCTATTACCCATAGTAAAAATGCTTCTGCAGCTACTATTAAATTGTCTTGGTATGCTAATTGGCTATTGTAAGCTTCTATTTCATCTTTTGGATAACCGGGCACTATTCTATCTACTAAGGTATTGTGGAAGGTGCTGTTTTCTAAAAGCCATGTTTTAAAGTCTTCGCCTAGGTTCCAATCTGCTATATATTTTAAAATAATCTCTTTTAATGTATCGGAGTTATAGTTTATAAGTTCGCATGGAATGATGGTAAGGCCTTTACTGGCATCGCCATTGAAATGCTTAAATCTTTCGTACAACAGTACGGTTAATTTTGCCGGAAAAGAGCTTGGGGGCTGCATGTCTTTAGTATCTGTACTTACATAGGCTATCCCAGCTTCGGTGGTGTTGGATATTATAAACTCTAATGATGCTTCTTTGGCTAGGCTTATATAATCGTTAAAATTGGCATAAGGGTCTACGCCTTTTACAATATTGGATATTAATTCTATGTCTTGAATTTCTTGTCCTTTTTTTACCCCTTTCATAAATAGGGTGTACAGACCATCCTGATCATTAAGCATTTTTACCAAACCTCTGTCTATGGGTTGCACTACGGCAATACCACCATTAAAGTTGGCTGCTTTATTTAATTCTTGAAACGCATATCCTATAAAAGCTCTCAAAAAGTTACCTTCTCCAAATTGTACGATCTTTATTGGGAGCTTTTCTTCTAATCCAACATTTTGTCTGTTTAATTTTTTCATTCTGTTTTTACTTTGGTTTTTAAAGCTGTAAAGTTGTTCTGGTTTTTTAAGGGATTGCTTTGCCTTTTAGGAGCTTGCAACAACAAGCAACTTTGCTACTTTTATGCTTTTTTGGTGTTTTATTTCTTTATTTCTTTTCAACTTTATTACTCTATTAACCCAAATACTCTAGGTAACCATAGGCTTAACTCTGGTAAGTAGGTTACTAAAAACAAGGCTATAATCATTACTAAAAATAAGGGCATGAGTGGTTTTACTACTTTTTCTATGGTGGTATTGGCTACGCCTACACCAACAAAGAGCACGGAACCAACGGGTGGTGTACACAGCCCTATACATAGGTTTAGCACCATGATAATTCCAAAATGGATGGGGTCCATTCCTAATTCTACTACTACGGGTAAAAATATGGGTGTAAAAATCAATACGGCTGGTGTCATGTCCATAAACACCCCTACAAACAATAACAATAGGTTAATGATTAATAGGATGATGATTTTATTTTCACTAATGCTCAACAATACGGAGCTTATATTTTGTGGTATGTTTTCATAAGACATTACCCAAGACATACTCATGGAGGCACCTATTAACAGCATTACGATGGCTGTGGTTGCTGATGACTCTAATAATATTTCTGGCAAGGACTTAAATGATATTTCTTTGTATATAAACCCTAATACGAGGGTGTACAGTACGGCTATGGCCGATGCTTCTGTGGCTGTAAAGATTCCGGTAACGATACCTCCTATTACTACTACTAATAGGAACAAACTTGGTACGGCATCTATAAATGTTTTTACTACCTCTTTTAGTTTGCTGCGTTCGCCCAGTTTGTATTTTTTCTTTTTGGCCCAAAGGGATGCTACAATCATTAAAAACAAGCCTGTTAGTATTCCTGGAATGTATCCTGCTAAAAACAGGGCTGCTATGGATACACCTCCACTTGCTAAGGAATATACTATTAGTACATTACTTGGCGGAATGATTAATCCAGTGGTTGCTGATGTAATGTTTACGGCGGCACCAAATTCTTTTGAATAGCCTTCTTTTTCCATTTCTGGCCCTAAGATACTTCCCATAGCTGATGCTGATGCCATGGCTGATCCGGCAATGGCTCCCATTAACATGGCGCCTATTACGTTTATTAATGCTAAACCCCCTGGAAGTGACCCTACTAATGTTTTGGCAAAGGCTATGAGCCTATGGGCTATACCGCCTTTGTTCATTAATTGCCCCGAGAGTATAAAGAAGGGGATGGCTAGCAGGGCAAAACTATCTAACCCGGTGCCCATACGCTGCGATACTGTTGTAAATGCTGCCATTGGAGATATGCTAACCAACATGGTTAATACTGCTGAAATGGCTATACTCCATGCTACTGGAGTACCTATTGATAGGAGAAATAAAAAGCTGATTACTAATACTAATACTGGTATATATTCCATAACATTATTTTTTTAGAAGGTCTGATGTTTTGTAATAAATGATTAAAATACCGCTAATGGGGATTACTAAATAAACAAATGCTAGTGGTATTTGTAATGCTGGCGAACTTTGCCCTAGTAGATAACTAATGTAAACTAACCTGATACCTCCTACTACTAATGCTAAAAAGGAAAATACTATTATGATTATGTACACTAAACGCAATATCTTTTTTTTGTTTTTACTGCTTGCTCTTGATGGCAATACGTCTATGGCTACGTGCATGTTACGACCTGATACGTAAGCTGCTCCTAAAACGCCTATCCAAATCATTAAATATCTGGCCAATTCATCGGTAAATGAACTGGGGGTGCCTACTACAAATCTTGTAAATACCTGCCACAGTACATTTATGACCATTACGGCCATTATTATTATGAGAACGCGGCCTAAAACCTTATCAATTTTTTCTCTTAAATTCATGTCGCTTTTTAGTTTGTTGGAATCATAGTTTTAATTGATATCGTGTATCTTTTCTATGATGCTGGTTAATTCTGGATTTTTCTTATATTCTTCATAAATGCCCTTTACTTTTTCTTCAAATAATGTTTTATCAGGTGTTATTATGGTTACGCCTGCTTTTTCTACTTCTCTTAATGCTTCGGCTTCGGCTTCGGCCCATAGTTTTCTTTGATAGATTACTGATTTGTCTACGGATGCCTGTAACCATTCTTGTTCTTGTTGTGATAGGGTATTCCATCTATGGGTACCTATTACTAATACGTCTGGTAGTACGGTATGCTCGTCTAATGAATAATATTTACATACTTCGTAATGGCGAGACAGATAGAAACTGGGCGGGTTGTTTTCGGCACCATCTACTACGCCTTGTTGTAACGAGGTGTACAATTCTCCCCAGGAAATGGGTGTTGGCGATCCTCCAAAGCTTTTTACCATATTTATGGCAGTTACACTTTCCATTACGCGTACTTTTAAACCTGCCAGATCTTCTGGGGCGTTTATGGGCTTGTCTTTGGTATAGAAACTCCTGCTTCCTGCATCGTAATAGGCTAGACCTTTTAACCAGTATTGCTCTCCATCGTCTAAGATTTCTTTTCCTACTGCGCTATCTAATACATCAAATGAATGTTGCCTGTTTCTAAACAGGTAAGGGATTCCAAAGACTTTCATCTTGGGCGCAAAATTTTCCATAACGCCTACTGATACTTTGGTCATATCTAAACTTCCTATTTGTAGAAGTTCTAGGCATTCGCGTTCGGTACCTAGTTGTTGACTGGGGTAAATTTCTAATGTCATTTTCCCGTTTGATCGTTCTTCTAGGTCTCTTCCCATTTCTACCATGGCTTTGTGCACGGAATGGTTTACGTCTAGTCCATGAGCTATTTTTATGGTGCGTGTTTTGCTAATTTCGCCACATCCTGTTAATGCTATTGCTAGCAAGAGGATGCAGGTTTTTAGTTTAAAGTGTCTTAAATGCCTAAAGTTTTTATTCATTATAGTTTCTGTTTAGAAATCAAAATATTGTTTGGCGTTGTGGTAACTTATATCTGAAACCATTTTTCCTATCCATTCTATGTCGTTTGGTAATTCGCCGCGTTGTATTTCATCGCCTAACAAGTTACATAATATTCTTCTAAAATATTCGTGTCTTGGAAATGATAAAAAACTTCTTGAGTCAGTTAGCATACCTATGAAGCAGCTAATAAGCCCCATGTTTGACAGGGCGTTCATTTGCTTGGTCATCCCGTCTTTTTGGTCTAAAAACCACCATCCAGACCCAAACTGTACTTTGCCTTTTACACTGCCGTCGTTAAAGTTCCCTATCATGGTGGCCATTACTTCGTTATCGGCAGGGTTTAGGTTGTATATTATGGTTTTGGTTAGTTTGTCTTTGCTATCTAATGCATTTAGGAAGGCCGACAGTTTTTGTGCTTGTGGGTAATCGCCTATGGAATCCCACCCGGTATCGGGACCTAATATGCGGTGCATGCGTGCATTGTTGTTTCGTAATGCTCCTAAGTGGAACTGTTGTACCCACCCAAATTCGTGATAGGTTTCGCATAGAAACACTAATATGGCGCTTTGGAATTTTAGGGCCTCGGTTTGGGTTAGGGCTTTGTTTTGGCGTTTCTTTTTAAATATGGCACTAATTTCGCTTTGGGTGTAGTTTTCAAAATATATTTGGTCTAAACCGTGGTCGCAAATTTTGCATCCGTTGTCGTTAAAGTAGGTAATGCGCTTTTTTAGGGCGGTACATAAATCGGTGAACGATTGTATGTCTATGCCCACTACTTCACTTAAAGTGTCTATATACGCATTGTACCCTTCATTTGAAATTAATATGGCTTTATCGGGCCTAAAGGCGGTGCTTACTTTTATGTTGAAATCGCTTTTTGCTATTTGTTGGTGGTACTGTAAATTGTCGGTAGGGTCTTCTGTGGTGCACACTAGTTCGGCATTTACTTTTTGCAGTAACTTGCGGCAACTGTAATTGCCTGATGTTAGTTTATCCTGGGTGTTTTCCCAAATGGCTTCTGCTGTGTTTTCGTTTAGCAGCTCGTATATATCAAAATATCTTGCTAGTTCTAAGTGTGTCCAATGGTACAGAGGGTTACGCATGGTGTAGGGCACTGTTTTGGCCCAGTTTAAAAACTTGTCTTTATCGGGGGCATTGCCTGTTATAAAGTTTTCGTTTATGCCCAAGGTACGCATGGCGCGCCATTTGTAGTGGTCGCCATCTATCCATACATTGGTTATGTTGTTAAAGGTTTTATCTTCTGCTATTTGTTGTGGTGGCAGATGGTTGTGATAATCTATTATGGGTTGGTTTTTTGAATAATTATGGTATAATTCTTCTGCATATTTGTTTTCTAGTAAAAAATTATCATGAATGAATGTTGTACTCATTTTTATTGTTGTGATGTGTTAATCTTCGTTTGATGGTTTTCCTATGGTTGCTAATATGCCGCCATCTACATATACTACTTGCCCATTTACAAAGTCGCTTGCTTTTGATGCTAAAAACACGGCTGCTCCTGCTAGATCTTCGGGATTGCCCCAACGTGCTGCGGGTGTTCTACTTATAATGAATTCATTGAATGGGTGCCCATCTACGCGTATGGGTGCTGTTTGGCTGGTGGCAAAATACCCTGGGCCTATGCCGTTAACTTGTATGTTATGTTTGGCCCATTCGGTTGCCAGGTTTTGTGTTAGCATTTTTAGCCCGCCTTTTGCTGCTGCATAGGCTGATACGCTGTTTCTGCCCAATTCGCTCATCATGGAGCATATGTTTATTATTTTGCCTTCTTTTCGTTCTATCATTTGTTTGGCGACTAATTGGGACATGATGAAGGGCCCAACTAAATCGACATCTATTACGCGACGAAAATCGTCTACGGGCATGGTTATGGCCAATTCTCTTTTTATGATACCGGCGTTGTTTACCAGGATATGTATGTCTCCTAGTTCTTTGGTTATTTTGTCTAGGTTTTCTTTGGCTTCCACTTCGTTGGTTACATCGAAAAGGTAACCACTGGCTTTGTAGCCCTGGGTTTTGTAATGACTTAAGGCATCTTGCATTTTAGAGGGGGTGGTTCCTGTTATTACTAGTTCGGCACCGGCACTGGCTAGGCCTTCGGCCATGGCCATACCTAATCCGTGGGTTCCTCCTGTAATGAGGGCTCTTTTTCCTGATAAGTCAAATAAATCCATAGGTTTAATGTTTTGTATTTAGTTGTTTTGTTTTTTAAACAATTAATGCTTGGTATTTTCACTTTTAAAGTGTTCGCAAAGTTACGATTTGTAATCGATTACGCAAAAATAATCGGTATATTATTTAACACGATTTTTTTTGTTTTTTAAGGGGTTAAATGTAAGGAAGTAATTTGTATTTTTTGGTGTTTTTCTTTGTTTTAGTATGTGCTTCTTTAAAATGTCACAAACCTGCCTTGCCGGCAGGCTGGTACACGAATGATGTTTTTGATGAAACCCACAAGGTCTTGGAGACGCTTGCAGGTTAGTTATTTTTATTGTTACTCTTATTTTTTTCCACGACCCCATCCCGATAACTATAGGGAGCTATCGGGACACGAATGATGTGGTTTTTGTTTTGTTTAATGCTTTGGGTGATGATGTGGTTTGATGGTTTTTGGGCGGAGTATTGAACTAGTA
The DNA here is from genome assembly GCF_059428085.1 of Aestuariibaculum scopimerae. Taxonomy (NCBI): domain Bacteria; kingdom Pseudomonadati; phylum Bacteroidota; class Flavobacteriia; order Flavobacteriales; family Flavobacteriaceae; genus Aestuariibaculum; species Aestuariibaculum scopimerae. The sequence continues at coordinate 884,392 of NZ_CM182089.1, forward strand.
ATATTCCGATACCATATTTTCTAAATTTTATTATCTATTTCTCTAAAAGTGTTTTGATAGGCCATATTCCAAGCCTATCAATTCTGCCAAACCTCGCAACCTTCCAATACCAGAATAACCGGGGGTTTTTCTATTCTCTACTTGTAATTTTCAATTTAGCACTAAAATTATATAAAAATTTAAGATTAAATAATCTAATAGTAATTAATAGTATAATTTTATTTGTCTTTTTAGTTTAACTTTAGTCACTTGTTTTTATAAATTCAACCTAGAATTACACTTTATTAAAGACATGGTTTCTACATTGAATATTAAAAGTTAAAATTAATTCTTTGCTGCCCTATAACAACCTAAAACATTGCTAGATATAATACTATTTTTGCTTTAAAGGTGTACATATCAACAAAAGTTATATATTTAATATTATAATTACAAAATAATATTTCATAGCAATGAAACTTCACCATTTAGATAGAAGAAGTACGGTCAATAGTTCATTTACCAGTAAATTAAATGAATACCCATATTTTCTTAAGGTTTGGCATTATCACCAAGAACTAGAATTGGTCGTGGTTCTTAAAAGTGAAGGCACTTGTTTTATTGGTGATAGTGTAGAAAAGTTTGAAGTGGGAGATGTTGTTTTAATTGGAAAAGACCTACCCCATATGTGGCTGAACAACAAGGAATATTTTGAAGAAAACTCAAAGAAAATGAGCAAAGCAATTTCTATACACTTTAAAGAAGATTCTTTTGGTAAAGGATTTTTTGAAATCCCAGAAATGGCCCATTTACGAGAACTTTTTAATCGTGCTAAATTGGGTATAAAATTCTTTGGTGTTGACAAAGATTTAATCGATGAAATAAATTATCTGTTGGAATTAAATGGTTTTAATAAGGCCATGGCATTTCTTTTGATTCTTAACAAACTTGCCAAACATACAGATTTTAAGCTGTTATCAAGTGTAGGTTTTATAAATTCTTTCAAATATTCCAAAAGTGCCACACATAACAAAGTACAGACTTATATTTTTGAAAATTTCAACAAGGACATTAGTTTAAAGGAGGCTGCAAAGATAGCTAGTATGAATACCTCTGCCTTTAGTCGCTTTTTTAAACGTGTAAACCGAAAAACATTTTCCAAGTATGTAACAGAAATACGTATTGGTTATGCCTGCAAACTTTTAATTGAAAATAAATTGAACGTTGCAGGGGTTTGTTATGAATCGGGATTTAATAATATTTCAAATTTCAATCGGCAATTTAAAATAGTTATGAATTGTACACCTTCTGAATATTTAAAGAATTACGAAATATAACCCGAGGCTTTATAGAACTTTCACTTAAGAATATGACATACATAAAACACGTATTAACTTTGCTTAAATTTTAAATAAATTCGTTAAAAGCAAAAAAAGTATCACAATCTGCCAAATAATCATAAGTTGTGTGATTATTTAACATTTATTATTGCATTTATTATTAATGTCAACTGATTTTAAATGAGTCCTCAACGTAAAGTTCTTAAAATACATCCAAAAGATAACGTTTTGGTAGCTTTGTCCGATTTAAAAAAAAATAGCTCAGTGACCATTAGCAATTTAGAATATACACTTCAAGATGATATTTTGGCTAAGCATAAATTTGCTACAGAAAATCTAATTAAAGGTGACCCCGTATATATGTATGGTGTTTTGGTAGGGCGTGCAAAAAAAAGAATTACTAAAGGAAGCCTTATAAGTACCACAAATCTAACTCACGATACTGAACTTTACACTGCAGATATAAATACAAATAAAACTAAATGGGAAGCTCCCGATATCAATAAATTTAAAAATAAAACATTTAATGGATATCATAGGGCAGATGGTAAAGTTGGGACAGAAAACAATTGGTTAATTATTCCTTTGGTATTTTGTCAAAATAGAAACGTAGAAGTATTGAAACAGGCTTTACTTGAAAAATTGGGTTTTGGCAAAAAACAGCACTTAGAATTAAATGTAGAATCTTTAATTGAGGATTATAAAAATGGGGCTTCAATAGAAAGTTTATTAAACAAAGACATTTTAGGGTCCCATCATCAAAATATCAAAAACCCAATATTTCCAAACGTAGATGGTATTCATTTTTTAACGCATGAAGGGGGATGTGGTGGAGCAACTTCCGATTCTGTTGCTTTATGTCACCTTCTAGCAGGGTACATTAATAATCCGAATGTTGCAGGAGCCACAATTTTAAGCTTGGGGTGCCAACATGCACAAGCCAGTATTTTAGAGAGAGCTCTTGACCAAATGTGCCCTGAGCATAAAAAGCCTGTTTTTATTTTGGAGCAACAACAATGTGATTCTGAAAGGGAGTTACTTGCTGAAGCAGTAAAAAAAACATTTGTAGGCCTTATTGAAGCCAATAAGATAGAACGCAAACCTGCTCCATTGAGTAAATTGGCAATAGGTTTAGAGTGTGGAGCGTCTGATGGTTTTTCAGGTATTTCTGCTAACCCTACTTTAGGCTACGTTTCAGATCTAATTGTTGCATTAGGGGGCTGTACGGTACTTTCTGAGTTTCCAGAATTAAACGGTGTAGAACAGGAACTAATTAATAGATGTGTTAATAAAGAAAAGGCAAAGAAATTTTCTAAAATCATGTCTACATATAGCGCCAAAGCTGATGCTTTGGGTGCCGGATTTTATGCTAACCCATCTTCAGGGAACATTAAAGATGGGTTGATCACAGATGCCATAAAATCTGCCGGTGCTGCAAAAAAAGGAGGCACATCTCCCATTGTAGATGTTTTAGACTATACGGAACAGATCACAATGCCTGGATTAAACCTATTATGCACGCCTGGTAACGATGTGGAATCTACAACGGGTTTAGCTGGTTCTGGCTGTAATTTGATTTTATTTACTACAGGTTTAGGTACCCCTACAGGAAACCCTATAACACCTGTTGTAAAAATTTCTTCAAACACAAAATTATTCAATAAATTACCTGATATAATCGATTTTAATACTGGTACTATCATTGAAGGCACAAAATCCATTGAAGAATTAGGAGAGGATTTGTTAAATTTTGTAATAGAAATAGCTAGTGGAAAGTTAACAAAAGCAAAACAACTTAGACAAGACGATTTTATTCCTTGGAAGCGAGGAATGTCCCTATAATTAAAAAACATAAAACACCTAAACTAATAAAGATGAAATTTAGCTTAAAAAATAAGGTGGCTATTATAACCGGTGGTGGAAGCGGTATAGGAAAAGCAATTTCTTTAACCTTTGCCCAACAAGGTGCCAAAGTACATATTCTAGACTATGACCTGAAATCGGCTAAGGCAACGATTTCAGAAATTGGTAATAATGCCGAAGCATATAAATGTGATGTTGCCAATCAACAAAGCGTAAGCAACATTATTCAAGGGATCGCTGAAAAAGAAAAAATTGACATTCTAATTAATAATGCTGGAATTGCTCATGTTGGAAATATAGAAGCAGTTACGGAAGAAGATTTAGATCGACTTTATGACGTAAACATCAAAGGTGTTTATAATTGTATAAAAGCATCTATACCATCCCTTAAAAACGGCGGCGGCGTTATTTTAAATTTGGCATCAATAGCTTCAACGGTTGGGATAAATGATCGTTTTGCTTATTCTATGAGTAAAGGGGCGGTATTAACGATAACATACTCTATTGCCAAAGACTATATTAATGACAACATTAGATGCAATTGTATTGCCCCAGGAAGAGTTCACACACCCTTTGTTGATGGCTTTATTAGCAAAAATTACCCAGGAAAAGAAAAGGAAATGTTTGAAAAACTTTCAAAAACACAGCCTATCGGAAGAATGGGCACCACACAGGAAATAGCAGATCTCGTATTATTCTTATGCTCTGATGAGGCCGGTTTTATCACAGGATCCAACTTCCCTATTGACGGTGGCTTTGTAACATTAAATGGAAATTAACTAACTATATTTTAAACAATTATATGAAACTAATACGATTTGGACCTGTTGGAGATGAAACCCCAGGGGTTCAATTACCAAACGGAAAAAGAATAGATGTATCTGCTTTTGGATCAGATTATAATGAAGACTTCTTTGGTAATAATGGCATTGAAAAGTTGCGCAAATGGTTAGAAACCAATCTAGAATCTTGTCCAGAAATAGCTGATAATATACGTTTAGGGGCGCCATTAACAAGACCGTCAAAAATTATTTGTGTTGGCTTAAACTACGCAATGCATGCAGCAGAGAGCGGTATGGAGATCCCAAAGGAGCCCGTTATATTTTTTAAGGCTACATCATCAATAGTAGGCCCCAATGATAATGTTATTATTCCTATAGGTGGTGATAAAACGGATTGGGAGGTTGAACTAGCCGTTGTTATAGGAAAAAAGGCTTCTTATGTTTCTGAAGCTAATGCATTAAATCACGTTGCAGGCTATGTTTTACATAACGATGTAAGCGAAAGAGCTTTTCAATTAGAAAGATCGGGACAGTGGGTTAAAGGAAAAAGTTGTGACACTTTTGCCCCTTTAGGACCATTTATTGCTACTGCCGATGAGATTGAAGATCCTAATAATTTAAACTTATGGTTAAAATTGAATGGGGAACTTTTGCAAAATAGTTCTACAACAGATTTTATTTTTAATATACAACAAGTCGTTAGCCATATTAGCCAGTTCATGACCCTATTGTCTGGTGATGTTATATCTACAGGAACACCATCTGGGGTTGGTTTTGGTTTAAAGCCACAACGTTATCTAAAAGATGGAGACATTATGGAATTGGGGATTGAAGGGTTGGGGGTCTCAAAACAAACCTGCGTGAGCTACAGATAATTTTCAACACAACTAAACTATGGACTTAAATTTAAAAGATAAAGTAATTATTGTAACAGGTGGCTCCAAAGGTATTGGCCTTGGGATAACAGAAGCCTTAATAATTGAAGGTGCTATTCCTGTAATAATAAGTAGAAATGAACCAAGTGCTAAATCTGTTGTCAATAAATTAATTTCAGAGGGGCATGAAGCGCATTATGAAATAGCAGAGTTAACAGATCCAGATCAATGTAAAAAGGCCGTTGAAAAAACCATTCAAAAATATAATCGAATAGACGGTATCGTTAATAATGCCGGGTTAAATGACGGTGTTAGTTTAGAATATGGCAACTACGAAGATTTTACTGAATCATTAAAACGTAGTGTGGTTCATTATTACTTAATAGCCCACCATGCTTTACCAGAATTAAGGAAAAGCAAAGGAGCCATTGTTAATATAGGCTCTAAAACATCTGTTACAGGCCAAGGTGGAACGTCTGGCTATGCGGCAGCCAATGGTGCCCGTAATGCTTTAACAAGAGAATGGGCGGTAGAGTTACTGCCTTACTCGATAAGGGTCAATGCTGTAATTGTTGCAGAATGCTATACACCTCAATACGAAAAATGGATCAAAACGTTTGATGATGCAGATTCCCGATTAAAAGAAATAACAAGTAAAATTCCTTTAGAAAAAAGAATGACCACTGTACAAGAAATTGCCGATATGACTATTTTTCTAATTTCAGGAAGATCAAGTCATACAACAGGACAATTAATCTTTGTTGATGGCGGTTATACACATTTAGACAGGGCATTGTAATTACCAAACAATTGCCTATAAATAATAAATATTTTAAAATGAAGACAAAAACAGTTGTTGTTTCAAAAAAGGTACGCATCCCATTTATATTAGTAACCTCATTATTTGCTCTTTGGGGATTTGCCAATGCCGTAACAGACCCCATGGTTCAAGCATTTAAAAAAGTACTGGAATTATCAAACTCTGAAGCTGCATGGGTGCAAATGGCTTTTTATGGAGGGTATTTTTGCATGGCTTTACCAGCCGCCATGTTTATGAGAAAATACTCCTACAAAGTAGGTATATTGATTGGTTTAGCCCTTTACGCAACTGGTGCCCTTTTATTTTATCCTGCTGCTCAAGCTGAAAGCTTCATTTTCTTCTGTGTAGGTTTATATATTTTAACATTTGGGCTTGCATTCTTAGAAACTGCCGCTAACCCTTATATTTTGGCTATGGGTTCTAAAGAAACGGCCACACAACGGTTAAATTTGGCCCAAGCATTTAATCCTGTCGGATTAATTATTGGATTAATTATAGCGCAACAGTTTGTTTTAAAAAATTTAAAGTCAGATGACATCACTGATTTCAATGCGCTTGACCAAGCCTCTAAAATTGCCATCAAATCAGCAGATTTAATGGTTATTCGAAATCCTTATGTCGTTTTGGGACTAATTCTAGTAGGCATTTTTATAGTATTCCTGATTAGCAAAATGCCACAATCAAAAGATGATGGAGGTATGCCTAAAATTGGTGACACGTTTGCAACATTATTCAAAAACAAAAAATACACCTTGGGTGTTTTGGCCCAAATATTCTATGTAGGTGCTCAAATAATGTGTTGGACTTATATTTATCAGTATGCCGAGGCTATAGGTATAGATAGTGTGACTGCGGGAACGTACCAGCTGGCCGCCTTTATATTATTTATTGCAGGCAGGGCTATTGGAACTATTTTATTACGATTTATAAAATCTGGAAGACTTCTTATGAATTTTGCATTCATGGCATTATTGTTTACTGCTGGCACACTTTTTATTCAAGGGTTAATAGGCCTGTACTGTTTGGTCACTATATCCTTCTTTATGTCCTTGATGTTCCCAACTATATACGGAATAGCGTTAGGGGATTTAAGTGAAGATCAATCTAAAATCGGTTCTGCCGGATTAGTCATGGCCATTGTTGGTGGCGCATTAATGCCAAAACTTCAGGGGATGATAATAGATGTAGGCGGCAACGGAGTTGCGGATACTAAAATTTTCGGGGTCTCAGAAGTTAACTTTTCATTCATTCTGCCGCTTCTTTGCTTTTTTTATATCGCTTGGTATGGCTTAAGGGTTTCTATGAGTCTGGACAAAATGAACAATTCTTTACGGCAAATTCAATAATATATAAATTATGAAAAACATTTCTTTAAAAAGGTATTGTTTAGCCTTAGATTTAATTGATGATCCTGAAATCATCTCGACTTACAAAAAATATCATGAACATGTTTGGCCAGAAATCGAAAAAAGCATTAAGGATTCTGGGATTAGAACTCTCGATATTTATTGTGTCGGCAATAGGTTATTCATGATCCTAGAAGTTGATGATTCTTTTTCATTTGAGAGGAAGGAAGAGATGGATAAAAATAATCCCAAAGTGCAGGAATGGGAAACTTTAATGTGGAAGTATCAAAAGGCATTACCCACAGCCAAAAAAGATGAAAAATGGCTTCTCATGGATAGGATATATCATCTCTCATAATTTTCAATCATGGTGGGCGACAAATAGATATGGGACAATCTACGTAAGGCTTCGACGTTGAGCCTCTTATAAGGTTCCAAAAGTGTGTTTAGTTTTGGAAAACCACTAAAAACAGAACTTGATGAAGCAACCTTTACAATGTCGCCGCAAAACCAAAAGCCCTGCCCAACAAAAAAAGAGATCATACAGATGATGACTGTGGCAGAGATTGGTTCGCTACCTGGATGACAACCGCTACGAAATGGATAACAATCTCGTGGAAAACCGAATTAGACCCATCATTCTCGGGCGCAAAAACTTCTTGTTCGCGGGCTCCCACAAGAGCGCAAGGCGTGCGGCCATGATGTACTCCTTTCTTGGTAGCTGCAAAATGTACGTGGTAGATCCTTTTGCATGGCTCACCGATGTGCTTGAACGCATATCCGACCACAAGGCCAACAAACTTGAAGAACTTCTTCCCGAAGACTGGAAATTACAGGACAAAAAAATTATCATAAATGCAGATGATAACAATACTGAAAACCGCTACGTAGATACCTTGAAATTAAATGATAAAGTCTATACTAAAAACTGGTTAAGCCATAAAGAACTGATGAAAGGAGCAACACTTGATTTAAAAATGTCTGATACACCAAATAAAAAGAGAGGAACAAAAAAGGAAGATTTTCCTTATTCTTTATCTAATGAATAAATTTTCATAACCGTTTTCTTTTGGTCATTAATTCGCCAACTAAACGTGTGGACTTACTATATTAGGGTGGACATAAAGAAGCGGAACTATCTTAGCAGATTTTAAAATTTAAGATCTATGAGAAAAAAGCGAGTTTACAGTGCAGAATTTAAAAGAAAGGCTATAGCCTTAAGTTATGCCAGGGGCAACGTATCAGAAGTATGCAGGGAGTTGGACATATCTAAGTCTGTGCTCAGTCGTTGGCGAAGTGAGTCCAAAACCTATGGCAAGAACAGTTTTCCGGGTCATGGCCATGCAAAATTGACCGATGACCAAAAGGAGATAGCACGATTAAAAAAGCAATTACGAGATGCAGAGTTAGAGCGTGATATCTTAAAAAAGGCGATCAACATCTTTTCCGTGAGCGACAAGAGAAATTTAGATTTATAAAACAACACAAAATCCGATTTCCTGTTGAGAAGATGTGTTCGGTATTAAAAGTTAGTAAAAGTGGTTATTATAAATGGCTAAAGGCTGGTCATTGAGTAATAATCTAACTACTAAGGACACGATTATTAAAGCTTGGCATATGCCACTGGAAACCAACCTATAAATCAAAATCTAATATTCCATTCCGATAGGGGCATACAATATGCCAGCTATCGTTTTATAAATATCATTAAAAGCTATAAAGGGCTTGTAAAAACAATCTATGAGCAGGAAGGGGAATCGTCGGGATAATGCGGTGGCAGAATCTTTCTTTAAATCTTTAAAAGTTGAATGGATTTATAAACACAAGTATCAACTGATATCACAAGCAGAACTATCCATATTTAAATGAATAGAAACCTGGTATAATAAAAGAAGAAGACATTCTTTTTAGGATATAAAACTATTGATAAATTTGAATTAAATATGTATAACCAAAATCAGGCTGCACAGTTCCTTAACTGATTGTCTACTTTTTTATTGTATATCCAAGTTCAAAGTTGCAAAAATATTGAACGCCAGGAATAATCATTCGTCAAAATTTCCGTTATCTAATCTAGAAATGAATCTGAAAAATGTATAATAGTTCAAGAAAATTGATTGGCGATTAGACTTGTGGCGGAATGTTATATTTTGTTATTTTTAATAAATTTTCAATTGATTTAGTTTTTTTTTGAATTATTTTAGCCAATTCGGAGAAAGTGTTCCATTATTTATGTTAGAAATAATTCAAATAATCGCCCTTATTCAGGGCTTGTTTCTTTTAAGTGTTTTGCTCGTTAAACAAGAAAGTTACAAGCGGGTAAATTTCTTATTGCTTCTAGGGTCAATTATTGCATTGCTTTTGAACATTGTGGGAGATGATGATTTTAACCTGTTTTTTCCTAATGCTAATTGGTATTTTTTTCAATCTCCATTAATCATTACACTCTTCTTTTTACTTATAAAGTATCACAATTCTAAACAAGATAAATTTCAACTTAGGGATCTTCTTTATTTTATCCCGTATTTGTTTTTTATTACTCTTCAAATTATAGAAGACGTTAATGGCTTAGTTAAGAACATATGGTTAATAATAGGAGAAATTCTGGCAGGCGTAACGCTATTAGTTTATTTAGGTTATACCATCTATGATATCATTAAAAACAAAAAGGAAAGGTGGATGTTATTTTTTATAGCTCCTTATGCTTTATTGAACTTAATAGACGAAGTTTCATTTATTATAACAAAAAGCCATGATAATTTCTCCTTCCTAAAAAGCTATGGAATTATTGGATTATCAGCAATACTTCTCTACATGATTTTATTTAAGCTTGTTGTATCACCAAAATCTGTGCTACCAAAGGCGGATACCAAGGCTTATAAGACCTCGAGTCTTAGTAAAGCCAAAGCAGAAGTATATAAAAGGGAGTTTTTAAGGCTCATGGAAAAAGAGAAGCCTTTTATTAATAGTAATATAACGGTTAACCAAGTAGCTCATAAGATGGGGATTCCAAGACAGTACTTATCCGAAGTCTTGAATGTGTACTTAAAATCCAATTTTCAGGATTACATGAACCAGTACAGGGCTGAAGAATTTGTAGAATGTCTAAAAGATGACAAGTTCAAGAATTATTCTATTATGGGCATTGCCAACGAGGTTGGTTTCAAATCCAAATCCTCTTTCAACACTACCTTTAAAAAAATATACGGGGTTACCCCTAGTGAGTATAAAAAGGCATTACCTTCAGTAGTTTAGTCCTAACCATTTCTCCTTATTCCTCAAAGAAGGAATACGTCCCAACTCCACTTTCAAAAACCTCATAGCAACCAAGATAGCTTCCTCATTCCGTTGGTTATAGAATTCTCATTTTACTTAGAATTTTCAAGTATTGAAAGTACAGCACAGTACTTATTAACGGGCATTTGGAATCGATAGCCTTAACACCGGTATTGCCCACTCTGCACCGGGGTTATTTTCATTTTCATGGTTTTTAAGCCAAAACTTCAACCTTCCAATCCTCACCACTCCAAAAACAAAAAAAGGCCACAAATTCTACAGTTGGCGACGTTCTAAGTGCGAAAAGCGCATTTAGAACCTTTAAAACTAAATAACCAATAAAATCCAAAAATCTAATAATCAGGATATTAAAATTTTTCTGGTAACAAACAGGTACTGAAAGCGGATTTGAAACCTACTTCATTTTGGTCTCTATGGAGCCTAGTCTAATTTTGTCCCCGTTGAATAAAAACCTCAATTAAAATTTTTAGTAATTATGACAAAAACAAAGCAATTAAAACCCTTTAGGTCAAGAAAAAGACAGGCCTTATTTATGGTGATGATGTTGTGTCCAGTATTATTTTTTGCACAAACAAAATATACAGTTAGTGGTGCCGTTAAGGATGTTGCCAACGGTGAAACACTCTTGGGGGCAACTGTCCTTTTAAAAGGTACTTCTATTGGAAGCACGACCAACGAATATGGTTTTTATTCTATCACAGCACCTGAAGGTAATTATACCTTAACCATTTCCTATTTAGGATTTACATCTTTTGAAAGAGCTATAACCCTTAGCGCTGACCAAGAGTTCAACATTGAGCTCAAAGAAGATGCCGCTCAATTAGATGAAGTAGTCATCACAGCTGAAGAATCAAAGAAAGTAGATCTTCGAACACCACAAATGAGTGTGGCAAAACTCTCAACTAAGGCTATCAAACAGATACCTGTTGTTCTGGGTGAGGTAGATTTGATCAAATCCATTCAATTGTTGCCAGGTGTTACCAACGCCGGCGAAGGTGCATCGGGCTTCAATGTACGCGGTGGTGCAGAAGACCAAAACCTAATTCTTTTGGATGAAGCCATTATTTACAACGCCTCCCATTTGTTTGGTTTCTTCTCGGTATTCAATGCGGATGCCATTAAGGATGTTAAACTTTATAAAGGAGGTATTCCTGCGCGTTTTGGAGGGCGAGCTTCTTCAGTGCTGGATATACGTCAAAAAGACGGGAATAGTAAAGAATATGAATTCACTGGCGGAATTGGTGCTATTTCCAGTCGTTTCGCTGCGGAAGGGCCCATGTTTAAGGACAAAGGTTCGTTTTTAATGGCTGGAAGAGCTGCTTATGCCAATATATTCTTAGCCTTAGCTGGTGAAGATAGTAGAGCCGGATTTTACGATTTAAACCTGAAAACAAATTATGAAATCGACGGGAAGAACAGGCTCTATCTATCTGGTTATTTAGGCAATGATAACTTTGACCTAGAAGGAATTTTCACGAATTCATACGGAAACCTCTCAGGAAACTTGCGATGGAACCATATTTTCAATAACAAGTTATTCTCCAATACATCCTTAATATACAGTCGATATAATTACAACCTGGAAATTCCCATTGAAGGAATTGATTGGAAGTCGGATATCAGCAATTATAATATACGCTATGATTTAGGGTATTATGCAAGCGATAAATTAAAATTTGATTTTGGAGTAAGTGGTATTTATTACAATTTTAATCCAGGAAAACTCAATCCTTTAGATGCAAATTCGGGTGTTAATCCAGAGAAATTAGACGACAAATTTGCGCTAGAAACTGGAGTGTATGCAAGTTTAGAACATAAAATTTCTGATAAGCTCACCGCTCAATATGGCTTGCGTTTCAGTTACTTCAATCGACTAGGAAAGCAAACCTTAAACAATTACGCTAATAATTCACCAGTAGTTTACAACGAAGAATTGGGCATTTATGAGCGTGCTGACCCTATTTCCAATACCAATTACAGTAAAGGAAAAAGCATAGCCACCTTCAATAATTTAGAACCTCGGTTTGCACTTTCATATCAGTTAAACGAGAAGTCTTCTTTGAAAGCAAGTTACAACCGAATGGCTCAATACCTGCATTTAATTTCCAACACCACATCAGCCACGCCATTAGATGTTTGGACACCTAGCGGAAAGTTTATTGAGCCACAAATTGCAGACCAATATGCTGTAGGCTACTTCAGAAATTTCAAGGAAAATATGTTTTCCATTGAAGCCGAAGCCTACTACAAAACCATTGACAATAGGGTGGATTATATCAATGGCGCAGAACTTATAGCCCAAAACACCATTGAAACCGAAATTTTATCTGGTGAAGCCCGTGCCTATGGATTGGAGCTTTTAGTACGAAAGAACAAAGGTGATTTTACAGGTTGGGTGGCATATACCTTGTCGAAATCACAACAGCGCACTCCTGGTGGAGCAGCAGGCGGATTGGGCATCAACAACGGTAAATGGTATAACTCTAATTGGGACAGGACCCATGACTTTTCATTTACTGGTAGTTACAAACTCAACGAAAAATGGCGATTTGGAGCTAATATGGTATTCCAAACAGGTCGACCTGTTACCTATCCTAACGGACAGTTTATATACAACGGATTATCCGTAGCGACGTATTCTGAAAGGAATGCAGACCGTTTGCCGGCTTATCACAGACTAGATCTTTCTGCAACCCTGACACCTCGAAAAAATAAAAACAGAAAATGGCAAGGCGAATGGGTGTTCGGTATATACAACGCTTATAACAGAAGTAATGCAGCCTCTATTTCTTTTGGTCAAAATCAAAAGACAGGCGTAACTGAGGCCACTCGTACTTCCATATTTGGTATTGTTCCTTCAGTAACCTACAACTTTAAATTTTAAAACAATGAAAAAAATAAATATATCTAACAAATTAGGGGTACTCCTTATAATAATAGGATTATTAAACTCATGTACCGATGTCATAAATGTTAATGTCCCAAACGGCGGCACACGATTGGTGGTTGATGCGTCTATTAACTGGCAAAAAGGTACTTTGGGAGAAACACAAACCATTAATCTAAGAGAGTCAACCGCTTTTTTTGCTAACAATCCAGATGTCCCTGTTACGGGTGCTTCAGTAACAGTAACCAAAGAAAACGACGGGTCAATAGTTGTATTTGCCGACCAGAATAATGGTAGTTATACAGCAACCGATTTTGTTCCGGAATTAAACACATCGTATACTTTGGAAATACTATACAACGGCACCTCCTATACAGCAACCGAAACCTTAATTGCAGCACCTGATATTAATCGAATTGAGCAATCCATAGAAGGCTCGGGTGATGACTCGGAAATTCAGCTTCAAGTATTTTTTGACGACCCCGGAGCTATTGAAAATTATTATTTAGGCGAATTTATTCCGTCCAATTTACCAATACCGTCCCTTGCTGTGATTAGCGATGAATTTACAGATGGCAACGAAAATTTTATTGAGAACGATAATGAAAACTATGTTGCTGGAGTAACTGTAGGTGTTAATGTGTATGGTATTTCACAACGGTATTATGACTATTTAAACATATTGATTCAACAATCTGGAAGTGATGAAAACGGGCCTTTTCCAACCACCCCTGTACAGTTAAAAGGAAACTGTAACAATGTCAATGATCCCAATGAGGAAGTATTGGGATATTTTAGGCTAGGTGAATTTGATACTACATCATATACGATTGAACAGCAATAGGATATAAGGTGGTTTTAAGGGACAAAAATGCGTATTTGGAACTATTGATGATTGAATACGTATCCCGAACCACCTCTATTTTTCCAGCCATTTTCCGCAGACAGATTTGTTTGAAGATACGAGGGAATTCGATAAACATGTAGGGATATTAATACAAAAATTTTATAAATGGATCCAAAAAAATTCATCAATGCTATAAAGAGGAAAGCATTTAGGCATCTTTCAGGTTGTTTTACAAACAAGATAGGTAAAACAATCAGTAATAATGATGAAATAAGGCGTATCCTAATTTGTAGACCTAATCACAGATTAGGAAATTTACTGTTGCTTTCACCTTTGGTTCAGGAGTTGGAATCCACATTCCCAAATAGCGAGATCGATCTGCTGGTCAACCATTCCTGCGCCATCCAATTGTTTCAAAATTATGATAATGTCAACCATGTTATAGCATTTCCGCTGAATCCCTTCAAAAATCCCATAAAGTACATGAGCAAATTGGTACGGTTCAGAAGCAAGAAATATGACCTGGCCATAAACGCCGTCACAGAATCCTGTTGTGGAAGATTATTCGCGGGCATTTCAAATGCAAGGTTCAAGTTTGTAGGCGATGTGGAAATGGTTAAAAGAGAAAGACATATTGCAAAACAAATCATCTACTCCTTGAGGGAGTTTTTGCCCAATTTAGGGGTCAATCCAAATGATGCGATGCCGGCAAGCTTGGACTTGAGGCTTGCCAATGATGAACTGATACATGGCGGCAGTTTGGTGTATGACATCGTACAAGACACACAACCGATTATTTGTTTATACCCAAATACCACTGGTACAGGAAAATGGTGGCTTGATCTATATGAACACTTACGGAAAGCATTACCAGACGCAAACATCATTGAAATACTTCCAAAAGAAAACAGCTCCAAGATTGGTTTCAGGGCCCCTGCTTTGTATTCCAATGATATAAGGGAATTGGCGGCCATAATCGCAAATACAGATGTTTTTATTGGACCCGATAGCGGAGTTATGCACTTAGCCAGCTCGTCCCTTACCTCTACCATTGGCCTATTCTCAGTTTCGGACACAGAAAAATACAAACCCTACAACGAGGGCTGTGTCGCAGTGAACACCAGTGAGGTGGAAATCCAAGAGTTGGTGGTCCTTGTCGAAAATATACTCTATCCATATACATAAACTTAAACGAATGGGCAAACTCACAATTTTTCAGGGAAGCATGTACAGTTTAAAAGCTATGGTTATACTTCTATTTTTAAGTGCATCACTAATACATGGGCAGGTGAAGCCTCTGACATCATCCCAAAACACCCATAAAATTGCAGGAGATGTTTTACTTGGTGCCATGCCAGCTTTGGCTTTGGTTTCTACATTCATTTGGCAAGATGGTCAAAAAGGAACTTATCAATTTTCCAAAGCCTTAACTGGCACTATTGCATTAACGTATGGTTTAAAACTGGCCATAAACAAAGAGCGGCCGAATAGAGAAAACAACAATAGTTTTCCATCTGGTCATACTTCTATCGCATTTGCCAGTGCTGCATTTGTGCAAAAAAGATACGGTTGGGAATATGGCATTCCTGCCTACCTCTTGGCAGGATATGTTGGGTATACAAGGATCAAAGCAAACAAGCACGATGGTATGGATGTGCTAGCGGGTGCTGCGATAGGTGTTGGAATGAGTTATTTATTCACCAAACAATATGATGAGAAAAAGAAGTTAGGAATTTCTTCAGGCTTTATTGAAAGCACCCCTACCATAGGTTTAACCTACAAATTTTAATGCCTATGGGGAAAGCTTACTTAAAAAATGAATGAACAAATGACAAAAAAAGATAAAATACTAGTAACGGGAGCTACGGGTCACTACGGGTATGCGGTTATTGAATCATTGATCGAGAGCGGGGTGAATGAACGTTTGATTTATGCCATGGTAAGGGATTTTACCAAGGTTGATGAATTAAAGTCCTTGAACGTAAATGTGGTATTCGGCGATTATAATAACTATAATTCGATATTGAAGGCTTTTTCCGGTATGGACAAACTACTTTTTGTTTCAAGTAATGAATTGGAAAACCGTGGTGAGCAGCATATTCAAGTTGTAAATGCGGCTGTGGAATCCGGGGTTAAGTATATGCTTTACACAAGCCAGGAGCATAAGGAGGTAAATTTTTCCCTTATTGAGTCTATCCTAAGTTCACATCTGGCAACCGAAAATGCCATTAAAGGAAGTGGCATGGACTATACCATATTGCGCAATGGGGTATATATGGACCTCTTGCCTTCATTTTTGGGTAAGAACATTTTTAAATATGGTATTCACCTGCCAGCAGGTAATGGGAAAATAGGCCTTGCGCTACGAAGTGAAATGGCGGAAACGGCCGCCAAGGTCCTACTCTCAACGGGACACAATAATAAGACCTATAGTGTATCTGGGGATAGTTGTTCATTTTCAGAGATTGCAGAGTATATTTCTCAGATTACAGGGAAAAATATCACCTATTTAAGCCCTGTTCTAGATATATTTCTAAACACAGTGATTGATCAAGGGATGTCTCAGAAATGTGCCAAAATGATTGGTGGTTTTGCCGCAGCTACAAGACACGGAGAATTGGAAAGTGACAGTACGCAAATGGAAAAACTATTAGGTCGAAAGCCCCTTACGGTAAAACAATTTCTGGAGGAAACTTTTATTTGGAATTTTTTGAGCAGTGTTGGCTAAAGAACTGATTTAGGCGAGACCACTTAAAATATATGTATAAAATCACTCCCTAGCTTGGTTAATAGCAACAAATCAAACACTGCCTAGGCTATCCTTTATTGGATTGACAGGGTGGCAATAAAGTCACTAATTTAAATAAACTAAAATGAATAAAATAATCATTGTGCTTTTTCTATTCTTGTCCATTTTACAGGTTAACGGACAAAGCACTTCAATTGACTCAACAAACTTAAAGGTTCTCAGGCAAAACGTTTCAATTGACTCAATAAAAAACAAAAAACCGAATGAGTTCAAATTCAAGTCGCTTATAATTCCATCTGCTTTAATAGGATATGGTGTTGTTGGCCTTACAAACCCTTCTTTAAAAAATATTAATACCAGTGCAAAATATGATTTGAGAGGTTATGATGATAAGAAATTAAACATCGACGATTTTTCTCAGTACAGTCCGTTTTTATCTGTATATGCCTTAAATGCGATAGGCATACAAGGAAAACACAATTTTAAAGATAGGACCATTGTTTTGGCAACGGCATATCTCCTAATGGGTGGCTCTGTAAGCATCCTAAAAAAGACTACAAAAGTTACCCGACCGGATGGATCTTCTTCAAATTCGTTTCCTTCAGGGCATACGGCCACAGCTTTTATGGGTGCCGAATTTTTATATCAAGAATATAAAGATGTATCGGTTTGGTATGGTATTACCGGATATCTTGTCGCTACTGGTACTGGCCTTTTTAGAATATACAACGAAAAGCATTGGCTTAACGATATCGCGGCAGGTGCTGGAATTGGAATTTTAAGTACCAAAATTGCTTATTGGGTGCATCCATGGATGAAGAAGACATTTTTCAAGGACAAAGAAAAAACAACTGGAATTGTTATGCCTTTTTATAATGGAAGAGAATATGGATTGGGATTATCATTGAAATTCTGATGTAGAATATGTTAAAAAACAGTGTCAGATTAATTCATTTTGTATCCATAGCAAGTTTTGCTAACTTTTTATTATTTCACTATCCTTTCTTTAAGTACGTCTTCAATGCTCTCGATTATAAAAATTTTGGCGGTATTACCATTATTGTCTCTTTGGTCATTGCAATGTTGGTTGCAAATACTTTTGTATTATATCTTATATTTTTTCTTTCTCGATTTGTTGGAAAAGTTTTATTGATTTTCTTTTTCATCGTCAATGCAATTGTTGCCTATTTTACAAATACCTATCACGTCATTATAGATCTTACAATGATTGGTAATATTCTGAATACCAATTACGAAGAAGCCAGCAGTTTCTTTTCTTTTCGATTGATGCTGTATTTAGTTTTATTAGGCCTTATCCCTGTAATCTTTATAATTAAGGTTAAGATTATTAAAGAAACCTCCAAGAGATTTTTAATTAATTTTTCTTTAACATTGCTTTTTCTTGTCGTTTTTGTTTTTATTAATGGTGGCAATTGGCGATGGATCGATAAAAATTCAACCAAGTTAGGTGCCTTGGCAATGCCTTGGTCCTATATGGTAAATATCTCAAGATTCTACATTTATAAGAGTAAAGAAAATAAAAAAGAGATTTTATTGCCCAATGCGAAAATAAAGGACCATATAAAGTCTATTGCGGTTTTAGTCATTGGAGAATCGGCAAGAAGTGAAAACTTTTCTCTTTATGGGTATGAAAAACTCACCAACCCTTTATTGTCTAAAATAGAAAATGTTCACAATTTTAATTCAATAGCTTGTGCTACTTATACCACAGCAGGTGTCAAGTGCATATTGGAACACACAAATTCTGGTAAGCTTTATGAGATTTTGCCTAATTACTTATACAGAAATAATGTCGAAGTCATTTGGAGAACCACAAATTGGGGAGAGCCTCCTGTCCATATTAAAAGTTATTTAAAAAAAGAGGATTTAAAAGAAATGTTTAAGGGTGAAGATTGTAATTATGATGAGATTCTTTTAAAAGGTTTAAAAGAGCAAATTTTAGCAAGTAAAAAAGATAAAATATTAGTTGTTTTACATACAAGTACCAGTCATGGGCCATCGTATAATACCAAATACCCACCTGAATTTGAAAGGTTCGTGCCCGTTTGCAAAAGTGTTAAACTGGGGGAATGTACCCATGAGGAACTCGTAAACGCCTATGACAATACCATTGTTTATACAGATTATATACTTGCAAGTTTAATTAAGGATTTAAAGGGATTAAAGGAATACAACAGTACGATGCTGTTCGTTTCTGACCATGGTGAATCCTTAGGGGAATATAATTTGTACATGCATGGAGTACCAGCAACTTTTGCACCTAAGCAACAATTGGAAATTCCTTTTATAATATGGTTGTCAGATGGCTCTAAAAAACTGAAGTCAAACGAAACACTATCACAACATCATGTTTTTCACAGTATCCTAAATTTCTTAGCAATAGAAAGTCCTATTTATAATGAAGATATGAACATATATAAATAATTAACTGTTTATCTAAATATAATAATTGGAAAAGGTTAACGGAATGGAAAGGAGAAATTGAGGATGGTGTCCAAGACTTTTCAATGAAGCTCTTTGCCCGGAATGCAGCTTTTCTCGAAATGGGGGGAATGTGCTGAACGGATTATGAAATTGGAAATCCAATAACTACCACTATTGCAATAAAGTGGCAAATATTTGTATTTTGTTTGAAATATTTACTTAATTCGTACCATGAGTACTAAAAAAGGATTTAAAATAAACCAATTATTACAGTCCCAACCATCTGGAGTGGTGTTCCTATCCTCATAGCTTGTTGAGCAAGGTTATAGTCACGACCTGTTACGAAAGTACAGAGAAAGCGACTGGTTGACCTCTATAGGCTCAGGGGCTATGATAAGAACCGGTGAAAAAGCAGGGTATGAAGGTGCTCTATATGCATTACAGGAACAATCTGGACTGAGCGTGCATCTTGGAGGAAGAACGGCTCTATCCCTACTCGGAAGGGCTCATTATTTGCACTTTAACGTGAAAAAAATATTCCTGTTCTGCAAAAGTGGCAGTAAGCTTCCAACATGGTTTTTAGATTATGATTGGGGATATAAAATAGAGCAAATAAACACCTCTTTTCTTCCCTCTGGTATAGATTTGTCCGCTATAGAGCAAAAAACATTTTCCATAAAAATATCAAACCCGGAAAGGGCTATCTTGGAATGTTTTTATTTAACCCCAAAAATCCATTCTTTTTTAGAATCCTACGAACTTATGGAGGGATTGAACAACCTAAGGCCAAACCACGTACAAACCTTGCTTGAACAGGGTAGTTCCGTAAAAGTAAAACGATTGTTTTTATATATGGCCGAAAAGGCAAATCACGATTGGTTCAACTACATAAAGACAGAAAAAATAGATTTGGGCAGCGGAAAACGGGCACTTCTGAAGGATGGGATTTATATACCGAAATACAATATAACCGTACCCAAAGAATTGGAAACTTAATGGAGATCAGAAATGTATATAAGATCCAGGTATCCCTTTTATTAAAGGTGTTATCATTGGTGGCGAAGGAAAAATGTTTTGCTTTACATAGCGGTACAGCCATCAATTTATTCATTAGGGACATGCCCAGACTGTCTGTGGACGTCGACTTAACTTATGTACCCATCGAAGACAGGGATACTTCAGAAACATATTGCTGAAGCCCTAAACCGAATAAAATCAATTATCGAAGCCGCCATTCCCGAAACGCATATTTCCCTTCAGGAGAAAATACTTAAACTCCTTATTTCAACCCCAAAAGCACAAATAAAACTGGAAGTCAATCAGGCGAACAGGAGTGTAATCGATGGCACTAAGGAAATGATGCTTTGTGAAAAAAGTCCAAGATGAATATGTTTCATTTTGTGCCATTGATGTAGCCCCATTTAGCCAACTTTATGGGGGTAAAATATGTGCTGCTTTGGACAGGCAACACCCTAGGGATTTGTTCGACATCAAATATCTAACGGAGAACGAAGGGTTTACAGATGAAATAAAAAAAGGATTTTTACTTTGTCTATTAGGCAGCAACCGTCCTTTGCACGAAATGCTCAGCCCTAACCTCACGGACCAAAGTCATGCTATGGAAAATCATTTTGACGGAATGAGCTATGTCTCATTTTCCTACGAATGTTTTAAAAAACTAGGCATCAACTTACAACGGTCGTCTTTAATGAGTTTTTAGATTTTTACCGCAACCGCACCACCGTACTGAAAGCAGAAGAGCGCTATTATGAACATTTGGATGCTATTGTACGCGAGTATGACGATGCCTCGATTGAAACGGCCATTAAAATGGTGTTTGAGGCTATTGAAAGCCTGCCCGAACGCTGCCAGGAGATCTTTATTTTGAGTAAAAAAGACGGGCTCACCAATACCGAGATTGTCGGTCAACTGGGGATTTCTGTCAAGACCGTGGAAGGACAAATATCCAAAGCCTTTAGATTTTTAAGGGACACGCTGGGGGAACAGATGAAGCCTATTTTGTTTTTGTTGTTTTCGGTGTATAGAAAAGACAGATGGACTACTTTGGGTGATGATGCCCTTGAAAATGTGGAAAAAAGCAATAAAGCTTTGAATCTTGCCATAAACTTTTAGAAGTACTTCTGATAATGGTTTAATGAAACGTTTTTTAGTTTAAAATCGGAACAATTAAACAAAATTACTTCTTATTGATACAATTTTACCCATAGGCTATGCTATTAATAAATACATTTAGACCATGAAAAACATTTTTTTACTTCTTATTATTTTAAGTTTGGTTGGTTGTAACACGAGCCAAAAGAGAGAAAACACATTTGTACAGAAGGATTCCTTATGAGCCGTCCTAAAATAGGTTGACAGTTTTTAATAAAATTAAATCAAACCAGAGAAGCTAGCTTCTTTGGTTTTTTATTGTGTATAAAGTTAGGTGTTTTCATATTAAGGCTCAAATGGGACCTTTTGTTGTTATAGGTTTCTATGGATTCTCTCACCAACTGTTCCAGTTCTTTGCCACTGTTGCATTTATGGATTAAGAATTCTTGCTTTAATACCATTTATCCGTTCTGCCAGTGCATTTTGATAGCAGTCGTATCCATCTGTCATGAAAGGTCTTACATTATGTATTTGCAGGGCATCTTGATATACCGAAGCACAATATTGCAACCCACGGTCAAAGTGGTGTATCAGCTCTTTATGATGTTGTCATTGTCTGATTGCCATATTAAAGGCTTTCACCACATTCTCAGTACCCATATCGTCACTTAGTTTGTAACCCATTATCATCCTACTGTAAGCATCGGTTACCAAGGACAAATAATGTGTTCGTTCTCTACTTTTCACATAGGTAATGTCACTGACCAATACATGTCCTGGTCTTTGTGGCACAATCTCTTTTAAAAGATTAGGGTGCTTTTTGAGCCAATGTTTTGAGTTAGTGGTCTTAGTATAGTTCCTTTTTGGCCTTATAAGTAAATGTTCACTTTTCAGGTAACCAAATAAGGCATCCCTCCCTATTCTTATCCCCAAGCTATCAAACTCTGGCTTGAGCAGATAGTATAGCTTACGTGTACCTATTCTTGGCATGTCCCTGCGTATGGACAATACTAAAGGCTTAACTTGCGATAGAACTTTGGCTCGCGCATGTTTTCGCCTTTGTGCCTGATAAACCGCTTGCCTGCTTATCCCTAACAATCTACAAGAGCGTGAGAGTGCTATCTCTTTAATATTCATAATAAGTCGTTTTTGTGTCAACTTATTTCAGGACGGGACATTAAGAATAAAAAAAGCTTCTCAAAATTGAGAAGCTTTTTTCTTTATATCGTGCGGGCGGGGAGACTCGAACTCCCACACCTCGCGGCACTAGATCCTAAGTCTAGCGTGTCTACCAATTCCACCACGCCCGCTAAGCCCGATAAATATCGGGATGCAAATATAAACAAGATTTTTAAATTGCAAACTTCTAAACCAGAAAAACCTTCTTTTTTTTAT
Organism: Aestuariibaculum scopimerae; assembly: GCF_059428085.1. NCBI lineage: Bacteria > Pseudomonadati > Bacteroidota > Flavobacteriia > Flavobacteriales > Flavobacteriaceae > Aestuariibaculum > Aestuariibaculum scopimerae. Next base: position 907,129 of record NZ_CM182089.1, read on the forward strand.
ACTTTTGAAATCTAAACTAATTATACTTCATGCATACTATTGAATCTTATATTAAGGAACATAAAAACAGATTTATTGATGAGCTTATTGATTTATTGAAAATCCCATCTATTAGTGCTGATTCGGCCTATAAGCAGGATGTTTTAAAGACGGCTGATGCTGTTAAAAGGACTTTGGAGCAGGCTGGGTGCGATATTGTTGAAATTTGTGAAACGGCTGGTTACCCTATTGTTTATGGTGAGAAAATAATAGACCCTAACTTACCTACGGTTTTGGTTTATGGCCACTATGATGTACAACCACCCGACCCAATGAATTTATGGAACTCCCCGCCTTTTGAGCCTGTTATTAAGACTACGCCCCTGCATCCTGAGGGTGCTATTTTTGCACGCGGTGCTAGTGATGATAAGGGACAAATGTATATGCACGTAAAGGCTTTGGAGTTTATGACGCGTACTGAGCAATTGCCCTGTAATGTGAAGTTTATGGTTGAGGGCGAGGAAGAGGTTGGCAGCCCTAATTTGGCGATTTTTGTTAAAAACAATCAGGAAAAGTTGAGGAATGATGTTATTCTAATTTCTGATACGGGCATGATTGCTAATGATGTGCCTTCTATTACTACGGGCTTACGTGGTTTGAGCTATGTTGAAGTGGAGGTTACAGGCCCTAATAGGGATTTACATTCTGGATTGTACGGGGGCGCTGTTGCGAACCCTATTAATATTTTGGCTAAGATGATTGCGTCTTTGCATGACGAAAACAACCATATTACGATTCCTGGGTTTTATGATATGGTTGAGGAGCTATCGGTTTTGGAACGAGCTGAAATGGCTAAAGCACCTTTTAACCTCGAGGATTATAAAAAGGCCCTGGATATTGAAGCTGTTTATGGCGAAGCTGGCTATACGACTAATGAGCGCAATTCTATACGCCCTACTTTGGATGTGAATGGTATTTGGGGCGGCTATACTGGCGAGGGTGCTAAAACGGTTATTGCCAGTAAGGCCTATGCTAAAATATCGATGCGCTTGGTACCTAACCAGGATTGGGAAACTATTACGACGTTGTTTACGGAGCATTTTACCAATATTGCTCCTAAGGGTGTGAGCGTTAAGGTTACACCCCACCATGGAGGACAAGGATATGTAACGCCTATTGACCATATTGGCTACCAAGCGGCGGCTAATGCTTATGAGGACACTTTTGGTAAAGCACCTATACCGCAACGAGGTGGCGGCAGTATTCCCATTGTTTCGCTATTTGAGCAGGAACTGCACAGTAAAACTATTTTAATGGGCTTTGGCTTGGATAGTGATGCCATCCATTCGCCCAATGAGCACTTTGGCATTTTTAATTACTTAAAGGGTATTGAAACAATTCCTTTGTTTTATAAATATTTTACAGAGTTAAGTAAATAATACAAGGCGCTATTTGATGAAGAACCAGCATACTAGCCACCTTATTCAACTTACTTTGGCTACACTTTTTATAAGTACTTCGGGGGCTTTGGGGCGTTTTATTGATATGCCCACGCCTGTTATTATTTGGTGGCGCTGTGCTTTGGGTGGCGTGGCCTTGTTCTTGTTTTGTAGGTACAAAAAGTTTAGTCTTAAAATACATTCTAATAAGGATGTGGCCGCTACTGTTGTTAGTGGCCTGTTTTTGGGTGCCCATTGGATTACTTATTTCTATGCCCTAAAACTTTCTAATGTTGCTATGGGTATGCTTTCGCTGTTTGCCTACCCTATTTTAACGGCTCTTTTAGAGCCCTTGTTTATTAAGGTTAGGTTTGACCCTATGTATATTGTTCTGGGCTTAATGGTGCTTTTGGGAATTTATATTCTTGCTCCTGAATTTGATTTGGAAAGCACTTACTTGCAAGGGGTGCTTTTTGGTTTGCTCTCGGCGCTTTTGTATGCTTTACGCAATATTATGTCTAAAAAATTGACTAATACTTATAATGGTACTAGTGTGATGTTTTATCAAATTGCAGTGCTATCGGTGGTTTTGGCCCCTACTTTGTTTTTTATGGATTCTTCTGGTATTGTAACGCAGTTTCCTTATGTAATTATGCTGGCGTTTTTAACTACAGCTATTGGGCATACTATGTTGGTTAACAGTTTAAAGCATTTTACAGTTAGTACTGCCAGTATTATTAATAGTACACAGCCTATTTTTGGTATTATTATCGCTTTTATTTTTTTAAATGAAATACCTTCTCTAAATACTTTTTTGGGAGGTATGCTAATTTTAGCAACGGTTATTATTGAGAGTGTGCGGTCTAGAAATCAGTAGTTCTTTTTTATGCTGCTATGTAACATTTTGATAATCTTGACGTTCTAATAGTCAATCAATCAAAAAACCAATCGTTATGTTAAAACAATTTTTTATTGTATGCTCTGGGGCGGATACTGATATTCTAGACACCTGCTCTAAAGGTGAACAAAACAAATATGCTGGTATTGGCGCTACAGTTTTCTTTACGGCTGTTATGGCTTTTATTGCTGCCAGTTATGCGCTGTACACTGTTTTTAACAACATTTTTACTTCTGTTTTCTTTGGGTTTATTTGGGGTTTGCTCATTTTTAACTTAGACCGTTATATTGTATCGACTATTAAAAAGACGGGGCATTTTGTTGATGAGCTTATTCAAGCTACTCCCCGAATTATTTTGGCTGTCATTATTGCCGTTGTTATTGCCAAACCTTTGGAACTAAAGATTTTTGAAAAGGAAATTGACCGGGTATTACTGGAACAGAAAAATGCTTTGACACTTGCCAACAAATCGCAAATAGCTGAACAGTTTACTCCTGATATTGCGGCATTAGAGGGCGATATTAAAGCGCTACAATCTGAAATTACAACTAAGGAGCTAGAGGTAAATACGCTTTATGATACTTATATTAGTGAGGCGGAAGGTACGGCTGGCACCAAAATTTTGGGTAAGGGTCCTGTTTATAAGGAGAAGCGCGATAAGCATGATGCTGCTTTGTCCGATTTGCAACAATTAAAAACAGATAACCATGCTAAGATACAGGCTTTAGAAACCCAAATTGCCAAATTGCAAACTGCTTTTAAAGATAAAGTAACTACTACTCAACCTATTATTGATGGGTTTGATGGCTTAATGGCCCGTATAAATGCTCTTAACCAACTGCCCTGGCTGCCTTCTTTTTTTATATTCTTACTGTTTTTAGCGATTGAAACTTCGCCCATATTTGCCAAATTGCTGTCGCCTAAAGGGGCTTACGACTTTAAGTTGGAAAATGAAGAAGCGGCCCTTAAAGCGCATGTGCTTCAAAACAAAACCCAACGCGAAGCGATGTTAAAAGCTGATTTTGCCATTAACGATCGTATTTATAGCGATCTTGAAAATGAGGATGAACTTTATACATATAAGCGCAAAAAAGCGAGGGAACTTTTACAGCTTCAGGCTGATGCGTTTTTGAAGCATCAAAAAAATGCGCTTTAGGCTGCTAGTTCTGTTTTAAAATGATCGTAAAGCGCTTTGCAACCTGAACCTATTATGGAAAAACTTTTGTTTTTTATTATGGATTCTTTATGAAGTTCTGATAGGGCTTTAACGCCATGATGGTCTATTTGCACTAAGTCTTCTACGCTAATGGTTAAGGTGTTAACTCGATGAAAAATGTTCTTGAATTCGTTTTGGAATACTGCTAGATTGCCTTTATTTAAACTCCCTTTTATTTTATAAAAGTTGTTGCAACTGGTAATTTTAAGATCCATAATTAAGCAATTTGAAATGATTAAACAATAAATTTGGGCTATTAATTAGTTAAGGCGAGATAAATATATAAAACTTATCTTATATTAACATTGTTTTTTCGACCAATCTAATTTTAGTTGGGTTAAAAAAAGCTAAGTACTATTTTATCTGATGAATGATACTTTTTAATGTTAGTTTTCGCTATTTTTACTTCCATCCTAACATAATACCTTTTTTATTTATGAAAAAATTCATTTTGTTACTTTGCTTTTTTAGTGCTATTTGTTCGTATTCGCAAACTACAGAGGAAGATGATATTAAGGCCATTCATGCTGTTTTAAAGGCCCAAAGGTTGGCTTGGTCTAAAGACAATATTGAGGGCTACATGGAAGGTTATTGGAAAAGCGATTCACTTAAATTTTATGGCCGCAATGGTATTACTTATGGCTGGGAAAACACTTTGGAGAACTATAAAAAGGCATACCCCAGTAAAGAGCATACTGGAAAATTAAATTTTAAGATTGATACGATTACCAAAATAAATGATGGTGCTTATTATGTAATGGGCGAATACCACATTAAACGTGATGCTGGAAATGCTACAGGTTTTTTTATGTTGGTGTTTAAAAAAATTAATGGTTCCTGAAAGATTATTGCTGATACGTCTTGTTAAAACCTGCTTAGGTTTTTTTAACGTACTTGGTTATAATTACTATTTGCTGCCCATCTACCTTACCTTCTATATACTCTGCATTTTCGTTATCTAACCTAATATTCCTTACGGCTGTACCTTGTTTGGCTACCATACTTGAGCCTTTTACTTTTAAGTCTTTTATTAATACTACAGAATCTCCTGCTTGTAAAATTACACCGTTAACATCTCTATGAATTATTTTGGCTGACTCGTCCTCATGCTCGCCTGTTGCCCTTGCTAAGTTTAGTGCCTCATCATCTAAATACATCATATCTAACAAATCTTTGGGCCACCCTTCATTACGCAACCGTTGTAACATTCTCCAAGCCATGATTTGTACGGCTATAAATTCACTCCACATACTATCGTTTAAACACCTCCAATGGTTAGGATCCATTTCTGAATGGCCTTCTATTTGGCTTAAACAAACATCACAAACCAATAGGCTGTTATCTACATTTTCATTTGTTGACGGCGGAATTGTATATTGTGATAACGTTTTACTGGAAGCACATAATTCGCAAGTGTTATTACTTCGTTCTTTCAAGCTTTGCAGTACACTCATGGTTTTTGTTTTTTATTTGGCAAAAATACATTTAATTTAAGGCTATACAAGCTCTATGTTAAAATAAAAAAAGGGTGCCGCTTGGTACCCTTTTTTATATTGTGCTATTTTATGTTATAGCTTAATGGCTGTGTATACTGCATCGCCATGGCTCTCAACATATTTTCTAAAGCTTTTACTTTCTTCTTCTGTAAAAGCTTCTTTCCATAATTCTTGGTTCTTGTTAAACATGGCTTCTAGATCTGCCATAGAATCTAACATTACGGCTTCTACCATTTGTTTTCTGTTGGATCCCCAAGCATGGATGTGTGGATAGTACCCCTTAATGTAATCATTTTTACCAATAACCTCTTTCTGCATTTTTTTCATAAAGTCTGTAAATTCTTCTCCACTACCATCTTCTGGAAATGCCATGATATTGGTTCTTACATAAAGTATCATGTCTTTTGTAGCTTCCTCTTTCATGGGTACAGCACCGGGTAGGGTAGCATAAATCTCATCAGAGTGATCCATGGAATAGGCCGATCCTTTTTTATCTAAAAAGGCCTTTCTAGCTTCTTCATCTGGCCAAGCTGCTTTTTCGAGTTCACCATCTTTTGCAGATGCTTCTTCTATGGCTGCCCAACTTGGATAGGATTGCACATAGATAACCTCGTTACTGTTTGGAGACAGTAAATGGGTGTAAAATCCAGCATGAATGATGTGCTCATTTTTACTGGTTACTTTTTCCATGTATTCTTTTTCGACAGCTCTCCATTCCTCTCCGGTCATGTCACTATCTGTGTCCCAATACATGGTTGTTACTGTAATATATTTGGGGGCTTGTGCATCTTGTGAAAAAGATACAGTACTAAATAATAATGCTACCATTACAATAGCTGCAAATAATTGATTGGTTGTTTTCATAATTTGTAAAAATTTTGAGTTAGTATATTAGTCATTTATTAAATGCTACTTAATTGATTAGGGCTCAAAAAAAATACTTAGGGCAGTTGGTACTGGTACTATTATTATAAAAACAGGAAGTGATTATATATATTGCTATAACCAAATATACAATAAAAAAGCTTATGTTTTACACCATGTAAGTCTTTTCTAGTTAAATTAACTTGTCTCTAGTCTTTTTGGGCAAGCCTTTTACTACCATAGCATAGGAATGGTCTATAAGCTTAAAAATAAGGTGGGCTTGTAACTGGTCTTCATATATATACAAGGTATTCCAATGTTTTTTGTTCATATGAAATCCAGGGCGTATGCTACTGTATTCTATACGCAGTTCTTGGGCATAATCTGGATCAGCTTTTAAGTTTAGGGTGGGTTTACCAGCTTCCCAGCTTTCTAGTGGCACTAAGGCAAATATTTTTCCAAATACTTTAAATACCATTGTATTTTCATCAAAAGGAAAATCTTCTGTAACGCTCTGCTTTTTTATGCAGTAATCTCTTAATTGCTCTATATTTATTCTCAATTGGGATTGTCTATGTTTTCTAAATGTGTGTGGCGAAATGAACTGGCATATTTTAATCCATAACCAAACACCCTATCTAAAGCGGCATGGCTAAACAATATAATTCCTGCTAACTGTAAAATATTATTTTGCAAGGACATCCCTATTAAATAAATGGCTACTGCCACGCCTTTATTATGAAAAAAATTGTACGTAAAAGTTCCCACTTTTAAATTTACAAGATAGCCTAACATACTAATATCGGGTGTAAGGAACAACACTAAAAATAACCACCAACTATAGGGCATATAACTAAACGCATACACTCCCAAAATGAACATTCCCAATTCTTCTAGTTTTAAAATGTACTTCATCATGTAATAATTTTGTATAGAATGGGCTTACTGGGAGACGCATCGTTTTCAAAAGGGGCTATTTGTATGTTTATAAAGTAGGTGCCATCTTCTACTTTATTGGGTACAAAAATAAACTCGGTAATGGTGGCATCCATTCTAAGCTTTCCTTTGGTATTCCAAAATGCATTATGGGCCAACAATTCGCCATCATCTTTTTCCTTGTCTACACTAGGCAGGTCAATAAGTAAATGCTTTACATCTTTATTTTTAAGGTATGTGGCTGCTGCTTCCTGCAAATAGGGCGGGTTGGTATTGGAATACTGTCGGGAAAGCTTCTCTTTGGTATTGGGCAAGGTACGAATTACAATGGCTTCTCGTTTTTTGCTGTCTAATGCATATTGTAACTGCTTTTTGGAAATTACAAAATCGCCATTTATTTTTTCTGGCGGTATGGTAATGACTTCTGCCAAGAAGAAAAACTGCTTTAGGTTTTTGTTTATTGAATGTACTTTTTTGGTAATGTGCCCTACACATTCGGTATGGGTGCCGTGTGCATGTGGATTGAAACTGATGTTATTAAAATTAATACAAGCACCGGCTTCTACGCTTCCTGTCCAATCGTCAAACTGTACAGGTTTTATTGTTGGTGCTTCTAAATACCAAGCGTTTACATTGCTCTTGGATGCTTTAAGGGGTATGGATATATCTATAGCTTGCGATAAATCTATTTTATACTTTTTGGAGTTGCACTCTATGGTTGTTATCAAAATTCAATTAATTTTAAATAGGTTTGAGGCGATACCATCGCTTAAAAATTTTCCTTTTTTTGTTACTAATAACTTATCCCCATTAATATACAATAATTGTTGATTAATATACCCTTGTGCCTGCTTTAAAAGATAATTTTTATAATCTGCACCAAAGTCTTCTTCAACTTTTTTTAGCGACACCCCCCAGATTGTGCGCAACCCGGTCATAACATATTCGTTGTACTTATCGGTAGTTGATAAGGTTTCTTTTTCTGCAGGTAAAATGCCAAGCTGTATTGATTTGATATATTTTGAATTGTTTCTCACATTCCAACTGCGCTGGCTGCCTTGAAAGGAATGTGCCGATGGACCAATACCTATATAGGGTTTTCCTTGCCAATAAGCCGAATTGTTTTTACTAAAGTATTCTGGTTTTCCAAAATTGGACAGTTCGTAATGCACAAATCCATTTGCTTCTAATTTTTCTACCAGTAATTGATATTGCTCTTGGGTTAGTTCGTCATCCACATTGTTTATTACCCCCTTTTTTATAAGGCTATCTAAAGCGGTTTTTGGCTCTACTGTAAGTGCATAACTAGATATGTGTGGAATATTGAAAGCTAATGCGGTTTCTATATTTTGCTCCCATTGGCTATGGGTTGCTCCTGGAATGCCATAAATCAAATCCAACGATATATTGTTAAAATACTTGGTGGCCTCCTCTAAACATTGCTTGGCTTCTTGGGCATTATGGGCGCGGTTCATGAGCTTTAAATCGTTTTCAAAAAACGACTGTACGCCAATACTCAACCTATTTATAGGCGTATTAGCCAGGGTTTTGATGCGTGTGTTTGATAGGTCGTCTGGATTGGCTTCTAAAGTAATTTCGGGAGTGTTTTCTACAGTGTAGTGTTTGTATATGGTATTTATTAGCAATTGCAATTCTTTATTGGTAAGCAAACTAGGTGTGCCGCCGCCAAAATAAATAGTTTCTACAGACTGGTTTTTAAATTCGCCTTTGCGTAATTCCAATTCTTTTATTAGTGCCGTAATTAAATCGGTTTTCTTTTTTAGGGATGTTGAAAAATGAAAATCGCAATAATAACAGGCCTGCTTACAAAACGGAATATGGATATATATTCCTGCCATTATTTTTTTATTCGATCTTCATTTTGCTTAACAAAGGCACTCCATCCGGTATAGCTTTTACCTACTTCAACCTTTCCTTCGTTATAAAAATGGCATACGGCTGCAGCCAGACCATCGGTAGCATCAAGATTTTTAGGTAGGCTTTTTAATTTTAACAAATTTTGTAGCATTTTGGCAACTTGTTCTTTACTGGCATTTCCATTTCCTGTAATGGCCATTTTTATTTTTTTTGGGGAATACTCGGTAATGGGCACTTCTCTACTTAAACCTGCTGCCATAGCTACTCCTTGTGCCCTGCCCAGTTTTAACATACTTTGTACGTTTTTACCAAAAAAGGGCGCTTCTATGGCAATTTCATCTGGGTGATGGGTTTCTATGAGCTCTACTGTGCGTTCAAAAATTAGTTTTAATTTTAGGTAGTGGTCGTCGTACTTCTTTAAATCGAGTTCGTTAAGCTGAATAAAAGACATGGTTTTACCTATAACTTTTATAAGCCCAAAACCCATAATGGTTGTGCCGGGATCTATTCCTAAAATAATTTTTTCTTTAGTCATTTTGTTCACAATAGTAACAGCCGCTCAACGAAATGGAGGCGCCAATGCTTATGGTTAAAAGGTTACCGTTAAAGGAACCATAACCATCTGTTATCGGGTTAAAATCATCATCAAAACCCATAATATAGGAAGCGTCCAAATAAATGGACAGGTTATCTGATACCCCATAATGGACCTCTAACCCAGCCAAGGCATTAAAAAATGAATTTTTATTCTCGGTATAATTCCCCAAGGGTTTTATAAATGTATACCCCGGCCCAGCGTGTAAAAACAATCCTAAGCGGTTGGAAACATTTATAATACTGGAAAGATCATAAACCCCTTGTAGATTAACACGTGAGTAGTTTAGTTTAAATTCTATTGTATTATCCTCATTGGATATTCTACTAAAACTGTAATCTAATTTAGCTCCTAATTTGGGCCTGAACATATATTGTAAGCCTAAGCTAACGGTTGGGAAATTATATGTTTTACCCTTAAAGCTACCTACAAAACCATCTTGGGACGGACTGTTAAGACCTAATGCTACTTGTGCCTTAAACGTACTGGTATCTCCTTGAGAAAACCCCATAAAACCACTAAATAGAAGGATTGCTACCAGTGTTTTTACTTTATTAATTTTTAAAATGGAAATCATACCGTATAATTGATTTAATTTGCAACTATATTACTATGACGTATTCGTTGCCATACAAAACTAAACAAATCTTTTTTGTACTTATTAAAATAGGTCTTGTTATTGGTGCTTTTTATTTTATTTACCAAAAACTAAGGCACAACGAAAACCTTAATTTATACGATTTTAATCTATTTTTAAGCAAAACAGAGGCTTTTTCGTTAAAAACAGTTGCTTTTTTGACGTTTTTAAGTCTTTTTAATTGGTTTTTGGAATCCTTAAAATGGCAGTATTTGGTTAGTCCCACAAAAAAAATTAGTTTAAGTAATGCCGTAGAACAAAGTTTGGGCGCTTTAACTGTTTCTTTAATTACCCCCAATAGAATTGGTGAGTATGGCGCCAAAGCTTTATACTATGCTAAAGCTTATAGAAAACATATTGTATTGGTTAATTTGATTGGCAACCTTTTACAAATGATGGTAACTTTTCTCTTTGGTGTGGTTGGGTTGCAACTTTTTATTTCGAAATATACGGCAGGCAACTTTCTCTTTAAACCAAACCATATGTTTTTGATTCTGCTTGGGCTTATGGGCTTTGGTGTTTTTGTCAGCTTGTTTTTTAAAGGGTCGTTTTTCAAGAAAGCTTTGCGCTTTTTATTGAATTATCCTTTGGGCGTTTTGGCTAAAGGGTTTGGGTTTTCTGTGGTTAGGTATCTGGTCTTTTCTTTTCAATTTTATTTTTTGCTTAAAATGTTTGGGGTAAATATGGATTATTTTATGGCAATGGCACCTATTACGTCTATGTATTTGCTGGCTTCTATACTACCTGTTATTTTTATTTTTGATGTACTTATTAAAGGCAGCATAGCGGTGTATCTATTTGCTTTTCTTGGGGTTAATCCGCTGGTTATTTTCTCTATTACCACTATAATGTGGCTTTTTAATTTTGTATTACCCAGCATGCTTGGCAGCTTTTACGTATTACGGTTTAACTTCCCTAAAGAAATGACTTAATTATGGTTTTTGTTAGCGTTATAATTACTGTACTATATTTACTTCTTATTGGAAGCTTTGTTTTTGGCTTTAATAAAACACAACCTTTTACGTTAAAAAAAACCACGGCCAAAACTACATTTTCTGTTATAATTCCCTTTAGGAATGAGTCTAAAAATTTGAACGCCCTGTTAGCCTCTATACAGAAATTAGATTACCCAAACCACCTGTTTGAGGTTATTTTTGTTGATGATGACTCTAGCGACGCTTCTTTTGAAATTATTAAAAACAGCATAAGGGCACCCTTTGATATTTCAATACTTAAAAATGAGCGCCTTACGCCTTCGCCAAAAAAAGATGCTATTACGACGGCCATAAAACACGCAAAACACGAATGGATTATTACTACTGATGCCGATTGTATGCTTCCTAATTATTGGCTAACTGTTTTTGATGCATACTTGCAAAAAACAGATGCCCTATGTATTGTTGCTCCTGTAACCTACTCTATGGAAAACAGTTTTTTAAACACCTTTCAACTACTTGATATTTTAAGTCTGCAAAGTGCTACTGCTGGCGGTTTTGGTATTAACAAACCCTTTTTGTGTAATGGTGCGAATTTTGGATACAGAAAGACCTTGTTTTATGAACTCAACGGATTTGAGGGGAATACCAATACTGCTAGTGGTGATGATATTTTTTTTCTTGAAAAGGCTGTAAATAAATATCCTGAGCGTATCCATTATTTAAAAAGCGATCAAGCTATTGTTACTACCCAACCCCAAACATCTTGGAGAAATTTGTTGGCTCAACGTATCCGGTGGGCTGCAAAAACCAGTGCGTACCATAATGGGTTTGGCAAACTTACTGGGCTGCTTGTTTTACTTATGAATATACTTGTGCTTTCTATTATCTTGCTTACCAGCATTGGGGCTTTTAAAGTCAACACGTTATTATATATAGTAATCATTAAATTCAATATTGATTTATTTTTAATTTATAAAGCATCCCAATTTTTTAAACAACAGGCTGTATTAAAGTTTTATGCCTTTGGGTTTATCCTTTATCCTTTTTTTAGTGTTTATGTTGCTATAGCATCCTTGTTTACAGGTTACAAATGGAAAGGCAGGACTTATAAACGGTAAGTTTTTGTGCTATCAACCCCTTCTTTTAACTAAAAAACTAGGGCATGGGTGTTTCATTTATTTTTATTAGTTTTACATACATCCCAAAAGCTTTAAGCTGAATGAAAAACCTATTGCCTATATTAGTGACACTTCTTTTTGGTACGCTTCATTCCATAGCACAAGAACAATATACCATTAATGGTGAAACGCTAACGCTTAAAGAAGAGGTAACTGGTGATTTAGATTTCCTTACCTATAAAACGGCTGATGGGTATCGGTTTTTTGTTAAAGACCAAAACGAAACCATCTACGAACTATTAAATACAAAGCAGCCAGGCCAAAGCTATTTAAGGGAATACCAAACTGTTTTAAGTAATTTAACCAAAGGCTCTAATATGTCTACAAAAGGAGTCGACTTTGGGCGCTATAGTTTAAAACAGTTTATTAAAGCCTATAATTCCAATGGCACAAAACGCTATATGTACACAGGCGAGAAAGCCTATATACAATCTAGACTGGCCGTTTTTGGCGGCATTACAAACCATCCCTATGTAGAAAACAGTGCCAACGACAAAACCCCTTTTATATTGGCCGAACTAGAGTTTTTAGCCAAAGTCCCCAAACCAAAGCAAGCTGGTTATTTTAGTGTGGAACATGCTTTTGAGAATAATGCAACCGTTAAATACAGTGCAACACAATTGGCCTTAGGGTATCGATACCGATTTATTAACCAAGCTACATTCAATATTTATGGCAATTTGCAATTTGCCACCTATACTTTTACAAAAGAAACATTTACCATAGCTAACAATGCTACTTCTGTTGTTACAGATGCTTTGTTCCATGTCCCTTTTAGTTTTGGATTGGGATCGGACATTCGAATAAGCGACCACAGTTTTATAAGCTTAACTTATAATGAACTGTTTGCCATATTTATGACCAACACTGGTAACTTCCCCATAGATTTTGCACTTGGGTATAAATTTAATCTGTAACTCTAATTGACATGGACAATAATTGGCAACTGAAACTCTGTTTTTACCTGTTGCCCGCGCTTTATGGCAGGAAAGATTTCTGGCAAGGAATCTAAACTTTTATGAATTAAATTTTCCATTTGCGGAATTTCTTCAATAGTTATACTATCCATAGCTGTTTTTAAAAGTTTAAGCTGCCCAGCTTCAGACACTTGAAATTGTAGGGTAATGGTATCTGTAATATCCCTGCTTACAATAATGGCTTCACTTTCCAGATACTTTAAAATATGCGTGGTTAAAACCTTAGAGAAACACTGTTTTCTTTCGGTATTGGCTTCTAAGGAATCGCATACGGAAAACGAGGGATACACATCCACTTCATTCCAATTAAAAGTTTGTAATTCTTCTTTTAAGATGGCTTCAGAAGATGTTTTTTTTACATTAAAATACTTGCAAGACGTAAGTATCAAAATCAATATAAAAACACAAATATGCCTCATAGTTAACAACTAGACCCGAAATGTACAATTTTTTTGGTTTTTATATTATTAAAAACCAAAAAACCGAAAGCCAAGCTTTCGGTTTTCCAATACACGTACTTAAATTCGTTTAATCTGCAACATGGAATATGATTGGCAAACTGTAAGGTACAGTCACTGTTTTTCCTTTTTGTTTACCGGGCTGCATTTGCGGAAGCTGTGAAATGACACGAATGGCTTCTTTTTCTAAAGCGGGATGTGGTGCACGAGCACGTGCATCAACAACAGCGCCTTCCTTGTTTATTTTAAATATAACATTAATGCGTTGTTCCCCTTTTAAATCTTGCTGAGAAGCAATATCCGTATTAAAATGTTCAACTATAAATTCTTGTATTTTTCCAGACATACATGCTTTCCTTTCACCATTATCACCTTCCTCACATCCGGGAAATACAGGCACATTTTCAATATACGCAAAAGGCACTTCAATATCTTCTTGCACTTCTGAAGGTGCTGGTTTCATTGGTTCCCTTACAATGTCTACTCCTTTATGGTTTTCAACTTCCTTTTCACAAGATGTATACACCAACATGGCTGTAACCAAAGGCAATAAAAGCGCATACTTTAATAAATGGATCTGTTTTGATTTTGATTTTTGTAACATAACGATTCGTTTTTTGATTAATGATTGTTTATAAAAAGGATTGATAAATGATACGTGCCTGGTATCAAACACTTGTGCCAATAAGTTTTGATAATAGTCTTTTTTACTATGATGCGCTATTGCATTAGCATCTGCCATATATTCATGTAGCGCCATGATTTTGTTTTGATATATATACACTAAGGGATTAAACCAGAAGACCACACGCAGTATTTCAAAAACCAGCAAATCTATAGTGTGATATTGTTTTACATGTACCATTTCATGCTTCAAAATGGCATCTCTTTCTTTTGCGGTTAACCGTTCCCCTAAAAAGATGTAATTAAAAAATGAATACGCCTGATTGCTATTTGGCAATTGCACTAAGCTAACATGCTTCTCTCGAATTTTAGGGTTTCTTTGTATTGACACCAATATATAGACCAGCTTGATTAAAAAAATGAGAAGTGCTACTGCCATTCCAATAAAGCCTATAAGTTCTAAAGTGGTTTCCCATGTTAATTTACCAAAGATGCTATCGAATAAATTCGCATTTTGATTTATTGGGCTTGCTTGCCCAATAATGACTTCCGGTAGTGTTATCCTTAACTGTTCGGGCAGTATCTCTCCAAAACCATCCACTTTAATAAAAGGTAGTAAAAGCGATACCAACACGGTGCCCAAAAGGTAATAGCGATTCCCCTTAAAAAAGGTCTCATTTTTTAATACCATATCGTACATGAGTAAAAAGATGACCTGAAAGGCTATCGTTTGCATTATATACTGTAACATCTCTATTCTTTTTTATTAATATCTTTTAAAACACTTTCCAATTCCTGCAGACTGATGTCATTCTTTTTCATAAAAAACGATACCATGCTTTTAAAGGATCCTTGAAAATAATTATCAACCAATTTATTGATAGATTGGTTACTGTACTCCTGCTTTTCCAATAAAGGAAAGTACACATGCCCCTTACCCTCCTTTTCATAATCTACAAATCCTTTGGTTTCCAAAATTCTAACAATAGTAGATACTGTATTATATGCAGGCTTGGGCTCAGGCAATTCTTCTATTATAGATTTTACATTGGCTTTTTTCAATTGCCAGAGTACTTGCATGATATCCTCTTCGGCTTTTGTTAATTGCTTCATTTTGTAACTAAGTTTTTAGTTCAACAACACAAATATAACTAAACATTTAGTTTAAACTAATTTTTTAGTTACAAAAACGTAACATAATTGTATCTTGCACGTCTTACTAATAAAATTTTTAAAACATAATGGACACCTTTTTAATAATCCTTTCGGCCCTTTTAATGCTGCTTGGTATTGCTGGAAGTTTTTTACCTGTGCTACCAGGTCCCCTTACGGGTTGGGCGGGGTTGCTTGTACTACACTTAACCAAGGTTATCCCGATGAATTTAAGCTTTTTGATCATTACACTTATTATTGCCATTCTTATTTGGGTATTGGATTATATCATTCCTGCTATGGGCACTAAAAAATTTGGTGGTTCTAAATACGGTATGGTTGGCACTACCTTAGGTTTAATTTTTGGACTTTTAAGCCCTATACCTGGAGGCATTATTATAGGTCCCTTTGTTGGGGCTTTAATAGGTGAGCTTATGTATAAAAACAATTTTAATATGGCCCTAAAAGCGGCTTTTGGGTCTTTTATAGGCTTTTTAACCTCAACATTTTTAAAGTTTGTGATTAGCCTTATTTACTTAGGATTGTTTATTAATATTTTATGGCGTTACAAAAGCAGTCTATTTTAATATATAAAAGAACCCTGTGGGTCTCTCACCTCCGCACAGGGTATCTTTCTGTAAATTGCTATTATCAACAAAAAAATTGAGGGATTTTAATTTTTATGTAGTATATAAAGTGTTGATATACATCAAATTTAAGAATAACTTTTTTAATAAAACTGCGGGAAACCCACAGCATTGTTACGGGTTACTTGTAGTATGTAGATATAGCGGGCTTTGGGGAATGCTTTTTTTTCTTATACAAACCCTTTTTTTCTGGCCGCTTCCAGTAATGTTTCATCTTGGCCGTCTTCTACTTCAAATATCTCCCTAAGTTGTTTTTTTCTTTTTTCAATAGCACTTAGTGAAATATCGAGATGGGAAGCCAAATTTTTTGTTTTGATCCCTTGGGACAGTAAGTGGAGTATTTTTCTGTTTTTATCGTCAATAACAACATCGCTGGTTATGGTTTTCCTAATAAAACTATTTACTGTACCACTATAAAATGGCGGGTTGTTTAATACTGCTTGAAAAGCACTGGCCAATTCGCTGGATGTTAAATCACTTTTAATTAAAAACCCTTCGGGGTCTATGGTTTTTATAATGTTATGAATTCTAAACGATTCATTAAACATGGTTAAGATTATAATTTTGGCATTGGGCAATACTTTGCGGGCATAAATTGCCAAATCCTCTCCCGAAGTCATTAAACCATCTGATGATGGCGGCAAACTAATATCTACAAACAAAACATCATAATGGTATCCTAATTCCAACGATTTATCCATTAATTTAATCGCTTCATCACAATTATTGGCAATGTCTATTTTAAGTTCTTGGTTTTCTTTTTTTGTAAATAACAATGTGTTTTGATACCCCTCTATAATCATGGGGTGATCATCAATCATAAGAATTTTAATCTTTTCAGTCATACTAGTTAGTTCGTATTATACAATTGGGGCTTTTATGGTTAATACTGTACCTTTATTTATTTCAGAAGCTATCTCTAGGGTACCATTAATTTCTTTAACCCTAGAATTGATGTTTTTTAATCCGATGCCTGATTTTGCTTTATTAACATCAAACCCTAAACCATCGTCGCTTATGGTCAAGCAAATTACATTATTTTTTAAACTAAAACTAATATTCACCTTAGTCGCTTGGGCATGTTTGTATATGTTTTGAAGCGATTCTTGAATAATCCTGTAAATATGTATCTTCATCATATTAGGAAACTGGTCCCAGTTTATGGTATCGTTATGCTCTAGCTTATAATCTAGCTTATAAGCCATGGTTTGGGTTTCAACCAAGGTTTTTATAATATCAATAAACCCAGAGCCAGAAACAAAGTCGGTGTTCAGTTCATGCGATACTTTCCTGATGTCATTTTCAATAGTTTTTAGTCCATCAATATATTGACTGCGTGTTTTAATGGCTTCAGGGCTATTGCTCATGTTTAAACTATCCAAAGTTAATCGTGTTCCAAATAAACGCCCTAAAACCCCATCGTGCAATTCTTCTGAAATACGTTTTTTTTCAATATCCCGGGCTTCCTCTATTCTTTCGTTTTGGGAGAGCATCAAATTATAAATCTCTTCGTTAGATTTTTGCTGCTTTTGTATAAACTGTAATTCCTTGTTCTTATTACGCTGGGTAATCACCAGGTATAACAAAAACGATGCTATAATCAATACCGCCGATATAACCAATAGCCACATACGTTCTTTGGCTATTCGTATATTTTCCTGTTCTATTTGGCTGGTTTCATATTGAATTCTGGCAAACTTGTTCCTAATGCTTCGCTCGTTCTTTATAAGACTGTCGTTAAGGGCTATATAATCCTTTAAATATTTGGCAGCCTTGTCCCCTTCCTCGACTTCCGAAAGCAATAGCAACGAACTTAGCAATTCATCATTATGATAATTTTCGGCAATATCCTTGGCCTGGTAGGCATAGTATTTTGCCAAGCTATCATTAGCTTTACTTTTATAATACTCGGCTAGATGTTGATTTATAATTATGGAATTGTATCCGCCCGGGTTTACACTATCCGAAACCTTTAAAGCCTCAAAATATAAGTCGGGCAATTCACTAAGCTTATTGGATAAATATTGGGTATGCGCATAGTTATCCAAAACTAGGGCATAAAATTCTGGCCTGATGTTAATTAGGTCTTTGTTTTCTAAAATTTGGCCATAGTACTCTAATGCCAAATCATAATTTCCAGATTTTTTATAGGACAGTGCCAGGTTGTTCTTTCGAATATCTATACTTAATACATTATTGTTTTCCAGTTCACTTATTAATGCAATTGATTGTTTATAATAAGATATGGACTCTTCAAATTGTCCCAGTTCCCCAAAAACCAATCCCAAATTGTTGTATATAAAAGATTTTATTTCTTTTACTTCCCTGGTATTATCAAGGCTTTCCAATAATGCAATAGCTCCAATAGATGTTAATTCGCTTCCTGTTAGGTCTTTTTCATTTTTTTGAACAACAGCAATGCCATATAATGTCTTGGCAAGTTTAAACTTTTCATTCTTGAATTTATAAATTTTCTCTGCAATGTGGTAATGGTAGTAAGCACTATCTCCCAAAAAACTAAACCTATAAAGTTCTCCAATATTGAAATGCGCATTGGCTATAACTAAAGAGTCCTTAACTTCTTTAGTCAATACATTTTTTTGGATAGAATCTATAACCTGTAAATTCGTCCTATTTTGTGAATTGGCCGTAATAAAGCAAAAAAGAAAGGCTATGTTAAAAATTATAAACTTCAAAAACATATGAGGGTTTACCTGTTTCCTTCAAATGTATTTATAATTTTTTAATTAATATTAATAAAAAAACTCTTTACCAAATTTGGTAAAGAGTTTGTAATTATTATTTAAAATGTTTTTTATAGGTCTACTCCTCCTCCAGTTACTGGCAATTCAGCCTCTGGTAAGATAAGGATATCGTCTTCAGATAAATCTTGTTTAGTACAAGATGTTAATGATGCTACTAATACTGCTAAAATTAAGGTAATTTTTAGGGCTTTCATATTTATTTGATTTTAAGGTTTAACTATTAATTTTTCTAACTTTTTTAACAAAAACATGAACCATGACTTTGAAATCAAAATCTCGGTTGAGGGAAAAATGGATAATTAACTTTAAAATCGTATGCATACAAAAGCACACAAATTTTCAATAAAAATATTTTTTGAGGGATTATTGACCGCTAGGGTCAAAAAAATGGATTAATTGTCTTAATGGACTTGAGGGTAATAGATATGTCCGTTAAGATGCTATAAAAGTATGCCAAAGCAACTTCAAATAAGCAAAATAATCGATGAAATG
The DNA here is from genome assembly GCF_059428085.1 of Aestuariibaculum scopimerae. NCBI lineage: Bacteria > Pseudomonadati > Bacteroidota > Flavobacteriia > Flavobacteriales > Flavobacteriaceae > Aestuariibaculum > Aestuariibaculum scopimerae. The sequence continues at coordinate 926,298 of NZ_CM182089.1, forward strand.
CATGTTTTTATCGATTAAAAGACAAAATGCATTACACATAAGCCTTTAGGTGGGTTTATTTTTTTTTGGTAGATTGACTCTCAATTAAGCTTGTTTTTATGATTTTTGTCTTTACATCTAGCTCAGTGCCTTTATTTTGTATTCTATTTATTAGCATTTGGGCAGCATTGGCCCCTATTTCTTTAGCATGTTGCCTTATGGTAGTAAGTTTTGGAATGGTATGGTTGGAGTCCGATTTACTTGCAAAGCCTATTACCGATATATTTTTTGGCACTTTAAAGCCTAAGTTAACGGCCGTATTAATAGCTATAATGCCCGATTTGCTTTCTGCTGCTATAACACCATCTATAGTAGGGTTCTTTTTTAAAAGTGCTTTTATCTTCTTTTGGTAATCGTCTCCCTTCCCTATCTTTAGTACAATAGGGCTATAGTCCATCTGCTCTAAAATAGCCTTATTGTAACCTCTTTCTCTTAGCTTACCTACACTTAACTCGTCAATACCACTAATAAAAGCAATGTTTTTACGCTTGTCTTCCAATAACTTTTTAGTGGCATTATAAGTGGCTTCAAAATCATCTACAATTACCTTATCACACATCACATCATGGGCTACCCTATCAAACATAACAATGGGCAAGCCCTGGTGTATTGTTTTTTTAAAATGCTCGATTTCCTTTTTTATTTGGGTTTCTTCGGCCACAGATAAAATAAAACCATCTACACTACCATTGGCAAGTAGTTGCAAGCTTTCTTTTTCCTTTTCTAAAGATTCATTGGAAATACAGGTAATAATGTTGTAACCATATTTTGTAGCTTCTCTTTCTATACCAAAAAGTACCTTTGCCAAAAAGTGATTTAAAATATCTGGTATAATAACCCCAATGGTTTTTGTTTTGTTAGACTTTAAACTTAACGCCACTTTATTGGGCTTATAATTATACAATTCTGCTAATTCCTTAACACGCCTAACCGTCTCCTCGCCAATTTCCTCGCTATTATTAAGCGCTTTAGAAACTGTGGATATAGAAACATTCAACTCTTTTGCTAACTGCTTTAATGTTACCATACTGCTCTTGTATAAATTATAAGTCATGCAATTTACAAAAATCCCTTGTTTAAAATGTTTACCTACTAAATAAGTGCTATAAATAACAAAGATTTATTAAAAAATGGTTTATTAAATAATCAATTTATTAAAAGTAAGCACATTAACATGTTGCTAACATACCTTGTCTTTTAGAATTGTATTTTTACATTATATTATAGCCTATGAATTTATCCAATGTAAAACTGGTGGTGACCGATATGGACGGCACCTTACTTAACCCAAACAGCGAAGTGAGCAATCGCTTTTTTGATCAGTTCCATGAACTTAAAAAGCAAAACATTCATTTTGCTGCTGCCAGTGGCAGACAGTATCAAAGTATTTTAGAAAAATTACACTCCATACAGCACGATATATCTATTATTGCAGAAAACGGAGGGATTATGAAGTATGCCAATGAAGAGCATATCCTATTAAGGTTATCTAAAGCAGATATTGTAACCGCCGTTAACCTTCTGCGTGGTATTGCTGGGGCTTATATTGTACTATGTGGCAGAAAATCGGCTTATATTGAAACCTCCGAAGCCGATTTTATATCCAAGTTTAGTAATTACTATGCGGCTTATACTATTGTTGATGACCTAACGCAGGTAACGGATGATGACTTCCTAAAAATTGCCGTTTACCATAATGCCTCGTCCGAACAATACATCTTACCACACACAGCTCCCTTAAACGATTTTTTACAAGTGATTGTTTCTGGACAAAACTGGCTGGATATTTCCCATGCCCAGGCCAATAAAGGTTATGCACTCCGTATCCTGCAAGAAGCTTTGGGTGTTACCAGCGATGAAACCATGGTTTTTGGCGATTATAACAACGATTTACAAATGATGGAACTTGGCTATTTTAGCTATGCCATGCAAAATGCCCATGCCGATGTAAAAAAAATAGCCCGCTTTGAAACCAAGAGCAATTCTGAAGAAGGTGTAGAAAGCATCCTTGATGAACTATTAGGGCTCCCTAAAACACATGTAAAATAAAAAAACACCCATGAAAACCATAGGTGTTTTTAAATGCATTACCAAAGCCAAGGCATTATTTAACCACGCGTAGTTTTAATTTAAACTTTTCACCTTTCTTAGGAAATTTGTAAGACACTTTCTTGTAATTAAGCTGTTGTTTTACATAGTTTTCCAAATAGGTGTTGGTGGTATCTACCGAAAGAACAATCACTTCATTTTTAGTGTTTAAGGTAAAAACTATTTCGGCTTGTGTTACTTCGGTTTCCAACTCAATTTTTGGAACATCCAGCAACGCAATAATCTCATTTCGCAATTTTTCTTTTGGTGTTGATAAGGTCGTAAATGCCATAAGCACAGTGGTACTTAAAACAAACATTAAACTTGTTAAGGCTACTTTTTTCATGATGTTAAGTTTTTTAAAGATTTGATTAAAAATTACATGTCAAAATTACTTTCATAACGTCTTTAAAAAAAGAAAAACAGGTTATCAAAATGTGACGGATTCATTAACAGAACGTTTGGCTATAAGCAACTTAGCCGTTTAAAAACATTACAATCTCTTAACATACAAAACCTGTATTTTTTAAAAACAACACCTATCTTTATAATTATCATTTTAACACCCCAAGTTCTAGCTACTAACCTCGTTTTAAGTACTAGCATGAAACTAAAAAACACAGAGGCGTTTTTACAAAAGTTTGATTACAATTATGAGCGCCAGGATAATGCACTTATTGTTAAACCAAGTAACTCGCAACGTATCTGGGTTGATTTTTCAAACCCAAAACGCATTGTCATTACCGATACCCTAACTCGGTGGAATTACTTAACCGGTATATTTAGCATGAGCATTAAAAAAGCCATTGTATTAGATCTTATTTTTGTGAGCATCTTAAGCTTTACCACAGCCTATTATTACGGTACTGCCAAAGCCCTATATGTCTTTTTTGTGCTTACAGCTTATATTTTTTTCTGGTCTGTTCACTACATTAACAAATCTGAAAATCTAAAAGACTTTTTAATTCGTTTAACACGGTAGTTTTTAGTAGACGATCTCAGTCTCGGTCGCAGTGGATAGTGCTTACTTAAAATACCGACAACTAGGCATTACTTGAATTGTTTCCATCAAAGATTTAACGGCTTAAGGCTATTATTGATACCTTACCCCCCAAGTGTAAAAAGGTATTGCTTTTAAACAAAATTGAAGGGTTGAAGTATACGGAAATCTAGGAACATTTAAATATATCTAAAAAAACCGTGGAATCGCAAATGCGTATTGCCTACATAAAAATACGCGAGGCGTTTGAAAACGACCCCTTATTTTTGGTGCTTATTAGACAAGTATTACGCAAAATAAAATAATGTGTTTTATTACAGTAGCACTAATAAATTCTTGTTATTTAAACAAAAAAAATTTTACTTACAAAATATAATAGTATATTTACTACGTTCTATAAAAATCATTACACCTTTATAGGACGTTATTTAGGGGCACTTTGTTGCATGCTTACCTAGTTAATTATTAACATTTAATTGATATACTATGACTATTTTTAAAGGCGTAATTGCGGGAATTATTGTTGCTGCTCTGTCCATTTTTATATGGAAAACTTGGTTTGATATAGATGAACCATCTGGTTGGGCCGGTTTAAAGGAAATTGTAAAAAAGAAATCCCTGGAATTGGTTGAATATAATTATGACGACATTATATTTTTACATAGAAAAAACGATATCGACAAAAAATTACTGGCTATTGTTAAGTATCCTGTAACGGTTTCTGCTGCTATAGACTTGGAGGCAATGGTTATAGATTCTATAAACAAAAAAATTACCATACCCCCTGCCACTTTAAAAGAACCGAATATTATGCTGCAATCGGACGAGACCGAAATTAGGATGGTTCGCAACGGTTTCTTGGTATCCTTTAAAGGCGCCCGAGAGGACTTATTAACGACCTTATTTGATAGGCTTAAAAATACCAGTTTTAGGATTAAGGCTGATGCCACAAAACGGGGCATATTAACACAAGCCGAAGCGGAAGCCATAAAATATGTTGAAGATTTATTGGGCTATTTTAAGAAAGGGGAAACCTATACTATTGCTATTGCAAAAGACACTGAAACAGGTACTGGTGATGGTATAATAGGAGAAGAAACGGTGTCTTTTGATAAGGATAATGACTTTATTCCTGATGCTATGGACCTAAATCCAGATTTTGCAGATCCTATATTTGATTTTCGTGTTTTTGGTGTTGATGAAACTTTATTTGATGAGCCTAAAGACTAAAGCAATATGAGATACGCTGTTTTCTTTTTTCTTCTGTTTGTTGACTTACTTTTTAACGGCTACTCACAGAGTCCGTTATTTTTTGATGACAACAGGACCATTAAAATACCTGTAATTGTACACATTATTCCTGCTAAAGGCACACCTAATAGCTCTCAACAAATTACTGATGCCATTATTGCCCAGGAAATACTGGAATTAAACCTTAACTATTCGGCCAAAAACGATCAGTCTACACTAAATCCGCAATTTAAAAACCTTGTTGGCAACCCCAACATATCATTTTATTTGGCAGATACCATTTTAAATAACCAAAACACCAAAGGAATTATACGTTACAAAAAACACCTAAAGGCAAAAAACATAAAGCTTATAAAACCAGAAACCCATCTAAACATTTTGATAGGAAAATTTGGAAGTGCCTCGAGTGTTTTAGGGGATAAAACCGTGCCTCTTTCGGTAAGAATCAATTATTTATCTGTTGGACATAGCAACCAAACTATTACACACGAAGTGGGGCATTATTTGGGCTTATGGCATGTGTGGGGAAACGGTAATTGTAAAAAATTGAAATCGCCATTTAGAACTAAAACAGACTACATTTCTGATACACCGAGACAAAGCAATTGCACCGATGTAGGACGTAAGGATACATGTCCTCCTGTAAAAATAGCTAAAAGGCCCAACTATAATAACTTTATGGACTATAGTGCGTGCAGATGCTTCTTTACTATAGAACAAGCACAAACCATGCGCACAAAAATCATTAAATACAAAAGCGTATTTTATGATAATTCATTATAAGCACATTTGTTTAAATAAAAAAAGGGGAAGCATTTTTGCTTCCCTTTGTATTGTTGTAATTACGCTTTTCCAAGAATTCTGAACATGCCAGTGCCGCATGATGGGCAGGTGCCTTTCATAGCTTTTCTACCATTTTTCATGGTTACTTCTGTAGCACCTTTGATTTCTTTTTTGTCTTTACATTTTACACAATATCCTTCCATAATATTTATTATTTATTTATTGGTTGATTATTTTTTATCTTTTAAAGATAGGTTTTATTTTGAGTGTCAACAAATAAAATTTAATGAAATCTGTTTTACTCTATTTTGTGCTGAAATTTAAATGCATAAAACCACTGCTTTTGCCAAAGCCAAATCTTAATTAATCTTTCTATTTTATCTTTTGAATTCATGCATACATGCTTATTCTTGATAAGGCATAACATAAAGAAACCCAAAAGTTTAAGCAAATATTAACCATCATGTTTATCTCTAATTACTATCTTACACTACACTAGCTGTAACATTATAATAAGTTAAAAACCTATTTTTAAACACTTAAACAACATATTTACATAAACAAAAAACCAAACTATGCATAGAAGAACTTTATTAAAAAACACATCTTTAGTTTTTATGGGGTTGTCCTTACCAAGTATAATACTTGCAGACAGTTTAGAATTTAAGTCTACAAAACCCATTAACAATGGTACTGTTCCTGAACATTTCCCTAATATTGACCCTGAGATTATTGCTGAGGTTGTTGGTAAATCCCATTTTGATTTGGATAGCGTTAAAGTGTTGGTAGATGCCAGGCCAGAGCTTTCCAGATCGGTTTGGGAATGGCGTTTTGGTGATTTTGAATCGGCTATTGGCGCCGCATCCCATGTGGGTAGAAGGGACATAGCTCTATATTTAATGCAAAAAGGTGCCAGACCCACAATCTATACCTTTGCTATGCTGGGAGCTTATGATGTAATAAAATCGGCCATTACTGCCTCACCAGGTATTCAAAAAAACACAGGCCCCCATGGCATTAGTTTGCTAGATCATGCTTATGCGGGCGAAAGAATGCAAGATACTATGTCTACTAATGAAATTGACAATTTAAAACGAACAATAGATTTTTTGGAAGCTTTGGGCGATGCTGGAGGTGACACCTATTTAGACATTGGTACCGATGAGCAAAACAAATATTTGGGTGATTACAAATATGGCACTGGCGAAAAAGATGGATTTACAATACAACTAAACATGCGTAAACAAATATCTTTAGGCCCTATTGGTGAATTTGGTGGTGCCCTGTACAAAACTGGGGAAAATAAATTTATATATAATGGCGCCCCTTCTGTAACTATAAGCTTTGACATACAGAATGATACTGTAAAGGCCTTAACCCTTGTAGAACCTGCATTAAAAATAGTAGCTAAAAAAATTTCGTAATATAAGGTATGATTGAAACCATTAGAACCTTATTAAGACCTATAGCTCTGGAGGATAACGAACAGGTGTTTGCCTATCGGTCTGACCGGGAAACGAACCAATACCAAAGCTGGATTCCGGAAAAGATGGAGGAGGTTAACGATTTTATATCCCAAAACCCCGTGAAATTCAATAAACCGGGCAGTTGGTTTCAATTGGTTATTGTTGAAAAAACAACCAACATAGTTATTGGTGATATTGGCATTCACTTTTTGGATGAGGAAAACCTACAATGTGAAATGGGATGCACTATTAGAAAACAAGACCAAGGCAAGGGTTTTGCTACGGAAGCCTTAAAAGCCGTGATTGGTTATTTGTTCAATACCTTAAGGAAACACAGAATTACAGCTTCTATTGATCCTGAAAACAACAATTCCATAAAACTGTATGAGCGCCTTGGTTTTAGAAAGGAAGGGCATTTTAAGGAAAGTCTTTTTATTAATGGGGCTTGGGTAGACGATGTTATTTATGCGCTTTTAAATAAGGAGTGGCATTAAATATTTTCTACTGCATCATTAAACTGGTTGATGGCTATATTGATGTCTTCTTGCGTTGTTCTCCAATTTACAAACGCAGCCCGCAAACCCTGTTTACCTTTATAAATGGTAGGGGTAATAAACACTTTACCTCGATTATTTACTTTGGTGATAAATTGACCCACCCTATTATCGCTTCTATTTGCTAATGTAAAGGCCACAATATTGAATGTTACCGGAGCCAACAATTCGAAATGCGGATTTTTAATGAGGTATGCTCCTAACTGTTTTGCTAACTCAATATTCTTCTCTACAATATCGCGATATCCAGCTTTACCATACGCATTTAAGGTAAACCAAACTGGCAGGGCCCTTAACCGTCTTGAATTTTCGGGCAGCATATTTAAATAACTAAAATTACTTAATATATCTCCCAAATAAGGCGCATTTGAGTTTTGAAAGGTGTTAACTTGTAATTTACTGTGCTTGCTTTTTATAAAAAATGCAGCATTGTCGTAAGGAACATTTAACCACTTGTGGTTATCTATGGTAATACTATCTGCATATTCCCAGCCTTTTAGGAAATGCTTATAACTTGGAGAACAAGCAGCATAGGCCCCAAAAGCAGCATCGATATGCCACCAAAAGTTGTACTCTTTCCTCAATTTTAAAATAGCTTCAAAATCATCAAAATCGCCCGAATTTACTGTGCCTGCACTTGAGATAAGGATAAACGGTTGATTGAGCTGCTTTATTTTTACTTCTAAATCCTCAATATCTATGGCTTCCCTTAGGCTGTTAAGTGTATTTATTTTAACAATATTATTACTGCCCATTCCAAGCATTGACAAAGCCTTTATAGATGATGCATGTGGTGTGGCACTTAACACATTAAGGTTCTGTAACTTAAAGATTCCCTCTTTTGCTACGTCTATATTATACACTTCTCCTAACCACTGCCTGGCCACAGCCAAACAGGTAAAATTAGACATGGTTGCCCCAGTAACAAAACCTGAAATGTAGTCCTTGGGCAAACTAAATAAGTCGAGCAATAAACTAAGAGCTTGCTGTTCTATTAATGCTGAATTATCTCCTTCGCCCAATAATGACTGTGGATTTTGGTCGTAAACACTAGTTAACCAGTCGCCAACTATTGAAGCTGGTGTGGCACCTCCTGTTACATAGCCCCAATATCTGGGGCCTGCTGAAGCCACCATGGTAAACTCTAAGGTTTCTTTAAATTTTGCCAATGTATTTAAAGCCCCAAGTCCAGCATTATTTAAAGTAACTTCCTTATTTGGTATATCTGGATTAGACGTTGGTACTTTATCTATAGTGCCCAGGTAATTAGTTGCCTTTATAAGGGTCTCTTCTAAAATGGCTTTTAAGTTTTCTTTATCTTGATGTAAAATATCTGTCATCGTACTATGATCATTAATTCCCTAGCTTTTGGCCAGATTTACAATGAACTTATCCCTGTCCTTAATAAATACTTTGGGGCTAACTCCAATGAATGATTTAAACTCTCTTGTGAAATGCGCCTGATCTGAAAAGCCCTGATCGTAGGTTAGCGCCGTTAAGTTAACTTGGGGATTTCCCTGCATATACTTTTGGATGGCATTTAACCTGGCCAGCCTCATATATTCTTTTGCTGTTATTCCCAGTTTACTTTTAAATGCTCTTTGAAGCTGTCTGGCTCCTATGGGGACTTGCTGCAACAAATCGTCCAACGACATAATACCACTATGCTTCCTAATGATCTGGGAAGCTATTTTAACATAATCCCATTTGCTCACCAATGTGTTTTCTAATTTTTTTAATAGAAACTGCTCTGTTAAACGTATTTGTGATTCTACAGATTTTGAATCTCTTAACCTGGAGCAATAATCGTCAAATTCTGTTCCTAAAACAGCTTTACTATCTTCAAAAGTAGCTGTAAAATGTGCTGGTGGAACTCCAAAAAGGTTATAGATCCCTTCGGGATTAAAGCGTATTGCAAATACGCTTACCTTATCGTTAAATTTTACATTATATGATGCCGTTTGCAAGCCAATTAAAGTAAACTCTGGGGATTTACCCCAAGAGTCTTCTTTAATTAACTCACAATGGTTTGAGCTAAGGTGAATGATAAGCTCTATACACCCATTAGGAACTACAGCTTGTGTAAAATCTTTTTCGGCATTTATGTTAAAATCTCCTGTCCAATAACTTTGAACAAAACCTCTCAACAATGTGGTTGGCTTATATTCTGAAAACTTAATACTCAAAACCTTCTCAAATAATGATTTTTAGTGGAGTAAATTTAACAAATTATGATTCAAAAAAGCAATGCGGTGTCTACTACATTAGAATTAGCAGGTAGCCACTGGTCATCAAATGTAGCTACAATATTGTTTGCCCCACCAAATACACCTAAAACTTTCACTTTCTCGTCTCCAATATTCCTGACATTATGAGGTACCATTTCGGGGACTAATACCATAGCTCCTGCTGTTGCTTGTTTAATGTCCTTACCCACTACTACTTCGGCATGTCCCTGCAATACCACAAGCAGTTCTTCGGCACTATCGGTATGGCTCCCTAAACACTTTCCTGGTTCTATCTCAAAATACACGGTGGCTAACTGTTTTAAGCCATGCGCCCCTACTAATGGGAATGTAGCCATACAATGTTGGTCTGAATTGGTTTTTCCTGTAAACTCATTTAATTCTAAGTTTTTTAAGTCTGCTGTTATCATTTTAATCGGTTTTAAATTATATACTCATGCAAAAGTACCCCACAAGTGTTTGCTATAATTGAAGAAAAACGACTTTGTTTAAATACACACCTTGCAGCACATGTTATGGTTGACATATAGATGTCTTTGGCTTTAACCATTAATTATCAATACATTAGGAATAATCCCTACATTTATTTATATTTATAATATCCTTTCTCCAAAGAATTCTGCCAGTCGTAACTACCCCTGCTTTTAAACTTTTAAACTTTTAAACAAATGGAACAACCAACTAAACCAATGCCCCTATTGCCATTAATGCTATTGCTATTTGTTTTTGTGTTTTCCGGTTGCATTGAAAAAGCCAAGGAACAGACAGAAGCTATGGCTGAACCTGCGTTTGATTTAGCAACTGCTAAAGCAGAAATTATAGCTGCTAACAACGCGTTTGAGGAATTTTATAATGCTGGCGACTCTACAGGGGTAGCTAGTCTTTACACAGAAGATGCCAAATTTATGATGAATGGGGCTCCTGCCATTGTGGGAAGACAAAATATTGAAAAGACCATGTCGGGCTTTATTACGTCTGGCGTTTCTGGTGTTGCCCTAACAACTATTGATGTATGGGGTACAGAGGATATGGTTACTGAGGAGGGCGCCCTAACTTTATTTGCAGGCAACGATGTAGTAGACCAAGGGAAATACTTGGTGCTTTGGAAAAACGTAGCTGGTGAGTGGAAATTATTTAGGGATATATTCAACTCCAACCTCCCCCCCAAATAATTAATTAAAGCATCCTAAAACAAAAAGCATTCTGTTTTTTTTTAAAACAGAATGCTTTCTTAATTTGGATTAAGGTTAGCCCCTTTGCACTAGCGCTTCCCTTTATTTTTGTGCTTATTCCCTGGACCTTTGACCCTTTTGGCACTGGTATTGTTTTTTAATTGGTGAAACGCTGCCGAACCTGGTTTAATACCTAGTTGCTTGGCTATAACACCCCAACCTTTGGATTTATGCGATCTATAAGCACCTAAAACATCGTCTATAGAAACCCTGGCTATTCTGGAAATTTCTAATGCCAAATATATTTCGCCAGGAACCAATTGCAAATCTACACGCATGTAATTGAGTTTCTTTTCGGAGATGTTATAAGACAATCTCATATCTGTTCCAAACGCACTTAAATCTGATCGGGCTTGGGTATTAATAAGATTTAAATCGGCGTCCAACTGCACACTGCCTGTATTGAAGGCTATTTGTGCAGAAACAGAATAAAAACTAATTAAAAATACGGCTAACAATAAATGTTTCATCTGTTTATTTTTTATTGTTTTTAATTGTCAGATGGAACACCCTGAATAATCATCCTCGTGTGTGTGAATGTAATTCTCATGGGTGTTTCATTAGGTTAAGATTTGGGTTAATACTATACAATGTACGATTATATTTTAATTTTGGTTTAAAGACCCAGCATTTTTGATATAAAACAAAAAGCTTCAATGAAAACATTGAAGCTTTTTAGTTACTAAATAAACAGTACTTAAACCAACACTTACTCTAATGTTACTTTTATCATATGCTCAATTGGTGGCAAGGTGTTAAAGGTGTTTGGGTTTGGCACTTCCATAATGGGTTTGCTTTCTTCTATAGGGGTGCCTCCTAAAGCAGCCTGGCTATAGCCGGCACCAGGGAATTCGTCAACCGCCGTACCATCATCAAACAAGCCTATAGTGGAAGAAATATCACCTTTACGCAACGCATTTACATTATTGCCTTTGGTAGCAAAAAACCAGTCGTTGGAAAGTCCGTACATGGTTACCAGTGCCATTTTACTTCCTTTTTTAACGCGTATATCCTGCCACACTTTACTGCCCGGTTGTCCACCAATGCTGGGCAATAATACAGTACTAACCGGATCTGCTAATATATATACATCAGATACATTTGGGTTTTCATTTAAACTTTCGGCCAGTACAGCAGCGTTACCAAACTGCGCAATTTCCTTAAGGCCTTCGCCACGATCGTATTCGCCAACTTCATAAATGGGATTGCTTCCTTTATATATAACAACCAATACAGGCGATAAAGGAGTGAAAATTCCCGTGTGCTCTTGAAGGTTAGCATGCATAACTGCAATATCTCCAGCTTCGGCTATATCTGTTATACCTTGTGTGGCATATACATCAAAAATAGGATTGGGCATTAATACGTTACCACCTGGTGCATACGATATGGCCCAAACACCAGGACTAAAAGGTGTGGCATTATCGGTTTCATCAGAGGTATTCATTATGGTTACGGTAAACATGGAGTTGCCTTGGTATGCTAAATAGACTTTCATCATATCGGATGCGGCTGGGTAGGTGTTGGAATAATCGTCCATACCATCCACTTCTGTAATGGGAAGCATAGTAGCTTCTGGCGTTCCAGGATGTGTAACATCCATTCCCGGGGCTTGGTTTTCTCTGGTACCGTTATCCCATAATTTAATATAGGCAGACACATCGCCTTCCATGGGATTTCCATCACCATCATATAGTGGTATACCCGGATTGGCCGGTGCAAAAAACAAATCGTTGCTCCAACCGTACATGGTAGCAAAACTTATAAATTGCCCTTTACCGGCATATACATCAAAAGAAATGTTTTGTCCTGGGAAAATAACCGGTGGCGTTCCTGCGCCTTGAAATGTACCAGATTCTACTAAGGGTTTGGCATTTAAAACATTTTCAATAGTTATTTTTGTAGTGGTATAGGTGTTTTCTTGATCGAGTTTGAGGGTGCTATTTGCTGTAACGAAAGCCTCATCCATAGGTTCGTTACTACAGCTATATACAAAAGCTGTTACTACTGTGATCATTAAAAATAGTTTTTTCATAATATTTTGTTTTGGTTTAAAAATTTTTAATAAAACTACTTTCAAAATATCACAATCTTATAACGAGGATATAAACCTTTTATAACATTCGGGTTCTGTATTAAACAACACATATCCAAACACATATAAATATTGTGAATGATTTATAATGTGATACTATTGTGATACATTTTAGATAATTCTTCATTAACTTGCTTAAAAAATTTTTTGATGACAAACATTTTAGTTGTTGAAGATGACAAACATATTGCAGAACTTGTTGCCATAAACCTTGAGGACGACCAAACCACTGTTAATTGTTGTTATGATGGTACTGAGGGCTATATTGAAGCTTCTAAAAAGCATTATGATCTCATTATACTGGACCTGATGTTACCGGGGAAAAAGGGACTGGATATTTGCAGGGATTTGCGTGCCAGCAAAATTAACAGTCCTATTTTAATGCTTACTAGCAAAAGTGATGAGATTGACAAGATATTGGGTTTAGAAACAGGCGCTGATGATTATATTACTAAACCTTTTAGTGTACGGGAAGTACAGGCAAGGGTAAAAGCTATATTAAGGCGCACAAGACTGGATGCTAAACAAATGGATGAAACAGCCTTACCTGAATTGTGTGTTAAGGACCTTGTGATTAACCAAGAACTAAGAAAGGTGGCATTACATAATAAACGCCTTAATTTAACACCCAAGGAATTTGAATTGTTATCCCTTATGGTTAACAACCCAGGCAAAACGTATAGCAGAGCGCAGTTGCTACATAAAATATGGGGCTATGAATTTGAAGGTTATGAGCATACGGTAAACTCGCACATTAACCGTTTACGTGCTAAACTGGAAAAAGACCCTGGAAACCCTGAGTATATTTTAACTACTTGGGGCGTTGGGTACAGATTTACCGAAATATTATGAAAAGAAGCAATACATTATTTTATAAAATAGCAGGTACATTAACACTCCTGTTCTTTTTATTGGCATTCCTTATTGTTAATTCCTCATTAAAACTATCGGAGGACTATCATGATGAAATTACGCAAGGATTGAATAAAGACGTTTCAAAATATATTGTACAAGAGGTACAGGGTTTGTTTAATGGTGATAAAGTTGTGGAATCTAAAATGGGCACTTTAATGCACCACATTATGGCTACCAACCCTGCAACCGAAGTTTATTTACTTGACCTGGACGGACATATTTTAAAACATGTGGCTATGCATAAGGAAGTAAAAGCCACAAAAATAGATTTGACTCCTATTAAAACTTTTATTGCACAAGATGGTAATATCTATATTAAAGGGGATGATCCTAAAACCCCTGGGACTAAAAAGATCTTTTCGGCCGCGCCCTACACACATAATGATGAAACGGTAGGCTATATCTATACTATTGTAGGTGGCAATGATTATGACACGCTTATAAAAGAACATAATGCCAGCTACATCCGTAAGCTGGGCGTAAGAACCATACTTTATGCCCTATTTGCTGCCTTGGCTATTTCGCTATTGGCCGTGTTTTTACTTACCAGAAATTTCAATAAAATTACAACCGCATTCCGATCGTTCCAAAAAGGCGACCATAATGCCCGGGTTAAAGGTGTAACACACGGTGAAATGGGTTTATTGGCCAATACATATAACGACATGGCCGATACTATACAATCTAACATTAATGAGCTGCAAAGTGTTGACAACCTTAGAAAAGAACTGATTACCAATATATCACATGATTTACGAACGCCCATTGCCTCTATTCGCGGATTTATAGAAACCCTAATGATAAAAGAAGATGAGTTATCTGAAGAACAGAGAAATAGATATATGGAGATTGTTCTTAAAAACTCTGAAAAGCTTAAAAAATTGGTCGATGACCTTTTTGAACTAAGCAAGCTTGAAGCGAAACAAAAGCCCATAAATTATGAAGCCATACAGATGGCAGAGATCATTCAAGACATTGCAGACAAGTATCGTATTATTGCACAGAAAAAAGGGGTAAGCCTTAATACTGTATACTCTAAAGATCTTCCTTTGGTGTACGCAGATATTGCCCTTATAGACCGTGCACTACAAAATATTATTGACAATGCTATTGAACACTGTAAACAAGGTGATGTTGTTACACTGGAATTGATTAGAGAGCATAATGACGTTAAAATTTGTATTTCTGATACGGGTAGTGGCATTCCTGAAAATGAGCTGCCTTATATTTTTGAACGCTACAGGAAAGGCGAGCTTATTACAAGCCCTAAAAAAGGCAGTGGCCTAGGGCTTGCCATTGTTAAACGCATCATGGAGTTGCACAACATAAATATTAATGTAAAAAGTGCGCTTAATCAAGGCACGGAATTTTTCTTTAGCTTGCCTACCAGTAAGCGGTTTTCTACTTCTTAAGAACCTTAGAGCAAAAGTATGTTAGCGTTCTTTACAATGCTTTTAATAGTATATTTCTATATTCTACTTTCATGGGTGGACCAACATGTACTTGTACCCCTAAATAGCCAGAATTTGTACGGTTAAGCGTATCATTATCTGTAACATCGCTCATTAATATCCCGTTTACGTAGTGCAGCATCCTATGGCCTTTTGCTATAAGATGCACATCGTTCCAATCATCTTTCTTTATATATGTATTTAGTGAATCTGGAGCTCCCAACAACTCTACCAATTCGGTACTTTGCCATGCATTTTTGGAAATGTTAGCTCGTAATGACCCAGGGTTATTTGGATTTGGCTGTGTATTAACAATTGTTTTTTGCCCATGATAAGCCAACGTTGTACGCTTTCTTTCATCATAGTTTTGACCTGTATAGCGGTTTCGGCCATCAATATCAAACTGGTAGCCTCGAAGTGCATAGGGAAGTGTATCTATAATAGTACTACGATAGTTAATACCACTATTCCCCAGTTCTGTAATACGGTATTGTAGTTTGAGTTCAAAATCTGAAGGTTGCTCCCCTTTCCAAATGATAAAAGAGTTTGTTTTTAAAGTGGTAGACGGTACAATTTCACCAACAAGATTGCCATCTTCAACACGCCAGTAAGTTAAGTCGCCTTCCCATCCATCCAATGTTTTACCATTAAAAATGGGTGAAAACCCACCTGTCTTTGAATGGTCTTTACAACTATAACTTAAAGTAAGAATAACTATTATACCTAAATAAATAGGCTTTACGTAGGTGTGCTTTATCATCTGATTGTTTTTAGTTCCTTTAAATATATTATTGTGTAAGCATTTAACCATCCTGCTCTGTACTGATACTTTTTTAATAAGGAAACTTTCATTATAAAAGTCTTAAACATATTTGAACATTCAAGTGTCATATACTTCACAACTATGTATAAATTAAAATACTAATATTTATAAACCATTGTATTTGTTTTGCCCCTTAACCATATTTTTTATATCTTTAACTAACTTATATTAAGTACCAATAGCTTTTATTCTCCCTATAGTTTC
The DNA here is from genome assembly GCF_059428085.1 of Aestuariibaculum scopimerae. NCBI lineage: Bacteria > Pseudomonadati > Bacteroidota > Flavobacteriia > Flavobacteriales > Flavobacteriaceae > Aestuariibaculum > Aestuariibaculum scopimerae. Next base: position 942,445 of record NZ_CM182089.1, read on the forward strand.
TATTGATAGTCATTTTTTAGATTAATCAATTAAACATTTTATTATGAAAGCTAAATTATCATTTATAGCCTTAACTACTTTGTTTTCCCTCACGTCATGTGTCAACAAAGTAAACGTTAGTACAACTGATTCTATTCCTCCTGAAGCCAGAATAAGTACAATTCAAAATGGAAAGGTCCATACTGTTTCAAGCAAGCAGCCTACTAATAAACAGGTGGAAGTCCTTGAGGGCACTGATGTATTCTTTCTTGCTAGCGGCATTGATTCATTGGGCATTAAGTCCATTACCGCTGAGGTTAAACAAAACGGCTCAATGAATATTAACAACCAACTACATACAGCTTTTACCAAAAATGCTAGAGCTATAGACAGTACAGGGTTGGGTATTGACCATGTATTTATTTCCGGCAAGCTCAATCCTGATTCTTCTGACTCTGAAATGCATATAATTAGTAAAGCAGAAGACCATGCTAATAATGAAAGTCTATCACCTACATTAATAATAGAATTCACAAAACATGCCGAAGCTAGATTATCCACTAACCTAACTTCCATTCAAAGAGGCGAATCTGCTAACCTAGTTTACGAAACAGATCATGCTGATAGTGTGATTTTAGATGGTAATGTAGTTTCCACTTTTAATGGCAGTCTTACAGTTTCGCCAACACAAAATAAAACATACATCCTTGAGGCTATCAATAATGTCTCTGTAGATAGAGACACTGTAACTATTGCTGTAAACCAGCCACCTAGCATGGCTTCAATTATTAGCTTTGACGCTAATCCATCAACAATTACAAGAGGGCAATCTACAACTCTTCGTTGGAATACACAAAATGCAACCAGTATTCAAATTAGTCCAGGAAACTTCTCATCTAATAATTCAAATGGATCAACATTAGTTAGTCCGTCAAGTACAACCACTTATACTTTAACAGCTATTAGTAGTTCAGGTAATATTCAAGCTACGACTAGAGTAACTGTAAATCCTCCAGCTTCTCAAGTAACTTGTTTAACGACTCCTCAATCTATTGTAATGTTTAACTATTTGGGGCAAATACCAAACGGTAATTATGTTTATGAGTTAGATTTGACCTCTAGCACAATATCCACTTTTAACAATAAACGGGTTACAAGCGTAAAAAACAAAAATAGTGTTTCTGTTGCATTATATAATGGCAATGATTTAGCTATACTAAGTCCAAATGAGACCACATCACAATTTAATATTATAATTTTCGAAAACAAATGGGTTTTAGAATCTACCCAATTTATAATATCTCCCCAGATAGAATTTTGTTATGAAAATTAAAAATGTTGGATTCAAAAAACAGATTTAGGGTACTTTTGAAGCACCCTACCCCGCCTCAAAGGTACGTGGACAGACCTAAAAGGTGAGACGACGTACCTTTTTACTGCGTTGGCCGAGCTTTGAGGTACGCTGGCGAACCTTTTTACTAGGACAGCGGACCTTTGAAGTGAGTCTGCCTACCTTTTTACTCCGTCGGTCGAGCTCGGGACTACGTTGACCGACCTTTTAGGTTCATCAACACATTTTATGAGTATAAGATTCTAAAAAAGATAATATATATTTAGAAAAAATCAGGGGGTACCTAACTGATTTTGTAGGCACTTTGGAGTATACATAATTAAGTCAAAAAAGCATCTAAAACAAAAAAGCATCCCAATCTTCTGTAAAGAAAAAAGGAAAGCTTTCCATTGGAATCCAAATTGCTTTGGTTTCACTACTTCCCAAAGAAACCTTTGGGAACAACACAACTTCTTTTTATTGCCAAAAAAAGCCCTAATCTCTTAGAGCTTTTAGCAATTTGGCGGTCTGGACGGGACTCGAACCCGCGACCTTCGCCGTGACAGGGCGACATTCTAACCAACTGAACTACCAGACCGTTGCATTATTGCGGTTGCAAATATACATGGCTTTTTTTATATGTCAAATCTTTTTTTGTCTTTTTTTACAAGATTTGTCTAAACAAACTTTTTACGCTCTACCATGTACGTGGTTAGTATATTATTAAAGGCTTCGTTAATATCAGCTTCAACATATTTTATTTTGTATTGCAGGCATTTAAGGCGTAGTGCATCAAAATAATTTGTTACTGCTGTACTGTAATTTTCTTTAATATTATCGGCATACAAATTAATATGGCTACCCGTTTCTACATCTATAAATTGCTTGGGTTTATTGTCGAAACTAAAATGAAGCTCTTTTTGCTTATCAAAAACATGAAATAATATAACTTCATGCTTGTTATACTTTAAATGACGTAAAGCTTCAAATAACTTTGTTTCGTCCTCTACTGTTTGGAACATATCGGTAAACAAAAAAATCATGGAACGCTTATGTATTTTTTCTGCTATTTGATGCAAATACAAATAGGTGTCTGTTTGCTTGTTTACGGGTTTTGAAACCACTAAGCCACTTAATTGGTTTAATAACATTTGGTGGTGGCGCTCACTGCCCTTCTCTGGGGCATAAAAATCGTAAGCATCACTATAAACACTTAACCCAACGGCATCGCGTTGCTTTTTTAGGATTTGCATTAACGATGCTGATGCTAAAACGGAAAATGCTATTTTGTTTAAGTTATTGATTGAAAAACTCTTGATTTCTGGATAGTGCATAGAGCTACTATTATCAATAATCATGTGGCATCGCAGATTGGTTTCATCATCATACCGCTTTGTGTAAAGCTTATCGGTCTTTGCGAACAATTTCCAGTCAATGTGCCTGGTACTTTCCCCCTGGTTGTATATTTTGTGCTCTGCAAATTCTGCGGAGAACCCATGAAACGGACTTTTATGCATGCCTGCTATAAACCCTTCTACCACTTGTTTGGCAAGTAACTCTAGGTTTTTAAACCCTTCTGCTTTATTAAGTTCCTCTTGTAAATTCATTGTTGCCAACGGTCTCTTATTAGTTTTGCACGGTATACATCGTCTGAAGCCTGTAACAATTTATTTTTTAAAACTAATGGAAAATCTGGATGGTCTTTTATAAACTGTTCCAATGTTTGATATGCTTCGGGGGAGGTATAACTTCCTATAGTGGCATTTAACCATGCTTTTGGGAAAAAGATGTCTCCTGTAAGCTGTATCTCTTCTACCAATTCCAAACACATTTTTAAATGCTTTTTTGCCGATTCCTGCCGCAATGGATGATGAATATTATGCAATGCAGATGCTACCCAACTTTCTTTTTCGCGATTTTTGGCATCGGCTAAAGATACCATAAAGGCATCGCGCAGCTCTACATTATTGGATAATGAGGGCAATAAAAATTCAAGACGTTTTTTTCTATCTGGGTTGGAAATATCACTTAGGGCCTTTTGTAAAATCACATCAGATTTAGGGTGATTATAAACGGCCAGCGTGCATGCCAAACCCGTGTAATCATCTTCATTTAATTTTAAATTTTTGATGGTTAGGGATTTATTCCAAATGCGATACAGGGTATCTTTGCCCGCTTTGGAATAAGCAATGGCCCTATACAAATAGAACAAGGTCTTTTTCATGCTTGTAGATAGGTTTTCTTTAACCAACCTGTCTTTTAATTTGACTTCCAGGTGCCTCCCTATTTCATCCCGTTGCTCTTGGGTTATATAATTCCAAAAAATAGCGCCTGTATAACCAATAATACTATTTAGGATAAGTTCTTCTTTTTCAATGGTAACACCTTCTATAAATACGTTTAAAGCTTTATTGGGCGGGATGTTTCCCAACAATACATTTTCATACAAATTTATATAACTGTACCCTCTGGCCACATCATCTTTAATGTGGGGTATCTGGTTTACATACAATGTGTCTAAGGGAAAAACACCATAACCAAAGGCATCGTAATTATAAATAATGGTTTGGGGCTTAGGCATTCCAACCAAAGTGTCTATTGTTTGTTTTTGCCTATTTATATTAATGGGAACCGTAACAACACTATCCTTATACACTAAACCAAGGCTAAAGTGTTGTGGCCAAATATTTGCACTACCATCTTCGGCTTGCTGCATAATCTCAAACCGTTCAATGGTATTATCTTTATATGTAACGGCATCGGTAATTATGGGTCGCCCAGATTTATTTACCCATACATTACTCCATTCATTTAAATCGTAACTACTTTCGGCATCTAGAATTGTTACAAGGTCGTTCCAGTCGGCATTACCATTAGCAAACTTCCTTATGTAATTGCGCATTCCCAACTTAAAGGCATCGGCCCCTAACAAAGCCTCAAGCTGGCGCATCATAATGGGTGCTTTATTATAAATAATACTACCATAAAGTGTTCCCGCATCTTTTAAGTTGCCTAAGTTTTGCTTTATAGGCGTGGCGCCTTTTGTTCTATCTTCCCCATAGGCCCCTGAATAATGCTCACTCATAAAGTTTAAGCGATGATTTACGTTCGGGAATGCTGGATTGGAAATTTTATCGGCCAAAAAATTTGCAAAAACTTCTTTAAGCCATACATCGTCAAACCAATTCATGGTTACCAAATCGCCAAACCACATATGGGCCGTTTCGTGCGCGATGAGTTTACAACGCCTCATTTTTTGATTTTGTGTAGCATTTTCGTCTAAAAATAACGAGGGCTCTCTATACTGAATGGCACCAACATGTTCCATACCACCGTATTGAAATCCTGGAATGGCAGCAAAATCCAATTTTTGAAACGGGAACTTATATTGGGTATAATCCTCTAAAAACAAAACGGATTCATGATGTCGTTTGAAAATTTCATCCGTGCTGGCTTTAATTTTATCTTCGTTATTTTCCCTGTAAAGGAAGTTCATGTTAAAGTCTCCCAATTGTTTATGGGCGCTATCAAAAACACCTGCTACAAATGAAAATAAATAGGTGCTCATGAGATCCGATTTTTTGAATTGGTATCTCATAAAGTCGCCTTTATTCTCTTTAAAATCCACATGAGATGGCCCTAGTACTTTCCAATCTTTGGGTACTGTAATATCTAGTACGTAATGTGCTTTTATGTTGGGTTGGTCAAAACATGGAAACAAAGTGCTGGCACGATCTGGCACTAAAAGTGTATATAAATAGTCTTCATTTCTATTCAAGGACTGCTCACCTGCATAAAATTGCACATTTACTGTATTACTGCCTTCTTTTAGATATTTAGCATTTATGATTAAATGCTCTTGTTGATGGATTACCGGAATTTGATTTTTGTTGACTGTTACGTGTTTTACATGGGTACTATCTACGTTAAAATCTAAATACAATGGATGCTTTAAATCATTGATTTGCAAATCCAAATCCAGTTGCGCCTCTATTTTCTCATCTTTGCTATTCGGAATATCCAAAGCTAAATGGTACACAACATTAGACACTTGCTTTTTTCTATAATTTGCTAAATCCAAAGAAATACCTGGACCCAATAAAGATGTTTCTACAGATTTTGAGTTATTGCAAGACACTAAAAAAAACAAGCTTAATATAGATGCATAAATTCTTAACATAGTTCCCTATTTAAGATAAAACTTAAAGACATGCAAAACACGCCTTTAAGTTTTATGTTAATATATTTATAATACCTGATCTACAATTCCGTAAGCAACAGATTCTTCGGCACCCATCCAATGGTCACGATTAAAATCTTTCATTACCTTATCAAAATCTTGACCACAATTATCGGCTAATATTTGTGCGCTTAATTCTTTGGTAAGCAAAATTTCTTTGGCTGTAATTTCTATGTCACTAGCTGGCCCGCGGGCACCACCACTTGGTTGGTGTATCATAACACGTGCATGGGGCTGTATAAAGCGTTTGCCCTTTTCGCCTGCTGAAAGTATAATGGATCCCATGGAAGCTGCAAAACCAGTACAGATTGTAGATACTTGACTGTTTAAGGATTTTATGCAATCGTATATAGCAAAGCCTGATGTTACATACCCTCCCGGACTATTGATATATAAATGTATATCTGAATTATTTAAAGCATCTAGGTACAATAAACGATCTATAACATGTTTCGCTGATTTGTCATCTACCTGCCCCCATAAAAAAACTTTACGTTGCTCTATTAATTTACTATCAATAGCATCTTGAACTTTTATTTTATCACTCATTATTTCTATTTAATTTTTATCTAAAATAAAAAAAGGTTTACCATAATGGCAAACCTTTTTACTTTTCTTTTTCTTTATTGATTATAAAAGCGAATCTATCGCTTCGGTATAAGCATTTTTGGGAGCAACTCCCACTTGTCTTCCAACCACTTCTCCATTTTGAAAAACCAGAACTGTAGGGATATTACGTACCCCGTACTTTGCTGCAAATTCTTGATTGGCATCTACATCTACTTTACCAACTACAGCTTTTCCATCATATTCATCACTAATTTGTTCTATAATGGGACCTACCATTCTACATGGTCCGCACCAAGCTGCCCAAAAATCAACAAGTACTGGTTTATCGCTTTTCAATACTGTTTCCTCAAACGTTGCATCTGTTATTTCTAATGCCATAATATTTATATTTTAATTCGTATTTTATTTTAATATCACAAAATTAGTCAAAAAAAACTCTAAAGCTTACAAGCTAACAATTTGTTTTGCTTATAGCCTTATTGTTTGTGGTTATTTTAACATTTTACCTATAAAAACCTAAGAGTTAATGGCTTTTAAAATATAGAATTATTGTTTTTAAGCAACCAATAGGTTGCGTAATTAAAATATTTGTTTTATTTTAGCAACCTATTAGTTGCATAATTAATTAAAAAAAATGAACAATTATGAATGATACTATTAAAAAAGAAGCCTTTTTTAGCCATTCTATTGATAAGGTTTGGAATGCTATTTCTAAGGCTGAAGAAATTTCTACTTGGTTTATTAAGGCCGATTTTAAAGCTGAAAAAGGGTACAAATACACCTTTACAGCAAGTGAAGAACACGGATGCATTTCTATTACAGGAGAAGTGAAATCTGCTAACCCTTTTACATTGATTTATACATGGATAGTACAAAACACAACAACAGAAACTACAGTATCATGGGAGTTGGAGTCTGTTGAAGGTGGTACAAAATTGTATTTAGAGCATTCCGGAATTTCAAATTATGAAGGTGATACTGCTATAAAAATGTTTGAAAGCTTTAATGGTGGTTGGAACAAATGTATTGCTGAACTATCTGGATATTTAAAAGAAGTGGTTAATGCAGGATAATATTACAAAACTATTTAAAGCCATTGCAGACCCAACAAGGCGTGAAATCTTTCACGCCTTAGTGATTGCGAGCTCTGCACTAAGTATTACACAAATTAGCAATCAATTTGATATTAGCAGGCAAGGAATTACAAAACATATTAAAACTCTTGAAGAAGCTGGCTTAATAGATATTGATACCAAAGGACGTGAGCGTTTTTGTATTGCGAATCCTGAACAGTTACAAGAAATTAATAAATGGCTGCAATTTTATTCGAAATTCTGGGATAATTCTTTACAAAACCTTGGAACTTATTTAGACCAAAAAAAATCTTAAACGCGACATATTTAGTTTATTAATGATATCTGTTTAATATTAATTGAGTTTAAACATCACATCATGGTTTATCAATTCATTAAGTAATTCTTGAGACACCTTAATCTTTTGTTTTCTACTGGGCATTTGCAATTTTATTTGCTCTTTATTATCGTACACCACAAAATTAAGTGCCTGATTACCAGGATGCATTTTCAATAGATCTTTTAGCTTTAGTATCTTGTCTTCTTTTAAATGATCAATATCTACTTGTATGGATAATTTTTTAGCATAGTTTTCCATCACATCATGCAATAACTGAAAACTATTAAATTGTAAACGCGGTTCACTTTTTTTGCCTGTATCTTTATTTATCCACCCTTCACGCACAAAAACTTTTACGAACACAAAGTTGTTTTTCATTAAAAAATGCCTAAACTTAAGGTATTCTTCCCCAAAAATACGGAACTCATAACTATCGTCATAATCTTCAACTGTGAACAATCCCCACCCTTTGCCTTGTTTGCTAACGCGATGCTGAACATCGGTTATTACACCACCAAAAACGAGCTCTCTATTTACAAAGGATTCTAAATTAGAAAACAAGCTTAAATTCGCATTACAGAAGGTCTTCATTTCAATTTTAAAGTCGTCTAAAGGATGCCCAGAAATATAAATACCTACAACCTCCCGTTCTTTGGCCAACTTTTCCATTGTACCCCATTCTTCGCATGGTGGTACTTCTGGCTCGGCTATTTGGATATCACTGGCATCACCAAACAAACTTACTTGTGCTGAGTTTTCATTTTCTTGATGCTTATTCCCATAACGAATGGCTTTTTCCAAAAAGGTAATTCCATCACCATCATCATGGAAATATTGTGCCCTATGGGTGTTCTTAAAACAATCAAACCCGCCAGCCAATGCTAAGTTCTCAAAGGCTTTTTTATTGGCTGCCCTTAAATCTATCCGTTTTGCAAAATCAAAAATGGACTTATAATGCCCTGCTTCTTTTCTGTTTTCCACGATGGTTTTTACGGCACCATGCCCTACTCCTTTAATGGCACCCATTCCAAAACGAACCGCATTATCTTTATTCACCGAAAACTTATAATAACTTTCATTTACATCGGGCCCCAGAACATTAAGCTTCATACGCTTACATTCTTCCATAAAAAACGTTACTTGCTTAATATCGTTCATATTGTTTGATAGTACTGCAGCCATATATTCTGCCGGATAGTGTGCTTTTAAATAGGCCGTTTGATAGGCTATCCAGGCATAACACGTTGAGTGGGATTTATTGAAGGCATAACTTGCAAAGGCCTCCCAATCTTTCCAAACTTTCTCTAAAATTTTAGCATCATGCCCTTTAGCACTGGCCTGCTCAATAAATTTGGGTTTCATTTTGTCCAGAACCGCAATTTGCTTTTTACCCATAGCCTTACGTAAAACATCGGCTTCACCTTTGGTAAATCCTGCCAACTTTTGTGACAATAACATTACTTGCTCTTGGTAAACAGTAATACCATAGGTTTCCTTAAGATATTCTTCCATGGCAGGTAAATCGTAATCAATAGCCTCATCACCATGTTTTCTGCGTACAAAGCTTGGTATATATTCCATAGGCCCTGGACGGTACAAGGCATTCATGGCTATCAAATCTTCAAAGACCGTTGGTTTTAAATCCCTAAGGTGTTTTTGCATTCCAGGCGACTCGTATTGAAACACTCCTACGGTTTCACCACGCTGGAACAGAGCATAGGTTTCTTCATCATCTAAAGGGAACGTTTCAGGATTCAACTCAATGCCATGCTTGGCTTTAACAATTTTTACAGTATCCTTAATTAAGGTCAATGTTTTTAACCCCAAGAAATCCATTTTAAGCAAGCCTGCTTCTTCTACAACTGAATTGTCGAACTGAGTAACATATAAATCGGAATCTTTTGCTGTTGCTACGGGCACAAACTTGGTAATATCATCTGGCGTAATAATAACACCACATGCATGGATGCCTGTATTTCTAACCGAACCTTCCAATGTTCTTGCTAGATTAACGGTTTCGGCTTCTAAATCTTCGCCTTCTGAAATGTTTATAAGCTGATTGACTTTTTCTAAGTCTTCTGCCCTAAATTTACCACTCAACTCCTTTTCGCTTAAACCGAATATTTTATTCAGTTTGGACATGGTAGGAATAAGCTTGGCTATTCTATCGGCATCAAACAAAGGCAAATCCAATACTCTTGCGGTATCACGAATGGATGATTTTGCAGCCATGGTACCGTAAGTAATAATTTGTGCAACTTGATTGGCACCATACTTATTGATAACGTAATCCATCACACGACTTCGGCCTTCGTCATCAAAATCAATATCGATATCGGGCATACTAATACGATCTGGATTTAAGAAACGCTCAAAAAGCAAATCGTACTGTAAAGGATCTATATTAGTAATCCATAAACAATAGGCTACTACAGATCCTGCTGCCGAGCCTCGTCCAGGCCCAACTGACACATCCATATTTCGTGCCTCTCGAATAAAGTCTTCCACTATTAAGAAATACCCTGGATAGCCGGTATTCTCTATAACGCTTAGCTCAAAATCTATGCGCTCTTTTATTTCTTCTGAAAGTTCCTCGCCATAACGCTTCTTGGCGCCTTCGTAAGTTAAATGCCTTAAATAAGCATTTTCTCCGCGTTTACCACCATCCAACAAGTCGTCTTCATGCTTAAACTGTTCAGGAATATCAAAAGCTGGAAGCAACACATCACGAGCCAATTCATAAGCTTCTACCTTATCAACAATTTCCTGAATATTACTTATAGCCTCAGGAATATCCTTAAAAAGATTTTTCATGTCTTCGGAAGACTTGAAATAATAGTCTTGATTGGGCAACCCATAGCGGTAACCTCGTCCGCGCCCTATAGGAGTTGCTTGCTTTTCACCGTCTTTTACACATAATAAAATATCATGTGCGTTGGCATCTTCTTTTTTACAATAGTAGGTATTATTGGTAGCAACTACTTTTATGTCGTGCTTTTTTGAAAACTCGATCAACACAGGGTTTACACGATTTTCATCTTCTTGATTATGGCGCATGAGCTCGATATACAAATCATCGCCAAACTGTTCTTTCCACCAAAGCAAAGCTTCTTCAGCCTGATTTTCGCCAATGTTCAAAATCTTACTGGGCACTTCACCATATAAACTTCCTGTTAGTACAATAAGATCTTCTTTGTACTGCTCTATAAGTTTTTTATCAATTCTGGGTAAATAATAAAATCCATTTACAAAGGCATGTGACGATAATTTGGCTAGGTTGTGGTAACCCTTTTTGTTTTTTGCCAACAACACTATTTGGTAACCATTGTCTTTTCTTGTTTTATCTAAATGGTTCTCGCATACAAAAAACTCACACCCTATAATGGGCTTTATTTCTTTAACTTTAGGCGTCTCTCCATTTTCAATAGCGGCTTCTATTTTGGCCTTAACAGATCGGTTATAGTTGCTAACTGCTTTTACAAAGTGAAAAGCCCCCATCATATTCGCATGATCGGTCAATGCAACTGCCGGCATGTTGTGCTCGGCCGCGGCTGAAACCAAATCGGCCACACTAATAGTTGATTGCAAGACCGAAAATTGCGAGTGGTTATGAAGATGTACAAAATCTACCTCCTTTAACTCTGATATGTTTTGTTTTATTTCTTCGGAAGAAATCTGGCTTCCCTCAGCTTTCTTAATGCGCTCCCTAATTTTTTTGCTCTCCTCCTTAAGGTTAATGTGCTTTAATCCTATAAGTTGAATTTCACTGGGATTGGCTTCTTTGAAATTTTGAAAATAATCTGGCTGAACATCTAATTGTTCTTGGGTATATTCCTCTAATCTGATAAGTTCGAAAAAACAGCGTGTTGTTGCTTCAACATCGGCAGTTGCATTATGGGCTTCGGCAAATGGTTGCTTAAATAAATATTCATGTAATTCAGTTAGAGTTGGTAGTTTAAACTTACCATAACGTCCTCCTGGAATTTGACATAGCTCTGCCGTATGTTCAGTACAAGTATCTAAAACTGGTAATTCTTGCAGTGGATTATCAATTGCTGCTCTTACAAACTCAGCTCCCATAATATTAAGGTCGAATTTCACATTTTGACCTACAACAAATTTGGTTTTATTCAAAGCTTCGTTAAACCTTTCTAAAACGACTTTTAGGGGCATGCCCTGCTCATGGGCCAACTCAGTAGAAATACCATGCACTTTCTCAGCGTCATACGGAATGTTAAAGCCTTCTGGTTGCACCAAATAATCTTGGTGATCGATACAGTTTCCCATAGCATCGTGTAGTTGCCATGCAATTTGTATGCAACGTGGCCAATTATCGGTATCTGTAATGGGTGCGTCCCATCGTTTGGGCAATCCAGTTGTTTCTGTATCGAAAATTAAGTACATGCGTAAGTTTATTTATTTGTCATTAAGTTGTTTATAAAAAACAAACTTAGCTCATAAAAATACATAGAAATTCCTCTTTTTGGAAGCTAAGTTATAAACAGTTGTAAACAAAAAAAGCGCAACCCAATGGATTGCGCTCATTTATATTAAACTATCGTTTAAGACACTAATGCTTCATGAACTTTTTCAGTATTAATAGCTGCCTGAATGGCATTTTTTTGCTTAATTAATAAGGAGTCTAGACTTGGTGGTAAGGTCCGGTCTTTCAGTATTTCATTATATTCTTCCAGACTGGCCTCTTCGCCTTTAATCGCCTCCTCTAAAATAACCTCAGCATTGTTAGAACTAAAAAGCGATTTTAAACTTGTCCAATTTCTATGAACTGTTCCTTTAAAGCTTCCTGAATCTTCCGGCATTTCACCATAGCGTATAATTTCTGTTCTAAGTTCTTTGGCAAATTCACTTCTTTCAGAGGCTCTTCTTTTAAAGAACATTTTAAGTCTTTTGTCCTCAACTTTATCAATAGCATTTAAATACCCTTTTTCGGCATCATAATTCTTTACTAATAATTCATTTAATTTGTTTGAAATTTTTTCACTGTACTTCATAATAGTCATTTTCATTTTTAAATTCCAATAAATTCTTTAAAGATGCGTATTGTTTCACATCACTGTATATAATGTATGAAATAACATATACATTGTCAAGCCATTTAACAGGATTTATAACAATTTAAGACTATTTAACAAAAAAGCGCTATTAAGCATTTTATTCCTATTTTTGATAAACAACTTTTTAACCATGCGACTTAAACTTCTCTTTTTACTCATTACGGCAACATTATTTAGTTGCAAAGACACTACAAACACATTATATATAGGTACGTTTACCGATGTGGAAGCCAAGGGTATTTATAAAATGGATTTTAATACTGAAACGGGAGCACTTAGCAACCTTACTCTGGCTGTCGAAGCTCAAAATCCCAACTTTATAGATTTCTCTCCCTCCAAACAATATTTGTATGCGGCTTGTCGTGGCGATGTACACAACATCAGCGCCTACAAAGTAACTGCTAATGGCATGCTGGAACTCATAAATAGTCAGGATAGCGAGGGTGACCGTCCTTGCTATGTTGCCGTGAATGGCGCCGGCGACCAAGCGGTGATCTCCAATTACGGTGGCGGCACGGTTGCTATTTATGACATTAATGAGGATGGCAGTGTTACTGAAGCCACTCAGGTTTTTAACCACAATACGAAACAGGATACGGCACGCGCACATTCTGCTCAATTTTTTGAAAACAAACTGTTTGTTGCCGATTTGGGCAGGAATATGGTTTACCTATATGAACCCAATGCTGATAATCGTTTCAAACTAAAAACAGCTCCTGTTGTAGATATGACCAACAATGCCGGCCCCAGACATTTTACTATAACTAAAGACGGAAAATTTATCTATATAATAAATGAATTTGCCAGCACTGTTACCACTGCTAAAAAAGTTGGGAACCATTATGAATTGGTTAATCACATCTCTACCCTATCCAATAATTATACAGGCGAAAATTCGTGTGCCGATATTCATTTAAGCAAGGATGAACGCTTTTTATATGGCTCCAACCGTGGCGAAAACTCTATAGTTGTTTTTAAAAGAGACACTGCAACTGGGATACTTGAAAAAATTCAGACCATATCGGTTCATGGGGACTGGCCTCGTAACTTTAGTTTAGACCCTACTGGTAAATTTCTTTTGGTTGCTAATAGAAGAAGTAATAATATTAGTGTTTTTAAAGTAAATCCAGATACGGGAACCATTAAGTTTATAAATGATTTTGAAGCGCCAACGCCTGTTTGCTTATTGTTTTGAAAACAAATGAATTACCTGTGTTCAAAAAAACAAATAAAATATTATTAATTAAAAAAATGTAGTATCTTTGCGCCCTTATTAATAACCGAGGTCGAGAACCTCAAATAATTAATTATTATGCCAGTAAAAATTAGATTACAAAGACACGGTAAAAAAGGAAAGCCTTTTTACTGGATCGTAGCAGCCGATGCACGTTCAAAAAGGGATGGTAGATACTTAGAGAAACTAGGCACTTACAATCCAAACACCAATCCAGCTAGTATTGATTTAAATGTTGATAGTGCCGTAACATGGTTACAAAATGGTGCACAACCAACCGATACTGCCAAGGCTATTTTATCTTACAAAGGTGCTCTATTAAAAAACCACTTAGCAGGTGGTGTTAGAAAAGGCGCTCTAACTGAAGAACAAGCTGAAGAAAAATTCAATGCTTGGTTAGAAGAAAAAGTAAGTAAGGTAGATGCAAAAGCACAAGGTTTGGCAAAAGCTGAGGCTGAAGCAAAAGCAAAAGCTTTAGAGGCTGAAAAAGCTGCAAATGAAGCTCGTATTGCTGCAGCTGCTCCTGCTGTTGAAGAAGAGGAAGTTGCCGAAGAAGTTGAAGAAGCGGCTACAAGTGAAGCTCCTGCAGAAGATGTGGAAGCTAAAAACGAAGAAGAATAAAAAACATAATATTTTTTATACTTTTAAACTCCGATAGCAACTATCGGAGTTTTTTTGTGACATAAGATTTAGATGAAAAAAGAAGATTGCTTTTATTTAGGAAAAATTGTAAAAAAGTACAGTTTTAAAGGTGAACTGTTAATTAAGCTGGATACTGACCAGCCTGATATATATGAAAATCTGGATGCTATGTTTATTGACATAAACAACACCTTAATTCCTTATTTTATTGAAAGCTCGCAACTTCATAAATCAAATTTATTGCGTGTGCAGTTTGAGGATGTCAATACTGAAGCCGATGCTGATGCCTTACTAAAAGTCGATGTGTATCTGCCTTTAGAATTCTTACCAAAGTTGGAGGGTAACAAATTTTATTTTCATGAAGTTATTGGATTTAAGATAGAAGATAAAAACTATGGGGAAGTTGGTAATATTATAGCAATAAACGACTCAACCTCCCAGGCATTATTTGAAATTGAAAATAACGGCAAGGAAATATTGATCCCTATGAACGATGAATTCATTATTAACGTTGACAGAAAAAACAAAACCATTTTTGTTGAAACACCTGAAGGGCTTATCGATTTGTACCTATAAAAAATTAGCTTATAAGCATAAGTCCAAAAAAGCATAAGCATGATTTTTAAAAATCATGCTTATGCTTTCTTAACTTTGTGGACACGTTTCTTAAGCCTTATAAAACTGGTGTTTTCAGAGTCTTTCCCCTCTTATTATTTTTAGCCAATTATGCCACAAATTGTGCCTCTCTTTTTATAACATGCATTGAGGCTTGTAAGTCATCTCGGTGTCTAATGAGCGCTTTACATAATGATAAGGGCAAACTAATTTCCCTTAGTAATTCATTATATTTCTCCACGCTCATTTTCTTAATCCTGTAAACTTCATCCAACAGGTCACTTTCATTATTTGTTAAGAGCAAGTTTCTAAAGTTCATCCATATTTGGTAGAAATCACTACTCAAGGAACCCATGGCTCGGGGTTCTGCATCCATCTTTTTTATTTCGGTTCGCAACTCTCTGCCAAACTCATTTCTTTCAAAACCTCTTTCTCTAAAAAAGGTTTTTAAATTTTCATCAACAGCTATATCAAGCGCTTCCGAATACACCTTCTCAACCTCATAATTCATAATCAACAAATCATTTAGTTTCTTTATCTTTTTTTCTGAATACTTCATATATATTGTATTTAGTTTTACTACTTTCAATTACGTTTTAAAAACGCATATAGTTCTCGCATCTCTAAGTTTAACGATGTGAGCACTGATATTATTGAAAATAAGCCTATTATTTAACAGAGTTTAATATAATTTAGCGGATTTTAACACAAAAATGCATGTCCAACAAACCATTTAAATTCAAGGAGTTTACTGTAAACCAAGATGCTTGTGCTATGAAAATTGGTACCGATGGTGTGCTTTTAGGTGCCTGGGTATCTTTAAAACACCACCCCTTTTCCATATTGGATATTGGTGCCGGCACCGGTATTTTATCTTTGATGCTTGCACAACGTAGCCAGGCAGACCTTATTGATGCTATTGAAATTGATCCCGATGCTTATGAGCAATGTGTTGACAATTTTGAGCAATCGCCTTGGGGTGATCGTCTGTTTTGTTACCACGCTTCACTGGAGGAGTTTGCAGATGAAATAGAAGAGCAATACGACCTTATTATTTGTAATCCCCCTTTTTTTATCGAAGATTATAAAACTGAAAACCTTAAGCGTGACTTGGCACGATTTAGTGATGCCATGCCTTTTGACCATTTAATTAAAAATGCCTCCTCGCTGCTTTCTGATAGCGGGTTATTCGCAGTCATTATTCCTTATAAAGAAACTAAGGCCTTTATTAAATTAGCAGCGCAATTTAAGCTATTCCCTAACAGAATTCTGGATGTTAAAGGCCAACCCCAATCAAAATTCAAAAGAAGCCTTATAGAGTTTTCCTTTCATAAAAGTGATGTACAAAACGAAACACTCGTTATAGAATCCACCCGCCATAAATACACAGAAGCCTATATAAATCTTACCAAAGATTTCTATCTAAAAATGTGATAAAATAATAAGATTTAATTAAATTTGAGGTCATAAAATGACGATTTCTTAAAAAAACACCACTATTCCTAATTATTTTATCCTGAAAGCGTCTTAAACTTAAAATGAATGAAGCCAGATTTATTTGTTGCTCCAGATTATTACAATTTAGATGAGCTCTTAACAGAAGAACATAAGTTAGTACGTGACGCAGCTAGAGCATGGGTAAAACGTGAAGTCTCTCCTATTATTGAAGATTATGCACAAAAAGCTGAATTCCCTACCCAAATAATAAACGGCTTAGCGGAAATAGGGGCTTTTGGGCCTTATATCCCTGTTGAATATGGCGGTGCTGGATTAGACCAAATTTCTTACGGCTTGATTATGCAAGAAATAGAGCGTGGTGATTCTGGTATTCGCAGTACAGCTTCTGTACAGTCGTCTTTAGTGATGTATCCTATATGGAAATATGGCAATGAAACACAACGCCAAAAATACCTCTCAAAGCTAGCAAGTGGTGAATGGATAGGATGTTTTGGCCTAACCGAACCTGATCATGGCAGTAATCCTGGAGGTATGGTAACCAATTTTAAAGACATGGGTGACCATTACCTTTTAAACGGTGCAAAAATGTGGATTAGTAATGCTCCTTTTGCACAAGTAGCAGTGGTTTGGGCCAAGAATGAAGAAGGTAGGATTCATGGGTTACTTGTAGAACGTGGCATGGAAGGTTTTTCTACACCCGAAACACATAACAAATGGTCGTTAAGAGCTAGCGCCACAGGCGAGCTTATTTTTGACAATGTAAAGGTGCCTAAAGAAAATCTGCTTCCCAACAAATCTGGACTTGGAGCACCCCTTGGCTGCTTAGATTCGGCTAGATATGGTATTGCTTGGGGAGTTATTGGGGCAGCCATGGATTGTTACGATACGGCATTACGCTACAGTAAAGAACGCATGCAATTTGGAAAACCTATAGGGCAATTTCAATTACAACAAAAAAAATTGGCCGAAATGATTACAGAAATAACCAAAGCTCAGCTACTTACTTGGCGCCTTGGGGTATTGCGTAATGAGGGCAAGGCAACATCTGCCCAAATATCCATGGCAAAAAGAAACAATGTGGACATGGCTATTAATATTGCTCGGGAAGCCAGACAAATGTTGGGTGGTATGGGTATTACCGGTGAGTATTCTATTATGAGACATGCCATGAACCTAGAAAGCGTGATAACCTATGAAGGCACTCATGACATACACTTACTCATTACAGGTCTAGACATTACTGGCTTAAATGCTTTTAAGTAATCTGTTCCATAATTCATAACCTTAAGCCCATACGTAAAGTATGACAAATATCATTTTAGTAAAAGACTAAACTTAGTAAGTTTGATTTTATTCCTATCAAGCTATTTGCAATCAATTAACTAAGTTTAAATGAAAACAGTCGAAACCAATAACCAAGCGAATTTACAGAACAGAAAAGATACCGTTCAATACATAAACCTGCAGTTAGCGGCTTTGGGGCAACCTCTTTTTCAAGACGAAGATGATGCCCTCGAGAAATTCTACAACCCTAAACTGCAACAATTAACAAATGCTTTTACCAAAAGTTTTAAAGAAAGATCACGGCTTTTATCGAAACATCTACCTCCAGCAGATCAAAGAATCCAAGACTTTATAAACGATTATTTAAACGAGATTTCTTTTGCTAAAGAGATTTTATTGCCCAATAACACTTTAATATTAAATCAAAAAGGTCATGCACGAGAAATTAGTTTACCTCCAAACGGCAATTCATTTTCAAGTAAAAACATTACTTCTTATAGAATAAAGCAAGGCGTACTAAACAATCCTTTACATGATAAAAGAACAACAAAAGGCACGTTCCATATTGTAGAAGGCGATTTGCCTGTACCTTTAGATAAAAAGGAAGTTTCTAAGCTAACTTTCGCTTATTTTTTAAAAGCAGCCCTTAGCCCCCCTGATGATTTGAACATTTTACCCTTAACTGCAAACCAAAAAGATAAGGCCAAACTAATGGTTTCTCTACTATTACGCCCTATGGTATGTCCTGAAGTAAAAGGTGTTATTTCTAAAAAAAGTATGGAAGTAAGATTCTTTGCTCCAGGCAGTCTAGTTAGCAACCTAGATTTTGTTGAATCGATATTTGGTAATGCTGGAGATCCTAATTTAGCACATAACGATGCTGCTCTAGACGCCGAGCATTGGACTGGACATACGGGGTGTATTATTTTAGCACCACAACTTAAAACCCTAAAGAAAAAAGACGTTGGGTTACCCCACTGGAACAATGCTACCGAACTCCAGAAAAGAGAAGGCATGTGCTGGAAAGATGAAAGTGAACTTTATAACAACGGCAGTGCGTTTAAGGTTACATGCAGAGATGATCGTGGTATAGTAGTCACCATTATTGCAGACAACTATTTTGGCTACTCTAAAAAAGAGATCAAAACGCAAATCAGTTATTCTGCCAATTTATATGGCTTAGTTGAAGAAGAACACTCAGGCGGCGCTATCGCCTTTCCTAGAGGTGTTATGGGCGATATTGTTGATGGTGCAGCTTTTTCAAAAAAAACAGGCAATAAATTCACTTTTGAAGATACCAAACAACTCTTAGCAAATCGCATAGATGTAAAGCCTGAAAATTATGCAATAGATAAAAAATACCCCAACTTAGTCTATATTCCAGAAAATGCTTTTATCAACACAAATACTAATAGTATAACTTGGTCTTATAATAATGCTGAACAAAAGTTAGTCTTGTCGCCTTACAAGACATATATACATCCTACGGGTAACAAGTTCAAACTGGAAAAACACAAAGCCATTTCATTATGGCGAATAGTAAATACAGCTCCTGAAGGCATTTTTTGCCATAAACCATGTACGGTTTCTGGAGGAGGCAAGTCTGAGATTTCAAAATCTATGCTAAACGCCATTACATATAGTACATTTAACATTATTGATATTGAAGAAGACTTTAAAAAAGCTGATGAAATTATTGAATATGACTACTCGAAGCGTTGGAAAAACTACGACCCCACACTTCCTCCTTCGGAGCCTTTTTTAAGTCCTAAAAGAACTTTAGGTTCTGCGGTAAGGCTGTTAACGCCTCTACCCGTATTTAAGGATGAATATAATACGTTCGTATCTAATATTCCGCCCCACATTAGATCGCTGGTTTTGTTTGTTAAAAGACTATATCGCCAAGATTACCATAATTTAAACTGGAAAGACTGTATGTCTGTTGACATTATAAACGGTCAAAATGGTACTGGCTTAAAGTACTACAACACTCCTGTTGTAGGCAGCTATGTGCGTATTGGGTTTAACCAAAATGGGCAATGGTTGTTAAATAAGTTAAGATCTGATTTTTCTGCTAGCCATAAAATACAATTAGAAGATGACATTTCTGCTTCTATCACCTTACCTAGAGAACAGTTTAAAAATCTAAACCCAGAATTCTCAAACAAAAGTTTAAAAGTTGTTGCAAACTGTGAAAGTTATTTGTTCCAAAGACCAGATGAAGCAATCGTTAGAGGGTATGATGAAGGAGCCGAACGAGATATTGTTTCAGATAACACCTTTTTAACCAACTATGAACTTTTAACTAAAAGTGATGCTGTTAAAATTTATGAAGACACCATAAACTTTGACAAGTATACTCAACCAGTAAAAGATCTTATTTTAAGTGTTGTTAATAGTGAAAAAGATGAAGAATATTTTGTATTACCGTCACACACCCGAATTGTAGATGGCCAACCCACTAAAAATCCGAGATATTTAGAATACAACAGGTTTATTAATGAAACTGAAGAAAGCTATCTAGGTGAAATTGGTGTACGCTTACATAGAAAAATAAAATCAGAAGACCCAGTAATAAATGTAGTTAATGCCGTTTTACCTGGAAGAAGGAACAATCCTGTGGACAAAAAATCAGGCATACGCCCATTGGCGGTTTACAACCCTATTCACTATCAAGAAACACCTGAACTATTCATGGATTTTATTTGTAGTCTTACCGGAAAGTCACCTTCTACCACCGGAGCTGGCTCTGAAGGCGCTTTAACAAAAGGCCCTTTTAATATGCTTACTCCTACAACCGATTTAAACAATGCACTGCTATCACATATCCTTACAGAATCTAATGCCTTTAGCACTGCTGCAGGTTACGTAGGTGCAGAAAATAAGGTTGACCATGACATTAGTTTATTAATTCCTGAAATTTGGGCTCGACTAGAACCTCAAGATCGTGACCCTAATTTCTTGATTAGCGATGGTGCTTTAGAAAAAATAGATGATTTTGAATACAATGGACAAAAAGTATTGGCCAGTCGTTTAGGATACCGGATAACCAAACAATTCTCTTTAAGATGTTTAAACCGCTTATTTGATGAACCTAATATTGTTTTTAATGAGAAAATGCTAAAACCCGAATTACAAGGCATGGAAGATTTTGTCGATGGTATTAACAATATTGTTGAAGCACAACAAAAAGTTGCTTTACGTTACTTTGAAGACGGCAGTATTAAAGCAGCCATTCCTCCTTTAAAAATATTATTACACATTATGGCTTACGGCACATATGAAGGCAAAGAAATAAGCAACCCTGAATTAAGACAATATTTTAAAAGAGCATATATTATTAATAGCGATTGGTATTTAGACCGCTTAAAGTTAAAGCAAGAAAAAGACTTGGCCTTTTACCAAAAGCAACAAAACTATTTAGAAAATTTTGCCTCTAAAGAAATCAATGCCGATCTAGTAGTTGAATTAAATATTTTAGAAAAATTACAAAATGTAAAAAACAAACTTAAAGAGGTTGGCTCTAAAACCTATTTAGACAGTTTAGTGGGAACCATAGGAGCCGATCCACTTTATAGGAAATAAACAAAAATAGTTTAGACTATTTTTTAAAAAAGTGTTTCAAAATTGAAACACTTTTTTATTTACATTTACTGTAATGTTTTCAAGTAAAAAAAGATTAGACAAAGCATATAATAATGCTAAAATTATCAATTTTGATGATACTAGTAAGCTTATTCTATTTAGTGATTGCCATAGAGGAGATAATAGTTTTGCTGATGACTTTGCCAATAATAGAAATATTTATTTTCATGCCTTAAAGCACTATTTCGATGAAGGTTTCCACTATTTTGAAATAGGTGATGGGGATGAGCTCTGGGAAAATTTATCGTTTAAATCTATTTTTGAAGCTCATAAAAATGTGTTTTTGTTATTAAAACGTTTTCATGACGAAAGGCGCTTGCACATGATTTGGGGAAATCACGATATGGTTTATAGAAACCCTAAGTATGTAAAAAAACACTTGGCAACATATTACAATAAAGAACTAGACACTGAAGTAAATTTACTAAATGGCATTACCTATTACGAAGGTATTCTTTTAAAGCATACTAATACCCAGCAGGTGGTATTTTTAACCCATGGTCATCAAGCTGATTGGTGGAATTATAGGTTTTGGAAGTTCAGCCGGTTTCTAGTAAGGGTTCTATGGAAACCTTTAAACATTATGGGTATTTCAGATCCAACATCGCCTGCAAAAAACTACAAAGAACTCATAAAGGTTGAGCGGCGTACCAAAAAATGGATTATGGAAAACAACAACTTAGTTACCATTACTGGTCATACTCATAGACCGCGTTTTCCCGAGCCTGGTGATATTGCCTTTTTCAATGATGGCAGTTGCGTACACCCCCGCAGTATTACAGGTATTGAAATTGAAAACGGTGAGATTTCATTGATAAAATGGCAAATAGAAACTACCAATGATGGTTTCTTAAAAATTGTTAGAATTCTTTTAGAAGGCCCAAGAAAACTAACAGCCTATAAGACTACTTAATCCTCAGGTGCTAATTCAACCTCCAAGCCTGCTACATCAGGTGTCATTTGTATTTGACAACCCAACCTACTATTTGGTTTTACATTAAATGCTTCAGACAGCATAGCCTCTTCATCATCACTCATTTCTGGTAATTCGGTATCACTTAACACATAGCATTGGCAAGAAGCACACATGGCCATCCCTCCACAAACACCTATGGTGCCTTCTGGGGCTAATTCATAAGAACGCACAACTTCCATTAGGTTCATAGCCATATCAGTTGGAGCTACTACTTGATGCTCATCCCCATTCCTATCCTTTATTTTAATTGTAATGTCTTGCATTAATAGGCTTTTTCTTATTGTAATTACTATATTATTCCTTTATTTGTTCAAATTCTTAAGAAAGAGCAGCAAAATTAAAATTAAATTTAGAATAAAAAAATTAAATCCTACTAAATTAATAGGATTAAAGAACATACAACATGATCAAAAAAATAAGGGCATGATGCCCTTTTCTATAATTTTACTAAAAAAAACGTGATGATTGCTTTCTAACTTCCTTTATCCCAATATTGGGGTTTAGTATCTTCAGACCGCTGTTCCCAATAATCTTGGTTTACTTTTTTGCCATCAAAAGTTTTAAGTTTTCTTTGGTACACCCAAATGGTAGGATTGAATACCATATCCGTTACGGCTACGGTATACAATTGTGGATCATCTTCAGCTTTCTTTTTATCTTCTTGAACAATAACTTCAAATCCGTTATGCTCCAATAGTTTTTTAAGAAACTCTTTTCTGTTTTCAGAAACACCTTTTTCAACAAACGTTACGCGTGTTTCTTCAATACTTCCAAACATATGACTTCCTGATAATGGCATACCTACTAATTTAAATTCTTACTTAACTCAAAAATATAATCATACAACGGACTATATAAACCTAAAACCAAAATACCTATTACTGTTACCAAAAGCCCTAACCGCATATATAATTTGTTTTTGAAATACGGAATGGCCTGATTACTAGTTCTTAAAAACATGGCCCGAACTACCAATAAATAATAGTACAATGAAATAGTTACATTAACAACTGCTAAAAAAACCAACAAGTAATATCCTTTACTGGCTGCTGCTGTAAAAAGGAAAAACTTACCAAAAAACCCTGCAACCGGCGGAATGCCTGCCAATGAAAACAGACCCAACATCATAACCAAACTTAAATTAGGATTGGTACGATACAAGCCCTCATAATCATTCATATTCTCCTTTCCCGTTTTCAATGAAATAGCCTGAACCACACCAAAGGCAGCTAAATTTGAAAATATATAAATCATTACAAAGTAAATAATGGTAGCCGTTCCTAATTGGTTTCCAGTCATTAAACCTAATAATATAAATCCAGCTTGCGCAATAGATGAAAATGCTAAAAAGCGTTTCATGTTTTGTTGGCGCAACGCAAATAAATTACCTGTAAACATCGTAGCCAAAGCAATTATATAAATGATGTTTTCCCAGACAGGCATTAACACTTTAAAGACCGTAAACAATAAAATCATGAGTATAAAAACCGCAGCTCCTTTAGATATGACCGATAAGTAGGATGCCACACTAATAGGGGAACCTTCATACACATCGGCAGTCCAAAAATGGAATGGCACTAAGGATATTTTAAAGGCTAACCCAGTAAAGAATAATACAGACCCCAATAAGGTTAAGTTTGTTGATGATATTGTTGATATGATGTCATCAAAATAAATAGAACCTGATGAAGCATAAAGCATAGAAATTCCAAATAATGCTACGCCTGATGCCAACGCTGCTGACAAAATCAATTTAATTCCTGCCTCGCTGGATATTCTTTTGGTCACTTCAAAAGCAGCCAAGGCAGCAACTGGTAATGTTGATAATTCCAACCCTAAGTAAAACATCAAGAAATCACCAGACGACATCATAAAATACATTCCAAACAGCGATGAAAATAATAGTATAAAAAACTCTGTCCCCCTAAGTTGAGCTACTATTTTTTCTTGTATCCAATCCGCTGATTGGAGTAACAATATAAAAACACCCACATTGAGTACGCTTTTAAAGAAATGGATCAATGTGTTGGTCTTGAACATGCCTCCAAACAAACTACCTGTTTCAATTGGAAAAAATCCAACAAGCGTATGGATTCCAAATAAAAAAATAGCCAAATGAACAATACTGTGTTTTTTGGTTTTTGAGATTGAAATTTCAGCCGTTACCAACAATAGTATTATTGTTAAAAGGATAATCTCTTGCCGCATCAATAAAAAGCTACTAAAGTTCATGTTGGTTTTTATTTAAATATTATTATAGTACTCCATGAATGAAGGGTTCTAAACTTTTCATAATCATATCACTTAACCATAAAGGCGCTACTCCTATACCAATTACTGGGATCATTAATAATAAAATCCCTGTTTTTTCATACCAAGTTGCCTTTGGCAAATCACTAACCGAATTGGTTTCTAAAGGTCCCATCATTATTTTTCCAACCAATCTTAAAATGTATACAGATGTTACTACAATTGATGATACCACCAAGATTGTTAGAACTCTATTAAATGTATCTGAGTTTTGCTGAAAAGCACCTACAAAAATATTCATCTCAGCCACAAACCCACTAAAACCTGGCAATCCTAAATAGGCCAATCCTGTAATAACATAAATAGCACCAATAAATGGTAGTACTTTCATCATACCCCCTAGCTTACTAATATCTCGTGTATGGGTCCGTCCATAAACCATTCCTATTAGAGCAAAAAACAATGCCGTTAACAATCCATGCGATAATGACTGAATGATAGCGCCATTCCACGCTATTTTATTAAGTGTTAACAACGCAAACAATACCAAACCTAAATGGCTTACTGATGCATATGCGTTGATGTACTTTAAATCGGTTTGCTTAATAGCTGAAAAAGCGCCATATACCACACCAATAGCCGCTAAAATGATAAAGAACCAAGACCAATGCAGTGCGCCTTCTGGCAATAAAAACATAGCAACCCTAAAAACTCCATATCCACCCAACTTCATTAAAACCCCAGCATGTAACATGGACACAGCTGTTGGCGCAGATGCATGACCATCTGGCGACCAAGTATGAAATGGAAACAACGCACTTATAACAGCAAAACCAATAAATACTAATGGGAAAAATAATTTTTGTGCCGCCAATGGTATATGCACTTGAGCTATATCCAATATATTGAAGGTCAACGGACCACCATCTACGTTGGAATTAAAATAAATCCCTAAAATCCCAACCAACAAAATAGCCGATGCACCCATTAACATAAGAGTCAATTTCATGGCTGAATATTCTTTTGGACCTGAACCCCAAATACCTATCAACAAATACATAGGAATTACGGCTATTTCAAAAAACACAAATAAGGTAAATAAATCAATTGAAATAAAAACACCGTACACACCTAATGATAATACAATTAAAGAAATGAAAAATTCCTTGGGCAATTCTTTCATTTTCCATGAAATAAAAACTCCCGCTAGCACAACAATAGCGGTTAACAATATTAATGCAACAGAAATACCATCAACACCAATATTATAATGGATATTAAAATTTTTAAACCACACAAGGTCTTTGGTGAAGACCATAACATCAGTATTTACGGCACGTTCTCTCAAATAGGCGAACAATAAATTGATGGCCATCCCCAGTTGAATAAGACTTCCAATCATAGAAACAATTCGAGCTCGCTCTAAGGATTTAGAGAATACTAAAGCTAAAACGGTTAGTATAGGTACTACTATAAAAAGTGTTAGAATATCCATATTAATTTTAATTGGTCCATAAATAAATAAACACTAAGGCCAAGATGACAGCTCCCATAACAAAGGAAAAAGCATAATCTTGGAATTTACCAGATTGTAATACTTTTATCTTATTTGATGTTTTCACGGTTGAGTTACCAATTAAATTCATGGTTCCGTCTACCACATTCCTATCAAACCAAGCAAAAGGCTTTGAAATACCATTGAACAATATTTTCTTTGTTACAAACAGGTATATTTCATCAAAATAAAACTTGTCACTTGTCCACTTATAAAATGGGCCCAATGCTTTAGCATATATATCAGACAAACTATTTTCTCTTTTATAAAACATCCATGCAAGCGCTATGCCTATTAAACCAACACCTGTAGCAATAGCAGCTAACGGATAGTTTAAATGGCCTTCAAAACTCATTCTATCGGCTGTTACAAATTTGCCAAACGGAATAAACCCGCCCAAAATACTCAACAAGGCCAAAACCAATAAAGGAAAGGTCATGGACAATGGCGATTCATGAGGCGTATGATTATACGTTTTTTCTTTTCCCCAGAAGATTCCAAAGTAAATCCTAAACATATAAAACGCCGTAAGGCCTGCTACAAAAACACCAACAAAATAAATCAACTTATTATGCTCAAAAGCTGCAACTAAAATTTCATCCTTAGACCAAAATCCTGCAAATGGTGGCACACCAGATATGGCTAATGCCGCTATTAAAAATGTTATATTAGTAATAGGCATGTACTTACGTAACCCGCCCATATCCTTTAAATAATTACTATGTACCGCATGTATAACTGAACCCGCACCCAAGAACAACAAGGCTTTAAACATAGCATGTGTAAACAAGTGAAACATAGATGCCATATACCCAACGCCTTCATGACCATCATAACCAGACACACCTAAAGCCAACATCATATAACCTAATTGAGACATGGTTGAAAATGCCAATACGCGTTTGATATCGGTTTGTGTAATAGCAATAATAGCTGCAAAAAGTGAAGAGAAAGCACCCACATAGGCCACAATGTTCAATGCAAATCCGTATTCAACAAAATAAAACATTGGGAATAAGCGGGCCACTAAATAAACCCCTGCTACAACCATGGTAGCTGCGTGAATTAATGCTGAAACAGGTGTTGGACCCTCCATAGCATCAGGCAGCCAAATATGTAATGGAAACATGGCCGATTTACCAGCGCCTCCTATAAATATCAATATCAAAGCCCAAGTGATAACCGACAGTCCCATAAATGAGGTTGATGCCCAATTTAATATCGCACTCCCCTCTGGATTATTTAAAGTCTCAAAATCATAAGTGCCAGTAAAATACCCCATAATCAAGATTCCAACAAGAAACCCTAAATCAGCAAATCTTGTAACTATAAATGCTTTTTTGGCCGCTGAAACAGCCGATGGTTTAGTATAATAATAACCTATTAATAAAAAGGAAGACACTCCTACCAATTCCCAAAAAATATAGATTTGAAAGAGGTTTGTTGCTAATACCAGTCCGTACATAGAGAAAGTAAACAAAGACAGGTACGCAAAAAAACGAGTATATCCATCATCGCCTCTCATATAACCTCTACTGTAAATATGAACCATTAAGGATACAATAGATACCACTACAAGCATCATGACAGAAATAGGATCAATCAACACCCCTATATCAATATGTAAGGTTTCCGTAAAGTTCATCCAAACACTTTTATTAACATAGGTTTGATAAACACCATCCGCTTTCCCACTAACAAAAAAATATTGAAACGCTGTGTAAAAAGATAATGCTGCAGAAACAGATAGCCCAAGAACTCCTATGTATCCAGAAATGGCAGGCTTTATTCTTTTGTTATTAATACCTAACAATAAAAATACTGCTAGTGGAATTAAAGGAATTAATATTGTATAACTAATATTCATAATTCAACCTATTAATATTTCATGACTTCAGTGTCTTTAACCTCAACAGAACTTATCTGCCTGTAAAGATTAATAATAATGGAAACTGCCAAGGCGGTTTCTGCTGCAGCAACTGCTATAATAAAAATTGCAAAAATGACACCCTGTAACATATCGGGGTATAAATATTTGTTGATGACCACAAAATTTACAACCGATGCATTCAATATCAATTCAATAGAAATCAATACAGAAATAAGGTTCTTTCTTGTAATAAAACCATAAATTCCAACGAAAAACAAAATGGATGTTACTGTTAAAATCTCATATATACTAATACCTACAATCATAATTCATTATCATTTAGTTTTTTTCCTTTTGCGATAATTATGGCTCCAACCATAGCGGCCAATAGTAGCACACTAACTACTTCAAATGGCAATATAAATCCACCAGCATCATAACTTAACAGTTTTATACCAATATCGGCCGTAGTGGTTGTGACCTGATTGTCAACTACATTAAAATGATTGTTATTAATGGTATATAAAAACACCCCAAGACCAAACAAGCACAACAAAGCGGCGAGTATCTTTCTTAATGGTTTAGCTACATCAAGTTTCATTTCAATATGATGTACCAATAGCACAGAAAAAATAATCAATACAATAATCCCCCCAGCATAAACAGTTAGCTGGATGGCTGCTAAAAAGTTATAATCAATTAAAAAATAAATACCTGCAATACCGCAAAGCACAAACAAAAGATAAATAACCGATCTAAGCATTTTACGGCTACTAACCGATGCTACTGCAAACACAATAATTATAAAAGCTATAATATAAAATATAATCTTTTCCATATGCTTAATCTTCTACACCGGCTCTAAGCCTAGAATCCGGTTTGTTTAAAACTCTTGTAAGGGTTGTTCTATCGTATACAGAATTTTCAAAGTTTTGTCCCCATTTAATGGCATCTGTAGGGCAGGCATCAATACATAAGCCACACATAGTACACATCCCCAAATGGTATACAAATTTGTCTATCTTTTTTTTCTTTTTCCCTGTAACTTCATCAATTCCTCTATCCCAAATAATCTCTATAGTACCATTAGGGCAAGCTATTTCACATTTTTGACAGCCTGTACAGGCATGTTCGTTATTTTCGTCATGAGGCATGGTTACTTCACCCCTAAACCTATCAAACATTTTTAAAGTTGCTCTGTTATCTGGATATTGTTGTGTAATGGCCCCTTTTCTGGCATTTAAAAAGTACTTGCCTGTTACGCTCATTCCCGTAAGCAAAGTTTTTATTCCGTGATATATATTTGAAAGATAACCCATAACTTAAAACTGAATTGTTAATTTTTGCCAAACCAAAAATGCCATAATCATAATATTTATAAGGTTAATTGGCAGCAAATACTTCCATTCCAAGGTCAACAATTGGTCAATACGCAATCGTGGGAATGTCCATCTAAACCACATCATTAAAAACACTAAAATCAATGCTTTCAATAAAAACCAAAACACACCTAGCCAAGGAAGCGATTCCGTGATTCCAAAAGGTGACAACCACGCTCCAAAAAAGACGGTTGTTGCAATACATGCTATAATAAACATGTTGATGAATTCTGCTAAGAAGAAATAAGCAAATTTCATCCCTGAATACTCAGTATGAAAACCAGCTCCCAATTCTGATTCGGCCTCAACCATATCAAATGGTGCTCTGTTGGTTTCTGCTGTTCCTGCAATCATGTAAATCATAAAAGCTATAATAGCAGGCACATGTCCTTGAAGAATAAGCCAACCATGCTTTTGTATTTCCACAATTTCTGAAAGTTGTAAAGAGCCCGTTATTAAAACCATGGTCAATAAAGACAAGCCAATTGATAATTCATAACTAATGGTTTGAACGCCGCTACGCATGGCTCCAATTAACGCGAATTTATTATTACTACTCCAACCTGCTAATAAAATACCAATGACCCCAATGGACGATATGGCTATCAAAAAAAAGACGCCTATATTAATATCAAAAGCCTGAAACCCTTGTGTAAATGGAAAAACACCCAATGCCATTAATGATGTAACAATTACAAAATAAGGCGCTAAATTGTATAAAAACTTATCGGCCTTAACTGTTCCTGTTAATTCTTTGGACACTAATTTTAAAGCATCGGCCATCGTTTGCAACAACCCTTGAAAGCCAACTCTATTAGGACCAAGACGTAATTGAAACCATGCTGCAACTCTACGTTCTAGCAATACTAAATACAATCCGGCCACTGCAAAAATCATTAAGTAAACAACTGCAACAATAACCATTGCAGAAACACTTGCAATTCCTTCTGGCATCATACCCATTAACCAATCTTCAATTGTGTCTGTTATATTTAAAACTATATTCATAGTGTGCATGTTATTATCTATCAATATCTGGTATAACTAAGTCTAGTGTTGCCATTATAGCTACTAAATCGGCTATTTTACTTCCTACTGCTATATGATTTAATACCGACAAGTTTGAAAATCCTGGTGACCTGAATTTAAGTCGGTACGGGTTTTTGGTTCCTGTACTAATGATATAAACCCCCAATTCACCCCTGGCCGTTTCAACTTTTTGGTAATATTCTCCTTTAGGTAATTTAATAACGGCATTGGTTTGTACTCTAAAATCACCTTCGGGAATATTATCAATCAATTGCTCAATGATTGATAATGACTCCCACATTTCCTGAATTCTAACTTGGTAGCGCGCATAGGTGTCTCCTTCGGTTCTCAAGGCTTCTTTAAACGTTACTTGATCTAATGCACTATATGGATGATGTTTTCTCACATCACAGGAATAACCAGAAGCCCTACCAACCGGACCAGAAACCCCATAAGAAATGGCGTCTTCTTTTGAGAGCACACCAACACCCATAGTTCGTTTTTGGAAAATAACATTATTGCTCAATAACCGATCGTATTCTGGGATTTTAGTTTTAAAATGTACTATAAAATCTTTTACTCGTTTTACAAAATTGGGATGAATATCATACATCAATCCTCCAGGTATATTATAATTCATGGTTAAACGTGCACCACAGGTTTCCTCAAAAATATCATTGATCATCTCTCGATCCCTAAATCCATAAAAATAGGTTGTCAATGCACCCACATCCATACCCATAACACCCCACCATAAACAGTGAGAAGCGATTCTGGTAAGTTCCCCAACAATGGTTCTTATAACTTTAGTACGGTTTGTAACCTCCACCTGTAAAGCATTTTCAACCGCTAAACAAACTGCTTCATTATTAATATTGGCCGATAGATAATCCATTCTATCAGTAAGGTGAACGATTTGTTGGTAGCTATCACGCTCACACATCTTTTCAATGGAACGGTGTATATAACCCAAATCTGGATCTACCTTTTTAATGATTTCACCATCAATGGTTAATAGCAAGCGCAATACACCATGTGTTGCGGGATGCTGAGGCCCCATATTGATAAAGTATTCCTCTGATTTGAAATTATTATTTATAACGGCAGTTTCCATAACTATTTTATAACCATATTAATATCGTCTTCATAATCTTTTCTCAAAGGGAATCCTTTCCATTCATCAGACAAAAAAAGACGTTTTAAATTGGGATGATTATTGAATTGTATTCCAAAAAAATCAAAGACCTCGCGCTCATGAAATTCGGCTGTTCTCCATATGTCACAAACCGAATCAAAGGTTGGGTTTTCTCTATTAGTAGTTTTTACTTTTACGACTATTTGATGCCTATAATCAGTGGATTCTAAATGATATACCACACCTAATTCTTCTCCCCAGTCCACACCACTCAAGCAAAACAAATAATCAAATTTGGTTTCTATGTCACTTTTTAATTTTGACATTAAACCGTGAAGGTGTTCTTGCTGAACCGAAATATTTAAAAATTGTGATTCCTCTTCTGAGAATTCCAAGCCTGGAACCCAAGTGGCAATCAAATTTTGTAAAGCTTCATTTGTCATAACATACCGTTTTTATTGACCGTCATCAAACCCATCAATTGGATTGGCTTTATGTTTCATGTTTTCAGTTCGAATCTTATCTTGAAGCATCAGCATCCCTTCTAAAAGCGCTTCAGGTCTAGGTGGACACCCCGGAACGTATACATCTACTGGAATTACGTGATCTGCTCCTTTCACTACCGAATACGTATTGTAAAAAAAAGGGCCTCCAGAAATAGCACAAGCACCCATGGCAATCACGTATTTTGGTTCCGCCATTTGGTCGTACAAACGTCTTAAAACCGGTGCCATTTTATTGACAATAGTCCCTGCAATGATGATTAAATCTGCCTGACGTGGGGAAGGTCTTGCTACCTCAAATCCAAATCGTGAGTAGTCGTGTCTAGCTGCCCCTGTTTGCATCATTTCAATAGCGCAACAGCTAGTTCCAAAATAAAGGGACCACAATGAATTTGAGCGTCCCCAGTTTATGATTTTATCTAAAGATGTAACGATAACATTAGCGCCGTTTCCAGCTGGAATAACCTTTCCAGGAAAATCGTCCGGTATTTGTGGTATGTTTTCTACTCCCATTTCAATGCTCCTTTTTTCCATGCATAAATTAATCCTAATCCTAAAATGAACAAGAAAAGAAGAATCTCTATAAAGCCTATGGCCCCAAAATCTTTAAAAACTACGGCCCAAGGCACAAGAAAAGCGACCTCAACATCAAACACCAAGAACAAAATTGCAAATAAATAATACCCCACTTTAAATTGCACCCAAGTTGGTCCAATGGTAGACATCCCACTTTCATAAGGTTCACGCTTTTGGGCATTATCCGATTTATGGGAAATTAAATTTGACAAGAAATTTGCTCCAGCAACCAGAACAATTCCGGCAATTAAAAATACGATGATGGCTTCTGATCCCATTTAAAAATTCTTTTTAACAATTCAAAATTAGTGGTAAATATTTGCCTTTTAAATGACATAAGTCAGTTTTCAAAAATTTATTTCGCAAATGTCTTGCTCCTATTTTACCATGTATATTTCTCCAGAATAAAACAGGTCATTTGTTTCTTTAAATTTAGAGTTTGCCTTAACTTGCTTTGTTAAAGCATCTTCTCGTTCTTCAAAAGTCACATCATCAAAACTTCTAATGATTCCTGTTGCTAATGGATACGTTAATCGCACTAACATTTGGTGTAGTGTTGGATCTTTTTCTTTAGCATTATGCACTAAAACATCGGCTTCTGTAATGCCATTTTCTCCTATATTAACTACTTCAATTTTTAAACCATTTAAAACCAATCCTTTATTTCGGTTTTTGCCAAAAATCATTGGTTTTCCATGTTCTAAAAAAATCTGCTTATCCTCTTTAACATCCTTACTAGTTACATTACTATAACATCCATCATTAAAAATAACACAGTTTTGTAAGACCTCTATTAGAGAAGTTCCTTTAAATTTATGGGCTTCTATAATGATCTGAGAAATATCCTTAGGCACATTTCCCCCTATTCTTGCAAAAAAGCGAGCATTGGCACCAAGGGCTAATTCTCCTGGACTGAAAGGAGGCTGAGTGTTTCCATATGGTGACGATTTTGTTTTTTGACCAACCAATGAGGTTGGTGAAAACTGCCCCTTTGTTAATCCGTAAATCTCATTGTTAAAAAGAACAATATTTAAATCAACATTTCTTCTTAAAACATGAATAAAATGGTTGCCTCCAATAGCCATAGAATCACCATCTCCTGTCATTACCCAAACACTTAAGTTAGGATTAGCCATCTTTACTCCTGTAGCAATTGCAGGCGCTCTACCATGTATTGTATGCATACCATAGGTATTCATATAATAAGGAAAACGTGATGAACATCCTATGCCAGATATAAATACAACATCTTCTTTTTTAACTCCCATTTCTGGAAGTGCTTTTTGCATTGAACGTAAAATAACATAGTCGTCACATCCTGGACACCACCTTACTTCCTGGTCACTTTCAAAATCTTTGTAAGTGTATTTTTTTTCAACGATTGTTTCCATATTTATTTTACTATTTTTTTAAATTCATCGATAAGTTCATTATTCCCAAATGGCAAACCCTGAACCTTATTAAACTGTAAAAACTCAAAACCACTGAAATTCATTCTTAAAATATTGGCAAACTGACCGTTGTTTAATTCACAAACAAGAATCTTTTTGAATCTTGACAATAAATCTTTTGTGTTTTTTGGAAGTGGATTGATATAATTAAAATGTGCAAACCCAATAGATTTATATCCTTCTTGGTTTATTTGCTTTACTGCCGAGTGCAAAGAGCCATATGTTCCTCCCCAACCAACAACCAACAAATCGCCAGAATCAGCAAATTCAGTTTTAATCTCTGGAATATAATTTTCAACACGCTTTACTTTTTCAGCTCTCAATTGTGTCATCTTTTCATGATTTTCAGGAGCTTGGTTTACATTTCCCGTAATACTGTCTTTTTCCAAACCACCAACCCGGTGTTCTAACCCAGGTGTTCCTGGAATACCCCAATTACGGGCCAATGTGTGTTCATTTCTGGTATACGGATGCCAGTTTTCAACTCCAGTTTTAGTAATATTGTTCTTTATGTCCGGAAGTTGGTCAACACTCTGAATTTTCCAGGGAGCAGAGCCATTTGCTATATAACCATCTGTCAATAAAATAACGGGGGTCATATGCTCCAAGGTCAGCTTTGCAGCTTGAAATGCAAAATCAAAACAGTTTGCTGGTGTACTAGCAGCAATCACTATAACAGGACTTTCTCCATTTCTACCATACATAGCTTGCATTAAATCGGACTGTTCGGTTTTTGTTGGCAAACCTGTTGATGGTCCCCCACGCTGCACGTTAACCACAACCAATGGTAATTCCACGGCCATAGCCAATCCCAATGCTTCTCCCTTTAGGGCTAATCCTGGTCCAGATGTTGTAGTTATGGCTAAATCGCCTGCAAAAGACGCTCCAATGGCCGATGTAATTCCTGCAATTTCATCTTCAGCTTGAAAGGCCTTAACACCAAAGTGTTTGTGTTTAACCAACTCATGTAATATATCTGTTGCAGGTGTAATAGGGTATGATCCTAAAAACAGCTCTAATCCAGATTTTTCGGCCGCTGCCAAAAAGCCCCAAGCTGTCGCTGTATTTCCCATAATAACCCTGTAGGTTCCAGATGCCATTTTTGCTGGCGAAATAGTATAGGCATTTGGTATAAGCTCTAATGTTTCAGCAAAATAATATCCTGCGTTTAGAACCTTAGTATTGGCTTCAATTAAATGGGGTTTTGTTTTAAATTTTTTATTAAAAAAATCAATAGTATGCTCTTTTGCACGACCATACATCCAGTATACCATTCCTAAAGCAAACATATTTTTACTTCTAATAATGGTCTTGTTATCCAATCCCTCCACACTCTTTAAAGCTTCTTTGGTTAATGAAGTCATATCAACTTGAATTACCCTATAATTATCCAAACTATGGTCTTCAAGTGGATTCGATTCATATTGTGCTTTTTCAAGATTTTTTTTAGTAAATGCATCCGCATCAACTATAATAGTATGTCCAGGTTTTAAAGCATATAAATTGGTTTTTAACCCAGCCGGATTCATAGCTACCAACAAATCCAAATTATCTCCTGGTGTACTTACTTCTACACTTCCAATATGCACTTGAAAACCCGAAACACCATATAAGCTCCCTTGTGGCGCTCTAATCTCTGAAGGATAGTTTGGAAACGTTGCAATATCATTTCCAAACATGGCAGAAGTGTCAGAAAACTGGGTCCCTGTTAACTGCATGCCATCACCTGAATCTCCAACAAATCTAATTACAACGGCCTCTAAGACCTCTGGTTGAATCTTCTCTTTTTCTGTCAATATCATGTATTACATATTTAGTTAATTTATTGAATTCATTAAATGATACTGTATTTAATGTGCCTAAATATAACTTCACTTTTTATTATGAAATATGATTTATGTCATTAAAAAGAATTCAAATTAGATTTAATATTGTAATGTATTTATAATAAAAAACTTAAATTATGGCTATAATTATAACAGATGAATGCATAAACTGTGATGCATGTGTTGCGGAGTGTCCTAATAACGCCATTTATGAGCCAGATCAAAACTGGTCTTATTCTGATGAAACTGCTTTATCAGGAATAGTAACAACTCCTAGTGGCAATGAAGTCGATGCTGATGCAGAAAATGATCCGATTTCTGATGAATTCTATTTTATTGTTTCAGACAAATGTACCGAGTGCAAAGGATTTCATGATGAACCTCAATGTGCTTCCGTATGCCCTGTAGATTGCTGTGTCCCTGATGAGAATCACGTAGAATCTGAAGAAGCGCTCTTGGCTAAAAAAGCTTGGTTACACGGCGAGTAAATTTATCATTAAAAATTTTGTTTTGTTTTTTAGTAATATTACTAACCTAGTTAGTAATATTACTTAATCAATTGATTTATTGTATATTATATTTTTGGATATTCTACTTTTTGTGCCCAAATAAAACCCTTTCACTAAATACTTTTACACTATATTTTGCTTGAATTGATTTTTTTGCTTAGCTGACATAAGTCATAGAATTAGTGATACGCTATTTGTAATTTCATACCACTTATTTAGTATCTGAAATTAATAAATTATAAGTATTATGGAAAAAGGATTTGAAAAGCTCATATGTGACGCCAATGAAGCTGTAGCAAGAGTAGCACACAAAACGAATGAGGTTTGTGCTATTTACCCAATAACACCCGCATCACCAATGGGCGAACATGTGGATGTTTATAGTTCAAAAGGTCAAAAAAATATTTGGAACAATA
Organism: Aestuariibaculum scopimerae; assembly: GCF_059428085.1. Taxonomy (NCBI): domain Bacteria; kingdom Pseudomonadati; phylum Bacteroidota; class Flavobacteriia; order Flavobacteriales; family Flavobacteriaceae; genus Aestuariibaculum; species Aestuariibaculum scopimerae. The sequence goes on from NZ_CM182089.1 coordinate 979,405, forward strand.
TACCTAGAATAGTTGAAATGCAAAGTGAAGGCGGTGCCGCAGGAGCAGTCCATGGGTCCTTACAAGCTGGTGCATTAACTACAACATTTACCGCATCACAAGGATTACTCCTCATGATTCCCAATATGTATAAAATAGCAGGCGAATTATTGCCTAATGTTATTCATGTAGCTGCACGAACAGTAGCTACACATGCACTTTCAATTTTTGGTGATCATTCCGATGTTATGGCGGCAAGACAAACTGGTTTTGCTATGCTATTTGGAAGCTCTGTACAAGAAGCACAAGATTTTGCATTAATTTCCCAAATTGCTACATTAAAATCAAGAGTGCCTTTTTTAAATATTTTTGACGGGTTTAGAACTTCGCACGAAATTTCAAAAATAGACAGTATTCCTGACAAGGTTATTAAAGCAATGATGCCAGAGGATAAGATTATGGAACACAAAAAGCGTTCTCTAGATCCCGATCACCCTGTAGTTAGAGGTACATCTCAAAATCCAGATGTCTTTTTCCAAGCTAGAGAAGCATCCAACAAATATTATCAAAACGTTCCTGAAATTGTTCAAAATACAATGGATGAGTTTTACAGCCACACAGGACGTAAATACAACTTGTTTGATTATATAGGTCACCCCGAAGCTAAACGTATTATAATTATTATGGGATCTGGTGAAGGCGCAGTTAAAGAAACTGTATCTGAATTGGTTGAAAGAGGCGAAAAAATAGGCGCTCTTTTGGTTCGATTATATAGACCGTTCTCCATTAAAAACTTTATACAAGCACTACCCCAAACTGTTGAAAAAATAGCTGTACTGGATCGAACTAAAGAACCTGGAAGCGTTGGCGAACCACTTTATTTAGATGTTATTTCTGCTATAAATGAAAGCAAAAGACCAATACCAATTGTTGTTGGTGGTAGATATGGACTTTCTTCAAAAGAGTTCAATCCTAAGATGGTTAAAGGCATTTATGACGAATTATTAAAAGCAAAACCAAAAAACCATTTTACTGTAGGTATTAATGACGATGTAACAAACACAAACATTGAAATTGATGAGCATTTTTCTGTAAAACGCACAACTATTAATTGTATGTTTTACGGATTAGGTTCTGATGGTACTGTTGGTGCCAATAAAAACTCTATTAAAATTATTGGAGATACAACTAATAATTATGTACAAGGATATTTTGTTTATGACTCTAAAAAAGCAGGAGCACAAACTATTTCCCATTTACGCTTTGGCCCAGAACCCATTTATTCTACCTACCTAATTGATAAAGCTGATTTTATCGCAAGCCATCAATTTAATTTTATTGAAAAATATAACATGCTATCCGACCTAAAATTAGGTGGTACATTTTTATTAAATTCACCATTCTCAAAAGATGAGATTTGGAATGAATTACCAAAAAGACTTCAAAAAGAAATTATAGATAAAGAAGCTGAATTTTATGTTATTGATGCTAGTAAAGTAGCTCTTGAAGCCAACCTTGGTAAACGTGCCAATACAGTTTTACAAACTTGTTTCTTTGCTATTTCAGGAATTTTACCTAAAGAAGAGGCTATTCAAAAAATTAAAGATGCCATTGTAAAATCATATTCTCACAAAGGAGAAAAAATCGTAAAAATGAACTTCAATGCGGTTGATAAAGCACTTGAGAATTTACAAAAAGTAGAATACCCAAAAATATCAAATAGCGAAAAACCATTATTATCTGCAATGACAGATGCTCCCGATGGATTTGTAAAAGAAGTCTTGGAGAAAATATTGGCTGGTGCCGGTGATGAACTGCCTGTAAGCGCTTTCCCTGTTGACGGCACATTCCCAACTGGAACCACACAATATGAAAAGCGTGGTATTGCCGATTTTGTTCCTGTTTGGGATGATGAAAACTTATGTACACAATGTAATAAATGTGTGGCTATTTGTCCGCATGCAGCAATCAGGTCAAAAGTTGTTTCAAATGATCTTTTAGCCAATGCACCATCATCATTAAAGGCAGTTCCTGCAAAAGGACGTCCTTTCAATTCTGAAACAGAATCTTATGTATTACAGGTTTCACCAGAAGACTGTACAGGTTGCGACCTTTGTGTAGCTGTTTGCCCTGCCGTTAGTAAAGAGATAGACGATTTCAAATCTATCAATATGAAGAAAAAATTGGATGTAAAAGCCAATGAATCTGCTAATTGGGATTATTTTGTTAATCTTCCTTATTATGATAGAAATGAGTTACAAATTACCAATATTAAAGGGTCTCAATTCTTGGAGCCATTATTTGAATTCTCTGGTGCATGTTCTGGTTGTGGTGAAACGCCATATATTAAATTGCTAACCCAATTATATGGTGATAGTATTTTAATTGCTAATGCAACAGGATGCTCCTCAATATATGGAGGTAATTTACCAACTACACCTTACAAAACAAATGAATTTGGTAGAGGTCCTGCATGGGCAAACTCCTTATTTGAAGATAATGCAGAGTTTGGCTTAGGCATGCGATTAGCACTTACTAAAAAACAAGAAATTGCAGTAGACCTATTAAAGTCTTTAGAACCTTTGGTGGGCAGTACAATCGTTGAAGCAATAATAAACAATCCGGAGGTAACCGAGACTGAAAAAGCCAAAAAGAATACTGATATTTTAGAGCTTAAGAAGACGTTGGAAGTCATTAACAATGAAGATGCTAAAAAGTTAAATCATTTAACTGAATACTTACGAAAAAAAGCTGTTTGGATTCTTGGTGGTGATGGTTGGGCCTATGATATAGGATATGGCGGTGTCGATCATGTTTTAGCTTCTGGTGAAGATATTAATATTTTAATATTAGATACCGAAGTATATTCTAATACTGGTGGGCAAACCTCCAAAGCAACCCCTCTTGGTGCTAGTGCTAAATTTTCAGTGTCTGGAAAACGAACCAGCAAAAAAAGTTTAGGCTTACAAGCTATATCTTATCAAAATGTATATGTTGCTCAAGTGGCCATAGGTGCTAAAGATTTACAAACACTTAAAGCCTTAGAAGAAGCAGCCGCTTATCCTGGACCTTCAGTAATTATTGCTTATTCACATTGTGGTGAGCATGGCTATGATTTAAAACATGGTGCTGAGCAACAAGAAAAAGCTGTAGATTCTGGTTATTGGCCTCTATTTAGGTTTAACCCATTACAACCAAAAGGGAAAAAATTTAGGTTAGATTCTAAAAAACCAACAATTCCTTTAAGTGATTTTATGTATAATGAAACACGATTTACAAGAGTTGTGAAAGATGATGCTGTATTAGGCAAATCATTACTTGATCAAGCACAAGAGGAAGTGGATTCAAAATGGGAACGCTTAGAGCTTTACAGAGACATGTAATTAAAAGTCTTAGCTAAAGTTCAATAACAAGTTTTATTCTAAATGTCATATGAGATGATGACATTTAGAATAAAACTATTATAATTATTAACTCTAAAATACTTTTATCATGGAAAAAAAAGCCAAAGAATTATTTGTAAATGCCCAAGAGAGATTGAATGAAGCAAAACAAGAATTGTTTAGACCACAAGAAGATATTGTATCTTACTCTGTTTGTAAAAATTCCCAATTTGCTATTGAAAACTATTTAAGAGGTTATCTTTTTAAAAATGGAGTAGACCCCACAGCTTATGAAACAATTGACAGTCTTTTTGAGCAGTGTAAACTTATCAATAAAGGATTTGAAAAAGTAGATCTATCTGATTTTGATTGTAAATCATATAAGATAGATTCAGGATATTGTAATGAAATCTCAAAAGTTAGTAGTTGTTTTGATGCTGCAGACAATTTAGATACTTTTCTTAGACAAGAAAAAATAATTTAATCTGAAAAAGTCATTTATCAGAAGTATAAGTAAAATGATTATATTTTAAGATTGTATATTAATTACTTGTTCAATTTGTGGAACATATTTTTTAATTGTCATTTCCACACCAGATTTTAATGTCATTTGGTTAACATTACATCCTACACATGTCCCTTGCAATTGCACTCTAACCAAGGTATCATTTTCTTCAATTGACAACAGTGAAATATCACCACCATCACTTTGTAAAAACGGGCGAATTTCTTCTAACGCTTTTTCAACATTTATTTTAACTTCTTCTGATGTCATCTACTTCTTTTTAACTGCTGAACATCCAGCCATTGTTGTAATTTTTATAGCTTCAGTGGGGGGCAAATCTTCATTGCGTCTAACAACTTCTTGCACCACATTTTGTGTTAACTTTTCAAATGCTTGCTCTAAAGCTGTAGCTGTTTGCAACGCTGCTGGACGTCCTACATCGCCAGCCTCTCTAATGCTTTGTACTAAAGGTATTTCTCCTAAAAATGGCACATCTAAATCGGATGCCAAATTTTTAGCCCCTTCTTTCCCAAATATATAATATTTATTGTCTGGTAATTCTTCTGGCGTAAAATAGGCCATATTCTCTATAATTCCCAATACAGGAACGCTTATACTGTCTTGTTGAAACATAGCAACTCCCTTCTTGGCATCTGCCAATGCAACATTCTGAGGTGTACTTACTACCACAGCTCCCGTAATGGGCAAAGATTGCATAATACTTAAATGAATGTCGCCCGTTCCAGGGGGCAAATCTAAAAGCAGGAAATCAAGCTCACCCCAGTGTGCATCAAAAATCATTTGGTTTAAAGCTTTAGCCGCCATAGGACCACGCCATACCACCGCCTGATTAGGCTGTGTAAAAAACCCAATGGACAAGACTTTAACGCCGTAGTTTTCAATTGGTTTCATTTTAGACTTTCCCTCTATGTTTATTGCAAGGGGTTTTTCGGTTTCCACATCAAACATAATGGGTATGGAAGGCCCATAAATGTCTGCATCTAAGACACCTACCTTAAAACCCATTTTAGACAAGGTAACGGCTAAATTTGCTGTCACTGTAGACTTGCCAACGCCACCTTTTCCTGATGCTACTGCTATAATATTATTAATGCCTGGTATTGGATTTCCCTTTATAACATTTGGCTTTGGTTTTGCCGGTGCATCTACTTTTACATTAACCGTAATTTTGGCTTTTTCATAAACCTGATCGTGAATGGTTTTAAGAATATCCACCTCGGTCCGCTTTTTGGCTTGTAAACTGGGGTTCTTTATCGTTATGTCCACAACCACTTCATCGCCAAAAGTCATAACGTTTGTTACGGCTCCGCTTTCAACCATGTTTTGACCTTCACCTGGTACTGTTATGGACTCTAATGCTTTAAGTATATCTTGTTTATTGAGCTTCATTCACTATTTAGATTAATTCTAAGATGCAAATATACAGTGAATTGTTTAGAATTTAAAGCGATTACATGGAAATGATTTATACTAATATTTAGTTTAATTATAATGATTTTGAGGGATCCCAAAATACCTTGTCAAAATTTTGTATTTGATTATCTTTAACTTTAATCCCTTCGCTTTCTAAAAGCTGTTGCATTAAATTAGTGCCTTCAAAATGATGCTTACCTGTTAATAGCCCTTTTCTATTAACCACACGATGCGCAGGAACTTCTTTACCCACCGAACCATTCATGGCATACCCTACCATCCGAGCACTTCGTGAAGCACCAAGGTATTTTGCAATGGCACCATAACTGGTAACACGACCATAAGGAATTTGTTTTGCTACTTGATAAACTTTATCAAAAAAATTTAAAGTTTCTGCTTTCATAAACTACATTTCTTTAATGATATTAATTAAAGTAACCACAGAAATAATCCCTGTAATACTTCCTATAATGTAGTTCATATTTTTTTGTGAAGCGATTGGCTTGTCTTTTATTTTATGAAAAAAGAACATATAGATATATAGCATAACAAAGGTCCCCATAGCTGCTCCAGCCATATATGCTATAATACTAATTTGACTAAAATCCAACCAACCAAATGATGCTACTGTAATTGTCATGTAAGCCTGGTAAGGAATCGGGAAGACATTTATTGCAGACAAGAACATGCCTTGAAAAAAACGACTATGCTTACTCCGTATTTGAGGTTCTACAACCTTTTTGGGCTGCTTCTTGGCTACTAGTAAATAATAAACTGTAATGAGTACAAAAATTACAAAAGCAACACGCTGAAGAACATCCACAACCTCAGTATGATTACTTAAATACCTAGCAAAAATGGCAGCTATGTACGTTTGCAATAAAACAATAACACAAACACCCATTGAGAACATAATGCCTCTTACATGCCCTTCTTTTAAACTTATTTTTGCGGCTGTCATGTTTAATAGCCCTGGTGGCACAACACCAATTAAAGCTATAAACAAACCTAAAAAGAAAATAAAAGTTATATTCAAAACTATTTAATTTTAAATCGAATATACGTAATTGGTTTGTTTTGTTCTAAATACTGTGACTCATAAAAGGTTTGAATACTTGTAACCTCTTCAGGGCTGCCTTCTTGTTTATACACGTTGTGATTGGCATACAATACTTCGTGCCCCTCTCCATGTAACAGTCCCAATGTATAACCGTGCATAAATTCGCTGTCGGTTTTAAGGTTTACAATTCCTTCGGGCTTTAAAACAGTTTTATAGCGCTTTAAAAAAGCGGTATTGGTCATACGATGCTTGGTACGCTTATATTTTATTTGCGGATCTGGAAAAGTAATCCAAATTTCATCAACCTCTTGCTGGGCAAAAGCATACTCAATAAGCTCGATTTGTGTACGCAAAAAAACAACATTGGGTATGTTTTCCTCAATAGCTGTTTTAGCGCCTCTCCAAAATCTGGCGCCTTTAATATCAATCCCAATAAAATTCTTATTTGGATATTTTTTTGCCAAGGCTACAGCATATTCACCTTTTCCACAGCCTAATTCTAAAACTAAAGGGTTTTTATTTTTAAAAATAGTTTTGTTCCAATGTCCTTTTAATGAAAACCTATTGGTTATCAACTCATCCCTAGAAGGTTGAAATACATTTTTAAAAGTCTCATTTTCTCGAAACCTCTTTAGCTTATTTTTACTTCCCACGTGTTAATTTCTATTTTTTTAAATTATTAATTAATGTTAAAAAATAATTATTTGGTAAAATTAAGGAAATATACGAGAGTGGTAATATGCTTATCTTTGAATTTAATGAAAAAAAGAATTTTAGTAGCACCTCTAAATTGGGGGTTGGGGCACGCTACTCGGTGTATTCCCATAATAAACATGTTAATTGCCAATGGTTTTGAACCAATCATTGCAAGTGATGGTGTTGCACTAACACTATTGCAAAAAGAATTCCCTAAACTTTCATCTATTGAATTACCTTCTTATAATGTTACGTATGCTAAAAAAGGGAAACATTTTAAATTAAAGATGCTAAAAGATTCCCCTAAGCTTCTTAAGGCTATTAAAGCTGAAAAAAAAGCCATTAAAATCTTCATTGAAAACAACACGATTGCCGGTATTATTTCAGATAACAGATTAGGTGTTTATAGCAAAAAAGTGCCTTCAATATTTATAACGCATCAACTAAATGTTTTAAGCGGCACAACCACTTGGTTTAGTACAAAACTTCATGAAAAATTTATACAGAAGTTTAACGCTTGTTGGGTGCCAGACACTAAAGGAGAAATAAATTTAAGCGGCAAACTGGGGCACCCAAATACTTTTGAAATACCTACTGAGTATATTGGTCCTTTAAGTCGATTTGAAAAAAAATCATTGAACATTGTAAATGATGTATTGATCTTGCTTTCTGGGCCTGAGCCCCAACGAACACTACTGGAGGAAAAGCTGCTTTTGGAATTTAAAAACTATCCTAAAAAAATTGTTTTTGTTAAAGGTATTATGGAACAGGAACAAACCATGCAAACAATAGGCAACATGACACTTTATAATTTCATGACATCTGATTTATTAGAAAAAACCATAAATGAAAGTGCCTTGGTTATATCACGTTCTGGTTATACAACTTTAATGGACTTGGCAAAGCTTAATAAAAAGGCTTTTTTTATACCAACTCCAGGTCAGTTTGAACAAGAATATTTAGCAAAGCGCCTTACTGAATTAAACTTAGTACCCAGTTGCAAGCAAGAGGAATTTACAATAAGTAAAATAAACGATATTGCCTGTTTTAAGGGTTTAAAGGCCTTTGATTTTAAAGTAGATTTTAAAACACTATTTAGCCTTTTCGAGAGTAAATGAAAATTCACTACCCACACCAAAATCACTCTCTACATAAATTTTCTCATCGTGTGCCTCAATAATGTGCTTTACTATAGACAACCCAAGTCCAGATCCGCCTTCTTTTCTAGAACCACTTTTATCAACCCTATAAAACCGTTCAAACAATCGGGGTAAATGTGTTTTTTCTATGCCCTCACCATTATCGGTAACCCTTACAATAACTTTGTTTTTAATTAAGTTTTCAATACTTACTTCTGTAGTACCTTTTTCTCTTCCATACTTAATAGAGTTAACAACTAAGTTTGCAAGCACTTGTTGTATACGCTCTTTATCGGCATTTACTAGAACTGGTTTAGGATAATCAATATCAAAGGTGAGTGTTATTTTTTTCTTGGCAGCTTTCATTTCAAACATATCAAATACGTTCTTTACCAATTCCACAATATCAAAAACCTCTATATTTAAACTTAAATCGCCCACTTCCAACTTAGTTATCATATCCAAGTCCTTAATAATGTACCCCAAACGTTCTACACCTTTATTGGCTCTTTCTAAATATTTCGTCCTAAGGTTTTTATCATCCATAGCACCATCCAACAGAGTTAAAAGATATCCTTGAACAGTGAACAATGGTGTTTTTAACTCGTGCGACACATTACCCAAAAATTCTTTTCTGTAGTGTTCCCTAACTTTTAGAGTTTCTATTTCAATCTTTTTGTCTTTTGCAAACTTATCAATCTCTTGGGTTAGGGTTTGCATATCTGTTGTAATGGTTCCCTTTGTTAAACTTGTGGACTCTAAAAGCGTTAAATCGTCGTATATTTTTTTAACCCGCTTGTAAATAAATTTTTCCACTCTTAGTTGAACAACCAAAAAGGAAAAAAAGTATGTACAAAGCACAAAAGCCAACAAATAGAAAATATTGAAGGTGTAAAAAACATATAAAAAAACACTCGTTAAGAGCGTTATAAATATGGTAATGTATAGCGATGTTTTTATCGCAAACTTATACGATTTTTTAAATTTTAACTGCATTAATCTACAAACTTATAGCCTACCCCTTTTATTGTTTTAAAACTATCATCTCCTATTTTTTCACGAAGCTTTCTAATGTGTACATCTATAGTACGACCACCAACTACAACTTCATTGCCCCATACAGTATCTAGTATCTCATCACGTTTAAAAACTTTTCCTGGTTTAGACGCTAGTAAAGATAACAATTCAAACTCTTTTCTTGGTAAAATAATTTCTTTTCCTTTTGAAGTGATTTTGTATTCGTCTCTATTTATTACCAAGCTGCCCACTTTAACAGTGTCTGTTGTCTCTTCTTCTTTAAAACGCCTTAACAACGCCTTTACTTTACTTACCAAAACCTTAGGTTTTATAGGCTTTGTTATATAATCATCGGCTCCAGCATCAAACCCAGCTACTTGCGAATAATCTTCTCCTCTGGCAGTTAAAAAAACTATGAGTGTATTTTGTAAATCTGGATTTTTTCTAATGAGTTCACAGGCTTCAATACCATCCATTTCTGGCATCATGACATCGAGAATTATTAAGTGGGGTATCTCTTTTTTTGCCTTCTTTACTCCTTCTTGTCCATTTTCAGCAGTAATTATTTGGTACCCTTCATTTGATAAATTGTAACCAACTATTTCCAAAATATCTGGTTCATCATCAACTAATAATATTTTAATATCCTTTTTATTCATCCTTAAGACATTGTTAAACTTTCTTTAAGAAGTAAAGATAAAACTATTAACACAAATACATTAAAATATTAAAATTAATAACATTAAGGTAACAATCCAATTACATCAATTTAATTTTTCGGTTAAATAACAAAATCTTTAACATTTTTTTGGAATGACTTTTGTTGTAATTTATTACCTTTATAACGTTGAATTTTACCTATGGAAAAAAACTACTTTTTAACTTTATTTTTTGTCTTAATATTTTTAGCTGCCCAACAAGGGATTGCTCAAAATAGTATAAGCCAAAATCCTCCTGTTCAACAAAATATAGAAAATCTATCTATATACCCTAATCCGGTAACAAACGGTAAAACTTATATCTATATTACATCTAGGCGTAATTTAACTAAGAAAATAGAATTCTTTGACGTTTTAGGCAAACATATCTTCACTACTGTAATAACTGGAAAAGAATTAAACATTTCTAACTTGAGTAAAGGCGTGTATATTTTAAAAATCACAGAAAACAATATCAGCGAGACCAGAAAATTAGTGATTAAGTAGTAAATACGTGTTTTTTTTATTAATAACAGCAAAATATGCTGTTTTTTTTGGATATTTTTTAAAAATGTAAGTATTTTGTTTTTAATAAAAATTTTAAACTTACATATTTTATGATCAAATCTTACTTTATTACATTTAACTTATTAATTTCTATGCTAGCTTTCGGGCAGACTAATGTTGGTATTACAGGTAGTGTTGACGGTGTATATATCAACGAATTCCATTATGACAATGATGGCATAGATACTGGTGAATTTGTTGAAATAGCTGGTCCTGCAGGAACCGATTTAACAGATTATACCATAATTATTTACAATGGCAATGGCGGTGGTGTTATCACCTCTAAAGATTTAAGTGGTACTATTGACGACGAAGGCAATACTGGAGTTGGTGCCATTGAAGTTGTATTTTCTAAATCCATACAAAATGGTTCTCCTGATGGCATAGCACTTGTTAAAGCCGGCTCCACTAATATGCAGTTTTTAAGCTACGAAGGAAGCTTTACCGCTACTGCAGGAGATGCCATTGGGCTTACTTCTGTAGAAATTGGAGCTACAGAAAGCAGCGCCACCCCATTAGGGTATTCATTGGAATACGATGAAGACTCAATGTCTTGGATAACCATTACTAGTAGTACACCTGGAAGTTATTCGCAAGGCCCAACACTATCGATTAAAGAAAAATTGATTGAGGGTTTTAAAATAACCCCTAACCCCGTTTCGTCAACAGCTATTACTGTGTCTAGCAAAAACCATTCTAAAATAGATATTGCTGTATTTGATATTGTTGGTAAAGAGGTTTTACACAAAACCATGAATACTAATAAACTGGACATTTCTAAATTAAAAGCAGGAATCTACATTATTAGAGCTACTCAAAACGATGCCGTTTCGACAAAGGAATTAATCGTTAAATAATTTAAACCGCCATTGTAAATTTAGAGCGCTACTGTTTAGTAGCGCTTTTTTATTTTATCTACTTTTGTTATTGTCTATGGTAAATAGCAATTCTATTTTTAATATTAATACGCCAAGCGATTTTGAAAGCTTAGCACTCCAGGTTTTTAAACATCAGTTTGAAAACAACAGGGTGTATCGTTCTTTTTGCGATCTACTGTATAAGCATCCCAGTAGTATTAAGTCTATTAAAGATATCCCTTTCTTGCCCATACAATTTTTTAAAACACATGAAGTTTTAAGCTCTAAAAATAAGATTGAAACCATTTTTACAAGTTCTGGCACTACAAGTAACTTAAACAGCAAACATTTTGTTACCGATATAGCTGTTTACAAAACCAGTTTTGAAAAAGGGTTTGAAACATTTTATGGTCCTATTGAAGACTATGTAGTTTTGGCATTGCTACCTTCCTATCTAGAGCGTGAGGGCTCCTCATTAATCTATATGGTAGACGCGATGATTAAAAAGTCTAAACATCCTGAGAGTGGCTTTTACTTAAATAATCATGACGCATTAAAAGATGCTTTAAGAACCTTGGACTCCCAAAATAAAAATGTATTGCTTATTGGCGTATCATTTGCCCTATTAGATTTGGTTGAAACCTATCAATTTAAATTAAAAAATACCATTGTTATGGAAACTGGTGGCATGAAAGGAAGAAGGAAAGAATTAATTAGAGAGGAACTCCATAATAAATTAAAGGCGGGGTTTGGCATTCAAACAATTCATAGTGAATATGGAATGACGGAATTGCTAAGTCAAGCATATTCCAAAGGGAACGGACTTTTTAAATGCCCACAATGGATGCAAGTTTTAACTCGCGATACTGAAGATGCTTTAAGTATTTTAACTACCGGAAAAGCAGGCGGTATAAACATTATAGATTTAGCCAATATTAATTCCTGCGCGTTTATTGCAACCCAAGACTTGGGTAAAGTTTACAATAATGGAACATTTGAAGTTATTGGACGTTTTGACAACTCCGATATCAGGGGCTGCAATCTAATGGTCTTATAAATAATTGCTATTACATGTAAGGTTTACTAATTACACCCGACTACTACACCAGCTAAGAATAAAGAAAGATTGATTTTTAGTTGGTTGGTTAGTAAGTTGAGGCCTGGTTGTATAACCAGGCCTCAGTTTTTTATACCAAGGTTAAAACAAAATAGCTCTTTTTGCCGCGTTGCAACAATACAAACTTATTGTTAATTAAGTCCTTTTCAGTAATCATATACCCTTCTTTCACTTTTTCTTTGTTAACCGAAACAGCATTTTCCTTTAAGGCACGACGCGCTTCACCATTCGACTTTAAAAACCCACCTTTTTCGGCTAAAGCCACAATAATATCCAATCCGTTTTCTATATCGCTCTTAAATATTTCTGTTTGCGGCACCCCATCAAAAACATCTAAAAATGTTTTCTCATTAAGCTGCTTTAAATCATCGCTGGTAGATTTTCCAAAAAGGATTTCACTGGCCTTAATCACATTTTCTAAGTCTTCTTTAGAATGTACCATGGTTGTAATCTCTTCGGCCAATCGTTTTTGCAAAACACGCAAATGAGGCGCTTCTTTATGTTGGGCTATTAAATCGTTTACAGCTTCCTCCGTTAAAAATGTAAAAATCTTAATATATTTTTCGGCATCCTCGTCACTTGAATTTAACCAATATTGATAAAATTTATACGGCGAGGTTCTATCAGCATCCAACCAAACATTACCTCCTTCAGATTTTCCAAATTTTGAACCATCGGATTTTGTGATTAGAGGACAGGTAATTGCAAACCCTTTCCCTCCAGAAATTCTTCTAATCAATTCTGTTCCTGTGGTAATATTACCCCATTGGTCGCTACCTCCCATTTGTATGGAACAACCATTTTCTTTATATAAATGAAGAAAATCGTAACCCTGTACTAATTGATAGGTAAACTCTGTAAAACTCATTCCCTCAGATGATTCTGAAGAAATTCTATTTTTTACAGAATCTTTGGCCATCATGTAATTAACCGTAATGTGCTTACCCACGTCACGAATAAATTCAAGGAACGAAAAATTTTTCATCCAATCATAATTGTTTACTAAAACAGCTGCATTATCGGCATCACTTTCAAAATCCAGGAAATGGGCCAATTGCTTTTTAATGGATTCTTGATTATGGCGTAAGGTCTTTTCATCCAACAAATTACGTTCACTCGATTTTCCTGACGGATCACCAATCATACCTGTTGCACCACCAACCAATGCTATGGGCTTGTGCCCACAACGCTGATAATGAGCCAATAACATAATAGGCACTAAATTTCCAATATGTAAAGAATCTGCCGTAGGATCAAAGCCCACATAAGCGCTTCGCATGCTTTCCATTAAGTGGTCTTCAGCACCGGGCATAACAGTATGTATCATCCCCCTCCAAGTTAACTCTTCAACAAAATTCTTTATCATTTCTTCTTATTTTTGGTAAACTACGGCAAAGATAAAAATCAATGGATAATTACTCATGTATTATGAATAATTCTTTACTTTAGTTGCATGATTTTAGTAACGGGAGGTACTGGTTTAGTTGGCGCACATTTACTTTACAAACTTGTTAGCAATAACGAAAAGGTTAAGGCTATTTATAGAAGTGAGCGTAAATTAGCCCATACCAAAAATGTTTTTGCCTCTTACACAAATGACTATATACCGCTTTTTGAAAAGATAGAATGGATAGAAGCTAACATATTGGACATTCCATCATTACAAGATGCTTTTAAGAATATTTCTTATGTGTACCATTGTGCAGCTTTTGTCTCTTTCGAACCCGACAAATACCATTTGCTTAGGAAAACAAATATTGTTGGCACTGCCAATATTGTGAACCTATGCATAGCAAACAAGATTAAAAAGCTTTGTTATGTTAGCTCTATAGCTACATTGGGAAATGCTACTAACAACCAACCCATTACTGAAACTTCCATTTGGAATACCGAAGAGGACCATAGTGTTTATGCCATTACAAAATATGGCGCAGAAATGGAGGTTTGGCGCGCTACACAAGAAGGCTTAAATGCTGTTATTGTAAACCCTGGGGTAATTTTGGGTGCCGGTATATGGAAGTATGGTACCGGGTCTTTATTTAAAAAAGCAAAACAAGGATTAAAGCATTACACTTCTGGGACTATTGGATTAATTGCTGTTGAAGATGTTGTTTCCATTATGATAGCACTTTTAAAAAGCAACATAACCAACGAACGCTACATTTTGGTTGCCGAAAGTTGGACCTATAAACAGTTTTTAGAAACTTTGGCAATATCGGTCAATTCAACACCTCCTAAAACGCTTGCAAACAAAAAACTACTTGGCTGGGGGTGGAAGCTAGATTGGTTATGGCATAAATTAACTGGCAAGCGAAGACAGCTAACCAAACATTTGGCTAAATCTTTATCTACAAAAACCAATTATAGCAGTAGTAAAATTAAAGCAGCTCTAAGCTATCAATTTAAAGATATAAACAACACTATTATTAAGGTTGGAGGTCAGTTTCTGAAACAGGATTAATTAAAACGCCCTCAACTTCAGCTTTCTTTTCCAATAAAACTTCAGTTAAAGAATCCCTTTCCCGTTTTAACTTTAAGGAGTCCCTTACTTTTAAGGCCGTTATAGAATCTTCTTTCTTCTTTGTTAAGGACTTGATAGAGTCTACCATTTTTTCTTCTTCGGCTTTCTCTAAATCGGCCAAATAGGTTTTAAGTTTATCCAAGCTATCAATAACTTTCTTGTAAATTTCCTCGTAGTCCTTTACGTGGTAGGCATAATAATCATTGCTCAATTTAAATTGCAAACTATCTATACCATATTTATTAAACACATAACTGTCTGGGTCTATACCATGCGATTCCATAATTTTTCTGTTTGCAGAAGTGGCAGAACCAATTAATCTGGCATCTATTAAAATATCCACCATTTGGTCTTTAGAAATCAGGTTCTTAGGTTTCTTGGGCCCATTAAAGTTGCCACAAGCTGTTATAAAAACCGCTATACTTATATATCCAATAATTTGTTTTAGCATTATCTTTTAAAAGTTAATCGTTTAGCAGATTTTACATTGGTAAACTTTGCATTTTGATAAACAATACTACCATTTATAAGTGTGTGTGTAATTCTAGACCTAAAGGTTACACCATCAAAAGGCGACCACCCACATTTATATAAAATATTATCTTTTTTCACAGTCCAGGGATTGTTTAAATCCACCAAAACCAAATCGGCAAAATAACCTTCCTTAATATAGCCTCTTTTTTCTATTTCAAATAAGATAGCAGGGTTATGACACATTTTTTCAACAATCTTTTCAATAGATATTTTGCCCTTATGGTACATTTCTAACATAGCTGGCAAAGCATGCTGAACCAACGGTCCACCTGAAGGTGCCTTTGTATAAACGTTTTTCTTTTCTTCTAAAGTATGCGGGGCATGGTCTGTAGCTATCACATCTATTCTATCGTCCAATAAAGCATCCCATAACTGACTTTGATCCTTTTTTGTTTTTACAGCTGGGTTCCATTTTATCAAAGTACCTTTTTTATCATAATCCTCATCAGAAAACCACAAATGGTGAATACAAACCTCAGCAGTAATTTTTTTATCTTTCAATGGTATTTTGTTACTGAATAAATTGGTTTCCTTTCCTGTGGAAATATGAAACACATGTAATCTTGCTCCTGTTTTTTTTGCCAACTCAATCGCTTTGGACGATGACAAATAACAAGCCGTCTCACTTCTTATATCAGGATGGCACGTTATAGGAATTGCTTCTCCATAACGATCTAAATGCTCTTGAAAATTCTTTTTTATGGTAGCCTCATCTTCACAATGCACCGAAATAACCATGTTTGTGCTTTTAAAGATTTTTTCTAACACCTGTGGGTCATCAACCAACATATTTCCTGTTGAAGACCCTAAAAACAATTTTAAACCAGCAACTGTTTTAGGGTCAACCTTTAAAATCTCTTCCAAATTATCGTTAGTCCCACCAAACATGAAAGAATAATTAGCATACGCTGTTTTGGATGCTATCTCAAACTTTTCTTCCAACTTCTCAATAGTTGTTGTTTGGGGGGTTGTATTGGGCATTTCTATAAAAGAGGTAATCCCTCCAGCAACAGCTGCCTTAGATTCGGTTTCAATGGTTGCCTTATGGGTTAAACCAGGTTCTCTAAAATGGACCTGGTCGTCTATGACCCCTGGTAATAAATATTTCCCTTCAGCGTCAAGTACATGTACTTCAGAAGACTTAGCACTAATAGATTCGTTTATCTCTTTAATAAACTCTCCTTCAATTAATATATCGCCCTTAAAAATAGTGCCCTCATTAACAATGTTGGCATGCTTTATAAGTGTTGTTTTAGGTTTCATTTTTTAGTTTATAAAGATTTAAAGTAAAAGGCCTTTAATACATACTTATGCCTAGCCCCTTTTACCTTTTTACTGCTTTCTACTTTTAGTTTTAGTTTTCACTTAAACAGACTTTTCAATTTCATGGAAATAACCCCAAATATGGCTTCCGAAATTATCCCCGAACTTAATTTAGATTCTCCTCGTGTTCTATCGGTAAATATTACAGGAACTTCTATAATTTTAAACTTTTTTAAATACGCTTTAAACTTCATTTCAATTTGAAACGCATATCCAATAAATTTAATAGCATTTAAATCTATGGTCTGTAGTACCGCTCGCTTGTAGCACACAAACCCTGCCGTGGTATCATGAATTTTCATCCCGGTAATTAGGCGCACATATTTTGATGCAAAGTACGACATGAGCACCCTGCTCATGGGCCAATTTACAACATTTACACCTGTTATATAACGTGAACCAATAGCAACATCTGCACCCTTATTATGGCAAGCATAGTGTAGCTTTACTAAATCGTTGGGGTCATGTGAAAAATCGGCGTCCATTTCAAAAATATATTTATACGCTTTATTCAAACTCCACTTAAAGCCATGAATATACGCTGTACCCAATCCAGATTTTTCTTTTCTAACTTCCAAAAACAACCTGTTTGGGTAGTCCTCTTGTAGTTGTTTAACTTTTAAAGCGGTCAAATCAGGAGAATTATCATCAACTATTAAAATATGGACACTGTCTGATTTAGAAAATACCGCATGTATAATAGCCTCAATATTCTCTATTTCATTATAAGTAGGGATAATAACAATTGTATCTGTCATTCTTGAACTTTCGTGAAACAGGTTTAAATTTTAGCAAATGTACATTATTAAGACTTTATTTTTTTTAAATATTCCTTAATAATTAAAGCAACTAATAAAATATTTGTAATAATTTTACAAGATGCTTAGAGAAACTATATCAAACGAATTATTTACAATTTTCTTGGTTACGGGTCTTATTTCCATAGCTATTACAAAACTAATAGCCCCTAAACGTTTTAGTGATTTTATTTATGTTTTAGGAAACTCTAAGTACCTAAAAATTTATGCACGCGAACAGAAATTCTTTGACAAGTTTGAAGCTTTATTGTTTTTTAACCTTATCCTTACAGCATCTGTTTTCACTCTAATTATTTACCAAAAGATAACAGGCATTAAAACCATTTCTATTGATACCATTGTTAAGTTAGGGTTTGGCATTGGTGTTTTTATTTTAATAAAGGTCATGATAGAACGCTTAATTGGCAGCCTATTTGAAATTGATAATTTAACCGACCAATACCTTTTTCAAAAAATAACTTATAAAAACTATTTGGGCCTTTTATTATTACCCATTAATGCGCTACTTCTCTATAGTTTTAACCCATCGCTAATAATTATTTATGCCATTGTTATTTTATTGTTAATTGTAAATATAATAGGGCTTATAACAACCATTAAAACCCATCAAAGTCTAATAAAAAACAACTTATTTTATTTTATTTTGTATCTTTGCACACTTGAAATCGCGCCCTATGTTATATTATACAAGGTGTTTATTTCTAAATGACCATTAACTATTTGTATTTGCAACTATGAAAGTGAAAACCATTTTAGTATCTCAACCAGAACCTAAAATAGAAAACTCGCCTTACTTCGATTTAATAGAAAAACAAAAAGTAAAAATAGATTTTAGACCTTTCATTCATGTTGAAGGTGTTTCTGCTAAGGACATAAGACAACAAAAGGTAGATTTAAAAAACTATACTGCCATTATTTTAACCAGTAGAAATGCAGTTGACCACTTCTTTAGAGTTGCTGAAGAAATGCGCTTTAAAGTGCCCGATACGATGAAATATTTTTGCCAATCGGAAGCTGTTGCCTACTACCTGCAAAAATATGTTGTATACAGAAAGCGTAAAATATATGTTGGCAAACGTACATTTTCAGAGCTTTCTCCGCTCATTAAAAAATATAAAGACGAAAAGTTTTTATTACCAAATACGGACAAAGTTAAAGAGGAAGTGCCTCAAACGCTAGATGCTTTGGGGGTAAATTGGAAACAGGCCATTTTTTACAAAACGGTTGTTAGCGACCTCTCCGATTTGGCAGATGTATATTATGATGTTTTGGTGTTCTTTAGCCCATCGGGAATTGAGTCCTTATTTCAAAACTTCCCTGATTTCAAACAGAACGACACCAGAATTGCTGTTTTTGGCGATACCACTATTAAGGCCGTAGAAGAAAAGGGATTGCGTGTAGATATAGCAGCACCTACTCCTGAAACGCCATCCATGACCATGGCTTTGGAAAAGTATATTGAAAAAGCCAATAAAGGAAAATAAGTTACCCGATAGTATTTTAAACATAGGTTAAAGCATGTTTAACATGTGTTGGAGCTCCTAAAACATTCTTAAGAGCATGTTTAACCAATTCCTCGCTTTAGGTGTTTAGTTTTTGTCCTAAAAAGTCCGTATCTTCCCAAAAGCCGTATATTTATTAACTAACATTTAAAAACAACACGATGAGAAAAACAGTTTTTTGTTTATTGATAGCAATATTATCACTAGGCGTATTTCCAAACACCTTAGCAGCATCTGAAAAAAACCCCACACACAGGACCACGAACACTAATGAAATTCCTGCTGAAGCAAAGCTTATGCTAGACCGCTTAAATGAAATTAAGGATATGGACAAATCCGATTTAAATCGTTCTGAAAGAAAAGAGTTAAGAGAAGAGCTTCGTACTATTAAAAAAACCATGAGAGCCAAAGGATATGGCCTTTATATATCTGGTAGTGCACTAATTATTATTCTGCTTTTAATTATTATCCTTTAATAATAATTCTATATACAAAAAAGCCCAATTGAATTCAATTGGGCTTTTGTTTTTTTAAAAGGCATAGCGCTGCGGGCCTCCACGCCTAATTTCTTCATTAGCATACGCTTCAAACTTTTTAAAGTTCTCACGAAATGCATTGGTTAGCTTAAAGGCCATTTTATAATAAGCTTCATCGTCATTCCATGTAGCCCTTGGGCTCAACACACTTGTTGGAACACCTGGGCACGCTCTAGGCTGTGCCACTCCAAATACCGAATGAATATGGTAAGTATCATAGGTATAAAGTCCCAATTCACCATTTAAAACAGCATTTATCATGGCTCTGGTATATTTTAGCTTCATACGGGTACCAACACCATAAGGCCCTCCAGTCCAACCTGTGTTAACCAACCAAACATTTACACCAGAATCCTTCATCTTTTTAATTAGCATTTCGGCATACTTAGTAGGATGTAACGGCATAAAAGGTGCTCCAAAGCAAGCTGAAAATGAAGGTACGGGCTCTACTACACCAGCTTCTGTTCCGGCCACTTTAGCCGTATAGCCCGATATAAAATGGTAAGCAGCCTGGCTGGGTGTTAGCTTAGAAATTGGAGGCAATACACCAAATGCATCTGCTGTTAAAAAGAATATATTCTTTGGATTTTTACCTATTGATGGTTTTTTAATGTTTTCAATGTGGTATATAGGATAACTTACACGTGTATTTTGCGTTATGGAAGTGTCTTCAAAATTTACATGTCCGTTGCCATCCAAAACAACATTTTCAAGAATGGCCCCCTTTTTAATGGCATCAAAAATTTCAGGTTCATTGTCTCTTGAAAGATTAATAACCTTAGCATAACAACCTCCTTCAAAATTAAATACAGTGTCTCTAGAGGTCCATCCATGCTCATCATCACCAATCAAACTTCTATTGGGGTCTGTAGACAAGGTAGTTTTTCCAGTACCTGATAATCCAAAGAAAATAGCCGTATCATCATCTTTACCAACATTAGCACTACAATGCATGGGCAAAGCGTCCTTAAATACAGGCAAAATAAAATTCAAGGCCGAAAAAATACCTTTCTTGATTTCCCCTGTATAACCCGTACCACCAATAAGCGCTATTTTTCTTGTAAAATTTAAAATAGCAAAGTTGTGCTGGCGGGTCCCATCTACTTCTGGATTCGCTTTAAAACCGGGCGCATTAACAACGGTCCACTCAGGGTCAAAATGCTCAAGCTCATCACTTGTGGGCCTTAAGAACATATTGTAAGCAAACTGATTGCTCCAAGGGTACTCATTAATAACACGAATGCTCATTTTATAATCATCATCGGCACATGCGTAACAATCCCTAACAAATATTTCTTTATTGGATAAATAATCGGTAACCTTATCATACAAAGCATCAAACTTATCTGCTTCAAACGGAATGTTGATATCTCCCCACCAAACGCGGTCACGGGTCACGTTATCTTTAACTATAAACCTATCTTTTGGCAACCTTCCTGTAAATTCACCTGTATTAACAGCTAAAGCCCCAGAAGAGGCTTCAACAGCTTGTCCTTTTTTTATAGCTATTTCATGTAGTTCATTTGGCGATAATTGGTACCTTATATCAGCATTTTTTATGCCATATTGTTTTAACGAAATCGTTTTCGTAATTTGATTATAATCTTCCATATTATGGTTTAAAATTATTAACACTGCAAAATTAGAACATTATTTTTAAAATACTATTTATTTTATAGTGTTTTAAGACCTATTTTTTACGAATTCAACAAGCAACAAAACCCAAGACATTATTAGGAGTAACCCTCCTATAGGTGTTACAAAACCAATAACCTTAAAGTCAAAGCTTGTCAACACGTTCGTTGCCAAACTATAAATAGATCCCGAAAAGAAAACAACCCCTATGGTAACTAAATAAAAAATTGCCTTTTTGGTTTTCTCTCTTATTAAAGAAGTACTCCCTACAAACAGTAAAAAAATAGCATGGTACATTTGATAACGCACTCCCGTTTCAAAAGTTTCAACAGCCTCGGCTGTAATCAACTGTTTTAAGCCATGAGCCCCAAAAGCCCCTAAAATGATACTGAGCAACCCTAAAAAAGACGCAGTAATTAAAATGGTTTTATTCATTATAATAAATTATTCTCAATAAATACTTTTAATATTTATTAAATTCGCAAAACTAAATGTTATTTTAGCACTCCATAAGTTCTAAGCAAAATTACTCAACAAAACTTTAATATGCGAAAGATTTTAGTTATTGGTTCAGGAAAATCCACATCCTATCTGTTACGATATTTAAAAGACAAGTCTGTTTCAGAAAACCTATTTATTACTGTTGCCGATTTAAATATTGAAATCGCTAAAAAACTAACAGGCAATCATTTAAACACCAAGGCAATGGCGTTGGATATTTTTGATGACAAAGCCCGTAAAGAAGCCATAAAAAATGCCGATATAGTTATTTCCATGCTACCGGCCCGTTTCCATATTGAAGTGGCAAAAGATTGTGTGCTTTTGGGGAAAAACATGGTTACGGCTTCTTATGTAAGCCCTGAAATGCAAGCATTAGATAAAGCCGCTAAGCAAAAGGGGTTGATTTTTATGAATGAAATTGGTGTAGACCCTGGTATTGACCACATGAGTGCCATGCAAGTTATAGATCGCATTCGTAGCCAAGGTGGAAACATTATTTTATTTGAATCGTTTACCGGTGGTTTAGTAGCTCCAGAAAGCGATAACAACCTTTGGAACTATAAGTTTACATGGAACCCTAGAAATGTTGTTATAGCTGGCCAAGGTGGCGCAGCGAAGTTTTTACAGGAGGGTACTTATAAATACATTCCTTATAACCGCCTATTTAGACGAACCGAGTTTTTGGATGTGGATAATTTTGGCCGCTTTGAAGTTTACGCCAACCGCGATTCTTTAAAATACCAGAGTGTTTACGGACTGCAAAATGCAAAAACCCTATATAGAGGTACCATTAGACGCGTAGGCTTTAGCCGGGCCTGGAATATCTTCGTGACTTTGGGCATGACAGATGATAGCTATACCCTGGATGATAGTGAAAATATGAGCTACCGCGATTTTGTCAATGCCTTTTTACCATATAGCCCTTCTGATTCGGTGGAGTTAAAACTTAGGCACCAATTAAAAATAGACCAAGACGACATTGTTTGGGACAAGTTGATAGAACTGGATATTTTTAGTGCGAAAAAGCGTGTTGAACTTAAAAAAGCAACCCCGGCGCAAATTCTTCAAAAAATATTAATGGATAGCTGGGAATTAGCCCCCAACGACAAGGATATGATTGTTATGTACCACAAATTTGGTTATGAAAAAGCTGGTAAAACATATCAAATTGATTCCAATATGGTTGTTTTGGGTGAAGATCAAACCTATACTGCTATGGCAAAAACAGTTGGTTTACCGGTTGCCATGGCTGCCCTTGCTATTTTAAACGGAACGATAAAAACACCTGGAGTGCAAATTCCTATTAACAAAGAAGTATACCAACCCATACTAAAAGCCTTAGAAGCTTACAATATATGTTTTATTGAAAAAGAAGTCCCTTATTTGGGCTATAATCCTTTAAACAGCTAATATTAATAGAAAGAATAATAGAAAGAAACTACATCTTCATTAACCAAGAACGCACATCTACTTCTTGTTTAATAATGTCTCTTAAATCGGTTATTTTTACGCGCTCCTGTTCCATAGAATCTCTGTGACGGATGGTCACAGTATCGTCTTCTAAGGTATCGTGGTCTACAGTAATACAAAAAGGTGTTCCGTTAGCATCTTGGCGTCGGTAACGTCTTCCAACCGCATCCTTTTCATCATAGTCCACATTAAAATCCCATTTTAAATCGTCCACAATCTTACGGGCTATTTCTGGTAGGCCATCCTTTTTAACCAATGGTAAAACCGCGGCTTTTACAGGAGCCAAAACACTTGGCAATTTTAAAACAGTTCGCGTAGTCCCATTGTCCAGTGCCTCTTCCACCAAAGAATTGGAAAATACCGCCAGGAACATCCTATCTAAACCAATAGAGGTTTCCAGTACATAGGGCACATAGCTTTTGTTTTCCTCGGGGTCAAAATATTGTAATTTTTTGCCAGAGTATTTTTCATGCTGACTTAAATCAAAATCTGTTCTGGAGTGAATCCCCTCCAATTCTTTAAATCCGAATGGAAACTTAAATTCAATATCGGCAGCAGCATCGGCATAATGGGCCAATTTTTCATGGTCATGGAAACGGTAAAGGTCTTCACCCATTCCCAATGATAAATGCCACTTCAATCGGGTGTCTTTCCAATGCTCATACCATTCCTTTTGGGTACCAGGCTTAATGAAAAATTGCATTTCCATCTGTTCAAACTCACGCATTCTAAAAATAAACTGTCTGGCAACAATTTCATTTCTAAAAGCTTTACCTGTTTGTGCTATACCAAACGGAATTTTTAAACGACTGGTTTTTTGAACATTCAAAAAGTTAACAAAAATACCCTGGGCTGTTTCTGGCCTTAAATACAAATCCATAGCATTCTCGGCAGAAGCACCAAGCTTGGTCCCAAACATTAAATTAAACTGCTTTACATCTGTCCAGTTTTTACTACCTGTTAATGGATCTGCAATTTCCAATTCTTCAATCAATGCTTTAACATCGGCTAAATCTTCATTTTCCAATGATTTTGCCATTCTTGAAAGCGTTGTATCAATTTTTTCTTGATAGCCTAAAACACGGGCATTTGTAGTAACAAATTCCGTTTTATTAAATGCATCCCCAAAGCGCTTTTCTGCTTTGGCAACTTCCTTATCTATTTTAGCTTCAATCTTGGCGCAGTAGTCCTCAATTAAAACATCTGCTCTATATCTTTTTTTAGAATCTTTATTGTCTATTAAAGGGTCGTTAAATGCATCAACGTGCCCAGAAGCCTTCCATGTGGTTGGGTGCATAAATATGGCGGCATCAATCCCCACAATATTATCATTCATCTGTACCATGGCTTTCCACCAGTAGTCACGAATGTTTTTCTTTAATTCTGCACCATTCTGTGCATAGTCGTAAACTGCACTTAATCCATCGTAGATTTCACTACTTTGAAACACGTAACCATACTCCTTAGCGTGAGAGATTACCTTTTTAAATTGATCGTCTTGATTTGCCATGGTGCAAAAATAAAAAACCACTTCAAACAAATTGGATTCTTTACTAAAAATTAAGTGTGCGAGTCATTTATTTTTTATTTTAGTTTACAAAATCCCATTTTAATGCCTCATGCTTAAATCGCTTATAAATTTATTTTTTCCAAAAGTCTGCTATGCCTGTCTCAACTTATTGCATGATAATGAAAAAATGCTCTGTACAAATTGCAGGCATGACCTACCTGTTACAAATTTTCATTTTAATAATGACCCCTCCGTTGAAAAAGTACTTTACGGACGTGCCAAAATTGAAAATGGCACAGCGCTCTTTAGGTTTGAAAAAAAGGGGTTGGTACAACAGCTTATCCATAATTTAAAGTACAAGGGCTATGAAAATATAGGCAACTTTTTGGGCATTTGGTTGGGTAACGAACTAAATAGCTTAGAAAACTATAAATCGGTAAACCTCGTTATACCTGTACCGCTTCACAAGAAAAAACTAAAAAAGCGCGGATACAACCAAGTGGCAAAATTTGGGCAACAAATTGCCAAGGCTTTAAATGCAGATTATAATGATGAGATCCTTATAAAAATAACCAATACCAAATCGCAAGTCAACAAAAAGCGCTTGGCCCGATGGCAAAATAATAACGAGCTGTTTGCAGCTAAACATTTAGACCAGATTGAGAATAAACACATTCTTTTGGTAGACGACATCATTACAACAGGTGCTACCTTAGAAGCTTGTGCAACCGTACTAAACCAAGCTAAAAACATAAAAATAAGTATTGCAACCATGGCAATAGCCTAAACAGTTAGTCGTTATATCTCTAAAATTATGTAGGTTTGTGGAATAATTTAAAATTGGTAATGTATAAAACCTTTTCAAAGTTTATTTTAATGGCACTTATAGGCTTGGTTTTGGCAAATTGTGCCAACCGTGGCAATCCAGAAGGCGGCCCTAAAGATGTTACACCTCCAAAAATTATTAAATCCATCCCCGAAAACTACACCACTAACTTTAAAGGCAAAGAAATTAGAGTGTATTTTGATGAGTATATTAAAATTAAGGACCTTCAAAAACAACTTATTATTTCACCGCCCATGAAAAACCAACCCGAAGTAACACCTTTGGGTGGTGCCAGTAAATACATTACCATTAAAATTTACGACACACTTCAACCCAATACAACATACGCCTTTAATTTTGGAAATAGTATAACCGATAATAATGAAGGGAATCCCTACCCGTATTATAGATATGTGTTTTCAACAGGGGATTATATCGATTCGCTCACTGTTAATGGTAATATTGTTGATGCCATATATAGAAAGCCCGAAACTTTTATAAATGTGGCACTTTACGAAGTTGATTCTACATTTAACGACTCTATAATCTATAAAGAAACCCCTAAATATATAACCAACACGTTAGATAGTGTTACAACATTTTCTATAGAAAACATTAAAGCTGGCAAGTATATGCTCATGGCTTTAAAAGATGGTAATGGCGATAACAAATTTCAGCAAAAAACCGATCAGATTGGGTTTTACAAAAGTTTTATTGAAGTGCCCACAGACTCTGTTTACACGCTTAGAATGTTTTCTGAGAATATCGATTTTAAAGCCGTTAGGCCGCTTATGGTTGCTGGCGAAAAAATTGCCTTTGGATATGAAGGAAGCTATGACCATGTAAAGATCAACATCCTTTCAGATACGCTTAGCAATCTTGAACACCGTATTACCAAAGACGAAAAGGCAGATACCCTCTATTACTGGTACAAACCCAAGTTGGAAGTTGATTCCTTGCGATTTAGAGTGTCTCACCCCACTTTCTCAAAGGATTACACTGTAAAAATAAGGAATCAAAAAAGAGATTCCTTAACTATAAAACCAGTGTCTTCAGGGTCTATAGACACACCATTTGAAATAAGAGGGAGCATTCCTTTTTCTTATTTTGATGCTTCCAAAGTAAGCCTCATAGATAAAGATTCTTTAAAAATTGATTTTAATACGGTATATGATTCCATTAATAACATATACACCTTCCATTTCAATAAGACCCTAGAGAATAGTTATAATCTAACGATACTACCTGAAACCTTTACAGACTTTTTTAATGATAAAAATGTAGATACCCTAAATTATACTATTAGAACCAAAAAAGCTTCAGATTTTGGTTTTGTAAGGTTTACGTTAGTAAACGCCAGTTATCCACTTATTATCCAACTAACAGCAGAAAATGGCACGGTAAAGGAGGAGCAATATGTAACAGAAGAAGGTACTGTAGACTTTTTAAACTTACCCCCTAGTGTCTATTTTATTAGGGTTATACACGATGCCAATGGCAATGGCAAGTACGATACGGGCAACTATCTTAAAAAAATACAGCCCGAGCGTGTTAGTCATTTTAAGGAAATTGAAGTAAGAGCCGATTGGGGTTATCCAGAAACACTCCAATTTATTGCAGAATAAAGGGGTCTTTATCCTGTAAAAACTTCAATTTGTTACGGTAATAGTTTATATGACTCCGCTCTAAGGCAACCACTTCTATTTGCTCTCTGTTAGGTTTTATGCTTGTTATAGCGTTTCCTAAAGTATCGTAAACGGCCGAGCTACCGGAATATTCATTTTGTGCTTCGTCCAGACCCACACGGTTAACGCCAACCACATAACTTACATTTTCTATGGCCCTTGCTTTTAATAGGGCATCCCAAGCTAAAATTCTTGGTTTTGGCCAATTGGCCACATAAATCAATACATCATAATTTTCAACATTCCTGGCCCATACGGGAAATCTTAAATCGTAACAAACCAAAGGGCAAATGCGCCAACCTTTATACTCTAAAACCACCTTTTTATGGCCCTTAGAAAACACTTTATCCTCCCCTGCCAATGTAAAGGTGTGCTTCTTGTCGTAAACGGTTGTAACACCATCGGGTTCAACAAAAAGCAGTCGGTTGTAATATTTTTTATCTTCAACAATAATCAAACTACCAACTATGGCTGCGCCTGTTTTTGCGGCCATTTTTTGCATCCACAACACCGTTTTTCCATCCATTGTTTCGGCCACAGCAGCGGCATTCATAGTAAATCCCGTAGAAAACATTTCAGGAAGCACTACAACATCAAAGGCTTCTGTAATACCCTCTATTTTCTCTTCAAAATCTTTACGGTTTTGTTTAGGGTTTTCCCATACCAAATCAGATTGAATTAAAGCAACTTTAAGCTGTTCTTGCATATGTTTATTTAGTTTTTAAAGTGTCAAAAATATTTAAACCTGTCTATTACAAAATTACAAATTATGGCTTTGCTTCGTAAAGACTATACGACTAACTACGTATAGGCTATACGCAGGCGGCGTTTGGTCTATACGCTTAAAGGCAAATAGGCTACTACTCGTGTGTGTAGCACACCACTTCCCCCTCGTGTAGTGACCTACTTCCCTAGGGAGAAGTGGTCTACTTTTCTCAAACAAGTGCCATGCATTAAATAATTTCCATTTTCTTGAGTAAAAAAGAGGCATTCATGTTTTTGCAAATGCCTTCCTTTAACGTATAATCAAAATAGAGCTCATCATCAATAATTTCAGCATCAAAGTAATAGTTCTTAATAGCTTTTTGGTCTTTTTCTATCTCACACAAACTTAAATCGTGTGTTGCGATGATGCCAGTGGCATGATGGGCCACCAATTTTTCTACAAACTGGCGAGAACCAATGGCTTTATCAGTACTGTTGGTCCCCTTTAAAATTTCATCCAAAACAATAAAATAAGGGGCTTTTTTAATAGCTTCAACTATATATTTTAATCGGGTTAATTCTGAAAAGAAATACGAACTATCATCTGTTAACGAATCGGTGGTTCGCATACTGGTAATTAGTCTAACTGGCGAATACACACTTGCTTTGGCACAAACAGGCAAACCCATATTGGCCATAACTATATGCAATGATACCGTTCGTAAAAAAGTGCTTTTCCCTGCCATATTTGCGCCAGTTACTATAAAAAACTGCTCATTGTGAATCGTTACATCACTTGCTACACGTTTTTCTTTATTTAGCAAGGGGTGTCCCAAACTTTCCGCTTTTATCACTGTGCGGGTATTTACAATTTCAGGAAACACAAAATCGGGATGGTTAAAGGCAAAATTTCCCAAGGCATTATACGCATCAAAAAACGAAACCACTTCAAACCATTCTGCCACTTTATCGGCATGCGCTTTTATCCATTGCTCAATGTGATAGCTGTTTTTTATATCAGACAATGCCAAACCGTTCCCAAAAACAGCAGCAATTAAGTTGTTTCTATTATCTAAAGCATCCAACGCTTTTGATAGGTCTTTAAAAATAACAGATGCTTTTTTTCCTTCTTGCTGAATAGCTTGTTGCTTATGCTGCAACAATTTTGATGTAAATGATTCCTTTTCAATCAAATTTAAAAGCAGGGCGTACTGCTTGAAGGTCTCTTTTACTTTGTCAGAATTGGAAGATAACTGGTTTATCTTCTTTACAAAACGTCCTGTTATGCCCAATCCAATAAGCAGCCAATACCCTATAAATGCTGGAGGTATTATATTAAATATTGTAAGTCCCAATAACAGGCTTGATGCTATGGCAAACACTATGGGCAAAAACCGCATAACGCTTGGCAAAAAAGGTTTGTAGCCTTGCAACCATGCTATGATTT
This sequence comes from Aestuariibaculum scopimerae, assembly GCF_059428085.1. Classification (NCBI taxonomy): domain Bacteria; kingdom Pseudomonadati; phylum Bacteroidota; class Flavobacteriia; order Flavobacteriales; family Flavobacteriaceae; genus Aestuariibaculum; species Aestuariibaculum scopimerae. The sequence continues at coordinate 1,008,870 of NZ_CM182089.1, forward strand.
GTACAGCTGGAGTTTCTACCGATACCAAACTGGATGTAGCCGCATAATGTTGGCGCCATTTTGGTTTAGAACTTAACACTTTTATAGCCTCTTGGCGTGCCACAATACCCTCAATATCATTTGCTTTTAAGGCATCCGCCAGCTTTTGGGCACCTTCTTTACTGGTTGTTCGGTTCATGTACTGGTAAAACGACCCATGCCCAAACAAATCAATATCCAAACTGTAAAAGTGGTTAGGGTCTTGAAATTGCAACCCTTCATCCCTGCTAAAAAAGTCTCCTGAAATTATCTGTATCTCTGCCTCATTAATTGCCACCAAAGCCTCATTAAATTTTCTTTTGGCCTTAGCATCATTATATAAAGACAGGACATATAAAAACACAGCACTACCCAAAACACCAATTACGACGGCTACTTGCCAATAACCAAAACTTAAATAAATGCCTAAGCCAGTTAAGGCAAATATCAATACTCTTACGGTACTTAGCCCTGTCATACGCCTATAAAACTTTTGTACTTGGGTTTTATATTGCGCTAAGTGCTTTTTGTAATATGCTAATGGATGTTCCATGTTATTTTGATTGAAAAAGTAAAGAAACAAAAAAGCCCTGAACTTGCTCAGGGCTTTTAATTTATATTTAACATTGTTAATCTCTTCCTCCTAGAACTTGAAGTGCCCAATACACTAAAGATGCTAGGGCACCTATGGCGGCCACCAAATAGGTTCTAGCGGCCCATTTAAGGGCCTCTTCCGAGCCGGCATATTCTTGTTGCGACACCATGTTTTTATTTTTTAACCATGCCAGGGCCCGGTTACTGGCATCATATTCTACTGGAAGTGTAATAAAACTGAAAAGGGTAGCAAACCCCATCATGAGCAATCCTGCAACGGCAATATAATATCCTAAGCCAAATCCTGCAGCGGCCCCCAGTATTAAACCTCCAAGAACAACCCATTGCGACATTCCGGAAGTTACACTAACAACGGGTACTAATGCCGAGCGCATTTGCAACCAACTGTAGGCTTTAGCATGCTGTACAGCATGACCACATTCGTGGGCAGCAACAGCTGCTGCAGCTGCGTTACGTTGGTTATAAACAGACTCGCTTAAATTAACCGTTTTGTTTTTTGGATTGTAATGATCGGTTAAGCGCCCAGGTGTTGATATCACTTTTACATCATAAATACCGTGATCTGCCAACATTTTTTCGGCTATCTCGGCACCACTCATGCCATTACGTAATTGCACCTTAGAGTATTTATCAAATTTACGCTTTAGCGTACTGCTCACCATCCAACTTATAAGGGTTATCCCGCCCAACAATATATAATATCCAATCATTTTTTTGCTTTTATCGTTTATGAATTAAATATATCAAAAATAAAGCCAGTTTTAAATAGATGTAATTATGTCATAAATCCCCTTTTAAATGACAAAACGCTGTTTAAAAGTATTTTATTAAACAGCGTCTTTACAGTTAATTATGGGAATCACTACTATGCCTCGGCAAACTCTAAATCGAAGGCCTCGGCAATTTCTTTATAAACAATTTTACCATGAACAATATTTAACCCTTTAGCTAAAGATGGATTTTGTTCACATGCTTTCTCCCAACCTTCATTGGCTAACTTAATAACGTATGGCAAGGTAACATTTGTTAAGGCCATGGTAGAAGTATAAGGTACAGCTCCTGGCATATTGGCCACACTATAATGTACTACCTCATCAATAATGTAAGTTGGCTCTTGGTGGGTTGTTGGTCTTGTTGTTTCAAAACAACCGCCTTGGTCTACAGCAACATCTACCATTACGGTACCAGGACGCATCTCTTTTAGCATGTCCTTGGTAATTAATTTAGGTGCTTTAGCGCCTTTAATTAGTACACCACCAATAATTAAATCGGAATCTTTAATATGCTTTCTAATATTGTATTCGCTAGAAAATTCACTAATAACGTTATTGGGCATTACATCGCTAACATAACGCAACTGCTTCATGTTAATGTCCATGATAAAAACATTGGCACCCAATCCAGCAGCCATTCTAGCGGCTTGAATACCAACTACACCAGCTCCTAAAATTAAAACCTTGGCCGGTGGCACACCTGGTACACCACCAAGTAAAATACCACGCCCCATAATAGGCTTTTCTAGATATTTGGCACCTTGTTGAATGGACATTCTTCCTGCCACTTCAGACATCGGTATCAATAACGGCAAAGTTCCATCGGCATCTTCTACAGTTTCATAAGCAATACATACCGAATTGCTTTCAATCATGGCATTGGTAAGTGCTTCACTTGAAGCAAAATGAAAATACGTGAACACAACCTGATTGGGTTTAATTAAACTGTACTCTTCTTCAATAGGTTCTTTTACCTTAACAATCATCTCGGCCACATCGTATATTTCTTCAATAGTTTCTAAAATAGTAGCGCCTGCACCCGTATAATCTTCATCTAAAAAACCACTGTTATATCCCGCATTTTTTTGTACATAAACGGTATGGTTTCTTTTGGTAAGCTCAAACACCCCAGAAGGTGTCATGCCTACTCTATTCTCGTTATTTTTAATTTCAATAGGAACACCAATTATCATATGCTTCTTTTTATTGTTTTTAAATATTCACAAGGAACACCTACTTAAATTTTTTTAATTGATTTTAAACACATACAAAAGTAATTTATTGCGTTTAATTTCAGGGCACAAATCTCCGTTTTATTTGAAATATTGCTAACGTATTTAACGTTTTATTAGCAATTAAATAAAATATATCGATTTACTAGGAATTTGTTACATATTATTCAACAGGACATACTAGATGCTAATGGCGCTATCGTTTATGATATTTTACTTTAAAATACACGAGTATAAATGCAGAAACAATGGTAATGGCATTTGCAAAGATTATGGACGGACTTTCTTTTAAAAAGCCATAGACCAACCACATAAAAACGCCAACAAAAAACAGGAGTAACATGGGCAAAGACAAGCCCGAAACGTCTTTGGTTTGCCACGTTTTATATACTTGGGGTAAAAAGGCAGCTGTTGTAAGTATAGCTGCAATAAATCCAATAATCTCCATATTTATCCAACGATATTGACAATCTTACCGGGAACTACAATTACCTTTTTAGGGGTACGCCCTTGCAACTGTTCTTGTGTTTTTTCATGTGCCAATACAGTTTCTTCTATAGCTTCTTTACTCATATCTAATGGTAATTCTAATGTAAATCGCATTTTTCCATTAAATGAGATGGGATAGTTTTTTGAACTTTCTACTAAATAGCTTTCATCAAACGCTGGAAACGCTGCTATTGAAATGGATGTATTGTGTCCTAATTGTTGCCACAATTCTTCTGCAATGTGCGGCGCATAGGGCGATATTAAAATCAATAAAGGCTCTAAAATGGCTTTACTAGTGCACTTTTGGGCCGTGAGCTCGTTAACCGCAATCATAAAAGTAGATACCGAAGTGTTGAATGAGAAATTTTCAATATCTTCCTGCACCTTCTTAATGGTTTTGTGCAGGGTTTTCAAGGCTTCGCTACTTGGTGCAGCGTCAGAAACGTTTAACCCATTGGCTCCTACATATAGTTTCCAAAGCTTTTTAAGGAAACCATGCACCCCAGTGATGCCTGCTGTGTTCCAGGGTTTGTATTGTTCTAAAGGCCCTAGAAACATTTCGTATAGGCGTAGGCTATCGGCACCGTATTGTTCACAAATTTGGTCGGGATTTACGACGTTGTATTTGGATTTGGACATTTTTTCAACATCGCGACCTACTTTATAAACACCTGATTCTAAAACAAACTCGGCATCCTTAAACTCGTCACGCCAGTTTTTAAAGGCTTCTATGTCCAATTCATCGGATGCATTTACAAAAGACACATCAGCATGAATAGCTTGTACCTTTTCATCTTTAACAAGACCTTTAGACAAAAATTTATTTTCGCCTTCTACCCTGTAAACAAACGCACTAGTCCCCAAAATCATACCTTGGTTAATCAGTTTTTTAGCATATTCATCAACAGGTACAAGGCCTTTGTCAAACAAAAATTTCTGCCAAAAGCGCGAATACAGTAAATGTCCAGTAGCATGCTCGCTCCCGCCTATGTACAGGTCTACATCTTTCCAGTAGTTCAAAGCTTCTGGACTGGCAAAGGCGTTGTTATTATGGGCGTCCATGTAGCGGTTAAAATACCACGAACTGCCTGCCCATCCGGGCATGGTGTTTAGTTCTAATGGAAACACAGTAGTATGGTTAATTTTGTTATTCTCTACTACAGTGTTTGTCTCAATGTCCCAAGCCCAAACAGTAGCGTTTCCCAATGGGGGCTCGCCTGTTTCGGTAGGTAAATATTTTTCTACTTTCGGCAATTTAATGGGTAAATGCTCGGTAGCTATCATTTGCGGCATGCCATTCACATAGTATACAGGGAAAGGTTCACCCCAATAACGTTGGCGACTAAACACAGCATCGCGTAAACGGTAATTGGTTTTCCCTTGGCCTTGTCCAATGGCTTCTAAAGCTTCAATAATCTTTTGGGTAGCTTCTTTATATGATAGACCGTTTAGGAAATCGCTGTTAGCAATAATGGTTTTCTCTTTATCGGCAAAAGCTTCTTCTGAAATATCCACACCTTCAAAAATATTGGGAATTGGAATATTGAAATGTTTAGCAAAATCATAATCCCGTTGGTCGCCACAAGGCACAGACATTACAGCGCCGGTACCGTAGCCAGCCAATACATAATCGCCAATCCACACAGGAATGGGGGCTTTGGTAAATGGATGCTCTACATAAGCGCCGGTAAAGGCGCCGGTAATGGTTTTTACATCGGCCATCCTGTCTCGTTCACTGCGTTTTGCCGTTGCTTCTATATAGGCTTCTACTTCGGCCTTTTGCTCTGGTGTCGTGATTTTTGAAACCAATTCATGTTCGGGCGCCAAGGTCATGAAACTCACACCAAAGATGGTATCGGGCCGAGTGGTGAATACTGAAATTCTGAATTCAGAATTCTGAATTTTGAATTCCACCTGCGCTCCCACAGATTTCCCTATCCAGTTACGCTGACTTTCCTTTAAGGAATCTGTCCAATCTATGGTCTCCAATCCTTGAAGTAAACGTTCTGCATAGGCCGAGATACGCATACTCCACTGGGTCATTTTTTTTCTAATTACCGGATGGCCTCCACGCTCGGAAACGCCATTTACAATTTCATCATTCGCCAATACTGTTCCCAATGCTGGGCACCAGTTCACTTCGGTTTCAGCTAAATAGGTCAATCGATATTGTAATAATATTTCCTGTTGCTTTACAGTGTTAAACCCATTCCAGGCTTCTGCTGAAAACACCTCAACGGCATCATCGCACACGGCGTTAACATGGGCATTACCTTGAGAAGCAAACATGCTTATTAAGGTTTCTATAGATTCTGCCTTATCACTATCCTTGTTATACCAAGACTCAAACAGTTGAATAAAAATCCATTGGGTCCATTTATAATAATCAGGATCCGATGTGCGTACTTCGCGCGACCAATCAAACGAAAAGCCAATCTGATCTAGTTGACGGCGGTAGGTCTTTATATTTGCCTCGGTTGTCAATGCAGGATGTTGCCCCGTTTGTATGGCATATTGCTCAGCAGGCAACCCAAAACTATCATAACCCTGCGGATGCAATACATTAAATCCTTGATGGCGCTTGTAACGGGCATAAATATCAGAAGCAATATACCCTAATGGGTGCCCCACATGCAAACCTGCACCACTTGGGTAAGGAAACATATCCAACACATAATACTTGGGTTTTTCTGAGTTATTCTCAGCTTTAAACGTTTGGTTTTCTGCCCAATATTTTTGCCATTTGGCTTCTATCTCGTTGAAATTGTACTGCATGGTAAAGTTTTCCGCTTTTGAAAGCGCAAATTTACGTTTTCTAAAGAAAACAGAAAGGGTTTTGTTGCTATAGTTTTGCTTAAAGTGACTAGAGTGCCTTAAGTTATTGGATTCAATAGCAATCAGGACATAAAATATATGTTGTTAGTGGGTTGCGTTTAAAAAGCAATTTGTAATTTCGCCGTATTAACATATTTCCTGAATTTGATAAAAAATACCACCAAAGCCCATTTGGCATTGTTAGGAACCAATGTTATTTATGGTGCCAATTACATGATTGCCAAGGGCATTATGCCAGATAAGATAAACCCATCTGCTATGGTATTAATTCGTCTGATATCTTGTACCCTTTTATTTTGGATCATTAAATTTCTATTTGTTAAGGAATCTATTGATCGGAAAGATTTATTCAAACTAGCACTTTGTGGCTTTCTTGGGGCTGCTGCCAACCAATTATTGTTTTTTTATGGTATTAGTTTAACATCACCTATTGATGCTTCTATTATCATGACCACAACCCCGGTTATTGTTTTGGTGTTTAGCTATCTTATTCTTAAAGAATCCATTACCAAAAATAAATTACTAGGCATTATTATTGGAGGCATTGGCGCTATTGCCCTTATCTTGTATGGTAATACAGCCGTTGGCAATAGTTCTTTTTTAGGAAACTTGTTTGTGCTATTAAATGCTTGTAGTTATGGCCTATACCTTATTGTGGCTAAAACACTCATGAAAAAATACCATGCCTTAACAGTTATTAGTTGGATATTTTTATTCGGACTTTTTTATGTTTTCCCCATCGGTATTAATAATTTACTTGCTACCGATTTTGAAGCTTTTACCCTGGGCACCTACTTATCTGTAGGCTATATTTTATTGTTTACAACCTTTTTTGCTTACTTGTTTAATGTGTATGCACTTAATTACTTATCGCCATCGGTAAATAGCAGTTATATATACCTGCAACCCGTTGTTAGTTTTGTTATGGTAAGCTTTTATGCCTATGTGCTCATGAGTAGTGAATACACCCAAGATATTGGCATTGTAAAAATATTAAGTTGCTTAATGGTTATTATAGGCGTGTATATTATTAGCAAGCCAAAAAAAAAAGATCTAAACAAGCTTAACAATAAATAACGATATTGAAAGTTTAAACATTTAACTTTTAAACTTTAAAACTTAAATATTATTTTTACGTCAATAATCTTATATATATGAGTTCATCCTTTGAGAAACATCAAAAACGCAGACTAATTTCATCCTATTTCTCAGTAGTACTGAGTATTGCTTTGGTGTTATTTTTATTAGGATTATTGGGCATGCTGGTTTTAAATGCCAAAAAGGTGTCTGACCATTTTAAAGAACAAGTGGTTTTAACCATCTACTTAAAAGACTCGGCTAAAGAAGTTGAAATTAAACAACTTGAAAAGGGCTTAACAATGGCAGACTATGTTAAATCTACCGAATATGTTTCTAAAGAACAGGCCGCCGAATTTATGAAAGCCGAAAATGGCGAGGACTTCATGGACTTTTTGGGCTATAACCCACTGCAAAACTCCATAGATGTCCATTTAAAAGCTGATTTTGTGACTTCAGAACGCCTTGAGAAAATATCGGCCGAAGCTGCTGCCAAGGACTTTGTAGAGGAAGTAACTTATGATAATGATCTGGTAAACCTAATGAACGACAACGTTAAAAAAATCAGTTTTTGGGTGTTGGTCATTAGTGGTATTTTCACGCTTATTGCTGTGTTGCTGATTAACAGTTCCATTAGGCTGGCTGTTTACTCTAAACGGTTTACCATTAAAACCATGCAAATGGTGGGGGCCACTAAACAGTTTATTAGACGCCCCTTTGTTTGGAAAAGTGTTCGCTTGGGGGTTATTGGCGCTGTTTTAGCTTTAATAGGCATGGCTATTGTGCTGTATTATGTTAACAGAACCTTCCCAGACCTCGGGCTACTAAACACTCCTATTTTAATTGTATTCCTTTTTACCTTTGTATTTGCCCTGGGCATCATGATTACCTGGATAAGCACCCATATTGCCACACAGCGCTTTTTGAACTTGCGTACAGATGAACTTTATTATTAGCTGTTGGCTGTTGGATATTGGCTGCTAGCTTCTGGCTAAAGGCTAAAGGCTAAAGGCTAAAGGCTAAAGGCTAAAGAAAAATAAAATTAACATACGCTTTTTAAATAAAAATATTAATTTGCACCATCACTTATAAATCGATTATGGGAGAACAAAAACGAAAAGAAGCCACAAAAAGTGTGTTTATATTTGGAAAGAAAAACTATAAATTCATGTTTATTGGCCTTGCTTGTATTGCATTGGGTTTTATTTTAATGGCCGGAGGGGGCAGTGACGATCCCAATGTTTTTAATCCTGAAATCTTTAGTTTTAGACGCATACGCTTAGCGCCCATGTTGGTTCTTATTGGGTTTGGCATTCAAGTCTATGCCATTTTATTGAACCCTGATAAGCAGTAATGGATACTATTGATGCTATTATCCTTGGTATTATTCAAGGACTTACTGAATTTTTACCTGTGTCGTCCAGCGGCCATTTAGAATTGGGCAAAGCCATTTTGGGCGACCATTCCATGCCTCAAGACAGCTTATTATTTACTGTTGTTCTACACTTTGCTACCGCATTAAGCACCTTGGTTGTATTTAGAAAGGACATCTTAGCCTTAATTAAAGGGGTTTTACAGTTTAAGTGGAACGACGATTTACAATTTATTGCAAAAATTGCCCTTTCTATGATTCCCGCTGTTGTAGTAGGCTTATTTTTTGAGGAACAACTGGAACAGCTTTTTGGAGGCAACATCCTGTTGGTGGGCGCCATGCTTATTATTACAGCAGTGCTCTTGTTTCTTGCTGATAGGGCAAAGGATACCCAAAAAAAAGTGTCTTTTAAAAATGCTTTTGTTATAGGTATTTCACAAGCCATAGCCATGCTACCGGGCATATCCCGATCTGGCGCAACCATTTCAACTTCAGTATTATTGGGAAATGACAAAACGAAAGCAGCGCGTTTTTCGTTTTTAATGGTAGTTCCCTTAATATTTGGTAAAATTGCTAAAGATATTTTAAGTGGTGATCTTAATTACCAAAGCAACAATTTTATGGCCCTTTCCATTGGCTTTGTAGCAGCCTTTATTGCGGGGTTATTTGCCTGTACCTGGATGATAGCCCTTGTAAAAAAGAGCAAGCTTACTTATTTTGCCATTTACTGTGCTATTGTTGGCATGATTGCCATCGGGTTTGCTTTGTTTGTTGAATGATTAAATTATTGGATTACTAACAAATAAACAACTCTACAACTAGCAACTTAACAACAGAATAAAATGAAAACTGCTGAAGATTATCTTTCTGGGCAAGTGTTATTAATTGATAAACCGTTGCAATGGACGTCGTTTCAAGTGGTTAACAAGCTGCGTTGGGAACTTAAACAGGCCTTTAAACTTAAAAAAATTAAAGTAGGCCATGCCGGCACTCTAGACCCCTTGGCCTCGGGATTATTAGTGATATGCACGGGCAAGAAAACAAAAGATATTGATATATTTCAAGGGCAAGTTAAAGAATATACGGGCACCTTTGTTTTGGGAAGCACCACGCCTTCTTTTGATTTGGAAACGGCTATTGACCACACCTACCCCACCCACCATATCACCGAAACTTTAATTAAAGACACTACAAAACAATTTTTGGGTGCCATTGCACAATATCCCCCTGTATTTTCAGCCATTAAAAAGGATGGTAAACGGCTTTATGAGTTTGCAAGAGCAGGCGAGCATGTAGACATTAAACCCAGAACAGTCCATATAGACGCTTTTGAAATTACTGGTATTAACGACATGCAGGTTGATTTTAGAGTGGTTTGTAGCAAGGGTACTTACATACGTTCTTTGGCCAACGATTTTGGAAAAGCACTCCACTCTGGAGCACATTTATCGGCACTAAGGCGTACCAAAATTGGTGATTTTAGCGTGGATCATGCCGTAACCCTAGAGGCGTTTATAGAAAACCTTAACAACTAAATTGCTTTATTTTACGTATATTGTGACGAATAAAACCCCAGAACTTGTACAGATTTGCACCTAACAGATCAACATAAAGCCCTATTAATTACGTTTCTTTTAACAGGAACCATAGTGCTCACTGTCTTCAATTTGAGCATAAAAAAGCAAAATGAATTGGTAGCTGAAAGTTATTATGAGCTAGAGCCCGAGGAACCTTTAACTGAAGAGGAAATAAAGGTGTTGGAGGCCTTGGAACAGCTAAACAACGCCAACAACGCCAAAGCTGAAACCAATCAAGCTTTTAATGAAACCCAAACACACAGTCGTTTTGCACAGGCCTATAAAACCATTGCACCACCAGAGGATTATGTTCCTAAGCCGAGTGATGATACTGGCAACGACCAAAATACCCAAACACTTGATGAATCCTTTACGGCAGACCATGCTATTAAGGACGAGGAGCTATCGGCTTTTAGTAAGGTAAACGAGCTGTTAAAAAAACAACAAAGTGAGGGTGCTAACACTAAAAGCACCATGCACTATTCGTTGGTTGGACGCACGCATTATTACATGCCCACACCTATTTACTTATGCGAATATGGCGGAAAAATTGTTATTAATATTACCGTTAATGCCCAAGGCAAGGTTATAGATGCTTATGTAAACAATGCTTCTACCTCTAGCAACCAATGTTTAATTGATCATGCGTTAGAATATGCCAAAGAAGCCGTATTTAGTGAAGATGCTTCTAAAAAAACGCAACTTGGCTCTATTACCTTTAATTTTATAGGCAAACATTAGGCTCTAACTGGCACAGTATTTCTGTAACGTCCTTAATAATATTTTTACCCTTGTCGTTATTGTACCAATGTTGCAAATCTTCTTTAAACCCTGGTGACAACTTCCCGTACATAGCCTTAAAACGGTTTACATAACCCGTAGCTTCTGTGGGTCGTGGGCCATAGGTGTTTAACACAAAACCTGTTTGGGCATCCATAATAATAAGTTTTGGTATAGACCTGGTACCATAGGTTAAAAATTGGTCCATTAACTCTGGGTTTTCATCACGTAGTACAATCCTTAAATCAATAAAGTTATTCAGTTCTGCAATCTTATTGAGTGCTGGCAATACATGAGCAGCATCGCCACACCAACTTTCGGTAATAACCAACCAAGTAACATAATGGTTAAATTCCAAAATCTGTTTTTTGGATGCTTCAGGAATTTTTAAGGTCTTATCCCAACGCCTCATGCGCCTGTCGTTCAGTTTGGTAACTTTAACCTGCGAGGGTGTTTTTTCCAGGCCTGTTGTAGTATTATCATCAGCCAACCGCTTCACTAATTCCCTATAAGCTTGATATGACATACTGCGTTGCAAGCTATGTGCTAATATAGTATCCATGATGTATATTTTGTAATGAAATTATTAAGATGATATCCAAAAGTAGTATCTTGGTGTGGTAATTAAAATGACTTTTATCATGGTTTTTAAGGAAAAACATCGATGTGGTTGGTGCGTGGGCGATCCGTTATATGAGGCTTACCACGACCAGGAATGGGGCGTTCCGGTTTATGATGATGCTACGTTGTTTGAGTTTTTAATTCTAGAAACGTTTCAAGCGGGCTTAAGCTGGATTACCATACTCCGCAAACGTGAAAACTTTAGGGCTGCTTTTGATGGGTTTGATTATAAAAAGATTGCACAGTACACCCAGGATGATGTAGATCGGCTTTTGTTGGATGCGGGCATTATTAGGAATAGATTAAAAATAAAGGCTACGGTTACCAATGCACAGGCTTTTATGAAGATACAGGATACCTTTGGCAGTTTTAGCAAGTACATTTGGGGCTTTGTAGATGGTAAGCCCATTAAAAACAAATGGCCCGATTTTAGAAAGGCCCCACCTACTACGGCTTTAAGTGATGCTTTGAGTAAGGATTTAAAAAAACGCGGCTTTAAGTTTGTGGGCTCTACCGTTATCTATGCACATATGCAAGCCACGGGTATGGTAAACGACCATGAGGTTGGGTGTTTTAGGTATGATGAAGTTTAAGAAAAACCTCTTAAATCCCTAGTGTTTACAAGGGCTAAGAGATGTGCTGTGAACGCCTTGCCGTTCACGGGTGTTCTCGGTGGCGTTGTGCGGTGAACGCCGCGGCGTTCAGGCGTGGTCGTTTTAACAAAAACGCCACGGCATAAAAATACCATGGCGCTTTCTTAATGTCACTAATATATTAGCACGGTTTACCGTAACGACATATGCAATTAATTGCCTCGTTATTTCAATACTTTCGTAAAATCTGGCTTTAAGAGCTCTTTTGCCTTTTTTACGTCTATATAATCATCTAGGTCTTCTATGGATATGACCTTAAAACCGTGATTTGATAAGTACTGAAGATGTTCTTTAAATAATTCTGGCGGGGTATTTACCCAAGGGTGCTCTATATCGGGTACACCGTGAATGGTTATTACTACAATGTTACCATTTTTTGCTTGGTTAAAGGCGTTTACAATGACCTCTTTATTGTCTGCTTTCATGGCCCAACTGGGTATTAGGTACGGATGGTCTTCTAAAGGGTTGTAGGGACGGCCACCACCTGCTCGGGCATATTTATAGTTTAATTCTTGAAGCGTTTCTAGAGCAGTTGGGTTTAAATCGTATGCTGGATATGCAAACGATGTGGGTTTTGCTATACCCATAGCCACACATTTACGCTCTATGGCTTTTACTTGTTCTATAAATTCGGCATTGGTTATTTTATTGATTTTTTGGTGCGTTAGGGTATGGTTGGCTACTTCAAAACCTCTATCTGAAAGTCCTTTAATTTGATGCCAAGTCATATATTTTGTAGAATCTTGATAGTTTGGTGGAAACTCACATACATAAAACGTTGCATTGAATTGGTACTGTTTTAACAGGGGTGCTGCAATGGAATAATGACTGGCACAACCATCATCAAACGTTAGTACTACCAATTTATCTGGAATGGCTTGCTTTAAAATTTGAGCGCTTACTGAAAGGGACGCCACTAAGATGGTAAATGCTGTAAAAAAATGTTTCATTTGTTATTCTTTTAGATATTAGACCGCTTCGCTGTTAGATTTCTTACTCTTGTGTACTCATTCTAAGTTTACAACTGTTACCTAGTGCCCTGAATTTCGTCTCTATCTCTATTCTATAAGTTAATTAATAATCATGGGGTATATATTTTTAGTGATTAAATTCTAGATTTCTCATGCACTTAATTTTATGCTTTACAAGATAAAGTTTTTTGTGCAATCATTTTAAATACTCTAAAAACTGGTCTCTGGAAATGGCTTCTGCTCCTAAGCTTTCTAGGTGGGTGGTTTGTACTTGGCAATCTATAAGCTTGTAATTGATGGTTTGTACCAATGTTATAAAGCCTACTTTACTGGCGTTACTGGCCTTGGCAAACATGCTTTCGCCGCAGAAAACGCCATTACCTACATCTATACCATATAAGCCCCCTACTAATACATTGTTTTGCCAAACCTCAACTGATTTTGCATAGCCAAGCTTGTGAAGGTTTTTATAGGCCTCAATCATGTCTTTGGTAATCCAAGTATCTGTCTGCCCCTCCCTTTTTATTTTGGAACACTGTGTAATTACAGCATTAAAGTCTTGGTTAAAGGTTACGGTATATGCTTTTTTTCGCAGTATTTGTTTCATGCTTTTTGAGATTTTAAGCTTTTCTGGAAACAAAACAAATCTGGGGTTTGGAGACCACCATAAAATGGGCTCGCCCTCACTAAACCAAGGGAAAATACCATGTTTGTATGCGTGTATTAATCGTTTTGCAGACAAATCGCCACCAAGGGCCAGCAAGCCTTCTTTACTGGCTAACGAAACATTTGGAAACCATATATCGTTTGATAGGTATTGCATAACGATTGTAAAAATAAAAAAACCTCCTTGTTAATATTAACGAATATATTAACGAGGAGGTCTTTTATATTGGTTAATGCCATAGGCATTAAAATGGTAAATCGTCGTGATCGTCTTCATTTAAATCGCCTGCAGGCTCAAATGCATCTGCCGGTGGCACAGGAGGTATATTATCGCCAGGGGCATCGGCTTGAATAGCTTCTATTCTCCAACCTTGAATGGAATTAAAATATTTGGTTTCGCCTTGTGGGTTTACCCATTCTCTTCCTCTTAGATTAATATTGATCTTTACTTGTTGGCCAACTTCAAAATTGTTTAACAAATCGGTTTTATCTTGCACAAACTCCACCATAATATGCTGTGGGTATTGCTCTTCTGTAGTTACTACAACTTCTCTTTTTCTAAACCCATTGTTACCAAATGTTTGGGTTTCTCCTATCATTTTTATACTTCCTTGAACTTCCATTGATTTCTATTTATATCTAATTTATTAAACTTCATTTTTATGAGCACTAACTTAGTAATATTTTCCAAGCACTCGCAACATCACCAAAACTTAAATAATTACGAGCCAGTTTGTGCTTTTCCCTATGCGTGGCTGTTTTTATGTTGGGGTAACGCTTGCTTATATCTTCTATGAACGCTTTAACATCTTCTTCTTTGGGTAAGCTTTCTACGTTGCCCAGCATGCCCAAATCGTTCCCTGTTAAAACCATACTGTGCTTTACTTCCTCTGGAAAATTATCTACTCCTATACCAACAGTAGATATGGGTTTTGGGATTTCAAAAAAGCCCTTTTTGGCACGACTGTAAAAACTACCACCGGCCCTAGCTACCAAATCCAGTTTACTTTGATTTATGGTTTGATCTTCATTTAGCACATCTTCATCTATATGTAATTTTACCACTTCGCAAATTACTAGGTTTCCAGCACCACCTTCGGTTCCTAAAGCTATTACATCATTAACCTTACACTCTAATTGCACAGGTGATTCGGCCACACGAAACGGTTTTACAATATCTGATTTTAACATGGTTAAGCCCGCCTTTTCAAACTCGTTAATACCTTCAGGAAATTCTGAACTGGCCAGGGACATTTGGTGTACCATATCAAAATTCACAACGTTTATTACAACTTCATTGACTGCTTTAACATTATTAAGTGTATGCTTAACGGTATTATCCCTAACGCGTCGTGATGGCGAAAAAATCAATATAGGCGGATTGGCACTAAACACATTAAAAAAGCTAAAGGGCGATAGATTGACATTTCCATTAGCATCTATGGTACTGGCAAATGCAATGGGCCTTGGTGCAACAGCACTTAATAAATAACTATGTAATTTACTGGTTTGTAAGCCTTTTGGATCTATTGATAGCATTAACAACGTTAAAATTTAAGCAAATGTAACCAATCTATTTTGTAACTAAAAACCATTTTGCTAACATCTTAAACAATAATATTAACAGATTTACATTATATTACATACCAATTATTTAACAATGAATTTTACTAAGCATAGTAACGCTTTACGTTGGTTTATTATAGTGGCATCTTTTGTGATTGTGTCTTTAATCCTTTGGAAAACGTATGAATTCTTTCAACACTTTAAAGAAGAAGAGCGCACTAAAATGGAAAATTGGTCGTTTGCACAAACCGATTTAATAAATTCTAACAACACTAATGCCAATTTAGACCTTACCCTTAAGGTGCTTCACAGCAATAAAACTACGCCCATGCTGGTAATAAACGAGGATGGTAGCTTGAGTAGTTACAATAATTTAGATGAAACCAAAATATCAAATCCGGATTACGTTAAAAAACTGGTTTCAAGATTTGAACAGGAAAACAAACCCATACCTGTTAAGTTTGGTGATAGTGTTGTAAGTACTATTTACTATGGAAACTCACCTTTACTAAACCGATTGAAATACTATCCTTTAGCCCTATTACTCATTGTATTTTTATTTGGCGCGGTAATTTTCTTCTTTTACCGAAGTAATAAAAACGCAACTCAAAACAAACTATGGTCCGGCATGGCCAAGGAAACGGCCCACCAAATTGGTACGCCCTTGTCATCTTTAATTGGTTGGACCGAAATTTTAAAAAGCGAACAAGTAAATGCCAACTATATTATTGAAATTGAAAAGGATATAGATAGACTGCAAACCATTACTGAGCGATTTAGTAAAATTGGTTCTGTGCCCACATTGGAAATTGTAGATATTATTACTGAAACCATTAACTCTTATGATTATCTGAAGGCACGCTCGTCTGACTTGATAGATTTTAAAATCATTACCCCAGAAGATGAAATTTTAGTACATTTAAACAAACAACTTTACAGTTGGGCCATTGAAAACCTGGTTAAAAATGCCATTGATGCCATGAAAGGACGAGGTAAACTGGTTGTTGAAATTTCGCAGCTGGAAAATAACATAAAAGTGAGTGTAACCGATACTGGAAAAGGCATTCCTAAAAACCATTTTAATAAAATATTTGATCCTGGTTATACTACTAAACAGCGCGGTTGGGGACTAGGGCTCTCTTTAACTAAGCGTATTATTGAAGAATTCCACGATGGGAAGATTAAGGTATTACAATCTGAAATAAACAAAGGCACTACCATACAAATTACATTAAAACGCGCTTAATTATGGCTGAGAAATTTGTTACTATTAAAGAAGTTAGCTTACACAATAACTGCCCTGAATGTTACAGTAAAGACGGGTTACGCTTAACTTTTAAGCAACAGTTTATTGAAACACCTTTTTATAAGTCTATTACTTCTAATATTACACATGAAATTGATTGCAGAACCTGCAACAACATGATTTACCCTGTACAATGGCGAGACGATATTGAGCAGGTTTTTGAATACCACCAAAAAGCCATTACCCCCAAGAAACCTTCTACTTATTTAAAGAAAACCTCTTGGATTATTATTACTGCACTTTTTTTTATTGCTATTGCTGTTGTAGCAATAGTTTATACAATACATGGTACTTAAATAAAGTTTGCACTTATACTACGGGCCACTTCTTGAAATGCTTCTTGGTCCATAGGTTCTTTTTTAAGAAAGCGTGCATCTTCCATACTTTGTAAAGGAATTAAATGTACGTGGGCATGTGGTACTTCTAAACCAATAACCGAAATGCCTACACGTTTACAGGGTATGGTTTTTTCTATTGCTAAAGCAACACGCCTTGAAAATTGCATTAAGCCTGTGTAGGTAGCCTCATCTAAATCGAAAATCTTATCGACCTCCTGCTTGGGGATACACAGGGTATGCCCTTTACTGTTGGGGTTAACATCTAAAAACGCAAGAAACGCATCGGTTTCAGCAATTTTATAACAGGGTATTTCACCTTGAACTATTTTTGTAAAAATTGAAGCCATAATATATAGCAGATTTAACCTATCGGGAAATTTCTATAATATCAAATTTCATAACGCCATTGGGCACTTGAATTTCGGCCACATCGCCAACTGATTTTCCCAACAAACCCTTACCAATGGGGGAATTTACTGAAATTTTTCCTGCTGCTAAATTAGCTTCACTCTCTGCCACCAAAGTATAGGTCATTTCCTTGCCATTGGTTTGATTTTTAATTTTCACCTTAGATAGCACTAATACTTTGGAGGTATCTAACTGCGATTCATCAATAAGACGCGCATTGGACAGCGTTTCCTCTAATTTTGATATCTTCATTTCAAGTAAGCCTTGGGCTTCTTTAGCTGCATCGTATTCTGCATTCTCACTTAAATCACCTTTATCCCTAGCTTCTGCTATGGCTTGTGAGGCCTTTGGGCGCTCTATATCTTTAAGGTGATTTAACTCTGCTCTTAATTTTTTTAATCCTTCAGGTGTATAGTATGATACTTTACTCATAACTTCATCGTTTAATAATAAAAAGATGCTGAATCAAGCTTGCCTTAAGGCAACAGGTTCAGCAAACAAAAAAATCCCGTATAAACGAGATTAGATAACAAATATACAAAATATTTAATGAATTTGCTTTTTATTGTAAATTGCAAGTGGTTATTTTTGTGAAGATGAAATCCTATATATACCTATTAAGTTTTAGCCTGTTATTAACCTGCAGTGGCAATCAAGAGCATGAAAACTGCAAATACCTTTTAAATGTTGGAGTGAATCTTTCTATGGATTTAAGCTATCCTAAATACAGCCAACTACAATTTGCGGGCAATGCTATTTATGAACCCAATTATGGCAATAGAGGTGTTATTGTAGCCTATACTGGAGCCGATTATTTGGCTTGGGATGCTGCCGACCCTAACCATGTGCCCAGCGCCTGCTCTGTACTTGATATTTCTGGACTGGAAGCTACCTGCGGTTGTGATGATGGCAATACCTATAGCTTAGTTACTGGACAAGCTTTGGGTGAAGTAGCCCTGCCTTGTAGCTTAAGAAATTACCGTGTTGAAAAAAATGGGAATGTATTGTTTGTTTCAAACTAATATGCCATTTAATACAGCCTAATGATATAATAATTATTTAGCATATTTATAAAGTTCCGGAGGAGCGACGTATTATTTGTATTTAATATACCGCTCCTCTGGCGCTTTAACTAAATTAGAATTTTAATGTAGCTCCCAACAAAAAATTGGTTGTTGCTTGGGGGTAATATCCCGCCCCTTCTATTGTGGTTACAGTATTTGGGTCTGTCCATGTGTCATCATAAGTATAGTAATATCCATTAGACACATATGTTTCTCCAAAGATATTGTTTACCAAGCCTGAAAGCAGGATGGATTTGAAGATTCTGTTGGGTTTGATTTCATACGTGATATTAAAATCATTCACAAAATAACTATCCAATCTGGACACTTCAGAATCGGTATTCCCCATAAACTGTTCACCTACATATTTACTTAAAAACGATAATTGCAGGTCTGTTACAGGCTGGTATACAAAAGCATTGGCTGCCACCAGTTCTGGTGAAAATGAAATGTTTGTTTTTCCCAGATTAACCAAAGCCCCATCTTGCTGTACAATGGTTTCTTTATTTTTATTAGAGCTGATTGTTAGGTTTGGCTGAACAGCAAACTGTTTGGTAATTTGTACGGCCCCATCAATTTCCAACCCTAAACGGTAACTATTGC
Organism: Aestuariibaculum scopimerae; assembly: GCF_059428085.1. Classification (NCBI taxonomy): domain Bacteria; kingdom Pseudomonadati; phylum Bacteroidota; class Flavobacteriia; order Flavobacteriales; family Flavobacteriaceae; genus Aestuariibaculum; species Aestuariibaculum scopimerae. The sequence goes on from NZ_CM182089.1 coordinate 1,027,834, forward strand.
CACTATTGGCCCTAATGGGCGAGCCTGTATTATCTAGTGCTCCCGTTAACACCAACTGTTCATTGTATAACATATAATAAGCATTGGCGCTTATACGGTAGTTTTGTTTGTTATGTCGCCATCCCAATTCAAAATCATTTAACTGTTCTGGCTTAATGTTGGGGTTGTTTTCAAAATCGCCACGACTGGGTTCTCGATTTGCTCTGGCATACGAGAGATACATATTATTGTTACTATCCAACTCGTATGTAATTCCTGCTTTTGGATTAAAGAAATTATAGTTTTCATCAATCAGCATATTGACTCTATCAGATGTTAAGCCCGTTGTTTTATAATTGATAAAGCGCATTTGTAAGTCGCCATACAAACTCACCCTATCATTAAGGCGATAAGTGGCTTTGGCAAATACACTAAAGTCCTTTTTCTTTCCTTGCCCATTGTAGTAATGGTCGCCAATTTCAGAATTGCTGGCGTAACGTGCCCAAATAATTTCACCAAAATGGTCACCAATATAACTGCTGTAAGACCCCCCAAAGTTTAAATCTAACATGTTCTTTTTGTAATTCGCACTAGCATTAACTACATAAAAATCATTATCTAACCAACGACGCCTAATTAAGTCTGTGGTATTAATGGTTTCGCCTCCTATGGTGATTTCATCTAGGTTATAATCGGCAAAATCCTCATCTTCTTTATACTGCTCAAAAAAGCCCCTACCATAGGTGTAATTTAAGCCTAAGTTTGTAGACCAGTTGTTATTGTAGCGTTCGCTCCAATGCAATTGGAAGTGGTCCTGTTTGTAATCGTCCACCTCATTGTCATGAAACCGTGTGGCTCCATTTTCATCGGTATACATACCAGAAGGGTTAAAGGTTCTGTTGGTTGCCAAAGTATCGGCATCAATACCATTCCAAGCCTGATAAGTAACTTCATACCCACCAAAGGCCAATGCTTTAATTAAGGTATTGTCGTCTTTATATGCGCCTTGTAAGAAGTATGACTTTAAATTGGATGAGGCCCGGTCTACATAACCATCAGAATTAATTTGTGATAACCTTCCAGATAATTCAAAATGCTCGTTAATAAGACCTGTACTAAATTTAACGTTATGCTTTCTGGTATTATAACTACCAAATGCATTGGAAATTTCAGCACTGGCTGTATTTGAGATGGCATCGGTTAAAATATTGATACTCGCCCCAAAAGCTCCAGACCCATTAGTACTGGTACCTACACCGCGTTGCAATTGCAAGCTTTCTACTGATGATGCAAAGTCTGGCAAATCCACCCAAAACGACCCCAGTGATTCTGTATCGTTATACGGAATGCCATTAATGGTTACGTTGGTAGACTGTGCGCTAACACCACGAACTCTTATTCCTGTATAACCTACCCCTGCTCCTGCATCACTTGTTGTTACAACAGATGGCAAATAGTTTAGTAAAATAGGTAAGTCTTGACCTAAATTACGTTTCTCTAAAGCTTCTTTTGTAACATTGGAATGTGTAATGGGCGATGTTGCTTTTACACGAACCGCATTCACTAAAACTTCATCTAGTGTTTCTAGGTTTGTGGAATCTTGCTGGGTTTGATTTTGTTGTGCATTGGCACTTAATAAGATTAAAAATGCTAAAAAGCCCAAAATTCGCTTTTGATGAGATTCCTGCCTTCGCAAGAATGACAAATTTTTGAATAAATTTTTCATATCGATTAAATAAATTATAATCGAATAAAAAGAGGTAATTATTCTTTGTTGTTAGTAATTAAATGGTTTTGTTTTTTGACATTGTTACTGTTTTATAAATTTGCCTGAGCGCTCACTGGGCATCTATTAAAAATGTAACATTTGTCTGTCCCTAAACAGCATTACCTGTTCTAGGTTCATTGGGTATGATCTCAGCCTCTACGAGCTAAAAGTTAAAAGTTAAAAGTTAAAGTTCATGACATACAAACTATTAACTGCTTAACAACAACTGGTAACTGGAAAAGCACCCCTTTATGAGAACGGTGCAAAGATAGAAATCAATTATCAACTGGCAATTGATAATTGCTTATTTTATTAATTGATATCTGGCTTTTTTCTATTTGCCTTTTTTTCAGATAGTTTGCGTTTACTCTTTATGCGCTTTTTTATTACAGATTTGGGTATTTTTGTTGGAATGCGTTTTTTTGGAACGATTAAGGCTTGTTCTATCAATTCTAAAAAACGTTGGGTAACCAATGCTTTATTTTTGTGCTGGCTTCTGCTTTCATCACATTGTAATATTAAAAGCCCCTCATTGGTCAATCGCTTTTTAAGCTTTTTTTGTAAGCGTTCTTTTTGTAATTCGTTAAAAACCGAAGATGCTTCTAAATGAAAGGTCAGTTCTACTTTTGAAGCTACTTTATTAACATGTTGCCCGCCACTGCCTGAGCTTCTAACGGCCTTAAACGCTAATTCTTGTAATAAAGCTTCTTGATTGAACATTATATACTTTGATGGGCGGGTTTCAATAAATCGTTAACTGTTTTTACAGGGTTAAAGGTAGCTAATGGCACTTCAACAAAAATGGTGTTCCAAAATGCCATGCTTCCATTCCATAAACCTGGGAGTTCCAACGCTTTTATATCAACCCCGTTTTGGGATTTCATGGTTATAAAAGCTGCTTCAGGATCGACATAATTTAAGAGGTTAAACTTTGCTCCCTTATAATCTTTAACACCACAAACCAAATCGGTTGGGTTAAAGTGCGTTGCATTGGTTACAATATTCTTTTGGGTTTCGTTCTCAATATTGATTTGGGCAAATTCAATAATTTGCAAGCTTATGTTCCCATATTTATCTTCTACCCAAAACGGTCCGCCACCCGGTTCTCCTTCATTTTTAACCATACCACATACGCGTATGGGCCTGTTTAGTTTGTCTTTTAGATAAGCTCCTTTTTCTTTTAGGTTAAAAGTATTGAATATTGCCTCTGTTTTTACGTTCATTTTCTCTAATAGGAACGCTACCATTTCCTGTACTTTTTCTTCAGAAATGACGCCCTTATCTATATCGTGCAAATATTTAAAAGCTTGCGCTTGCACCTCTAGAAGAATACCAGCCAAAAGCTTCTTGTAATCGGACATTTGTTTGCTCTTGTGGCTAACAACGATGTTGTCTATATTCTTAATAAAAATGAGATCGAAATCCAATGCGTTTAAATTTTCTATTAAGGCACCATGCCCAGAAGGCCTAAATAATAAACTGCCATCTTGCTTTCTGTAAAGCTCATCTTTTGATGTAATGGCTATGGCATCGGTAGACTTATTTTGGTATGAAAATGAAACCTGAAACTTGGTGTTGGTTTTCTCTTCTAACGGCTTTATGATAGCACCCAATTCTTTATCAAATAATGCTTTATGAGCTTCAGAAATTGTAAAATGCAAATGGGCTTTGTTGTTTGCCGAAGCATATGATGCAGCTTCCAACAAATGTTCATAAAATGCTGTTGCTACTTGGTTTTCATACTTATGGAATGGCAACAACCCTTTAGGGTAAAAACCGTAATTTAGTTGATTTTCCTCTAACATGGTTTTTACAAAGGTTAAGATTTTTTCTTCAAAAGACAACTGATTAAAACCGGCATCTCTTGTTTGGTTTCTTTTAACTACAGCATCATAAAATGGTAGCTTTTCTAAACCATTAACGAATACCCAAAAATTCTTATGCTTCTTTAAATACGAATCTATCCGGTCTATGTTATCGTTGAAATCTTTTAAAAACTGAAACAAGAATTTAAACATACGCGTAGCTGCACCTGATGCTGGCACAAATTTTACAATTGTCAATTGGTTGCGCTTTTCATCAAACGCATGTATGTATTGCTGTTGCTGATGGGCATCTAACTTTAATATACCATTGCCTATGGTTGCGGCAGCAATTAAATTAGTATAAGACATCCCAGACTTAATACGCTCTATTTGTGCATAAACTTGATTTATGGTTAAATCGTGATCTTGTATTTGGTGAACATCTTTTTCGGTAAACATGACTTGCTTTTGGGTAAACATTATTTGGGCGTTTTTAATAGTTTATCAATATGTTTAACGGCGGTTTCTAAACGTTTTATTTTACTGCCCTTAAGTAATACATAGGGGCGATTATTTTCTATTAAGGCTTTTTCAAAGGCCTTAAACATAGTTTCTCTGTGGTCTGGCCTATCCCTTAGGTCGTCTGCTTCCCAAGGCGTATCAATATAGGTTAAAAAATACAAATCGTAGGTGTTTTCCAGTGCATACTTTTCAAGAACGGGATCGCAATACCCTAGGTAATAAGCTTCAGAATATACTTTGGTTTCCAATAAATCGGTATCGCAAATTAAAATAGTATCTGTTTTTTGGGCCAATTCATTTTCCAGCTTTATCTGGCCTTTGGCTATAGGCAACAAATCGTCGGGCTCACAAGTTTTACGTTCGTTGTTCCATTTATTTTGTAAATACTCGCGCGCATATTCGGGTACCCAAACAGAGCTGTAATGCCTTGCCAATTGTCTTGACAAGGTTGTTTTTCCTGTAGATTCAGGCCCGAACAAAACTACTTTTATGCAGTTTGCGGGTTGTTGTTTATATGTTTCTTCCATGCTAAATAACCAAATATGGCAATTACAGTAAATCCTAGATATTGCAAGCTAGAAAATGTTAGGCCTTTATAAAAATATAATGGCACCGAAATAATATCTCCAAGTATCCAGAAAATCCAGTTCTCTATTTTTCGTCTGGCCATTAACCACATCCCCACAAAGAATATGGCTGTTGTTATGGCATCTACATAGGCCACCCAATTAGTCCATTTATCAAAAAACTCATAAACCAAAAACACAAAAAACAAAGTAGCTACAAATATAAAAAGACTCGTTTTTTTCTCCTTAAAGGTTGTGGTTGAAATGGGTGTAACATGCGTTGCATCTACTTTACGTGTCCAAATATACCAACCATATACACTCATGATAAAATAGTAGCCATTAATCATCATATCGCCCAGCAATTCCCATTTAAACAATAAGTACACAAAAATAACAGTACTTATCATACCGGTGGGGAAAACCAAAATATTGTTTTGTTTTGAGTACCAAACGGACAAAAATCCGAAAATTACGGCTACAATTTCTAAAACAATATCTATGGTGGCATATCCAGAGTATTGTCCAAATAACCAATCAAAAATGGGGTTCATAATCGTGTCTGTCTGATTTTACAATCTTCATGTACAATAAGCCACGTTCTACCAATTCAAAGGCTTCCTTTATTTCGGTAGTTAGGAGTTTCATAACGGCATCATAATCACCATAAACCTGTGTGCTTAATGGGTTTTCTAGAACTTTAAGGTTTGAAGCTCTTAGTTTTTTTATGAAATGGATAATGGCCGGTTCGTAATCGTCTTGCAAGGGGGTTAGTGTTAATTCTACTGATATTTTCATGATTTTCAAGTTTATGGGGTTATGTGTTTATGCGTTTGTAACGCTTCTAAAAATGATATGTTATCTTCTATGGCAGAACCAATAACAATAAGATCGGCACCTGATTTATAAGCGGCTTCCAGTTGTGCTTTATTTTTAATGCCCCCACCTACAATAAGTGGTATTTGCAATTCTTGCTTAACAGCACTTATAATATGTGCATTTACGGGTTCTATAGCCCCACTTCCTGCTTCTAGATACATCAATTTCATACCTAACAATTCACCCGCTTTTGCAGTGTCAATTATTTTTTGAATGGCGCCTCTAGGGATGGGAAGGGTTTGGGTAACACATTCTACCGTGGTTTCTTTCCCATTTTCTATAAGGATATAACCTGTTGGTATAATTTCCAAATTAGTGCCTCTAAGCTTTGAAATGGATGCTACATGCTTGCCTATTAAATAATCTGGGTTTCTTCCTGAAATGAGACTTAAAAACAAAAGGGCATCGGCATGGTTTGTTATCTGGTTTACATCGCCTGGGAATATCACAATAGGCAATTGGGTCCATTTTTTTATTTCGGCAACAAGCAATTCGGTAACGCCTTCTTCTACAGTGCTCCCACCCACAAAAATATGTGTTGCCATAGAGCCATTAACCTTATGCAAAAAATTGGCAACATCATCAATAAAAAATTTATCGGGATCTATTAAAACGGCCAGTAGTTTTTCGCCTTTTAAAGTGGCATCTTGTATGTGCTTGTAAACTGTTTGCATTTAAGATATGGCATAGGCGCAAGTAAACCCTTTAAATTCTAGAAATTGTATGTTATAACGGTGCTTAATGTTATTGTAATCAATCCACGCTACGGTTTCTTGTTCATTATCGGATATGGGAATAACCAAACAATGCTTTTTAAAGCTTAAACCAGGCATGGCAAATAGTTTGTATAACGATTCTTTTATACACCAAATAACGGTTAACTTTTTAATATAATCGGTTGTTGTTGGCTCTAGATAACCAGCCTCGTAATCTATAAATTTATGCGCTATAATGCTTATTTTATCACGTTGTTTTTCTATATCAATTCCAATAACAAAGTCACTAATTATAACTGCCGAAAATGTAAACGAGTGCGTAATGGAAATATGCTTGCCATCTTTTAAATGGGGCTTACCGTTTTCATCATAATATAAGTCGGCATCTTCATAGCCAAACGCAGCCAATAAATGGCGCACACTTAAAAATCCGCGTTGGTGCAATTCACTTTTCATCCCCATAACACGTTGTAAACTTTTTGGTTTTAGGGTTATAGGTTGTATTAAATCATTAAAAGATTCTGTAATCTCCCATATTTTAACAGTAGTTTGTGAATTTGGAGTAATGGTTTTGTAAAGCGGCATTTAATATTATAAAAGTTATAGTTATCTTTGCACAGCCTAAACTGGTGAACATTTTTTTGATAAGCGAATTTAACCATTTAAGTTCTAATCACAAGAGTGTTTGGTTTTAAAAAAAGAAAAATTGACATGAGTACAAAAACAATTCCATACATCGCTAATAAAGTAAAAGACCTATCGCTTGCTGCTTGGGGACGAAAAGAAATTGAATTGGCTGAGGCTGAAATGCCAGGCCTTATGAGTTTACGTAAAGAATACAAAGACTCGCAACCACTTAAAGGCGCAAGAATAGCGGGATGCTTACATATGACCATTCAAACGGCAGTATTAATTGAAACCCTACAAACATTAGGGGCCGAAGTTACTTGGAGCTCATGTAACATATTCTCTACCCAAGATCAGGCTGCAGCTGCTATTGCAGCGGCAGGAACGGCTGTTTATGCCTGGAAAGATATGACTGAAGAAGAATTTGATTGGTGCATTGAGCAAACCCTATTCTTTGGTGAGGACAGAAAACCACTTAACATGATTCTTGATGATGGTGGTGACTTAACCAATATGGTGTTGGATAAATACCCAGAGCTGGTTTCTGGTATTAGAGGTTTAAGTGAAGAGACTACCACAGGGGTGCATAGACTGTATGAGCGTGTTAAAAATGGCACCTTACCCATGCCTGCTATTAATGTAAATGATAGTGTTACTAAAAGTAAATTTGATAATAAATACGGCTGTAGGGAAAGTGCTGTAGATGCGATTCGTCGTGCTACGGATGTCATGCTTGCTGGAAAACGTGTTGTGGTTTGTGGTTATGGTGATGTAGGCAAAGGTACTGCAGCATCTTTTAAAGGCGCTGGCAGCATTGTAACAATTACTGAGATTGACCCTATTTGTGCTTTGCAAGCAGCTATGGATGGGTACGAGGTAAAACGACTGGAAACGGTTGCGCCAAATGCGGATATAATTATTACTACTACGGGAAATAAAGATATTGTTCGTGCCGAACATTTTGAAGCGGTTAAGGACAAAACCATAATTTGTAATATTGGACACTTTGATAATGAGATTGATATGGCTTGGTTAAACCAGCATTATGGCCACACAAAAAATACCATTAAACCTCAAGTTGATAAGTATACCATTAATGGTAAAGATATTATTGTTCTTGCTGAAGGACGTTTGGTAAATCTGGGCTGCGCCACAGGGCATCCTAGCTTTGTAATGAGCAACTCGTTTACTAACCAAACATTGGCACAAATTGAACTATGGAACAATAGTGCCAATTATGAAAACAATGTATACATGCTTCCTAAGCACTTAGATGAAAAAGTAGCAAAATTACACTTGGCTAAAATTGGTGTAGAACTAACAGAGCTTAAGCCAGACCAAGCTAAATATATTGGTGTACAGGTAGAAGGCCCTTTTAAACCAGAATATTACAGATACTAAATTCGATATTTAGATTATTAGATATTTAGACCCTTGCTTTTTGCAAGGGTTTTTTGTTTTGTTTTTATTCTTTATATTGATGTGGCCTTATGATGTACAAAGAACCAAAAATAAAAGTCCCACGTTTTAATGAAGCCTCTGGTTTTTATACTACGAAAAAGCGCTCTAAAATAATGAGCAAGATTCGTGGAAAAAACAGTAAGCCCGAAATGCGTTTTAGAAGGGCTCTTTGGGCCAAAGGGGTTCGGTACCGTGTAGACAGCAAACAACTTCCTGGGCGCCCTGATATTTCCATCAAAAAATACAAACTGGCCATTTTTATTGATGGTGAATTTTGGCATGGTTACAATTGGGATGAACGCAAGCATACCATAAACAGCAATCGTGAGTTTTGGATTCCTAAAATAGAACGCAACATGCAACGTGATGAGGAGGTAAACCAGCAACTGGCCGACATGGATTATACGGTTTTTAGATTTTGGGAACACGAGGTAAAAACGGCACTTAATACCTGTATTAATGATGTATTAATTTATTTGGATTGGAGAACATAACCTGTAGTTTCTTTACTTGTATGCCCAATTTTATAAGAGCTAAAAAAGCATAGTAATGTTTTCTATTTTTTTTGCTTGGATTTTTAGTTGGTGTAGGTTCGCTGAAGGTTCGCTCACCCTTTGGTCGGTATAAAGGTATTAATCATCCACCAAATCTTCTTCAAAATACCACCATAAACTGGAATCTATTGTGGACTTCATTTTAACGATATCGACATCGTTTTTTAAAAAGATAGTAATGTTTTCGTTCGCTCTGTTTTGCTCCACACTTTCTCTTATTTCTATACAATCTATCTCTTTAAATCGTTCTAAATGATTTTTAATCCTTTCATCTAAAGACTCATCGCTTAGGTATATCTTAATTGTAGGGTGGCAAGGGGAGTTTCTAATTTCAGATCTAAAAGGAAGTTCCATAATCTCAATTTTTTAAAAGTGAAAACTCATTTATTCGCAATTAAGTTAATCATTTATTTTATAATAATCAATAAAAAACCCCTTCCTGACAGTAGAAAGGGGTTTTTTAAATATTAAAATTTTATATTATTCTAATAATTTTAGTAGTGCCAAATCGTGAAAATAAAAGTTCCTGTTGTTATTCATTGATACGAATAAACCATTTGGAAACTTATCTCCCAAAGCTTTTGTGGTAACATCGCAACCGTCTGTTTCTATAGTGCCCAAATTAACTTCTTTTATAAAAGCATTGGTTTTTAAATCGAAAACATTAAAGCTATGTGCCTGTTGGTTGGATACTATTAAAAAGCCTTTGTTTTGGTACTTAGCAATGGCAATCCCTTCTATATCTTCTTTAAAATATTCTTTCCCAAAACAATATATTTCCTTATCGCCCATGGCAGGATCTGCATGGTATTTACGAATACAGTGCCCTTCATCAGAGTAATACACAACTCCAGACTCGTTATCTACTGCAATAGCTTCAATTTCTTTCACTCCACTAAAGGCTCCAAATTTTCTAACTAATTGGGCGCTTACACCTAAGCTATCGGCAACTAATTGATATTGATACAAATAACCATTTTCAGGGCCTGTTTTTCTACTTACAATGGCGTATACTTCTTGGGTTTTTGGCGACTTGTAAAGCGCTATACCCATTGGTAAATTGTACTCTGGCTGGGTAGCGTCTGTAAACACTTTAAACCCACCACCATCAAGGGGTTTCATATCGGGTACTGAAAACAATCTTATTTGTTGGCGCTCTCTTTCTGTAAAAGCAATAACATCTACTTGTACGGAATCGTTTAACCTAAAACCATATTCTAAATCAACATTATTGGGTCTTTTAATGTTCTTAATGCTTTTGCTTTCAATAATATTACCGTTTAAATCGAATGCATAAATGCCGCCATTGGTATCTTTATCGGTACCAAAAACAATACTTTTTGAGGCATCTATAGGGTTTACCCATATAGCTGGGTCATCAGTATCATAAGGTGTTTGCTCTGTTACTACGGTTGCTACTATTTCTGGCAATTTAGCCATGCAACCCATTAATATAATGGTTATAGTAAAAACAATATTTACTTTTAACTTGTTCATTAGGTATACTTATTTTTTAAATAGATCGTACTTTAATCCAAAACTTATGCGTCTGCCATAATATTCCATTTGCATAGTTCTGGCTTTAATGCCCTGGAAGTAACGCAATGGTTGGTCTGTAATATTGTTTACATCTACATACAAACTTAGGTTTTTGTTAAGGGATATGTTGGCATTGAAATCTAAGAAGAACTGTTCGTCGTAATATCTATCTTCAAAAGCGCGGCCACCAATTTCATCAATATATGCATCTGAATAATTAGCTGATAAACGCAAGCTTAATTTTTTAGCTACATAAGCCAGAGAACCATTAAACATATTTGGTGCTGTACCTGGCAAGTCTAAATCGTCTCTTTCATCGCCATCTTCATTTTTAATCCCATCTGCATTTGATGTTAAATAGGTGTAGTTTAGCATTAGGCTAAAGTTTTTTGCAAAGCCAGGCAAAAAGTCTAACTGACGTTGTAAGGATACCTCTGCACCAAATACTGTAGCACCATCACCATTTAAGGGTTGGTACACTTCAAAACCATTGGTGTCTTCTGATTGACTTGTATAAATAAAATCCTGAATATCCTTGTAGAAAACCCCAGCGGAAAGAATTCCAACGGATTTAAAATAGTGTTCTGCCATAACATCAAAGTTCATGGAGGTTGTTGGGTTTAGTTCAGAATTTCCTAAGAATATTTCTTCGTCTTCATTATTGATTTCTCTGTAAGGCACTAAATCTACATAATTAGGTCGTGCCAAAGTATTGGTCCACGCAAAACGCAAAACAGTGTTATCCGATACATTATACTTTAAATGCACCCCTGGCAAAACATTGGTATATGAGTTCTCATCTTTCAATTCGTTGGTGCCAGCATAATCGCCATCTACATCAAAAATCAATTCGTTACCTATACTATTAATTTTGGTGTGTTCTACCCTTACACCTAACAACACACTAAGCTTGTTGGATAGTTTTTGATTGGTCATGGCATACCCTGCATAAACGTTTTCATCGGCATCAAAATTAGCAGTCAGGTACTCTTCTGGCAGATCTTCTTTTTGAAATTGCCCTGGATTTTTTAATACTAAATTTCCTAGGAAAGATGGTGTTGCAAAATTGCCTACTAAATATTGACCTCCAGCTAAGAAATCTGAATTAGAATAATCGCGGGTTTCTATACCACTTAAAAAGTCGAAATTTGCTGTTTCAGGGCTATATTCTGAAAAGTCATTGTCGCGGTTTTTGTTTTTCAATCTTGCTCTAGCTCCAAATTTTACAAACCCTCCTTCGTACTGAAACATGTTAAGTGGAAATTTAAAGTTTGCAAAGAAATTAATGTCTTCTTCTTCTGTGTATTGGTTCTCTTCTGTTAACTCGTCAAACTCAAAATCATTAAAATCGGCATCGGCTGCATTTAAGGGTGTAAATAATGGCTTGTCTAAATTATTATTGAATGCTATACCATATTCGCTTTCATATTCTAAATAACGCTCATTTAGGCGTTCTTCGGATGCTTTTGAAAATGAGGCCATCCAATCTATTTGTAGTTTATTAACCAAATGCTCACCCCCCAAACTAAGGTTATACATCCGTTGGTCTTCTAAGCGTCTGTTTTTGTTTCGAGTATTATTTATACCTCCTTTTGTTTGTCTTTTTACTTCTACTGGAAAAGCTGTTAAATTACCACTGCCGTCTACATTAAAGTCACCTGGTTCAATATCTTCTCCATCTAAGATTTCGTGTTCTAAGCGAAACCTGTTTTCGCGATCGTCTCTCCAGTTGTAAATAGACTTAAAATAAATATTACTATGGCTGTTTAATTTGTAATCTAAATTGGCAGAGAAGCTACGTCTAATACGTTGTACTAAATACTCTCTAATTTCGAATGCTTTGGCATAAGGATTAACATCTACTTCCTCCAGATTGTCTTCATCGTCAAAAGCATTGTATTCAAATTCGTCTTCCCACTCAGCTTCAACATTGTCGCTCCCAAAGTCATTGTCGTTATAGGAGGCTGAAAGCATCCATCCAAACTTTTCATCCTTAGTACGATCGCCCAACAAAAAGGAACCATTTATAATTCTTTTATCGGTAATGAGACTAATACCAGAACCCGCTGTGGCAGATAGGCGAAATCCTTGGGGCGATGTTTTGGTAATTAAATTTACCGATCCCCCTAGGGCATCGGCATCCATATCTGGAGTTACGGCTTTATTGACCTCAATGGTTTGAATCATATCGGCTGGTATTAAATCCATTTGTACATTCCTATTATCTCCTTCGGCAGAAGGGATACGGCTGCCATTTAAGGTTACGGAATTTAATTGTGGTGCCAAACCACGTATTATAATATTACGGGCTTCTCCTTGATCTACCTGCATGGTAATGCCTGGTATACGTTTTACGGCGTCACCGATATTAGCATCTGGAAATTTACCAATTTGATCGGTTGAAACAATATTGGTAATATTTTGCTTGTTTTTTTGGGTGTTTAGGGCTTTTGCTTGTCCGCTATTAAACCCATTAATAACTACATCTTCCAATTCCAATGCTTTGGGCATGATGGTAATGTTAATAGTGGTAGTTTTGTTGGCCACTACCATAACATCTATTACGGCGTCTTCGTAACCCAGATACTTAACTGTTATTGTTTGGTTACCAGCTGGCACATTAAGCAATAAAAAATTCCCATCTGCATCAGAATAAGTCCCTTTGTTTATAGATTCTATTAAAACGTTGCTAAAAGGCACTTGTAATCCATCATTATCAATTACAACTCCTTGAATGTTACCTTCTTGCGAATAGCTTAAAAAAGAAATTAGGGCAATAAACACACCTATAAAATAATTTTTTCTCATGATTTTCAGTTAGTTAATTATCTAAGCGAAATAACAAAATCGATGAGCGATGTACTTTATGGATTATTTAAATTATTGTTACTTATTAAGTGCCAAACTTTCATTATTTATAATTAGTTAACATTAAGTACATATTATTATAAAACAAAAAACCCGTTCTGTGTTACAGAACGGGTTGTATACTCAACAAATAAATTTAATATTTCTAAGCTTCAAAAGGCTCTATAGAAACATATGATTTATTATCTTTTTTCCTTGTGAATTTTACAATGCCATCTACTTGGGCATGTAATGTATGATCTTTAGAGGAATATACATTTTCACCTGGGTGGTGTGTATTACCTCTTTGTCTTACGATAATGTTCCCTGCTATTGCAGCTTGACCACCAAAAATCTTAACACCTAAACGTTTCGATTCTGATTCTCTACCGTTTTTCGAACTTCCGACTCCTTTTTTATGTGCCATTTTATTTCGATTTTATGTTTTATTATTTACTTAAAGCTTCGATCAATTCAGCTTTCTTCATTGAAGAATATCCTGTAATATCGTTTGCTTTTGCCATTTCTCTCAATTCTGCAACAGTTAAACTGCTTAAGTCTTGTGATGCTTCTGCCTTAGGAGCTTCTGCTTTTGGCGATTCTTTTTTCTCTGTCTTTGCTGGTGCTGCTTTTTTAGGCTCTGCTTTGGCCTTGGCAGTTTCCTTGTTCTCAGCTTTGGCAGCTTTAACTGCTCCTGAAGCAGCAATACTCTCAATTACGATTTCAGTTAAAGATTGACGGTGACCATTTTTTACACGGTATCCTTTACGTCTTTTCTTTTTGAAAACGATTACTTTATCACCTTTAAGGTGCTTTAAGACTTTTGCTCCTACTTGAGCACCGTCTATAGCCGGGGCGCCTACGGTTACATTGTCACCATCTGCAACAAGAAGAACGTTATCGAAAGCTACTTTCTTACCTTCTTCTGTTTGTAAACGGTTTACAAAAACCTTTTGGTCTTTTACAACTTTAAATTGTTGCCCTGCTATCTCTACAATTGCGTACATAGCGTAACGTTTATTAAATTAGTTTTATTCAAAAATGAGTGCAAATATACTGCTAATAAATTAATCTACAAACGTTTTGTTTGTTTTGGAAGAATTTTTATCATTTTTTAAACACTTGCATCACTGCAAGAGTGGCTATTACTGAAGTTGCCAAGCCCATAATAAGTACTACAAAGGTCACCATACCTATATCGGCATTAAATCCGCCATGAATGGTAGTAAGCATTTCCGGCAAGAAAGCTGTGTTGAGCTCGGTAGTATAAAACAAGAAGAAAAATGTGAACAAAAAGGCTGCAACAAACCCTGTAATAATACCCGTTTTAAAACCTTCGCCATAGGTAAATGCATCAGGGTTTTCTAACTTGCTTAGTCTAACAGCTTCATAAATTCCAAATGCTGTTATTACAGCATTAAAGAAACTAAATACGGGGTTAGTATGCTTATGAAACAATGCTAAAACTAAAAAATATGCTATCAATACAGCACTTGTAACAAATCCGAATCTAATGGGAAGGGATATTTTTTTCATATTACTAAAGAATTATATGCTTTTAAATTTCGTGAAAATTTAACTAATAAAAGAATTTTTGAGGTTATTTTTAGGATGGCCCCCTTAAATTTCAAGTTAATTACCTGCCTATAAAACATTTACTTTTTTATTAAAGCGCCTAGTAATAATTTATTAATTTTGTGCAAACAAATTTTTATAATAATGAATACCTTTAAAAATATATTGATTTTGGCTTTTATTTGTGTTTTGGCTTTAAATTGTAAAAATAAAGCTGAAGCCGAGGTAAAAGCTGTAGCTATTACAGCTCCTGTAGTTAAGGAAGCCGATCCAAACGCCACTTATGCCAAAGCAGAATTTACAATTGATGGCATGACCTGTGCTATTGGCTGTGCCAGAACTATTGAGAAAAAAATTGCTGGTATGGACGGGGTTAAGTCTGCCAAAGTGGATTTTGAGAAAAAGCTAGCAATGGTTGAATATAATGAAGCTAAGGTGACCCCTGTTTTACTTACTGAAACAGTTACTAGTGTGGCAGACATTTACAAAGTAAGCCATATGAAAACAGTGGAGTCGTTTTCAGCTGAATAACGAACACCCATTTTGTAATAAAGGAAGCTTCTCTAAAAAAACTAGGGAAGCTTTTTTTATTTCCAACGCAAAGTTTCCATTATATGCGCTACGTCCTTTTGCAAATAGTTTGCTGCAGGCAAAATAGAATCGTAATTGGGCTTAGCGTGAAAGTAAAGCGACCCCGTTAGGAAATGGTTCACGCTATCGGTAACATAAAATTGTACGGGCGATGCCACATTACCTTTTACCTCTGATAATACACCATAAACATTTCGTTCTTTATTTTCGTATGGGAATACCGGTATTTCGTTTGCTTTAATGGTATGCTCTAAGGTAAACTTTTGGGCGTCTCTAAGGTATTTCTTTAGGTTTTCTGGACTACCTGCTATAGCTTTATAGGTTAAAAAAATGGTGCCCTTAAGGGTAGCATATTCTATATTAATGCCATAACTCTCTGTAGGTGCGTTAAGTTGCTTGATTTGGGTTTTTGTTGCTAGCGTATTGGTTTCAAACGAAAAGGGTAATTGTAATTCGGCAGGTTTATATTGGGCCTTAGGATATTCTAATCTTAAATATGCTTTGGGTTTTGGCGTATAATCCTGCCCGCAAGACACAATACAACAAATTACTACTGCCAGTAAATAAATATTATACTTCATTAAGTATGGTGAATTTTATAAGCTTTATACGTTTTTTATCTAAGGCTTCAATTTTAAAAACGTAATTTTTAAAATTTATTTTGCTGTTTAATTTTGGGAAGCTCCCTGATATTTCCAAAACAAACCCTGCGATGGTCTCGGCTTCACCTTTGTTCTCTTCAAAAACATTATTCTCTTCTATTTTAATAATCTTGTAAAAGTCCTTTAAAGCTGTTTTTCCTTCAAAAACATAATTGTTTTCATCTAGCTTAGAATAGGTTAAATCTTCATCATCAAATTCATCACTAATATCTCCAACTATTTCTTCTATAATGTCTTCTAAGGATATCAAACCCGAAGTACCACCATATTCATCAACCACAACTGCCAAGTGTACTTTTTTCTCTTGGAACTCGGTCATTAAATCGTCCAGCTTTTTGTTTTCTGGCACAAAGAAAGGTTCTCTAATCAAGGTAGTCCAATCAAACTGTTTTCGGTCTATGTAAGGCAATAAATCTTTTACGTAAAGTACGCCTTTTATAGTGTCTATATTATCTTGGTAAATAGGAATTCTGGAATACCCATTTTTAATTATTTCGGGCAATATCTCGGCATACTTTTGTTCTATATTTAGAGCAAATATGTCAATTCTAGGACGCATAACCTGTTTGGTGTCGGTGTTCCCAAATTGTACAATGCCTTGCAGTATTTTATGTTCCTCTCTGGTAGTGTCCTCTTCACTTGTAAGCTCTAAAGCTTGTGATAGCTGGTCTACGCTTAAATTGGATTTTTGCTTTCCCAACTTATTATGTATGGCCAGTGTTACACTACGCATGGGCAAGCTTAACGGCGAGAGCAGTACATCTAAAATCCGCAGTGGGTATGCCATAAAAACCGCAAATTTTAAATTGTTTCTACTGGCATATATTTTGGGCAGTATTTCTCCAAACAACAAAATTAAGAACGTTATTACAACCACTTCTACTATAAACTTAATTATGGGCGATGCAATGGCCGTAAATAGGTCGCTACTTAGGTAAGCAAATAAAATAACTATGCCTATATTTATAAAGTTATTGGCCACCAATATGGTTGCCAGCAATTTTTTAGGACGTTCTAAAAGTTTGGCTATGGTATGGATGCGTTTCGATTTTTCTTCCAGTCCCTTTTCTATATCGTTTCTAGTAAGCGAAAACATAGCAACCTCAGCACCAGATATAAGTGCCGAACTTAACAGCAGTAAAAACAACAACACAACACCAAAAACAACTGAAATATCAACTGCTATCATTAAACTTATAAAACTCGCAGGGTCAGGATCCAAATACTATAGTTTTAGTTAAACACCGCTTCTCGTTTTGAGAAACTTTAATATTAAAATGGCAGATCGTCATCTTCTTCTCCTATGGGTTCGTCTTTTGGGTTTGAGGCAACGGGTTTTTCCGATGCTGTATTGGGAGTATGGGTAGCAGCATTTTGCTCACTTTCTTTTTTGGTTGTTAGAAAAGTGAAATCTGTACATTGAATTTCTGTGGTGTATCTTTCTTGACCACTTTCATCTTGCCACTTTCTGGTTTTCAATCTCCCTTCAATATAAACCTTATCCCCTTTACTTAGGTATTTTTCACAAATCTCGGCTGCTTTGTTTCTTACTACAATATTGTGCCATTCGGTATTGGTAACACGTTCATTGGTTTGCCTATTGGTATAGGTTTCGTTTGTAGCCAACGGGAAACGACCAATACAACCTCCTCCTTCAAAATAGTGCATTTTCACTTCATCTCCTAAGTGGCCAATGAGCATGACCTTGTTTAATGTACCAGACATAATTATTGTTTTAAGATAGCAAAATTACTGAATTGCTTATCATTTATTAGAATAGCTTTCCTTAATTTTTAAAATTAATAAAAAAATTACGATTGTTAATACTCTGCGCACTAAAAAAATGTTTCAACAAAGTTCCCTATTAAGATGGGCATGGCATAATCGCGAATCTTTGAAATGGCGATCGTTTTTACAGGTAAATTGTCTAATGTTACAATCCAAAATTTGGTGTGCAAATGCTGGTGCGATAATTTATGAACAATGTCCACCTCATTATAAAGTGATAATTCATAAGGCTTACCTTTTAGTAAATCATGTGTTACTAAAAGCTTGCTAAATGCTTGATAGTTTATACTTTTTGGGGTTTCTATTAACGGAAATTGATACAGGTTTTGCCAAATACCTTTGCCCTGACGTTTTTCTATAACGGTTTCTTCACCATTTAAAATTATAACTATAAAATTGAAATACTTTTTTTTGGCCTTGGCCGCTTTAATTTTTACGGGCAGCTCGGCTATCCTGTTTTCGTTATTGGCAATGCACCCAGTAAGGA
Organism: Aestuariibaculum scopimerae; assembly: GCF_059428085.1. Lineage (NCBI taxonomy): Bacteria > Pseudomonadati > Bacteroidota > Flavobacteriia > Flavobacteriales > Flavobacteriaceae > Aestuariibaculum > Aestuariibaculum scopimerae. The sequence goes on from NZ_CM182089.1 coordinate 1,046,200, forward strand.
GTGGGCAAACTTTACAATTGGGGCTTTGTGGCTTACATTGTGTAGCGCCAAACTCCATGATGGCCTGGTTAAAGGTTGCTGGATCTTTTTTATCAATTAACTTTTGTGCCAAATCTTTAAACACCTTGCTTCCACTGGACGAATTTATAGGTGTGCCTATACCAAAATATCGCGACAGTACTCTGTACACGTTACCATCTACCACGGCAGTTTGTTCGTTAAAGCAAATGGATGCAATGGCACTGGCTGTATAATCGCCAACGCCTTTTAATTTTAATAGATCCTTATAATTATTGGGAAACTCTCCGTTTAACTCATTTACTATGTGTTTTGCTGTAGCATGTAAGTTTCTTGCCCGGGAATAATAGCCTAAGCCCTGCCACAATTTCAGCACATAACTTTCTTGGGCCTTGGCCAAATGAAAAACCGTTGGAAAAGCATCTATAAACTTGTTATAATATGGCAATCCTTGTTTAACTTGTGTTTGCTGTAAAATAATTTCAGACAACCATATATAATATGGGTCTTTGGTTTGCCGCCACGGCAATTCTCTCTTATTGTTTGAATACCAATCACTTAATGTTTTTGAAAATATCATTAACCAAATAAATAACGCCGACAAAAATAAACGTTTATAATCTTAAATTTTAATGAATTAGGTTTGAAATATTGAATATTAAATTCCTATATTTGCATCCCTTTTAAAATTATATAGTAATCTAATAAAAAATATATTAAAAATGACAAAAGCTGATTTAGTAGCAAAAATTTCTGAGAAATTAGGAATTGAAAAAGGTGATGTTCAAGCAACTGTTGAAACGTTTATGGAAGAAGTAAAATCATCATTGGAAGGCGGTGACAATGTTTACTTAAGAGGTTTTGGAAGTTTCATCATTAAAACTAGAGCTGAAAAAACAGGTAGAAATATCTCAAAAAATACTACCATTAAAATACCATCTCATAACATCCCTGCTTTTAAGCCCGCAAAAGTTTTTGTTGAAGGAGTAAAAACAAATGTAGACGTTAAATAAAAACATTAAGGAATTATTAATTTAAAAAACACTATTTATGCCAAGTGGTAAAAAACGCAAAAGACATAAGGTTGCTACGCATAAGCGTAAAAAGCGTAGACGCGCTAACCGTCACAAAAAGAAAAAATAAACTAAAAAGTAGTTGACAACTACTTTTTTTGGTTAAAAAAACAAACGTTCTTTGAAATGAGTTCATTCGTGTTTTAGGCACTTATAGTGTTATATGAACTCCACGGATTTAAAAAAATCCTGTGATATTTGGTGAATTAAAATTTTACTGAATTAAAACAATGTATAATCCATCTGTACCATTTTGGTTATTAATTGTTGGTTGCTAATTGCTGGTTATTTGGTTTTAAGTTGTACTTAAACCAACTACACCGCGCTTTTAATCTCTAACTTTTTAACTGAATGTGCGGATAAAAATTAACTAAATGGATAAAGAATTGATCATTAGATCTAGTTCCAACAATGTTGATTTTGCCTTATTAAAAGATGGAAAACTTATTGAATTACAGAAAGATGAAGGAGGCAATAACTTTTCGGTTGGTGATGTGTTTATAGCCAAAATAAGAAAAGCTGTTCCTGGACTAAACGCCGCATTTGTAAATGTGGGTTACGAAAAAGATGCGTTTTTGCATTATCACGATTTAGGCCCAAAACTTCCTTCCCTTTTAAAATTCACTAAAAGTGTAAGCACAGGTAAGCTAAAAGATTTTACTTTAAAGAATTTCCCATTTGAAAAAGATATTGATAAAGACGGTAAAATTTCCGATGTCTTAAAATCAAATCAGTCGCTATTGGTACAAATAGTAAAAGAACCTATATCTACAAAAGGCCCTAGAATAAGCTCTGAGCTTTCTATTGCCGGCAGATATATTGTTTTGGTCCCTTTTTCCAGTCGTATTTCTATTTCACAAAAAATAGAGAATAAAGAAGAAAAAGACAGACTAAAACGATTGGTGAAAAGTATAACTCCACCAGGTTTTGGTATTATTGTTCGTACCGTAGCACAAGGCAAAAAAGTAGCTGAACTAGATAAAGATTTACAAAATTTGCTTAGTCGTTGGACGGCAATGTGTAAGAAGCTACATAAAGCGCATCATCCTAGTAAAGTATTAGGTGAAATGAATAAAGCCTCGTCTATTTTACGAGACATATTTAATGACACCTTTACAAGTATTCATGTTGATGATGAAGAGCTTTACATTCAAATTAAAGATTACGTGCATGAAATTGCACCGAACAAAGAATCAATAGTTAAATTGTATCAGTCTAATGTTCCTATTTTTGAAAAATTTGGAATTGAAAGACAAATTAAGACCTCCTTTGGCAAGACCGTTTCTATGGCAAAAGGTGCCTATCTGGTAATTGAACATACCGAGGCGCTTCATGTTATAGATGTTAACAGTGGTAACAGATCCAACAAAGCGAATAGCCAAGAGGATACAGCACTGGAAGTTAATTTAATAGCTGCTACCGAAATAGCCAGACAATTGCGTTTACGTGATATGGGTGGTATTATAGTAGTCGATTTTATTGATATGACCAATGCTGATAATAGGCAAAAATTGTTCAATCATTTTCGTGATGAAATGAAAGATGACAGAGCAAAACACAAAATATTGCCGCCAAGTAAATTTGGTTTGATACAAATTACAAGACAACGTGTTCGCCCAGAAATGAACATTAAAACGCGGGAGGAGAATCCTGACGAAATAATGAACGGCTCTGAGGTTGAAGCACCCATAGGCTTGGTGCAAAAAGTAACACACGATCTTGAACAACTATTAAAAAAAGACTATAAAAAGCTGACTTTAAACACACATCCTTTTATAGCAGCCTTTTTAACTAAAGGTTTTCCATCGATACGTTCAAAATGGTTTTTTGAACATAAAAAATGGGTTAAAATTCTACCAAGAGATGCTTACACATATTTAGAATATCATTTTTTTGACAAAGATGGTAATCAAATTAAATAACTAAAAACCCCTTGCTATTTGTTTAGTAAGGGGTTTTTTAGTTTTGGTTTTTATATTGCTTAAACTTCCAACTGTTGGACATAGTAATGACATGATATCGGTCATATATATGGATTGGTATCGGTCATATATATGGCAGATTGTAATACATAGTAAGGTTAAGGCATCTAACATAGTAAGGTTAAAGTGTTTAACCTTATTTCCAGTTTTGATTAAACCTTAATTCACTCAAATAGTTATAGAGCTCCAATAAATCTTTACCACCTCCAATTCCTTCATCGTAAATTTGTTCAGTTTTATTACTATTATATGTGACTTTTAATTTTCTAATAGAACCATGAAGCGTATTACTGCTAAATGTTTCTTTATCAAACGCTTCATCTAATGAAAAGATAAGCTTAACAATTTTATTGTAAACTTTCTTTTCAAGCTTAGCTACAAATATTCCTTTAACTTCCGATTCTCTAACATTAACACCTTTATTGTCTTCTCCATAACCTACCATATCATTATTGGAAAATATTTTATAATTGTCATTACGTGCATTGAACACAGCTGTTCTATCAGAATAGATAATTAAATCATAATCAGGAGTACTGGCATAACCTTCAGTAAAAAATTCTATTTTTTCTATTTTGTTTTGACTTTGCAGGTTAATAGTAAATAAAACTATTATCAAAAAAATTAGTCTTTTCATTACTTATGTTTTTATTACATGGTTCTGTAAGCTTCCCCAGATTAGAACTGTTTAATTGTCTAAAATTTCTATAAAGTTATTGTTTTCAATTGTAATGGGGTAACCCCATTACAATTGATTTCTGCATATTTTTTTGGGGACAATTTTCCAAGCGCATCGTGAGGTCTGTTATAGTTATAATCATGTATCCAAATCTGAGTTTGTTCACGAACCTGTTCTAGAGTCTCAAAAATATATCTATTTAGAACACCTCTTCTATAAGAACCGTTAAAGCGTTCTATAAAAGCATTTTGGGTTGGCTTTCCCGGTTGGATATATTGAAAATCTATACCATACATCTTGCTCCAAACCGAAGTAATATTTGCTATGAATTCAGGGCCATTATCCATACGTATTTTTTTAGGGTTTGAAATATAATCCATCGAAATTCCCTTACTACTTCTTATCCAAATAATTCTGCAAATTATCTAAAAAGAATTTAGACTTATCAAAATCTATAATTTCATTTGATGGATAAGAAATATGTACAATTTTGTATTCATAAAATTCTTGAGAAGACCCTTTTTTTACTGAATATTTCATACTCTGCCTATCAAAATGATATACATCATTTGAGATTTTTACTCCCCATGTTTGATGTACGCCCATATAATCGTTTAAAAAATCATAAAACTTTAGACTAATAACCTTTTTTATATTATCGGATGTGCCATTTATATAATCGGTTAGTTTTGCTTTTTTATGCAGTACTAGCCTAGGCAAAATAATTGAATCTAAATTGTTTAAAGGGCCCAAGATACCTTTCTTTCCTTCAAAAAGGTTTCCTGGGTTTGATCCAGTCGTTGTTTGAGGATATCTTCCTGTTTCTTATATATTAGATGAATTGTTTAACCTAAAAATCATGGTAAAATATAGTTATCAACGTTTATCCGTAATCACTTATGCTTTTAGATTGTTAAATATTTTTCAATAAAGCGGCTTGAGATTATCATGCACAGCCTAAATTTTCAGTTTTTATAATTACCCAATTATCTTGCTCCTTTTTAATCAAAACATTATAGCTACAGCCACATAATTCACCACAATAAAAACTAACCCTTAAAAAACCATAATTCTTTGCTTCATTAAAATAAATCCTACTCAAAGAAAGCACACCTGAAAACTGTCTTAAATGTTTTTCTTCCTCAGGATGCTTTTCCCAATCTTTTGACCTCAACTCTTTAATGCTTTCCGAGAAGTCAGACTTGTACTTTAAAATATAATCTTTACTTAATTTAATATTTGACAAATTAATTGTAAAAGATGACTTATACATTGTGGTATCTATAAAGTGTAAATATGGATAATCATTATAAATATGGATTAAATCTTTTTTATTAAACCCATATACCGTATCCCTTACCAATATATATAGTGGCGCAAACTTTGTAGTATCTATATATGTTTTATAATCTTTTAAATCTTTATCGAATGCTTCGGCTATTTTATCCAATTCTTTTTTTGAAGCATTCTTTGGTGGCAAAGGAGGGGCAGGGAGTTTCCTGTAATCATCAAAAGTCTGCTTGACTAACACTGGGAAAATTGCCTTGTATATTTTCTGTTCTAAACTAATATCTCTATTGATAATATTGATATAATCATCAATAAAAAATTCATTTTTTTTTAACTTTATCTTGACTTTGGAAGTCAATAGTTGAAAAAATTATTATTAAAATAATCAGTTTATTCATTCCTTATATTATATTTTTAATGAGTTTTATAGAACTGAAGCTGTTCACAATCCATACACAAATTATCATCCATTAATATAGATTTAGTAACCCCATCTAAAAGTAACCTATAGTTATTAATTATGATTTTTCCTTTTATAAAATCATTAGAAGAATTTATTAATACGATCTTATCGGAAACTTTCAAGCCATTATCTTTAAATAAAAAACAGCTATCATTCTTAATTTCAATAAATGTAATTTGAGCATATTTTTTATTATAGTTTGGTTTTAATGCATACCTGCCCTTAAATGTTTCAAGGACATTCATTTTGTGAAGATTATTATTGATAGTATGAATTCTATCCCAAATGTATAAATCTAACAACTCATCTTCATTTAATAAATCCTTGTATTTTTTTATTAAAACGGTATCAGCTACATTATTTTTTTCTTCTCCAATTAAGGTTTTGAATTTATAAATAGTAGAATTTTTAAATTTCTCCTGCACTAGCATTAAGCTATCTACTTTCTTTTGTAAACTAGAACAATTTACCTCCTTCATATCCTGGCATGATAGGTTTAATATCAAAATTGAAATAAAAATTAAATTTTTCATAAATTAAGATTTAAGTATTAACAACCTTTTCTAGAGTAGTTACCACGCCTTATAAATGATCAATTTTAAAATAGAAATTTAAACTGCCGGATTGGGCATAACACGATGCACCTCATTTATTTGCTCTAAAACAGCCTCGCTTAAGGTTATATTTATAGAGCCTATGTTCTCTTTTAGTTGCTCTATAGAAGTAGCTCCAATAATATTACTGGTTACAAAAGACTGTTGCGTTACAAACGCCAAGGCCATTTGTGCTAAAGACATGTTATTATCCTCAGCTATTTTTAAATAATGCTTAGTAGCTTCTGTACAAGCGTTACTGCTGTAACGCGAAAATCTTGGAAATAACTTCAACCTAACATCATCGCCCGCCGTTCCTTTTATATATTTTCCAGAAAGTACGCCAAATGCCATAGGTGAGTACGCCAAAAGGCCTAAATTTTCACGCATACTTATTTCTGCCATATCACCTTCAAAAACACGATTTATTAGTGAATAGGCATTTTGAATGGTAATCATTCTTGGTAAGTTATTTGCTTTATATTCTTCCAAATAGCGCATAGCCCCCCAAGCTTTCTCGTTAGACATACCTATATGACGAATTTTACCTGCCTTTATTTGTTTTTCTAAGGCATGTAATACCTCATTAAAATTATCGGTCCACGGATCGTTTGGATCGTATTTAAAATCTCTGTTCGCAAAGGTGTTGGTATTTCGTTCCGGCCAGTGCAACTGATATAAATCGATGTAATCGGTTTGCAGGCGTTTTAGTTCTGCATTTACAGCTTCTTCAATAGCATTGGGGCTAAAACCTGTGGTTCTTATATGGGCTGTATAATCACCTGTGCCAGCTATTTTAGTTGCTATAACCACCTTGTCCCTATTACCTGTTTTTTGCAACCAAGTACCAATAATCTCGCTGGTTCGCCCTTGTGTTTCAGCTTCGGCTGGAACGGGGTACACTTCAGCTGTATCAATAAAATTAACACCTTGGTCTATGGCATAGTCTAACTGGGCATGCCCATCGGCTTCAGTATTTTGCTTACCCCAGGTCATGGTGCCTAAACAGATTTTACTAACTTTTACGTTTGTGTTTGGTAATGTTGTGTACTTCATGAATTCTTTTTAAATCTTGATTAGCAAAAGCATTAAAGATAAAAAAAACCTTTCAAAAGAATTGCTTTTGAAAGGCTTAAATTGTTTAAATTGTATATGGTTTAATAGGTTTTAATTATCGTTTAGCAGCTTAGATAGTTCATCTAACTTAGGTGTTAAAATCACCTCTATCCTACGGTTTTTGGCTCTACCTTCGGGAGTATCATTGGTTGCAACTGGAGCATATTCCCCACGACCTGCTGCTGTAAGGTTTTCTGGGTTTATATTTGGATTCTCTCTTAAAATATTAACGATCGCTGTAGCACGTTTTGTAGATAAATCCCAGTTGCCTGTTAGTTGCCCACTGCCTTGGTATGGTACATTATCGGTATGGCCTTCTATTAAAACGGCAATATCTGGGTTTTGCCCCAATACACTTCCCAACTGTTGCACGGCTCTTCTACCTTCTACACCTACGGCCCAGCTACCTGAACTAAATAACAGTTTATTTTCCATAGATACGTATACTTTTCCATCGCGTTGCTCTACGGTTAGGCCCTTACCTTCAAAATCGGTTAAAGCTCTTGAAATAGCATCTTTTAACGCAGTCATGGCCGCATCTTTGTCTGCAATAACTTTCTCTAATTCTGCAACACGGTTAGAGCGATCTTCCAATTCTCTTTTCAACCTTTCTAAACGGGCATTTTCGGCGGCTAGGGCTTGTTCTTTAGCTTCTAACTGCGCTAACAACTCTCTGTTTTTTTGTGAATTGGCTGCAATTGCCGCAGAACTGTTTTTCTCTAAAGCGTCATAAGATGCTTTTAAATTATCTAAATTGGCCTTTGTAGCATTGTAATCGCTTTGCAACCTATCGCGTTCTGCTACGGTTTCATCGTATGCTTGCTTTAGCTTTCTTAATTCGTTTTCGGCTTCTGTTTTGGCTGCTAAAAGGGACTCATTTTCTTCATACAACTTACGGTTCTCCTTTTTTAGATTATTGTATTTACCTTCTAATTCCTTGTACACTTTTGGGGATACACATGAGGCTAAGGCAACAAATGCCAGGGCGACTAATGAAAGTTTTCTTATCATTTTTTGGGTTCTTTGTTTAGGTTTATTGTTATGTTAATTCTCTATTTCCAATAATATAGGACAGTGGTCACTGTGCACTGCACTAGATAATATAACGGCTCTTTTTATTTTTTCTTGTAACGGATTTGCAACCATAGCATAATCTAATCGCCAACCTTTATTATTGGCTCTGGCGTTAGCACGGTAACTCCACCAACTATATTGTTGTAAGTCTTTGTTTAGAAACCTAAAGGAATCTATAAAGCCACTATTTATAAAGTTTCCAATCCACTTGCGCTCTACTGGTAAAAACCCAGATACTTTACTTAAGCCCTTGGGATTATGTATATCAATTTCTTCATGGCAAATATTGAAATCGCCACAAACAATTAAGTTAGGAATGTCTTTTTTAAGGGTGTTAATGTAATCTTGAAACATATCCATGTATTCTAACTTATGGTCTAATCGTGCGTCATTGGTCCCAGATGGTAAGTATAGGCTCATTACCGAAATATCACCAAAGTCTGCACGCAGGTTTCGACCTTCAAAATCCATGGAATCAATTCCTGTGCCATACTCTACATGATCGGGCTCTTTTTTACTTAAAATAGCTACGCCGCTATATCCTTTTTTTTGGGCGCTAAACCAATAATTGTATTTGTAACCTGCTTTTTCAAAAACATCTAAATCCAATTGCGCTTTCATGGCCTTAATTTCCTGTAAACAAATAACATCTGGATTGGCACTTTTTAACCAATCTAAAAACCCTTTGTTTATAGCTGCGCGGATACCGTTTACGTTATATGATATTATTTTCATGATTTCTTTTTTAAACCTGTAAGGTTTTCAAAACCTTGCAGGTTAATTTCAGCTAAATTAAATAATGCGTTACTTTTACACTATATAAATAAAAACAAATTTTGATTTTGTAGTATATTGAGTAAAACTAACAACAAAATATTTTAAACTATATTCTGTTTAAACACTAGATGAAATTTACGGGCTTCCTTTTTATACTCTTTATAGGTTTTTATGGGTTTACCCAAAACCTGAATTCAAATTATAGGACTAAAAAAGTTGCTGTAAAAGACACTATAGTTATTGATCGTGTTAGTATTAACCCTAATTACTTTGTAATTAGGCAAGCAGATCGTATTATTGATTCTACATATTATTCTGTTGATTTTTCTAAAGCCATTTTAATATTCAACAAACCTGTTGAAACAGATTCCATTAGTATTAACTATTTAAGGTTTCCCGATTTTTTAACACGAACATATCAGCAATTAAGTGATTCTGTTATTGTAAACAACACAAAAAACATTCAAAAACTCTACCAACTCTCACAACCTAATGAATCTAAAAATTTTATTCCTTTTGATGGTTTAGCTACTTCAGGAAGTATTTCTCGCGGGGTTACTGTTGGTAATAATCAAAATTCGGTTTTAAACAGTGAATTAGACCTCCAAATTTCCGGAAAACTAAGTGAAAAGGTTGCCTTACGTGCTTCTATACAAGATGCTAACATTCCGCTTCAGGAAAGTGGCTACAGCCAGCGTTTGGATGAATTCGATCAGGTTTTTATTGAACTTTACAGTGACAACTGGAATGTAAGAGCGGGTGATATTGACTTAGAAAATACCAACTCGTATTTTGCCAATTTTTCTAAACGTGTTCAAGGCCTGTCGGTTAAGACAATATTTGCCAATGACGATTCCCAAACCAATTTGTTTGCCGCAGGGGCCTTGGTTCGTGGCCAGTTTACAAGAAGCCAGTTTACCGCTCAAGAAGGTAACCAAGGCCCTTATAAGCTACAAGGACAAAATGGCGAATTATTCGTTCTTATTGTATCGGGTAGTGAAACGGTTTATGTAAATGGCAGTGTGGTACAACGTGGTGAGGACAAAGATTATATTATAGATTATAACGCTGGAGAAATAATTTTTAATGCAACCTTTCCTATAACCTCTGAAATGCGTATTACGGTAGATTACCAATTTAGTGACCGAAATTATTCGCGCTTAGTTGCCTATGGTGGTGGCGATTATAAAAGTGAGAAACTTAGTTTAGGTGTTTTGGTATATTCTGAAAATGATGCCAAAAACCAACCCCTGCAACAAAATCTATCAGAAGAACAAGTACAGATACTTGGCAATGCTGGAGACGACCGTAGTATGATGGTTGCCCCTTCTGAAGTTAAAGAAGCTTATAACGACAATAGAATTCTATATAAAAAAGAACTTGTTAATGGTAATGAAGCTTTTGTGTTTTCCAATAATCCTGATGATGAATTGTACCGTGTTACTTTTACACAGGTAGGTGCCAACCTAGGAGATTATGTTTTAAGCAATACCAATGCCATTAATAACATTTATGAATATGTAGGCCCTTTACAAGGAAACTATGCCCCTATTGTACAGCTTATTGCTCCAACAAAACTTCAAATGGCTGTGTTGAACGGACGTTATGCTCCTACTAAAAACACAACAATAAACTTTGAAATTGCAGGAAGCAAGAACGATTTAAACTTATTTTCTAGCTTGGATGATGCGAACAATGATGGTGTGGCTACTAAACTAAAAATTTCACAAAACATTATTAAAAATGATAGTTTATGGAGCTTGAATGTTTTTGCCGATGGTGATTATATACAGAAGAACTTTAGAACAATTGAGCAATTGTACAATGCAGAGTTTAATAGGGACTGGAATTTAAGCAACCTTAATGGAACTACAACAACCAACGCCCTAAACAACCAAACACTATTACGGTCTGGCTTAACAGCTTTTCACCCCGAGAAAGGTGCTCTAACCTATCAATTTGAGCATTTGGGGTATTCTAACGATTTTAACGGTAATAGGCATGTTAGCCATATTAATTTATTGCTCAATAAATTTAATATTCAGTCGTATTCAAGTTTTTTAAATGCAACCTCAAATATTAATACATCAAATTTTTTAAGGTCGCACAACCGCATAACCTATAGTATGACACATAGTTGGTTAGGCACAAAATTGGCTGTAGAGGATAATGAACAAAAACATATTCAAACGGATTCGTTAACAGCTTTGAGTCAAAAATTCAAGTCCTATGAAGTGTTTTTTGGTGTTGGTGATAGTACTAAAATATTTACTGAAATTGGTTATAAAAACCGCGTAAATGATAGTATACGAAACAACCAACTACAAAAGGTTAATACCTCTAACACCTATTATATAAATACCAGACTTATTCAAAATGCTTATACAAACGTATCGTTATATGCCAATTACAGGGTTTTAAAAAGTGAAGATGCTGCGGTTGCTAATGAACAGTCCATAAACTCTAGATTACAATTTAACCAAAAGCTTTTTAAGCAGATTGTACAATGGAATACACTTTTTGAAACCAATTCGGGAACCTTACCTCAACAAGACTTTACCTATGTTGAGGTAGAACCTGGACAAGGCACTTATACATGGATTGACTATAATGGCAATGGTATACAAGAGCTTGAGGAATTTGAAATAGCGCAATTTCAAGACCAAGGGAAATACATTAGGGTATTACTGCCCAATCGAGTTTATATTAAAACACATCAAAATAGGCTAAGCCAAACCCTAACCATCAATCCGTCTCAATGGTCGGTAAGCGATTATAAAGCTCAAAAGTTTTGGTCACATTTTTATAGCCAAACCAGCTATTTGGTTGATAGAAAGCTTAAACGTGAGGGTAATAGTTTTAATTTAAACCCTTTTAAAGGTGATGGTGAAAGCCAATTGGGGCTCCAGTTAAATTTTAGAAATATTTTGTTTTTTAACAGGGGCAAACAACACTATACAACGTCTTACACATATCTTTCCAATAAAAATCGTAACATACTATCCATTGGTTTTATAGAAAACAGTTTGAAGAGCCACCAACTTCATTTTAACCATAAGGTAGCCGAAAGTTGGCTTATAACATTACAATCAGATTTTGAAAAGAACGAAAGTATTAGTGAAAATTTTGCTAGTAAAAATTACCGCTTTGATGAAACACGCTTTAGTCCAAAATTGTCGTATTTGTTTAATGAAAATTCGCGATTTGATATGTTTTACCAACATGCGAGCAAAGACAATACCATTGGAAACTTAGAGACTTTAAAGCAGGCTAAATACGGTATATCATTTACATTTGCAAATAGCCAAAAAAGCTCTATTATTGGCGAGCTTAATTATTTTTCCAACAGTTTTAATGGAAACCCCAATACCCCAGTTGCATACCAAATGCTAGAAGGCTTGCAGCCTGGTAAAAACTTTACTTGGAGTTTGTTAATGCAAAAAAAGCTAACAGATTTTTTAGACCTGAACTTAAGTTATTTTGGTAGAAAAACAGAGACGAGCAAAACCATCCACACGGGTACGGTACAACTAAAAGCTTATTTTTAAAGCAAGAGTAGATCGGCTTTCTTAAACACCGAGATAATAACTTTTACGGCATCTATATAAAAATCTGGGTGTATGTTCTCGAAATCGTCTGTAGGTTCATGGTAATCCTTATGGTCATCTACCCCAAAATACAGGAATGGTATTTTCTTTTTATAAAAAGATGCATGATCAGATGCTTGGGTCCAATCATCTCTCCAATTCCCTTCATCATGTCCCGTAAGAAGTTTTACATTTCCAGTATCCTTGATACTTAAAATCAATTGCTTGAGGGGTTTATTGTATATGGTTCCTACGGCATATAATTCTTTCTTCTCGCTTCTACTTATCATGTCCATATTTAAGTTTAACCTTATTTGTTTTAGAGGGACTACAGAATTATTGATAAAATACTTAGATCCCCGAAGCCCAAATTCTTCACCATCAAAAGCAGCCAAAATAACCGAATGTTTAGGTGGGTGGTTTTTAAAATATTCTGCAAAACTGAACAAAGCACTAACACCCGAGGCATTATCGTCTGCCCCATTATAAATTAAACCATATTTAATTCCTTCATGATCGTAATGAGCACTAATAACAATGTATCTATCTTTAAACTGTGTTCCCTTAATAAAACCCAAAACATTAGCCCCTTTATATTGCTTACCGTCTTTGGTAAATTGAAAGGATTGTTCATAATGTTTATCTAATGGCTGAACATTTAAAGATTGAAATTGATTTATTATGTATTTTTTTGCCTTTTCAGCTCCTTTAGTACCACTGCGTCTTCCTTCGAAGACATCAGAAGATAGTGCTTCAACATGTTTTAAAAGCTGTTGTTCGCTAAATAATGAACGACTTTGTAATTGATTTTGGATTATTGCTTGTGCACCTAGGTAGTTGTAGGCATTAAACAATACAAAAAATAATATGGTTTTATACATGTAATAAATTTACAACATTAAATCTAACAAAAAAACCCAAGCCTAGGCTTGGGTTTTTATAATATTACGACAAACGACATTTAACATCTAAGAAAGGCTTGCTTTTAGCAGCTCTCTATTCATTCTAGCGATGTTGTCTAATGAAATGCCTTTAGGGCATTCTATTTCACAGGCTCCTGTATTGGTACAGTTACCAAAACCTTCCAAATCCATTTGTGCTACCATATTACGAACACGATCGGCTGCTTCTATTTGTCCTTGAGGCAGTAAAGCATATTGAGAAACCTTGGCTCCTACAAACAACATGGCACTGGAATTTTTACATGATGCCACACAAGCACCGCAGCCTATACATGTGGCTGCATCCATAGCCTCGTCAGCTGCATGTTTTGAAATTGGAATGGCATTAGCATCTTGTGTATTTCCTGATGTATTAACTGAAATATAACCGCCTGCATGCTGTATTCTGTCAAAAGCACTTCTGTCTACTACTAAATCTTTTATAACAGGAAATGCAGTAGCCCTGAATGGTTCTATTGTTATAGTATCACCGTCCTTAAACATACGCATATGCAATTGACAGGTAGTTACGCCTCTATCAGGCCCATGTGCCTCTCCATTAATATACATGGAACACATACCACAAATACCTTCTCTACAATCATGATCGAATGCTATGGGCTCTTCACCTTTATTAATTAACTGTTCATTCAAAACATCCATCATTTCTAAAAAAGACATATGTTCTGAAATATCAGTAACGTTGTAATCGACCATTTGACCCTTAGTGTTTGAGTCTTTTTGTCTCCAAATTTTTAATGTCAAGTTCATAATGTCTATTTTATTTGTATGATCTTTGTTTTAATTCTATGTCTTTAAACTCAAGTTCTTCTTTATGAAGCACAGCATCAGCTGGTTCGCCCTTATACTCCCATGCAGCTACATAGGCATAATCAGTATCGTTCCGTTTGGCTTCGCCTTTTTGTTCACCATCTAACTCCACGGATTCTTCTCTAAAGTGACCACCACAAGACTCATTTCTATTTAATGCGTCTTTGGCAAATAACTCTCCTAACTCAAGGAAGTCGGCAACACGTCCTGCCTTTTCTAGTTCTGGATTCATTTCGTTGGCATTTCCAGGAACATTTACATTTTTCCAGAAATCTTCACGCAGCGCCTTAATTTCAACCATGGCCTCTTTTAAGCCTTCTTCATTTCGAGACATACCACATTTATCCCACATAATTTTACCTAACTTTTTATGGTAATAATCTACTGTGTGTTTCCCTTTATTATTTATAAAGAAATCGATACGATCTTTTACTTCTTTTTCTGCTTCGTCAAACTCTTTAGTATCTGTTGGTATCTTTCCAGTTCTAATCTCATTGGCCAGATAATCCCCAATGGTGTATGGTAATACAAAATACCCATCGGCTAACCCTTGCATTAATGCTGAAGCTCCTAGCCTATTAGCACCATGATCCGAAAAATTAGCTTCACCAATACAATACAAACCATCTACCGTGGTCATTAAATTATAATCTACCCAAACGCCTCCCATGGTATAGTGTGTTGCTGGGTAAATCATCATCGGCGTTTTGTATGGATCCTCATCTACAATTTTCTCATACATTTGGAACAGATTACCGTATTTAGCTTCTACGATCTTTTTTCCTAATTCATATATTTTCTCAGCAGAGGCATTCTCGATATTATGAATTTTAGCTTGCTCTTTTCCATAACGCTCTATGGCCGATTTAAAATCTAAATACACCGCTTCACCTGTAGCATTAACACCATATCCAGCATCACATCGCTCTTTAGCAGCTCGTGACGCCACATCGCGTGGCACCAAGTTACCAAAAGCAGGATAACGACGCTCTAAATAATAGTCTCGCTCTTCTTCAGACAAATCGGTAGGTTTTTTACGCCCTTCACGAATGGCCTTTACATCATCTAAGCTCTTTGGCACCCAAATGCGTCCATCATTTCGCAAGGATTCTGACATCAGCGTCAATTTAGACTGGTAGTCACCAGAACGTGGAATACATGTAGGATGTATTTGTGTGTAACATGGGTTTGCAAAGTACGCGCCCTTTTTATGGATTTTCCATGCTGCTGTAGCATTAGAGCCCATGGCATTGGTTGATAAAAAGTATACATTACCATAGCCTCCCGAAGCAATTACAACTGCATGAGCGGAATGACGCTCTACTTCGCCCGTTATTAAATCACGAGCTATTATACCTCTTGCTTTACCATCTACTTTAACAACATCAAGCATTTCATGGCGATTATACATTTGTATTTTACCACGTGCTATTTGTCTGTTCATAGCAGAGTAAGCGCCTAACAACAATTGCTGACCTGTTTGCCCTTTGGCATAAAATGTACGGGATACCAATACCCCGCCAAATGAACGGTTATCTAACAGCCCACCATAATCACGAGCAAACGGCACCCCTTGTGCCACACATTGATCTATAATATTAGCCGACACCTCTGCTAAACGATACACGTTAGCTTCACGAGAACGGTAATCGCCTCCTTTTACGGTATCATAAAACAATCGGTAAGTTGAATCACCATCTCCTTGGTAGTTCTTTGCTGCATTGATGCCCCCCTGCGCTGCAATAGAGTGCGCCCTACGTGGTGAGTCTTGATAACAAAATGCTTTAACATTATAGCCCAACTCCGCTAAGGTAGCTGCGGCCGAACCACCCGCCAATCCAGTACCCACAACAATAACGTCAATGTGACGCTTGTTAGCAGGGTTAACCAGATTAATGTGGTCTTTATAATTTGTCCATTTATCTTTTATTGGACCTTTTGGTACTTTTGAATTTAAAGCCATATTTTTAAGATTAATGGTTAAAATGGTGATATAAAGCTATGAATATAAACCCTAATGGAATAATAATAGCATAGGCTTTACCTATTTTTTGTAATGTTTCCTTTCTACCTGCTGTAGATCCCATAGATTGGAATGCCGAGGTAAACCCATGAAGTAAATGTAATGCCAGAAATACAAATGCTATAACATAGGCCGCAACTCTAACAGGACTTACAAACTTATGTTGCAACTCTTCAAAATATCTTGTTGGGTCTTCTGGTAAAAAGGCTATGTACTTATAATTAATTTCTGGAAACCAAAAATCAATAAAATGCAATATGATAAATGCCAAAATAACAACGCCACTGTAAATCATGTTCCTACTCATCCATGATGAATTTGCTGCACCATTATTTTTAACATAGGCAACAGTTCGCGATTTTTTGTTTTTAATTTCTAACACAAACCCCATGACAAAATGAAATACAACACCAAAGATCAATACAGGTTGCAATGCATATTGCACTAATGGATTGGTGCCCATAAAATGGGAAACTTCATTAAATGCCTCTGCACTAAAAACAGATAAAATATTTATTGCAAAATGTTGAAGCAAGAAGAACATAAGGAAAAAAGCCGAAAGTGCCATCGCTACTTTTCTTCCAATCGAAGATTTAAAAAATCCGCTCATTATTTATTTAGTTAGTTAATACTTTTAAATGCTCATGCAAATGTAGTGAGCAAGCCTATTTTTAACAAGTTTTATAGGTTGTTTTATTAGGTATTTAGAATGGTTTTAAAGAAGCGTTTTTCAGTACATTAAGCTACTTTATGATTGTTATAACGCTCAATCAAAAACTATTTTTTTAGTGGTCATAGCCGTTTGTGAATGAATATTAACAAAATAAATGCCTTTTGAAACATTTGGCAGATTAATTGTTTTTATACGTTCGTCATTAGATACATCGTATTCTGAAATTACCCTACCACTAATGTCATAAATAACCACTTTTTGTAAACTCATTAAAGTTTTATTTTTAATAAAAAACTGTTCTTTTGCTGGATTGGGATATATGTTTACCCCTGCGTTTAAAATGTTATCTTCAACACTTAATGGGCAAGAGTAATCAGTCATAATTGAAGTTCCTAAACCTGGACAAGGGTTTACAGTCGTGCTTCTAGTTTGCACATCATTTGCAGCAGTGATATTAATTGCTCCAAGCACCCGTTGGATTTCTGCATTAGAAATGGCATAATTCATAACATCTTCCGTGTCAATAACATGACCTAATTGATGGCCGTGGCCCAATTCATGTAGCACAACACTTTCAAAATCATATTGTGTAATCCCAGGATCGCCTGTTCCAATATACCAAGTTTCACTAGCACCTGTATCTGGGTCATTTATATTATCATTAAACACGATATCCATGCCATTAACAAACCAATTGATGCTTGTATTTCCTGCAGTAAAACAACCATTGTAATAAGAGGTACAGCGACCTAAAACGCTCTCCTCACCACCTGCTGGAATCTCTGACCCATTATCAAAACGTATAACATTAAATGCGTCGTCAGCAACTACATCGGTTGTTGTTGGTGTATTTTGAATTGTCCAATTAACCCCAGTTGCACAACGCCAATTATCAAATGCTCTTTCAAAAGCCACTTTAGCTCCTGCATAATCTGAATTATTAAAAAAGTCTGTGTACATAACCCAAGTATATCCTCCTGACCCATTATTATTAATATGTTGTGTTTGGTAAGCCACATCAGTTCCCGGGTTCACATTATCGGCCACTAAATTCAACTGGGAATATGTAATTATAAGTTCGCTCGCAGATGTTGTAGAAGCATTTACATTATCTACTACTTGAATGGCTCCAGTTCCTGCTTCAGAAGGAATTTGAACAACAATTTGGTTACTTTCCCAGCTTATTATTTGCGAACCTAAAGCCTCTATATAAGTAGCACCTCCATCATCAGCATTTGAAAACCTAACAGCGCCTGGAGTTCCAAAACCCGAGCCATTTATTGTAAGTTCCGTTTTAGTTCCTGCACTTGCAGATGTTGGAAAAAAGCTTGTAATACTTGGAGCCGCAACCTT
This sequence comes from Aestuariibaculum scopimerae, assembly GCF_059428085.1. NCBI lineage: Bacteria > Pseudomonadati > Bacteroidota > Flavobacteriia > Flavobacteriales > Flavobacteriaceae > Aestuariibaculum > Aestuariibaculum scopimerae. Next base: position 1,064,673 of record NZ_CM182089.1, read on the forward strand.
ATTTTCTTTTATTGATTTACTTATTTCGTTAATATTATAAGGGGAGATATCTATATAGTTAGATTTTGTGACTGCCATGATTTCATTATACAGAGAATTAACGATATCTTGTTTTATGTTAAATGGGTTTGCAGCTAAATCACGTTCTATGTTATACTTATAAAACCCTTGAGCAGAGCCATAGGGTTTATATTTTTTTTTATTTGGCTTACTGTTTGAATCAATGTCAATATCACTTTCATACAACAAAAAAACACCAATATCCTTTTTGTTAAGTTTTAGACTGGGTGATACCACATGTGCTGAGAGCCCCACCACACCACCTCGGGTAATTACCTCTACAACGTCAAGGGGCGTTCCTTTAAAAACTTTAAAAACCTGAATAGTATTAACCGTAAAGATACTTTTATGTTCAACATCCCAATAAGCCTTTTTTGAAATAACTTTACCCTCTACAACTAAGCTAGACTTTTCAATTTGTTTGCTAAAAGTAATTTCCCTTAAAAAGGTTTGTGCACTTAATTGGGGTATGAGTATTATAAAAACCCCAAGCCATACTATTTGAGAGAAAATTTTGTTCATGATAATCCAACCTTCTTTGTAATAAAACCAAATATAACAATTAATAAACTATAATTTCTTTAGCTTTGTTTCTATTAATAAAAATTTAATATTACTAATTGTCATGAAATATTTACCAATAGATAAGTCCCTTTTCATAAACAATAGAAAAAACTTTACAGCTAAAATGAAACCAAAGAGCTTAGCTGTTTTTAATTCCAACGACATTTATCCCATAAGCGCCGATAGCACTATGCCCTTTGAGCAACATCGTGATATTTTTTATTTAAGTGGTGTAGACCAAGAGGAAAGTGTTTTGGTACTGTTTCCCGACTGCCCTAAGGAAAAGCACCGCGAGATTCTGTTTTTAAAGGAAACCAACGAGCACATTGCTATTTGGGAAGGCGAAAAACTAACCAAGGAAAAAGCTTTTGAAACCAGCGGTATTAAAACTGTGTATTGGCTGAAAGACATGGAAAAAATCTTGTTTGAGATTATGACCCAATGCGACACTATTTATATTAATACAAATGAACATTACCGAGCCAATGTTGAAACAGAAACTCGCGAAGACCGATTTACAAAATGGCTAAAAGAAAAATACCCTGCCCACGCAGTAGCAAAGAGTGCACCTATATTGCAGCGTTTGCGATCTGTTAAAAATCAGATTGAAATAGACCTTATGCAACAAGCTTGTAATATTACCGAAAAAGGGTTTCGTAGAATTTTAGGTTTCGTAAAACCAGATGTTTGGGAATTTGAAATTGAAGCTGAGTTTATGCATGAGTTTTTAAGAAACCGTTCTAAAGGCTTTGCATACACGCCTATTATTGCATCGGGAAATAATGCTAACGTACTGCACTATGTTGAAAATAACCAGCAATGCAAAGCAGGCGATTTAATACTGTTTGATGTTGCTGCCGAATATGCTAATTACTCCAGCGATTTAAGTAGAACTATTCCTGTTTCTGGCACCTTTACAAAAAGACAAAAGAAGGTTTACAATGCGGTTAATCGTGTAAAGAATGAAGCAACCAAACTACTGGTTCCCGGCACTTTATTGGAATCCTATCATGCTGAAGTTGGCAAATTAATGACTTCCGAATTGTTAGGCTTAGGTTTACTGGATAAAGCCGATGTACAAAATGAAAACCCAGATTGGCCAGCTTATAAAAAATATTTTATGCACGGCACATCGCACCATATAGGTTTAGATACTCATGACTATGGTATTTTAACTGAGCCAATACAAGCAAACATGGTATTTACAGTAGAACCTGGAATTTATATCCCTGATGAAGGGTTTGGTATTCGTTTGGAAGATGATGTTGTGGTTCAAAATTCTGGCGAACCTTTTAATTTGATGCGCAACATTCCTATTGAAGCAGATGAAATTGAAGACATCATGAATTCATAAAAACAAGAAAAGGGTCGTTATATAACGACCCTTTTTTAACAACACTAAAAATTGTAATTTACAGAGTGACTAATTCAAATAAATAATCGTTTAGCTTGCTAAGAGTTTTTATTTTATCATTAGAGTTAATTAGTAAAGAAATATTGTTATTACTACCTCCATAAGAGATCATTCTTATTTTTACATCTCTTAATATTTTAAACAGTTTATGGGTTTCTTCATGATTTACAATAGAGTGCCCAACCAAGCATACAATGCTTTGGTTTTTATCTACCTCTATAATAGCTATCTTTTCAAGTTCTGCTAATATCTTTTCTAGGTTTTTGTCATCGTCGATAGTTAAAGACACAGCCACCTCAGAAGTCGTAATCATATCAATAGCTGTTTCGTAAATCTCAAATATTTCAAAAACTTTCTTTAAAAAACCATATGCTTGTAGCATTCTGGCCGATTTAATTTTAATGGCCGTTATACCATCTTTTGCCGCAATAGCTTTTACACCTATTTCTGTATGGTGGTTATTTATCAACGTCCCAAAAGCCTTAGGGTTCATGGTGTTCTTTAAACGTACCGGAATATTGTCTGCCCTAACAGGTGTTACTGTTTGTGGGTGCAATATCTTAGCGCCAAAGTAAGCGAGCTCTGCAGCTTCGTCAAAAGACAAATTAGAAATTGGCTTGGTATTATCAACATATCGCGGGTCATTATTGTGCATGCCATCAATATCGGTCCATATTTGAACTTCTTCGGCCTTAATAGCAGCTCCAATAATAGTAGCCGTGTAATCGCTACCACCACGTTGTAAATTAGAAACAAGACCATTATCGTCCAAGCAAATAAATCCTTGAGTAATATAAATATCAGAATCTTTGGCCTGATCAAAAACAATTTTAAAATGTGTTTTAATATAATCTAAGTCAGGATCTTTAGCAGCATCAATCCGCATAAAATCTAAAGCAGGCAACAAAGTGGCACTTACCCCCTCTTGCTTTAAATAACTATTAACCATATAAGTTGAAAGCAATTCGCCTTGTGCAACTATTATGTTTTCTAATTGTTTTGAAAATGATTTATAAGTAGACTCAACCAAGAGGTTAAAAATACCTGAAACATATGCTTTAACTTCTTTGTTTAGAATTCGACTACTTAGAAGTGCATCAATGGTTTTAAAATACGTTTCATGAAGCATATTGATTTTATCAACAGCATCATTCAATCTTTTATCTTCTATATCCTTTGCAATGGCGACCAATTGATTTGTTGTGCCAGACATAGCCGACAACACAACAATCTTTTTTTCTCCGTCGTTTATAATGTTTTTAACATTACAAATATTTTCTACAGACCCAACAGAGGTACCACCAAATTTTAATACTTTCATATAAATTGTACTTAATGCTTTATTAAGTACTGATTATGCCACTTAAAAGCTTAAAAGTTTGCAATATCAGACTCATATCCATCAATTTGGGGACTAAACTATAACTACTTTAGAGAAAAAAAATATTTATTAAAAAAATTGTTTATTTTTGCACATATTGTTAAATAGTTAACATGTAGCATTCGTTAGCAAAAGTTCGGTTTTATAAGCAATGAACCTTACGAAGGTTCCATGTAATAAATAAAAAAACGGTAAATACAAATACATGAAAACTGTATCAAACTGTGTTGAAGACATTTTAATTACCCAACCCTATCTGGAGGAAGCATTATCTAGAAACATCATTAACTTTAGTGCTTTGGCTATTGAACTAACTGAGCCTATTAGTAAAATGCTAAAAAAAGATGTAAAACCTGGGGCTATAATGATGGCCTTAAGGCGCTATAACCCACCCACCACATTGACCAATTCGGTTAAGATGAGAAAGGTTATGCAAAATTTGGGAGATATTACCGTACGCTCTAACTTAACGGACTTTACGATTAAAAACTCTGAAACAATTATTGATAACCATTCAAAAATTTTGGATAGAATAAATCAAGAGTCTAAACTATTCTACACATTTACCCGAGGCATACACGAAAGCAACATTATTGTATCTAGCAGCTTAAACGACTTTGTTCTTGATAGCTTGAAAAATGAAACCTTTCTAGCTTCACAAGATGGTTTATCTGCTATAAGTGTAAATCTTCCTCAAGACAACTCTAAAATTGCAGGTTTATATTACCATTTTTTTAAACGATTAGCCTGGGAAGGCATTGTTCTTTATGAAGTTATTTCAACCACCAATGAGTTTACTATTTTGGTTGAAGATGAATTTGTTGACAAAGCCTTTTCTGCAATTAAAAAAGTGAAAGCTTAACTGGTTTTAATTAAACGCATTTCAACCCTACATTGTTTATTTTATGGACTTACTTTATAAAGGCATTAATATCTTCTTTACCGATGCTGGTAAAGGAAACCCAGTAGTATTGTTACATGGCTTTTTGGAAAACAGTACCATGTGGCAGCCTTTTGTGCCTGAGCTATCAAAAAACAATAGGGTAATATGCATCGATTTATTGGGCCATGGTAAATCTGGCTGCTTGGGCTACATTCACACCATGGAAGACATGGCTGAAGCTGTTGCATTTGTATTAAACCAATTAAATATAAACCAAGTAACAGCAATGGTTGGACACTCTATGGGGGGCTATGTAGCATTGGCTTATGCCGAAAAATATCCAAATGTTCTATGTGGACTTTGCTTAATGAACTCAACTGCGCTTCCAGACAACAAAGTAAAAAAAGAAAATAGAGATAGGGCAGTGATAGCTGTAAAACAAAACTACAAGACCTTTATTAGAATAGCAATTAACAACTTATTTAGGCCAAAGAACAGGTTGATTTTTTCTAAAAAGATTACAGACATTGTAAATAGTGCTTTAGAAACTCCCTTGCAAGGCATTATAGCAGCATTGGAAGGCATGAAAATAAGACCCAACAGAGAACATGTTTTACAATCTTCCAAATTCAAGAAAATGATGATTGTAAGCAAAAAAGACCCTGCTTTAGATTATAAAACATTAATAGACCAAACAATAAATACAGATGTTTTGGTAATAGAATTTCCAGATGGACACATGTGTCATATTGAAAATGAAAGCGAATTCTTAACAGAAATTATGCATTTCATCGAAAATATATAGCTTTTTGTCGTGTTATTAGGTTTTTTTACTTATGTTTATTCTCCTAAATCACTCAAATCATGGAAAAAACTACTAACAAAGCCAAATTAACCTCCAAAATGTACTGCAACCTTTTTGGTCATGATTACCAAGTAACTAAAAAAGTTACTTATCACGTAAAAGAGTATACTTGCTCACATTGCAAAAAACAATTAACTACTAATAGCAATGGAAATCTAATAGAATTGACGCCTAAGTTTAAGGAAATTAACGCTATCTTAGAAAGAATTTATAACTCCAGAATGGAACGTTCAAAGAGAAAATCGTTCGCTTCATCGATTTATTAACAACTTCCATCCTACAGTGAATGTTTTTTTATAGCTTAAGGGTCTTTTAACCTAAAAATCAACTTATTTAATGATAAACATTCATTGCAAGGTATTTGGTCATGACTTTACAGTAACTAGAAATGTTACCTATCACGTTAAAGAATACTCTTGCAAAAATTGCAAAAAACAGCTTACCACTAATGGAAATGGTCATTTAATTGAACTCACTCCTAAATTTAGGGAAATTAATGACGTATTAGAACGCATACACAATAAGCGTTTAGACAGGATGAATAAAAAAGCATCCTTAGAAGAAGAGGAAGAAGATACCCCTACTTTCGAATTGCTTAACTTTAGCCATTAAAACTTTTCCAGCCCTGTGCCTTAATTGGTATTTTTGTCTCTGCCCTTGTAACTAAATGAATGCCTTCAGTTGCTTCTTTTATATATCCTATCACGGTAAGATTAGGATTCGCTTTAATTTTAGGGAAATCCGTTTGGGAAATGGTAAACAACAATTCATAATCCTCTCCACCATTCAAGGCAACCGTAGTACTATCTATATTGAACTCTTCACAAGTAGAGATAACTTGGGGATCTAATGGGATTTTTTCTTCATATAAATCACAACCTACTTCACTCTGTTTACAGATATGGATGATTTCAGATGACAAGCCATCACTTATATCAATCATAGCTGTTGGTTTAACTTTTAAATCATCCAACAATTTAACAATATCCTTGCGAGCTTCTGGTTTTAATTGGCGCTCAATAATATAAGAGTACGGTTCTAAATCAGGTTGATTATTGGGATTTACTTTATACACTTCCTTTTCACGTTCCAGTATTTGCAAGCCCATATAGGCCCCTCCTAAATCGCCTGTTACAACTAGCAAGTCATTGGGTTTAGCGCCACTTCTAAAAACTGCTTCTTTAACCTCTCCAATAGCTGTAACCGAAATTATAAGGCCTTTGTTAGATGATGTGGTATCTCCCCCAACAACATCAATATCATAAATCTTGGCCGCCGTTTCTATACCAGCATACAAATCTTCAAGTGCTTCAAGAGGAAATCTATTAGACACGGCTATTGATACCGTAATTTGCGTTGCCTTGGCATTCATGGCATACACATCCGATAAATTAACAATCACAGCTTTGTATCCTAAGTGTTTAAGTGGCATATAACTTAAATCAAAATGCACACCCTCTACAAGCATATCGGTAGTCACAACAATTTTACTTTTGTTAAACTTTAAAACAGCAGCATCATCACCAATACCTTTAATGGTCGATGTGTGGCTTATCTTAAAGTTTTTGGTTAAGTGCTCTATAAGTCCAAATTCACCTAAATCACTTAACTGTGTTCGTTGTTGATTTTTATCTTCTATCATGTTGCAAAAATAGAAAGGTTATTTGATAAACTGATAAGATATGTTAGTGTTTTATGTGGCTATGGTGCTTTATATAGCAATTAACTATGGCGTACCAGTGAAGGATCTGTATAGAAAATGCTACATACATACGCTATAACTACGCTTTATATACGATTTAAAATATAAGGTTTGGGAGGTACTACTTGGATGTGTAAAATCTTATTTTATTAATATATAATATACGCAATTTTTAGTTAATACAGGGCCATTTGAATAATTAAACTTGAAAGCTTCTTTATTTTTTTTAATGCAATAACTAATACCTATAAAACTATATACTAATATAATGTTAGGTTATATGGTAATCCGTGACTTATATTGTATATTTGCACTCTATTTAGACAAAATCTATATAAGAATTATGATAAAAGTTTCTGAAACAGCTAAGAAGAAGGTTATCGAGCTTATGCGAGAAGATGGCTTTAACCCCACTACAGATTATGTACGCGTGGGTGTTAAAAGTGGTGGTTGTTCTGGGCTATCTTACGATTTAAAGTTTGACAAAGAAAACCAAGAAGGCGATAAAGTATTTACAGATAATGATGTTAGAATTATTGTAGACAAAAAAAGTTTTCTTTACTTAATTGGAACTACCTTAGAATATTCTGGGGGTTTAAACGGCACGGGGTTTGTATTTAATAATCCAAATGCAAATCGCACTTGCGGTTGTGGCGAAAGTTTCTCTCTATAAACAAAAATAATGAATAAATATACTGAAGACGATTTAAGGGAAGAGCTTAAAACAAAAGAATACGAATACGGATTTTATACAAATATAGCATCCGACACGTTTCCTGTAGGCTTAAATGAAGAAATTGTTCGAGCTATTTCCATTAAAAAAGAAGAACCTGAATGGATGACCGAATGGCGGCTTGAATCCTTTCGTGCATGGAAAGAAATGATTGAACCCGAATGGGCCAACGTTACTTATAAAAAACCCGATTTTCAAGCTATTTCTTATTATTCTGCACCTAACAGCAAACCAAAGTACAATAGCTTGGATGAAGTTGATCCCGAATTGCTTGCTACGTTTGAGAAATTGGGCATCTCCTTAGATGAACAAAAAAAACTTTCTGGTGTTGCTATGGATGTTGTTGTAGATTCCGTTTCAGTAGCTACTACATTCAAAAAAACGCTTAGTGAAAAAGGCATTATATTTTGCTCTATTTCCGAGGCTTTGAGAGAACACCCTGATTTAGTTAAAAAATACATAGGCACCGTTGTTCCACAGAAAGACAATTTCTATGCAGCTTTAAATAGTGCAGTTTTTAGCGATGGGAGTTTCTGTTATATTCCTAAAGGCGTGAAATGCCCGATGGAGCTATCTACGTATTTTAGAATTAACCAAGCAGGAACAGGACAATTTGAAAGAACATTGGTTATTGCTGATGAAGGCAGTTATGTTAGCTATCTAGAGGGCTGTACCGCCCCAAGCCGCGATGAAAATCAATTGCATGCTGCTGTAGTTGAATTGATTGCGTTAGAAGATGCCGAAATAAAATACAGTACAGTGCAAAATTGGTTCCCTGGAAATGCTGAAGGTAAAGGTGGGGTTTATAACTTTGTTACTAAGCGTGGTCTTTGTGAAAAGAATGCAAAAATATCCTGGACACAGGTTGAAACCGGTAGTGCCATTACTTGGAAATACCCTTCTTGCATTTTAAAAGGTGACAATTCTGTAGGTGAATTTTATTCTATAGCTGTTACAAATAATTTCCAACAAGCTGATACTGGTACTAAAATGATTCATTTAGGCAAAAACACGAAGTCTACTATCATTTCAAAGGGTATCTCGGCAGGAAAATCCCAAAACAGCTATCGCGGATTGGTTAAAATTAGCCCCAATGCCAATAATGCCCGCAACTTTTCACAGTGTGATAGTTTGCTTATGGGCAATGAATGTGGTGCCCATACTTTTCCTTACATAGAAGCTAAAAACAAATCGGCTAAAATAGAACATGAGGCAACAACCAGTAAAATTGGTGAAGACCAAATATTTTATTGTAACCAACGCGGTATAGATACCGAAAAGGCTATTGCCTTAATTGTTAACGGTTTTAGTAAAGACGTGCTGAATAAGCTTCCTATGGAATTTGCTGTTGAGGCCCAAAAACTATTGGAAATAAGTCTAGAGGGCAGTGTTGGTTAATAAACTAATAAAATGAAAAAAATATTAGTTTTTTTATTGGGCGTTTTATTGGTTTTAGGTTGTAAAAACAACCAAAACCCCAATAGTGCTGAAGAAACCATAACTATAGAAAGCCCAGAAAAAACTAAAAAGCAAAGCGATGGGTTAACTTTATTAAAAGGCGATTTTGTCTTTTTTGAAGGTGCTGCCGTTTTACAGACACATACCAATATTTATGGTGTGTTTTTAACAGACAAGATGTACGAGCTTAACAGATTTGCAGAAACATATAAAAAAGAACCAACCGATATGGTTCAAGTAGAAATTAGAGGAAAAATAACAAATAAAAAAGACAACGTGATTCTTTGGGATAATAAAGTTGAAATTGTAGAGATACTGGATGTAAAAGCTTCAGACCCCGAAACAAATCAAGTTGTAAAATTAGGACAAGAATAGTATGTTAAAAATTGAGAATTTACACGCCAGTGTTGAGGACAAAGCCATTTTAAGAGGCATTAATCTAGAAGTTAAAGCAGGTGAAGTGCATGCCATCATGGGCCCTAATGGTTCTGGAAAGAGTACCTTAGCTTCAGTTATTTCTGGAAAAGAAGAATATGAAGTTACCAAAGGGAACATTATTTTTAATGATGAAGATATTGATGATTTGGCTGCTGAAGAGCGTGCTCACAAAGGCATTTTCCTATCGTTCCAATATCCTGTTGAAATTCCAGGGGTATCAGTAACCAACTTCATGAAAGCTGCTATTAATGAAACGCGCAAGGCCAAAGGGTTAGATGAAATGCCTGCCAAGGATATGCTTAAGCTTATTCGTGAAAAATCGGAATTATTGGAAATTGACAGGAAGTTTTTATCACGTTCATTAAACGAAGGCTTCTCTGGTGGTGAAAAGAAACGTAATGAAATATTTCAAATGGCCATGCTAGAACCTAAGCTAGCTATTCTAGATGAAACCGATTCTGGTTTGGATATTGATGCATTACGTATTGTAGCTAATGGTGTTAACAAACTTAAAAATAAAGACAACGCTGTTATTGTTATTACTCACTACCAACGTTTATTGGATCACATTGTTCCTGATTTTGTACATGTACTACACAATGGTCGTATAGTAAAATCGGGCACAAAAGAATTGGCACATGAACTTGAAGAAAAAGGATACGACTGGTTAAAAGAAGAGACTCCTAGTTTAAAGTAAAAGTTTTAAAACATTTCAACGTATTGAATACAATGGATTTAAAAGACAAATTATTATCATCCTTTTTAGCATTTGAAGAGCAAGTAGATGTAGATGCTTATGTTCATGATGTTAGGAACAATGCTATAAAAATATTTGAAGAAAAGGGGTTTCCCTCCAAAAAAGAAGAAGCTTGGAAATACACCTCTCTAAATAGTATTTTAAAACAAGATTATAGCATCTTTCTTGAAAAAGAAAATGCCCTGGAATATCGCGATATAAAAAAATATTTTCTTCATGATATAGACACTTTTAAAATTGTTTTTATAGATGGCAAATATTCGTCACATCTATCGCAAACCACTCATGACGGCATGGATATCTGCTTAATGTCTGCTGCTTTTTCAAAACCTAAATACCATTTAGTGATTGAAAATTATTTCAATAAAGTTGCTACTAAGGATAGCTTACCATCATTAAATACTGCATTTTCGCAAGAGGGGGCTTATATTCATATACCCAAAAACAAACTAGTAGAAAAGCCTATCCAAATTGTGCATTTGTCTACAGGTAATGAAACCGCTACAATGCTACAACCACGTAACTTAATTGTAGTTGACGAGAATTCCCATGTACAAATAATAGAACGTCATCAAAGCTTAACTGATAATCCTGTACTAACAAACAGTGTTACCGAAATTTTTACTAATAAGCGTGCTATTGTTGATTACTATAAAATTCAAAATGATAATTTAAATGCCTCGCTTATAGACAATACGTTTATAAAACAAAAACAAGAGAGCGTTGCTTCTGTACACACTTTTTCTTTTGGTGGTAAACTAGTTCGCAACAATTTAAACTTCTACCAACACGGCGAGCGCATAGATTCCATCCTTAAAGGCGTTACTATTATTGGAGACAAGCAGCATGTTGATCATAATACTTTGGTATACCATATAGAACCCAATTGCGAAAGTCACCAAGATTACAAGGGTATCTTTGGTGATGGTGCTACAGGGGTATTTAACGGTAAAATAGTTGTTGAAAAAGAAGCTCAAAAAACCAATGCATTTCAATCTAACAACAACATTTTAATAAGCGATAAAGCAACCATTAATACTAAACCGCAATTAGAGATTTTTGCCGACGATGTTAAGTGTTCGCATGGATGTACTATTGGACAATTAGACGAAAGCGCTCTGTTCTATTTACGCTCTAGAGGTATTCCTGAAAAAGAAGCCAGAGCCCTTTTAATGTATGCCTTTAGCAATAATGTACTAAGCTCGGTTAAAATCCCCGAAATAAAACAACGTATCAATAAAATTATCGCTAATAAATTAGGGGTTAACATTGGTTTTAACCTATAACATAGTTTACCAACTACTACCTTTATACTATGCTAAATGTAGAAACCATTAGAAACGATTTTCCCATTCTTTCTCGAAAAGTAAATGGTAAACCTTTAGTGTATTTTGATAATGCAGCAACCTCACAAACCCCAAAGCAAGTTATAGATACTATTGTAGATTACTATTCAAACTACAATGCCAATATTCATCGTGGGGTACACGCCTTGAGCCAGGAAGCTACCGATAAATATGAACAAGCACGCCATAAAATACAAACCTACTTTAATGCGAAACATGCCCACGAAATTATCTTTACTTCGGGCACAACCCATGGTATTAATTTAGTGGCAACAGGGTTTACCTCTTTCTTGAAAAAGGGTGATGAAATTATAGTTTCGGCCTTAGAACATCATAGCAATATTGTACCTTGGCAAATGCTATGTGAGCGTACAGGAGCTACTTTAAGGGTTATTCCCATGAACCAAGAGGGCGAACTAGTTATGGAGGCTTATGACAACTTGGTGTCAAAAAACACAAAACTTGTTTTTGTTAACCATATATCCAATGCCCTGGGAACTATAAACCCTATAGAATATATTATAGAAAAAGCACATCAGGTAGATGCTGCCGTGTTGGTAGATGGTGCACAAGCCTGCCCCCATATGCAACCAAATGTTCAAGCATTGGACGTAGACTTTTATGTAGCCTCTGCCCATAAAATGTGTGGCCCAACAGGTACAGGCATGTTGTATGGCAAGGAAGCTTGGTTAAAAAAACTACCGCCCTACCAAGGTGGTGGTGAAATGATAGCCGAAGTTACCTTCGAAAAAACCACTTATGCTGAATTACCACATAAATTTGAAGCAGGCACTCCCAATATTTGTGGTGGCATAGCTTTTGGCGCAGCCATAGACTATGTAAGTGCTATTGGTTTAGATAACATTGCTAAATATGAACATGAGCTTTTAGATTATGCCACAGTTAAACTGTTGGATATAGAAGGCTTGAAAATATATGGTACTTCAAAGCAAAAAACATCGGTTATTTCCTTTAATTTGGAAGGTATTCATCCTTACGATGTGGGTACCATTCTTGATAAAATGGGAATTGCTGTTCGTACGGGTCACCATTGTGCACAACCTATTATGGATTTTTATGCCATCCCAGGAACCGTTCGTGCTTCCTTTGCTTTCTACAATACCAAATCTGAAATTGATGCTTTGGTAGAAGGTGTTAAAAAGGCAAGATTGATGCTTTCCTAAGACTTTGATATAATTTACTTTTTGTTAATTATTTAACGACACAGTGTGTTTTGTCGAATAATTAACAGTTTTATTGCTGAATTGTTAGCTATATTCTAAAAATAATATATCTTCAAAGCTGACTAATTCAAATTTATATTAAAAATGAAAAAAGTACTTTTATGTATGGCTGCTGTAGCCCTATCATTTACAGCATGTGACGATGAAAAAAGTGTCATCACTCAAGAGCAAAATATTGACATGAGTGATTTTTATGTTTACACAGATTCTAATGATGACAGTGGATTAAGCTCTAAATCTATCCATTCTAAACAATCTTACAATCCTTGCTACACAATGGATGTACTAAACAGGCAGCTTCGTGAAAATCCAGGTCTGGAACAAAAAATGTTTGCCATTGAGTATCACACCAGAAAATTTCTGGCTGCCAAAGGAAAACCTTCCAACCCTGGAAATGGTGGTGGCTCTGATACTGACGGTGATGCCGATGTAGATGTTCTACCTATAGATGATGGTTTAGAGACCATAACCATTCCTGTTTATGTACACATTGTACTACCAAATGCTAATGATGTTACTGATAAACAAGTAAGTGACCAAATAGCTGTAATGAATAGCGACTTTAACAGTTCCAATACAAATCTGTTACCTTCAGGTGCTGATAATTTTGTAAACGATGCCACCGTTACAGACATACAATTTAATCTTGTAGAGACATTTAGGCATGACGACAACTCAAGATCAACCTGGGGTACCCGAGACGATGTTAAATATGCCTACCCTCCCATTACCCCAGAAACCCATTTAAATATTTGGGTTTGTAATATAGGTAGTGGTATATTGGGCTACGCACAATTCCCTGGAGGCAACCCAGATACCGATGGTGTTGTTTTACTGTATTCCAGCTTACCAGGAGGATCAGCAGCACCCTATAATCTAGGGCGCACCGCTACCCACGAAGTAGGTCATTATTTAAACCTACGCCATATTTGGGGAGATGGTAGATGTAGACAAGACGATTTTGTAACAGACACACCAACTTCAGACGGTGCAAATTATGGCTGCCCAACATTCCCAACCATTAACTGTAAGAACACAGACATGACCATGAATTATATGGACTATACTGATGATGCATGTATGTATATGTTCACCGACGGGCAAAGAAACAGAATGCGTGCCATCTTTACCGAAGGAGGCACTAGATCAAGTATGGCAAATTAACACACATAAGCTTAATAAATTTTTAAAAGACGTCAAATTTGGCGTCTTTTTTGTATTATTAAGTATAAAAACACGCTTACAATGAAATTTCTATTCATAATCCTAACATTCCTGCTTATGGACCATGGTTGTTGTAACATCAACCAAGAAGCTTTATCCTTTGAATACACTGCCATGTCCAGAGGCTCTTATAAATACATCCAAATTAATAAAAAGACCATCGTCCAAAAAAATAGCAGAGATGGCAAACCTATCACAAAAACTTGCGACTCAGAGGTATGGAATACCCTATTAAAAGCACTAAAGCCTATAGACATAGAAACCATACCTAACCTAAAGGCCCCATCTGAAAAACGTTTTTACGATGGTGCAGCCATAGCCAACCTTACCATTATTTACAATGGCAAAGCCTATAAAACAGAAAGTTTTGATCATGGAAATCCCCCTCAAGCTATTGTTAAACTTGTTAAAGAAATACTATCTATTGCCCAAAACATTGAATAGCAACATTTCTTGTTGTATTTTTACATAAAATTTATGACAGTGACAATAGAAGACATACAGAATGAGATTATAGACGAATTCTCAATGTTTGAGGACTGGGAAGAACGTTACCAATATATGATAGATTTAGGGAAAGATTTGCCCTTAATAGACGACCAATACAAAACGGAAAGTAATATTATAAAAGGTTGCCAAAGTAAAGTTTGGGTACATGCTGAGTTACAGGATGACAAAATTGTTTTTACAGCCGATAGCGATGCCATCATTACAAAAGGGATTATTGCTATTTTAATACGCGTATTTTCAAACCAACATCCCAAGGATATTATTGCAGCCGATACTGACTTTATTGATAAAATTGGTTTAAAAGAACATTTATCACCTACCAGGGCCAATGGCTTGGTAAGTATGATTAAGCAATTAAAAATGTATGCCATAGCATACCAAACACAGTTAAATTAGTATAGTTTGGGCTTAGGTTAAACACAAACCTTTAAACCCAAAAACCCTAAACCGTAAACCGTAAAAAAGATGAGTGAGACCATAGATACCACCAATTTAGGTGAAAAAATAGTTAATGTGCTAAAAACCATTTACGACCCAGAGATTCCCGTAGACATTTATGAATTGGGATTGATTTACGATGTATTTGTAAATGAAGACTACGATGTTAAGATATTAATGACTTTAACAACCCCTAACTGTCCCGTAGCAGAAACCCTGCCCATGGAAGTGGAAGAAAAAATTAAATCGCTAGACGATGTTAAAAGCGCCGAAGTAGAAATTACTTTTGATCCGCCTTGGACACAAGATTTAATGAGTGAAGAAGCCAAGTTGGAATTGGGGATGCTTTAATTTGGTTTACAGTCGCAGTCGCACGAGTGAGCAACTTAAAACTTAGAACTTGAAACTTAATTTATGTCTGATGAAATTATCAATCGCGTAGCGAATAGCAAACTAGTAACCGTAAACCTTGAGGATTATTACCCCAAGGGTAGTCGGGTACTATTCGATATTAAAGATTGGTTATTTGATGGCTTTGTGTTGCGTGAAAAAGATTTTAGGGATTATGTAGCGAATCATAATTGGTCGCAATACCAAGACCAATATGTTGCCCTTACCTGTAGCAGCGATGCCATTATACCCGGTTGGGCCTATATGCTTATTAGTCTGCATTTACAGCCCTATGCCAAAAAAACCATCATAGGGCATTTAGAAGTCTTAGAGACTGCCATATATCAGGATGTAATAAACAACTTGGATGCTACCAATTTTACAGGCAAGCCCATCATTATTAAAGGTTGTTCCAAAAAACCCGTACCGCAAAATGCTTATATCATGTTGGCTACAAAACTAAAACCTGTAGCCAAATCTATTATGTATGGCGAGGCATGTTCTTCAGTACCACTCTATAAAAAGAAATAACTACACGCCTTTTTAATTTAATTAAAAATCCTGTTATATTTGTATGTGTTACCTAATATTCATACAATGAAAAAAACCTTATTGCTACTCACACTATGCATTGGTATCCATACTATAAATGCACAAACC
This sequence comes from Aestuariibaculum scopimerae, assembly GCF_059428085.1. Classification (NCBI taxonomy): domain Bacteria; kingdom Pseudomonadati; phylum Bacteroidota; class Flavobacteriia; order Flavobacteriales; family Flavobacteriaceae; genus Aestuariibaculum; species Aestuariibaculum scopimerae. The sequence goes on from NZ_CM182089.1 coordinate 1,080,740, forward strand.
AAAGAAGCATTAGAATCACAAAAGGCTGAAAAAGAAGCTCAAATAAAGACACTACAAGGCGATGTTAAAAAAATACAAGCTCAGCTTGACACCATTCCAGGGTGGCGCGTCGGTGCTTTTGGCCTTATAGGTGGGAGTTTGTCCAACTTCAATAATTGGTATGCACAGGGCACTCCTAATAATGTATCAGGCAATATTGGCTTTACCTTTAATACCTATGCCAATTTAATTCAAGAAAAATTCTTTTGGAGAAATGCACTATCCACTAATTTAAAATGGGTAAAGTTAGATGATAAGGACGACCCAACGGATAACGACAACTTTGAACCAACAACTGATGTTTTCACTTTATCCTCGTTATACGGACGCAACATTACCAAATCGTTTGCCGTTTCTGGATTGATGGAATATAGAACTACCCTTTTAAACAATTTTAATGATCCAGGATATTTAGATTTGGGTATTGGTGCCACTTGGACTCCTATTAAAAATCTTATCGTCGTTATCCATCCCCTAAACTACAACTTCGTGTTTAGTGATGGTGATACTGTTTTTGAATCCTCTTTAGGTGCCAAAATATTAGCTGATTATACCAGACAAATAGGTGACATACAATTTAAAAGCAATTTATCCCTGTTCCAAAGTTATAAAAGTAATAACTACTCCAACTGGACTTGGACCAATGCTTTTAGCTACACCCTTTGGAAAAACTTAGGAATTGGTTTTGACTTCGCCCTAAGAAATAATAAGCAAGAAGCTTTAAACTATGCCATCAATACTTTAGGTGACACTACTGCTACTTTTGATAGCATTGATAATGATTTGCAAACGTATTACACTGTTGGAGTAAGCTATAAGTTTCAATGAATAAAAATTAGCAATGTGTAATGGACTATTTACTACACACTATATATTTTTAAAATTTATTATCCTAAGTAAGCCTTAGTGGTATATCAGTTGTGCAACAAATTATAGGAACTAAAAAATAACTTCCTGTTTCTAACTATAGTATGCTTTCCCTAAGATTGAAGGGGTTGTCAAATAAATAAAATACAGCATTTCATCCTTATTTTTTGCATTTAATCGATATTATATGTATATTGTCCCCTGTTTTGAGCGATAAAATATACGAAATATATTCGCGAAAACCAACAAAGCTATTGTCAGCAAGCCTCTAAGCCCAAAATTAGTGTTTTATTGGATTAGGTCGCCTGTAAACTCTCAACCTAAAAACGCAAACAAATGAACAATAAAAAAATTGTATTAGCAGAAGACAACACTACACTTTCTTTGCTTTTAAAGTTCCGATTGGAAAAAGAAGGGTTTCAGTTATCAATGGCCAAAGATGGCAAAGAAGCCATTGAACTTATTGAAACACAAACCCCCGATTTAGTGATTACCGATATTATGATGCCCTTTATTAGTGGCCTGGAAGTTATAAGTCATTTACGAAACAAACTGGGTTTAGAAACTCCCATTATTGTATTTTCGGCTGCAGGCCAGGAAGAAATGGTTCTTAAAGCTTTTAATCTTGGAGCCAACGATTTTATGGCCAAACCCTTCAGTCCGAATGAGCTTATGATCAGGATCCGGCGATTAATTACCATAAATCAGGAGGTATAACCCTCAAATCTTACCCCAGATGATAACCTACAACACCCTCTACGAAATCTACAACGGCTTTCCCTTTTTAATTAAATTGGCTTGGTGTGTAGCAGCAATATTGACTGCAGTCATCATTATTTTAACCATTTATTTAAAGGGATTTCGTTATAAATTAAGAAAGCAAGAAGAAGAAACCATCCGGTTTAAAAAAGCCTATGAGGCCCTATTAGTAGAATATCTGTACTCAGGCGATGGGTCTAATACCCTAACAAATGTTCAAAACAACATTATAGAGCAGTTAAAAACATCCGTCAAAATTCCTTTTAAGCGTAAAATCATTGTTTCGGTGCTCTATAATTTAATGAATGAGGTGTCTGGTGAAATGTCAGAGTCCATTAAAACCTTTTATTTTAAAACAGGGCTTATTGAATATGGTTACAAGGCATTACAAAGTGGACAATGGAACATTATTGCTAGAGGCATTGGGGAACTTAGACGTTTTAGAATTGAGGAAGCCAGGCATGAGGTAGCTAAGTTTATTTACTCACGTAGACACGAAGTACGTAAAGAAACCCAACTGTACATGGTAAACCTATTTCATTTCGAAGGGCTTGCCTTTTTGGATGATCTGGAAACCCCACTATCGGAGTGGGCTCAAATACAACTGCTTGAAACCTTGCAAAAGTTTGAAAACCAAGAAATTTGCGATATTCGCCCTTGGTTAAAATCTGTCAACAATACCGTAGTGCTGTTCGCACTAAAACTGGCACAAATATACAACCAATTTGAAGTAAAAGATACCTTAATAGAACTTCTGTTGCACCCAAACAAATCCATAAGAGTACAAACCATTAATGTTTTGGCTCACTTATATGGTATCGAGGCTAAAGATATGCTTAAGGCCAACTTTAACAATCTAAGCATTGAGGAGCAGTTAAGCTTCTTTGGATTACTGGAAAAATTAGTGATGCCCGATGACGAACCTTTTGTAGAAGCTCATTTGTTCCATAAGGACTTCGAGATTCAGTTGTTGGCGCTTAAAATACTAAAACAAATCAATATTGATAAATATATAGGGCTTACCCAATTATCGGATGATAAGAAAAGTTTAGCCATGATAAAAACTGCTAACACCTTATAATAATGGATACAAGTACGGTTAAAATCATATTACAAATACTACATTATATATTCTTTGCTTACGCCTTTTCGGCCATTCTTTCCTATATCATCCTATCGATTATATCGGGTAAAGAAACTGCAGAATATATTAAAAAGAAAAGCTTTGTTGACTACAAAGACATTCTATCCTCCACCATATCGCCATCAATAACCATTATAGCACCAGCCTATAACGAGAGCCTGAATGTAGTAGAAAATGTAAGATCGTTATTATCTAACCACTACGTGAACTACGATGTTATTGTGGTAAACGATGGCAGTAAAGATGATAGTTTAGAGCGCCTTATTGTAGCTTACGATTTAATGAAGGTCGATTACATTGTAAATGAAAAAATAGCCACCCAACCCCTTAGGGCGGGCATCTTTAAATCCAAGAATCCAGCGTTTGAGAAGTTAATGGTGGTAGATAAAGTTAACGGTGGCAAGGCAGATGCTTTAAACATGGGGCTTAACATTAGCAAAAGCGAATATGTGGCCTGCATTGATGTGGATTGCCTCTTGCTTGAAAACGCTTTGCAAAAAATGATAAAGCCCTTTTTGGATGAAACCAATACCAAAGTCATTGCTGCCGGAGGAGTTATACGCATCGCCAATTCCTGTGTAATTAAAGGGGGTAAATTATTAGACATCAACCTACCAAAAAGCCTCTTGGTACAGTCGCAAATACTGGAATATCTTAGGGCTTTTTTATTGGGTAGAATGGCATGGAGCCGATTAAACGGGTTATTGGTAATCTCTGGTGCCTTTGGCATTTTAGATAAGGAAACTGCCATTGCCGTTGGAGGGTATGATACCCAAACTGTTGGTGAGGACATGGAAATCATTGTACGCATGCGTCGTTATATGGAAGAAAAAAATGAAAAATACCGCGTGTCTTACATTCCAGACCCACTATGTTGGACCGAAGCACCCGACAATTATAAAATATTTATTTCGCAACGCAATCGATGGACACGGGGCACCATTGAAACCTTAAGGAAACACCGTAAAATAGGGTTTAATCCCAGGTATGGATGGTTTGGTATGGTAAGCTACCCTTACTGGTTAATTTTCGAACGCCTAGCACCTATTATTGAAGCAGTTGGCTTGCTGTACTTTATTATATTAATGATTTTGCGTGAGGTAAAATGGGAATACGCCTTAACATTTTTAGTACTAGCCTATTTGTTTTCGGTACTGTTTTCCATCATTGCTATCTATTCTGAAGAACTAACATTCCATCAATACAAAAAGAAAGGTACCGGTTTTAAACTGGTTTTACTTAGTGCCCTAGAGCCTTTTGTATTACACCCTTTTATATTATATGCTGCCATTCGTGGTAATTATGATTACTACTTTAACAAAAAGAAAAAGTGGGGCAATATGGTTAGAAAAGGATTAACAGCAACTAATAATTAGTAATTAATACTGTGTAACTATTTTAATGAGAACTGAATCCATAAGAAACAATTTGAATATTTGAATCCTTGAAACAAAAAATGAAAATAACGTTTAAAACCAAAGACCTGTATCAATACATTTATTTAACCATAGCCCTTATTGGAGTCTTTTGGCTATTGAGTGTGTTTGAGCTTATCGTCTCTAAGACATCATATCCCAACACGATGTTAGCCTTGATTTACAAATGGGTGAATGACTTTTGGGCTGGAGTTTTTATAGGACTGTTACTATTCCCTATTTACTTTTTGTTGGCCCTGTTTATAAAAAAACATTTAGCTACTGGCATGAGCATAATCTTTGTAATGGTTATTTTAGCACAATGTGCCTTGGTTAAATACAGCATGACCACCTTACTAAATTTGGGGGCCGATTTATTGGGCTATTCCCCTAACGATATTTTTAATACTGTATCGGCATCCGAGTCATTTTCCATCGTTTACTTCCTACCGTTTATAGTGTTCCCAATCGTATACGTATTACTGTTTAAAGGTATTAACAAGTATTCCAACAAGCAAGTTTTAAAAGCGGGTAGCCTTATAATCATTTTAATATTGGGAAGTTTAAAATTGGTTCTGAGCGATGTTTCTGCACACCCTTACCGAAACAAGATCGCTTTTTTAAGTCAGGATATTATTAAATTCCAGAATGAAAAAAACAAACTAAGCGCTTATGCTTTTGAAAGAAACGATTACCCTTTATTAAAACCCTTTACCCATTCCAAAGATGTATTATCACCCTTTTTCAATACAAAAATGGGGAAACCCAATATTGTTATTTTAATAGTGGAAGGTTTGGGCAGCGAATTTATTGGAAATCGTACTTATAGTGGTTTTACACCTTACTTAGACGGTTTGATTTCTGAGTCCTTGTTCTGGGAAAATTTCGTTAGTAATACTGGACGTACCTTTGGAGTAATCCCATCGATACTAGGCTCACTACCCTATGGCGAAACCGGGTTTTTAGAAGTTTCCAAAATACCGTCACACATGTCTCTGGCAAGCATCTTAAAGGCAAATGGCTATATCACTTCGTATTTTTCGGGCGATATATCCAGCTTTGATAAAAAAATCAATTTCCTTGAATACAATGTCTTTGATCGTATTATTGATGAAAGCCAGTATGGTCCAGAATATACCAAAACCGAATCAAATAGCGGAGGCTTTTCTTGGGGCTATCCAGATTCAGAAATATTTAAAAAAACACTAGCCACCATTAAAGATGAAACAGTGCAACCTAGATTGGATGTTATCATGACGCTTTCCAACCATGAGCCGTTCTCTTTCCCTCAAAAAAAATATTATGAATCGAAGGTGGACAGCATTTTAAATTCTAACAGAAACTTTCACATACCCAAAGAGGATTTTTTAAAATTCAAGGACATCTATACCTCCCTGTATTATACTGACCAAACCATCAAGGATTTTATGGCGGCCTATAAAAAACGTGCCGATTTTGAGAATACCATTTTTGTTATTACGGGCGACCACCGGTTGATTCCTATTCCGCAAAAAGACAAGCTGTGCCGATTTCATGTGCCCTTGTATATTTACAGCCCCATGCTAAAAACAACCGAACGCTTTAAATCGGTATCATCACACTGGGACATCACGCCAAGTTTGTTACCTTTCTTAGTGAACAATTACAATTTAAAACCCATTACCCAAACGGCTTGGATGGGCAGTGGTTTAGATACTACAAAAACATTTAGAAATATTCATAAAATACCCTTAATGCGTTATAAAGGCAGTGTTAATGATTATATATATAATGACTACCTGCTTTCGGATGGCAAACTATACAAGATAAATGAAAACTTTGGTATATATCAAGTAAAAGAAGAAGCCCTAACTAAAGCCATCACAGACTCCTTAATGACCTTTAAAAAACTAAATGCCTACGTAACACTACACAATAAAATATTTCCAGATTCGCTGAATCCTTATGTAAAGTCCAAGGTTGATTTTTCAAAAGAAGAGCTTACCATAATACACACCTTGGTCCAAGATAAAACATTTGACGAAACCTTTAGAACAGCGCAAGACAAGGCTTTTAACAAGCAATACAAAGAAGCTCGTTTATTGTGCGATTATATTTTAAGTGAAGTGCCCAATCATGCCGATGCTAGAACATTAAAAGGACGTACCCTAGCTTGGGATGGTAACTTTACTGCCTCGGAAAATCAACTGTTGTATGTATTAAAACGAACCCCTTATTATTATGATTGTTATTTAGCTTTGTTGGATATATACTGGTGGTCTGGCCAAGATGATAAATCGGAAACCATATACAAGCAAGCAATAAAAAACAAACTTACAGAGCCTACCATAGGCTTTAAAATGGCTCACGCATACAAGCGTTTGCAGAATAACGAGCGTGCAAAGGTAATTATGGATAGCCTAATAACACTTTATCCTAATAACATTGAATTTTCTAACTTTAAGAATACCTTAAATTGATACATCTATATCATGAAAAAATATACTAAAATCTTTGTTGTTTTACTGAGTGTTCATCTATCCGGACAACAACCCGTCTATAATGGAAATCCTGATACGTCCTTTGAAAATGCTCGCACATTGGCTTTTAACGGCGAACGAAAACAAGCCCAAGACACCTTGCTTCTAATTTTAACAAAATACCCAAACTATAATGATATCCGTTCGTTTTTAGGGAGCACTTATTCTTGGGATGGCAACTACAAAAATGCGCGAAAAGCATTTACCCAAGTCCTGAAAAACGACCCCGACCGATTAGATACTTGGGAAGCTGCTATAAAGAATGAATTGTATAGTGATAACCCTTTTAGTGCTTTAGAAATGGCCCAGAAAGCTTTAACCCATTTCCCTGACAATACCGAACTGCTTTATTTAAAAGCCAGTGCCCAAGAGAATTCCAACAAACCTAATGAGGCCCTGCAAACTGTTGAAACGCTTTTGGCTCTAGACCCCAATCATGAAAAAGCTTTAACCTACAAAACCAGTTTAACTGATAAACTAAGCCAAAATGCTATTGGAATAAAAACTGCTATAGATGTGTATTCTAAGGTGTTTGACCCTATGCAGTTCTATACAGCAAAATATGTCCGAACAACCAAGTATGGTAGCATTCATGCAAAGATAAATTTTAGTAGACGCTTTGCCTCTAACGGTGTGCAATTTGAAACCGATTTATATCCTAAGATTATCGAGGGCCTCTATGCTTATCTAAACTTTGGGGTGGCTAATTCATTCTTATTTCCAGACATTCGTTATGGAGCCGAATTATATAAATCGCTACCAAAAAGTTTTGAGGCTTCTTTAGGGTTTAGAACCTTAAAATATAGTGAAACCACAAACATCTATACAGGTTCTGTAGGTTGGTATACGGGCAATAGCTATTGGTCGTTTCGTACCTATATAACCCCTGATGATGCTGGATCCAGTTTATCTGGAACTTTAAATTACAGACACTACAGAAGCGATGTCAACAACTATTTTAGCATAGATGCGGGCATGGGGTTTTCTCCTGAAATTTATCGATTTGAATTTGAAGGCAATGAAAACTCCATTGTCAATCTAAAATCACAAAAATTTAACTTGGGGTATTATTTTACTTCAAAGAACAATAAGAATGCTTGGGGTATACAAACGGGTGTGTCGCATCAAGAAATCATTTTCAATCCTGGTAATTATTTTTGGATTTATTCGTTTGGTCTCTCTTGGGATATTAAATTTCGTTAATCAAAAAAATGTTAATCCCTGCGGGATGTCTGTTACTCTTATATTCTCAGATAATCGAACGCTCTAATCTCCCCCTTTAAACTTCCGTTCTTTTCTACTACCCCCAAACAACCGTTTAAAAAACCCATCCTTTTTTTCAGGTTCACAGTCTAAATCCTCAACCACTTTTTTAGAGGGGATTTCAAAATGGCTTTGGGTAATGGCATTAAATTGGGCATCGGCATTCATGCTTTGGTAAAACTTTGCAAATATGGGAAGTGCTGTATTGGCCCCTTGACCAATAGCGGTAGACTTAAATCCTATCTGGTGGTTGTCGTTACCAACCCAAGTAATCGTAACCAATTTTGGTGTTATACCTACAAACCAACCATCTTTGTTATTCTGCGTGGTTCCTGTTTTACCTGCTATGTCGTTTTTAAGTTTGTAGGTGCTTCTTAAGCGAGATGCCGTGCCACTGTTTACGGTAGACTGCATTATTTCCAACAATACTTGGCGTGTATAATCACCGTACGCAGGGGTATCTGCAATGTTAGGCTTAAAAACCGCAATAAGATTACCATTTTTATCTTCAATTTTGGTAATGGCGTAAGGTTTTACGGACTTACCAGCATTTACGTAACTAGCATAGGCTCCAGTCAGGTTTTTTAAATTAAGTTCAGCAACGCCCAAAGCTAAAGAAGGCTCTTTAGGCAATTCCTTGCTAATACCCATACGATTTACTTGGTCTATCACAGCGTTTATACCAACTTTATTCAGCACCTTAACAGCAATAGTATTTACCGAATGGCTTAATGCCTTTTCTAAGTTATAATTAAGATGTGGGTCCTCTTCCTCTTCTCCAGAATTAGTAGGTGTCCAATCATCAAAATTCGTATACGTTACCGGTGCTACCGAAAAGTATGTACAGGGCTTCATCCCGTTTTCTATAGCTGCCGTATACACAAAGGGCTTAAAGGTAGAACCTACTTGCCGCTCACTTTGTGATACATGATCATATTTAAAGAAACGATAATCAATGCCCCCAATATAGGTTCTAATAGCTCCATTACTCGGATCTATAGAAAGCATGCCCGTATTTAAAAATTTTAAATAATGCTTTAAACTGTCTAAAACCGACATGTGTTTTATGGTATCGCCCGTCCATTCAAACAACTCCATATCACGCTTTACAGAGAGTGAATCCAGAATTTCCTTTTCGGTTAATCCAGCTTCTTTAAAGGATTTGTATTTTGATAAATTTTTCATAGCGGCTTTAACAATGGCTTTGTTTTGGTACCAAGGTGCCGCTTTACCATAAGATCTCTCGTGAGTTTGTTGTAGTATTTCAAGATGTGTTTTCATGGCAGTTTCAGCCAAAGCTTGCATACTGGAGTCTAAGGTAGTATGAACTACTAAGCCATCCTTATAGAGGTCATACCGTTCTCCATTGGGTTTTTTAAGAGTATCCAATATAGCCGATAGTTCTTTTTTTACCTGAGCCCTAAAATATGGAGCTAAGCCTAAATCGTGATTAAAGGACTTATAACTTAAAGTCAAGTCTTGGTTACTTAAGGAGTCTATTTCCTCTTGGGATATATAACCATATTTCTGCATTTGTTGGAATACCACATTGCGCCTTGATTGACTACGCTGTAAATGCAATCTCGGATTGTAATAATTGGTGGCCTTCAAAGTACCTACAAGTGTTGCCGCTTCAGAATAGGTTAATGCCGATGCTGATTTATTAAAAAACTTTCGGGAGGCACTTTCTATACCATAAGTATTATCTGGAAACGGTACAGTATTGAGATATAGAGTTAAGATTTCCTTTTTGGAATAAATGGCTTCAATACGTTTGGCTATAATAGATTCCTTAAACTTGTTGATAAGCATACTGAACACAACATAATCCTTTCTTCCAAATAAGTTTTTTGCCAATTGCAAAGTTATAGTACTACCTCCACCCGCAGATTTATCCTGTAAAATAATGTTTTTAATAAATACCCGAATCAAGCTAACGTTATCCACCCCATCATGCTCATAAAACCGCGCATCTTCTGTTGCAATAAGGGCATCTATAAGATGCTTTGGAAAAGCCTTAAAGGCTAAGGGTTGTCTATCAAAAATATAATACTTGCCAATTAAGCTACCGTTTTTATCCAGCACTTGTGTGGCTTCGGCTTGCTTAATGGAGCTTAAATCATTTTTGGTGGGCAACTTTCCAAAAAAACCTAGAAAAACACTGATGTAAATTATTGCAAAAAAGCCAATAATCACACTGCCCAAAATGAGCAGACGTTTTATCCACCTGTTTTTTAATATTGCTAAAATTTGTTTCATAAATGGGGCTTGAGGATTATGCTGTTACTCCATACTAATATAATCGGGGTATAGGAATTTGTTATAGGGAAATCGCGTAACATGAATGTCGCGCACTTCATCATACACACGCTTTTTGAATTCTTCTAAATTGCTTTTGTTAATTGCCGAAATAAACAGGGCGTTCTCCCCAATTTTACCCATCCATGTTTTTTTCCACTCTTGTAGAGTGTAATGCCTTTTGGAGCGTTCGGTTTCTAAATCCTCATCATCAAAAGGTTCTGGTTTATAAGCATCTATCTTATTAAATACCATAATAGTGGGTTTACCAATACTGCCTATTTCGGCTAAAATCTTGTTTACAGATTCAATGTGCTCCTCAAAGTTAGGATGTGAAATATCAACAACATGCAACAGCAAATCAGCTTCCCGAACCTCATCCAGGGTACTCTTAAAACTTTCTACCAATTGGGTGGGCAACTTGCGTATAAACCCAACTGTATCACTTAACAAAAAGGGTAAATTTTGTATCACCACTTTTCTAACAGTGGTATCTAGCGTAGCAAACAGTTTGTTTTCGGCAAACACATCACTCTTGCTTATCACATTCATTAACGTAGATTTGCCAACATTCGTATATCCCACCAAGGCTACACGAACCATAGAACCACGATTGCCGCGCTGTACCGACATTTGCTTATCGATGGTTTTAATACGTTCCTTGAGCAAAGCTATTTTGTCCCTTACAATACGTCTATCGGTTTCTATCTCGGTTTCACCGGGGCCACGCATACCAATACCCCCTTTTTGACGCTCTAAGTGAGTCCACATCCCTCGTAATCGTGGTAATAAATACTCGCATTGGGCCAGCTCCACTTGGGTACGGGCATAACTGGTTTGGGCACGCTGGGCAAAAATATCGAGAATGAGATTTGTTCTGTCCAACACCTTACAATTCAGTATTTTGCTAATGTTACGCTCTTGTGCTGCCGATAGCTCATCATCAAAAATAGCAGTCCCTACTTCATGCTCCTCAATATAAGCCTTAACATCTTCTATTTTGCCAGTACCAATAAAAGTTTTTGGATTAGGCATATCCACTTTTTGCACAAATCGTTTTACAACATCACCTCCTGCAGTATATGTTAAAAACTCTAATTCATCTAAATATTCTTTAGACTTCACTTCATCTTGGTCTCTAGTTATAACGCCTATTAAAACAGCCTTTTCTAAAGAGATATCTTTCTTCTCTAACATAAAATATAATTCAATAGTGCAAAGTTACACAATTGCTATCATTTTTAATTTTTATATTTTAGGCGATCATTATATAATTTAAAGATGGATTTTTTAGAAGATGTTACTATTAGAAATGATTTACATACCATTGCTTTTTACAATCTTGAAAACTTATTTGATATTCAAAATGACCCCTATACCAATGATGATGATTTTTTGCCCACTTCAGCAAAAAATTGGACCCCCAAGCGTTATGACAATAAGCTAAGGAAATTAAGTTATGCAATTGCCAATATTGGTCGTAAAGAAACTGGTAAGCATCCTGCTATAGTTGGATTGGCCGAAGTTGAAAACGCAACGGCTATTGAAGATTTAATAAACTACAAACATTTAAAGGATTACCATTACAGTTATGTGCATTACGATTCTTTAGACGAGCGTGGCATTGATGTTGCCCTGTTATATGACACAACCGTTTTTAAGGTTGAGACCTCTGAAACTTTTAGAGTTTCGCTTGTTGATGATGATGGAAACCCAGATTATACAAGAGATATTTTATTGGTTTCGGGTTTGCTAGATGGCGAGCGTATTCATGTTATTGTTAACCATTGGTCTTCCCGTAGAGAAGGGGAAAAAGAAACCGAGTATAAACGTATGGCTTCATCTAATAAGGTAGGCGATATTATTGACCAATTAAGATTAAAAGATACTAATGCCAAAATTGTAGTTATAGGAGACTTTAATGACGACCCTTCTAGTAAGAGCATTAAAAGCTTGGTTAATGGCTATGGACTGTTCAATCCCATGGATACCTTACGTTCTTACACAAGAGGAACGACCAACCACAACAGGCGATGGAATTTATTTGACCAAATCATGTTTTCAACCAACTTTTTTGAAACAGCTCCAAACACTTTGGAATATGATATGGCGAATATTTTCGATGAGGATTTTCTAAAGCTTTTTAAGGGCAAATATAAGGGCACCCCTTTTAGGACTTATGTAGGCAAAAAATACCGCGGTGGGTATAGCGACCACTTTCCTGTGTATGCTATTTTTAAAAAATAGCTTGCAAATCTTCCTATTCATTTACAAATACCTGAACATTATCAATTTCATAAGTAGATGATGCCGTGTTGGTTGAAGTGTATTTAAAAGCAACAAACAAGGTGCTGCCTGCTGCTGCTGAAACATCTACATCCCCCGAGTTGGTCCAAGATGACCAACTATTGATGTTGGTATCAAAATTGGCGGTTAGGGGCTCCCAAGAACCATCGATTGTTGGATTGCCTCCTGAATAATCAGTACACATATACAACTCCAAATCATTGCCTGCATAGCGCCTTACAGTTTGAAATGTTAAGATTGCATTTGTAACCCCTGATAAATCTATCGCCCTAGAAATAAGCCAATCCTCATTCTCATTATTGCCACCATTATAACCAGACATGGTTGCACTGTCATTTGGATTGCCATAAGCATTATAATACCACGTCTCATCACCTGTAACATTATATGTTGTCCATTTGTTTAAATTGCCCGATGTAAAAGAATCTTCAAAAAGTGGATCGCAGCGACTATCTTCAAAAATAACATCGTTTGTATCTCTTATAAATAATTGATAATCGGCATTATATTTACTAAATACAGCAGTAATAGTCCCTTGTCCCTGCGGAAAAACTTCATTTTTAAAATCTGAAAATCCACTATTTCTTAAGATGGTAGTAGAATTATCATTACAGTTTTTAAGCGATCTGTTAACGGTAAAAGTATTCCCTGCATTGCCATAAGGCTGTCCAATTTCTGAACTACTTAATTGCATATGTTCTACTTGCACCAACATATTAATGTAGCTATCATTATATTCACTGGGTGTTATAACTTTTGGAACGATGGTTGCCACTTCTGCCGAACGTATAATGTAGTCTGTATAATTAAAAGCTGGAATTCTTCCAACGCTAGCGCCTTCAAAAGCACCTATGTGCAAAACTCCGTTCAATGCATCCATACCCAAACCATTCAACTTTACATATACCTTTCTACCTGGTTTAAATTGGGCGTACAAGGACGTGGCATCGATATCTATCTGAATGGCTGCTGTGGGGTTTTCTGGAGTATCCTGTATAATCAGTACTTTATAGAAGTTGCCCGACTCGTCATTAGAAACCACATAGCCTTCCATAATAAGTTCACCGCCATTATTGGCTTCATTAAAATCTACCAAACCATCAATATACATGTCCTTAATAATACTAATAGTAGTATTCGCCTTAATGTTAGGTTCTACGATTTCCAGTTGAGGAATCGTAAAATCATCATCTTGAACACAGGCTGTTATAATTAAAATTACCACTAAACTCAATAATTTGTAACTCTGTTTCATAGGTTTGTTTATATAATTAAAATCTGAAATAAAGGTTCAAGAAATAGTTGGCTCCACGCCCATACCAATACTTTGGCCCAAATACCCTTATGGGATTATTGGTGTCATCTCGCAACTCTCTATAGTTAGCGTTTCTACCTTGCTCAAATCCCCCTGTTTTATATTTAGTATTTAGCACATTACCAATACTAGCAAAAAAACCCACATAGTACCTAGCTATTCGCCATGACTTACCTCCTACCAGGTTAACAACCATATAATCTTTAAACCGCTCTTGTTTTAAAAGCTGTCTGGCCAAGTCCTCATCATAATCATTAAATGGCAAACCATCCATAGGGTCTTTGTAAAAGTTGGCTGTTCTTGTTAAGGGATTAATATCTAAATAAGTATGAGTAAACATATTTGCCGTAGCTCCAAACCACCAATAATCTGGATCTCGATATTCAAACCCTATCGAATAGGCACGTTGTGGACCACCCGCCACTTTATAGCCTTTTAGCATGGCAGGGCCTTGGGGTGCAGATGCTGCATCGGCAGTAAGGTTTAGCTCGGGGTTATTATCATAGGTATATTGTCCTACGGTAGCCACTCCTTTTAGTTTTATAGTTGGTGTTACTTGAACTTCTACGCCCAACTCGGCTCCCAGGCGTTTAACGTTAATTCCTTGTAGAATTTCGCTAACAAACTCAGCACTTTCTATAAATCCCGTAACCCCATCGGCATAGTAAAATGAAATTTCATTCGCTTTGGTTGTTTTAATATAAAATCCTGTAAGTTTTGCTTTAACTACAGGGGAACGGAAAATGTAACTGGCATCTAAAGCCATGATTTTTTCTTCTTCTATATTGGGTACTATATTATTATTTACCCGAGCATTGGAAAAAGTATTTTGCAATGAGGGCGCCTTTGTAGCATATCCCCCATTAATATTCAGCACATGCTTTCCTGTAATCTTATAGGTATATCCTGCTTTGGCTCCCATGCTTATAAAATTCACTTTAGAACTGCTCCCCAAACTGTTCCCTGTATTGGCTTCATTATCATACAAACCAGTTCTTTGGTAGCTAGTATTGGCTGCATGGGCTGCTATATAGAATTCTGTTTTATTATATTTAAATTCTGCTTTAGCATACCCCGATAATACATTAGCCCGTAGCTTGTAATGGTATTTAAACATATCGCCCACATCTGCAATACGGTTAGGGTTCTGCAAATCGAATTGGTTCCCGCTAAAAGCATCTACATTTAAAAACCCCTGCCCTCCCAATAGATCAGTAATCTCAGCATAATTTTCCGAGTTTAGACTTTTATAGTTTACTGAAGCATTTAAAACCACATGCTCATTCAATTCTGAATTTAAAATGGCGTTATAGGTCCATTGCTTGTCGCTATTAACATCTTCATATAGCACGTAAGTAGCATAATTACCCGTATTATCTAGATTCGTTTGATATAATTGATTCCAATTTATCTGTCCATCTTTTATAAACATCTGTTCACTCAAATATGCCTTTTCATAATTGGGTCCTACAGTAGGCGTTAACCAATAGCTAGGTAACTTTTGATAGTATGCAGGACTGGGATTAGAGCCACCCCCTACAGGAACACCTGCATCATTAAGTCGGGTGCCTCCATAATCTAAACGGCTGTTACCAGTTGTCCCGAATTGATACCCTATATTGGTATTTAAACTTGATTTAGGCGATAAATTCCAATAATGACTTAAAATCATTATAGGCTCATTAATATTCTTAATTCGCGAATTGCGTTTTTTGCCATCCTGCCACCCCCAATATTCGTTATAGGCAATCCCCTTTAAATTGTATACTTCTTGGGTATTAGGTGATGATTTACCTCTTTGGTTTGGTGCATATATTGCTGTTACATTTACACTGTGTTTGGTGTTTATTTGCTTTTCAACCGATGCAAAAAACGCATTGGAATTATACAATGTAGCATCTTGATAACCTTCATTACCCCAGCGCTTAGACAACATTAAAGCTACAGACCACCCGCCCTTCATCAATCCTGTGGCGTAACTGCCCATAGCTCTATTGGTATAGCTTCTGTTGGAAGATGAATACGTAAGCTGCCCCCTATTACTATAACTGGAAGCCCTAGTATTTACATGTGTGGTTCCTAAAAACCCTCCAAAATGATAGGCCGATGGTGTTAATCCTAAATTGAGTTCCTGATTTCTAAACATATCATTCAAACCTCCCCATTGGCTCCATTGTGGCCTGCCGTTATAGAGTTTGTTCATCTCGATACCATTAATCAAAACCGCACTATTCTCTGAGCCTAACCCTCTAAGCTTAAAAAATGACGCACTGAATTCGAAAGCGGCAGTACGTTGCAACACATCCATAGACGCTGAAAGAAGTCCGGAAATATTATCTGAACCACTGGTATCATTGTTCAGCTCGTCGTCCGTAAGGGTAATAGTATATAAATCTTGCGAAGCGGTTACATCTAATTCTAAAGTCATATCCGTAATGTCCACTGTTTTAAACTCATAAACAACAATAGGATAGCGTTTAGTTATATAGCCTGTTTTTTGAATTTTTAAAACTTGTTCTCCTAAAGGCACTTGGGTACTAAAAATAAAAACACCTTCTTTATTAGTCTTGGTCGTTTGGTTCGTTTCTTCAATGGTAATGGTTACATCAGGAATAGGTATAAAAGACATGGCGTCTTTTACACTACCTTTTACAGTTGTTTGCTGTCCGAAACCTGTCAATACTGAAAATATGCTCAACAGATAAATAGGGGCTTTCTTTATCATTTAATGAAATTGCACTTAAATTAAAATAATTATTCGCACAAATTTATAAAATACATAATAATTACCTAATTTTAATCCGAATTTTTTATTAAAAACTATCATTATTTATGATTTCAATAATTAACACACTGAAAACATGGTGTTTAGTGATAATTCTATTTTTTATAAGCCATGTTTATTCACAAAACACAAAGACCTATAAAATACATACCATTGCTTTTTACAACCTAGAAAACTTGTTTGATACCATAAACGATCCCAATAAGTTTGATGAGTCCAGCCCCATTATGGCATTAAAGACAAAACAATCGGAAGCTTATATTAAAAAAGTAAAAAACATGGCTCGCGTTATAGGCGATATAGGCTTTGAGGTTACAGGCAATACGCCTGCTCTTATTGGTATTTCTGAAGTTGAAAACAGAACTGTTATTGAAGACCTAGTGAACGACCCTAAATTAAGGAATAAAGATTATGGTATTGTACATTATCCATCACCAGATACTAGGGGGATTGATGTGGCTTTACTTTATCAAAAAAAGCTGTTCACACCCATAACCACGAGTAGCCATGAACTAAAAATTTATGACGCTATTACTAAAAAGCGAATCTATACCCGAGACCAATTATTGGTAAGTGGTAACCTTGAGGGAGACCTTATACACATTATTGTAAACCACTGGCCTTCCAGGCGCGGGGGCCAAGCCAAAAGCAACCCCAAACGCATGGCTGCAGCTAAGCTTACAAAGCATTTGGTAGATTCGCTTCAAACGATAGATCCTTACGCAAAAATCTTTATTATGGGCGATTTGAATGATGACCCAACAAATGCCAGTATTAAAAACATTTTAAAAGCTCAACAAGATAGGAATAAGGTAGCTCTTAAAGGTATTTTTAATCCCTATGAGCGTTTCTATAAAGATGGTTTAGGAACCACAGCCTATAGAGATAGTTGGAGTTTGTTCGATCAAATTATGGTTACCAAACCTTTAATTGAAAGAGACTATACGTCTTTTCGCTTTTATAAGGCCGGTATCTTTAACAAAAACTACCTTATTAGTAAAAAAGGACGTTATAAATATTACCCTAAGCGTAGTTTTGACTCTGGTGGCTTTACCAATGGCTTTAGTGACCACTTTCCAGCATATCTATATGTTATTAGAGAAGTGGACTATTAGTTAACCCATCCACACATCCCATGGAATACGTGATAAAAACAATACTAAGGCAATGGTGTAAAAAACAGCTAAGGTTTTTAATTTAGATGGTGATGTTAATTTCTTTTTATGCTTAGAATATCCAACCGTAATCAAGGCAACCGCCAAAATATTTACAAAAGGGTGTTCTACTAGATATAAGCGCGCCAGGGAATCGCCCATTACCCCTGCTCCCATCTCGCTCCACAATTGAAATTTAGGAGAAACAAAATAAAGAACCAGTCCGATTAACAATTGAATATGTGATACAATTAACGTAAACAACGAAATTCTAAAATCCTTCGCTTCATACTCCTTCGCTCCAAATGTTTTTATTAAGGCATTTATAGACGCAATAATTAAAATTACTAGGACAAGGTATGCCCAATACGAATGAAGGTTTTTTATAACACTGTACATAACTGGCTGTTTTTAAATTAACAGTAACAAATGTAATAATTAAAACCATAAAAAAACCGCTTCGGTTGAAGCGGTTTTTTATTAATACAATTTATTCACTTAATTCCATCTATTTTCAGCAGCATTTCCACCCCAAATTAATGTGGCCAAATACGGGTTATCTATAAACGGATTTCTATTTCCTTGTGCGCCTTCAATAACATTATTGCGCTGTATTTCGAAAGCTGAAACAGGATCTTCTATATTCCATTGCAAGAACAACTCTAAAGTGCCTACTTTACTAAAAAGTTCGCCATAACGAATATTTAGGTACATAACCATTCTAGCAACATCACCACGCCAGTCATCTCCAGGGTACCACATGTTACCTCCAATTACACCATAGGCACCACTGCCTTCGGTATATGGATAATTACTTCTTTGAGAGTTAATACTTGCATCTGTACTTCTTAAATGGTGTAAATCTGTAACGGCACCTATAGAGCTTAGCAACGATTGCGGATAGATATGCTCTGTATTAAAAGTTTGGGGGAAATATGAATTAGATCCAGAGGTATATTCTTCCCAATATCTACTTTCACCAGAGTACATTAGTATAACATTATCGGCATTACTAATATCTTCATCGGCATCATATAAATATTTGTGTCTTTGCCCGTATGATAATATTACGGTATGCTTCGTTTGTGTTAGTGTCTCTAACTCTTCTAACATCAAATCTTCTGCTTCAGAAAAAATAACACTGTTATAATAATTCAATAATTCTACTGGAATGTTAAAACTTAATGATGCTACTACATTTACAGTTACAGTTGCTGTAGCGCAAGTATTGTCAGGTTGGTCATCATCACAAATGGAGTAAGCAAATGTATCTTGACCAGTGAAACCTGATTGAGCAGTATAGCTTATCGTACCATCCGTATTCAACACAATGGTTCCTTGTGTGCCTGTATCATCAACTGAAGTCAATACTGCATCATCAATCGTTGTATCATTATCTAAAAGTCCTGAAAAAACTCTAGTACTATTTTCTAAAACATTGACTTCATCATTTACGGCTATCGGACTACCTGTATCTGTAACTGTTATAGTTACCGTTGCTGTAGAACACTTAGGGGTCTCATCATCATCACAAAGCGTATAAGTAAATGTATCCTCCCCAACAAAACCCTCTACAGGCGTATAGGTATAAGTGCCATTTCTGCTATCTACTACAATACCACCACCAGTAGTTGAAGCATCAAATGTTGTAATTCTGGCATTATCTTCAACTGTATCATTGGATAATAAATTTTGTAAAACCAACTCTTGGTCTTCTTCTGTTGTGGCCGTATCATTTACAGCCACAGGTTTTCCATCATCGGTTGGTTTAGGGTCTGGATCTGGTGTATCACCACCTCCCGAGCTACTGCAACTTATTAAACAAGCATTAAAGATAATTAACAACGCTATTCTTTTCATCATAATAATCATACACACTAATTAAGACAAAAAACCACTCCTTAACGAAGTGGTTTTTTTGTTATTGTTTGTTTTATTTTATTGGTAAACCCAAACACCTCCTGTTTTAATAACATTCATCGTTTCATTAACAGTAGAACCATTGTATATTACATAGGTAAGGACATATTTTTGGCCTTCCTCTGCACCAGGATTTTTATTATCAAGAAGAACATTAAAAGCCTCTAAAAGCATAGCGTCGCTCCAATAGTTAGAACTACTAGACCTTCTGTCAAAACTACCAAAGAATCCAACATTATCTGCTGGCCCTGGATAAATACTAATAAATGCATTTGAAATTAGAGTAATATCGGCTCCCGTTAAAGTATATTTAATAGTATTATCAGGCACCCAAGTTGTTCCATCATGGCCAAATTGAATAGTTTCACTTACTACATCATTATATTCTGACCAATTGGTGCCATCAAAAATAAAATACTTTACATAGCTATATGTTGTGTTATCTGTTGTGCTGCCATCTCCATCAACATCATCAACATCCGTTGTGTATAGTTTATACATTGTTGCTTGAATGTCACCAGCTGAAACAGTTTCATACTTAAATTTATCCTTTAAAAACACTGGTATTTTTGCTATCGCTTCATCTTCATTTGAAAAATTGGGAAATCCTTCTCCCATCATTTCATATTCATCATCTGTAAAGCCTAAAATATACTCCCATTCGCCATTAAGATACAGAAACCCATTATTTAATGTATTCACACTTCCATTATAATATTTATAAGTCAATGATACTAGGGTTCTATCTTCAGGAGATGGGTATTTCCACTCCAAGAAACCTTGTATATCAGAATCACTATCAAAATTGCCAAAAGTATGTCCTAAATCAGCATAATCTTGTGAAGACACCGTATAAACGATTAGACTTCTTTCCTCTCTTTTAGGAGAATATATTTTAAAAGTAACTGATGCTGTAGAACCTGCCCCCCAAACTGGATACTTATCTGACAACAATCCTGGAATTAAAGTTTTAGCTTCATCTTCCGAGTCAAAATTTCCAAAAGATTTATCTAAATCATCATAATCTTCATCAGTAAGTTCATAAGTAACATCCCCAACTATAGGGTCTACTTGAGCATCTAAATCTGTATAGATATCATCAAGAGGATTAC
This sequence comes from Aestuariibaculum scopimerae, assembly GCF_059428085.1. Taxonomy (NCBI): domain Bacteria; kingdom Pseudomonadati; phylum Bacteroidota; class Flavobacteriia; order Flavobacteriales; family Flavobacteriaceae; genus Aestuariibaculum; species Aestuariibaculum scopimerae. Next base: position 1,101,637 of record NZ_CM182089.1, read on the forward strand.
AACCTGTAGCGATTGCTCCTAAAATTAATATGTAATAAAATATATTTTTCATTTTCAAAGTTTTTTAGAATTTAAGTTTTGCTCCAATGCTAAATGTTCTTCCAAACCCATAATAGCCTAGAATAGTATCTGCGTTACCATCAAATGCATCTGTAAAATATTCAGTATCAAACACATTATTCATTCTTCCAGTTAATGTAGCATCAAAAGGACCAAAATCAAAGTCATGGCTAACAACTACATCAAACAATCCATATTCTGGTAATTTATATGCGTCAGACCCTGGAGTACCACGATCACTTGGGTCAAATTCAGCATAAAGATTACCATAATAATAATAATCCACAATTAGGTTTGTTTTTTGTGAAAGACTATAGTTAGCACCTAAAGACAAAGTAGTTTGAGCAGCGTCACCTACATGCAAATCTTCAATATAAAGGTCCACTGTAGTTATTAAATCTTGGTTTTCATCTAAAATATCAACTCCTGTTACATTATTATCCCATCTCCAATCTCCAATAGATACCATGCCATTGAACTTTAACTTTTCAAAAGCTTTATAGACAAAATCAACTTCAACCCCTTGATGTATTGCATTTACTCCTAAAATATTAGCAAAGGAGTTAGTTCCATCAGGTTGTTGGAAACTTACTGTTTCTGTTCTATCCTTCCAAGTCGTTCTATATAAATTAACATTAGCACTTAACTTATCACTTCTATATCCATATCCAATTTCAAAACTAATAACTTTTTGATTTTCAGCATCTTCATTTATATGTTCATTGTCAAAGTTTTGGAAAACCGCATCAAAATCTGGAGCCTTTTCAAAATAACCTACATTGGCAAATACATTGTGGTTATCATCAATATTGTAGTTACCACCACCTTTAACGCTAAAACCAAAGAAGTTATAACGATCTGTTTCTTGCAAAGGGTCACTATCTAAATAATTGAAATAATCCACCCTCTTATAAGATGTATTAGAAGCTGCTAATGAAATGTAAGTGTTTAAATCTTCGTTTACTTCGTACTCTAATTGACCAAAAGCACCAATCCAACCAACTAAACCATCATTATAATAACTGTATTTATCTCCTACTTTTACAATTGCATTTGGATTATTTACATCACTATCGTCTAAGTAATATTGACCACCTAGTAAATCGGTAAGCTCTGTAAAGTGAATCCCCTTATAATTTCTGTAATCTAATCCAGTTAAAAGCACTAAATCATCAGACAAATTTGTTTTTAATGTTGATAGTACCCCATACCAATTATGGTCATTGCGAGATGCTCTTAAAATAGTTTCTGAACCATTAGCCCCTCTAGCTATATTTTCATCTACAATTTTATCAAAATCTATTGGGCCATATAACCCATTTCTATATTCGCCTACACCAGAATCGTCAAAACCAAATTTATAAGCTCCTGCAAAGCCGCCACCGCCGCCAGAACCAAATGAAGCATACAACACAGTTGAAATACTTGTATTGTCATTTAAATCCCAATAATGGTTTAAAGACATTTGAGGTTTGTTATAAAAGTTATCTTCTTGATGCGTTACTTGTCCATCTTTATACCCCCAGTCAGCATTAAACTTTCTTCCACGTTCACTATCTTTATAAGTGCTGATAAGTTGTCTGTTTTGTCTTTGACCATGACGCTGTTTAGAACCAAATGCAGTAAACGACAATTTATGGGCATCATTAATCTCTTGTGTTAAATTAATAAAGTAAGACACTCCATTAAACTCAGTACCATCCACATAACCATCACCCGAAGTTTTAGCCGCTGAAACCGTAGCTGCAAAACCTTTTTCAGATAATCCTGTAGAGTAAGTTAATCCATATTTTAAATAGCCATCATTTGCTATGGAAGTATAAACATTACCCCCTGCTTCAACATCAGATGTTTTCGTAATAACATTAATAGTACCCCCAATAGAAGGTACAGCAACTTTTGAAGCTCCTAAACCTCTCTGCACTTGCATAGTAGATGTTACATCTCCCAATCCAGCCCAATTGGACCAATACACTGCTCCATTTTCCATATCGTTAACAGGAATACCATTAATCATAACTGCAACGTTTTCAGATTGAAATCCTCTAATCCTCGTTTTAGCATCTCCATAACCTCCTCCTGTTTTAGTAGTATAAATACCAGGTGTAGAGTTCAAAATTTCAGGGAATTCTTGTGTCCCTAATTTAAGTTCTATATCAGCAGATTTTACTGTAGAAACTGCAACCGGTGTTTTTCGGTCTACTGCCACGGAAGCAATAATTTGAATTTCCTCAAGACCTACCTGGCTGGACTCTAAAGTAATCTTTCCTAAAGAAATAGACCCTGAAAAGGGAACCGTTTTAGAGTTATAACCTATATAGGTTATCAATAGTTCTCCTGAGGCTGTTTGAGTAGTTAAAGAAAAGTTTCCATCAAAGTCAGTAGTTACTCCATTAGACGTTCCTTTTTCTACAACATTGGCACCTGGCAAGGGAATATTAGTTCCAGCTTCCAATACAGTACCTGTTATAGTACTTTGTGCCATAATAACTGTAGTAAATAAAAAAGCTACAGCCACCAATAAAAAATGGGTAATTTTTTTCATAATTAATTATTTGAAATTAGTCGAAGCAAAAATACGTATAATTAAAAGATAAATATTACCCAATTGTTAAGAAATTTAACAATTGTTAATAAATTAAAAGACTATCGTACTGAAAATCCTATTGCCTTTTCGTTAATATGCTAAGAATTTATTTGAGTTTTAGTTATTTTGCCTATAATAATTCAATAAATTAAGTGTAGAGGCATCATGGCCGCTTTCGGCAGTATTGTTAAATTCTTGTAAAATTTTGTTAGCTAATTGCTTTCCTAACTCCACTCCAAATTGATCGTAACTAAAAATGTTCCAAATAACACCTTGAACAAATATTTTATGCTCATATAAGGCAATTAATTTACCCAAACTTTCTGGTGATAACCTGTTAATAAATATGGTATTAGTGGGTTTATTACCTTGAAACACTTTAAAGGGAACTAAATTTTCTGCCGTCCCTTCAGCAATCACATCGGCTTCGGTTTTGCCATTTAAAAGCGCTTCGGTTTGGGCCAAAAAGTTAGAAATTAACTTATCTTGGTGGTCTTGGTTACCATGTAGCGATTTAACAAATCCTATAAAGTCTGCCGGTATCAGTTTAGTGCCTTGGTGTATTAATTGAAAAAAGGCGTGTTGTGCATTGGTACCTGGCTCGCCCCAAATAATGGTTCCTGTTTGGTAATTTATGGGGTTGCCATTTCTATCTACGCTCTTGCCATTACTTTCCATAATGCCTTGTTGCAAATAGGTTGCAAACTGGTTGAGGTATTGCGAATACGGTATAATTGCCTCGCTTTCAGCTTTAAAAAAGTTGTTGTACCATATGCTTATGAGCGCTAAAATAACTGGTATGTTTTTATCAAAGCTTTCATTTTTAAAATGCTGGTCCATTTTGTGGGCCCCTTGCAACAGCTTATTAAAGTTATCATAGCCTATGGCCAAGCTAATGGTTAAACCCACAGCACTCCATAATGAAAAACGACCACCTACCCAATCCCACATAGGGAAAACATTGTTTTCGTCTATACCAAAAGCGGTTACATTTTTAATATTAGTGGAAACCGCTACAAAGTGTTTGGCTATAGCAGCTTGGTCTGCCGATTCTAAAAACCAACTTTTTATGGTATTGGCGTTAGATAGTGTTTCTTGGGTTGTAAAGGTTTTTGAAACAATAACAAATAAGGTGGTTTCTGGATTTAATTTTTTAATGACTTCATTTACATGGTCGCCATCTACATTGCTAACAAAATGTGTGGTAAGGTGGTTCTTGTAAAATTGCAACGCATCTACTACCATTGCCGGTCCTAAATCAGAGCCTCCAATGCCTATATTAACTACATCGGTAAAGGCCTTACCCGTATAGCCTGTTCTGTTGCCTCCAACAACCTCGTTTGTAAAGGCCTGTATGTTTTGTTTTACCTGATGAATTTCTGGCATCACATCTACACCTGCTACCTTAAAATCGGCATCAGCAGGTGCACGCAAGGCTGTATGCAATACCGCCCTTCCTTCGGTTTGGTTAATGGTATCACCGGAAAACTGACTTTCTATAGCGTCTTTTAGCTTTACCTCATCGGCCAATTCCAGTAAATAGGTCAACGTTTCTTCAGTGATTCTGTTTTTGGAGAAATCCACATAAAAATCATCCCACTTTATGGTAAACTTGTTGGCCCGTTCGCTATCTTGAGCAAACAGGTCTTTCATATGTACATTGTTTATTTTGCCGTAATGCGCTTCTAGTTTTTTCCAAGAGTTTACGGTGGTTGGATCTATCTTTGGTAATGCCATAGTTAATTTGCTTGAGAGATAAGAGGCTGTTCTGGTTGCGCTTCTTCTTCTATTTCTGGTTTAAAAAATATATTGTCCAATTGATATTTTATAGGCTGAATATACTCTAGATACTTAGCTTTTAAACTATCTGATATAGGCTTGGCTTCTGGCAGTTTTTGTTTAAAGGGGTCTACTTGCCTACCATTTACCCAAAAACGATAGCATACATGCGGCCCGCCTGTGTTTCCGGTCATGCCTACCCAACCAATTACATCGCCTTGCTTTACAAATTGCCCCACTTTAACGTTGCGTTTTTTCATGTGCAAGTACTGGGTTTCATAAGTGGCATTATGGCGTATTTTTACATAGTTGCCATTACCTCCTGTGTAACTAGACTTTGTTACCGTTCCGTTGGCTGTAGCCATAATGGGGGTACCAATGGCTGCGGCAAAATCGGTGCCTTTGTGCGGACGCACTTTATAGCCGTAAACAGCTATTCTTCTTTTTAAATTGTATCTGGAGGATATGCGCTTAAATTTTACAGGGGCTTTTAAGAACGCACGCCTTAAATTTTTGGCCTCTTCGTTAAAATAATCAATAATACCCTTTACACTGTCCGTTTCAAACTCAAAAGCATAAAATGGCTCGTCGTTATGCTCAAAATAAGCGGCTTTTATATTGTGCACACCTGTGTAAATGGTATCGTCTATGTACTTATCGGTATAAATAACCTTAAACCTATCGCCTTTTTGAAGGCGTCTAAAATCTATGGTCCAGGCATAAATCTCATCGGCCATTTTATAGGCCAACCTAGGGCTTAACCCTTGTTCGTCTAAAGTTTCCGAAATATTGCTTGTAATAACCCCTGTGGCTATTTTTTCAACGTATTTAATGGGTTTTTTCCTTTTGTATGCGTGAATGGAGTCTTTAAAATTAATAACTACATACTCCTCAGGCGTTGTTTGATAGATAAAACATTCTGGAAGTTCCAAAGTGTCTTTAGAGCATAATAAGGTATAGGGCTTACCCACTTGCAAGCGCCTAATGTCGAACGTGTCTTTGGCTTTTTCTGCAATATGAAAAATCTTTGGGTAGCCTATTTTATTGCGTTCTAATATCTCGCCAAAGCTGTCGCCATTTTTTATGGTATCTCTTTTAACTACAAAGTCACTTAAATTAAAACCAAATTCATAAATATCTTTTGGTTTTTCTACAACGGCTAACTCCTCTTCTATTATTACTGGCTTTTTCTCGTCTTCTTTACAACCAATAAAAAACAATGCTACTACTGTTATTAGTATTAAATATCTGTTCCCCAATTTTCTAATTCTTTTTTTGTCCATAATTCTGGAAAAAATATCCGCTTCTGATATTTTGGATGCATGTATTTTACCCATTCACTCCCTCCTGTTGCTTCGGCGGTTTCACCGCCTATATTTAAATAATGATTTGCTGTGTTATAATGTGCCATTACCCATTTTATATTTACGGTATAATCGTAATGGCGCATAGCTTTTACCAAGTCTTTGTCCTCCCTAGCTTCCTTTGGCAACCCCTTGAACTTGGAATACAAATTGTTAGCTTGATAAAATTTGGTAAATCTAATAAATTCGTCTTTATATTTTTCTTCAAAAACTGTTAATGTGTAACTTTTTTTGCCTGTTTTATAGTCTTTGCCTGCTGCCTGCCAATATAAGTGCTCAAAAGCATTCTCGTAAGATGAATTCCTGTCGATGGTATCCCTAAATCGCTTGTCAATTAAATTAATGAGCTCGGTTGATGCAAACTCTACTTTTCGGTATTGGGCGCTTTGAAAACCACTGGCCGGCGTTAGTGTTTTTCTAAACTTATTGTACTGGTCTACATCCATACCGTCTTTCATGATGCTGAAGGACGAGGTTAACATATCAAAATACCTACTAATACGCATTAATTTAGATGTAAACATAGCGGCATCGACATCTTGGGTTCTTGCCACTTGGTCAATTTCCCAAAGTATCATCTTAAACAGCAGCTCGTTTATTTGATGGTACATAATAAACACCATCTCATCTTTAAAATTCGTATGCTGGGTTTGAAGACTCAATAAGGCATCGGTTTGTATGTAATCCCAATAGTTTATAGGTTTACTATGCAATAGGCCTTCCAGGTAATCTTCCAAATTCTGGTCTATGGCTTCGTACTTCTCTTTAAGCTGATTGGTTATTTTTGAATCCAAATTCTTTTAATTATCAACAATAATTCTAAATGGGTGTTTTAACCCTTTAAAAGCTTCCAGTTCGGCTCTTAACGATCCTACGGCCAAATCTGCCTTTATGCGCAAAGGTACTTTATTTTTGTCTTTTGATACCCAAAGCGTTAAACTTTCCTCTTCCTTAAACACCCGTCCGGCCATTACGTAAGGCCTAAACTTTAGGGCCGCCACTTTACCAAAATCGGTTTCAATGGTTTCTTCTCCTAAATACTTTAGTTTAAACCCATAGTTTTCTTCATCAAAAAACATATCGGTTCGCACCTCATCGCCAACTTTTAGTTTACTTATGTCTAAATTATTACGCAAATAGTAATAGGTAGATACCATATCCTGTATGTTGGGCGAGGTATCAAATATCTTTACCGTATTGTGTTTTTTATCAAATACATGTGCTTTGTGCTCCTTTTGGTTAAACTCAATTTCCAGGTCTTTAGTATGTCCGCCCTCATCAATATTTCTAATAAACTTATAGGGAAGTATGGTGGTTTTATCAAAATAGCTTTCGTAGCGATCTTTTACTTTAAAAAACCATTTAATCATACCGGTGGTCCACCCCTTACCAACTACGTGGTACACCTCTTTACCGTTCAGTTTGGTTTCACTAACGTTAAGGGTGGCATTGCCTGCTTTTAAAAAGCCGCTATAGCTCATTTTAAATTTAAACCATTCGCCCTCTTTAAATGCCGATTCTTTTTGTGAATACGAAACGTTTATAGTAAGTACGGCCGTTATTATAAGTAGTACGTTTTTCATTTGTCTTTGGGTAATTGCCATGTAACTTTTTAAAGTTACAATTATGTTATTGTTTTTAGAAATTACAATTACTGTTCCAAAAATATAAAATTTACGCGTACGGTTTGTAATTGTTGGGTGATGTTGGTGTTAAATTGTAAAGATGATTTATACTTTCTTTTTTTTTGAAGCTTTTATTTGTTAAGCAAAATTTACCTGCTTTAAGATGCCCTCCTTAATTTGTTGTTTTAATGCATTTTTAGTTACTAAGTCAATTTTTTTGTTAAATACCTTTTCAAGATACATTTCAAGAGTAAAGAATTTCCATCCAATGGGTTTTTCTAATTCAACAAGGATATCAATATCACTTTCTTCGGTTTGTGCATTTTCAGAATAAGACCCAACAAACCAATTTCTTTTACCGAGAAGTCTTTGTAAAGTACGGGCTTTAATTCCGCTAGCTTGGTTAATATGTCTTGCTTTGTAAGCACATTTCAAATATAATCAATTCTTTTTATTGAAAATATTTAAAACTTATTCTATCACTTTTTAGTGTAGTAGTAAATATATGGGTCACCAGTTGGCCCTTCATCATATATAGCAAAAGTATTATTACTAATGGTTATCTCTTCTTCATAAGTCCCTTCAATTTCATCTTCATATATAAATTTATATGTATTGTTTCCCACGCTTTCCCAATTAGCAGATTCTTCATAATCTAAATCACAAGTATTATCATAATCTGTATAATATTCTGTATTTACAAAAATACCATCAGATGTAACTACATAAGTACTTTCTTTTTCACAATCTCCTAATGGAATTTCATTTCCTTGATACATTAATTTTGACATATACCAAGTGCCTATGATTGCGTTATCTTCTTTAGGGCTATCGCTTTTGCTACAAGATATGGTTACTAATGTGATAATGGCTAGGGTGATTGTTTTTAGGTGTTTCATTTGTTTTTGGTTATTATGATTATTTATATTTTATTTTACTTACTAGTTATTCTCCAAAACTCCCATCTCATCTCACCACTAACCCTACCAAAATAATAGGGAATTATACATATCCTATACATTCCTTTTACAACCAGTTATATTTTATTTTCAACTCCAAATATAAAATCATTTCTTACGATTAAAAGAAAAAATACAAACTTTAACATTTTACCTTACTTGCTTCTAGTTTAATACTAGTTTCGTTCGGGTTTTGTTCAGGTTTCGTTCGGCTAAACCCCTATCGAGTCGAAGGTGACTCGAACATGACTCGAAGGTGACTCGAAGAAGACCCGAACAAAATAGCCTTGATTTTTGAGTGATTTTTGTTTAAATAATGCCTTTAATTACTCTGTTTTAAGATTTATGATTTGCATATGTAAGAAATTACATTTATGTTTATTGTATAGTTTAACCTCAAATCTTTTAACGAATGGGAACATTTCAAGATAATATTTTAGGTGGGTTTTCTGGAAAAATCGGTAATGTTATTGGTCAGCGTTGGCGCGATAAGTTTGTTATGCGTAGCGTACCTCAACCAAATAGGCGGCCGCCTTCACCAGCCCAAATTAACCAACGCAATAAGTTTAAAACGGTTATTGGGTTTTTAAAGGGCCTGCGGCCTATTTTGTCTTTGTATTTTGGTAAGCCCGAGGGCAGTAAGACGCCTTTTGATTTTGCGATGGGCTACCACCTTAATGAGGCGCTTATTGAAAATTCAGATGGTGCGTATGCCATTAATTATGAGAAGGTTTTGATTGCTAAGGGCGACCTTGGGGAAATGGATAATGGCTCTGTAGTCGCTAATGCTAACCAAAACCTCACGATTTCCTGGAATTCTGATAATTATCAGGGCTATACTAATCCAACAGATGTATTGATTGTTGCTGTGTATGCCGAAGCCTTGAACATATTTGAGATTGCTAATCCTGCGGGAACGCGCCAGGACCAATCGGTGCAAATGACTTTACCTTTGGATTGGGCTGGCCTGGACATGCAGGTGTGGGCTACCTTTGTGACTGCTAATAATACGGAGGCTGCTACTAGTACTTACTTGGGTACTGTAACGCTCTTGTAATTAAATAAGGCTGCCTAAACTATCCTTTTGTTTTTAGGCAGCCCTTATTTTTATTTTCTATAGTGTACCTCTGGTAGCTTGCTCGCGCTCTATGGACTCGAACAGGGCTTTAAAGTTACCGGCACCAAAGCCTCTGGCACCCATACGCTGTATGATTTCGAAAAATAGGGTGGGCCTATCTTCTACGGGTTTGGTGAAGATTTGCAATAGGTAGCCTTCCTCGTCGGCATCAATCATAATGCCTAAGGATTTTAGGGTTTCTATATCTTCACGCAGTTCGTGGTTGTGTGCTTGTAAGCGCTCGGGCACGGCCTCGTAATAGGCTTGTGGGGGCACGGATAGAAACTCGACCCCGCGGGCACGTAACTGGCTTACGGTTGTAATAATATCATCGGTGGCTACGGCTATGTGCTGTACGCCGGCGCCTTCGTAAAAGTCTAGGTACTCTTCTATTTGTGAGCGCTTTTTGCCTTTGGCGGGCTCGTTGATTGGGAATTTGATGCGTCCGTTACCATTGCTCATTACTTTACTCATCAGGGCAGAGTACTCGGTGTGGATTTGCTTATCATCAAAGGACAGGAAGTTTTCAAAGCCCATCACATCTTCGTACCACTTTACCCAAGTGTTCATTTGCCCCCAACCTACATTACCTACCATGTGGTCTATGTATTTTAAACCAACGGATTCTGGGTTGTAGTCGGACTCCCAAGCTCTAAATCCGGGCAGGAAAGCACCTTTATAGTTTTTACGTTCTACAAACATGTGTACGGTTTCGCCGTAGGTATATATACCGGCTCTTACTACTTCGCCATGCGCATCGGTTTCTACCGTGGGCTCCATATACGATTTGGCACCACGGCTGGTGGTTTCTTTGTAGGCCTGGCGCGCATCGTCTACCCACAGGGCTATTACTTTTACACCATCGCCGTGTTTTACTATGTGCTCGTTTATGGGCGATTTACTGGTTAATGGCGTGGTTAGCACCAGTTTAATCTTATCTTGCTTTAACACGTAACTTACAGTGTCTTTAGAGCCTGTTTCTAAGCCTTTGTAGGCATAGGATTGAAACCCAAAGGCAGTTTTATAAAAGTGCGCGGATTGCTTGGCGTTGCCTACGTAGAATTCTACATAGTCTGTTCCTAACAACGGCAGGAAGTCTTGGGCGCCTTCGAATATTTTTTCTAGACCGTAGTCTACTGATTTTATGTCTTTACTCATAATTTTTAGGAATAGAGAGAAGAGAATAGAGATTTTTAGAGCCTGTTTTGAAAACTCATGGTCATCTTTTGGAACTCTGCTATACTTTTCTCAAGTTTATGAAATTGTTCGTTTGTTATATATTTTCTATTGTTTGCTATTATTAATTGTGTTTCTAATTCAAAAGAAGATCCTAGAGAAATATCAATGAAATGAGAAAAGGATTTGTTACTTCTGTGTACTCATAAGCATCTCTGCGCTCTATTCTCTTCTCTATTTTCTAATATTACTCTAGCCACGATTTATGGTAATCCTCATCGGCAATGGCCATGGCATCTTCGGTAACCATTAAAGGTTTAAAGGTATCGACCATTACGGCCAACTCTTCGGTTTCGGTTTTACCTATACTGCGTTCGGTGGCACCTGGGTGCGGACCGTGGGGTATACCTGCTGGATGCAGGGATATGTGCCCGGCCTCAATATCGTTTCTACTCATAAAATCGCCATCTACGTAATACAGCACTTCATCGCTATCTATGTTACTGTGGTTATAGGGTGCGGGTATGGACTGCGGATGGTAATCGTACAACCGGGGTACAAAGCTACACACTACAAAGGCATCGGTCTCAAAGGTTTGGTGCACTGGTGGCGGTTGGTGTATACGCCCGGTAATGGGCTCGAAATCGTGAATAGAAAAGGCATAGGGGTAATTATACCCATCGTAACCTACCACGTCAAACGGATGGGAGGCGTACACCATTTCTATAATGTCATCTTGCTTTTTTACTTTTATTAAAAATTCACCGTCTTGGTTATAGGTTTCTAATTCTTGTGGGCGACGTATATCGCGCTCACAAAATGGTGCATGTTCTAATAATTGTCCGAACCAATTTCTATAGCGCTTGGGTGTATATATGGGTCGGCGGGACTCTACGATGAACAATCTATTGTCTTCGGTATCAAAATCTATTTTATAGATGATTCCACGGGGCACTAATAGGTAATCGCCATACTTAAAATCTAGGTTTCCTAAGTGGGTTCGTAATTTACCGGTGCCTTTGTGAATAAAAATAAGTTCATCGGCATCGGTGTTTTTATAAAAATAATCTTTGGTAGATTGTTTTGGTGCTGCTAATATAATGGCACAGTCGCTGTTTATTAAAACGGTTTTACGGCTGTCTAAATAATCTGTTTCTGGTTTTACTTGAAACCCTCTAAACCGATAGGATTTTATATTGTTTGCTTTTGCTACTTTGGGCGCTACACTGTATTGTTTTTTTATTTCTTTTACTTGTGTGGGGCGCTGTTCGTGATAGCTATTGGTAGACATGCCATCAAACCCAATGGTGCCAAACAACTGCTCGTAATACAGGCTGCCGTCTGGCTTTCTAAATTGTATATGGCGTTTAGGAGGAATATTTCCTAATTTATGATAAAAAGGCATACTTTAAATGTTTTAATGTTAGATTCTAATAAATTTAAAGGCAAAAACCTTAAAATTCTACGATATATAAAGATACAATAAAAGTATTCTCATTCAGGATTTCTCTTGATGAGATAGTGAAGAAATAGTAGTAATTCTTGCCAAAAAATTTGCATATCGAAACAAAGGTCGTGAATTTTTGTGGATTATTAAAAAAATTCGGTGGAAACCCTAAAACCAAAAGCCTACGGAAAAATACCAAAAACTATGGCTTATTTCGGGCGAGAAACTGTACTTAACTTGTATGGGGCCCAATAAGGTATCTACGGAATAGCCCAAGCCATAACCGGAGTAATCTGGAAGTGTAAACCACTCACCAGATTCAAAAAGGTCGTCTTCTACATTGGCCCAATTGCCTTCTAGGATAATGTAATGTTTTTTAAAAATCTCGTAGTGGGCACTAAAGGCACCTTTTATGTAACTATTTCCGGTTAGGGATATGAAATCGTAACCTACAAAGGGCACAAAGTTATTGATAAAGTTGTTGCCGTAGCCCCCTAAGGCAAAATCTAAGGTCTTTGTGGTTTTGTCGCCAAACTTTAGGCCCCCATTGGTTTCTATGTTAAACGACAGTTTGTTGGACAAACTAAAGGCATACCGCAAATCGGCTTTTACCATGGTAAAGTTTTCAAAATCGGCATTAAAACTGGAAGCGTACACATAACTATGTATATCGCCATTAAAGTAAACGCCTCTTTTTGGGAAATAGGAATTGTCGTAAGTATCTAATTTTAAATTGCCAAAAAAGCTTAGATAGTCGGTATTCTCAAAAACGAATTCTTCGGTTTGGTCTTCGGCTATAATGGTTTCTGTTTTTACTTTTAGCCGCTTGTGTTCGGCTCCCAGGCTAAGTGCAAAGTCTTTTCTAAATAGGGTTTGCAGGTAAAACTGATTGGTTTGGTCGCGCAACTGTGCATCTACTTTGTTTAGTCCAGTTACCGATATTTCGGTTTCGTCTAGCAACAACTGGGCGCTAATGTTTTTATCGAACTGGTTGTACCTGGATTTTACACCAATGCTCCAATAAAACCCTTTGTCTATAAAATACTCAAAATTATACCGTACGTTATCACCCAATATAAGGTCTAATGATGCTACATCGTTATGGAATAACCAGCGCTTTTTTGTTAGGTTAATAAGGGCGGCACTTTTATATAGATTATCGTAATGGAGCCCTAATTTTATAAAGGTGCTTGCTTTGGTTTCTCTTAGGTTTGTTATAAGGTTGTACCCTTCTTTGGTTTCTGATTTTTTTAATTGATAGGTCACGGCATCAAAATTATTGGTGGCTACCAGATTGTTAATGCCTTTGGTGAAATTGGAATAACTGATTTTCTCGTTGTTCTTAAATTTAAGTTTACCCAGCACATAAGACCTGGTGTAGTTGTTATTGCCCTTTACTTCAATATCGTTTATTGTAACGCTGTCTTTGTGCTTTATTGTTACATCAAGCGGTGCATCTTCAATAGGTTTACGAACTACTTTCTTTAAGGCCTCGGCATTGTTAATGGCGGCTTGCATGCCGTTTTTGATAATCCTGGAGCCTTCGCTAAATGATATAACGGAGTAGTCTTTAATGTTTGGCTTTATGTAAATATCGGTCTTGCCTACTTTTAGCTTCATATCGTTAATGGTACGAAAGTTATTTATTTGTACCAATACATCTGGCGCGGAGGTTAATTCGTCGCGATTTGCCAATCCGTCTTGAACGTCTACGCCTATAATAACGTCCATGCCCTTAGCTCGCAGTTCGTCTATAGGATAGTTGTTTACCACACCCCCATCAATTAGCACCTCATTATTTATTATTACGGGCTGGAATAAGGATGGTAGCGCACCACTGGCCATAACGGATTGTGCTAGGTTACCGTGGTCTAGCATAACGGGTTTTCCGGTTTCTACATTGGTAGCGATACAGAAAAAGGGTATGGGCAATTTATCAAAATCGTGAATTTCGTTTACGTGCAAAGTGAGTTTTGCCAGCAGGTTATAGGTATTCTGACCTCTGGATAGGGCCGATGGCAGTTTTATTTTAAAGTTATCAAAGGGTAAGCTTACGGCGTATTTTTCTGAACTGCTGCGCTCAAAAAAAGCCTTGGAGGCTCTTGGTAGGTCGTCGTTAATGAGCTTATCGAAATCGACTTTCCTAAAAATGGAATCTAATTGTTTTCCGGAATATCCTGATGCGTAAAGCGACCCTATAATGGCGCCCATGCTGGTTCCTGCTACATAATCTATTTTAACTCCTAAACTGTCTATAACTTTAAGGGCTCCTATATGGGCCAAGCCTTTGGCGCCACCACCACTTAATACCAAACCCACTTTTAAATCGTCCTGTTCTGCGGTTTGGGTGTGCCCTGTTACGCAGATAAGGCATATTAAAAGGGTTATCGCTTGTTTCATATTCGTTTTTAGTTTATGATGTTTTAAAGTTAAAAGTTTATAAAGTTGTTTGCTAAAATGTGATTGTATTTTTTGAGATTCCTCGTCACTCGTACCTCGTTCTGTCGGAATGACAAGTCACTCATAACTCTGAACTTATAACTTTAAGCTTGCCAAAACTTTTCACTTTTGTCTTTTAGTTTTTAATTTTTATCGTGATAATAATTATATACTTTCTCGGCCCGTGCTACTCCTACTACCGCTTCTAGCTCATCTAGCTTGGCATTGGCAACGCGTTTGGCCGATTTAAAATGCTTTAATAAATCTACAACCGTTTTTTCACCAACCCCTGCAATGGTCTCTAACTCTGTGTTTAACGCACTTTTGCTACGTTTATTCCTGTGATGCTCTATACCAAAACGGTGCGCTTCGTTACGCAACTGTTGTATGATTTTTAGGGTCTCACTTTTTTTATCTAAATATAAGGGAATTGGATCATTTGGATAGAATAATTCTTCTAAACGTTTTGCTATACCGATGATGGCTATTTTTCCTCTTAATTCTAGAGCATCCAAGCTTTTTAATGCTGAGGACAATTGTCCTTTACCTCCATCTATAATAATGAGTTGCGGTAAGGGTTGGTCTTCATCCTGCAAGCGTTTGTACCTACGATACACCACTTCTTCCATAGAGGCAAAATCGTCTGGGCCTTCTACGGTTTTTATGTTAAAGTGCCTGTAATCTTTTTTACTGGGCTTGCCGTTCTTAAATACCACGCAAGCAGCAACGGGGTTGGTGCCCTGTATGTTGGAATTATCAAAACACTCAATGTGCCGGGGTTCTTCTTTTAGGCGTAAGTCGGCTTTCATCTGTGCCATGATTCTGTTTACGTGCCGGTCAGGATCTGTTATCTTAATTTGCTTAAAACGCTCCATACGGTAATATTTGGCATTTCTAAGCGATAAATCTAATATGTGTTTTTTATCGCCCAACTGTGGTACGGTTACTTTAATGTCTTCGCCTATATCTACTTTAAAGGGCACGTAAATTTCTTTGGACTTAGAATGGAAGCGTTGCCTGATTTCTGTAATGGCCAATTCTAATAATTGGGTATCGGACTCGTCTAGCTTTTTCTTGATTTCTAAGGTATGTGAACGGATAATAGACCCATACGATAACTGTAAAAAGTTAACGTAGCCATAGCTTTCATCACTCATTATCGAAAATACATCTACATTACTAATCTTGGGGTTAACTATGGTAGACTTGGCCTGGTAATTTTCCAAGACCTCTATTTTTTCCTTTATTTTTTGGGCCGCTTCAAACTGCATATTTTCTGCCAATTGTTTCATTTGCTTTTTAAATTGCGATAGCGAGTCCTTAAAATTGCCTTTTATAATTTCTTTAATGTCTTTGATGTTCTGGTTGTAAGCGGCTTCTGTTTCTAGACCTTCACAGGGGCCATTACAATTTCCTAAATGGTATTCTAGGCACACTTTATATTTATTGGCTTGTATTTTGGTTTCAGACAAATCGTAAGTGCAATTACGTAAGGCATACAGTCCCCTTATTAAATCCAATAGGGTTGAAACGGTTTTCATGCTGGTATAGGGGCCAAAATACTCACTCCCATCTTTAATGACACGGCGGGTGGAAAACACTCTTGGGAAACGTTCATTTTTTATACATATCCATGGGTAAGACTTATCGTCCTTTAGCATAACGTTGTAACGGGGCTGATATTTTTTAATCAGGTTGTTTTCCAGTAAGAGCGCATCGGTCTCGGTATCTACTACAATGTGCTTTATACTTGCTATCTTTTTTACCAATACCCTGGTTTTACCATTATCATGGGTTTTGGTAAAGTAAGACGACACTCTTTTTTTTAAATTCTTAGCTTTGCCTACGTATATTATGGTTCCATTGGCATCGTAATATTGATACACGCCTGGCTGGTTGGGAAGGGTTTTTAATTGTATATCTAAGGCAGGTTTTTCCATGACATTCAAAGGTAATTATTTTATTAGATATTTTAGACCGCTTTGCTGTTAAACCTGTCTGCCCACAGGCAGGTCTTAACTATTGCCAAATGCCTTAAATGTCTCGGTCTCTCTATTCTCTTTTCTCATCTCACTTTTCTGTTCTCTCTATTCTTTTTTTAACTACATTGCGCCACATTTAAATGCACATGAGTAAAAAAATTATTGGCCGATCGGATATTATAGATTTTCCAGAACTGGGACTGTTTAATATTGATGTAAAAATTGACACCGGGGCCTATACCTCAGCCATCCATTGTTCTGAAATTATTGTAGAGGGTGATGTGCTACGCTGTATTTTTAACAGTGATGTACATCAAAACTTTGGTAAGACAGAAATTGTGTTTAACAACTTTTCCAAAACCAATGTTAAAAGTAGTAATGGGTACAAGGAAAATAGGTATAAAATAAAATCGGAAGCTATGTTTTTTGGGAAAACTTACAAGATTAACCTAACTTTAAGCACGCGTAGTGATATGAAGTTCCCTGTGCTAATTGGCAGACAGTTTTTAAAACGCAAATTTATAGTGGATGTTGATTTAGAGAATGTCTCTTATGATTATTGTAATAGAACAGAGAATAGAGAATAGAGAGTAAAGTCTCTTATACCTGCCTGCAGGCAGGTAATAGCGAAGCGGTCTCGCTTATAAAATATACTTATATGAACATAGTTATTCTATCCAGAAACCCGAATTTATACTCTACCAACAGACTGGTTGAAGAGGGAAAAAAAGAGGGCATCTTGTAGAAATCATCGATCCTTTAAAATGTGATATTATTATTGAAAAGGAAAAGCCTACTATTTTTTACAAAGACCGTTATCTGGATTATGTAGATGCTGTTATTCCAAGAATTGGGGCATCGGTAACCTTTTATGGTTGTGCTGTGGTACGCCAATTTGAGATGATGAACATCTTTACCATTGCCACTTCTGATGCCATTCAACGCTCCCGGGATAAATTGCGAAGCCTACAGCGTTTAAGTAAAGCGGGCATTGGTATGCCCAAAACGGTATTTACCAACTATTCGCGCGATGTGGAAGAGGTTATTGAGCACGTAGGTGGTGTACCCGTTATTATAAAATTGCTTGAAGGCACTCAAGGATTGGGTGTGGTTTTGGCCGAAACAAAGAATGCGGCAGAGTCGGTTTTAGAAGCTTTTAATGGTCTAGAGGCCCGTGTGATTGTCCAAGAGTTTATAAAAGAGGCCAAGGGTGCCGATATTAGAGCGCTTATTGTAGATGGGCATGTTGTTGGTGCCATGAAGCGCCAAGGAAAAGAAGGCGAGTTTCGCTCTAATTTGCATCGGGGCGGGTCTGCCGATATCATTAAATTAAATGAAGCTGAGTTGGCATTGGCCATGAGGGCATCACGGGTCCTAAAACTACCTGTTTGTGGAGTGGATATGCTGCAATCTGGTCGCGGACCACTACTTTTAGAGGTTAACTCTACGCCTGGCCTAGAGGGTATTGAGGCCGCCACTGGTAAAAACATTGCAAAAAGTATTATTACTTATATTGAACGGAATTATCATCGATAAATAAAACACTGAAAGTATATAATATGAGCAACACTTTAAATATACTTGACACCAAAATATATCCTGGGGAAAGCAAGGAAGTTAATTTTGATGTGGCAAACCTACATACCTCTTCGCCTGTTAATGTGCCTGTTATTATAGAACGTTCTAAAAAACCTGGCCCTATTGTATTGTTTACAGCGGGCATTCACGGCGATGAAGTTAATGGAGTAGAAATTGTTAGACAGCTTATTGCCAAGGGCATTAATAAACCCAAATGTGGCACCATTATTTGCATTCCCATCATCAATATTTTTGGCTTTATAAACTTAAAACGCGAATTCCCCGATGGTAGGGATTTAAACCGGGTATTCCCGGGCAGTGTAGATGGATCGCTGGCCAGTAGGGTGGCACACAAATTAATTCATGATGTGGTACCTTATGTCGATTATATTATGGACTTCCACACAGGGGGTGCAGGACGTTTTAATGCCCCTCAAATACGTATTTCAAAAGAAAATAAACAACTTAATGAATTGGCAAAAATCTTTGGAGCGCCCTTTGTGCTTTACTCCAAAAATTTAAATAAATCGTTTAGAAACACCTGCTATAAAATGGGAAAACCTATGCTGCTTTTTGAAGGTGGTAAATCCTACCATATTGATACCATTATTACAAACTCTGGTGTTAATGGTGCCAAACGGGTTTTAAATCATTTAGGCATGTTAGCTTCCAAGTTTAAGGCTTCCAAACCTAAAAAAGATACGGTTTTTATTAACGAAAGCCGTTGGCTTAGAGCTAATTATTCTGGTATGTTTAGAGCCACCATATCTATGGGGTCGCAGGTTAGAAAAGGTGCTGTACTGGGTAGCATTACAGACCCCTATGGTAAATTTAACCATGCCGTAAAAGCAGCAAACTCTGGGTATATCATTAATGTAAACGAATCGCCTGTTGTGTATCAAGGGGATGCGCTATTTCATATCTCTACAAAACTTAAACGCTAAGGTTACCATGTTAAAATCTGAATTACGAAAAACTTACAAATCGCTTCGTAATGCACTATCTCCAGATGCTATTGATGCATTGAGCCTTGCTATAGCCAATCAGCTTTTAAAGCTCCCTATTTGGAAACACGATTTTTATCATATCTTTTTGGCTATTGAAGAACAGAAAGAAGTCAACACCGATTATATTTTGAATATCCTCTCTGGAAAAGACAAACACATTCTTATTAGCAAAAGTGATTTTAAAACGGGAGCGATGACACATTTTTTATTGACCGACAGTACTGTTATTAAAAAGAACACATACAACATTCCTGAACCAGAGGATGGCATTGAAATTCCAAGTGATAAAATTAATGTGGTGTTTATTCCGCTGCTTGCCTTTGATGAACAAGGAAACCGCATAGGCTATGGTAAAGGGTTTTATGATCGGTTTCTATCAGAATGTAAACCAAATACCTTAAAAATTGGATTGTCTTTCTTTCCTGCTGAAAAACAAATTACAGATGTTTTTGAAAGTGATGTTCAATTGGATTATTGTGTAACGCCAGATCGGGTCTATAAGTTTTAAGCAGCTTCTTTTTTAAAGGCCCTCTTATTAAATACAATTAACATAATAAATCCGGTGCTTATGGCCATATCGGCAACATTAAACACGGGTTCGAAAAAATTAAACCGCTTGCCCCCATAAAAAGGCAACCAACTTGGCAAATCTACTTCAAACAAGGGAAAATACAGCATATCTACAACACGTCCATGCAATAAGGTATCGTAACCGCCTCCTTGAGGTAAGAATGTGGCAACTTGGTTAAGACTATCATCAAACAATACACCATAAAAAACAGAGTCTATAATATTGCCCATAGCCCCCGAAAATATCAATGCAATTGCCACTATCAATATTTTGGATGCCTGCTTTTTAGTAGCATCATACAACCAATACCCTATACCAAAAATGGCTACCACTCTAAATAAGGTTAATGCAATCTTAGCAGTCCTTTCAGGAATAAATGATATAAAATCACTAAGCTTTGTGCCCCAAGCCATCCCATCATTTTCAATAAAAAATATTTGAAACCAACTAAACACTTCAATGCTTTCCTGTAATTTAAAATGTGTTTTTATATAAATCTTGCTCAACTGGTCTATAAGCAATATGATAATGATAAAGAGAATGGATTTTTTTAACGTCATGATGGTATTGGTTCTAAAGCATGGCCTTCTAAAATAAAAAAACGCCTCGCTTTTAACCGAGACGTCCCAAATATATATTAATTTATTAAAACCTACTGCATATTTTTAGCTTCTATACTCAAAGTAGCGTGTGGCACTAATTTTAAACGTTCCTTATTAATTAGTTTACCTGTTACTCTACAAACACCATAGGTTTTGTTTTCAATTCTAATTAGTGCATTCTTTAGGTCGCGAATAAACTTTTCTTGCCTAATGGCTAACTGTGAATTCGATTCCTTACTCATCACTTCACTACCTTCATCAAAAGCTTTAAATGTGGGCGACGTATCTTCGGTACCGTTGTTATGGTCGTTCATATACGCACTTTTTATAAGCTCTAAATCGTGCTGCGCTTTTACTATTTTTTCTTGTATCAGTACTTTGAATTCTGCCAAGTCTTTGTCCGAATATCTTACGTTTAAATCTGAACTCATAATCTTAGTGTTTTTGGATATACAATTTGGTATTTACATCATCAAAGGCAATTTCTATACCGTTATCTAATTTATCAATAATCTCAAGCTCATTGGCCAACGTTTCCGTTTTTATATAAGCCATATTTGCATCTACTGCATTTATAATTTGATCATCTTTTTGAAGCATGACATCTATTCTATCTGTCACCTCAAACCCAGAATCCTTTCTTAAGTTCTGAATGCGGTTTACCAATTCTCTGGCAATCCCCTCTCCTTTCAGGTCGTCGGTAATAGTTACATCTAAGGCTACTGTTAAGTTGCCTTCGTTAGCAACAAGCCATCCTTCAATATCTTGCGATGTAATTTCAACATCATCAAGCGCTAAAGTTATATTTTTTCCGTTAACTACAATATCTAAAGTGCCATTTTGTTCTATTTTGTTAATATCTTCTGCTGTAAAGTTAATTACTGCATTGGCAATGGCTTTCATATCTTTACCAAACCGTGGGCCAAGTGCTTTAAAATTTGGCTTTATTTGTTTTACCAAAATGTCTGAGGCTTCTTCTAAAAGCTCCACTTCTTTAATGTTCACTTCGTGTTTTATTAAAGCTGAAACGGCCGCAATCTCCTCTTTTTGCTGCTTGCTGGCAATAGGAATCATGATTTTTTGAAGCGGTTGGCGCACCTTTATCTTTTCCTTAGCCCTTAACGACAATACTAAGGAAGATATTGTTTGTGCACTTTCCATTTTTCGCTCTAATACTTTATCTACATAAGATACATCAAATTTTGGAAACTCGGCCAAGTGTATACTTTCAAAGGTTTCTTTTTGGGTTACTGCATTTAAATCCATGTACAAGCGGTCCATAAAGAACGGTGCTATGGGCGCTCCTAACTTAGCAATGGTTACCATGCAGGTGTACAGGGTTTGGTAGGCCGAAATTTTATCTTGTTGGTAATCGCCTTTCCAGAAACGTCTTCTACTTAAACGTACATACCAGTTACTTAAATAGTCTTGTGTAAAATCTGAAATCGCTCTAGCTGCCTTAGTAGGTTCGTATGTTTCATAAAAAGCATCTACTTTTTGTATTAGGGTGTGCAATTCAGAAAGGATCCATCGGTCTATTTCTGGGCGCTCTGCTAATAGGATGTCTGCCTCACTATAAGTAAAGGCATCTAAATTGGCGTACAATTGAAAGAATGAATAGGTATTATAAAGTGTTCCGAAGAATTTACGCTTCACTTCCTCTACACCATCTAAATCGAACTTTAGGTTATCCCAAGGGTTGGCATTGCTAATCATATACCAACGGGTGGCATCGGCACCATAAGTAGCCAAGGTTTCAAAAGGATCGACAGCATTTCCTAAACGCTTTGACATTTTTTGTCCGTTTTTGTCTAACACCAATCCGTTAGACACTACATTTTTATAGGCTACCGAATCGAACACCATAGTACCAATGGCGTGCAGTGTATAGAACCAACCACGGGTTTGGTCTACACCCTCTGCAATAAAATCGGCCGGGAAAGCTCGTTTGTCATTCCGAACTTGTTTCGGAATCTCGCTTTCAGAACCTGAAACAAGTTCAGGTTGACAAACAGGGTCTATTTTTTCCTTATTTTCAAAAGGATAGTGCCACTGTGCATAAGGCATGGCACCAGAATCAAACCAAACATCAATCAAATCACTTTCACGATACATCTTTTGTCCGCTAGGTGCCACCAAAACAATGGCATCTACAATGTTTTTATGTAAATCGATTTTAGCATAGTTGGCTTCAGAATTATTACCTACCTCAAAATCTTCAAAAATATCTTTAGCTAATACACCTGCTTTAACGGCTTTGGCCATCTCAGTTTTAAGTTCTTCTACAGAACCAATACAAAGCGTCTCTTTACCGTCTTCTGTACGCCAGATGGGTAACGGAATGCCCCAATAGCGGGAGCGAGACAGGTTCCAATCGTTTGCATTGGCCAACCAGTTACCAAAACGCCCCGTTCCAGTAGCCTTTGGTTTCCAGTTAATGGTTTCGTTAAGCTCGTACATACGGTCCTTAACATCGGTTACCTTTATAAACCAAGAATCCAATGGGTAATATAAAATAGGCTTATCCGTTCGCCAACAGTTTGGGTAACTGTGTTTATATTTTTCAACCTTAAAGGCTTTGTTTTCTTCTTTTAATTTAATGGCAATTTCAACATCTACTGAACGCTCTGGTGCTTCCCCATCGTTATAATATTCGTTCTTAACATATTTGCCTGCAAACGCACCCATTTCGGGTCTAAACCGCCCTTGTAAGTCTACCAACGGTACTAGGTTGCCTTGCTCATCTTTTACCAGCATGGGTGGCACTTCGGGTGTGGCTTGTTTAGCAACTAGGGCATCATCAGCTCCAAAAGTTGGTGCCGTATGTACAATACCCGTACCATCTTCGGTAGTTACAAAATCGCCCGCAATAACCCTAAAGGCATTTTCTGGATGATCATTGGGCAGGGCATAAGGCAATAATTGTTCATAGGTAATGCCTACTAAATCTTTACCAACAAATTCCTTAACTACATAAAAAGGTATCTTTTTATCACCCGCCTTATAGTCTAACAAAGCAGCTTTGGTTTCTACCTGATTGAATTTCCCTGAAAATTGATAGTTAACCAATTTCTTGGCTAAAACCACATTCATAGGCTTAAAGGTATACTGGTTATAGGTTTCAACCAATACATAATCTATTTTGGGCCCAACGGTTAGGGCCGTATTACTTGGTAAGGTCCAAGGGGTCGTTGTCCAAGCTAAAAAGTAAATATCGCCTTCGTTCTGTAAAAAGCTTGGAAGCGATTCTGGTTTTGCTTTAAACTGGGCTACTACTGTAGTATCGGTAACATCTTGATAGGTACCTGGTTGGTTTAACTCGTGCGAACTTAGCCCCGTACCTGCTTTTGGCGAATAGGGCTGTATGGTATACCCTTTGTACAACAAATTCTTATCATAAATTTGTTTTAACAACCACCAAACACTTTCCATGTATTTAGGTTCGTAGGTAATGTATGGATCATCCATATCTACCCAATACCCCATTTTTTGTGTAAGGTCATTCCATACATCGGTATAGCGCATTACGGCTTTACGGCATGCGGCATTATAATCTTCAACAGAAATGGATTTTCCAATATCTTCTTTAGTAATACCCAATTCTTTTTCTACACCCAGCTCAATGGGCAGTCCGTGGGTATCCCAACCTGCTTTACGCTTTACTTGAAAGCCTTTCATGGTTTTGTAACGCGGAAAAATATCTTTAATGGCACGTGCTAAAACATGATGCACTCCGGGCAGACCATTTGCTGACGGCGGCCCTTCAAAAAACACAAACGATTCGTGGTTTTCCCTAGTGGAAACGCTTTTATCAAAAATATTGTTTGCTTCCCAATAGTTAAGAATGTCTTCTGCTACTTTTGGCAAGTCAAGTCCTTTATATTCAGCAAATTTAGCTTTCATTATATCTTTTTTTTAGACTTTAGAGGTTACATCGCGTGTTTAATAGCTCGATTCTTAGATTCATCGGTCGTTACCGCCCTTTGAATGATACTATCAAATTCTGCTCTCTATTCTCTATTCTCTCTCTTCGTTCGTTAATCAAAAATCGTTAATCGTTAATCTCTCTTTTCTCTTTTCTCTTCTCTCTATGCTCTGGTTAAACCAAGCTAACCTATTAGTAATCACTTCCATTACGTGTTAATATAACGCCCATGGAGGTATTTCTAATTGAGGTGCGAAATTAAGGAATTTTGATAAAATAGAAGCAAAAAATTAGGATGAAGTCTTTATCTTATTTGTTTAACCCCAAACAACAAGAACAACATGTGGCGCATTTTGGCTTTCATCTTTTCGCGAAGCAGCATACAGGCCTTGCTAATGTGCTTGTCTACAGTCTTGACCGATATGTTTTTAAACTCTGCAATTTCATTATAAGTTAAGCCTTCCTTTTTGCTCAATAAAAAGGCCTCTTTACACTTGGGTGGCAATTGTTCTATTTCCTTTTGCACCAAGGCCATAAGCCTGTTGGTTTCGGCTTCATCATGTGTATCATAAAAGAGGTCTAATTCCTCAATGTATTTTTTCTCCAGGGCTGTTATGGCTATATCCTTTCGGTACTGGTCTACAAACTCATTGTAAACCGAACGGTAAAGCAAGCTCTTAATAGAAACATTAACATTTAAGTTTTTTCGCTGTTCCCAAAACCGTAAAATTACATTTTGTACAATATCCTCACTTTTAAAATCGTCTCTAGAAAGGTTGGCGGCATAATCGCACAACGGTTTATAGTACAGCTCTACCAAATGGGCGTAAGCCGCCTCATCCCCTTTTATTAGTTGGGTAATCAGGTATTTTTCATCTGTAAAAGTCGGTTTCAAAAGTGCTAATTATAAGATATTGAATAAACAAATGTAAATTTTTTTTCGAGAAAAATGGGGAACTTGAATTTTTGTTTCGTCTTAGAGGTATAAGCTATTAAAAATGGATAAAAAGATTGAAGCGATCATTACACGGTTTTTAAACAAGGAGGCCAAAATGGATGAACTCACCACCTTAGAAGCTTGGCTTAGAGATCCCAAAAACGAGCGCTTGTTCCGTAGCCATATAAAAAGCAACGCTGTTTTTAAGATGGCCTTAAAGCAATATGATGTAGCGGCTGCCAAAGCCACCATACTGCACCGTATTAAGCAAGAAAAAAGCCTGTTCTATAGATTTAAAACCCAAAACTACTACAAATACGCCGCCGCCATTCTATTATTAGCAGCCATCGCCATCCTTATCCAGACCAATGTCACCCAACACCTAACACCCAACACCCAACACCCAATTATAGTAAACAACCAAATAGAAACAGGCACCAACAAAGCCACCCTAACCCTAGAAGACGGCACCATAGTGCCTTTGGAAAAAGGCATCTCATACCAAACAACATACGCCAGCAGCAATGGCGAGCAACTAGTTTACAATACAGCAAAAAGTAACCAAGAGCCAAAGGCTAAAGGCCAACAGCCAACCACCAACACCTTAACAATTCCTAGAGGCGGCCAATACCAACTAACCCTCGCCGACGGCACCAAAGTCTGGCTAAACTCCGAAACCCAAATAACATACCCCATAACCTTTACCGACGGCCAACCCCGTGAAGTCCAACTCATTTACGGCGAAGCCTATTTCGATGTTTCCCCCAGCACCGAACATAACGGCTCCAAATTTAGAGTATTGTCACCAAAACAGCCGTCTGTCACTTCGAGCGCAGTCGAGAAGTCTTTAGCGTCGAGAGATCTCAGATCAAAAGATCTCACCCAAATAGTAGAAGTCCTAGGCACCCAATTCAATATCAAAGCCTACAAAGAAGAACCACAGATATATACCACCCTTGCGGAAGGCAAAATTGCATTGGCCGCAAACGGTAAGCAAAATATCATGGTGCCGGGACAACAGGCCATTTTGGACCCTGAAAATCAAACCCTTGCTATACAGCAAGTCAACGTCTATCGTGAGACCGCCTGGAAGGACGGTGTCTTTAGCTTTAGCGGCAAGCCTTTAGAGGATATCATGCAGGTGTTGGCGAGGTGGTACGATATCGATCAGGTTATTTTTAGTGATGAGACCCTAAAAAAACGACGTTTTATAGGCTCCTTAAATCACAACCAAAGTATCGAGACTATATTAAAGGCCCTACGCAGTACAGAAGCCATTAGCAATTATGAGATAAATGATAAAACGATTATTTTATATTAATTAATAACAACAAAAACTAATTAAAACCAAAACCAACGCTTATGAAACATAACTAACTATAGAGAAAAGACCACGCCTGTGGCGTGATTAGTTCGACCAGACAAGTTTAAAAGCACGCCGAAGGCGCACTTTTAAACTTGGGGTCTCACTAAAAAAAGGGAAGCAGGGCTCAAACTTTGGACGGTACAAGCCTGCTATCCCCCAGTACTAGCAATTAAATGTTTAACTAACTAATACCCTGTAAAATTAATGAAAAATCAAATATTAACGCTTTCCTTCTCTCGGAAAGTCCTATTAGAATTGATTATGCGTACACTATTTCTACTTTTATGTACCAGTGTGTTTAGCATCGCGCCCAGCAATTTGTTATCGCAAAGTGCCAAGGTGACTATTGAAAAAGATACCTTAATGAGTGTTAATGCCGTTTTTGAGCTTATAGACCAACAAACGGAATACAGCTTTATTTACCCCGAAGAACTTTTTGAAAACAGTGCGCCCATCGCCTTAAAAAAAGGAAAGATGTCGGCCACAAAATTACTCTCCATAGCGGTGGCCAATAGCAAGGTCAACTTAATCCTGACCAAGGATAACACTATTCTTGTAAAGACTAAAAGCCAACAACAAATCCAGGTTACCGGTAAGGTGACCGATGAAGCAGGCATACCTGTTGTGGGTGCTACTGTGTTGATTAAGGGCACGACTAAGGGTACGGCTACTGATTTTGATGGTAATTATAATATTACCGTACCCAACCCTGAAAATGTATTGGTTTTTTCTGCTTTGGGGTTTGGTATGCAGGAAGTAACTGTGGGGAGCCAGCGTGTTGTTAATGTGACACTTAAAGAAAGTATAAGCGAATTGGATGAAGTGACTTTAAGGGGATATTACTCAACAACTAAAAGAGAAGTAACAGGTAGCGTTGCACGGATTAAAGCCGAAGACATCGAAAAACAACCAGTATCAAATACCTTACAAGCTTTACAAGGTAGAGTATCTGGAGTTGATATACAACAATTTTCTGGACTTCCAGGAGGAAATTTTTCAATTAGAATCCGTGGACAAAATAGTCTAAACTTTAATGCAAATGAACCATTGTATATAATTGATGGTGTACCATTTACTGCCCATTCATTAGACAATTTAGCTCCATTAGTCTATGGACAAAATGAAGCAATAAGTCCACTCAATATTATTAATCCAAATGATATCGAAAGT
The DNA here is from genome assembly GCF_059428085.1 of Aestuariibaculum scopimerae. Taxonomy (NCBI): domain Bacteria; kingdom Pseudomonadati; phylum Bacteroidota; class Flavobacteriia; order Flavobacteriales; family Flavobacteriaceae; genus Aestuariibaculum; species Aestuariibaculum scopimerae. The sequence continues at coordinate 1,129,328 of NZ_CM182089.1, forward strand.
ATTGAAATACTTAAAGATAGTGATGCAACCTCAATTTATGGATCAAGAGGTGCCAACGGAGTTGTATTGATTACAACTAAAAAAGGAAAAATTGGAAAAACTAAATTCGAATTTAACATAAAATCGGGAGTAGGAAAAGTTGATAACTTTATGAAGTTACTAAACATTGATCAATATTTGGAAATGCGTAATGAAGCCTTTGCAAATGATGGGAGAGTTCCAGGGTCTCGAGATTATGATGTTAATGGAACTTGGGATAGTAATAGAAATGTTAATTGGCAAAAAAAGCTAATAGGAGGAAGCGCTGAATACACGGATGCTCAATTATCTGCTACTGGTGGAACCAGGAATATACAATACTTTTTTAATGGAAGTTACCATAGACAAACTACTGTTTTTCCTGGAGATTTTAATTATAAAAGATATACAGGACATTTATCAGTAAATCACACTTCCGAAAATGAAAAGTTTCAAATTAACATATCCTCAATCTTTTCAAAAGATGATAATAACTTGTTTAGAAAAGATTTGACAAAAACGGCATTAACTTTAGCTCCAAACGCTCCCGAGCCTTTCAATGAGGATGGAACTATAAATTGGGCCGATGGTGCCTGGGATTCTCCCTTTGCAGATTTAAGAAGACCTTATAATAGCAAAACAGAAAATTTTTTAGGTAACATGTTATTTAATTATTCTTTTCTTCCAAATCTCAAATTTAAAACTAACATAGGTTATTCATCAATTGGGATGAATGAAAAACAGCTATATCCAATAGAAGCTGCTAATCCAGCCTTTGGTGCTAGTGGTTCATTTCAGTCTTCAGATAGTGATATTGAAACTTGGATAGTTGAACCTCAATTGGAATATCAAACACAAATAGGGAAAGGTCAATTATCCTGTTTAATCGGAACTACTTTTCAAAGTAGCATTCAAAAAAGTTTGAACCTTATAGTTGGAGGAATTGAAAATGATGCGTTAATTGAAAACATTAGTGCTGGAACTTCAATTAGAGCGACTAATACTTATACGGAATACAAGTATAGCGCTATTTTTGGAAGGTTAAATTATTCTTGGAATAAAAAGTATTTTCTTAATCTCACTGGAAGGCGGGATGGTTCTTCACGTTTTGGGCCTAATAAACAATTTGGTGATTTCTATTCAATTGGATCGGCCTGGTTATTCAGTGAGGAACATTTTATTAAAGAAAATACACCATATTTAAGTTTTGGTAAAATACGTGCTAGTTATGGTACTACTGGAAATGATCAAATAGGTAATTATGAATATTTGGACACTCACAGTTCATTAGGGTCTTATATGGGGGGAAATACCCTTTATCCAACTAGGTTGGTAAACACAAAATATGGATGGGAAATCAACAAGAAATTTGAAACCGGATTAGATTTAGGGTTTATAAATGATCGCATTTATCTTATTTGTAATTACTATCAAAATAGATCGTCCAATCAATTAGTAGGCGTTTCATTACCTGCCATCACTGGTTTTAATACTGTTCGTGCTAATTGGCCTGCAACCGTTCAAAATACAGGTTGGGAATTCGAAATGCGTACAGAAAATGTTCAGCGACAAAATTTTACCTGGAATACTTCTTTTACTATTAGCTTCCCTAAAAATAAACTTGTAAACTATCCAGATTTTGATGCTTCACCTTTTCGCAACAGTTATGTTATAGGAGAGTCTTTAAATATTTCTAAAGCCTATAATTTTATCGGTGTTGACCCACAAACGGGTTATTCTATTTTTGAGGATTTTAATGGAGATGATAGGATTTCTTCTCCTGAAGATAAGCAAATAATTGTAAAAAATGGAAGGGAATATCATGGGGGATTACAAAACTCGTTAAATTTTAGAGGATTTCAGCTAGATGTTTTTCTCCAATTTGTTAAACAAAAAGGGAGATCTTATAAGAGTGGATTTGCACCTCCGGGTTGGGTACAGGGTTTGATCTCCAATCAGCCAGTTGAAGTTTTGAACCGTTGGCAACAACAAGGAGATATAACAGATATTCCAAGATATTCTGCAACAGATTTTACTAATGTAATTTTGCCTTATATTATTTATTGGCAAGATAGTAATGCTGTATATGAGGATAAATCATTTATTCGATTAAAAAATGTCTCGCTATCTTATAATTTTCCATCAAAACTAGTTGACCAATTAAAAATAAAGCAAGCTCAAATTTATATTCAGGCCCAAAACCTAATTACTTTCACTAAATATAAGGGATTAGATCCAGAAACAGGTAATTCTGTTTTACCTCCTTTAAAAACAATTATAACTGGTATACAATTAGCATTTTAATCAAACTAAAATTTATGAAATAATGAAAAAACACAACGTTATAATAAGCAAGAAATTTTGGTCTAAAAGAATTTTTATATTAGTATCATTACTAATTATTAGTTTGAGTTGCGAGGATTTTGTACAATTAGATCCTCCACAAGATCAATTAGTCAGTGAATCCGTTTTTACTTCTGAATCAAATGCAAATGCTGTCATTAGAAATATATATCGTACATTTTTTTTAGTCGGCGCAAGAAATAGTATCACTGTGTTAGGTGGTTTATCTTCAGATGAGTTTGAAGAATTTAGCTTAACGGATGAGTTTTATTTAAATGCAGTAAGACCAGAAACTTTTGCTGTTTATCAAAACTGGGAATTGCTTTATAAAATAATTTATTTAACAAATTCAGCAATTAATGGATTGAATAGTTCAACCGAAATTACTTCGGAAATTAGCACACAATTAATTGGGGAAGCCAAATTTTTAAGAGCCTTTAGCTATTTTTATTTAGTTAACTTATGGGGAGAAATACCAATAATAACAGATACCAATTATGAGGAGAATAAACTCGCATCACGCATGCCAGTTTCGAATGCTTATGAATTAATTATCGATGATTTATTAGAAGCTATTCAGTTTCTTCCCGAGGATTATAATCATTCCAATGGAGAAAGAGTTAGGACCAGCAAAAGTGTGGCTTATGCATTATTATCAAGAGTTTATTTATATCTTAAAGATTGGGAAAACGCCGAAATTTATGCAAGTCTAGTTATTGATAATTCACAATATTCTTTAGAACAAGATTTAAATAATGTTTTTTTAAAGGATAGCCAGGAAGCCATATGGCAATTAAAACCCCTTAATACAATTGGATATACATATGAGGGTAATTTTTTTATTTTAACAAGTCCTCCAGGGTGGCTTTATCATATTATATACTCAACTCATTTGAAACTGGCGATCAAAGAAAGGTTAGCTGGATTGGAAGTTATTCTAGTAATTCAGAAACTTGGTTTTATCCATTTAAATATAAGGTTAAAACGGAATTTGATCCTAACAACGTAACAGAATATTCAATTTTCTTGAGATTGTCAGAACAATATTTAATTCGAGCAGAAGCAAGAACAAACAAAGGTAATATAATAGGTGCGCAAGATGATTTAAATAAAATCAGAAATAGAGCAGGATTAGGCAACACTTTAGCTATAACAGAAGAAGAAATGCTCTTGGCAATAGAGCAAGAAAGAAGGGTGGAACTGTTTTCCGAATGGGGGCATCGCTGGCTTGACTTAAAAAGATGGAATAAAGCTGATTTGATATTGGGCCCAATTAAATCTGACTGGCAACCATTTGACATCTTATATCCAATACCCCAATCTGAAATTGAAAGGGATCCTAATCTTACACAAAATGAAGGTTATTGATCTTTTATAACCTCTCAAAAAGGAAGAATTTTTTAATAAAAATTAAATATAAATATCGAATATTATGTTGACAAATATTAAATATAAAATAATAATTTTGGCGTTAAACTTAAGTTGTCTAGTTTTTGCTCAAAATAACTTTGAAAAGATTAAACCTTTGAACGTTGGCGACAAGGTTCCAAATTTTACTTTAAAGAATCTTATCCACTATCCTACAAAAGCGGCAAAATTATCCGATTTTAAGGGAAAGCTACTCATCTTAGATAATTGGTCAAGGGGTTGCAAGTCGTGTATTGAATCTTGGCCTAAATTGGTTCACTTACAGGAGAAGTTTAAGGATAAATTGCAAATTGTATTGGTCAATCCTTATGACAATGAATCCCAGGTTAAATCATTCGTGGAAAAAAGAATAAAATTATTGGGACTCAAGATGTCAATTCTTCCTATGATTTGTGGAGATACTACTACTAGGCAATTATTTCCATATCAGAGTGTGCCTCATGTTGTGTGGATAGATCCTGAAGGGGTTGTTCATTCCATTACCGGTGGTCCCGAGTTAAATGAAAAGAACATTGAGGCTATACTTGAGGGTAAATCTGTTAATATGCCTCAAAAAGAACGTATAAAAAAGAGGATAAGTGATCTTAATAAATTTGAAATTTCAAAACCTCTCTTTGTTGACGGAAATGGTCAAGAGCAATTGGCTAGTAAATTTGTTACGCAGTCTGTACTAACTGAAGATGCAGGTAATTATCATTATCTATCTGTTTTACCTCATCCCTCGAACGGCAATGTAAATCTTCAAAAAAGTAAAGTCATGTATGCAACGGCAGCTACTATAATGCAAATGTACGCTTATGCTTATAGGGCGAGGAACAACGCAACAAAAGATTATATTAACCAATATTATTATTATTTGATGGATCAGCACAATTTATCAGTTGTTAGGTCGGGGCGTATTGAATTGGATGTGAAGGATCCTTCTCTATATACTACTATACGGTATAATTATCAACTTTTTGTTCCTGAGCCTGTTGCTGCCGAAAAACTTCAAAAAATGATGCAATTAGATCTTAAAAAATATTTTGGGTTGGAAGTAGGATGGGAAAAACGTAAGAAGAAATGTCTGGTATTTACTATTGCAGATACCTCAAAGATAAGCTATAACTCCACAAATACACCAAAATGGAGTGATCGAAAAGCTGTTATTAATGATGTAAAATTTACCGTTAAAGGACATCGAATGTTTTATGTTATTAGCGAAATAGAAACTCAAAGTGAGTACGGTTACTCGGGCAAGTATCCAATAGTGGATGAAACAGGTATGAATGGTCTCGTTGAATTTGAAGTGGAGGGCAATATTTACAACCAAAAAGACCTTGATAAAGCATTATTTAATAAATATGGAATGCATTTTACACTTGAAGAAAGAGAAGTAGAGGTTTTAGTTATTAGTGAACCTGAAGGGTATGTTTTTCCTTATAAACAATTAATAGACGATGACGTTTCAAATTAGTAATGATTTCAGATGGAAAAAAGATATTCATTTGGACGCTTCTGTTTGTAAGCTATTGTAGTACTGCACAAATATTGGAACCAGTTAAATTAAATTTTTCATCCAATAAAACAGACGCAAACCCGCTGGGCGAAGCTTGCAACTTCGCTCCCAAACAGGTTCAAGGCCATACTAAACAAGAAAGAGTAATTTTTTTCATATTTAAATTGAGTTATAATTAGTAGTGCATGGGCGCTCTAGGTAAAACCGAGTGCCCATGTTTTTTGAGGTATCAATTAACAATAAACGATATAATAAACATGAACTTAAAAGCACCCAAACCAAAGCTCATAAGGCCCCGCTGCCTCACAAATCCTTTCGTGGGGCCCCGCTCATGCAAAGATAGCACAACCATAAACCAATAAAACATTAAAAACCATGACATAACCAACAACACCCCCAACAACCAGCAATCAACAAAGCAAAGTACTTGACCACTGAAAAAACCTAGCCCACTGGTCTCTCAAACCAAACCACAGCCCTAGGTAACCCATGCTATTATCAAGAACATTATAAATAGGGATTTTATACAAAATAAAACCTTAAAAAAATGTACAAAACCATAGTAAACGACACAGAAACAGAACTAAAACACATACAACAAACCACCCCGGACCCCCGGGAATGCACCGAAAAACAAATGGCCCGTTGCTATAAGGCCCTCTGCAGGATGGAGGCCCTGGCTCGGGAAGCGGGACTGGGAACCCCAGAAGAAGAGGTTTCCTTTTTCAAGACCCATTTGCCCAGCATGAAGTCCAAGATCATCTTTAAGAGCGAACGCCTCAAAATCATAACCAAACGGCCCATCGGGCCCGTGGCCGAGCAACGGCAGTACCTTTTGGGGCACTTGGAGCGCATACAGGGCCTGTTGGCCTACCACAAGGACTTTTGGGAACACTACCAACGCAACGATAGGGACTTTGACACCCAAAACTTCACCCTAAAGGAGACCCTGCCCATAGTGGACGCCCATACCTGCCAACTGTACATCTTCGGGCTGGCCTCCGCCCGCGACAATACCGTGGCCTCCTACATGGCCAATGAACGCCTAAAGCATTTTGTTGAAGAAGAACTGGCCAAATTGGACCAACAGGAAGCCCCCCTATCCAAGCCCATAACACTGCCCCAATTGGAGTGGACGGCCTCTAAAACGGATTTGGTGGAAATCCTGCTTGGCATATATGAGGAGAGGATGGTAAACAACGGCGAGGTAAACTTCGCCGACCTAGTCCGTGGCTTTGAGACCCTGCTGAACATTAAACTTGATAATGTTTACAAACTCATAGACAACATAGGCGAACGGGATATAGGGCCCCTTAGTGCCTTTAAGAGACTGGGCAAAGCGGTATTGCGCTTTTTTGATAGACGGGACGGATTGGGCACAAAAAAATAAATGGTAAAGGCAAACCTTTTTAAAATAAGCTGGGGTTAACAGGCCCCGGCTTATTTTTTTTTGAAAAAAATCGATTTCATTTCTTGTTGATTGTTAAGTGATTAACCCTAACCCATACAAAAAACCCGGGTCGCATGACATTGATATGGACAGGGGTTTAGAATACTTTGTTCGATATTCGCCGAGTCGTTACAAATAATGACGGAAATTTACGATTTAAAATGTGCTAATTACAGCTTTAATCCGAAGCTTAATAAACATAAAAAGTAAGCGCATAATAATGTAAAATAAGAGAAGAGAACGGGTAATGAATTATGAATTCAGGATTCAGGATTTGGGATTATAATACCACGGTTATGCTTAAAACTGTTAGGCTGAACATTAAAGAACTAAAAAAAAAATGAAAAATGTTAAAAAACAAACGAAATGGGCTCCCCTATTGTGCCGTTTACGGCGGCATAAGAGGGGGGACCGAGCGTGAGTAAACACGCAAGAGTAAGCAACAACTAACCGACCCTACAACAAACAACTAAACAGTAAGCAACAACTAAACAGTAAGCAACAACTAAACATTTAGAACAATAATAAGAAAAGAGAGTAGAGAACGAGTAACAATGAATAATACCATTAAATAATAAATTAAACTAAATATTAAAAACAATGAAAAGAACAACCCAACCTACCAAAACAACCAACAAGGTAAGCAACACAAAAACGACCATAACAACTGCCCTGGGCTGGGCATTCGGTACCCTTATGCTTGCCCTTAGCACATACCTGTACCTAAACAACCAGCAACCGGGCAAGCAACAGGACAGCATACACTGGAGCAGCAAGCGCTGGAAGGTAAAGACCACCATTACCCCCAACTACGCCAATGAGCCCACGGCCATCAAGGATGCCCCCGTACGGGAACGCGACATCAAGCTGGAGGTCATCGCCTGGCCCGCCACAGACCTCTTGGCAACCATAAACCAGCTCCTGGGCACGATGGACATCCCCTATACCATCTCCTCCCTAGGGGAAGACCAAATCGATTTGGTGGTGCACACCTCTCCCACAAGCCTTTGGGGGCTTATAAACACCCTACAGGAGATCTCGCAGGTAAATCAGGTGGCGTTCCATACGCTTTAGGTTTAAAGTACGAGGTACAAAGTACGATATTAAAAGTATGAGGTACAAAGTATAAGTATAGTGCATAAACAAGATTCAAAATACATGCCCCCTCCGCCCTTCGGGCACCTCCCCCAAGAAGGGAGGCAAATAAACAGTAAACGATAGTTAAACAACCACCTCTACTGATTATGAAATTTAACAAAAACAAATAATGAAATTGTCAAAAATAAAACCAACACTCCTGCCCAGAAGCCCACAACACCTCTGGCATTTTTTGGGCTGGCTCATCGCTGTACTCACCCTGCTCTTTAACGTGTACCAGTGGCAGGAGAATAAGGACATGCAGACTGCCCTGCTACAATCGCAGAACCAAACCCGCAGCGTGCAGGACGAGTTGCGCAAGGCGCGGGCTTACATCGAGGCCATAGAAAAGCAGTTAGAGGTCTATGAGGCCCGGGATGAGGCACTGGACTTGGAGGGCAAGGCCTTGCTGGCCGAATGGAAGGGGCGGTTGAATGCATTAAAAAATGCTTTACATGCTGAGTGAGATGCTGACCTTCGTCAGCATGACAGATTGCTGGGTTCAAACCCTCCGCCACCCCGCTAAGGCGTGGTGCACGCCAACGCGCCATCTGGCTCGTTCGCTAAAAACATCCGCTGGATGTTTTCTTTCCGCTCCGCCCTATCAGAAGGGAGGAGCCATTAGGCTTAACATTAAAGAACTAACGAAAAATGAAAAATTTTAATAAAATAAGCGAAATGTAGGCTCCCCTATTGTGGCGGTTTGTACGCCATAAGAGGGGGGACCGAGCGTGAGTAAACAGTCCAGTGGACTGTTTCAGCGAAGGTGCCTGGTGGCGCGCTGGAATTGCAAAGCAACAATCCGGGGAGTTGAACAGCAACAGTAAGCATAACTTGAAACAAAAAACTTGAAACATGAAACACATAATACTTACAATCACCCTTCCGTCAATAGTTTTTTCGGAAAAACTATTGCCACCTTCCCTCAAAAGGGAAGGAATTCCTTATTTGTGATGGTTCGTGATTAAATCCTGAACTAAGTGGCTTATTTGCTTAAAGCCAGCCTGAAAATAGCTGACAACTATTATCACAGATCTAGGACAAAACACCCCTGATGGGAAATTCCTTCCCGGACCGAGCGAAAAAAAATGTCCAGTGGACATTTTTAGCGTAGGGGCCAGCCGGCGCGAAGGCAAAGGTGGGTTTGCTGTACTGGAAGGGAAGCAAACTCGGAAGGGTGCAAGCCAAATTATAATTAAACTTTAAAAACTAATAAAATGAAACACATACTAACAATAATCACAACCGTCTTACTGGCCCAGGGAATACGTGCCCAACAACTCCCCAAGCTAGATATAGACACCACAACCATACAGCACGAACCCATAAAGGTATTAATCCAACTTACGGACTACAACCTAAAAATGATAGACCTGTTAGAGGCCATACTACAGGAAAAAAACGAAAACAACAAACAACTCATCGCCTTATGCAAGGCCGGCTACACCCAGGTAAAAACACAACTCTTGCTCGCAGACATCGCCCTAAGCCAAAAGGACACCGAGCTTAAACTGATGAACGAACAGTTCAAGAAACAAAAACGCAAAACGGTTTGGAATGCGCTGGGCTTTGGAGCTGGGGGCCTGGCGGTAGGGATTGTAACCGGATTATTAATTATTGATTAGTGATGTGTAATAAAATGACAAATTTAACAGGCAATCTAAATGTCACGTTGAGTGTTTTGTTAAATGAATTTAACCAGTGCATGAAATTGACAAGTTTAACGAGTAGTCCTAATGTCACGTTGAGCGGAGTCGAAACGCTTAACCATCAAAATTTCAAATCATTATGAAAGATGTCGAAGGTAGCAGAGTCGAAGCCCTTTTAAATTCCGGCAGTTTAAGGCTTTCGACTCCGCTCAAGCTGACTGGCGGCTGGGCTGGAAAGTCCGTCATTGCGATGACCAACGGGAAGAAGCAATCTCGTCCACGATAGCTCAGTCTGTCTTAACAAAGAGATAGCTTCAGTCGTGCCTCCTTCGCTATGACAAAATCATCAAAACAAGATCGATATAATTCCGTCGAACCTCCGTCGAAGGAACGTCGAACAAAAAAACAATAATATTTCAATAAAACGAATAGACATAAAAACAAGAAAAATGAATTTTAAAAATTATTATTATGGCAGAAAGTAAAGATAACATGGCCACCTATGGCCTAAGCGGACAGGTTGGAAATTTTGTATTCCGGCGTCGTAAGGACGGAAAAGTATTTGTAGCAAAACTACCTGCAGAATCCGGAGTAGAGCCTACCGAGGCGCAAAAAGACGTACGCAGCAGGTTTCAAATGGCAACCATTTATGGAAAATCGGTACTGGCCGATCCCGTTCAAAAAGAAGACTATCAGGCAAAAGCCAAAACAGGACAACACGCCTACAACGTTGCGGTAGCCGACTATTTTCATGCGCCCGATATTGAGGAAGTAGATTTAGAAAACTACAGCGGACAAATAGGCGATACCATTCGCATTAGAGTGACCGATAACTTTGATGTGGCTAGTGTAAACGTAAACATCCAAAACGGCGATGGCTCTCTGGTAGAAGAAGGCGAGGCCATTGCAGACCAAACCGGATTGTTTTGGGACTATACCGCAACAGTATTAAATGATGATTTAAGTGGTGATAAAATTACGGTAACCGCTAAAGATCGCCCTCAAAATACTACCAAGGAAGAAACCGTACTTCCTTAACATATAAAACCCTTCTATTCGTTACTTTATTGGAATAAAACACAGTGCTTTTTAGTGCTGTGTTTTTTATTTAATAAAAGCATGAACAGGCCTAAACCCCTTGACCTGTCATGCTGACGAAGGTCAGCATCTCAATCCTAATCTAATCTTGGCAAAACCCTGAAATCGAAGATTCAGCGTAGCTAAACAAGTTCAGGGTGACAAATCTGCTAAGGACAGGCCTAAACCCCTTGACCTGTCATGCTGACGAAGGTCAGCATCTCACCTTTCCCCACACAAATTTCAATCCAAAATAATATCTTTGCTTGAATGAAAACCCCTAAGTCTATTTTCAACACTTTTAAGTTATGGTAAAAAGAGCCTACCACAATTATTGGGTATATATAATTACGAACAAGCCCAGAGGAACTTTATACATTGGTGTAACGGGTGGAATTGATGATAGAATGGAACGACATGTTAAGGGTGAAGGGTGTTCGTTTTCTTCTAAATACAAGCTCAAGATGTTGGTTTACTATGAAGAGTTTCAATATATAAATGATGCTATTAGTAGGGAAAAGCAATTGAAAAACTGGCATCGTGAATGGAAAATCAACCTGATAGAGAAAGAGAACCCAAATTGGGAGAACCTTTGGGAGCCTTTAGGGCGTAGACCCTGAAATCGAAGATTCAGCGTAGCTAAACAAGTTCAGGGTGACAAATCTGCTAAGGACAGGCTAAACCCCTTGACCTGTCATGCTGACGAAGGTCAGCATCTCACCTTTCTCCACACAAACTAAACAATCAAAGCCACTAAATCTTCAATCTTAGAAATCATTTGGATTTTTATAACGGTGTTTTTCAATGAAATTTTATTGTACTTAGAAACAAATATGGTTGAAAAACCTAGTTTCTCGGCTTCTAGAATACGTTGCTCTACACGCTGTACGGGGCGTATTTCGCCAGATAGTCCAACCTCGGCCGCAAAACAGAAGTCTTTTTGCAAGGCTACATCTTCATTAGAGGACAAAATGGAGGCTACCACGGCCAAATCAATAGCAGGATCGTCTACCGTAATGCCGCCCGTAATATTTAAAAACACATCCTTGGCTCCTAACCTAAAGCCAGCGCGCTTTTCCAATACGGCCAACAGCATATTTAAACGCTTGGCATTAAACCCGGTGGCACTACGCTGTGGGGTACCATATACGGCTGTGCTTACCAAGGCCTGAACCTCAATCATTAAAGGGCGCATGCCCTCTAAAGTGGCTGCTACGGCATTTCCTGAAAGTTCTTCGTCTTTTTTTGAGATTAAAATCTCTGAAGGATTGGACACTTCCCGCAACCCAGAGCCCTGCATTTCATAAATACCCAGCTCGTTGGTAGAACCAAAACGGTTTTTATGGGCCCGTAATATTCTAAATACATGATTGCGGTCGCCCTCAAACTGCAAAACCGTATCTACCATATGCTCTAAAATCTTGGGGCCAGCAATGTTGCCATCCTTGGTAATATGCCCTATTAAAATAACTGGTGTGGCAGTTTCTTTAGCAAACTTAATAAGCTCTGCGGTACATTCCTTGATCTGGGAAATACTGCCCGAAGCCGATTCTAAATAATCACTATGAAGTGTTTGAATGGAATCGATAATAACAATATCGGGCTCTAATGCCTCTATTTGCTTAAAGATGTTTTGGGTTTTGGTTTCTGTTAATATATAGCACTGGTTATTATCGGGGTTGATGCGCTCGGCACGCATTTTTATTTGTTTCTGGCTTTCTTCACCCGACACATACAAGGTTTTACAGGGTAACTTTAAGGATATTTGAAGCAATAAGGTGCTTTTGCCTATCCCGGGTTCGCCGCCCAATAAGGTTAAAGAGCCCGGAACCAAGCCCCCGCCCAGCACCCGATTGAATTCGTTATCAATGGTATTAAGTCGCGCCTCTTGCGACATATCGATATCTTTAATACGCAGAGGAACTGCTGCCTTTTTTACGGTAGCTGTGGGCGACTTCCAATCGTTTTTATCGGGTTTCTGAATAAGCTCTTCTACAATGGTGTTCCAAGCTTTACATGCGTTGCATTGCCCCTGCCATTTGGCATATTGACTACCGCAACTCTGACAAAAAAAAGAGGTTTTTACTTTGGCCATAATGGTTGTTAATATCCAAAATCTACTTTAATGGCTTCGGCCTTTTCCAGCATGAGGTCTTTGGTAATCCCTGCAATTTCTTCGAGGATATAAGCAGACTTATACGTTTTCATGGCCTTTTTGGTCTCACCAGTTTCTTCATAAAACCTTGCCAAATAATAATTGCCCAATAAGGTATCTGGGTATTCATCACGTGCCATTTTTCCTAAAGCCTCATAGTATTCAAAGCTTTCATGCTTTTCTATGGCAGCAGCAATGGCTCTAAAATCGTTTACCAATATTTGCTTTTTAAGGCCAAACAGATTGTAAATAGTCTGGTACTTGTCTTCTAGATAGGCAACAGGTGAGGTCTCTAATTTTAATATGGTTTCCTGGTATTCTTTTTTACTAATGGGTTGAAACACACTAAACATATTCTCGATGGCATTGGGCAGCGCATGCACGGGCACTGAGTAATGCGTGGGGCCTTCAAAGCTATCAAAATCATAATGCAGATTATCGTTGGCTATTGTAGTAAGATCGGTATTTAGTGCCTGGGTCATCTGTACTATAGAACCCGTATCGTTATCGGTATTTGCCAAGTAATAAAACACTTTGGTTTGTAATTTACTTAATTTTTCGGGCAAGTAATTAATCATATTGGGAGCCAACTCGGGGCTTACGGCCACATAGCCTTGAAACAGCGGTTGTGGTTTTAACAAAAAGTAATTGATAAAATTGGCTGTTTCACCATGGCCTACGGCTACTTTAAAATTGGCAGTACGGTACTTACGCTCTATATATGGAATGAGTTCCATACCAATAAATTCAAAAAAACTGGCTCCGGTTTCTATGGGCAAGGAGTTTTGTTGTGAATACATACAATCCTCAAAACGTGTGTTGTATTGATTTACCCCAACAACAATTGATGCCGGCATATCCTCCCAATAGCTGTAGTAATCGACATTACCTGCAACGGCCTCAAACAAATAATCGCCATCGAACACAATAAACAATGGGTAGGTTTTATTATCGCTACTGTTATACCCCCTAGGAAGTTGAATTTTTATTTCGCGTGTTTGTCCCAACTTGGTCGATTCGAATGTTTCGTATTTTACTTGTGCTGTTATAACTTGAGTAGATATACACAACAAAAGAGTAAGTAGTATATGCTTCATCATAAAAAGAATTGAGATTTGACGTTGCCAAGTTATGAATTAATTATGAATTTGTAATGTGTGGTTTGTGATTAATGGCGTGTCATTAAGGGGATATTACCGCGTAGCGGTTCAAGTATTGTAGAAAACATACCACCCCGTTACCATTCCGCGTAGCGGACAAACAAATTTAACGCCCTCTGTTCCTATTATAAATAGGCAAATAGATAAGTGAAAACCCTCCAAAAATAATGATCATAAGGGTTTGCGAGGCCCACATAATCCAACCAAATGCAATACTGGGCTCTTGGGCAATACCAAATATTGAAAAAGCCGCATAAATGGCCAACGGATAAGAACCTATACCCCCATTGGTGGCCGCAATACTAAAACTTGCCGATATGAATCCTATTAAAATAGCCCCTGCCGATATACCATGTAAATCTTTAATAGCCAACGATGTTACATAAAACATAAGGATGTACATGCCCCAAATAAAGAGGGTATGGAAAATAAACCACCATTTTTGTTTCATTTTAAAGATACTTAAAGCACCTTCTACCAAACCGTTGATAAAGTGCTTAAGCTTTTGGGCCCATTTAGATTTTCCTTGCTTTATATATCTAAAAAACACTACGCCTATTATAACAAGCACCAAAAGGGCTATAACTATTTTGGTTGGGTGAAATGTTTCTATTAAAAACCCATAAATAAAATCGAATTGTAAAAACAGGGTTATGGTAATAATACAGGCCATGACCAATAAATCGGCCATACGCTCGGCCACAATGGTTCCAAAACCTTTTTCGAAAGGAACGTTTTCGTAATTAGACAATATGGAAGCCCTGGCTACCTCGCCCGCCCTGGGAATGGTGTAATTTATTAAATAGGTGGCAAAAACCGCCATGGTACTGTTAGCAAATGCTACCTTATACCCCATGGGCTCTAATTGAAATCGCCAGCGATAGGCCCTGGATAAATGACTTAATAAGCCCAAAAACACCCCCAATACAATCCACAGATAGTCGGATTGTTTTAAATACCCCCAAATGGTATCTATAGATACTTTAGATAACGAATACCAGACTAAAAAAACTCCCAGTAACAATGGGAGTAAAATTCTTAGGGTTCTTTTTATCTTAGGGTTCAAAAGGTTTATTTTAACAAGTTTGTGGCTTCGTCTGGAAAGACCAGTGAGGGCTTAAACACCTTGGCTTCCTCAATATCCATAAAGGCGTATGTTATTAAAATTAAGGTATCGCCCACCGATACTTTTCTGGCAGCTGCCCCATTTAGTGTAATTTCGCCCGTTTTTCTGGGTCCTGGAATGCAATAGGTTTCTAAACGCTCACCATTATCGTTGTTTACAATTTGAACCTTTTCGCCTTGTATAATGTTGGCGGCATCCATTAAATCTTCATCAATAGTAATACTACCAATGTAGTTTAAGTCTGCACCAGTACACTTTACTCTGTGTATTTTAGATTTTACTACTTGAATTTGCATGTGGCAAAGTTAATTAATTTAGAGCAATATTGTCAATAAGTCTCACATCTCCTGCATATACTGCAATAAAAGCTCTGTATTTATTCTTATTAGATTTTTGTTTCACTATTTTAAGGGTTGCAACGTCAGCTATAATAAAATATTCCAATTGCAATAAATCTTGCTTAGAAAACTGTTTTTCAACCCATTGCGACACTTCCTTAGCACTTTTTGTGCCAAACTGTTCTTTGGCAGTTTTTAATGTTTTATATATAAACGGCGCCACTTTTTTAAAACGGGGCTCTAGCCTGGTATTCCTAGAACTCATGGCCAAACCCGATGGTTCTCTATAAATATCACAACCAACAATATTAACTGGCAGGTGGTGTTTTTCTACAAGCTTCTTTATAATCTGCAATTGCTGGAAATCCTTTTGTCCAAAATAGGCATTATCGGGTTGTACAATCTCAAAAAAGCGTTTTACAATGGTACCAACCCCATCAAAATGTCCTGTACGGAATTTACCTTCCATTTCAAATTCCAGTCCATCAAAATCAAAGGTTTCTGCTTGTGCTTTGCCTTCATAAATATCTGCTACTGTAGGTGCATATACTAAAATTCGATCTTCACTAACAGTTTTAAGCAATGCTACATCTGCATTTAAAGTTCTGGGGTAGTTTATTAAATCTTCCTTATTGTCAAATTGTGTCGGATTTACAAAAATACTTACAACAACCTTATCATTATACTTTAAAGCCGTTTGCACCAGTGCTAAATGGCCATCGTGCAAAGCACCCATGGTAGGCACCAGTCCTAAGGTTTGCTTTTTAGCTTTTAAAGCATCTACAGCACCTTCAATTTGCTTTCTTTCTGAATAAACTTCCACCTTTTAATATAAAATTAACGCGTGCAAACTTAAGATTTTACAAGCAATCTGCATAAATTTTTGTACTTTTGCGTGTTTTTTATTTGGAATCCTTCCACCATGGCTGGATTCAAAGATCAAATAATTCAGAGATTAAATGATTGAAAGCTAAAAGTAAAAGTTAAATTTTAAAGTTAAACGTTAGCCTAAACGACTTAACGACCAACGACTTAACAACTAACACATTTAAGTAAGTAACTTTACAACTTTTGACCTTTCAACTTTAAAACTAAAAGTATATGAAAGATAAGAGGATATTATATGTATCATCTGAAGTAGTACCTTATTTACCTGAAACCGAAATTTCTTCAATGTCTTTTGAAGCTCCCAGATTTGTTAACCAACAAGGGGGGCAGATAAGAATTTTTATGCCTAGATATGGCAATATTAATGAACGTAGGCACCAATTACATGAAGTTATTAGGCTTTCTGGAATTAACTTGGTGATAAACGATTTAGATATGCCGCTTATTATTAAAGTAGCATCCATCCCTAAAGAGCGTATTCAGGTTTACTTTATTGATAACGATGAGTACTTTAAAAGAAAAGCAACGTTAACTGACGAAGATGGACATTTATTCTCTGATAATGATGAGCGCGCTATTTTCTTTGCAAAGGGTGTTATTGAAACGGTTAAGAAATTAAATTGGTCGCCAGACATTATTCATGTACACGGTTGGCTAGCGTCGTTATTGCCCATATACCTTAAAGAATACTATACAGATGAGCCTTTATTTAGCGACAGTAAAGTGGTGACTTCGGTGTACAACCAAAGTTTTAACAATACATTAAATAAAGATATGCTTAATAAAGTTAAATTTGACGCTATTAATGAAGATGCCATTAAAGTGCTTGAAGAACCATCATATGTTAATTTAATGAAAGTTGCCATAGATTATTCCGACGCCTTGATTATTGGGTCTGAAACCATACCAAAAGACTTGGAAGCATATTTAGAAGCATCAAAAAAACCTGTTTTAGAATACAAAAATAAAGATGAATTTGGTCCAGCTTATACAGAATTCTTTAATACACGCGTTTTAAGCTAAGTACCTATACATTCATTTAAGTTATATATGAAAAAGACATTTAAAGCCCTTAAACTCACTATCGTTTTTTCACTTCTTCTCTCATCTTTTTTAGCTTGCGATAAAGATTTTACCAATATTGAAAGTGATGTGCTTGGAGACGAAAATTCAAATTTCAGAACCAATTACGAGAATGCACAAATAGTTGCATACAATAAAAAATTAGATTCATTGCAAATTAATGGCTTGGCTTCAAACTTGTTGGGGGTATTTAAAGATCCTGCCTACGGAAAAACCACGGCCAGTATTGTAACCCAACTGGAACCTACAACCTATAGTCCTAATTTTGGTGATAACACTTCAATAGATTCTATTGTTTTAACCATACCCTATTTTAGTAGGGCAATTACAGATTCAACATACACCATTAGCGATTCATTGTATGGCAATGACCCCATTAGGTTGTTTATTTATAAAAATAACTACTTTTTAAGGGACTTCGACCCCAATGGTTCATTAGGCGATGTGCAAAATTATTACTCCAAAGCAGATGGCTCTGTAAATGTTAGTGATAACTTTTCTTTAAATAGCACCTCCTTAATCAATTTTGATGACCACAAAGGCGATTTAATTTTTAGTGACAGTACGTTTACTCCTAGTAGTGATGTTATTCGATTGGATACCTATACCGATGCTGGTGAACTAGAAGCCACGGAATTTACAGCCCCTGCATTGCGAAGAAAATTGGATACTATTTTTTGGAGATCGGCCATTATAGACAAGGAAGGTGATGCGGTATTGAGCAATTCCAGCAACTTTAAAGACTATTTTAGAGGGCTTTACTTTAAAACTGAAGCTATAAATGACGAAGGCAATATGATATTGCTGAATTTAAAAGCTACCAATGCCAATATTGTTATTTACTATTCAAGTGACGGCACAACGGATGGTGAAAGGGTACAATCTACCTACACCTTAAATTTTGCTGGTAACATACTAAACACCTTTATTAACGACTACAATATGGTAAGTCTGCAAAATGGTGACAAAACATTGGGTGATGAAAAGCTTTATTTAAAAGGAGCTGAAGGTTCTATGGCCATAGTAGATTTATTTAGTGGCATGGTAGATTACAATGGCGAAACCATTGAAGCGCTTGAAGCCTTTAAACGCACCTATAGAAAAACAGACGCCAGCGGTAATTACATTAAGGACAACAACGGCAATTATCTTTTAAAGCGTTTAATTAATGATGCCCAATTGCTTGTTTACGAAGATGAGACCATACAAACTGATGGTGATACCGATTTTCATACTTACGACAGGTTGTATGTTTATGATATTAAGAACAATATAACCCTTATTGATTATACTGTCGACCCTATTGAAAGCGCCCAAGAGGCATACTTTTCTAAAACCATACATCTGGGACAACGAAGAACCAATGAAAGTACAGGACTTTCTAAATATAAAATACGTCTTACAGAGCATTTAAACAACATTTTACTGAGAGACTCAACCAATACTAAAATAGGCCTCACACTATCAACTAATGTAAACTATACCAATACTGGCAAGATTTTAAATAGTGAAGATGATGTAACGGCAGTCCCTTCGGCCAGTATCATTACACCTAGAGGTACTATTTTGTACGGAACAAACGAAAACGTACCCGATGACAAAAAAATGGTATTGGAGATATTTTTTACTGAACCAAAATAATCTAAATTTATGTGTGGAATAGTAGGGTATATAGGAACTCGAGAAGCTTATCCCATTATTATTGAAGGCCTTAAGCGCTTAGAGTATCGAGGGTACGACAGTGCTGGTATTGCCTTATTTGATGGCACCGATCTAAAAGTATGTAAAACCAAAGGTAAAGTAGCCGATCTGGAAGCCCGTACAGAGCAGGATATTACCAAGCACGGCAATGTAGGTATTGGCCATACCCGTTGGGCCACCCATGGGGTGCCTAACGATGTGAATTCCCATCCACATATATCAAACTCTGGAGATTTGGTTATCATTCACAATGGTATTATTGAAAATTACGAGTCCTTAAAAAAAGAGCTCTTATCTAGAGGTTACACTTTTAAATCTGATACTGATACCGAGGTTCTCATCAATCTAATTGAAGACGTTAAAAAACAAGAAGGTGTTAAATTGGGAAAAGCTGTACAAGTAGCTTTAAACCAGGTTATTGGCGCCTACGCCATTGCGGTTTTTGATAAGAATAAACCCGAAGAAGTTGTTATTGCTCGCTTAGGCAGTCCTTTAGCTGTAGGTATTGGTGAAGATGAATTTTTTATTGCCAGTGACGCCTCTCCCTTTTTAGAATACACTAAAAATGCCATTTACCTAGAAGATGAAGAGATGGCTATTATTAGATTTCACAAAGGCATAAAAATAAGAAAGATTAAGGACGATTCCTTAGTAGACCCCTATGTTCAGGAATTGCAATTAAATCTAGAGCAAATAGAGAAAAGTGGCTTTGACCATTTTATGTTAAAAGAAATCCACGAACAACCCAAAGCCATTACAGACACTTACCGAGGTCGCTTACTTAGAAATGAGGCCATTATAAAAATGGCTGGGGTTGAAGACAACATGAAAAAGTTCCTTAATGCTAACCGTATTATTATTGTGGCTTGTGGAACTTCTTGGCATGCCGGTTTGGTTGCCGAATATATTTTTGAAGATATTGCCAGAATACCCGTTGAAGTAGAATACGCTTCAGAATTTAGATACAGAAACCCTGTCATTACTGAAAATGATGTTGTTATTGCCATTTCTCAATCTGGTGAAACAGCCGACACCTTGGCTGCCATAAAATTAGCAAAATCTAAAGGTGCTTTTGTCTTCGGCGTTTGTAACGTTGTAGGGTCTTCTATTGCTAGAGAAACCCATGCTGGCGCTTATACCCATGCGGGGCCTGAAATTGGTGTGGCATCAACAAAGGCTTTTACAACACAAATTACCGTGTTATCACTAATGGCATTACGTTTAGCTAGGGCTAAGGGAACCATCAGTAGCTCAGATTTTCGTCATCACCTCTTAGAATTGGAAATGATTCCTACTAAAGTTGAAAAAGCTCTAGAAGCAGATGCCCACATTAAGAAGATTGCAGACATTTATAAAAATTCACGCAATTGCCTGTATTTGGGTAGAGGGTACAACTTTCCGGTTGCCCTAGAAGGCGCTTTAAAATTAAAAGAGATCTCATACATCCACGCCGAAGGCTATCCTGCTGCAGAAATGAAACATGGTCCCATTGCCTTAATCGACGAAAATATGCCTATAGTGGTTATAGCCACAAAAAAAGGCCATTACGAAAAAGTAGTGAGCAATATTCAGGAAATAAAATCAAGAAAAGGCAAAATTATTGGCATCGTTACAGAAGGTGATGTACAGGTAAGAGAACTTGCCGACCATGTTATTGAAGTTCCTGAAACATTAGAGTCGCTATCCCCTTTATTAACAACCATACCACTACAGTTATTATCGTATCATATTGCGGTATTGTTAGGCAAAAATGTAGATCAACCTCGCAACTTAGCAAAATCTGTTACAGTAGAGTAGTAACTTAAAGCAGATATTTGTCATTTCAACAGAGCGAGTCGAGCGACGATAAACGCAAGTTTAGTGAAGCTAATCTCATTCAATTTCCAAATATTTTAACAATATCACAAAAAAAACTGATTTATTTTGTTAAATATTCTTATGCGTGCATAATTTTTTTATATTTTTATAATTGATATAAAATTGCAATTTAATTGCTAAACTAAATTAACACCTATATAGATGAAAACAACACTGTCCTTTATGCTACTATTATTATGTAGCCTAGCCTATTCGCAGACAACAATTTCCGGCTCTGTTGTCGATGATAGTAGCCAGCCCATCCCAGGCGCTAATGTTATTATAACGGGAACAACAACAGGTACCGTAACAGACTTTGATGGAAATTTTACTTTAACAGTTAGCCAAGATCTACCATTTACACTTCAAGCAAGTAGTGTTGGTTTTGAAACAGCTTTTGTAGAAATAACATCCAATAACCAAAATATTTCCATCATTTTAAAAGAAGGAACTTTTTTAGATGAAGTCGTTATCTCAGCTTCTCGAACACCCGAGCGAATTTTTGAATCGCCAGTAACTGTAGAGCGCCTTGGGTTAAAAGAAATAAAAAATACGGCTTCTGCTGATTTTTATGACGATTTAGAAAACCTTAAAGGAGTGGATGTCAATACAAACAGTTTAACATTCAAATCTGTTAACACCCGTGGTTTTGCAACTTTTGCCAATAACCGTTTTATGCAATTAGTAGATGGTATGGACAACTCCTCGCCTGCCTTGAATTTCCCTTTAGGTAATTTAGTAGGTATGGTTGAAACCGATGTACTAAGTGTTGAATTGCTTCCAGGAGCCTCTTCGGCATTATACGGTGCCAATGCTTTTAACGGTATTCTATTTATGCGAAGTAAAAACCCTTTTGAATTTCAAGGTATCAGCGCTTCTATTAAAAGAGGTATAACATCTCAAGAAGCAGCTGGAGACAATCCTTATACCGATGTAAGCGTAAGAGCCGCTTATAAATTCAGCAACAAATTTGCAGCTAAAGTTAATTTTGGTATCCTAAGAGGAACCGATTGGGCAGCTACCAGTGAAGTTGATAAAAATTCTTCAGGCGGCACTAGAGCCTCCAATCCGAACTATGATGGTATTAATGTGTATGGCGACGATTTCTCTGCAAATATTAATAGCGTAGCTATAACATTAGAAAGTATAGGAGCCTTGCCTCCAGGGGCTAGCACTTTAGTCCCTTCGGTAGCCGTTAGTAGAACAGGCTATAACGAACGTGATTTAACCGATTATAAAGCTGAAAGTATAAAATCCGACTGGGGCTTGTATTTTCGCCCTTGGGAAAATGATTTTGAAATATCATATGTTGGTAAAGTTGGTGTTGGGTCAACCATTTACCAAGGCACCAACCGATACAATATTGATTCCTTTTTTCAAGAACAGCATAAACTGGAAATACGAAACAACAACTTCTTTTTAAGGGGGTATGTAGTGGCTGATAAGGCAGGTGATTCCTATGATATGGTATTTACAGGTGTTAACATAAACCGCGCTTGGAAAGGCGACAACCAATGGTTTGGGGAGTATGCAGGAGCCTACGCCCAAGCTGTTTTGGGAGGTGCCAATGACACACAAGCCCATACCATAGCAAGAGCCCAAGCAGATACAGGAAGGTATGAACCTGGAAGCAATGCTTTTAACGCAGCATTTGATAGAACCATAAAAGACCCAAATCTATTAACAGGTTCAAAATTCCAAGACCAATCGAAATACTATCACGGTGATGCCAATTATAACTTTGGTCATCTCATAGATTTTGCGGAAATTCAGGTTGGGGGTTCTTACCGAAAATACAGCTTAAATTCCTCAGGAACCATTTATACAGATAGTGACGCACCTATTGATTATTCAGAATTTGGGATGTATATGCAAATTCAAAAAGATTTAGAGCTAAATGATAATCTAGACTTGAAATTAACCGGTTCTATGCGTTATGACAAATCTGAATTTTTTAGTGGTTTCTATTCCCCAAGAATATCCGCTGGGTTAACCATTAACCGCGATCATAATGTTAGAGCATCGGTACAAACAGGGTTTAGAAACCCTACAACACAAGATCTGTTTATTGGATTAGATGCCGGTAGGGCCATTTTAATTGGAGCTGCACCTGATAACTTAAACCGCTACTCTAGGACCTTTAGTGTAAGCACCAATGGGCAATTATTAGGACAGCCTAGTACCATAACCCAAACTGGTGCTGTTACTTACACCAACTCCTATACACTAAGTTCTGTACAACAATTAGCAGCAACTGGAAATCCTGCTGTTTTGGGCGACCCCGATGCCATCGCCAATCCAGAATTGGTAAAACCAGAACAGATCACTTCTGCAGAAGTTGGATATAGAGGCAAATTCAATAATATTATTGCCGATTTTAGTGCTTATTACAATAGCTATAAAGACTTTATTTCACAAGAAGTAGTTATTGCCCCTTATTATGGAACCGTAGGCGATAATTTATTATCTGTTGCCGCCATAGCCAATGGCGATTACCAAGCTTACAGTGCTTATACCAATGCAGATGTAAACATTAATTCCTATGGTGCTTCTTTAGGATTATCGGCCAAAGTGTTTGGCGGTTTTGATCTAAGCGGAAACTACACCTATGCCAAATTGGATTTTGATAAAGCTTCCAATCCAGATTTCGCTACAAACTTTAACACTCCCGAGCATAAGTTTAAAATGACTTTTGGAAATACCGATCTGTTTGAAAACTTCGGTTTTAATGTTGCCTGGAGATGGAGCGACACTTATTTTTGGGAAGCTACTTTTGGAAATGGCGATGTACCAGCTTATCATACAGTCGATGCCCAAGTTAATTATAAAATACCCAGTTTAAAATCCATTTTTAAAGTAGGCGCCACAAACCTAACCGGTAAAGAATATTTTACTGCATTTGGTACAGGGTTCATTGGATCAATGTATTACGTTTCATGGACTATAAATAATTTATAAATAACCAGAACATATATATCAAGAAAACACCTTTAATATAAAGGTGTTTTTTTATGCGCAAAAAAGAAAAAAACCACTTTCTTTTTAAATTAAAACATCTATCTTTGCACGCGAAAACAAAAACCGTTTTCACGGAATTAAAACGCATAATATTAAACATATAAGTAATGTCTAAAGTTACAGGTAAAGTTGCACAGATAGTAGGTCCGGTTATCGATGTTGAATTCGGTGCTGGTTCAGAGCTCCCAAAAATTTACGATTCATTAGAAATTAAAAGACCCGACGGGTCTATATTAGTACTGGAAGTACAATCCCATATTGGTGAAAATACGGTTCGTACTATTGCTATGGATTCCTCCGATGGTTTAAGCAGAGGCACTGAAGTTACTGCTACCGGTGCTCCTATACAAATGCCTATAGGGGAAGATATTTACGGACGTTTGTTTAATGTTATTGGAGACGCTATTGATGGTCTTGGCGATTTACCTAAAGCTGGTGAAGCTGGTTTGCCTATTCACCGTACAGCACCTAAATTTGAGGATTTATCAACTTCTACCGAGGTTTTATTTACAGGTATTAAAGTAATCGATTTGATTGAGCCTTATGCTAAAGGTGGTAAAATTGGATTATTTGGTGGTGCTGGTGTAGGTAAAACAGTATTGATTCAGGAGTTAATTAACAACATTGCCAAAGGACACGGGGGACTTTCTGTATTCGCTGGCGTAGGTGAAAGAACGCGTGAGGGGAATGACCTGTTAAGAGAGATGTTGGAGTCCGGTATTATCCGTTACGGTGAGGACTTTATGCATTCTATGGAAGAAGGTGGATGGGATTTATCTAAAGTTGATAAATCTAAAATGAAAGAATCTAAAGCAACATTCGTATTCGGACAAATGAATGAGCCCCCAGGAGCACGTGCCCGTGTAGCGCTATCAGGATTAACTATTGCTGAGTATTTTCGTGATGGTGCTGGTGATAGTCAAGGTAAAGATGTATTGTTCTTTGTAGACAATATTTTCCGTTTTACACAAGCTGGTTCAGAAGTATCTGCGCTTCTAGGCCGTATGCCTTCAGCGGTAGGTTACCAACCAACCTTAGCTACTGAAATGGGTGCCATGCAAGAGCGTATTACCTCAACTAAAAAAGGATCTATTACATCTGTACAAGCGGTTTACGTACCTGCGGATGACTTAACAGACCCTGCTCCTGCAACAACGTTTGCCCACTTAGATGCCACAACTGTTTTATCCCGTAAAATTGCAGAGTTAGGGATTTATCCAGCAGTAGATCCACTAGATTCTACATCAAGAATCTTAACAGCTGATATCTTAGGAAAAGAGCATTACGATTGTGCACAACGTGTTAAAGAGTTATTACAACGCTATAAAGAATTACAAGATATTATTGCCATATTAGGTATGGAAGAGTTGTCAGAAGATGATAAATTAGCAGTAGGTAGAGCAAGACGCGTACAACGTTTCTTATCACAACCTTTCCATGTGGCAGAGCAGTTTACAGGTATTCCTGGTGTATTGGTAGATATTAAAGAAACCATTAAAGGATTTAACATGATTATGGATGGTGAATTAGACCACCTTCCTGAAGCAGCGTTTAACCTTAAAGGAACTATTGATGAAGCTATAGAAGCTGGAAACCAAATGCTTGCGGATGCTTAAACAAATTAAGAATTATGAATTCAGGATTATGATTATGGGTTTTCTCTTAATTAATTCTGAATTCATAATTCTAAATTCATAATTAAAAAACATGTATTTAGAAATTGTATCACCAGAGGCCACATTATTCAATTCAGAAGTAGATTCTGTTGTCCTGCCTGGTATTAATGGCGAGTTTCAAATATTAAAAGACCACGCTGCTATTGTGTCTCTTTTAAAAGAAGGTACCATTAAAATTTATACACATACACAAAGTCACTTGGTTTTTGATTCGTTACATTCTGAAGTTATACCTCACAATGACGATGACAAAATACTAACCTTAAAAATTAGTTCGGGAACCATTGAAATGAAAGACAATAAAGTAATTGTTTTAGTAGACTAACAAGCTTTATTTTTATAATACAAGAAAGAAAGTGCAGAAAGATTCTGCACTTTTTTTATACCTTTTTAATAACATTGGTAACAATGCCCCAAATAACAAAATCGTTATCACTGGTAATCTTTATAATTGGATAATTTGGATTCTCTGGCTGTAACCATATGCCTTCTTTATTTACCTTTAAGCGTTTTACCGTAAACTCCCCATCCAAAAAGCATACAGCTATTTTATTGTTTTCAGGTTCTAGGCTTCTGTCTATTACCAACAAATCACTATCCTCAAGCCCTGCTCCAATCATGGATTGCCCGCTTACGCGTGCAAAAAAAGTGGCTTCTTTATTCTTTATAAGCTCTCGATCTAGAGACAAGCGCTGTTCCTTAAAATCATCTGCTGGTGAGGGAAATCCTGCCGAAATTCCATTATCATAAAAAAGTGCCCCTAAGCTATCGGTTTCATCTGGGGTAAAAAAAGTTAGACTTTTAGATTCATGTAACATCATCGCATCGCATTTAATTAAATATAAACATTTAAAAGCTTACTACACTTGTAAGCAACACATCATTTCACTTTTATAATATCATTAATATTAGTGGTATATCTTGGTGACAGTCGTTCTTGGCGCATTTTCCAGGTACGCTCTAAATCCTGACTCCCCAGTTTTACTTTATTAGCCGTGTATTTAGCATTTAACCCATCTATTGTCCGCATTAAAGGTTTATGCTTGGGATTTTCAGTTTCAAACAAGTGCAATTGGTGGTTATCTGTTGGCACCAAACCTGTTACAATAACACCCGCACGCTTATATTTAATACCATCTTTAAAAATATCTGTTGCCGCTTTAACTGCCCGTTGGCTTATTATCAAGCTAGAGTCTGTCGGGTATGGCAAGCTCACACACTTACTAACCCTATGCTGCTCTAAATCTTTTTTATGCCTATCACTACTTAGCATAACGTAAACAACATGGCAGCTAGTTCCCTGCTTACGCAATTTTTCGGCACAACTTGTAGCAAAGGTTGAAATACGTTCTTTAATATTCTCTAAATCGGAATACGTATATTCAAAACTTCGTGTAGTTGCAATAGCATGCTTGGTTTTTAAGGTTTCTAATTCTAATTTAGAAATACCCTCTAAATCTTTTTTAAGCTTCCACTCGGTAATTGAAAAGTTTTTAAGCACCCATTCATCATCCAATTGCACAAAATCAAATGCCGTTTTACAGTTTTTTTTCTTTAATCGTTTGCTTAAGCCCCAACCTATACCCCAAACATCTTCTATTTTAATCCATTTTAAGGCCTTAATACGCTGTACTTCAGAGTCAATAACATAAACCCCATTTGTTTCTTTTGGAAACTTTCGGGCTATTTTGTTTGCCACTTTGCTCAATGCTTTTGTAGGGGCTATCCCCACACAAGTTGGAATGCCTGTCCATTTTAAAACACGACGCCTTATTTGACATCCGTAATCTTTAAAATCATAACCCTTAAAGCCTTTAAATTGTAAAAAGGCCTCATCGATGCTATACACTTCCACATCGGGCGTAAATTGTTCTAAAATTGACATAACCCGACTACTCATATCACCATACAATGGATAATTAGATGAAAATACCTGTATGTTGTGCTCTTTACAAAACGTTTCCCATTTAAAAATAGGTGCACCCATGGGTAATCCAAGCCCTTTGGTCTCATCACTACGGGAAATAACACACCCATCATTATTACTTAAAATAGCAACAGACTTATTGCGTAAATTAGGGTTAAAGGCACGTTCGCAAGACGCATAAAAATTATTACAATCTACCAAGGCATACATAACGTAAAGATACGCGAAACACCTTAATTATTTTTTCTTTTTTAGGGTATTAAAAAAACTTCCCGCTTTCTATAATAGCATGGCCATTGCGCTTATAGGTAACTTTTTTTCCATTTGCACAAAACTGATAAACGCCTTTAGATTTTTGTTCGGTGAAGGACAGTAATATAACATCATCTACCGTACAATCATAGTCCTTAGCGACTTTCTTTTTTACATGCTCAATAGTTGCACGACCTTTTTTTAGCTGGGCTTGAATCTTATTATTCAACTCGGGTTCAACAAAATCTTTTGCTAAATTACACCGTTTATCATCCGTAGGCTTTTCCATATCAATATACTCCCATGTATAGTCTGCTTTTAGCAAAACACGCCTACCATCTTCTGTTTTTACAATATAATTATTTTGGGCAAAGCCCATACATGATACAAAAAACAATAAGATAACAGCATACATTTTCATAATAGATAGGAATAGACGTTTTACATGATTCCAAAAGTACAAATTTTGCATACATTTGTTTTATGAAATTGCCTAAAAAGTTAGAAAACAAAATGGAAACCCGTAAAGCCAGCAATGCTTTACGCGTACTTCTGGCACAAAACAATTTAATTGATTTTTCATCTAACGATTACTTAGGACTTTCTAAATCTGAAACTATTTTTAACAATGCTCATGACTTTTTAATGGGCCATAACATAAAGCAAAATGGCGCAACAGGTTCTCGGTTGCTTTCAGGAAACCACCCGCTTTTTAATGTTATTGAAACCATGCTTGCCGATTTTCATAACAGTGAGTGTGCCTTAATTTTCAATTCGGGATACGATGCCAATATTGGTTTTTTTTCCAGTGTCCCCCAACGAGGCGATATTATCCTGTATGATGAATACATTCACGCTTCCATTCGCGATGGTATTTCTATGAGCCATTCCAAGGCCTACAAGTTTAAACATAATGACTTGGAAAGTCTTGATGAAACCCTAAAACGTATTAAGGGTAATGCCGAACTATATGTTGTTACCGAGTCTGTGTTTTCTATGGATGGCGATTCGCCCGATTTAATTACAATGGCCCATATATGCAAAACCCACAAGGCCCACCTTATTATAGATGAAGCACATGCCGTTGGCGTTTTTGGAACACGTGGGGTTGGCTTGATACAACAACTAGAGTTAGAAAAAGCCGTTTTTGCGCGCTTGGTGACTTTTGGGAAAGCTATAGGCACACACGGTGCAGCTATACTGTGCAGTGAACCCTTAAAGCAATATTTAATTAATTTTTCAAGAAGTTTTATTTACACCACAGCCTTGCCGCCCCATACTTTAGCAACCATACATGCTGCGTATCATGATTTAGTAAATACCGAACATATTGGTGCCTTGCATGAAATTATTGCTTACTTTAAATTGGAACTCATTAAAAATAATCTTAAAACTCATTTTATAGAAAGCCATTCTGCTATACAATGCTGTATTGTTTCGGGAAATGACCATGCAAAATCTATAGCTCAAAAACTACAGGAACAGGGCTTTAGTGTAAAACCTATTTTATCGCCCACAGTGCCAAAAGGTGAAGAGCGTTTGCGCTTTTGCTTGCATGCATTTAATTCAAGCGAAGAAATATCGGAAGTCTTAAAACTACTTGCTACTTTTGTAAAATGAAAACATTTTTTGTTACAGGAATTTCAACAGGTGTTGGTAAAACCATAACATCTGCCATCATAGTAGAAGCCCTGCAAGCTGATTATTGGAAACCCATACAAGCTGGGGATTTAGATTATAGCGATACCCATAAAGTTCAAAATCTGGTGTCAAATACGCGGTCCATATTCCACCCAAATAGTTATGCTCTTAACACCCCTATGAGTCCGCATGCCGCAGCCGAAATAGATAATATTACCCTCGATTTAAAAAACATACATCCCCCAAAAACAACTAACAACCATTTGGTTATTGAAGGTGCTGGTGGTTTATTAGTGCCTTTAAACAACCATCAAACCATATTAGATATCATAAAGCCAGATTACCATGTTATTGTGGTGTCAAGGCATTATTTAGGGAGTATTAACCACACCCTTTTAACGGTTAATTTACTCAAGGAAAAGGGATTTAAGGTGTCTATTGTTTTTAGTGGCGACGAGCACCCTTCCTCAGAGTCTGTCATCAAAAAAATGACAAATATACCCATAATTGGCCGCATTGAGGAAGAACCTTATTTTGATAAAAACGTTGTTAAGGAATATGCCGAATTATTTAAAGACAAACTATGAGTTTACAACAGCGTGATAAGAAACATCTTTGGCACCCCTTAACACAGCACAAATTGCACCCCAATGCCATAGCTCTAACTAAAGCCAAAGGGTGTGTTTTATATGATGAAAACAACAATACGTATATTGATGCCATAGCTTCATGGTACACTTGTATGTATGGACACTGTAACGATTTTATAACACAAAAGGTTACAGCGCAAATGCAGCAATTGGATCAAGTTGTTTTTAGTGGTTTTACCCACGAACCTGCCATAAGACTAAGTGAAGAACTTATAAAAATACTCCCTAACAATCAAAATAAGTTATTCTTTAGCGACAATGGTTCCACCAGTGTAGAAATTGGTATTAAAATGACCCTACAATACCACTTTAACAATGGCGAAAAGAAAGACACTTTAATTGCTTTTGAAGATGGTTTTCATGGTGATACATTTGGTGCCATGAGTGTTTCAGGCTTATCCGTTTATAATGGACCCTTTAAAGATTTCTTTATAAAAGTTAAGCGCATTCCAACACCAACTCAAGAAAATATAGCTAGTGTTTTAAGCACATTAAACCATCTTACAGAAACAAACAATGTTGCTGGCTTTGTTTACGAACCTCTTGTGCAAGGAGCGGCCGCCATGAAAATGTATGATGCTAATGGCTTAAATGAAATTCTAAAATTCTGTAAAAAAAACAATATTGTTACCGTTGCAGATGAAGTTATGACTGGCTTTGGCAAAACAGGTAGGCATTTTGCTTCCCTTTATATGGAAACACTACCAGATATTATGTGTTTAAGCAAAGCCTTAACAGCAGGTTTATTACCCATGGCTATTACAACATGTGCACAACATATTTACGAAGCCTTTTATAGTGATGATATTGGCAAAGGCTTGTTTCATGGGCATACTTATTCTGCAAACCCATTAGCCTGTACAGCTGCCTTAGCAAGCATTGAGCTTCTACAATCTATCGACATTCAAAATAACATTAAAACTATTAGTGCCATGCACCAAGTGTTTGGCAATCGTATAAAGAAACACCCCAAGGTAAAATCCATAAGGCAAACAGGTATTATATTTGCCCTTGATTTAAACATCGAAATGTCCCGCTACGGGAATTTACGTGATAAATTATTTTCTTTTTTCATGGAGCATGGTGTATTTTTACGTCCGTTAGGACAAACCATTTATATTCAAGCCCCTTACGTAATTACCAAAAAACAGTTAGAGAAAGTGTACCAAGTTATTGAAGATGCCTTAGAAATAGTATAACTTTGTTGACAAAATAAAGCTTTTGCAAAAACCAATTTCCATAACAGCCATTGCGTCCATTTCACCTCTAGGACACACCCTAAAAGATGCTTGGCACCAATACCAAAACAACCAACATTGCTTTACAGAACAAGCTTTTGGCAACAAAACAAGCTTAGTTGCCAAAATTCCAGAAAGTGCTAAGCAGGATATCAAGCAATTAAAGGCATCAGACACCAAATATAGTGCTTTAGACAACTCCGTTTTGTACGCTATATACGCCTCTAGACAAGCCATTAAACAGGCAGCCTGGAAAAGTTCTGATAATTTTGGGGTTAACATTGGGTCCTCTCGTGGTGCCACCCAACTGTTTGAAACCTATTACGACGATTTCCTGAAAAATGGCAAAGCACAAACCCTTAGTTCGCCCACTACAACTTTGGGTAATATAGCCTCTTGGGTAGCACACGATTTACAAACGCAGGGTCCAGAAATTAGTCATTCCATTACCTGCTCCACGGCACTCCATGCCCTATTAAATGGTATTGCCTGGATACAATCAGGCATGTGCCATAAATTTCTGGTAGGCGGTAGCGAAGCATCATTAACTCCTTTTACTATTGCCCAAATGCAAGCCTTAAAAATTTATGCAAGAGAGGCTACCGATTTTCCTTGCCGTGCCCTAGACCTCAATAAAAACAAAAATACTATGGTATTGGGTGAAGGCGCCTCTATGGCCTGTTTAGAAACTGGAGAACAAACCAATGCTTTAGCGGTTATAAAAGGCTATGGCTATGCTACTGAAATTTTAAAGCATAATATTTCCATTTCAAGTGATGCCAAATGCTTTCAAAAATCAATGAAAATGGCTCTGGGAACAACTCCTCCAGAAGCTGTGGACGTGGTTGTTATGCATGCACCGGGCACCATAAAAGGCGATTTAAGTGAATACAAAGCTATTGAAACCGTATTTAAAGACCATATCCCTGCATTAACCTCCAACAAATGGAAAATAGGGCATACCTTTGGGGCTTCAGGCATGTTAAGTGTAGAGTTGGCCATTTTAATGCTAAAGCATCAAAAATTCATAGACATTCCGTTTGTAAAACACACCAAAACACCAAAAACAATTCAAAATATCTTAATAAACGCTGTAGGATTTGGCGGTAATGCCGTTTCAATTTTAATAGGCAAAAAATAACCTATAAGCGTTTTTATTAGTATTTTTGATTTTTTAAATCAATATGGATTTATGAGCAATACAAGATACAATTGGACCAAACAAGAGATTCTAGACATATACAACAAACCTTTCATGGAGTTGCTTTATGAAGCTGCCACTGTACATCGTTTACATCACGATCCCAACACCGTACAGGTAAGTACATTACTGTCTATAAAAACAGGGGGCTGTCCAGAAGATTGTGGGTATTGTCCGCAAGCAGCGCGATACCATACCGATATTGAAAACAATGACCTAATGTCGGTACAACAAGTAAAGGCACAAGCCTTGCGTGCTAAATCCAGTGGAAGTTCACGGGTATGTATGGGTGCTGCTTGGCGTAATGTAAAAGATGGTGAGGAATTTGATCAAGTATTGGAAATGGTTCGTACCATTAACAAGCTGGATATGGAAGTGTGCTGTACCTTAGGCATGATTACCGAGAACCAAGCGCAACGCTTAGCTGAGGCTGGTTTATATGCCTACAACCATAACCTAGATTCTTCAGAAGAATATTATAAAGAAGTGATTTCCACTAGAGGTTTTGAAGACCGATTGGAAACCATCGATAACGTTCGTAAAACCAATGTTACCGTTTGTAGTGGCGGTATTATTGGTATGGGTGAAAACGTAGAGGACCGCGCTGGTATGCTTGTGGCGCTTTCTACTTTGAACCCACAGCCAGAATCTGTTCCCATTAATGCTTTGGTGGCTGTTGAAGGCACGCCTCTGGAAGACCAAGAACCAGTTTCTATTTGGGACATGATACGTATGGTAGCTACCACTCGTATTGTCATGCCCGAAACCCAAGTACGCTTAAGTGCCGGTAGAACAGAAATGACACGCGAGGGCCAAGCCATGTGCTTTTTTGCAGGGGCCAACTCCATTTTTGCAGGCGACAAACTATTAACAACTCCCAACCCAGACGTTAACGAAGACATGAAAATGTTTGAGCTATTGGGCTTAAATCCGCAAAAACCTTTCATTAAAAAAATGCAACCCCAAACAGTTGAGGCTACAGAATCTAAATACCAAGCTGCAGGTGAAAAACCAAAGTGGTCGCGCCCAGGGCATACCATTGAGCGTAATGAAATGACAAAACAAAAAGCCAAGAACGCTAACTAGTCTCTAAACCGATCATCACATGGTCTGTGAGTCGTTCGTTAAATGACCTGTGAGTAACACTACTCAGAGGACATGACTCCAACTATCCAACGCCTTTGAACATTAGTAGCATAAGTTCTAATACTATAAAGTATGGCTATGTTTTTTGTCCAAAACTTTTATATCCATAAAATACTATTTATACTTTAATAACGTTTTCTTAACTTTGGCTCTCTAAATTTTAAGCCTTGTCGTTGAACTTACAAGATATTCCTCGTGTAAAAACAATTACAAAAGAGGACTTTTTAAAGCACTACTTTAAACCGCAAAAGCCTGTGGTTATTGAGCGCTTTATTGAAGATTGGCCCGCCTATACCAAATGGAATCTGGACTATATGAAAGCTGTAGGAGGCGATATTACCATACCGCTTTACGACGATAGGCCTGTAGATTATAAAGATGGTTTTAACGAACCGCATGCAAAAATGAAACTGAAGGACTACATAGACCTTCTAAAAGCCGAGCCTACCAAATACCGAATTTTTTTGTGGAATCCACTCAAAGAAATACCACAATTACAAAAGGACTTTAAGTTTCCGGATTTTGGGTTACGCCTTATGAAAGGTATTCCTATGTTGTTTTTTGGAGGTCGCGATTCTTATACCTTTATGCATTTTGATATTGACCTGGCCAATATCTTTCATTTTCATTTTGAAGGAAAGAAAGAAATTATTTTATTTGATCAAAAACAAAATAAGTACCTATATAAAATTCCACATTCATTGATTACCCGAGAGGATATTGATTTTACCAACCCCGATTTTAAAAAATGGCCCATGCTAGAAAAAGCACAAGGTTATAAAACTGAGCTTAAACATGGCGAAATACTTTATATGCCCGAGGGCTACTGGCATTACATGCGTTACATAACCCCAGGATTTTCTATGAGTTTACGTGCCATTGCCAGAAATCCCGTAAATCTAACCAAGGCCATTTACAACATCATTATTATGCGAAATTTTGACAATGCCATGCGTCGCATAAAAGGCCAGAAATGGATTGATTGGAAAAATGAGCAAGCCATTGTAAAAACCCATAATAGATTATAAAATCGATTTGTATTTATTATAAACTTAATATCTTTATCATTTAATTTTAAACTCAAATCATGCGCAAATTCATCCTATTAGCAACCCTTTTAAGTGTATCATTTAGTCATTCACAAGCCTTTATAGGCAGCGGCGACAATAAATTTCAAGTAGGCGCTAATTTTCAAGACAATGCCACGGGTATTAATATAAGTTATGATTTTGGTGTTGGCGAAAATATGTCATTTGGGATATCATCTACTTATGCCTTAAATATAAATGATGCCATCAGTGCCAGTTTTGGTGACCGTTTTGATGTAAAAGGCCGCTTTAATGCCAACCTTGGTAATATTGTAAGTATAGATGAAAATTTCGATTTTTATCCAGGATTAAACTTAAGCTTAAAAAACTTTGGTGGTCATGTAGGAGCCCGCTACTTTTTTACAAGTGGATTTGGTATTTACAGTGAATTAAATGTGCCTTTGGCCAAATACAATACGGATACCTTAAGCCCTGGTGAAAAACTACATAATCAATTTACCATTAGTTTTGGGGCCTCTTTTGCTCTGTAAAACACTATACAATTAGTTCATTGGCTTTATCATAAACTAAATGTGGCTCCCAACCTCTATAAAGAAAATAGTCTACAAATTTCTTTTTCTTTTTTAACTTGTTCGTTTCTTTTATGGTAGCCACTTTCTTTTTAGCTAAGCGGTTTAACGCATCCTCATAGTCCCGGTCATTAATGCTAGCAAGTGCTTGGTTTATAATAGTTTTACTTATGCCCTTTTTCTTTAGTTCAAGAAACATTCTACGCTTTCCCCAATGCTTTATTTTAAACTTACCACTTACAAATGCATGGGCAAAACGGGCCTCGTTTAAAAACCGATGTTCTAATAGATGTACAACAATCACATCTATGGCTTCGGGTATCATATGCATCCCCTTTAGCTTTTTAATAACATCTTGGTGGCATCGCTCTTGGTAAGCACAATAATGTTCTAGTTTTTTTGTGGCTTCCTCTAACGTATAGGTCGTTTTTTGTTGCATAAAGCAAAAATAGAAACAAACTATAAAAAACCTACAAGAACTAAGCTGTTTAACTATAAAATTTAGAATTATTTATTATAAAATTTCTTAGCCTACTTGAAAATTAAGAAATACTACATATTAACCTGCTTTCTTTTCCCTTCATATCATCTTATGTCCCAAAGTATCTATTCTAATACCGTTACGGATACCAATCTGAGCAGTGACAACCCCTATTGCCAACATTACAAGGATCAGGTATTGGTAGAGGATCAGGATTAAGTGTTTCGGGAGTTTCACCAAGTAATAGATATGCCGTTAAAGATTGGAATGTTATTCTAGACACAAGCGAAGACTACTTTTATATTACCTTAACGCCAAACGCTGGCTATGAAATTGATTTTACAAGTTTAATAATAGCTATTTAATTACCAAAACATTCTTAAAAATTAAGGGTTACAGACTATACTTTAAAGATAGGATAAAGTTCCTTCCCGCAGCAGCTATGCCAGATGAATAGGTTTTATAACGCTGATCTGTAATGTTTTCTAAACTTGCTGTTACAAGCGTAGATGTATTTATTTGATATTGGGTTCTAAAATTTAAGGTATACCACGACGGGCTATAGGGATTGCCATTAGCATCAATGGCATAGATATAATCCTTTTCTGTTTCCGAAGGTGCTAATTGGTAATAAGACAGTTCGTTATTATAATTAGTAAACACATCCAATTTTAAATTTTGGTTTGACCAAACCAAATGGGTATTTCCAAAATTAGGTGCAGCGTGTCTAACAGGCACTTCAATATTCCCTTCTACTTCAGTGCCACCAATTACGTTGTACTGCGATGTAAGCTTTAATTGTTCTGTAAGGGTCCATTTTAAACCCATTTCAAAACCATAAATCCAGGCTTTAGAGGCATTCTGTATGGCTTGCACAGTACTTAATTCGCCATCATACATGATTTCCGTGGCGCCATTTAGAGTGAAGTCTCTACGCACCAAAGCATTATCTAAATAAGTATAATACGTGCTTAGGTCTAAAATAAACTTGTTTCCAAAATTTAATTTCATCCCCAAATCGCCACCATAAGCATATTCGGGTTTTAAGTTGTCGTTTGGTACCACTACCGCCCCTGGTTCAGAATCGAACACCTTACCAATGTCATCAATGTTTGGTGCTCTAAATGCCGATGATGCATTTAATTTCCATTGCAATATGGGGTTGGGCGACCAACGTACCCCAGCAGTTCCCGTAAGCGCGCTTGCATCATTGCTAGACGATTGGAATGGTAAATTCAAGTATACGTTATTCCCACTAAAATCAGCTTTGGATGTAATGTGGTTAAAACGTAACCCCGATTGAAATACAAATTTCGTGTTGGGTTTATACTTAATACTTGTATAAGCTGCAGCCGATTGCCAATTAGACCCATTGGGGTATCTCGATACGGTTGAAGACACCATACCCGTTGTGATATCTTCTTCTTCACCAACGGACTTTACTTGGTTATAAATATACTCTAACCCATAGAAAAGCTCTGTTTGGTTACTTAATGCTTTTTCAAAATCTAAGTTGAAAGAATAGGCATCAACCGCTTCTTCCCGGATATTTCTTATTGTGGATTGAAAATCGCGGTCTACCCTACTTTCCTGAAAGTTCTGGTAAGCCGCCATTATCTTTATTTTATCATAAAAGGTTGCATGACTACTTAGTTTTGTAACTTGCAGATTAGACATAAACCACTTTTGCGGACCATAATACCACTCTGCTGACCTTAAGCCTCCCCTTCTATAACGGATTAAACGATCGTACCGCGAATAGTTGGATGTTGCTGTGTAAAACACTCCCAAATCAAAATCCAACGTTTCATAAGGCTTATAATGTATTTTTTGCATCAAATTTAACTGTTGGTAACTCGTTGGCTTTTGCACTAACGGATTACTGTTTTGTATTACCATATCACCTGTACTGGTGGCCAATGCAAACTCGGGTCTTAAATAATTATCAGGACCATGACTCCCCATACGTAAATCACCAAAATTGGAATAACTAGCACTGGTTACAAAAGCCCATGTTTTATATCCCAAATTAAAATCAAAATGTCCTGTTTTTTCATCACTTGCAGTTGCATATCGTACAATGGCATTGGATTTAAACAATAGTGAGTCTGTTAATGACAACTCAGGTTTTTGACTGTAAAAACTCATAACACCACCAATGGCATCACTACCATAGATAACAGAGCCAGACCCTAAGGTAACTTCTGTATTTTGTATGGAAAAAGGATCAATAGAAATAACGTTTTGTAAATTACCGCCTCTAAAAATAGCATTGTTCATTCTAACTCCATCAACTGTTATTAATAATCTATTGGTAGAAAACCCTCTTATCATGGGGCTACCCCCTCCAAACTGACTCTTTTGTATATAAACCTGCCCTGTGGTTTCCAACAAATCGGCACTGGTTTGCGGATTGGTAAACTGATTACTTTCTTGGCTTATACTTATTATTTTTTGTGGTATGTCTCGCTTGTTTTGCTCAAACTTTGAGGCTGAAATAACGATTTCATCTAAATCTTGAGTATTAGATTCTAAATACACTCTATTGATGCCTTCCAGTTCCTGTTTGGTAGTTTTTTTTAGAATATGTGATAAGTGCTTAAAAAAAATGGTTTCTGATTCTAAAAATTCATCTAAAGAGGCTTCCCCCAAAAAATTGGTCACAGTACTTTTAGAGCGATCCAGATTATAAATAGCAACGCCAAAAATAGGTTCTTTGGTTAGGCTATTCAACACTTTAATCTGTTGCGTATGTGCTTGTACAAATGCTAATAACAAAAAAAAAGTCGTATAAAAAAGTTTCATGTTTAATTAAAAACTTGATTAAATATTTGCAGTGACTTAGGGGGTTTAAAACGTCCCAAATGTAATTCAAAATAAAGCAAAATCATATTTAAAAATGCTTGCCTTTGTTTGGCACTGATTTTTACTTCAGATAGGGCATCAAATGTTGTGCCTAAGAGGCTTTTAAGCAGTATTAAATTTTCACCTGAAATGCTGTAATTATCATCTGGTTTGTTTTCAAACTTACCTTCACTTAAGTTAAAGTAAGGTGCATTAGCATGTGTAGTGTCTGGATAAAAGCCTAAGTATTTGGTTAATTTAAGCAAGAACAATAAATGAAAGTTGGCATATTCCGTTTGTTCATCAAGCCACAACAATGTGGTTTCCAAATAGCTGTAAAGTGGTGCATTGCGCTCTTCTTCTTTTAAGGTACCCAATAGCACCTCTGCTAAAAACATAATGATGGCGCTTTTAAAAACATTGGAGTGTAAGCTATTGTATATGTTGCTTAGCTTAGCTTCTTTAATGGTATGTAAACTGCGGTTATTTTTATAAATAACGATTAATTGCAGCTGGGAAAGGAGTTGAAAATAGGCCACTTTAGTACTTGCTTTATGGTTTTTCAATACCCCTCGCAGCAAAAAACTCATTACTCCCAATTGTTCTGTGTAACATGTTACAATTAAGTCATTATCCTTATATTTTAATTTAGATAGAACAATGGCGTTTGTAGTGACTAACATTATCTTACAACCATTATTTTTAACACTCGGGTTTCATAGGTGTCCAAATCAGAAAGCATCACTAGGTATACGCCTGAAGCCACCACATTGTTCGCTAAGTTTTTTCCGTTCCAATAAGCTGTACCTCCATCAATTTCAAGATTATAGCCACTATAGCGTTGATTAACGCGCGATTGGGCCTCGGCAACTAGATTGCCTTCTATATCGGTTATTTTAATATTGACATTCTCTGAAATGTCCTTAATCTTTACCTTATTGTCAACAATATTAAAATTAGGCCTTACTGGGTTTGGGTACACATAAGCACTTTCTAAGGTTTCCAACGGACTGGACCCGCCTGATTGAAACGACACCAACCCTTTATTAGTGGCCATATAAACCACCCCGTTACTATCATCTATAGCAATATCGCGTATGCTGTTTGATGGTAATGGCGAATTATCTGTTGTAAAATGGAAAATAGTTTGCTGTCCATTGGATGAAAAGTAGAACACCCCCGAATCAATTGTTCCAATCCATTTATTGTTAGAACCATCTACCTTAATATCGGTAATAGACTGTTGGAACAAAAGTTCTTTGGCTATACCATCTTCCTCAATGATAATTTCTTCAGCACGAACCTCGTCTTCAAAAAAGTTAGTGGTATTATATAATACCCGCAAACCTCTATAGGTGCCTATCCACAGTTGCCCTCTTTTATCTAAAGCCAGTGCCGTTGCATAGGTTATGGGCATGTTTTCTTCTTCTCTAAAAAGACCTTTAACCAGAGGCGTACCATTGCTTTCATTAAACCCAATAACCCCATAGCTATAACCTGCTGTCATCCATTTTGTTTGGTTGTTATCAATAACAATATCTATAAATCCATTGTTGGCAAAAGCGCCTGGAATAACGGCATCTAGCGCATAGGATCGCCATTGGTTGTTGGAAGGGTTATACGATTTCAATTGGTGTTCTACCTGCCCTCCAGTGGTCCATAAAATTCCATTGCTATCAAAAGCGGTAGCTCCTACCCTAACGTCAATATAACTTGGGTTGTTGGGTAATACCAAAGATTCCAATCCGCTATTGGTTTCGTTATACAATATGGTAGGCACTTCATCATTTACTTCCAGCATCCCACTAAAAAAAGAGCTTATAAATACTTGGCTGTTATTAAATGGGTTTATGGAAATAGCATTTAAACATTTGGCACCAAACACTTCACTGTATGGAGTATTAAGCCATACACCCTCTTTTAAATGGCTAAAACCTCTA
The DNA here is from genome assembly GCF_059428085.1 of Aestuariibaculum scopimerae. Classification (NCBI taxonomy): domain Bacteria; kingdom Pseudomonadati; phylum Bacteroidota; class Flavobacteriia; order Flavobacteriales; family Flavobacteriaceae; genus Aestuariibaculum; species Aestuariibaculum scopimerae. The sequence goes on from NZ_CM182089.1 coordinate 1,169,868, forward strand.
TTGTTTAAAGGGTACGGATTATAAAACAGGTCATATTCCCCAAATGTAACCCACAAGCTATTTGGCTCCACTTGCAATGAAAATGGTGTATTTAACAATGGCCCTTCAGGATGGATTTCCTCATATAACCCAGGGCTTAGTAAGTCCGTTTTTAAAATTCCAAAATCCTTAGTACCTATATAAATAGCATTCAAATCAATGGTTGCTGCCGTATAAGTTGTGGCAAAAGCTCCAGTATCTAAAGCAGTCTGTGCCAAGGCATTAAAACTGGCATCGTACACATACACTTGATTAGCCGTGGTTACCACTAGGTTATTGTTTACTACTCGTACATCCAACGGCAGGCTGGGATATAAAAACAATTCGGTTAGTACGCCATTTATCACTCTATAAATCCTTCGGTTAGCACCCACCACATATAAGGTATCCGTTTGTGCGGCAACAGCCAAGAAATTACCGGTTGTAACCACTTCCCAATTACTAAAATCTATTAAATTAGGACTAGCCACCAAAGCTCTTCTCAACCCGTTCCCTCCAGTACAGGACGCATAAATATAATCGTTTAACACAGTAGTTTGTGTAACGGGTATTTGGCCACCATTATTACCAATAAAATAGGTGTCACCAAATTCCAAGCGGTCTAAATTGAACACCGAAATCCCATAATTGGTAGCTATATAAACCACATTGTTATAACCATAAAAATGGTTGATGCGTTTGTTGTTTGCTGGTATGGTAGATTTATCAATTATATCTACAACGGTTAAAATAGCATCGTCGTCATCAAATGCAATTTCTATAAGCCCATTTTCATAACCTATTACTAGCAGCCCATACAATTCACTATAATATAAGGCCGAGATGGTTTCACCCGATAAGCCCTGAATAGTGGTAAGTTTCTCCAACGTATTAGTTTGTGTATCAATGCTGAATATGGCGTTTTCGGCAGCGACAAAAATTTTATCGTTACCCTGGGCTACGGTCTTGATGTTATAATATGAAAAATGACCTTCCCAAAGTGCTGAATAATCCTGGGCAAATGGCAGTAAGGGCCATAAATAGATTATAAATGCAAGAAGTCTTTTAAACATACTTAGGTTTTAAGTATTCAAATATATTTATATCTAACGAGTTTTACTTTATAATAATATATAAACTCGTTTAAATGACTTTATTTTAAATAACGAAGGCTCCCAGTAGGGAGCCTTCGTTATTTAAAATACGTGATTATTATACAATCCCTTGTGCCAACATAGCATCTGCAACCTTAACAAAGCCTGCAATATTAGCACCTTTTACATAATTTACATAACCATCTTCTTCCTCACCATAAGCGATACAAGAATCGTGGATATTGGCCATAATTTCTTTAAGTTTTAAGTCTACCTCATTACGAGTCCAATTAAACCTTAAAGAGTTTTGCGTCATTTCTAAACCAGATGTTGCCACACCTCCAGCATTCGAAGCTTTTCCAGGTGCATATAATATCTTGGCTTTTTGGAATGTATGTACTGCTTCTATAGTTGATGGCATATTAGCACCTTCACTCACACATATACATCCATTGGCTATCAATGTTTTGGCATCGTCCTCGTTAAGCTCGTTTTGTGTGGCACATGGTAAGGCGATATCGCATGCTACCTCCCAAGGTGTTTTTCCCTTAACAAAAGTAGCCTTTGGGTAAGTGCCTAAATAAGCACTTATACGCCCCCGTTTTACATTCTTGATATCCATAACAACCTTAAGCTTTTCGGCATCGATACCATCGGCATCATATATGTATCCTGAAGAGTCTGATAAGGTTACCACCTTACCACCCAATTGGATGGCTTTTTCGGCGGCATACTGCGCTACGTTTCCAGAACCCGAGACCACCACCGTTTTATCCTTAAAATCCTTGCCTTTGGTTTTAAGCATGCTTTCTGCAAAATACACGGTTCCGTAACCTGTTGCTTCTGGTCTAATTAAAGAACCACCCCAAGACAGGCCTTTTCCAGTTAACACTCCGGTAAATTCGTTTCTTAGTTTTTTGTACATCCCAAACAAAAAGCCTATTTCCCTAGCACCAACACCAATATCACCAGCTGGGATGTCGGTATTCGGACCAATATGTCGGAACAACTCACTCATAAACGAGTGACAAAAACGCATAATTTCATTATCACTTTTTCCTTTAGGGTCAAAATCACTACCCCCTTTACCACCACCCATAGGCAGTGTGGTTAAACTGTTTTTAAACACTTGTTCAAAAGCCAAAAACTTCAGAATGCTCAAATTCACTGTAGGGTGAAAACGCAATCCGCCCTTGTATGGCCCTATGGCCGAGTTCATTTGTATTCTATAACCCCTGTTTACCTGTATTTCACCTTCATCATCAACCCAACATACCCTAAATGTAATAACACGCTCTGGTTCTACCATTCGCAGCAAAATGTTCTTGCCATAGTATATGTCATGTTCAACAATGTAAGGGATTACGGTTTCTGCAACCTCCTCTACAGCTTGTAAAAATTCAGGTTCGTTACCATTACGTACTTTTACAAGGTCTAAAAAAGCTTCAACGTTACTGTTCATTTGTTTTTATATTAGATGTTAGATCGCTGCGTTGCATAGCTAGATAATGATACTAAAATGCAACTACGACTTATAATTTCTCTATTGTTACACACTATATAATCAATTTACATGGCTTAAAAACGCTTTATATTATTGAATATACAATTTAACGATGCAAAGATACATTATCTATAATTTTTTTGTCGTTTTTTTTTAAATTTCGCAATAAATAATTTTATAATTTACTAGCGTATATTGTATTTGTTTGTTTGTTAACTTGCTTTTTATATATTTGCTATTATTAACGCCTCAAAAACAAAACCTTATTATGCTTAATACCAAGCTGTTAGCTTCTATATTTGGTTTGTTTCTAGTCTGTCAAGCCGCTTATTCGCAATTAGGTTTTTCCCACGAAATAGGTGTTATAGCTGGTCCGGTAGAGTTTAGGTCCGACTTCGGTAGCCGAAATGAAGAGACTACCAATCTGGGGAATTCAGGTATAGGTATTGGTATTATACATTATATTAGCTTTGCTTACAGTGCTGACTGTAATTGTTACACCACCGACACCTACTTTAACGACCATTTTAAATTACGTAGTGAAGTTTCTTGGAACTATACCAAATTAAATCATTTAGGTTTTTGGGTGGCTCCAGACAAAGTTAGTGTACAGGCAGACCAGCTTAGGGCACACAGTGGTGTTGCCGAAAACTTTGATGTTGGCATGCAGTTAGAATACTTTCCGCTAAGTATTCGATCGTTTCAAGCATTTGCATACCGAATAGCACCATTTATAAGTTTGGGCGTGCATTACACAACCTTTAGCCCACAGGCTAAGACAACCTTTAATAACCCTAACCCCGATGCTTATGGCGATATTTATGATCAAACCAACTTTTACTCCTATTGGTTTGAACCTCAAAACTATACTCCAGGCGTAGACCCCTATCCTATTAATGTGGATGGTGGCAGTACTTGGTCTGTAGTAAGTAGTGTGGGCATTCGTTACAAACTAGGTGTACTCTCCGATTTAATGCTGGATTTAAGGTGGCAATACTATTTTAGTGACTGGATTGATGGCTTGGACCACAACTGGAGGAATTTCGATAGAAAAGATGACTGGCTAGTGTGGCTTAACGTAGGCTATATATATTATTTGGATTAACATTGAATGTGCAAGAGGTTTATACAAAAAAAAGTGAGCCACCACAGCTCACTTTACCAACTAAACTAAATAAGACATTAAACTAATTATTAATGAATATTGCCAACTCGTTGTTCGAGTTTATATTTTGAAAAAACTTACTATTTAAGCTTTTTTAATTTATTACTTATTTACATTACAAAGATAGCTCAGAAGTAACATGCAGAAAACATCTAATTTGACCAATTTATATGCTATATTAACTGTTAACTATATGTTAAATGAATGTAAAGTTAAAATAACACAGAACTGGGGTAATAAAAACTATATTTAAAAAAGAATATGTTGTAAATTTGTTATAATAATGAACAATACTAACTGTTATGATTAATAAGAAGCCAACTTTTAGGAAGCTTACCCCAAGTTTCGGCAGTTCTATATTAGTTAAGCAACATATAGACACGGTAGATAAGAATCATGCGTATTGGCATTTTCACCCAGAATTGGAACTTATCTACATTAACAAAGGGCAAGGCAAAACACATATAGGAAACCATTTATCATATTTTAATAATAGTCAATTAATATTAATAGGGTCCAATTTACCCCATAATGGTTTTACTGATAGATTAACCGCTAATGGTACTGAAACAACCATACAATTTAAATCGAACTTTTTAGGCGACGACTTTTTACATGTCCCTGAAATGGCTGCTATTGTTGCTTTGTTTGATAGGGCCAAAAAAGGGATTCGATTTAAAGTAGAGACCAAACAAAAGATTGGTCCTAAAATTGAAAAGCTTATGGAGCACCATGGCTTAAAGCGTGTTTTAAAGTTTTTGGAAATATTAAACTATTTGGCAACAACAGAAGACTATACGCTGTTGAATGCTGATGGTTTTGCTTTTGAAACTGAAGCACAGGACAGCTCTAAAGTTGATGTTATTTTTAAATATGTGAACAGGAATTTCCAAAGACACATTTCATTAGATGAAATTGCAGATCAGGTGAGTATGACTGTGCCTGCATTTTGCCGCTATTTTAAAAAAGCTACTGGTAAAACATTTACGCAACTGGTAAATGAGTATCGCGTGGTACACGCTACCAAATTGCTGAACGAAAGCCAAATGAGTATTGCTGATATTTGCTTTGAATGTGGGTTTAATAACTTTTCACATTTCAATAAGCAGTTTAATGAAATAACGGGGAAAAGCGCCTCTAATTACAGGAAGGAAATAAAGCTTATTATACAGTAGTTTAACACTGGCCATTCCATTCCTTGTAAAACTGATTTAAGAAGCCTAACATGTAGTTATGGCGTTCTTCGGCTAATTGACGTCCTGTTTGGGTATTCATCCTATCTTTTAACAACAGCAATTTTTCATAAAAATGATTTATGGTTGGAGCTGTTGAGTTTTTATATTCGGCTTTACTTATGTTTAAATTTGGTTTAATTTTTGGATTGTAAAGCTCCCTATTTCTAAAGCCCCCATAATTAAAGCAACGGGCTATACCAATAGCCCCCATAGCATCGAGCCTGTCGGCATCTTGTACAACATCCAACTCCAGTGATTTGAATTTTTGCACTTCATGCCCCCCTTTAAAAGAAACATTCTCAATGATTTTTACCACATGATCAATAATGTCCCCTTCAACATCCCGTTCTAATAAAAATGCTCTAGCTTTAGCTGGTCCTATGGTTTCATCTCCATTATAAAACTTGCTATCTGCAATATCATGAAGCAAAGCCGCCAACGAAATCACAAAAGTATTTGCTTGTTCTGTTTTGGCAATCAATAAAGCGTTTTTGTACACCCGCTCAACATGAAACCAATCATGCCCCCCTTCCGCATTAGCCAAGGTCTGTTTTACGAAAGTTATGGTATTATCAATGATGTTTTGTTTATTCAATGTAAATTGTCAATCGTAATTCGCAAATCACTTAACTGCTGGCTCCACCCATTTAAACTGAAAAGAGTTTTCTGGTATCTTCATGCGTTCAGACAAGCGGTACATTCTAGCAGGCAGCTTCATTAAATAATCCCTTGCCTTTTCTGCATCATCACTTAGGTTAGTAACCTTATCTATTTCCCAACGGTTAATCAGCTTTTCTAAAATTTCTATATAATCGTTAGATGTATAAACACCAATACGTTGTGCTGTATTGGAAAATTCTTCGAAAGCAGAACTGGTTTCACCTCCAGATTCTCTTAAAAAATGCGCTGGCATAGTGATTTTTTGTTTCATCATATCATGAAAGGCCAACATCATATTACTAGGATCTACTTTAAAAATACGTTCAACAAACTCAGAATAAGCATGGTGGTGACGCATCTCATCCCCTGAAATGATTTGACACATTTTAGCGAGTTGTTTATTTCCTTTCTTTTTGGCAATCTTTGCTACTCGATTGTGTGATATATATGTTGCCAACTCTTGAAAACTGGTATACACAAAGTTTTTATAAGGATCTCGATCGGTACCTATATCAAAGCCATCGGCTATTAAGTACTGGGTTGTTTTTTCTATTTCACGCATATTGACACGTCCAGAAAGATATAGATATTTATTAAGTACATCACCATGCCGGTTTTCCTCGGCTGTCCAATGACGCACCCACTTGGCCCAACTATTTTCTTTATCCATTTGGTTAACCCCCTCAACATCCATAAGCCAAGATTCATAGGTAGGAAGAGCTTCTTCGGTAATCATATCACCAACTAAAACCACCCAAAAATCATAGGGTAATTCTTTTGAAAGCTCTCTTATTTCACGGACTTGCTCAAAAAAATGAGCTCCTTCTGAATCTGGTAAAAAATCGGTAGGTTGCCATATTTTCTCAACAGGTATTAAATACTTTTCTATAAGAGAATCAACGTCTTTTTCCAAAAACTGCATTACTTCCAATCTCACATTCTTTATCGACATTTTTTATTTATTTTATATTCTTATTCTTATGTGCCTACAAACTCATCAATTACTACACAGCTGTAAATGGTAATCCAATCCATAATTCATCAATCATTAAGGATGTACCCCATTTTTTATAGTAGCTTCTATTTTATCAATAAGCACTTCTCTATTTGCAAAGGTACTAACTTTTAAAGGCTTGTGCACGGTAAAAGTAATATGTGTGCCTAATCCCATAGGAAATGTACCATAGCGTACTGTTTTCCAGGAGTTATTAATGGAAATAGGAACCACAAGCCCTGATGGTACTTTTTTTAGTAAAACTTCCAAGCCTTTGGTTTGAAAAGGTTTGGGAACACCTGTTTTACTACGTGTGCCTTCTGGAAAAATTACCGCCGCACGCTTAGTATTCTCTATATATTCGGCAAATTTCATAATGGCCGGTAAGGCTTGCCGTGGATTTTTTCGGTCTATTAACACCGACCCACCATGGCGTAAATTATAGGATACACTGGGGATGCCCTTACCTAACTCCTTTTTGCTTATAAATTTTGGATGGTACTTACGCATATACCACATAATAGGTGATATGTCGTACATACTTTGATGGTTAGCAACAATAATAATGGGCTGGTTGGCCTGAATATGGTGCGGATTATTAAATGTAAAACGGGTGCCCAATATATTAAGACAACGCAACGCACAAAACTGCAAGGCATCGACACTTAATTTATGGGCTTGGTATCCAAAAACATTTAAACAAATCCATTGTATAGGATGGAATATAACCAATGTTAATATAAAACACAAATAATAAATAATCGTTAAGGGGTATGACAGGATTTTTTGCATGCCCCAAAAATAAGTAAAACTTGGTTTTAATAAACAGCTACACAACTGTTATTTTCGCATGTTATACTTGTAGGAGGGCTTATGTAGGCACAATCAGATCCAATACCCCACTTTTCATTATAGTTCGCTTCCTTTTCGTTATAGTCGCTCACTAAGCTTTCAAGGTGTTCAACGTCTATAGATGTTGAATATATTAAATAGCTCCAAGGGCCTCCGCAGGGTTTACTACCAAAAGCCATGTATTGGCACTCCGTAGTTTCATTACACTCTGAAGTTGCTACTAGGTTTTCTATAGTAAGTTTTAAAGCAATAAGTTCTTTTTGATCGTCTTCAAATTCAAAATTCGAATCGTCATTGCACTTAAAAGCCATAAGGAACGTACAGGTGGCAAACAAAATTAAGTAAGTCTTTTTCATAGCAAAGTATTTACCTAATAGATGCCAGTTACTTAAAAAGGTTGCGTTTGTTTAGTCTAGGCCTCAGTTGTCAGCAATTAAAAATCCAATAATCTAACAACCCAAACACTTAACCATTACCTACTAACAATACTCATTATAAGCATCAATAAGGTTTTCTGCAATAAGCTCTGCAGGTCTACCTTCTATGTGATGACGCTCTAGCATGTGCACCAATTCACCATCTTTAAACAATGCCATACTTGGCGAGCTTGGAGGAAACGGCACCATGTGTTCTCTGGCTCGTGAGACAGCTTCTTTATCTACACCTGCGAATACAGTAACAATATGATCTGGCTTTTTAGTGTTCTGTAAACTTATTCTAGCACCAGGACGGGCATTGGCAGCAGCACAGCCACAAACGGAATTAACAACTACTAGGGTTGTGCCAGCTTTAGCTAAAGCAGCATCAACTGCTTCAGGGGTTTGCAATTCTTCAAAACCAACTTTGGTTAAATCTTCACGCATGGGTTTTACTAATTCTGCTGGATACATATTTTTTAAATTTAATTAATTAACAATTTTAGAATACAAAGATACCAATTGTGTAACTTTTTATGTAGGTTTGACGATAAATAAAATTTATACTTACATGAGTTTTTCAAAATGGATAGGTGCCGCATTGGGATGGTCCTTTGGAGGTCCTATTGGGGCTATTTTAGGATTGGCCCTGGGAAGTGTTGTTGATGGTATGTCTAAAGGAGGGGGTGATAGCTCTGTTTATAGAGACACTTATAGCCAGCCTGTAACAAAACCAGGTGATTTTGAGGTAAGCCTGTTAATCTTGGCTTCTATCGTTATTAAGTCCGACGGTAAACAGGACAAACGTGAACTGGACTTTGTACGAGCACAGTTTGTGAGCATGTATGGCAAAGAACGCGCTAACCATGCGTTTAGACTTTTTAAAGAAATCAATAAGCAAAAAAATATTTCTACACGCCAAGTATGTATGCAAATTAGGCAAATGATGCAACATCCATCGCGTTTGCAACTCATCCATTTTTTATTTGGTATTGCTAACGCTGATGGTCTGGTAACCGATGATGAGGCGGCACAAATTTATACTATAGCAGGGTATTTGGGCATTAGCCGAAATGACTACGAAAGCATCAAGGCCATGTTTTACAAATCGGTTGACAACGCCTATAAAATTCTTGAAATTGATAAGAGCGCCACTGTTGATGAGATTAAAAAAGCTTACCGAACCATGGCAAAAAAATACCACCCTGATAAAGTAATTCATTTAGGAAAAGAACATCAAAAAGGTGCCGAAGAGAAATTTAGACAGGTACAGGATGCTTATGAGCAATTGCAGAAGGAACGGGGGTTTTAGTCTTGAAAAACAATCGTAGACTGCTCCTTGCTTACAATTAATTGAACCTTTCTACCCAATATTATAGCCCGGTTATCCTTTTCGTGACCTGCAGGCATATTAAACGCCACAGGAAAATTATACTCTGCCAGAACATCTAGAATGAGTTGCTCGGTAGAGCTACCCCATTTAGTAGTATTATGTCTTGTTTTAGTGATATCGCCCACAATAACACCTTGACACTTATTAAAATACCCTGCTCGTTTTAAAGCTTGCAGCATGCGGTCCATATGATAACGGTACTCGCCTATTTCTTCAATAAACAAAATCTTGCCTGTTGTATCTATGCTTGTTTTAGAACCCAACATACTATAAAGAACGCTTAAATTCCCACCAACAATAGGTGCTGTAGCTGTACCTACTTTGTTGTATTGAGAACCCGCTAATGTATAGTTTAAAGGTTCCCCAAAAATAGCTTTTCTAAAGGTTTCGATAGTTTCTTTAATGGTTGCAGGGTCGTCTTGCAAGCTGGTACACATCATAGCATGCATGCTTTCAAACCCTTCAACAAGCATGAGATTGTGCAAAGCTGTAATATCGGAATACCCTATAAGCCATTTTGAGTGCTTCCTAAACTTTGTGAAGTCCAGTTTATCTAAAATTCGCACTGAGCCATACCCGCCCCTTGCGCACCAAATAGCACTTATTTTGGAGTCGTCCATAGCTTGCTGGAAATCTTCACAACGTTCATCATCCGTTCCTGCAAAATGGTTTGCTTGGCTAAATACATGCTTACCAACCACAACTTGTAAACCCCAACTTTTAAGCAAGTTTTTAGCGCTTTCTATTTCGGCCGTTCTGTTCTTTAAAATGCCAGCAGGTGCTACAATAGCTACTGTATCACCTGGTTTTAGGTAAGGAGGTTGTATCATATTATTTTGAGAGGTCATTTTAAATGTAATAATAAGTAATAATAACCATATTAATCTTTTTAACAGCATAGTTTAATATTTTTTGTGCCAGCCTAAACTAGAAGTAAAGCCAAGACCAAAATAAGTAGTTTTTGCAACATTACCATAGAACTTTAGACCAAATGATCTTCCAAAAGCAGTTGGTTTCCCCACAGGTATAAGACCATAGCCAACTCGAAACCGTTTTCTGCTTGCTTTAAACCATTTAATATTAAATTCAAATGGAATGCCTATTACTTGTGTACGGTGCCAATACCGATTACCTTCCATATCTTTTAACCTTGTTTTTATATTATTATGTGAAATACCAACGGAAAAACTGTAAGATGTACTGGGATTTACAAACCGTTTTCCATAGAGTATTGCATATTCATTTATTTCCAAATCAGATGTTAAGAAGGGCGCTACTATCAGATTTAGCGGAAAGAAATCAAAGTTGTTTTCAAACAAAAAATGATATTTAAATGTCATTAAATCTTTATTAATCTGATAGTTTAACTGGGCGCCAATACCATAGTTTAACCCTGTACCACCACCTAAACCAGCAGAGCATTCTACATAAATAATAGGATTCGATTTATCAGTAACAATAGAATCGAGGTCCTGTTGGGCAAAACCCTTCACACAAAACATGCAGGTTAAGATAAAAAAGTAACCTTTTCTCATGGCTTTTTCATCAAATGTAAGAAAAAAGCGGGTGTCAATTTAAAATCAAATACAATAAGACTTGATTAATGCCAAACTTAATACTTATTTTTGCCATCAAAATAGAATAAGCATGTCCAAACGATATACCATTACCTCTGCACTGCCCTATACCAATGGGCCCATTCATATTGGCCATTTGGCAGGCGTTTATGTGCCGGCAGATATTTATGCCCGCTATTTACGTTTAACAGGAAACGATGTTGTTTTTATTGGAGGCAGTGATGAACATGGTGTACCCATTACCATTAAAGCTAAAAATGAAGGCGTATCTCCCCAAGATATTGTAGATAAATACCATGCCATTATCAAACAATCGTTTGAGGATTTTGGAATCTCTTTTGATAATTATTCACGAACTTCGGCCAACATCCATCATGAAACAGCTTCGGCATTTTTTAAAACCCTTTACGACAAAGAGGAATTTATTGAAGAAACTACTGAGCAATTATATGATGAAAAGGCCAATCAATTTTTAGCCGATCGATTTGTTACTGGCACCTGCCCAAAATGTGGCAATGAAGAAGCCTATGGCGACCAGTGTGAAAACTGTGGAACAAGTTTAAATGCAACGGATTTAATTAATCCAAAATCTGCTTTAACAGGCAATGTCCCTACCCTAAAGCAAACAAAACATTGGTTTTTACCTTTAGATAAGTACGAAGACTTTTTAAAAACGTGGATTCTGAAAGGCCATAAAAAAGATTGGAAGCCTAATGTCTATGGACAAGTAAAATCGTGGATAGATGATGGTTTGCGCCCAAGGGCCGTAACTCGTGATTTAGACTGGGGCATTCCAGTGCCTGTGGAAGGTGGTGAAGGCAAAGTATTGTATGTATGGTTTGATGCTCCTATAGGGTATATTTCGTCTACCAAAGAGTGGGCTGCACGTGTAGGCAAGGATTGGGAACCTTATTGGAAGGATGAGGACACCAAACTGGTTCATTTTATTGGTAAGGACAATATTGTTTTTCACTGCATTATTTTCCCTGCCATGCTTAAGGCTGAAGGCAGTTATATTTTACCCGATAATGTACCGGCCAATGAGTTTTTAAATTTAGAAGGCAATAAGCTTTCAACATCTAAAAACTGGGCGGTTTGGTTACCCGAATATTTAAAGGAGTTCCCCAACCAGCAAGATGTATTACGCTATGTACTAACTGCCAATGCACCCGAAACTAAGGACAACGATTTTACCTGGAAAGATTTTCAGGCCCGTAATAACAACGAATTGGTCGCTATTTTTGGCAATTTTATAAACCGCGTGGTGGTATTAACCAATAAGTATTATAATGGTGAGGTACCAAGCCCCAATGACTTATTGGATGTGGATGAAGAAACCTTAGCAGCTGTAAAGGCCTATCCTGATGTTATTGCCAGTTCAATTGAACGATACCGCTTTAGGGAAGCGCAGCAAGAGTTGATGAATTTAGCAAGACTGGGCAACAAATACTTGGCAGATGAAGAGCCCTGGAAAACGATAAAAGTAGATGAGGCACGCACCCAAACCATTATGTATGTTGCTATACAAATAGCTAGTGCATTGGCTGTAATAAGCGAACCGTTTTTACCGTTTACCTCAGAAAAGCTAAAAAACATTCTAAATGTCTCATCAAATGGATTAGAAACGTCTTGGAATGATATAAGCACTAAAGAGACTTTACTTCCAAAAGGACACCAAATAGGACAAGCCGAACTACTATTCTCTAAAATTGAAGACGAAACAATACAACACCAATTAGATAAACTGGTTGCCAGTAAAAAAGCCAATGAAGCTGCAAATAAAGTGGTAGAACCTCAAAAAGAAACCATTACGTTTGAGGACTTTACAAAACTGGACATACGCGTAGGTACCATTCTAGAGGCCGATAAAATGCCGAAAACCAAAAAGTTATTGGTTTTAAAAGTAGACACTGGCATAGATATACGTACCATTGTTTCTGGTATTGCAGAAAGTTATTCTGCTGAAGAAGTGGTTGGAAAGCGTGTAACGGTTTTGGTTAATCTGGCACCAAGAGCTTTGCGTGGTGTAGAAAGTGAAGGTATGATACTGATGACCGAAACACCCGACGGTAAATTGGTTTTTGTGAATCCTGATGATAATTCCATAGCTAATGGTTTGCAAGTAAGTTGATATTTTGCGTATTTTTATAGAAAACCAAGGTTATGTTATCAAAATCAATAGAAAAAGCACTTAACAATCAAATACGAATTGAAGCCGAGTCTTCACAAATTTATTTAGCAATGGCCTGTTGGGCAGAAGTAAAAGGGCTTGAAGGGGTTGCTAGATTTATGTACGCACAATCACAGGAAGAACGTGACCACATGCTTAAACTTGTTAAATTCGTAAACGAACGTGGTGGCCATGCGCAAATTTCTAAATTGGCTGAACCCAATGTTACTTTTAAATCATTCCGAGAGATGTTTCAAAAATTATTTGAACATGAAGTATTTGTTTCGGAAAGCATTAATGAACTTGTGCATATTAGTCTAGAAGAAAAAGATTATTCAACACACAACTTTTTACAATGGTATGTTTCCGAACAGATTGAAGAAGAAGCCATGGCGCGAACAATTTTAGATAAAATAAACCTAATTGGAGACGATAAGGGCGGTTTATATTTGTTTGATCGTGACATACAGAATTTAACTGTAAGCTCGGCCTCAAATGATGATGTACGGTAATTTTAACACTTCTTCTTATTTAGATTCAATAAAAATAACTATGTTTGTCCAATAATTGTCAAACATTATTCTCTTGGGTAAAAAGAAGCAAAGAAAGGCAATAAAAAAACTTAAAAAAATTGGGGTTGAAATGCCCAACAATGTAAAAAGTAGTTGCTGTAAAAAATTTAAAAAAGGCGAAAATAAGCGTTGCAAAAAATGTCCATGCTTTGATTTAATAAAAAAGGTTGCTTAATTATTAAACAATTCTTCCCTGTTTAATCATAAACTTAGAGCATTAAAGTATCTAATTACCCTCTTAAATATTTATTTACAATCTATATCAACTTTATCCCTAGTTAAACACGTATATATATCTAGTTTATTAATTAACTAAAAAAGTGAAATTTGATTTGTAGCGTAAACCAATAGTTTAAAATAGATATTCTATAACAGAAATATTAAATCTTATAATTCAAATCACATATTTCTATTTAATTTTGAAATACAATTAAAACAATTAAAATTATGAAAAATCTAATACTAAGCATGCTTGCTTTTTTATTGATTGTAGCTTGTGGTTCTTCAAAAGTTGTAAGAACTTCAAAAAAAACCATTAAAGGAAATTGGACGCTAAGCACCATCACTTACGACCAAACGGGAACTTATAATGTCACATTATTAAATGATGCTTCTAAAGCCTGTTTTGAAGGTAGTAATTGGCAATTTGTACCTAATAACAATACCGGTATTTATACCATTAACGATTTAGGATGCCCAACTGGCGAAAGACACTTTATATTCACCATTGATGAAGTTGATGCCACAACAGGTTTATACGACTTCTTATTGAAGCCGACAGACGAGAAACATAATTCGGAAACCAATCAAGGTTTTAGATTAAAGCTTTCTGCATTGTCCGATTCATACATGCAATGGAAACAAACACTAAACGTAGATGGTAAACCCTTTACAATTACCATGAATTTTACAAAACTATAAATATAAAATATAAACATAATGAAAACTATTATAAAACAAACAGGACTATTGCTTTTTGCATTTTTGCTGGCCTTAAATTTTACAAATTGTAAAGCCGTAAAAAATGCCAATAATAAACAAAAAGGTGCCGTTATTGGTGCTACAGGAGGTGCTATTTTAGGAGCCATAATAGGCAATAATGTTGGCAAAGGCGGTAATGGTGAAATAGGTGCCGTTATTGGTGGTGTAGTAGGTGGTACTGCTGGGGTTCTCATAGGGAACAAGATGGATAAACAAGCACAAAAGATTGAGGAAGAAGTTCCAGGTGCCCAAGTAGAACGCGTAGACAACGGTATTGTACTAACGTTTGACGAAAGCAGTGGTGTTTATTTTGATACCAATAAATACAATATTAATACCGCGTCTCAGGTAACACTGAATAAGCTCATTGGTGTTTTTAAAGAATACCCAGACACCAATTTACTGGTGGTTGGCCACACCGATAGCGTGGGCGCTGAAGATTATAATATGACGCTTTCTAAAAACAGAGCGTATGCTGTAACAAACTACCTTACCAGCAATGGTATTAGTGCCGCAAGACTTACTACAAATTGGTTTGGAGAAACACAACCCATGCACGATAACACTACTGCAGAAGGTCGTGCCAAAAACAGAAGGGTAAACATTGCTATTTTACCAAATGAAAAAATGATTGAAGAAGCCAAGCAAGAAGCTGGTAATTAACTACCATATACATTTAAGTAAATATAAAAGGCGAACCATTTGGTTCGCCTTTTATATTTATAATCAATCATTAAGATTATTGATTCATGTGCTTTATTTCATAAATAAACGTATCTAAATCGGCACCTGTACTAACAATAGTTAAAGCTTTGTCTACAATATATTTTACATTTACTGCATGAAATCCAAGACCAACACCAATCTTATTTAAAAGCTTGTGCTCTGTATCGCCATGAATTTGGTCAACATGCACCATGCGTACCAAGTCGTACAAACGCTCTAAACGCTTATCGTAAGATACGGGTGGGTTAATAGGGTGGGTTTTATAATCCTTTAAAATAATCTGATAATCTCCTTCACTAATCCCTAAATTTTGGGCCAATCGGTCCAAAAACGCTTTTTCTTCATCCGAAATAACACCATCATCCATAGCCACACGAACTATCGCAGCAAAATGATCTTCATTTCGCTTTTTAAATCCACTATCAAATAAATCTGAAAATGACATAATTTTTATATTTAATAAGTCCTGCAAACCTACATATTTTTTTCATTTTTTCAGATAAAAAGAAAAAAGAAAAATTCAGAATCCTGAATTCTGAATTCAGGATTATAAATAGTAAATTTGCATCTAAAATTAAAATACGTGAGTAAAACCCATATCTCGCAAACTTATTTACAGGCTTTGCAAACGCAAAATCTGCAAACCGCTATTTCCAAACCACAAGCTAGGGTGCATTTAAAAGGACTTGTTGGTTCATCCTTTTCCTTTGTTATTTCAAGCGTTTTTAGCCAAAGTGAACTACCTTTTTTACTCGTTTTTAATGACAAAGAGGAAGCTGCCTTTTACCTAAACGATTTGGAACAGCTTTGTGGCGATACCGATGTATTGTTTTATCCAGGGAGTTACCGAAGGCCTTACCAAATTGAAGAAACTGATAACGCTAATGTTTTATTGCGTGCCGAAGTTTTAAATCGCATAAATTCTAGGAAAAAACCAGCCATAATTGTTACATATCCTGATGCTCTTTTTGAGCAAGTAGTTACCAGAAAAGAGCTGGAGCGTAACACCTTAAAAATTTCGGTAAGTGACAAGCTCTCCATCGACTTTGTAAATGAAATATTATTTGAATATCAATTTAAACGTGTTGATTTTGTTACCGAGCCGGGCGAGTTTTCATTACGTGGAGGCATTGTGGATGTGTTTTCATTTTCACATGATGAGCCCTATAGAATTGAATTTTTTGGGGATGAAGTGGATAGCATCCGTACGTTTGATGTTGAATCGCAGCTGTCTATTGCGCAAATCAAGAAAATAAGTATTATCCCCAATGTTGCCAATAAGCTACTGCAAGAAAGCAGGCAAAGTTTTCTAAAATACATTGCCCAGAAAACCGTTATTTGCCTTAAAAACACCGATTTGCTCTTTTCTAGAATAGACGATTTTTATGCAAAAGCAGAAGAAGCCTTTAAAACACTTTCATCAGATATCAAGCATGCCCAACCTAATGAACTCTTTTGTAATTCGGCATTACTAAAAGCGCAATTATTAGAGTTTAGTTTGATAGAATTTGGATCGACAGCTGTCATGTCTAATACACATGTCTCCACGAATGGAGTTAAGGGGTACGAATTAATCACATTTAATACCAAACCCCAACCTTCTTTTAATAAGCAATTTAATTTATTGATTGAAGATTTAAATACCAATTACGATAAAGGATTCACTAACTACATAGCCTGTGTAAGTGAACAACAGGCCAAGCGCTTTCATGATATTTTTGATGACTCCAATCTAGAAGTGAAGCCTTATAAAACCATTGTACTTTCATTACACCAAGGGTTTATAGACGAAGACAACCATATGGTTTGTTATACTGACCATCAAATTTTTGAGCGTTACCATAAATTCCATGTGAAAAATGGTTATGCCAAAAAA
Organism: Aestuariibaculum scopimerae; assembly: GCF_059428085.1. Taxonomy (NCBI): domain Bacteria; kingdom Pseudomonadati; phylum Bacteroidota; class Flavobacteriia; order Flavobacteriales; family Flavobacteriaceae; genus Aestuariibaculum; species Aestuariibaculum scopimerae. The sequence continues at coordinate 1,187,101 of NZ_CM182089.1, forward strand.
CAGGCCATTACCTTAAAAGAACTGACCAGTTTAGATATTGGTGATTATGTTACCCACATAGATCATGGAATAGGGCGTTTTGGGGGCTTGCAAAAAATTGATGTGGAAGGTAAAAAGCAAGAAGCCATAAAATTAGTTTATGGAGAACGCGACGTACTATACCTAAGTATTCATTCCTTGCATAAAATCACTAAGTTTAATGGCAAAGATGGTAAACCTCCAAAAATATACAAACTTGGTAGTAGCGCCTGGAAAACCTTAAAGGAAAAAACAAAATCGCGCGTAAAGCACGTGGCTTTCAACCTAATAAAACTTTACGCCAAACGTAAAACCAAAAAAGGATTTCAATACCACCCAGATAGTTACATGCAACATGAGTTGGAAGCCTCGTTTATCTACGAAGATACCCCCGACCAAAGTACCGCTACAGCCGATATTAAAAATGATATGGAAAGTGAACGCCCTATGGATCGATTGGTTTGTGGTGATGTAGGGTTTGGAAAAACCGAAGTAGCCATTCGTGCTGCATTTAAAGCTGTAGATAATAGTAAACAAGTAGCTGTTTTGGTACCAACAACTATACTGGCCTACCAACATTTTAGAACATTTACAGAACGCCTAAAAGATTTTCCTGTAACGGTAGATTACCTAAACCGTTTTAGAACGGCTAAGGAAAAAAGGGAAACATTAGAGGGTCTAGAAAATGGCCAGGTAGACATTATTATTGGCACCCACCAACTAGTGAATAAAAATGTGAAATTTAAAGATTTAGGCTTACTAATAGTCGACGAAGAACAAAAATTTGGTGTGGCCGTAAAGGAAAAGTTAAAAACCCTCAAAGAAAATGTTGATGTGCTTACATTAACCGCAACACCTATACCAAGAACCTTACAATTTAGCCTAATGGCAGCAAGGGATTTATCGGTTATAACAACACCGCCCCCAAACCGATACCCCATAGAAAGTCATGTTATTAGGTTTCATGAAGAAACTATTCGCGACGCCATAAGTTATGAGATTGAACGTGGTGGACAAATATTTTTCATCCATAACCGTATTGAAAATATTAAAGAGGTGGCAGGCATGATACAACGTTTAGTTCCCGATGCTAAAATAGGCATTGGCCATGGGCAACTGGACGGTAAAAAACTAGAACAACTTATGCTGGCCTTTATGGATGGCGCCTTTGATGTACTGGTAAGCACCACGATTGTTGAAAGCGGTTTGGATGTACCTAATGCCAACACCATTTTTATAAACAATGCCAATAATTTTGGGCTGAGTGATTTACACCAAATGCGTGGACGTGTAGGGCGAAGCAATAAAAAAGCCTTTTGTTATTTCATTACCCCAGAATATACAGCCATGACCGATGACGCACGAAAACGTATTACAGCCCTTGAACAATTTACCGAATTAGGCAGTGGTTTTAATATTGCCATGAAAGATTTGGAAATTCGAGGAGCTGGCGATTTATTGGGTGGTGAACAGAGTGGTTTTATAAACGAAATAGGTTTTGATACCTATCAAAAAATACTGAATGAAGCTATTGATGAACTAAAAGAGAACGAGTTTAAAGATTTGTACAATGAAAATAATAAGGACAAAGCGTACGTTAAAGATGTAACGATAGATTCAGATTTTGAACTATTGTTTCCAGACGATTATGTAAATAATATTACCGAACGTTTAAACCTGTACACAAAACTAAACACTTTGAAAAACGAAAACGAACTGCAAACCTTTGAAAAGGAATTGATAGACCGTTTTGGTGAATTACCACCTCAAGTAGAAGACTTAATAAACAGTGTGCGTATTAAATGGATAGCTACCAAAGTAGGTTTTGAAAAGGTGATTATGAAGCAAGGAAAATTTATCGGTTATTTTATAAACGATCAGCAAAGTCAGTTCTACCAAAGTGAAAACTTTAGCAAAGTACTTACATTTGTACAAACAAATTCCAATGCTTGTAAAATGAAAGAAAAACAAACACGTAACGGTTTGCGATTGTTACTTACATTTGAGGGCATTAAATCGGTTAATCAAGCTTTAAAAGCCATACAACCTATTATTAGTGAAACAGTGATGCATTCTTAATTTGAAGCCAGAACCCTTCGGGTTTTTTAAAACGGGGGGGTCAAGAAAAAAATACAAAGAGAAATGAAACAGTTTCTATATTTAATACTATTACTCCCTGAGGTTTTAATAGCCCAGCATACTATTAAGGGCGTATTTTTACCTCCCGACAGCTATGATGTTGCCCTATTGTACAAAGTAACGCCTACTATATCTGAATATATTACAAATGCTGAAGTAAGTGAAGATGGAAGCTTTCAATTTCAATTAGATTCTACTGCAACCAAAGGCATGTATCGCATTGTTTATGCCATTCCTCAAGAAGATTATAATTTTGATGTTATTTATAATGGAAAAGAAGACATTGAATTGACTTTCAATTCTGAAACAGGTATTGCTTTTAAATCATCTTCTGAAAATAAATTACTGGCATCGTACACCAATAGCATGTCCATGATAACCCATAGTATTGGCAAGTTTTATAGAGAAGAAGGTGCCGACACTTTAGCTTTAGCCTCTATTTTTAAAACCCAACGTGAAGCGCAACAAAGTTTTGAAAAATTAGCTAAAAATACAATAGCCCTATCCTTTATTAAAGCCAATAAAACCTACATCCCTGAAGGATATGAGGCCGTAAAAACTTATGTACAACATTTAAAAACCCATTATTTTGATCATGTAGACTTTACTAATAAAACCCTTCAAAGTTCTAGTTTTCTTGAAGAACGCATGCTTAACTATGTGTTTGGAATGACAGCCGATGGTGTGGATGAAATAACCAATTACAAAAACAACATCGATGTATTTTGTAACGCCATGCAAGCAGCACCCCTAAAAGTTAAACGCATTTTGTTGGTAAGCCTTTGGCAACAAATGACCGATTTAAATGTAGTACGCGTTGCCAATTACATTGCGGAACGCTATTTAATACCTGTTGCCAAGTCACTAAACGATTCAGAATTAATAAATGCATTAACCCGTTACATAAACCTTTCTATTGGCCATAGAGCACCCGATTTTTCTTTTCAAATAGAAAAGGACCATCAAAAAATCACTAAAAAACTAAGTGAATTAAATATGGCAGACCAATACATTATTGTGTTTTGGAGTAGTGAATGTTCGCATTGTACTGCTGAAATACCTCAGCTAAAAACATTTTTAGATGGCCTTGAGCCAGAAAGTGTACAGGTGATTGCTGTATCATTAGAAGAAACACCAGCCAAATGGAAAAAGCTAATTTTAGATTTACCAAATTTTATCCATGTTTATGGCGAAGGCAAATGGGAGAATAAAATAGGCAACGACTATGGTGTTATAGAAACCCCTACTTATTTTATATTGGATAAAGACAAGCGTATTGTTAAAAAACCCATAGACTTTGAGGAGTTAAAATCCTTTTTTAACAAATAGCCGCAAGATTTAGTAAAAATGATAAAATGCATCCTCAAGATGTTCTATTGTTGTGTTTTTGCCTTCTATAACTACAGCAATGATATCAAAACGAACTTCCAAATCAATACCATTTATTCTCATATAATAATCAACGGTAGGCACTAAAGACCTTATTTGTTTTGGTTTCACAAAATCCTGTGGATCTCCAAAATCTGCTGTAGATCTCGTTTTAACTTCTACAACAACTAATTTGTCTACTGAGTCAACAGTAAGTTGTGCAATAATATCAACTTCAGCTTTTTTAAAACGATAGTTACGCTCTAAAATGGTATATCCTTTTTTAGTAAGAAAATCAGCGGCAAGTTCTTCACCTATTTTTCCAAGTTCATTGTGTTTGGCCATGAAGTAAAAATATAAAAAACTACCCCCTAAACAAAAAGAAGTCATCTTTCATATCTTCAATCTGGGTATCTTCGTTGGTAATAATATAATCAATGGCCTGAGAGGTAAAGACATCCCCTTTTTCAGTTAGCGATACAATACGGTTATGTATTTCAATCATATTGTTTTTAAGTGCTAAGTCCAAAACCGTTTTACTGCGTACTTTTTGCCAATTAATGTGTTCGTTAAGGTGGTTTACATGACGTTCTTCTACTTCGGTATGATTCTTTAAATGCAATAAAAAGGTAAGTAAAGACACCTCTGTACGCTGTTGTTTTTCTCTATATAAAACAGCTATAATCCCTTTACTGGGCGCAAATAAATAAACCACCAAAAACAAAACCCCTAACATGGTAGTAATAGAGCCCGCAATGGAAGCGTCTAACCCATGTGCTAACCAATACCCAGAAATAGCACCAAAAACACCAAAGGCAATAGCATATGCCAGCATGCGTTTTAAATTGGTTGTTAATAGATAGGCCGTTGCCGCAGGAGCAATCATTAAAGCTACTACTAAAATAGCACCTACAGCATCAAAAGCACCTACGGTTGTTATGGAAGAAACCGTCATTAAACCATAATGTATAACGATGGGAGAAAATCCCAAGGATGCTGCCAAACCTGTATCAAAAGTACTAACCTTTAGTTCTTTAAAAAAGGCAATTAATAAGCCTATTGTAATTATTAATATACTACCAATAATCCATAAAGATTTTGGCCCAACATCAATACCCGAAATGATGAGTCGATCAAAAGGGGCAAACGCCAGTTCTCCTAACAAGACCGCATCGACATCTAAATGAACGTCGTTGGCATTTTTTGCAATTAAAATAACGCCTATACTAAAAAGTGTTGGGAACACTAAGCCTATGGCGGTATCTTCTTTTACTAAACCAGTGCGCTGGATATATTCTACCAAAACAACGGTAATAATTCCTGTAAACGCCGCCAATAATATCAACAAAGGCGAATTCAAATCTTGGGTTATAAAAAACCCTATAACGATACCTGGTAAAATAGAATGGCTTATGGCATCACTAATCATGGCCATTTTCCTTAGTACCAAAAAGGTTCCTGGAATGGCACAGGCAATAGCCACAATACTGGCAATAAGCTGTATTTCTATCTGTGCATTACTCATTACTTGACGTTTGTTGATTATACAAATTCAAAGCTTTGTTAAATCCTTCTTTGGTTAAAGACCACTTATTGCCTTTTAACTTTACATAGTTTTTATGCTCTAATTTACGCAACGTAGAACGGGTATAGCCTTGAAAATTATTTAAGATCTTTATAGCATGTGGGTGTGAGATATCTTTATGGTTTTTTGCAATATGATGCATAAAGGCCAAGGTTTTATTAAGTTGCAAATCGCGACGGTTCTTTATAAACCGGATTTGTTTAAAGAGCAACCCTCTACTAGGTGAAAAAACAAAAGAGCACAGTACAAACACACCTGCAATTATAACAATGACTGGACCTGTTGATAAGTTGTTTTGACTTGCACTAATAGCTGTTCCCAAAACTCCAGAAAAGGCTCCAAACAGGGCCGCAAGAAATACCATTACACTCAAACTGTTGGTCCATTGCCTTGCTGCTGCTGCGGGAGCCAGTAACATGGCACTCATAAGCACCACACCAACCGTTTGCAATCCTAAAACAATAGCCAAAACAATAAAAATGGTTATCAATACATCTATAAACTTTGTGTTAAAACCTAAGGTTTTGGTATAATCGGCATCAAACAGTAAGATTTTAAACTCTTTCCAAAAAAGCAACAACACAACCAAACAAAAACCTGTAACAATACTCATTAACCAAACGTCGCTTTCCACTAAGGTTGCTGCTTGCCCAAATAAATACTTATCCAAACCAGCTTGGTTGGCATTGGGCTGTTTTTGTATAAAGGTTAAAAGCAGCATGCCAAATCCGAAGAAAAGCGATAAAATAAGTCCTAGAGCTGTATCCGATTTTAAATGGGTTTTACTAATAATCCCACGAATCCAAAAGGTTCCAACCAAGCCACTTATTAAGGCCCCTAACAATAAAACATTACTATCCTTGGCACCAGATACCAAAAATGCTATAGCAATGCCCGGCAAGGCTGCATGCGAAATGGCATCTCCCAAAAGACTTTGTTTTCGTAAAACAGCAAAACTACCAAGCATACCGCATACCGCACCCAGTACAGCTGTACCCAGTGTAATGGTTCTAAGGGTATAATCGGAAGCAACAAGTTTTATGTATTCCAGTAAGTCTATAACTTTTAACTTTTAGTTGTTAGTTTTTCACTCTTGTATGCTCACTTTATAATTGATGCCATACGTCTTAGTCAAGTTATCATCATTAAAAATATCTTTTACGGGACCCGTGGCAATCTTTTTCACATTTAAAAACGTAACCCAATCAAAATACTCTGGAACGGTTTGCAAATCATGGTGCACTACGACAACCGTTTTATTGGCTTTTCGCAATTCCTTCAAAATGTTGATAATCGCAATTTCGGTAGTGGCATCTACACCTTGGAAAGGCTCATCCATAAAATAAATAGATGCATTTTGAACTAGGGCTCTTGCCAAAAATATACGTTGTTGTTGGCCGCCAGACAACTGACTGATTTGCCTATTTTTAAAAGACAACATCCCAACTTTTTCTAAAGCTTCCAAAGCTGCTTTCTTTTCTTTCTGGCCAGGGCGTTTTATCCATCCCAAACTACCATAAGTACCCATCATAACAACATCTAAAGCCGTTGTTGGAAAATCCCAATCCACACTCCCCTTTTGTGGCACATAGGCAACCAATGAACGCTGTTTTTCATACGATTTACCATAAATGCGCACACTCCCCGCTATGGGTTTTAAAATCCCTAAGATGGCCTTTATAAGTGTAGATTTTCCAGCACCATTTGGGCCTACAATAGCCATAAGCACACCTTCTGGGATTTCCAAATCAATATCCCACAGCACTGGCTTGTAGTTGTAAGCTACAGTTAAATCGTCTACCTTAACTGCTATATCATTCATTCTTTTCTTTTTTAGATGTTAGACCGCTTCGCTGTTAGAAAAGAGAGGGTTTTATCTCTGTTCTCTTTTCTCGTCTCTCTATTCTAATTAATTATTTCAAAGCATTCACAATGGTATTTACATTGTATTTAAACATCCCAATATAAGTGCCTTCAACCGTCCCGGCATTACCTAATGCATCAGAGTATAAGGTTCCTCCAATGGTAACATTATGTCCTTTTGAGTTAACAGCCGCCTGCAAAGCTTCAATAGTCCGTTTTGGCACCGAGCTCTCCACAAAAATAGCTTTTACCTGTTTTTCTATGATAAAGTTAGCTAAATTTTGCACATCCTGAACACCAGCTTCAGTTGCTGTAGAAAGCCCTTGTAGCCCTACCACTTCAAAACCATACGATTTTCCAAAATAGTTAAAGGCATCATGTGCTGTTACTAGAACCCTTTTATCTTTAGGCAGAGTTTCTATAATGGCTTTTACCTCTATTTCTAAGGCATTTAATTTTTCTAAGTATTCCGCTCCATTAGCTTCAAATGCATGTTTATGCTTGGGTGTCGCTTCTGAAAGTACTTTTACAACATGCTTGGTAATGGTTTTCCAATAATCGATATTAAACCAAACGTGCGGATCGTAATTTCCTTGAAAATACTCTGAACCAATGAGTGTCTTTGGGTCTAAAGCATCTGAAAGTGCAATGGTTTTAATATTTTGATGTTCCATTTTTTCAAACACTTCCACCAATTTACCCTCTAAATGCAGACCTCCATAAAATATAATATCTGCATTGGCTAATTTTGATACATCGCCTTCACTGGCTTTATATAAATGCGGATCTACACCACTACCCATAAGGCCCTGTATATTAATCAGGTCGCCACCAATGTTGTTCAACAAATCGGTTATCATCGATGTGGTGGTCACAATGTTTAATTTTTCATTTCCCTTTTTTTCATTCTTACAGCTTAATGTTAGGGTAACTAGTATTAGTAGTAAATATTTTTTCATGATAATAATCTATTTTTTTGTTGGTAATCTAAAGCTTATGCCTGTGCTTAGTAAAATGTCTTGTCCTTCAGTAATACTTGTCCCTACAGTGGCATCCAATTGCACACTATCTGAAAGCAGGTATGTTAATCCTGCATCCCAATAATGATTGGCTTTGTTGTTTTCGGGCATGTCGCCGTATAATTCAGCATAAACACCAAAGGCATCTGTAATACTCAATCCGTAAGCAATGGTATACACATAGGACGTTTCGGGGTTATCATCCCCCCAAGCAGCTCCTAGGTTGTAAGACAAACTAGAGGTTTCGCTTAAGGTGTGGGCAAAGGCAAATCTAAAATCTGCTCCCGTTGTTTCAGGTTTATAATCGGTACCTGCTGAGAATGGCAAATATAGATGTCCAAGCAAACCAATTTCAGGAAAAGGACCTTGTTCTTTTGCAATACTTGTTTTAACACCCAACAATAGGGGGTTAAACCCACTGGCCACATTATCCAATTTAGTGTTGTTTACTTTTGTGATACCTTCAACAAAATCAAAACCAATCCTAAGTTCTAAGTTTTGCAATAAACCTAATCGTATTAATGTTGTATTATAGGTATAGGTTTCGGTTTTAATGGCATTGTTTTCATAGCTTTCATAAAAAGCACCTGTTTCAACTTGCATAAAACCTTTTGGTATTAAGCTAGGAGATTCTGTAGCATCTGGCCTATCGGTTATTAAGGTACCAATAGGTGCCTTACTTTCTTGCGAGAATCCTAAAAATGTTATACAAAGTGTTACTAGTAACAGTACGAGTTTAGTTAGTTTCATTGACGTAAATAATTGAAGAAAAATCTTGGTTTAATAAAATTGTGTTATTGTTTATTGAAATTTGGGTCATTTTGTTATTACTGAATTGCTTGGAAACCAATAAGGTATTGCCATATTTTAGACCATGTTGCGAACAGAAATCAAAAAATTCTTTGTCATCGCTCATTAAACGTGATATAATATATGCTTTCCCTTCGGTAGTTTGTGCTAAGGGTATGGAAGTGTCTTCCGTTGTAATTTCTCCATCGGCATTGGGAATGGGGTCGCCATGCGGGTCAAACTTGGGGTTCCCTAAATACTCACTTATTTTATTAGCTAGAAAATCAGATGTTTGATGTTCTAACAATTCCGACTCACGGTGGATTTCATGTAAGGACATATCAAACATTTTAAAGAGCAAAGACTCCCAAAGACGATGTTTACGCACCACATTCAATGCCATTTTGTTGCCTTTATCGGTAAGTTTTAATTCTTGGTACTTCTCATAATGCAACAAGTCTTTTGATGCTAGTTTTTTAGCCATATCGGTAGCAGCAGCATTAGATATACCTAGCTTTTTAGCAATATTACCTGGCTTGGTGTCGTGATTGTCCTGTTTGTTGTTTTTGTAAATGGCTTTTACAAAATTCTCAATAGCTGTTGACATTTCTTGTTGCTTTATTTAATATTTAAGTAAGCTTAAATATTTTTCAAATGTAACTAAAATATTGAATCAAACAAATAAAATGCTAGATTTTTAAGAGAATTAAAAAAAGAAATATTTTAATGGCAGCCGCAGTCGTTACTACCACACGCTTTTTTTGACTTAGGCTTTTTTAGGAAGAATTTTTTAACCAAAAACACAAGTGCTACGGCAAGCGCTGTAAAAACCAATATGTTTTGAATAATTGTGTTCATGTTTATTTTGTCGGTATACAACAACACACCTGTCGTTTATAATAAACTTATTTTAAAAGTTGAAATGCAATTAGCGCTACAATGTATGCAAAACCACTCATAATAACCAATTGCAATATGGGCCATTTCCAACTATTGGTTTCGCGCTTTACAATAGCCAAAGTACTCATACACTGCATAGCAAAGGCATAAAATAACAGCAAGGAAATACCCGAAGCAAACGTAAAAAGTGGGCCACCTAAAATAGGATTAATTTCTGCCGCCATTCTGTTTTTAATAGTCGCCTCGTCATCATTCCCCACGCTGTAAATAGTTGCCAATGTTCCCACAAACACTTCTCGTGCTGCAAAGCTGCTTACAATGGCTATCCCAATTTTCCAATCGTAACCCAACGGTCTTATAACAGGTTCTATGGCGCGGCCTGTTAATCCAATAAACGAATTTTCTAATTTAAAGGCTGCTATTTCTTGCTGTAGCATGTCTTCACTTAAATCTTTTGAAGCAGATTGCGCTGTAACAATTTTTTCAGCGTTGCTGAAATTTTCACCTGGGCCATAAGATGCCAATACCCAAAGTAAAATGGAAATGGCCAATATAATTTTACCGGCACCAAATACAAACGATTTTGTTTTTTCAATAACCGTCAAGGCAACATTTTTAAACAAAGGCAATTTGTAGTTAGGCATTTCTACCACAAAAAACGTTCTACTCTTTATTTTTAAAACTTTATTTAAAATATATGCCGAAACAACTGCAGCTCCAAACCCAATAAGATACAGAAACATGAGTGTTAATGCTTGGTATCCAAGTCCAAAAAAGCGGCCTTCTGGAATTACCAAGGCAATAATAATTAGGTACACAGGTAATCTAGCCGAACATGTTGTGAACGGCGTTACTAAAATGGTAATTAAACGCTCTTTCCAACTCTCAATATTTCTTGTGGCCATAATAGCAGGAATGGCACAGGCCGTTCCAGAAATAAGAGGCACAACACTCTTACCGCTTAATCCAAAACGTCGCATAATGCGGTCCATTAAAAACACAACGCGGCTCATATAACCACTTTCTTCCAATACCGAAATAAATAGGAATAAAAACGCTATTTGTGGAATAAAAATAACAATGCCACCAAGACCGGGAATTATACCTTCGGCCAACAAATTGGTGAAAGTGCCATTGGGCAATTGATTTTTTGTCCACTCACTAAGTAAAGCAAAAGCATTATCAATAAAATCCATGGGAACACTGGACCAATCGTAAATTGCTTGAAAAATAGTCAACAAAATGACAAAGAAAATAAGGTAGCCCCAAATTTTGTGGGTTAAAATCCTATCTAATTTTGTTCTTAAATCTTTTGCTTGCGAAACATCTATAGTTTGCCCCTCTTTTAAAACGCTGTTTATAAATTGATAGCGCTTAATCGTTTCCTTTTGCTGCAACCTTTTAAGATCGGCTTTACTTTTGGTTTTAAAGTTGGCAACCGCATCAATTACATTCCTATCGGTTTTACCAAAATTAACATCTTGGGTAATTACAAGCCACAGCTTATAAAGTAACTGGTTTGGAAATGCCGACCTTAAATTATCGAAGTATTCCTTATCAATTTCAGATGCATTTAAGCATGGCTCAACAGAAAGGTCCTTATAATTGGAAATTAAATGCTTTATATGGTCTATCCCCTCTTTCTTTCGGGTACTTACCAATGCTATTTTGGTTTGAAGATGTTTTTCTAAATACTCAATATCCAAAGAAATCCCTTTATAGCGCATTCTATCTGCCATGTTTATAACAAGCAGTGTGGGTATTTCTAAATCTTTAATTTGAGTAAAAAGCAACAGGTTCCGTTTTAAGTTTTCCACGTCACTTACAACAACAGCTATGTCTGGAAAATCCTTGTCGTTCCTGTTTAAAAGCAATTCTATCACCACATTTTCATCAAGTGACGAGGCATTTAAACTATAGGTGCCTGGTAAATCTATAATGTGTGCCTTAACACCTCTTGGTAATTTACAAATGCCTTCCTTTTTCTCAACAGTAATGCCCGGGTAATTACCCACTTTTTGGTTTAACCCAGTAAGCGCATTAAACACTGAGGTTTTTCCTGTATTCGGATTTCCTATTAAGGCCACATTAATCTGCTTACTCATACTACTTTTTCAATTAAAATATGAATAGCAGTTTCTTTTCTTATTGCTAAATGGGTACCGTTAATATTTAAATACATTGGATCCTGAAACGGTGCTAACTGAACAAGCTCCACAAAATTACCGGGCAAACAGCCCATTTCCAAAAGTTTAAGGGGTATATGAATAGACGAAACATCTTTAATGATGCCCCGTTCACCTCGCTTTAATTGTGCTAAAGTATCTTGCAAGCTTATTTAGATTGATTTTAAAGAAACAAAAGTACAGTAAAAATTTTGTAACCAAAAACTATTGCAGATATTCTTCTTTCAAGGTTTTAATATCTTCCAGTAAGCGTGCTATATCCTCTTGGTTGGTACCATCGTAAAACCCCCTAATTTGTCTTTTTTTATCAATAAGCATAAAGTTTTCGGTGTGTATCATATCAAAAGGACCGCCATCCCCTTGGTCCTTTACAGCCAAATAACTTTTGCGTGCCAATTCATAAATTTGCCTTTTATCGCCCGTTACCAAATTCCATTTAGCATCAACAACTCCTTTTTCAATAGCATAGCGTTTAAGTTGGGCAACCGTATCAATTTCTGGGGTTACAGAATGGGAAAGCAGCATTACATCATCGTCATTTAAGATGACTTTTTGAATATCAACCATGTGCTTGGTCATAATTGGACAAATACTCTGGCAGGTAGTAAAAAAGAAGTCTGCTACATAAATTTTATCCTTGTAATCGTTTTGGGTAATGGTTTTTCCATTTTGGTTGGTAAGTTCAAAGTCTGCTATTTTATGGTACTTTTTTTTGTACTGAATGGTACTGTCCACCAATTCGGTACTCACCATAGTGGGTTGGTAAATAGGCAATGGCTGGTAAACATTTAACGTATTGTAAATTATACCTATAATTATAATAGATATCACAGCAAAAACAACAGCAAAAGTTTTATATGCTTTAAAAAACGATAGCATGGCAATATAAATTTAATACATGCAAAAATACATGTAAAATTAAAGACGTGAAATTTTACAGACACTTAAATTCCTGTTAAAAAGGCAGGCATACCGTATTTGTTTTTTTAAAGTTGGTTTAAAAGCTTACTTTTGTGCGATTATAAAATACGACAGCACGCAATATGGAGTTTGTTATTAAAATATCTCAATTTTTATTGAGCCTTTCCTTACTTATTATTTTACATGAGTTAGGGCATTTTATTCCCGCTAAAGCATTTAAAACCCGGGTAGAAAAATTTTACTTGTTTTTTGATGTTAAGTTTTCTCTGTTTAAAAAGAAAATAGGGGAAACCGTTTACGGTATTGGTTGGTTGCCTCTAGGAGGATACGTGAAAATATCGGGCATGATTGACGAGAGTATGGATACCGAACAAATGGCCCAAGAACCTCAACCCTGGGAGTTCCGCTCTAAACCGGCATGGCAACGTTTAATTATCATGCTTGGGGGTGTAACCGTTAACTTTCTATTAGCCATCCTTATATATATAGGTATGAGTTATTTTTATGGCGATCTGTTTTTACCTAATGAAAATATTAAGGACGGACTTTTAATTGAAAGCACAGTTGCTAATAAAGCAGGCCTGTTAACGGGCGATAAAATCTTAGCTGTTGATGGTGAAAAAATTGAAAAGTTCTCCGAAATATCCGAAAAAGTGTTATTTGGTAAAAACATAACCATTGAAAGGGACGGTACACAATCTACAGTAACATTACCCGAGGATTTTTTATCACAACTTATCGATTCCAAAGAAAAATCATTTATAGATTTAAGGATGCCCTTCGCTATTGTGGAAGTGCCAGACACTTCTTATAACAAATCAAGCGGTATAAAAGCAGGCGATATTATTATAGGGTTAAACGATTATAGCACTAAATATATAGACCAAGTAAAACAGGGGTTGGAAAAATTTAAAGGCCAAGAAGTAACCGCCAAAGTATTAAGGGACAATGCCCAAGTTACCATACCTTTAAGTATTACCCAAGATGGTAAACTTGGTTTAGTATATGCGCCAAGCTCTACACCAGAAACCTTGGAAGCTTTAGGCTATTATGAATTCGAGACCAAAAAGTATGGCTTTTTTGAGTCCTTCCCAGTAGGCTTACATATGGCCAAAGAAAAAATGGTGTCCTATTGGAAACAACTAGGGGCTATTTTTACACCAAGTACAGGTGCCTATAAAGGTGTTGGTGGGTTTAAAGCCATTTATGATATTTTTCCAAACTTTTGGAACTGGCAAAACTTTTGGAGCATTACAGCCTTTTTATCTATTATGTTAGGGGCACTTAACCTATTGCCCATACCAGCGTTGGATGGCGGCCATGTGATGTTTTTGCTCTATGAAATGATATCTGGCAGAAAGCCTGGTGACAAGTTTATGGAGTATGCACAAATGGTTGGGTTCTTTATATTAATAGCCTTAGTGTTATTTGCAAATGGTAATGATATTTTTAAAGCTATTTTTGATTGATTTACCAGTATTTAATTTTTAGAAAAATAAAATTAAAAGTCGTTTTGCAGTAATTAAAAATATATATATATTTGCGCTCGCTTAGGCGAAAACAAACATTCCTCCTTAGCTCAGTTGGTTAGAGCATTTGACTGTTAATCAAAGGGTCCTTGGTTCGAGCCCAAGAGGGGGAGCAAAACAAAAGCACTTATCGAAAAGGTAGGTGCTTTTTTTGTGGCTTGAAATTAAAAAAATCACTTCCGTGTTTTCTCAAGTAATTCAGGTAGAACACACCATATAATGTTTTGTTAAACCATTGGATATTTTTGCCTTGTTTGATATTTTTACAAAAAAATCCTATTGAAAATGATAAAACTATATTTTACGCTAGTAATAACTGCGATATTCACATTAAGTTGTAATGCCACAAAAAGCACCACCAGTAAATCTTCAACCTCCGGAATGAATGCCTCTCAAGGCGATTTACCACCCAATGTGCCCTCTAATAAATATTCCAGACAGCGAAGTAGGTAATTACAATATATCATTAAATATAAAAACCCCACCTAATCATACAGGTGGTTTTTTTATACAATAGATTTACTTGGGCCTCCTGTTTTAAAATTGAATGGGGATATGTTTTGTAAAAACAAATAAAAACTTAGATTTACCAAGCAATAAAAACAAACGGCTCCATAGTTCAAGGGATAGAACAAAAGTTTCCTAAACTTTAGATCCAGGTTCGAATCCTGGTGGAGTCACTTTTAATGGTTAATATGTTTGCCCCTTTCTTCATGATAAATGGTAAAATTTTGCTATATTATAAGAAACGTAAAAACAATTTAAAATGGCAAAATTTGAAATTTATAAAGATAATTCCGGGGAATTTAGATTCCGGTTAAAAGCAGGAAACGGACAAAATATTTTAGCCAGCGAGGGCTATGTAGCAAAGTCAGGGTGTACCAATGGTATTGAGTCTGTTAGAAACAATGCTCCCGACGACTCCAAATACGAACGCCTAATCTCCAAAGGTGGTAGCCCGTATTTTAACCTAAAGGCAGGCAACAACCAAATTATAGGCACCAGCCAAATGTACGCTTCTACCAGTGCTATGGAAAATGGGATTGCATCGGTTAAGACCAATGCGCCTTTGGCGGAGGTTGAGGATTTGAGTTAAAACACATTAGTTTATTAAACTTAAAAACGGTAAAAAATTCCTGCTAGGCACTCAAAAAGAACAGGAATTAAAGTATTTTATACACCCCTTAAAACCTTTTCCATCTTCCGCCCTTTAGCCAATTCATCAACCAACTTATCAAGATACCTTACTTTTTGAGTTAAGGGGTTATTAATATCTTCTATACGATAACCACAAATAGTACCCGTTATCAAATGCGCATTTGGGTTTAGCGTGGCTTGCTTAAAAAAGGTTTCGAAGGTTACTTTTTCCTCTATCAAGGCTTTAATCTTAGTGTCATCAAAACCAGTTAGCCAATTTATAACCTGATGTAGTTCTTCTTTTGTCCGGCCTTTGCGTTCCACTTTATTTACGTAATGGGGATATACAGAAGCAAAGGTCATGTTTGCCATACGTTCGTTATGTTCCGGTGTTGTTTTCATTTGCGCTTGTGTATGCAACTAAGGTATTAAAATTATATAAACCAAAAAACACCCAAGGAATCCGTCCTCAGGTATTTTTCAAATTAAAAACTTTAATAGTTAGCAATAAATTTTAAAAATAAGTTACATCACGTAACTACGTACTTCGTCACTATAATTTCTGGTAGGGTTGCTCCCAATCGCTACCACACGAAGGGTATATTGTTTACCCACTTCCAAATCATCTATAGTTAGATAAGACTTGGTAGATGTTTTAATCTGCCAAGCGGCATCGACATCTTCCGTCTTTTTATATTCAAAGCGATAAGCTTTAGCACCGTCAATTTTTTCGGTTCTTAAATTGAGCCGCCCAGAGCCACCACTAGTAACTTTAAGAAAACCCGGCTTAGGCAGTTCTCCTTTTTTACTGCCCTGTCCGGCAAGAGGAAACCCGGAGCTCAATGCCTTGGTTTCATCGCCTTTAACCGTTAAATTAACATAGATAGCCAGTTCGCTTAATAATTCTTCTAGGATTTCACGTTTATCATTTTTATCAGAAATGTCTTCGTGATTTCCATTAGCCGAGGTCTCTAAGGCTGTCCGGTACGCATCTAAAGCAGCTTGCACATCGGCAAGTTCTGGTGATGGCGTAGCAAAGTAAGCATTGTCTGTCATGGCTAAAAGAACAGCACCCGCTAACTGGTCCACCTTATCATCACGGTATTTTGTAAAATTTGTTATGACTTTTGTTTTTTTCATAAGTATATCATAATGTTATATAAGGTTACACATGTTTTATTGGTTTATCTCATTAAAGTTTTGAATTTTCTATAGAAAAAGATATTTAAGTTACATGAGTGTATAACGCTTATGCCGTTTAGTAAGTCTCCAAAACGGTTTTTCCGACCTCCGAAGCCCTATTACCATCTTCCGAAGCGTCATTTCCAACCTCCAAAGGCTTATTTCCGTTTTCCAAAACCATGTTTCCATCTTCCGAAACGGCATTTCGTGTCTCCGAAGCCATATTTCGTGTTTCCAAAAGCATTTTTCCAACCTCCGAAGCATCATTTCCAACTTCCGAAGCCGTATTTCTGTTTTCCGAAACCATTTTTCTAACCTCCGAAAGTTTAAAAGAGGTTTCCTTTTGGGTTGAATGAGAAGACTTTTAAATAAAAAATAATCCATAACACACGTTAAATTTGGTAACGCAAATGTGTTATGTATTTTTGACTTTTACACCCAGGGTATCACCACCCTGGAACAAGTTTTAACAAACTTTTATGAATTTTGACGTGGCTTGTAGCTTAGTTATCTTGTTCCCTTTTCTTTTTAATGTGCGTATTCAAACTGTCGTCACACTCTTTAAATATTTTTGCCTCGCCATCGGCAGATTGGTAAATATCTCTAAAGGTGCGGGACGGATTTTAAACCAATGCTTTGCGATTTTTTGTTATCTTTAGGATGCTAACCGTATTAACCCGTAAAAGATGTTCGATTCTTATAAACATTTTTTAGAAGCTCCCGGATATCATAAAATTATAGGGGACGATTATTTGATTGTTGAGTTTAAATGTCCTTACCGGTTTACTTTGCCTTGATGTTTGTTATTGGCTTTTTCTTTACCAAGGCTATGGGGGCCGCATACAATAAAACGGCATAGGTGGCATTTACTGCTGCTAGAAACAATTTTGAATTGGCCATTGTCGTGGCCATTGTGGTTTTTGGACTTAATTTGGGGTAAGCCTTTGCAGGCATTGTTATTGTCCCTTTGGTTGAAATACCCGCA
The DNA here is from genome assembly GCF_059428085.1 of Aestuariibaculum scopimerae. Taxonomy (NCBI): domain Bacteria; kingdom Pseudomonadati; phylum Bacteroidota; class Flavobacteriia; order Flavobacteriales; family Flavobacteriaceae; genus Aestuariibaculum; species Aestuariibaculum scopimerae. Next base: position 1,204,722 of record NZ_CM182089.1, read on the forward strand.
TTAATTTTATTGGTAAGGATGTCTTTTTGGTTAAAGAAAAAATACTATGCCTAAGTACTAAGAAAATATTTTAGATAAAAATATTATTAGCTATTGTGTATTCAGAAATTATTATGTAATTTGTACACACATTCCTAACAATTATTTTTTAGCATTCATATAAATTAATCTATCAGGCTTTCTGGTATATATGTTATAAGCTATAAATAATTCAGCCAAAATACAAACAATTAAGGTACCCGAAATAGCACTTCCAAAGGGTGGCGGCGCTATAAAAGGTATTGGTGAAACCTTTCAACCCGATGCTTTTAAAGGGACGGCCAGTTATCAAATAGACTTGCCCATACCCACTGCGCGGGGCATGCAACCCCATGTGGCGCTAAACTATAATTCAGGTAGTGGTAACGGTGCGTTTGGTATAGGTTTTTCTTTAGCGCTGTCTAAGTTTTCCCTACGCACCGAAAAAGGCATTCCCAAATACGACGGCACCGATGTTTTTCTGTTTAATGATGAAGAACTGGTTTTTAAAACCAAAAAACCCGACATTACAGGATGGCATGTCTATGAGTATGTGCCCCGGGTACAAGCCGCTTTCAATCTTATTGAACATTACGTAAGCACCGATAAACAGGCATCGTACTGGAAGGTGGTAACACCCGAAAAAGAAACCTCCTTTTTTGGAAAACAGGACGGGACACGCATTTACAATCTGGTAAACCCATCCCAAATATTTGAATGGCTCATAGAATCGACTACAGATGCCAAAGGCAACCAAATTCTTTTTAACTATAAAGCAGAGAACAACCATAACATTCCCCAGGTGCCTTGGGAACAGGGGCGCTCCTATAACAATAAATACCCGCAAAGCATACAGTACGGCAATTATACCGATGCCAACCATAGCACAAAGTATGCCTACGAACTGGTGTTCGATTATGGCGAGTACGCCCTTACAAACTTAAACAAAGGGGGTACAGACCCCCACCAACACGTTAATAAATGGGCTTACAGACCCGATGCCTTTTCATCTTATAAAAGTGGCTTTGAGATACGCACCTGCCGTTTGTGCCATAACATCCTAGTGTTCCATAATTTTGAAACCGAACTGGGAGCCATAGCCCTGGTAAAGCGGGTAAGCCTAAATTATAACCAGCAATACCATTATAATACAACTTCCATATCTGGACTGTCCCGTATTAAGGAAACTGTTTTTAGTGGCTATAAAAGGTTGGGAAAACAGGCCAAAGACCCCTACAGCAGCCAAGAGCTACCAGCAACCACCTTTGCGTTTTCTGATTTTAAGCCCCCAGAAGCGCCCTTGTTTAAACAGCTTAAGATAGCCGATAATGCTATTGCAGGGCCCTTGAGCAATAAGGGGTTTTTACCTGTCGATTTTAATGCGGAAGGTATTGACGGCCTGCTATACCAAAACGAACAAACACTTTTATACGCTGCCCCACAAGGCAGTGGCACATACGAAGCCTTGCAGGAGATAAAAAGCTTTCCTGTAGACCACGACTTGAAAAGCACCAGCATTTCCCTGGAAGATATAAATGGCAATGGTACTATAGACCTGGTAACAAAAACAGTTCCTAGAACGGGATATTATGAAAGGCAACAGGATGGCTCGTGGGCAAACTATGTGCCATTTAAACACTATCCCACCGATTTGGAAAACACGGCATACGAAAGTGTGGGGCTGAGCAACAATGGGAAAACAGATGCTGTACTTGTGGAATCTAATAATATAAAGGTATATCCCTCTGAAGGGAAATTGGGATATGCCCAGGCCTTGAACAAAAACAAACAACCCGATTTTCCTGCCATGAAACAAGGCTATCCAGAGGAGTATGTGGGGTTTCAAGACCTTATGGGCGATGGCCTGCAGCACCGGGTAAGGGTGGTTAATGGCAGTATAACCTGTTGGCCAGACTTGGGCTATGGCAGTTTTGATAAAAAAGTCGTTTTAGGCAATGCCCCCAATTTTGGAGAAACCCTAGATAGTTCCCGACTGTTCTTTGCAGATATTGACGGATCTGGCACCAAGGACATTATATATGTGTACAACGATTATGTGGCGCTTTTTTTAAACCACAGTGGCAATACTTTTTCCAATGCCATAAAGGTTTACCTCCCCGAGCCCTACAGCAATACCGACCAGATTACCTTTTTGGACGTTTTGGGAAATGGCACCAACTGCTTAGTGTTTTCTAAAATGACCCCAAACCCCAAACACTATTATTATGATTTTGTAGGTGAAACGATTATTGACGGGACAACCCAAAATAGTATGAAACCCTATTTGCTCCAGGAAATTGATAATAATATGGGAGCCGTAACGCAAATAGCGTACTGCAGCTCGGTAAAATTTTATCTGGAGGATAAGGCCCTGGGCAACCCATGGGTTACCAAATTGCCATTTCCTATACAAGTGGTGGAAAAAGTAGTGCATCTAGACAAGGTTTCTGAAACCCGGTTTACCAAAACCTTTAAATTTCATGATGGATTCTACGACCATGTAGAACGAAACTTTCAGGGCTTTGGATTTGTTGAATCCTGGGATACAGAAACCTATGAAACGCTTCTTGAACACACTAAAGCAGCCACAGTACCCAAAGAAAATTACGTGCCACCCGTTTATACCAAAACATGGCATAATACAGGAGCCATTTTTGATTACCCAGATATTTTAAAGACCTACAAACAGCAATTCTTTCAGGGCGATCATAAGGCCTATAATTTTCCCGATTCGATTATAGACCCTTTGGTTTTCCATCAAGATTCTGAAACGATAAGACAGGCCTATACCGCCCTGCAGGGCCATGTTATTAGAACAGAAGTCTATGCCGATGATAAGGCCTTAAACCCCTTAACGTATAAAAACCCCTATACTGTTACGCAATCCAATGTCGCTGTAAAATTGCTACAGGACAAGGGTGACAATCCCTTTGCAGTTTTTATGGTCATTCCCAGCGAGCAGATTACCTATTATTACGAACGGAATCCGGAAGATCCCAGGGTACAGCAACAATTTACAATGGAAGTTGACGCTTATGGTAACACTATACAGTCCTGTGCCATAAACCTCCCCAGAAGGCCTAAAACGGGTGTTGTGTACCCACAAAACCAAACCCAGATCAATGCCACCCTAGACTGGACATGCTATGTAAATCCGCCTAAAGATTATTTGCATTGCCATACCCCCTGCGACATACAAGAACTGGAACTATCGGGCCTAACACTGCCAGCGGGACACTATTTTACGTTTAAAGACCTAGTAACACTACTAAAGCCCATAGGGCTACCTCATAGAACTAATATTGTACCCTATGGAGTTAAATTTACCCAAGGTGTTCAAGCCAGACAGGTAACATGGCGTAAACATTTCTTTTGGGATCCTACCCTAACCAAAGCACTCCCCCTAAAAGCTATAGCGCCTTTGGGATTGCTACACCATGAAGAACATGCCGTGTTTACAAAGGCCATAAGTATGGATGCCTTTGAGAGCAGACTTATTGATGCACAAGCTTATACGGCCAAGGGGTATTTATCTAACACACTCTATACCCATGGCGGGTATTTTTACGACCCAACATCAAGCTATTGGTGGAACAAGGGCTTGGTACAATACTATGCCCCAAAGGATGCGTATTATTTACCATTGGTTATTGAAAACACATTTGCCACCGAAGGTTCTGCAAAACAAGATGATGCTTTAGATGTAAAAACCACTGTAGCTTATGATGATTACTGTTTGTTTCAGATTAGCATTACCAAAGTACTTACCAACAATACAGCATTAAAAACTACGGCCGAAATAGATTATGTAAGTGGCCTGCCCAAACAATTAACAGATATTAATAACAATAAAACCCAATTGCTGTTTGACCCACTGGGACATGTAATTGTTTCTACAAAATTTGGAACCGAACAAGGAAAGCCCATTGGGGGCATGACCCTATACCCCTCTGGAACAACCTCTGCGGAATACAAGTTACCGACCAACCCCTCTTTTAAGGATGTTATTAATACCCCTGAGACCTATTTACAGGGTGCCAGTACTTATTTTTATTACAATTTAAATGCTTGGCAAACAGACCAACAGCCCACTGCTTCCATTAGCCTAATACGAAACAACTATTGGAATTCCCCCGACAGGGACCAAACCCTTTATTGTAAAACAATAATTGTTTACAGCAATGGCCTGGGAAAAGAGATCGAGAAAAAAACCTATACCGATCCCGGTATGGCTTACCATAGAAACAAGCAAGGCCTTTTGAAAATGGGTGCGGACGATTGTCCACTTTTAGAACAGACCAACTCCCGATGGATCGTTTCTGGGAGAACCGTTTTTAATAATAAGGGCTTGCCTTTTGAACAGTATCTGCCCTATTTTATAAACACCCCCTTGTATGAAGACCAAAAAGATATTCAATGCCCACCACCAACGGTAACCCATTACGACCCCTTAGAACGTGTTATACGTATTGATACACCCAAAGGGTTCTTTTCTAAAGTTACGTTTACCCCCTGGGAAGAACAACATTATGATGAAGATGATACGGTTTTAGACTCGAGCTATTTTAAAGCGCATTACAACAAGTTACCAAAAAACGAAAACGATGCCCTTAAAAAAGCAATGGCTTTTTACAACACCCCAAAAACTAAGGTTTTGGATAGTAAAGGCAGTGTGTTTTGGGAGATTGAAAACAATTTGGGGAATGTTACGGCCAATGCATTTAAAAACATTAAAAAACCTTCGGGGGTTACCGACCAAGCTATTTGGACGGCCCTTTTAAATAAAGGCTACTTAGTAAAAGACAGCAAACATACTGGGTATACATGGCTTACCGAAAAGTTTAAACCCTATACCAAGGGCTTTACCTTACAAATTGGATCCGCTTTTAGCACCATTGTACAGGATATTATAGCGGTTTTGCTTCAAAATTGTCTAACGTCCTATTATGAAACCGATATCTTAGGGCGCAACACAGCATCTATAGACCCCAGGCTATACTACTTAAATATAAGCCAGGGGACTACCCATTACAACTTTAAGTACCAGTATGCCATGGGTACCAAAACACCTTTGGTAACAGATAGTATAGATGCCGGAACCGAAAAGCACCTCACCAATATATTCGATAAGCAGTTTTGGTCGTGGAGCGCCCGTAATTATTGTCAATTTATATATTACGACCGGTTACAGCGTAAAACCAAGCTAACGGTAAAAAAGATTACGACTAGTGGGGTTGTAAAGTCTTATCTGGATTTTAACCAAGTAGAAATATTTACTTATGGAGATTTAATCCCAAATGCCGAAGACGCTAATTTAATAGGGCAAATCCAAAAGGTTCAAGACCTGTCGGGAATTCTTACCAATAACAGCTATAGCATGCTTGGAAAGGTACAAAGTAGCTCTAGGCAAATGCTGGTTGATTATAAAACGCCTGTAGATTGGAACCCGCAATTACCAGTACCCCTACTTGAAAGCGACGTCTATGCCAATGCTATGTCCTACAATGCCGTTGGACTTATGCTTACCGAAACAACCCCAGATGGAACTGTTACTGCCAATACCTATAACCAAGCTGACCTGTTAACCGCTATTTCATTAACCTTTAAGGACCATACACAACAGCAAATTGTAAAGGCCATAGACTACGATGCCAATGGCTTACGAACACAAATTAAATATGGTAATGGTATTACCACCCGCCATACCTATGAAATAACCACGTTACGTTTAACAGCCATTAAAAGTACCCGACTTGCCAATAACAATCAATCGGACACAGTTCAAGATATAAGCTATTATTATGACCCCGTGGGGAATCTATGTGAAGTTATGGACTCGACCTACAAAACGGTGTTTAGCAATAACCAAGAGATAAAACCCCTATTGAATTATACTTATGATGCCCTATACCGACTTATTATAGCCTCAGGAAGACAGCACCAAGGTATTAACAAGACCACCTATGCCAATAATATAAAAGACGGTAGCTTTAAACAGAGCATTTATGGCCCCACCCCCTCGCTGAACGATCCCGACAAGTTGGAAAATTATATCATCTATTATACCTACGACAATTCGGGGAACCTTATAAAAAAATGCCATACTGCTAAAAAAATACCATCATGGACCCGAGACATGGCTGTAGAAGCCAATTCAAACCGGTTAAAGGGCTATACCTATGATGCCTCGGGAAATCAAAGAAACATTATTATAAACAGTCCGGTTGCCCTAGACTTTAACTGTTGTGAAAATTTGGTAAGAGCTGGGATTATTCAAAGACCTTCAGAACTGGATGATTGTGACTATTATTTATATGATTACAATGAACGCCGTACCAAAAAGGTGTCTGAGCGGATGGCCCATGGCGCATCGGTTTCGTTGGTAAGTGAAAAGACCTATTTAGGGAACTATGAGATAAAAAGGCAAAAAACAATAACCACTGGCCAAGAAACCCTAACACTTGAAATGCAAACATTGCGGGTAATGGACAATGCTAGCTGTGTTGCCGTTATACATTATACAGCCACCAATAAACAAGACCCCAGTAAGGATAACACGAGGCAATGTCGGTTCCAATTGGATAACAATTTAGGTTCGGTGTCTTTAGAAATGGATACCTCGGGCGCCCTGATTAGCTATGAGGAGTATTTCCCTTACGGCGGTACAGCCATTATTACTGGTAAGAGTCAAGTTGAAGTAAAACTAAAGGTATACCGCTATGTAGGTAAAGAGCGTGATGATAGTACTGGGTTGTATTATTATGGTGCCCGATACTATCTCCCGTGGCTTGGTCGCTGGTTAAAACCCGATCCTGCAGGAACGGTTGATGGGATGAACTTATACGCCTATGTAGGTGGCAACCCCATTACATTTACAGATGAAAACGGCCTTATAAAAAGACAACGTCTTTCAAGAACTGCAAAGCAAGAAACACAAGGCAGGCGCAATACCCCACGAGGTGATGATCCTGAAAGAATTAGAAAAGGAATAGAAGCAGATAAGGCCAGAGCACACAAGAAGGCCAGAAAAGTTAGGATAAACCGTAATGCGGCATACAGACGGGATACAAAATTTAATGCCGATGACTATAAAGACTATCCAAAAGGAAGTTATGGCTATGGACGATACTTATATCTTTCTGGGCAATTAAAGGCCTTAGGAGCCTTGAAAAAGGGATTGTTGGATTTTACGGGGGCCCCTGTAGAAATAGACCACTCCCCCCATGACGGGTCCCAACGCCGCGGGGAGAGAAAAATGGATGAAGCATCCTTGCACCGCCCAGCCGTACCCCTGCCCAGATTATGGCACAGAAGACATAAAACAACACGTGGAGGACCAAATTTTGATCAGGTTTTTTATGATGACCAAGTAGAGTTGGTACAAGACGACGACAATTATGCAGAGGCGCTTAAAAATCATTTATTAGAGACCTTAAGTGATAGAGCTATAGGAGGAACTGGCGAAGCCAAAATTAAAATGGTTTACACGCTTGCCTTAGAGGCAGTAGCTTATGTAGAAGGCAATGTACCTGTATCATTAACAAAACACCATAAAGCTGGCACACCTGTTATCTCGCTATTTGAAGCTGCAGATATTAGGCTCAAGTTAAAAGATCGATTTGATGAATTAGTTTAAAATATATCAATTATGACAACACAAGAAAAAGCAATTAACCGCCTCAAAAAAATTGGAATTACAAACACTTTGGCCAAAACATTGGTCAAGAAAGGCATATCGTCTGTCATGCAATTGGCCATGCTGCCAACGCCACAATTAAGGGGACTTATTAATGGTGCAGATTTGGGAGCAGATAATGTGGAAGGGATACAAAAAAGAGCCCGGGTGCTTAAGTCTATAGTTGATAACCATTTTATGACAGTGAGGGGGCAGGTGTCTCCGCATTATAAAGCCTTGGCCTCTACAAATACCCAAAACAACATTATAAACTTCCATCAAGGGCTGGAAAGTTATTCCGAGATGTTTGGCAGTCAGGACTATGTATGCTGCGCTGAGTTCGATTCGGTATTGAGCCCTGCCGCATACTTGGTGGATTTAATGCGTTATATTGATGAATATATTAAAATGCCCGATGACGAAACCCTACAACTACAAACCAGACGCCCAGACTTGTGGACCATTCCATTAACAAGTGAACAGACCGTAAACGAGGTTCCCTATCTTGAAATTGTAAATACTGTTTTAAGTACTAAAATAACCAAAGACACTGGGCTTACCAACGCCCTTATGTCTATGGCAGAAAGTGTTTATCCGTTTAATTTACCCTTTAACACCCCCTTAGAACAAATAAGAACCTATTTAGAAGCTTTTAAAACAGAATTGTACGATGTTTATAACACATTTAATATTGCCCCCGATGCCCAAAACAGGGAATATTTAAAATTATCGCCAGAAGAGGCAACCTACCTATCAACACCACTAACTTCTCCTGAAGACCTCAACCTGTCTTACGGCTATATAGAAACCAGTAACCCCAACCCCCATTTTACCGGGATAACTGATACTGGTGATTTGGGAGGCCTAAACAATGCCGATATTTTTATGAAACAAATTGGGTTTAAAAACACGGCCCAACTGGAATCGTTAATCTATCAAAACATAAAAAAAGACATGCCGGGTACAGACGCCTTGCTAAACCAATTATTTATAAACAACACCGCGGGCACAGATAAACACCTAAGTATAGACCCCGTAGTATATAATGGCCCCCAATGGCCAGATAGCGGTGTTTGGCAAGACCCCTCTTATTACCTAACCGTACAGCAAGTAACCTTAAACAATAATCTATACCTTATAGCTAGAAGTAGTGGTGGCATAGACACCTGGAAATATGACAGCACGGCCCAACAGTGGGAATTAATATCGGCCAGTAGTCCAGAATGGTCGGATGCACGCGGTTGGAACCAACCTTGGTATTATTCAACTATCAAAGTTGTTGCTGTGCAAAACACCCTTTTACTATTGGGACGGTCTGCTGATGGTATGACTGTTTATTATTTTGATGAGGGTTCCAACATTTGGACATCTGTAGCAGAGAACGGCCCTTCTGATGTACCATGGTCGGATGATAACGGGTGGAATGCGGCGCAATATTACGCCACCATTCAAACAGCCGTAGTGGATGATGCCCTGTATGTATTGGGACGGTATAAAAAAGGCATTGAGATTTATCTCTTTACTTTTAATGTAGAACAGCCTATTAAAACATCTAACTGGACTGCCCTAGGAGAATCAACCATGCCTCCCTTAAGTGATAACGGTGGGTGGATCTTACCACAATACTATGAAACTATTAAATCGACCGTTGTAAACAACACTATTTATTTAATTGCTAGAGGTATCTACGGGATAGACACGTATGCTTTTGATGCCTCTGCAAAAGCATGGACAACACTGGGAACCAAGTCTCCACAATGGACAGATGCAGGCGATTGGGATTTACCGAAATACTATAAAACAATACAAATAATTGGAGGATTTGTTGGTACTAGTGAAAAATTATTTTTGTTAGGACGTGCCCTATTGGGTATGGAAACGTATTATATGACTTTAACGGACCCATCACCAACATGGACCCCCATTAGTGCCCAAAATGTACCCAGTTGGTCGAACGAAAATAGGTGGTCTCTACCAGAATATTATTCCACCATACAAACACAAAAACTGTCTGCAGGTTTTAACGACATTTTATATTTAATAGCTCGCTCCAGTACAGGTATACAGTTTTGGCGATTTGATCCAGTTAATTTCATTTGGGAACAAATAGAGACGAATGTTCCTGGATGGTCTGACACTACCGGCTGGAATGCACCGGGCTTTTACAGTACCATACAAACAGCGGTTGTAAATAATACCCTTTACTTATTGGGGTGCAACGATGTAGGCATTATGACCTGGAAGTACAACGACGCTTCTACTTGGAATAAAGTATTACCTATTAAGGCATTGATCCAGCCATTAAGAACAACTAACCTAGATGTTTTAAACAGGTTTGTTAGAATGGCCCAAGCCCTTAATTGGACTTTTGAAGACCTGGATTGGACACTGAAAAGCTTGGAGGAAACAGACATAACAACAGACACCATTGCGGCATTAAAAAACGTGCAATGGCTTATGGACAACCTTGATGTTACCACAGACCAACTAACTGCACTTTTACAGGATATTAAAACCTCGGGGATGGGATCTGGTGCAACATCGCAGGCATTTTTTGATGAGGTGTTTAACCTACCAACAGTGTTTTTTAAGTCGTCTGAAGAAACATCTACACCATACCACCCCAAATACGATTTGAATCCAAATTATACAGACCCCTATTTAACTTGGTATCCAAATGGTGATAGCTCTGAAAAAAACAGCCAGCTAACCACCCGCTTAATGGGATCTTTGAACTTAGATGCCGTTAACCTTAAGGCCCTTGTAAAAAAGCTTGAAGCCAGTGCGGCTATAGATACTTCGGAAGGACTCGAATTAACTGTTCCTGTATTATCGTTGCTCTACCGCTATGCCCTGTTATCCAACACGCTTCAAGAACCCATAAAAAACCTTTTTGTTTTGTTTGATCTTGTTGGTATTACAAGTATTTCTAAAACCTTTACACTGGACGATATTATAACACTTGTAACATGGAACAACTGGGTTAAATCCTATAATTTAGATACTGTTCAGCTACAATATATTAGTCAAAATATTAAAGATATAGTCCTAGATCCCGGGTTTGATATCAAGGCCATTCCAGATTTGCTCGTTAACTTATCTGATGCTTCGCAGGGATGGTCTTTAAAACCCACCCAATTACAGGTAAACGTTTTAATTACCGAAGCCTTAAGTACTACTTTTTACAACACATTAACGCATAACCATGTTGTTAACGACCGGGGTATTATTACAATAAAACAACCCAATTTTAATTTTGAAGCTATTTCCAATTTAATAAGCTGCAACCCACTTGTTTATAGTAAAAATCCATTAACATCGGTCTTTACCGCTGGAAATTTAGCAAATGGAACGGCTTCGACCATGCAGGTGCCCACCAATGCAACACTTACCAAAACCCTGGCCCAAGGATCATTGAGTATTTGGTTTAAATCGCAAACTACCCCTAAAGGTACCTTTACGATACTTCCCATTTCAAAATCGATATATGTTAAAATTGAAAATGCCCAAATTATCCTGTCTTATAATAGTAAGACCGTTAAACTGGATTTGCCTAAAGACAACAATTGGCATTTTCTGGTGGTATCGTTTAGAACCAAAGCTAATGGAGAGCTGGTAACCATTCCCAGTATTTCTTTAGACGGTAAGGTTACACCAACCAAAGATATGTCTATACCCGCCAACACCAAATGTGTTCTTGGAACGGGTGACCAAGGGGATACGGCCCAATTTCAGGTGGCACAGCTAAGGGTATTTAACGATTTGCTTACAGTTGAGCAAATAAACAAATTGTATTACACGAATGTTGCCTCCCTAACTACAGGGGACATCATAGATGGAAATACTAACTATTGGCCCTTAAATGAGGGGCAAGGCATACTAAAAGCCAGTGACATTGCTGGAGACCTATCTGGAAATTATGATGGGGACTCCCTTTGGCAAATAACATATAATGTTAAAATACCCAGTGGGTTTAACTATTTGGATGCAGCACATCACTTAGTGCGGGCGTTTGACCCAGAAGCCGCTGATAATGCTTCCAAGCCTTTTGTAAAATTATGGCAGCTTATAGCCATGCTTAAAAATACGCTTAACAAAGTAATGGGCGCACAAAAACAGGGAACCTTGCAAAACCTTTCTGATTATTATCAATCCAAGCGCCAGCTATCGGTCTATGCCGATTATATTGGAAAGGAAGATCACTTTTTAGACTATATACAAACCCTGTTGTTATACCGATTTAGCCTAAATTGGGAAGAATTTAAATTAGACCTGGAACGGCCTACGCCCTTTATAAGTGCCAACTTAAGAAACCAGTTTTATAAAAACCAAATTGAGCTTCCAAAAACAACCGTTATCAATAATGTGTTGAACAATGGTAATGAAGCCACCAAGCAATGGCAGATAAATGCCGGGCCCAACCAGTTGTTCTTGCTTAATAACAGAGAGGAAACTATTGATGTTTATAAGTTACCGCCCACACATAAAGGCATTCACCATAAAAGTTATCAATTTAACAAAGACCCCGAGTACCTTGTGCCCTTAAAAGTTATTAAAGATCTTGTGGAAGGCGTTCCCCAAACTTTTTTTAGAGAAGACAGTGATAGACAGGTCGTACTGCTTAAAAGAGGGGATTTTGTTGAAGTGGCCGTTTATAATATTATTGCTTTAAGCACATCTAATGTGCTTATAAAAATTGAAAACTACATTAAAGACCTAGGGCGTTTACTATACACCGTAAACACTTTTAAAATTACCGATGATGAATATAAGTGCCTGATTGCTAATGCTCCAAGGTTTTTTAAAGGGTGGCAGCCTAATGACTATATGACTTTTAGCCTTGAACAGCTAAAGCCCATCATGCTTTTTAAAGAGCTGAATACACAGTACCAAACAGCAACCATGTCGTTCTCTGATTATTTTTACCTGCCAGATGATCGCTCTTCCTTAGAAGATTATATTGCACCCCTAACGGATTGGGACGATAAGGGGCTTCTTGAGTTATCTGCATGGAAGTGTGATATGGAATTGTTCAACGCTATTGAAAGCCCTTCTAAAGACCTTGTTATATCAAGTCTTGCCATAAGCAAAAACTATGCAGTACTCGGGTCTATGGCCTCTAAGACCTTGTGCTTTTATGAGCTTAAAGGAGACACTTGGGCACCACTTAAGAGCCCTATAAAAGCACCCGATGCATCGTATACCACTTTTGGGCAAATGGTGGCTATACAGTATAGCGAAACCAATAACAAAAAACAGCTACTTGCCATTACCTCCGATTATAAAGCCAAACCCAGTGGCTCAAACTTTTTGGGAATTGTTTTTATATACGAATACGATTTTAAAAACGACACTTGGAAGGCGCCAATAGAAATAACTGCCCCTACCGGAACCCAAACTGGATATAATTTTGGATATGGTTTGGGTATTTATGACGATACTCTTGTTGTAGCATTGGAAGACCTTAGTGCTTTTAAGGGGCGCATGTGTATTTTTAAATACAACCCCGCCTCTAAAAAATGGGTGTACCAACAAACCCCTGAATTTCCAGTAATTGCCACGCGTGGATTTGTTGGTAATATCGTGAATAACATACTTGCCTTAAACACCAATTCGGGACAAGCTATTGTTTATGATATTACCAATGCCAAGGAGCTTTTAAAAGTATCTATAAGTGCCCAAAGTGTTTCTACAAATGGCCAAGTGGTGGTAATGGTGGGAGAAGCTATTAAATATGTTACTGGAATAGGTACCCTGCAACAATCTGAACCGTTAACATTATCAAACCCCGACTTTAAATTTCCATGCTCTGCGGTTTTAGACAATGAAACCCTTGTTGTTTGCGATGCTAGTATTAAATGCTATGTCTATTACATTCAAAACGGGGAATTTGTATTAAAGCAACAGTTTGTTCCACAGGCATTAGATGTTCGTTCCCAACAACCCTTATCGATGGTTATGGATAATGACAACTTAATGTTACACAGTTATAACTTAAATGATTTACCATCGGTATTTTATGGTAGGAAACACGATATAAGCTGGTTTGGTTTTGTACAATCTTGCTTTAAATTAGCGGATAAGTTGGGTGTGAGTATAGCATTCCTGTTGGATTTTATTAAGCTGGCAAAAACAGGCATGGTGGTTCCTAATACCTCAACCAATACCGAAACCAATAGTACAGCATATCAAACCTACAGTTCCTACGCAAACCGATTGGAAAATGCGCTTCAAACAGGCAAAACTGAGACAGAATGGAATGACCTATATGCTACTTTGCGTAGTAAGTTTTTAGTTCATGAAAGAGATGCCCTAGCCTATTATATGCTTTGGTACCTGCAAAAGGATTTTACAGATATTAATACCCTTGACAGCCTTTATGAATTGCTACTTATTGATGTAGCAGCAAGCGGTTGCCGAAGTATCTCTCCTGTAAAAGCGGCCCTTAACAGTTTACAACTTTACATAGAGCGCTGCCGTATGAACTTGGAACCCGAAGCTAGCATTAATAGAGACTACCCTGGTAGCGAAAATGTGATGAATACTGCTGATGTTGAATGGGACTGGATGTCGCACTACCGTATTTGGGAAGCGAATAGGGAAGTCTTTCTATATCCAGAAAACTACTATGATCCTGCACTTAGAAAAGACCGTTCTACCCCTTATGCCGATCTTCAAAACAAGCTTAGCCAGGGCAATCTAACCAACGAAACCGCCATAGCATCTTACCAGTTATATTTTACCGAATTAGAAGCACTTACAAATCTTACAGTAGTTGCAAATTGTATGGCATCGTTAGTGAATTTTATTAACGGGGATTACGTCACCCAAGACACCTTTTTTGTATTTGCCAAACTAAAAAACAGTAATAGTAGCTTTTACCTTCGCACTGCAATTGCCAATAATGCAACAGACACACCAAACCATTGGAGCAATTGGAGCAATTGGGAAAAAATAGATATAAGTATTAAAGCCGATAGTGTAGCCTGTTTTTATGCCAACAATAGGCCGTATCTATTTTGGGTAGAGTTTTCTAAGCAACAAGTAACCACCAGTGGTAAAGATAACTCACAATATGGCAAAACAAAAACATTTAATTACAGTACAAAAATATTTTATGCCTTTCAAACCAATAATGGGAAATGGACCAACCCACATCAAGTTCCAGATCCTACCAATGCACTCGATTTTGTAGTTATACCCAATGGCAAAGCTCCTCTGGAAGTATCACTTCCTTTAGCGCCTTATGTAGCACAATTTTTGGATACAAAAGACCCTTTTGATACCCATAGCTTGTTCTTGAATATAGCCAATGTTTCCATTGATGTTGCCGTTACAAGTGGTGGAACGTTAGAAACAACTAATGGCTCTTTAACTATCCCTATTGATGAAATTTTAGACCTTCATTCTAGGGTGATGTGGTTATTGACGACAGAGGACGACATTAGAAAAAACAATCCTCTTTATGGAGGCTCACCACCTAAGGGCGTTACAAACCCAGATGGTACCGGTTTATTTAGTAATCGAACAGTAATGGATTTAGGGGCCGACTTTGCAGGTGGTATTAATTTACCATGTGGCTATACAACTGACACACCAAATGCCCTATATTTTAACACTTGGTTTAATGAAAGCTTTACCTTTGGTATTTGGATTAATTGTACAATCCCCCAAACAGGCGACTGGCCCATTCTATCCCCCGTTTTACCTTCGGGGTATGTTAATAAAAATAATGAGGAATTACGCTTATTGATAAGGGACCAAAAAGCATATTTTGGGTTTTACGGTAATGATACAGCAGGAAACACACCCATACTCAGTAATACTTGGACCTTTTTGGTATTTACCTATGATGCCAAGGCTGCTGTACAATCTATTTATGTAAATGGCAAGTTAGATAACAAAAGCAATAACATTCCGCCTTTAAATGGAAGCTTACAATTAACCATTGGTGGTGATGGAACAACTTATGCCCATGGGCAGATGGCAGATATGTTTGTTATAAATACCGCGTTTTCTACTTCAAAAGTGCTTTCTGTGTTTAGTATGTACACAGACCCAGAACCGATATCGACTGCAAACATCACAGATTTAAATACCATACAAACTATAAACGGCCAACGCATTCAAGCATTTAATGAAGATCTCTTTATTGGTGGTGCCGATTATTTATACAGTAACAATGCACAATATATTGGAGCTTCAGACCTATCTGCACAAGCAGCATATGGAAAGTATTATTGGGAATTATTTTATCACATTCCTATGCTGGTAGCCCAATTACTGGGTGTAAACCAAAAATTTGACGATGCCAAAACTTGGTATGAGTATATTTTTAACCCGACCTCAAACAATGTTTCCAACGACCGCTTTTGGCAACTAGGGTATTTTAGAAGCCTTGGGGCACCGGAAGATATTGTTTATATACTAACAGATGGCGGAAAAAATTCTAAAGATCAAGTTCAAACTTATGATTTAAATCCATTTGACCCAGAGGCCATAGCCTATTTAAGACCAGGGGCTTTTGAGAAGAAAACGGTAATGAGTTATATAAAGAACCTACTGAATTGGGGCGACAATTTGTTTAGCCAGTATACCTGGGAAACGATTACCCAAGCGGAAATGTTATATATGCTGGCTAAAGAACTTTTGGGCAAACGACCAGAATTAACAGGATCTTTTGAAACGAAAAAAGCAATGAACTTGACCGATATCCAAACAGAATATGGAACCAAGATTCCACAGTTTATTATAGACATAGAAGATATGCAACTCCCTATTAATATAAATGTGCAAGCAACCAAAGCACTCTCATCTGCTATATCGAACTTCTATTTTTGCTTTCCTGAAAATCCTGAACTACCAGACAATTACAATTTGGTAGACACCCGCTTATATGACATTCGCCATTGTTTAAACATTAAGGGACAAGAACAAACATTGGCCTTATTTGAACCACCTATTGATCCCATGGTACTTGTTGCAGCGGGAGCTACAGGACTATCGATTGCCGACGTGCCCATAAGCACCTCTATTGCTATTCCTTATTACCGATTTGATAAAATGATCATGTATGCCAGAAATGTTTCACAGCGTGTTATAGATTTTGGAAGGCAGATACTTTCTGCCCTAGAAAAGAATGATGCTGAAGCTTTGGCATTGCTTCGGGCAGGTCAAGAATTATCGATTTTGGAATTAACAACCTCTATCAAAGAGCAAAACATACAAGAACTGGTACAACAGGCCGATGTCTTGGAACAAAGTTTAATTAGCGCCAATACAAGGGTTTCTTACTATGCTGAATTGATAAACAAACCTATATCTCATTTAGAAGCAGAAGCTTTATCTTTAAGCCAAACAGCAATTGATGTTGAAATTCCAGCAGCCGGATTACATGCAGCAGCAGCAATTGCACATCTCATTCCTACGGTATATGGCTTTGCGGATGGTGATTTTCAACCTGGTAGTGCTATAGAATCTGGTGCCTCTATATTGAGCAGTGTCAGTAATATCAAAAACCTTACTTCTAGTATGACCACCACATCTGCTTCTTACCAAAGACGAAAAGAAGAATGGACCCTACAGCTTAAATTAGCACAAGCGGATGTAGTATCTATTGAGGTGCAACAAGCCATCAACACAATCCGGCAACAAAATGCACAAAAAGAATTGGAAATACACCAACAGACCATTACCAACAATGCTAATTTGCAGGATTTCTATAAGGGTAAGTTTACCAATCAAGAATTATATCAATGGATGGTCGGGCAAATTAGTACAGTATATTACGAAGCCTATAATATGGCCTATGACCTTGCCAATAAAGCACAGATGGCTTATTATTATGAATTGAATACCAGCGATGCCATTATATCGTATGGCTACTGGGATAGTAGCAAAAAAGGACTGCTTGCTGGAGAAAAATTAATGCACAGTATTGACAAACTGGAAAAAGCATATATTGATAAGCACGTTAGATATTTGGAGATCCAGAAAGTTGTATCGTTAAAAGAGATCGATCCATTAGAATTTAACAGGCTCATTACCACTGGAAAATGTTATATTAATTTAAATGAGCAATTATATGATTATGATTTCCCAGGACACTACAACCGTAAGATAAAATCGGTATCTATAACTGTACCTGCGGTTGTGGGGCCCTACCAAACCCTAAAGGCGTCGTTAATACAACAGTCAAATAGCGTTGTGGTAGCACCAGATATTGACACGGTATCATTTTTATTAAATGGTAGTAACAATGACACACAACCACCCGAATATTCATTGCGCCAAAATTGGAACTCAAATCAGCAAATAGCCATTTCAAAAGCCAATCATGATAGTGGGTTATTTGAGCTTAATTTTAATGACAGCCGTTACCTACCCTTTGAAGGAACTGGAGCGGTTTCTAAATGGGAATTACGCATTCCACAAGGCACCAATCAATTCGATATAAAAACTATTTCAGATTGTATTCTTTATATTGATTATACTGCGCAAGATGGTGGCTTAGAATTTTCCCAAAAGGTAATGAGCCTTCCTAAAATAAATAAATACAGTGGATTTATAAGTGTAAGCATTAAGCAACAATTTAATCAGGCATGGAATGAGTTCATAGCATCTTCCCCTCCTAAATCGGGATCATTGGCAATGGATACCATACAGTATCCAGCTAATATAGAAGCAAACTCGCAAGTTATTGATTCTCCAAATGGTGATATTAGCGTTTTTATTAGATCGACAGATGGTTCCTATAACCCCACAGGGTTAAAAGTAAATGGCAGTACGGTAAATTCTGGGAAAGTAAAACCTGGTGAAGGGCTAAATAAGGCTTGGGACATTAGCGCTTCGGGAACTATAGATAGTTCTAAGCTCCTGGATATTATCTTAGTAATTCCATATAACGGTACAATAAAAAGATAAGTTGTCCCCTTTGTCCAAGCAGTTTACATACTGTTTTTAACCAAAGGGGCCATCTAGCTTTTTTATATTTTGACCAACGCTTCATCCTTTTTTTACTATCTTTAGGATGCTAACCGTATTAACCCATAAAAGATGTTCGATTCTTATAAACATTTTTTAGAAACTCCCGGATATCATAAAATTATAGGGGACGATTATTTGATTGTTGAGTTTAAATGCCCAATAAAGGAGGAACTTTTTGATGCTTGGTCGGAATGCCATAGCATTGTTTATGTTTTAAACGGACAAAAAAAATGGATTACACCCGCTGCCGATTTTATGGTTAAGGAAAACCAGTCCATTTTTGTTAGAAAAGGCGCCTTTAAAAACCAACAGTATTTCGAGGAAAGCTTTTGTGTACTTATGTTTTTTATGAAAGACGATTTTATAAAGCGGTGTATGGAAAGTGATGTTGGAAACGAGATTGAAAACTTCCAAAAAATAGATAACCCCGATTTTGTATATCGTGTTAATATTAATGAAAGCCTATTAGCACTATACCATTCCTTTTTCTCTTACTTGAAACAGCCCAGTAAAACCCCCCAAAAGATTATTGAGTTAAAATTTAGGGAAATGCTCTTGAATATTTGTTTAGACCCCCGTAATACGGCCATAAAAAATGTGCTTTATACCCTATCACTACAGTCTGGATACACGGTTGAAAAAATTATGGAAGAACAATACTTTTACAACTTGAAAGTTGATGAGTTTGCCCGGCTTTGTGGCAAGAGTCTATCGTCTTTTAAACGCTATTTTAAAAAAGTTTATAATACCACGCCTGCTAAATGGTTATTAAATAAAAGACTGCAATTGGCACGCGAACTTATGGTAAGCACCAATTTTACTATACAACAAATATGTTACGATTGTGGTTTTGAAAGCGACTCCCACTTTAATAGAAGTTTTAAGGCCACCTATGGTGTAACCCCAAATAGCTGGCGACAACAAAAAACCCAAGTTGTTTAAACAACTTGGGCGTTTTTTAGTTTTAACCAAGCGGCATGGCCGCCTTCTAGATTATGTACTCCTTTTACGCCGTGCTCTTGGGCATGAATGGCCGCCATGTAAGACATAACTCCCCCAGTGCAGCAAAACAAAAACGGACCTTCGCTGTTAAATAATGAATTGGGATTTGTGTGCCTGTTCTCAACAGCTACCTTAAGGTCTTCTAAAGGTAAATTAATAGCCCTTGGAATAGCTCCCTGACTTTCTATACCCTGTGGCGATCTAACATCTATAATGGTAAATTGGTTTTCGGCAATTATAGTATCTAATCGCTTTGCTTCAACTTGTGCTATTATCTCTTTTGAAAATTTAACATTCATAACTTTAATGTTTAATGTGACATTTTTTAAATAGAAATGGTTTCAGCACCTTCAAGAATAAGCTGGTGCAACGCAGCAGAGCCTACCAATTCAATACCATCAATTAAATCTTCTGGTGTATAACCCCTAACTGCAGAACATGGTGGGCATACCATAATTCTACTCTTATTTTGCAGTACGGTTTCAATCATATCTTTCATGGTTGGGTCTTTAGGGTTAAGGTGCGCATGGTTATAGGCTCCTTTTCTTACCCAGTCTACGCCAGAGCTCACTAAAAATATGCTAACTTCCTGACCAGATTTTATGCCCCCATTGGCAATGCTCCATGCTACAGATGCGCGTTCGTCATCCATACCTCTACTAATTAATACTACTACTTTCTTTTTTGTACTCATGATTATAAAATTTTTATGGTTTAATAATGTCACAAAGTAAAGGCGCCTTTTAAAGAATGAATGTTCTGGAAAGTTCATTAAATTGCCCCTAAGGTTCAGGTGCTTTTTCAAAGCTTTTTTTTAACATAACCCTCTATGTGGCATAGGTTAAACCACTTATTTTAAATACTATTTAAAAGGAAAAGCAATATGCTATAGGTATAAAAATTTAGCATAAAGTAGCTAATATTTGAATAGATGTAAAAAATATCCTATTTTTAAAAAATCAACTTTAACTAAAAAACTATATTATTAAATAAGTAAATTATTTAATTTTATAAAAAAAACGCTAATAGTTTCTAAATAAGATGTTACGATCAGATAGTGATAAAGAGCTTCTTAATCAAATTAAACTGGATAATGCCGTTGCATTTAAAAAGCTGCATAATATGTATGCTGAAAATATGTTTCTATATGCTTTTAATGTAATAAAAGATAAGGAAACCTGCGAAGATATTATCCAAAATATATTTATTGATTTTTGGTCCAAACGAAAAGATATTGTGGTTAAAGATGCCAAATCCTACCTATTCAGGGCCGTTAAATACCAAATATTCAACTACTTTAGGGATAAAAAGTTTGATAAGGAAGATTTATCGAGGTTAAACATTATTGACATTTCTGTAAGTGCTTGCAAAAAAATGGAATATGATGAGCTTGAGGCAGCCATACACACATCGGTTGTAAAATTGCCCAAGCGCTGTAGGGAAATTTTTGAGTTGAGCCGTTTTCAATATAAATCCAATAAGGAAATCTCAGAAGAACTCAATATATCCTTACAGGCCGTAAAAAATCAAATATCCAGAGCGTTGGCCTTTATTAAAAAAGATCTTAAAAACAATGAGTGCCTTTTTTATTTTATTTGCTTACACGAAAATTTAGATGACGATTAAAATTTAAGTAACATCACACCTTATAATTTTCTAAATATTAGAACATTATCAAATAATTTTGATAAACGCACTCCACTTTCCTTAAATTAAAATTATCAATAATTAAAAAAAAGTACGTTTTTAATGTGTACTCCCCATTAAGTTTTGTTACTTATTAGTAATAGCCCAAAATAAAGGCCTAAATTTTAAACAATTATTATTTCTGAAAAATGAACGCAAGGCAAGCAAAAAAGCTTTTTACAAAGTACATTAACAATAAATGTACACCAGAGGAACTTCAGTTATTAGAGGCTTTTTTGGACTCTTACCAAGTTAACAAAGATGCTTTATTAAAACTTTATCCAAACGATCTGGAAGATTTTAACGAATATTCATGGTCTAAAATAGAATCGCATATCATTAAAAAAGAACGCAGAAAAAAACATACATTCAAAAATTACTTAAAATATGCAGCTGTAGTTATACTTTTTTTGGCATTAGGGTATGTTTTCCAGCAAGTACGCTTTTCAAATACTTCTAAAATTATCATTCCATCTGAAAATATCACACTTCAAAATGAAGATGGATCTATACAAATTATAAATGAAGATGGATCCAGTAAACTATTAGATGCAAAAGGAAATGTTATAGGCACCCAAACTGGCAAACAAATAGCTTATAGTAACAACATGCCTAACCAACAACAAACAACAGCTAACAACAACCAACTAACATACAACACATTAACAGTACCTTACGGCAAAACATTTAAAATACAATTATCTGATGGTACCGAAGTTAACCTTAACTCTGGAACATCCATAAAGTACCCTGTAAAATTTATAAAAGGAAAAAACAGGAAGGTGTTCTTAAATGGCGAAGCCTTTTTTAATGTTGCCAAAGATGTTAACCACCCCTTTATTGTAAATACCAACGAAGTAGATATTAGAGTATTAGGAACCCAATTTAACGTAAGCTCCTATCCTGAAGACGAAGACATCAATACCGTATTGGTTGAGGGCTCCGTTAGTATTTACAATAAAGACATGCCCTACAGTTCAAAAACGGCAACCCTACTTAAACCCAGCTACAAAGGCGTTTGGGATAAAACAAGCCATAAAATTACCGTAAAAGAAGCCGATGTGGAAATGAGCACCTCATGGATAAACGGTAAAATTATATTTAGGCACATGACTTTTAATAACATCATTAAAAAGTTAGAGCGCCATTATAATGTAACCATCATTAACAATAATGAAGCCCTGGGCAACGAATACTTTGCTGCTAGTTTTGATATAGAAACTATTGAACAGGTATTTGAATCTTTTAACGAAAACCATACTATCGACTATACTATAGAAAACAATAAAATAATTATTAACTAATAAAACCGACTTTCCTATGACATAAAAACCAAACTGAACTAAGACAAGATCACTATAAAAAAACGGAAGATGCTACCAACACCTTCCGCCTACTACTTGTAGTGATTAAATTAATTAATCACCTAATACATAACAAAAATATGAAAAAAGTACTTAAGATAAAGGGGCTGCCCTCTTTATCCTTAAAATTTGACTTAAAAATGAAACTAACTACGTTTTTATTGATAGTTTCTTTATTTCAGATTCAGGCGAATGAATCGTATGGTCAAAAAACTAAAATTTCTCTTGATGTCGAAAATATTACATTAGAAAGCGTTCTCAATCAAATTGAATCGCTAACAGATTTTAAGTTTTTATACAATTATGACGATGTAGATTACAAAAGATTAGTTTCTATAAAAGCCGATAACGAACGTGTATCGTCTATATTAAAAAGGTTATTTGCAGGCTCTAATCTTTCCTTTACACTTGTAGACAAGCAAATTGTTTTAAAAGTAGCAACTGCAACTACAACATCAACAGCATTGGTGAATCGTGAAAATGAAACTGCTGAAACTGCAATAAAACGGCAAACTGGGGTTAATGGATCTGTTTTAGATGAAAACGGTGTTCCTTTACCCGGAGTGAATATTATTGAAAATGGTACCACAAACGGTACACAAACCGATTTTGATGGTAATTATAATTTAACATTACGAGACCCTTCCAACGCTGTGTTGGTGTTTTCTTATATAGGTTACAAAACCGTAGAGGTTCCTGTTAATAACCAAACTGTTATTAATTTAAACATGGAACCAGACGTAAGTCAACTAGACGAAATTGTGATAGTAGATTACGGGTACGGTAAAGTAAGAAAAGCAGATATGACAGGAGCTACTGCCAGTATTAGCAGTAGAGAACTTGCCACCATTCCTATATCTAATGCTGCCGAGGCCTTGGCTGGTAGGTTACCTGGTGTTAACGTAACCACTGCCGACGGAGAACCTGGAGCAGATATTAGAATTCGAGTAAGGGGCGGTACATCATTATCTCAAGACAACAGTCCTTTATTTGTAGTAGATGGTTTTATTGTGGGTGGTATAGATAACATTCCCGTAAACGATATTGCCAGTATAGATGTTTTAAAAGATGCTGCAGCTACTGCGGTTTATGGTGCGCAAGCATCTAACGGGGTTATTGTAGTAACTACAAAATCGCCTGTTGCTGGAAAAACAACAATTAACTATAACAACTACTTTCAATTTAATGAGCTACCTCAAGACAGAAAATATGAAGTATTGAGTCCATATGAATTTGTATTGGCCAATTACGAATACCAAGCGCTTAGAGGCGAAACAGCTGTTGAAGGTTTTGAAAGGTTTTTTGGTAAATACGACGATTTAGAATTGTACAAAAACCGAAAAGCAACCGATTGGCAAGATGAATTGTTTGGAGGTTCCAGACTTTCACAATACCACAACCTGTCTATAGGCGGAGGTACTGAATTGACCAAAATGAATTTAAGTATCTCGCACAATGCCGATGAAGGTCTGTTAACAGGTTCTGCTTACGAAAGAACAGCTATTAATTTTAAATTAAACCAAAAAATTTCAGACAGACTCTCTTTTGATGCGCAAGCCAGGATTACCAATACCATTAAAGATGGTGCTGGAACATCCAGTGGCCAATTGAGTATTAAGGATGCGGTGCAAACAAGACCTGTAAATGGTATTGCTGATGAGTTGGATATTGACCTTAACCAAGTGAACTCCGATGATGATTTCCAACAATTTTTATTAGGGTTAATCAATCCTAACGAATTGGTTAAACAAGATTGGCGTAAACGAACCGATCATGATTATGTTTTCAATGCGGCTTTAACCTGGAAGGTTACCGATAATATTACTGCTAAATCCTCGTTTTCCCGTTCTAAAGGGTTTCAAGAAGATTTAAGGTTTTATGGGCCTTTAACAAGTGAATCTTTTAACAATGGTGGTAGTTTACCACTTGGGCAACGCTCTAACAGAGATGACCATAGCTACCGTTGGATTAATACTTTAAACTATATAAAAGACTGGACAGGTTCTAGATTGGATATATTAGTGGGGCATGAAATATCCTCAAGTGGCGGTAAAAGCAATTTTATTAGAGCCGAAAACTTTAGACTATCTATTACCCCCGAAGAATTATTTGCCAACATGCAGTTTGGTGATGTTGATAGGATAGCTGGAGCCGTGTTTACCGATTCCAATAGAAAATCTTTCTTTGGGCGCTTCGACTTCCAATTGCAAGACAAGTATATTTTTACACTTACTGCTAGAGCCGATCAATCCAGTAAATTTAGTAGAGAGAACTCATTAGGTATCTTTCCGGCATTGGCATTCGCCTGGAAACTAGAACAAGAAAACTTCTTAAAAGATGTGGAATTTCTTGATGAGCTAAAACTTAGAATTAGTTACGGTGAAACCGGTAACGACCGTATTGGATCGGGATTAACTCAATTTCTTTTTGAAGGCACCACCAATAGAGGTCCTGGTTTTGGTAACGTAGACAATGTTTACTACCAACCCGAAAGTAGTTCGCTTTACAATCCCGACCTAAAATGGGAAACTACTGTAACTAGTAACTACGGGTTGGACTTTGCCATGTTTGATAAACGCTTAAGAGGTAATTTTGATTACTATAGAAATGAAACACGCGATTTACTTTACACACAAGCCATTCCAAGCAATACTGGGTTTAACGAACAATATGCCAATATAGGTAGCACGGCCAATCAAGGTATAGAACTTGGTGTAACAGGTTTTATAGTAGACAAACCAGATTTTACATTATCGGCAAGCCTTAATATTGGTAGAAACGTATTGACCATTGAAAGGTTGGATGGTACACAATCTAAATTTGCACAATCTAACTGGGCCAGTACCGATTTAAGAAACCGAAACGATTACCAATTAGAACTTGGTGGCAAAATAGGTAACATGTATGGCTTTGTAACCGATGGTTTTTATTCGGTAGACGATTTTGAAAGCTATGACGAAACAACTGGCACCTATATTCTAAAAGATGGTATTGCCAATTCTTCTGGTACCGTGGGCAACACATTACGCCCAGGGGTATTAAAACTAAAAGACCTGAATGGCGATGGTATTATTTCTGATGATTTTGACCGTAAAGTTATTGGTAATGCCCTGCCCGATTTTCAAGGTGGTTTTGGTTTTAACGTAAGATATAAAAACTTCGATTTGGCAACATTCTTTAACTACCAAGTAGGTAATGATGTTTACAATACCGGTAAAATACAATTCAACCAATTTAGAAGAATTACTAATGGTAACTTGTTACAAACCATGAGTTTGGAAAACAGGTTTACCTATCTAGATATTGATGGTTCCTACACAGGCACCCCAGGTGGCATTGTTACCGATTTAGAACAGTTAAGAGACTTAAACCAAGGCAAAACCATTTGGTCGCATGCCAGTCATGGTGTAGCCGCTGCGGTTATTCACGATTGGGCCATTGAAGATGGGTCGTTCCTTAGGTTAAACAACGTAACCTTAGGTTACAGTTTACCAGAAAAATTAATCTCTAAAGTTGGGCTATCTAAATTTAGAGTGTTTGCAACCGGTAGAAATCTAGCTATTTGGACCAAATATTCGGGATACGATCCAGAGGTTAATTCCAGTAGCAACCCTTTTACTCCCGGTTTGGATAGATCTTCATTCCCAAGGGCACGTTCATATACGTTTGGTGTTAACTTAACATTTTAAAAAAATAATTGATATGAAACTTAAATATTTACTAGCTGTTGTTCCTATGTTCTTCATAGCGACATCATGCGATAAAGACTTTTTAGAACCCGATTCCATTTCTACATTCGATTTAGACTATATATATTCTAATGTTGATGATGCCAGAAATGGTGTAAATGCTATTTACTCCTATTTTAATCAAGATGCTTTTAGGTCTCGATTATCAAATAACATGACGGGGAATACCGATATTGAAATAGGTTACCATAATAGCGAATTCGATAACGGTAGACGTGAAATCTGGAATTTAAACGCTACAAACTCAAACAATGATTTAAACATTGTTTGGACCTATGCCTATAGATCTATTAGAGATGCCAATATAGCTATAAAAGGTATTACGGCTAGTGGGAATCTAGATAATCCAGATGTTTCAATAAAGAATACATTCAATCAACTATTGGGCGAGGCCTACACTTTAAGGGCCTATTGGTATAGCATGCTAGCCTATTATTTTGGCGATGTGCCTTATGTAACCGAAGCACCCGTAGCAGGAGGAGAATTCTTTATTCCTAAAACAAATAGAAACGAAATTCTTACTAAAGAAATACAAGCGTTGATTAATGTTGAGGCCAATATGCAATGGGCAGACCAATTACCTTACGGGATAGAACAAGTAAACCGTGAATACACGCTGGGGATGATTGCACGTTTGGCTTTGCAAAGAGGCGGGTACTATTTAAAGCCCGATCTAACCATGGTTAGAGATAGTGATTATCTAGATTACTATGCTATTGCTAAAGAATACTCTAAAAAATTAATCGATTTAAAAGATCGGGAATTACCAACCGATTTCAGACAAATATTCTTAAACCAAAACCTATTTATAACCACTATAAATGAAGAGATTTTATTTGAAGTACCCTTTGCAAAAGGGGGTGGCGATGTGGGTTGGAATATTGGCATTCGTGTAGATGGTGGCACCGATGCTAAACATGCTTACGGATCTGGTGGCAACTATATGTCTATGCCAGCTACCTACTACATGTCTTTTGACAGTAAAGATATAAGACGTGAAGTAACCTGTGGGTTGTTTAGGGTAACGACAGAAGACACCTTAGCACATGTTGGTATTGGTAGTATCTCGCAGGGGAAATGGAACCGACGTTTATTACCAGAACCTCCAGGACGGGAATCTGCTAAAGGCACCGGGATTAACTGGGTAATGATGCGCTATGCTGATGTGCTGTTAATGTATGCTGAGGCTGAAAATGAATTGAACGGCCCAACTGCTGAAGCACAAAACGCTTTTAAACGTGTACGCCAAAGAGCCTTTGATCCTGCCGATTGGAGCACTAAAGTAGATAACTATATGGCACAAATTTCGGTGTCTAAACAAGCCTTCTTTAATGCTATTGTAGATGAACGCGCTTGGGAATTTGGTGGTGAAATGATTCGTAAATATGAGTTGATACGCTGGGGCATCTATTCCGAGAAAATTCAGGAAATGTTAGATGGATTAAAAGAGTTGGCCGACAAAGCTTTTGCTGGAACTGGCACCGGACCCGATTATATGTACTGGAAAACAGATGACGATGGTAACTTTGCCGTTCTAAATCCAGATACCAAAGTGGCCGCTGCACCAGATGATACGTGGATTAGGCAATCCTTTTTAATTGGGTTACACAATGATACAACAACCTACCAAGAATGGATTTTGAATGATTATGAGAATTATGTTAATGGTCCTAAGCCTGGCGTTGTTAGATACATATTCCCAATACCAGTAACCGCTATTGATAATAGTCAAGGAACATTAGACAATAATGGTTACCAATTTGCTAACTAAAAATTAAACACAGACATGAAGAATAATAATAATGTTTTTAATATTAGAACGGTATTGTTTTTAGGCTTGCTCGTTACCCTATTTAACGCCTGCGATAAAGATGATAATGAAACTCTTGAGAAAACAAGGTTGTTTCGCCCGGTTCTTAACGAAAATTTATTTGCTGAAGGCAATACCATTATAGTAAACATGGGTAAATTAAAAGGTGCAACAGGCTATACCGTTGAAGTTAGCAGAGACACCTTTAACACCATTGAGTACACTATTGAAACCGATACCAACTACGTTCGTGTAAACGAAGCAACCGTAGGAGAAGAACTATTTTGGAATACCCTTTATCAAATTAGAGCAACGGCACATGAGGCCGATCCGCAATACGATAGTAAGCCGTCTGATTTAGGAGGAGTAAGAACCGAACGGTTCCCATCCATTCTTAACTTACCGGCACCATATGATGTTATTGATGTTTCTGCTAGAGTAACCTGGGATCCCATAGGCGATGCCATAACAAGTATGAAAGTGTTTGCACCGACCGATTTAAGGTTGCAAACACCCCTATTTCCAGAAACTCCTGTAACACCAGAAGAGTTTTTGGCTGGTGAAGCTTTTGTAAATGGTCTAGATCCAGATACCCAATACCAAATAGCCATTTATAGTGGTACCGAACTAAGAGGTTGGGTAAACTACACCACATTGGTTGCTGAGCTGGATTATACTACCGTGGCTAATTTAATAGACCTAAGGGGCGATGAAGATCCAGGAGCTGTAGAAAATGCTGTAGCTTCTGCACCCGATGGTGCTACCGTATTGGTAAAACGTGGGGTGTTTTACGACTTACCGTCTACCCCACTCAACAAGTCTATAACCATTAGGGCTGCGTATGGGTTTGGTGAACAAAAAGCCAGATTGTACACCACCGGAAACTGGAACATTGCTTCTGGTTCTAATATCGATCACATTCGTTTTATAGACTTAGAGCTTAGAGGCGAAAACTATGGAGGCGATTACGTATTTAACCCTTCCAGTGGGGATACCAATGTAAACCATCTATTTTTTGATAATTGTGAAATAGGAACCTTTCGTGGTATTTTTAGGTTAAGGGGTACCAATGCCCTGGTAGAAACCTATGAGATTAGAAACTCTGTAATAGACAGTATTGGTGGCTACGGATTGCTTACCTGCGACACCAACCCTGGAGATCCACCAACAGCAACGGTTAATAATATTAAGTTTATTAATAGTACGTTCAACAAAGTACAAATGGGTATTCAATCCAGAAATGCGTCACAATCCATCGAGATTGATGGTTGTACCTTTGCCAATATCAATACCATTTTCCGTTATAGAGGTGGTGATGGTAATAATCAAGTAGCAAACGGTATTACGATTACCAATACCATCTTTGGTCATAACTGGGACCCAACTGGCGAAAAACCTGTTGAAGAACTCGCTGTTGTAGGGACCGAAAGTGGCGGATTGGGTGAAACAAATTTTACCGTACAAAATACGTACACCACAACCGATTTCACCTTTGTCTCAGGCAAAGAACTTGCCGATATTCCAGTAGGTAATGCTGGAAGTTCGCAAGACGGGCTATGGGTTGATCCAGAAAATAACAATTTTAACTTTTTAGATTCAAACTTTATAGGTCAATATACCGCAGGCGACCCAAGATGGCGATCTAAACTGTAATAAGGATTTTTTTTACTTAACTTTTTTTCAATCTATTAAAGTGGATATCCCAAAAGTGACCAAACTTTAAGGTATCCACTTTTTAGTCTAAACTAAAAAGACATGACATTATATTTTAAAACAATACTCCTTGTGCTGTTTTTCATTTCATGCAGTAGCCCTTCACAAAATAACGACACCACAGAAGCACCAGAACCAGAAGAAGAAAAACCGGTAGTTGTTGAAGAGGAAGCTTTTGCTTTCCCCGGTGCCGAAGGCTTTGGCATGCAGGCAACAGGTGGCCGTGGAGGCAAGGTGCTATTTGTAACCAACCTAAACGATAGTGGTTCAGGAAGTCTAAGGGCTGCCATAAACACATCAGGGGCACGTTACATTTTATTTAAAGTATCAGGCACCATCGCCTTAAAATCCACTTTAAAAATAACCAACGGCAATGTTACCATAGCAGGACAAACAGCGCCTGGTGATGGTATTTGCTTAAAAGATTATTCCGTGGTCATTAACGCCGATAATGTTATTATTAGATACATGCGATTTAGAATGGGCGATGTCGCTTTACAGGAAGGCGATGCCATTGAAAGCCGATTTCATAAAAACATCATTATCGATCATTGTTCCATGAGTTGGTCTACCGACGAAACCGTGTCTATTTACAATAACGAGAATACCACATTGCAATGGTGCTTTATCACCGAAAGTTTACGCAACTCGGTACACGATAAAGGGGCTCATGGTTACGGTGGTATTTGGGGTGGTAAAAATGCCTCCTTTCATCATAACCTACTGGCACATCACGATAGTAGAAATCCGCGCTTAGGAGAAGCAGCAGGATCGGCATTTGCACTTACCGATTTGGTAGACTTAAGAAACAATGTGGTTTACAATTGGCAGGGCAACAGTGCTTACGGTGGCGAGGCCATGAACGTTAATATAGTAAACTGCTATTACAAACCCGGTCCCGCAACCACCAAAACAGATCGTATTATATCCATAGATAAAAATAAAGTAGAAGGTACCGAGGTATATGATATCTGGGGCAAATTCTTTATAGATGGCAATTATGTAGAAGGCCGTACACAAGTTACCGAAGATAATTGGACCTACGGGGTTTACAACCAATTTCACGGTAGTTACGGAACCGTTTCAGAAGCAGATAAAACAGCCATGCGCCTGGCAACACCACATAACATCAACAATAATGTAACCACCCATACCGCTGTTGTAGCCTATGAAAAAGTGTTGAACTATGGGGGTGCTTCCTTAAAGCGTGATGCTGTTGATGCTCGTATTGTAGATAATGTAAAAAACAAATCGTACAGCTTTGAAGGCTCCAACGGCAGCACAAAAGGTATTATCGATTCGCAAAGCGATGTTGGGGGCTGGCCCGAATTAAATT
The DNA here is from genome assembly GCF_059428085.1 of Aestuariibaculum scopimerae. Classification (NCBI taxonomy): domain Bacteria; kingdom Pseudomonadati; phylum Bacteroidota; class Flavobacteriia; order Flavobacteriales; family Flavobacteriaceae; genus Aestuariibaculum; species Aestuariibaculum scopimerae. The sequence goes on from NZ_CM182089.1 coordinate 1,236,061, forward strand.
CAGAAACAGCTCCAACAGATACCTCTGGTGATGGCATGCCCGACGACTGGAAAACAGCAATGAAATTAAAAATAACAGATAATAATCCAAACGGACATGATTTAAGCACGGGCTATGAAAATATAGAAGTCTATATAAATAGTCTCGTAAAAACCATTACCGAAAATCAGAAATAATAGGATAAGCGATCTGTTTTAAAACAGTAAGCCTCCTATTTTTTAGTCTTCAAATATATTATTTGAAGAACCTTAGTTTGTTTGGTGAGCAGTCTCTTTTTTCATATTTAGAGGCTGCTTTTTTTGTTTAGCCTCTGGCGCTGTTGGCTTCTAGCTATTAGCTAAAGGCCAACAGCTAATGGCTAACAGCTAAAAGCTAATGGCTAACAGCCAGTGAAGGCAAGTATTCCTTAGGACTTAAATTGGTTTGCCTCTTAAAAGCCGTAAAAAATGAATTATAAGAGCTAAAGCCCACCTTACCGGCCAAACCCTCCAGGGTTAAGCTATCCAGGTATCCCTCATTAATAAGCTGGATAGCATCCTTAATGCGGCAATAGTTTTTGTACTCCACAAACGTCATAACAGCATGGTATTTAAAAATATAGTACAAATGGCTATTAGGTATATTAATAGCTTTAGCAAAATCAGGAAACGTAAACTTCTTGTTCCTAAAAGGTTGCTCACGGTATATAAAACCTTCTATATCGCGTATATAGGGCAGCACCCTGTTTTTAATTTTGTTGCTTAACCTTTTATCCTGTGCATTCGTAATATGTATGGCATCAAACACCCACACATGGTCACTAATGCTCAATTGGCTTTCAATATTGGCAACACGGGTCTTTAATTTAGGATAGCCATATAAAATCTCTGGATTTACCAGTATCTTACCATATACAATCACCCAGGGTATAATTACCAAAAACGAATACTTGTGCGCCTGAAACAATTCATCCGAAAGCCTTTCAGTATACAACGCATAAATAATACGCAAATACAGCAATACCGATATCGTAAAAATAAAGATCGTCCAGTTTTTAATAAGTAGATAATGTCGCTTTTCTACCGACCGATTGGTTCGGTGCTTCCACAATTTCGTATATAGCATATAAAAAGACAGTACCGAGTAGGTAGCAATAAAAACCACAATACTGGCAAAGCGCAGGTTTTCAATAGTAGGCGTTCTTAAACCCGGTATATAAGTTTGTCCAACATTTAAAAGCAAATTAAGTGCAGGAAAAATAAGGTGTAGCAGCGCCCTTTTATAAAGGCGCTTATAATCATGTATTAAATACTTAAAGTACAAGTACAATCCAGGAATCACAACAAGGTATATGGGCGAAATAAACTTAGGACTAAACACCAAATCAGTTTGCCATATATGCAATAGACCAATTAAAATGCTTCTAATAGAGCACAGTACAAAAATAACAACCAAAAAAATATTTACAAAAATATTAGACCGGTAAGAAAACAACATGAGTGCTATTACAAATAAGCCCAAAACACCAATCAATATTAATGCTAAGTCTATAAAAAATGGGAGCATATGGTTTTTCTACTATAAAAAAACTTGATTTCTTTGTTAAATGTACATTAAAATATCAAACAGCAATTATAATAGTTACTATTTCTTTAAAATTCTTACTGCTTTTTAATAAAACCAACAAACCCCTTAACACCTTTCAAAAAGCTTCTTTATTTTTATAGATACCTATATCTAATCTAACCCATTGATTTCGGTAAATTGCTATTATTATCAAAAAAAACCTTTAATAAAAACAGGAGGGGTTAGATTTGTAAAGCCACTTGTAACAGAGTGGCTTTCTTTTTTTAATTATTTCTTTCTATTCTGATTACATCATTCAATAACACGCTTATTGCATATTGAATTAATTACTTGAATTTTTTAAAGAAAATCAAACTTTAACATTTCGTTAATAGGGGTATTTGGGTTTTTAAACGTCTTAGTAGTATGAGAGGTTATAGAAGTTAATTCTATAGTTTTCAATTTCGATATCTTAATTTATTTAGAGGGGTTAAAAGCTGAGTCTTTTATATTGTTTAGTTAAAAAGTTTTGAGTCAAAAAAATACAATGCTTTTAATTCCCTCTAAACATTAAAACAGTAAACATTAATTAAACAAATAAAATACAGATAAAACAAAATAGGGGGTTGCACATTTTTAAATATGATTGATCTAAGAACCTAATAGCCGCATTTGCTACAAAATGCAAACCCATAATAACAACCCCCTTTAAAATATCAAAATATGCAATAGCTAACAGATATAACCAAAAACCACATGCTAGTTATTCACTTTTGTTTGAATTAGTCACTCGGCAAAGCAATATTTTGAGTTTAAGTTGCACGGCACGCTAATAGCGTGCCGTGTTCTTTATAAAACAGTTACAAAGCAGTAACCACTTCCTTAGCCGCAGCTACCACCTTTGCAGAATTACCTATAAAAATAGCGTCATCAACAATAATAACCGGTCTACTTAAAAACGTATAGTGCTCCAGTATATAATACTTGTAGTCTCGCTCAGTTAAATCTTGGTTTTTTAAATCCATTTCCTTATAAAGCTTAGAGCGCTTACTAAACAAAACCTCATAACTGCCCGCCATAGCCTTCATAGCATCCAATTGCTTAACAGTAATAGGTTCCGTTTTAATATCCTGCAACACAAAACTTGAAGGCAATTTTAAATCCTTTAAAATTCTGGAGCAAGTACTACAGGTCTTTAAATAATATACTTTTTTCATTCCTTAATATTTCAAAAAGTCAAAGATACAAAGTATCTAGGTTTCTAGATTACTAATTTCACCAACCCCACAGCAGTAAGCAAATTACTGGTTAGTTGTTTGTTGTTTGGTTGGTTAATCATTATTCCATCACACACAATCGAGGCATTCCCAACTCCCCTCCCCCCACCTTTACCCTAGCAACCGAGTCCAAACTCACAATCCTAAATCCATAATTCTGAATTCTTAATCAATTCCCCGCAACAGTAAGCAATCGTAAATCCCAAAAAAAACTATCTTTACAAAAAATTATACACCATGCATTTTACATTAGATGTACTCCCCAAATCTAGAGCCTTTTTCAAAAAAGTAATAGAAACAGAATCCTTAAAAACATTAAACACCGTACCCGTAGGCTTTAATAACAATATTATATGGAATATAGGACATATAGTAGTTACCCAACAATTACTAATCTATAACCTATCAGGCTTACCCATGATGGTAAGCGAAGACTTGATAAACAACTACCGAAAGGGCACCAAACCAAAAGGTCAGGTAACCCAAGCACAAGTAGATGAGATTAAAGCCTTACTAAATAGTACCATAGAACAAATGCAGGCAGATTACAAAGCAGGTGTTTTTAAAACGTTTCAAGAGTATACCGTTTCCACCACTGGGAATACCCTAACCAATATAGATGAAGCCCTTCAATTTACTCTATTTCATGAAGGCTTGCATACTGGCTACGTGATGGCCTTAATACGCGCCCTGTAACATATTTGGTTAGTTGTTCAAAAAGTTCTTAATCGTTGTTTATAAACTCACATCTGCAACAGTGAGCAAAAAATCGTTAATCGTAAATCAAAAAAGGTTGCACTTGCTCCAAAGGTATAGTAAACTGTATAATACCCGTAGCATAAGGCGCAATTTCATAAGTATTGTACAACAACACAATACCCTCATAAGTATAAGCCATATTAGCAGGTAAGCTAAAGACCTTTGGATCAAAAAGTGTGTTTTTATCCGTAATAGCCTTATCAAAATACGTTTTCGCTAAAGCTTTAAAAGCTTCCATATCCGTAAAAAGCGCTTCATTCATAATAGGCTGCCCTGTTTCAGCATCAAAATTCAACAAAGCAATATACAAGCGTCCGTGTGCACCACCCGTATTTAGGTAAGTAGTTAAAGAAAGACTAATGACTTCAGGAGACTGGTACAGCACCTCCCCATCTATTTGTGCTTCCCAGGGCTGTGATACCTCTGGAAACTCCAACACAAAATCTTGATACGCCTCATTAAAGTTCGAAATACTTTCCTTAATAGATTTAGAAGTTGTTGTATCTGGATCTCCAATCTGCAAAGCTATGGTTACAAGCGTATCTATTTTAGAGTTGATGGCATTAGCTATAGCTTTATCTCCTTGGGCCTGCGGAATGTTTACCGTAACAAGGGTATTATTATCTGTAGTAACATTTACCGTTGTAAAAGTTGTTTTTAAATCATCCTCGCAAGCACATAAAGTAAAAAAAGCATAAAGTATAAAAAGGTATTTTTTGTAAATCATAAGTCCATTAAGTTAACTAACACTAAATATAGGTATTGTATTTAAACCACAAAGTATCAATTTCTATAAAAATTTAACCGTTATATATGCTATATTAACTTAACAATGATTTAACATTAAATTAACTGATAAAATAGCACACAAATTAGTCAAATCTGATGTTTTGTATACTGCCATTCCACCATACCTTTGTAGTGTTGAACGTTATAAAAATCCAAATCATGAAAAACACAATTAAAACCCTTAAAAAAAGTATTTTACTAGTAGCCATATTTGCTACTACATTAAGTAACGCAAATGAAATGACCATAGTTAAAGATGCCTTTAACAAAACGTCATTAACTATAGACCATGTTAAAGCAGGAGATGTATTATACATTAAAGATTACAATGGCGCTATACTTTACAAAGAATTGATAAAATCTACCGGTACCTATAAAAGAGGCTTTGATTTAACCGCCCTACCCGATGGTAATTACTTTTTTGAAGTTGATAAAGACCTTCAAATAAAAACCATTCCTTTTACAGTAAGTGCTAACCAAGTACTTTATCTTAAAGAAAAAGAAACCGTAAGCTTTAAGCCTTATGTGAGACTTAAGGGCGGTATGTTGTTTATTTCAAAATTTGCTCCAGAAAAAGAAGCTCTAGGTATTAAAATATATACCGATAACAACAGTGAATACGATTTACTGTATTCTGAAAAAATTGAAGGTGTACAAACTATTAAAAAAGTATACAAGCTAGAAAAAGGTAGCTATAGAATTGTATTAAACTCTAATAATAAGGAGTTCACGAAATTCATTAATAATTAGTTTAATGTCTTATTTAGTTTAGTTGGTAAAGAGTGAGCTGTGGTGGCTCACTCTTTTTTTATGATAATTTAGCACATAAATGCATCAAAATCAATGTTTTACGTAAAAACATTTCTTATTAACTTTGAAATGTTGAACGTTATTAAATTCCAAATCATGAAAAAAGCAATTAACAAAACAAAAAAAGGATTCTTGATGGTAGCCATGTTTGCTGCCTTGTTGAGTTTCGCAAATGAAGCACCATTTTTTACTACAAAAGATGATGCAAACAGAACCCTAATCACTTTAAGCGATGTAAAGGCCGGTAACCTACTATCAATTAAAGATGATAATAATATTGTTCTATATAAAGAAGTTATTCAAAAAACAGGGGTATATACCAAAGGATTTGATTTATCTGCCTTACCTGACGGTGAATATTTCTTTGAATTAGAAAAAGATGTAGAAATTAAAGTAATACCTTTTACTGTAGATGGAGGTGTTTCGGTTCTTAACAAAGCCATGGAAACAACCATTTATAAACCCGTTACTAGAGTAAAAGGTAATATGGTACTTGTTTCTAAGCTTTCCTTAAACAAAAAACCTTTAAAAGTTGATATTTTCTTTAATAGCGATGGTTTAAACAGCAACTCTGAGCTTATTTATTCTGAAGAAATTACAAACGTTAAGAATATTAATAGAATTTACAGACTAGAAGGTTTAGATAGAGGAACTTATACCCTAGTTTATAAAACAGAGGGCAAAACTTTTACCGAAGAAATTAGCAAATAGTTTTAATCTTAATTTAGTTGAATTTAAGAAGGAGGTCTTACGGCCTCCTTTTTTTTTGATCTACTGGGTTTAACACCCTAGACAAGTCTAAAACAAACGCATTTGTCCATCCTTATACGTTTCATGCAAGGACGTGTTTAACCTAGGCATGCCTTTATTTTTAAAGTATTTATTCCGGGCCAATGCCACAAGGTTATTGATTTGTTCGGCTATTTTGCCTTCACCATGCATGCGAGTGCCAAAACGGCTGTCGTTTAATTGTCCGCCGTGGCAACTTTCTATTTGATGCAACACTTTTTCGGCTTTATCGGGCATGGTTTTTTTTATCCAATCGGTAAAAATGGCACCTATAGCACCATTTAGCCTAACGATAGTATGGGCAATAGATACAGCGCCGTGGCTTGAAGCGGCTTTAGCAAGGGACAATATTTCATGGCTATTTATAGATGGAATAATGGGTGCCAACATAACGTTAACGGGAATACCATGCTCGCTAAGGGTTTTAACGGTTTCAAGACGCCTTTTAATTGTTGCCGTTCTGGGCTCTAAAACGCGACGGGTACTTTCAGACAAAGAGGCTATAGATACATGTACCCCTATTAAATCCTCTTTGGCCAAGGCTTTCAAAATATCTAAATCCCTTAGTATTAAAGCATTTTTGGTAATAATACCAACGGGGTGTTTATATTTTAAGAACACCTCTAAACATTGGCGTGTTATTTCAAATTGTTTTTCGGCAGGTTGGTAACAATCTGTATTACCAGACATGACAATGGTATGCGCTTTCCATGTTTTTTTCTTTATAAAGGCTTCCAACAACTTAGGCGCATCTCTTTTTATCATAATACGGCGCTCAAAATCCAACCCAGCACTATACCCCCAATACTCATGACTATTGCGAGCATAACAATAAATACATCCATGCTCGCAACCCTGGTAAGGATTCATGGAGTAAATCATACCAACATCAACACTGTCTACTTTATTTACAATGGTTTTTGGAAAAACATCTAGGTAAAGGGTTTTGTTTTTATCACTTACTTCGCCTTCCTTCTGGCAATATTCCAGAAAATCGTCACGCATTTCATGGCTTAATTCAAAGAAGCGATTGGGCACATTTAGTTGGGCTCCCCGCCCTTTTATTGTAGACTCGGAGTTCATTATTTGATATTATTTAGTTAAACTGGGGTATCATTTCAAGTAACGAGAAACATCTTATAAATAGCTCTCATTGAGATTTCTCGTCGCTCGTACCTCGCTCTGTCGAAATGACAAAGCATATAAAGTTAATAATTATACCATGCCCTAACTGTTAAAACAGAAATGGATTGTTAACAAATTGGAAACAGCAGATAAAAACTTGCCTATTTTTATTTTGAAGGGAAATTAGCTTTACGCTTTTCTAAAAATGCAGCGGTACCCTCTTTAAAATCTTGCGTACCAAAGCTTCTACCAAAGGCATCTATTTCTATCTTAAATCCGTTAGTCCCTTCTTTAAAATTGGCATTGATGGCTTTAATGGCAGCACTAATGGCAACCGAAGAATTTTGACTTATCTTAGTAGCTATCTGCTCGCATCGTGGCAATAAATCCTCTTGGGTAGTAACGTGATTGACCAAGCCATAGCTTAAAGCCTGTTCGGCGGTAATCATATTGGCAGTCATTATAAGTTCCATAGCTCGCCCTTTACCTATAAGTTGTGGCAAACGTTGGGTGCCGCCATAACCTGGGATAACTCCCAAAGACACTTCGGGCAATCCCATTTTAGCATTATTACTTGCAACTCTAAAATGACTTGCCATGGCCAATTCCAATCCGCCGCCCAGAGCAAAACCATTTATGGCTGCAATAACAGGGGTTGATAGGTTCTCAACAAAATCAAACAACAATGTTTGCCCTTTGGATGCCAAATGCGTGCCTTCTTTTACAGAGAAATCGGCAAACTCTCTAATATCTGCACCAGCTACAAAGGCTTTTTCTCCACTTCCGGTAATAATAATGACTTTAACGTTTGTTTTATCATTGGCCTCCTTAAATGCATTGTGTAGTTCTTGAATGGTTTCTATATTTAGTGCATTTAACTTTTTTGGACGGTTTATGGTAATGGTTGCTATGCCGTTTTTTTCTTTTACTATAATATTATTATAACTCATGGCCTATTTTTTTAGTTAGTTACTTAAACAAATTATGCTTTTGGGAAGGTTACTTTAAAAACGGTCCCTACGTGTTTCTTAGATGTAAAAGTAATGGTTCCTTTGTAAGTTTCCACAATATTTTTTACCATGGCCAACCCCAGTCCCATACCACTTGTTTTAGTGGTAAACTTAGGTTCGAAAACCTTATCTATGTTTTCTTCTGAAACACCCGAACCATTATCAGAAATCGTTATAACCACTTGGTTATTTTCTTCGCCAACATAGATAACGATTTTTGGCTCCCGATCGCTTGGAGTTGCCTGAATGCCATTTTTTACTAAATTGGTAACGACCCTAATAAGCTGTGTTCTATCAAACTTAGCTATAAGCTCTTCATGTTGCGGCATAAAAACGATATAGTCTTCATTAAATATATCTAGAGCGAGCCTTACTATATTGACCACATTCAAAGTTTCATTTTGCTGGGCTGGCATCTTTGCAAAATTTGAAAAAGCTGCAGCAATGGAACTCATAGTATCTATTTGTTGTATAAGGGTTTTACTGTACTCATCAAGTTTGGAGTGGATGTTTTCGTCTTCTGGATTAAACTTACGTTGAAAGTTTTGTACCGTTAAACGCATGGGCGTTAAAGGGTTTTTAATTTCATGTGCCACTTGCTTGGCCATTTCCCGCCAAGCTTGCTCTCGCTCACTCCTTGCCAATTGTATGGCACTCTCTTCCAACTCGTCAATCATGCTGTTATAGGAGTTTACCAACGTGGTAATTTCTTCACTGGTATCGTTAACAACAATTTTCTCATTGCGTTTTTCTAATCGGGTGGTATTAATCTTGTCGCTAATAGCTTTTAAGGACTTAGTAATATATTTTGAAAGTAAAAAGGCAATACCTATGGCCATGATTAATACCAAGGCAAATGCATAAGCAATACGCTGTAAAAACTCCAAAAGCTCGTTGGTTAAAAAATCGTCTTTCTCTAAATACGGTAAATTTAATATTGCTATGGCCTTAGATTTTTGGTCTGTAAGATAGGTATAAGACGATTGAAAAGTTTCACCATTTTCCTTATGCTTATCTACGTACATATGCTGGGCAGTGTTTGAAATTGCATTTAAAACCTCAGCATTCAGACAGGTATCTGCCATATGCGTTTGGATACCTGCTTTGGAAGAAATTAATAAGGAGCCCTCTAAATCGTAAAGGTTAATCTGTAATTTATGGATGTTGGCTATATTGTAAATTTCTTCTTTGAAGATCAATGGAATGTTTTCTGTTTTAACTTCCCAGGTATTTTGCCTGCCGTTTAAAACAGCCTTTAAATGTGTTTGGATATTATGCTCTTTTCGCTCTAAACGGCCTTCGTGATAGTCCGCACTTTGCTCTTTATATTGATAGATTGCCACTGCCGAAATAAGTACAGACCCAAATAGCACCAACAGAATCATGGCTAAAAAGATGCGTGTTCGCAAAGAAAGTTTTTTAAGTTTCAATGGGTGCGTGTATTTATTTTATTGGCTTAAAGATAACAATAATTGAACCAAAATAAAGTTAATCTTTCATTGTCACATCAGGCATTGCCGAGATACTAAGAAAACTACAACCAGCTAAGGTCTTCGACTGCGCTCAGACTGACATAGGTCTATGCATTAGGATTCTTCGCTCTTATGTTTTTATATATTTTAAATCCTAACATAATCAACACTCCCAAAACAAGCATCCCTACAAGACCCCAAACCCAATTAATGGCACTTTTTAAGATCACTAAAAATACCACTGCAAACAGAATAAAGGTAGCTCCTTCGTTCCAGATACGCATAAAGCTTGACGATTTTTTTACGACATCGTTTTGCAATTGTTTGTAATACTGATGGGTTTTTAAATGGTATATTATCAAAACCACTACAAAAGCCAGTTTAACGTGCATCCAGGGTTGTTGCAACCAATACGGCTGCAAAACCAATAACCAAATGGCAAAAATGGTGGCCAATAAAGCCGAAGGCCATGTTATAATATACCACAGCCGCTTGGCCATAAGTTTTAACTGTTTACCTAAAATCTCTTTTTCAGGTGATGGCTTATGGAAGGCCTCTATTTGGTAAACGAATAAGCGTGGTATGTAAAACAGCCCGGCAAACCAAGTGATTACGAAAATGAGATGAAACGATTTTATATAATTATAATATTCCATAAGCTTAAGAAATTGTATCTAGTGCCTTACTTTTAGGCTTTAAGGTCTTAATTATTTCTCTATTTAAAAAATAGGCCGTTACCAGAGTAGACAAGATATCTGAAATGGGAAATGATATCCAAACGCCCAACTCGCCATAAAACTTAGGAAGAATCAAAATAAATGGAATAAAGAAAAAGCCTTGCCTAGTTAAGGTTAACAATAAAGCTGGTATGGCCTTGCCTACAGCTTGAAAATAAGCTGCTCCTATAAGCTGAATGGCTATAATGGGTGTTGCAGCAAACACCCAACGCATGGCACTTGGGGTTTGGTCTAAAACATCGGCATTATTGGTGAACATTTTAGTGATAAGGTCTGGAAAAAGCATTAACACCAAAAATACCATGGTTGCCAACAAAGATGCATATTTTATAGAGGTATTAATAGTTTCGCGTACCCTACTGTAATTTTTAGCACCATAATTAAACCCTGCAATTGGTAAAAACCCTTGGGTAATTCCCAATACTGGAAACATGGCAAACATGAGCATTCTGCCCACAATGGCATAAGCCGTAACAGAAATTTCGCCTCCCAAATGAAACAGAATATTGTTCATAAACAAATAGGTGATACTCACTACGGCTTGTCGTGCCAAGGTTACAAAACCAAGTGCACTTATTTCCTTTACTATGCCCAAACTTAACCCAAAATGGGAAAAACTTATTTTTAACTCGGAATGCTTAGACATAAAAAACCAAAGGATAAACACAAAACAAAGCCCGTACGAAATAGTTGTAGCCCAAGCAGCGCCTTCCATACCATAACCCAATAGATTAATAAAAATATAGTCTAAAAGCAGGTTACTTACCGAAGGGATCATCATGGCGTACATGGCAAACTTTGGTTTACCTTCAGCTCTAATAACCGTATTGCCCATCATACTCAAAGCTAAAATGGGCACACCATAAAGTACAATTCTATAATAAATTTTAGCAGGATCGAAAATAGCGCCTTTCCCTCCAAAAGTTGGAATAATCCCGTCAATATACCAAAGCCCAAAAACCACCATGGTAACAGTTAGCAATAGGGTTAGAGTAATTTGGTTTCCGAATGTTTTTAGAGCCTTATCTTTATCATTGGCTCCCAATGCTCTTGATATAATAGAAGACCCTCCTACACCAATGGACATACCTAAAGCTGCAATAAAAAACGATACTGGCAGCACTACATTAATAGCCGCAATGGCAATAGCTCCTATCCATTGTCCTACAAAAATAGTATCGACTAAAATATTGAGCGACATCACTAGGATGCCTATAGAAGCTGGCACTGCCTGCCTTATAATTAACTTACTTATAGGTTTAGATCCTAGATCTTGAGACGTTACTTTAGCCATTATGCCGTTTATTTTTTATTAGATGTCCTTTCGTTAATCCATTTTGACAGCAATGCTACCCATTCGGCATCGTCATTTAAACAGGGAACGGTTGTAAAATTAGAACCTCCCATTTCATGGAATATTTCAGCGCCCTCCATAGCTATTTCCTCTAAAGTTTCTAAACAATCGCTAACAAATGCCGGGGTTACAATGGCCATGTTTTTAATGCCTTGTTTACCCAAACGTTCTATGGTTCTATCGGTATATGGCTGTAACCAAGGATCGAACCCTAAACGCGATTGAAAAGAGGTAGAATAAGAACCTGGTTTTAATTGAAGTTTCTCTGCCACCAACCTAGTGACTTCTAAACATTGATGCCTATAACAAAATGTATGAGCTTCACTAGGGGTAACACAACAAACACCATCTATTTTACAATGTGATTTTGTAACATCGCTCTTTTTTATATGACGCTCTGGAACACCGTGATATGAAAACAATAGATGCTCATATGTTTTATCTGCTAAATGGGTTTTAATGGATTTTGAAAGCACTTCTATATAATCAGGTTTATTATAAAATGCAGGTACAGATTCTATTTTTAAGCTTGGAAAATGTTCTTGGCGGATGCGTTCTGCTAATACCAAAATGGTTTCGGTTGTTGCCATAGCAAACTGAGGGTACAGGGGAAATAGCAACACCTCATCCACGCCTTTGTCTACTAATTCCTGAAGTCCTTTTTTAATGCTCATGCTTCCATAGCGCATGGCCAACCCCACTGGCACTTTAACTTGTTGCTGAATTTTATTATGAAGGCGTTCTGAAATGACTATTAACGGCGATCCTTCTTTCCACCATATTTTTTTATAAGCCGCCGCCGATGCTTTTGGACGCGTTTTTAGGATAATACCTTTAACCAGTAAGGTTCTTGCCCAAAGTGGCACATCGATAACGCGCTCGTCCATTAAAAACTCCCCTAGGTACTTTTTGACATCTTTAGGTTGTGGACTGTCTGGCGACCCTAGATTAACTAGTAAAACTCCCTTCATTTATTTTCTATTTTATTTCTAAAAACCTACAAGGTTTTAATTAATCATCGTTTTAAACAATATATGATGCCTCCTAATAGATGCTGCTTAAATTCTGGTTCTACATATGATGCTTCGGTATGTCCCATCCCAGTATAAAATACTCTAGCATCTTTAAATTCTTGGTACCAAGAAATGGGATGATAGTCGCCATTCTTTCCTCCTTCATAGGTCGATTCATCCAGTGTAAGCAACACCTTGATATTCTCGCTTATGGACTTGTAATTATACCATTCGTCAAAGCGGGTCCATCGCTTTGATAAATGTTTTGTTGCTTGGTGAGTGTTATCAATAACAGCCATACTTGCTTGGCATTTCTCGGGGTGATTTAAAAAATAAGCCCCCAGCAAGTTACCGTACCAGGGCCATTCGTGTTCGCTATCAGCAGCCGAATGAACTCCCATAAAACTACCACCTTTTTCAATATAAGTCCTAAAAGCTTTTTGTTGCTCTACATTTAAAATATCTCCAGTTGTATTGAGAAAAATAATTAAACTGAATTGTTTTAAGTCCCTTTTGTTAAATATTTGGGCATCCTCTGTATGGATCACTTCAAATTGGTTTTCTACACCCAACTCGGTAATGATTTTTACACCAGTTGCTATAGATTGATGCCTAAATTCTACTGTTTTTGTAAATACTAATACTTTGTCCTTGGTATAACCAAACTGGGCTATACTTGTAATTAATAGTATTAATAAGAATTTCATCTGTTTTTTTTATTGTTTTAGAGGTCATATGGAACGCCAAGATAATCATTCTCGTGTGTGTCAAATAATTTGTTATGGGCGTTTCATCTGTTTATTTTTATTGTTTTTTCTTTGTTTGTTTCTAATTTTTGTTGGTGATATAATTTAGGTCTTGCCTCAGTATAATCACAATCTTGAAAAATACCACAAGATGCCGTAGGCAAAACCAATGATTTTGCGTAATTGCTTTTTAATAAGGCTTCTATTTCTGGGGTTAAGTATTTCATTTTTTTTGGTATGGGTTTCTCTCCTATTCTCTATTCTCTATTCTAACTTAAAGATAAAACATATTTTTTAGGTGTGGTCCCATATTTCTTTTTAAAAGCTGCTATAAAATGACTAGCGGTACTGTAACCAACTTTAAGTCCGACCTCATTGACATTGTTTTCACCAGACTCCAATAATTTTCTAGCGACTTCCATTTTATAATCAAATAAAAAACTGAACACCGAATCTCCATAAATTTGCTTAAAACCTTCTTTAAGCTTTTTAAGGTTTAAGCCTATTTCATCTGCTAGTTCCTGTAAGGTTGGAGGTTCAGCCATGCGTGCAATAATAATATCTTTGGCCATTCTTATTTTTGTCACGTTGGTTTCATCAACCAAAAAAGGGCATTGTTCTACATCAGCATCTTCACTTCTATTAAAATACAAACTTAACAATTCGTAGGCTTTCCCTCTAAAATATAGGTTTTTAATAGACTTATTTAAGCTATAATTTATCAACTGATTTAAAACAATGGCCATAGATGGGGATATAATACCATCCTTATAATACTTTTTATCCTTATTATCTTCATTCAAAAACGAGATATAATCGGCTTCTTGAGAAAACAGGCCGTGAAACTTTTTTATGGATATTAGTATGGAAACGATCCAAGAATTGGGGTCTACCAATAAATTAATAGGCAAATCACGTTGTGGATTGTATAGCAATAACGAATTCTCTTCTAGAATATTTAGTGTGTAACTTCCTTGATTAAAAATAAACTTACTGGATCCTTTTACACAAAAATGAAATTGAATGTAATCGCTATCTATATCTTTCTCAATACTTTGAGCGATACTTTTATCATTTTTAAAGACCAACACTAAAAACCCATCATCTACATGTGTTTCCTCAAAAGAACTTTTAGCGACACTTTTTATGTTGTTTTCTTTGGCTTCCATTCGTATTTTATTTAGATTCGTTTTAAATAAACTGCCCCGAACCTGCATTATAATGTGCAAAAATATGACAAAAATCATATATTCTTTAAAAAAGCAGCTAAAAAACCACAAACGATATTAAAAGTTCTTCTAGCGTTATTTTTTTTATCACCATCCACATACATTTGCTTACTATTATCAGGTATTAGCATGCAGAAATATAACATTTCAAGGAGTAATTACTTTTATGCCATTGGTTTAAGTTATAAAAAAGCCGATGCAGACATAAGAGGGCGCTTTAGTTTAGACGAAGCTGCTAAGCTAGCGCTTATTAATGAAGCTAAGGAAAACCATGTTGAAAGTTTGGTTGTAACTTCTACCTGTAATAGAACTGAAATTTATGGATTTGCCCAACACCCTTTTCAATTAATTCAACTCCTTTGTAATAACACCAATGGCACTGTTGAAGAATTTCAAAAAGTAGCTTATATCTATAAAAATAATGAGGCCATTGCCCATATGTTTAGAGTAGGCTCTGGTTTGGACAGCCAAATTCTTGGTGATTTTGAAATTATAAGCCAATTAAAAGCAAGCGCCCGGATTTCTAAAGAAAATGGTTTGCTTAACCACTTTACAGAGCGTTTAGTAAATGCTGTTATACAGGCCAGCAAACGAATAAAAACAGAAACCAATATTTCGTCAGGGGCTACATCTGTGTCTTTTGCTTCTGTACAATACATCTTTAATACAGTTGATAACATTTCAAACAAGAACATTCTACTTTTTGGAACTGGTAAAATAGGTAGAAACACTTGCGAAAACTTGGTGAAACATACCAAGAATGAGCACATTACTTTAATTAACAGAACTAAAGACAAAGCTGAGCAAATTGCAGGAAAGTTTAATTTAATTGTTAAAGACTATGCTAATTTGCAAGAGGAAATTAGCAAATCGGACATTTTAATTGTGGCCACTGGGGCACACCGCCCAACTGTAGACAAACAAATTATTCAATCTAAAAAGCCATTGTTGATTTTGGATTTATCCATTCCAAAAAATGTAGATACCAATGTAAAGTCATTAGAAAATGTATCGTTGGTGCACTTAGATCATCTCTCTAAAATTACCGACAAAACATTAGAAGAACGCAAAAAGCATATTCCTTTGGCTCAAGCAATTATTGAAGAGGTAAAAGCTGAGTTTAACAGTTGGTTAGAAACCCGAAAGTTTGCACCAACCATTAAGGCTTTAAAATATAAATTGCTAGATTTTGCCAACTCTGAATTGGAATTGCAACGTAAAAAACATGCTGACTTTAATGAAGCACAGGCAGAAATTATAAGCAACAACATAATCCAAAAAATAACTAACCACTTTGCACATCACCTTAAAGATGATGCTGTATCTACAGATGAGAGTCTAGAGCTTATAAAAAAAGTGTTTCAGCTAGAATCCAAAACACATGTCTAAAATTATCAGAATTGGCACCCGCGATAGTGAATTAGCGCTATGGCAAGCCAAAATAGTACAAAGTCAACTTGAAAACCTAGGGTACAAAACACAATTAGTTCCTGTAAAATCTACCGGCGATATTGTTTTAGACAAACCCCTGTACGAACTGGGAATTACTGGTATTTTTACACGAACCTTGGATATTGCACTGTTAAATGAAGATATAGACATTGCAGTACATTCTCTAAAGGATGTTCCAACAGTGCTGCCAAAAGACATTGTACAAGCAGCTGTTTTAAAAAGAGGCAATGTAAACGACACTTTGGTTTTTAAGAACAATGAGGAGTTTTTAAGCTCTAAAGATGCCACTATAGCTACTGGAAGTTTACGCCGTCGTGCCCAATGGTTAAATCGCTATCCAACACATACCTTGGTGGATTTACGTGGCAATATTAACTCACGCATGCAAAAACTAAAGGACAATGTTGATTGGAACGGAGCTATTTTTGCTGCTGCCGGTATAGGACGTATTGGTTTAAGACCTGAAGAAGCTATTAATTTAGACTGGATGATTCCTGCTCCGGCACAAGGAGCCATTATGATTACTGCTTTAGAAACGGATACGTATACTAGAACTGTTTGTGCTGAACTTAATCATGAAGAAACCGAAATTTGCACAACCATAGAGCGCAAATTTTTAAACAAATTAGAAGGCGGATGTACAGCACCTATTGGTGCTTTGGCTTACATTAAGAATGAAGAAGTGAACTTTAAAGGTGTTTTGTTGAGTATTGATGGCACCAAACGAATTGATGTTTCGCGCGTTAAAAAATTAGGTGAACACCATGATATAGCTGAATTTTGTGCGGAGTTTGTTATTGACCGTGGGGGGAAACGCTTAATGGATACCATTAAAAAGACCAACAAAAAAACAAATGTGTATTCCACAAAGTCCCTTACTGAAAGCCAACGACTTTTATTCCATGAAAAGGTATCGGTTGAGAGTTCCGATTTTATCAAGATTAGTTTTAATAGAATTCATCCACGGTTTTTAAAAAATGAGATTGAAAATGTTATCATTACCAGTAAAAATGCTGTGGAAGCCCTATTAACTAACTTTTCGGCCATAGAACTTCAGTTTAAAAATATTTATTGTGTAGGTAGGCGCACAAAAAGACTTATTGAAACAAAAATTGGAAAAGTGGCCCATTTTGAAAACAATGCCAAGAAACTGGCAAACTATTTAGTGGAATATATGGAGGGCGCTACTGTTACCTATTTTTGCAGTAATTTAAGACTGGATGATTTACCAAGCATTTTAGAAGAGAACAACATTAAACTAACTGAAATAGAAGCTTACCAAACAAAATATGATAGTTTAGAGATAGATAATACCGTAGAAGGCGTTATGTTTTTTAGTCCATCAACCGTTCAAAGTTATTTAAAGGAAAACAATACCAATGTTATTGCCTTTTGTATTGGCGAAAGTACTGCCAAAGAAGCAAGAACCAGATTTAAAGATGTAAGGGTTGCTAAAATACCAACCGTAGAAAGCGTCATTGAATTAGTTAATGAACATTATTGTTAGCCAATAGCAAGTATCCAATACCAAAATATATGAAAAACGATTTATTTTTAAGAGCATTAAAAGGAGAAACCGTAAACCGCCCACCTGTTTGGATGATGCGACAAGCTGGACGTTATTTACCAGAATTTATGGCCATTCGTGAGAAATATGATTTCTTTACACGTTGTCGTACTCCAGAACTTGCAAGCGAGATTACAGTACAGCCTATTCGTAGATTTGGTATGGATGCTGCCATTTTATTTTGTGATATTTTGGTCATTCCCCAAGCTATGAATATTGAAGTACAGATGAAACCAAATTTTGGCCCTTACTTGCCAAACCCAGTGCGTACTGCAAAAGATGTTGAAAATGTTATTGTTCCAGATGTAACCGTGGCACTGGATTATGTATACCAAGCCATTAAAGCTACAAAGGAATTATTGAACAACGACATTCCATTGATTGGCTTTGCTGGGTCGCCTTGGACCATCTTGTGTTACTGTGTACAAGGCCAAGGAAGTAAAACCTTTGATAAAGCTAAGGCATTTTGCTTTACAAACCCTGTTGCCGTACATCAATTACTTCAAAAAATTACAGATACTACTATAGCCTATTTAAAGGAAAAAGTAAGGGCAGGCGTTAATGCTGTTCAAATATTCGATTCATGGGGTGGCATGTTATCCCCCACCGATTACCAGGAATTTTCATGGCAATATATTAACCAAATTATTGAAGCCTTGAAAGACGACGCTCCTGTTATTGCCTTTGGTAAAGGTTGTTGGTTTGCACTAGGCGATATGGCTAAAAGCAATGCTTCTGCTTTAGGAATTGACTGGACCTGTTCTGCTCGTAACGCACGCTATTTAACTGGCGGCAACATAACTTTACAAGGTAATTTTGATCCAGCCCGTTTACTGTCACCTCCTGCAGAAATAAAGCGCATGGTACACCAAATGATCAACGAATTTGGCAAGGACAAGTATATTGTAAATCTGGGCCATGGTATTTTACCAAATATCCCTGTAGACCATGCTAAAGCGTTTATAGATGCCGTGAAGGAATATGAAAGCTAAATTTTACCAATATATCCAAGATTTGCAAGACCAAATTACCTCAGCTTTAGAAACGGTTGATGGTAAAGCCACCTTTCAAGAAGACCTATGGAAGCGTCCTGAAGGTGGTGGCGGACGTACCCGGGTAATCCAAAATGGGAAGGTTTTTGAAAAAGGCGGTGTAAACATTTCTGGAGTTCACGGAAAACTTCCCAAATCCATGCAAGCCTATTTTAATGTGGGTGATGTTGATTTCTTTGCCTGTGGGCTAAGTTTGGTAATACACCCCAAAAGCCCTATGGTGCCTACTGTACATGCCAATTGGCGCTATTTTGAAATGTATGATAAGGATGGTGCTATTATTGACCAATGGTTTGGTGGCGGACAGGACCTAACACCTTATTACTTGTTTGAAGAAGATGTTATTCATTTCCACCAAATTTGTAAAACGGCTTGCAATAAACACAATCCTGCTTTTTATCCTGAATATAAACAAAAATGTGATGCCTATTTTTATAATGCCCACCGTAATGAAGCGCGTGGCATTGGTGGCTTGTTTTTTGATTATTGTAAAGCTACAGAAGATATGACCATGGAAGGCTGGTACAATTTTGTAACCGAAGTGGGCAACAGTTTTTTGGAGGCTTATGTCCCTATTGTTGAAAGGCGTAAAGACCTTTCATATACTGAAGCACAACGCCATTGGCAGGAAATACGCCGTGGGCGTTATGTCGAATTCAATTTAGTACACGATAAGGGAACTTTGTTTGGGTTAAAAACCAATGGCCGTATAGAAAGTATTTTAATGAGCTTACCCCCTCATGTGCAGTGGGTGTACGATCACCATCCAGAACCGGGAAGTGATGAAGACATCCTACTACAAGTTTTAAAACAGCCTAAGGATTGGGTTTAAAAACGTTGTATAATTATCATGCAGTACCTAACGCCATAACACTCTTTAGATTTTTACAAGAATACATTTTAAAACTCAAAAAAAATTAGTAACATTATTAACGATTTTAGTAAATATAGCATGTACCCACTAAGAAGAAACAGAAGATTACGAACCAATGAAGCCATTAGGGCATTGGTTAGGGAAACAACCATAAGCCCTAACGATTTTTTAGTGCCTCTTTTTATAACCGAGGGCACAGGGATTAAAGAAGAAATTGCTTCTATGCCCAATTACTATCGTTATAGCCTGGACCTTTTGGAGCAGGAAGTTAAAGTGCTTTGGAAAATGGGCTTAAAATCGGTTTTGTTATTTGTTAAGGTGCCAGACCATTTAAAGGACAATAAAGGTGCTGAAGCACTAAACCCCAATGGATTAATGCAACGTGCCATTAAAACCGTTAAAAATGCTTGTCCGGACATGTTGGTGATGACCGATGTAGCATTAGACCCCTACTCCGTTTATGGCCATGACGGCATTGTTGAAAATGGATCAATCTTAAATGATGAAACGGCTAGCGTGTTGGCTGCTATGAGTATTTCGCACGCCCATGCAGGTGCCAACTTTGTTGCCCCCAGCGATATGATGGATGGGCGTATTTTATCCATTCGTGAAGCTTTAGATAAAGAAAACCTTATCCAAACCGGTATTATGAGCTATTCTGCAAAATATGCTTCGGCATTTTATGGGCCCTTTAGAGATGCATTGGATTCTGCCCCAGTTGATATGGCAAGTGTTCCTAAAGATAAAAAAACCTATCAAATGGACTATGCCAACCGTTTAGAAGCTATTCGGGAAACAGAAATGGATATTGATGAGGGTGCCGATATTGTTATGGTTAAACCCGGATTGTGCTATTTAGACATTGTTCGCGATATAAAAAACACCGTGGAAGTTCCTGTAGCGGTCTATCAGGTATCTGGAGAATATGCCATGCTAAAAGCAGCTGCAGAAAAGGGTTGGCTAGACCACGATGCCGTTATGATGGAACAGGTTATGGCCATTAAGCGTGCTGGAGCAGACATGATTGCTAGCTACTTTGCTAAGGATGTTGTTAGATTGCTGTAAGCTTTAAGCAGTAAGCTATATGCTTTACGCGGCTTTTTTGCTTACAGCCTATACCTTTTATTTTCGTAACTTCGTAACTAAATTCTTTTTTAATGGGCGCATTACTTTTTTGGGCAACGATTTCTATTTTCTTTTCTTTTTTATGTTCTATACTAGAGGCTGTTCTATTGAGCATTACACCTACATTTATAAATTTGAAAAAACAGGAAGGTAAAGACTATGCACTTATATTAGAACATTTAAAAAAGGACGTTGATAAGCCCTTAATTGCCATTCTAACCCTAAATACCATTGCGCACACCCTAGGAGCCATGATGGTGGGTATTCAAGCGGAAAAGCTTCCGTATAAAGTTGAGCTTTTTGGCATTAATACCGTTGGCATTGTTTCAGCCATCATGACGTTTTTGATTTTAGTCGCTTCGGAAATCATTCCAAAAACTATTGGAGCCACTCATTGGAAGCGTTTGGCCAATTTTACATCAAAAGCATTGGTTGTTTTAATTTTCCCTTTGAAATGGACCGGTATTCTAGGACTGCTTCAACTTACCACCAAACTTATTGGAGGAAAAGGACACCATGGTAGTGTATTAAGCAGGGAAGACTTTCATGCCATGACCAACCTTGCTGAGGAAAAAGGGGTGTTTTTAGAATCTGAAAGTAAAGTTATTAAAAATATGCTTACGTTTAAAGATGTACAGGCCAAAGATATTATGACGCCTCGTACCGTTATGAAACTTGAAAATGAAGATACCACTATTAAAGCATTCTTTGCAAAAAATTCCAATATCCGTTTTTCTAGAATTCCCATTTACAAAAATGACTCTGATAACATTTCGGGTTTGGTTTTAAAGGATGAAGTCTTTAAAGAAATGGCTTTTGGTAATGGCCAAAAAAAGTTGGCTGACATAAAAAGACATATTATTATAATTAATCGAACTATGCCTATTCCTAGACTTTTTGAACAATTGGTTGAGAGTAAAAACCATATGGCCTTGGTGGTTGATGAATACGGCACTGTAAGTGGCTTGGTGACTATGGAAGATGTTATAGAAACACTTTTAGGTATGGAGATTATGGATGAAAGCGATAACATTCCAGACCTTCAATTATTGGCAAGACGTAGTTGGGAAACCAGAGCCAGACGATTGGGTTTAATTGACGACGAAAACAATGGCCATTAAAAATGGAGCTTGAATTAGAAACCTGCATGATTAAAAGCCCATTAGGATTTACCAAAATTATTGGTGATTCTAATGGTATTAGTGCTATTTCCATTCTTAATTCTGAGGAAAAAGAAACCGATGTTATTCCTGAGAGTCTGCAAGACTGTGTATATCAACTTCAGGAATATTTTGAAGGTACACGAAAAGTGTTCGACTTAAAACTTAATCCCGAAGGAACGCCTTTTCAAAAACAGGTATGGAATGCTTTACAGACTATACCTTATGGAAAAACCATTTCTTATCTAGACCTTTCAAAACAATTGGGTGATGTAAAAGCCATTAGAGCCGTTGCCAATGCCAATGGCAAAAACCCTTTGTGGATTGTTGTACCTTGCCATAGAGTTATTGGTAGCGATGGCAATTTAACAGGGTATGCCGGTGGTTTACACAGGAAACAATGGCTTTTAGACCATGAGAGTCCCTATAAACAACAGTCCCTTTTCTAGATGTTTTTAGCATTTCATAGACTCTCTTTATGAGACATTAATCTCATGATAAAAAAATAGGCATTTTGGTTTTTAAATTTTTTATAAGATATTTGTCTTATGAAGCATACGAAATTACATACTGGGAGGGAGCAACAAAAAGCCAAAACCCGAGCCAAAATACTAAAAACAGCTAAGCGGTTACTGGAAAAAGGAAAGCCCGTAAATCTGGAAGATGTAGCTTACGCTACTAATATTTCTAGAGCGACTGTATATCGCTATTTTTCTAATATGGATATGTTGTATTCTGAGGCGCTTTTAGATCTCCAAGAAAAGTCGCCCGTCATGATGTTTCAGGAAACCAAATACCTCCCCGTAGTACAACGTATTTTATACATCCAAAATTATTATAACGAACTAGCCCTTACCAATGAAGCTGCTTTTAGAAAAACCTTGAGCATGTATTTAAAGGATGAACATTCTGGGGATAAGACTTCTTCAAGAGATTCTAAACGCTTGGCTTCCTTAAAGCTTGCATTGAGCCCTATTAAAAATGAATTGGATGCGGGCACTTATCATAAGATTATAGCCATAGCTACGTCGCTTATGGGTATTGAGCCTGTGATAGCAGCCAAAGATGTATGCAATATGAATAATACACAAACCAAAGATGCTTTGGCTTGGGGGTTAGAAATTATTCTAAGTGCGATACTTTAAAATTCACATACAACTATTTACGTATCGGCTTTTAATTACTATATTTAATTCATTAAAAGCATTAGAATGAAATTTCTCAAAAAAGTCCTTAAATGGACTATTATTTGTTTAGTTACTATTATAGCCCTGCTCTACCTTTTTGATTACGGTTATATAATAAAAGGTGCCCGCATTGTCTATTTTACGGGTCATAATACCGCATTTGTTGACGATTACCCTTATTTTGAAAACGATACAATTAAAAATGGATCCAGCACAGATGTATGGCCCATTCATAAAGCCTATAATACGGTAAATGAAACCGAAAGGCTAAAACAAGCTAACAAAGATTGGGGAACCATTGCTTACCTGATTATTAAAAATGATAGTATTTGGTTTGAAAAATACTATGATGGTTTTAATGAACACTCTAAAACCAACTCGTTTTCCATGGCAAAAAGCATTACAACATCTTTGCTTGGCAAAGCCATAATGGATGGGTACATTACAAGTTTGGATCAGCCTATAAGTGATTTTTATCCACAGTATGATTATGCTGAAACAACGGTTGGAGATTTAGCGTCTATGGCATCGGGGTTGGACTGGGTAGAACATTATACGAGTCCGTTTTCAGTCACAGCCCGAGCTAATTACGATGATGATTTAGCTGAAACCATTTTAAACCAAAAAGTGATAAAGACTCCTGGTAAAGCGTTTGAATATTTAAGTGGAAACACCCAATTATTGGGTATGATCATTCAAAAAGCAACTGGAAAATCATTGGCCAGCTACCTCTCTGAGAGTTTTTGGGCCCCAATGGGTGCAAATGATGATGCCTTATGGCAATTGGATGATAATAAACATAGATTGGCCAAAGCTTTTTGTTGTATTTCCAGTAATGCTAGAGATTTTGCCCGTTTTGGAAAGCTTTATAAAGACCATGGTAAATGGAAGGGCAAACAGTTGTTGGACTCTACTTTTGTGGCCAAAAGTATTAGGCCACGTTTTAAAGAAAGTCCGGAATACGGCTATGGCTGGTGGCTGAAAGATGTTGGAAACCATCATTTTTTTATGATGCAGGGGCATCTTGGACAATATGTTATGGTAGAACCCAAAGACAATGTTATTGTTGTACGATTGGGGCATAATAAATCGCCTGATGCACCTATTAATGGTTTTCATAAAGACGTTACTTTATATGCAGAAGAAGCCTATAAAATGTTACACGAATGATTTCAAAATTAAATCTGGAAAGCATCTTATTTCTTGATATTGAAACAGTTCCCGAAACACAATATTTCTCGGAATTGGATGAAACCAAGCAAGCTTTATGGGAGCATAAATCGCAATATCAAAGAAAAGATGATTATACAGCTGAAGAATTTTATGATCGGGCTGGTATTTGGGCCGAATTTGGTAAAATAGTCTGTATTTCTGTCGGCTATTTTACATTTAGGGGAACTGTTAGAAACTTTAGGGTGACTTCATTCCATGGCGATGAAATTACCATATTAAAAGACTTTAAAAATTTATTGATTTCGCATTATAGTGGCTCCAACCATTTACTTTGTGCCCATAATGGTAAGGAGTTTGACTTTCCTTATATAGCCCGCCGCATGATTATTCACCAAATTGAATTACCATATAAGTTAAACCTATTTGGCAAAAAGCCCTGGGAAGTACCACATTTAGATACTTTAGAATTATGGAAGTTTGGTGATTATAAAAGCTATACCTCATTAAAATTACTAACAAATGTATTGGGTATTCCTTCACCAAAGGATGATATTGATGGTAGTGAGGTATACCATGTGTATTATAAAGATAAAGACATTGATAGAATTGTTACTTATTGTGAAAAAGATACCATAGCTGTGGCTCAAATATTTTTGCGTTTGCGTGGTGACGACCTATTGGACGAAAACGAAATTAAGCATATATAAATGCCTGAAAAACCCATTTTAAAGGTAAAAGACCTATCTATTTCATTTGGAAAGCATGAAGTAATTCACAATATTTCCTATCATTTAAACCAAAATGAGCTTTTAGGAATTGTGGGGGAATCTGGTTCTGGAAAATCTGTATCTACACTAGCCATATTGGGCTTATTGCCAAAAAAAATAGCGAACATAGCAACTGGTTCTATTATCTATAATGATTTTGATTTAACTAAACTCCCCTCCAAAACATTACAAAATATTCGAGGCAAAAAAATTGCCATGATCTTTCAAGAGCCCATGAGCTCTTTAAACCCGTCCATGACCTGTGGCATACAGGTACAGGAAGTTCTATTACAGCATACCAATCTGTCTAAACAAGCAGCTAAAGAAGAAACCCTTATACTATTTGAAAAAGTAAAACTTCCTAACACAACTCGTATTTTTGGAGCTTACCCCCATGAAATTTCGGGAGGGCAAAAGCAACGGGTAATGATTGCTATGGCCATTGCCTGTAAGCCGGATATTTTAATAGCGGATGAGCCTACCACGGCATTGGATGTTACCGTTCAAAAAGATATTATTAAATTAATAAAAGCACTTCAGGTAGAAACCAAAATGAGTGTTGTATTCATAACCCACGATTTAGCATTGATATCTGAAATTGCCGATAGAATTTTGGTAATGTACAAGGGAGAAATTGTAGAACAAGGTGATGCTTCGACTATTTTTAAAGCTCCACAACATATATATACCAAAGCTTTAATAAACTCTAGACCTTCATTAAAAACCCGGTTAAAAGTATTACCAACCATACAGGATTACTTAAATAATACCTCCAGTAATGAGATTGTAAGTAAGGAAGAACGTGCACAAAGGCACAGGGCATTATACAGTAAACCCCCATTATTAGAAGTTATAAATGTTGAAAAAGAATATGTCTCCAAAAGTGGTTGGTTTGGCAAACCCAACACCTTTAAGGCTGTAAATCGTGTTAGTTTCAAGCTCCATGAAGGTGAAACGCTTGGGTTGGTAGGCGAATCAGGTTGTGGAAAAAGCACTTTAGGTAATGCTATCCTACAACTGGATAAAGCCACTGCCGGACAAATTTTATATAAAGGTGTTGATATTACTAAGTTGCCTAATAAGGCTATGAAAATGCTTCGAAAAGACATCCAAATTATTTTTCAGGACCCTTTTTCTTCTTTAAATCCAAGAATACCTATTGGAAAATCCATTATAGAACCCATGATTGTGCATAACCTTTACAAGTCTGATATACAACGGAAAGAGAAAGCCATTGATATTTTAAATAAAGTAGGTTTATCTGAAGATTTCTTTAACCGTTATCCCCATGAATTTTCTGGTGGACAAAGGCAACGTATAGGCATTGCAAGAACCATTGCACTTCAGCCAAAGCTTATTGTTTGCGACGAATCGGTTTCGGCATTGGACATCTCGGTGCAAGCACAGGTTTTAAACTTACTGAACGATCTTAAAGACACTTTTGGATTTACTTATATCTTTATCTCACACGATTTGGCTGTGGTTAAATATATGTCAGATCAATTACTGGTAATGAATGGGGGTAAAATAGAAGAATTGGGTGATGCTGATCATATTTACAGCACACCCAATTCTGCTTACACTAAAAAATTAATCGATGCTATCCCAAAGGGATTATAACATAAATACTTTTTTTGTTAAATAAAGTAAACTTTTTAGAAACCTTAAATTTTCACGTAATGTCTCCTTGAATTTACTTTCATTAAATGTAGGTTGTTCAGGTAGATTTGTTGCAAAATTCATAAGTGTCAAATTTATGGTAGATTTGGGAAATCTATTTATTTTGTTTGGTTAATTTGGGGACTGCTAATATGAAACATATTTTCGATATAATCGCTTAAAAACATATAAAATCGATGAAATGCATTTATTTTTAACATTTAAAGTGTTTATTGGTCGATTTGGAATTTTGTTGTGCGGGAATTACATTTAAATACATAAAGAATCACGGTAATATCCTAAGGGATTTTTAACCCGCGGAGCAGTGGCATGTTAATAAAAATGTATGTGCTGGGAATATATACCTACAAGATCTTGAAGACCTTGCAGGTTAAACGTGACTGACAAGGTAAAAATAATTAAAGTTGCATTTCTGGAATGCTGCCTTCAACTATTAAGGTTCCTTCTGTAGCTTTTTTAATGGTTTCAACGGAAACACCGGGGGCACGTTCTAATAGTTTAAAGCCTTTATTGGTAACTTCCAATACGGCTAAATTTGTTACAATCTTTTTAACACAACCTACACCCGTTAAGGGCAACGAACAGCGTTTAAGTAACTTAGATTCTCCTGCTCTATTTGTGTGCATCATGGCAACAATGATGTTTTCTGCACTAGCTACTAAATCCATGGCACCGCCCATACCTTTTACCATTTTACCTGGTATTTTCCAGTTAGCAATATCACCATTTTCGGCAACTTCCATGGCTCCTAGTATAGTTAAATCTACATGCTGCCCTCGTATCATCGAGAAACTCATAGCCGAATCAAAAAAACTAGCTCCTGGTAGAGTGGTAATGGTTTGTTTTCCTGCATTAATAACATCGGCGTCTTCTTCGCCTTCAAAAGGGAAAGGTCCCATCCCTAAAACACCATTTTCACTTTGAAATTCGACTTCTATATCGTCTCTCACATAATTTGCTACCAAAGTCGGGATACCAATACCCAAGTTAACATAGTAACCATCTTTTACCTCTTTGGCGATACGTTTTGCTATATCTGTTTTATCTAACATGCTTTTAACTTTTAGTTCTTACTGTGCGTTGTTCAATGCGTTTCTCATAATTTTCGCCCTGGAAAATACGTTGAACAAAAATGCCCGGAATATGTATTTGATTGGGATCTAATGTGCCTAATGGCACCAGTTCTTCAACCTCGGCAACTGTAATTTTTGCAGCCCCACACATATTCGGATTAAAGTTTCTAGCGGTTCCTTTGAAGATAAGATTACCTGCTTCATCCCCTTTCCAAGCTTTAACAAAGGCAAAATCTGCTTTAAAGGCATGTTCCAATACATACATTTTGCCATCAAATTCACGGGTTTCTTTGCCCTCGGCTACTTCTGTTCCATAACCTGCTGGGGTATAAATGGCAGGAAATCCTGCTTGAGCCGCTCTACAACGCTCTGCCAAAGTACCTTGTGGTATAAGCTCTACATCCAATTCTCCGGAAAGCATTTGGCGTTCAAATTCATCATTTTCGCCCACATAAGATGAGATCATTTTCTTTATTTGTTTCTTTTGTAGCAGTAAGCCCAATCCAAAGTCATCTACACCTGCATTATTAGAAATACAGGTTAAATTCTTTATACCAAGTTTTACCAATTGGGCAATGGCTTTTTCAGGAATACCACTAAGCCCAAACCCTCCAAGCATGAATGTCATGTTATCCGAAACCCCCGAAAGCGCTTCTTCAACAGTATCTACTTTTTTACGAATCATTATTATTAGTTTTAGCCCTGTAAAATTACGAATTATTGAATGATTTGTATGAATTATTAATAAATAAAAAACCCTTTAGAATCACTAAAGGGCCAATATTATCTTAATAGGATTAGTTTATTTAAAACTGCAAATCGTCTGGAGTGTCTTCAGTTTCATTGTCACTATAAGTTGTGCTTTCTGAAGTATCGGAACAATCAACATTAATGGATAGTGTTGCCGGGGGTTCAAACTCCGCTTTTGAAATATTCAAGGTTTCATCGGCATAGCAACTTTTCATATATAATGCCCATATAGGTAATGCCATGGTAGCACCTTGGCCGTAAGTAATCGATGAAAAATGTGCCGCTCTATCTTCTGCCCCAACCCAAACACCAGTTACCAAATTAGGCACCATACCCATAAACCAGCCATCACTTTGGTTTTGTGTGGTTCCTGTCTTTCCAGCTATAGGGTTTGTAAACTCGTAAGGGTAGCCCGTAATGACCTCTTTATATACCGCCTGATTGCCAGACCACTTATGGCGTAACCTGGTTCCAGAACCACCTTGTGTAACACCTTCTAAAAGTTTTACGGTAACATAGGCTGTTTCCTCACCAATAACATCACGGGTTTCTGGTTTTACCTGATATAAAATGGTACCATTTTTATCTTCAATAGTCGTAACCATAACTGGCTTGGTATAAACACCTTTGTTGGCAAACGTTGAATAGGCCCCAACCATCTCGTAAACACTTAAATCGGGGGTGCCTAGTGCAATGGAAGGTACTGGAGGAATCTTTGAATCGACTCCCAATCGCTCAACCAAATCTATAACCGTTTGCGGTCCAACTTTATCCATCAACCTAGCTGTTACGGTATTTACCGAGTTTGCTAAAGCATTTTTTAAGGTTCGTGTGCCTCCATATTCGTTTCCTGAGTTTTTAGGACACCATTGTTCTGGATTGCCATATTTATTTTTCTCTATACAGAAAGGTGTATCTGGAAATTCGTCACAAGGTGAATAATGCAATTGATCTATGGCAGCGGTATAAACAAAGGGTTTAAAGGTTGATCCTACTTGTCGTTTACCTTGTTTAACCATGTCATATTGAAAATGGCGATAATTTATACCTCCTACCCAAGCTTTTACATGTCCCGTTTTTGGATCCATAGACATCATTCCGGTACGCAAAAAGGATTTGTAATAACGCATGGAATCAATCGGTTTCATAATGGTATCTATTTCTGAAGCTTGACCATCTTTCCAAGCAAAAACGGACATTTGAGTTGGTTTATAGAATGATTTTTCTATGTCCTCATTTGATTTTTTTAAATCGTACTTCATATGTCGCCAGCGCTCGGACTGCTTCATGGAATTTCGTAACAAGGTATCAATACCTCCCATGGTTAACTCTAAAAATGGCGCCGTAGGATTCCTTTTTGGGGTGTTCTGGTTAAAAAACTCTGCTTGTAGTCTGGGCATATGCTTTAGCACAGCATCTTCTGCATATTGCTGCATGCGGGAATCTATGGTTGTGTATATTTTAAGACCGTCGTTGTACAAATTATAGGTTGTACCATCGGGTTTGGGGTTTTCTTTTATCCAATCCTTCATGAAGGCATCTAAATAACCCCTAAAGTATGTAGCAATACCTTCACGATGCGACTCGGGCGAATAGTTTAAGTCTAAATCGGTTTTTTGAAGGGAATCTTTAACCGTCTCTTCAATAAAATCATACTTCTCCATTTGGGACAATACAGTATTGCGACGGTTTTTTGTTAATTCCTCACGTCTTCTTGGGTTGTATAGTGAGGAGTTTTTAAACATCCCCACTAACATGGCCGATTCCTTTATGTTTAGATCTTTGGGTTCTTTGCCAAAATAAATTCTTGCTGCACTCCTAATGCCATCGGCATTGTTTAAAAAATCATAAATATTGAAATATTGTGCTATAATTTCTTCTTTGGTGTATTGGCGCTCTAAACGCGTTGCAATAATCCACTCTTTTATTTTTTGAAGTATTCGCTCAACAATGTTTTTTGAACCTTCTCCATGAAACAGTTGTTTTGCCAATTGTTGGGATATGGTACTGGCACCGCCGCCTCTACCCATTTTTACAACTGCTCTTAATGTTCCAAAGGCATCTATTCCTGAATGGCTGTGGTAACGGGCATCTTCGGTAGCAATTAAAGCATCTACTAAGTGTTGGGGCAATTCATCGTAACTTACCGGTGTTCTGTTATCATTTAAATAAAATTTGCCTAAGGTTTTCCCGTCAGAAGAAATAATTTCGGTAGCTAAATTTGTTTTGGGGTTTTCTAATACGGTATGGTCTGGCATTTCGCCAAAAGCCCCCCAAGATGCCAGTAAAAACACAAGAAAAATTCCTAGAAGTCCTAACCCAAATAATATCCAAAACCATCGAACATATTTTGCAAAGTCATGTTGTACTTCTGGTTTTTGTTTTTTTGTTGCCATATTTAAAGTGCCTTAAGTTATTGCTGCCTTAAATGCCTAAAACAATTATCAAGTATTTAAGGTTACTATTGTTTTATATTTGGTTTTTCTATTCTAAAGCCTACATCGGTAATTCCTTCAAGGTTTTCAACGCCATTAACTTTTCCGTTTTCACGCATGGCTTGTTGAATATTGACTTGATAAGTGCCTGCTTCATTAAAAACCACTTGCTCTTTATACCAAAGCTTGTTTTCTTTTACATCGGTAAATCCGGTGCCCAATAGTTTTCCTGAGGGGTCGGCCATACGGTATTCCAACGTGTCTTTTACAGTTTTACCATGCGGAAAAACCATTTCAACAATTAAAAACAAATTATTGTATTTATAGGCATTGGTATTTCTTAGATTAACAAATAAATTATAGGCATTTACAGAATCTGGTGGATTAATTTTAAAACTGATTATAGAATCTTTATGCCATTTATTTGGAACTGTTTGATACACATCGTATATACGATTTGAATCACAAGACGCAAATACAAAAGAAAAAATTAATAAAAATAACAATGCATTATTTCGCAGCATCTTTACGTTTTTGAGGTTTTTTTTTATTGCTTTTGTTTCTGTTGTTTTTGCCTCTATTGCTTTTACGTTTTCTTCTAGGTTTTGGACTATCAAAACGTGTTAAACTATCCTGACCTACAACGTTCTCAAATTCGTTTTTAGTATCTTCAACAAGGTCTTGTGCATACATTTCCAGACTTACAACTTTTTTGTTCTTCTTGTTTAGTTCAATAATTTCGTTAGCTTGATCGGTTGTAATTCTATGCCAGTTGGTCCATTCGCCTTCATAGGCATACCATAAATGGCCTTTAAAAATATCTGTTTTTTGGCAAACTGCTATTCCTTTGTCTGTTTGTAGTTTTGTTTCTGTTTTTGGGAAATGTTTTAAAGCATCTAGGTAAGTATCCAATTCATAGTTTAAGCAACACTTTAATTTACCACATTGTCCTGCCAATTTTTGGGGGTTTAAAGACAACTGCTGGTAGCGTGCTGCCGAGGTGCTTACCGAACGAAAATCGGTTAACCAAGTAGAGCAGCATAGCTCACGCCCGCAGGAGCCAATACCCCCAAGTCTAGAAGCTTCTTGGCGAAAACCAACTTGCTTCATCTCAATGCGAGTTCTAAACTCGCGCGCAAATACTTTTATAAGCTCTCTAAAATCAACACGGTCTTCTGCTGTATAATAAAATGTGGCTTTACTGGCATCGCCTTGAAACTCAATATCAGAAATTTTCATTTCTAAATTTAAATCAATGGCAAACTGGCGAGCCTTAACTTTCATGGGCTCTTCTTTATCACGTGCCTTTTGCCAAATGTCTATATCTTTTTGGCTGGCTTTTCTGTAGATTTTTAAAACTTCTTCTGGGTTTTCTGGTATGTTTTTACGCTTCATTTGAATACGCACCAATTCTCCCGTTAGGGTAACCATACCTATATCATGCCCAGCCGGCGCTTGTGTTGCCACAACATCACCAATGCTAAGCGTTAAGTTTTCAGTATTTTTATAATAGTCTTTTCTTCCATTTTTATAACGGACTTCAACCCAGTTAAACGGTTCTTCACCATTAGGAAGCGACATGTTGGATAACCAATCAAAAACAGTTAGTTTATTGCAACTGTCTGTTCCGCATGTCCCATTATTTTTACATCCTTTTGGTTGTCCGTCTTTACCAGTTGAACAACTGTTGCAAGCCATATATTATATATATTGAATTCGTTAATAATTAAATTATCACGAATGAAGGTTCATAAATCTATTTGAACTGTAAATATAAGATTATCTAAGGACTTCTCTTAATTTTTATTTTAAGCCTTGGTGTTATTTTTTTGAAAGTGATCAAAAATATTTCTCAGGTCTTTTTTATAGGGAAGGTGTTCTGCCCGCCCTTTTTTAAATATGTCGTTACTATTTCCCTGACCTTTTCTAAGTGCTTTTTGTTCTTCATAAGGCAATCTGTTAATCTCCATACAAGTTTTAGAACAGCAGTTTTCCATTTCTTCCTTGCATTTAGGGCATTGAATGAACAACAAATGGCATGCTTCGTTGGCACAATTGGTATGTACATCAAACGGTTCGCCACATTGGTGGCAATTTGCTATAACATCCTCGCTAATACGCTCTGCACGTCGGTCGTCAAACACAAAATTCTGCCCTAAAAACTTATTTTCCAGATTTTGCTCATTAACCTGTCTGGTATACTCTATAATACCACCTTCTAACTGATAAACGTTTTTAAAACCTTTATGCTTAAAATAGGCGCTGGCCTTCTCACAACGTATACCACCGGTACAGTACATAACCAAATTTTTATCCTCCTTATGTTCACTTAAATCGGCTTCAATAATGTCTAAGGAATCCCTAAAAGTGTCTACATCGGGTGTTATGGCGTTTTTAAAGTGGCCTATTTCACTTTCGTAATGGTTACGCATGTCTACCAAGACTGTATTCTCATCTTCAATTAAGGTGTTAAACTGATCTGCCTTTAGGTGCACACCCTTGTTAGTTACATCAAAGGTATCGTCATTTAATCCATCGGCTACAATTTTATGGCGCACTTTTACCTTTAGTTTTAAAAAGGATTTGTTGTCCTGCTCAACAGCAATGTTTAAACGAATGCCTTTTAAAAAGTCAATACTGTCTAAATGTAATTTAAACTCATTAAATCTGTCGGCCGGCAAGGATAATTGTGCATTGATTCCCTCGTGGGCTACATAAATCCTGCCTAAAACATCCATAGCATCCCAAGTAAGGAATAAATGGTCTCTAAAAGCTTGAGGGTTTTCAATTTTGGCGTATTGGTAAAAAGAAAGTGTTAATCGATTTTTGCCTGCTTTATCAATTAATTCTGCCCTTTCTTTTGCACTTAATTTATTGTACAGTTGCATGCTATACTAATTTTTAAGGTTAAAGATTATTTTTTAAGGGTACAAAGATAGATATTTTATTAGGAATTCAAATTGCCCGTAGAGGGTATACGGCATTATAGAAATACATTATCCACCGAATCCCAATACAGCGTAGGTGTTAAACATTACGTTTTGTTTATTCGCTACGCAGTATTTTCCCAATCTCAACGTTTAAATGATGGTCGTGACCACGAAAAACATGCGCTTGACCACCCACAACATAATTCAGAGCACCAAAAAGATGCTCCCGACCATGATAAACATGACCTCAACAACAAAATAGATAACCATGACCGCAAAAAAGATGGTCTCATATCAACTTTAACATAACTCTACACCATCTTAAACATGGTTGCAAGCACTAAAAAGATAATCGAGAGCACCAAAAACATGACCCTATATCATATTTATCATGTTTCGACTCACAAAAATCATGGTTTCGAGTTTTTTAAAAATGGATTTGAGAAACAAAAAAAGCACCTAATCCATAAAATCAAGTGCTTTTCCATAGTTTAGTTTGGCAATATTATGGCAAATTTCATAGCAAAAATTTCCCCACTTTATAGTTAGATGCAAATTGTGCAAAAAGGTTGCGTTATAAAATTGTGTGATGATAAAAGATGTAGTATTTTAGCAAACGACTTTAGAAAAAATTACATAAAATGAGCAACGAGAAAGATGCTAAACTAAAAGCACTAAAACTAACTTTAGATAAATTAGATAAAGCTTACGGTAAAGGTACCGTAATGAAAATGAGCGACCAAGCGGTTGTTGATGTAGATGCTATACCGTCTGGGTCTTTGGGTCTTGACATTGCCTTAGGGGTAGGTGGTTATCCACGTGGGCGCGTTATTGAAATCTACGGGCCGGAATCTTCTGGAAAAACAACTCTTACCTTACATGCCATTGCCGAAGCACAAAAGACTGGAGGAATTGCTGCATTTATTGATGCCGAACATGCTTTTGATCGGTTTTATGCTGAAAAGTTAGGGGTCGATTTAGATAATTTAATCATTTCACAACCCGATAATGGCGAACAGGCCCTAGAAATAGCAGATAACCTTATCCGCTCTGGTGCCATAGATATTGTAGTGGTCGATTCTGTAGCCGCTTTAACGCCAAAAAGTGAAATTGAAGGTGAGATGGGCGACTCTAAAATGGGGCTACACGCCCGATTGATGTCTCAGGCATTAAGAAAGCTTACAGCTTCTATTAGTAAAACTAACTGTACCGTAATATTCATTAACCAATTACGTGAAAAAATAGGGGTTATGTTTGGTAACCCAGAAACGACCACGGGCGGTAATGCCTTGAAATTTTATGCTTCTGTTCGTTTAGATATTAGACGCTCTACACAAATTAAAGAAACAGACGGCAATGTTGCTGGTAATAAAACCCGGGTAAAAGTGGTGAAAAATAAAGTGGCGCCACCTTTTAAAACGGCCGAATTTGATATTATGTATGGCGAAGGCATAAGTAAGGTAGGTGAAATATTGGATATAGCCGTTGAAAACGAAATCATTAAAAAGAGTGGTTCCTGGTTTAGCTATGGCGAAACAAAATTGGGTCAAGGTCGCGATGCCGTAAAAGTGCTTATTAAAGACAATCCAGAACTTATGGACGAACTTGAAGCTAAAGTTAGGGAGATTGCCAAAGCAGCCTCTAATCCTGAATAGAAAACAAAATCCCGAACTATCGGGATTTTTTTGTCCTTATACGCAACCATTTAACTAAAAAAGCATCTATGTTATAAAACCTTATTAAAACATTAATTTTAGTTATTATGAAAAAGTTGCTTGCCCTAAGTTTCATTTTAGTTTTTTTCGTGTCGTGCAGTATTGATGATGACAGTACTAACTATAGCTTTGAAATTTTGCCCGTAGAGAGCGTAGATATGCCTACCGAATTTACCTTGGGTGAAACTTACCCTATAACCGTTTCGTATTTTAGGCCTTCAACGTGCCATTCTTTTAAAGAGTTTTACTATCGTAAAGACCTAAATGAACGTATTGTTGCCCCCATAACCTACGTGTTTGATGATGACGACTGTGAACCTTTAGAAAATGAATTAGTAGAATCTTCTTTTAACTTTATAGTTACCAGCAATGGCTCCTATATATTTAAGTTTTGGCAAGGGGAGGATAACAATGGTGAAGATCAATATTTAGTTATAGAGGTTCCGGTAACAAACTAAATAAGTACTAATTAATATATGTTAATTTGAGTTTAAACCAACTCATAGAAAATTGTAAACGCAATGATACTAAAGCGCAAAGTGAATTGTACAAACTCTTTTCGAGTAAGTTATTCTCTGTTTGCTTAAAGTATTCGAGAAACTATGCCGAAGCAGAAGACAACCTACAAGATGCGTTTTTAACAATTTTTAAAAAGATTGAACAATACAAAAACAAAGGTTCTTTTGAAGGTTGGTTAAAACGCGTTACAATTAATACCGTACTACAGCAATATAGAAAAGAGAAAGTTTTTGATATTGCCCATGAAAATATGATTGAGGATGTTGAATTAGAAGTTGAGGAAGACTCCATTTCACTCGACTATCTTCTAAAAATTATTCAAGAATTACCCGATAGATACCGATTGGTTTTTAACATGTACGTACTAGATGGTTATTCGCATAAAGACATAGCCGGTATGCTGGATATAAACATAGGCACTTCAAAATCCAATTTAGCTCGTGCTAGACAAATTTTGAAACAGGCCATAGAAAATTATAAAGTAACACAACGTTTGCAATCATTATAATAATGAGTGATAAAAAACACATAGACAGGCTGTTCCAAGAGCGCTTCAAAGATTTTGAAGTGACTCCTAAAGATACTGTTTGGGAAAACATAGAAGCTGAACTTAACCAAAAGAAGAAAAAAAGACGTGTTATACCTATTTGGTGGCGCTATGCTGGAGCTGCAGCATTATTGCTCCTTACATTAACATTAGGCAACCTGTACTTTAACAAATCCAACAATGTAGAATCTATACAAGTTGTAAATACCGAGAGCCCTACTAACGATTCCAATTCTGAAAACACAAGTGCCCCAAACAAAAGTAACGATAGTATAAACTCTAACAATAATACTATAATTGCTAAAGAGGAAAACAACACCCCTTTAAAATTGCCTCAAGAAACAACTATTGAAGAAGGCCCTATTAAAACCGCTTCTACAAATAACAGTGCCAATCTACCCCCATCTAATAAAGTAAATACTAAAAACGCATTAAAGGCGAATACAAGTAACAACAATGCTATTGCTTCAAATCCAAAAGAAAACAAGAATATCCGAAATTCTGAAAACAACAACGTTGTTGCCCAAAAAGACCCCTTGGTAGATAAAGTAAAAACTACCGAACATGTAGAACCACAGCCACCGCTGCAAGACAATACGGTTGTTGCAAAAAATAAAGATGATGAAACCGACAATACAACCATTGCAGATAACACAAACACTGACGAAAATAATCTATCCATAGAAGAGGCCATAGATAAAACCAAAGATATTATTGAAGAAGAAGATAAGTTAAACAGATGGAGCGTTGCCCCAAATGTTGCTCCTGTTTACTTTAACAGTCTAGGAGAAGGTTCGTCCATAGACCCTCAATTTGTCAATAATCCAAAAACAGGCGATCTTAATATGAGCTATGGTATTAATGCAAGCTATGCCATTAACAAAAAGTTAAGTGTACGCTCTGGTATTAATAAGGTCAACCTAGGTTACAATACTAATAATGTTGTTGTTTTTCAATCTGTAGGCGTGAATTCAAGTACTAGTTTGTTACAAAACGTAGATTCTGGAAACAGAACGACTACTATTAATGACGCTGCTACTGAAAATGAAAGCATATCCATTATTAGTGGTGAAACATTTAATGCCAATAAAAGCCCTAAGGCTCTTATTGCAACATCAAGCAACACGTCTATTAACCAATCGTTGGGATACATAGAAGTGCCTCTAGAAATTCAGTATGCCCTTACAAGTAAAAAGTTGGGCATTAATGTTATTGGAGGCTTTAGCTCTTTCTTCTTAAGTGATAATAAAATATTTTCTGAAACAGAAGGTAGTGAAAAAACCTTACTTGGTAAGGCAAACAACATAAACAAAGTAAGCTATAGTGCTAATTTTGGGCTTGGTTTAAATTATAAGATGTCTAAAAAAATAAACCTGAATTTAGAACCCATATTTAAATACCAAATTAACACATTTAACAATACTTCTGGCGACTTTAAACCCTACTTTATAGGGGTATATACTGGATTCGCCATTAAATTCTAGGTTTTTGGTTAGATCTGGATATTGGTTTTTTTGAAAACTCGAAATCAATATCGAAAAAGAAACGGTTCTCCCCAGAACCGTTTTTTTATTCATAAAAATGCTGTAGTTCGCTTAATATAATTTGCCTTGCTTTTTCATTCAACCACTTAGTGTCCTTAATTGCTAAACCTTCTGTAGATAAAAATTCATGAATCTTAACACGCATTCTGCCTGGCCCTCCACTAAAAAGCGTATACGAAAAACGCTTTTTATTGTCGGCAAACGTTAAGGGCACAATGGGAATTTGATGTTTAATTGCCAACCTAAAGGCACCATCTTTAAATGTATCTAAAGCAATCGCTTCATCAGGAACACCGCCTTCTGGAAAAATACAAATGCTTAACCCAGACCTTATACGCCTTTGTGCCCTTAAAAAAACAGCTTGTCGGCTTTTGGGCGAGTCCCTATCTACTAAAATACAGGTGCGTTTATAAAAAAACCCAAACAAAGGTATTTTGGCCAATTCTTTTTTGCCTACAAAAACAAATGGATTCTTAATACACACCAACATAAGCATTATATCGGCCATAGAAGTATGGTTGGCAATAAACATGTAACTCTGGGTTTTATCCAGCTTTTGTTCGCTCTTAATTTGAACTCTAAACCCCATTCCTAGTAAAATAACCTTAGCCCAAATCCTAGCCATTTTAAAAAAGAAAGGATACCAAGATTCTTTTGAAATTGAAATTAAAAGCACTGGAAACATAATAAGGATAGGCAAGGCTACAAGAATGTAAAACCAAATACGGTATAATATCCAGAATATATGTTTAAACAACCTCATTAAAATCAAAAATACACAATTGTATTGAGCAATTCTATTAAAAAAATTACCTTTGCTCTTGTTTAACCAATTAAAGATTCCTGCACTTGCAGGAAACTTGCAGGAAATGTTATGGCAAGAATACTTACAGGAATACAAAGTACAGGGACACCGCATTTGGGAAATATTTTAGGAGCCATCATACCAGCAATAAAAATGGCAGAAGCCCCTGAAAATGATTCCTATCTGTTTATTGCTAATTTGCATACATTAACCCAAATTAAAGATGCTGCTGTTTTAAGACAAAATACGTATTCTACGGCTGCAACTTGGTTGGCTTTTGGACTGGATATTGAAAAAACCGTGTTTTATAGACAAAGTGATGTACCACAAGTAACGGAACTGTCCTGGTATTTAAGCTGCTTTTTTCCTTACCAGCGATTAACCTTGGCACACAGTTTTAAAGATAAGGCCGATAGGTTAGAAGATGTTAATTCTGGGCTATTTACCTATCCAATGCTTATGGCTGCGGATATTTTATTATATGATGCCGAGATTATCCCCGTTGGAAAAGACCAATTACAGCATATTGAAATGACCCGTGATGTGGCATCCCGCTTTCATGCTAAAGTGGGCGAAACCTTTGTTGTGCCAGAAGCCCAAGTACAGGAAAACACCATGCTTGTTCCTGGTACTGATGGCGAAAAAATGAGCAAAAGCCGTAACAACACAATTAATATCTTTTTAGACGATAAAAAGTTACGTAAGCAAATCATGTCCATTCAAACAGATAGTACGCCACTTGAAGAACCCAAGGACTGGAAAACATGCAATTGTTTTGCCATTTATAGCTTATTGGCCTCTAATGCCCAAACAGAAACCATGAAAGCTAATTACGAAAAAGGCAATTATGGGTATGGGCATGCCAAACAAGCCTTGTTTGAATTGGTTGTGGAAACATTTGCGGTACAACGTGAACGTTACAGTTATTATATGAGTAACTTTAATGAAATTGACAAAGCCCTTAATGTAGGGGCCAAAAAGGCAACCTTAGTTGCAAATGCTGTTTTAAATCGTGTTCGAGAAAAAGTGGGTTACTAAATAACCTCAAATAATTTTCCTGGCAGCGGCCTTACAACACCCTTCAATTCCATATTAAGCAATACACTTGCCGCTTTAAAAATGGGCATATTGCAATTAATGGCTATAATATCCAGTTGTTCCTTCTGGCTTTCCTTTAAATAGTTGTATATTAATTTTTCGGGAGCATCCAGCTCTATGAATAATTGTTTTTGAACTACTGGTTTTTTTACATCCTCCAGTTGCCAATCCAATAAATAAGGCACATCTAATGGGGTTGTAAGCATATGTGCCTTTTGGTATTTTATCAAATTATTACAACCAATGCTCATAAGGTCCGTTGTTCTTCCCGGCACCGCAAAAACATCCCGATTGTATGAACTGGCAATATCGGCAGTTACCAAACTCCCTCCCTTTTCAGCAGATTCTATAACAATGGTAGCTTCGCTTAGTCCTGCAATAACCCTGTTTCGTTTTAAAAAATTATTCTTGTCAAAAGGGTCGCTGCTCCAAAAGTCTGTAAAAAACCCACCGTGTTTTTCCACATCAACCATATACTTTTTATGTACCTTAGGGTATATCTGATCCAATCCATGTGCCAAGCAACCCACTGTTTGCAACTTATGCTTTATAGCAGCTTTATGGGCTGTTATATCTGTACCATAAGCAAACCCAGATACAATTACAGGGTTATAAACCGCTAAGGTTTCAACCAATGCCTCACAAAATGCCATACCGTTAGTAGTAATCTTTCGGGTGCCAACAATACTAATAATACGTTGGTTTTTTAAATTGATATTCCCGGTTTGAAATAATAAAATGGGCCCATCTATACAATGTTTTAGCTTTTCTGGGTAATCTTGGTCTTCAAAATAAAAAGTCTTAATAGCATTGTCTTGTATAAAGGTTATTTCCTTTTCGGCCGCTTTTAAATGGTTGGCATTAAACAAATCGCTTAGCGTTACATGCCCAATACCATCAATTTTAAGCAATTTTTGCTTTTTTTCCTTTAAAACAGCTTCGGCTGAACCACAATGGTTTATCAAGCGTTTTGCAATAATATCACCAATATTTGGCACATGCTGCAATGCCAAAGTGTACAGTAAGTCGGTTTCGGTCATTTTGTATTTGGTTAATTTTAAAGCTGCAATAAAAGAATTTTTATACTGTTAATAAATACTTAAATCTAAATTTTATTGACAACCATATTTTTTTAACTTTGTTTTCATGCAATTGGAAACCTACATAAGCGATTTACTATATAGATATGAATGTGTTACGGTACCAGAGTTTGGTGCTTTTTTAACGCAGCGTGAACCTGCAAAGGTTGATGAGGCTACCAATACCTTCTATCCGCCCAAAAAAAGCGTGTCGTTTAATGAGCAAATTCAGAAAAACGATGGGCTTTTGGCAAATTATATTGCCGATGTAGAAAAAATTCCTTTTGAGATTGCTAATAAAAAAATAGCAAAGCGTGTTAAAATACTTAAATCCTTTTTAACACAGGGTGAAACACTTACTTTTAAGAACATAGGTGAGATTGTTTTTAATAGTGAAGGCAAAATTTTATTTGAGCCCACCTATCATCTTAACTATTTAACAGATTCTTTTGGGTTATCGCCATTTGTATCGCCTGCTGTTACTCGTGAGGTATACAAAGAACAGGCCGAAGCTGTTGAAAAGGTCATTCCTATTGCTGTAACACCCGAAAAACGCAACAATAAATCGTTCTTAAGATACGCTGCTGTTGCGCTTGTAGCTTTAACACTTGGTGGTTTGGGAGCCTCTAATTATTATGCCAACCAGATTGAGCAACACAATCAACTAGCGCAAGAAGAAGCCACAAAACAGCTAGACACTAAAATACAGCAAGCAACCTTTAATTTAAACCCGTTACCAGCCATTACCTTAAACGTTACTAAACAAACAGGTAATTACCACATTGTAGCTGGCGCTTTTAGAGTTGAGGAAAACTGCACTAAAAAAATAGCACAACTTAAAACCCAGGGTTTTAAAGCTAGAAAAATTGGTGTTAACAAATATGGTTTGCATGAAGTGGTTTACGCTAGCTATGAGGATAGAATTGAAGCCCTACAGGCCCTAAGAACCATTAAGAAAACCCATAACAGTGAGGCTTGGCTATTGGTTAAAAAATTAGATTAAATCTTCTTTCCAATTATCTCTAAAATCATTTCCTTTAAATCCTAAATTCCTTTTACCTTTGCAGCATATTAAAAATAGCTGGCATGGAGGCAAAAACACCCGAACAATCTAAAACAACACTTACCGATATGGTTTTACCCGGTGAAACCAATCCTTTAAATAATTTATTTGGTGGAGAACTTCTGGCACGTATGGATCGCGCAGCCAGTATTGCAGCCAGACGCCATAGCAGGCGTATTGTTGTAACTGCCTCTGTAAACCATGTTGCTTTTAGTAGAGCCGTACCCTTAGGAAGTGTGGTTACAGTTGAAGCCAAAGTATCCCGTGCTTTTAAAACCTCTATTGAGGTGTTTATTGATGTTTGGATTGAGGATAGGGAATCTGGCACTAAAACAAAAGCCAACGAAGGTATCTACACATTTGTTGCTGTTGATGAAACTGGGAGGCCTATTGCTGTACCCGAAGTGATGCCTGAAACAGATTTAGAAAAAGAACGCTATAATGCGGCTTTAAGACGTAAACAATTAAGTTTGTTACTGGCGGGCAAAATAAAACCCAATGATGCTAGCGAGTTAAAAGCTTTATTTGACAATGCTTAAATATTTGAATTATTAATTCATCCTATAAACCCAAGAAGCTGGATTTTGTGTGTTTCCATCTTTTGAAACAATAAAGCTTAAAATGGTTTCTCCATTACCATTGGTAAACACCTCGCCTATCTCCTGTTTGGTGGTCACTTTGTCGCCTGTTTTAACATACACTTTCCCA
Organism: Aestuariibaculum scopimerae; assembly: GCF_059428085.1. Taxonomy (NCBI): domain Bacteria; kingdom Pseudomonadati; phylum Bacteroidota; class Flavobacteriia; order Flavobacteriales; family Flavobacteriaceae; genus Aestuariibaculum; species Aestuariibaculum scopimerae. The sequence goes on from NZ_CM182089.1 coordinate 1,279,019, forward strand.
AGGTTTTTATAAGCCGTAATGTAATTACCATGCTGTATCATTACAATAGGATTTACATTCCTCATGGTTACAATAGCTATAACCTCGCCATTAAAAACGGCACGTGCTTTAGCCCCTTTTTCTGTTGCTATTCTAACACCGTTACTTTTTATGGTTAGCGATTTATCTATGGGGTGTGGTTGGGTTCCATACCCAACTTTAACAAATCCTTTTTCTACGGGCCAAGGTAATTTTCCTTTATTGGCAACAAAATTAGCCGCCAAAACCTTCTCTTCGGCTGTTAAAGAAAATGCTGAGGAACTACTTGATTTACCAGCCTTTTCATTGGATTTGGCAATAGCTGCTTTAATAATTCTATCTATTTCGGCATCTATCCGGTCTGCTTCCCGCTGCTTTTGCCTAATTTGTGATGCGTACATAGACAGGTTTCTCCTAATAGACTTCATTAAATCCTGATGTTGCTTACGCTCGGCCTCTAAGGATTTTTGAACCTCCTTGTTCTCTGCTATTAATTGTTGTTTTTCCTTTTGTTGCGCTAACAGGTTTTTATTGGTTTCTTGCAGTTCCAGGGTTTTTGTTTTAATAGCTTCGCCCTGTTGCTTTTGGTGATCAGTGTATTGCTTCATGTAATGCAACCGCTTATAAGCCTGCTTAAAGTTGTTTGACGATAATAAAAACATAATCCTGCTTTGCTGGTTTTTGCTTTTATAAGATTTTACAATCATGCCTGCATAGTCGGCCTTTAAAATCTTTAATTCGTCTCTTAAACTGGTTATTTTCTTTTGATTGGAATGAATACTCCGGGTTAACAAGTTTGCTTGTTGGTTGGTAACTTTAATTAAATTATCTAAAACGCTTATCTTATAATTAAAATCTTCTATTAGGGATAATTGCGATTTTTCTTTTGACTTGTTTTCGGCACGTAATTCGTTTATTTTTTGTATTTCCCTACGTAGTTCCTGCCTGCGTGTTTCCAGCTCTTTTTGTTTATTGCTCTGCGAAAGCACTACCATACTACATAGCATAGCACTTAACATGAAAACAATTTTGTATGCAGACTTTCTATACATCTTTTAAAGTTGAATTTCTTTAAACCCCGAAGGTATTTTAAACGGAAAGCTTAAATTTTCATTTAAAGAAACATTTTTAAATTCTAAATTTATGGTTATTTCCTCATTAGCTTCAACAGCTATAACCTTAATGCGTTCTGGTAGCGTTTCTTTTTCAATTTTCTGATAGGCCAGATAATCTATTTGCAAATGCCTTAATTCATTGGGTTGCGATATTTGCTGCGATTTTACTTTGAAATGCACAGGGTCCAATAAATAGAAAATTTCAAAAAGCGCTTGTTGCTTACTGGGTTGGAGTATATAAGAACCATCATCTACATAAGCATTATAGTCTCCCGCTTTTAAATTGAAGAGGGCTTCGCCAAACAATAAATTCTGCACCTTATCAAAATCTAACTCCGTACCCAATAAATTGCTTAAATAGGTGTAATCGCCTTCAAAATATGTATTATCCAATTTATTGTAAAAGCTCACTTTTTCTGGTGTAATAAGGGCTTTTACAACAGAAAACGTGGCACTCATCCATATTACTTCATCCTTTTTGGCCCTAAAGTTCACTGCATGTGTTTGTGAATCGTTGCCTTGTATATAGGATATTTTAAGCCTAGATTGAAATGTTCTAAAATTAGGGGCTTGTTTTGCATTTTCTTTTATCAACTGTTTTGTACTTAACTTGTAATTAGCATCGCCTCCAGTAACAGTCTTAGAAGATTTACAATGAAACACCAAAAGCACCAAAAGGGATAAAATAAGGTATTTAAGTTTGTTCATTATTAATTTGAGATTTGTAATTGTTTTGCTTTATCACTAAACGCTTTTGCTTTTGCTGTATTGTTCAACTTACTATGGGCCTCACTCAATTGTTTGTAAAAATCGAGTTCCATTTTAGTGTCCTCAATAATATAATCTAAACCAGACTCTAAAATGGTTATGGCCTTTTTTGGTTGGCCCAATTGGTTTAACGACACGCCATTAATTAAGTAAAACAAGGGTTGCGATGGATATTTTTGTAATACCTCATTACTTTTCTTTTCTGCCAGCTCATACTGTTGCAAATCTATGTAAAGAAGCAATGCATTTCTAAGCAAATTAAAATTATCGGTATCTATTTTTAAAGCGGCTTCAAAATATTCCAAGGCTTTGGCCTTATTGTTCTTTGCTAAGTAATATTGCCCAAGTTCTATAAGGGTCTTACTGTTGTTACTATCACTTACCATAGCGGTAGCCTCTACCAAATCGGCTTCATACTGCGGATTATCGCCCACAAACTGCACAAAATCCGTTAATACTTTAAGTTTTGCCTCGGGTTTAATCTCTGGACTCTTAACCACTATTTTCATAGATTCTATGGCCTTATCGGCATTTTTATCATCTAAATAAAACTTGTAGAGCGCTAAATGTACCAATTGCGAATTAGGATGAATCTTTAATAATTCTTTGGCCGTTTCAAAAGCTTTTTCCTTTTCATCGTTCTCACTGTATCTAAAAATAAGTGCTAAGTAGTTGGATTCTAATTCTGGATTATCTTCAACGCGCTCTTCTAAGTTTTTTATTTGATCTTTTTTTCGTCCAGTAGCATTGTATATCTGGTTGCGCATCACGTCGCGTGCCATCGAAATTCCAAATTCGGCATCCAATTCATCCAAGATTTCCAGGGCATCGTCATAATCCTTGGCTCTTACATACAATGCCGCCAAATCTTCTTTATAGTCGGGGTGGTATTTAACCAGTTGCTTTACTGTTTTTATGGCTTTGTTGTAATCGTTTTGGGAGGCATAAAACCCATATAGTTCATCTAGAAACCACTCATTGTCGGAATCTTTACTTACGGCTTTCTTTAAGGCATCTTCTGCTTCACCAAAATTTTTAAGTTTTATATAGTTTTTACCCAATTCAAAATACAAAACTGGTATGGAATTGTCTATATCAATACATTTTAAAAGGGCTTCTACAGAACGATCGTAATTTTCAATGCTCTTTTGTTTTAGAGCCTCATAAAAAAGTTCTTGAAATGTATCTTCCACATTCCCCAAATCGTCATCTGGTTTTTTGTTAAAATCCACTTGGGTATAGCTTACTAGGGGGAGTAGGAACATCCCTAATAGAGCGCATATGTATATAATATACTTCATTTATTTGTTTTAAAGCTTTACGCAATTGGCTTTATGCTTTAAGCTTCTTACTCTAGCGTGCTTACTCATGCATTGTAAAATCAAGCGTATTGCCTACAGCCTAAAGCTTACAGCCTTATTCCAACACCGAATAATCACCAAGACTGACCTTTTTATAATCACCATGATATGTTACATGGTTCCCAATCATAGCTTCCTCTAAATTAGCATTTTTAATTGTTGTGTGGCTTTGTATTAAGCTGTTTTTAACAGTAACATTTTCTATCACACTATTGTTACCAATAGATACATAAGGACCTATTGTACTGTTCTTAATAATAACATTCTTGCCAATAAAACAGGGTTCTATAATATTAGAATCCTCTAGTTTTACACATGTCGCTACCAGTTCTTCCTCTCCATCTGCTTTTAAAAAGCTCAACATTTTGGCATTGGTTTCTACGGTTATGGCTTTATTGCCACAATCCATCCATTCATCTACCGAGCCTGTTTTAAATATCTTACCATCTGCCATCATACGCTTAATACCATCATTTATTTGGTATTCGCCTCCATTAGTAACGTTTTCATCTAGTATTTCTTGTAATTTATCCTTTAAAATGGACACATCTTTAAAATAATATATCCCAATCACAGCTTGATCACTCACAAATGTTTTGGGTTTCTCTACCAGTTCAACAATCTCCTGTTTGTCATTCAATTTAACAACGCCATACGCCTCGGGATTATCCACTTGTTTGGTCCAAATCACACTATCGGCCTTAGGATCTAAATTAAACGCCGCACGAATTAGGGTATCGGCATAAGCTATAACGGCTGGGCCAGAAAGTGATGGCTTGGCACACATAATAGCATGTCCTGTGCCCAAAGGTACATCTTGACGGTATATAGAAGCTTTGGCTCCTAAACCACTGGCTAACGCCTGTAAACTGTCAACAACATCATCACCAAACCAAGCGGGGTCGCCCAATACAAAGGCAATTTCTTCAATGGGTTGCTTTAATACTTTTGCAATATCCTTTACCAACCTGTGAACTATTGGCTGTCCTGCAACCGGGATTAAAGGCTTTGGTACTGTTAAACTGTGGGGTCGTAAACGCGAACCGCGTCCGGCCATGGGGACTATTATTTTCATATCTATATACCTGCGAACGCAGGTATCTCTTTATTATTAAACATTATATCTAACTTGTAGATATTCTCAATATTACGCTCTTAATTTATCAAAATTTATATTCCAATTCATACTTAAATCAAACCAACCTGCATTCATATCCTCTATGAGCTCTATCTTCCAAGCTCTTTTCCATTTTTTAAATTGTTTTTCTCTTTTTGTTGCTGCTAGCCCATCTTCAAATATCTCAAAATAAACCAACTTATCACAATTATACTTTGTCGTAAAGGATTTAGGATAGACCTTTAGTTTGTGTTCTTTAACACGTTCATCTATATTATCTGTCACGCCTATATAAAGTACACCATTTGGCCTGTTAGTCATAATATATACATACCAATTGCTCCGAACACCTGTGTCTGCAGGTATTTCCTTTAAATTATCACCTATATCTTTTTCCTTTAACAATGACTTACCTATGGTTCTCTCCCTTCGACTTAGAGATTCCTGCTTTCGCAGGAATTTAATTACTACCAGTACTCCCAAATCCGCCTTCACCACGCTCAGTCTCAGAAAGCAATTCTACAGGCGACCATTCTACCCGTTCATGCCTAGCTATCACCAATTGTGCAATACGCTCACCATTGTTTATGGTGAATTCATCATTAGAAAGGTTTACTAATATCACTCCTATTTCGCCTCTATAATCGGCATCAATCGTGCCAGGGGCATTTAATACGGTAATACCTTTTTTTGCTGCTAATCCACTTCTGGGGCGCACTTGGGCCTCATACCCAACGGGTAGTTCTATAAATAATCCTGTGCCAACAACACTTCTCTCTAAAGGTTTTAAAACCCTTGGCTCTGATAAGTTGGCTCTTAAATCCATGCCCGCTGAAGCCTCCGTTTCGTAATGTGGAAGGTCGTGGGCTGATTTGTTTACTATTTTTATTTGCATTTATTCTTCTTTTAGTTTCTAAGTTTCTGAGTATCTAAGGAGCAACGTACCTTAGATACTTACCCATCTGTTAAACTAAGTCCCTTTTGTTACTTAGTCCTCTTTGTTACTTTTTTTAATTCATTCTTTTCCAAAACGTAAATCATCCCCAAAAATACAATTAACACGGAGATTCCAAAACCATATTGGTATCTAAATCGATAAAAAGATAGCAGCGAAAACCCGATGGAAAGTGTTAAATACAGGACTATTTTCTTTAAATTATAGGGTATGGGATAATATTTTTTACCATACATATAAGATAGCAGCATCATAATAAAATAAGCTACTAAAGTAGCTATGGCCGATGCCTTATAGCCATATGTTTTAATAAAAAAGATATTAATAACCAGCGTTGCTATGGCCCCAACAATAGATATATAGGCTCCAAATTTTGTTTTATCGGTAATCTTGTACCAAACCGACAGATTGTGGTAGATTCCCAGAAAAAAATTAGCAATTAATATAATGGGGACAATCCACATGGCTTCCCAATAGGCCTCGCTTCTTACAATAATAGGTTTTAATATATCGGCAAAAACCACAACGCTTAGTAAAATAACCGATCCAAATGCCACAAAAAACTCTAATATTCTGGCATAATTTTTTTGGGGGTTTACGGTATTGGCATGACTAAAAAAGAAGGGTTCTATACCCAATCGGTAAGCCGTGGCAAACAGGGTCATAAACAGTGCTAATTTATAACATGCTGAATACATCCCTATTTGGGTATCGGCAATATCAGGAGGCAATAGCTCTTTTAACAGAATTCTATCAAAGGTTTCATTAATAGAAAATGCCAGCCCTGCTATTAATACAGGAAAGGCATATCGCAACATACGTTTCCATAAGTCCTTGTGGAAGGTATAGGGTATCTTTATGTAAAACGAGACCATTAAAAGCAGTGTTACAGCACTAGCTATAAGGTTGGCAATAAATATATAGCTGATTTCAAAATCGGGCATGTATATACTTCCAAAAAACGCACTATGTGTAGCTAAATCTTTTAGCAGCAATAAAAAGAAAATATTAAGCCCTAAATTAATAGCCACATTTAAAATCTTGATTAAAGCATAACGCATGGGTTTTTCAGTGGCCCGCAACCAAGCAAAAGGGATAATAACAAGCGCATCTAAGAGTAAAATCCAGATGACCAAGCGAATGTATTTCGCATCAATATCAATAAACGAAGCTATCTGGTCCTGAAATAAAAACGCTACTACAAAAAACCCTAACGAGGATACAATTAGCGAGATAGCCGAAGTGCCTAACACACGATCTTTATCGGTTTCCTTGTTAAAAAACCTAAAAAAAGCCGTTTCCATACCGTAGGCCAAAATAACATTAAAAAGCACAAACCAAGAGAAAATAACATTTACCTTACCATACTCTGCGACCGAGGATAACACGCCCTCGGTTGTGTATAGTGGCACCAGAAGGAAACTTAACATTCTTGGTAGCACCGTGGCTAGGCCATAGATAAATGTCTGTTTAAATAATGTTTTGAGTCCGCTCAAATACTTGGGATATTAATATGGTTAAAAGTACGTTTTTAGTGCATGCTGTGCAAAATAGATTTTTTGAAGTTAGATTTTAATCACGGCGTTATTAAACTAAATTCAAAAAAAACCTAACAATCTAAACTGAGATATTATATAAACAGCTTCCCCATTCTTTTACCAATGCTATCTATTTTAAAATACTTTGTGCTATTTTTTATATGATAACTGATTACACATTCGTTTTCTTTTAATTGAAAACGGGGCTTTTGGTCCCGATAGTTATCGGGATCGGGGTTGGGAACTGGATTTCCATATTCAGCATAAGGTTCAGCACTCATAATGATGTCTGCTTTTTGGGGTGCTACAGATTTAAATCGTGCGATGTAAAGGGTATCATTAGGCTTTTCTAACTTGGCTATACGGCCTCTAAAATAAACACTATCTAGCATGATGTGTCGGGGATTGGACAATACGGGTATAAATAGTTGTATGCCAGAGCCACCGCCTTCTACACCTGCTGCCCAAGGTTGGTAATAGGTATTGTCCAAGGTTAATGGTAAGTGGGTTTCTAGTTTTTGGGTACTGGCACATTGAGTTAAGCTTGTTATGATAAACAAACTCCAAACGCTATTTAGCATGTATTTTAAAAACCCCATCACTCTATACTTTTATGGCTTAAAATACGCTTTTCAAAATTAATGCCATAAAAAAAACCTGCAAGGTCTTTAAGTACCTTGTAGGTTTTATGTATCTATGAAACCTACAGGGTTTTGGAAACCCTGTAGGTTCAGCATAACAATATCATTATTCTTTTAATTATTCAAAGCCTCGGCACCACCTACAATTTCTAGGATTTCGTTTGTAATAGCTGCCTGACGCGCTTTGTTATATGTTAACTTAAGCTGATCTCTTAATTCCTTAGCATTGTCTGTGGCTTTGTGCATGGCCGTCATTCGTGCACCGTGTTCACTTGCAAAAGAGTCTCTAATACTCTTATACACTTGTGTTTTTAGCGATTTAGGAATCAATTGCTCAACAATTTCCACTTTTGATGGCTCAAAAATATAGTCGGCGTTTACATTCGTATCACTTGTTACAGGAACAATGGGTAAAAACTGCTCTACCATAACAATCTGTGTTGCTGCATTTTTAAACTTGTTATAGACAATTTCAATTTTATCAAACTCTCCTGCTACAAATTTATCCATAAGCATTTGTGCTATGTCTGCTACATTATCAAACGTTAAATCGTCAAAAATATCACTTTTATTGGCAATGACTTTGTTGGTCTTTTTAAAAGCATCATTAGCTTTTTTACCAATAGCTACATACGATACGTTTTGGTTGGCATAGGTTTGATTTGTTAACTTATTAACCTCTTTAATAATGTTCGAGTTAAACGCACCAGCCAAACCTCTATTGGATGTTATTGCAACAATTAAAACATTTTTAATTTCACGTTGGGTTGAAAATTTACTTCCAGAATCATCATCTAAAGTTGCACTTAAATTTTGTAGAAGCTCTGTTAACTTATCTGCATAAGGTCGCATGGCTGTAATCGCATCCTGTGCCTTTTTTAACTTTGCAGCAGATACCATTTTCATGGCACTGGTAATCTGCATCGTTGATGACACTGATGTGATTCTGTTACGTATTTCCTTTAAATTGGCCATCTTTTCTAATTATGAATTATGGATTCAGAATTATGAATTCCTGATAATCGACACTAAAAGTCTTATTAGAACTTCACAATCCTCTCTTAATTTTGAGGGAACATCATAAATTTTGGTTTCTTCAATAACATCTAACCAAAAAGATGTTTCGTCCGCCTCTTTAAGAGCAATTCCTAGTTTATTTTTAAAATCTTTTGTACTTACCCCCCTTTGTGATTCCCTCACATTAGCACCTATACTAGTACCTGCTTTAAGTAACTGATTTCCTATTTCAAAAAAACGTTTTTCTTTAAGTTTCTCAGCATAAAGGACAATATCACAAGCAAAATAAAAACTTTTGTCTAATATGGCATTACCACTTTTACTGTAACTCATAATTCTGAATCCTGAATTCTGAATTAATTATATTTCCCCGAAAGATCCTTAGCAACTGCAGTTAAAACATCTGTAACCTCATCCGTTAATTTACCGGCTTTTAAGGTGTCTAATGTGTCTCTATGCTTTGCATTTAGGAACTCGATAAAGTTTCTTTCAAATTCTTTCACCTTATCTACAGGTACATTTTTTAATAAGTTTTTAGATCCTGCATAAATAATAGCAATTTGATCTTCTACGGTATAAGGATCGTTTTGCGCTTGTTTTAATATTTCCACATTACGCTTTCCTTTTTCAATAACGTTTAATGTAACCGCATCTAAGTCGGAACCAAACTTTGCAAAGGCTTCCAGCTCACGGAACTGTGCTTGATCCAGTTTTAAGGTTCCTGCTACCTTTTTCATGGATTTTATCTGTGCATTACCTCCAACACGCGATACGGAGATCCCCACGTTAATGGCTGGACGCACCCCAGAGTTAAACAAGTCACCATCCAAGAAAATCTGTCCGTCTGTAATAGAAATTACGTTGGTTGGAATGTATGCTGATACGTCACCTGCTTGGGTTTCAATAATTGGTAATGCTGTTAATGAACCGCCCCCTTTTACCATAGGCTTTAACGAGTCTGGAAGGTCGTTCATCTCTTTAGCAATCGCATCGTCATTAATCACCTTTGCCGAACGCTCTAATAAACGAGAGTGTAAGTAGAACACGTCTCCTGGATAAGCCTCACGTCCTGGTGGGCGACGCAATAATAACGATACCTCACGGTATGCTACTGCTTGCTTAGATAAATCGTCGTAGATAATCAATGCTGGACGACCTGTATCTCTAAAGTACTCACCAATTGCAGCTCCTGCCATAGGTGCATATACTTGCATAGGTGCAGGATCTGATGCGTTTGCAGCTACAATGGTAGTATAAGCCAAAGCGCCTCTGTCTTCCAATGTTTTTGCAATGTTTGCCACTGTTGAAGCTTTTTGACCTACAGCTACATATATACAATATACAGGTTCCCCTGCATCATAAAACTCTTTTTGGTTTAAGATGGTATCTATACAAACCGTTGTTTTACCAGTTTGACGGTCGCCAATAACCAACTCACGTTGCCCACGGCCTACTGGAATCATTGCATCAATAGATTTAATACCAGTTTGTAATGGCTCTGTTACTGGCTCACGGAAAATAACCCCTGGCGCTTTACGCTCTAAGGGCATTTCGTAAGTTTTTCCAGAGATAGCGCCTTTACCATCAATAGGATTTCCTAATGTATCAACAACGCGGCCAACAATACCTTCACCAACATTTATAGAAGCAATACGTCCTGTACGTTTTACTGTAGAGCCTTCTTTTACACCTACTGAAGCCCCTAATAATACGATCCCTACGTTATCTTCTTCCAGGTTCAATACAATACCTTCTAAACCGCCTCCAAATTCTACTAATTCACCATATTGTGCATTAGCCAATCCGTAAGCACGTACAATACCATCACCTACAGTTAATACAGTCCCAACTTCGTCTAAAGAAGCACTTGCTTCAAAACCTGCCAGTTGTTGTTTTAAGATTGCTGATATTTCAGCTGGTTTTACTTCTGCCATCCTTATTAATTTTGAATTCAGAATTCAGAATTCTGAATTGTTTTAGTTTATTGAAAATTCTCTTTTTAATTTATTTAGCTGATTTGCAATACTTGCGTTGTATTGTACATCACCTATTCGCAATATGAAACCACCTATAATGCTTTCATCAATAATATTATTTACGGTTACATCTTTACCTGTAAGCTCTTTGGCCTTTGCCAGTACCTGTTTCTTCAAGGCATCATTAAGTGCAACGGCTGTTGTTACAGTTGCGACTTCTATCCCTTTTGATTGATCGAACAACTGATTGTATTTTAAGGCAACATCGTTTAAAATAGCAACTCTATTGTTGGAAACCAAAATATTTATTAAGCCTGTTGTTTCTTTGTTTACATTGCTAAACACGTCTAGCAATACCGACTTTTTTACTGATGAGCTAATTACAGGGCTTAGAAGCATCTCTTTTAAGTCATTGCTTTCTGCAATGGTACTAGCAATTAACTTCATATCGCTACTTACGGCCTCGGCCGATTTTTGATCGGATGCTAAGCTTAAAACTGCTTTTGCGTAACGTATTGCTGCTCTTGCTCCTGCCATGGTTTTAGTGTGTTAATTTAGCTTCACCTATCATCGATTCCACTAAGTTTAATTGTTTATCTTTATTAGATAACTCACTGTGCAATACTTTTTCCGCTATGTCTAAAGATAGTCCTGCTACATGGTTTTTTAGTTCGGCCATGGCTGCTTTCTTTTCACTTTCAATAGCTGCTTGCGCTTGTGCTATGATTTTGTTGGCTTGTTCTTCTGCTTCTCTTTTAGCGTCCTCAACCATTTTATTTTTCATGTCGCGTGCATCCTTTAACATGGCTTCACGCTCTGCTCTGGCTTCTTTTAATAGCTTTTCGTTATCTGCTTGAAGGTTTTGCATTTCTAATTTTGCCTTTTCGGCAGATTCCAGTGCATTGTTAATAGACTCTTCTCTGCTTTTAACCGCTCCTAAAATAGGTTTCCAAGCAAACTTTTTTAATAGTAAAAAGAATACTACGAATATTATCGTAGTCCAAAAAATCAAACTTTCTGGTGCAGTAAAGTTCATATCTATATTTTTATTTAATTATTGTTTTTTTTAAGTTTTCCCAAAACCAACCGTTTTGGGAAAACTTAGTCTCATTTCAAAAATTATTTTGCAATTAAAGCAACTACCACTGCAAAAAGCGCAACACCTTCAATAAGTGCAGCAGCAATAATCATTGCAGTTTGAATTTTTGAAGTAGCTTCTGGTTGACGCGCAATAGCATCCATTGCAGATCCACCAATTCTTCCAATACCGATTCCTGCTCCAATTGCAGCTAATCCAGCACCGATTCCAGCTAATACCATAGTAATAAAATTTATTTAGTTAATAATTAAAAAACTCAAATTAATGATGATCATGCTCTGCTACAGCTTGACCAATAAATAATGCTGATAACAATGTAAATACATACGCTTGTAAAGCAGCAACCAACATCTCTAACACACTCATAAATAAAACGAACGCTCCAGAAACTGGCGCAATAAAAACGCTTTTAAATATAAAAATAAGAGAAATTAAACTTAATATAATAATATGACCCGCAGTTATATTTGCGAATAAACGTATCATTAATGCAAATGGCTTGGTGAAAATTCCAATAATTTCAATTGGCACCATAATAGGATATAATGCTTTTGGTACTGGAGGTGTTAAAATATGCTTCCAGTAATCTTTATTTCCACTAAAAGAAGTAATTAAAAACGTGATGAAAGACAACACAAATGTAAAGAATATGTTTCCTGTTAAGTTTGAACTAAATGGAAAAAATGGAATTAAACCTATTAAGTTATTAATCCATATAAAGAAAAATATGGTTAATAAATACGGCATATATTTAGTATACTTTTTCTCTCCAATATTTGGAATAGCAATATCGTCCCTTACAAAGGTTACTAATGGCTCCATAAAACCTGCTAACCCTTTAGGTGCTTTGTTATTCTTTTTATATGAACGTGCAACTGCTGTAAACAATAAAAATATTATCAAAGCAGACATTAACATTGAAAATACCAATTTTGTGATTGAAAAGTCTAAAGGACGTGCTTCAAAATTGAACGCTCCTTTTTCTTCTTCTTTAAGTTCTTCGTACTTGTCTGCATAATAAATAACTTCGTTATATCTAACAAATTCTTGACCATTAGCCTCTACAATATGCTCACCAGAATTATCATGATGAAATTTAGAAGATGAAAAAATAGCCAACCCGTTATCTGTCCATAAAATTACCGGAAGGTAAAAAGAGATTGGGTGACCGTTCCAATCTGCGATGTGAAATTCGTGAGAATCACCAATGTGATCATTAATTAATTCACTTGCGTTGAATTCTTTATTTTTATCATTTTCACCACCATTTAATGCTATTGCAAAAAACGGAAGCAAAGCTAAAACAAATATTGTGATTAATTTGATAGATTTCTTTGCTATCACCATACCTTTTTTTAAAAAAAATTATCGTTTAAAATTTTGGTGCAAATGTACGTTTTTAATTAAAATTTCTGGGTTTTTACTTAAAAAAAATATAAAACACTGAAACAGTGCTATTTAGAATAAAAAACTATTTGTTATTAAGCATTTTTACTGTGAAAATTGTTTCTAATAGTAAGTATAAAAAATAAGGAATGAAAAATGTAATAATATCGTTTAAAGCTTGTTTTTCTTTATTAAGAATCAGAGGTAAAAGGAATACAATAACTGCCATCATTTTTAATAAACTACAAGCCATAAATGCAAAGCCAGTTTTATCTGAAAAAGTTTTTTGAACAAAAACAATAAAAAGATAAATAAATAAGGTTGCGAAAAAATGGAAAAGATAAATACTCCAAGTACTATAATAAAAAGTTTGTGTCTGTTTTAAATGCTCTACAACAAAATATTGAATACTAAATAGAATAATGGTAAAAGCTATTAAAACAAGTAAGAACGATTTTAATTTTTTATTCATTTATTCATATTTGTTACTTGCTTAATCACAAAATACATTGCAAGCGCAACACCTAAAAGTGAAAAAATTAAAGTGTAAGCGCTAAAGTTATTAGGGAATTTTCCATCAAGCCAAACTCCAAAGAAAGCAAAGAGACATATAATTGCAATCATTTGAAAAGCAATACCAGAAAACTTAACATAATTATTAAGCGGTTTTTTCTCCTGATCCTTCTGCTGTTTGTCGCTTTTGTTGCTCACCTTTGTTCATTTCTTTTACGGTACCCTTCATAATGCACGATACATTAAACGTGGCTCCTGGTTCTACGGCCAATTTACCAACTACAACCTCGCCTTCTAAATGGGCTGGGGATTTTAATGTTAATGTACCCGATAATGCTAGTTTTCCAGAAAATTTACCTTCAAAATAAGCATCTGTTCCGTGTAATGTTCCTTTTATAAAACCTGCTTTTCCAACAACAACTTTTCCTGTGGTTTTTATGTTGCCTTCTACTGTGCCATCAATTCTAAAATCGCCTTCACTATTAAAATCACCTACAATTTTAGTGCCTTGTGATATAATGTTTTGACTTGATGTGTTTTCTACCATTTTCTTTTCTTTTTTGTTCTCAGTAAACATAATGTGCTATTAATTTATTCATTGCTTCTATTCAAATAGGCATCCAAATTTTTATGGATTTGAATGATTTGATAATTTACAGATGATACTGCAAAGTAGGGTTCTTTTATTTTCTTTTGTGCTTCTTTGGTTAATAACTGGTCGAATGTTTTTGCTACCTGACCATTTTTTAAACCATGAACAATTACAAATTTGGTGTTAGGGCCATAAACATCTATTGATGATTTTAGTTCGTAATACTTGATGTTCTTTAAAACCTCATCTAGTGTGCTTTTAAAATTAGCTATTTGTTCTTGTTCTGGGTTTTTAAATGTAAAAACAACTTTGTAATTACTATTTATATTATCATTGTCTTGAATAAACTCACTGCTTTCCAATTTGGGCAGCATATTAGCTGCTATATCTTGTGCTTCTTTGCCCTCGGGGGTATTGGCATAGGTTATGGCAATATGGTTTATGGCCTTGCTGTAAGCTTCAAGCCCATATAAACGGCCAGCAGCAGTAGCTTTTAGTAATTCTAGCTTGGGCACTATAGATTCGCCTTCAAAAGTGTTTATATAATCCTCGCTTTTGGAAATTACCTGGGCATATTCCTGATTTTCGTATTGTGTATACAATGCTTCATACAAGCTTTCTGGGCTGTTTGCATCCCGTTCTGAAACAGACTCAGGATTGCTCAATATGCTGGCGTATCTCGACTCTGGATAATTGTTAATAATGTCGCTTTTAGCGATAGCCGCTTCACCATCTTCGCCCAAAAGTTCATAGATTTTATACAAATTGTATTTAGATGGAAGGATTAAACGTGCATCGGGATTGCTATTCAATAAATTTTGAAATTTACTTTTTGCCAGTTCGTATTCCTTGAATTTTTCTTTGTAAATAAGCCCCAATTGATAATAGGCATAATTTCTGTCTTTAGAAATACTGTCTATTACAGTTCTTTCTGTTGGTATTTTTGATATGTAGTATTGCGGATCGTATAATTCGTCTTCTGAAGCAGCGGCAATAATATCGTTACCGGAAACGGTATTAGCATTAGTGGAAATTCTACTGGACCACCTCCAATTGTCCTCTAATGTTCTATTGCCCCAAATTTTTACAAACTCATTTTTACCATAAGCAACTGTTGTGGGGTTATAGAAATAAAAGGTGGCTACTTGACCGGGCAAGCCAGCACGTTGCGATATGGAAGGCTGGCCTCCAGGCATATTACCCATTGTATTACCCGCTACATTGTTGGTTGTTATTAGGCCTTTGTTGCGCTCGGCTATTTCTTGCTTTTCTTTTTCTGTTTCGGCCTTGACCTTTAGTGTTTCTATAAATGCCTCAAAATATGCAACTTTTTCCGCATCGGATAAACGCACTAAATTTAAAATACTGTCATTTACTTTAGCAATTTCTTCATAATAAATAACATCGTCTAAATTATCGCGCTTTCGCTTTATAACACGATAGGGTTTCGAGTTAAGCGTTAAATTGGTCATCGTGCTGTCATAATACCTTCCTGCTATTCTGTAAATGGATTTATCAAAATTCATATCGCCAAGAACTTCATAGTTTTTAGCTTTTAGAAGTTTGTCTTCAGAGTCTGTTCGTAGCGATTTATTAAAGTAATTAACGGCCAAGGAATCTGAATTGTTTTTTAAATGATAGACTGCTATTTGATGGTAAATTTTATCTAGGTAGGGGCGGTTTTCCCTATTTTCCTCAAGCGCATTAAGCAGCTCTAAAAGCTGTAATTTGTTTCCATTGTCATAATCGAAATTCTTAATTTTTTCAATATGGGCACTTATCATGTAAATTCTTGGCGCTTTACGGTTAAGCGCTATTACTTTGTCAAAAACAATATTTGCACTGTCTTTGTAACCTAATTCGTTGTACAGTTGCCCTTGAATAAACCTGTAACGCCCACGTTCGTCATTCTTTTTTGTGGCTTTAGACGCTATTTCCAACTGTGTAATGGCACTATCAATAGCTGTAATGTTTAAATAGGCTTGGGCCAACATGGATGTAGCGTCGGCCAAATCTTGATCCTTTAATTCTTCTTGCCTTAATAAGCGCTTTAGGTTTTTAATGGCCAGCTCATTATTATCTAAACGAATATTGGTTTTTTCGCGCCAAATTTTGGCTTGATTGATTTTATCGCTTGCCGGGTATTTGTAGAGAATGTAATTGAAAGCTTCCAATGCTGGCACAAACCGTTGGTCAAAATATCTTGCTTTTCCCAATAACAGATAGGCTTCGTCTATCTGTGGGTTCTTCTCTTTACCGTCTATGGATATGCTGTGCTTTTGAATGGCCTTTACGGCCTTTTCTTCGGCTATAGTGAAGTTTTCGTTTTCAGACTGTCCGGCCATAACAATCTCATCTTTTATTTGCATCCGCTCTATGGGTAAAACTTCCCAATAATTATCAAAATAACTATCGTTAAGCACACTTTGGCCTTGCTCTAAAGCATTATAACCATTAAACAGTGTATTGAATTCTGCTGTTACAGCATGATAATTTCGGTTAATGAATTTGTCCTTTTTTCTGGAACAGCCCAAAACCAAAACACATACAATTACTGTGGTTATTTTTAATAATGCTTTCAATGTAGGTTTTTTTAGTCAGTTAAATAACTATAAACTAGCGCTTATATTATGTAAGCAGGTAAAAATAAGCATCTTTTTTGATTAACATGAATATTTGACAGAGTTTTAGACTATCTGTTATCCAGTTTGTAGAACCCTTTGGCTGCCTGCCTTGCCGGATAGGCTGGTGTTCAGGGTGACATCAGTCCTTTAATTTACGGGCATAGACCCACCAAAATGGGTTTCTAATTCTTTAAGTGTTGCTTGGTTGGTTGCCAAATCTTTTACAATATCTCCTTTTTCCAGTACTACGATACGCTCACAAACATCGGTTACGTGCAATAGGTCGTGACTAGAAATTAACATAGTAACACCGTGCTTTTGGGCCAGGTTTTTAATAATACTTTTAAGCCTTATTTGTGTGGTTGGGTCTAAATTGGCAAAGGGTTCGTCTAAAATAATGACTTCAGGGTTTCCAATCAATGCCGCTACAATGCCAACTTTCTTTTGGTTTCCTTTGCTTAAATCCCGTAAATATTTTTTTTGATTTAAAATTTCCTCATTAAAAAAGTCCTCAAACTGCTCCAGCAAAGCATTCACATCCGCTTTGTTTTGTCCGCGCAATTCACCAATAAAATAGAAATACTCCTCGGGAGTTAAATAGCCAATTAAAAAGCTTTCGTCGATGAAGGCCGATGTGAAAGGCTTCCAATCTTCGCTAGTACTTACTTGAATATCGTTAGTTTTAATATGGCCTGTGGTAGGTTGTATTAAATCCAAAAGCAAACTAAAATACGTGGTTTTGCCAGCACCGTTGTTACCTACCAAACCAAAACTTTGTCCTTTGGGAATGGTAAGAGATTCGATATTTAGAACCTGTTTGTTATTATAGGTTTTGGTGAGGTTGGTAGTGACTATCATTGTGTTTCGTTTTAGTTGTTTTGATCGAAGGCTGCTATCATTTTATATTTTGATTCTAAATATTTTGATGTGATGCCTTTCATGAGTTTTTGGTGCAGTACAATACCTGCAATGCCTAAAATGACAAGGACTAAACAGGCCCATTCAAACCCTACAAGAAAATAGGCTGCGGCAAAAATACCCATAGGCATTAACAGTAACGGCAGCCCTATAAGCCATTGTACGGCCCCTGTGCCTTGGTAATTGAATGCTGCTTTTTGACTTAAATCTATTTTTTTACGATTAAAGGAACCGCCATAAAGCATAATATGTGTATTAACGCCTATGTTGTATATGGCCGCAGCGAAATGGGCCAATAGAATTTTCCATCCAAAAAACACATAGGGAATACCCAACACAAATAATATGGTTACGCTTAATGCCATGAGCGTGAATTTAGATTGAAGATATTGTTCGTATTTTATATTCTGGCTCATGAGCAACTTGTAATAACTGCTATCCCAAGCTGGTATAAATTGTCCAAAATTAATTAAAAACACTCCTGTTGAAAATACCCCTATAAAGGCAAAAAACCAAGGCATATTTTGATAGGTGGGCTGCGGATAAAAAAACAATCCATACAATAAGCCCAAACCTACAATCCATATGGCCGATTTGGTACGTTTGTTACGCCAAATGAGCTTTAAGTCCAATTGCATGAAGGGCGCTATGCTTCCAAAGTTTTTGGTCCACTCCAGGTTAGCTGCCTGTATTTCTTTTACTTTAGTCTTTAAACCACTATCCAGAAACAATTTTTTTCGCAAGAGCCTAAAATTGAGCCTATAGAGTCCCACTAAAATCAGTATGGGAACGATTATTAAAAGGGGTGCATTATAGACGGCTGTAAACCCTTTAGAAAAAAGTGCTGCCAAAGAAACAATATTAAAATAATTGAGCGCCAATAAACCACCTGCTATAAGTATAATGGGAAGAAAAGACAGTTCTGTTTCGGCCGTCACACTTTCTATAATAAAATTTAGAAAGTTAACAATTAGACTTACCAGTATTAAGGTTAGCATCCATGTTATGACCGATGCTACTGGGTAGTCTTTGGTTATTAAAGTGATGCCAAATGGCAAGATGGCAAAAAGTGGCAGGATATTAAAAAAGGACACCACAGATTTCCCCAACACATAGTTTACTATTTTCTTTCTGCTTATAGGCCATATTAACAGGGGTTTTACATGCATAACGGGCAACTTTTGAAAGAAAAACCGAAATATTAAATCGCCTAAAACCCAATAAAACAAAAACCCGTTTACAGTAATAAATGGGTCGCTATTGGGAAATGTATCTTTAAGTAACGGGTATAGAAGTATTCCCATGCCTAAAAACATAGCCATAAAGTACAGCGCCAAAAACCCCATAACTATTTTTATGGCCAAACCTTTACCAAAACTGGCAGATCGTAAAAAGGACTTCCACTCTAAGCCTAAAAACTTTTTAATCATTGTATTTGGTTGGTATATCTGTTTAATTCAGGTAGTTAGTAAACTTTTTAACCTAATTGTTACAGATATGGTTAAAATTAAAAATCAACTTCACTATTTTTGTCAAAAATTTAAGCATGTCATCATTTCATAAACTTTCTATTAAAAATATAAAAAGAGAAGCGAATAGCGCCATAAGCATTAGTTTTAATGTTCCAGAATCTTTAAAAAGTACTTTTTCTTTTAAGGCTGGCCAATATGTTACTTTAAAAACAATCATTGATGGTAATGAAGTTCGACGCGATTACTCTTTATGTGTCTCCCCTAAAAGCAATGCCCTTAAAGTAGCTATAAAAGAAGTGAAAGATGGTATGTTTTCTGTTTATGCCAATAAGCATTTAAAAGCAGGTGATACGCTTGACGTTGCACCACCAAAGGGGCGTTTTGTTTTTACACCTAATGATGCTAAAACAAAAAACATTGCGGCTTTTGCTGCTGGCAGTGGTATTACCCCAGTTTTAAGCATTATTAAATGTGCCCTAGAAGAAGAAGTGCACAGTAAAGTAATTTTGGTTTATGGGAATAAAACCCTTGATGATACCATGTTTTTAAATGAGCTTTTAGAGCTGCAGCACCAATATAAAGAACGTTTTGTTATTCAGTTTGTATTTAGTCAAACCCAAGAGGACGATGCTATTTTTGGGCGTATAGAAAAAAGTACGGTTAACTTAATTGTTAAGAACAAATATAAACACATTGAAATTGACGACTTTTATCTTTGTGGTCCAGAAGCCATGATTTATACGGTTAAGGATGTTTTAACTAGCCATGGGGTTGATGCCGATAGAATTCATTTTGAACTTTTTAAAGCTTCTAAACCCGATGAAATTATTGAAGTTAATGATACTGGTAAAACCAAAATAACGGTTACGGTGGATGATGAAACAACAACTTTTGAAATGTCGCCAAAACAAACCATTTTAGAAGCTGCTCTTGATGAAGATTTAGATGCGCCTTATTCATGCCAAGGCGGTATTTGCAGTAGTTGTTTGGCCCGCTTAAAAGAAGGTGAAGCTACTATGAGGCAAAATAATATTTTAAGCGAGAGTGAAGTTGCCGAAGGCCTAATTTTAACTTGCCAAGCGCAACCTACAACACCAACTGTTGTGGTTGATTATGATGATGTTTAATTTAGAGCGCTTCGCTGCTAGATACTAGATGTGAGACCGCTTTGCTGTTAGATTGGATTTACCTTCAACAAACAAAGTGACGCTCTTTTTTGAGTAATTCCCCCCGACAAGGCAAGATTTAGGTGAATTAAATCATCTTTTTTATGATTAATACCATGTTTTTTATGCTTTGAATCACCTTTTTCGTGATCTAGACCATGTTTTTAGTGGTTTATTACAGATTTAACTTTTTCTATAATAACATTAGGAGAAATACTCCCGGCGGCATCCTCGTAGCCATCTGGGTATTTATTTCCATAAACAGAGGTGGGTATTTTTGGGTACTGTCCTCTATCGGTCAATAGCATATAATCTTCTGGTTGATTGAAAGGTGCAAACCCGGCATAAGGATGTGTTACACCCCAAATGGTAATGACTTTTATACCTAACATAGCACCCAAATGGGCATTACCAGAATCCATAGAGAGCATAACATCTAAGTTTGATATAACCTTTAGTTCTTCTTCCAACGTTAATTTACCCCCCAAATTTATACCATTTTCAAAATGCCTTTCTATGGCTTCTAGGGCATGGATTTCTTCACTACCACCACCAAATAGTATTACTTTGTAATCTTTTGAAAGTGTTTCAATTACCTGGGTCATTAATTCCAACGGGTACATTTTTCCTTTGTGTGCTGCAAAAGGAGCAATACCTATCCATTTAGTTGTTTTATCACCAGTAATTTTAACTATTTCTGGAGACAGTTCTTTAGGGCTTGGAAAGGAGGGGTTATTTAAGTCTATGGTATATCCTAAAGTCTCAAAAACATCGGCATACCGTTGGTGGGTTGTTTTAAGTTGCTTAAATAATTTTCCTGAAACCAACGCCTTTTTTTCACGTCTCCCTTTATCTATTGAAACAAATCGTTTACACCTAATGAACTTTTTTAACACCTTTGTTCTTAGTACATTATGCAAATCGGCAATGGCATAAAAACGGGTTTCTTTATTAAGTTGTCGTGCCAATCTGTAAAGTCCAGAAACACCTTTGTGCTTTCCTTTAACATGTGCAGCAACAACAGTAACACCTTTCAAACCCTTAAAAAGGGAAGTAAATGCTGGTTTTGTTAATACCGTAATTTTAATGTTGGGGTGTTGTTGTATAAATGCGCTTAGAACGGGAACCGTCATGGCCACATCTCCCATGGCCGAAAGGCGAATAACAAGAATATGTTTTTGTTGATGTGGCATATTTAGATGACATTCTGGAATGGTTTCCAGAATAATGAAACGTTTATTTTTGTCCTCTTAACACAGGGTTTAATTCATCATCATTATACATTTTCATCTGTTTATAAACTTTCATGTATTTGTCACCGTTTTCAATATCGTTCAATAATGTATCAATAGCTGTAGATAAATCAACCCGTTGCTCTAATAAAATATCCAGCTTTTTTTGGCAAGCCGCACGGTGGGCCTCACTAGCGTCTGTTCGAGTAGCTTCTTCTTGCATGTGATAAATTTTCAATGCCAAAATGGATAACCTATCGATGCCCCATGCCGGACTTTCTGTATTTATAGTGGCATTGGCTTTAGGGGTAACGTGTTTGTATTTATCTAAAAAATAGCTGTCTATATACTCCACCATATCTGTTCTATCTTGATTGGAGGCATCTATTTTTCGCTTTAAAGCTAATGCAGATACGGGATCTATTTGCGGATCGCGAATAATGTCTTCATAATGCCACTGCACGGTATCAATCCAACATTTTCTATATAATAAATGTTCTATTAAATCACTTTCTGGATAAGGGTTTTCAAAAGGTTGATCTACGGTATTAACAACGTGATATTTTTCTATAACGTCTTGAAATATTTTGTTGGCTTTACTTGTAAACATATTGTACTAATTTTTAAGGTGTAAATATAAGTCTAAATAATTAACTTTATCATTCCAAACCAAAAGATTGAAGCCATGCACATTCATAATATTTCCCAACAAAACTCCATACTAAATACCTTTATTTCAGAAATTAGAGATGTAACCCTTCAAAAAGATAGCATGCGCTTTAGGAGAAATATAGAACGCATTGGTGAGGTTTTAGGGTATGAGATGAGCAAAGTACTAAATTATAAAGCTACGACTGTTGAGACACCCTTGGGTTTATGCGCTATTAATCTATTTGAAAACGATATTGTTTTGTGTTCTATACTAAGGGCCGGTGTGCCATTGCATAATGGATTGCTTAATTATTTTGATAAAGCTGAAAACGCTTTTATTTCTGCTTATAGACACCATAAACACAACCCTGAAAGTTTCGAGATTATTGTTGAATATTTGGCTTGCCCCAGTTTAAAAGACAAAACACTTATTTTGGCCGATCCTATGCTGGCAACAGGGCAATCTATGGTAGCTACCTTTGAGGCTTTAAAACCTTTTGGAGTACCAAAAAATATTCACTTAGTTAGCGTTATTGGGGCCCAAGAGGGTATTGATTTTATTAGCTCGCATTTTGATGATAATACCCATTTGTGGATTGCGGCTATTGATGACACACTTAATGATAAAGGCTATATTATCCCCGGGCTTGGGGACGCGGGCGATTTGGCCTTTGGCGAAAAATTACAGCATTAACAGTGCAAAAGGAACAATAACCAATACGGCTACAAACAGTTCTTTAAACCACTTTTCCTGAACTATTTCTATATAATTGGTAATAATAATTGTTAAGGGCGCAAAAGCAAACAAAAACTCACTTCCTGTTTTTATGGGCGATTGTAATATAATTAAAAAGGCTATTAGGGCTGCCACTACTATAACTTTAAATGAAGCCCTTGATGCTTTTTTCTTCCTTTTAATATTTTGTAAATAAAACAATGATGACCACACGCCAAAGGACACCAATAAGGTTATGGACACCAAATACTGTGTGGTATTATAACCACTAAAATCGTAACTAACCTCTGGGTAGGACTTAAAAATTTCGAAAAAATCATCATACCATATAATAGAGACCCCCATAGTGATAACAAAAACAGTTGCAGCTCCCAGAAAGGGAATAATCCAATGCCTTATATTGTTATCAGTATACAATAGTAAGCTTACAAAGATTAGTGCCAAAAAGAGGATAGACCAAAAATAAAACAATGCCGCCAAGGCTATCCAAAAAGCGGTATCAAATAGTTTCTTCTTAATACTTCTGTGCGAACGCAAACTTATAATGCGCCTTAAACCCAACAATACAAAAAAGTTTGATAAAAGAATGCTTGTATTGCTTGTAGTTTGTACAAATGCTAATAAAAACAAACTGAAAAGTAAAATGTCGTAATTATTTTTCTTGGCTAAATCATTCTTTGAAATAATAAAACTTACTACTAAAATGGTGACACAGCATAAAATAAAAACAGCCATTTGTTTTAAAATAAAACCAATGGTAATGGGTTCTATTACAAGCTTTGTTCTTGCCGTTATAAAAGCCAAAAGCGTAATAAAAAAAACAATGATGAAATTTATTGGCTTAGATTTACTAAAAATACTTGTTATCATTAACTGTTTTTGTATTTTTGCTACGTAAATATACTAACTATGAAGGACTTCTTTTACGCTATACAGGATTTATTTGTTAATGTGCTTTTTGCACCATATGATGCCCTAAGAGCATTAGAGTTAAATAATTGGTTTGCGGCCAATGCGGTTTCTTGGATTTTTGCTATTATTGGATTGGTTGCCATGGTTTATTGGATGAAACAATTAAAAACCTTTAATGATAATAACGAAGAAGATAAAACGGTTTCTTCGCACTCCTTTTTATAGGTCAAACCCAATATCCTTACGATAATACATCTTATCAAACTGTAGCTTTTCTATATTTTGATAAGATTTTTTTATGGCCTCTTTATAGCTCTTGCCATATGATGTAATTGCTATAACACGCCCTCCTGTAGTAACCACCTTGCCATCTATTAACTGTGCTCCAGCATGAAACGGTATGGAATCTTGAATAGCATCTAGCCCTTTAATTTCTTTGCCTTTTTCATAGGCTTCAGGATATCCACCTGATACGAGCATAATGGTAGTAGCTGCCCGTTCGTCTATTTCAATGTCAATCTCATTAAGCGTACCTTTAGTCATGGCCTGTAATATCTCAACAAAATCATTCTTAAGCCTTGGTAATACCACTTCCGTTTCCGGGTCGCCCATACGAACGTTGTACTCAATCACCTTAGGGTCGTCCCCCACTTTTATAAGACCTATAAATACAAATCCCACATAAGGCAAATGGTCTTTTTTAAAGCCTTCTATCGTTGGTTTTACAATGCGTTCTTCTATTTTGTTTAGAAATGCATCCGTGGCAAATGGCACGGGAGATACAGCACCCATACCGCCAGTATTTAATCCAGTATCACCTTCCCCTATACGTTTATAATCTTTTGCCGTTGGCAATATCTTGTAATTTTTGCCATCGGTTAAAACAAAGCAACTCAATTCAATCCCGTCTAAAAACTCCTCTATAACCACTTTAGTACTGGCTTGACCAAACTTGGCATCTACCAACATACTTTTTAGTTCGGCTTTAGCATCATCTAAATTATTTAAAATAACAACCCCTTTCCCTGCTGCAAGACCATCTGCTTTTAAAACATACGGTGGGTTTAAGGTTTCTAAAAAGGCATAACCCTTTTCAACGGTTTCTTTGGTAAAGCTCTCATAAGCTGCTGTTGGAATGTTATGTCGATATAAAAATTCTTTGGCAAACTCCTTACTGCCTTCTAACTCTGCAGCCACTTTTTGCGGTCCTATAACTGCTATATGTTTAATAGCAGCATCTTTTAAAAAATAATCGTGAACGCCTTTTACAAGCGGATCTTCTGGGCCCACGACTACCATATCTATTTGTTTCTCTAAAACTAGTTCTTTAATAGCATCAAAGTCGGTAACACCAATATTAACATTGGTTGCAACATTTGCAGTCCCCGAATTCCCAGGTGCTACATATAATTCATTACATAAGGGACTTTGGGCAATTTTCCATGCAAAAGTATGTTCTCTTCCGCCAGAACCAAGAATTAAAATATTCATTGTATCTATTTTTAGGAGACTGTTTAAAAATAGCCTCAATATAATTTGTCGAGTGCAAAAATAAAACTAATGCCACGAATTCACGAATATTTTTTATTTACTTTACAAAAATTATAATCTGCCTTGAGTTTATTTAATCTTTCTTTAAAATTTAATAGCTTTCCTATACACAAGGCCAAGCGTGTTTTAAAATCTGTTCAAAATATTGAAGAGAAAGATTTCCCTGATTACATTGATACAAAAAAACAGGACATTGTTAATTACCATTTAAAATACAATGCATTTTATAAACGTTTTGCTAAGGGTGCCAATCCTTTAAATTGGGAAACCATTCCTGTGATGACAAAACGTGATTTACAGCAACCTTTGAACAATAGACTTTCGGAAGGGTTTTCAACTAAAAACAGTTATGTAAATAAAACTTCGGGGGCTTCGGGCGATCCGTTTATTTTTGCCAAAGACCGCTTTTCCCATGCTTTAACATGGGCTATTTTTATGGACAGATATCGTTGGTTCCATCTAGATTTGAATACCTCTAAGCAAGCACGGTTTTATGGAATTCCCTTAAACAAAAAAGGCTATTATAAGGAACGCTTAAAAGATGTTTTAGGCAATCGCTTTCGGTTTTCGGTTTTCGATTTAAGTGATGCTGCTTTTGATAAAGTGCTTAAGAAATTTAAATCGACTGCATTTGATTACATGAATGGCTATACAAGTGCCATTGTTCAATTTGCAAAGTATTTACAGCGTAAGGCTATTGTATTGAACACTACCTGTCCTTCTTTGAAATGTTGTATTGTGACTTCGGAAATGCTTTTTGAGGAAGATAAGGTCCTTTTGGAAAGGCAATTTGGCATCCCTGTTATTAATGAATATGGCGCCGCCGAACTGGGCTTGATTGCTTTTCAAAATAAAAGCAATGAATGGGTTGTTAATCATGAAGACCTTTTTGTGGAAATTCTGGATGACAATAACCATGTTTTACCCCATGGTGAAACGGGGCGCGTGGTTATTACATCGCTTTATAATAAGGCACATCCGTTTATCCGCTATGATTTGGGGGATGTTGGGACCTTGTCTAAAACAAGCACCCCACATAAACCCATCCTTGAAATGCTTACTGGGCGAACCAATGATGTAGTGCAACTGCCCAGTGGAAAAAAAGCGGCCGGACTAACGTTTTATTATGTGACCAAAACCGTGATTGAAGATGCAGGTCACGTGAAAGAATTTGTCATTGAACAGCTTGCGCTAGATACTTTTAAAATTATTTATGTGAGTACCGTGGCGCTTACAGAAATCCGATTGGAAGCTGTTAAAAAGGCTGTTGAGACCTATTTAGAGCCTGGATTGCAGGTTGTTTTTGAACGTCGGGATGCTTTAGAACGCTCTAAAAGTGGTAAACTGAAACAATTTATATCTCGCTTGTAGAAACCGTTTGCTTTGACTTTACAAAGAACTGTTCTTTTAAAAAGATGAGCATCCAATAAAGTGATTTTGGCATTGAAAACCCCAGTCCCTTTCTATACATCCAATAATTGTACTTTATAAGTTTATATTTATTTGAGGACATGGCATTTTTATGAATACGGTAATATGCTAATGGTTCCTGAACGCCCTTAGCGGGTTTACCAGACTTTTTTATAGCCTCTAACCACAAGAGCCAGTCCTGACGTTTGCGTAGATTAGGCACTGTTATTTTGCCTAATACGCTTGTTTTGTAAACTCCTGTTAAGTTTCCAATGTAGTTGCCTTTTAAAAGTTTATGGTATGACAAAAGGGGTAAGGCTTTAATTGTTTTGTTAAGCAGGATGCCTTTATCGTCCATCAATTCATAGCTGGTATAACTTACATCACAGTCTTCAAGTTCCATAAAAGCAATTTGCTTTTCTAGTTTTTCTGGTTTCCATAGATCGTCTGCATCTAAAAAAGCAATATAATCACCTTGAGCTATTTCAATGCCTTTATTTCTAGAAACGGCCGTTCCGGAATTCGCTTCATTTTTAAGAAGCTTTATGTTGGTTGAGTTCTGGTTTATAAATGTATTGACTATTTCAATCGTTTTGTCTTGAGAACCATCATCTATCAACAGCAATTCCCAATTTGAGTATGTTTGATTTAAAACACTGTTTATAGTTTCTGAAATATAAGCTTCTGAATTAAACATGGGCGTTATGATAGAAACTAGAGGCTTCACAACATTAATTAATATGCTTTTTCTTCGCCTTTTAGAGCGTTGAGAAATGTTTGGATGATGATTTTTAAGTCGAGTAACAACGACCAGTTTTCGATGTAGAATATATCGTATTTTACTCGATTGGTAATATCCTTATCCGTTTCAATTTCCCCTCTAAAGCCACTTATTTGTGCTAAACCTGTAATACCTGGTTTTACTCTATGTCTAAAAATAAAATTATACTTATCCACTTTTTTTGAATATTCATCCGTATAAGATAACATATGGGGTCTAGGTCCTACCACACTCATTTCTCCTTTGAAAACATTTATAAATTGCGGCAATTCATCTATACTAGTTTTTCTTAAAAACTTTCCTATTTTGGTAACTCTACTATCTTCTTGTTTAACATAGGTTCCTTTGATTTCTTTAGTGACATTTAAAGATCTGTACTTGTAACAGTAAAATTCAGTATAATTAATTCCATGTCTTTTATGTTTATAAAATAATGGCCCTCTCGACTCTAATTTAATTAAAATAAATAAAATTAACGATAACCACGGGAGAATAAAAACTATCACAAATAATGAAAACAAAACATCAAAACCTCTTTTAATCAATCTGTTAATTTCAAAATCTAATACATTTTTTTGGATAGATAATACCGGGAGATATGTATAAAAATCTATTCTAAACCTTTTATTTGTAAGTTTTAACACATCTGGTACAAATTTAATATTACAATGACTTTTGTTAGCATATTTAATATAATCATTTACCTGTTTTTCCGTTAATTCATCTATAGCACAATAAATCTCGTCAATTTCTTTATTACTTTCTAAATATTCGAAACTATTTTGAATTGTTCCATCACATTCTTTATTTGCTGAATTAGAAAAAACCGCTAATAAATTATATCCCAATTCCTTTTTGTTTAAAAATATTTTTTTTAATTCTTCAGTATTGTTCCCACTTCCAACAATAACAACATTTCTTAAATTCCCTCTAAATCTATAACGAAATATTTTTAAAAGATAATAGCTTAAAATCTTTACAAATCCAACGGCTACGATAGAATAAAACAAATAATTTAATATGTGAATATTATCTGTACTAATACTTTTAAAAGCTCCGATAAATGCAAATAAGAATAAGGCATATACTAAAAACTGCTTTATTAGTAGTAAAAAAACATTAAAAGATGATGTATATCTAAACACTCTATAAAACTGAGTAAAACTAGCAGATATTATCCAAGTAGTAATAGAATAAAATACCTCTATAGTAAAAGATAAATTTTGTTCATTATGCTTCAAAAAATAATATGCTAAAAAATTTATGGCAATAACGTCATATAGAATCAACATCGGCCTTAATAACCATGAATATCTGCCTCGTTTAAATTCCATGAGTTAATGTAAGTTATCTACTAATAAAGCTTTTGAAATCTTTGTGTTCATGTTTATAAAGCTCTTCTTTGGATAATTTTTTAAAATAATCATATGTTATTTTCATGCCTTTTTCTCGGCTCACTTTGGGTTCCCAATTTAGTATTTTTTTGGCTAAACTGATGTCTGGTTGGCGCTGTAATGGGTCGTCGGTTGGTAGTGGTTTATAGATTATTTTTTGCTGTGTCCCTGTTAGCTTAATAATCTCTTCGGCAAAATCTTTTATGGAGATTTCGTGTGGATTCCCAATATTAACGGGATAGGCATAATCACTAAACAGCAAACGGTAAATCCCCTCTACTTGGTCATCCACATAACAGAAGGACCGTGTTTGGGAACCATCGCCAAAGATGGTGAGGTCTTCGCCCCTAAGGGCTTGCCCCATAAATGCAGGAATGACACGTCCGTCATTCAATCGCATTCTGGGTCCGTAGGTATTGAATATACGCACAATGCGTGTTTCCAAGCCATGAAACCGATGGTATGCCATGGTAATGGATTCCTGAAATCGCTTAGCTTCATCGTAAACGCCTCTAGGGCCAATGGTATTAACATTACCATAATAATCCTCGGATTGTGGATGTACTAGTGGGTCTCCATAGACTTCAGAGGTGGAGGCTATGAGTATCCTGGCTTTTTTGGCTTTTGCCAGACCTAATAAATTATGGGTTCCTAAGGATCCTACTTTAAGAGTTTGGATGGGTATTTTTAAGTAATCTATGGGACTTGCGGGTGACGCAAAGTGAAGGATATAGTCTAAGTCTCCTTCTATACTCACAAATTCTGTAACATCGTGTTCAATAAACTCAAAATTGGGATGCCCGGATAAATGGGCTAAATTTTTTGAGTCCCCGGTAATGAAGTTGTCCATACCAATAACATGATAGCCTTCATCAATAAAGCGATCACATAAATGCGATCCTAAAAACCCCGCCGCGCCTGTTATTAAAACTCGTTTCAATGTTGTTTTTTAATTATCCAACTAACAAATTTAAAGGAATAAGTTTAATATTATCGCTTCTTTTTGAAATTCTTCACTTCACTACATTACTGGGTCAATCCCAAAAGTCGTATTTCGACTGACAGAATGACTTGATACTTAACAAAAACCAAGGCATATATGGGAGATACCCGCCCATATATATGGGCGATATCAGGAACCGTATATGGGCAATAGTAGGAAGCGTATAGGGTAAGTTTATATTTTGTACAGGTCCCACGTTAAATTTTGAATGCCATTAGGAACCACTACCAATTTTATAACAAACAAATCCTATTTTTTCAAGTGTTTTGGTGTCTAGAATACCACGACCGTCGAATACGAAAGCGGGTTTGTTCATATGGTCGTAAATTTTTTGCCAATCGTAAGTTTTAAACTCGTCCCATTCGGTTAGCACGGCTATGGCGTGGGAGTTATTAGCGGCCGCATAAGGGTCTTTTTGGACTTTTAGCAGTTTTCTGTTGTCTTCGAGTGCACGTGTGTTTAGGTGTTCTAAATCGGCATAGATGCGTTCTTGGGAGACCTTGGGGTCGTACACTTCAATATTGGCTTGTTCGTTCAACAGACTATCGGCAACGTGTATGGCAGCAGACTCCCGGGTATCGTTGGTGTCTTTCTTGAAAGCCCAGCCCAGAAAGGTAATTTTTTTGCCTGATACGGTATTGTATAGGGTGCTGACGATGTTGTCTGAAAAGCGTTGTTTTTGGTGGTCGTTCATGATGATGACTTGCTCCCAGTAGTCGGCCACTTCTTCGAGTCCGTAGCTTTTGGCTATGTACACGAGGTTAAGGATGTCTTTTTGAAAACAAGACCCACCAAAGCCTACAGAGGCTTTAAGGAATTTTGAACCGATACGGCTGTCCATACCTATGGCTTTGGACACTTCATTAACATCGGCACCTGTTTTTTCACAGATCTCGGACATGGCATTGATGGAGGACACGCGTTGTGCGAGAAATGCGTTGGCGGTGAGCTTGGATAGCTCTGAAGACCAAACATTGGTAGTTAGGATGCGTTCTTTGGGTACCCAGTTGGCGTAAATGTCTACGAGTGCCTGGATGGCTTTTTGTCCGGCTTCATCGGTATCGCCACCAATGAGTACGCGGTCGGGTGCCAGTAGGTCTTGTACGGCAGTCCCTTCGGCTAAAAACTCTGGATTGGATAGTATTTGGAATTGTACGCCGTTGCCCGTGTTATCTAAAATGTTTTTTATAGCCTCGGCAGTTCTAACGGGTAGGGTGGACTTTTCTACAATTATTTTGTTTTGTTTGGCAACTTTGGCGATTTGTCGGGCGCAAAGTTCGATATATTTTAAATCGGCTGCCATGCCTTTTCCTTTTCCGTAGGTTTTGGTGGGGGTGTTTACGGAGATAAAAATCATATCGGCTTCATCGATGGCTTTTTCTACATCTATTGAGAAGTGGAGGTTTTTGCCTCTGGTTTCTTTTACAATATCTGCAAGACCGGGTTCGAATACGGGTAAGTTATCTAGATCTTCATCGTTCCAGGCATCAATACGGGCTTTGTTTATATCTACGACGGTTACTTGTATATGCGGACTTTTTTGGGCTATGATGGCCATGGTGGGACCGCCCACGTAGCCTGCTCCTATGCAGCAGATTTTTTTTATCTTCATTCGTTATTTTTACTTATTATATTTTTACCCTTTTCTTTAACATCATCTACTCTTCTCTTAAATCTAATTTTTCTCCTAATATTTGCAAAACTATAATCAAAACGGTAAAAAAAATACCCTAATAAAATAACGGTAATAACAAGTACAGTAACTAACCAAAAATTATAGGATGCGCTTCCTAAAAAAATAAAAAGATAGACAAAAACTAAATTGAATGCTCCAATAATATAACTTGCTTTTTTATGTGATATTTTAAAATAATCAACAAGTATATGATGTGAGTGATTTCTATCTGGTGAAAATGGGCTTCGTTTATTTACTAATCTAATTGTAAAAACCCTTGCTGTATCAAATAAGGGAACGATTAAAATACTAATGGCTATTAAGGGAACATTTTCAATTAAAAAAGGAAGACTATCGTATTTTTCCGGTGATAAAGCTAAAAATTTAAGGGTAAGGATACTGATAACAAACCCAACTATGAGAGACCCAGTGTCTCCCATAAAAATTTTTTCACTTGTTGTGGATAAATTGTACTTTAAAAATGCAATTAAGCATCCATTTAAAGTTAAACTTAATAAAACGAAAAAATATTCTTTCGTCATATAAAATATCGTAGTATAAATTATAAGTATGATAATTCCAACCATGCCGGCCAACCCATCAATACCATCAATTAGATTATAGGCATTAATAATAGTTACCATTATAAAAGCACTTATAATATAATATAGATAAACAGGTATGTCATAAATTCCTAAAAACCCATTTAAAGAATGAATAGTAAAGCTTTCATTACTTATAACAAATGTTATAGCCATGATTTGAGCAATCAATTTTGTATAAGGGGAAAGAACAACTAAATCATCTTTTAATCCAACAATAAAAAGAATTGTTAACCCAGGTATTAAATAAATAGCTTCACCATATTCACTCCAATTTCTTAAAAAAAATAAAGCTAAGACTAAAACATAAAAAAAAGCAACCCCCCCCAATGTTGGTGTTTTGCGTTTGTGAGAGCTTCTAGTATTAGGATTATCCATTAAGTTTTTATATTCTACTAATCCTATAATTTTAGGTATAGTAAAATACGTAATCAGGTAAGCACCTGCAAAGAATAGTATTGGGAAATAAAATGCCATTAAGGTTATTTATAGTCAAAAATAAGAAACATCCTCTAAGTTTAAACAAAAATAAAGGATTAAAAACTTTGTTAATATTCATCTGTTATAAAATGAAACATTTCATAAGCTAGTTTTTTCCTGCTAAAGTCTTGTTTCATTCTTAAAAAGTCATTCCTATCAAAAGCTTTTTTCCTAATAATACTAAGTTTTTCAATAAAATCCACTTTATCCTCTGGTTTAAAAGCGACACCAACATTATAAACTTTTATTAATTTTTCTGCTTCTCCTTCTACCCCTAACAAAACAGGTTTCTCCATAGCACATAATTCAAAAATTTTAGAAGGCAGTACATGTTTAAATGTTTCTGATCTTTTTAAATTAACTAATGCTATGTCAATAATGGATATGTAATTTGAAACCTCTTCTTTTTTGACTGAAGGTAACATGGTTACATTATCTAACTTTAAAGTTTCTTTTTGTTTTAACAGATCATCCCTCTTTGCCCCATCTCCTATGAATAGAAAATGAATTTTTTTATCTGTAATTTGTTTTGCGCATCTTAAAATAAAATCTAAACCATGGGCCATTCCATGAGTACCAATGTATCCAATGATTAATTTATCTTCTAAGTTTATCTTTTTTAGTAAACTGACATCTTTGCTTTTAGGATTGAATAAATCGATATTTACACCATTCTTTATTACCTTAATTTTTGTCTGCTTTATATGATGTTTTTTGACTAAAATCTCTTTAAAAGCATCTGTAACAACAACAATTTTATCCGCACTCTTGTACATCCTTTTTTCTAAAACTTCAAAAAATCGAATTATTAAACTTTTATTCATGACTCCTACGGCACTAATTGATTCCGGCCATAAATCTCTTACTTCCATAATCCATTTTTTGCGTTTCCAAAAAGACAACCATCTTCCTGAAATTACAGTGAAAAACTGGGGGGATGTTGCTATAATTAAATCTGTTTTAATAAATAGGCCTGCTAAAAAAGAACTAATCATAAAACTGACATAATCTAAAATTCTTTTAACAAACCCCTTATTAGCGCTTATATATGTCCAAACCCTTATTACTTTTATTCCATCTACGATTTCTTTTTGATATAATTTATTTCTATAGCCCTCAAACACTTTTCCTTTTGGAAAATTTGGAGCACATGTTATCACTGTTACATCTGCACCTAACTTGACCCACTCTTTACAATGTTCATAGGTTCTTGTTGCAGGGGCATTTACTTCTGGCGGGAAATTATCAGTTAAAAATAGTAGTCTCATAAACAAATTTCCGTTTTTAGTTTTTTGACAAAATTAACTTGTACTTTCTTTGACTTACAGGTTTTATTGAACCCTTCTGAATAATTATAACTTAAGACTTCAATGCTTGTAATTTCCCCTTCAAACCTAATTAAAATATCCTTGTTCTTTAACCTAATGGCTTGCTCTCCTTCTTTTTCTATATCAATATTTGGATGGAGGTGAAAAAATGCACTTGTTTTGTACTTAGTCTTCCCTGAAAGCTCATCTTCTATAACAATCTTATGTTCTTCGGTATTAAACTTTCTAGTATGTAAAATATTCGTTTTTTTATAGCCATCATGTGTCCCCAGTATTTTATTTTTATCTTCCTTTAAATGAATTATTTTGGCTCTTTCTGCTACGCGAAAACCACCCCAGATTTCTGACTGTTCAAAAGTGCCTACTTTAACTGTATTATGTGAGGCCGTAGAACGTTCCAATTGTCTTAATTCATTTTTTTCATAGGTAGATGTTCCCGTATCTACAATTACAGGTTCCTGATTCACATACAATTCAAAATTAAATGTATCTGAATGTACATGAGCGGGTAAATAAGAAGCACCGACGTTACCAACGTCTACAAATAACTCATAATTCCCTTTTTCTACTTTTCGATACCCAGAATCCTTAAGTTTTCCTTTTTTCCAAGATAACTTTAAAAATGTGGCGTATTGAAACAATGCTTCTGATTTAGGTGCAATATCAAAAGTACTATCATTCACCATAGGAATATCTCCGTTCTTAAATGTGACTGTTTGTAACCAGGAAAGCATTTGCTCTGCTTTACTTTTTAGAAATAAAAGCAATTGATCATCTACATCATACAGATTATTGTCTTTTACTAAATTAATGCAATCCAGAACACGGTGAAGCATGGTTTGATGATACATAGGAGATAACTCTATATGAGCCCCATCAGCTAATACTTGTTCTTCAAGTTCTTCTTTTAAAATTTTTCTTGCTGCCCTATAAAACTCATTATCTTGAAAATAATAGGCTCCAAATAGAAGTGCAAAACCATTTTCTAAATAATGATTTCCTAAAAACTGTAGCTCTAAATTATCTAAAAGTCTTTGGTAATGGTTATATAGTTTTTGATTTATCTCTTGATTATCAATCTTATGCTTTGACAAAAATTTTATCCAATTCATTCCTCGAAGTGAAATAGTATAGGATTCTTTCCCTTCTTTTAGTATCCTATCATTAGCTATAAAATCATTAATTAATTGTATTCCCTGTTCAGGGGCTAATGCTTCCTGATTTAAAAAATCAAAATAATTTAGATTAAATGTCCAAAGCTTTCCATATTCCAAATAATTCCAATCAATGTTTTTATTAAAACAATGCTTAAGATTTAAAAAATCAAAACAGTTTTCAAAGTGATAACTTTTTGCATTAAACAAAAAATCATTCCAAATTATTGGTTTCAATTCTTTGTTTAGTTCTTGGGTATATTCTTTTTTTGTAAGCTTCCCTCTAATAAAATAATATATTCGAAAATAAACTTGTTTAGCTTTAAGGTGTTTTAAAGTGTTTATTAGAAGTTTTAGTCTATATCTATCCATTTGCCTTGTGTAAGTGACTCTATAGCTGCAAAAGAAGCTTTTGTAGTGTTAACAATACTTTCAAAAGGGATGATTGGACTACCACCTTTATTTTGTTGTGTAATCAATTCATTAAACTGATTATAATGTCCTTTATCTTGTTTTGAAGATGCATTGCCTCCTTTAAATCCGTAGGTTTTTAATTTACGCCAATTGTCCATTATCAAGGTACGTTCCTGCGAATAGATTTCAACTCGTTCTTTTGAATACGCTTTGCTTCCATTTGCAAAATAATTGATTACGGCATTGGATCCATTCTCATATTTTAAAAGAATGCTGGCATTATCTGTATTTTCTTTGGGGTTTATCCCCATGGCACTCATGCATACAGCAGATACTTTGCTTCCTGTAAAGTATGTGCATAAGTCTATATAATGGCACGCCTCTCCAATAATTCTTCCGCCTCCTACTTCCATATCATGCACCCAAACATCAGCTGGTATAAATCCTGCATTCATAGTAGCTACTATATTGATTGGGGTATTGTCATTGCCTAAAAGTTTTTTCATGTTCTTTGCTAATGGGGCAAAGCGTCTATTAAAACCTACAGAGATATTAACATTCTGATTATTGTACACTTCTATTATTGATTCTAGCTCCGCTTTTGTTAATGCTAGCGGTTTTTCTACAAAAACACTCTTACCTGCCTCTAAGCTTTCTAAAACCATTGGCGCATGCATATTGTGTTTTGTGGTAATAAATACTAAATCTACCTCATTATCGGCTAATATTTCTTTATAATCTGATGTTGAATTAGCAATATTATAGCGCTTAGCCATTGTAGTGGACGAAAGGCCTCCTGAACTTGCTATGTATTTTAAGTTGG
Organism: Aestuariibaculum scopimerae; assembly: GCF_059428085.1. Lineage (NCBI taxonomy): Bacteria > Pseudomonadati > Bacteroidota > Flavobacteriia > Flavobacteriales > Flavobacteriaceae > Aestuariibaculum > Aestuariibaculum scopimerae. The sequence goes on from NZ_CM182089.1 coordinate 1,315,441, forward strand.
CATTTAGTTTTTTAAGGTTGGGCAATATGGTAGAACTGGTAAAGTTCCCGGCACCAATAATCCCTATAACTCCCTTTTTCCCTTCAAACGATTTTTGAGATATTTCGACTGTTGATTCCGGCGATGCTGTATTATCATATTCTAGAATAGAAGCAATGGATTTTGAGTTTTTCATATCTCCATAAACCTTCTGGTATTCTGACAAAGGCACTCTTTCTGTAATAAGAGGTTTAACATCTAGTGTGCCACGTGAGATTGCATTTAATATGGCTTCAAAATTTCTTTTTTCGGTCCATCTTACATATCCTATAGGATAATCGTTTCCCTTCTGCTCATATGCTTCATCATATCTACCCGGACCATAGGAGCATGACACTTGGAACGATATTTCTTTTTCATAAAAATCGGCCCTACGTATGTCTAGTCCAATTACACCCACAAGAACAATACGTCCTCGTTTCCTACACATATTGGCTGATTGCGAAATTATTTCGTTACTTTTATTAGACGCTGTGATAATCACCCCATCTACTCCAATACCATTGGTATAATTTTCAACAAACTTTACTTGATCTGTACCTTCTCTTAGATTAACAGCAATAATACCCTTCTTCTTAGCAATTTTTATTTTTTCCGGGTCAAAATCAAAACCGATGACATTACAACCATTAGCCAATAACAGTTCTGCAGTAACCAATCCTATTAAACCTAATCCCACTACAACAATGGTTTCTCCAAATGTCGGTTTTAATAATCTTATACCCTGCAATCCTATTGAGCCTATAACTGTAAAAGCAGCTTCTTCATAAGTTACATTATCGGGTATTTTGGCCACCAGATTTTTTGGCATGTTTACATATTCGGCATGGTGTCCATTGGATGCTACACGATCTCCTACTTTAAATTCTGTTACTCCTTTACCTACTTCAACTACCTCTCCTACATTACAATAGCCTAATGGTAAAGGTTGGTTTAGTTTATTAAAAACAGCACCCATTGTTGGCTTTAATCCATCTGTTTTTACTTTGTCTAATACCATTTTAACCTTGTCCGGCTGTTGTCTTGCTTTTTGGATGAAATTGGCTTTTCCAAATTCTACTAACATGCGTTCGGTTCCTAATGAAACTAGCGTATTAGCTGTTTTGATTAGAACATGACCAGATTTTACTATAGGTACCGGTACTTCTTCTAATATGGTTTCTCCGTTTTTAAGGTCTTGTATGATTTGTTTCATTTAAAAAATCTTCTTTAATATTTCTAAACTTAAGTGTGCTAATATAAAATAGTACTATTAATATAAAGCTTGTTAAAAAATTTCCTGCTAAAAAGGATAACAACAAAACTATTAAAACAAAATATGTTTGGTATACATTGCTTCCAATAAAATATTTTTTTATAAACAATCCATACACAAGTGGTCCTAAAACACCAAAAAACATATATAAATCTATCAATCCAAATTCCACTCGGTATGTATTAAAATCTATCCCTCCAAAAATATATTTACTGAAACTCCAATTGGCAGAGATATAATTAATAAAATCAGCTAGCAATTCTATTCTATATGAAGTCAACAAACAAAAGATACCACAATCAGAATAGATTTCAGTTCCATGATAGAGATTTTGTGTTAAAAAATAAATTATACTATTATTAAAAATTAAAGCAAAAAGTAAAGTGATAATAATGAAACATGTTAAAATGAATTTATTTTTTATTTTTTTTAATAAATGAAAAGACGTTAATGCAATTAAATATAACCAGACAATCTTTGTTCCAATCAAAAACGAAGTGCCTATCAAGAAAAGTAATAAAAATAGGTTTCTCCTGTTCAAACAGAAGTCGTAATATAAAACCAATGTTAAAATAATATAAAAATAGCTTACTTCTGAAGTTTGTGCCAATATACCGTTAGCACCAAATCTCTCAGAAAACGGATAAGACATAAATAGTTCAATATTGGTAAACACTCCCATTATCATAAAAATTGAATTAACAACTCCTATGATTAAAAAAATATTAAAAACACTGTTTATATTTTCTTTATCAAACGCACTAAAAAACCATACTACAATAAAAAGGGATGAGTACTCAACAAAATAATAAAGTGAATCGTAAAATAATACTTTATTCATCTTAGGTGAAAGGACAATCTCTATATTTCCAATCAAGAAGGTAACCGCTAAGATGATTAAGAGTTTAACAATAAATGGTTCCTTAATTTTGTTTTTAATTATAAAAAACAACATATAAAACAAAAAAGCAAGCTTAGAAACACCTCCAAACCTGCCGAAAGAATTTATTGAATAAGTAGTTATTAATTTAGTAACAAAATCAGATAAAAATATTAATATTAAGAACAATTCATTTTTATATGTTTTTACTTTACCTAAGACGCTCATTTCTAAATTATGGTCTAAAGTAATTTATTAATACTGCCTTGTATTTACCTTTAAAAACAAATAAACTACCCGCTGCAACCCCTATCACTTTATACTTTTCAACAAGTGTTTTCAAATCTTCAACAGTACCGGCTCCTCCCAAAACAGTAATAGGAACATTAATTGCATTTCTTATAATATCAATTAATTTTAAATCATACCCCTTCATCATACCGTCATTATCAATAGAATTTATCACTATCTCCCCTACACCCAATTTTTCAAATTGGAGGGCCAGTTCTTCTGGACTCTTCCCTGTTGACTTAGTACCATTATGGGTATATACCTGATATTTTCCAAAAAGCCCTTTCTTTTTAACATCCAATACAACAATAACACTTTGTACACCAACCGCCTTACCTATATCTTTTATCAAACTGGGATTTTCTATAACTGCAGAGCTAAGGGCTACTTTTTCGGCACCTAAGTGAATTATCTGCTTAGCTTGCTCTACCGTTTTAACGCCTCCACCGTAACAAAGTGGCATTCTGGATTCATTTGCCAAATTTTTAATCATCTCAAAATCAGGCGCTCTATTTTCTTTTGTAGCATCGATATCCAGAACAATCAATTCATCGACTTCCTTTTCATTAAAAATCTTAACAGCATTTATTGGATCTCCTACATACTTGCTGTCTTTGAATTGAACTGTTTTAACCAGTCCTTTGTTTCTTACCAATAAGCAAGGTATTATTCGTGATCTTAGCATAATTAAAGATTGGAAAAATTTTTGAACAATTGAACCCCGTTATGATGACTCTTTTCTGGATGAAACTGCATACCATAAACATTATCATGATTTACGGCCGACGAAAACTCTATACCATAATTAGTTGAAGCTAATCTATCTTCAGTAGATTGACAGGAAAAATAATAGGTATGCAAAAAGTAAAAACCGTGTTTAACATCTATGTTTTCAAAAATTCTATGCTCTTTCGTTGGTTTGATAGAATTCCATCCTAAATGAGGTAAATATGGTTTTTCTTTTATTCTTGAACTATCAAATTTTTTCACTTCGCCATTAATATACCCCAAACCCTCTAGTTTACCTTCTTCACTCTTTTTGGCCAATATTTGCATGCCTACACAAATACCCATTACGGGTATTTTTTCTTGCAAAACCAATTTATCCAGTTCTTCTTTGAAGCCTGATTCGATCAGTTGCTTCATGGTTTCATCAAAAGCCCCAACACCAGGCAATATAAGTTTGGTGGCACCATGCAATTCCTTGGGCGAATTCGCTACAAAACAATCTATATTTAACTGTTTGTATATGTTTAATATGGCTTGAATATTACCTGAACCGTAATTTACTATTTTAATCATCGTTTTCCTCCTCTTTCCAACCCTGCCATTCTCATAACCTTTGCTCCTATGTTGTATATATTTTCCTGAGATTTATAATCTTTATATGTTTTATTAGGGGCATCCATATAACCTTGCAGCTCTTCTATGGATATTCCTAATTTATTAGCTACAAACTCAAAATCCTGATGAATGGTTTCTGGATCATACGCAGGCTTTTTTAATTCTTCTAAGGCTTCTTCCCTGGTCATTTGCCCTGTTAATATTAAACTGGAAAATTGTACTTTTCTGGTATCATAACCAAACTTTTGGGGCAACCAATAAGCCTCATAGAATCTTGTAAAACGAGATTCAAAATGTTTTTGGGGATATTTTTGATAGCCAAACTTATCCTCTAAAAGCTGCATAGCTTCTTTTTTATTGTAAGGTATAAAATCAAGAGGTCTTATTAATTTTATTTTCTTTAGATAGGGCAAATATACTTTATGCCATAAAATGTTTGTGACCGGATAATCTTTTAATTTACCTGTACCGTGCTTTTTATAAATATCTCTCAATTGAATGGAATCTGATTGGTAATACATCCATTCCAAAGGGTTTCTAACGCATTCTGTTGAATAATTTCCTCCAGTAAGAATATATTTTATTTTATGCTTTGAAGCGAACTTGTACATCGTTGCAAAAAAGGCATGGTCTTGAGGCGTATCTATATGTGGAACACCAGACTTAAAATAAGCTAATTGCAAATCTTTAATTTCTTCCCAATTGATAACCTCTGTATATAAATCTAAACCTAACCCATCAACTAGCTTCTCAATATTATTTACTGCAATTTGAGAATTCCATCCCGCATCAACATGGAAGACTAAAGGTCGAAGGCCATACTCTTCTTTCATTTTATACAACAAGTAAGAGCTATCAATACCACCACTCATACCCATTAAACAGTCAAAGTCATGTTTTTTCCCTTTCTTTTTTATTTTAGTAACAATTTCTTTAAGTGCTTTATCCCCTCGTTCATCGGTATGCCAATTTGGTTGAATATCTCTATAATATGTATTACAATGATCACAAACTCCTTTCTCGTCAAATACGATTTTTGAATCGGTGGTATCCATAACACAATTTGTACAAATCCGGGGGTTTTTATCTCTCATTTCTATTTCTTTATCGTTCTAAAATTTATTTATCTAGCTGAAACAAATTAATACCATTTATATACAAAGGTAATTTTTCCATTCTAAATTAGTAATATCTTCTGAATTATAATCGTTATAAAACAACATAAAAATGTAAACTTCCCTTAAAATTACCCTTAAAAACATTGCTAATCCTACTTAAAATTGATAATACAATTACTAATTCCTTAACTTTTTGAAAACAGAAATAAAAGAATAGATTTTCTTCCCAAAAACCATTTATAACATACATGTCAAAAAACTTTTATAAAAAAATCGTTTTTTATCCTTTCAGTAGATTTAACATAATTTAATTAGTTAAGGTTAACCTTCTCTATTACTCTTTGGTACATAGCAAAGGTATTATTCCAATCCGGCATTGTGCCTAAAATTCTCGTTCCCTTATCTATCATATTATTTTTTACAGATTGACTCAAGAAAACACTTTCTATAGCAGTTAAAATTGAATTTGAGCTACTAGGATCAAAATATAAGGCACAGTCGTTACAGACACTAGTGGCAAAATCTATATTACTAGTCAGTACAGGTAATTTGTGATACATCGCCTCAACATAAGTCCCTGAAAAAGACTCTAAAAGTGTAGGCATTAATAGGCCATCACTTTGCTTGTACAACGCTGGCACATGTTTCATTTCTATGGCGCCTTTATTTATAATAATATGTTCTAATCCCTTTTCTTTAATTTTTTTTAAAAACAAAGAAACTTTCTTATGCTGTTCTTTTTCTATAGTGGTAATAATTTTATAATCCAAACCTCTTGCTTTTATCTCTTCTGCCAATGGAATTAAAATTTCTAAATTCTTATGAGGGTAATAATAGGTCAAATAAAGCAACTTTATGCCCTCTGGTAATTGAAAATCTTTTTGCTCTCCTCCATTCAAATTCTCCATAGAAACCGCATTTGGTACAACTTCGACATTTTTAACCGCATACAATTGTATTAACCTTTTCTTCATAGCACTTGTTTGTGCTATTATGATGGAAACATGCTTTAAATTTTTCTTAAAAAAATAAAGTTTGACCTTTCTGATTAAATAACTCTTTAAATCCATCATTTTCCAAACTGGACTCTCTGGATAAACAGCATAAGGCCAATCAAACAAAAACACTTGGGGAATATTGCTAGCAATTGGTATATCGGCAAGATTAAAAATAGTATCGATACTAAGTTTTTTTATCAAATGTGGTAAAGTATATCTATAAACCCAAGGAAACATTACTGCTCTCTTATAAAAATGGGGGATATCTATAATTGTAATTAATTCATTGGAATAATTTAAATATTCATCCTTTTTAGGTGCTAAAACATAGTACCTATCTTTTATGGGAGTATTGCTTAGCACTTTTAAGTAGTTGTTAAAAATACTTTTACCTCCACCTGCTTTTGCACTAATTCCGTTTACTAAAATATTTGCCATTTTATTTATTCTCTATTGCCTTTATAAAACCTTCTGCCATTTTTTCAATTGTGCAATAATTACTATAATACTCATACGCATTTTTACCCAACTCTCTGGCATAATTGACATTTAAACATAATTTCAAAATATTGCCATACAACGATTCACTATTGTCATCACAAAATAAACCATTATGTTCATGAACTATGTTTGTTTTCTCCCCTCCACTAATAGCATTTTTCTTTGTGACAAAAGGCACTCCATAACCCAAACTTTGCAATACAGCCAAACCTGCTTGTCCAAAAGAAACAGCTACAATAGCCTTATTATAATAATCCAAAAGTTCCGAAGTATCTTCTATATTTCCGGTAAAAACAACTCTGTTTTTTATTTTTAAATCATTGACTAATTGATTTAAATTATCCTTTTCTGGCCCATTACCAATTATTATTAACTTTATTTCGTTAGGTATTTTTTTTGTTAAATCTGCAAAAGTTTTAATCAAAACATCATTCTGCTTCCTCATATTTAAGCTTCCCACAAACAAAATACTGTCTTTAACTTTACTTTCGTAACATTTAATACGTTTACCAACGTCAAAAGTATTATTAGCTACAAAAAGGTTCTTTTCTGGAATACCTGAACTAACAAACATGTCTTTTGCTTCTTTTGTATAAAAAATATTGGCATCTGCCTTTTTAGTTAGATAAAGTCTGGCTTTATTAGCTATTTTGTTACTTGTAAACCAAGCTCCCCACCAAATATATTTGCTTTTTTTATTATGTAAGTACAATGCCAAAATATTATTTACCCAACTTAAATCAAACATAGCTATAATAATATTGTAATTACCAGATTTTGTTTCCTTAAGTACACTTGACTGAATATTTAAAAACCCAATTTTCTTTTTACTAACAATTAGTTCCTTATATAAATCTTTTTTTTGTACACTCGAATTTCCCGAATGTAAAACAGTAATATTATAATATTTAGACAATTCATTATATAAAGCTTTTCTATAATGTAATAGTGTATTTTGAAGTATTAAAATATTTTTCTTTTTCATTAAAAACTAATCCTTAAAAATTCTTTTTTTATACAAAAACAAAATCATTATTATCAGTGTTAAGATATAACCAACCAACCAAGAAAAAGCTAAAGAATTTGCGTCTTTCCATAACATAATTAAAAAGTAAGCACATATTAGCAAAATTGATTGCCTAACTATCTTAAAATATAAAACAAAATTTGTTTTCGATTTAGATATACACACTTGTTCTAATACATTAATAATAGTCATTGGAATTGTGGCAAAAACTAAAGTAATTAAAACCCTTTCTCCTCCTTCAAAACTTTCTCCATACATATTAAAGATTATTCCGGATCCAATAGAAAAAACAACAGCTAACAAAAATGTTACAGAAACATTAAAGATTAGATTAAATTTTAAAATTTGATTATAATTTTTTTTGTCATTTTCTTGATTTGATAAAAATGAAAGTAACACATTGGAAATTGCCCCTGGTAAAAAAAGAATCATTTGAGCCCAGTGGTTTGCAGAATTAAATACGCCTACTTCTCCGTAATTTGTTTTAATCAATAAAATATATAGCATAAACCAGTTAGAAAAAGCATAGACTCCTTCACTTATTGCTAATGGGTAACTGAATTTTAAAATCTTTTTTATATAACCAAAAGAAGCATTATAATTTACCCCACTCCCCAAAGCATTTACTTCCTTTTTTATTAACCTTTTGTTTAATCCCCAATTTAAAACTAACCCCAAAGTAAGCCCAATAAGAGTTCCATTAAGTTCCCATAAATACGTTGTAGTCAATAAAACAGGAAAGCTAACTAGACCTACTATCACATTGATTTTTGCCATTTTTTTATATGCTTCCAAACCACCAAGAACCCCTATTTGATATACATTCATTGCATTAAAAAAGAGATACAATCCAGATATTCTTAACGGCACAACCAAATTGCTTGACTCGAGGATCTCACTAGATATAAAAGGAGCAAATATCACAATTAGTATGCCCAGAGAAAAACCAGTAGTGAAAGTTATTTTATTTGCAGCAGAAATAACTATTCCAACTTCTGAAAAATTACTTCTTTTAACCTGTGCTATATATTTTGTAACCGTTAAACCAAGGCCAAAAGTAGCCATTAAACTAAAAACAGACAATGTCGTTTTAATAACCGCTAACTCTCCAAAACTTACATTTCCTAAAAATCTTGCTATAAAAACTGATGCCACAAGAGACAACCCCTTAACAACAACATTTCCAAAAACTGCCCAGAAAGCTCCAGATATAAACCTTTTTATAACAATGTTATCTGAAGATAATTTTAATACTGTTTTCCTAATTAAATTATTCATTCAATATACTTAACTATCTTTAATTCCCCGTTCCTATCCAAAAATGTTATTTTGGATTCTAAAAAAAAAGCATTAAATATATAGTTACTACTATTTATATTAAGCAATGTAGATTTTTTGCTTTTTAAATCAACTATTTTCAAACTACCATCATAGCTAGAAGTTAGTATTTTTCCCTTTGGCATTTCTGAAACTGAAGACACAATATTATCGTGAATTTTTATCTTTTGGATAAAAGACGGATTTACCAAACTGTAGACAAAAATATTTCCATCTATATCTCCAATGATAACTTTATTTAATTCCTCCAATATTTTTACAGAACTTAATCCTTTACTTTCTACTTTATTAAAAGCAATCTGTTTATGGTTAAAAATATCCCATACCCTTAACATGTTATCATTTCCTATTGAAACGGCATATTTACCTCCTTTAGTTATATCCATCCCTCGTACTATACCTTCATGAGAGCCTATCTTAATAGAACTAAAGTTCTTGTGATCTAAATTTGAAAGTAAAATATTCCCGTCAACCCCAGCACTTAGTAAAAAAGGAGTGTTTGGAACAAACTTAACTATATTAACATCTTTTTCATGAACCTTTTTTGAAGTGAATAATTGTCTCTTGTCAATATCCCATACATCAATATCTCCTGAGTATGAGCCAACAGCCAAATATTTTTCTTTTGTATTAAAATCCATTGCTTTAATTCCTTTGTTTTCTCTGGAAAACACTAAAGTTCTTTTTTTAGTATGTACTAAATTCTTAACATAGATGGTCTTGTTATTATAACTTAGCCTAGCAAAATAATGCTTTTTACTATAAGCAAAAGTTCTTGCGGCAAAATCCTCTTTATATTCCCTTATCATTTCAACATTTTGTGAGAGCATCACCCAGCAAGTAAATAACAATAAACAAAAAATTAACTCCCGTTTTCTCATAAAAGTTTTTTGTCATTTATACAGTAAGTAGCATAGAAAAAATTCAATAATATAATTCCATGCTGTCGCACCAAAATCGACTCAAACATCATACCGACCATTAGCGATATAACCATTGATAATATAGCAATGTTTCGTGTTGTTTTGTATTTAACAATTAACATGGATAACATACTTATCAATATTAAAAAAAGAATCACTCCCCCTGTTACAAAACTCTCTAAATACTGATTATGTACATTAAAGGACTTATCTATTCCGAGATCAAAACCATTTATATAAAATTGCCTGTCCAATGCAAATCTAACGTCTCCTAAACCAACTCCATAGAAAAACGAATTATCTATAATATCAACAGCTGCTGCCCATAACTCCATTCTTATTCTAATAGAATCAGCAATGTTACGATTTAAAAAAGAATGATCTGGGTTAATCAGATTTTCTAAAAACCCAAATTTAAATGCCATGTAACCCAAAGCTGTGGTCACCAACATATAAGTAATTGTAAAAAATATTTTATTTTTCACTTTACCCGAAATAAAATAATAAAACATAAATAAGCACAGTAATACTAAGGAAATAATACCTGCTCGACTCTTCAAAAATATAATTGAAAAAATTACTATCCCATAAAAGCCTAATTGGATAATAGCCTTTTTTGTTTTACTTGCAATAGCCATTTCCCTAAACATGTTAATACTAATACCTAGACACAAAACCAAGTACATCGAAAAGTAACTAGGGTGTAAATCAATAATTTCAGAAAAATAAAAAGACCCTTTGGAAAGTGGTAATTGATTCTCAGGATGTATAATCCCTCCTATAGTATAGCAACACAACAAAGCTGCAATATTACCTAAAACAAAAGATATTTCGACATTTTTAATAATTTTTTTGGACATCTTTTGCCTAAGCAAAATAAAAATTAAGGGGAATACTATAAACGACAGATATTTTTCAAAATTCTTAAAAGAACTCCAAATATCTTTAGAATAAAAAACAGAAATTATTAATAGTAAAAAATAAGCTACCGGTAACCATAATGGCATATTATCAATCTTAACTTTTGTTTTGTTTTTAAAAAACCCTATAAAAGTTACTATTAATAAGGTTATTATTGAAATAGAATTTATGTTACAAAAAAAACCAAATGGAATTGTAAATGCAACAATCGAAAATATAACTAAAATCAGTTTATCTATGTTCATGCGATAGACTAAATACAATTCTTAGAAAAAACTTTATAAATATAAAAGAGATTAGAGCTATCAGCACAAATACAACAAACATATCTAGACCAGATCCCCTAAATAAAACCAAAGTAGTTTGATAAAAATATAATAAAGGAATAAAGTTTATAATTTCACCTTCTACAACGAACCTTCTTATTGTCAAATAAATAGAATTAAATAACAAAAAAATTAGTCCGCCAGCTATAATTCCTAAAAAATGAAAATTCCAAAACATTTCTGATTGAATACTAACAGGCCAAGACCCACCCTTCTCTCTGTAACTTTCTGAAACACTTACGGTATAGTGATGTATAATGCTATATGGCTTAAACGGCAACCAGCTTCTTGGGAAAAAAATAAAAAAAGGTTTAATAAGTGTTTCTCCATAAGTCAATCTTCCTGGCTCCTTCAGTATGGTCTCTATTGCATTGTTCGAATGAAAATAGGTATAAGATATTTCAAGATTATTCATAAATCCGGGAATGAAACCATCAGACAGCACATAGTCAATCACATACGTATTGGCATCCCAAAACCCTTTTGGCTTAAATCCACCATAACCTCTGTAAATAGACATAGCTAAAATTAACTGTAAAATAAGAACAATTGAAGCAACTATTATAATAAATCTCTTAAAACTCATCTTAACTTTAAAAGACCTTGATTCCAAAAGAATTATGGGTAACAATAAAAATATAGCATCTCTTTTGCTTTCGGAAGAAGTGACAGAAAAAACTCCAATAATACACAAATAAAAAAACAATCGTTTACTTAGTTTATTTTCTTTTGAAAAGCAAACTATTAAAATTAAAGCTCCTAAAGTTTTTGGAATAATAGAAAATGTTCCATCGCCTCCCAAAAAAGATAGTCTTAATTCAAAAAAAGAAAACACTATAATTATTGTAGCTCCAATAAATATTAACATCTTATTTGAGTAATTTTTTAAGTTAGAAATTAGTTTAACCCTAAAGGGGCTTTTAATTTCTTTCGACAAAAAGAAACTCACAGTAATAAAAAAATTAATTAAGTTAAAGTAACCTAATACTAGAGAATAATTCTCCCACTTAGAATAAGGATTAAGCAAAAAATCGTAAACTAAACCCTTGCCAAAAACAAAACTTCCAATTAAAAAATTTATGTTTATGTAAGAAACAGCTATGAAAGATGGCGATAGTAGAAAGGAATTTCTATTTTCTCCTTTCAAAGAAAATAAAATATTGAAAATTAGAATTTGTGCTATTGCATAATTATATAAAGAATAAGATAATGCAATATTATGATTAAAAAAGAATGGAATTAAGCTTAATGCAAAATAAAGTAATAAAAAAAACACAGTATTTAGTCTTAATTTTGTCATCTGTTTTAATAGTACTTAAATAACCAGAAAGGTTTTTAATCAAACTGTACATCATCAATTGTTAAATACTTTATCTCTTTCTTTTCTTTATTGTTAAACTCTATTTTTATTTTTTTAAATACCGTAGGTTTTAAATTATATGATCTTAAAGCTACAAAATAATTATTGCCGTTGGACATTGGAACACTATGATCTCCTATAGATGTATACTTTCTATTTAAATCTTTTTCTGTTTCAAGTAAGTTCACCTGGCCGTCTATTGGATAAAAATAATAGCCCATTCCAAAATTAGAAATTCGGTCAAAATCTAAACCTTTATTCATTTTTACTACAATGGTATAATCATTATTGCTAATATTAAATACTTTTACCTGTTTTACATATAAGTCTTCATCAATTAAAAACTTACCCTCAAATAATAATTGCCCTGAGTCATAAAATTTATCTGAATAAATAAAATTTTCTGGCTCAATAGATATGTTTTCATGATGCTCTTCTGACTTGAAAAAGGAGTTTAATTTACCTGCAAGGTTTTCTGAAATCATTGTAGCACCTTTATAATTTAAATGTTTTTCATCAGCATAATAAGATTCATCTATTCCCAAATCATAAAATTTCTGATTATAGTCAATATACATAATTCCTTGATTCTCACATAGACGTTTTGTATTAACATATGCCTGCATATAATATTCTTCATTAAATTTATACAATATAACAGGTGAACGTACTACAACTAATCTAACATGATTCTCTCTACATAAAGAAACAAGTTTTTCAAAATAAACCTCATTTTCTTCACCAAAAGCATGCTTTTTAGGTAATCTTTTAACAACATCCGCCAACTCTTTAGGGTTAACTACATTCTTAGTGAGTTTATACCCTAAAAACCTGTCTTTATCATTTCTAACAGATATACCCCTTTCAATAAATTTTGAATCATCCCACTTATTATGATTTCTGATCAGCGGAAAAAGTGCATTAATTTTATTTTTAAAATCTGAAAATTGATAATTAACCGATATAAGCTTATTCATAGAGAGCTGTTGGGTATCTAGATTTTCAAATTTAAATCCAAGTCTATCCTCTTCAGATTTATCGGGAATATCTAAAGAGTAAGCTTCTAAAATTAATAATTTAGGAGATTGGTGTTCTAAAACCTCAACAAAATTATAATAGTTCTGCTTAATATTTTGTAGTGCAGTTCCCATGTTATATGAGTTGGCATGTAATTTCCCATTAAAAATCAACGGGTTAAAACTACTGTAGCTTAAAGAACTTCCCATAAACACAATATCTAGAGAATTTTTAGGGAGTTCATAAAAATTACGCCAGGTTTGATGTCCTCTTCTTGGCTCTAAAACATATTTTCCTAAAAAACTAGTACATAGTACAACAAGAACAATAAGAACAATAAATTTTAATAAAAATTTAAGCATAGTGTTTAAAATTGAAAATAAATAAATTGTGAGCTGTCATAATCTCCATAGACACCAAATACTAGCAAAACCAAAACAGCAGTTACATACACGCTCCACCTAAATATAAAACCTTGTCGGTTTAAAAACCTAAGCATATTTAAGCGATTATGAAATACCTCTATTACTAACATGAGCATTATAAAAAACAGGTTTTTTTTCAGTTCAAAAATATTAATTATTGGATTATCGAAATTCCATTTATAGTGCTCAAAATTCACTATTTCTTTAATAATGTGTAATGCATCTACTAAAGAATTTGATCTAAAAAAGACCCAAGAAAAACAAACTATTGAAAATGTTATGATTAAAAATAGCACCTTATTGCCAAAATTAGGCTTATTAAACCCAATTTTTGAATAAACTTTCTTCCTAAAAGTGGTTGAAAACTTTTCAGCAATAATAACAATTCCGTGAACCCCTCCCCATATCACAAAAGTCCATGCTGCACCATGCCATATACCACTTACTAAAAAAACGATAAAGAGATTTAAATAGATCCTTGAATTTCCATGCCTACTCCCCCCTAATGGAATATAAACATAGTCTCTAAACCATGTAGATAATGATATATGCCATCTTCTCCAAAACTCTGTTAAAGATTTTGAAAAATAAGGAGTTTTAAAATTTTTCATTAAATCAAAACCCATAGTTCTTGCAATCCCAATAGCTATATCTGAGTATCCGGAAAAATCACAATAAATTTGAAACGCAAATAATATCGTGGCTATCAAATAAGCAGAACTATCATAACCATTAACATTATTATAAACATCATTAACAATTAAAGCTACCCTATCAGCCACTACCATTTTTTTAAAAAGTCCCCAATAAATTAAAAGCATCCCACTTTTAATGTTATTATATTCAAAATTATGTTTTTTAGAAAATTGAGGTAATAAATGAGAAGCTCTTTCAATTGGCCCAGCAACCAATTGTGGAAAAAACGATACAAAAGTAAAAAACTCAATAATGTTAGTAGTAGGCTTTATTTTATTCCTATAAACATCAATGGTATAACTAAGAGTTTGAAATGTATAAAAACTAATACCTACTGGCAATATAATATTTAATGTAGTCCAATCTAATTCTTTTCCAAATAAATGAAATGCATCAACAAATGATGTGATGAAAAAATTAAAATACTTAAAAAAACCTAACAAACCAAGGTTAGTTAATAGGCTAACATAAAGAAGATATTTCCTTTTTGTTTGGCTAGTTGTTGAATATATAGCTTTTCCAATTATATAATCTACAACAGAACTAAACAATATTAACCCTAAAAATCGCCAATCCCACCAACCATAAAATATATAGCTAACAACCAGTAAAAAACAGTTTCTTAATTTAATGTTAGAGGAAAAAACCCAATAAAAAATAAAAACTATTGGAAAAAAAACAGCAAAATCAAGAGAATTAAAAAGCATAACAAAATTTAAATTTTATACCCGTAGACTAAGAATCTATCCCACAAAAATCCAAAACAATTTTATCAATTTTTATTTTTAATGTTTTAAACTCTTTGTGCGCCACTAAAAACACAATAATATCAGCTTTTTGAACAGCTTCTTTATAATCTGTTAATTTAAATACCTTATGTTCTGTAATATTAGGTTCCACAACAAAATATTCCTCATTATTGGCGTTTTGTAAAACTTTTTGAACAATGTACTTGGCTGGTGACTCCCTTAGATCATCAATATTTGGTTTAAAAGCTAAACCCATTAGAGCAATACTTGGCTTGCGACCATGTTTTAATTCAAATTCTAACTTAGCAGTTTGTACTTTTTCAGCACACCAAAAGGATTTATAATTATTTATTTCACGGGCCTTTCCTATAATTTGGGATTCCATGGGATAGTCTGACACAATAAAATAGGGGTCTACCGCAATACAATGGCCTCCCACACCACAACTGGGTTGTAAAATATTTACTCTGGGATGTTTATTTGCTAAATCTATCAGTTCCCAAACGTTAATATTTGCTTTATCACAAATTAACGACAACTCATTTGCAAAAGCAATTTGCACATCTCTTGATGAATTCTCAACCAACTTACACATTTCAGCAGTACGTGCATTTGTTTTATGTAAATCTCCTTTAATAAATTGGCGATAAAAAGAAACTGCTTTTTCAGTAGAAACCTCGTCTACACCACCAATTACACGATCGTTATGTACCAACTCATACATGACATTTCCGGGCAGTACTCTTTCTGGACAATACGCTATATGCAATTTTCCTGACAATTCTGGACGTTCTCCATAAATCAACTGCATCATTTTTTCCGTAGTCCCAATGGGTGATGTCGATTCTATAATATATAAATCGCCTTCCTTAAGCAAAGGTAATATAGACTTGGTAGCAGCCTCCACAAAAGATATATCTGGTTCATTTTTTGCTTTAAAAGGTGTAGGTACAACAATTAAATATACATTAGCATCTATCGGTGTGGTAGCTGCTTTTAAATAACCTTCTTGAACAGCTGTCGCTACTGCAATATCCAATTCGGGTTCTACGATATGTATTTTTCCTTGATTAATGGTATCAACAACAATAGGATTAATGTCTACGCCATGGACATGGGTTTTATTTTGTGCTATTAAAGCGGCTGTTGGTAAGCCTATATAGCCTAATCCCACCATTACGACTTCTGGTTTATGCATAATTTTTTGATGAATTATATATGTTGCTTATGTGATTAACTATTCGCTTACAAGCTTTACCATCTCCATAAGGATTATGTAACTTACTCATGGTTTGGTAAAAAGATGCATCATTTAACAAACGGGTTGATTCTAAAATTATCTTATCTGTATCTGTTCCCACCAATAAAACAGTGCCTGCCTCAACAGCTTCGGGACGCTCTGTAGTATCCCGCATTACTAAAACTGGTTTTCCTAGACTTGGTGCTTCTTCTTGTACGCCACCACTATCTGTTATTATTAAATGTGATTTTTCCATTAACCATACAAAGGCCGGATAAGATAAAGGGGCTATTAACTTCACATTATCTATACCGGATAACAATTCATAAACCGGCTGCTGGACGTTGGGGTTTAAATGGACCGGATAAATAATTTCACAATCTTTATTTTGTAAAGCTATTGCTTTTAATGCTTCACAAATATTTATAAAGCCTTCGCCGTGATTTTCTCTACGGTGACCGGTAACTAGTATGATTCTTTTATCAGGAGAGATTATATTTTTTAAACTTTCTATTTCTTCATCTATATAACCTCCGGCTAATTTTTCAACACTAAACAATAATGCGTCTATTACTGTATTTCCGGTAACCACGATGTTGGCCTCAGGTTTATTCTCCTTAAGAAGGTTATTCTTTGATTCATTAGTAGGTGCAAAATGATAATGTGTTATAACACCAGTAACACAACGGTTCATTTCTTCTGGAAAAGGGGATAGCATATTGTTGGTTCGTAATCCTGCTTCTATATGGCATACTTTAGATCCAGCATAAAATCCTGCAATACTTGTCGCCATAGTTGTTGTGGTATCTCCATGAACAAAGGTGTAATCGGGTTTAAAATCTTCTAAAACATATTTTAGATTAATTATAATATCAGAGGTAAGACTGTAAAGATTTTGATTGGGTTTCATCAAATCTAAATCATAATCGGGAACAATTTCAAAAAAAGTCAGTACTTGATCTAACATCTCACGGTGCTGAGCTGTTATACATACTTTTACTTCAAATGTTTTATGATTTTTAAAAGCTTTCACTAATGGAGCCATTTTTATAGCTTCTGGTCTGGTTCCGAAGACAATTAGGATTTTTTTTTGTTGATTCATACTTAAATAGATTGGAGCAATTAGTTTAAATTATCCAATAAAATCTATGCAAAAATATACTTTTTATAAAGTTTTGTACACTAAAACTTAAATTTAATTCAGAAAGTGTCTTTTACAATATTGTAAAATGCTTTTATCTTATTGTAAACTTACAAAACTATATTGTAAAATGCTTTTGATGTATTATACAATTACAATTGCATATTGTAAAGCAACAATGGCACATTGTACAATTACAACAGCCCATTGTAAAACACTTTTACGCCATTGTAAATCTACAATGCCACATTTTTAAATACTTTTTCTTCATTGTAGACCTTCAATGCCTTATTGTAAAACTACAATGGCGCATTCTAGAATGCTTTTAACGCATTGTAAAACGACAATAGCTTATTGTCGTTTTACAATTTATCTTTAATACTTTCAAAAACAATCTCAACAGACTCCTTCAACTTCATCAACCCCGAAACCTCAACATCAGGATTTCTGGGCACCTCATAAGGCGCATCAATACCTGTCATATCCTTAACTTCTCCTGCTCTTGCTTTTTTATACAACCCTTTTACATCCCGGGTTTCACAGGCTTCTAAACTCGTATTCACATACACCTCAACAAAATGATTCGCTCCAACCGTTTTTTTAATGAATGCTCTATCTTTTTCATAAGGCGCTACAAATGCTGCTAATACGACAATACCAGCATCAATGAATAATTTTGATATTTCACCGATGCGTCGGTTGTTTTCGGAACGATCTTCCGGAGAAAATCCTAAGTTTTTATTAATCCCGCGTCTTACATTGTCGCCATCTAACACGTAGGTATGGATTCCCATATCGTGCAGTTTTTTTTCCAAGGCATTAGCCAACGTTGATTTTCCGGCCCCTGAAAGCCCTGTAAACAATACTAAAAAAGCATTATGCCCATTAAGCTTTTGGCGTTCTTCCTTATTGATTTTATAGTTGTGATTTGTTATGTTTTTTGCCTTCATTTAAAACTGCGTCTGTTTTCTAAGCCAAAATCTATTTTATACCAGGTTCGTTCATGTATGTAATACAGCAGCATTTTTGTGATTACCTCAACAGCTCCAATGCTCAATCCCGTGAATGGGTTTCCAGAAATTATCCACGCAAGTATTATGGTGTCCAACGTTCCTATAAATCGCCATGTAATGGTTTTTAGTAGGTGTCTTTTTTTACTTTCTTGAATATTAGCCCGAAACCAAATCCGTTCATGAACAAAATATAATACCATTTTGGTAATGGACTCTACAATACCAATTTTTAATCCGGTTAACGGATTTCCTGTTATGAGCCAAGATACTAAAATAGTATCTATGGCGCCAACAAAACGCCATGTGATTGTTTTGGCTATATGCCTCTTATATATTTTTGCTGACATTATTTGGTAACTAGAAAGTGATTGTTTAATAATGTTTCTTTATTATATACCATGGGCAATTGGGTTGTTTGATCGATAACCTTGAACCCAACGGCTTCACAAATGGCCTGACCAGCGGCTGTATCCCATTCCATGGTTGGTGCAAATCTGGGATAGAGATCGGCTTTACCTTCTGCCATTAAACAAAATTTTAAAGAACTTCCTTTAGAAACGATTTCTACATCCTTATATTGTTTTTTTATGGTTTCTAAGAATTGAAGCGTCGCTTGATTCATATGGGAGCGGCTTCCAATGACTTTTACTGCATTACCATCATTTTTAGTAGGTTTTAACTGGTCTTCATCATTAAACAACGCTTTATTTTCTTTTGCATCTTGAACGATTGTTTTATAAGCCTTAGACTTGTTTTCATTGGTGTAAAAAAGTTCCCTTGTAACCGGCACATAAATAATACCTAGTTTTGTGATGCCTTTTTCTACTAAAGCAATGTTCACTGTGAATTCCCCGTTCTTTTTTATAAACTCCTTGGTGCCATCAATAGGGTCTACAAGCCAATATTGATCCCATACATGCCTTATTGTATAGGGCACTTGCTTGATTTCTTCGCTAATAATAGGAACGTTTGTTGTTTGGAGGTGATTTAATATGATTTTGTTTGAAACCAAATCTGCTTCTGTTAATGGGGAAGCGTCGTCCTTATATGCTACTTTAAAATCTTTGCTGTAGATTTTTAATATGGCATTCCCTGCTTCTATGACTGCCTTGATAGCTATTTGTAACAGTGCTAAGTTCTTTTCCATACTATTGCGCTAAGTTGATAAAACGGAGTATTTGGGACGTTTTGCCAAGGTTACATAGCCACTTGTTTTAATAAGGTTGACTTTGTCCTGCAAATGGTTTTCTTTTAAAACCGCTTCTGCAAAATCATACCATGTCATAACCTTACCGTCTGTAACATGCTTAATCCCATATTTATTGGTTTCATTCACTAATAAATCGATAATATATTTAGCCAGACTTTCTGTGTTGGTGGGGCTTCCTGTTTGGTCTGCTGTTATGGATAATTCTTTTTTGGTTTCCGCTAAGTCCTTAATGGTCCTGTAAAAGTTTTTTCCATATTTTTTACTGTACAACCAAGAAGTTCTAATGATAAAATATCTTCTCAGAGCTGTTTGAATGTATTGCTCCCCTAGTAATTTGGATTTTCCATATTCGTTAATGGGATTGGGTAAATCTTCCGGTGTGTAAGGTGTTACACTTTTTCCATCGAACACATAATCTGTTGAAATATGTATTAATGTGGTATTAGTTATATTGCTGGCCTCTACCAGGTTTTTAACAGCTTCTGCATTTATTTTAAAGGCTATTTCAGGTGTTTTTTCTGCTTGTTCTACATGGGTATATGCCGCACAATTAATGCAGTAATCAAACGTGTTATTTTTAAAAAATGAGGTGACTTTTTCTTGATCTGTAATGTCTAATTCTGCTTTCGTTACAAAAACAAATGTGATACCGGAATCATTTTTAGAATATAATTCTTCAATGGTTTTGCCTAGCTGCCCTCCTGCTCCTGTAACTAATACCCTTTTACTCATTTTAACTTAAAAAGACTTTGAAATGTTGGCAGTTGTTTATCCTTCTCGGAAATAATGAGGTGTTCTATTGGAACACTCCAGTCAATATTCAAGGTTTCGTCATTGAATATAATACCGGCTTCAGCGTCTTTTTTATAGAAATTATCACATTTATAGGAAAAGACAGTATCATCTTCTAAAACCACAAAACCATGTGCAAATCCTTTTGGCATGTATAATTGTTTATGTTCTTTATCATCTAAAATGATTGAAAAGTGTTGTCCGAAGGTTGGAGATTCTTCCCTTATATCCACACAAACATCCAATACTTTGCCTTTAATAACACTAACCAGTTTAGCTTGCGCATACGCTCCTGTTTGATAGTGTAAGCCTCTTAAAACGCCTTTGGAAGACTTTGATTGGTTATCTTGGACAAAATCTACACTAATACCCGTTTCTGCTTTAAATTTATTTTTATTAAAGCTTTCAAAAAAAAAGCCCCGCTCGTCCTTAAAAACTTGAGGTGTTATAATATAGCAGCCTTTTAAATAGATTTCTTCAGCTATCATGCTTTTACCAATTGTTGAAGGTATTCGCCATAACCACTTTTAAGCAATGGCTTGGCTAAATTAAGTACTTGTTTTTTGTCGATAAATCCCATTTTATAAGCTGTTTCTTCAATACAGCCTATTTTTTGACCTTGACGTTCTTCTATAACCTGAACAAATTGTGAGGCCTGCATTAACGAGGCAAATGTACCTGTATCTAGCCAGGCAGTTCCTTTGTCCAGAATTTCAACTTTTAACATGCCTTTGTTAAGATAGGCTTTGTTAACATCTGTTATTTCCAACTCGCCCCTGTTACTGGGTTTGATGTTTTTGGCTATTTCAATTACAGAGTTATCATAGAAGTAGATGCCCGGAACGGCATAGTTTGATTTCGGATTTAGTGGCTTTTCTTCAATAGACATCGCCTTTCTGTCTGCATCAAACTCTACAACCCCATACCTTTGAGGATCTAATACGTGATAGGCAAATATAATCCCTCCTAGGGGGTTACTACTTGCTTGTAACGTTTCATTCAATCCGGAGCCATAAAAGATATTGTCTCCCAAAATAAGTGCTACGCTATCATTTCCTATAAACCGCTCTCCTATTAGAAATGCTTCAGCTAAGCCTTTAGGTTCTTCCTGTATGGCGTACTCAAATACACAACCATAGTCTGTACCATCTCCCAAAAGGTCTTTAAATCTTAGAAGGTCTTTTGAGGTTGATATAATTAGAATCTCTTTTATGCCTGCACTCATGAGTGTGGTTAATGGATAATAAATCATCGGTTTGTCATATACAGGCATGAGTTGCTTGCTTACCACTTTAGTGAGTGGGTATAACCGTGTTCCTGATCCGCCTGCTAATATGATTCCTTTCATAGCTATCTATCGTATTTTTTTATATACCATGCAATGGTTTTTCGGATTCCCGTTTCGAAACTTTCCTTGGCCTGCCATCCTAATGCTTTTTCTATTTTTGAAGCATCAATAGCATATCTAAAATCATGTCCTGGCCGATCTTCTACAAAGGCTATTTGATTTTTATAAGATACTGCTTTGGGTTTTACTTCATCTAAAATATCACAAATCCTATTTGCAATATATAGATTATTATACTCATTGTTGCCTCCAATATTGTATGTTTCACCTGAAACGCCTCTTTTAAACACCAAATCAATACCATTACAGTGGTCTTCAACATACAACCAATCCCTTATATTTTCTCCTTTGCCATAGATTGGAATGCTTTCTCCATTTACAGCCTTTCTAATAATAGTTGGAATGAGTTTTTCATCGTGCTGTTTGGGTCCGTAGTTATTAGAACAGTTGGAAGTCACCACGTTTAAACCATAGGTGTGAAAATAACTCCTGACCAAAAAATCTGATGATGCTTTGGAAGCACTATACGGACTGTTAGGCGCATAAGAGGTTTGTTCGGTAAACAATCCTGTTTCACCCAGCGTTCCATATACTTCATCGGTTGAAATATGATGAAATCTGGCTTTTTTAAAGGATTCTTTTGCAACGTGTGGCGATTGCATCCAATAGTTTTTGGCCACATCCAAAAGGTTAAAGGTTCCAAAGACATTTGTCTGAATAAAAGTGTCTGGCTTTTTAATGGAATTATCAACATGCGATTCCGCCGCAAAATGAATGACGCCTTGAAATTTATAGGCACCAAACAACCTTTCTAAAAGTAATCTATCACATATATCCCCCTTAATAAAGGTATACTGGTCGTTATTTTCTAAGTTCTTTAAATTAGAAACATCTCCTGCATAGGTGAGTTTATCTAAATTCACTATTTTAATACCAGCATGTTGGTTTAAGAAATAGGGTATGAAATTAGACCCTATAAATCCCGCACCACCTGTTACTAAAATAGTCATTTGTACCCCTTATTGTTTACTTTGTGCTTCCAAATACTTTCCAAGTCCCACTGCAGTAAATACAATTAATGTCAATACAAACAACACCAAAGGCAATAAAAACTTCATCTTGTTATGCCACTCCCTAATATCATATCCTGATTTTGGGAAATCTGCGATCACATTAATCACATTTTTCTGAACAACCATCAAACTGTCTACCTCTCTTCTTTGGTCCTCATATCTAAGTCCTTGTTGAAGAATTTTTGACTCATCCACAATTAAGCTGGCCGATTCAACATCCCCCATATATAAGTTGGTACCTGAACCCGGTATGGGCTCCTTTTGAGATTCATTAATTCTGATTTTTAAATATTCCCCTACCAACGAATCCGTTTTTTGCACTTGTTTAGCAAGGACTTCTTCTTTCTTTTGTAGTATATCTATATTTGATTTTACCAACTCGTCTAAATAGGTGTTCTGAGAAATTTCATTTACAAAGGCCTTTTCTATTTTTTTATATATGTTCTTATCTGTGGAGGCCACACCTATTTTATGAATGCTAAAATTATAGGCTGTTAATGAGTTTTTGTATAAGTCATAGGTCATTTCTGTTCTTGATAAGGAGTCTAATCTAGCATAAAATGATGAGTACATTTCTGCTATGATGTTTTCATCTTTATCGGGCTCAATATAAAACCCTTTAAGTTTGGAAGCCTCTATTGTTGAGATATCCAGTCTTTGGGCCAACTCCAAAGTATCATGATCTATGTGTGCTAATTGATGAAATTGTTTGACGTTTTCATACACCTGTCTGGCCGAATTAAAATTGGTTTCAATAAACATATTGGCGCCATAACTTTTATCGGAAGATTTATCCATTATAAACCCAATAATAACACCAATGATGACTGCTCCTGCATACCACACAAATCGTTTGTAGAAATGTAATAATAGTAATAGGATAACTTTAAACAGCCCAATAAAAATATTGGCTATGAATTTGAAGAAACGATCAAAGGCATTGCCTATTAACTTAAATAACTGTCCTAAATCAACTTCTTCCGATTGTGATTGCTCTGGTTTTTGCAAATCTTTACTCATAATTAAATGATTGTTAATTGAAAATTTGTTCTAATATTTTTCTTGTAATAACATATGTTGGTTTAACACCTGAGGTTCCTAAACCGCCAGAGGCTAAAGTGGCTCCCGTCTCTAAAGGATTATCACTGGCATAATAGGCGTATCTTACTTTTACATTTGGACTAATACTCCCTCTTACTTTGGATGCTGCTTGTATGGCCTTTTGATAATGGGCGCCTTCCATTTCCAAGCCTATCACACTCCATGTTGAGTTGTAAAAGAATTTTAGAATGTCCTTGTTTTGTAACGACGTTCCCAAAACGGTTATCATCGCACCTTCATACACATTAACGCCTTGGTTTTCTAAATCTTCTTTTTTTAGCTCGTTTTTAAAAGGATAGTTATCTGCCGTTCCTTCAAATATATGCGCTGATGGTATCATAATGTCTCCTTTTTTCCCTTCTAAAATACCGGCTTTCCCCATAACGGATATGGACTCGACATTTAAATGCATTTGCTTTCCTTTGGTTTTATAGGGTTTTAAAAGCTCATCTATGGTTTCATAGGCTTGCTCACCAAAGGCATAGTCCATAACCAAAATAACAGGTTTTTTTTGATTTAATATAGTTTCATCGACTTTAATATCAACTTTGGAAACAGCTATCTTGCTAGTATCAAAAATTTGAACGTCAATGTTGGTTCCCGATGTGTCTTTAATATAAATCATGCCCTGTTGCAGGGCTTCTTTGGTGACTTTATTACGCAGGGCTTCATTTTCTTTTTGACTTAAGGACTCGTAACGTTGAAACATGTCTTTCTTGGACTCGAAAGCTTTTAAGGCACTTGGTACAAACAAAGTGTTCATAACACTATGCATATTGGCACTAATGATATGAATAGGTCTTTCTAGAAGGTTATTTTTAAAAAGGGTGTCTTTTATGGTATCTGACCAAATTTCTCCATGTATATGATGCCCAATGCGCTCTCTTAATACCGGGCTAAAGGTTATGGTTCGTTTGTTGGCATTAACCTGTTCTTCGATGGCCAATTTACCTAGCCAATATATGATATGAAGAAATCGTTCTGGTTGTTTTGGGGTGGCAAATTGATTGTAAACGGTTGTTAATTCTTTAAACGTTCTTCCTAAAATATTAGCTGTATGGGTAATGGCTACCTCTCTTTCATCTTGGGTTAGTTTCTTTTTTGATAGCACTGCCTTTTCAAGCTTTATCCAATCTCTTGTAGTGGTACCTTCTTCATCTATTAAAACACGTGAACTTATTTTATGGGACTCTACAAAAAGAAACGTTAAGTGCGTTAGAATATCATAGATGTCTGACCTGCCCCGCGTAATCTCAATATTCATTTGTTCGGCATCAATTCTATAGCAATTACGGCGTCTTTTTTCTGGTATTATGGGCTTAAAATGAGAATTTCCATACCCCTCATCGCTGGTTAGGTTAATAAATGTGCATTCTTCAATACCAATTGGTAGTCGATCTATGACGTAAAGCAAGCCTTCCAGTTCTGCTTTTTCTTCTCCAATGGAACCATATATTTCTGGCCGTAATAGCAACAAAGACTGCCTTAATGTTTCTCCTGAAATACCCATTGGTTTATAAAACCCTCTGTTAAATAAATGGCGCATAGTAATATACATCCGCTCAATAGCATTTGAGCTTTCTTGGGCCCTAGTTCTTTCATGATGTTTTTTATTACTCATACTTCATTTTTTCGAGTCAAAGATAATACTATTTGGCCTAATTTATGTGAGGAAATCCCTCAACAATTTTTCTGTCGTTAGACAATCTAGGTAATTTGTTTTGTCCGCCCAACTTTCCAACCGATTTCATATAGGCTTCAAAGCCTCCTTTTTTTACTTTTCTAACAATTAACGGTTGCAAGACCCTCCCTTGTATTAAATCAAAATAATAGGTGTTTTGTTTTTGAAGGGACTCGTCTATTCTTTTTGCCAAAGCCTCAATATCTTTTGGTTCGTTTTCAAATTCAATAAACCATTCGTGATATGGCAATCCTTTCTCTGGATTGATTTGTGGTGCCACCGTAAATTCTGAAACGCTTATATCTGTATTTACAACAGCATCTTGCAGTGCTTGTTCGACTTCTTTTCCTATAACATGCTCTCCAAAAGCAGAAATAAAATGCTTTATTCTACCTGAGACAATTACTTTATAGGGCTTTATTGAAGTAAATTGTACGGTGTCGCCAATGTTATAGGCCCAAAGTCCAGCATTGGTTGAAATGATCATCACGTAGTTTATCCCTACTTCAACATCCTTTATGGTTATTCTCTCAGGGTTTTTATTAAAAAAGGTGTCGGCTTTTACAAATTCATAAAATATACCGGAATTCAATTGCAGCAACATCCCTTTATCGTCCTGTTTATCCTGAAAAGCAAAAAACCCTTCACTGGCCGGGTATAACTCAATACTGTCTACTTTTCTACCGATGAGGTTTTCAAATTTTGCGCGATAGGGCTCATAATTGACGCCACCAAAAATGAACAGGTTGAAGTTTTTAAATATCTCACCGACTTTTTTACCTGTTTTTTGTTGCAATTTTTCAAAATACATTTGTACCCATGAGGGGATTCCTGAAATGACTGTCATATTCTCAGAAAGTGTTTCTTCTACTATGGCATCTACTTTGGTTTCCCAGTCTTCAATACAATTGGTCTCCCAAGAGGGCAATCTGTTTTTTTGAAGATACTTGGGCACATAGTGTGCCACAATACCTGAAAGCCGCCCTAATTGTACTCCGTTCTGTTCTTTTAAGATGGGGCTTCCTTGTAAAAAAATCATTTTACCATTAACAAATTTACTTTTCCCTGTTTCATGAATGTACATCAAAATAGCGTTTCTTGCTGCCTCAACATGCGAAGGCATACTTTCCTTGGTTATTGGAATGTATTTTGAACCCGATGTGGTTCCTGATGTTTTTGCAAAATATAAAGGTTTACCTTTCCAAAGAATGTTTTCTTCGCCTGCTACCACTTTTTCTACATACGGCTTTAATGCTTCATAATCTCTAATGGGAACACGCTTTACAAAATCCTCATAACTGTTTATACTTATAAAATCGTGATCTTTACCAAACTGCGTGCTAATAGCTTGGGTTATTAAATTTTGAAACACCTTTTCCTGAGTCTTAAAAGGGTTTTTAGACCATTTTTTGATACCTCTATGCACTTGTAAAGCAAATAATTTTGCTAAAGCAGATTTTAATACGGTCATCATCTAGTTAAAATCTATAAAGTTTGTTGGGTTTATAGGATACCCATCGTTCCAAAGTTCAAAATGTAAATGGGGCCCTGTTGATAATTCCCCTAAACCGCCAGCAGTTGCTATTACTTCTCCAGCTTTTACTAAATCGCCTTGAGTTTTTGTTAAAGCTTTATTATGCTTATATACCGAAATCAATCCATAGCTATGTTCAATAATAATGACATACCCTGTGCTAGCCGTCCACTCAGCAAAAATTACAATACCATCTGCTGTGGCTTTTATTGGAGTGTCTTTTGCAACAACAATATCAACCGCATAATGTTTTTCTTTTACATTATATGGTTCGCTAATATTTCCATTGGCTGGAGGAAATAACACAAAATTAGATGCTGATGTTGCCGATTCAAATAAGTTGTATTTATCTTCTTTATCAACTTTTTCACGTAGAAGAGAGTCTTCTGCAATAGGTGCTAAGTTCACCTCGCTTGCTTCTAACTTTACAGCTTCAATAATAGAGTCTTTATTAAAATCTACGGCGCTAATATCGCCTTTTAATACTTTTTTTATAGATGCATAATACCTATCGTTCATTGCGATAACTTGTTGCAATGAATCTGTTTTATAATTCAATTCCGTTGCTTTCTTTTTCAATGCCGTTGATGAATATCCTGGGATGTATTCTCTAAGTGGCGTAAACGCTATTATAACATAGGTTATTACAATTAATAAAATAGCCGACAAAGACGCTAAAACAAAAACATTTAATCGTGTTAGTTTTATTGATAGGCGTTCTTCAAAAGTATTCTCGCTCAATATAACCAGCCGATACTTATCAAGTAATTTTCGCTTTATTCTTTTAGGCTTTTTCCTGTTGCTGTTCATGTTAAAACAAAATTAATTAAAATTATTGCAAGACTTGTTTGCTTTATGCTAAAGTTATGCCTAAAACGATATTATTAAACTTTAATTATTAACTTTGCATAACAAAATTAGGAATTATGGTATCATTAAGTATATTTTTAGGAATGATTGGGGCGCCACAGATTATATTAATTGTTGTGGTGATTCTGTTGTTATTTGGAGGAAAAAAAATCCCTGAATTAATGAGAGGGCTTGGAAGTGGCATTAAAGAGTTTAAGGATGCTAGTAAAGACGGTGATAAAAAAGACGATAAAAAAGAATAAATTCGCCTTTATCTTGTATATAAAAAAAGACCAATATTAAATTAATGTTGGTCTTTTTTATTTTTAGTGATTTTGTAGAAGCTTAATCTATTTTAACCGATTTAATGATGGATTCGAGCTCTAACATATAATCACGCTTTTCAACTGATGGTGCAAAAGCAAAACCTTCTATAACCACCCAACGATTATTAATCTTATCTTCGATAGCATAATTAATAAATGGCCCGCCCATGAACCCATTTTTTAAATCCCAAATACCTTTTGTTTCAAAAGCTGGTTTATTGTCTACAATCGTTTCAGCAAAAAATGGTGTATAAGCATTTTCAGTAACCATATAAGTGCCTTCAATAGCTCCTTCGATATGTGCTTTACCAATGGAATCCCTAATTCTTATAATTTGATTTACAATACTATCGTTTCTTTTTATGGCATGAATTGGCAATTCATATATCATTAAGTTACTGGTACCTGTTGTAATGTCTTTTCTAATCCAAAAGAAATTATCTGTTTCTTTGGCAATTCTATATATGGAGGCAAACTGAATGGTCAAACCCAATTTTTCATGGATAGATTTATAATCATGTGGAGATTTGGCCATTTGCCGTTGCCGCTCTGTCAACTCTTCATTTCTAAATGTCTCAACTATTTTCGAAGCATTCTCTTTAATTATATTTATAATCTCTTGTCTTGTTTTCCCGGAAATAACAATAACTTTTTGGGGCTGTGCGTAAACATTATTTGAAACATCTATAGAAGCCTCTTTACCAGACTCTATTTTTAGAATGGTTCTATTTTTTGTGACGAACCCTGAAAAAACCGAAGGAGGTATTTGGCTTAAAGTAAATGTAGGTTCGTCTTGCGGCAAACCATATATGGGTGCTGTAAGAACATTTCTTATGGTTTCACCAACGCTACCATCCCACAATTCATTACTTACAACTACTGAAACGTTGTTAATACTACCAGAGGAGTCTAAAATGAATCTGCTTTTTTTTGATGATTTTTTCTCCCCACAGGAAGTCATAAATAATATAGCTGCTAGAAAAAGAATGTTTCGCATAATTTAATTAATTTTGGGAACTAGCCTTTAGATATTTTAAGTTTCATTCCTGGTTTTAAATTATTACCACTAATACCGTTCCAATCTTTAATATTTTGAATGGAAACACCAGGAAATTTTTTAGAGATACCCCATAAAGTGTCTCCGCTCTTAACCGTATAGGTTATAATATTACCTGAAGTGGGCGTTGGTGGCGCGTTGTTTACTGATGGGTTTGAGGCTATATGTGGTTTACGTGGATATATGGTTAATCGCTGCCCTATTCTTATATCATTGCTTCTTAAGCCATTCCATTGTTTTATTTGACTTACTCTAACCCCATATCGTCTTGCTATTCTACCTAAAAAATCTCCTGCTTTTACTCTATATGTTACTTTTGTATCTGCCTCAAAAAATTGTGGCAATGGCTTTTCTCGCTTATCAAATTCTGCTTTGGCAAATGCATATATTTGGTCTTCATTGGTCACAAAATCGCCAACAACGCTTTTGGGTAAGCGTATGGTATAATTTTCATCTTCTATAAACGGAATAATATCTAACTTATAGGATGGGTTTAAAAACTGAAGTTCTTCCATAGTTACCCCAGTAACTTCTGAAATTTGATCTAGGGTTATCATTTGTTTAACACGAATGGTATCTGTTTCAAAATAGGCCACATCTGGTTTAATGTTTTTAAATCCGTGCTCTTCGGCATATTCAAAAATATACATAGTGGCTAAAAATGCAGGTAAGTATCCAGCTGTTTCCCTTGGTAAATGGTGCCTTATGTTCCAATAATTCTGATATCCCCCAGATCTTCTAATTGCTTTAGTAACATTACCTGGTCCTGAGTTATAGGCAGCGAGAGCTAAATCCCAATCACCAAAAATTTCATAAAGCTTTGACAAATACTTTGCTGCAGCTTCTGTAGATTTTATTGGGTCACTACGCTCATCTACATAGCTACTCACGTCTAAGCCATACATTTTGCCTGTGCTGAACATAAATTGCCATAAGCCTGTAGCTCCTACTCTGGATTTAGCCCTTGGCTTTAATGCAGATTCTACTATGGCTAAATACTTAATTTCTAGTGGTAAGTTATAGTTGTCCAATTCGCGTTCGAACATTGGAAAATAAAACGCACTTAAGTTAATAAGTCTTTGCAGCGATTCTCTTCTGTTTTTTAAATAGGATTTTATAACACTCTCCAATCCTGGATTATATTCAACATTAAATGGTGTTTTGGCATTTAGTTGTACCAATCTTGTTTTTAATAATTCTGTAGAAAGTTCTGGGTAATCAATATCTTCAAAAGTAAGGTTTGTAACAGTATTATAAATGGTATCATAAAGTGCATTGCTGTAGAGTTCTTCAAGCCATTTTTCATCTAAATTGGCGGCAAACAGGTTGTCTTCTACTTTTTTTAACAAAACAGTATCTGCTTGTGCCATGATTTTTTTAGTTAGAATGGTATTGCCATCAACCAAAGAATCTTTAAGCTTTTCACTTTGGGGGGGGATAGTGTCTTTTGTTTGCGAAAACCCTGTAGCAAACCAAAACATGAAAATCATTATAAAAAACCGAAAAGCCATAAAATCTATTCATTTGTTATTGAACGATATTATGGCTAAAATCGTATTTTTTAAGTTAATTTAAAAACTTAATTTAATTTATTCCAAAATTGCTGCTATTCCAGGCAGGACAATCCCTTCTAAACTTTCTAGCATAGCGCCACCTCCAGTACTTACATAGCTAACTTTATCTTCAAAACCAAACTGTTTTACTGCTGCAACGGAATCGCCTCCACCAACTAGTGAAAAAGCACCGTTTTTTGTTGCTTCAGCAATGGAATTCCCTAATTCAATGGTGGCATTAGCAAAGGTTTCCATTTCAAAAACGCCTAAAGGACCGTTCCAAAGTATCGTTTTGGATTGCATTACAACTTCATCAAAACGTTTAATGGATTCAGGACCAGCGTCCAACCCCTGCCAACCATCTGGAATTTCTTTAATGTCTACAACTTTAGTATTGGCATTATTGCTAAAAGCATCCGCAGCAACAACATCAACTGGTAAATGTACTTTTACACCCTTCTCCTTAGCTTGTTTTAATATGTTCAACGCTAATTCTTGTTTATCATCTTCGCAAATGGAGTCCCCAACTTTTCCGCCTTGTGCTTTTATAAAGGTAAACGACATTCCGCCACCAATAATAAGGTGGTCAACCTTATCTAGAATATTCTCTATAATGGTTATTTTTGAAGAAACTTTGGCCCCTCCAAGAATTGCTAATACAGGTTTTTCTCCAGTTTTTAGTACTTTATCAATACTTTCTATTTCTTGCGCTAATAGGTATCCAAAACATTTATTCTCTGGAAAAAACCCTGCAACAATAGTTGTTGAGGCATGTGCTCTATGTGCTGTACCGAAGGCATCATTTACATAAATATCCCCTAATTTTGATAGTTGTTCTGAAAATACTTTGTCGCCAGCCGTTTCTTCTTTATGAAAGCGTAAATTTTCCAATAATAGAACTTGTCCCGGCTCTAAGTTTTTGGTTGCTGCTTCAACTTTGTCGCCTACACACTCATCAATGAATTTTACTTCAACCCCTAAAATGTTTTCAACTTCTTCAACAATATGGCGTAATGAAAACTCATCTTGAACGCCTTTAGGACGCCCTAAATGTGACATTAAAATACAGCTTCCCCCATCTTCTAAAATTTTAATAATGGTTGGTTTTGCCGATACTATTCTAGTGGCATCTGTTACTTCAAATTTATCATTCAACGGAACATTAAAATCTACTCGTATCAGTGCTTTTTTATTTTTAAAATTGAAGTCTTTTAGCGTTTTCATCCTTTTAATATTAACAAATTTGTTCCACAAATGTAATTAATTAAAAACAGGTTTTAAATCCCTTTTTAACGAAAACGATTGAAGTTTTAAATATTTTATGAAAAGCTGTTTTTATTTGTGTTTTTCTGTTGAAAGTTTGAAAAACCATCACATAAATTAGAATATTATGTGTTATTGGGTTTTGGAAAAAGGATTGCTAAGCCCTTATTTTTTAATGACTTTTATTGTTTGAGATAACGTTCCAGACTCAACTTTAGCTAAATAGATTCCATTATTTAGGTTTTCCAAGGTTATCTGCATTTCTTTGGAGTTTCCTTTAATGCTAGTTATTTCTTTACCCAAAACATTATAAATTGTAACCCTGCTAAGCACTTTATTTGCTCTTAATTTTAAAAAATTTCTAGTTGGATTCGGACCAAAAGAAAAACCATCAATAACATTATGCTTGTTAGATAAGGTAGTCATCTTTAGTTCAAAATCATCAAACCCTAAATAAGCATTCCCATTTTGATATACTACCAGTCTTAATCTTACATATTCATGGCCTGAAGGAACATTATAACTAATCTCTTTCCAACCATTGGAATTAAAATGTCCCGTTTGTGTTGTTTTAAAAATATTTTCTGTATAGTTACAAGCTTCCCAAGAAGATCCATTGTCATAAGTTACTTCAAAATATATATAGTCTTCAGAATCTAATCCAACATAATTTACGCGAAAAGATATTTCAGCTCCAAATCCGTTTATATGTACTGGAGCAAACATAAGTATGTGTTCTGGAGCGGGTATGCCTGTTATTAATTCAGAATAATCGTTGTCTAAATCTCTTCCTGCTAAATAAGATGGCCCAGAGAAAGCACCTGGAACTCTTCCATTTGCTACAGATAATGCTTTCCATAAATCTGTTCCGTTATTCATAGAGTAGAATGGAATATTTGATGTAAACGACCAATTGTCGCCGCCATCATCAAATCCCTGCTTTACCCCTTGCGCATTTAAGTAAAATACAGCTATTAGAAGTAAAAAAACCGTTATCTTGGTTTTACTCATAATTTTAATTTTTAGAATAATTAAAACGAATAACTTTGTGAGGGAACTCAAATTTATGGTAAAATAAAAGTTAGTTCCTATTAAATTCGATAATCCGCCTTTTATTTAGTCTTAATGCGCTTAGATATATCTATTCTAGTATATTTGCTCTATGTTATTTGAAGATATTCTTGGTCAAGATCACATAAAAAAACACTTAACTCAAAGTGTTGATAATGAAAGAATTCCGCATGCTCAATTATTTGTTGGTCATGAAGGGTGTGGAACACTTCCTATGGCTATAGCCTATGCGCAATACATACTGTGCAACAATTCCAATGGTGAAAATAGCTCTGGTAATGACTCGTGTAATTTAAAGTTCAAGAATTTTTCCCATCCTGATCTACATTTTGCATTTCCTGTTACTACAAGTGATAAGGTTAAAAGCCATCCTGTTTCCAGCCATTATCTCGTGGAATGGCGTCAACTTCTAAAAGAGCAACCTTATGGCAATTTATTTGATTGGTATAAATTATTGGGTGTTGATAATAAACAGGGGCAAATTGGGGTTGATGAGGCGCAAGATATCGTGAAATCATTATCCTTAAAATCCTATGAAGGTGGCTATAAGGTCATGATTATTTGGATGGCAGAAAAAATGAATACCGCCTGTGCCAACAAACTCTTAAAACTTATTGAAGAACCACCCAACCAAACGATTTTTATTTTAATTGCTGAGGATGAAGAGCAAATTATAAATACTATAAAATCGCGTTGCCAAATACTTCACTTTCCGCCATTAGCTGAAGATGTTATAAAGGATGCACTGATAAAGAATTACGACTTAAATAGTACTATTGCCACAAAAATAGCTCACCAAGCCAATGGAAATTACAATAAAGCTTGTGATTTGGTATATCAAGATTCTGAAGATTTACAGTTTGAAGAATGGTTTATTTTCTGGATCCGCAGCGCTTTTAAAGCCAAAGGCAACAAAGCGGCCATTCATGATTTAATATCTTGGAGCGAGGATATTGCCAAAACAGGGCGGGAAACACAAAAACAATTTCTTAACTTTTGTTTAGACTTTTTCAGGCAGGCCTTATTACTTAATTATAATGCTAACGAATTGGTGTTTTTAGAACCCAAAACCGATACTTTTAAGTTAGAAAATTTTGCGCCTTTTGTTCATGGCAATAATATTTTGGAAATTAGTGATGAATTGCAAGATGCCATTTATCATATAGAGCGCAATGGAAATTCCAAAATCATCTTAACAGATTTATCTATCAAACTTACCCGTTTGCTTCACAAAAAATAACATGTTAAAATTCCAATCTAAAAACAAGATTAGGCGTAAGTCCTAATGAAGTCTTGTTTATTTCCCCCAGAACATAGCTGTCATCTGTAGTACTTTGCCTTATTTCATAAGTACGACTTAATAAATTCTTCTTGCTATATAGATTTAAAACAGAAGCCCCTAATTTTCCTTTCCACTTTTTATTTTTGGAAATATTGAATTTATACGTAGCAGAAATATCCAGTCTATCATAACTTGGCAATCGGGTACCATTTGTTTTTTCATAATTAATAATAGTCCCTTCAGATGTTTCGGTTACGCCTGTTGCGCTTGTGTAGGGTATGCCTGTTCTAATGTTCCACCCCAAAGACAGGTTAAAATGGTCCCATTCATAGGTGTGAGACCAAGTTAAATGATGTGTTATATCCGTATTCCCAGAGAATTTTTCTCCATTATTAATGGCATCAAAGGTAAAATCATTGTTCATCATTGAATAACTCAACCATGTACGATACTTTTTAACTTTCTTTTTTATAAGGACATCCACTCCCAAAACATTACTTTTTCCAATTGAAAAGAAATCATTAATATTGTCAAAACCCAATGTAAATGACGTTAGCCCTCTTATGTTTCTATAAAACCCTTCTACATCTATATTCCAGCCTCTTTGCTCAAATATAACCCCTGCCGTTAATTGTGCACTTTTAAGAACGGGTATATCTTCGCCATTGGATAATACCCATATCTGATTTTCTAAACCAAACTCTTGTGTATTAAACTCAACAACTTCGCTTACTGTTTGATGCAAACTTTCTCCTGAAAATTTTAATCTGAAATTCGAATTTAAATACGTTTCTAATTGCAGTCTGGGTTCAATGAATAGTTTATTCAATATTGAAAAATAATTGGCTCTTAGTCCTGCATTTACAAACAGCTTCTTATTTTCTTTGAATTGGTAATCCAAATAAAGAGCATGTATATTATTCGTTTCCATATTATTTTCGTTAAAGCTATCCTCAGGGCTTTCACTATCAGTAAAGCTTAGCCCATATTCAACTTTGTTTGTAGAATATTGATACCCCAAACCAATTGTTGTTGGACTACTCATATGCCAATTGGTATCAAATGAAAAGCCAAAATCATCAATCTCATTTTGTTTTCCCAAAGCATCATTAAATTCATCTGTAATACTATTGGTGCCCAAATATTCTAAGTCGAAACTAGAATTGTAAACGCTAAATTGGTGCGAAAAAGCATTATTGTATTTATGGTTCCAGTTAAAACTTGTTCCCTGATTAATTATTTCTAATTTGTCTTGTGAAGCCTCGTCATAAGCCTCAATTAAAAACCCATAATCTAATTTATTCTTTGTGTATAAGTTACTTATGGTAAATTCATTGTTTTCATTTGATTTTACTATTGCTTTTACAGTGAAATCGGTAAAATAAAATAAGTCTTTTGTTGTTGTTACTTCATCATCTTCAAAGACCTTATTGCCTTCAGAAATTTTTGTTTCTTGAAAAACTCTTTTGGATAAGTTTTTAAAGGTTCGCGTGCTAATAACATCGGTAATAGAGCGTCTTGCAGACACCATAACACCAACTGATTTTGCTAATGGTACTTTTAAATACGCATCGGCATGTGTCATATTAAAACCAAAGCCTCCCTCTATCGCATTGGGAATATCACTGCTTGAGGCAATATCTATAACCCCAGATATTCTATTCCCATATTTTGCTCTGGTGCCATTTTTATATAATTTAATTTCATCTGTTATATAAGGGTTGAATGCTGAAATGGTCCCAAAAAAATGCCCTGAATAATACATTTTTATTCCATCCCAAAGTATTAGGTTTTGGTCAGGGGTTCCGCCCCTAATAAATAGTCCTGATGCTGTCTCTGTTGGACTTTGTACACCGGGTATCAATTGAATGCTTTGCAAAACATCTGGCTCGGTTAGTTCAGGTAGTATTTCCATTTTTTTGGGGGAAAGCGAAATGGAAGTGTCTTCATTTTTTTTACTAATTCCAGGGGTTAAATACTCTTCTATCAACACTTCTTCTAACTCTTGGGTATCCGTTAACCGAATACGCTTACTTTTTACAGTATAGTAACGTTCTGATTCTTTTTTGAATGTAATGGAAAGTTGATCTTCTATAGCCAATAAGGCATCTTCTAAAGTGACTTGATTAAGGTTTAGATTTACAAACCGATCATTTACCAATTCGGAATTGAAAGAAAATTTAATGTTAAACCTTTTTTCCAGATCTAAGAAAACCTGATTTAATGTTTCGTTAGAATAGCTTAACGTTATTCTTTCTTGAGCCGTTGTACATAACGAAAAGAGGAAAAATAAAATTACTATTTTACATTTCATTTACTATTCTTGGTTAATTCAAGTAACTCCTAAAGTTGGGTTAATATAACTAAATTATTTAGTTATTGTTACTTGAATTAAGAAGAATAATATCTTTTTCTTTGTCGAGGGTATAAAACATGCCCATAGGGGCCATAACCGTTTTTAAAGCTAGTTTTAAATCTTGGTGTGTAAAAGCTCCAGTAAAACGCTTATTTGTGTTAATATTTGACTTATCAAACTTAATTTCAAACTGGTTTTCCAGCGCTTTTAATACTTGGTCTATTGGAGTATTAACAAATGTGCTTTCACCTAACGTCCAGTTAGATTCACTTAACGCGAAATCCCATTCTTCTATAGCATTGTTTAATATCCTTACTGCTTTTCCAGGTAAAAGAATTACATGTTTATTTAAATAAGTGCTGGATACTTTTACTTTTCCTTCCATACATTGCACTTCAAAATAGGCGTCTCTAGCTATAATATTAAACTCAGTACCTAGCACTTCTACAAGGCCTTCATCGGTAACGACCTTAAAAGATTGCCCTTTTTCAACATCAAAAAAAGCTTCACCATCCAGTTTTAACTCTCTATTGGATTTCCAATTCAATGTTTTGTAATCTAACTGTGTATTGGCATTGAGTTTAACTGTGGAATTGTCAGGAAGCACTACGGCCAATTGCTCTCTAAACCCAGTTTGAAAATGCGATCGCATGGTTGTAATGTAAAATATCCCAAGTGCAATAACCACAGCCGCCGCCGCATACACCCAATTAGGAACAAGTTTTATAACTTTTCCTTTGGTTTGGGTCTTTGTGTTATTTAGTTCTTTTAGTTTACTTAATAGCGCTTGATTGTTAAAAGTAGGAGCTTTTAGATTTTGGGACGCTACATTAATTTTACTAAGAACTGGATAATCATCAGATTTTTTAAACTTTTCTAGCTCTTCGGGAGTTAATTCTCCGGCAATCCATCGAGCTAAAAAAGTATTGTCTTTAATATATTTATCCATCTTTTTAAATTGTTCATGTAATAATTAAACAGTTTATTTTTATTTTACCCTACTTTAAATATCACCTAATTTTTCTCTAAGTGCAATTAAAGCCAAACTCATTCGCTTTTCTACAGCTTTAACAGAGATTCCTGTTATTGTTGCTATTTCTGAATATTTTTTATTATCAATCCTGCTTAACAAAAAAACTTCGCGTTGTTTTTCTGGCAAGTCTGCTATAGCTTTTTTTAGCCGTTCCATAAACTCTTGTTCTTCCAATAAAAATTCTGGTGACTCATTCGTGCTTTTGCCCACAGGAATAGATTGGTGCTTTAGGACAATCTTCTTGTGGTTCATTTCATTTAAAAAAAGATTTCTTGCTACTGTGTATAAATAAGATTTGGCTTTAGTAAACAAAACCTTGGAACAGTTATCCCATAGTTTAATGAAAGCATCCTGTACAATATCTTCAGCCTGCTGCTTGTCACCACATTTATAATATATAAAATTATATAGGGTTTTTGAATGTGTATTGAACAGCTCTTCGTAGTTACGCTGTTCACACACGGATTTAGATTCATTATTCATAAATGCAAATAATACGCAAGGCTAATAAATCAAAATTAAAAAAATTAAACAAATAAGTAGGGTGTTTTCTTTTTTAACTGTTATATATATAAACTATGATGTTTATGCCCCATAAAATAACATAGTTGTTATTAGCCCCGAAAGCCCCAAATTGCCCCAAACACCCTGATTTACATAAACTTACCTGCGTTTATGGTTAGTAATACCTGTAAAAATTAAATTTGATGATTTGGTTTAAATTAATTGAAGCGGTGTTGCTTTTTTTAGGTTGTGTTAGCTAAATTTGCGACAAAGCTTGTCCCCAATCAGTAAGCCTTTGTCGCAAATTATTTTTTTAACTTAAACCTTAAAATTCCCAACAAAAAAAGCCTTACAATTATAAGGCTTTTATCAAATAAAATATTTTTCTATACTGAAGTCCTATTGCTCTTTTTTGTAAGCTTGGTTTAATGCATCAAGTATTACGGTGGTTAAATCATTTTCATCAGTGCCGTACATAACTGTAGAAGACACATCGCTTGTTCCTAAAATATAGGTGTAACCATTGCTCTTACCATATTCGTTAACAAATGTTTTTACTTTACTAATAACAGAGTCTATTTCTGTTTGAAAAGCTTGTTGCAATTCTTGCTGTTCGTATTGCATTTGTTGTTGCAATTGCTGTTGCTTTTGCTGTAGGCTTCCCATGAGTTCCTGCGCCTTTGTTTGTGATGACCTTTGGGCTGTTTGTTGAGCTTCTTTTACTTCTTGCTGGAATGCTTTTCCTATGCTATCGGCTCTTTTTCTAAAAGCTTCGTCTTTAGTTTGGTATTTTGCTTCAATATCTTTTTTCTCTTGATAATCGTTTACAACAGTACTGTTATTTACAAATCCAATTTTAGCTGGTTTTTGGCATGAGGTTAGTGCCAAGGCTAAAGCAACTACATAAATTATATTTTTCATTTGTTTGTTTTATTAATTCGAACAAATGTAATAAAGTAAAGCATAATTAATATATTATTTAGTTTGATTTTAATATATAATTAAAATTTATGGATTAATATTTTTAAATAATTATTTACTATTGATTGCGCATGGTTTTTAAGCGATTTAACGCTGTAAAAGAAATTGACAAAGGATTTCCCTGCTTTGTCTGCAAAAGCGCTTTATTCGCTTTGTAATTTAATTTTTGGGCTTTTGATGACGTAAATATGTGACGAAGCCTCATTGGTTTTAAAGAAAATGAGATTTGAAATAAAACCAATCATAAAAGCTTTAAATACATTCATGCGTCCACTTTTATATTTTTCTGAAAGCAGGCTAACATAAAAAGCGTCAAAAAACATGGGTTTTATTTTTATAACCTGCAAAGAAACTTTTTGTATCAATTTAGAAATAGAAGCTTTATTAAAATGCCAAAGGTGTCTTGGAACGTCGTAGGCCGCCCAAAATGATTTGTAATGTTGTGCATCATAGCTTTTATAATTGGGAACAGCTATCACCAATACTCCATCGGGTTTTAATAATCTTTTAAAGGTGTGAATTTGTTTGTTTAAATCTGGCAAATGTTCTAGCACATGCCAAAGAGTTATTACATCAAAGGTGGCAGCTTGTAAATTAAAAAGCGTCTCTGTATCATAAACAGCGTTTTGCGTTTTCTTATTGGCAATCGCCCTAGCTTTATGGTTAGGTTCCACTCCTACCACATCCCAATGGTTTTGTTGGGCAACTTGTAAAAAATCGCCTGTACCACATCCTATATCTAAAAGGTGTTTTGTTTCTGTTTGAAACGAATTGATGAGTTTTAATTTCTTTTGAAGTGAAATTTTCCTAACCAAATGATATACGTTTTCAAATAAATTACGTTTAGAATCTGTGTGCGAAATGTAATCTTCGCTTTTATAATAGGCAGCCAATTGGGTTACTGCCGGTTGTGGCACTGTTTCCAAAAAACCATATTCGGGATTATGAATTAGCTCAAATTCTTCGCCTGAAACGGAGTGGTCTTTTACTTTTAAATAGACGTTTTGGATGATGTTTTTTGCCACTTATTTAAAGCGTGATTTTAATAAATTTACAAATGTTCCACGTGGAACTTAAAAATTATCTCCCCATATAAACCAACAAAACTGAAATATCATTTGGTGAAACACCACTAATTCTTGACGCTTGAGAAACCGTTGTTGGCTGTATTTTTTTAAGCTTCTCCCTTGCTTCTAAACTCATGGATTTTATTTGAGAGTAATCAAAATTTTCAGGTATTTTTACATATTCCAACCTGCTAAGTTTATCTGCATTATTCTTTTCTTTTGAAATATATCCAGAGTATTTAACTTGAATCTCAGCCTGCTCAATAATTTCTCTGTCTAAATTGTTACGATTTATATAATCTTCAACAGTATCAAATTTACGCATATCCTCAATAGTAATATTTGGCCTAGAAAAAATCTTAAACATCTTATCAGATTGCTTTATGGGAGATGATTCTTTTGATTCTAAAACTGGATTAGCTACCTCTGGCTTAATGCTCGTTTTGGCAAAAAAACCAACAAACTTTTCAGCTTTATTATGCTTTTCTTCCATTCTACGTAAGCGCTTTTCACTGGCCAAACCTAATTCATAACCCTTGGGTGTTAAACGTAGATCGGCGTTATCTTGCCGCAGCAACGTTCTATATTCGGCCCTTGACGTAAACATTCTATAGGGCTCTTCTGTGCCCTTAGTGATTAAGTCATCTATTAAAACTCCTATATAGGCCTCATCTCTTTTTAAAGTAAATACATCTTTTTGTTGAACCTGTAAACTGGCATTAATCCCCGCCATTATACCTTGCGAAGCAGCTTCTTCATAGCCAGTGGTTCCGTTAATTTGACCAGCAAAATATAACCCTTTTACTAGTTTAGTTTCCAGAGTATGCTTTAATTGCGTTGGCGGAAAATAGTCATATTCGATAGCGTAGCCTGGTCTAAAAAACTTAACATTTTCAAAACCCTTTACAGAACGTAATGCTTTGTACTGTACATCTTCTGGCAGTGAAGTTGAAAACCCATTAACATAAACCTCAACAGTGTTCCAACCTTCTGGCTCAACAAATAATTGGTGCCTGTCTTTTTCTACAAATCGGTTAATTTTATCCTCTATTGATGGACAATATCGTGGCCCAATACTTTTAATACGTCCGTTAAACATGGGCGATCTATCAAATCCCTCTCGCAACAAATCATGCACCGTTTCACTGGTATATGTCATATAACACGAACGTTGATTTTCTAACGGTTTAGTGATGTCTAAATACGAGAACTTCTCGGGATTATCATCTCCGGGTTGTTCTATCATTTTAGAATAATCTAAAGACCTTCCATCTACACGTGGTGGTGTTCCAGTTTTCATTCTCCCAGAATCAAACCCTAATTCCACTAACTGTTCTGTAATTCCTGTTGCGGCTTTTTCGCCTGCTCTTCCCCCTCCAAAGTTTTTGTCACCAATATGTATCAAACCGTTTAAAAAGGTTCCGTTCGTTAAAACAACTGTCTTGGACTTTATTTTAACGCCAAGAGACGTTTTAACGCCAACTACTTTATCTTTCTCTACTATTAAACCAGCCACCATTTCTTGGTAAAAATCAAGATTGGGAGTGCCTTCTAAAAGGAGTCGCCAATCTTCCGCAAAACGCATTCTATCACTCTGCACCCTTGGACTCCACATAGCAGGCCCTTTGGACTTATTAAGCATTTTAAACTGTATAGCTGAAGTGTCTGATACAATACCGCTATAGCCACCCAAAGCATCAATCTCCCTTACTATCTGTCCTTTAGCAATGCCGCCCATAGCCGGATTGCAGGACATTTGTGCTATGTTCTGCAGATTCATTGTAATAAGCAATGTTTTACTACCCATGTTTGCCGCAGCCGCAGCTGCTTCGCTGCCCGCATGGCCTGCACCAACAACTATAACATCATAAACATCGTTAAACATATCACTCTCATCTTACTTGTTCCACGTGGAACATGATTAATTTAAAAATTTTAGTGTGCAAATATACAGCGAAATAGTGGATATTAAGCAATTAGTCGCTTTAGATATAAATCTTCCTTCATTCGCATAAGCTTAGCATCACTATCAAGCTTATCTTTATAACCACAATAATGAAGCACACCATGAACCATAACACGCAGTAATTCTTCCTTAAAAGTTACCTTAAAATCTTTGGCATTATCTGATACACGCTCAATGGATATAAAGATATCTCCTTGTATAATTTTTCCTATTGTGTAATCGAAACTGATAATATCAGTTAAGGTATCATGATTAAGAAATTCGACATTCAATTTATGAAGATAGGCATCATCACAGAATATATAATTGATCTCTTCTAGTTTAAACCCTTCAGATTTAATAACATCTTGAATCCATGTGGCCAACTGTAATTCGTTATCTAATCTAAAATCGCCTTCGTAATTAAAGTTAATCATTGTTGGATTTAAAATAATCTTGGACTTTTCTCTTATAAATTGGGCGCAAAGGTAGTGTTTGTTTGTTTAAAATTTCAGTGTTGTTAAAATATTGCTTGGCGTTTGGAATTTGATTCTTGGTGTTGTTGTTGAAGTTGTTAACATTAGTGTTAGACTCGCGCTTCTCTTCTTCACCTTGTTCAAATGCAGCATTGTCCAACTTAAGTAATTGGTGCTTTAAATCTAACATTTTTTGAAGTGTTTGATTGGTAAAACCTTTGTTAAGCAAATCCAACTCAATATCTTCCATCTTCTTTAGTAAATTATTGCCATTGCCACTCTTACCTTCTTTGGCCAGTTTGTCTTCTAAAGCGTTTCTTAACTCTTGCTGTTTTTGATATATTTCATATAGCAAACCGTTTATACTATCACTGTTGCCATCTCCCTCAGATTCATTACCCTGTTCACCCGGTTGCTTACTTTCTTTGGAATCTTGGCCCTCATCAGACTGCTTTTGCCCTTCCCCTTTCTTTTGGGACTTCCCCTCTTGGTTCTCTTTCATACCCTCTTCCATCATTTTGTTAAGCTGTTCTTGATTCATAATAATATCGGGCAATTGCATATCGCCTTGTCCATTTTTACTGGGAGACATACTTAGCTTATCTTGCATGTTGTCTAAAACATCACTCAAAAAATTAGCTAAATTATTAGCTGCAGTGATAGTAAATTGCTGACTGGAAACACCTTGATATAATTGATTTTCTGCAAACAAATCTAATGCCTTGTCTATATTGTAATAAACATCAGAAATTTCTTTATTTACTTTTTCGGAAAGCTTAGGTTGTCGAAGCGACAGTGCAAACAAACTGTCATCTACATGTTCAAAATGCGCCCTCAAACTGTTTTGTCTTTTTAAATAGCTTGCATACTTATTGTGGTTTTCTTCAATAGATTTAAAGTCATTCATCAATGATTCTTGATCAAATGAGAACAATACCAAATTATCAAGTATCTGTCTGAGCATTTCAACATCTTCCTGCATTTGCTCGCCGCCTGAAGCTTGCATGGTGTTTTGCATTTGCTGACTCATTTTTTTCATCTTTTTAGCCGCATTTTTTTGGCTTTGTTGTGCGTCTTTAAAATTCTGATTATCCTTGTGCTCACTGTCATTATCTTTGGAATCTGGAGTCTTTTCATGCTTCTCCAATAGCTCTGATGCATTATGCTGTTCTTTTTGAATATCGTTTTCTTCTAATTTGTCTTGAGGAATATCAATAGGTTTTTTTAGCGTTTTACTTTCTTTTTTTAAATCCTCTATTTGCTTCTTGAAATCCTCAAATCGTTCATTTAAGCCCTCCTGTTTTTCCTTTTTGTTTTCGTCTTCAGATTTATTTGATAAATCCTCTTGGTCTATCGCAAGCTTCATTAAATCTTCCTTAAGCTTTTCCAGTTTTTTTTCTACATAAAAACGTTTCGTTAATTCCAGCAATTGTTCTAAACTACGTTTTTTGTTTTTGTTTTGCTTGGCCAGCTCTTCTAACCTATTGGCCAATTGCTCTTTATTAATTTGTTCTTGAAGTTTTTTTAGCTCCTCTAGTAATTTCTCATCCTTTTGGAGTTGTGCTTCATTTTCTTTTAAACGCTGTTTTAAATCTTCTTTAAATGGGTCTTCTTTTTTACTATCATCAAAATTATCAATATTCTCTTTGAGTTTTTTATTAAAATTCTTCATCATTTCATCTTGTTGCTTTTGG
Source organism: Aestuariibaculum scopimerae (assembly GCF_059428085.1). Lineage (NCBI taxonomy): Bacteria > Pseudomonadati > Bacteroidota > Flavobacteriia > Flavobacteriales > Flavobacteriaceae > Aestuariibaculum > Aestuariibaculum scopimerae. Next base: position 1,360,239 of record NZ_CM182089.1, read on the forward strand.
CGTTCTAAAAATGATTGTAACTTCTTTTTGTCGTTAAAGTTTAGGCTTTGCTTTTCTTTTTGGTTAATTGAAAGTTGTTCTAGTTGTTTATTCTGTTCATCAAAATTTTTTAACGATTTATTCAAATCCTTAATGGTTTTACTCTGCTCTTCCAGACTTTTTTGAACATCTTCCTCTTTGGTGCGTTTTCTGTAATGGAATACGTCGCTTTTGGCGCTTTTGTATTTGTTAACCACGTCATTATCAAATACTTGAAAATAAACAGAATATGGCACACCTGCTTCAATATTTAAATTATTGGGAAACGCATTAATAAACTCTGTTAAATTAGAATTGGAAATATCCAAATCTTGATATTGGGATTTAGATGCATCTTCCGATGGATAATAGACCATCTGTAGTTTACTAAATCCATAATCATCACTTGCTTGTCCATAAAAATAAAGGGTTTGTTTATCTAAACTATCAACCTCCATTTTTAGATTTATTTCTGGATATTCGTCTTTTACAACATCTATTTTAAAAGCTAAGGTTTCGTAATCTTTAAGGTATTTGTTATTGGTACTTAAACTGTAAAACAAATTGTTAAAAAGTTGTTTTGATGCGCTAAATTCATTGTCCTTTTCTAATGAAAAAGCCGTTGTATCATTAGCATATAAATAAACTTGCTCTGTAGATTTTGTTTTTAGTCGCCATGTAACATTAGTGCCCTCTGGAACAACTGCATTTCCTGTACTCTTTAAGACATTACTGGCTTTTTTAGTGTAATTGGGATAATCTAAAACCATTTCAAGGCTCAATAACGAAGGCGCATCAATAACTTTAAGTGTGTATAATTTTGATGTAACGTTATTGGCTTTCAATCTAAAATCAATAGTTGTATTGGGTTGTGAAAACACATACTCAAAGGCCCCTACATCTTTCTGCTTTAAGTAATATGTTTCATTATTAAATGTTATTTGAGCATTTTCTGGAATAATTTCCCCTACGGTTTTAACATCAAGTTTAAAATCCTTATTTTCTACTGTGCTCAAATTATTATTAATAACAAAAAACTGAAATGGCGCAGGGGGTTCGTAAGCTGTTTTAAAGTGTACAACGCGTTTGTAACTATCACTAAACCAGTTGTAGTTGCCTGATAAAAATGTAAGCAGAATAATCAAAACTGGAATAGCGGCATATTTTAAATATTTAAGGTTTTGCTTAAAATTAATAGCCAATTTGAAAGGAATAGGCCTTAGCTCAGTCGATTTTTGCTCAATACTAGCTAAAAGCAACTCCGATTGTGCAGTATTTTCATGGAGCTGTAAAACATTGAGCAGTTTGTCATTAACCTCTGGAAAATGCTTACCAATAATCCTTGAGGCCTCTTTGTAATTAATACCTTTTTGAAGCTTGAAAAGTTTTGCAAGTGGCAAAACAATAAACTTAAAAAGCAAACCAGCCTCAACAACCACAAACAGCCAAAACAATAGGGTCCTGGCTTTGGTGTTAAGCCATAACAAATGTTCTACAAATAACGTAAACAGGAAATATAGCAATCCAATGGCAAAAAATAAAATGGCGCCTTTAAGCAATTCATTAAAATAATATCGCTTTATAAACGCTTCGAGCTTATTTTGTATGTTTTTAAAGTTAAGCAATGCTATGTTTGGTTTATGACTCACTAAACTACAATTTTATTTAGTACAGTGAATATAATAATGTGTTAATTGTATCTTTGCAAACGAATTCTAAAAAAGTTCACAAAATCAGTTTTATTGATAGTTAAAAGTAACATTCAAGAATTAATTTTAAATTAAACCATGACCAATAACGTTCGTGTGCGCTTTGCGCCCAGCCCAACGGGACCGCTTCATATTGGCGGTGTTCGTACCGCATTATTCAATTATCTGTTTGCCAAAAAACACAAAGGAACGTTTGTGCTTAGAATTGAGGATACGGATCAAAACCGCTATGTTGAAGGTGCCGAAGCTTATATTATTGATGCTTTAAATTGGTGTAACATCCCATATGATGAAGGTATTGGTAAAAATGAGACATTTGGGCCCTACAGGCAAAGTGAGCGCAAACATTTATACAAAAAATATGCTGATGAGCTTATTGAGAACGGTCATGCGTACTATGCTTTTGATACAGCCGAAACACTGGATTTTCATAGAAAAGATCACGAGGCCAAAGGAAAAACGTTTATATATAACTGGCACAATAGACTAAAACTAAGCAATTCGCTATCTCTTAGCCCCGATGAAGTAAAAGCCAAATTAGAGGCTGGTGAAGATTATGTTATTCGCTTTAAAAGTCCGAAAGACGAAACCCTACTCCTTAAAGATATTGTTCGTGGCGATATTAAAATAGACACCAATATTTTAGACGACAAGGTCCTGTTTAAAAGTGATGGCATGCCAACCTACCATTTGGCCAATATTGTAGATGATCACTTAATGGAGATAACTCATGTTATTCGTGGTGAAGAATGGTTACCGTCTTTAGCATTGCACTACCAACTTTATAATGCATTTGGCTGGAAAGTGCCACAATTTGCACACTTACCTTTAATATTAAAACCAACCGGCAAGGGAAAACTTAGTAAACGCGATGGCGATAAATTAGGATTTCCTGTATTCCCTTTGCAATGGACTGACCCGAAAACACAAGATGTTTCTAGAGGTTATAAGGAAGACGGCTACTTCTCTGAGGCTATGGTGAACTTTTTAGCATTTTTAGGGTGGAATCCTGGTACTGAACAAGAAATCTTTAGCCTTGATGCCTTAATTGAAGCTTTTGACCTTGAGCGTGTAAATAAATCTGGCGCACGTTTTGACCCCGATAAAATTAAATGGTTTAACCACCATTACATGCAAATGCATCCTAATGAAACATTAGCTGAAATTTTTAAATCCCAACATCCCGAATTATCGAATATTGATAGTGATTATATAAGTCTTGTTGTTGGTATGATAAAAGAACGTGCCACATTTGTAAGCGATTTTTGGGATTTAAGCTATTATTTCTTTATATCGCCCAATGCTTATGATGAAAAAGCTGCTAAAAAAGCATTTAAGGAAGGCGCTAAGGGCATTTTAGAGCAAGTTGCGGCAGTTGTTAGCTCTGTGGACGATTTCACGCCTGAAACGCTTCAAAACACCATCAAGGGCTGGATAACATCCAACAATATTGGATTCGGACAGGTCATGATGCCGCTTCGTTTGTCTCTGGTCGGTGCTTTACAAGGCCCGGACATTTTCGATATTATGTTTATGATTGGTAAGAAAGAAACTGTAAACCGTATAGAAAAAGCCGTTTCAATGATGTAGAAATGGTTTTACTCACGTGTTTTTTAAAATGAAATCATAGCACCAAGAACCAACATGCTTTGGTTGCCTTTAAAACTAGAGTCTCCTCCAGTCGTATCTATCTCCTGCGAGTTTAATTTCTTTAAAGTATTGGTAAACCCATAAATATATTCTGCTTTAAGCTTAATAAACTCATAGCCAAGTGTAGCTCCTATTAAGCCATTAATATTAAACTGGGAAATATTAGTAATATCTGGTGCCAACAAGTTACTATAATTGTTTATATAGTAACCTTCCTGGGATTTGTCCTTTAACTCCAGTTTTCCATTATATTGAAGCATGGGACCTACATCTACGGTAAAATAACTGCCACCAACTTTTATATGACCCAATAAGGCCACTTGGGCGGCAAAAAGCTTATAATCAATAAACTCATCTACGGTACTAATATTAGATGGCCTTGCTGAAATACCAATAGTGCTTTCTGAAAGTTGCATGCCAAAACTTATATTGTACCATCGGTGAGGAATATCGACCGTAGCAGACATGCCTCCTATAAACCCATTACCTTTTGATGTAGTAAAATTATCTGTAGTGATATCAAATTTTGTAATACCACCAAAAATTCCAAAACCATTGGTAATTCTATATTCTTGGGGCTGGGAAAAACTATTTGTAACAAAACCTGCAACAATAGCTACTAATAGAACAGATTGTTTTAAATTCATTTTTAAAATTTATTAGCACCAAATATACTATTATTTTAGTATCTTAATTTTTCTAACTTTTTAAATAAAACATTTATGAGCTTTTTCTTTCCTGTAGTTATCTTTTTAGGATTAATAATCTTAATATCCTCATTCTTTACCGTTAAGCAACAAAGCGCAGCTATTATTGAGCGCTTTGGTAAATTCTTAAGCATTCGCCATTCAGGCTTACAGCTTAAAATCCCATTAATCGATCGTGTTGCTGGCCGTTTAAGTTTAAAAATCCAACAATTGGATGTGATTATTGAAACCAAAACTCTGGATGATGTGTTTGTACGTTTAAAAGTTTCTGTTCAATATAAAGTCATTCAGGACAAAGTTTATGATGCTTTTTATAAACTGGATTATCCGCACGACCAGATTACCAGTTATGTATTTGATGTGGTACGTGCCGAAGTGCCTAAAATGAAACTGGATGATGTATTTGTGAAAAAAGATGATATTGCACTTGCTGTTAAGGCTGAACTTAACGATGCTATGCTGGATTATGGGTTTGATATTATTAAAACTTTAGTTACTGATATTGACCCGGATGCACAGGTGAAATCGGCTATGAACCGTATCAACGCTTCCGAAAGGGAAAAAATAGCGGCCCAGTTTGAAGGGGATGCTGCTCGTATTCTAATTGTAGAAAAAGCGAAGGCCGAAGCTGAAAGCAAGCGTTTGCAGGGACAAGGTATTGCCGACCAGCGTCGTGAGATTGCCCGCGGCTTGGAAGAATCTGTTGAAGTGCTTAATAGGGTCGGAATAAATAGTCAAGAAGCTTCTGCTTTAATTGTGGTTACACAGCATTATGATACGCTTCAATCTTTAGGAGAAGAGACCAATAGCAACCTCATTCTTTTACCCAATGCGCCACAAGCAGGTAGCAATATGCTAAACGATATGGTGGCCAGTTTTGTAGCCAGTAATCAAATTGGCGAAGCGATGAAGGAGGTCAAAAAGAAAAAAGAAGATTAAGCCGTTATTAAAAAAGCCTCATTATGCATGAGGCTTTCCTTTATATTTCTCAATCATAGCATTTAGACTTTCAAGGTAGTCTTCTAAAACCTCATTATTAATTCCTGAACCAACATTATCATTAGGCAAAGTATTTCTTGTTTCGTTTAAATACTTCTGCAATTCAGGATATTGCGCTTCTATTTCCCGTATTTTTTTGGTTATTTTTGTTAATAAGTCTTGTGCAGTATTCATAATAAATCTTGTTTTAGCATAAAATAGTCAAAACACAGCTGTTTTCAAAAAATACAATACTAAATACTTGTTAAACTTTAATCTTTAAAAGGGTGGCGCTCATGCCATTTTTGTTTGGGGTTCATTAAACCAAAAATCTGTTTTAAAATAGCATTTAAAATCCCATTTGTATGTTTTAAATATACAGCCATGGGCACTGCTTTAGCACCTACTGAGCTTTTAATTTCCATAGCGGTCCTTGCATAAACAACATTTAAAAACTTATTGTCTATGGCATATTTGGCCATATTATAAAGCATGTTTAAGTACAATTGGTTGGGATATTGGTGTTCTTTATCATAACCCAAAAAATAGGTTTCTAGGTCCTTACCATTTATTATCAGCGTATAGAATCCAACCAATTCATTATTTAAATAATATCCAAACACCTTAAAATCTTCACCTAAAGTTTCCTTAAGATTAACAAAGTGATTTTCAGGCAATAAAAATGTATTGAATTTAGCATTATTAGAAACATTTAAATACAAATCATGAAGTTTTTCGGTGTGCTTTTGAATAGCCTCTAAGTTTAACTCCATATTTTTAATCTTCCCAAGCTTTTTCTTGGCCCGTTTATACCTGTCTCTATACTTTTTATTCAAATTAGCTACATAATCATCAAACGACACCCAATTAGACTTTATCTTCATAATCATATTAGGCTGCACCGAGACCTTATACAGCCTATGTGTATTAAAAAAATCGGTCTCTAAATGTATCGGATCATCCATAAAATAATCCTTGAACATAATGGCACGAATCTTCTTATTTTGTTGAGCCTTTATCATGGTTTTAATGGCCAATGAAGCCTCATAAACCAAATTTAAGTAAGAGGTTTGTGTTATTTCCTCTTTTTGAAAATATATACCATGCTGCCCTGTGTGCGTTAGGTTACCAACAACTAGAATATTCCCTTTTAAAATTTTAGAAACCGTATCTTTTATAAATTCTTTAATGCACGATATGCTAGTATCTCTAAACATATCCTTTAAATACAGTTGTACCCGCTGTACTATAGCAACACCAACCAATTGGTCGTTACTTAAAATTCCAATATAATACCACTGTATGTTACTTGGTGAAGCTGCTTCTAAAGCCCTAAGATATTTTGTTTGTAACAATATATCATGCCCAACCAAAATATCCCATGTTGGTGGTAACTTGTTAACAGCGTTGTAAATATGATATGTTTTCAATACTAAAAATAAAAAAAGACCGAAGTTAAACCCCTCAGTCTTTAATTATGTTAAAAAATTACAAAATATTATTTCCATCCACAAATAATGGCTCCCATAACAGCTAAAGTAACAATCCAGTAACCACTGTTTATTAGAATATATTTTGCGCTTTTACGCTCAAATAATGCATTGGTGCCAATAATTGGCAACGCAATAAAAATACCCGCTAGGATACCATGAAAAGCACCGTGTTTAAAGGTTCTAAAGGCTTCGCCATAATCACTCATAAAAGCATTATACGATGGCAATGCATTGGCGGCATCGCCCCCTACCATACTTAATGCTCCCATTTGATGAATTACAACACTTTGTAATATAAAGGCCAATAAAAAAGCAAATAACAGAGCCATTCCAAAAATCTTGGCCATATTACCCCCTTTAATCTGCTCTTCTGTCATGCCAGCGGCTTTCATCCAAGCGTTTCCAAAAACTTTTGGGTTATACCAAATAAACCCAACAACTAAAGCTGATACTGCTGCAGCTACAATTGCTAAAAAATTAAATTCCATAATAATTTTAGTTATAGTTAGAAGTTAAATATAATTAAAATTATGATACCTTTCTATCTAATAGCTTAACTGTCAGAGCTAAAACAATAATTTAGCCTGGGCTATTTATAAACATTTATGCCTTGGTCGAAGGTACGGCGAAGCTATAGTCAACAAAAAGACTCTCTTAGTATTTAAAATATATTAAATGGTATTAGCTTCTTCTACTAAAATATCATTTTTATCTTCTAAGGCTTTAGCAACAAATTCCTCGATATAATTATCTTTTTTCAATCCTGCCTCTAAAAGCACTTTCAACGCGATCATCGTAGCTATTCGCGTACCTACTTTTTTTACGGCAGTATTAAACAAAGGCTGTAGTTCTTCGTATGTAATATTGCTGGCCAATTGCTTTATCTCTTCTTTTACTTTAAGTTGCTTAGGCTCAGGTAAATTTGTATACTTTTTCCCAAGTTGCTGAATCACATCAATGGCCTTGCGTTTAGGCTGTGCTATATTTCCCTTAGGCTTTTGTACATTGTTTTGGGCTTGGGTATCTTTTTTTTGCTTGGCCCAAGTATCGCGCAATCCTACTGTTTTATTAAAAACTAAGTGCTGGGATGTGGAATTTTTATCAACGTTAAAATACCCTAATCGTTGAAATTGAAACCTGTCTCCTACTTTGGCATCCAACAAGCTGGGTTCAACAAAAGCCTCTCTTATCTTTAAGGATTCTGGATTTAAAAATTCCAAAAAGTCTTTATCTTGGTAGCTATCTGGCGCTTCATCCATAAACAAGCGGTCATATTCTCTAACCTCGGCTTTAAGGGCGTGCTTAATAGATACCCAATGCAGCGTACCTTTTACTTTCTTAGACGTGTCTTTAGAATATGTTGCATGTATTTCTTGAATAGTACCTTTATCGTCCTTAAGCACACGGTTGGCCTTAATAATATAAGCATTTTTAAGTCGGACCTCTCCACCTAGCTTTAACCTAAAGAACTTACTGCCCGCTTGCTCTTTAAAATCTTCTCGTTCTATATACAGTTCTCGGGAAAAAGGAACTTTTCTAAAGCCAGCACCATCATCTTCCTGATTATTCTCTGCATCCAACCACTCCTCTTTGCCTTCAGGGTAATTAGTGATTATCAATTTAACGGGATTCAAAACCGCCATAACCCTTGGAGCTGTTTTATTCAAATCTTCCCGAATGCAAAACTCCAAAAGCGATACATCTATAACATTATCGCGTTTTGCAACCCCAACGGTTTCCACAAACTTTCTTAACGCATTGGGCGTATAGCCTCTACGGCGTAAACCTGAAATGGTTGGCATTCGTGGATCATCCCAACCAGCTACTACCTTATCGTTAACCAATTGTAGCAGTTTACGCTTACTCATAATTGTATAACTAAGGTTTAAGCGTGCAAACTCCCGTTGCTTTGGCCTAACAAGATTAGGGTCTACAACTTGATCGAGAAACCAATCATATAATTCTCTATGTGGCTTAAATTCTAAAGAACATAAGGAATGTGAAATTTGTTCAATATAATCGCTTTCACCATGTGTCCAATCATACATAGGGTAAATACACCAGGTATTGGCTGTTCTATGGTGATACTTTTTCAAAATACGATACATAATAGGGTCACGCATCAACATATTGGGGTGTTTCATGTCTATTTTTGCACGAAGTATGTGGGCGCCTTCTTCAAATTCACCGTTTTTCATACGCTCAAACAAATCTAGGTTCTCTTCTACGCTCCTGTTCCTGTAGGGGCCATCAACGCCTGGTTGTGTGGGAGTCCCCTTTTGTTCTGCCATAGCCTCACTGGATTGTGAATCTACGTAAGCTTTGCCTTCTTTTATTAAAAGAACGGCCCAATCGTATAATTGCTGAAAGTAATCTGAAGAGAATAATTCCTTATCCCATTTATATCCCAACCAAGCCACATCTTCTTTAATGGCATCTACATACTCTTGTTCTTCCTTTGCTGGGTTGGTATCATCAAAACGCAAATTAACGGGGGCATTGTATTTTTCACCTAAACCAAAGCTTATTCCAATAGCTTTTGTGTGGCCTATATGTAAATACCCATTGGGTTCTGGAGGAAATCTAAATCTTAAGTGCTTTTTTGGCATCCCATTGGCCAAATCGTTTTCAATAATTTGCTCTAAAAAATTGAGCGATTTTGCATCACTGTTCATATAGGTTTAAATGATTTTTGCAAAATTACGCAAAATAGATTTATAAAGTTTATCGGATAAATTTTTATAAAAGCTTTTATCTCTTGTTAATAACGTCAAAAAAACTTGTCAGATTGAAAAAAAAAGTTAACTTTACACCGTTGAAACGTTTGTTTTTATCGATGAAATGAATATTTGGCATTTTTAAGACCCCAAATCTTAAATGTTAATAACTAAAAAAAATTAAACTTAACCTAGGTGTTATGAGTAGAGGTAAATATCATACTCTAAAATTTTGTGTCGGCTTCATTGTGCTATTTATCAGTACTTTATGCTATAGCCAAAATTTAAAGCAACCTGTATTACAGTTTTCGGCGCCTTGTGCGTCTGCTACATTCAATACTTACTATGTTGAGTTTGCTTGGGATCCACCTATCGTAAATTTTGATAATAAGTTTATTTTAGAGTTATCTGATGCTGAAGGCGATTTTAGCAACCCCACTACATTAGCCAGTTACTCCGATAAAAACAGTATTTTTAAATTTCAGTTTTCTTTTTCGTTTCCAACAACTATATATGGTGAACATTATAAAATACGAGTAAAAAGCACCAGTCCAGAACGTTTAAGTCCTGTTACAGCTGCTTTTCCTGCCTATTTTTTAACCATCAATACGCCCTTAGTTATTAATAACTATGTAGGCAAGGTTGCTATTTGCGACGGATCGGCCGCAACCATAGAAGTAAACAACTATCCAGATGAACCAAAATATAGATGGTACAGAAACGGAACCTTATTAACAGACCAAACAAGTGCCTCCATAACAACCTCTCAATCTGGTGTTTACTATGTTGAATTGGATTATGGTAATAAATGCTCCAGTGCCACACTCTCTAATGCTGTTGAAATTATTAACGGACAATCTATAGGTATTTCTATAAATGGTGATAGTGAAGTACGTGTTTGCAAAGATACATCTTATATATTGGAGAGTAATGTTGACGATACTTCATTAATATACCAGTGGTTTAAGGATTCCGAACCCATGTCGCAAGAAGGGTATTATCCAACGTTTGATGTAAGTGCTGTAGCAGATTCCAATTCTGTTGGGAAATGGTATGTAGAGGTTAGTAAGATAGGTGGGTGTAAAGAACGATCTGCTGAAGTAAACGTCCTTTTTAAAGAAATAACGGCAACTTTAGCCAATTTATCGAGTGATTTACTGTTTCCCGGTGACCAAGCAGTGTTTGAAGTAACTACTGATGCCGCTGAACCAATGTATGCCTGGTACAAGAACAATATCTTACTAACAAGTGCCGGAAACAAAAGTCTAACAACTTCCGATCCAGGTACTTATTATTGTATTGTTACCGACAATAATGGCTGTACTGCTGAAAGCAGGACGCAATCTATTACAATTGATGCTCCCAAGGAATTTCGTATTGCTATTAATAAGAGCAGTGACTATACTGACTGTGAAAGTCTTTCAACACAATTAACTGTAAGCCAAATTAAAGCGATCCTGAACAACGGCAGTGAAGTTGATGTATATAACGATTTTATAAGCGCCTTTGGGTTTCAATGGTATAAGGATGGTATTGCAATTACCGACGCAACCTCTAAGTCATTGGAAATAAGCAGTTTTACTAATAATGGCACTTATTATGTAAAGGGCTCACTTGAAAATTACAACGCACAGTCCAATACTGAAACAGTACAACTTACTTTTTCTAACAATCTAACAATTAGTAGTGAGGGTTCTATTTCTTGTGATGGTTCTGCAAAAGCAACTATCACTGCTAACTTAGAAAGTACCGACTATGAATACAAATGGTATTTAGACAATCAATTATTAAGTTCCGAAACTACCAGTTCTATTGAAACCAATGCAAGTGGTATTTACAAATTAGCCATTGCTGCCCATGATTGTACTATATACTCTAACGAATTAACTATCAGTCCTTTAAATACTGACGGGTTAGCTCTTGATTCTGAAGAAAACATTACGCTTACAGAAGGAACTTATAGAGTTGTTACCGCCAGTGGTGCCGAAGATTATGCTTGGTATAGAACAAATACCCAAGAGCTATTAAACTACGGTGCCTCAATTGAACTAAGTGAAGAAGGCAGCTATACCCTTATAGCCACAATAAAAGGCTGCGAGCTTATAAAAACTATTACCGTTTCCTTTGTTGAAAGTTACGTTGTTCCTAATGTAATTAGTCCTAATTCTGACGGATACAACGACCAATGGATATTACCTAATGCTTATTCCTTTAAAAATGAAGTAGAAATTTCTGTTTTTAACCAAAACGGGGATATTCTTCTTAAAACCACAAATTACCAGAATAACTGGCCAGATACTGGAAGACTAATCACAACTAGCAGTACTGAAAAACCTGTTTATTTCTATACAATTACCAAAAACAATGCTGTGGTTAAAAAAGGAACTTTAACAATAATCAATTAAGGTTTATGAAGACAAAAATTACACTATTACTTATTTTAATTTTTTCTGTTTTCGCTGTAAATGCACAGGATGAAGACCCCTATGTTTCTATAGAAATTCCTGCCCAAAACATGTTAAAGTTTAATAGGTTCATGATAAACCCAACCTTCTCTACGGTTAGGGAAAATAAGTCTTACATTAATATTTACCATAGAAACCAATGGGTTCAGTATGATAGTTCTTTTAACACCTATCTTTTAAGTTATTCTGGCAGAATAGGGGATAGAAGCGGTGCAGGACTAAGCTTATACCACCAAAACTTTGGAACAATCTCAAATTTTGGGGTTTTGGCAAATTATGCATACGGTACGCGCTTATCAGACAAATCTGTGTTAACACTAGGTTTTAATTTAAGCTATTATAAAAGTGGCTTTGACAGAAGTGAATCTATTACAACTACGCCAGACCCACGATTAGAAGCACTTGAAGGAAACTCATTATTGGGCCTACAACCTGGTTTAAATTTAGCTATTGGTAGTTTTGATTTCGGAATTTATGCAGAAAACCTGATAGATTATAATATTAAGACCAAAAAATCGATCACATCCTTCTCAGAAAAGATATTTTCCGGTCATATTCAATATACAAAAGAACTAAATAGCAAAGACAATGTCTTAGAGGGTGGGCGTCTTATGGTAATGGCAAGAGGTAGAAAAACCCCTGAAGAATCTATTAATTTAAGTGGTAATTTATTGCTTGATGTGCCCAAAATGGGCTGGATTCAAACAGGATACGACGATTATTATGGTGCATCTGTTGGTGTAGGCTTTAATTTAGGGAAAAACATTTCTATAGGTTATACTTATGAAAAAGGTATGAGCGGTGTCGTTAAAAATTTAGGAGCTACCCATGAAATTTCATTTGCCTACTCCATTCAGCCAAACTTAACCGATAAAATGGTTTTCCAAAACAATGCTGATGATATGCCGGAACTCCTTGACGATTTCGATTTATTGGAAATGCAACAAAATAATGCTACGGCTAATAATGAAGACACTACCAAAAAAAGCAAAAAAGCATTAAGAAAAACTGTTGCCAATAATGATGATAGTGAAGCTGCTGACTATAGTTCTTTCAACAAAAAGCAACGCGTTATACTAAGCCAAAAAGACTCCATTATTAAGCAACTTGAAAACAAAGTAGCGGAAAACACCTTGATAATCAATGAATTACTATTAATGCAAGATTCTATAAACGATGCCCGCGTTGCAGATATGGAACGCCGTTTTCAACATTTAATGCACTTCATAAATAATAGTGCCGTTCAAAATGACACTTATATTGCAGAAAACAAACAAACTTTACAAGCAGCACCCATCAAAAAGCCTGTATTCAATGAAAATATTGATGCCAATACCCCATTGGCAGCTTTAAATCCTGATGCTGATAAAAATTACGAAGGTTTAAACAAAAAACAAAAAGACATTGTAAAAAAGCAAGACAAAGCCCTGTTAAAACTTAATGAAACCATTAACGAAAACCGTGCTATTGCTGAAAACTTACTATATAGAGAAGATTCTATAAACCGCGCTTTAAATGCTAAAATTGAACAAGACTTTTTAGCTTTATCCGATTCGGCTAAACAAAAGGCCCAAACGACCACATATGTAGCTAAAAACTTAAATGAAGTTGCTCCAGAGCCTAAAGAAACAACCCATTTTAAAGCTATAAAGGATGCTGTAACAGAAAATGATGATGCCTATACTCAGGAATTGAAGAAGCACAAGATTAAAAACAGTACTTTAAATGTTGATGGCGTAGAAAGTGGTTATTATATCATAACAAATGTGTACTCCACTGATGAATATTTCAATAAATTCATGAACAAGCTTACAGATAAAGGCTTAAATCCAAGTTATTTTAAAAATGACAAAAATAATCGCAAATATGTGTATTTAAAGCGTTTTGACTCTTGGCAAGATGCCATTGCAGCCTATAGATCTAATGTAAATAACACCTATGAAGGCGAAAAATGGATTATGAATGTAAATGGTGCTCAAAATTTTGATTATGAGAATGTTAACAAGGGCTATTATGCTGCTAATAAGCCTGAAGAGACGCCAAAAAAGGCGGTTTTAGCACAACAAAATAGCAAAGCTTCGGGCACAACCACCATTGCGAGCTCTGCAAAAAGTGACATCTTTACGAACATTCAAAAAGATATTTCCAAACCGAGCACAAATGATACTAAGCCAGATATTATCAATGCAAGCCCTATTAAATCAGATTATTTGGCTACCAATTTCTTATTTGAAGAAGAACTAAAGAAAAACAATATACGAAGTGAAACCTTAAATGATGTTGTTGGTGTACAAAAAGGATACTATATCATTGCAAATGTCTATAGCACCGATATATACTTTAATAAGTTTATAAAAAAACTGGCCAACAATGGTCTAGACCCAAATTATTTTGTTAATAATAAAAACAACCTAAAATATGTGTATTTAAAGCGTTTTGACTCTTGGCAAGAAGCCATTGCAGCTTACAAAACTAATATTAATAATACCTATGAAGGTGAAAAATGGATTATGAATGTTAACAACAAAGAAATATCACACAAAGTCTATTTAGCGGGTAATACCGTTGAAAAAAACAAGGCCATCAAGGCTAAGGATACCGTTAAAAGTCCAATCTTTAAACCGTTTGATTTTGACGCTATCAAAGAAAATTTAGCTATTGAAGAAATTGAAGGATTACGTGAAGATTAATTAAGCCCATAACCACAAAAAATACCTAAAAAGCTAATATATGCCCATAAGTCTATCATTAAGTTGATAATGTGTAAAAACTAATTAGCCGTTTAAAGAACATGAGAAAAAACTACTTAACCTACCATAAAGCCCTTTTTCTTGCGCTACTTACTTTAAGTTGCACACTTGCTGTATTTGGTCAAGAAAAAAACTCATTCGATATTAGGTATCAAAACAATATTAGAGGTGATTTAATTTTTATTGCCAATAATATTGTTAATAGAAATACCGCAGACCATGCTATTGGTACTGATAGTTTTTGCGATAGCGCCCTAAGTGACAATGCTTTACCTAATACGCCATATAATATTTTAGGCGACTTATCACTGTATAATGATTGTCTTTATATGGAATATATTGACATTGACAGCGACGTAACAACATTTAGTTCCAGTAGCGCCTCATTAACCATTCCCGATAAATCATGTTCTAGAGTACGTTACGCAGGGTTATATTGGTCTGCTAGCTATGAATATAATATTGGAGGCGATTCAGGCAGTGGGAGGGATGCCGATTTTAATATGGTAAAATTTAGGGTTCCTGGAGGCAATTATGTTGATATAACTGCTGATGAGGTTATTTTTGATGGTTTTGGCGACTCAGATTTTGGTGGTAACAGCCCCTACTCGTGTTATGCCGATGTAACCAGTTATGTAACAGCGCTTGCAGATCCTGAAGGAGACTACTATGTTGCCAATGTAAAAGCCAGCGAAGGTTTTCTAGACAGTGGTGTGTCTGGTGGCTGGACCATGGTCGTTGTTTTCGAAAACCCTTCATATCCAGGTAAATATATTACGACCTTTGACGGATTTGCCGGTGTAAACTCTACACAAACTTTAGACATTCCTTATAACGGATTTATCACTTTACCACCTCCATTTCCGGTAAATGCTAAATTTATGATTGCAACATTAGAGGGAGATAATAGAATTACTGGCGACCAATTATCCATTAGAGCCAACAGTAATAGTACTTTTACCGGGTTTGGAACCAACAGTTCTACTCAACCTAACTATACAAACAATTTTTTTGATAGTAACATAACCTATAATCATACCGTTCTAAACAACCGTAACCCAAATAGCGAAAACACATTGGGGTATGATACCGATCAATTTGATATTCCTAATGCCTTTAATGCTGTAATTCCAAACAGTGAAACTGGCGCCACTTTAAGAGCTAGTACTTCTGGGGATCAATATTTTATCTTCATGAATGCACTTGATGTTGAAATTATTGAGCCTAAAATTATTCTTTACAAACAAGTAGAAGACCTTGCGGGTAATGATATTGGGGGTGGAAATGTTACTTTAGGGCAACAAATAGATTACGTTTTAAGCTTTGAAAATATTGGAAATGATGATGGTACCAATTATACCATCCGCGATGTATTTCCAAACAACACCATTTTTATAGAAGACCAAATTGTACTACCTGCGGGGGTTACCTATGTTTATAATGCTGCCAATCATGAAATCACACTAAGCATTCCAGACAATTATATTGAAGCTGGTGACCCACTTACAGAACTTAGAATACGTATGCAAGTGGTAGAAACCTGTGCCGATTTAAGAGATGCCTGTTCTAATGTTATAGAAAATCTGGCCTATTCAACCTACCGAGGCGTGTTAAATGACAACCAAATAACAGACGACCCCAGTGTCTCAGATTTTGATATTTGTGGTTTTGTTACACCCGGATCGACCAATTTTTTGATTGGTTTAGATGAGTGTGATTTTGTTAGAAATGTGGCTTTATGTGGTAGCGGTGTAGATTTAACCGCTGGTAGTGGTTACGACACATATGAGTGGCGTGACAGCTCGGGAAATGTTATTGGAAATACCCAAACCATTACGGTAAATGCTGTAGGTACTTATGTAGTAACCAAAGCATCTAACGGACCCTGTTTGAGTTTTGATGAAACCGTTAATGTGTCTTTATTTTCAAGCACAACCACACACCCTGTGATTCCATATGCCGATGAGGTGGTAACTTGTCCCAACGATGGCGATACCTTACCAAAAATATTCCTTTGTGGTATTGACGACAGCCGATTTATAGATACCAATATTAACGATGCACAAAGCATAGAATGGCAACAATTAAATGAAGGCAGTTGTCCTGATGTTGGTATTGATGATTGCGCCAATAAAGATAGTACCTGTGGTTGGACAACCATTTCAACATCCGATAGTTTTGATGCTACTTCAGCTGGTGAATACCGTATTGTGGTATCCTATCAAAATGGTTGTTTTAGTCGTTTCTATTTCAACGTTTATGAAAATATTTTAGATCCAAACTACATCACCAAAGATATTATTTGTAACAGTCCCGGTGAAATTTTGGTAACCAATGTGCCTTCTAGTTACGAGTTTCAATTAGTTGACCAAACCACTGGAACTGTTATTGTAGATTTTCAACCTAGTCCTTTATTTACTGTAACTTCAGCAGGCACTTATACTGTTAACATTCAACAAGTTGGTGTTGGTACTGGTGCGTGTATTTTCTCTTTAACAGATATCGGTATTCGCGAACGTGACTATGAAATCAATACCATAGTAACCAACCAAGGCTGTAATACCTTTGGAAGCATCCGTGTGCAAGCACTGGATGTAGAACCACAATACTATTATGAAATCAGTCAAGGCGGGTCTACCGTAGACACCTATGGCCCTTCTAATGACAACGATTATACTTTTGAAGGTCTGATAGCCGGTATTTATGATGTAACCGTAACCACAGACGACGGCTGTATTCTAACCGAGCAAGTAGAAATTATTAATGAGTTCGATTTAGCTTTCGAGGCCAGGGTATCCCAACACATTACCTGTAAAGAAGGTAATATTTTAGTTGACCCATCGGGTGGGAAACCCCCATACCAATATGCGATTTGGTCATTTGAAAGCGAGGGAACAGCTCCCGATCTTACCTATGCCGATGTGTTTGATATTCCAGCTAGCGAATTTCAAACTAGGGAAATATTTGATATCCCTATAGGTAGCCAAGGTGATTATATTTTCGTGGTTGTTGATAGAAATAACTGTTTTGCTTTTTCCAATAAGGTTAACATCCATTTAGAACAAGCTGTTGAATACAACATTGTTGTAACCGATGAGACTTGTTACCAAGCCAACGACGGAACTATTACCATTAATATTACCGATGGGCATGGTTATAAAACCGATTTCAGTATTAACGGTGGCACATATAGAACGTCCAATTCATTTACCAATTTGGCTCCCGGAACCTATGATGTAACTGTAAGAGCAACAAAAGGTAGTGAATCCTGTGAATATACCGATCAAGTAACCATCAACCCGGCCATTGAATTGCTGGGAGAATCTGAACAAACCCAAGATTATACCTGTTTAACTATGGGTGAAATCCGTGTGGTTCCGGGCTCTGTTTCCGGAGGTAATCCACCCTATGAATATAGTATAGATGGTGTAAACTTTACATCTAGTACCGTTTTTGGCGGATTGATTGATGGCGTTTATACCATAACCATACACGATGCCAATGGTTGTACCATTACCACAACGCCTATTACCATAGATCCGTTAGATCCACCAACAGATATTACGTTTACTGCTACCCCAGTAACCTGTCCGGCCATAACATCCAATGTTACATTAAACATAGTAGGGGGGACCGCACCCTTTACTTATGAGATAACAGCTCCAGCAGGAAGCGTTGTTAATAATGGAAACAATAGCACGTTTAATAATCTAGCGCCTGGAACCTATACCTTTTTGGTAACCGATGCAACGGGTTGTACCATTACGGAGAACTATACCATTAATGATATTCCCCAAATACAAGTAACTGGAACGGTAAATAGCCATGTAACTTGTTTTGGTGATAGTGATGGTGACCTTACATTTGATGTGTCCGATTTTGTTTCAACATACACATACACCATTACAAATTCAGCAAGTACAACGGTAGGAAGTGGCAGTAATGTAAGTTCAAACAGTATCAATCTTAATGGATTACCTGCTGAAACCTATACCATTTCAGTGACTGATGATACTACAACTTGTACCAATACATACAACTTAACCATTACTGAGCCTTCTGCTGCTTTAGACTTTACATTTACTGCAGGTATTATAGATTGTAATAACACGACGGCAGATATTATTGTAAATGCTACAGGTGGTTGGGGTGGTTATTCCTATCAACTGGAAGATAATATAGGTACAGTGATTACGGCATACCAAAACGGTAATGTATTTACTGGTTTAACTGGTGGCGATTATGTCATTTTTGTACAAGATGCCAATGGATGTATTGTTTCAAAACCACACACCATAGCACCTTACACACCGCCTTCAGTAACTCTAGCAACTCCAAATGTGTGTTTAGATGGCAGTGCCATTACACTCACCGCTACAGCTACTGGTGGTACTGCACCTTTACAGTACAGCTTAAATGGAGGCCCAACACAAACGTCTAATACCTTTACTGTTTATAGCTCTGGTTCATACACTGTAACCATTACTGATGCTTATGGTTGTACAGCCAACTCGAACACTGTTTTAGTATCCGACCAACTAACCATTAATGCTATTGTTAGTAAAGGCCTAGACTGTTCTGGATCACCCGATGCTGTGATAGATATTAGTATTACCGGTGGAACGGCTAATTACACTTATGAAGTATCCACAGATGGAGGATCTACATACACCACCATTTCAACCACATCCAGCACTACGGAAACATATACCACAGCTACTGATGGCACCTATACCTTTAGAGTGACCGATGTAGCAGGTTGTACTGCAACTACAAGTGCTGTTGTAAGTCCGTTATCACCACCAGATATTACGTCTTTGGTTCAAACCACCGATATTTTATGTAATGGTGAGCCAGGTGCTTCAATACAGGTTAATTTAGACAACACACAAGGAGTGCCTCCATACACCATTAATGTATATAATAACACCACAGCAACAGATTATGGTACACAAACCTCTGGCTTACCAGCAGGAAATTATACGGTAACTGTAACGGATGCCAATGGCTGTACCGATACGGACACGATAACTATTACAGAGCCAGATCCTATTGCTTTTGATGTGGCATTAGTGCCTATTACCTGTACAGGGGTTGGTACCCAATTTGGTTCAATTACCGTAGAAAATGTTACTGGAGGTACTGCAGAATATACTTATTACTTAAGTAATAACTTTGGTGATACATTTACCCCTTACACCACTACAGCTGGGGGCGAAGACTATTCCTTTGTGATTCTTAACTTCGGTATTTACCAAGTGGATGTTGTAGATGCCAATGGGTGTTCATTACGATCTGTTGAAATTATTGCGTCACCTCCAAATGACTTAGATATTGATGTATCTACTTCTACTGTAGACTGTAGTGTGGGCGGAACGGCTATTGTTACCGTTACCTCTGCTATTCCAGGAAATAATTATTCGTTTGGTATCTTAGAAACCAATACGCCTCCGTATTCGTCTTCTTTCCAAGGACCAGATACACCTGGGGGTGCTACTTCAACATTTACAGGATTAATCCCTGGTTATACTTACACATTTGTTGTTTACGACAGTGTGACCAACTGTTATTATTTTGAAACAGCTGATGCGCCTATCGATTCGCCTTCAAATATGACCTCAACTTTAGATGCGGTTAATAATGTAACTTGTACAGGAAATGCTGATGGTAGTGTTGATTTTACCTTTGATAATTATGATGTTGGAGCAAACAGTGTAGACTATGTTATCATTCAAAGTCAAAACAATGTTCCTACATTTATAACAGGGTCGCAAACCGTGAACCCACCCGCTCCCGGTACAGGTATTTCCGTAACAAACTTTGGTCCATTAGCGCCTGGTACTTACTATATCCTGTTTACAGAAAGAGGTGGTCCTTTTGATGGCTGTTCTGTTGGCTCTGATACCTTTACCATTTCAGAATCCATCAATACCTTAGAAGTTCATACCAATCTGGAGAAAAACGATAACTGTAACCTTAACGCCGGACAAATTTCAGCTACCGGACAGTATGGTACACCCCCTTATGAATACCAATTAACATTAAATACCGATCCCGCACCAGATGCTACAACATGGGCAGGTAGTACTACAAACGTCTTTAATGTTGAAGGTGGCAATTATACGGTTTATATCAAAGACTCCAACGACTGTATTCAATCTGAAAACATTAGCGTTCCAACCGATCCTGCACCTGCTATAAGCGCCGTGATTAACAACCAGTGTATTGGAAATCAAGGCTCTTACACTGTAGACGTTACCTTAGATACTGCTGGTGTTGGTCCGTATTACATTAGTGTAGACGGCAGTGCTTTAGCTGCTACCACGCTTGCAAATGCAGGGGACAGTATAACGGTTTCAAACTTAAACTCTGGGGCACATACCATAGAAATTACCGATTTTAATGGTTGTACCGCCACCAGCAATATTACCATTTACCCCCCATTACTTGTAGATGCCCAAGTAAGTGCACAACCATCCTGTACTATTGGAGGTACTATAACCGTTAATGGCATAGGAGGTAGTGGAAATTATAGTTATGCATTGTTAGATAGTGGTTCCAACCCAACGGGTATTAGTATTTCTGGAACAGACTTTACCAATGTGCCTGCTGGCGACTATATTGTTGAAATAACCGATACTGTTACCAGCTGTGATTTCCAGGCACCTATCAGCTTAGAAACTCCCACTCCTGTGCTCTTTACATTAAGTGGTGGTGATGTGTCCTGTAGTGGGGCCAACGATGGCTATATTGAAGTGATCATGGATCCTTCAAACGATAATCCGCCATATACCTTTGAATTAATATTGGGCGGTAGTACCATTGCCACGCAAACAAGTCCTATTTTTACAGGACTCGCTGCAGGTATTTATGATGTTACTGTAACTTCTGGTAGAAACTGTACAGATACCCAATCTATTGTGGTAGATGAGCCTGTAACATTAACCGCAACAGCATCTGCAACACCATTTGATTGCGATACCAATAATAGTATTAATGCTTCTGTGTTAACCATCACAGCTTCAAATGGTACAACACCCTATTTATACAGTATTGATGGTACTAACTTCTTTAGTAGTAATACCTTTAATATTCTTGATACGGGAGTAGATCAAACCATCAATGCCATTGTAAGAGATGCTAATGGCTGTGAGGTTGTTGCAGCGCCTGTAACTATTAATACTCTAGTTCCTATTAATACCAATATTACTCTAGATACTGCTATTGGTTGTACCAATGGCGAAACGATAACCATAACAGCCAGTGGAGGTTCTGGTGATTTCACCTTTGAAGTACTACCCTCTGGAACCATAACACCGGATGCTACAAGTGCAACAAGTGCCACTTTTACATTACCGTTAATAAGTGATTATACCATACGAGTAACCGATAATGTTACGGGTTGTTATGTAGACGACACACATACTGTTAATCCATACCCTATTATGGATGTTATTGCTAGTGTAAACACCAATATAGATTGTTTTGGAAACACCATAGGAGAACTTGCTGTTGACATACAAAACTATACGGGCGATTACAACTACGATGTGTTGGACGGGTCTGGAAGTTCTGTTACCAATGGTACCGGAAATACGGCCACGCCTCTTGTAATATCTAATTTAAGTGGTGGTAATTATTCTGTAACTATTACACAAACCAATGCTCCATTCTGTAACGATGTTTCAAATAGTGTAACCATTACATCGCCTAGTAGTGCCGTAGATGTTATCTTAAATGAATCGGCACCCGTAACCTGTAATGACGATGGCGGTGCCTTAACGGCACAAGGCTCTGGAGGTATTGCGCCTTATGAATATGAATTGGTAAACACTACTACATCAACAACTGTTCAAGCATTTAGCTCCAATAATGTTTTTGAAAACTTACCTTCTGGTGATTATACAGTTACCATTAGAGATGCTAACGGATGTTTAGCTCAAGACTCAAGAACTTTAATCTTGCCTACACCTATCAATGGTAGTGCCAATGCTTCTGCAACAGCATTGCTATGTTTTGGTGACACCAATGCTTCCATTATTGTAAGTGGTGTTACAGGGGGTTCAGGTGATTATAATTATATCCTAAACTATCTAGATGAAGGGTTCTCATCGGGTCCAACAGAAGATAGTACTTTTGATAATTTAGGTGCTGGTACGTACAGCGTAACCATCACCGATGCCTTAAGTTGCGATTTTACAACACCTACTATAACCATTACCGAACCAACTGATATTGTGGCTAGCTTGGTACAAACAAGTCCTGTTACTTGTGCCACAGATGGTGCTTTAGAGCTCACTGTAACAGGCGGTACCCCACCATATCAATACAGTTTAGATGGTGTTAGTTTTACCGGTAGTTTTACAAGCTCAATAAGCATTGCCCCGGTAACCCCAGGCACTTATCAATACTATGTAAGAGATGCTAATGGTTGTAGCACAACAGTCTCCAACCAAATTACGGTAGACCCCGTGGCACCATTAATGTTGAACATTGATACCACGAATGCAACGATTAACTGTACTGGCGACTCCACAGCGCTTATTAGAGCCGAAGCCACTGGTGGCCTTGGAAATTATATGTATGAACTGTTGGACAGTCCTTCGGCCATAACACCATTACAAGGGCCACAGGCCTCAGGAACCTTTAGCGATTACCCTGCGGGTACCTATTATGTAAGAGTGGTAAGTGATGATTGTGTCGACATGTCTAACCCTATCACCATAACCGATCCGCCATTGTTACAAATAACAAATCAATCTTTTACAAACGTATCTTGTATTGGTGAAAATGATGGTACTATTACGGTAGAAGCAGCAGGTGGAACCGGTTTAATTAAATACTCCATTACGCCAAATCTAGATCAGTTTGATACAACCAATACCTTTACCGATTTACCTCCTGGAACTTATGAGGTAATCGCTCAAGATGAATTGGGTTGTTTCATTAATCTGACTTTTGATATTGTTGAGCCAGACCCATTAACGGCTACTGCCATTACTGTATTGCCTGAAACCTGTGCTGGCGACAACAATGCCTTTATTGAAATTGAAATAACTGGTGGTACTGCCCCTTATTTTACCAGTTTTAATACACAAGATGATAGCAATTTTGTTCAAGATCAAGTGATTTTTAGCGACTTGGCTGGTGGTGAAACCTATGTTATTTTTGTAAGGGATAGTGGTGGTTGTGATACCTATGTTATTGTGCCCATAGAAGCCTCTGTAAATCTTGATGCAACTTTAGATATTCAGTACTTCTGTGATAATAACATGCCGTCAAACTCTGTAACAGTTAACTTAACCGACACTTCTGTTACCGATGTAACTTATGCACTAGATAATGGAGCACCACAGACTCAAAACACGTTTACAGACCTTGTTTCTGGTGATCATTTTATAGAAGTCGCCCATATAGATGGCTGTAGTAAAGTTTATGATTTTAGTATAGATACCTTTGATCCATTAGAATTAACCTTGGTAGAATCTAATGTTAACGAAATAACCGCAATTGCAACCGGTGGTTCTGGAAATTATGAGTTCTTTTTTGAGGGTTCTAGTAGAGGTACCGATACTGTTTACTACATTCATGAAACAGGTACTTATACGGTACGGGTAGTAGACGACCTAGGTTGTGAGGCCGTTGCTGATATTTACATAGAATTTGTTGATATTTGTATCCCGAACTTCTTTACCCCCGATAGCGATGGTAATAACGATACTTGGGCACCTTGTAACACAGAAGGGTTCCCGTTTGTATTGACCAAGATATATGATAGGTATGGAAGGGTTGTGGCCGAAATAGATAGATCGCAAGCTTGGGATGGGCGTTACCATGGCCAAGAATTACCAACAGGTGATTATTGGTATGTGATTAGCTTAAACCAAGAGGGTGATGACAGAACCTTTGTGGGGCATTTTACCCTATATAGATAATAACTTGTAAATGAGAAAATTATATACAACCATATTCATCATACTAACCAACCTATGGGCCTTTGCACAAGAGGTTTATCTGCCAACACATACACAGTACTTGGCAGATAACCCTTTTGTAATTGCTCCAACGTATGCTGGTATTGGCGATAATATGCACATCTTGGCCAATGGCCTTACACAGTGGGTGGGCATTAAAGATGCCCCAGATACCCAATCGTTGGTAGGCGATGTGCGGTTAGGGCAACGCTCTGGCCTGGGCGTGCTTTTCTATAATGATAGAAATGGTAATACACGCCAACAAGGAGCGCGGTTTTCTTTTGCGCACCATTTAACATTAAGCACCGCACACGATCAGTTTTTATCGTTTGGTTTATCCTATAATTTTAACCACTTTAGAATTGATGTTGAAAACTTCGATCCTACCATTCCAGACCCCTCTGTGGTAGATGACCGTGCTATAGCCAACCATAACTTTGACATTAGTGCCCTTTATAGATATGAAGGTTTTTATGCCAACCTAACCATTGCCAATATCTTGGACAAGGACATTAATGATTTTACGGCTTTTGAACCAAGCAGGTTAAGAACCTATATGATTTATTCTGGGTATACGTTTAAAAACCCCAATAACAAAAAAGTAGAAATCGAACCCTCTTTTCATTTTCAATTATTTGAAAGTGACGGCCGTTCGGTAACCGATTTTAATATAAAATACAGAACCTATGGCAGAAACGATAACTATTTCTGGTATGGAGTAACCTATCGTTTCTTAAACGACCAGTTTCTAGATCCACTAAATATTGGTCCAATGGCTGGTCTTATGCAGTCTAAAATATATTTTGCTTATTCCTATCAAATAATCATGAATAACCTATCCAATTATAACTCTGGAACGCATATGATTACCATTGGTATTGATCTTTTTCAGGGGATTAGTAATTGTGCATGTACTAATTAATAGTACTTTTGTACAGTAATTAATTTTATTGGATCTTGGGAATTATTAAAGTTGAAAACATTCGGGTATTTGCCTATCACGGATGCCTAAAAGAAGAAACAAAAATTGGTAGTGATTACAGGGTAGATTTAGAGGTTGAAGCTAATTTACAAACCTCTGCCATTACTGATAGGTTAAGTGACACGGTAGATTACGTGTTGTTAAACCGTATTATTAAAGAAGAAATGTATATTGCTTCCCATTTGCTAGAAACCGTTGCCAGACGTATTTTAAACAGAATTTTTTTAGAAGAAGCCCTGGCTACAAAAGCAACCGTTTGGGTTAGCAAGTTAAACCCTCCTATAGGTGGCGATGTTGAAAAGGTGACCATAAAAATGAGTGATACTCGTAAAAAATGATTTTAACTATAGAAAAGTCTTAATTTTTTTTACATTTGCACCATAAAATATGGCGTCATGGCCGAGTGGCTAGGCAGAGGTCTGCAAAACCTTCTACAGCGGTTCGAATCCGCTTGACGCCTCTAAAAAAGCAGTAATTATATAATATATAGTTGCTGTTTTTTGTATTAGGCACCTGCCAGTAAAACAATAGACCTTATCCGCAGATTCTATATTTACACCAACTTGCTTATCTATTACAAACAATTTGTTTGTCTATTATCAACGGCCACGTATATGAAACGTTTGGCATTTCAGAGAGCAAACCTGTCAAACCGCTACAATTTTTATTAAATGTAACAGCCTTAAAATTAGCACTATCCGCCAAATGTTTTATACTTTGTTGTACACCTGTAATTTCTCTATTGTTCAAAATCTTTCAACAATTCGTTTATTTCTTTGAGTTTTTTAGCATAAAATCGGCTAATGAAATACCAAATGACCGGAATCAGAAGTAAACTGGCGATAAGAGATTCCCAATATTCTTCCAAATCATAGAGTAGGCTTTTGTCATACCATGTAGAAGCTAAGGTGGGAAGAATTGATACGGCCAAAACCGGTGCTAAAAAAGCACTTCCCCATTTGATAGTATATTGAAATTTTTTAATTCTATTGACATGTAGAAGGGTTTCCCTGTAGTCATTTTTGACAATATCAACCTCCTGAATTCTTTTGACAAGAATCACCGACATCACCAAACCTGCAATTAAGATGAATATTGTACTAACTGCCCCTGTTAAAGAAAGCCAATCGTTCAATTTTCCAAAATTAGAAAAGATATAGACGAGCATCACTACTGAAATCGCAATCCCCCATTTTTCAAAAGTTATTATTGGATTAAAGATTGAATTTGACCTGTGTCTCGCCATTTTCAGGATCATTTCACTGGTGAGCACTTTTTGTTTTTCAAGTTCCCGATCCATCTCAAACCACTTTGATTTTAGTTCTTCTAATTCCATGATTTCTAATTTTAAGATTTGATGACTTTTGATTTAATTTTCTGTTTTATTCTGGAAATTCTAGTTCCAACATTTGTCTCGCTTAATCCGATTGCATCCGCGATTTCGCTATAGCTTTTATTTTCCAGGTAAAGCAAGATTATACCTTTATCCAGTTCATTGAGCTCCTTAATACATTGGTACAAAATTTCAAGTTTATCATTTTGTCGGTCGGATTGTATTTCCGAATAGTTCAGTGCGGTTGTATCAATAGGTATCCAGCTTATATGTTTTTTCCGTTTTCGCAAGCCGGTTATGGCTGTATTCATTGCAATCCGGTAGACCCAAGTGCTAACTTTAGAGTCGTTTTTAAAGTTTCTGAATGCTTTCCATATCTGAATCACTATCTCCTGAAATAGATCATCTTGATCCTCAGTATTATTGGTATATAAGCGGGCAATCTTATAAATGAGATTTTCATTTTCTTTTATTATGGTAGTGAAAGTTTCCTTAATGCCCATGAGTTTTTGTTTTACTTCATTAGTCGTTATAAGACAAAAAAAATCACAGTTAGGAAAATTTTTGAATGGTACGGGAAATGAATTTTGGGCTTAATCGTTCGATGTATTATGGTGTACAACTTGTTTATCTACTATAATCAAACTACTTGTCTATTATAAACAAGTTGCCTTTATTTTATATCATTTATGGGGTTCATTTTCTCAAGGCGTTCTTTAATAAGTTCCTTTTCTTTTGGGAATATGCCCTGGGTTAAAAGTAGTACTCCAAAGCCCAATATAACCAAGGCAATAATTTTTTTGGTTTTAAAAATAAGGCGTGGTGTTAATTTGTTCTTTAACTTTTTTGCTATTGCTATTTTAACTAAGTCAATTAAAAAATAAACAATTAAAATGGTGCTTAGAAATACCAACACGCCATCTTTAGACCGCGTAAGGCTATTGGCCAATACAATAAAAGCGACCCACCCCAGTAACACTCCAATATTGATAAAGTTTAGCAAGAAGCCTTTTAGAAACAATTTCCCGTACTTTTTTTGAATTTCTACCCTGTGGTACTCTTTAACAATTTCCCTAAAGGATTTGGATGTTTTTATGAATGAAATAAAACCATAAGCCACTAACAAAGCACCACCAAATATTAAAAAGTTTGGATCGTCTTTAATCTTACCTAAAAGCTTGCTGGTACTAAAAAAGGCTACCAGTATAAAAACAATATCTGCTAAAATAACTCCGCAATCAAAAATCAATGCACTCTTAAAGCCTTTAGTGGCACTGGTTTCAAGCAGTACAAAAAATACCGGCCCTATGGTAAATGCAAGTATAATCCCGAATGGTACGGCTGTTAAAATATCATCGAACATAAATGCGTGAGGATTTCATACAAAGAAAAGAAAAAAGGTGTGTTAAACCAAAAACACACCTTTTAAAGAATTACTGAATTAATCACTCAAAAAACCAGTTTAGTTAGCGTTCTTAAATATCTTGGTCTGCGCTTTCTTTAAGCTCGAAAGCAGACTCTAATGTTGTAGCAGAACTACCACCAACAAACACTTTAAATGCACCGGGTTCCAGAATAAATTCGCCTGTATTGTTAAAAAAACCTAGTTCTTTTTTTGTTAGATTGAACGCGACTGTTTTAGTTTGGTTTGGTTCTAATTCAACAATTTCAAACCCTTTTAATTCTTTTACGGGTCTTGTTACACTTGCTATTAAATCTCTAATATATAATTGAACCACTTCTTTACCTTTTACACTACCGGTATTTTTCAAATCTACCGAAACATGTACGGCTTCTTCTGAAACCACTTTTACAACCAGGTTGCTATAAGAAAACGAAGTATAGCTTAGCCCGTGTCCAAAAGGGTATAGCGGGTCATTGGTTTCATCTATATAATGCGCCCAAAATACCTCATTGGGAGCAGGAATAGTGGGGCGTCCTGTATTTTTGTAATTATAATAAATGGGTACTTGCCCTACGCTTCTTGGAAAGGTCATGGGCAATTTACCACTAGGGTTATAATCGCCATAAAGTACTTGGGCTATAGCGTGCCCACTTTGGGTTCCTAACTGCCAGGCTTCAACAATGGCTGGTATATGTTCGTGAGCCCAAGTGATTGTTAATGGTCGCCCATTATTTAGTACCAGAACAATGTTTTTGTTAACCGCATAAACAGCTTCTAAAAGATCTTGCTGTACGCCCGGTAAGCCCAAGTCTGTCCTGCTTCTTGCTTCACCGCTTTGAAAACCGTGTTCGCCTAAAACCATCACCACAACATCGGCACTTTTAGCGGCATTGATAGCCGTTTTAAATTCGCTTTTATCTGTTGTGTTTATTTTTAATTCTGAAGCAAATGTTGTTTCGCCAATGGCTACATCGGCTCCTTTAGCGTAGGTAAGTGTATTACCCGTGTATTGTTGCATCCCTTCCAGTACCGATACAGCCGTATTATCATCTGCACCGATCCTCCAACTGCCTAACGGGCTTGTTTTATCAGCCGCCAAAGCCCCTATTAAGGCTATGCTTTGACCCTCTTTTTTTAGTGGAAGTAATTGCTTGTCGTTTTTAAGCAACACAATCGATTTTTTGGCTACATCTAAAACAGCATCATGAATCTCCTGGCTACCTGTTACATTGTTTTCTCGTGCTTTATCACAATATTTATAAGGGTTATCAAAAAGACCCAACTCATATTTTACTTTTAAAATACGGGTTACGGCATCATCAATCAAAGCCTCTTTTACTTGACCTGTTCTTACCAGATTGGCCAATTCATCTACATAGGCATAAGATTCCATATCCATATCAGATCCTGCTGTAACGGATAATTCGGCGGCATGCTTTTTGTCTTTAGCATACCCATGAAGAATCATTTCGTTTATAGAGCCCCAATCGGAAATCACAAAGCCTTTATAATTCCATTTACCCTTTAAAATATCGCGCTGTAAATACACGTTTCCTGTAGCCGGCACGCCATTTAGTTCATTAAATGAGTTCATAAATGTTTTAACGCCTGCATCGGCTGCAGCTTTAAATGGCGGGAAAATAATATTATTAAGTGTTGAGCTTCCTACGTCTACGGTATTATAATCTTTTCCCGCTTCTGCAAAACCATAGCCGGCCCAGTGCTTGGCACAGGCTGCAATAGTTTCGGGGGCCGATAAGTCATCGCCCTGAAAACCGGCAACACGCGCTACGGCTATTTTACTTCCCAAATAGGGGTCTTCACCCGCGCCTTCCATAACGCGTCCCCACCGGGCGTCTCTTGAAATATCGACCATTGGTGCAAAGGTCCAATTTATACCTGCTGCTGCAGATTCTTTGGCTGCCACTTGAGCCGATTTCTTTATGGCTTCTAAATCCCAGCTCGCAGCTTCGGCCAAAGGAATTGGACTTAGTGTTTTGTAGCCGTGTATTACATCAAATCCTATAATTAAAGGAATGCCCAGTCTTGTTTCTTCAACAGCTATTTTTTGTACGGCTGTCACCTCATCAACCCCACGCACATTAAGCATTGAGCCTACATAGCCTTTTCTAAGGTGCTCATACTTTTTAGCAGCATCGCCATTGGATGGTGTTGGGCCCGTTACATCCCAAAAACCATTGTACTGATTCATTTGGCCTATTTTTTCTTCTAAAGTCATCTTAGCAAGTAAATTGGCAACTTTTATATCTATTGGTGTATTGGACGTTTCTGAATTAAGTGCTAGTTTGTCGTTACGCTGCTCTAAACAGGAAACTGCTAAAATCATTACACTTATGAGCATGCTATATAAGCTATATGTCTTCATCATTATTGATATACTTTTATATAATCTATTTCCATAGTTGACACATTAAAATTAGGGTCGATAGAAAACCAATTCCCGCCCATGGCAACATTCAAAATAAAAAATTGTGGTTCGTTAAAAGGCCATGTGCTACTGTTTTTAGTAGCTGGCTTGTATGAATATTTAAAATCGTTGTCTATTAAAAATCTAAGTTCATTTTCGGTCCACTCTAACGTGTAAACATGAAATTCTGTGCTATAATCAGTTACTATGGTTTCACCAACCTTAGTGTTGGCACAGCCTCCCGAACATGAGGGTGTATGTGTGGCACTTGAAACCCATGTGGCATTATGCCCCCAGTGTTCCATGATATCTATTTCTCCACATGTAGGCCACCCAACGGTATCGATATTGGCTCCAAGCATCCATATAGCGGGCCAGGTGCCTGCACCACTCGGTAATTTTGCCCTGACTTCTACACGGCCATAGGTAAATTGATATTTATCTTTTGTTAACAATCGGGCAGAGGTATAGCCATACCCTTCATAATCTTCTTTTTTTGCAGTAATCTTTAAAACGCCTCCCTCTACTTTTACATTGTCTGCCCTGTTGGTGTAATATTGCTTTTCGCCATTGCCCCACCCACATATGTTGGGGCAACCATTTCCAATATCGTAACCCCACTTTGTACTATCGGGTGGGCCATCTATGTCGAACTCATCCGACCAGACCAATTGGAGGCCTTCGGGTGCTACGTAAACCAAAATGTTTTTAGAAGTACTAATCATATTGCCGGTACTGGAATAGGCAAATACGGTTACAACATAACTATTGGTGCCTTCTACCGCAAACGTATATTCCAGTTCGCCATCGGCATCGGTTATCTCGGGGTCACTCCCAAATTTAAAACCATAGGAAACGGCATCGGTGGCGGTGGCTTTACAACTTATAACTCCTGACCCATCGCCATTAGGGTTACTACCATCTGCTCCTGCAACTTCTACTGTTAAAGCGAGGTTTTTTGGAATAATCTCTATAGGTTCCTCAGGTATGTTAGGGTCGGCACCACCGGATGAACAAGACCATAAGATTAACAGGCTTATATGTATGATATAAAGCATTTTATTAAGCATTTTGTTTTGTTAAAAATGGTTTAAGATGAGGGCACAGCTAATCTGTACCCTCATTTTTTGTTTGTTACTATTTATTGTACTGGTTTCTCGGTTTGGAAATAACAATACCAAGCAAAATCTGCACTTTCTTCAACTCTTACTTTCAATACGCTATCTGTTATTTCAATAATTTCAAAAATACTAGAACCAACATACCAACACATGAAACCCCCATCTGAGAAATTCAATGTTGTTCCACGATAGTCACCATCAACAGTAGCAATAGATGTTGATGGGCTTAACGAAACATTCTTAACGCCCAATAACGATGGAACAACATCTGCACCATGGCAAGTATCGCCATCAACACCTAAGTTGCCGGAGTAAGTACCAGGAATATAGGCTTCGCCTACAGTTTGTTCATAAGTTAACCCAGCTTCTGTTTGTGTAAATACCATTTCGGCTTCGTACATGCAAAGCTTGTCTTCAAGCCATGGTGTGGCAGTAAAGTACTGTGAATAGGTGTGTTCTCCGCCAGATTGAACTGTATTGGGTCCTAATCCTATATTTCCAGGTTTGTCTGCGGCCCAATACCAGGTTTTACTATTTCCTATACCGCCGCTTAATAAGTCTTTAGCCTCCTGGTCGTCAAAAGAACTAAACACATCTATAACCATAGATTTTGAACTTTGAGCACCCCCTGTGCCCGATGCAATAATGGTTACGGTATACGAATTCACGCCCACTTTGGTAAAACGATGTGTTACATCGCCAGTAGATGCCACGTTATCTGTATCGTCACCAAAATTGTATATGTAGGTTATGGCATTATCTGCTGTGGCTGAAAAATTCACAAACCCAGATCCATCACCATTGGGGTTATTGGTATCTGTACCAACAACTTCTACTTCAATTTGTATGTTTGTGGGTACAACAATGGCTCCTATTTCTAAATCTTCATCTTGACAGCCCATCATAACCAATAAAACTGTACAAAATGGTAGTATTATATTTTTAAATGTTTTCATCTTTATTGTTTTTTATTCTTAATTATGAAAATAAAGGTTGTCTATATATACAGTGGCACTGCCTCCTGTTGTATCCCATATTAATTGTGTAATGCCTGAAAAATCTATGTTGTATTTAGACAGAGGAATCGTAACGCTTATCCAAGTGCCTGTAACCACTTTGGGCAGGAACACAATATCTTCTTCATTTATTACGGTATTCACAATTTTAAATCCTAATACCGTATCATCAGGTGTATAGTAATCGAAATGTAGATACTGCATGCCAGTTAAATTGGTAGGATTACCATAATCGGTAACAATACCCGAATAGTTTAAAGATTCGTACAACCAAATATTATCGCCACTTACACTAAAATCGGTTAGGGTCGTGGTTTGTCCCCAATTCGGGTTCACTTCGTTTAAGGTCACACCCGTGTAAGCATCGCTGTAGATCGAAATAACATCGCCCGACGCAATCGTTGGTATGGGTGCAATCACTTCGGGTTGCGTCGTGTTTTCTGAATAAAAGTATAGATTGTCGATATACACTTTGGCACTGCCTCCCGACGTATCAAACAGTAATTGTGTAACTGCTGAAGCGTCTATGGCGTATTCCGATAATGGGATGGTAACACTCACCCAAGTACCTCTTATCACTTCATCAACAAACTTAATGTCTTCTTGGCCCACAACGGTATTCACAATTTTTAATCCTAAAATCTCCGCATCGGGTGTAAAGTAATCGAAATGCACATAATCCATGCCTGATAGATTGGTTGGGTTGCCATAATCGGTTACAATGCCTGTATAGTTTAAGGACTCGTATAACCAAATATTGTTTCCATTAATATCTACTGGGGTTAAGGTTGTGGTTTGTCCCCAATCTGGGTTCACTTCACTTAAAGCAACACTTGAATAAGCATCACTAAAAATAGAGATAACATTCCCTGAATTTTGTGTGGGTGTAGGCGCATTCGCCTCGGGTGTTTCTGCTACTGTAGAAGGTTTATAAAAATAAATGTTGTCTATAAACACAGTACCCGTAGCCCATGGATCGCCCACAAATTTCATTTGGAAGATTTCAGTAACCGTAAGTCCTTGATCGGTATATTCTGAAATTGGGATATCGATACTCGTCCACTCTCCAGATGTTAAATCGCTCCAAACTGGTTTTTCTGTAACGGTTCCTGATGCATTGTTAATAAGGGATGTTTCCATCCTTAAGCCTTCAGATGCTGTCCATACATCCAAATGTAAATATTTCATACCTGAAACATCTATGGTGGTACCTTCTGCTAATGCAATACCTTGATAGCTTAAGTTAATGTATTGCAACATTTCATCTCCGTTTAAATCAAAAGTTGCCCAACCGCTTCCTTGACCTGCTTGACCCCAATCTGGGAAGTAATTAGTGTCTGGAACATCGTTATATTTTGAGCTATATATTGAAATAACGTCTTGCGCTTCTCTGTTTGGTGGTGTAGGTGCCGATTCTATTGGCTGTAAAATCTCAGTAACTTCAAATGCTATGGTACATTCGGTGGTTTGTGTTGAAGCACTCATGGCAACAATTTTAATGTTATATGTGCCGGGCTCTTGATATGTATAACTAACCGGATCCCCAATATTGGCCATTACAGGATCGTCCATTCCCGCTTCTCCAAAGTACACCTCATAACTAATGCCGTATTTGGCATTGACTTTTACATCAACACGCTTAGATACCGCTTCGTTATTGGTCATTTGAATATCTGCATCTTGTCCTATTTCACAACTAAGCTCTGGTGCCTTAAAAACAACTTCAAGGTTTTCTGTAGCGGTGGTTTTTAATCCTGAAATGCCTACGGCCTCAATGGTTACTGTATAAAATTCACCTTCAGGTTTCTCAGCATATTGATGAACAACACTTTCGCCCTGTATTACTTTAGCCGTGTTTGCTGTACCATCTCCAAAGTCTATATTATAAGAGGCTGCACCAATAGCATTAGGGGTAATTGTAATAGACCCCAAATTTCCGGTACTCTCATCTAAAGTAGGCAGAAATGTTGCTGAAACATCCGATGGCGCTACTATAGCATCTAAATAATCGAAGTTTTCATCATCACTACAATTTAGAATAACAAGTAGTGTAAGACTTAAACCTAATATATATTTTATTGTTTTCATCTGTTTTTATTTATTGTTTTTATACGTCAGACCTGCCTTGCCGGCAGGCAGGTGTAACACCTATATAATCATACATCTGTGTGTCAATGCAATTATCATGGTGTTTCATAATCTCTTTTTTTTAATATCCTGGGTTTTGACTCCATCTGCCTCCAGATAATTCAATTTCTTCTACTGGTATGGGAAATAATTCATGTTTTCCCGAAACAAACCCATCAATTTCTTGAGCGGCTCTTCCAGTTCTAACTAGGTCGAAGAAACGGTGTCCTTCGCCTACTAGTTCTACACGTCGTTCTTGGTATATGGCATTGGTTAGATTGGTTCCTGTTAGGCTTACTGGTGCCAACATGGCCCTGGTTCTAACCATATTTAAATACTGTGCGGCTCTTGTATCGCTTATACTGCCTCTGTTTAAAGCCTCTGCAGCCATTAACAGTACATCAGCAAACCGAATGGCACGGTAATTATTTGGGTTTGTAAGTGCTGCATCGGGTTGGTTTAAATCCCCTTTTCTGGCTATATATTTTAAATTGTAATAGCCTGTATGCTCATAACCTGTTGTATAGGTAGCACCTGTTTCTTCTGCCCATGCTTCTATATCCAGTATGGAATATTCCAATCGGATATCGCCATCCTCAAACGCGTCAACTACTTCTTGGGTGGGAACATTAAAGCTGTATCCAAAATCATATAGTGGACCATCATAACTTCTAACACCATTAAATCCAACGGCATAATTTCCTTCCAAACATTGAAAACAATCATAGCTTCCTCCATCCACGTCTGAATACTGTACCTCAAAAACAGACTCTATATTGTTTTCATAGTCGTTCTCGAACATAAACTTCGCTGTTTCAGAAGGTAATAATTGATGTGGTCCGTTATTGATTAGATCTTCTAGAACCGTAGCTGCTTCCGAAAATTTGTCTTGATATAAATAAGCTTTACCCAATAAAGCTTGTGCAGCACCTTTGGTAATTCTACCGGTAACACTTTGAACATATGGTAAATTATCGGCTGCAAATTTTAAATCGTCTTCTATTAAGGCATAAACCTCTGCTTTTGGTGCTCTATCAATTGAAAATTGATCGCCAAAATTAATACGCTTATCGATGGCTAAAGGCACATCGCCAAACCATTTCACCAATTCAAAATAATAATACGCTCTTAAAAAGCGGGTTTGTGCTAAAACACTGGTTTTATTGGCAAATTCTGTTTTGTCCTTAAACTCCATAATGTAATTGCTGCGGTTTACGCCCGTGTACATCCAGGTCCATATTTCCCTAAGATTTGCGTTTATAGGAGTATGTATCATATCATCAATTTCCTGAAACCCAGGGGTGTCTGTGGCGCTTTCGCCACCACACAGGGTATTATCAGAGGCTATTTCTCCTAACTGTACGTTTCTTGCAGTTGCCTGTAGATAGTCGTAGGCCGCTACTAAAGCGTCTTGATAGTCTTTTTCTGTGTTGAAAAAATCCTCGGAATTGACATCTTGGGAAGCCACATCTACAAAATCATCACTACATGAAAATGTGATAAGTGATACCAAGAGGATTATATTTAGTTTTAAATGTTTCATGATGAGATTAAAATTTTAAGTTAACACCTAATAAAAATGTTCTTGCACTTGGGTAAAACCCTTGGTCTATACCGCCGCCAATAGGATCGCCACTGGACGCTGTTGGGTCGTAGCCTGAATATTTGGTTAATGTCACCAAATTATTTGCTGAAATATACAAGCGTAGTTTACTGATCTTTGAACTTTCAAAAACACTGTTTGGAAACGTATAGCCTAATTGTACATTTTGAAGACGGATAAATGAGCCATCTTCTACATAAAAATCAGAGAATACGATGTTTGAGGTGGCTCCGGTAGTAACACGTGGCCAGGAGTTGGTGGAGCCTTCACCCGTCCAACGGTTTAAATAATAAACGGTTTTGTTTGTTAGTGCTTGATTACGCTCATAATTGCGAACAATATCATTCCCTACGGATGCAAATGCATAAGCTGCAAAATCAAAGTTTTTGTAATCGAAAGCTATGTTGAGCCCCATGGTGGCATCGGGTATGGGATTACCAATATCGGTTTTATCATTGTCATCAATCACACCGTCATTGTTCATATCCACAAATTTTAAATCACCTGCCTGTACCCTGTTGTCTATGGTAGCGCTATTGGCAACCTCGGCTTCATTTTGGAAAATTCCATTGGTTTTGTAGCCCCAAAAATATCCTATAGGGTAACCGGCTTCCATTCTGGACGGCGCTGGCTGGCTAATACCAAAAGAACCGCCTGTTAAAAAGTCGCCATCGGTGTTAACAGATATAACCTCGTTTTTAAGAGCCGTTACATTGTACTTAATGCTGAAGTTAAAGTTATCATTAAAGCTATCGCTGTAGCCTATAGCAAACTCAAATCCCGTATTTTCAATAATACCCCCATTTATTACGGGTGCCCCGCCTGTTCCTAACAATCCTGAAACTTGCGGTATTACCAATAAATCTTCAGTTCGTTTTTTAAAGTAATCGGCAGTGATGTCCATTTTGTTGTTCAAAAAACGCATATCTAAACCAATGTCAAGTGTTTTCTGTTTTTCCCATTTTATACCGGGATTGGAAATGGCACCACTGGCAACTCCAAATACTTCTTGGTTGTTAAATATATAGGAGCCTTCACCATTTAAAAGAGAAACAAATCGATAATCCGGAATTCTATCGTTACCTAAAATACCGTAAGAGGCCCTAACTTTTAATAAATCGAAAACTTTGCTGTCTTGAAGAAATGGCTCATCAGATGCTACCCATCCAATAGACCCTGAAGGGAAAAAACCAAACTTGTTTTGGGGTCCAAACTTGGTGGAACCATCGCGACGAATGACTGCCGAAAGTAAATATTTGCCTTTATAATCGTATTGTACTCTGGCAAAGTAGGACAGTAATCGGGAATCGAAGGTTTGGTTTCTGCCTTGAGCTTCAAACCGATCTTCTACATCACTTGCTTGATTTATGTTTGCATTAATATAAGCGTTGTCTATAATATCATATCCTGTAGCTCCTGAAAACTCCCCTGTTGTTTTAAAAACCGATGTTCCTAAAAGGATATTAATGTTGTGTGTATCGTCAATTTTGTTCTCGTACTTAATGAAAGCATCAAACGTATAGTCCCTGTAATAATCCATTGTAGTTACAACCGAACTCCTGTCTACGTTACTGTTCTTACCGCTTCCAAAATTAGCGATGGGATTAAATATCTTGCTGCTTACTTCTGAATAGTTAAACTGAATATTGGATTGTGCCGTAAAGTGCTCTAAGAAATTATAAGAGAGTCCTGCATTACCACTTAGTTTTAAAACTTTCCCCCTGTCAAATGTATCATCTATTTGTGCCAACGGGTTAATAACCTCGCCCCCTAAGCCTTCTGCAAGTGTATAGGCACCATTGTCATCTCTAATTGAAAATGTGGGTGCCATGTTTAATGCATTGAACAATACGGAAGAATTAGAGTTTTCTGGAAGGTTCCTTTTATTGGTTCTTATTAACATAAGACCAGATGTAAACTTGAAGTGCTCCAAGAAATCCAGATTATAGCTAGCATTGTTGGTAAAACGCGTAAAGTTGGATTTATTACCTCCCGCAATACCATCTTGAGTTAAAAAGGATCCACTATAGGAATAATAGGCATTCTTTGTACCACCCTTAAAGAGTATGTTGTGGTTTGTTATAAAAGCGTTTTTAAATACTTCATCTTGCCAGTCCGTACCAGAACCCAATGAAGAAACATCTGTAAAGGGTAGGGGGCTACCGCCCGCTGCTTGTGCTTCATTAACTATTAAAGCATATTCTGTGGCATTTAATACCGGTATTTTCCTTGTGGTTTCTTGAAAACCTCCATAGGCACTATATTCAACCGTAAGTGGCATTTCTTTTCTACCTGTTTTGGTTTTAATAAGAATAACCCCATTGGCCGCTCTAACACCATAGATACCTGCTGTAGCATCTTTAAGAATGTTTATAGATTCAATATCGTTCGGGTTTAAAACACTAAGGTCTTCTATTACGTTGCCATCAACTAAAATTAATGGACGGCTATCGCCGTTTGTGGAAACCCCTCTAATACTAATGGTGGCCCCTGCACCAGGCGACCCGGATTGGGATGTAATATTAACACCTGCAACCTGACCCTGTAAGGCCTGTTCTATACGTGTGGGTTTTAGGGCATCGATAGTTTCGGCGCCTAAAACACTTACAGCTCCTGTAATTTCTTTTTTGGTTTGTGTACCATACCCTATCACTACAACTTCATCTAATTGTGCTAAATCTTCTTGTAATTGGATATTTAAAAAGGCATTACTTGTTACAACGGCTTCATAAGTTATATATCCTATATAGCTAAATGAAAGCGTTGCTCCTATTTCTACATCGTTGATAGTAAAGTTACCATCGAAATCAGAAACGGCTCCTTGACTCGTGTTTTTTACTATTATATTAACTCCGGGAATAGGTAACCCTGAATTATCTTTAACATTTCCGCTTATAGTCACATTCTGGGAACTAGAATATGATATACACAATAATGCTATGATCTTAAAAAGATAATGTCTCATGCGATTTTAGTTTTAGTTTCTGTAAATTTAATTTGATTGGTTGATGAATTATAATTTTTAACCGCAACAAAAAACATACATAACAAAAAAACAGCCTATTTATTGATAAAACCCTAATAATAAAGGGGTGTGTTAAGAATAATTTAATTTTTTAGAATGCCTTATTAATTATAATAAAACTGGCAATGTTGTGGTGTTGTATAGGTATTATACACCCTTGTTGTGTAGTTATATATTTAAAATATAATCTGTTAAGCTAGATTCATGGGGCAAATCCATCTTTTTTCTTAATCTATAGCGTTTTACTTCTACACTTCTTGCCGATATATTTAATAAAGGAGCTATTTCTTTAGAGGAAAGGTTAAGTCTTAAATAGGCACAAAGTCTTAAGTCGTTAGAGGTTAATGAAGGGTGGAGGGTTTTTATTTTTTTAAGAAAGTCTTTATCGGCATTATTAAAGGCCTCTTCAAAGGTATGCCAATCGTCTGTATTGTTTAAGTTCCTATCTATAATTTTAATAACATGCTTTAAGCTTTTATCGTCTTTGGCTTTTTGTAATTCTTTTTTAATGCTATTTAAAAATTCGTTTTTCTTAATCAAGCTCATTGTTGAAATACCCAGCTCACGATTCTTGTTTTCAATGTCCTGCCTTAATTTATCATTGTTAAATCGCATTAATTGCTGCTTGTTTTCTAATTCTTTTAACTCTAACTCCCGCTGGGTTTTATAAAGTAATTTTTCGCGTTGTTTTCTATAGTATCGCTTATAGATATTATGTGTTATTAAGGAAAAAAGTATGGCAAAAAGCACATAGCCCGCTATAAAGGTGTTAGATATATACCACGGCCGTTCTATTCTAAATGTATAGGTTTCTATATTTGTTGATAGGTTATTACCAACCCTAGATCTTACATAAAATGTATAATTTCCATAAGGTAGATTCTCAAAAAATTCACTGGAGTCTGTTGTCCATTGGCTCCATTCGTCATAAATACCCTCTAACCTGTACTGGTATTCTACAACCAAATATTTATTGTACTCTGGCACACTGTAACTAAATTCCAGATTGTTTTCATTATTCTTAAAAAAACCCTTTGCTGTGGGGTCTAAAAATTTAGAGGTACGCCCACTTTTATAATTGCTATTGGAAATTAAATTTAGGTTTATCCTATGGGGCTTATAATTTAACCTATCCAAATCAATAATAATATAGCCCAATGTGGTACCATATAAATATTTGTTGTCCTTTATATAGGATATGTTTTCATACCCAGAAACATCTTTCCGGACATAGCTGGGCAATGGAATTTTATTTATTTTTGGTGTACTACTTAATTTGCTCGGGGTTAAATAGCTTAGACCTTGCAATGAAAAAGCCCAAAGTTTATTACTATCTGCATCAAAAACCAGTTTACCCGAAGTATAATTTTGCTCGTTAAATAATTGGCTTAAAATGGTGTCTTTTACAAATTTATTTGCCTTGCTATTATATTTGAAAACGCCCTTTTTTTGAGTGTATAATAAGTCGCCATTATAATTAATTAAACTGGTTTTAGAGCCTTTTTTTACCGAAGTTTCTTCTAAAATGGACAGTGCTTCGGTTAAATTGTTATTAAGCTTTACTTTAAAAACACCTTTATATTCATGACTTACAAAAACCTCCGTTTCGTTAAGCATTTCAAAATACCTACTGGATATATCAAAATTTTCTATTTTATTCCTTAATTGCCAGGTATTACCTTTATTTTCAATAATATATAGCCCTGTATAATTGCCCTGTAATAAAAGGTTTTCGTTGTTTTTAATGGGTTTGATATGCCACGTACCTTGCACATCTACAACAATTTGTGCCTGATCTTTATTTACAATAAATGTTCCTGAATTGTGCCCACAGAATAAGGTTTCGCCTATTTTGGTTAAGCACCATACGGCGCCTTGGGTGCCTTCAATAAATTTAAAATCTTCATCTATGT
The DNA here is from genome assembly GCF_059428085.1 of Aestuariibaculum scopimerae. Classification (NCBI taxonomy): domain Bacteria; kingdom Pseudomonadati; phylum Bacteroidota; class Flavobacteriia; order Flavobacteriales; family Flavobacteriaceae; genus Aestuariibaculum; species Aestuariibaculum scopimerae. Next base: position 1,401,653 of record NZ_CM182089.1, read on the forward strand.
TTATGTCTTTATAAAATAGCCCCCTATTGGTTCCAATGTATAGATAGTCGTTATGCAAGATGGAGGTGTTAACAGAACCTATTTTTCCGTGCTTATCATTATAAATACTGAAAGGTGATTTAATATTAATACAATTAACACCATTTTCTAAACCAAGCCATATATTATTATCAATGTCCTCAAAAACCGAAAGTACCGTGTTATTGCTCAATCCATTATCTTGGTTAATTTGATGTCCTATATTGCCATTGGGCAAAACGTGTAAAATACCATTGGAAATAGTGCCCAACATAAAACTACCGTCCTTTAACTGTACACTACTATATATTCTATCTTTTAAAAGTACCTTGTTGGCAGGAATGTCCCACCTCTCAAGGGTCTTGTTCTTTAATATATAAAAACCATTGTCTTCTGTTTGAAACAAAATACTTCCGTTATGGTCAAAGATATTTACCAGTAAATTATCCTTTAAAACAACATCATTACTTACCAAAGTGGGTTTACCATTATTGATTTCGTAAACACCGTCCTTTGACTTTTGGAAATAAATACCCCCGTTTATTTTAAATGTTTTATAAATAGTTGTTTTTGAATTTATTACAGTATAGGACGCTGTCGTTTTATTGTATAAATAAATGCGTTTTAAGGATTGAAACAATATAAAATCGTCTATAGCAATAATGTTCCATATTTCCTCGTCTTCTAAAAAGGATATATCGAGTTTTTTTGATAGGGGCACATAATTTAACATCCCTAAATGATTTCGTTCCCAATACCCAAATTCTCTGTAGCAACCTGTGTAAATAAGATTGTCTATAACATTTACAGATCTTATGATGGTTTGGTTTGGGGATACGTATAACTTCCATTTGGCACCATTAAATTCTAACAAACCTTTATTATTGGCTACATAGATGTATTTATTTGGAGCTTGTGAAATAGACCAATTTTGATTTTCTGCCCCATAGTCATTAGGAGTATATATTTGAATAGGTGGATGTTCCTGTGCTTTTAAGAAAAAACAGGATATAAAAGCAAATAAATATAAAACGTGTTTAGCTGGCATTAAAAACAAATAGATAACATTGGTGTGTGTTACTAATTTAGTAAAAATATAAGGATTTATAACCTTATGTATAGGTATTTGTATGGGAACCGATCCTTAAAAGTCATATAAACAAAAAACCCAACACAAAATGTGTTGGGCTAAATAATACCGTAAGTAATGGTATTAATCCATTCTTTTTATTCTGCCACCTAAAACTTTACTTTCGTTAACAGTTTCGGGATTTCCATATATAAACACATCACCGCCAGCTCGTATTTTAACATCTACTTGTTTTGATGCTTTAACATAAGCTTCGCCCGCTGCATTGATAGATACTTCTGTTTTTTCTGTTTCTAGATGCTCTCCATTATAAGTACCCCCTGTTAATAAAGACACCTTTTGTGCTTTTGATGTACCTGTAACTTCAATAACACCCCCTGTAACGGCCTTAATATTTATATAAGTAACGTCTACGGGTACATTTATATCGCCGCCTTCTTGTGCTTTTAAATTCACTTCGTACTGTTTAATAACATCATCACTAAAAACCCTTGTGCCTTCATTAACATCTATAATATCTAAAGATGTATAGTATAACGTTACTTTGGTATCGCTTCCATCAAAGATTTCTTCTAATTTCATCTTTATTTTTAAAGTGCCATTTTTATTGTTAATAACAACATCATCTTTGTTTTCGCCGGTAATTATTACTTTGTTTTCGCTGGATTTAACCAACTTAACTTCTATTAAATCGTAAACTTTAAGCTCATCAAATTCTCCAACAGTTTTTTCTATTGATTTTTGTGCTGTGGCTACTGAAGATATGGCTATAATTAATAAGATTGCTATTTGTTTCATGTGTATTTATATTAGATAATTTAACTTAAAGATTCCTCCTATCGTCGGAATGACAAAATATACAACGCAAAGTTATCAATAATTATTCCCTTTTTTATTTACTATTTAAACTATTCGTTTTTGCCTATTAAATTAAAATCAAGGTGCTTTTTAACTAAATCGGTGTTTTTTACTTTAACAACCACTTCATCACCTAATTGGTACATGTTTTTGGTGTTTCTGCCTATCATGGCATAGGTGTCTTGATCAAAAGCATAATGGTCGTCTTTCATATCGCGCACACTCACCATGCCTTCACATTTGTTTGCAATAATTTCAACATAAATACCCCAATCGGTAACACCAGAAATAACCCCTACAAAATTTTCATCTTTATGATCTTCCATAAATTTAATTTGCATGTATTTAATGGAATCACGCTCTGCCTTGGTGGCTAAATTTTCCATATTACTGGCATGTTGGCATTTTTCTTCAAAGATGTCTTGGTTTACAGATTTTCCGCCATCTAAATAATGTTGCAGTAAGCGATGTGCCATAACATCTGGATAACGTCGTATAGGGGATGTAAAATGACTGTAATAATCAAAAGCCAAGCCATAATGGCCAATATTGTGTGTAGAGTATTCTGCTTTACTCATGCTTCTAATAGCAAGTGTATCTACTAAATTTTGTTCTTTTTTACCTACTACTTCTTTTAGCAAATTATTAAGTGAGGCTGATATTGATTTACGGTCCTTAAAATTAAGTTTATAACCAAATTTTGAAACAATTCCTTGTAAATTGGCTAATTTACTATCGTCTGGCTCGTCGTGAATACGATAAACAAAGGTTTTTTTAGGAGATTGTTTGCCTATAAATTCAGAAACTTTACGATTTGCCAATAACATAAATTCCTCTATAAGTTTATTGGCATCTTTACTGGTTTTAAAAAATACGCCTATTGGGTTGGCATCATCGTCTAAATCGAATTTTACTTCTACTTTGTCAAATGAAATGGCTCCAGCATGCATACGCTTTCTTCTCATGATTTTTGCAAGTTCGTCCATCGTAAGAATAGCGTCGGCTATATTTTGGGGTGCGCTATAGGCCTCTCCGGTTAAAGAAACTTCTTTTGGAATGTTATTGGATTTGGATTCTATAATTGTTTGTGCCTCTTCATATGCAAATCTAGCATCGCTATAGGTAACGGTTCTTCCAAACCATTGGTTTTTTATCTCAGCTTTGTTGTTTATTTGAAACACGGCCGAAAAGGTTAGTTTCTCTTCATTAGGCCTTAAAGAACAGGCGTTATTAGACAATACCTCTGGTAACATAGGCACTACACGATCTACTAAATAAATGGAAGTGGCGCGCTCATAAGCTTCATCATCTAAAACCGTACCTTCTTGTACATAATGGGATACATCGGCAATATGGATTCCTATTTCATATAAACCGTTTTTAAGAACTTTAAATGATAGCGCATCATCAAAATCCTTAGCATCTTTTGGGTCTATGGTAAAGGTTAAGTCTTTACGCATATCCCTTCTTTTAGCTATCTCTTCTTTAGTAATGGAAGTATCTAATTTATTTGCAAATGTTTCCACATCATGTGGAAATTCAAAAGGTAAACCATATTCGGCCAATATGGAATGAATTTCTGTATCATGCTCGCCTGGTTTTCCTAAAACTTCCAACACTTTACCATAAGGAGAATCGGCATTATCAGGCCAATCTTCTAGTTTAACCAATACTTTGTCACCGTCTTCTGCTTTTAATGTTTTGTTAATGGGTACAAAAATATCCTTGTACATTTTATTGCTATCGGCAACTACAAAAGCATAATTACTATGCAATTGGATAACCCCAACATAATCACTCTTTTCGCGTTTTATTATACGGGTTATCTCGCCTTCCAGTTTACCACGTTTTCGACGTTTATATACATAGAATTCTACTTCATCGCCATTTAGGGCTTTGTTAATGTTATTGGATGCTATAAAAACATCATCGTCAAAATCATCTGAAATAATATAACCTGTACCTTTTCCCGATAAATCTAAAATACCTGTGTGGTATTCGGTATTAATAATCGCTTTGAACTTGCCGCGTTCAACCTGCTCTATTTCTTTTTTAGCCGCTAGTTCTGCTAGTTTTTTTATAATTTGATTTCTGCTACTGGCGTCATTTACACCTAATTTAGCAGCTATTTGTTTATAATTGTAAGTTTGGTTTCTATCTTTTTTTAAAATACTTAAAATTGTATTTGAGAGGTTGGAAATACCATTTTTTGATTTCCGCTTTTTCTTTCTTGTCATGTAATTTTCTTGATCGTTTTCATTTCCTAAGATACAGGAAATTATGTTATTAAATAGCTGTATTAAAGGAGAAGTATGTGCTATTTATTTATGCAAAGCTACAATTAATATATTAAATGGTATTTTCTTAATGTTAATTAAATAAAAAGCCTTGAAAAATTTCAAGGCTTTTAGTATTAAAAAACGTGTTATTATTTTATTTCTTTAATATCTTTTTGACTTGCTTACCATCATTAGTTTCTACTTCTACAAAGTAAATACCTTTATTTAAATGACTAATGTTAATGGTTGAAGCTTTGTGAGTCTCTACAAACTGACCTATAACATTGTAAATAGTTACTTTTTTTAATGTAGAGGCTCTGTAAATATTTATTTTAATATAATTACTTGCAGGGTTTGGATAAATAGAAAAATCATTTTGGTTAAGCTTGTTAACTGATAATACTGTATTTAAATCATACACCCTTACTTGGCCTGAATCACTTCCATTACCATCGTTATAAGGAGCGCCTATGGCAACTCTGGAAGCATCTGAAGTTAAACTTACGGTCCAACCCGACCAATCATTTGCGGCTTCGCCTTGAATACCAGAACCTATCTGCGTCCAAGTTCCTGAATAATTTTTATAAATTCTCACTTGACCTGAACTGGTACCATTAACATCGCTACTATAAGCACCTACTGCTACAACTGACCCATCGGATGATATACTTACACCTTGACCTGCTTGTTCATTATCATCTTCGCCATCAATATCTTGCCCTAATTGGTTCCATAAATTGTTAACACTGTCGTATTCATAAACTTGTACATAACCAGAATCGGTTCCATTAACACTATCGTGGTAGGTGGATCCTATAGCTATAATAGAGCCATCGGATGATAAACTAACACATTGCCCTAATTGATCATCTGCTGCTGCACCATCAATATTTTGACCCATCTTGTTCCATATATCATTTACACTGTCATATTCATATATACGCACGTAACCAGAATCTGAACCATTATCACTGTCGTGGTAAGTAGATCCTATAGCTACAATAGAGCCATCGGACGATAAACTAACACTCTGTCCCGATAAATCAAAATTAACTTCGCCATCAATATTATCACCTATTTGTGTCCAAATTCCAGACATGTTTTTATACACTTGTACGTAACCTGTAAAAAAACCACTTTCACTATTACCTATAGAACTAAGGGCTAACATAGAACCATCATTTGATAAACTAACGGACCAACCAGCAAAGCTAAAATTACTTGTACCGTTTATATTTTGACCCAATTGGTTCCATTGATCATTAACACTATCGTATTGGTAAACACGAACACGCCCTGCTCTTGTACCAGCACCGTTATTATTTATAGCACCAACAGCTATAATGGAGCCATCTGAAGATATACTCACACTGTACCCAAACAGATCGCCACTAGCTTCTCCATTAATATCTTGGCCTATTTGTGTCCAGGTTCCAGAAACGTCTTTATAAACTCTAACTTGACCCGCATTATCACCAGTATCATCATTATTATAAGCTCCTATAATAACATAAGCTCCATTGGATGATATACTTGTGCTTCTTCCAGATTCATCACCTGCAACTTCACCATCTATATCCAAACCTATTTGGGTTTGACTTATACATAAAAAAGGTATTAAAAAGAAAGTAATAATATATCTCATAATCAAAAATTATATTTGCAGTCGAAATATACATATGTTTTACTTTATATCGTTAAATTTTACTATTTTATCGATGATCTTCACTTTTTTATCTAATTTTTAAAGTTTAATCTTACATTAATAAATTTATTAGCAATAAACATACATGTTAACATTATATATCATTACTATAATTTCTTTTTAAAATTTAAAAAATAAAATGGGTATTATTATAGCTTGTTAATATGTGGTATAACTTTATTGTATTTTATTTTGATTACAATTTATTTACTTTCTATTAATAGTTAATTAACAATGTAAATTGTTTTAATTCATTCATTATTAATGTTTTTATGGTTTATATAAACAGTTGTTAACAAGTAAAAAATAGAGGTAATTATTAATACTTTTTTTAAATATGGTGTTTATATCTACCACTTTTTAATCTCATAAATTAGCTAAAAAAAACAGCTAAAATATTTGCTTATATCTTATCCGTTTTTGCTTGATAAAAAAAATTGAATTATCAATATTTTAGTTTTAAAATTTAATAAACAGTTATTAACAAGTAATGAATAAACTAATACACAATATTTATAATTACTACCTTTGTATTATATGTTATTAATATAAGTAAAATGAAAATTTCTATAGGAAACGACCACGCTGGTACAGATTATAAATTTGCTATTGTTAAATACCTGGAATCAAAAGGTTATAAGGTCACAAATTATGGGACAGATAGTAATGATAGCGTAGATTATGCAGATTTTGTACATCCTGTTGCAAAGGATGTTGAATCTAATAAAGCCGATTTTGGTATTCTAATATGTGGTAGTGCCAACGGTGTAGCCATGACAGCTAATAAACATCAAAAGATAAGGGCTGGTTTATGTTGGAATAAAGAAATTGTTCATCTTATACGCAGCCATAATAATGCTAATATTTTATGTATTCCTGCTCGGTTTATAGCGATACCGCAAGCAGTTGAAATGGTAGATGTTTTTTTAAATACACCATTTGAGGGTGGCAGACACCAAAAAAGAATAGATAAAATACCATTATCGTGTTAAATGTCGCATACCGATAGCCATAACCACCCCCATGCTCATAATGATTTAAGAGGGCGTAACCTTTTAATATCCATTTTATTGAACATCCTTATAACAGCATCACAAGTTATAGGAGGTTTAATATCTGGTAGTTTAGCACTTTTAAGTGATGCTCTTCATAATTTTAGCGATGTTTTATCCTTGATAGTTAGTTATGCAGCTAATAAATTATCAAAGAAAGAAGCATCTATTTATAGAACATTTGGCTACAAACGTGCCGAAATACTAGCAGCTTTTGTAAATGCCTCAACTTTAATTATTGTTGCCATTTTATTAATTAATGAAGCTATTAAGCGATTTCAAAATCCTGAAGAAATAAAATCTAATTTGGTTATCTGGCTATCCCTTATTGGTATTATTGCCAATGGCTTAAGCGTGTTATTATTAAAAAAGGATTCTAAGTCTAATATGAACATGCGCAGTGCATATTTACATTTACTTACCGATATGATGGCCAGTGTAGCAGTGCTTTTAGGGGGCTTATTAATGAAATTTTACCAAATTTATTGGGTAGACAGTGTACTAACTTTAGCAATCGCCTTGTATTTAATATGGATGGGATACGATTTATTAAAAACATCTACAAAAGTTTTAATGCTATTTACACCCGATAACATTCCTATTAAAAAAATAGTAGATGAAATCAATGATTTTGATAGCATTAAAAACGTACACCACGTACATGTTTGGCAGCTCAATGAAGAAGAAATACATTTAGAGGCCCATATTGATTTTACCGATGATATTACATTATCTCAATTTGATGCTATTTTACATGAAATTGAAGCGTTGGTTTTTAGTAAGTATGATATAAACCATGTAAATATTCAACCTGAGTTTCGTAAGCCCGACGCAAAGGATGTGATAGTACAAGATTAAAAATAAAGCATTTTATGCTAACCATTCAAGTTAAATCTTTTAAGGCATTAACCAAGCAGGCACTCTATGATGTATTACAACTTCGCAGTGACGTGTTTGTGGTAGAACAAAATTGTATTTACCAGGATATTGATGGGAAAGATCAAAAAGCTTTGCATGTTTTGGGTTATAAAAACAAACGATTAATAGCGTATTCACGTATTTTTAAACCAGGTGATTATTTTGATTATGCCAGTATAGGACGTGTTGTTGTAGCAAAAAACGAGCGTCGCTTTAAATATGGTTATGCTATTATGAATGCTTCTGTTTTAGCTATTAAAAACCATTACCAAGTGTCTAAAATTAAAATATCGGCACAGTTATACCTCAAAACATTTTATAATAACATCGGGTTTAAAGAAGAAGGTAAACCATATTTAGAAGATGATATCCCCCATATTGCCATGATAAAGGATTTATAAACAACTACCTTTTTAAAGTAAAGTGGCCTTTTACAACATCACCAGAATTTAAAGTAATAGCATACCAATAATCATCTGTTTCCAATAATTTACCATTAAAAGTACCATTCCAACCAGCTGAATTTGGCAATAGTGATTTTAAAAGCTTTCCATAGCGATTATAAACATGAATAATACTAATAACATTATCATTATCTAAAACGTTCCAAACATCGTGCTTACCATCATTGTTGGGTGTAAAGTATTTTGGAATGTAAAAGCTTAATTCTGTAATAGTAACATTAAAGTTTGATTCATTACTATTACAAGCAGTTTCATTGTAAATGTAAATGGTTTGCGATGTAGAAATAACATCACCCGGATATAATGGGGTACCGTTTCCTCCAGATTGGGTATAATAATTACCGTTGGTTATATTGGGCAAAGTATAGCTGGTTCCTATATAATCATTTAAGCTGTCAACAGGTATTAAATCAGTACATGCAGTTTCTGTTTCCACAAAACTTGAATTAGCATCTACGTCTGACCAATTAAGAGTACTATAGTTAGCATTATCTACAAGAATACAAGATAGGTTGGGATTTAAAATAGCGTGGAAAAATGTTATTTTAGAGTTATTTCCACTTCTCACATCCAATCCACATAAATCGTTCTCCGCACAGGATAAGATTTCTAAATTTTTTTTATCAGAAACATCTATATAAGAAAGCATGTTTCTAAAGCAAATTAAATCCTCAAGGGCATCATTATACGATATATCTATATCTAAAATATTATTTTCATAAAAGGACAAGGTGTTTAATTCTAAATTATTGGTTACATCTAAATCTGTTAATTGGTTTTCACCACAAATTAATATATTAAGTGATGTGTTGTTGCTTACATCCAGATCTGTTAGCAAATTACTATCACAATAAAGTTCGTCCAGACTTAAATTGTTACTAACATCCAGTATTGGTATTTGGTTATTTCCACAAGACAGGATATTTAATTTTAGATTTTGTGAGACATCCAATGCTGCAATATTGTTAATGTTGCATACTAAAGAGATAAGATTGGTATTTTGACTTACATCTAAAGCAGTAATTTGATTTCGTTCACACCATAAAATAGTTAATTCAGTATTATTGGTTATATCTAAACTTGTTAATTGGTTATTAAATAAATACAATTGTAATAATTTTGTGTTTTTAGATATATCTATACTTGTTAATTGATTTTCCTCACAGTTAAGGATTTCCAAGGCAGCAAAATCCTCAATACCTGTTAAATTGGAAATGTTTTTTAAAGAAATATCCAAGGCTGTTATATTGGCAATGTTAGCGGTTGGAACCATGCCATTAGCAGGAGCAACATCAAAACCCAGATCAATTAAGGCTTGTTCAAAATTTGGATCAGGAATATTAGTGTTTTGTGAAAAACCGGCCAGACAAAATAAGACAACACAAACAAGCATTGCCCACCTTTTAATCGCCCACATAGGTTATTAGAATTTCAACACGTCTATCGAATTTTGGGTCGCCACCAAGCGGAAATTTTCTTCGCATACCCAAATACCGCATTCTTTTTTTGTCAACCCCTTTTTTTGCAAAATAGTCATAAACATATTTAGCACGTGCAACCGATAAGTTACGCTGCTTTGTTTTTCTATCTATGGCATCTCTGCTAAACTTGGTACAGCATACATGCCCTTGTATGGTAAAATAAATATCCTTCCGTTCTACCAACGCCTTGGCAATAGATTCTAATGTTTTTTTAGATTCTGGCATTACAGTGCTATATCCTGTTTTAAATAAAATATTTTCAAAAATAATCTTATCGCCCACCTTAAGCTCGCCCTTAATGATTTCGGGTACAGCTTTCTTTTCAACCACTTCCTCAAGGGGTTCTTCTTTCTTTTCTTCAGCTGTTTTTGGATGCACAATAATTTCCACCTTTCTATTCAAGCCCCTTAGTTTGGTAATGTTTTTTTCTTCAACAATTTTTAAAAGAATCTCACCCTTACCATCAACATTGCTAATTAAATCTTCGCTTATTTCGTTACTTGAAAAAATGGTTTTTATAGCATCGGCACGCTGTTGGGATAGCTTTAAATTATAAGAAGAAGCCCCAATATCATCACAAAAACCAAAAATAGAAATGGAATCTATTTCAATATCTGCTAAGGCTGAAATAAAAAGCAACAGCCTACTTTCTTCTGTGGTAGGAACAATATATTTATCGGTGTCAAAATAAACTTCGTGCGTTAATTTGTTTTGAGAAAAAGAAAATGCGCAGTAAAACGTTAATAATATTGATATAAACAGTTTATTCATAGTAGAATTATAGAACAGGATATAAATATACTATTTTTAATGAATTTTTGTTTTTCTATATGCCTTATAAAGGTATTTACACCAAATTTACCTTAAATAATTTAGATAAACAGACGGATTGCCAAGTATTTCGGTTGCTTTCTTTATTTTGGAGTCGTGTATTTTGTAATACTCGTATAGGCCTTCCCTGTAAACATAGCGTTTTACAATTTCTTCAGTTAATAACTCCAACAAATAGGCTTTGTTTTCATCTATAACATCAACTTTAGATTTATTTAGATTAGCAATCAAGGTATTAAAATCGGCTTCAATATTATCATTTAATTCTTCTTTTGTCGCGGCTTCAAATGCTTTATAGAGGGCTTTTTCTGTATCTGTTTCAAAAGAAAAGTTATTGGTTTTTAAATAGTTTTTAAAGGATGAAAAATCGGTATCGTTAAGTTTTAGCGCGTTAATGTCATCTATTTTGTGTTTATAATAATAATCGGTGGCGTAATTAAATATTAAATCGTTGTTTATAATAGCATTGGTAATGGCAGAATTCTTGGAAGCTTCAAAAATGGCATCTGGAAAAATACCGCCGCCATCAAATACCTTTCTACCACTTTTGGTTTTAAATTCATTATAGTTTTCTTGTTTTACTCTCACAGCCTGGCCTTTTTCATCTCTATGCCAATAATCTAAAGACTGGATACAACGCCCCGAAGGTGTATAATATCTTGAAATGGTAATTTTAACCTGTGTACCATAGGTAAGCTGCTTGGGGCGCTGTACTAAACCTTTACCAAAACTTCTAGAACCTACAATAACAGCACGGTCTAAATCCTGCAACGATCCCGATACAATTTCACTGGCCGATGCACTGCCGCCATCAATTAAAACCACCAGGGGTATTTCGGTATCTATGGGTTCGTTTTGGGTGTAATAGGTTTTATTGTATTTTTTTACTTTAGACTTGGTGGTAACTACCAATTGGCCTTTAGGCACAAATAAGTTTACAATTTTAATGGCTTCATTTAGTAATCCACCAGGGTTGCCGCGTAGGTCTAAGATAATGCGCTCAGCACCTTGAGCCTTTAAATCCCTAAGGGCATAATTAGTTTCATAGGCAGCTTTGTCGTTAAAACGGCTTAGTACGATATATCCGGTTTTATCATTGACCATCGAAAAGTGCGGAACGGCATTTATTTCTACCTCGGCACGCTTTATTTTGGCTGTTTGGGTTTTGCCCTGGCGCTTATAAACCACTTCAACCGAGCTACCCGTAACACCTTTTAACAATTCGCCAGCATTTTCCTTATAGGTCTCAATAAGGGTATTGCCCACTTTAATAATTTCATCACCTGCTTTTAAGCCTGCTTTATCGGCCGGGTAATCTTTGTATGGCTCAATAATCACCAACTTGTCTTTTAATGTTTTTATTTTGGCACCAATACCCGTATAATCGCCCGTATTATTTATTCTGGCAGCCTCTACATCCTGCTCATTCATAAAATTGGTATAGGGGTCTAGGTCGGCCAACATGCTCTTAATGGCTGTATCCATTAAATCCCCGGGGTTCGTCTCGTCCACATAATTCATGTTTAGCTCTTTAAACAGCGTTGTAAAAATTTCAAGCTGCTTAGCTATTTCAAAAAAATCGTTATTAAAGGAAGTGGTTGTTATAAATAACAGGCACGCCAAGGCGGGTGTTAGTATTCTTTTTTTTAGTAGATGTTTCATTTTTTAGATATTAGAGGTTAGATATTAGAGGTTTTAACAATAGATTCTTATGTCCAATCCCTTTTGTTTTTGCAAACGTAATATTCATGTGTCTTCTAAATTAACAGAAACCTTGTTTGTAAACTTATCAAAAAGACGTTTCATTTGGGTTTCAATTTGGGTTAACGTCGGTTTATCTTTGCCAATGTACAAAATCATAAACGCATATTGTGCTGAAATGTTGTTAAAATAATGGGCTTTGTTAAGCCTATAAGCTTCTCTAATTAAACGCTTTATACGGTTTCTATCTACAGCAGTCTTAAAATTTCGCTTACTAACCGAAACCCCTGCTTTGGCCACAACATCCTCTTTAAAAGTTGCGGGCATATATACCAGACGCAATGGAAAAGCCGAAACCGATTGTCCCTCAGCAAACAATTGTTCAATAAGCTTTTTGCTCTTTAATTTTTCTTTTTTATTAAACGTAAATCCCAAATGCTGCTTTTTTAATAACCAAAGGTAATGAAATATAAAAATGGGTGCACCTTTTTTTGGTTTTAGCACACAACCATTCTTGTTTAACAATCATTCCAGAAGTTTTAAATTCTGGGTTTCTTATAGAACTCGACATGACAAAAATCATTTTAATAACCTGTAATTATGGGTATATTAACTGATTAGTTAAATCAATAGGTCATGGGCGATTTAAATGTTTCAAAAATTAAAACAAAAAATGATCAATCTAATTATTTACACCATTTGTTAGATGATATTAAGGCGCTAGACATCATGATAAAAAAGGGGATGATTGAAGAAGCCCCGATTAGAATTGGTGCAGAACAGGAGGTTTTTTTGGTGAACAATCAATTTTTGCCAGAAAACAAATCCGTGAATCTTTTAAAGGCTATTGACAATAAACATTTTACTACCGAAATAAGCAAGTACAGCCTTGAGATAAACTTAGATGTTTTAGAGCTTAAAGACCAATGTTTTTCAGCCATGCAAAATCAACTCGATACATTGTTGGAAATCGCTAAAAAAACCGCCTTAAAGAAAAACATTAAAATTTTGCTTACAGGTATTTTACCTTCTTTATCTGTTAATAATGTTGACGATAAAAGTATGACAAAATTAAAAAGGTACGCTGTTTTAAACGATGTTGTAAAAAGCAATCGTAAGCGGGGTTTTAATGTGCACATTAAAGGTGTTGATGAATTAAACCTATTGCACAATTCGGCCATGCTAGAGGGGTGCAACACCAGTTTTCAGGCACATTTACAAGTCAGCCCCCAAATATTTGTAGATACATATAACTGGGCACAAGCTATCTCAGGGCCTATTTTAAGCATTTGTACCAATTCGCCACTGCTTTTTGGTAAAGAATTGTGGAGTGAAACCCGAATTGCATTGTTTACACAAAGTTTTGATACACGGGTAAATTCTTATTTGTTAAACGAAAAACAATCTCGGGTTAGTTTTGGTAACAACTGGCAAACAGGGGATATTACAGATATTTTTAAAGACAACATTTCAAGGTTTAGAAGTTTTTTGACTACCAATTTTACAAAAAACAGCGTAGATATGCTCAACAATAACGAAATTCCAAAGCTAAAGGCATTGCGCATCCATAACGGTACGGTGTATCCTTGGAACCGGGTTTGCTATGGTACTTACAACGGCAAACCCAATTTAAGAATAGAGAACCGATACATACCTTCGGGTCCAACCACAGCCGATGAAATTGCCAATATGGTTTTTTGGGTAGGCGTTATGTTGGGGAAACCTAAAAAATATAACAATATTCATGAAAAGTGGGATTTTAAAGATGTTAAAACCAACTTTTTTAATGCAGCCCGTTATGGAATGGCTACCCAATTTTATTGGGATGGTAAACACATTTCCAGTTACGACCTCATTTTAAATCAATTACTCCCCATTGCATACCAAGGTTTACAAAAGGCAGGGATAGCTTTAAATGATGTGACGTATTATTTAAACATTATAAAAAACAGAGCACACAAACAAAACAGTTCTGAATGGATCATAAGAAACTATAGGTACTTATTAAAAGCCCATAAGCGTTTTGAAGCCATGCAAATGCTTACTGCCAAAATGTATGAAAAGCAAGAAACTGGTAATCCAATATATAAATGGGATATGTTGGATAGGGCTTATAGTAGAACCCATAAAAATTATTTGGTTGTTAAGCATATTATGAGTTCTGATATTTTTTCGGTTGATCGACATGATACTGTTGAACTCGTTTTAAGCGTTATGACATGGAAAAACATCCATCACATGCCCGTTATTAATAATAAAGAGGAGTTGGTTGGTTTAATAAGCTGGAGCGACATTAAAGGCTATTTAAATAATTCCAGCAAGCAAAAAACAAGCATGTCCCAAGTAATGAAAACCAATATTATAACAGTTGACGAATACACCAAGGTATCTGATGCAAAACAACTAATGAAAGCAAACAAAATTAACTGTTTACCTGTAGTTAAGGGCAAAAAGCTAATAGGCCTCGTTACAAAAAATGATTTTTAAATTATGGTATCTGTTTATAGCAAAGCACTCAACACCAGTATTCAGGTAAATCGGGTTTTGGGCATTAAAAAGGGCGCATTACCAGGTCCTACTTTAGTGTTTTTTGGTGGGATTCATGGCAACGAAACCTCTGGGGTGTTTGCGTTAAAAAGGGTTTTAAAAACGTTGTCCTCGGCACATTTAAATGGGAACGTTTACGCACTTTCAGGTAATTTGCAAGCATTAAAAAATCACAAACGGTTTATAAAACAGGACCTTAATCGTATTTGGACAAAAGAAAACATTACAGCCATAAAGTATAAAACGGAAGTTACCAATGAAGAAGCAGAGCTTTTAGAGTTAACACATATCTTAGAGGATATCTTACAACAGGGATCTCCTCCATTTTACTTTATAGATTTACATACCACATCCAGTAAAACATTGCCCTTTATAACACTTAATGACGCCATAATTAATAGAAAGTTTGCAAAACAATACCCCGTTCCAATTGTTTTAGGTATTGAGGAGTATTTAAACGGCGCTTTATTAAGTTATATAAATCAATTGGGCTATGTTTCTATAGGTTTCGAATCTGGACAACACGATGCGATGTCTGCCATAACAAACCATGTAGCCTTTATAAATTTAAGCTTATTTTATACCCAGGCTTTAAAGGATATGCCCTTAGATAGTGTTTCAAATTACCATGAAACATTGAAAGCCCAAGCTAAGCATATGGTTAAGGTGTTTGAAATTGTACATCTTCATAAAATTCAGGAAAACCACACATTTAAAATGCTAGAGGGGTTTAAAAGCTTTCAGCCTGTAAAAAAGGGAACCCTGTTAGCCAAGAGTAACGCTAAAGCAGTGCTATCGCCACGCAGCGGCAGCTTATTTATGCCATTATATCAAGACAAAGGTGAGGACGGGTTTTTTATCATAAAGCCCATAAACCCTTTATTTTTAAAGTTATCCCAAGTATTAAGGTACACTAAAATGGATAATTTGTTGGTGTTGTTGCCGGGTATTTCCTGGTTACATAAAAAAGAGGGTGTTTTAAAGGTTAACCTTAAGGTGGCCCAATTTTTTGCAAAACCTATTTTTCATTTACTGGGCTATAGGAGCAGAAAAATGGACAAGACCCATTTACTGCTCAATAACCGAGAGCGTGTTGCAAAAACTTATATGTATAAGCATGAAAAGTGGTATTAATTACATGTGTTTTAATAAAAAAACAGATAAAAATTAACGTAAAAAGCAACTAACTATAGGTTTGGTTTTGGGCGCCAACCGTCTAACACAAACATGGGGTTAGAGTAATTCTCAATAAGTTCCTTATCCTTTTTCATAGTGAGCTGACGAGAGTGTTTAGCACGTTGCGATATATCTACAGGTTTGCCATCACTAACATTAGTGCTGTTATATTCCCAATAATGCACATTTGTAGTGTCGCCCCCAACAGGGCCCCAGCCAACGGGCGCAATATTTTCAAGAGAACAGTTAATTAGTACAGATTCACAGTATGGGTAGGAAGTACCACCATTGGTAGGGGCTCGTGCCAAGGTAGTTCCGCCAGGCCTAAGCCCTGTAAACTTACAGTTAACAAATACATTACCGTGGTTGGCATCGGTATTTCGTATCCATTGGAAAGGACCACGAGAGCTCAATTCACAGTTTAGGAAAAAAGCAGCACCACGTCCCAATATGGTATCACCGCCACCGTCTAGTTTAACATTCTCAAAGTAAGCTGTTCCATTGATTTGTAGGGCATCGCCAGAACCAATAATGTTTACATCTTTTACAAATATTTTTTCACCATTGATGAGCAAACCCTCGGCTTGTCCTTTTAATAGTGTTTGAACGGTCATGTTCATCAGCTGTATATTGGTACAATTGTCAATGGCAAATGCAGCTCTGCGCGATGGAAATGTTCCAGGCCATTCATTGGTCTTTATGTTCCAGGGATGTGGATTAAACACTTCATTATTGGCATATTGTACAATAACTTTATCACGGTCTTCGCCCTGTATGGTAATATTGGTTTTATTTCTAAAATAGACGAGTTCTTCGTAGAGACCATTTTTAATAAAAATGTTAACGGTATCTTTATTATAATCAGGAATGTAATCTATGGCGCCTTGTAAGGTGTTGAAATCGCCTGTACCCAGATCGTCTACAATCAACTTACTATCGGCTAGGCTAGGAGCAGTTTTGCGAGTACTAAAACGCCACGTATTTTTATTGTAAATGCCCTTAAATGTTCCTTTGGTGGGCGATACTACGGTACTATCCACCAAGACATAATAGCTTTTGTTATAATCTAAAAGGTTATGGTGTAAATAGATCGTTGCTGTATTATCATGAACAATAATGGGATAAAAATGAAAGGCATCGGTAAATCCACCAATAATGGTTAACTGGTATTCATCAGAAGTTGGTAAGGCTGTTCCAGATGGCGTACCGGGTTTGGTATTGGCATTGGTAAGCGTGCTGGGGCCATATTCATAAGGTTTCTGAGTATAGGTGGCCTTCGGGTTTCTATTGGATTCGGTAGGTCCCGGTGGAATACTCATATCAATAGCGTCCACTAAGGAATCGTTACTACGGTCGTACACTCTAATGGTTCCCTGATTCCCTATAATGGGCTTACTGTCAAATGTCAGTTTTAAATGGGTATCCGGGTTGATACTTTGTTCACTTTGAGCCGGATAGAACGTTAGGTTTTTAAATGTTTCGTTTTGTTTGCAGGAAACGGTTAGCACCCCAATAATCAAAACAAACAAGCCTTTAAACAGGTAAGGTTTACAATTCATGAGATTACTTTTTTCCTTTAGCTTCTTTTTCTGCTCTGGCACGCTTTACGTAATCTTTATACATTTGTCTCCAATTACGTCCATTAGCATTTAAGTATTGCTCGTTCTTGGTTTTATAAATTTCAAAGATGGCTGAGATTTGTTTCATGTTTTTATAATCCACGGCCATTTCGCGCGCTTCTTTAAGGTTCTTTAAAATCACGGCTTCTTCTTCGGCAGTCATGTTAGGTACAATGGCCTGATAGCCTTTTAATGTAAATGCTACTTTACCAATAGTATATTTATCTAAAATGGTTTCTACCTGATCTTCGGCAAGGTTTGCTCTGAGCCCCGACATTAAAGCTTCATGAACACTACCGGGCATAGCTGAGTCAGCAATAATGGAACGGTCCAGATCACTTAGTTTTTCGCCTGTTCTGGGGTTAATGCCTGCAGGAACCGTATTAGCATGGGTATTGTGCCAGTCTCTTACGGCTATTAAATGGGTTGTAATAACATTGGTAACCTGGTTTTCTTTGTTACTGTCATTAAGGTTTAAATCAGCCACCCACGCTTGGGCTTTTTTATGTATATCTGAGTTTTTCGCATCTTGTGCGGCACAAAGATTTGTTGCTATTAAAAGTAGAAGAAGAGGTGTTTTAAGATATTTCATGACCATAGTTGCTTTTATTGTATAGTTTGTTTAATCTTTAAGACTTGATTATACGCTTAAAGTTTAATTCGGTAGCTTTTTTGGTATGATTTTTTATCTGCTTTGCCATTGTAAAATAACAAAAAAGGCTTAACCATTTAAGGATAAGCCTTTTTTAAATTAAAAACAACAGGGTTATTTGCTGTTATTGTCCCTATTAATATCTGCCATCATTTGTTTAGGGTCTATCTGTACCTCTTTAACAGGCTTGTCTGTTTTAAAAGTGTATGTTGGGTAGGCCCAAGCCCAGTCTGCTATTATATGGGCATTAGTTGGCTTTTCGCCCCGCATCATTTGTAATGGAATATAGAAATCTTCCGTACTACCATCGGTATAGGTTACTGTTAAATCTATGGGCATGGGCATTAAGCCATTACGCTCTAAGGTTACCGTTTGGCCATCAATGGCTTTTACACCATAATCAATAACATTGGTAGTTCGCGTCCAATCATTTAAATACCAATCCAGCTCCAGTCCCGAAACGGTTTCGGCCACCCTAATAAAATCGGTACGGGTTGGGTGCTTAAAGGCCCAGGTATCAAAGTATTGTTTTATAGTTTTCTTTTGGTTTTCGTCGCCAATTACATAAGCCAATTGATTTAAAAACACATAGCCTTTGTAATAAGACGAGATAGAGGCGGACCGCCTAAAATAAAAACGGTCGGCATGTGTGGTTTGAGGTTGTTCAGTACCCGATCGGGCATAGGATGTATAGGTTTTATAAACACGCTGTGTAGGCACCTCAAAGGATTTATTGAAAATACTACATTCAGCCAATTCACCAAAGTATTCGGTAAATCCTTCATCCATCCAATAATCTGTTAGTTCGTTGGTAGCCAATAAAAACTGAAACCACGAGTGTGCCATTTCGTGGGCGGTAACACCAAACAAGCCATTAAAGGTGCCTTGGCCCAAAATAAGTGTACACATACCGTACTCCATACCCCCGTCACCACCTTGAATAATAGAGTATTGTTTATAGGGGTATTTACCAATATTATTGCTATAAAACTGCATAAGCTCTACGGCCTTGGGTTGTAAGTTTTTCCAGTTTTCCAGTTTTTCTTCTGGCATGGTTTTCTTATACAGAAAATGCAGCATGGGCCCATCGGGAACTTGCATGGTATCATGGTTGTAGTCTGGATCGGCAGCCCAGGTAAAATCATGTACATTGGGGGCTATAAAATGCCAGGTAAGTTTTTTGCCTTTAGGCCTGTTTACTTTACCGGTTTCATAACCGTGACCAACGGCATTCGGATTTTGTAAGTAGCCTGTACCGCCTACCACATAATCTTTATCGATGGTTAAGGTAACATCAAAATCGCCCCAAACACCATGAAACTCACGGTCTAAATAGGGGTCGGCATGCCAGCCTTCATAATCATATTCGGCCATTTTAGGATACCATTGTGCCATAGATAGCGCAACACCTTCATTATTATTTCTGCCAGAACGACGTATTTGAACAGGCACTTGGGCATCAAAAAGCATATTAAAAGTAACACGTTCACCAGGTTGTATGGGTTTGGCTAAGGTAACCTCTAAAACCGTCCCTACGGTTTCGTGTTTTAAAGCCACACCATTTTGCTCTAGTGCATTTACTTTTATATACCCTATTTCGTCGGGTTTTAATTTACTAATTCGGTCTTTTACCCTAGAATCTGGATCTGGGACATTTTGGGAACGGACATCCATTTCGCTGCCGGGCTGAAAGGCATTAAAGTATAAATGATAGAACACTTTGTTTAAAACATTCGGGGAGTTATTGGTGTACACCAGTGTTTGTTTCCCTGTGTATTGGTAGTTTTTTACATCCATATCGATTTCCATTTTATAATCGACATGTTGTTGCCAATAGCCGGGTTTTGGTTGCTTGACTTCGCTTGCTATGCCATTGGATTGTGGTGTGGCAAGCGGTTTTTGGGCATGACACGACCAAAACAAGAAAACGGCTAATAAAGTAACTAGAAGGTGTTTCATAAGATTAAGGATTTAAAAAAAGAAAGGGGCCTACAAAGCCCCTTTTTTATATAATTTAATATTACTTAGACGCCATCTGAGATGCCATGATTAAGGCATTAAAGGCGTTAACTATTTTTCCAGAGGATGTAAGTTCACTAAAAGGTCTTACATCGTTGGTGTCGCCACCAACAACTACTTTGGTTTTTAATGCTAAGCCAGAGTCCATAATAATTTGTTTTACCTGCCCAGCAGTTAGTGTTGGGTAATAAGAACGAATTAAAGCAGCTACACCTGCAACGGCAGGTGCTGCCATAGACGTTCCGCCTTTGGTATCGTATTCGTTTTCTGGTGTTGTAGAATATACTTTGGCACCTGGAGCAAACACATCTACATTGCGTTTTCCGTAGTTAGAGAAACTTGCAATTATTCCCGAACCATACTTTGGTTCAAGAGCACCCACTCTAATGTAGTTGTTAGAAACTTCTACATAATTCACGTTATCGTCTGGAAAGTTGGGTTCTGTATCAACGTCTTTACTGTCGTTTCCGGCAGCATGTACAAAAACCACATCGTGTTTTCCAGCATAAGCAATGGCATCGCGTACCCAATCGCTGTGGGGCGAAAAGCTTTTACCAAAACTTCCGTTAATTACTTTCGCGCCATTATCTACAGCATAACGAATGGCCAATGCCACATCTTTGTCATACTCATCACCATTAGGCACGGCCCTAACGCTCATTATTTTTACATTGTTGGCAACACCGTTGGCACCTTTGCCGTTATTTCTTTCAGCAGCAATAATACCCGCTACGTGTGTCCCATGGCTCTCGGTTTTAACCGTGGGCTTTACATTGCCGTCACCATAGCCTTTTTTATCAGATAGATCATCTGGATTGTCCCCAGTTAAACGGCCGTTAAAATCTTTATTTAAATTGTAGTCTAAACGATCGTTAATGCCTATTAGGGCATCGCTAATTTCATCTATGGCTTCGTCTAAGGATTCCATACCATTACTGTACATGTATTTTGCAATTTGTACAGCTTTACTCAACGTCTCATCATCTGTTTCAATGGCGGTGACTTCTTCTTTGGTATAGTCGTCTTTACCTAAGTGTTTTTTTAGAGCATCATCGGCCGATTTTACTTGTGCATAAATTTGGTCATATTGTGTTTTTCTACCTGACCATTTTGAATACTCCGTCTCATATTCTTTTTGAGCTCTGGCATAGTCTGGGTTGCTAGTGTCGCCACTGGTTAAAATACGCACAAACTCCAATTGTTCGTTGTAGGCTTTTCCTAAAAAGTTCCATCCGTGTATATCGTCTACATAACCGTTGTTATCATCATCTACACCATTATTCGGAATTTCATCCTCGTTGGTCCAAACCACGTCATCTAAGTCTTCATGGTCTATATCAATACCAGAATCTATAACGGCTACAATTACCGTGTTTCCTTTTTTGTTTTTAATAAGCTCGTCATAAGCTTTATCCACACTCATCCCAGGAATGGTGTCTTTTACTAAATCTAAATGCCCCCAATTGTGTTTTTCAGCTTCTGTTAATTCAGAAACTTTTAATGGAGACGAGTCGATATTTTCGACTGGGGTGGATATGATGCTGGCAGTACTTCCGCAACCATAAAATAAAGCAGTAGCTAGTACTGACATGGATAATATTCGAATTGTTTTCATTTTATAATATTTGTGAATTGTATATAGTTTTAATTTAATTGAAAATATCTTGTGTTGAAAAAACCGCTTTAAGCCTAACGCCTTTTTCGGTATGTTTTACAGTAATAATTTGGTTGTGCGCATCGTGTTCTAAAAACAGATAATAATTATGGGTCGCTGCCAAATTAAGGAACTTTTCTTTTTCATCCAACGTTAATAAAGGCCGGGTATCGTACCCCATAACGTAGGGTATGGGCAAATGCCCAACGGTGGGCAATAAATCGGCCATAAACGCTATGGTTTTGCCTTTATATTGAATAAGAGGAATCATTTGTTTTTCGGTATGTCCATCAGCAAAAAAGATATCAAAGCCCAATGCCGAGTTTTGCAGCATATCATCCTTAGGAAGTGCTGTAAACTGTAATTGTCCGCTGGCTTCCATGGGCAGGATGTTTTCTTTTAAAAACGAAGCTTTTTCACGTTTATTGGGCTGTGTGGCCCATTGCCAATGGTTTTTGTTGCTCCAAAAGTGGGCATTTTTAAAAGCGGGCTCGTAACCGGTCTTGTCGCGGTTCCATTGTATGCTACCGCCACAATGGTCAAAATGCAAGTGTGTCATAAACACATCGGTAATGTCATCGGGGTGAAAGCCGTGTTTTTTAAGTGACCCCTCCAAAGTGTCATTGCCCCAAAGGTGGTAATAGCCATAAAACTTTTCAGATTGCTTTTGGCCCATGCCCGTATCAATTAATATCAGTCTGTTGCCATCTTCAATAAGTAAACAACGTGCCGCAATGTCTATCATGTTGTTGGCATCGGCAGGATTGGTTTTTTGCCATAGAGACTTTGGTACCACACCAAACATGGCGCCACCATCCAGCTTAAAGTTTCCAGCATTTACTGCGTATAAATTCATAGGGCGATAAAATTAGTAAATCTATAGAGAATGCTAGGTCTTGTTAAGAATATATTAAGAAATAACCGCTTTTAATCGTTTTCCAAAATCGAACAGTGCTTTTATTTCCTTAATACTGGCCAAGCGTTCCTTGCCCATAATTAAGAGCGCATTGCCATTGGATTCGATGTGGTAATAAGGGTTGCTCTCAAAAAACCGCGTAATATCGTCGTTAAAAAAGGCCTTAATTCCAGCTTCATCGTCCCCCAATAAATAAAAGTGCTTAGAAAAATCGGTATGGTTTTGAATGGGAATGTCCCTAAACCCGGCAAAGGCATATACTTTTTCTAAAAAGCCTTCTTTATCTAAAGTAAATTCGGGTATGGGTTTATCCAGTTGAATATATAGCATGGTAGATCGAACCACCTCTTTAGCGATAAATTCCCCCTCAGAAAATTCAATATCAAAAAGCCGCATGCCTTTGTCCTTGTTATACAATTCGTTGTAAATACGATTGATTTTTTTGGTATTGAAAAACAAAAAGGTACTTAAAAAGGAAACCTCCTTTTGCTTTTTGGAATTATAGCCAAAGTTATAGTCTTCAGCTATGGTTTCCATATGGGCTTGCCGTCTGGTCAAGCTCTTTTTAATTATGTTTGGTACAGGCAATAGGCGTCTAGATGCAAAAGGGTGCTTAGAATCGGTATCGTGCATATCCAAACCTATAACATCAAAGTTGCCACCACGTTTTTTAAAGGTTTCTTGGTAATTGCTTATGTTTTCCATAACAGTATCGTCTACAAACTCACACATAGAAAAGTCTACAATAACATCTTTGTTTTCGGGCACGGCATCCAAACGGTGCTTTAGTTTGTAGTAGTTTAAAAAACTACAAAAATGCTTTACGCTTACGTAAAAGTTGTTTTTGCCGTCCGGTTCTTTAAACATCAACACATTGGGTTTTAGCACATTCCTAAAAAAGAGGCCGAAACTTTTATTTAGGATGATGTGGATGGTGAGCGTTGTTACAACACCAGCCAAAATACCTGTTATAAGCCCTATTTTTAAGGTAAAGATAAGGGTGACGAAAAAGATGATCAATTGTTCTTTACCTACCGAAAAAATCTTTCTAATAACATTGGGCGAGGCTAGCTTATAACCTGTGTAAACCAAAATAGCCATTAAAGCGGGCAGAGGTATTCGGGTTAATTGGGTGCTAAAAAACAAAATGAAAAGCATTAAAAATACGGCGTGAAAAAAGTTGGACGAACGGTTGCTGGCCCCTTGGTTTACGTTTACCGAACTACGGGCAATCACGGTTACAACATTTAAACCGCCCAAAAACCCACTGCCTATGGTCGCCAGACCCAATGCTTTAAGGTCGCGGTTTACATTAGAACGGCGTTTTTCGGGGTCTAACTTATCTACCGCCTTAATACTTAAAAGCGACTCGATGCCAGAAATTAGGGTAAGGGCCAAAACACTGCCCCAAAACGAAAAGCTGGCCATGCTACTAAACTTCAGTTTAGGCATATCGGCAATAATATGTTGTATGGTGGGTATGCCCGAAAGCATGTATTCTTCATCAATGGGGTGGGGTTCGTGCAAAACAAATTCAAAGTAATAACTAATGCCTATAGACAAAAGCACAATCCACATAGGTGCCGGTATAAGCTGTAGATATTTATTTCGGATCTTGGAATAGAACAGCATAATGGCTAGACTGATCAATCCTGCCAAAGCCGCAAAAATAAGTCCCTTATATTCATAATGCAGCACATCGTTTATGGTAAAGGGAATCTCTACCAGATAATCGACCGTATCGGCCCTGTTTATTCTGTGTGCAAGCATGATATGGAACTGTTTGCCCAAAATAATAAGCCCAATGGCGGCCAGCATGCCTTGAATGGCCGAAGAAGGAAAAAAATCGGCCAGTGTACCCATTCTAAAAACCCCTAAAAGGGCCAATAGTACCCCAGAGCATATAATGGCCATATAGGCACTTTGCAGCCCCAAAGTGGTTACAGCTATTAAAAGCACACCTACCAAACCGTTGCCCGGGCCTGTAATGGTCACATAACTACCTCCTGCAATAGATACGACCAAACCACCTACAATCGCTGCAATAATGCCCGCTATGGGTGGTGCCTCACTGGCCATGGCCAGTCCCAGCCCCAAAGGCAATGCAATAAGGCTAACAACAAACCCAGAGAATATGTTTTTGGGTAAGGCCTTAAAAAAGTCTTTTATGTTATTTCTTTTCGGACTCATTGAAGGATTAATACATCGGTTGGCAACTCGGTTAAAATATGTTCAATATCATGGGGGAACAAGCGGTCCCAAAAGGTCATTTTTTTAGGGCCGTTCATCACCAGTAAATCGGCGCGGGTAATTTGTGCATAGTGCCCTATGGAATAGCCTTTTTTTCCAAAAATAGGCTGCAATTTTACAGCGATGTCTTTCGTATAGGTTTCAGGAATATGGCTCAGGATTTCCTTAATTCTGGAGTTTTCCCTTAGCTTAATACGCTCTTTCATAATAGAGGCTTTTCGCAGGGATTTATCATCATCAACTTTTACCGAAACTTCAGCTTGGTTAATTTCCTCAACCACCGTTATTTTATCGGCTTCCAGCTTCTTGGCAACATAAAAAGCAGCAGTAATGGTCTGTTCTGTTTTGGGGTCTTTTAAGCCGTTTACCACAATGTGCTTGCAGGGCACTCTTTTTACGCTGGGCTTAATAAGTAGCAGTACCGAGCAAGTAGCATTACGTGTAATCTTTCGGGCTATGGAACCTACATAATATTTTAAAAAGCGTTCGCGCTGCAATGCTCCTAAAATAAGTAAATCGATGTGCTTTTCTTTGGTAACGGACAATATAACGTTAACAGGGTTGCCTGGTTTAAAAACAATTTCAAAATCTAAAGTGGCCTTAAAGCTTTTAAGGATCATTTTGAGGGCTGAGACCTTATCATCGGAAGCCTCACCAACATGGATTAAATACAGCTTAGCATTAAAAAACACCGATAGCCTGGCAGCCTCATAGAGGTTGGGTTTTAAATTAGGTGAAAAGGCAATGCCTATACCAATGCTTTTAAACGGTTGTAGTGTCAATATCTTTATAGGTTTTAACTAAAACTGGAAAGATAATATTTTTTTAGGAAAGGAAGTAGGGAGTATTTTGAGTTTGCTTTTAAAGCTTGAAGTGTAATCGGAATGACTAAAGACTTTACAACAGTGAAACGGTCTAACATCTAAAAATAAAAACATGAAATCAAACGGATTTACTTAAATTAGTCTTTTTTAAACCAAATTTAGGCATGATTGAATTAGCAGGTATTATCATTTTAGGCATATTGGCACAATGGGTGGCTTGGAAGTTTAAGATTCCAGCTATCCTGCCACTCATATTAATAGGCTTGTTGGTTGGCCCCATTGCAGCCGAGTTTTTTTCTGAGGATGGCTCAAAATGGATCGAGCCTGTTTGGAATGGTGAGAACGGACTGTTTCCGGGAGATGGCCTGTTTTACTTTGTGTCGTTGGCCATTAGTGTCATCCTTTTTGAAGGTGGCCTAACCCTAAAGCGTGCCGAAATAAAAAATGTGGGCCCCGTTATTACCAAACTCATTACCCTGGGCTCGGCCATCACCTTTTTTGGTGCTGGGGTGCTGGCCCATACTATTTTTAGTTTGAGTTGGGAGATGTCTTTCCTGTTTGCGGGATTGGTTATTGTTACGGGCCCTACGGTTATTACTCCTATTTTAAGGAACATTCCACTTAAAAAGGATGTCTCTACTGTATTAAAATGGGAAGGTATTTTAATTGATCCCATAGGCGCCTTGGTAGCGGTATTGGTGTTTGAATTTATTAGTGTAGAGGGCGATAGCGGCTTTACCAAAACGGCCTTGATAGAGTTTGGCAAAATCGTACTGTTTGGTACCACCTTTGGCTTTACGTTTGCCCACGCCTTGGCGTTTGCTATTAACAAGCAGTTTATTCCGCATTACCTATTAAATGTGGTTTCGCTATCTACAGTGCTCTTGGTGTTTGTAGAATCAGAAGTCTTTGCCCACGAGTCGGGCTTATTGGCCGTGGTGGTGATGGGGATGGTTTTGGGCAATGGTAAATTAAAAAATATTAAGGAGCTGCTCTACTTTAAGGAATCGCTCAGTGTGCTGTTAATTTCTATATTATTCATTTTACTGGCGGCTAATATTAATTTTGAAGAGCTCTTACTGTTATACAATTGGAAAACGGTGGCCTTGTTTGCTGCAGTGGTTTTTATACTTCGCCCCCTGGCGGTGTTTATCAGTACCATGGGCTCTAACTTGTCCATTAACGAACGCCTGTTCATCAGTTGGGTAGGACCACGCGGTATTGTAGCGGCGGGTATTGCATCCCTGTTTGGCAGTAAGTTGCTCATGCAAGGCGTGGCCGATGCCGAGTACATTACCCCCCTAGTATTTATGATTGTATTGGGAACGGTATTGCTAAACGCCACAACGGCCAGGCTGTTTGCCAAATTGGTAGGGGTGTTCTTAAAGCGGTCGGAGGGTATTTTAATTGTTGGCGCCTCTAAAGTGTCGCGTTTAATAGGGAAGTACCTTGAAGATAATGGGAGGCATGTGGTGCTTATTGACAGTAACCAAACCAATATTAAACTGGCAGAGGAATTAGGATTGGAAGCTATTAATACCGATATATATTCCGAGACCTTAGAGGATAATGTGGAATTAAACGATGTGGGCTTCCTCATGGCTTTAACCCCCAGTGATGATATTAACCAATACGCTATTAACAAGTTTAGTGAACAATTTGGAGAGAATGGTTCTTTTAGGCTGATTAGTGTGGATGAAATGAGCAACCCCGATAGTGTACCAAAAGAAGGCCTGTTCTCGTTTACTGATGATTATAGTACCCTGGCAAAAGTGTCCCGTAAATACCCTAAAATCCATGAGATGGAAATTAAAAGCCGTGAGCATTACGAATCGTTGATTGAAACGGCCAATAATGATGAGAATATTGTACCCTTATTGGTTAAGGATAAAGAAGGGGTGCTGGAAATCATCTCCTCTTATAATAAGGCTATGGACGATATTGAAGCGGGGTATTTGCTGGTGTATTTAGGAAAGAAGATGGGATAGCAAAGTGATTCTTTACTATGAAGTAATTATGTGTGACGATTTTAAGTATTATGTATCCTGACCACCATTAAGCCATCAAACAAATAAACATCCTAACCCGGCAAATATTTATTTCAAATGTACGGATATATATTATCGCCGGTTTATCACCAAGAAAACCGCTTTTTTTCTTTGAAGGCGATTAAAAACCCGTATTTTGCATCAGTCTATACTGCTACCAAAACAGAAAATGAATGTTGTACCCGTATAGCGTATAGCTACTTGTAATTCCAACTATGTATTTACTCTCCAAATCCATACACAAAAGAAACATTTTAAAGATACGGGCACTTACAGGCCCTTATTTCTTCGCCGGATTATTTCGATTCGGTTTATTACTAGCAACGGTTTGTTCACAGGCGCAACAAAGTAAAATAGACAGCCTTAAAATTGAGCTTCAGAACCACAGCGCAAATGATACCACAAGGGTTAATATTTTAAATGCCCTTGCCTTTTCTTTTTTCAGTAGTGATATACCAAAATCCATTGAATATTTGAATGAAGCCGATGCTGCTAGTGACATGATCGGTTTTGAAAAAGGAAAGGCAAGAAGTGTTTATATCAGGGGTATTACAGAGGCCGTACGATCTAATTATGACCAAGCGCTAATTCATTATGCCGATGCGCTGAATTTGTATGTAGCCATTGGTTTTAATAAAGGCATTGCAAACTGTTACAATGCCATTGGCATTACGTATAGGAATAAAGGGGAACTTAGAAAATCAATAACATATTTTAAAAAAGCTATTAAAATAGAAGTAGAAATAGGGAGTGATAATCTTTCCGCCAGTCTTATAAACATAGGCTCTTCGTATTCAGATCTAGGGGAGTTTGAAAAGGCTATTTCATACTTAAAAAAAGCCCAGGTTATTGCCGAAGCCAATGGCAATGAACAACGCATAGCTTATAGTTTGAACAACCTAAGTACCATTTATATTGACCAAGGTAACTATCCTGTGGCCCTAGAGTACCTAAAAAAGTCGTTACACATTGATGAAAAACTTGGGGATAGTCTGGGTATCGCCAATCATCTATCCAATATTGGTGAAATTTATATGGACCAAAAAAACTATGATGAAGCAATGCAGTTTTATAATAGGTCTTTAGATATGCACCGGCGAATAAATCGTAAAAGAGGGGTTTCGAAAGTTTCAAATCTTGTTGGGATATTATTAATGGAAAACAAAGAGTATATAAGTGCCCTAGACTATTATTTTGATGCTTTACGTATTGCTGAAGACATTGGGGCAATCAATGATACACCTTATATTCTCAACAATATAGGTTCTGTTTATTTGGCATTAAAGGACCACAACAAAGCGATACAATATTTTGAAAAAGCAAAAAAAATTGGTCTAATAAATGAAAACAAGGTGGTACTTTGCGACACCTATATTGAGCTTGCAAGAACATATTCTAATAAAGAAGAGTACAATACTGCCCTGAACTACGCCCTAAAAGCGAAAGGTATTTCAGAAGCATTCGGATTTTTTAATGTTCAGAAAGAAGCTTCAGAGGTTCTCTCGGTAGTTTATGAAGCTTTGGGCAACTACAAAAAAGCATTGGAAAGCCACCAACACTATAAAAAATTGAACGACAGCCTTTTCAATAAGGAAAACATCGAAAAAATAGCCCAACTGGAATACGAGTACAAATACAAACGGGCCTTGGATTCTGCCAATATCCGCGAACTAAATCTTACGAAAACCGTAATGACTACCTCGCAAGACTTGGAAAAATCCAAGCAAAACTACCTTTGGGCCATTATCGGTATTCTAATAATATCCATTATTTCCGTTTCAATGATTTTTTACCAAAAGTTCAATACAATCAAGGTAAGGACCCAGAATATCATCACCGAACAAAAACTGTTGCGCTCGCAGATGACCCCGCATTTCATCTTTAATTCTCTTTCGGTCTTGCAGGGGATGATATTGAACAAGGAAGCGAAAAAATCGGTAACCTACCTGTCAAAATTTTCCAAACTGTTGCGAATCGTCCTTGAAAACTCACGCGACAAGGTAGTTCCCCTAATCCAAGAGCTGGATGCCCTGGACAACTATATGATTTTGCAAAACTTGGATGCCGACCCACCCTTCGATTACAGCTTGGTCGTAGATGAAAACATAGATATCAATCTCTTTTTGATTCCA
This sequence comes from Aestuariibaculum scopimerae, assembly GCF_059428085.1. Taxonomy (NCBI): domain Bacteria; kingdom Pseudomonadati; phylum Bacteroidota; class Flavobacteriia; order Flavobacteriales; family Flavobacteriaceae; genus Aestuariibaculum; species Aestuariibaculum scopimerae. Next base: position 1,431,887 of record NZ_CM182089.1, read on the forward strand.
CCAATGCTCATCCAGCCTTTCATAGAAAACACCATTGAGCATGCTTTTACCGATCAAGAGGACATTAGAGAAATAACAACACAACTAAAATATATAAATGGCGAATTGATTTGTACGATAATAGATAATGGCATCGGCATCAATTCGCAAAGGGAAAACAGGGAAAATGGCAAGAAATCATTGGCCACGGCCATAACTTCTGAGCGGCTTAAAATTTTGTCAAAAGATTTTAAAATGAAAGGTTCTGTCGCTATCGAAGATAGGGCAAGATATAATGAAAAAGGTACCATTGTAACTTTGGTGATTCCCCATAAAATACTTTAAAAAACATGAAACACCCATGAGAATTGCATTCACACACACGAGAATGATTATTAAGGGTGTTCCACCTGCCTGCCGGCAAGGCAGGTCTGACAATTAAAAAACAATAAAAATAAACAGATGAAAGCACTTATAGTTGAGGACAAGGCCTACATCCGAAAAGGGTTGACCAATCTTTTAGAAACCCTTGAAACCGAGGTAACCATCATTGGCGAATGTGCCTCCGTAAAGGAAGCCGTTGTGGTAAGCAACGCCTGCAAGCCTGAACTTGTTTTTTTGGACATTAACCTTACCGACGGTACGGGCTTTGATTTTTTGGACAAGACGGAACACCACGATTTTAAGACCATATTCATTACCGCCTACGAAGAATATGCATTAAAAGCATTGAAGGCAGGTGCGGTAGATTATCTGTTAAAACCTGTTGATGTTGAAGAATTGCAATTTGCCCTGAAAAAGGTTAAGGCCTTGCCCATATTGGAACAAAAAAAACAACTGAGCACAGCCAAGAAAGTTTGGTACCAAGATGATGCTACGCTGGTGCTTTCACTGAGCGATAGTTTTCAGGTGATAGACCTGCAAGAACTATTGTACTGCGAATCCGATAAAGGCTATACCACCTTCTACTTGGCGAACCATAAAAAATATGTGGCCTCCAAACCTTTGAAAGAATACGAAGAAAAACTTGAAAAGGTCGGTTTTACAAGACCCCACCAATCCTTTATGGTCAACCTGAAATTTATTGACAAATATGATAAATCTGGTATTATCCATTTAAAAAACGGAAATAAAATACCCGTTTCCTCCCGAAAAAAAGATGCTTTTATCACCACTTTCCTAAGATTCAATCGTCACTAAGGGCCTCCGTTTTTTGCATTTTTTTAACCATTTCCCTTCCCGTTAAAAAACGAAAATGGGTTGGTTCCCCACAATTATACTTTGTGGCTTTGCACAAAAACATTGGCTATTTTTTTGAAAATCACATGGCCTCATCTTTACAATCCAATAATCAATATTATTGATTGGTTGAATGCCTAAAATTCATCCATCAACTCTTTAATAAATAATCAAATTTAAAACCATGAACAGAAAACCCAAATTATTCAAATTAGTAGTATTAGCGTTGGTGCTTGCAGCCTTTGGTTGTAACAATGACGACGACCAAGTCACAATGGTCAACCTACAGAATTTAGAAGTGACCCTAGACGAAAACCCTACGGATGGACAAAGCATAGGCACCGTGCAAACCGATGGAGACGTTGCTTTGAATTTTAGCATCACCTCCCAAACACCTTCGGGTGCCACAGCTATCGACTCCGAATCCGGAGAACTGACAGTAGTAGATGCCTCTTTATTTGACTTTGAAAACAATCCCGTAATAACGGTAACGGTTAATGCGGAAAATTCAGAAAATACGGCGACTATTACCATTAACTTAAACAATGTGACCGAGGTAACAGCACAGGACTTTACCGTCTCCATCGATGAAAATCCGACAGATGGCCAGGTGTTAGGAACCGTTCAGGCCAATAGCAATAGCACTTTGGGTTTTTCAATTACCTCGCAAACACCTATGGACGCCATGGCCATTGATGCCGGTACAGGCGAATTAACAGTTATTGACCCCAACCTATTCGATTTTGAGACCAATCCCGTGATTACAGCAGAGATTTCAGTAACGGATGGCGTAGAAACGGCTACGGTTGTTGCTACCATCAATTTAAATGATGTTGACGAAGTATCCGCTCAAAATACAAATTTGTCCTTAGACGAAAACCCTTCCAATGGCGATGTTATTGGCACCTTGCAAGCAAGTGGTTCTAATTTATCCTATACCATTACGTTCCAGAACCCTACGGGAGCATTTACCATAAATCAAAGTACCGGGGAATTGTCTGTGGCAGATGAAACACTTTTTGATTTTGAGACCACTCCAGATATGTTGGCGACCATTTCTGTTAGTAACGGCATACAATCCGTTTCGGCCAATGCCTTTGTTTCGCTTAATGATGTAAACGAAATTGGCGAATACAAATTCGGTGGCGTTATTTTTTGGATAGACCCTGCAAGTAATAACAGTAAAGGTTTGGTTTGTGATATCAATGACATAGCGAGTTCTAATCCACCTTCAGGAATAACTTGGAGTGAAGGGTCAACCATGGTCACCGGAGCAACTGGAACAGCAATAGGAACAGGTGAGGCAAACACATCAACAATAGTTGCAAGTCATTCATCAGGAACATATGCAGCATGGCTGTGCGCCGCGTACCAATTAAATGGTTATTCTGATTGGTTTTTGCCAAGTAGAGCTTCAGTAGAAGAGATGTATTCAGTTAGGACCATACTAGAAGCCACGTCTCTGGCTAATGGTGGTACAGTTTTTCCAACCACATTGGGTTCTTTTTATTGGAGCTCTACTGAACTTAATGACATTGTTGCTTATGCTGTTGACTTTGGAAACGGTGCTACAGCAGCCCCCTTAAAAACTACTGGTTATTCTGTGAGGGCAGTAAGAGCTTGGACAGACCTTTAATTCACTTAAGCTAATTCCAAAACCACGCTACAAACCAATGTAGCGTGGTTTTTTTTAATGCTTACAACGCGGGCGATTGACTGCGTTGAGCTTAACGGTTTTATATCATTTAGAGGCGTTTGTAGCAAAAAAGCCCCTGCAAACACCAGTGTTTACAAGGGCTAAGAGACGTGCTTTAGTCGCGCTGGCGACTTGCTGTGTTCTCCGGCGCGTTCTGCGGTGTTCTCTCTCGAGACTACCGCAAGCCATTACAAAGCAAACGCCATAGCGAAACTTCACTATGGCGTTTTGGTGAACTAAACAGATTGTTCAGACCTTAAGAGGCCTTTTGATACCCGGCCGTAAGTAGCGCTTTTTTAATATCGCTGCCCGGGGTAAATACCACCCGGTTACCAATAATATTGGCTTGAGTAACTTCCTCTTCGGTAGGTGCTGCAGAACTTTTAATATTGGTTCTAAAATACCCCAACTCGCCCAATTGCACGATGGTGCTGTTGGTGAGTTTTTCCGGGATGAGCTGTACCAACGAACTCAATACCGCCAGGATATCGGCACGGTTTACAGTACTTATCCGCTCAATTTCCACGGTCAGGTCCTTGAGATCGACACGCTTATCGTTTACCGCCAGGGCATACCATTGCTTGGTACCACCCCCGATAACGCCGGGCTCGCCGCGTTCTATGGTTCTATACTTGATAGGCATATACTATAGATTTAGGTTAAACATAGCCACTGACCTGCTTTACTTCCCACAGTGGTTTTGGGAAGGTTTATTTGGGTTTAGGGGTTTAGCTTACTGTTGTGTGCTTACTCTTGCGTTAGCTAGTTTGCTGTTAAACTCCCCGAGCTTTCGCGGTGCGAAAGCATCCCCTCTTAGCTGGACAAACCAGCCAATAGGGGAGCCATCAGGCTTGCTTGGTAGTTTTGGCGGAGAATGACATGCACTGCCTAGTTTCTCGTGTCAGCCTGAGAGCTCCTCCCTTTAGTTAAAGGGAGGTGGCGCCACGCCCTAAGCGTGGTGACGGAGGGTTTGCACCACTTACCGCTATAGTCTTTCAAAGGCGGAGGGGTGCTTCACTAATCCCTTTTCCCTTATCCCTAATACCTCTTAACCTAATCCCCAACCACCAATCCCGTAATGATCCCAACAACCGCACCGCCTACGCCTACGCCCACCATCCGCCATACATTTTTCTTGCGCTGCTGTTCCAGCTGCTCTTTGGTGGTTAGCAGCTGCAGGCTGGTTTCACTGAGCTTGATGTCGGCCAGGAGCAGCTGACCCTTCAGCTGGGTATGGCTGTCCTTGATATAGCTCATCAGGGCGCGGACGTTCCCGTCCTTTTGGATGAGCAGCGGTTGTAGACTGTCCAACATCCGTAGGTTGTAGTCGGTGAGCGCCATCAGGGCTTTGATGGGCCTTTGGGCGATGTCCGCGCTGTCTATAATGGGCCTGCTATCAATCAAAGATTCCGGTGTTTGGGCTGTGGCCTGGTGTATGCTCAGGCAGCACAGCATGTATAATGTGAGTTGCTTTACCATGTTGAGGCGATGTGTTGTAGGTTAATATGCTGTAAGCTTATGTGTTCTATCTGCGGCATGTTTTCGAGTTCGTCCATAAGCGCCCACAGGTTTGTGGCGGGGCTGTGTAGCTCCAAAATGAGGGTCTCCGTACTTTGGTCGGCAATGGTATAGGGGATGTTTAGTTTTTGTAACAAGGTGTAGAGGTAGGCTTGTACCTCGGGGATGCGCTCGCCGTAGAGGATGAGCTCGTAGGCCTGTACCATACTGTTCAGGGTGTTTCGGGTTTCCAGTAGCCTGCCGCGCCAGCGGTTTACCATGCCCTCGATGTGGTGGTTTATTTCGGCATCGCGGTGGCGGTAGCCTTCCAGTTCCACCATCATAGTGTCCATTTGGGTGTGTGCCTGTGCTAAGGCTTCCTGGCTTTGGCGGATGTGCTGTTGGCTGTCGGTCAACTGCGCATGTAGTGCCTGACTGTCCTGGTATTGGAAAATGGTAATCACGAGCATGATCAGGCTGATGATCCAGCCTAGGGCTCGGAATAAAGGTTTAGTGAATGTGGTTAAGGTGGTGGTGGTTTCTGTTGTTTTCATAATTATAGATTTAAGGTTTTAAAATGTTTAGTTGTTTCTTGCTGTTTAGTTGTTTGTTGTAGAGTCGGTTAGTTGTTTCTTACTCTTACGAGATTTTCACGTTAAGCCTCTCTTCGTTCGTTAATCAAAAATCGTTACTCGTTACTCGTTAATCTCTCGTCTCTCTATTCTTCCTGCCACGTCTTTAGCGTGGTTCTCTCTTTTAGTTTTTCACTTTTAGTTTTTCACTTGTTTAAAATGTTTAGTTGTTTGTTGTATAGTTGGTTAGTTGTTTTCTCACTCGGATGTGATTACTCATAACTCTGAATTTGTAAAGTCTTTTCACTTTTCACTTTTATCATGTTGGATGTTTTTTTCATATTTTAAGTTTTAGTGGTTAATGGTTGCTTTTATTATTATTTGTTTCATTACTTTTTTCCATTGATGAAAAAAGTAACCAAAAAAATCTAGGCTGATTTTTAATTCCTTGAAAATCCGCTTCAAGGCTCTATCATGCGCGTTGCAACCGCTACGCTAGGCAACGCTCCACGGCCACCGCTTCGCCTTGAACCCGATTTTACTACGGAATTAAAAATAGGCCGTTTACCTGCCTCATGGCCTGTGATTTCCGATTGGTGTCTCTTCTCTTTTATTAATTTCGTCTGAGTAAGCAAACTCTGAACTCTTAACTTTGAACTCATAACTTGCCAACCCACATTTCGCTTGTTTTTTAACATTTTTCATTTTTTGTTAGTTCTTTAATGTTTAGCTTAATGGAGGGTTAAAAACCCAATCGTGGCATTCATAATCCTGAATTCAGAATTCAGAATTTATTAACTGTTCTCTATTGTTGCTTTTCCACGTTTAATGGATAAAAAACCACAACCCACCAAGCTAAGATTCTCCATTTTTATTATTTACTGGATGCAGGCTGCGGTTTTGTATGTTGTTTTCATGTTTATTCTTGTTTTTATATGGTTAAACTTGTTTTGATGTGGCGAATATCTATCTATTCATTGAACTGTATCTACAGGGAATCACCACCCCGTTTAAACTTTTTTTTAGGTAAGGCGTTGGCATAAAAAAAGGATGCCTAAAAGGCATCCCGGGTTATATATTAAAGCTAAGTTATTGAGAGTTATTGATCCAAGTCGTCAAAATACCGTTGTATGCTTTCTTTTATTTTATCGGTCAACCGTATCGGGTTGTCTTCCCGCTTACGCATGTCGGAGGTAGTATCATGAATATCTTCGGGCTTCATGTTTTTAACGTGAATAAACTTCAGTAAATGCGTGGTGATGCCTATCTGGGTTGTATCGCCAAACATCTTATGGCAAAAGGCGCCCAGTACCCACTCCTTAAAATCCAGCTTGGTTCTGGTCCACTGTATTTTTTCATAAGCAGGATCTTCTGGCGGGGCCTGGTCAGGATCTAATCTCGCAATCTCCCGTTGAAAAAATGCTATAATCCCTTTATATGCATTGAGCTTAGACACCGGGTCGTTGTCGGTTTTGGTTAACACGTCTTGCATGTCTTTAGTCATGAGTTGGCACATCCCATTTTGGCACAGGTTCATCAGTAAGTGCATGGCTTTGCACAATTCGGAAATGTCTACAGGTTTTTTTTGGTTTTGTTCTATGATATCTTCTAACAATTTATTGACTCTATCCATTTAATATGGGTTTTAAATTAATTTTATTTAGGGGAACCTAAGCGTGTAAAAAATGGAGAGAAACTTACAAGCAGGTTCAGTCGGAGGGCTAGGTTATACACTATATCATGCGCTTGGGGTTTTAAATTCTACTTTATTTTAAAGGTTTTTCAGTAGTATGGCGTACAATATTTCGAATACCCTTAAGAATTTTGAATGTTTTGTTAATACACACGTTTATTCGTCCGTATCTATTTGCTAGTGGCACCCATAATGTGCTTTGCAATTCCATTGATGAAGAACGTAACAAAAAAATCTAGGCTGATTTTGCCCTTGCCGCCAGTAGTAGGAGTCTCTTGTCTCTACCCAAACTCAAAAATCAGCCTGCACCAACACCATATTCACCACGGCCCCCGCTAGGTTGCCGGAATACACCGCGGCACTTACCGAGCGCATCATGGTAGCGTTATCGCCGCAGGCATAGACGCCTTCTACGGTGGTTTTTTGCATGGCATCTACTTTTATATGGCCGGTTTCGGTAAATTCACAGCCCAAGGTCTTTGGGATGTCGGTATGCTGTGTAAAGGGTAAAGCGGCGTATAGGGCGTTAAAGACCTGTTGGCTGCCATCTTGAAACTGTACCTGTTTAAGGTGGCCGTTCTCGTGTATGATTTGCGTTATGGGCGTTTCTATAACGGGAATGTTATGGACTTTTAGTTTTTCTAGCTGCTCAGGGCTTAAGTCTGACGTTCCAGAGGTTAATAGAGTAAGATTGTCGGTCAGGTTATTTACCAGTCCTGCTATGTGAAAGGCTTTTTCGCCATTGGCCATAATAGCTGTGGGCTGTCCCTTAAATTCATAGCCATGGCAATAGGGGCAATGGATGACCGAAATGCCCCAGGCCTCAGAAAAACCAGGGATGTTGGGCATAAGATCACGAATGCCCGTTGCGATGATTAATTGTTTCGCGCGGAATTCCTGTCCCGATTGTACCGTTACCTGAAACCCGTTGGCATTTTTATGGGCGGCCACGGCCATCGCTTCTAAAAAGGTCACAGTATCATATTGTAGTACCTGTGCCTTGGCTTTGGTAGCTATTTCCAAAGGTGTGGCCCCGTCGTGGGTAATGAAATTGTGGGAGTGTGGGGTTTGTTGGTTACAGGGTTGGCCTGCATCGATAATCAAGACGTGCCGTAGGGAGCGCCCCAAGGCCATGGCTGCGGAGAGTCCCGCATAACTGCCACCGATGATGATGACGTCGTAATCTATTTTGTTTGGCATAGTAAGGTTTTGTTTGTTGGTAGGTTTTGTCGGTTGGGGCAGATTGTGCCTTACAAAGTTAAGAGGTTTTGTAATATATTAATATGTGTTTTTTGCTTACTGTAATAAGCAATTTTATCTGTTTATATTTTTTGTTTTAGAGGTCACAGCTCCCGCGCGAATCCTTTAGGTTTGACGCAGTCAATCCTTTCGCGTGGTTTTACAATTTAAAATTCTGAAAAACACAAACACCTTCTAACAACCCATTGTCTCCTGCATAATCCGTTGCACTACTGTATTTGTAATCTTCAGGTCTAAAAACAATGCCTTCTACGGATATAGCAGTTAAAATTTCAAAATATCGCATATCGCGATATGCGATATTTTTATGTAAATACTTGATATAATTAAATTTATGTTATAATATTGCATATCGCGATATAAGATATATGGTAAAAGCAAGTTTACATCAGATGAAACCACAGGACGTAGTAGTGTTAACAAAAATCATTGCTATGGACACGCCTAATTACACACAAATGGATTTAGCGATTTTGCTTGAAATGAGCCAATCAGAAATTAGTAATTCCATATCCAGATCCTCATACGCAGGATTACTTATCAATAAAGGTAGAGAGGTTAATAGGAAGCTGTTTTTTGATTTTATCAAATATGGCTTAGCAGTGGTATTTCCTCAGCATCCGGGCGCTATAGTAAGAGGCACACCAACGGCACACAGTGCACCGCCTCTCGATGATGAAATTAGCAGTAATGATGTTTATGTATGGCCCTATGCCAAAGGGTCATCCCGAGGCCAAAGCATTGCCCCTTTATATCCAACTGTGCCAAAGGCCGTTTTATTAGATTCTAAACTATATGAGCTTTTAGCTTTAATGGATGCTGTTCGTGTTGGTCGAGCCCGAGAAAAAAATCTAGCCCTGGAGCTTTTAGAAAAACTTATATGTTAAAAAACACATTTATTAATAGAGCAGCTACAAAAAAGGTAGCTGTTGCTTTGGGCAATTTAAATAACGAAGTCGTTTATGTTGGAGGTGCTATGGTTGCATTGTATATTGATGACCCTGCTGCTGAAGACATCAGGCCTACCAAGGATATAGACCTTACGTTTCAACTGGCGACCTATGCGAAATTGGAGCAATTGCGAGAATTGCTTATTGAAAAAGGCTTTACTCAAAATGCTGAGGATTCTGTAAATTGTAGGTTTCGATATGATGACTTGAAAGTGGATGTTATGTCTACACAAAGCGTAGGATGGGCACCATCTAACCCCTGGTTTGCAAAAGGGTTTGATAAATCCATATCTAAAACGTTAGATAATGTGACCATCCGTATATTGCCCCTACCTTACTTTTTGGCCACGAAAATGGAAGCTTTTTTAGACCGGGGGTTTCAAGATATGTATGCTAGTCATGATTTAGAAGACATTACTTATCTATTCAATTATACATCTGATATTGATGAGCAAATTCTTAATTCAGGACCGGAAGTGAAGGCTTATTTGATTGAAAAGCTCACCATACTCCTAAATAACAATAACATTCAGGCAGCGATGCGCGGGAGTTTACATTATAGCCAGGGCGATGAACGTATGGATATTATTAATGAGCGGATTAAACATGTTATTTATTCTAATAAATAACTTTTTAATGGTTCCTTTGCCAGTACTTGTTACGAAGGGGCGGGGTAAAGGTTTCACATGGCAGCAGGTGTTAGGCAAAGTATTTTTTATTCACTTGAGTTTAAATATTCATACTTTACTAAATCCTTTTTATTTTTTATTTCAATTTTCTCAGCTTCTTTGATAACGAAATTCTTATCTGTTATTTCAAGAACGTCATTGTAATAATGGTCTGTTAGTATTATACCTTTTGATTTTTTAAGTTTTATTAGTAAGTCTTTAATGACCTCTTTGTAAATTGGTTCAATCATTGAAAATGGTTCGTCCAACATTAAAAATGGATGGTTTAGATTTCCGATAATCAGTAACTCAAGATAGCGTAATTGTCCTAAAGATAATTGTCCAACTTTTATTTTTTCAAAACTCGATACTTTCGGTGAATAAAATATGTTGTCTTGCTCGTCTCCATTTGGATAAAACAAAGGAATTATTTCTCGTACTTTCTTTTCTTTAGGCAAAAAAGTGTCTTGTGGTAAGTAACCTATTTTTTTTGAGGAAATAATCTTTTTTTGAGGAATGGTTTCTGAATTTATTTCTATTAGAATTGAATCGGCTTTTACTGTTCCAAAGATTGCTTTTAATAAAGTGGATTTTCCAGTTCCGTTACGACCAAATATTCCAATTATTTCTCCGACTTTACAATCTAGGTCAACATTCTTTAAAATAGCTTTATTTCTGTAATTTTTGTTAAGGTTGGTCACTTTTAAAAAATCCATTTACTTTAATATTAAATAGATTAGAAATAATGAAATTGAAATAGTCGCATTAAGTAGCCATACTCTTTTTAAAAGGGCGGTTTTTGTAAATCCGAGGTTGTAATATGCGTAATATTCATTTTTTTTAAAAGTCTGGTAGCCAATATAGCCTATCAAGAGGCCAAATGATGAAAAGATTATGATACTCCATAAAATGCCAGAAGTAAAAGCAAAAATCAACGAAAAAGGAACGTTGAACATATTAATATCCAAAAAGTATCTTGAAATAGCTTTATTGTACATTCTTTGTAATAAAATTTATTACCATAATGGGGTTAAATAGCATACATTATTATAAGACCAATCATGGCTAATACAAAAGCTGCGTAAGTTACCTTTTTCCATTTTAATGGGATAGTTTCACTTTTGTAAACTCCGTAAAGTCCAAGTGGGGGACAAAGAATCAATAAATAGCCTAATATATATCTGTTGTACCATTTTTGTTTAGTTTTCATTTTTTGTTTAGTTTTTTCCCATATTATGCCCAACGGTTTTGTATAAGATTAGTTGTGCGGTTAAGCATGTAATTTAACAAATAAAAACCGAATAAAAAATCCGCAAAGATTTTCTTAAGTAGGCTTGTACAAGCAATTATTTTTGCATGCTGTTGGTATACGTATTTATTTTATTTTTTTGAATATCCTTCCGTCTGTTAACACTAAATAATTGTCATTTAATAATTTAATAGGCAAAAAAGTGTCTTCCATTTCAGGTGAATATAAAAACCCGTAAGTGTTATTCTTTTTGGTAATAAATATTTCAAGAGAATCAGGTAAGTAATGTTTTTTTAGTAATGAATTTATTTGAACGAAATCAGGTTCAGGTTCATTAATCGGAGTTACAGAAATCGGAATAATTTCTTCTATACAAATTCTGTTTTCAAATGATTTTTCAATTTCGTCTTCAGTCTTGTCTTTAATTTCACGTAATATTAGACATTTGGCTATAGTCATGTGACAGTTGTAAGCGCCTTTTTCACAAAGTTCGAGAATTTCATTGTCTACTGAAATCCAATCTCCATAGAGTTTTGTTATAATATTTGAAATAGAATCTTTCTCTGTTTCTGAAAACTTTATACCTGTATTGGTTTGACCTTTACAACTCAAACTAGCAATTAACAGAATTAAAAGGAACAAGTTTCTTTTCATATGTATACCAACAATTGTACAAACACACCAGTGTGTTTATTTCCAATATAGTTACTTATCAAAAATAGGTAATTTTCTTATATGGTAGCTTAGAAATATTTATGGAAAATATGGGGGTTGATACTATGTTACTATGTCTAACTCTTACCACGCGAAAGGATTCGCGCGGCAGCGGTGGTGGTGGGAATTGCAAATGTGTATGGCTTTGAGCATTGGCTATTTCGTGAATCGGATTTGTAAGTTCAATTTGAAAAATAATTGTCCGTTTTCCTCATAGATTTCTCCAAATTCGTGTTTAGAAGAACTTGCAGTGTCAAGCTTTGTATTATTTAGCAAATAGTCTTCAAATTCATTTCGGTTGTAAATATGATAGCATAAAATATCTCCATTTTTTTTAACAATTAGATATCCTCCAGTCGCATCGTATTTTCCAGTCCAAACTTGCGATGGCATCATCCCAAGCGCAACATCTGTAAGGAAACGTTTGATTTTGTATTCGTAAAATTTGTGTTCATTCTCAATGTCAAACTCTAACGGATTCTTCTTCGTTGTCAAGTTGACCAAATCAGTTAAATAAGAAAACTCACTAGAATAAAAGTCAAAGACGATTTGGGATAAAATTTTAGGTAGCAAACTGTCTATTAAAACGAGATTATTTGAGAATATAGGTTTTTGGGCTTTATAAAAATCAAAAGAACAATGGTTTTGCAAAATTGCTCTTACTCGTCCTTTTAAATCCGCTGATTCTTTTTTCCCTCTTTTTACCATTAAGGAATTTATTCTACTAATTTCTTGCGGTTGTATAGAACCATTTATTTTATAAATAAAATTTGTCGTTTTACCTGCATTCAATAGAGTAGAAGGACTTCCAAGTTGTGATTTTATACTAAATCCTAAAGTTGGTTGTTGATTAGTTCTTTGGTCGTGAACAACAATTGTAATATCTGTTTTTGCAGAAGAACTTGCTTTTAAAGAGATACAGTTTATAGACTGCATAAATTCTTCTATTACAGGCACAGAAAATGTTCTTTCTGTATTTTGCTTAATTGCATTTAGAAGGTAAAGAGCTTTTTCTTTAAATTCTAAAATTGGAAATTTTAATACTTCTTTATTGCCTGAAATCAAGATGATTTCATCCTGAATTGTGTACTCAAAATTGCCATTGCTTTCAGAACGAAGGATTTTGATTATTGGATAAACTAAACCTTCTAGTTTTTCAATATCCTTATCTCCTAGAAACAATTGTTTGTCGCCCAATAGTTTGAAAAGCGCATAAATTTCGCTCCATTCACCTTTATTACCCGTAATCATTTGCAGTTTAGTTTTTCTATAATTTTTTCCGCTGTTGCTTGAATTGCGGGAACTGCAACTGAATTACCGAATTGTTTGTATGCTTGTGCGTCTGAAACTACTATTTTAAAATTATCTGGAAAACCTTGTAATCTCGCCCATTCTCTTGGTGTCATTTTCCTAATGCCTTCTCTATTTACTTCGCCAGAAATGTTGGTTATAGGTTTGAAGTTGGTCAGCCTATCATCATAAACTAAATTTCGCTCTCTGCCCATTCCACCGCAAACTACCGCATTTGCAGTTCCGTCATTTGGAATAATTTCATAGCCAAATCCATTTCCTTTACTCTCGTGTCTTGCTTTATGGTTTCTTAAAGTATCTATGTAAGTGGTTGAAAGATAGTATTTAACTGAAACCTCATTTTGTTCCAATACATCTTCTAAAACAACTTCTTTGTTAGTTGGTTCTGGATATTCAAAGTCGGTAATTCCAGTGTCTTTATGGAAGCCAACTATGAAAATCCGTTCACGATTTTGTGGTACACCAAATTCTTTAGCGTTTATAATTTGTGGCTCTGGAACATAGTAACCTAAATCTTCACGAAGTACATTTAAAATGGTTGCCAGAGTTTTTCCTTTGTCGTGATTTCGTAACCCTTTTACATTTTCGAGAAAAATTGCTTTTGGCTGTTTTTTCTTTATAATTTCTGCCACATCAAAAAATAGCGTTCCTCTTGTGTCCTCAAATCCACCACGCCTTCCTGCAATCGAAAATGCTTGACAAGGAAATCCAGCGCAAAGCACATCGAAGTTGTCAGGAATGTAACTTTTAGTTTGAGATTTTGTGATATCACCAAATGGAATTTCGCCAAAGTTGGCTCTATATGTCTTTTTTGAATATCTGTCCCATTCACTTGTGAAAACACATTTACCACCTAAATTTTGAAGTGCTAATCTAAAACCGCCAATTCCTGCAAAAAGGTCGATAAATTTAAAAGTCGGGTTTTCTGGCGCTTGAAATGGAACGGAATTTTTACTGTTGAAAATTAAATATTGTAAAGCTTCTTCAGCAACTTTTGTTGAAATTTTAATCTCGCTGTTTTTTGATAAAACCTCTTTTACAAAATTTAGCGCATCTTTTTTGAAGAATTGAGAAACACCATTTTTATGGTTATGTAAGTAATGAGAATAGGAAGCTTGTTTTGGATTTTCTGGTTCGATAATATTTATCTCAAACAACTGCCCATCAATATTTTCTATTACTGTTTTCTCGTTTAGCATTTTTAATTATTCAATTCAAGGTTTGTTGTCTGCAAGATAAGAAGTCTTTTGTTAATTTTTAATTGATTCAGAAGTGTTTTTCCAAGTCTTTTAAACAATTTAAGTTCCTAAATTCACTGCCCCTGCATGCTGTTTATTAAAATTTAGGCAAGGTTATTCCCGTTCTTCACACATGGCTTGGTAGTCGGCGTGGCCGGACCACATCTCTATACTAAAAAGAAAGGTGTCGCAATGGCCGGTTTCTTCATCGGTGTTGGTGCAGTGTTCTCCAAAGGCACAGGTCTCGCAATCATAGGTACAAAAGTCGATGGTATCCAGATTGGTGTCATCCATTTGGCAGGTTATATAGCTGTTTAGGGCTTCGCGAAGTTTCTCATACAAGGCCCGGTAAGGCATCCCTTTAGGGAATTCTATGGCCATATGGTAGTACCGCATCATCCCCTCTAGCATAAGGCAGCAGTCTAGTATCTGGAGATCGTCCAATCGGTCTTCGGGTGGAAACACATTGGGTTCGATGTTAAACCACTCGTGCATTTTTTGCATGGGAATGACGGGTATGTGGCTGTATTTATCCGGTATGTCCATACGGTCTATTTGCCGTTGTGAAAACACGGGGTTTATGGTGTTTTCTTTTATGTTTTTAACCGACTCCCGTAGGTCGTCGCGTAGATGGTCCAGATAGGCTTGCATGGTACTCATGACTTGGTTTTTTTGAGTTGTTTAATCTTTTAATCAGTAGATAAATTTATAAAAAATATATTTTGCTCTGCAAAGTTTTAGAATATTGCATATCGTGATAAACACTATTGAAATGAGCTAATAGTGGCTCTCGACACAGTCGAAGCGCCAGGGAGGGAGTCTTTTCATTTATTTGTTCATTAACTTAATCAAAATCAATTCCCAAAATCTGAATAGGATAATCATAATCAAAGTTGCTAATCCATAGGCTAAAGTACGGTAATTCAAAACCCAAAAATCTGCATACACTGTGGAATTCCATCCAGGATAAATAGAAGCAAAAAAATCACTCCAAATAAATTTTAAAATGAATCTGAATGAAATAAGAGCCAGTAAAATTGCTATAACTTTAATTATCTTTGATTTTATCATTTTTATACTTGTCACAATTGGATAAACACACCGTTGTACTTATCTCAAAGTAGTAGCCTCTTCCAAAAATAAGTGATTTTTTTATAATGGGGTTTGTTTGAGGGTTTTGGGAGTGGTGGGAGGGTTGATTTGGTCTTTGGGTGGTACTTGCTATGTGAAGAGACTTGCGTGGTCAATGTCATTAAGCTAAAGGTTTAAATTTGTACTTTGCAGTAATATTAGTGTAAAAATAAATGATAGTAAGAATAGATGAAATATATGACAACACTTCAAATATTGAAGAGTTTATAGAGGAATTAAAAAGCGCAAATAAAGTCTGCATTCAAATTCAATTTGAGGATTATCAGCGAACACACATTGATATTATGTTGGACTACTTAAGTGTTTCTTTTTTAGCAGAAGAATTAGCAACATTTGGAAAAAAATATTCTGGTCAAACACGACACAAAAAACAACGTAGATACTTTGAAATTTGTCTAGAAGAGTTTGATCATGAAAAACTAGCTGAACATATTCTTTATCGAGGAAAAGAATATAGCTTGGAAGGATATGACGATGATGAGCATTTCATGTATGTTGAAGAGTTAAGTGAATACGAAGACTTGATAAAAGAAAAAAAATTACACTTTCCAGAATTAATTGATTCTTATTATGCAAACTTAAATAACGGTGGTTATCATCAAATGGCTTCAGAAAGGGACGATGAAACACTTTTTTTAAAAAAAGAATATACTAAATACCCTGAAAGATATTTTAAATATTGGTTAAGTGCATTTTGTAATAATAGTGATATTGAGGTTTATGTTTCAACAGAGGCCTGGATAATACCTAACAAGTATGATTTCAAACAAGCTTTAATATTGTTAGGGGAAGTTAGTGAAGACACAAATTACGAAACCGCTAAATTATTTGAATTTGGGGATAAAAATATTATTTGTAATGACAGTGGTGCTATATGGTATAATCTGAAAAATGAGCTAGATTATGCGAGAAGATGTGCCAATATTGCATTGCACAGATATGTTAATTTAGTACCAGAAATAAATGAAACCGAATACATGTTATCAGAATATTCAGATATATTAATAATCAAGGATACTTTTTTCTCATATATCTTTTTTATAAACAATGCAAAACTACATGCTAATGAAATAATAAAAATTAGGGAAAATCTAAATCCACTACATACCATTCTAGGCAATATTTTAGGGGCAAAGAATCATATTAAAATTGATTGGGAATTAATAGATGATGGGGCATTTGAAGAGCTTTGCTATGATATTATTTATGACTTACCAAAATTTGATAATAGGACAATTAGAAAAATGGGAAAGTCTAAATCGAGAGATGGTGGTAGAGATATTACAATTATGACAAAAGCCGCCAGAACTGAAGAAGCAGAATTATACATTTTTCAATGTAAACTATTAAAAAATGGAAGCTCACTCACAAAATCTAAAGTTCCTGATGCAGCTAATGTAATTATGCAATATGGTGCAAAAGGATATGGTATATTTACTAATGTCCTTATGTAGCCTTCCCTAAAAATAAGACAGCATAAAATTCAAATTTACTAATTTTAAATTTTAAACTGTCAGATGAAAAAAAGTAGATTTACCGAGAGTCAGATTATCAAGGTCTTGAAGGAAAACGAACAAGGTCGTGCCGTAGGTGATATAGCACGAGAATTAGGTATCGACAAGAGTACCATTTATTATTGGCGCAAAAGGTACGGAGGTATGGAAACGAGCCAATTAAAACGCTTAAAAGAGTTGGAGGAAGAAAACCGCAAGCTCAAGCAGATGTACGCAGATGCTAGCTTGGATAACCAAATGCTTAAGGATATATTGTCAAAAAAGTTCTAAGGCCTTCCGACAAGAAGCACAGGGCGGTTTATTTAATCAAGGAATATCAGGTATCTATACAAAGGGCCTGTGGTGTTGTGGATTTAACCCGTTCAATGTGGTATTACCAAACCAAGCGTGATGACCGTGAAGTAATCGACAAACTCTCTGAATTGGCTTCGGAACTTCCAACCAGAGGATTTGATGAGTATTACAAACGGATTCGTCGCGAAGGCCATAGGTGGAACAGAAAACGTGTACTACGAGTATATAGGCAAATGAAACTTAAACTGAGACGTAAACACAAAAAGCGTATAACGGGCAGGGTGAAACACCCTTTGGAAGCACCTGAGTCATTAAACATGGTTTGGAGCATGGATTTCATGTCTGATACACTTTCCGATGGAAGAAAGGTACGGATACTGAACATTATGGACGACTGTAATCGCGAGGTATTGGCCATAGATCCAGGATTGAATTATCCGGCTAGAAAGGTAGTAGAAACCCTAGAACAGTTAGAAGAAGAGATTGGCCTGCCACAAACAATTCGTTGTGACAATGGACCTGAATTTATATCCAAAACCTTAAACGCTTGGTGCAAGCGAAAACGAGTAGAAATACGGTTCACCCAGCCAGGTAAACCTATGCAAAACGGATATATAGAACGATTGAATAGATTTTATAGAGAGGATATACTGGATGCGTATTGGTTTAACGATTTGCACCAATTAAGAACATTAAGCAATCAATGGATGGAAGATTATAATAGTAATCATCCACACCAATCACTAGGGAACAAGTCTCCTAGAGAATATAAACCTAGATTCGGTGAAGAATTCTTCATCGAATCTGATGATATTAATGAAAATTTGTTGAATTTAGTAGTGTCTTAATTTGGGTAAGGCTACACTTATAGACTCCACACTATATGATATGTTAGATGGTTTTAACAAAAATATCGGAACATACACTAGAGAAAATTGGTCAAAGTTAGAGTTGGAAAAACATCTTAACAAATATGACAATCTCCGAAAAAAATTCTTCAATTAAAGTGAGTTCTACATTGCGCTTCGGAAAGCGGATATTTTATATAATGGCGTTATAACTACAGCTTTGGGGATGTGGTGGGTGTAGCGGCTGCTATTATATCTACCCGTTATGTAAACATAGCTTTGGGTAGTTTTTGGTGTGAGGGTTGGGAACAGCTCTTTTCTTTTTTGCTGTTCCAATTTTAAAAATAATTCTTTTAAGCAAAACCAGCAATGTGCTGTGTAAGGGATGTTAGCCAAAAACTACAAGAGCGTTGGCGTGCGGAACAAACCAAAAGACATGGGATTTTTGCATTTGCAACAAACTGGGTTTTGGTTTGTGTGGGAAACTACTAAACTAAACCTAAAACGGCATTATCTAAATCATCACCTTCTTTTGTAAAACACCTAATCTGACATGCAAATTTAGAGGCAGTAGCTTTTAAATCATCAATAGATTCACCACCCGAATAATAAAATATTGAAGCCTTATTATATTCAGGATTCCCTTCAATCAAAGCTATTATATCATCTCCTGTTTCTTCACCTAAATCATGGTCAACCATAATTAAGTCTGGTGAACACATTATTAAATCTTGCTCAAGAGTATCACTGTCTTCTTTATGTATTATTACTAATTTTTTCCCTTTTAACTCAACTCTGATTTTTAAGTTGTATTCAAATGAATCTTTCCAATCCTTTTCATCCTCATACATTAAAATTATAAAATCTGCCATTTTATTTTTTATTGATTGTTATAATAAATTCAGCACCTTTTTCAAATGCCTTATTTAGTTTAATATTACCTCCTATTCTTTCCACAAGTTCAGCAACGTGAGAAAGACCTAAACCAGAACCATCTGTAGTAGTAAAACCATAATCAAATACTTTATTTTTATTTTCATTAGGTATTCCTACGCCATTATCTCTAAATCTAATTTCTAATATTTCTTCATCAATCTTTGAAATCTCAACTTCAATTTTATGATTGTGACTTTTATTCTTTTCAACCTTATCCTTTCTATCAAATGATTTTCTCGAATTACTAATCAAATTATCTAATACAATTATTAATTCCAGAGGTTTAAAATTAGTCTTTAGAGAAATAGGTTCATTATTTTCAATGATTGATAATGATATTTTATTTGATAAAAAGGGTTTTACTATGTTCAATAAATATTCCTCTAAAAAAGATACAATATCAAGTAATGAGTCCTTGCTCTCAACCTTAAAGTTTGCTTTTGTTGCAAACTTTGAAATCGAAAAGATTTTATTCAACTCATAGTTTAGACGACTGAAAATTGTTTTTAACTCGTTTTCTTCAAAAGGAAGGTTATTCTCGATTTTAGCAACTGCACCTTTAATATAATTTTGAATAGTACCAGTAGAAATACCTATATGATGCATTAAATTTAATACTTCATCTAAATCTTTAGATTTTATAGACTTTAAAAATAAATTTTGAGATTTTGCTTCAGTAAGTTCTGTTTTTAATTTATCAAGCTCACTTTTTACTTCTTCTGTTACTTTTTCTGAATCAGCTTTTTCATCTTCAAGCTTTTTTACTTGATTTCTTAATTTTGTAATTAAGCTTGTTTGATCTTGTATCGTCTTTCTGTAATTCTGAAATTCTACTAAAGCTTTAGTTGTGGCTTCATCTGTTGAATATTTTAAAAAATCTTCATATTCTTTTTCTAATTCCTTATTTTGTTTTGCCTTAACTTTTAGTATTCTGTTAAGAGCTTCGGAATCAATTTTTTTATTTTCAAAATCTTCTATCAGTTTTTCAAACTCTTTTTCTGACCGCTCTCTTTCTTCTGCAATCTTTTGGGATATTAAACTTTCATTTATATAGAGTTTTATTACCTCTGAAGTTCTTGCGCCTATGATGGAATGTATTGCACCATAAGTTCTTAACTGTTTTGCCTTTTCATCTTCGTCATACACCAACTCTTCTTCTTTAGCATCACCTGCAACAATTTTCTGGTGTATAGAAAAAGAATTAACAGAGCTAGCAGCTCTATCCCAATTCAGACCTTCAACAATATACTTCTCAAGTCTACGGTAAGTCTTAAAGAATAAGCTATCGTTTCTTTCGGATTTAGTTAATGCATAATAATTATCATTCTTAACAATACCCTCCCTACTTGTAATAATTTGAAAATCATTTAAAGCATCATTTATTTCAATTTGGCCAACAACATCACGAACACCTAAATACCTCATCATTCCTTGTCCTTTCCTTTGGTCCAAACTCAACCAATCATTTCCTGGTTGACCGTAAGGTGAAACTCTAAAACCATTTATAAAAAGAAAAATAGAACCGTAGTCAATAGATCTAATTCCTGTCTGTTTAGTGAAGAACGATTTAGCATAGGTGTTAAGGTAATATACTGTAATCTTAACATCACTTACTTCCGGATAGTAGGGGTTTTTCTCAATAATCCAGAAAATTGTACGCCCCTTATCTTTTAATTCTGTGTAAATTTCTTTACCACCATCTCTAGTTTCACATTCAATACTAGTTGTTTTGAAATCTAATTTTTCAAAAATTCTATTCTTTACCTCTCCTAGAAATTTTTGATTGCTCTCTAATTTTTTATTTTCATCTATAAACTCTGGTGCAAGAATAAAGATTCCAAAATCATCTTGAATAAAAGCTTGACTTGGGTTTATTAATTTTTCTAAATACTGTTTTAATGTAACTAACTTATCAACATTCCAAACGACCTTACCATCCTTTTCGTTAGGATAAACCCAATTACTTCTTAATTTAATTATTTCTAATACTACACCACTTTTAAAAGGCTTAAAACCTAAATTTTCAAACTCTGATTCACTCAAAATTTCAGAATACAATTTGATGGATTGTATCTCTTTTTTTTCATCCTCTATTTCAAACTCTCTCCAATCAATACTTAATTTAAGATAATCAGAATCATTCTTTGTTTTAGTATAAAGGTTTAAATATTTACCAAGTCGATCACAAGAAAACCTGCCAACACCTTTGGCTCCTGCCATAACTCTATTGTGCTGTTTCTTGTTGGATTTTTTTTCGGAATAAGCAATATTTAACCATTTATTTTCAACAGCATCTTCAGTCATACCAATACCATCATCTTGAATTATTATTCTAGATGTTTTAATAGTAAAAGCATCTATTTGATTGTCGTCATTATCCTTTAAATTAACAAATGTAACCTCAACTTTTTTTGCATCAGCATCAAATGAATTTTTAACCAATTCCAATATGGCTATATTGTCATCATTGATTAAATCTTTACCAATGATACTTTTAAGTTGCACATTAGTCTTAAAATGTAAAGTTTTCTTTTTAGACATTAGCTAATTAGTTGTTTTAAAACCAATCCGCTTTGCTCACCAAATAAAGGGGGAATTGCATTACCAATTTGGGAATACCTCGGAACCTCTTCCGTTCTTCTTTTACCACCTGTAGTATATTTACCTTTAAATTCAAAAGAGTCCGGAAAGGATTGAATTCTTGCGTATTCTCTTACAGTCATTATTCTTGGTTCACAGTAATGAATGTAATCGTCTGGTAAAGTTGTTATTGTAGGTGTTGGTTTATCTTTATTAAGTATTTTAGTGCTACTCTTTTTTAGCTGAAACCTTTCTTTATATTGTGCACTAGATAAGTTTTCATTTATTGCTATTTGAAATCTATTTTTAATGGTGTCTGAATGATTTGCAAATCTATGACTATCAACTCTTACTTTTGCCCTAACATATCTCCTAGCATACTTTTGAAAAGGTGATTCTACTTCACCATAAAGGCCTTGTTTGAAATTTGAGTTATTAGCAGGAACAGTTCCATTTGATGACAATAAATCTGATATTGCATCTGAAAGTGTCGGATTTACTTTTAACTTTTTATTAATTAAAAATTCTTTTTTATTTGATTTAAGTAGATCAAAAAATGTTTCAGCATTTAGGGCTTCATCTTTTTGAAGTAACTCATTTTGTATGCCAACTAATATAAACCGAGTTCTCTTCTGTGGAATGCCATATTCAGAAAAATCAATTAAATTTCCTTTTACAGAATAACCAATCTTTTCAAGTTCTTCAACAACATATTTAGAATATGCTTTACCTCTCTTTTCATTATTCTTAAAACCCAGTGTAAAGCCTCTAACATTTTCAAAGAAGATTATCTTTGGTTTAACTAAATCTATAAATTGGATATAGGAATTAATCAAGTCATTTCTATCATCGCTTTCAACCCTTCTACCTGCCATAGAAAACCCTTGACATGGTGGACCTCCAGCAACCATATCTACGCTGCCTCGAAGAGCAATGAGTTCTTCTTTAAAGTTATCAATAACTTCATTTATATCGTGTTCAGATTTAGACAACCAATTAGGCCAATCGAAATGATTTTTCTTTTTTATGAGATTGTAAGCCAATGTTTTAAAGGCGTCCTCACTTTTTTCTATAGCAAATAAGCCCTCCCACAAACCTGTATTATGTAATCCGAGAGATAGGCCTCCACAGCCTGCAAATAAATCTATATATTTTAATTTAGGTTGCTCCATACAAAAAAACTGCGAAACTACAAACTTATCGTTTTAATTTTACAAAATCAATAGTTATTTTCTCATATCAACACTTTCTTTATCCAACCCTCCAAAATAAAAAGTCGTTTAATTTTAAAATAAACCACCAAAAATGGTTTTATACTGCTTATTGTTACGTTATGTCTCAGTTTTCCAAAAAAACACCCGAACCGCTCATAAAATCTCTCCCGGTCCGGGCATCTCACTTGTTAAAACTTGTATTGTTTTTTATTAATACATATGTGTATTACTATATAGACGTATTTTATTCGCAATACCCTTAATTATTTTTTGATTTTTTTTTGGTTTTAACGTTTTTGCTTGGGCAATAATAAACCTATTACCTGTGCTGCTCGTTAGGAAGAGACCACTGGTGTAGCCCAACCCGTCGTAAGAGGAGCAAGCGTTTAAAAACAGTCTTGTAGACTGTTTTAGCGCAGCTGCCAGACTGCCGCGCGGCGCCAAAAGCTTCGAGAGAATAAAGAAAATGAACGTAAAAAAACTCACGGTTGCTATTTAACTCCCCGAGCTTCCGCTTCGCGTAAGCATCCCCTCTTATGCCGTATGGGCGGCACAATAGGGGAGCCCTTACGCTTTTTATAATACCTTAGGCTTTTTATTAAGACCTCTCGCTTTTAATTAATTCCTAGGCTTTTTATTAAAATTTAGGTAGGGTTTAGGCAAGGTTATATACTATCTAACCCTCTTCCCGCGCATCATACATCGCCTCATAATCTGCTTGGCCCGGCCACATGTCTTCGCCAAACATGAAGGTATCGCATTTGCCGTTTTCTTTATCTGTGACAGCGCAGTGTGCTCCGAAGGGGCAGGTTTCGCAAAACGGGTCACAAAAATCGATGGTATCCAGGTTGGTGCGGTCCATTTGGCAGGTGATGTCGCTGTTTAGGGCTTCACGAAGTTTCTCATACATAGCCCGGTAGGGGATGCCTTTTGGGAATTCTATGACCATGTGGTAGTACTCCAGCATCGCCTCCAACATGAGGCAGCAGTCTAGTATCTGGAAATCGTTTGGCTGACTTATTTATTTGTTTTTATTAACAAATTGCATCAATAATTTTAATCTTAAGACTTTCACTAAAGTCATTTTCATTTATGATAGAGTAAATTATTTCATAGAGCAGATCTTTATCAATTCGATTATCTGCAATATGTACGGAAATGTTTTCCATTTCAATGATAAACTTATCAATACAATAGCTCAATCCATTTATTTCTAGAAAGTAAGCTCCTAGGGCAATACTGCTCCTTTTATTTCCATCGCTGAATGCATGATTTTTATTAACAGAATATACCAAATGTGTCAATTTTATTTCAAACTCTGGATAATATAAATCATTTTGAATATGCTCCAAGACACTATCTAAAAGTCCAATATCATTAGTTCCATGTGAACCTCCCGATTCGTCAATAATGAAGTCATGTTCTTTTATGGCATATTCTAAGTTGAAATAATTATATGCCATTTTATCTGTTTTTTAGGCGTTTAAATACGTCAATGTTCTTTTTCAACCTTTCCTCTAAAACCATACTCTTTTCCCCTAAAAACTTATCGAATTCTTGAGCTGTTAAATGTGTAACGTAATTTCTTAATTTTTCATGGAGAGCGTCCCGAAACGCCATATCACGACTTGCCATTAATGTTCTAGCCTTTTCAAGTAAAGGCTTTAATATCGCTTGATTATTGCATTCAAATTCAGAAAATAAATTACTTGCTTCGGGAAGTGTCAATTTTCGATTTTCAGACTTATATTTACGTTCTAAGCAGTCGGCAAATCCATTTTCATACGCAGCAATTAAATCCAATACTTCGGAATACATGGTGTCTCTGGCAGAGTCACTTGCTTTAAGTTTTAATATTTGCTTATACTCTTTAGCATTTTCATGAAAAATACTTTTGTATACCGCATCTGTAAATTGTGCAAATTTCCATTTATTGTCAACAATAAAATGCTCTAGAGCATCTGTGAATGCTTGCCGATAATTAAACTCACGAATGGCACTAGGAAGAAATTCATCTTCTCTTTGATTTACATATTTTGTTACACCTCCAATTTTAGCATTAAGCGTATCAATAACAATATCGAGAATTAGAGCTCTTAATTGTTTGGCTCTTTCACTTTCAGTCAATAGCATTCCAATATTTAAGAACGTTCGAAAGTCAAATACTCCTAATTTAGGAGCTTTAGTGATGTCTCCGACATCAATGTCGGTAACATCATCATCATCATATCTAGCTATTATATCCTTAAATTCTTTAAGTCTTTTACCACTTATAACTTCATAACCATTTTCAGTGAGTTCATCTATATGCTGTTCAATATATCTTTCAATAGTCCTCTCATCTATTTTATAAAAATCAGCTATTTGCTTTTTAGTATATTTTAAAGTGGACTCAAATGGAATACCAGGAAAAGCAATTTCCTTTTCTATTTCCACAAGAGCATATTTATTATTTAAAATATTTTTCCTGTGAATATCAGATTTAGTAAGATTTTTACTCATTTAAAGTTTTTTGTTAGATAGAAAACATAAAATTAAATACATTTATGCTTATCTGCTAAAAATAAACAAATATTAGAAGGTGTTATACTACTATTCCCTTTTATCTGATTTTTTTTATTACTCAAGAGTGATAGTTATGATACTTGACGCATTCCGAGCACTAGTTAATCCCCCGCGCATCATACATCTCATCATAATCTGCTTGGCCGGGCCACATGTCTTCTCCAAACATGAAGGTATCGCATTTGCCGTTTTCTTTATCTGTGACAGTGCAGTGTGCTCCGAAGGGGCAGGTTTCGCAAAACGGGTCACAAAAGTCGATGGTGTCTAGGTTGGTGCGATCCATTTGGCAGGTGATGTCGCTGTTTAGGGCTTCGCGGAGTTTCTCGTACATAGCTCGGTAGGGGATGCCTTTGGGGAATTCTATGACCATGTGGTAGTACTCCAGCATCGCTTCCAGCATGAGGCAGCAGTCCAGTATCTGGAAATCGTCTAGGCGGTCTTCGGGTGGAAATACATTGGGTTCGATGTTAAACCACTCGTGCATTTTTTTCATGGGATATATAGGGATGTGGCTGTATTGCTCCGGGATATCCATTTGGTCTATTTGCTCTTGCGAAAACACGGGGTTTATGGTGTTTTCTTTGATGTTTTTTACCGACTCCCACAGGTCGTCGCGTAAATGATCTAGATAGGCTTGCATGGTGCTCATGACTTGGTTTTTGTGTTATTTAATCTTTTAATTAATACTTAAATTTATAAAAATATAGTTTTGTGTGGCTTTTTGTTTGGTTTTAGTTGTCTTTTGCTATTAACTGAATCCTTACAACGCGAAAGGATTGACTCCGTCGAACCTATCGGTTTCGCGCAACAGCGGGGAAAAGACAGAGTTGAGCTAACACTCTCCAATTTTACATTACATTTTTATGGGGCAAGGTTATCTGATGTTTCTATATATGAGATAAACCAATTTTCTTTTAAATATTTTCGAGCAGTTTGACGAATATCTTCTGGGGTAATTGAATCAATTAACTCTTCTCTATCTAGTATAGCAGTAAGATCGCCTTCACTTAGACACTGATTTACTAAATAATTCTCCCATTTGGCATCACTCATGTGATTTTGGCTCCAATCTTCTTTATATTTTTCAATCGTTGCTGTAAAGTCAAAAGATTTTGGTCCATTTTTTTGAAGACTTTTTATTTCATCTAAAGCAGCTTCAATAAGTCTCGTTGCGTTCTTCGGATCACAACTAAAATTAGTCCTTAATTCACAAACATTTTCCGAAGAAATGCAATCTAACTTTATTGTGTTCATGCTTTGATCTAGAGAATAAGTTGCAGTCTCTTTTTCACGAATTCGTCTTAGTAATATGTATTTCATTACATCTTTTAAAATATTCAATTTCATATATTCTATCTCTGAATAGGAATATTGAAAAAAATAAAACAAGGACACATCGGATCGGTTCTTAGCAATACGGTTATTAATAGATATTTTATCTACCCTTTGTTCTAAGGGTTTAAAATTTACATTGTAGGGACAATTACCTTTATCGCCTTCAGTAATGGCTCCTAGATACTTAACAGTAAATTCTACCGCCTTTTCTATATTCATCACTCCTGTCAAAACGAATTCAAATCCTTGAGCGCTAGAAAAAGAGTTTCTATAGATTTGCATACACTCATGATAATCTTCTACCAAACTAAGTTCATCTAAGGAAAGATGTTGCGTTCTTGGTTTGTATCCTATTATGCCTTCTAATTCATTGGTAATAGACTTGTAGTTATTAGCATTTTGCCTCCAATTATTTATTTTGGATATATATATCAAAGAATCATTTCTTGGATATAGAAAGTAACGATAAACCATTTGCAATAAAATTTCTAATTTCTTGTTGGGTGAATGTCCTCTGATTCCGGAAGACTGTTCATCAATGTAGGCATTAATCTTTAGATTGTTATTCTTTTTATAAGCTTCAAGTTCTTTCTGATTAAGCTCGCCTAAACCTGCTTCCTCTAATAAGGTTGTAGCAGCCCTAGCCGAATAATACAATGAGTCAGGATATATCAATGCACCATTTGGGTTTACACCCCTCAAAAACACTCTATCAGCCTCACCTGACACCGCAGGTTTTAATAAAACTTTTATTCCATTTGACAGAACGAGTTCAGTAACACCAATATCTTTGATTTCATTGCGCGTTAAGATTGAAGATTTACTTAACTGATAAAGTGAATTGAAATTCACATCGAGATCCGGACTATTCGACGGTTTAAAAGGGAGTATGGATCTATTTTTTAGAGTCTCCTCCCACCATTGAAGCACTTTGGACTCGCTAGGAATATATTTTTGATTAACTCTATTTGAAAGGACTATGATATCATGATTTTTTTCTGTTATCCACCGTTGGATAAATTTATTGATATCAGCAAGAGTAATTTCCCTAAGAAGCTTTAAATTTACTTCATTTTCAAGTTCCTCTGAAGGGACTGCGCTGCCATGGATAAAATGATCTTCATAATCATTTATTAATTCACTAAGAGCTTTTTTATGATTATATTTAGTTGAACTTAATATCGCGGACTTAGCCAGTTCAAATTCTTTTGAACTGAATCCATAATATTTTAGCCTTTCTAATTCAGTAAATAATGCTTTGAAAGCATATTCGATATTTGCTTTTTCACTTGGTTTGGCTATTAGTCTTAGTGCCTTCAATCCGTACATGTTCTCTAGATATGAAAAATTTATATGTTGTAAGGAGGCATCTGATTTTTTTAGATAGATTTCCGAAAGTCGATTAGCTAACATCACATTACAAATATTAATCATAATCGACTCATTAAAATCTTCAAATGTCCTTTTGATGTCCCTTTCGCCGTGCTTAAAATACATCATAAGAGATATAGATGTGTCCTTTTCATGTCTATTGAACTCGGTATAATAGTTGTTCTGATCATTTAGGATTACTTGATGGTCGATATGACGTTGCTTTTCTACAGGATTCTTCAGATCATCAAAAGTTCGCTTAATTAATGATTCTGTTCTTTTTATATCAATGTCTCCTACAATAAAGAGTCCACATAGATCGGGACGATACCAATCGTTATAGAAGCGCCTAATAGCTTCATCAGAAAGATCAGAAATTCTAACTGTTGAACGGGTGAATTGCCTTGCATATCTGGAAGGAGCCAATACTTTCGACATAACACCTTTGAGAGACCACTCGCCTCTCCACCTCAATTCTTCTTGAACGACCTTTTTTTCAGCTTCAATATCACCCGTACTCATTAATACTTCTCCGGTCATCCAGTCTTTAAGCGCTAAAAATATGGTCTTGAAAACTGAAGTATCTGCTGGAAGATTCTCAAATGGATAGATGGTTTTCATTTGGTTCACCCCAGCTGGTAATTTTGCTCCGAGTATTGACAAGTATTTTTTGAGGCTGTCTGAAGGGAAATGTCTAGTATTTCTTCCTACTAGGATATGCTCTACAATATGTGCCACCTCTGGCTGATCTAAGTCTTCCTGATACGAGCCAGCTTTTACAGTAAAATGTAACAAGACTTTTCCTGACGCCTCATTTTTCTTTTGCAAATAGTAAGTAAATCCATTGGCCAGTACCCCCCTTTTTACTGAAGGATCAAAGGGTACGGAATCTGTTAAATTTAAATTATCCAAATGCTGTGCTACCAAGTCCAAATGACTTACTAAAATGACTAGTAATAAAGAATTTGCTTTGACTAGATTTTTTAATTGAACTATCATAGTTGTATATTAACTATCCCTCTAATACCGAAGGGACAAGATTTTATTGGCGACTTCTCAATAACCATTGTTCTGGTTACCAAGATTTGGATTTTTGTTGAATTCAGACTGTGGGATGGGGTAAAGCAAATTGTCAGTTGTAATGCCATTACCTAAAACTTCCATCGCTCGGTTGGTACGTTTTAGATCCAGCCAACGATGCCCCCATTCGGTAAATAATTCTACCTGACGTTCATGTTCAATAGCCAACAGTAAGCTCACCTTATCATTAGCATCAGTATCATCTAGTCCTGCTCTTCCGCGGATAGTATTAATATCCATCTGTGCGCCTGATATATTATCTAATTGAGCTCTGGCTTCAGCCCGTATTAAATACACTTCCGCCAATCGAAGCACCACTGAGTATTCCGTAAATGGATCAGATATATTTTTACTCCTAACTTTGTATTTATAGGGGAAATAAAAAGTACCTAAAGAAGACCGTGTGATACTATTGACCCAATGCTCCCGTCGTAAATCCCCCTCTTCAAAAGCTCCTAAAAGAGGATTTGTCATAATATGGTATCTAGGCGTGCTAGTTATAATAAAATAGGCTCCTTCAAAAGTACTACTATACGGATATACAGGCATTAATTGCCAAATTGTTTCTTTGCTGTCAAATAGAAAATTTTGGTCAATTTCATTTTTATTGGTTATTTCGTATTGAGAATTGTTTATGACATTAGATGCCTGTATTTGAGCGTTTTCATAATCCTCATTATACAGATAAACTCTAGACAGCAAAGCAGTAGCAGCAGCTTTATTAGGACGTACCCGATCTTCGGTTACATACTCATCATCCATTAATGATTGTGCTATTAAAAGATCATCTTTGATTTGCGTATATATTTTATCTTGAAAATCCCGTGATTTTAATCTATTTTCCCTGTAATCTGTATTTAATATTAAAGGCACATCTCCAAATAAATTGACCAGATAGAAGTATGAAAATGCTCTTACAAATCTAGCTTCACCTTCTAATTGATTGGCCGTGCTTGGCGTCAAGTCACTTGAGATCTCAATACCTTCAATAATAGCATTTGATTGATATATAATATTATACGTGAAATTCCAAAGAGATTCAATATAACTATTCTCAGGTGAGATTTGATAATTTTCAAATTCACTATATAAAATATCTTCACGATAGTTATGTAGCTCCCCTGAAGAAAGTCCTGCCAAAGAAGCTAAACCATAAGGCACACCGCTTAGTGCTCCTCGATCGGAGATATTATTATATATTGCCGTAATGGAAGCTGTTGCCATAACATCATTACTAAAGGCATTTTCTTCAACAATAAGTGATTTGTCTAAATCTACTTCTAAAAGATGGTCACAAGATGATAGGCCAATTGTTATAATGAGTATAAACAATCGGGTATAATTCAATAATCTATTTTTCATGATTTTTAAGATTAAAAGGTTAGTTCAATTCCGCTAGTTATCATTCGCAATGGTGGCAGAAGGTTTTTCGTTTCAGGATCTAGTAAATCAAAATCAGTATAAGTCCACAAATTTTGTCCTTGGATATAAACTTTACATTGCTTGATTGATATCTTACTCAATAGTTTTTCTGGTATGCTGTATTGTAATGACAAAGTCTTTAAACGAATATATGAGTTACTGATATAACGCGCATCACTAAAATTAGCGTCATTCGCGGAAAGCGCAGTTGAAAAACTTCTCGAAAAAACTTGATAAGTAGTTTGATCACCTTCTTGCCGCCAACGGTCATTAAAAATTTTCGCAGGTATGTTCTCAGCTGAACGTCCTGCAGCGGGGAAGCCATAACCTGACACTGTTTGTTTGGAAAACTGAAATAAAAAAGATAGTTCTAATCCCCGATAACGAAAGCTATTATTTAATCCACCATAGAATTGACGGCCAACGTTTTGGATATAAGTCTGGTCATCAGAATTTATTATTCCATTGTCGTCTACGTCTTTCACTTCATACAATCCAGTAGTAGGATTTACCCCCTTGTAGTTATACAACTTTACTATGTTCAGTGATTTACCTATAACATAGCGATCGGCATGTGGAGATTCATCTAGATATGGATAGCTAATAAGAATATTCTTAGGGATTGATACATTAAAAGAGGAAGACCATTGAAAATAATCATGATCTATATTGATTGAGTTGATCATAAATTCCCAACCACTATTTTCCACAGTAGCTTCCAAATTCTCTGTTACTCCAGTAAAACCAGTTATACCAGGTAAAGGATAGTTAAGTAATTGATTGGAGCATCGGTTTCGATACCAAGCAGTTTCAATATTTATTCGTCTAAGAAGTCCCAGTTCGAGGGCAAATTCCAGCTTCTTTGTTTCTTCCCACGCATATTCTGGATTAGCTAGTCCCGTTGGTTCAATGCTCACATTACCTTGGTAAAAATAATCCATATATCCATAAGTACTGAGATAATTGTAATTACCAATCTGATCGCTACCTGTTACCCCATAGCTCGTGCGAAATTTTCCAAAGTTGATAAAAGGTAACTTTTTCATAAATTCTTCGGTAGAGAAAATCCAAGCACCCCCTATTGCTCCAAAGTTCCCCCAACGATGATCAGGGCCAAATCTCGAAGACCCATCTCTACGACCTGTAATATTGAGTAAATATTTTTCTTTAAAGTTGTATCCAATACGACCATAAATAGCAGCATATCGGTACTCACTATTCTCATCTCTATGATAAATTGTTTTGGTTGCACCTAATAAGCTTTCGAGCATTGCATCAGAGGTATAGCCAGTGGCTTCTACTAATTGATAAGCAGCCCTGCTTTCTTGAAGGGTAGTCCCAACTAAAACATTCAAGCCATGTTCTCTAAACTTTTTATTGTATGTTACTTGAGGCTCAATGATCCATGAATTCCTATTGTTTGAACCAAAGTAGCTAGTCGCAGTGGTATTTTCATCAATATCCTCCGGGTTCATAGAAGTAAATGGGTTTTTCTCCAATTCATTTCTATTGAGTACATTATAACCTAAACTTACTTGTGTAGTCAACCCTGTCATCCAATTATAGCCTAATACACTATTAATAGTGATAGTATTTCCATAACTTTTATCTGTTTTTTTTAATCCAGCTAATGGATTGTCCCAGGTAGAATTTTCCCAGTTGAGATTACCTAATTCGTCATATAATTCGGGTGCATTTGGAGGCAATTCTAGAGCATCAAAAACTAGGCTTCCATTAAATATTTTATTAGATTCTACACCATAGTTCATTGTCAGTGTTGTTTTAAACTTTTTATTCAATGAAGAATGGTTCAAATTAAAGTGACCGGATGCTCGTTGGAAACCGAAATCGCCAGGAAAGATCATTGATTCTTTATGATACCCAACTCCAAAACGAAAAGTAGTGTTTTTAGTGCCACCACTTATATTGGCTTGCATATCGGTTATGTTAGCAGTACCACCCAACAACTCTTGTTGCCAATTAGTATATCTAGTTGTATCCCATACGAGAAGATCATTTGCAGAACTACCTGAAGGTTCCTGTCCAGCATTAGAATAAGCTTCTTTTCGCATAGCTATGTATTGTTCCGTATTTAATAATTCAGTAAAATATGGAATCTTACCTATACCAGAATACATGTTAATATCTACATTTGTTGTTTGAGACTGTTGACCTCTTTTAGTTGTGATGAGGATTACTCCATTAGCGCCTCTAGATCCATATATGGCTGTTGCATCAGCATCTTTTAATATTTCTATGCTTTGTATATTTGTGGGATTAAGTGTACTTAGTGGATCAAATCCTCTTGATATTACCCAAAGATTATTTGATTCTACTGGACTAGCATCTATAGGAATACCATCAATCACATATAATGGATATGCGTTTGAATTTGAAATACTATTACGCCCTCTGATCTCAACCTTTACGGCACTCCCAGCTACACCACTCTCTGGAGTTATGTCCAACCCAGGAACCCTACCTTGCAAAGCCATTAAAGGTTGGGTCACAGGCTGTTTTTCTATTTCCTTTGCTGTTACCTTAGAAATATTCCCGGTTTTAGTCCGCTCTGTAGTATTATAATACCCCGCATTCAAAACCACTTCATCCAATTGCCCGACTTCTTCTTTTAGGGTAACGTTAATGGTACTTTGGCTTCCAACAGTTATTTCTTGTTTAGCAAAGCCTATAGCCGAAAACACCAACACATTAGCGGCATCGGGTACTACAATACTATAATGCCCATCCATATCGGCCGCCGTGCCTTTGGTGGTGCCTTTAATAAGGATGGTGGCCCCGGGAATGCCCATACCGTTTTCGTCGGTTACCTTACCAGAGACCTGTATTTGTTGCCGGGGGTTGTTTTCCTTAATGATAATGGTATTGTTTTCGGCCAGGATTAAATTAAAGTGGCCATTGGCAATGCTTTTTTGAAGCAGCCTGCCCAGTGTTATGGTGCCTTTTTTAAGGGGTACCGCCGGCAGGTTTTTAAACATATCTTCTTGATAGATAAAGCGGTACTTGGTTTGCTGCTTTATAATTTTAAAAACGGCATCTACTGTAATGGTTTTATCGGCATCGATAACAATCTTTTCCTGGGAAAGGCTTGTTATGGGCGCCATACTAAAAACAGCAGTGCATATTAAAAATATAAATGTTCTCATAAGGAGCATTAATAGCTGTTTTGTAACCCCAGTAACTATTGGGGGAAAACAGGTTGTGGTTAATTTTAATTCCATAAATTTGTGTGTTATTAGTTTTTTAAATTAATAATGCTATAAGGGATGCAGTGATAACTTTGCAAGGGTGATACTGCGTTCCTTTCTTTTTTTAGATTTAAGTGATGTGATAAAAGAGACTTTAAATGTTTAGTTGTTTGTTGTAGAGTCGGTTAGTTGTTTTCTCACTCGGATGTGATTACTCATAACTCTTAACTTATAACCCTGCCTGCGGCAGGCAGGTCTGAACTTGTTAAAACAGAGATTCTTCGCTCGCAAGCTCACTCTGAATGACATTGTCCTAATTTATAATTCTGAATCCTGAATTCTGAATTTGTAAAGTCTTTTCACTTTTCACTTTTAGTTTTTCACTTTTTTCATGTTGGATGTTTTTTCATATTTTAAGTTTTAGTGGTTTATGTTTGTTCTGTTTTTATTTATATGTACTTTTTGTCATTGCCACAAAAAGTACCAAAAAGGTCTAGGCTTACGAGACCATTGCTGAAAATGCTACGCGATAACCCGCCACAGATAAAAAGAACTCGGTCCGCTATCGCTCCCCTCAAACAGCTTTTTATCTCTTAGCCCTTGCGCTACCTGCTTGATTTTCTAGCAATACCCTCGATAGGCCGGGGGGACTGCCTCATGGTCATTGACCTCCGATTGGTGTCTCTTCTCTCTATTCTCTTCTCTCTTTCCATGTTTGTAGTTTTTTTGATTATTAGATTGTTTAGCTTCTAGCTTCTAGCTTTTGGCTTCTGGCTTTTGGCTTCTGGCTTCTAGCCTCTAGCTTCTATAAATATACTTATTATTACTTTTTTATTTAAATTGTTTACTTATTTATATAAGATAGTTTTAGATTACTAGATTATTAGATTTTTCGATTATTAGACGCTCTGAACTCTGAACTCTGAACTCATAACTTGTTTTCACTTTTCACTTTTAGTTGTTTTTGTCTATCCTCTACGAGGAATTGGGGTTCTATCTTAATTTTTTTTCTACAATGCTTAAACCGCTACGCGGTATTTTTTACTTTTAGATTACTAGATTACTAGATTACTAGATTTTTCGATTATTAGATGCTCTGAACTCTGAACTCTAAACTCTGAACTTGTTTAAGCTTTTCACTTTTAGTTTTTCACTTTTCACTTTTAACTTATTTAAGAATCACCTCCTTGCCATGTATTTCAAAATTGCTAATGAAGCCCATGTTTTTTATGGTGCTTAAAATGTCTTCTATATGTTGGTCCTTGCCCAAAACGCCTACAAAACGAATGTCTTCCAAAGCTTTGTTTTTAAAGGTTACATCCATATCGTACCAACGCGACAATACGGTCATGATCTCTTTTAATGGCATGCCCTCGAAATCGAAAATGCCTTCTTTCCATGAGATTTGCCTGTAAACGTCTACTTGCTGTACCTGTAATTGGTTGGTGCTGGTGTTTAGGGTGGATTGTTGGTTGGGTTTTAAGATTTGAGTATTGGGTATTGCGTATTGAGACATCTCAACTGTACTTGGGGTGACAGATACTTTGCCTTCTACTAGGGTGGTGTATATGTTGGTTTCGTCTTTGTAGGCTTTGATGTTGAACTCGGTGCCTAGGACTTCGACTATTTGGGTGAGGTTGTCTGTTAATGGAGGAGATTGCTTCGTTCCTCGCAAAGACGATCTGGAAGCGCCATCTGTTAATGAAGGGGATTGCTTCGTTCCTCGCAATGACACATTCTTTGGAGACAATACTCTAAATTTAGAGCCACCGTTTTCTGTGCTTGGAGAGACATCGAAATAGGCTTCGCCGTATACTAAGGTGACTTCGCGGGCTTGGCCTGCTATAAAGTTAATGGGATAGGTTATTTGGGTATCGGAGTTGAGCCATACTTGGGTGCCGTCGGCTAGGGTTAATTGGTATTGACCGCCTCTTGGTATTGTTAAGGTGTTTGTTGTTTGTCGGTTAGTCGTTTGTTGCTCACTGTTGCGGTTGGTTGTGTAGGTGATGGCTTCGCCATTGCTGTTGGCATATGCTGTTTGGTAACTCGTTCCTTTTTCTAAGACTACGACAGAACCGTCTTCTAGGGCCAAAGTAGCTTTGTTGGTGCCGGATTCTATTTGGTTATTTACTATGATGGGTTGAGATTCCTCGACTGCGCTCGGAATGACATTGGTCTGGATTAAGATGGTAATCGCTGCTAATAAGACTATTGCAGCTGCAGCGGCGTATTTATATAGGGTTTTGGGTATTAGGTTTTGGGTTTTGGGTTTTGTTTGCTTGGTATCTAGTTTGTGGAGCAGACGTTTTAGGGCAGCGGCTTCGTCCACGGGACGGTAGGCCATGTCTGCTTTTAAATTATAGCGTATGTACATTTTAAAAAGGGCACGATGTTTTGGTTTTTGAACCCAGGCTTGTAACTGGTCCAATTCCGTATCGGTAATCGTATCGGTCAGGTATTTTATGATGAGCTTCTTCAATGTATTTTTATTATTTTTTAGCTTGCTTACATGTATATGGCGTAAAAAAAATGCCGTACCCTTAAAAATTTCGTAATTTTTTTTAAACTTTACGCACTTTTGAGTTAAAAGCTAGAAAGTAATACCCTTGTAAAGGCTCAAGTTAATTAAGAGACTGCTTCGCCCTACCGGGCTCGCAGTGACGTCTGAACTAAGGAACCTGAGGGAACTAAGAATCTAGGAATATGTCTGAAAACACACATTGGGAAAATATTAAAAAGGGGGATAAAACAGCGCTTGATGCCCTGTTTAAGCAATATTACCACCCGCTTTATGTGTATATGTTGCAGCATACTAAAAACCGGTTTGTGGCCGAAGATATTGTGCAAGGGGTTTTTATATACTTATGGGAAAAACGGGAAAGTATTGTGTTTCGGCAATCGATGAAATCGTACTTGTACCAAGCGGCCTATAATGCGTTTATTGACCAAACCAGACAGCAAAAGCGTAAGGATATGCTCCTGGAAAGCCTAAAGCACGAAACGCTTATTGAGGAGCTTGAAGCGGATGATGTTGAGGTTGATAGAAAAATACAACGCGTAAAACGACAAATAGAACTGTTGCCCAAGCGCTGCAAGGAAATTTTTTTACTAAGCAAGCAGGAGGGCTACGATTATAACGAAATTGCCGATATTCTAGACCTTTCGGTGAAAACCGTGGAATCGCAAATGCGCTTGGCCTTTAAAAAAATACGTGAAGGTTTTGAGCATGATGATTTGTTTTTGTTTGTGCTGTCGAAAGCGCTTTCTAGTTAAAAACTAAAAGTGAAAAGTGAAAAACTAAAAGTGAAAAGTGGTACGTGCCAGCTTTTATGAGTTTAACACCTACGGTGTATTGAATGCTAATTAATGGCATGTTTCTACAATACCTTATGCCTTTCGGGCCACACCATGTCTGGGTGATGTTTTAAACTTCGCTTAGCAAAAGTAAAAACACATTAATTTTTTATGTAGGACTTCTTTCAATGCATAGCCTAAGTTTAAAAAAGCAGCGGGATGGCTCCCCTCTTGTGCCGGTTTGTACGGTATAAGAGGGGATATAATTGCTTTAGCAATTATTCGGGGAGTTTAATTTCAATCTTTAAAATAAGAGGCGATATCTTCTAATACCGGTATAAGTTGATTAAAAACCATTTTGTTCTCAAACCGTACAACCCTATAACCACAAGACTCTAAATATTTGGTTCGTTTTGCGTCGTACGCTTCCGCTATAGGATTATTATGTACCTCACCATCCAGTTCTACAATCAAACGTTCTGAAGCACAATAAAAATCGACAATAAAATAGCCAATACTGTGCTGTTTTATAAATCGTCTGCCTTTGAGTTGTCTTGATTTTAAATATTTCCAAAGGTAAGCCTCTGCGGGTGTAAGATTGCTACGCAATTCTTGTCTGAAGCTTTCAAGTTCCTTTTTTGTGTGGTTTCGATGGGACATAGAGCTAAGATAGGGAAAAGTGGGGTATTATTATGTGAGCATGTTTGCTGTTTTAACTCCCCGAGCTTCCACTGAAGTGTAAGCATGCCCCTCTTATGGCGGCGTAAACGCCACAAGAGGGGAGCCCTCACGCAGCTTTTCTTCAAACTTAGGATTGGTTTTAAGTTATTGCGGTGAGTTTGAAGCAAATTTGTTGAGAAACTTTGCTAAGAAAAATTATGTAACTTTAGCATGACTTGATTAGACCAACTAAAATGAAACGAGAACAACCTATTTACACTACTTTCTCATGGATTCGTTTTTTAAAAGACGTCTTGATTGGGTTAGTAATCATTTATCTATTTATTGAAATTGTTTCGCATTCTTCTAATGATATTAGTATGAATGGACTAACTACAGGATTTTTTCTATTAATAGTCCTTGTTATTATGGACTCCAAGGAACTAGCTGTTTACGAGCATACTTTAGAAATTAAACATCTGTACCTTTTTGGATTAATTTCTCGTAAAACTGTCTTTAAATTATCGGATATAAAGGACCTTTCTTATTCAGGAAAATTTTCTAAAACCAACGATTTAGTACAAGACTTACTGCATTTTATTATCCCTGTTTTTGACTTTAAAAACACCATGAGGATTGTGACTGTTAACAATAAGGTCTATGAATATAACATGTATATATATAAAGATAAACTCGAGAAGGTAATCCAATTAATTAAGTGTACATGATTGCATTGATTTTGTCGGCATTAGCGGAGCTAGGACTTATTAGAGCGGATTATAAACATCGTAAACACATAAGTGACCAGGAAAAAAGGGACGGCATTAAACGACCCATTCAAAAATATCTGCTTCAACCAAGTTCTAAAGTCTTTGTAATTGTTTTAGTTATAGGATGCGTGTCTGCTTTTTTATTTTTTAGTTATCGAAGTAAATTCGTTTTCCCGAAACAAACGAAAAAAGAAATTATAGCAATGAGCGAGCGAATAGTGCAATGGCATGAAAAATATGGAAAACTTCCGTCTGACTTAAATGAATTGATTGGAAACAGCCCTGTAAGACTGGAATGGAAAAAAGATTCATGGCATAGAGCGTATCAATATCATATTAAAGACAATGGGCGTAGTTTTTTAATTGTTTCAGCGGGTGCTGACGGGCAATTTGGGACTAGCGATGATATATCTTCAGAATAGATTAAACTTTTCTTAGTGATGTGGATTTAACTCCCCGAGCTTCCACTGAAGTGTAAGCATCCCCTCTTATGCCGTACAAACCGGCACAAGAGGGGAGCCCTCACGCAGTTTTTTTCAAACTCACGCTTGGTTTTAAGTTATAGTTTCACTTTTCACTTTTCACTTTTAGTTTTTCACTTTTAATCTCCTATAATCTGCAAATTCGTGAACTCTTTTGTTACTACTAAGGTGTTATCTTTAAACGCTACGTCTTCAAACGTGACATCTTCGTTATCTACTTTTATGGATGTTACCTTAAAGGGCAAACCAAACAGATTAATTTTAAATGTTTCGTAAGGGGTAATATACTGCCCGCGCTTATGGATACGAATGATTAATTTATTGCCATTACCTGCCAGGTTGAACTTCTTTAAGCTGTAACGGCCCTTGGTATAGTCGTAACCATCGTTGGAATCTTCATAAAGCTCGGAGTCCTCTTTGCCATTTTTATAATAAACATCTAGGCCAATTTGATCTAAAGCCTTTTCGCCTACATATTGCTGTATGGGATATTTTGGTATAATGGCCCCTGCTTTTATAAAGATGGGCATGGTATCTAAATCGGCATCCACCCAAGTTTCTTTACCGCCCTCAACCAATGTTTTGTCCCATAGGTTGTACCATTCTCCTTTTGGGATGTACATGCGGCGCCCTTTGGAATTGGGTTCGTTTATGGGGCATACCAGTATTTGGTTACCTACAATAAACTCATCGGTTCTATAATGGGTTTGTACATCTTCTTGGTCGTACAACACCAAAGACTTTAACATGGGAATATTATCCTGTGCATATTGGTAGAATGTGGTATATAAATAAGGCAGTAACTGGTACCGCATTTCTATAAACTTTCTAACAATATTAGTGATTTCTATATCGAAAGCCCAGGGCTCTTGCTCGCCGTGGTCGCCCGAGGAGTGTGTTCTACAGAATGGATGGAATACGCCCAACTGTATCCAACGGGCATAGAGTTCGCCATTGGGTTGCTCGGCAAAACCACCTATATCCGATCCGGCGAATGAGAATCCAGACATCGCTAGGCGCTGCGCCTGAATATTGGCTATTTGCAAATGCTCCCAGGTGGCTACGTTATCGCCCATCCAAGTGGAGGTGTAGCGTTGGGTACCCGAATAGGCCGATCGTGTAATAACGAATGGTCGTTTGGGGTAATTAAAGCGCTTTAAGCCGTGATAAGTGGCCCTGGCCATTTGCATGCCATAGATGTTATGGGCTTTTTGGTGGCTACAGGGGTTGCCATCGTAATCGTGGCGCACATCGGGCGGGAAGGTTTTTCCGGGCACATCCATAACGGCGGGCTCGTTCATATCGTTCCAAACGCCTTTTACACCAATATCTTCTATAAGTTCTTTAAACAATCCGGCCCACCACTCGCGCACTTCGGGTCTGGTAAAATCGGGGAAATAACACTCTCCCGGCCATACTTTACCTTTCATGTAAGGGCCATCGGCACGTTTACAGAAATAATCTTTATCTAAGGCTTCTTTAAAAACGCTGTATTCTCTATCTATTTTAATACCGGGGTCTATAATAACCACGGTTTTAAAGCCATCATCGGCCAATTCCTTAACCATACGTTTGGGCTCGGGGAAGTATTCCTTGCTCCAGGTAAAACACCGAAACCCTTCCATATAATCGATATCCAAATAAATGGCATCGCAGGGTATTTTTAGGTCTCTAAACTTTTTGGTGATTTCTTTTACTTTAGACTCGGGGTAGTAACTCCATTTACATTGGTGGTAGCCTAAGGCCCATAAAGGGGGAAGCTCTGGGGTTCCGGTTAAATCGGTGTAGCTGGTAACCACATCGATCATTTGCGGACCGTAAAAGAAATAATAATTCATTTCGCCACCTTGGGCCCAAAAGCTGGTAACGTTTCGGCGTTCGTTACAAAAATCGAAATAGGTTCTAAAGGTATTGTCAAAGAAAATACCATAAGACTTGCCGTTGTGTAAGCCAGTATAAAACGGAATGGCTTTGTAAATAGGGTCTGTTTGCTTACCAAAGGCATAAGAATCGGTGGCCCAGTTCTCGAATCGGCGTCCTTTAAGGTTTAAATGCTCTGGTTTATCACCAAGGCCATAATAGCTTTCGCCATTTTGGGCCGATTTGCTCATTTTAACGATATCGCCCCCTAGCTCGTAGCTTTCTTCCCAATGGAAGCCCAATTCGTCTTCGCAAATAATGGAATTGTCTTTGGCATCGTAGATGGATTTCCTTAAATCGGTTTTATAGATATAGCAAATTAGCTTGGCCGTAGTGATGATGTATTTTTCCTTGTCGTCGTCTATTTCTAAGTGGTTATAGCCTCTACTGGCGCCTTCATCTATGGCATACGAAAAGTCTTTTACAAACTTACCAACGGTTGTGTATCGAAATCGCAACACGCTGTCTCTTAAAACCGTGAGCTGAAGGATGACATTATTGGATGTTGTAAAGTATAAAATATCAACATCTTTTTTATAGTCTATTATATTGGAGGGGAATTGGTTTCCCTTGTATTCTAATTCGGTATTTAATATCATATTAAATGCATTTAATAATTGCCTAAAATAGTAAATATTAAAAGCTTAAAGAGCCAATATTTATCAAAAATAACAATGCAAAATTGTGTAAGCCATAAATAATTAGTGGGTTATTTAAATAAATCTCAAATAGAAGGTTTATTTAAGCTGAAAAACAACCATAGCAAGCGGCGGCAAGGTTATTTTTGCTGAATGACTTTTGCCGTTCCAAGGTGATTTTGTGCTATTGATTTCTTTCTTATTGGATACCCCACTGCCACCAAAGGCTTCTGAGTCGCTATTGAACACTTCAATTAATTTACCTTTTCTGGGCAGTCCTATTTTGTAGTTTTTATGTATGGTTGGTGTTAGGTTACAGGAAACAATGATATCGTTTTCTTGGTTATAGCCTTTTCTTATATAGGAAATAACACAGTTTTCGTGATCGTCGTAACTAATCCACTCAAACCCTTCGCCCGTAAAGGCTTTTTCGTATAATGCGGGAGAGGACTTATAGAGCTTGTTGAGTGCTTTAAAGTAATTTTGTGTGTCTTGATGGGGCTTAAAGTCCAGCAGATTCCAATCTAAGCTTTCTTGAAAGTTCCACTCATTGTATTGGCCAAACTCACCACCCATAAACAAGAGTTTTGTGCCCGGGTGCGTAAACATATAGCCGTATAATAACCTAAGGTTTGCAAAGCGTTGCCATTCATCGCCAGGCATTCTTCCTAAAATGGAGTTTTTGCCATAAACCACTTCGTCGTGTGATAGGGGCAACATAAAATTTTCTGAAAAG
The DNA here is from genome assembly GCF_059428085.1 of Aestuariibaculum scopimerae. Lineage (NCBI taxonomy): Bacteria > Pseudomonadati > Bacteroidota > Flavobacteriia > Flavobacteriales > Flavobacteriaceae > Aestuariibaculum > Aestuariibaculum scopimerae. The sequence goes on from NZ_CM182089.1 coordinate 1,473,970, forward strand.
GCATAGGCCAAGCTAAAGGTTATATCGTTTTGGTGGTATTGTCTGTAAACAGGGTCTTTAGCAAAGTACTCTAGGGTATCGTGCATCCAGCCCATCATCCATTTCATACCAAAGCCCAATCCGCCTAAAAACACAGGTTTTGATACCCCTGGGAAGGCTGTGGACTCTTCTGCAATGGTTTGGGTGTCTGGAAACGATGCATAGATTTCTTGGTTTAATTCTTTAAGAAAATCGATGGCCGCTAAATTTTCACGTCCGCCATACATGTTGGGCTCCCATTCGCCATCTTCTCTAGAATAGTCTAAAAACAGCATGGATGCCACGGCATCAACCCTTAAACCATCTGCATGGTATTGGTCCATCCAAAAAGCGGCATTGCTTATTAAAAAGGAACGAACCTCATTGCGCTCGTAATTAAAGATCAAGCTTTTCCAATCTTGGTGGTAGCCTTTGCGCTTGTCGGGGTGTTCATAGAGGTGCGAACCGTCAAAGAAACCCAATCCGTGGGCGTCTTCTGGAAAATGGGAAGGCACCCAATCTAATATAATACCAATGTCGTTTTGGTGCAGCTTATCTACCAGATATTTAAATTCTTCTGGATAACCAAAGCGCGATGTTGGTGCAAAATACCCTGTAAGTTGGTAGCCCCACGACGGATCGTAAGGATATTCCATAATAGGCATAAGCTCTACATGGGTAAAGTTCATGTCTTTTACATAGGTCACTAAATCGTCGGCCAATTCATAGTAAGATAAAAAGCGATCTTCTTTTAAATTCTTTTTCCAGGAGCCCAAGTGGACTTCGTAAACCGAATAGGGCGCATCGATGGCATTGTGCTTTTTTCGTTTTTTCATCCAGCCGGTATCCTTCCATTTATAGGAATCGTCCCAGATGATAGATGCTGTTTTGGGTGGGTGTTCGCAACGCCGTGCGTAGGGATCGGCTTTTTCGGTTTTTATGCCGTAGTTATGGCTTTCAATTTTATACTTGTAGATATTGCCCTTGCCAACTAAGGGAATAAAGCCTTCCCAGATACCGCTACTGTCCCAACGTACATTTAATTGGTGTTCGCCGTCGGTCCAGAAATTAAAGTCGCCCACAACCGAGACGTTTTTGGCGCTTGGTGCCCATACCGCAAAGTAGGTACCTTCTATACCATCGACCGTGACAATGTGTGAACCAAATTTTTCATAAAGCCTATAGTGTTTACCTGCTTTAAAAAGGTTGATATCGAAGTCTGTAAATAGACTATAAACTTTTACTTGTGCCATATATTATATTACAAATCCGTTAGGAATGGTTGCGCCATTTTTAATTACTACGATACCATCTTTAATAGCGTAGGTGTCTGTTTCTGCATCTTCAAGGTGGCTACCGCCATTAATTCTAACATCGTCGCCTATACGACAGTTTTTATCGAGAATGGCATTTTTAATAAAGCAGCGTTCGCCTATTCCCATTAATATTTTTATTTTTTTTTCTTGTATTTCCAGGAGTGTTTCGTAATAATCGCTACCCATCATATAGGTTTTTATTACGGTAGACTCTTTTCCTATTCTGGAGCGAATGCCTATAACCGATTGTTCAATTTTTGCAGCGCTGATAATACAGCCTTCGGCCAGTACGGCTTTATCGAGGGTAGTACCTGCCACTTTGGTGGTAGGAAGCATACGGGCGTGGGTATATATACGCTTGGTTTTATCGTATAAATCGAACTTGGGGATATTGTCTGTTAAACCTATATTGGCCTCAAAAAAGGAATCGATATTTCCAATGTCGGTCCAATACCCTTCATATTGATAACTTAAGGTCTTGTGCTTTTCTATGGATTGCGGAATGATTTCTTTACCAAAATCGATGGTTGAAGTGTCGTTCATGAGTTCTATGAGCAGCTCCCGGTTAAAAATGTAAATTCCCATGGAGGCAAGATAATGGCGTCCTTCGTGTTTCATTTCGTCACTCACTTCAGAGGTCCACTCGGGCAACAGGCTGGCATCGGGTTTTTCTATAAAAGAGGTTATAATGCTTTCTTCGTTAGATTTTAGGATACCAAAAGAAGGTGCTTCTTTAGCATTAACGGGAATGGTGGCAACGGATATTTCGACACCACTTTTTTGGTGGGCCGCAATCATTTTGTCGTAATCCATTTGATAGAGCTGATCGCCCGATAGAATTAAGGCATAATCAAACTCATGTCTTAAAAAGTGGTGCATGCTTTGGCGAACGGCGTCGGCAGTTCCTTGAAACCACCCTTTATTGCCAGGTGTTTGCTCTGCAGCAAGCACATCAACAAAAGCACTACTGAAAAAACTAAAATGATAGGTGTCTTTTATATGACGGTTTAAGGAAGCTGAGTTAAACTGTGTTAGAACGAACATACGTTTAATGTCGGCGTTGATACAATTTGAAATTGGGATATCTACCAATCTGTATTTTCCTGCTATGGGTACCGCGGGTTTGGACCTTTCCTCTGTTAAAGGGTGCAACCTGGAACCTTGGCCACCTCCTAATATGATGGCTAAAACCTTGTTGTTAATCATTTTTAGTTTGTTTTATAGATTTGTATAAATTTATGTAAGCTGCTGCCGAAGCATCCCATGAATGGTCAATAGCCATTATTTTACTTCGTATAGCCTGGTACGTTGTTTGCTTTTTATAGAGTGCCACACCCCTGCTAATGGCGTTGACAATTTCTAAAACGGTTACATGGTCGTGGCAAATACCAAAACCATCTTTTTTAGCAATATCGGTTACGGTGTCTTTTAAGCCACCTATACTTCTAACGATGGGGATGGTGCCATATCGCAAGGCGTACATTTGGTTTAAACCACAGGGCTCTACCCGTGAGGGCATGAGTAAAAAATCGGCTCCTGCATATATAATATGGGAGAGTTTTTCGTCGTATCCTATATAAGCGTTGTATGTTCCAATATAATCATTTTTTAGCAATTCTAATTGTTTTTCTACTTCTGTATTGCCCGAACCCAGCAATAATATGGTAGCATCCTGTTTTTCCAAAGCTATTTTAAAGGTTTCGGGGAATAAATCGGAGCCTTTTTCATCAACCAATCTCCCAATAAAGGCAAATAGCGGTTTTTCAAATTCTAGATTAAAGGTGTCGCACAAATACTTTTTATTGGCTAAGGCACCTGCATTAACCGTTTCGGGGCTATAGTTTTCAACTATAAAGGGGTCTGTTTCAGGGTTCCACACTTTCCAATCGATACCGTTTAATATACCAGAACACTTTTTGCTTTCGGCGCTTAAAAGACTTTCCAGTCCGTTTGCAGCTTGTTTTAGTTCTTCCATATAACTTGGTGATACGGTTGTAATATGCCAAGCGCACTTTATGGCTGCAGCTAATGGGTTTATGTTTCCGCCCCAATCCAGTAAGCCAACATGATCAAAATTAAAAGGCGGAATTAAGCCAACTTTGTCATGCGAAAACCAACCCTGGTACTGAGCGTTGTGAATGGTTAAAATATTGGGTATTTTTCTAAAGGCCTTATACTTGTTACATTCTTGTAACATAAAGGGAATGAGCCCTGTATGATGATCGTGGCAGTGAATAATATCGGGATATTGGTTCCAGGTTAACAACCAATCGAGGGTAGCGATTTGAAATGCCAGGAAACGCTCGGTATCATCCATAGAATATACATAGTCTTTAAACAACAGCTCTGGAACGTCTATAAAAAAGACATCAAAATCCAAAGGCTCATCGACTACTTTAATATGGTATGTTAAGGTATCGTTACCTAATGTTAGGGTGTTGGTATGGATGGTTGTAAACGCACGTTGCTTTGTAAAGGCATTATCGTAAAACGGCATTATAACCTGCGAGGTGATTGCAGCACTATTTTGATATTTTGGCAATGCCCCAACTACATCGGCAAGCCCACCAACCTTGGCTACGGGATAACATTCTGCACTTACATGAATAATTGTCATTAATACTTTTGCTTTGCAATAAACTTACAAAAATATTAGGCACTATTTTATAGGAAATATATTTTTAAAGAAAATATTACATTATCGATATTAATCGAAATTTTCAATAAAAAATTCACATTTTACGGTAAAAGCATTTAAGAAATCTCAGTCATTCAATTTCAACACGGCCATAAATGCTTGTTGCGGAATCTCTACATTCCCCACTTGGCGCATGCGTTTTTTACCTTTTTTCTGTTTTTCAAGGAGTTTACGTTTACGTGAAATATCGCCTCCGTAACATTTTGCCGTAACATCTTTACGCAGGGCCTTAATGGTTTCTCTTGAAATGATTTTGGCCCCGACAGCGGCTTGAATGGGTATATCAAATTGCTGTCTTGGGATAAGCTCTTTTAGCTTTTCGCACATTTTCTTACCAATGTTTTGGGCATTATCGGCATGGATTAATGCCGACAGCGCATCTACAGGTTGGGCATTCAATAAGATATCCAATCGCACCAACTTAGACGGTTTCATCCCAATAGGATGGTAATCGAACGATGCGTAGCCTTTGGAAACCGTTTTCAATCGGTCGTAAAAATCGAATACAATCTCGGCCAAGGGCATTTCAAAAGTAAGCTCTACACGCTCAGGTGTTAAATAAGTCTGGTTGGTAATGATACCGCGTTTTTCGATACACAGCGACATGACATTCCCAATAAAATCAGACTTGGTAATGATGGTGGCTTTAATATAGGGCTCTTCCACACGATTTAAGGTGGAAGGCTCCGGTAAATCGGAGGGGTTGTTTACAATGACAATCTCATCGGGGTTTTTATTGGTATAGGCGTGGTAGGACACGTTGGGAACGGTGGTTATAACCGTCATATCAAACTCGCGCTCTAAACGCTCTTGAATGATTTCCATATGGAGCATGCCCAAAAACCCACAACGGAAACCAAAGCCTAAGGCTGCAGAGCTTTCGGGAATGAAAACCAACGACGCATCGTTTAGCTGTAGTTTTTCCATAGAGGCACGAAGCTCTTCGTAATCTTCTGTGTCTACAGGGTAAATACCCGCAAACACCATAGGTTTTACATCTTCAAAACCTGCTACAATATTAGTGGTGGGGTTTGCAAAATCGGTAATGGTATCACCTACTTTTACCTCTTTAGCAGTTTTAATGCCAGTAATTAAATAGCCCACATCGCCTGTTTTTACACTTTGCTTTACAATTTGGGTTAGTTTTAGGGTGCCCACTTCATCTGCAAAATAGCTTTTGTTTGTGGCTACGAACTTAATTTTTTGGCCTTTTTTAATTTCACCATTAAAAACTCTAAAATACGTTTCAATACCTCTAAACGAATTGTAAACAGAATCGAATATAAGTGCTTGTAAGGGTGCATTAGGGTCGCCTTTAGGGGCGGGAATGCGTTCTATGATGGCTTTTAAAATGTTGTCTACACCAAAACCTGTTTTGCCACTGGCATGAATAACATCTTCAGGGTTACAACCCAGTAAATCTACAATATCGTCGGTTACTTCCTCTGGGTTGGCACTGGGTAAATCTACTTTATTGAGTACGGGTATAATTTCCAAATCGTTTTCTAAGGCCAAGTATAGGTTAGAAATGGTTTGTGCTTGTATGCTTTGTGCAGCATCTACAATAAGTAAGGCGCCTTCGCAGGCTGCAATGGAGCGGGATACTTCATAAGAGAAATCGACATGCCCAGGGGTATCAATTAAGTTGAGTACATAGGGTTCGCCTTCATAAACATAATCCATTTGTATGGCGTGCGATTTGATGGTAATACCACGTTCGCGCTCTAAATCCATATTGTCCAACAACTGGTCTTGTTTTTCCCTATCTGTAACCGAACCGGTATAATCCAGCAAACGGTCTGCAAGTGTACTTTTCCCGTGGTCTATATGTGCAATGATGCAAAAGTTTCTAATATTCTTCATAAAGTAATCTATACCCAGATTTAATTTGCAAATATATATGTTTTAAATGATGCTAAATGTTTTGATTACATTTAAATTATGTTACCTGTTAATGGTTTATTGAAAAAAACATAAATTAGGTATTCCGTTTATACTTTCAATTAAACTTTTTTCTATTTTTCGGTCTAAGTTTAAAAGAGTTAGTTCAAACCAAAGAGATAATTTAATTTTTAAAGTTGTAATCTAGTGCATAGAAATATAAAAAATTTATTCACATGTTTTTTAGCATGTATTGTTGCAACAAAGTTATTATATTCTCAAGAAGACAAGTCTGTTCCTTACATAGAAAAAATATATCTTCACACAGACAGATCCCACTATATTATAGGCGAAGATTTATGGTACAAAGCGTATAATGTTTATGCTTATAATAATCTTCTTTTTAATTACAGTAATGTTTTATATGTAGAATTAATTTCGTCCGATTCAAAAATAGTGGCACGAAACAAAACAGAATTAAAGGAAGGTTTAGGACATGGGGATTTTAAATTAACGGACTCCATAGGGGTTAAACCCGGTGTATATGAGCTAAGGGCCTATACCCAATGGAACCGTAATTTTGGGTCGGATTTTGTGTTTAAGAAGCGAATTGCCATTCGTGATGTTTACAATAAAGAGACGGATATAGTAGATAAACAGGATATACGCCGTGGGGCTGTGCCTACCTCTAAGGCAAAAGCTCACCATGCATGCAAGGTGCAGTTTTTTCCAGAAGGAGGGGCTTTAATTGAAGATGTTTTAAGTGCTGTGGCTTTTAAGGCTGTGGACCAAAACGATATGCCTATTGATGTAACGGGTAAAGTTCTTGACTCTAAAGGAACACTGGTTGCCTTATTAAAAAGTGTCCATGATGGGATGGGGATATTTCAAATAAAACCTATGAAAGGGGAGGTATATTATGCTGAATTTACAACACCCTATGGAGACACCATCCAGGCGCCATTCCCTACTCCGCATAAGCAAGGGTATGTTGTGAGTTTTAATACCGTGAATGGAAAAGACCTTGTGACCCTTAGAACGAATGAGGAAACATTATTGCAACAACCCAATGATACGCTTTCAATTCATTTTACTTCCAGGGGCATTACCTATTTAGAAGGCTTACAGCCCCTAACGAAACCCTTGTTGTCTTTTGAGTTGCCAAAAAAAACTTTACCAGAGGGTATTAGCCAAATAACCTTGTATGATGCCAGTGCACGCCCGGTAAGTGAGCGATTGGTTTATATTGAAAAGGAACACGATTTAGACGTTATATTAACAACCAACAAAAAAACCTATGACCCCAATGAAGCGGTAACCATTAGGGTGTCGTCCAAAACAAAAACAGGTGAAGGAGTCCCTGCAAGCTACTCGTTAAGTGCGGTAGATATGAATGGGGTTAATAATTTGGGAGATAAACAAGCCACCATTTGTTCTTATTTTTTGATGGAGTCTGATATTAGAGGTGCGGTTTATAACCCAGGCTATTATTTTGACAAGAGTAACCCCCGAAGATTGGCACATCTGGATTTGTTATTGCTAACCCAAGGATGGCGTGATTTTTTATGGAAAACCTTACCTAAGCAAAAAGATAGTATTCATTATAACGCTGAAAAAAGCTTTGTAATATCAGGTTTTGTTAAACAGCTTTTGGGCAATGACCGCAAAACCAATATGAATATGACTTTGGCTTTGGTAAATGAAAACGGTATGAACATACACCATACAGAGACCGATTCGGTAGGTCGTTTTACATTTGATAACCTCCTGTTTTCTGGAACCACCCATATGTTTTTAAGTGCTAGAAACGAAAAAGGAAAGCCTAGAGGGGAAATTGTATTGGACCCCTTTGATAGGCCCCCCATGCCCGTGGATTTTAAACAGGAGGGGCGGATGGCTATGTTTGCTGATAGTACCATGAATGCTATAACCAAAAATGTGTATAAAAAGCACATGGCTTTTGGTATTCCCCCTGAAAATGTGTTGGATGAAATAGAAATTATTGCCAAAAAGAAGACTACGCCGACTAGCCTATACGGCATTCCCGATTTTAGTTATGAGCCAGATGAAAATACTCCTGTGGTAAATGATATATACCAACTTATACAATATGTCATTCCTGGGGTTATTGTTACTGGGGACAGTATCCGTTTTATGAGATTTAATGGGCCGGCCCATATTATATTAAATGGTTTTCCTTTGTTTGATTCCGACGATTTAAGTTTTATACTCCCTGAGGACATTGAGAAAATTGACGCCTTAAAAGGGCCCTCGGCCGCTATATATGGTAGTGAAGGAGCCAATGGTGTGATTGCTATTTATACCAAACAAGGTGTGGGAGCTGCACCAGAAAAAGAACGCTTTCATTCCATTGATAAGGAACTAACAGGGTTTTATAATGCCCGAGTGTTTTATGTACCCAATCCAGAAGCGGCGGAAACACCTTTTAAAATGAATAACCATACAGACATAAGGAATACCTTGTATTGGAACCCATACATCCATCCAAACGAAACGGGGGAAGCAAAAGCCTTGTATTACAATACAGAGGTAGAAACCCAAGTAAAAGTCACCTTAGAAGGGATTACAGCCACAGGGATTCCAGTAGTTGTTAAAACGGAGTACAACATTAAAAAATAGGGATTATGTCCACCAGATTAACCTGTAAAAGTATAGTTGTTTTATATAAGGGCTTGTGTATTTTAATTTGGTAGATAGAAAAAGAAATTTACTGGAACTTACATCATTAAACCGCCACAAATCCCCAGGCCCACAATAAGATAAACGACGGCCAAAATATAAAATATTTTTGATGCTTTTTTGTTATTTGTTCTAAGCAAGAAACCTATTAAAGCTAATAGAAAGGCGGGGCCAATTAAAATTAATAAAACAATAATAACAATAAAAGAATAATCTCCCCCTTGAATTAATAATGTGTTCATAGGCGTGTTTTTTGAAGTTCTTTTAAGCGGTTCTTTTTATCATCTCTGTAAAACAAATTCATAGTTTCAAAAGGGATAATTTTATTGTCTTTGTCTACAATATGCACACATGATTTTTTAATAGCACGTACGTCAAAATTGTAAGCATCTATAAATTGCATGATAATAATACGAAATAAATTGTTGTAACCTAACTCTGGAGCATCAATATTTGGTAAACAGCACATAATGGATTTTAAATGTTCTTCGGCAGTTTCTGTAGAGTTTCCGGTACTAAACAGTTTGATCATTTGTCCTTTAAGCTGTTCATCTTGTTCGTAAATAATGGTATTCTTACTATTATCCAATAAGTCATTAGGGTTTATGTATCGTGTAAGCGGAAATACATTACCACCAAGTTTTAGGGCATATCCCATAACCAAAGCATCGGGGTTGCAAGGTACTGGTAGTAAATCTTCCGGACTGAAAATTTGGGTCTGTTCTAGGATGTTTCTTCTTACTTCAGTTAGTGTCATTCTATCGGTTTCTGGATTGAAATGTTCTAACCTGCCCGTAATTTGGGTGGGTTGAAAGGTAACACCGCGCACACATTTTTGTGCTAATGCATAGGTTATTATTTTTCCTATTTCATTATCGTTCAAGCCTTTTTGTAGTGTTACTACCAAGGTGGTTGATAAGTTGACCAAATTTAGATTTTCAATAGCTTGTTTACGAACATCAGCCAAGTTGGCACCACGAAGTTCTTGTAAAACAGCATTTTCGAAGGAATCGAATTGTAAATAGATTTCAAAATCGGGAGCATAAGTTTTTAATCTTTCTGCAAAGGCGATATCTTTTGCAATTTTAATACCATTGGTATTTAACATTAAATGCCTTATAGGTAAGGATTTTGCGTAATCCAGTATGTCCCAAAATTGTGGATGAATGGTAGGCTCACCACCTGATATCTGTACAACATCGGGTTCTTTTTCGTTCTTAACAATCGTGTCTAACATCCTCTTAATCTCATCTAAGGTTCGATGTCTGCCATAGGTTGGTGAAGAACCTGCATAGCAAGTTGGGCATGTTAGGTTGCAACGATCGGTTACTTCAATAACCGTTAAACAACTATGTTGCTCATGGTCTGGACATAAACCACAGTCGTATGGGCACCCATAATGGGTTTTGGTGTTAAACGTATAAGGGGTTTCACTGGGTTTATTATAGTTACGAATGTTTTTGTAGTATTCAATATCATCAGCAATAAGCACTTTACTGTTTCCATGTTGGTCACATCGCTTGAGCATGTAAACACGGCCATTTTCAAATACAATTTTTGCGTCTATCCTTTTTAAGCATTCGGGGCATAGACTTAAGGTGAAATCGTAGTACGTATATTTTCTAGTGGGCATTTTTTAGTTTTTGAAACAAGAACTTGCTGTAATACAACCAGCAAATTACACATAAAATTTGGATAGAACTTAAAGTGTATATATAGAATACATTAGGTTTTAGAAATTCTATAAAAAAACGAAAACCAAAATAACCCAGCATAAAGTATTTAAAGAGGTCGCCATTTTTTAGATTAAAATGGGTTATAATGTATTTTAAAACAAAATAGAGTAAGATTAGAAAAGCCAACTCGTATAGGGCTATAGGGTGGCGCATGATGCCATCCCCTAAATCCATTCCAAATATAAAAGTCGTTTCACGACCATAAGTAAACTCACTAACACCCGAAAGGAAACATCCAATACGCCCAATAAATAGGCCCAGAATAATTGGAAAAACGAACAAATCACCAGAAGATTGGGTTTCCCCAATCATTTTTTTAGTGAGCTCTACGCTAAGCATACCCCCAAATAGTCCGCCCATAATGGTTTTGGTGTTTAGTAGTTGAATGATATTTGTTGATGAAAAAGAGGCAAGAGGGTTTTCTAAATACCCCATGAAGCGCGACCCAATTAAAGCCCCTATAGCAGCACCCAGAATGATAGACAGTCTATTACGAGAAGAAATAACATCCGATTGATTTCGCCTCAAAATCACGTAATACCGATATGCCAAAAAAAAGGCTACATATTCTAAAACTAAATGGATGTTTATAAAAATACCAAATAGTTCGGGATGAAAAGGGATTTCCAAATGATTGTCAATTAGGGTTTAATAATCATGAATATACATACATTACTTAAAAAAGATGTAATTTTGCCACAAAAATGAAGGCTTGGTAAAGATTGACAATATAGAACTCCCTGATTTTCCGTTACTTTTAGCACCTATGGAAGATGTAAGTGACCCACCATTTCGTGCCCTGTGCAAAGAACAAGGTGCCGATGTGGTGTATACCGAGTTTGTGTCTAGTGAAGGATTGATTCGTAATGCTGCTAAAAGCGTTATGAAGCTGGATATTTATGAAAAGGAGCGCCCAGTTGGAATTCAAATTTTTGGTGCCAACTTAGATAGTATGTTACAAACCATTGACATAGTTACGGCTTCTAACCCAGATATTATTGATATTAATTTTGGGTGTCCTGTAAAAAAAGTGGTAAGCAAAGGTGCTGGGGCAGGTATTCTTAAAGATGTCTGTTTAATGGAACAGTTAACTGCCGAAATGGTAAAACGCACCCATATACCCATTACGGTAAAGACCCGTTTGGGGTGGGACCATGATTCTATTAAGATTGTTGAAGTGGCCGAAAGGTTGCAGGATGTTGGCTGTAAAGCCATAGCAATACACGGGCGGACACGTGCCCAAATGTATAAAGGCGATGCCGATTGGAAACCTATTGCCCAGGTAAAGAACAATCCGAGAATGCATATTCCTGTATTTGGAAATGGGGATGTGGATACACCTGAACGCGCTGTTGAAATGCGTGACCGTTATGGATTGGATGGTGCTATGATAGGGCGTGCCAGCATAGGAAACCCCTGGTTTTTTAAACAAGTAAAACACTTTTTTAACACGGGCGAGCATTTACAGCCAATTTCTCTTGAGGAACGGGTGGAGGCTGCACGCAGGCATTTACAAATGGCTATAGATTGGAAAGGGGAAACCCTTGGGGTATTTGAAACCAGACGCCATTACACCAATTACTTTAAAGGGATTCCACATTTTAAAGAATACAGAACCAAAATGGTGACCAGTGACGATGCTAAGGATGTTTTTGCCGCGTTTGATGAGGTTCTGGAAGCTTTTTCGGATTATCAATTTACTGAATAGGCCTTTTCTACCCTGTTAATGATACTCAACCAAGGTTTTGGAAATACGCGCAGATGCGATGCGCGATGCAACGATACCCAATACTGAAATAGTAAGGAATACAATAACAAAATTTTCGACTTTGATTCTTACAGGATATGCCAAGGAGGGGGTTATCATTACCAAATCTAATGTTTGCTGTAAAAAAGTTAGTATTAAGGCAACAACCAAACCAATAATACCACCTACAACACTCATTAGGCTACCTTGATAGAAAAAGATTTTACGAATATCTTTTAGAGTTGCACCAATGTTATAAAGGGTATTTAAACTTCGTTTTTTATCGAGCATCATCATAATTAAAGACCCAATAATATTGAAAAAGGCAATAATCAACACCAACGTAAAAATAAGGTAGACCGCTAGGTTTTCGGTGTTGAGCATTTTATAAAGGGCATCATTTAATTGCGCGCGGTTTTTTAAGATAACTTTACTTCCTATAATGCCATTAATTTGTTGTTTTACAAGGTCTATATCGGCATCCTCTTTAAGCTTGAATTCTATGGCGGTTATTTGATTGGGCTCATAGTTTAGCAGGTTTTGGGCTAAATCTATAGGCGCAAAGATGTAGTTGTCATTTAATTTTTCATTAATATAAAATACACCAACATTAATGGCATGAACACTGTTAAAGGCATTTTTGGTAGCGGTTATTTGTCCCTTGCCGGGCTTGGGTACATATATGTTAATGGGCTTAGAAAAATCTAAAACCCCTAGTGAAAGACTGTTTGAAACGCCCCAACCAACCACAATTTGTTTGGACTTTTGTTCTAACCAATTACCACTATCTATAACAGAATCGATAGCAACCACGTTTTGAAATTGCGCATCAACGCCTTTTATAGTGGCTAAGGTGTTTTTATTGTTGGAAGCTACTATAACACGTTCTTCAACAATTTTTGTATAGGAGGCAATGCCACCAACAGCATTGAGTTTATTAACATCGGCATCAGTTAAAACAAAGGATTTGCCGTAGGCGGTTTCAGCCTTTAGATCGGGGTCTACTATGCTAGAGAATTCCAATGTAAAATCCTTTAAGCCCGCAAAACCAGAAAGTACTATAAATAAGGATGCTGCTCCTAAAATAACACCAATAATAGCTATAATAGTAATAAAATTGATAGCATTATTGCTGCTTTTAGAGCGCAAATAACGTTTTGCTATATATAATGGGACATTCAATTAGGACTTTTTTCTTTTATCTAATATAGAAGGATCTTTAATGGGGTTTTCGCCACCTTTTAGAGATTTTTCAATCTTATCAATATACTCCAAAGAGTCGTCTATAAAAAACTCTAAATGGGGCATACGCCTTAGTTGGTTTTTGGTGCGTTGTGCCAATTCATGCCTAATTAATGGGGTATTGGATTTAATACCAACTAACAACTCCTTGGCCTTATCATTGGGAAAAATACTTAAATATACCTTGGCAACACTTAAATCTACAGTTACTTTAACCTTAGATACCGATATTAATATACCCTGCATGCCACCTTGTGTTGCGGCACGCTGAAGTACATCTACTAAGTCGCGCTGTAAAACCGATCCTATTTTTTTTTGTCTTTGACTCTCTTCCAAAATTATTGATTTTTTAAAGGATGTTTAATTTAGTAAATTCATACGAATAAACAGGTTTCCTTTGCTTTTATTACCCATAATGGGTTTTTACTATGCAAAAATAGCGGATATTTAAAGATTATCTTACTTTTGAATTACAAATTTGCATCATAAATTCAAAGCCATCTTAAATGAATAAAATTGAGCATATAGGAATTGCGGTTAAAAACCTAGAGGAATCTAACGATTTGTTTTCCAAATTATTTGGAACACCAAGCTATAAGATAGAAGCTGTTGAAAGCGAAGGCGTAAAAACCTCTTTTTTTAAAGTTGGGGACAATAAGGTTGAGCTATTGGAAGCAACCCATGCCAATAGTCCCATAGCTAAGTTTATAGAAAAAAAGGGAGAAGGCATACACCACATTGCTTTTGATGTGGATGATATTGAAGCGGAAGTAAAACGACTGGAAGGCGAAGGCTTTACCATTTTAAATAAAACACCCAAGAAAGGTGCTGATAATAAGCTGGTTGTTTTTTTACATCCAAAAAGCACGAATGGTGTATTAATAGAGCTTTGCCAGGAAATTGTTTTAAAAGAATAAATTTCTTGTAGAGTTATAAAAATAGTATTAAATTCGCAGCCAATTTCGGTCCTATAACTCAGTTGGTTAGAGTATCTGACTCATAATCAGAAAGTCCCTGGTTCGAGCCCAGGTGGGACCACATAGAAATTGCGAAGCCTTGTAGACTTTGAGTTTGCAAGGCTTTTTTGTTGGGTTTAGTATTTTTACAAAAAATAATATCCAATATTGAATTGTAAATAAATATTCTTAGCATCAGTGGATTCTATATTTGTAAAAACAGAATCGTCCACTTTAAAAACGGTTCCATAACCTTGGTACATTCCTATCTCAAAAAATAGTTTTCTAAATTGAAACCCTGTTCCTAAACTTAGTCCATAGTCAAAATTTGATTGGACTTCGCCAAAATCATGCGTTAATTTTTTAGTTTTTAATAAATAACTAAAATGTGGTCCAATAACTATATAGGGTTTTGAAAAAAAATCTAAAAACTAAAGGGAATGATAAATACGTAAGACTATAATCGAAGTCATGAAACGTTATTGTAGGGGCATTGTTTTCTTGATGCCTATCCCCAATGGCATTAACTTCAATTTTTGGATGAAAATGGATTTTATTATGAATTTCAAAATTATACAATAAGCCAAATTTATATCCAAATTCACTACCATTCATAGTCCCTCCATTAGCAAACCCTGATTTCGAAAAGCCTGAGTAATTAATGCCTGCATAAGCACCTAATTTATTCTGTGAGTAAATTACACTGCATGTTAATAGTAATGATATTAATAATGCTGACTTATTCATTTTTATGGCTTTGTTATTATTTTAAAAATTGATTATTAATCTAATATAATTAAATAACTCATAAAAAATGATCGAAACAAAATTCATAAACAACTTAACATGTTGTCAACTCTTTAAAAGTATTTTATGAGTTCTTTTGCCTTAATCTTAATAGCAAAGTATAGCCATAAAAAGGGAAAACACTAAGAAATTACAATATCTTTTTTTTAATCCAATCTTATTTTCCCAAAAAAAGTAGGGTAAACCCAACCCAACCCAAACCGGTAATAATATAGTCATCACGTTTTACTTCATTCAAAACCAATAAAATGGGTGTATAATATTACATTTATGTAGGCTTGTACAATATTAAACGATTGAAATATGATATGAATATGTTATTGTCAATAACTAAATAGCATGTTTAATATACTAAAACGCATGTTCAAGGTGCTCAGTCGAATGTTTGACATACGCTAACGCATGTTAAACATGCTCTTAGGTTTTGTAAGATTTGTTTTTAAAAGTTAGATAGACTTAAATATTATGCAACCCAATCATTATAAGAACGTTAAGTTCACATAAAATTAAAAGGCTAAGCGCATATTTCATTTCGTTTTAACCCGAAAATGTCTATATTTGTTATGCTTAATAAAAAAAGAGAGGGATTACTTTTTAATTAGGTTCATTTTAGACATAAATAACACTTGCCAAAACGGCCAAAAGAGCAAAAAATAAGCATTTCGTCGATTTTTTTTGCTTTTAATGGATGTTTTTTTGTTTAAATTCCTTTACTTTGTGCCAGTTTCCTACTGTTTTTTTATAAATTGTGACCCCATGACAATGCAAAACAAAAGAATATTAGCCTCAATCTTATTTGTATTAATAAGTTTTGTATGCGTATCTCAAGGCTTACCGCCACCTGGGCCGCCAATACCTCCAGGTACTCCTATAGATGGTGGGGTGTTTGTATTAGCTTGTGTGGGATTGCTTTACGGCATTAAAAAATTACTTCCTAAAAAACAATAACCAAATCCAATTTTTTAACCTAATCTTTTAAACTAATAAGTTTAGCAACATACTTCCCTAAAACATCAAATTCTAAATTTACCACTGTTCCTTTTTTAAAGCGTTTAAAGTTTGTATGCTCATAGGTATAAGGTATAATGGCCACACTAAACGAATGCTTTTTGGAATTTACAACCGTAAGACTTACACCATTAACGGTAATAGATCCTTTTTCAATAGTTATATTGTTAAGGGACGTATCATAATTAAACGTAAATACCCAACTGCCTTGGGCTTCCTCAATATGTTCGCAAACTGCGGTTTGGTCTACATGTCCTTGCACAATATGTCCGTCAAGCCTATCACCCAACCTCATAGCACGTTCTAAGTTTACAAAATCGCCTACTTTTAAGGTGCCTAAATTGGTTTTTTTCAAGGTTTCGCCAATAGCGGTAACAGTATATTCACTGTTATTAATATCAACAACCGTTAAGCAAACACCATTATGGGCCACGCTTTGGTCTATCTTTAATTCAGTAGCTAAAGGACTTTTAATAGAGATATGAAGGTTGTTTAGCTCTTCTTTTATACTTGAAACAACACCAATACCTTCAATAATTCCCGTAAACATATTATTATTTGTTTATTTAGTTAAATTTGCATCATCAAAATTACAAACAAAAGTTATCATTTTTAATGAAGAAAGCAGAAAATATAGTTGTAGGGATATCAATAGGTGACTTAAATGGTATTGGTGCGGAAATTATTCTAAAAACATTTGAAGATTCTAGAATGTTGGATTTTTGTACTCCGGTAATTTTTGCCTCGTCCAAGACCATGAATTTTTTTAAAACACATTTTAACTCTGAAATAAATTTTAATAACACCAATAACATAGAGCAGATTGTTCATGGAAAGGTTAATGTATTTAATTGTTGGAATGAAGTTGTAAATATTGAATTTGGAAAAGAAGATATTAAGATAGGTGCATACGCCATAAAATCTTTGCAAGCCGCCACAAAAGCGCTTAAACAAAATAACATAGATGTATTGGTTACGGCACCAATAAATAAGCACAACATACAGTCTAAAGATTTTAATTTTCCTGGACATACAGATTACCTATCGCAAGAGCTAGAAGGTGAAAGCCTTATGTTTATGGTTACAGACAGCTTACGTGTTGGATTGCTTACCGATCATGTTCCTGTTAAGGATATTGTGCAACACATATCGGAGGATTTGATAACTAACAAAATAAATACCGTTTATAATTCTTTGTTAAAGGACTTTAGTGTTGTAAGGCCAAAAATAGCCGTTTTGGGTATTAATCCGCACACGGGCGATAATGGTGTTATTGGTAGTGAAGATGACTCGGTATTAAGACCAACACTTCAAAAAATAAAAGAAACGGGCAAGTTGGTTTATGGGCCTTATGCGGCCGACAGTTTTTTTGGGTCCAATAACTACAAAAATTTTGATGCTGTAATAGCCTGCTATCACGACCAGGGCTTAATACCTTTTAAAACTTTATCATTTGGACAAGGGGTTAACTTTACCGCCGGATTAAATAAGGTTAGAACCTCACCAGATCATGGTACCGCTTATGAAATTGCCGGAAAAGGAGTGGCAGATGAGAATTCATTTAAAGAAGCGGTTTTTACAGCAATTCAAATACATAGAAACAGACTAGCTTACAGCAAACTAACATCAAATCCATTAAAAAAGCAGCAAAAAAAGGGGTAGGCAAAAAAATGTTTATTAGTGATGCCCCTTAAATAAAAATTTATATATTTGCAGGCTCAAAATAGATGTGATGATGAAGCCATTAAAAGAGTTTACAATCCCATTTGTAGGGCTAAAGTTAGGAAAACATCATTTTGAGCATAAAATTGAACAAGCGTTCTTTGAACATTTTGAGTATGAAGAGTTTAATGATGTAAATGTTGATGTAAATCTAGAATTAGATAAAAAAACAACATTACTGGAATTGCACTTTAAAATTTCAGGGTTTGTTAATGTTAATTGCGACTTAACAAACGAACCCTACAATCAGCCCTTAGAAAATGGGTTTGATTTGGTGGTTAAGTTTGGTGATGAATACAATGATGAATATGATGATATTCTCGTTGTTCCTCATGGTACTTATGAAATAAATGTACAGCAATATATATATGAGTTAATTGTACTAACTGTACCTATTAAGCGTATACACCCTGGAGTAAAAGATGGCACATTACAATCGGACATACTTGAGAAATTGGACGAATTAAGTCCTAAACATAAAGAAAAAAACAAAGCTGAGGACGAGATAGACCCTCGCTGGAATACATTAAAAAAACTATTAACGGATAAATAAATATAAAAATGGCACATCCTAAAAGAAAAATCTCAAAAACAAGAAGAGATAAAAGAAGAACCCATTACAAAGCAACTGCGCCACAGATTGCTACATGCCCAACTACAGGTGAAGCACACCTGTATCACAGAGCACACTGGCATGAAGGTAAGTTATATTACCGAGGTCAGGTTTTAATTGACAATTCGGAATCTGTAGAAAACATAGCATAATTTTTATGTAGGCATATGATAAAACGCTCACCTGTGAGCGTTTTTTTTATGATATGCTTTTTCCAAAAGAACAAAAACACGAAATTTACGTTATATTACACCAAATTTTAGTAGTTTTCACAAATTTTAGAGTGTTTTTGTTCAATTTTAATGATTTTTTGGTCAATTTAACTATAAAGTTATGAGTAAAATATCAGCGGCAATAACAGCTGTTGGCGCTTA
Source organism: Aestuariibaculum scopimerae (assembly GCF_059428085.1). Classification (NCBI taxonomy): domain Bacteria; kingdom Pseudomonadati; phylum Bacteroidota; class Flavobacteriia; order Flavobacteriales; family Flavobacteriaceae; genus Aestuariibaculum; species Aestuariibaculum scopimerae. The sequence goes on from NZ_CM182089.1 coordinate 1,492,788, forward strand.
TGTGCCGGAATATGTATTAACCAACCAAATTCTTGAAACCATGGTTGATACGAATGATGAATGGATAACCTCTAGAACAGGCATTAAAGAGCGCCGAATTCTTAAAGAAGAAGGAAAAGGAACGTCTTACCTAGCCATAAAAGCGGCACAAGACCTTATTGATAAAAAAGGCATCAACCCAAAAGATATAGAACTTGTTATTGTAGCTACAGCAACTCCAGATATGAAAGCTGCCTCAACAGCTTCATATACAGCTTCGCAAATAGGTGCTACCAATGCATTTTCTTTTGATATGGATGCAGCATGCTCTAGCTTTTTATACGGCATGTCTGTTGCAGCTAGCTATATAGAATCTGGAAGATATAAAAATGTATTATTAATTGGGGCAGATAAAATGTCGTCTATCATCAACTATAAAGATAGAGCCACTTGTATTATTTTTGGAGATGGTGCTGGTGCTGTTTTGTTTGAACCCAACGAAGAAGGCCTTGGCCTGCAGGACGAATACCTAAGAAGCGATGGTACTGGCAGGGAGTTTTTACAAGCTACTTACGGGGGGTCTGCGTTTCCATTAACGCCCGAGGCTATGGAGCAAGGAGGGCAATATGCATTTCAAGAAGGAAGAACAGTATTTAAAAATGCTGTTTTTAACATGGCCGATGCAACAGTTAAAATTTTAGAACGAAATAATTTAACAAAAGAGAACGTTGATTGGTTAGTGGCACATCAAGCAAACAAACGTATTATTGATGCTACTGCGCAACGAATAGAATTGGAAGACGAAAAGGTAATGATAAACATACATAAATATGGAAACACCACCTCGGCCACACTACCATTACTATTAAACGATTATGAGTCTCAGCTTAAAAAAGGCGATAATTTAATTTTTGCTGCTTTTGGAGGCGGATTCAATTGGGGGTCTATTTATTTAAAATGGGCATATAATTCATTAAACTAACCATTAATTAACTAGCAAAATTATGGATATTAAAGAGATTCAAAACTTAATCAAGTTTGTAGCCAAATCTGGAGCAAGTGAGGTTAAATTAGAAATGGACGATATTAAAATCACCATTAAAACAGGATCGGAATCAGATTCAACAACCGTGCAGTATGCACCAATACCTCAGCAAATACCACAAATTCCAACGCCAGTAACAGAGGCCAAACCAGCTACCGAAGCAGCAGCTCCTGCAGCACCTGCGGCAAAAGAAGACTCAAAATACATAACCATTAAATCTCCAATTATAGGAACATTTTATAGAAAGCCAGCACCAGATAAACCTTTATTTGTAGAGGTTGGGCAAACTATAGCAGAGGGTGATGTGCTTTGTATTATTGAAGCCATGAAGCTTTTCAACGAAATAGAATCTGAAGTTTCAGGAAAGATAGTAAAAATATTAGTTGACGATTCATCTCCTGTAGAATTCGATCAGCCATTATTTTTGGTAGACCCTTCTTAATTTGAAGTTTAAAGTTTAAAGTTTAGCATATGAATCTCTAAACTTATAAACCTTATAAACTTATAAACTCAAAAAGATATGTTTAAAAAAATATTGATTGCCAATAGAGGAGAAATAGCACTCCGTGTTATAAGAACCTGTAAGGAAATGGGCATCAAAACCGTTGCTGTTTACTCAACAGCCGATGCAGAAAGCCTGCATGTAAAATTTGCTGATGAAGCTGTGTGTATAGGACCAGCACCAAGTAGTGAGTCCTATCTTAAAATGGCTAATGTTATAGCTGCAGCCGAAATCACCAATGCAGATGCCATTCATCCAGGCTATGGTTTTTTATCTGAGAATGCCAAATTTTCTAAAATTTGTGAAGAACACGGTATTAAGTTTATTGGTGCTTCACCTGAGATGATAGACAGAATGGGAGATAAGGCCAATGCTAAAGCCACTATGAAAGCTGCAGGCGTACCATGTGTTCCAGGTAGTGATGGTGTTATAAAAACGTTCGAGGAATGTGAAAAAATAGCCAAAGAAACCGGCTTTCCTGTAATGCTTAAAGCATCTGCTGGGGGCGGTGGAAAAGGCATGCGAGGCGTATTTAAACCTGAAGATTTAAAAGCGGCATGGGATTCGGCCAGACAAGAAAGTAAAGCTGCCTTTGGAAATGATGATATGTATATGGAAAAACTTATTGAAGAGCCAAGACATATTGAAATTCAAGTGGTTGGCGACTCAAATGGTAAGGCTTGTCATTTATCAGAACGAGATTGTTCTATACAACGCCGTCATCAAAAATTAACTGAAGAAGTGCCCTCTCCTTTTATGACCGATGAGTTAAGGGAAAAAATGGGGAAAGCAGCTGTTAAAGCAGCTAAATACATTAAGTATGAAGGTGCAGGAACGATTGAGTTTTTAGTAGATAAGCACCGCAATTTCTACTTTATGGAAATGAATACACGTATTCAGGTAGAACATCCTATTACAGAGCAAGTTATTGATTTCGATTTAATTCGTGAACAAATCCTTGTAGCGGCAGGTGTGCCGATCTCTGGAAAGAACTATTTGCCAAAATTGCACTCTATAGAATGTCGTATTAATGCGGAAGACCCATTTAATGGGTTTAGACCATCTCCCGGAACCATAACAACTTTACATGCTCCAGGCGGACACGGGGTGCGTTTAGACACACATGTATATGCTGGTTATACCATTCCACCAAACTACGACTCCATGATTGCGAAGTTAATTACAACTGCGCAAACCAGAGAGGAAGCTATTAATAAAATGAAACGCGCTTTAGACGAGTTTGTTATTGAAGGTATTAAAACCACAATTCCTTTTCACAGACAGCTTATGGATCACCCAGATTATTTAGCAGGTAATTATACTACTAAATTTATGGAAGATTTTGTTATGGAAAAGCAAGAAATTGAAGAATAAATTTAAGGCTCCGAATGTAACATTCGGAGCTTTTTTTATGCATTCTATTGTTATAACAAAACAAACTTAAATCTTCATTCTTGGTGCTAAATCATTATTTTTACCAATATTGGTGTTGACCAATAACCAATAATTAACCAAAAACTAACGGCCAATAGTGAAGCTTTCGTACTGGGAAATAACATCATGGCTTAGCAACATAGATTTTACTATTGTTGGTAGCGGTATAGTGGGCTTAAATTGCGCCCTACAACTAAAAGAAAATTATCCTAAAGCAAACATTATAGTATTAGAAAAAGGGGTATTGCCACAAGGAGCAAGTACAAAGAATGCAGGGTTTGCATGCTTTGGAAGCTTGAGTGAAATTATTGAGGATTTAAAAACACATACTGAAACCGAAGTCTTCCAACTTGTAAAAAAGCGGTTTGATGGTTTGCAGTTATTGCGACAAACACTGGGAGACAAAGTGACGGATTATCAAAACCATGGCGGTTATGAGCTGTTTTTAAACAACGATGATTTACTGGATGTTTGTCTTTCTAAAAAAGAATCTATCAATAAATTATTGAAACCATTGTTTAAAACACCTGTTTTCATTACAAAAGAAAACAGTTTTAAGTTTAACAATATTAAAGAGCAATATGTTTTCAATCCCTTTGAAGGACAGATCGATACGGGAAAAATGATGCTTGCGCTGCTTCAAAAAGCACAATCAAAAGGCATTAAAATATTAAATAATATAACGGTTAAATATTATTTAGAGGGCAATGATTTTGTTAAAGTTGAAACAGATGCTTTTGAGTTTTCAACATCTAAATTATTGATAGCAACCAACGGTTTTGCTTCACAATTAATTAAAGAAAATATAAAACCTGCACGTGCACAGGTTCTTATAACTACACCTATTAAGGGCTTACATATTAAAGGAACATTTCATTTAGACAAGGGCTACTATTATTTTAGAAATATAGATAACAGGATTTTATTAGGAGGTGGCAGAAATCTTGATTTTAAGGGTGAAGAAACAACTGAATTTGGTGAAACAGAACAGATTCAAGATACGTTAGAGCACCTATTAAAAACCACTATTTTGCCTCAGGTATCTTTTGAGGTTGATTATAGATGGAGTGGTATTATGGGGGTTGGTAACCAAAAAAGTACCATTGTTAAACAACTTTCAAATAACGTTTTTTGTGGGGTACGATTAGGAGGTATGGGTATTGCCATTGGTAGTTTGGTAGGTAAAGAATTAGCAGCATTAGTAGAATAATATGATAAAGAGATTCTTTAGGTTTTTATTTAAGTGTTTAATATGGTTTTTTATAGTAACCATAGCCTTGGTAGTTATATTTAAATGGGTGCCGGTACCCGTAACACCTTTAATGGTAATTAGATATTTTGAAAATAGAGATACAGCCCAAAGCAATTGGAAACATGATTGGGTTTCTATAGACAATATTTCGAAAAACCTACAATTAGCGGTTATTTGCAGTGAGGACCAAAATTTTCTTGATCACCATGGCTTTGATATGAAAGCAATTGAAAAAGCATATAAGAATAACCAAAAAGGGAGACGTATAAAAGGAGGTAGCACTATAAGCCAACAAACGGCCAAAAATGTTTTTCTTTGGCCGCAACGAAGTTGGCTACGTAAAGGTTTAGAAGCTTATTTTACATTTTTAATAGAGCTTATTTGGTCTAAAGAGCGTATCATGGAAGTGTATTTAAACAGTATAGAAATGGGGCGGGGTATTTATGGTGCTGAAGCAGCATCGCAGTATTGGTTTAAAAAACCGGCTTCTAGGTTAACATCTTATGAGTCAGCTGCCATAGCAGCCGTACTTCCCAGTCCGCTGCGATACCGAGCTAACCCAGCCTCTAGTTATATACAAGGTAGGAAGGAGTGGATTGTTAAACAAATGTCCTTTTTTGGGATCTTGAATTATAATAAATGAAATAAGTCTGCTATTTTGAATAGGAAAGGTAAACATGATGCCCCTTATTCAAAGCTTGTTGGTTGTGAAACCATACCGGTTTTCCATTCATAGACCCCTCTATTAAATAATAATGCCCCTTGTAATATGATTGTTTTATTGAGGCACACAAATGGGATTGGTCTACTAGTTTTAGTTGATGAGCATACACAAACGTATTGTCAATCTCGGTAAACTCACCGAAAAATGAAGCGATGCGTTTGTTCTTGGGGTGGTCATAAAGCTGCTTTGGGGTGCTGTTAGCAATAATTTGTGCATGATGCAATACAATCATACTATCTGAATATGAAATCACATCACCTTTATCATGTGTTGCAACAATACACGTTATTTGTTTTTCCTTAAGATATTTAAAAAGACTTCTACGTAGTGATTGTTTTTTAAAATTGTCAATATGGCTAAAGGGTTCATCCAATAAAATAACTTCGGGTTGTTTAGCAATAGCCCTGGCAATAGCAACACGTTGTTTTTGGCCGCCACTAAGTTCTTTAACTTTGGTATGGGCATAAGATGTTAATTCAACAACTTCTAAAAGTTCTTGGGTACGCTCCTGTTTTTCCTCTGGATAAAAATTAGATAGAAATGTACCAATATTTTCAGAAACTGAAGTAAAAGGCATTAAATCAAATTCTTGAGCCACATACTTCATAAATTTTGGACCAACAATCAAGTTGTGTTTAGGGCCCAAAATTTCGCTATCCTTCCAAAAAATATGTCCTTTATTTAAATCATAGGTTCCATAAAGTAATTTTAAAAGGGTACTTTTTCCAGAACCACTTTCACCTATAATAGACATATGCTCTCCTTGACCGACAGAAAATGAAATATTTTCTAAAATGAAATCTTTTTTATAAGCAAATGATAGGTTTTTAACTTGTAGCATAACACAAAAGTACTATTAATCTTCTTAATTAATTTGGTTTGGTAATGCCTTAAAACCCATATTGAATAGTGTAAAACTAAAAATATCTGCATATAACGCAATGGTTTTATTTACGGGTGTTCCGGCACCATGTCCAGCATTGGTTTCAATTCGTATTAAAATGGGGTTGGTACCTTTATGTTTTCGTTGTAGCTCGGCAGCAAACTTAAAACTATGTGCTGGGACCACACGATCATCATGGTCTCCAGTTGTTATTAATGTGGCGGGATATAAAACACCTTTTTCTATATTGTGGACGGGAGAATAGCCTTTAAGATATTCAAACATGTCTTTGCTTTGCTCAGCAGTTCCATAATCGTATGCCCAACCGGCTCCTGCTGTAAATGTATGGTATCTTAGCATATCTAAAACGCCAACAGCTGGCAAAGCTACTTTTGCTAGCTTAGGGCATTGTGTCATTACAGCACCTACCAATAAACCGCCGTTTGAACCACCCCGAATTGCTAAATACTTAGAAGAAGTGTAGTTGTTTTCAATTAAATATTTTGCAGCTGCAATAAAATCATCAAATACATTTTGTTTTTTCATTTGGATGCCGGCATCATGCCAAGCACGGCCATACTCACCACCACCACGCAAATTTGGCACAGCCAATATGCCACCCTGTTCCATCCAAACAATATTGGTTACACTAAAGGCTGGTGTTAAGCTTATATTGAATCCGCCATAACCATATAGCATGGTCGGATTGTTACCATGAAGTTTCAAGCCTTTTTTATGTGTAATCATCATGGGGATTTTAGTGCCATCTTTTGATTTGTAAAAGACTTGACGACTCTCATAGTCATCACTGTTAAATGCAATCTCAGGTTTCCAATATAAGGTTGTTTGCCCCGTTTTGGGATTAAATTTATAGATGCTAACAGGAGTGTTGTAATTGGTAAATGAATAGTATAAAAAAGGATCGTCCTTTTTACCTGAAAAGCCGCTGGCAGTGCCTAAACCATTTAATTCAATGTTCCTTATAAAAGTGCCATTAAAATCATATTGTTTTACTTTTGAAATAGCATCTACCATATATTCTGCAAATAAATAACCACTACCTGTTGTTGGATTTAGTACATGCTTGGTTTCAGGGATGATATCCACCCAATGTTCTGGTGTAGGATTGCGAGCATCTACATGTACAACTTTTTTATTAGGGGCATTTAGATTGGTAACTAGAAATAATGTACTACCTATATTATCTAGTATATAAGTGTCGCTATGGGTATGATCCAGAATGGTTATAATGTTGCTATTATTAATAGACAGGTCTTTTATATACAACTTGTTTCCTGAGGTAGAATCTCTAGGGGTAATGATTAAATACTTGTCATCTTCGGTAACAGTAGCATATATGTATCGATGTTTTTCTTTGGTAGTGCCTCCAAAAATAAGAAGGTCATCTTGTTGTTGTGTTCCCAGTTTATGGTAATAAACCTTATGCTGATCGGTCTTTGCCGATAAATTGCTGCCTTTGGGTTTGTTATAGCTGGAATAATAAAACCCTTCATTTTTATACCATGAAATAGCACCGAATTTTACATTTTTAATGATTTCTTGTTTAAAAATTACTTTAGTTTCGGTATCCATAACCATAATTTTACGCCAATCACTCCCTGCTTTAGAAATGGAATAGGCTAAAAGCTTTCCATTTTTTGAAAAACTTAAAGTACCTAATGACGTTGAGCCATCTTTTGAAAACGAATTGGGGTTTAAAAATACTTCAGGTTGTTTGCCCTCTAAAGCTCTGTAAATAACATCTTGATTTTGTAAGCCATCATTTTTTGAAAAATATGTATACTTTCCTTCGGTAAAAGGGGCACTTATTTTTTCATAATTCCATAGTTTTAACAATCTTTTTTTTAAATCATCTCTATAAGGAATACGCTCTAAAAAGTCAGATGTTGTTTTGTTTTGGGCTTTTATCCATGCTTTGGTTTCATTGCTTTTATCATCTTCTAACCATCTAAAGGGGTCCTTTACTTTAATGCCAAAATAGACATCAACAGCATCAACAGTTTTAGTTTTAGGATAATTCACAATAAAAATAGTCTCAGGTATAATTAATTAAATTCAAAAATAATTAAAAAAAGCTTCTGCAAATTATTGCAGAAGCTTAATGTTTAGTTATATAGTTGGCAAAGCTAAACCAAATGGTTTTCTACTAAATATTCTCCAATTTGAATAGCGTTTGTTGCGGCACCTTTACGTAAGTTATCGGCAACAATCCACATATTTAATGTATTGGGTTGTGTTTCGTCTCTTCTAAGCCTGCCTACAAACACTTCATCTTTATCATGTGCAAAAATTGGCATAGGATATGAATTGTTTGCTACATCATCCTGTAAAACAACTCCAGGGGTCTCACTTATAATTTGACGAACATCAGCTATATCAAAATCATTTTCAAATTCCACATTTACAGATTCACTGTGTCCGCCAGAAGTAGGTATACGAACTGCTGTGGCTGATACTGAAAATGTTTTATCATTAAATATTTTTTGAGGCTCTCGGGCCAATTTCATTTCTTCTTTGGTATAACCATTATCTAAAAACACATCGCAATGTGGCAATGCGTTTCTACCAATAGGATATGGGTATGCCATTTCACCTTCAATGCCTGCTATTTCATTTTCCAATTGTTTTACAGCTTTAACACCCGTACCTGAAACAGATTGATATGTTGACACTACAATACGCTTCATTTTATATTTTTTATGAAGCTGTGATAGGGCCAAAACCATTTGAATGGTTGAACAATTAGGATTTGCAATAATCTTATCCTCTTTTGTCAATTCATGAGCATTAATTTCTGGAACTACCAATTTTTTGGTTGGATCCATTCTCCAAGCAGAAGAATTATCTATAACAGTGGTTCCTGCTTCAGCAAATTTTGGTGCCCACTCTAATGAGGTATCCCCACCTGCAGAGAATATAGCTATATGGGGTTTTGCGGCCACGGCATCAGCCAATCCTATAACAGTATATGCTTTATTTTTATAAGTCAAGGTTTTCCCGACTGATCGTTCAGAGGCTACTACCAATAGCTCGGTAATAGGAAAATTTCGTTCTTCCAATACTTTTAGCATTACTTCGCCAACCATACCTGTGGCACCTACAACGGCTACTTTCATTTCACTTTAAGATTTAATAAAATTTGTGAGGCAAAACTAAGTATTAAATCTAAATTAAAAATGAAAAAAAGCCTTAGTTTCTTTAAAACCAAGGCTTTTTAACAACAAATAACACTATGTTATATATTTAACACATCGTTATTTTTTAAGTAAATCTCTAATTTCTGCTAATAATTCTTCTTGAGATGGCCCTTTTGGAGCCTCTGGAGCAGGCTCTTCTTTTTTCTTAGTTTTGTTTATGCCCTTAATAATCATGAACATTACAAAAGCTACAATTACAAAATCTATAACGTTGGTTATAAAACTACCATAAAGAACCGCAATTTCTCCAGTGATATTTCCAGCTTCATCAGCTACCCCGGGAGATATAACATATTTTAAATCATTAAAGTCTGAATTAAAAAGTAATCCAACTAAGGGTGAAACAATACCCCCAGTGAAAGATGTTACTACTTTATTAAAAGCAGCACCCATAACAAAAGCAACTGCAATGTCTACAAGGTTGCCCTTCATTGCAAAATCTTTAAACTCTTTTAACATGATAAATTAAATTTTTAGTTAGTGAACTACTAAAATAGTTAAAAAATTAACAAATGTTAATATTCTTATTTTAAAAATACACGCTTAACACGTTGAGAGATGCTAGTAATAAGCTCATATGAAATGGTATTAACTGTTTGGGCCAGATGCTCTGCAGTTTTATTAGGGCCAAAGATAATAACCTCATCCCCTTCATTACAATCTATATTGGTAACGTTTACCATTATCATGTCCATACAGACATTTCCAACAATGGGAGCTTTTTTATTATTGATTATCACATAGCCTTTCCCTTTTCCATATTGCCTCCCAATACCATCGGCATGACCTATGGGTAATGTGGCCGTTTTCATTAAAGCATCACTTTTATAACCTCTATTGTAACCAACAGATGCTCCTTTTTGTATGGTATGGATTTGAGAAATAATAGTTTTTAATGAGGCTATAGGTTTTAAATTCTTATTTTCTTTTTCAGAATTCCCAAAGCCATAAAGCCCAATACCACTCCGTACCATATCAAAATGGGCCTCAGGATAATTTAAAATACCTGAAGTATTACAAACATGTAGCATGGGTTGGTACCCTATGGCTTTACACAATTGTTTGGCAATAACATTAAAGTGCTTTATTTGGGATTTAGTAAAGTCCTTTTCATTTAAGTCTTCACTAGCAGCTAAATGTGAAAAGACAGACTTTACCTTAACAGTATTGGTTTTCTGCAATACTGATACAATGGATTCAATATCATTCTCTAAAAAACCCAATCTGTTCAATCCGGTGTTAAACTTTATGTGGATGGGATAGTCGGTTAGTTTTTTTTCAGAGGCTACTTCAATAAAATCGTTTAAAATGTTAAAGCTATATAAACTAGGCTCTAAACAATGGTCTATTAAAAGATTAAGACTCACTGCTTGAGGGTGAAGCACTAAAATAGGTGTGGCAATACCCGCTTTACGCAAGGCAACACCTTCACTAACATAGGCCACGGCAAAATAGTCTGTTCCTAATTCCTGCAAGTAATTAGCAATACGGCATGGGTCGCTTCCATAAGCATAGGCTTTAACTACAGCCAAAAACTTTGTGCCGTCTTTAAGGCGCGATTTTAAATGCTCATAGTTGTGCTTTAATGCCTTTAAATCGATTTCAAGTACGGTTTCTTGTGCTTTAGGCATTGGAGTTTTTAGATTTAGGGGTCACTTCTTCAGCATCGTTAACGTTCATGTTTCTAACTTTGTCGCGCATCATGGTTTTGTAATAGGCAGCTCTACTTAAAGGCTCATATTCATTAACTTCCCCCAAAAGAACCAAGTTATTACTGTTGGATTTTCTATAGCTATATTGGGCCAAGTTTCCTGTTCTGGTACAAACAGCATGTACTTTAGTAACATATTCAGCAGTAGCCATTAAAAAAGGCATAGGGCCAAAAGGGTTTCCCTTAAAATCCATGTCTAAACCCGCAACAATAACCCGAACACCTTTGTTTGCTAAATCGTTGCAAACACGTACTATTTCATCATCAAAAAACTGTGCCTCATCAATACCTACAACGTCGCAATCATCTGCCAGAATAGGAATATTTGCTGCAGCCGGAACTGGTGTTGAGCGAATTTCATTTGCATCGTGCGATACAACCATTTCCTCATTATAACGCGTATCAATAATGGGCTTAAAAATCTCTACTTTTTGCCTGGCAAATTGTGCACGTTTAAGCCGACGAATCAATTCTTCTGTTTTTCCAGAAAACATGGAACCACAGATAACTTCAATCCACCCAAATTGTTCTTTATGATTTACTGTATTTTCGAGAAACATTTCGTAATTTTAACACTAAAATAAAACGGTTTTTCGTTTGTATAAAGGTGGCGTAAATTTATTAAAAATCAAAAGCCTAAATCATATTAATTTAAAATTATGGCAATGAAAAAAAAGCTGGAATCTGATTTAGTGAGCATAGCACATAGGATCCTTAAATTAAAAGGAAAGGAAGATGTGATAAAAATGCATGCAGAAGTGTCTGTGCTTTTTGAAAAATTATCTGTACTAAAGTTTGTTCATGAAAATTTTGAAGATGACACTCCAACCATAGGTAGCGATTCCTCATTTTTTGGCATGTTAGATCAAGCGTTTAATAATAAAGTAAGTGATACTATAGAAGTTGAGGACAAAATATACATAAACTTAGACGAAAAAGAAGAAGATGAAATCATGGAACCTGCCATTGAAAAAATAAAAAACATGGTGGCCCATATGCCTATTGAAGAAAAAGAAGAGAAGCCTGTTGAAGAAGATCCTGCCCCAAAGCCTCAGTATCATAAAACAGATTTAGAAGATATTACAGCCGGTTTTAAAAACATGCCAGTCTTTGATCCAGTATCTAAACCACAAAACGGGGAGTTCAATAAGCAAAAATCTTTAAATGATAAATTAAAAAATGGCGGATTTAATATTGGATTGAATGACAAAATAGCGTTTATAAAACATTTGTTTGAAGGCAAGAATGAAGACTACGAACGTGTTATTTCACAACTAAACACATTTCATTCGTTAGACGAAGCCATGCATTTTATAAAAGATATTGTAAAGCCAGACTACAATAACTGGTTAGACAAGGATGAATTTGAAGAACGTTTTTTACAAATTATTGAAAGTAAGTTTAATTAATGAGCAAACTTTATATAGTACCTACACCCATAGGAAACTTAAAAGACATTACATTAAGGGCTATAGATGTTCTAAAAGAGGCCGATTTAATACTTGCTGAAGATACCCGTACATCTGGAAAATTACTCAAACATTTTGAAATTTCAACCCATATGCAATCGCATCATATGCACAATGAGCATAAAACGGTTGAAACCATTATTCAAAAAATAAAAAGTGGAACAACGGTAGCATTGATAAGCGATGCAGGTACGCCAGCCATTTCAGATCCAGGATTTTTATTAACCAGAGCATGTGTAGAAAACAATATAGAAGTAGATTGTTTGCCCGGAGCCACAGCTTTTGTTCCAGCACTGGTAAATTCAGGCTTACCCAATGATAAGTTTGTGTTTGAAGGGTTTTTACCTGTTAAAAAGGGCAGGCAAACAAGGTTGTTATTCCTAGCAGAAGAAGCCCGAACCATGATTTTTTATGAAAGTCCGCATAAACTTATAAAAACCCTAACCCATTTTTGTGAGTATTTTGGTGAAGACAGACAGTTATCAGTATCTAGAGAACTAACCAAGTTATACGAAGAAACCATTCGCGGTACCATTAAAGAAGTTTTAGAGTATTATACCAATAAGCCGCCTAAAGGCGAAATCGTTATTGTGGTTTCAGGAAAGAGCAAATAAAAATGATATTAAAGACATTTATAGATAAACTAAAGAGCACCCCTAATGCCATTGAGTTTTCTGAAACAATGAGCGTTATAGAATCTAATTATGAATTTACTCCCACGTCTTTTAAAAATGGTGAATTACAAAATGGTGCGGGTGAAAATTCTGGTTCGTGTAAATTATTTGCATTTGCCAAAATACAAGGATTTAGCAAAGAAGAAACCTTAGCATGTTTTGGGAAATTTTACTTTGATGAAGTACTAAAAGACCCGTATGGTACAGGCCACCAAAACATTAGAAATTTTATAAAAACAGGTTTTGATGGGTTGTCCTATGACGGTGAGCCATTACAACCTAAATGAGATACATGAATGGAATTCTTACTTAAAGAAATAAAAAATTGCACTTTATGTAAAGACCATTTACCATTAGGTCCACGGCCTGTGTTAACTGCAAACCCTAAAGCAAAAGTAGTTATCGTTGGTCAAGCGCCAGGCACTAAAGTCCATGCTTCAGGGATTCCTTGGGATGATGCAAGCGGTAAGCAGTTACGAACCTGGTTACAGGTAACTCCAGAAGACTTTTATGATGCCAGTAAATTTGCCATCATTCCTATGGGGTTTTGTTATCCCGGAAAAGGAAAATCGGGCGATTTGCCACCACGGCCAGAATGTGCTCCACAATGGCATGAGCCTTTATTTAATAATCTAAAGCATGTGGAGTTGGTTATTTTAATAGGTATGTATGCCCAAAGTTATTATTTAGGAAAAGAAGCTAAAAAAACACTAACCGAAACCGTAAGAAACTATAAGCACTATTTACCAAACTATTTGCCATTGCCCCATCCATCCCCCAGAAATCGCTTTTGGTTGGCCAAAAACCCTTGGTTTGAAGTTGAGGTGTTGCCCGAATTAAGAAAGCAAATAAATGAACTATTTTAAAGGTCTTTTAAACATGTTTACCTTTTTCCCAGCCATGTTTTCCCAAATATTGCTCACCACTTTCCACAGCACCAGTTTCTAGGGTGGTTCCCATACTATCATTCCACCTATTTAGGTAACCAAACAAGGAAATTACCCCCAGCATTTCTACAATTTCACCTTCATTCCAATATTCATATAAACGGGCCTTAATAGTCTCATTAACCCCATTGGGAATTTGCGATGCCGCTAGGCTAAAATCCAGAGCAGCACGTTCAGCTTCACTAAAAGCAGGATGGGTTTGGTAGTCCCAAATATTATCCAATTGCGCTTGTTCAGCACCATACCTTTCAGCTGCACGAATAGCATGTGCTTGGCAATATCTACAACCTGTAGCATTACTGCTCACCCAGGCAATCATACGTTTTAAGGCAGACGTAACACGGCCTTCATTAGCCATAACCGCTTTGTTTAAATTAATAAAAGCTTTGCTAATAGCAGGACGATGTTGCATGGTAAGTACCGAGTTTGGGCAAAATCCCAAAGTTTCATTGAAGAATTCGGCAAGAGCTTTGGTTTCTAAATCATGATTGGAAGATAAAGGTGAAACTAAAGGCATAAATTTATTTTTTAGTAGTATTTTTGATGTATACAAGAAACAAAAAATTATTTATAAAAATGGCACACCATATAACAACAACTTGGTTGGGAAATATGAAGTTTGAAAGCACTAACATATCTGGGCATAATTTATTTATAGAGGCAGGTCCCGATAGTGGTGGAAAAGGAGAAGGCTATAGGCCTAAGGCCCTTATGTTGTCATCCTTAGCAGGCTGTTCTGGCTTAGATATCGCTTCACTTATAAAAAAGATGAAGTTAGAGGTCGATGATTTTAAGATAGATATAGATGCCGAACTTACGGACGAACACCCTAAATATTATCATAAAGTAGCGGTACACTTTCATTTTTATGGCAATAACCTAAACGAAAATAAGCTTCAAAAGGCTGTAGATTTGTCCGTTGAAAAATATTGCGGTGTTATGGAAATGTTTCGTCAGTTTGCCCAAGTGACTGTAGAGACCCATTTTCACAAAAAATAAAGCACCCATTTCTTAAATATAAAGCCAGAGGATATTGCGTTGGACAATAAAACCAAAACCAGAAGCTAATAAATTGACATCGCTTCAGGCGTCACTTCAAGTCGATAATGTAACGGCTACCTTGTTGTTGCAACGAGGTATAGAAACTTATGAAGACGCTAAAGCTTTTTTCAGACCAAGTTTAAACGATTTGCACGATCCTTATTTAATGAAGGATATGGATAAGGCTGTGGCGAGGATTGAAAAGGCTATTGCCAATCAAGAAAACATTTTGGTATATGGCGATTATGATGTAGATGGTACTACATCGGTAGCCTTAATGGCATCTTACTTAAAAACAAAGCACCCAAAAGTTTATACATATATTCCTGACAGGTATGAAGAAGGGTATGGTGTTTCGTATAAAGGCATCAACTTTGCGCTGGAAAATGATTTCACACTTATTATAGCGTTAGATTGTGGCATTAAGGCCATCGAAAAGGTAGCATTTGCTAAAGCCCAAGGCATCGATTTTATTATATGCGATCACCACAGGCCCTCAGAAAAAGTGCCTGAAGCTGTAGCTATATTAGATCCCAAACAAGTCGATTGTAACTATCCATATAAAGAATTATGTGGTTGTGGTGTTGGCTTTAAGTTGGTTCAGGCTTTGGCAAAAAACGATGGAAAGACCATTGCTGATTTAATGGAATATCTAGATTTAGTAGCGACAGCTATTGGAGCTGATATTGTTCCCATAGACGGAGAAAATAGGATATTGGCATATTACGGATTGCAAGTTGTAAATTCAAATCCCAGGCCGGGTATTAAAGCGATATTGAGTGAGGTTGAAAAAACAGTATTGACCATAACCGATGTGGTATTTATCATTGCACCACGCATTAATGCCGCTGGACGTATGAGACATGGAAATTTTGCCGTTAACTTGCTCATGGAACAAGATGCGGGTAAGGCCATCAAACAGGCTTCAGAAATCAATAGTTACAATTTAGATCGTCGGGAAGCTGATAAGCAAATTACCGAAGAAGCGTTACAACAAATTATAGACTTGAACGAACAAGAGCGATTTAGTACTGTGGTTTATCATGAAAGTTGGCACAAAGGCGTGATAGGTATTGTAGCATCGCGATTAACCGACACCTATTACCGCCCCACTTTGGTTTTCACAAAAAGTGGTGATAAATTAGCTGCATCGGCACGGTCAGTTACTGGTTTTGATGTGTACAACGCTTTAGAAGCCTGTAGTGAACATATTGAGCAATTTGGGGGACATAAATATGCTGCAGGGTTAACCCTTAAGGAAGCTAACTACCAAGCATTTAAACAAGCTTTTGAGGATGAGGTTTCAAAAACCATTGACAGGAACTTACTGACTCCAGAAATTAAGGTAGATGCAAAAATCGATTTAAACGACATTACACCCAAATTCTATCGGATTTTAAAACAGTTTGCACCATTTGGGCCTAGTAATATGACCCCAGTATTTATGACCGATAATTTATTGGATACAGGTTATGGCAAATGTGTTGGAGCCGATGAGACGCATTTAAGAATAACCGTTTCCCAGCCACAATCCAATAGGTTTGCAGCCATAGGTTTTGGTCTGGGAGATAAACTAGATATTATTAATAGTAAGCAACCTTTTAAGGCCGTTTACTCTATTGATGAAAATGAGTGGCAAGGTAACGTGTCCTTACAGCTTAAACTAAAGGATATTAAATTATAAAATATGGCAAAGACAGATCCGTATGCCGCGTTGCGTTTTAGAGAGTTCAATATTTTTTTATTGGTGCGTTTTGTATTGGTATTTGGTTGGTCTATGCAGTTTATTGTTATAGAATGGCAGGTATATAGTTTAACCAAGGATCCTTTATCATTAGGTATTATAGGTCTTATGGAGATTATCCCTGCTTTTACCATGGCATTGTTTGCCGGACATATTGTAGACCAAAAAGAAAAGCGAAACCTATTGGCCATGTGTATTGCAGCGTTTTCGTTAATCAGTTTAGGGTTGTTTTTGCTCACATGGCCCTTGATTGTTGAAGATTGGTCTACAAAAACAATTCTTTACAGTATCTATGCCTTGGTATTTTTTGGAGGGTTTTTGCGGTCTTTTTTTGGACCTACCATATTTTCGTTAGTGGCTTTAATTGTGCCTAAAAAAGCATACCCCAATGCTGCTACATGGAACAGCTCTACTTGGCAAATGGCATCAGTTTTAGGGCCAGCCTTTGGGGGCTTTGCCATTAGTTGGCTTGGTGTACACTGGTCACTGTGCATTATTTTCGGGCTGGTGCTTTTATCATTGTTTATATTGTTGCAAATAAAACGTAAGCCCATTTTAAACCCTAAAATTGGCGAACCTGTTATAGAGAGCTTAAAAGAAGGTGTACGGTTTGTTTTTAAAACCAAAGCCATTTTAGGAGCTATGACTTTGGATATGATAGCCGTTTTATTTGGAGGTGCCATTGCACTATTACCTATTTTTGCACAAGACATTTTAAAAGTAGGCAGTGAAGGTTTTGGGGTGTTAAGAGCAGCACCGGCCGTGGGGGCTTTTTTAACCATGCTGGTTACGGCCTATATTCCTATTAGTAGAAATGCAGGCATGAAATTATTGGCAGCTGTATTTGGCTTTGGGATTTGTATAATTGTATTTGGTTTGTCCTCGGTATTTTGGGTATCGGTTATCGCACTGTTTTTTAGTGGGATGACCGATGGCGTATCAATGGTTATTCGGCAAACCATTTTACAGCTTAAAACACCCGATAATATGCGTGGGCGAGTATCATCTGTAAACTCTATGTTTGTTGGGTCTTCTAACGAGTTAGGAGCTTTTGAAAGCGGTTTAACTGCTAAACTTATGGGTACTGTAACTGCTGTGGTTTTTGGAGGTACTATGACATTGATAACGGTTGTTACCACAGGATTGGTATCGCCTTCGTTTAGAAAATTAGATTTGACCAAGGATTTGCAAGCGCACGAGCAAGCAGATTAAAACGTCTTTAATTCAAACGTATCGCCATCAAAAACACCATAGGTATAATAGCTTATCCAATCGCCCAGGTTTATATATTTAGCCGTATTGTTTAGAGAAATTTCCAATGGCAAATGGCGGTGGCCAAAAATAAAATAATCACGATGTTGTTCTTTTAGCTTTTTTTTAGAATATTGCACTAACCATTCATTGGCTTCTCCAAGGAACTTGATATCCTCATCCCCAGAAATCAATTTGTTTTTAACCGAAAGGTATTGTGCTAAACGAATGCCTATATCTGGATGTAGCCATCTAAATAGCCATTTAGAAAAGGGGTTGGTAAATACCTTTTTCATACGCTTATAACCTTTGTCACCAGGCCCTAAACCATCACCATGACCAATAAAAAAGGTTTTATTGTTAAATGTGAATTCTTTGGGTTGGTGATACACAGGAATGTTCAACTCATCTTCAAAATACCCATTCATCCATAAATCATGGTTACCAACAAAAAAGTGAATAGCAATACCAGCATCCGATAGTTCTGCAAGTTTTCCCAGAGTTCGCGTAAAACCTTTAGGGACAACGGTTTTATATTCAAACCAAAAGTCAAACAAATCACCAAGTAAAAATATGGCAGCAGCATCGTGCTTAACACTGTCCAACCAAGCCACAAACTTTTTTTCACGTGGTACAGAAGCTTTATATGTAGGTGCTCCAAGATGATTGTCGGACGCGAAATATATTTTTTTCCCTTTTGGAATTTGCATGTTATAAAATCTAAATATTATCATAATCGAACCACTCTGCAAACGAGCTGTCCGTTTCTTGAAGTTTTAAAGAATGAAGCGAAATGTGTTCAGGCAATCGTTTTTTTATCTTTTTGGCAAAATCAATCACCATCATTTCACTAGTGGGTTGATAGTCTACCAAAAGTACGTTATGCCCTCTACTTTCAAGCTCTTTAGCAAGATCTACATGGGGTGTGTTTTTATTAAAAACCGTGGCGTGATCAAACACATTAACAATTTCTTCCTTCACTATTTTCTTTAAGTCACTAAAATCTATTACCATACCATACTTTACGTTGGAGGTGTTTGAAATAGGTTTTCCAATCACCGTTACCGAAAGCTTATAGCTATGGCCGTGTACATTTTTACACTTACCGTCATAGCCATATAAGGCATGGCCAGTTTCAAAAGAAAATAGTTTTGTAATGCGAATAAAGCTCATGAAAGTAAAATTTATAGTGCAAAGATATTGATTTTGTAAAAGCAAAGCGTTTTTACATTACATTTGCGCACTTTTATTCATAGTGGACTAAAGGTTTTATTGTAAAAGCTTATGAATCATCTCTTTGAAGCTATTGATTTTGTTGAGAATCCGCTTTACGAACAGATTATTTCTGATATTGCAAAACAACAATTTAGTATTGTAGAAAACTTCTTTTCACAAGACGAAGTGGTGCTGTTAAGGCAATCGCTTATTGAAAAACATGAAGAAGACACCTTTAAAAAGGCAGCCATAGGAAACAGGGTAAATGAAACCATTGTTAAATCGATTCGTGGCGACATGATTTTGTGGATTGATGAAACTAAAGCAAATGCCTATGAGAAGTGCTTTTTTAACAAGATAAATGATTTGGTGGACTATTTAAATAGGACTTGTTTTTTGGGCATTTTACAAAAAGAATTCCATTATGCTATTTACCCCAAGAACACTTTTTACAAGAGGCATGTAGATACTTTTCAAAATGACGACCGACGTAAATTGTCGTTTGTATGTTATTTAAACGAAGATGGTTGGCTGCCCGAATATGGTGGCGAGTTGGTATTGTATTTTAATGAAAATGGCAACGAAGTAGAGAAAGTGATTTACCCGTTCCCCGGGCGTGTGGTTATTTTTGAAAGCCAAATGATAGAGCACGAAGTAAAACCGGTTTGTACAGAACGGTTAAGCATTACGGGCTGGTTAAAAACAAGATAGGAACACACTTTGTCCTTTTTCAGTGCTGCAGAGCCATTTTTTTGGGTATACCTATTTCCTTTAGCGTTTTTTATTTCTATTAACCAGGTAAACGATTATTAAAATAATTGCTAATACTAAAAATAGACCATTTCCACTTAAAAAAGACATGATATCCATAAGTTATTTTAGTTTTGTTAATGCTTTAAAATTACATGTTTTGTGCTAAAGGATAAAATTGTTTTCTAAATATAATGATTAAGGGCAACCCCCTGGCCATAATCCAAAAAGTAAATGCTATAAAAATGCCGTACAATTTATAGTCCATACTGTCCAGCCAAAAGAGCATGGGGATAAAAACCGCAAAGGTTG
This sequence comes from Aestuariibaculum scopimerae, assembly GCF_059428085.1. Classification (NCBI taxonomy): domain Bacteria; kingdom Pseudomonadati; phylum Bacteroidota; class Flavobacteriia; order Flavobacteriales; family Flavobacteriaceae; genus Aestuariibaculum; species Aestuariibaculum scopimerae. The sequence goes on from NZ_CM182089.1 coordinate 1,512,939, forward strand.
AAAATAACAGTACATTTCTTAAAGGTTTCATTTTGCCCAATCCCTTAAAAACCCCATCAAAAATAAAGGCCAAAGCACCTAATGGTTGCATAAAGAGCACAATCCAAAAAGTATCGTAAAAAAGAGCTAATACCTCGGGATCATTAGAAAATATCTGCCCTAAAGGGTAATAAAATAGAGCGCCTATAACGCCTAAAACAATACCAATGCTAATACCATATTTAATTAACTTATTGCTTAGTGTAATTAGGGTGTTATATTCTTTGCTACCCAATAATTTACCAGATAAAATATTACCGGCACTGGCGTAGCCATCAATAAAAAACGCAGTAAAAAACCATAAGTTTATACCTATGGTGTAAGCAGCAATATAAGCAGCGCCATATCCCGTGGCAAAACGGGTGGCAAAATAAAGTGTAGCGTTAAGGGCCAATGTTCTCACAAATAAATTGAGAATCATAATAATAAATCTATTAATTTCCTTGTTTAAAGGAAAGCTCACTCGTAATGGAATAGCTGTTTTCTTAAGCAAATAATAGGCCGATAAAAATGCCATAACACATTGTGCTGCTAAACTGGCGTAGGCAGCACCTTCAATATTCATGGCCAGAATATAGCCTTCAATGCCAAACACAAGAACCACATCCAAAATAATGTTTATTAATGCCCCAACAATAGCTATAATCATGGGGTAGTAGGTGTTTTGTAAACCTCTAAAAGTTCCAAAAACAGCTATGGTAAATAAGGTAAACGGAAATCCAAATACCCTAATTTTATAATAAACGGAACTGTATTCTAAAATTAAGTTTGAGGCATTATAAAGCTTAAAAATACTTTTGGTAAATGGGTAGGTACTTACTATTATTAGAACACTTAGCGAAGTTATGATAAATATAGCCTGTGCAGGCAGATTTTTTATCTTTTCAACATTATTGGCCCCTACATATTGCGATACAATAGACGATATGGCACTTCGGGTTTGCCCCAGTACCCAAATAAGCATAGAAATAAAAGTTCCCACAATACCTACAGCAGCTAACGATTCGGTGGCATTAACAGGTATGTTGCCCACTATGGCCGTATCGGTAATGGATAGAATGGGTTCTGCTATACCGGCAATTAAAGCAGGTATGGCCAGTTTGTTTATATGTTTTAAGCTAATGTTTGTGCTCATAATACGAGTTCGAAGCAATAAAAGGGATATTTGCTTTGTTTAGGAAAATAAATAGCCTCTAGTTTTTTATAGCCGCGAAGTTCGTAAAAATTTAAATTTTTTGGGTTCTGCGAAAACGTGTCTAATCTTATAGAACTATAACCATTTTTTATAGCATGGCTTTCTGCGTACAGCATAAGCTGTTTGGCATATCCCTTGTTTTGGTAGTCTGGATGAACAGCCAAGCGGTGTATATATAGATTGTTTTTATTAGGGGTAAGCCATGTTACAGGTTTGTAAATCTCGTCCATAAAAGTTGAAATAGTAACACAACCAATCACAGTGGTTTCAAGTTCCAAAACAAATAACTCACCCCGTTCCATATCATTTATAAAAGCATTTTTATTAGGGTAATGCTCATTCCATTGATGTATGTTTTTATCAATCATATGGTTGGCACATGCTCTTGTTATTTGCAAGACCTTGTCGATATCTGCAGTAATAGCTTTTCGAATCATTTACTAGGTTTGTATAGAGGTCAAATTTATTATAAAAATAGGTATCTAACTTTACTGATAAATGTAAAAAAAGTGTAATTTTGGAAAAATTTTTAAGTCCAGTGCTATTAAGGTATTGGGCAAATTAAAAATTGTATTTCAAACAAGGGGATGTAGCTCAGTTGGCTAGAGCGCTACACTGGCAGTGTAGAGGTCGTCGGTTCGAGCCCGATCTTCTCCACATAAAAAGCTTCAAAAGTATTTAACTTTTGGAGCTTTTTTCATTTTTGTTTTCTCATTTTTTGGTTATGTGGTTTATTTTTAAGTAATTTATAATTGTTTTACAGACACTTATAAACCAAACAACTTAAATAAGCCATCATGTTCAAAGTTACACCCTATATTTTTATAGCATTTTTTCTGGTATTGCTAGAAAGCTTTTCACAAACTAGTTCTGTTACAATAACGGTTCATGATGATGAAACGGCGCCCATTATTAGTAAACACATCTATGGCCATTTTGCCGAGCATTTAGGGCGGTGTATTTATGATGGGATTTACGTAGGGGAAAACAGTAAAATTCCCAATACAAATGGTGTTAGAAATGATATTATAAAAGCATTAAAAGACTTAAAAATACCTAATTTACGTTGGCCAGGAGGTTGTTTTGCTGATACTTACCACTGGAAAGATGGTATTGGCCCAAAAGAAAACAGACCTACTATGGTAAATAGATGGTGGGGTGGTGTTACCGAAGACAACAGTTTTGGAACCCATGATTTTTTAAACTTATGCGAAATATTGGAAACGGAACCATATTTAGCAGCAAACGTTGGGAGTAGCACCGTTCAAGAATTCACAGAGTACATACAATACGTTGGGCATGGTACAGGAAGTCCTATGGCCGATTTAAGAGCTGAAAATGGCCGACAAGAACCCTGGAAAGTAACATACTGGGGTGTTGGCAATGAAATGTGGGGCTGTGGAGGACATATGACCCCTGAGTATTATGCCAATATATATAAACAGTATGCAACATTTATGACAGACTGGACCAATGGCGATGGTTTATTTAGAATAGCATCTGGAGCAAATGTGGCCGATTACCATTGGACGGAAGTGTTAATGCGTGATATTCCAAAAAACTTAATAGAGGGTGTTGCATTGCATTCTTATTCTTTTGTAGAATGGCATGATAAAGGTTCAGCAACCAAGTTTAATGAAGCCCAATATTTTTCAACCATGCAAACTGCACTTCAAATGGAGGAATTGGTAACCAAGCACACCGCTATCATGGATAAGTATGATCCTAAGAACAGGATAGCCCTTATTGTAGATGAATGGGGAGGTTGGTATGAAGTTGAAGAAGGCACAAACCCCAGCTTTTTATACCAACAAAACACCATGCGAGATGCTATGATTGCGGGTACAACATTAAACACCTTTAACAATCATAGTAAACGGGTTAAAATGGCAAACCTGGCACAAACTGTAAATGTTTTGCAGGCAGTGATTTTAACAGAAGGCGAAAAAATGTTGCTCACACCCACTTACCATGTCATGAAAATGTATGCTGCGCATCAGGATGCTAAATTGCTGCCATTGTCTTTTCAGGCTCCTACCTATACGTATAATGAAGCATCGCTTCCGGCAATATCAGCCTCAGCATCTAGAGATAAAAGTGGCCAGGTTCATATGTCTCTAGTGAATATAGATGCCCATAATCAACATGTTATTGAAATTGATTGTAGTGATCTTAAAATAAAGCATGTAAGTGGTACTATCATAAGCTCTAAAAATCTTCAAGACCACAATACATTCAACACCCCTTCTAAAATAAAAATAGAACCATTTAAGGCGTTTAAATTTAAGAAGGAGGTTCTTACTGTAACTGTTCCACCTTTTTCTGTGTTGATGTTAGAAGGAAAATAAGAATTTAAACAATGGAGCTATTCAGTTTATACAAAATTAGATCAATTCGAATATTTTTCTTACCGATTTTAATAATGAGTAGTTGCTCCAATGATGATAGTATAAAGAATCCTGAGGCAAAACCAAAAGTAGACGAACCAAAAACTTTTGATGTCCCTACTTATTTAGATAACTATACATCCATAGCCTCTTGGAGTAATCGTTCCCAGTGGAATTTGGTTAATGTAAACGATCCGTCGGTGGTTAAAGATGGCATATTAGTATATGTACCAAACCGATGCGTTCCCATAAGATGCATTGGTTTGGGGAATGAAAATTTAATTATTGACTAAGAATAAATATATTTTAAGATGAAAATAAACCTTGTTTTTTTAATGTCGACTTTTGCAGTGGTTGTATCTTGTAAATCTACAAGAACTTTAGAAGCTAGCAAGGTAGTTACGTTGTTTAACAACCCGATAATTACAGATAAATACACGGCTGATGCTGCAGCTATTGTTCACGATAATAAAGTGTATTTATATGCAGGGCACGATCAGGCACCTAACGATGTTAATGCGTACCGTATGCACGAATGGTTGGTGTATTCTTCTCCAGATATGGTACATTGGAAAGCGCATCCGGTACCATTAAAACCAACCGATTTTAAGTGGGCTTCAGGGAGTGCCTGGGCATCTGAGGTTATTGAACACAATGGAAAATTTTATTGGTATGTAACGGTTCAGCATGGTAGCATTCATGGGAAAGCCATTGGTGTCGCGGTTGCCGATAACCCAACAGGACCTTTTAAAGATGCCATTGGAAAGGCTTTGATTACTAACGATATGACCACACAAACCAAAATAAGCTGGGACGATATAGATCCAACTGTTTGGGTAGATGATGATGGTCAGGCCTATATTTTTTGGGGAAACACCGTGTGTAAATATGCCAAGTTAAAACCGAATATGATTGAGTTGGATGGTCCAATTAAGACCATTGATTTACCAAATTTTACCGAAGCACCTTATATTCATAAAAAAGGGGATTGGTATTATTTGTCGTATGCCTATCAATTTCCGGAGAAAATAGCCTATGCCATGAGTAAATCGATTAACGGGCCTTGGGAATTTAAAGGCATCTTAAATGAAGTTGCTGGAAATAGCAATACCAATCATCAGGCTATTATAGAATTTAAAGGGAAAGATTACTTCATTTATCATAATGGGAGTATTCCAACCCATGGTGGCAGTTTTAGACGTTCGGTGTGTGTAGACCGTTTATACTATAATGAAGATGGAACTATAAAACGCGTGATAATGACTTCCGAGGGGGTCCAAGAATAAGTTTTTATGAAATCGTTGGTTTACAAATTCAATTTACTGATATTTTTTTGGGTAACATTAGCATTCGCACAAGATATACGGGTGCATGACCCAGTGGTTTTTCAACAAGATGAAACCTTTTATTTGTATTGTACGGGGCGTGGCATAAGTTGTTTTAGTTCAAAAGATTTAAAAAACTGGGAAATAGAACCGTCTGTTTTTCCTGAAAAGCCGAAATGGACCGACCAAGTGGTTCCTAATTTTAAAAATCACATCTGGGCACCCGACATTGCTTTTTATAATGGAACCTATTACCTGTATTATTCGGTTTCAGCTTTTGCTAAAAACACTTCAGCTATTGGTGTGGCTACTAATAAAACCTTAAATCCAGGCGATTCAGATTATAAGAGGATCGATCATGGTATTGTTATTCAATCGGTGCCGAATCGAGATTTGTGGAATGCCATAGATCCTAATTTAATATTTGATGAGGATAACACGCCATGGTTATCGTTTGGTTCGTTTTGGAATGGCTTAAAAATGGTCAAACTGGATTCCAGTTTAACGGCTATTGCGCAACCAGAAAAATGGTACACCATAGCCCGGCGAGAGCGTTCTTTTGATATAGCAGATATCAATCCGGGTAATGCCGCTTTAGAAGCTCCTTTCATTTTTAAGAAGAAAGGATATTACTATTTGTTTTTGTCGTGGGATTTATGCTGTAGAGGTGAAAAGAGTACTTATAAAGTAGTTGTCGGGCGGTCGAAATCGGTAACAGGCCCTTATCTTGATAAATCCGGGAAATCTTTATTTGACGGCGGAGGAACCCTTTTAGTTGAAGGCAATGAAAATTGGTATGGAGCGGGGCATAGTAGTACTTATACGTTCAATGACAAAGATTACATCGTTTTTCATGCTTATGATGCCAATGACAATGGATCGCCTAAACTTAAAGTTTCAGAGTTAAAATGGGGCCTTAAAGGTTGGCCAAGTTTAAGAAATAATGTACTTGATTAGTATGAGGTATTTAGCAAGTGTTTTAATAGTTATGGGCTCGCTGTTAGTAAAAGCACAGCAACAAGTTGAATTATTTCCTTTAAATAAGGTGTCCATAACATCTGGAGTATTTAAACAGGCATCAGAAACCGATTTCAATTATATTCAGCAATTGGATCCCGACAGATTGCTTGCACCATTTTTAAGGGAAGCTGGATTACAACCCAAAGCAGAGTCTTATGCCAATTGGGAAAACACAGGCTTAGACGGCCATATTTTAGGGCATTATGTATCGGCATTGTCTATGTATTTTGCGTCAACACAAAGTAAAGTAGCCGAAGAGTTATTAGATTATACCTTATCGGAGTTAAAACGAGTACAAGAGACTAATGGAAATGGATATATAGGCGGGATTCCTGGAAGTAATTCGCTTTGGAGTGAAATAAAAGCAGGTAAAATTAATGCTGCTGGGTTTAGTTTAAATAATAAGTGGGTACCGCTTTATAATATTCATAAAACCTTTGCTGGATTAAAAGACGCCTGGGTGCATGCGCATAAACCTGAAGCCAAAGCGATGCTCATTGCGTTAACCGATTGGTTTACAGAAATAACAAGAGGCTTAACCGAAGCTCAGGTTCAGGATATGTTACGCTCAGAACATGGTGGGTTAAATGAAGTGTTTGCTGAGGTTTATAGCATCACTGGTGATAAAAAATATATAGATTTAGCTAAGCGCTTTTCTCAACATGCTTTATTAAACCCTTTGGCGGCTAATCAAGATATTTTAACCGGTATGCATGCCAATACTCAAATTCCAAAATTTATCGGATTTGAAAGAATAAGCCAGTTAGAGTCAGCAGAGAAGTATCATGATGCTGCTTCTCACTTTTATGAGAATGTCACCGAGCATCGTTCACTAAGTATAGGAGGCAATAGTGTCCGGGAGCATTTTAATCCTATTGACGATTTCAGCTCTGTTTTAAGTAGTGAACAAGGTCCCGAAACCTGCAATACGTACAATATGCTTAAATTAAGTAAATTGTTGTTTGAAGATTCTGCCGAGGCTAAATATATAGGATTTTACGAACGTGCTTTGTATAATCATATTTTATCTTCGCAAAACCCTAACGGTGGTTTTGTGTATTTTACACCAATGCGTCCGGGGCATTACCGTGTGTATTCGCAACCTGAAACCAGTTTTTGGTGTTGTGTAGGCTCTGGTTTAGAAAATCACACCAAGTATAACGAGTTGATTTATGCCAAAAATGATGATGTTCTTTACGTAAATTTATTTATACCTTCAATAGTAAAATGGGAAGAAAAGAAGGCCCACATTATCCAGAAAACAGGTTTTCCCGAAGAAGCTTCAACACAATTTATTTGGAAAAGTAAAAAGAAAACACAAGCAACACTTAAACTCCGTTATCCTTCATGGGCAAACACAGACGAGCTTAAAATATCCATAAATAGCAAGCAGCACAGTATAGAAGCAACTTCTGGAAGTTATATCACTATTAATCGTAAATGGAAAAATGGTGATATAGTTGATATGCAATTACCCATGCATTTAATAATTGAAGAAATTCCAGATCAGTCAGGCTATGTTTCAGTTAAATATGGACCCATTGTGCTTGCAGCTATTATGGGAGAAGATAATCAAGAAGGCTTGTTTGCCGATGCTAGTCGAGGTGGCCATATTGCTCACGGGCCTTTTCTGCCAATAACAGATGCTCCTATGTTTATCTCAAAAAACAGTAAAGATATTTTAGAAAAAATAAAACCAGTGCCAGAAGAACCATTAAAGTTTATGGTAACCAATTTATTATATCCCGAGAATTATAAAGACTTGATACTTCAACCATTTTATAAAATTCATGAGCAACGTTACACCATTTATTTTAAAAATGAAACACCAGAAGGTGTGGCCGAAATGCAACGTCAGTTAGAGGAAAAACAAAAAGCAGAAATACACCTTAGAGCCATGACGGTAGATTATGTAGTACCAGGAGAACAACAACCAGAGTCCGACCACGGGATAAAGTTTGAAAACTCCAATAGCGGAGTTAACCAAAACCGTCACTGGCGTGATGCAAAGGGTTGGTTTAGTTATAATCTTAAAAATGAAGACAAAAAAGCAAAGGCTTTACGTGTTACCTATTATGGAAAAGATGCTGGGCGAAAATTTAAAATATTAGTTAATGGAGAAGTTATCGCTAACCAAGCATTACAAGGAACAAAGGGCGATGTATTTTTCAATATAGATTATAATTTACCAGAATCTATATGCGATAATGAAATTTTAGAAGTACGTTTTGAAGCCGAAACACAGTCGGTTACAGCAAGAATATATGGTGTGCGTTTATTAAGCAAGGCACGTGTTTGGAATAATTAGTTTAAAAAACATAAATAATTAAGTGGTATACGTACCTTAACACATATAAACAACTAGATATACTATAAAAATGAAGCATACACTTGTAAAGAAAACAGTAAACATAGCGTTAGGGCTAAGCATGTTATGGGTAACGGCCCAAGAAAATTACTTAGAGGTAGATGTAAGCAATACTATAGCTAAAATACAACCCACGATGTACGGAATCTTTTTTGAGGACATCAACTTTGCGGCCGATGGGGGCTTATATGCCGAAATGATTAAGAACAGGTCGTTTGAATTTACAGTAGATCCTTTTACAGGATGGAAACAACCAAATAGTAACAGGCACCATTTAAATACCAATTCGGGTATGGCATCCATTGTTAAGTATGCCAATAATACGGGAAATATTAACTATTGTCGTGTAAAGGTAAACGACGATAAAGGCTATGCACTTATTAATGAAGGATTCCGTGGTATGGGCATTAAGCAGGATGCTACCTATAATTTATATCTATCGGCCCTAAACAAGAGCGGTGCTATTAAAAGCATAAAGGTTCAATTTATTGATAGCGATGGGAATGCTTTAGGAGAAACTAAAATAGCACTCACAGCAAAGGATTGGAAGCACTACAAGGCACAAATTACAGCTTTAAAAACCGAAGCCAAAGCCCAATTAAAAATCACCTTTGAAGGTACTGGTGTTATCGATTTAGATATGATTTCGTTATTTCCAGTTGATACTTGGAAAGGTAGAGAAAAAGGCTTGCGTAAAGATTTAGTGCAATTGTTGTACGATCTAAACCCCGGATTTTTACGATTTCCAGGTGGCTGTATTGTAGAAGGCAGAACATTGGCCAGACGCTACCAATGGAAAAAAACCGTTGGCCCCATAGAAAACAGGGAAGTTTTGGTAAACCGATGGAATACGGAGTTTAATCACAGACTTACCCCAGACTACTACCAAAGTTTCGGATTAGGCTTTTTTGAATACTTTCAATTGTCTGAAGACTTAGGAGCTACACCCCTCCCCATAGTAAGTTGTGGTATGGCATGCCAGTTTAACTCGGGCGAATTAGTACCCATGGATGCCTTAGACCCCTATGTACAAGATGCGTTGGATTTAATTGAATTTGCAAACGGTTCGATAGATACTCCTTGGGGCAAGGTTAGAAACGATATGGGTCACCCTGAGCCATTCCATTTAAAATACATAGGTATTGGCAATGAACAATGGGGGCCAGACTATATTGAACGATACAAGGTATTTGAAAAGGCTATAAAAACAGCATATCCAGATATTGTTATTGTTTCAGGGAGTGGGCCATTTCCCGATGGCGATTATTTTGAATATGGTATGGAAGCCCTAAAGGCATTGGATGCTGAAATTATTGACGAGCATTATTACCGAAGCCCCGAATGGTTTCGGGATAATGCCACCCGATATGATAATTATGATAGAAACGGCCCCAAAATATTTGCTGGTGAATATGCGGCACAAAGTGTAGCTATTGCAAGTCCAGATAACAAGAATAATTGGGAATGTGCTTTTTCAGAGGCTGCATTTATAACAGGACTAGAGCGTAATGCCGAAGTGGTACACTTAACATCCTATGCGCCTTTAATGGCTCATGAGGAAGGTTGGCAATGGACACCGGACATGATTTGGTTTAACAACCTACAATCCTATGGTACCGCAAACTATCAGGTTCAAAAATTGTTCTCAACCAATAAGGGAACCGATTTAATTTCTGTTACCAGTAATGGAAATGCACTTGCTGGGCAAGACAATTTATATGCTTCTGCTGTTATAGATGCACATACAAAAGAAGTTATTTTAAAAGTAGTCAATACATCAAATACCCCCCAAAATATAAGTGCTAGCTTTCATGGTAAAAAACTCTTAAAAAAAGGCACTTATATTGTTCTTAAAAGTGATCATTTAGAAGATGAAAATTCATTTGAAACACCTAATAAGATCAGTCCGGAAACAACGGATATTGTCCTTAAAGGGAATAAAGTCCAAATGGAATTGGCCCCCTACTCATTTTCAGTTGTAAAATTTAAAACAAAATAGATACTTTTACCTTAAATAACAGATACTAAACTAACTTAAAATTTAGATAAATTATGAATACACCAATAAAAAGCATTTATGTTTTTTTAATAGCAGGCATGGCACTTTTAAGCGTTCAATGTAAGAACGAAAACAAAAAGAATACAGAAGCCCAAGAAGAAACGCCCATAAATTTAGTAACCATTTCAAAAGAACCATTTGGAATGACTTCCGATAGCATAGCGGTAGACAAATATATTTTGAAAAACGAAAAAGGCATGGAAATTAGTGTAATTACTTATGGGGGTATTATTACATCATGGACAGCCCCCGATGCCAACAATAATTACCAAGATATAGTGCTTGGTTATAATACGCTAGCAGAATACGAAAAAAGCACCCCTTATTTTGGGGCTTTAATAGGCCGATATGGAAACCGTATTGCAAATGGCAAATTCGCTATTGAAGGTAATGAATATACTTTGGCAACCAACAATAATACAAACCATTTACACGGTGGTGTAAAAGGGTTTGACAAGGTTGTTTGGTCTGCAACCGAAAGCCAAACCGATAGTACGGCCTCATTAGTACTTACTTATTTAAGCAAGGATATGGAGGAAGGCTACCCAGGAAATTTGCAAACCAAGGTAATCTATACGCTTACCAATAACAATGAGTTAGAGGTAGATTATGAAGCAACCACCGATAAAAAAACGGTAGTGAATCTAACACAGCACTCTTATTTTAATTTAACAGGCGATTTTTCTAAACCCATTCTAGACCATGAAATCATGATTAATGCAGATGCCTTTTTACCTGTTGATGAAACCTTAATTCCTACAGGCGAAATTAAGGACGTTACCAATACGCCCTTTGATTTTAGGACTGCTAAAGCTATTGGAAAAGAAATAAACGTTGAAAACGAACAACTAAAACGGGGCTTGGGGTATGACCATTGTTGGGTGTTAAATAACCAAGATGCAGGTATGCGATTGGTAGCATCTGCTCATGATAGCGAGAGTAGTCGTTTATTGGAAATTTATTCCAATGAGCCAGGAATCCAATTATATACAGGTAATTTCTTAGATGGCACCTTACCCAATAAGCAAGGAGGGACTTATGCGCATAGAACAGGGTTTTGTTTAGAAACCCAGCATTATCCAGACTCACCAAACCAAGAAGCGTTTCCTTCTGTGGTGCTTAGTCCTGGGGAAACCTATACCTCTAAAACAACATTTAAGTTTTCTACAAAATAAATTAAAGCAAGGTGCGTGTAAATTAAAATAGTTTACACGTACCTTTTCTATATTGTTTCTTTTTCCACAAATGGAATGTCGGGATTACAGATTTCTATAATCAGGTGTTTTAGTGCATGCTCAAAATGCGCCAAGGTCTCTTTTGTAATTAGTGTGTCCTTTTTTGCACCCATACCGGACTTATCTTTTTTTGCGAATTTTAAAAACCCTGAGTTTAAATTTTTAAGCGATATAATACCCGCTTCAAGAGGTAGGGTAACACGCCCTGATTGGTGCATCATATAAGCATAGGTAAGTACCTGAAAGCTTTTACTATATTTTTTATAATCGGTTGTTATGGTTTCCCAATCAATAACTTCAACTTGTGAGGGTTCTACCCGCCCCGTTTTATAATCTATAATTCTAATTATGCCATTGTACTCATCTACCCGATCTACCTTTCCTGTTAATTTTACAGGAAAATCAAGTTCTGGAATATCAATAAAAACATCGTTGTTTGCTTCAATAGCAATTATTTTTATTTGGTTTCCAGCTTTTAGATCGGTTATCTCCAAATCTAAAAGGTTATTTACGTAGCGTTTGGCAATTTCAAAAATTATCAGGTTTTTGCCTTTGGTTATATCACCTTCCCTGTATACTTTTTGAAAATGGAATGTTACAATTTTAGCAATATCGGTCTTCATCCCTTTTACGGCCTCAACCGTTAAAAATGTGTTCAAAAAAGGGTTGTATAAATCTTCAAGTGTATTGTGTACTACCGTTCCTAAAGTGTTGGCGGCCACAGTTTCTTCAACTGCATCGTATTCTTTTATTTTCAATATTTTTTGATAATAAAAATCAATGGGGTTTCGTATGTAGTTTGTAAGCGAGGAAGGAGAAAACCCCGTTTGTGCCAATTTAGCCAGTTCACTTTGTAAGGGCTTGGTTTTTTCAACGCTAATTAGGGCTGTTTTTATAGGGGAAACATGGGGTGCGATAATTTTGTGTTTAATGGGGTGCAGACCCTCGAGTTCCATTTGTGTAATAAACCTGCTTTTTTCTCCACCGGTTAAAACATCGGCTTCTGTGTTGTATAAAATGTGTATGTTTTTGGCACGTTGTAAAAGACGGTAAAAATGATAGGTATACACAGCATCTTTTTCTTTATAGGTGGGTAATTTGTTTTCTAACTTAACATCAAAAGGAATAAACGAGTTATTACTTTTGCCCGATGGCAATACGCCTTCATTAACGGATGCTATAATCACGGTTTCAAAATCCAATACACGCGATTCTAACATCCCCATTATTTGTAAGCCTTGTAAGGGCTCGCCTTGAAAGTCTAAGGTTTCAGAGCTTAGTATTTCTTTGTAAACTTTAAATAAGGTTGCAATATCATGTATGTGATGGTATTCGGCATTTAAACGGGCCAGTTCATTAAACAATTCATTAAAACGGTACAAATACTCTAAGGACAGTAAGTGGGCCGCTTTATTCTCACCTAAATAGGTTTTAATGGCCACAATAATCTGGAAACAGTTGTTTAAGGCTATATCAATAGTAGCATCCCAATTACTGAACAATATATCTATTATATTGTTTTTAGGGTGGTTAAACAGTTCTTTTAAATGGCCCGTTTGGATGTAAATAATGTTATTGCCCTGTATGGTTTCAATGATTTTTGAGGCATAATCGATATTGTTAACATAAAACAGGGGCCTTATAAATTGATGGGAAATAATATGTATAACATCCTTATAATAATAAGTACTTGCAGGGGTTTTGTGTACATAAAACAAAGACTCAAACAACGATGCTAACGGAATGGATTTTAAAGGAAAGCCCATGGTGATGTTTAAAGCATCTATGCCTTCGGGTAAAGAGTTAAGAAGGGGAACCAATAGATTTTCGTCACCTAGAACAACTGCCGTGTTTTGCAGTGACGGATTTTCTTTCTGCAAGGTCTTTAAAAGCGACCCAATGTATTTGGCCTGTCCTATATTTTTTGGAACGCCATAAACATGCATGTTTTTTTCCTTAGAGTAATTGGACGTTATCCAATTAAAAGGATGTTTCTTAAAATATGCCCATTGTTGCTTATGCTGCCGGGTGAACAGGCCAGCATCGTGGTTGGGGTTGTTTATAAAAACAGCATCAATATCCCAATATACCTCTGCCATATTGTTTTGAAGCAGTTCTTGAATAATAATCTCTTCACAGGTATTCAAGGCATTAAAGCCTAAAAACACATGGCGTTCAATTGAGTTGTTTTGAATATAGGCTTCTAAATTTTCAACAGCTTCTCTATAAATCAATCCCTGGTAGCCTATTTTTTTATTTAAGAGTTGTTGGGTAAACTGTTTATAGTAGGTGTGTAATTTATTCCAAAAAGACAGGTAGTTCTTAACAAAATCGGTTTTGTTTTCTTCAAGAGACCAGTGGTTGAGCTCTTGAATGGCCGTTAAATAATTAAAAATGTTTTTTTGTTTAATGCGGTAACGATCAATTTCATTAAAATCCTGTAGTAAGATTTGTGCCCAATTAGAGAATACTTCAAATGAATCGACCGATGCCTTATCGGTAAGGTCTAGATAGATACTGTAAAACTCGAAGAGCAGTTCGGTGTTGGATATGGTTTTTAGTTGCGATAAAGCTTCAACAAACTCTTCAATACTAATAATCCTTGGTGAAAAAATGGTTTGTTTACTTACGTGGTGCAGCTGATGTTTTAAAAAAAGCCCAGCTCTCTTGCTAGGCAAAACAAAGGTAAGATCGGAAAGATTGGCATCCTTGTTTTCTAAATCTTTTAGGACATCAAAAATAAACGTAGTCATTGTATAAAAATAAAAAACGCTTCGGATATCCGAAGCGTTTTTCTAAAACTTATTTTTATTAAAACTATATGCTAGTTTTTATTTTGCTAAGTTAATTTCAACACGTCTGTTGTTAGCTCTACCTGCACGAGTAGCATTTGTGTCGATTGGTCTAGACTCACCGTAACCAAGTGCAGAAAGTCTAAAGGCATCAATACCATTTTCTACTAAGTATTCTTTAACTGCATTAGCTCTAGCATCAGATAATTTTTGGTTAGTAGAATCACTACCAGTACTATCTGTATGCCCTTCTACAGTAAACTTAGAGTTAGGATATTCGTTCAAGATTTTGATGATGTCAGCTAAAACAGATTCAGACTGCGCTTTGATACTAGATTTACCAGTATCGAACAAGATTGTTTTAGCATACTCATTAAGTGTTTTTTGAACTTCTTCAGTTACTTCAGGACAACCGCTGTTAGCTACTGTACCTTTAACATCTGGACATTTATCGTCTTTGTCTAACACACCGTCACCGTCAGTATCAGGCCAAGGACATCCTTTGTTTGCAGCTGGACCAGCAGTGTTTGGACAATCATCCTCAGCATCAGTAACACCGTCACCGTCAGCATCAGGACATCCAGCTAAAGCTTTAATACCAGCTACTGTAGGACAGTTATCATCTTTATCAGCAATACCGTCACCATCAGTATCAGGACAACCGTTAAGCTCTGCTAAACCAGCATCGTTAGGACAGTCATCTTTGCTGTCTTCAATACCATCACCATCAGTATCAGGACAACCGTTGAATGCTTCTAAACCAGGAACGTCTGGACAAGCATCATCTTTGTCATAAATACCATCGCCATCTGTATCAGTACCACCAAATTTAATAGAGATACCAGCAGTATGTTGGAAATGTGTTTGTAAATAATCTTCAAAAGCGTGTTTGTAAGCAGACTGAACAGTTAAGCCAACGTTTTCACTGAACCAAACATTGAAACCTAAAGTTCCGTTTAAAGTTCCAGCTCCAACTTCGTCAACCCAAGTGTAACCTCCACCAGCGCCTAAGTAAGGCTCGAAGGTATTCCAGTCTAATAATTCACCAAGGCTATATTTAATGGTTCCATCTACACCGTAGTATGATAAATCATCTACTGACATGTCACCCCACTTGTCAATTTTATTTAAAGATCCAGCCACTCCAAAAGAGAACCCATCACCTAAATACTTAGATACAGAGATCGTTGATAAAGAAGGTAAAATATTCCAATGTTGATCTACATTAAAATACTCACTAAAAATAGTCTCACTAAAAGGAGCTCCATCACCTGAAGGGAATGCATCTACTGCATTAGCACCAATAGTAATTTGCCAAGGATTGTTTTCGTCTTGCGCATTAGCGTTGCTGTAGCCAAGTACAAGCAACAAAGCGAACAATAATCTGCTAAGATTTTTCATATTCAAAAGTTTAATTTTTAAGTGTTAATTGTAAACAAAAGTAAGTTGTTAAATTTTATTAACAAAGACAAATATATAAAAAAAATGAAGATTTCGTTTATTTACTACTAGTTCGGAGTGATTTTAAATAATGTTCAAAGCCTTGCCTACTTTAGTAAATGCCAGTATGGCCTTGTCTAAATGTGCTTTAGTGTGGGCGGCAGACAATTGTACGCGTATCCTTGCTTTTTCCTTTGGAACTACAGGAAAAAAGAATCCTATTACATAAATACCCTTTTCTAAAAGCATATTCGCCATGGTTTGCGATAACTTGGCATCATAAAGCATTACAGGAACTATGGCCGAATCGCCATCAATAATATCAAATCCGGCTTCTTTCATACCCTTTTTAAAATAATTGGTATTCCACTCCAGGGCATCCCTTAATTCGGTATTGCTGGAAAGCATCTCAAAAACTTTTATAGAAGCCCCCACAATAGCAGGTGCCAGCGAGTTAGAGAATAGATAAGGTCTAGAACGTTGGCGTAGCATGTCTATAATCTCTTTTTTACCGGTTGTATAGCCTCCCATAGCACCGCCCAAAGCTTTCCCTAGAGTTCCGGTAATAATATCTATACGGCCCATAACGTCTTTTTCTTCAAGGGTACCTCGGCCTGTTTCTCCAATAAATCCGGCAGCATGGCACTCATCAATCATCACCAAGGCATCATATTTGTCGGCTAGGTCACATATTTTATCCAAAGGGGCTACTAAACCATCCATAGAAAATACCCCGTCGGTTACAATAATCTTAAAGCGTGCGCCATTATCGTTAGCGGCTTTCAATTGTGTTTCCAAATCGGCCATATTACTATTTTCATAGCGGTATCTGGCAGCTTTGCACAAACGTACCCCGTCAATTATAGATGCATGGTTTAAAGAATCTGAAATAATAGCATCTTCAGCAGTTAAAAGGGGCTCAAAAACACCGCCATTAGCATCAAAAGCAGCAGCATAAAGAATGGTATCTTCGGTTTGGTAGAAGTCTGCAATCTTTTGCTCCAGTGTTTTATGGATATCTTGGGTTCCACAAATAAATCGAACGGACGACATCCCAAATCCATGGGTATCCATAGTATCCTTGGCCGCTTGTATAACGTCTGGATGGGATGATAATCCTAAATAATTGTTTGCACAAAAGTTTAAAACGGTTTCGCCTGTATTTAATGTTATTTCGGCACCTTGAGCAGAAGTAATAATACGCTCTTCTTTATAAAGTCCATTATTTTTTATGTCCTGAAGCTCGTTTTGCAAGTGTTTTTGTAATTTATTGTACATATTATTGTGTTTTTTGCAAAACTACACTTCTTTTACTTTAATATCATCATTTATATAAACAAGTAACCTTTTTTTAACATTTTTGTGCATACGCTCTAAAACATCTTGGTATAACTGCAGTTGTTGTTCATGTTTTTTGTCTTCTGCTCCGGTTTTATAATCAATAATAACAGCATCGTTTTTGCTGTTTAAAACCACCCTATCAGGTCTTAAAACTACGCCTTCTTGGGTAATAATATCTCTTTCGTTATACACGGTATTATCGGCACTGTAGTAAGGCGTCAGTTCTGGGTGGGTTACTATAGCATAAACGGTTTGTTCTAAAAGGGTTGCTTGTTTGCTGTGAATGGCATTTGTGCTTAGAAAATCCTGCATTACAAAGCTTACATCGTCTTTTGTTTTTATTTTAGACATGATGTTATGGATTAAATTCCCTTTTTCAATGGCGTCTTGTTGATTGGTGTCCCATAACAGCCCCGATTTGGTAACTACTTTAATGTTGTGGCTTTCTTTTGGGGTAGATATAAATGTGTCTTGAGTGGTTACTTGGGTAACGGTAGCTTCTTGCTGTTTAACTGTTTGTGGGGTTCCAAAACTGTAGGTTGCTTGCATCGGGTTCCAAAGTTCCAAATGTTGCAGGTAAGCAATGAGCAATCCCGAATATTTATTGGTGTTTACTGCGCCTTTTGCCGTGATGTCTTTTTTTGAAATAACAAACAGTTGGTTTATGGCTCGTGTTAAGGAGACGTAAAGTAAATTGATGTTGTCCAGTTCCTGTTCCGATTGGTACGTATTGAAAATGTCCTGGCCCACATCACCAAACTGTTCCAGGTCTTTATTAAAATTCAGCAAAGTATGCGAAAAGCCTTGGTAGGCACTTGCATCAATTGGAAACCATACCTTGGGGTCTTGCGCTCTGTAAATATCCAAATCGGCATAAGGAAAAATAACCACGGGAAACTCCAGTCCTTTAGATTTATGTATGGTCATAATCTGAACCGCATTTTGCCCTTTGGGCGATACAATGCTCAAGCTGTCCTGCTTCTTATTAAAATAGTCTAAGAAAGCGGGTATATCAGAGCCTTTTTTCTGTGAAAAATCCAAGACCACATCCAAATAAAACTGAATATAAGCATTAGAGGTATTTGCCAATTTAAAATCCCTAATAATGGTTTCCACCAAATCATATAAAGGAAGCTGTAATATCTTAAAGCTGTCTGTAAAAACACCATAACTTTCAAAGCTTTTAAAAAGAGGTGCTATATTAAGGTTTAAGTGTGCCTCAAAAAAGGCATGCTTGTTAGTTATGTTAAAATGCGAGGCCAAAAATGCTAGTACTGCAATTTTTATTTCATTGTTTTTAGGTTGTAGTAACAAAGCCAAAACATGATTTACAAAAATCACTTCAGGGGCATTCCCAATCAGCAAGGTTTCTGAAGACACAATGGGGATGTTTTTGGCACTTAAGTAGTTGGCAATTGCCACACCTTCTTTTTTCTTGCGTACCAATATGCACACGTCCTCTAAGGCAAATCCATTGTTTAAGCATTGGGTTATGGTTTCTAAAACACGGTTGCAGTAAAGAGCATCCCGGTCATCCTCCCGGCCTATTTCTAAAAACGTTAATTCCACATAGCCCTGGGTTGTTTTGTTGGGTTCTTGGTGCGCATGTTCATAAAGGTCTTGGTAGGTGTTGTTGCTAAATACCTGCTGACCCAAAAACTCAAAAAAGCCATTATTAAAAGCTACAATGTCTTGCGAACTCCTAAAATTGTGAGGTAGGTTTTTTAGGGCCTTATCAACATAAAAAGGGTTTTCATTGTTAACTAGGCCAATAAACTGTTCGGCCTTACCGCCCCGCCATCGGTAAATGGCTTGTTTGGCATCGCCTACCAGCAGGGTAGTTCCTTTTTCGGCAGACAGTGCATTGTGCAATAGTGGCATTAAATTATGCCATTGCATTACCGAGGTGTCCTGAAACTCATCAATAAAATAATGCTTGAACTTTTCACCAATACGTTCGTAAATAAAAGGAGTGGGCTGGTTTTTTATCTCATTACTTATAATGGTGTTAAATTCAGAGATAAGCATTTTATTCTGGTCTAGTTTTAAGGTAATCAACTCTTTGTTAATGGCATTTAAAACCGATAGGGGGGTGATGTTCTTGTAAAAGGCTTTCAAGAATTTAAGATGGAACACGGCTTGCTTAACCGTTTTGTAAAGCCTTTCAATTTCTGGCAATAATTGATCTATGGTATGGGCCAGATCCGGATTTAGGGTTTTATTGTAAAGCCCTTTTCGTTCTATGATGTTTTCTTCAAGTTTATTGTTGTAAAGTCCATCCAAAAGCAAATCGGCTGCTTTTTTAAAATGGTTGGGCAGCGTGCCCCTAGAAAAATCAGCATGCTCTAGGCCGGCTTCATCAATAAGCGTTAAAGCGGCTTGGGCATTTTTAGTAATCGTTCCTTCGGTAGCTGTAATATCTTTTTTTAATTGGGTTTTAAGCTGTTTAAAATCCGATAGGGTTTTCTCTTTTAGGGTTTCAATAAAGGGCATGTCGCTTTCGCTAACCAGCAGTTTGGCAATATTGTTAAAGTCGTACGCCACATCCCAACTCTTATCGTCATCGGCCTTTTCAATGGCAAATTCCACCAATACTTTAGTAAGTGCTTCATCAGTACCGGCTTTGGCAATTAGGCTGTCCACCGCTTCTTGTAATAGGGCTTCTTGGTCTAGCTCTACCTCAAAATTCAGGGGCAGTCTTAAATCGTGTGCAAAGGTGCGAATTAGTTTATGTGTAAAGCCGTCTATGGTAGATACATCAAAGGCTGCATAATTATGCATAATGGTATTTAACAAGGCCTGTGATTTTTTATGGATGGTAGGGGCATCCAACGGCAATTCGTTGCACATAGTGCTAAACATGCTATTGGGGTGCGATAAAATAGCGGGATTGGAAAACGCTTTTAAAGTATCAACAATGCGGTCTTTCATTTCACCAACGGCCTTATTGGTAAATGTAATGGCCAAAATACGTTTAAAAGTATCGGGGTTATTGGCCAGTAATAAAATTTTTAAATACTCCTTTACCAGGGTAAATGTTTTGCCACTCCCCGCAGAAGCACTGTAAATTGTAAAAGCATGGTTATGTGGCATGTGTTTTAAAATTTGCATACAAGATAAAAACTATCAATGATTTGATAACAATTAATTATTTTTAATTGAGGTCTTTTGTCTGTAAATCCGTAAATTTGAAAAAGAAAATAAATACTAATAATTAAAACAAAAAACTATGGCTTTCGAATTACCGAAATTAGGATATGCGTATGATGCTTTAGAGCCTCACATTGATGCTCGCACTATGGAAATACACCACACAAAACACCACCAAGGATATACAAACAATTTAAATGCTGCTATTGAAGGAACCGATTTAGAAGGAAAATCTATTGAAGATATCCTTACTAATCTAGACATGAGCAATGCAGCCGTAAGAAACAATGGTGGCGGTTTTTATAACCACGCGTTGTTTTGGGAGGTGATGAACCCAGAAGGCAAAGGGTATTTATCTGGAGAATTAAAAGATGCTATCGAAGCGGCTTACGGGTCGGTTGATGCGTTTAAAGATGCATTTAGCAAAGCTGCAGCTACCCGTTTTGGGTCTGGATGGGCTTGGTTATGTGTGCACAAAGGCGGCAAAGTAGAAGTTTGCTCGAGCCCTAACCAAGACAATCCATTAATGCCCGGTGTTGGTTGTGGCGGTACACCCATTTTAGGAATTGACGTTTGGGAACATGCGTATTACCTAAATTACCAAAACCGTCGTCCCGACTATATTAAAGCGTTTTTTAGCGTTATTAACTGGAACGAAGTAGAAAAACGTTACGCAGCAGCGAAATAAAGAAACCTTTTTTGAAAATTGTTCCCTCAAATTTGGGGAGCTCAAATCGCCTGGAACATGTGTCTGGGCGATTTTTTTGTGGGTGTTATTAAAGCTTTAAAAGAATAGCTGTTTAAAAAGTATTGAAAAAATAAAAAGGTGGACGAGTGTCCACCTTTTTGCCCCAAATCTACCATAAACTTAACCTACTTATGTTATGGTGATTCAAATATAGAATGGTGATATAGATTGCTAAAATAAATTAGTTAAACGGCGTATATTTTGGCTTAAGCGATTTTTAGGTTAGATTTTGAAATGTGATGCGTCTGGTTTAGAACGGGTGCATTACGAAACAAAAACGCATAAAAAAAGGCGAACAAGTGTTCACCTTTTTTTGCCCCAAATCTACCATGAACTTAACCTACTTATGTTATGGTGAGACCAATTTAGATGTATTTTAGGTATTCTGATTATTTTTTAGATGAAACGCATTTTTTTCAGATAAAACGTAAATTTTTCAGATAAAATGTGTTTTTGTTTATTTTGAATATCTCAAATTGATAAAAACAAAATTAATAGGCACGTTCCTTATTACCTTCATAAAAATTAATAAAAGCTCTGTTCACAACGCGGTTCCCTCCAACGGTTGGATAATTGCCTGTAAAATACCAGTCACCCAAGTGTTTTGGACAGGCTTTATGTAGGTTTTCAACAGGTTGGAATATAATCTTAACCTCAGCATTGATGTCTTCCGGACTTAAAAGCTCGGCAATTTTATCAGATATTTGTTCATCAGTAAAAGGATCATATATTTCCTTTACAAAATTCTGCACATATTTGTCATCCAGGTCAGTTTGCTCTACACATTTCTTATAAACGGCCTCTACAATGTCATAGTTGTTAGCTTCTTTAAGCAATTCTAAAGCGGCCCTAAAGGCTACCAGACTCTCCAAATTGGCCATATCAATACCATAACAATCGGGATAGCGTATTTGCGGAGCCGACGATACCACAATAATTTTCTTGGGGTTTAGACGATCCAGCATTCTTAAGATACTTTTCTTTAAGGTGGTGCCGCGTACAATACTATCGTCTATAATCACCAAGTTGTCGGTAGGCTTAATAACGCCATAGGTAACATCATAAACGTGTGCTACCAGATCGTCCCGGCTACTATCTTCGGTAATAAAGGTTCTTAGTTTAACGTCCTTGATGGCTATTTTTTCTATACGGATATGTTCTGATAGGATCTCGGTGACTTTCTGGGCCGAAATAGATCGTTGTCCGCTTAAAATAGCTGCTGTTTTCTTTTTGTTCAACGAGGCTTCGGCGGTTTCAATCATACCAAAAAACGAAGTTTCGGCCGTATTGGGAATATAAGAGAACACGGTATTCTTGGTATCACTATCAATGGCATCCAATACTTTGGGCATTAACAATTTACCAAGCATTTTTCGTTCTTGATAGATTTCGGCGTCACTTCCCCTAGAAAAGTAAATGCGTTCAAAAGAGCAGGATTTACGCTCTAACGGCTCCAGTATCTTTTTAATGGATACGGCTCCAGACTTTTTGGTAATGATGGCATGGCCGGGGTCCAGTTCCTGTACATCCTCAAACTTCACATTAAATACCGTTTGTATTACAGGGCGTTCGGAGGCAATAACGACTACCTCATCATCTTTATAGTAATAGGCAGGTCTAATACCAGCAGGGTCGCGCAAAACAAACGAATCGCCATGGCCAATAAGACCAGCCATAGCATAGCCACCATCCCAGTTTTTAGCGGCTTTTCTTAATATCTTGGCTACATTCAAGCGCTCTGCAATTAAGGGCGATGCCTGCATTTTATTATACCCTTCTTTTTTTACGTTCTTATAAATCTTGCTTACCGCATCGTCCAGGAAATGTCCAATTTTCTCCATGATGGTAATAGTGTCGGTATATTCTTTAGGGTGCTGTCCTAGGGTGATGAGGTTATTGAACAGCTCCCTAACATTGGTCATGTTAAAGTTTCCGGCCATAATAAGGTTTCGGTGCATCCAGTTGTTCTGCCTTAAAAAGGGGTGCACACTTTCTACACTGTTCTTGCCAAAAGTACCATAACGTACATGGCCCAATAGCACCTCACCTATATAGGGAATGTGCTTTTTTTGCATGGCTACATCTTCGGCATACTCGGGGTGTTCGGCAAATTCCTTATTAATGCGTTGGTTTATTTGGGCAAAAATATCCTGAATGGGTTGCTGCTGTACCGAGCGTATACGGCTTATATAACGTTCGCCGGGCTTGGTATCTAACTTAATACTGGCAAACCCAGCACCGTCTTGGCCACGATTGTGCTGTTTTTCCATCATTAGGTACATTTTGTTAACCCCATAAAAGGCACTGCCGTATTTTTCCTTATAATATTCCAGCGGTTTTAACAATCGTATCACCGCAATTCCACATTCATGTTTTAAAGCATCACTCATTTTAGCTCTATTTTAATTTTTGCACCTATTTGCCTATAGGTTATATTAAAAA
The DNA here is from genome assembly GCF_059428085.1 of Aestuariibaculum scopimerae. Taxonomy (NCBI): domain Bacteria; kingdom Pseudomonadati; phylum Bacteroidota; class Flavobacteriia; order Flavobacteriales; family Flavobacteriaceae; genus Aestuariibaculum; species Aestuariibaculum scopimerae. Next base: position 1,536,480 of record NZ_CM182089.1, read on the forward strand.
CGCACTCGTTTTAAGAGCGCGCTGTGTTATGTTAATGTTACTTCAAATTGCGTTAGTTCCTTAAACTTTAAAAGGCGCTTATGGACCTCGCTATTCGATAAACTCTGCATACGTTCGGTACCAAATTTCTCAACACAGAACGATGCCAGTGTAGACCCGTAAATTACGGCATTCTTCATATTCTCAAACGAGGTGTCGCCCGTTTTGGCAATATACCCCGCAAAGCCTCCAGCAAAAGTATCGCCAGCTCCCGTTGGGTCAAAAACCACTTCCAATGGCAATGCTGGTGCATAAAACACATGGTCGTTGTGGAACAACAGGGCACCGTGTTCTCCTTTTTTAATCACTACATACTTAGGGCCCATGGTATGTATTTTCCTGGCAGCTACCACTAAGGAATACTCCCCAGTTAGTTGTCTGGCTTCTTCGTCGTTTATGGTAATCACATCAACTTTTTTAATCACCCGGTGCAGGTCGTCCAAAGCACAGTCCATCCAATAGTTCATGGTATCTAAAATAACCATTTTGGGTTTTTGTGTCATTTGTTCCAGCACGCTTAGTTGGACGATTGGATGTAGATTTCCTAACATCACCACATTGGCATCCCGGTAACTTTCGGGAACCTTTGGGTTAAAATCGGCAAGCGTATTAAGCTCGGTCACTAAGGTGTCGCGCGTGTTCATATCGTTATGGTAGCGTCCGCTCCAAAAAAAGGTTTTACCGCCTTTAACAATATCAACGCCCGAAAGGTTGATGTTTTTATTTGCTAATAAGTCTAAATAATCTTGAGGAAAATCGTCGCCCACAATTGATACCGCAGCTATGTCTACGTTAAAATGTGCTGCCGAAAGGCCTATAAAAGTTGCTGCACCACCAAGTATTTTATCGGTTTTCCCGAAAGGCGTTTCAATAGCATCAAAAGCTAAGGTGCCAACAATTACTAATTTCCCCATAAAAGGATGTCTAAATTTTTGTGCAAATATAAGGTTTTAGTGTTTATTGTTTCAAGTTTTTTGTTTCTATTCATAGTGTTATAAAGTTCAAAGACGCAAAGAGGCAAAGTTCGTGCAATGCATTAATTATAAGCAATGTTGGTTACACTTAGTTTTAACCAGGTCCATTGGCCGTTATCCAATTCCCAATCGGCTTTTAATGCTACGGGTATTGTTATGCCATTATGCGTTTTATGGGCCAAGGCCGTTACCGTCCATTGGGTAGGAGTGGTATCTTTGGTGTCCTTGTAGCGCATTGCCACAAACTTTTTAAAAAGACCTGTATTGTCAAAGTAAAACATACCCGAACCTGTTGTCCCGTTGTAGGTCATGGTAGCTTTGGCAACGGTATTATCTATGGATTCCCAGGTTACATACGGACTTAAAGCTGCGGCAGGAAACCAAACCATTTCAGCCAAATAGCGTTGCAAGGTAGCTTGGTTGATGTTTTTACTATTTTTAGCATCGGCTATGGTAAAGGCCGAAAACAACTTAATGGTCATACGGCCTTGTCCATTTTTAAATTGGTCGCGCCCCACCATAGGTGTTAGCGGATTCATCTTAAGGTTAACCGACCAATTAAAGGCTGGGGGATCTATGGTGAAATATTGCTTGGCTTTGGCTGGGATCCACTTGGTTTGCCCAGGTTTTAACAACATTTGTAAGTCTTGTTCCAAATAAACATGGTACACCATTTCTTTACCAACCGCTCCGCAGTGCAGTAGCCAGTTTTGTACAGCAGCAGGCAAGTGCGATATCATCGCTTTGGTTAGGGTGTTGTTGGTTTGTGTATGAGCCTGCTTAAGCATGCTTGTAATTTCATTATTTACAGTTTTATTAAATGCATATGTAGTATAGCCAAGGCTTATAGCAATAAGTATAACCGCATTTAAAAGGGTTCCAAATTTAGCATCTTGCCAATAGTATAGTATTAAAAACTGGGAAAACACCACCCCTATTAGCCCTAGTAGCAACCAATATTCCGATTGTATCCATAGCAGTATGGTGGTTATTATAAAAAGAATAAAAGTGATTAGCCAAAGCACACCAAAGGGTTTTGTAATGGGCAGTGAAATCGCATGAAACTCAGATAGGTTAAAAGCTTTAAGAAACCCGAATAAATGGATAACCCCATGAATACCTATTAATATAATTAAGGTTGTTCGCATGGTTATTGCTTATAGCAAATGGCATAATAAATTTAAGGTATTATAGCCACATTACAAACAGATTTGTCTGGAATTTTAAGTTCGGTTTCATTAATAAAAAGCCTCCTTAAAAAAGTGCTATTATAAAATTTCAATCCTCAATCCTTTATTTTAACGCATGCTTACAATACTTTAAAAGCTAAAAATTAGTAAACCTATTGCATAATAATAGTAATACTATTATATTTGCGTGTAATTATTTCAAATATGCAAGATTTATTAAAAAATTGGAAGATCCAAGTGAATGAAAAGGTCTACCTCAAGGATCCAGAATCGACCACACTTGGTCAAAATATTGTCTCTAAAAGCATTGATCTTATTTACGAGTTTGGTTTCGAGTCGTTTAACTTCAAAAAATTAGCGACCGATATCCAGTCTACAGAGGCTTCGGTATACCGTTATTTTGAGAACAAACATAAGCTACTATTATACCTTGCAACTTGGTATTGGGCGTTTATGGAATATCAGGTCGTACTCCATAGTTTTAGTATCACCGATGCTGAAAAGAAACTCGATGTGATACTTGAAGTCATTACCCAACCCATTGTGCAGGATTCTAATTTCTCGCACATTAACGAGGAAAAGCTTAATAAAATCATCGTGAATGAATATTCAAAGTCATTCCTAATCAAGAAAATAGATGCAGAAGATAAAGCAGGCTTTTTTATAATATACAAGCGCCTTATCAATCGCATTAAAGATGCCATTGTAGGGGTTAATCCCAAGTATCAATACCCTATGTCTTTGGCAAGCAGCATTGTAGAGGGCGCGCTGCATCAGTATTTTTTAAAGGCACATTTTCCAACAATCACCGATTGTCATGAGGAGGTGACACCTACACAGTTCTACAAACATTTAGTGTTCCATTCTTTAAACAGTTCAAAATAATGCATGAGAAAATGACGCCGTGGCGACGGTTTATCGGTTTGTTGCAATTAGACAAAAGAGATATAAAACAAATTATACTATACGCCATATTCGCAGGTTTGGTCGCGCTGTCCCTGCCATTGGGAATTCAGGTAATTATCAATCTTATTCAAGGGGCACAGGTATCAACCTCTTGGGTGGTATTGGTTATTTTAGTAACCTTTGGTGTGGCTTTTCAGGGCGGCTTGCAAATCATGCAAATACGAATATTGGAAAACATCCAACAAAAAATATTTACACGTTCTTCCTTTGAGTTTGCCTATCGGTTTCCAAAGATTAAAGAAATCGAGTTACAAAGTTATTACCCGCCAGAATTAGCCAATCGCTTCTTTGACACACTGACCGTTCAAAAGGGGCTTTCAAAAATATTAATAGACTTTCCCACGGCAGCCTTACAAATCATTTTCGGCCTGTTGCTCCTGTCGTTCTACCACCCGTTTTTTATCATCTACGGGCTGTTATTGGTATTGCTCATTTATCTGGTGTTTCGTTTCACAGCAAAAAAGGGGCTCGCTACCAGTTTAGAGGAGTCTAAAAAGAAATACCGTGTAGCCCATTGGATTCAGGAGGTGGCACGTGCATTACAAAGTTTTAAACTTTCGGGAAACACCTCGCTGGCCATGAACCGTAACGATGACCTGACCTCGGAATACCTCGAAGCCAGAGAGGGCCATTTTAGAATATTGCTGCTGCAATTCGGGCAAATGGTGGCTTTTAAGGTGTTGGTCACTGCCGGATTGCTGGTTATTGGAGGGCTGTTGGTGCTCAACCAACGGATGAATATTGGGCAGTTCGTAGCTGCAGAAATCATCATTCTGTTGGTCATTAATTCTGTAGAGAAATTAATCACGGGGCTGGAAACCTTTTACGATGTATTAACCTCTTTAGAAAAATTAGGGCAGGTGGTTGATAAGGAATTAGAACCCCAGGAAGGTATTGATCCTTTCGGAGTAGATATGCCGTTGGAGATAGAGTTGGAGGATATTAAATTTGTTGCTAAAGATGGCTTTACCATTTTAAGAAATGTCAATCTATCTATAAATGCCAAGGATTGTATACTGCTGGAAGGGCCATCAGGCTCGGGTAAAACCACCTTGCTGAAAATTTTATCAGGATTAATTGCACCTACCAGCGGGTCTCTGTATGTAAACCACGCGTCTATGAAGGGTATTTGTCCCAATCATTATAGAAAACAGATAGGGCAGGTGCTACCAGAACAAAAACCATTTGAAGGTACCATTCTAGAGAACATCACCTTTGGCGATACGTCTATTTCCAGAGATCAGGTTCATGAAGTCCTGGAAGGTGTTGGCTTGCTTACTTTTGTAAAACGACAAGCCAAGGGCTTGCAAACCCTGTTATATCCCGAAGGAAAACAAATTCCGAGTACCGTAGCCAAACGCATTGTTATAGCCCGTGCCATTGTACATCGCCCTAAGTTATTGCTGCTAAAAGATCCGCTGGATAATTTTGAACCGGAAGATGCACAAAAAATCATCGACTATCTCACACATAAGAACCGTCCTTGGGCCATTGTAGTTGCCTCGCAGGGCACTCTATGGAAACAGTACGCTACAAAGCAGTTAATATTAGATACTAACGACGTAACAAATTAGAAAATGCTCAACATTTCGCATAATCAACTTAGCAAAAAAGTGCATTTAGATGGGTATAAGGCTTTTGCAAGAGCCTTCAAACCCCGCTATTATAAAATCTTTAATCGGTTTTTAATAGCCGCAGGTGTTATTACACTCATTATCCTGTTTTTACCCTGGACACAGAGTGTTTCGGGCAACGGTCATGTAACCACATTAACGCCAGAGCAACGTCCGCAAACCATTCAATCGCAAATACCCGGGCGTATTGAAGCTTGGTATGTACGCGAGGGCGACTATGTAGAAAAGGGCGATACCATACTCTATATATCAGAAATCAAGACCGAATACCAAGACCCGCTTTTGGTAGAGCGTACCAATGCACAGCGTGATGCCAAGTCGCAGTCGGTACAATCGTATCAAGGTAAAATAAGTGCGCTACGCAATCAAATTTTGGCCTTAGAGCAAACCCGTAAACTTAAGCTTCAGCAAGCCGAAAACAAATTGCGGCAAGCCCGCTTAAAAGTGCAGAGCGATAGTATAGACAACGAGGCAGCCAAAACCAACCTCACCATTGCCGAGCGCCAGTTTAACCGAACCCAAACCCTACAGGAAGAAGGTTTAAAATCGGTGGTAGATGTAGAGCAAAAACGTTTAAAATTACAGGAAACCCAAGCCAAGCGCCTCTCGGCCGAAAACAAATATCTGGTCAGTCAAAACGAGGTCATCAATGCCCAGGTAGAAATAAGCCGTATTGATGCAGAATTTACCGATAAAATTGCCAAGGCCAGCAGCGATTTATTCACGGCCGAGTCCAGCCGCTTTGAAGCCGAAGCCCAAGTACAAAAGCTAGAAAACCAGTCGTCTAACTACCAAATTCGTAGTAACCAGTATTATATTAAAGCACCCCAAAACGGCTTTATAAACAAGGCCATTCGTGGTGGTATTGGCGAAACCTTTAAAGAAGGCGAACAATTGGTAAACATCATGCCGTCGGAATATGACCTGGCGGTAGAAACCTATGTAAACCCCATAGACCTACCGTTAATACATCCCGGAGAGAAGGTCCGCATTCAGTTTGATGGTTGGCCCGCTATATTTTTTAGGGGTTGGCCCAATGCTTCATATGGTACCTACGGTGGGCGTGTGGTAGCCGTAGAAACCTTTATAAGTCCAAACGGCAAATTTAGGGTTCTTCTAGCGCCCGATGCCGATGCCGAGCCCTGGCCTAAAAATGTACGTGTGGGTTCTGGGGCTTACACCATTGCGCTGTTAAAAGACGTACCTATTTGGTATGAGATTTGGCGACAGCTTAATGGGTTCCCCCCCGATTATTATCAACCAAACCCTGTAGAGGATAACAAAAAAACAAAAGAGAAATGAGGCTAGTTGTAGTGTTTCTTATTTTGGTAATACTGTTTGGTAACGACCAAAATGTACAGGCCCAAACGGCAGAGGCGACAGATAATACGTTCGCTTTTGAGGCGTACTTAGGCTATGTAAAAAAGTACCACCCGTTGGTAAAGCAGGCCAACTTACTGTTAAGTCAGGGAGAGGCCAACCTGTTACAAGCCCGTGGTGGTTTCGACCCAAAGATAGAAGTGGATTACGACCGCAAGAAGTTTAAGGGCACCGAGTATTACGACCAATTAAATGCCATGTTTAAAATACCCACTTGGTATGGCATTGAGTTTAAAGCCAATTTTGAAGAGAATACAGGCAATTACCTAGATCCGAGCCTGACGGTGCCCGAAGGGGGTATCTATGGTGCCGGTGTGTCCTTTTCGCTGGCGCAGGGTTTGCTAATAAACGATCGGATGGCCGATTTAAAACGTGCGCGCTTTTTCCTCAACCAAACCCGTGCCGAAAGGGATTTGCTGGTTAACCGCGTTTTGTACCAGGCCAGTCTGGCCTATTTTAAATGGTTGGAAGCCTATAACGAAGAACAGCTTTATAAAAATTTTATGGATAATGCCAAGGTTCGCTTTAATGCCATAAAGCGCAGTATAGAGGCAGGCGACCGAGCAGCTATCGATTCTACCGAGGCCCGCATAGCCTATTTAAACAGAGCCTTAGGTTTGGAAGCCGCGCGCTTAAAACGTAGAAAAGCCATGCTGGAAGTGAGCAACTATTTGTGGCTAGATGGCGTGCCGTTGGTAGTACAGGATACAATGGTACCAGCCTTGCCCGATACCGCTGTATTGCAAACCTCGCTCTTTTCGGTATTGATGGTCGATATGGAAACCGTTCTGGAAACCCACCCCAAAATACGCAGCCTAGATGCTAAAATTAATGCGCTGGAAGTGGATCAGTTCTTAAAGCAAAACAAACTGCTCCCCAAAGTGCAGCTCAATTACAATTTCCTTACCCAGGATTATGAGGACCTGAGTACCTTAACCACCGATAATTACAAAGCCGGACTAAGCATTAGCTTGCCCCTGTTTTTAAGAGCCGAACGGGGCGCATTACGCCTGGCCAATTTAAAATTGCAGGACGTTAATTTTGAGCGCGATGCTACGTCTTACACTTTACAAAATAAAATAGAAACCGTGCGTACCGAAATCACGTCTTTGGAGCAGCAAGCCGACTTAGTATTGGATGTGATGGCCGATTATGAAGCGCTCCTCCATGCCGAAGAACGTAAATTTGAACTGGGCGAAAGCTCGCTGTTCCTCATTAACAGTCGCGAACAAAAATTAATAGAAGCCAGTTTAAAAGGCATTCAAATCCAAAAAAAATACTTAGATGCCAATGCACAGCTGTATAATGTATTGGGGGTTACCGAGCCCAATGAGTAGGATATTTAAAACCATCATGTAGCATATCCAATAACACAAACAACAACAACTCATCATCGTTTTTAAAGTGTGCCCGTATCTTTTTAAAGGCAATGGTAATTTGGCTTTCCACGGTTTTAATAGAAATGCCCAGATGTTCGGCAATCTCTTTATTTTTATAGCCCTCCATTTTGCTTAGCAATAAAATTTCCTTGCAACTATCCGGTAAGGTATTAATCACAGATCGCAGTTTGGCAATCCGTTCCTGCAGTACACCGTTATCTTCCTCTATTTCATAGGTAAGTATTTCGTTTTGAAACGACTCCACAAAATCAAAATGTCGTTTTTCTTTCCTATATTTATCTATATAACCATAATAAGCTGCGCGGTACAAGTAAGCCTTTAAAGAGGTGTTAATGTTATGGTCTTGTCGTTTTTCCCAAAGCTTTAAAAATACGTTCTGAACAATATCCTCAGCCTCTGGAAGGTCTTGGGTAAACTGAAGCAAATAATGGCAAAGCGGCTTGTAGTACGTATCAAAAAGCGAGCGTAAAACACCCGCTTCATTACGTTTCATAGCTTCCCAGATGTGTTTATCGTTATCCATTAAGAAAAGATCAGTAGTGCAATATTATAAAAAAAGGATGAAACACCTCATAGAATAACTTTAACAAAAAAAAATATCAAATTCTTTCGGGGTAAATAAAAAACCGAACGTCTTACTAATAGAAAAGTGAATAAAATGAAGACAATAACACCACTTATCATAAAGTACCTCACCAACAAAAACAATGTCACCAAAGACGAGGTGGCGGCCATTACCGAATGGTTACAAAAGCCCAACCACAAAGCTAAGTTTGCCGAGATTATCAAAGTCAATTACCGTTTAGATACCTCATACCGCCGCATCGATGTCGATCGGGCCTATCAAAATTTCCTTAACAACCTTAATAAAACACAAGCTCCCCGTAAATTATATCAAAAACGCTGGTTTCAATACAGCGCCGCGGCCGCGATTTTACTTTTAGCAGCGATTACCATCTTAATCCAGACCAATGTCATTCCGAGCGCAGTCGAAGGGCCCATCATAGTCAATAATCAAATAGAAACAGGCACCAACAAAGCTACTTTGGCCCTAGAAGACGGTTCTGTCGTAGTCTTAGAAAAAGGGCAAGCGTATCAAACAACATACGCCAGCAGCAATGGCGAGCAAATCGTTTACAGTTCGGCCGAAAGTAGCGTACAGCCTAAAGCCTATAGCGTAGAGCGTGCAGTCAACACCTTGACTGTTCCCAGAGGTGGGCAGTATCAACTAGCTTTGGCCGACGGCACCAAAGTATGGCTAAACTCCGAAACCCAAATACAATACCCGGTAGCCTTCTTAGACGGGCAACCCAGGGAAGTGAAACTCATCTACGGTGAAGCCTATTTTGACGTATCTCCAAGTACCGACCACAAAGGCTCCCATTTTAAAGTCATGAACAGCGGGCAGGAAATAGAAGTCCTAGGTACCGAGTTCAACATCAAAGCCTACAAAGACGAAACCCACATATACACCACCCTAGTAGAAGGCAAAGTATCTGTCACCCCAAGTACAGTTGAGAAGTCTCAATACGCAATACCCAATACTCAAATCTTAAAACCTAACCAACAAGCCACCCTAAACACCAATACACAACAATTAAGCATTGCTACGGTAAATGCCCAAGATGTGACTGCCTGGCGCGTAGGGATGTTCAATTTTAAGCACATGGCCTTAAAGGACATTATGAAAGTACTATCCAGATGGTACGATATGGAGGTCGTATTTAAAGATAAGACTTTGGAACAACAAAAGTTTATTGGTGCTCTAAGCAAACATTTGAGTATTGAGCAAATTTTAAACGCTATAAAGAGTACCGATATCATTAATAATTATGAGATACGAGGTAAAGAAATCACTATTTACTAATAGTCTAATTAATAACCACTAAAACACAAAAAATATATGAAACGGCATCCAACATGACATAGAATAGAGAATAGAGAGTAGAGAATAGAGAACTAAAAACAGATACTGATCCAAAACAAAGGGTAAGTAAAGACCAAGTCTCTTATCTCTTGTCTAACAGCTTAGCGGTCTCTATTCTAATAAAAAAGAGGAAAGATTCCCAACCTTTGCACAGTAAAGAACCATTTCCCCTTAAAGTCTTACTAATCAATTAAAACCTGCCGGGATAAGGCAGGAATCACTAACTAATAATATGTAAATTTATGGAATATATATTAACTAAACGCTTTTTTCCGTCAGGAAAAAAGCTTCTCATAACCCTTATGAAGACGTTTATCCTCTTGTTTTGTACGGCAGTCTTTAGTATGGCACCAAAATATAGCTTTTCACAAAGCACCATTGTTATAGAAGCAGACAAGGAAGTTTCGGTAGATGATGTGTTCGATATCATTAAAGCCCAAACCAATTACACGTTTATCTATCACGAAAGCCTGTTTAAGGATTTTCCCAAAGTACAATTAAAGAAAGGCAGAATACGGATGGATGCCCTGATTACAAAAAGTATTGAAGGCAATGACTTGAACCTAATCTTATCTGAAAACAATACCATTCTTATAAAAAAAGCACAGAGCCAACAACAAATACGCGTGTCTGGTAAAGTAACCGATGCCAACGGTATGGGCATTCCTGGCGCCACCATTCTTATTAAAGGAACCACCAAAGGAACGGCGGCCGATATCGATGGAAATTACACCCTAACGGTGCCTAATCCTGAAAATGTGTTGGTATTTTCGGCGGTAGGGTATGGTACTCAGGAAATTACGGTGGGGCGTCAAAATAGTATTAATGTCACGTTAAAAGAAAATATTAGTGAACTGGATGAGGTGACCATTAATGCGGGGTACTATAAAACCACCAAGAGAACAGCCACGGGAAGTATCTCTAAAGTAGAATCTGAAGCTATTGAGCAGCAGCCGGTAGCCAATCCCTTAACGGCCCTTCAAGGCAGAATGCCCGGGGTAGAGGTCACACAATCCAGTGCTTATGCCGGTGGTGGCGTAAGTATTAGAATTAGAGGACAGAATAGCATTGCTTCAGGCAATGAACCTTTGTACATCATTGATGGGGTACCTTATGATTCCAATAGCATGTCTGATAGCGGCGTTTCGCAAATTTTCAGAGGCGATGTTAACCCTTTTGGTATTCTTAATTCATCTGATATAGAAAGTGTAGAAGTTCTAAAAGACGCGGATGCTACCGCTATATATGGGTCTCGGGGCGCTAATGGGGTCTTGTTAATCACCACTAAAAAAGGGAAAGCTCAAAAAGCAAAATTAAGTGTTAGTGTTAATACAGCACTAGGTAAGATTACGAAGTTTCAAAAGTTGTTAACCACAGAACAGTATATAGAAATAAACAGAGAGGCTTACACGAATGATGGTATAGATTATCTAACCAGTGGCAATCCGGCAATTGATGGTACTTGGCCTGAAGACCGTTACACAGATTGGCAAGAAGTACTTATGGGGAAAACGTCCCGTATTAATAACGTACAGTTGTCTTTATCGGGAGGCGATAGTAGTACCCAATACTTTTTAAGCGGAAGTTATAGAACAGAAACGTCAGTCATTATTGGAGACCATAAATACAAGCGTGGTACCGTGTTGGCTAAAATGAACCATGTATCTAAAGACGATCGCTTTAAAGTGTCCTTTTCTGCAAATTATTCACTGGACGATGGTACGCTACCGGTTTATGATGCTGCTTTTGCGGGGAGTACCTTAGCGCCTAATGCTCCATCTATGTATAATGAAGATGGCAGTATCAATTTTGATCCTAATTTTAATAATCCCATCACTAACTTGTCTAATGAGTATGTACATAACCGTTACGCACTTATAACTACCGCGGGATTGTCTTATAAAATAGTATCAAGCCTCGAATTTAAAACGGCCTTGGGTTATACTACTACCACATTAGAGGATTATGCGGCCTATCCGGCAAGTATCACAATCGCACCACCGTATAATGATAGTCAATATTCTTATGTTACGCGTAACAATACAACACGTAGGTCTTGGTCAGTAGAACCACAATTAAATTGGCGTCACCAAATTAGTGAAGGAGAATTGAGTGTATTGGTTGGTTTAAGTTTTCAAAAGCAGACGGATAATACATTACGTACAGCTGGCTCTGGATTTTCAAGTGACCAACTGTTAAATAATTTATCAGCAGCAACGACTAAGTACATCAATATTGATGATATGACCCAATATAAGTACAATGCCCTGTTTGGAAGGCTTAATTATAATTGGCAGGGAAAATATCTAATCAATATTACAGGGCGTCGTGACGGATCTAGCCGTTTCGGTCCTAATAAGCAATTTGCTAATTTTGGGGCTATAGGTGCCGGATGGGTATTTACTAAAGAAGTTGCCATCGGTGACTTGTTATCTCCTGTGGTTAGTTATGGTAAATTAAGAGGAAGTTACGGAACCTCCGGAAATGATCAAATAGGAGACTACCAATTCTTAGATACTTTTTCAATCCTTTCATCCCAAACTTATGGTGGTACGGCGGTTATGAATCCATCACGACTCTATAATCCGGATTTTGCCTGGGAGGTGAATAAAAAACTAGAGCTTGGTCTGGATTTAGGATTTTTTAACGATCGTATTCAGTTGTCTACCATGTATTACAAAAACGTATCAAGTAATCAATTGGTGGGTATACCATTGCCAAGTACTACTGGGTTTAGAACACTTACAGCCAATTTAGATGCCAAGGTTCAAAATACAGGTTTTGAAATGGAACTGAGTACCATTAATATTCAAAATAAAAATTTTCAATGGTCTACATCGTTTAACATCACGTTGCCAAGTAATAAACTATTAGAGTTTCCAGGCTTAGAAGGCTCTACTTATGCGAATACCTATGTGGTTGGACAACCCTTAAGTATCATAAGATTGTACCATAATTTAGGGGTTAATCCGCAAACAGGTATTTATGAGTTTGAAGATTTTAACAATGATGGGGCCATTACTAGTACGAGCGATAAAGAAATTATTAAAGATTTAGGGTCACAATACTATGGTGGTTTAGGAAATAGCATAACCTATAAAAACTGGGATTTGGATGCCTTTTTACAATTCTCCAGAAAAATAGGGTTTAACTTTCTAGCTCAAATTTACAATACCGGTAATCAATCGGCCTTAGTTCTGGAGAATCGATGGCATGAACCGGGAGATGTAGCTTTTTTACAACGCTATACCGTTGGTTATAATGCCGATGCCAGCAGAGCGGCCAGTAGATTTTATTCCAGTAACGATGCCTATTCTCCTATTGGGTTTATACGTTTAAAAAATATATCCATAGGCTATACCATTCCGGAGTCCTTGGTAAAAGGACTGCAATGCCGTTTGTATGTTCAAGGCCAAAATTTATTTACTCTGACTAAGTTTAAGGGACCCGACCCGGAAGCACCAAAACAAGGCAATAATATCGTAAAGACGATAAATTTTGGGGCGAATATTACTTTTTAATTAAAAACAGAAGACAATGAAAATATTATATATTAAAATAATTATAGCACTGTTTTTATCAATTACAGTGATTTCTTGTGAATCCTTTTTAGAGACCGAACCACCCCAATCTCAGGTAGGAGGCAATTTGGTCTTTGAAGAACCCAATCTGGCAACTGCAGCTGTTAATGGTTTGTATATTACCCTTAGGGAAGACTTATTAAAAGCGTCTAGATTTGCTAATTATTTGGGACTTTATAGTGATGAGTTAGAACAAATTAATGCCACTCCAAGTGTTGTTACAGATCCGTTCTATTATAACAATGTATTACCGGTGTCGCCTTATGTCTCATTTTGGCAGGATCATTATGCAGCGGTTTACAAGGCCAATGCCATTGTTGAGGGCATTCATAACTCCAATGGTTTAGAGGAAGCATTTGCCAATCAAATTCAAGGAGAGGCTTTGTTTGTTAGAGCTTTTCTACATTTTAACCTGGTGAACTTATTTGGTGATATTCCTTATATAACGACTACAGATTACACTGTGAATGCGGTGGTGTCCAGACAACCGGTAGAGGATGTTTATATCCAAATATTGTCAGATCTGGAAGCGGCCAAAGGGCTCTTAACAGAAGCGTATCCCACTACGGAAAGAACCCGAATTAACAAGCATGTTGTTTCAGCATTTTTAGCACGGGTACATTTATATGCAGGCGATTGGGAAGCGGCTGAAACAGAAAGTACTTTGCTCATCAATAATAGTCTTTACACGCGTGAGAATGATTTGAGTAAATTGTTTTTAAAAGAATCGACGTCGGCTATTTGGCAATTGCAACCCTATCCTACTTTAAATGCCAGTGAGGGCAGTACATTTTATAGAGATCCAGCCTCTTTAGGAAATAAAACAACATTTTTAAGGAGTACATTAATTGAGTCGTTTGAACCTGGGGATATGCGTAAAGACCAATGGATTGTAAGTGGCTTAAAAGATAATATAACTGCATATATGCCTTATAAGTATACTGAAACATGGACAACACAACCTGAATCTAAAGAGTATTCCATAGTGCTTAGAGTGGAAGAACAGTATTTAATTCGGGCAGAAGCCAGAGCGCACTTAGACGATATAGATGGCGCGCAAGACGATTTGAATATTATTAGAAACAGAGCAGGCCTGGGGGATACCACAGCTGCGAGTTTGCCCGATTTATTAGATGCTACACTACAGGAACGTCGGGTAGAGTTTTTTACTGAAATGTGCCACCGTTGGTTTGATATAAAACGTATGGGCAAGGCGGATGAGATTCTAACGCCTGTTAAGCCGGGCTGGGATAGTACCGATGTCTTGTTTCCGGTACCGGAAGAGGAAATTTTGGCAAACCCCAATTTATTACCTCAAAACCCGGGATACAATTAGTAGATGATATAAAAATAAACAGCCTCTTTCCTATTCTTAAGCAGGGAAGAGGTTTGTTAAACTTCAAAAAAAACGTAATCAATTTTTTAAAATACACAAAGTGTATCATGAGACTCTTTTGCCTCAATGTATCGATTAGAGATACTTTTTACAAATAATATAAACCTAAATAATATGATACGATTAAAAAAATTAACACAAGTTATTATTTTATCACTTTGGGTTATGGGACTTACTAATGCCCAAACAGAATCCAAAACAAAGGAAAACGTTAAGGATGATCCCAACGACTTTCCAACACTCATTAATTCAAACATTCCCGGAGCGCCCAAATTAAGTAAACCCCAATTAATTATGGGAAGTACAGCACCTGTTATGGGTGAAGGTATGGGCTGGGCGGCTCCTGCGGTATGGGATTATGATAATGATGGACAAAAAGACTTGCTTATAGGTGAGTTTGGGAGTGGTATGGAGCATGCTGGAATGAGTGTCGGCCATTTTGTAAGGGTCTATCAAAATGAAGGGACCGATGCCAAACCAGCCTTCAGTGATGTGTATGGTTACATTTGGGGGATAAGGGATGACAAAGAATCCTTAGGTACCCCATTGTCAATTTTTACGTGGTGCTGTATAGGCTTTACCCCAAGAATATTGGATTTAAACAACGATGGTTTTGATGATATACTAACCGGCCAATATAACCCGGGGTATATTTCTTGGTTTCGAGGAAGCGAAGATGGATTCCTGCCTGCAGTAAAACTGGAAGAGGCAGGAGACCCTATAGTGGGGAATCTTCAAAGAGATTATTCTTTACCTATTACAGATCCTACCAGTAGTACTTATTGGAGGTATTCCTCTGCGGCTTTTGGTGATTTTGACCAGGATGGCGATTACGATATGGTTGTTGGGGGACAAGCCTTAAGAATGATTGAAAACATAGGTACTAAAGAAGATCCGAAATTTGACCAGCGAATTTTACTAAAAGATACCAACGGAGAAAATTTAGCATCTGGAACCAGTACGGTTCCTTACGTTGTAGATTGGGATCAGGATGGAGTTTTGGATATTTTAATGACGGATACTTATGTGACAAAGGAAAGTGTGGCGGTGATTTTTTATAAAGGTTTAAAGGCTGAAATAGGGACTACTTTTGCTCCGGGAATCCCATTGTTTTATACCCAAGACCGAGGGAAGGAATTTCCCGGAAGTTGGTTAAATATATGTGTGACTGATTGGAACAATGATGGGATTAATGATTTGTTAATAGGTGCCAGTGTGGCGACCCTAAATGGAAAATTTGACCACGATTTATCATGGCAATGGGAAATTGATACAGAAATTATAAAGAAAAACCCGGCGTATTATTCGGCCTCCATGACGAGAACCATAGAACGGCAAATGGAAGGAGCCGAAAAGGTTAAAAAAGAAAAAGGGCTTAGTGATGATGAATTGGAGAAAATGAACTATGCCACCCAAAGACATCTTTTTAAGCACTACTACGGTAAGGAAGCCTATAAAAAATTAGCCCATCAAGGGTATGTATATGTGATGTTAGGATCAAAATAAAAATTAGGTTTTAAATTAAATTATAATGATGAAAAAAGCAAGAATATTTAAGATAGCGATACTCAGTTTAGCAGTATTAAGTCTTCCGTACCGTATCTGTGCTCAAAATAAAAAGAACAACCAAGGGCCCAATGACTTCCCAAAACTTATTAATGCCGATATATCGGGAGCACCCCTATTAAGCAAGCCCCGATTAATTATGGGAACTACAGCACCCGTTAAAGGTGAAGGTATGGGCTGGGCCGCTCCGGCGGTTTATGACTGGAACCATGATGGGTTTGATGATTTATTAATAGGAGAATTTGGCTCTGGTTTAGAAAACAAAGGGATGAATATTGGAAATTTTATACGTGTTTATGAAAATAAGGGCACACAAAAAGCGCCCAAGTTCTCAGATGCCTATAACTATGCCTATGGTCAACAAGATGAGGTGCGTGCCAATGGCACACCATTATCTATTTATACCTGGTGTTGTTTGGCGTTTACCCCACGAATTGTCGATTTAAATGGTGATGGTTACCAAGACATTGTTGCGGGACAGTATAACCCCGGGCATGTGGTGTGGTTTCAAGGAGCTGAACAAGGATTTTTACCGGGCGAGTATTTGCAGCAATTTGGAGACCCGATGGTAGGATTACGCCAAAGGGACTATCAATTGCCTACAGCAGATATAAGAAGCGGCGTTTATTGGATGTATTCATCGGTTGCTTTTGGTGATTTTGATGATGATGAGGATCAAGATATGATTGTAGGAGGCGCTGCCATCCGAATCAGCAAAAATCTGGGGACAAAATACCATCCAAAGTTTGGAAAACGCGAACTGTTATTAGACACGCAGGGCAATCCTTTAAAGGTGCATAACATGAGTGAAGAAGATTATCAAGCTCTTAAAAAAAGACGTCATGTTCCTGAAACGGGAACGTTAATGACGGTACCCTATGTGGTAGACTGGGATCAAGATGGCATATTGGATCTCTTTGTTACAGATGCTTATTACAAAAAAGGCAGTGTTGCTGTTACATTTTTTAAGGGAGTGCATACAAAAGACGGTTTGCGGTTTGAGCCCGGAATTCCTTTGTTTTCAACACCTAATGGAGAAAAAGAATTTCCTGGTAGTTGGATTAATGTATGTGTGACCGATTGGAACGCTGATGGGATCAATGATTTATTGGTAGGCACCAGTGTCGCTACCTTAGCCGGAACATTTAACCACGAACTATCCTGGACCTGGGAGGATGAAACAAAAATTGTTAAAAAGAACCCTTTGTATGAGTCACTGCTTGTAAAGGAATATATAGAAAAACAGATAAAAAGTGCTGAAGTCTTGCAAGCTAAATTAGGACTTAGTGATGAAGAGATGAAAAAAAAGGGATACGTCACAAAAGAAACATTACTAAATAATCCAAGAACATTTGTTAAAGAAGCCTATAAAGACTTAGCCCATCAAGGGTATGTATATGTTATGTTAGGTGAAAAAAGAGAATAAGCTATGTTAAGAAACAAAATGATACGATTAGGCATACTATGCTTGGTACTGCTGTTTAGTAACTATGCAGTACAGGCTCAAGATACCGATTTAGTAAGCTATAGGATACAGGCACCGGACTCTTTAAAGGTAGGCGAGGTGTTTGAGATACACACGATTTTTAATATCCAACCGGGCTACTATGTATATGCCCCGTTGGATTTCAATATAAACCAAGGGAAAATAGTTACCAAGGTCACGTTTAAGCTACCGGAAGACGTGAAGTATGCAGGCCGTTTAGCGCTTCCGGACAGTAGCTATGGCTTTGATACCTACAGCGGCGAAGGTGTTACCATGACCCAAAAGTTCAAGCTGTTAAAGCGGCCGGCAGACGGACAAGTCACCATCCAAGCCCATGTGGTATACCAAACCTGTAATGAGATGCTATGCTACCCACCCGTAAAAGAGAAAAAGACTTTAGTTATTAAGAGTACAAACTAAAAGACAGAACAGCCATGGCAAAACCTCAAAACTACAGGTTAGTACAACAAATAAGTGTTATAATAATGATTATATGGACTCTAGGGCTAAACGCACAAACACCTGCCGATAGGGATTGGCAAGCCCTAAAAACACTTAACATGTTTCCCTCCCAGGCCGATTACCAAGCATACCTAAAACAGCCAGGCCTGGCATTAAAACAAATTGAGGATACATTCTATTTAAAGCAGATGACGTTGGCCAAATCATTCTATGATACATATCCAAAAGACATAAGAAGAGACACGGCACGAGGAATGTACCTAAGTGCCGACCCCTATTTTATCGGTACGGTATCCCCTCAAAAAAAAGCGCAGTTGGATAGCATACCAAAAAAGGCTTGGCCTCGTTTTATGAGGGCACTGCCAGTTGATACCTTAGCCTTGCAAGCTTGGTTACAAACGGGGCATACCATGGTATCAGAAGTCCTAAACTCAGAAGCACCCGAGGAAGTAAAGGAATCAGCAGCCTTCGCCTTATTTGCCCGCGATTTTAGGCTAGCCGCCCGGCATTTTAGTCTGTTACCCGAACAACCGGAAGAAGCGAGTTACTGGCAGTACGTAGCACACACATACTGGCAATCGTTTCTCCTGCGCTTCAAAACCCACATAAACAGCTACCCGAATCAGGAAATTCTAGGAGCTCGGGCTAAGGATTTCCTAGCCTCACTTAAGGGACGAGCCCCCAAAGTAGCAGCTAGCTATTGGCAGATCCTGTTAGAAGAGACTGCAGCATCAAACGCCATGGGCTTACAAACCCTGCATCAAGTCGCCAAGGAACAACTGGAGGCTCTGGAAGTAGAACGCGGCGGCCTGCCTGTTGAGATGACCTTCACGTCTATTCAAGAAGAAAAAGTAGATGTAGCAGCACTGCGCGGTAAGGTTGTTTTAATAGACTTTTGGGCCAGTTGGTGTAAACCCTGCCTTGGCGAGATTCCCTATTTAAAGGCCTTGTACAATAAGTACCATAAAGCGGGTTTTGAGATTATAGGCATTAATCTGGATGCGCAAAGCGCTAAGGATCAAGTGCTAAAAATTATGGAAACCCATGGTATGGACTGGCCCCAGCGGTTTTCGGGCAGTGGCTTTGGTTCTGACGCTTATAAGCAATTGTATGGTGTTAATAGTCTGCCTACGGTATGGCTGTTAGACAAAACCGGGAGGATTGTAGATACCCATGCGCGTGGAGAAAAACTGGAACCCTTGCTTAGGAAACATCTTGGGTTAAATAAATAGCTCAATTGTAACTCGTCAATCGTAACTCCTTAGGTATTCCAAACACCAAAAACAAATAGGTATTCATATTATCGCCTAGGGCTTCTTTAAGCAGATTGAATGCCCGGGCAATATGTGCCTCCACCGTTTTTACCGATACACTTAAATAATCGGCAATCTCCTTATTGGTAAGGCCTTCTTGCCGACTCAATAAAAACACCTCCCGGCATTTTTTAGGTAGATTATCTATTTCTTTTGTTACAATTTTAGTGAGCCTATCCATATCGAAATCCTCTGCCTCAGTAATGGTCTTTAGGCCTTCTACAAACTTTTGTTCGTAATCTAAAAGCACTTTTTCTTTTCGAATAAAATCTACAAACTCATTATAGACCGATTGGTACAGGTAGCTTTTAAAATTAGTTACAAACTGGATTTTGTCGCGTTTTTTCCAGATATTTATAAAAACGTTCTGAACAATATCCTCGGCAGCATCACGATCGCGCACCAAGGTCATAGCATAAGCACACAAGGGTTGGTGGTAGGTATTTACCAGCTTGGTGTAAGCGTGTGTATGACCTTGCTGCAGGGCATATAAGAAAGCATTGTGGGAGTCCTTCTGAATGGCCATATTGAATTGTTAGAGCAGGATTATTTCAGCAAATGTAAAATTTTTTTCCATAAAACATAGGGTTATGGAATTTGGCAGCCGTCTTGTAACAAAATAACCTGCATAACATGGCAAATAATATTAAAACCATATTAGCGAAAGTAATGCTTGGAGAAGCATCGGCTCCAGAGATGGGGCAGTTGGAAGCATGGCTTGCTAAGCCATCAAACCAAATCGAGTTCCAACAGTATTTAAAAACCCATTTGGCTATTACCAATCGATTTGAACAATTTAATACTCCAAAATCTAAAACCCAATTACTAGCTTATATCCATGCAGAAAAACAAGTTTTAAAACAACAACAAACCCGTCGCCGTTACCTAAGGATTGCAAAATACACTGCAGCCGCAGCCATGTTTATAGGGCTGTTAGCTATTGGCTATTGGTTTACCCAGTACCCAACACCCAACACCCAGAACCCTGTAATCGTCAACAATCAAATAAAAACAGGCAGCAACAAAGCCACGTTGACGTTAGAAGACGGATCGATAGTAACTCTAGAAAAAGGAACTAATTATCAAACAACATACGCCAGCAGTAATGGCGAGCAAATCGTTTACAGTTCGGCCGAAAGTAGCGTACAGCCTAAAGCCTATAGCGTAGAGCGGGCAGTCAACACCTTGACTGTTCCCAGAGGTGGCCAATACCAATTAGCTTTGGCCGATGGTACACGCGTTTGGCTTAACTCCGAAACCCAAATACAATACCCGGTAGCCTTCTTAGACGGCCAACCCCGCGAAGTCACCCTCGTTTACGGTGAAGCCTATTTTGACGTATCCCCAAGTACCGACCACAAAGGCTCCCATTTTAAAGTCATGAACAGCGGGCAGGAAATAGAAGTCCTAGGTACCGAGTTCAACATCAAAGCCTACAAAGACGAAACCCACATATACACCACCCTAGTAGAAGGCAAAGTAGCCATTACGCCAATGGCCAATGGCCAAAAGCTAACGGCTAGCAGCCAACGGCTAGCCCCCAACCAACAATCCACCCTAAACCCAAACACCGAAACCCTAATCATTTCTAAAGTAGATGTAGGTATAGAAACAGCTTGGCGCGTTGGCAATTTTAATTTTATAAATGGTAAGTCCCTAAAAGAGATTATGAAAGTATTATCACGTTGGTACGATTTTGATGTGGTATTTAAAAATAAAGATTTAGAAAATGTACAGTTTGTAGGGGTTCTTAGCAAACACCAAGATATAGATAAAATTTTAGCAGCAATTAAGTCTACGTCCATTAATGGCTATGAAATACGAGACAAGACCATTATTATTAAATAGAGAACAGTAAAACAAAAAAGTATAATAAAATTAATTAACCACTAAAAACCATAATATATGAAAAGATACTCCACTTAAGAAAGCATAATAGATACAAGACCAATGGATTTTACCAAAGAAAATTATCTAACGTCTGGTATCTAAAAAAAACAGGGAGAAACGTTTAACCCGTCTAAAAGTGAAACCATTCCTCCCGTTTGCCATTATTAATTAATTAAAAAATTTAACCAATTAACAACAAGCAAATTTATGGAAATTAAATTAACTTATGTCAAATTTCTATTTAGAAGACGACTTTTAAAACTCATGATGCGAACACTCATTTTCTTATGCTGTGCCGTGGTGTTCAGTTTAACGCCTAACAGCATGGTATCGCAAAACACCAAAGTTAGCATTGAAGCCGATAATACCCTTACAGTTGATGAGGTGTTCTACCTAATCATGAAGCAAACAGATTATAAATTTATTTATGAAGCGGGTATCTTCAACAACTTTCCTAAGGTACCCGTTAAAAAAGGCAACATCAATGCCAACACCTTATTAAACAAAAGTTTATCGGGGGGCGATCTTAATATTATAGTAAGTACCGACAATACGATTATCATTAAAGAAGCCCATACTAAACAACAAATACAGGTTTCTGGTAAAGTAACCGATGAAAATGGTGTAGGCATCCCGGGTACCACCATACTTATAAAAGGCACTACCAAAGGAACTGCTACAGATATCAATGGAAACTTTACCATTACGGTATCCAACCCAGAGAATGTATTGGTGTTTTCGGCTTTGGGTTTTGCTTCTCAAGAAATCACTGTAGGTAAACAAACTTCAATAAATGTTACTCTTAAAGAGAGCTTTAGTGAATTAGATCAAGTAACCATTAATGCAGGGTATTATAAAACATCGCAAAGAGAAGCCACAGGAAATATAGCTAGAGTGAATAAAAAAACCATTGAAAAACAACCTGTAAACAACCCTATTGGAGCACTTCAAGGTTATGTTTCTGGGGTAGACATTAGACAAACAGCAGGAACACCTGGTAGTGGATTTGAAATTGAAATACGGGGTAAAAATTTTATAAATGGAGATTCCAGCCCTTTATTTATTGTTGATGGTGTGCCTTTTGGTTCAGAATCGTTAGAATCAAGTAGCATATCTGCAAGTATAAACCAAGGGAATGTAAGCCCTTTAAATGCCATTAATCCACAAGATATTGAAAGCATTGAAATTTTAAAAGAAGCAGATGCTACTGCTATTTACGGATCTAGAGGAGCCAATGGGGTTATATTAATTACAACAAAAAAAGGGAAAGCTGGAAAAACCCAATTTATGGGAAATGTAAGTACTACTTTAGGTCAAGTTAGTCATTTCAGAGATTTAATGAATACCGAGCAGTACCTAGAAGTTAGAAGGGAAGGTATTGTAGGTGATGGTTATGGTGCATTCTTAGAAGATCCATTTTATGATTTTGTTTGGCCCGATATTAAAAACTGGGATCAAAACCGCTATACCGATTGGCAAAAAGAACTAATAGGAGGTAATGCTTACAGGAATATTATGCAACTTTCGGTTTCTGGAGGTAGTAGTCAAACCCAATTTTTAGTTAGTGGAGCGCATCAAGATGAAACCACCGTTTTTCCTGGTGATTCCAACTATAAAAAAACCACGGTACATAGTAACCTAAACCACCAATCTAAAGATGGCCGTTTTAAACTAAATTTTACCACCAATTATGCTGTTGAGAAAAACAACTTACCCCGAACAGATTTAACAGACAAAGCCTATAAGCTAGAACCCAATGCCCCTGCATTGTATGATGAGGAAGGTAATATAAATTGGGAAAACAATACATTCGATAATCCATTGGCTTCTTTAGAAGAGGATTATCAAGTACGTATTAATACGCTTATAGCTAACATGGGGATATCTTATTTAATACTTCCCAAATTAGAGTTCAAAACAAGTCTGGGTTATAACAATAACGATCTTAATTCAAATAGAATTTTGCCACATACAGCACGAAACCCTAGATTTGGTTTTACCTCCAAAAGCTATTCACAAATTAACATTAATATGTCTAATCGTAATTCATGGATTATTGAGCCTCAGTTAAATTGGCATCAGCAATGGAATAATGTAAAACTGGATGTGTTGTTGGGGTCTACATTTCAACATGAAACCACAGAGCAGTTTGTGCAAAGAGGTAGGGGCTTTGCAAGCAATAAACTAATTTACAATATCTCGGCGGCACAAACTGTAGAAGTACTTTCCGATACCGATAGCGAATACAAGTACCAAGCATTTTTTGGGCGTATTAATGTAAAGTTTCGAGACAAATATATTGTAAACTTAACAGGAAGACGAGATGGATCGTCTCGTTTTGGACCAGGAAAGCAGTTTGGTAATTTTGGAGCTGTAGGCGCAGCATGGATTTTTTCCAATGAAGCTTTTTTAAAGGATAACCCGGTGTTAAACTTTGGTAAACTAAGAGCCAGTTATGGTACTACAGGAAGTGATAATATTGGAAATTACAGGTTTTTAGACACCTATACTTCAACTAGTGATGATTACAATGGGACCAGTACATTAGAGCCCACAGGGATTTTCAATCCACTATTAGCTTGGGAAGAAAACAAAAAACTAGAAACGGCCTTAGAACTGGGCTTTTTTAAAGATCGCATATTTTTAACAGCAGCATGGTACCAAAATAGGTCATCCAATCAATTAATAGGAATTCCTTTAGCGGCTACGACGGGCTTTGGTAGTTTAGATGGGAATTTTGATGCCGTAGTACAAAATACAGGTGTTGAATTAGACCTTAACACGATTAATGTTCAGGGAGAAGATTTTAGATGGACTACAACCTTTAATATAACGATACCAAAAAATAAACTAGTGAAATTTGATGACATTGAAAATTCAACATTTGCTAATAGATATATAGAAGGTAAATCTTTAAATATTGTTCGTTTTTATCGTGCTTTAGGAGTTAATCCCGATACTGGGATTTATGAGTTTGAAGATTTTAATGAAGATGGTATCATCGATAGGGTTGATGATCGTCAAATCATCAAGGATTTCACACCCGAATTTTATGGTGGTTTAGGCAACTCCATAAGCTATAAAAATGTGTCTTTAGATTTTTTCTTTCAGTTTAAAAAGCAATTGGGGTACAACTTTTTTAGAGATGGAGTCATTTCTGGGTTTAGACGAAATGGCCCTGCAGAACTATATAACCGTTGGCAAGAGCCAGGAGACATTACCGCTATACAAAGGGCCAGTGCAGGTTTAGATTTTGGCAATGGTTTAGGATTTGCTAGTGATTTGCAACGGGACAGTGATGCTGCTGTAACCGATGCATCTTTTATTAGGTTACGCAACATATCATTAACCTACAAAGTACCAAAAAGTATAAGCTATGGTATGGATGTTAGTGTGTATTTGCAGGGTCAAAATGTATTTACAATTACAGGATATGATTATAGGGATCCAGATCAAAGAGCAAGTTATATTTTACCACCGCTACGACAATTCACGCTGGGATTAAACTTACAGTTTTAAATTAAAAATTAGAATGATGAATCATATAGAAAAAAACATATATAAAAAAGCATCTTATCGAGGGGGCTTTAAAAACCTAATAAAAATGACAAAGAATGTACTCCTTCCCTTTTTGGTTTTAGGGGTAACGGCCTGTTCAGATTTTGTAGAGATCGATCCACCAAAAAACACATTGGTTACAAAAACCGTGTTTGAAGATGCCGAAACCGTAGAATCGGCATTGGCAAATGTATACGTTAAAATGCGAGATGACGGTATGGTATCTGGAAACTATGGGTTGGGTATTTTAATGGCATCCTATAGCGACGATTTAGATTATTATAGTTCTAATACAGAGTTTATAAGAATGTATGAGCATGGTGTTATAAATACCAGCCCTACAGCATTAAATTGGTGGACCCACGCCTATAATATTATCTACGCGGTTAATGATGTTATCCAGGGTGTTGAGAATTCAAGCGCTTTAAAAGCCGATCAAAAAAAAGAATATAAGGGGCAGGCCCTGTTTGTTCGTGGGTATATGCATAGTTTATTAGTAGCACTTTATGGCGATGTGCCATATATAACCACAACTAATTATATAGAAAACAACAGGGTTAGCCGGATGCCAGAAAGTGAGGTATATGCCAAAGTTATTGAAGATCTTGAGGAAGCTATTAGTTTGTTGGGAGATACTTATATAAGTGGCGAACATGTTGTGCCCAATAAATTGGTGGCAAAGGCCTTGTTGGCCAGAATTTATCTTTATACCGAAAATTGGGAGTTGGCAGAATCGACGGCTTCAGAGGTTATAAGTAAGTTTAGTCTAGAGCCAGACGTAACCAAGGTTTTTTTAAAGGAATCTTCAGAGGCCATATGGCAATTTAAGCCAGATGATTATCCTGAAAACAATACCACAGAAGCCCGTTGGTTAATCATTCAATTTATCCCAGGACAATCATATGCTGTAACAGATAGTTTATTAGCAGCATTTGAGGATGGCGATTTACGATTGGATAATTGGATTGGCAGTCATACAAGTACAGTAGATGGGGTAACCACGTTACACTTTGCTTATAAGTATAAAGAAATGTTTAGTACAACAGAATTATCTTTAGAGTACACCATTATTTTTAGGCTACCCGAACAATATTTAATCCGTGCCGAGGCTAGGGCGCATTTAAATGACATTGATGGTGCACAGCAAGATTTGAATACCATTAGGAATAGAGCGGGCTTAGATGATACCACGGCCGCAACTACCAGCGATTTAGTGGATGCCATTCTACAGGAACGTCGGGTAGAACTTTTTACCGAACAAGGGCACCGTTGGTTTGACTTAAAACGATTGGGTAAGGCAACTGAGGTTCTAAGCCCTGTAAAGTCCAATTGGAAAGATACAGATATACTACTGCCTATCCCTGCCAACGAAATTGAGTTAAATCCAAATTTAAAACCCCAAAACCTAGGGTACTAACCAAAGCAGCCATAATATACATATTCATACTACCACCCTCTTAGTTAGAGGGTAGGTAGATAGGATATGGTTTGTTAAAATTTCATTCCAAAATGTACCACATAATGCTTCAAACATATAATCATTAAGTACAAATGTCATAAGCAAAATAGAGATTAAAAACATTAAAAAAACAAAAAGCAATGGAACATACATTTAAAAGAATTTCAACAATACAGCTAGTCATATGCTTGTGTTTAACTATTAGCGGGTGGGGTCAAGAAAAAACGGCAATGCATTTGCAAGCCAAAGCAGCTTGGGAAGTGTTAGATAGCATTAAAGACCATTTTGGTGCGCCCAAAAAAGAGATGTCTTTTTTGGAAAGGCGCCAACATGATGATAGTATCGCTACTAAAAAAAGTAAGCTGGCAGCAGCTTTTTTAAGGGATTATCCCAATAGTCCGCATTACGAAGATGTATTTGTCATGTATTTCCATCCTACTTTTGAGCCGTATTTCATTCAGGAAAAAATTTCAGATAGTCTGGTCCAGATATTAAACCAACTGTCTGTTCAATTAAGAGAAGCTACGTCTCGTAATTTAAAAACCAAGCTTGTAAGTAAGCTTAACAGAACACTGCCTATAAACAATCAAGCTTTAGAACAATGGTTACAATATGGGAATACCTTGGTAGAAAAAGGGCTAGAATCAAACACCTCTCCAGATTATAAAATAAAGCTTGAACAGCGGTTGCTTAATCGGGATATTGGTCTGGCATTAAAGCGTTATCAAGCTTTGTATAAAGATCCAAACGAAACAAGTTATTGGCAACAATTTAATGCCCAATATTGGGATCCTTACCGTTTGCGTGTGGTAGCCCTGTTAAACAAATACCCCAACAATGTATCTATGGCATCCCATGTTCAAAACTTTATTGGTTACGTTTCAAATTACGCCCCAGCTCTTAAAGAACCCTATTGGAACTATTTTCTTGAATTAACAGGGGGGGATAATCCACAGGCAAATCAAGAAGCATTTAAAGATTTACATGCCAAGGCCAAGGAAAACTTGGCAGCGATAAGGCTTTTAAAAGTAGTAGACCCCAATAAACCATTAAAAATGACATTTACCAGTATGGATGGCCATATTGTAGACCTTGAAGCCATGAGGGGAAAAGTGGTTTTAATTGATTTTTGGTCCATTAGGTGTTTGCCATGTATAAAAGAAATGCCCCATGTAGCTGCCATGTACAAAAAGTATCGTGATCAAGGTTTTGAAGTAGTGGGTATTGTAGCCGAAGGTGATGGAGCAAGGGAAGCCGTTTTAAAAATTACTGAAAACGCGCACGCCACATGGCCACAAAGTCTAGATAAAGGAAAAACAGCCACTATTAGCTACCACTCCCTATTCAATATACATTCATTGCCCACAGTTTGGTTATTGGACAAAGCAGGTAAAATAGTAGACAAGCAAGCTCGAGGAAAGCGTTTAGAACCCCTTATTCGTAAGCATTTAGGGCTTAAACCATTGGAGTTTAATTATAGAAACCCATCATTTCAGTTTAACACAAAGGGTAAAAAACAATAAAAAGTATTTATATAAAAAAATAATGTTAATGGAAAATACAAGATTAAAGATTGAAAACCTCTCCCATCAATACACTTCCCAATGGGCCGTTAAAGATGTTAGTTTTGATATTAAACACAATGGGGTTATTGGGTTATTGGGGTCAAACGGTGCAGGTAAATCTACTTTAATGAACACCATGTGTGGCGCTTTATATCAAACTAAAGGCGATATTTTTATAAATGGTATAGATATTAGAAAAACGCCCAAAGAAGCCAAAAAGCAAATAGGGTTCTTACCCCAAAAAGCGCCCCTTCATCTAGATTTAACTGTAGACGAATACTTGTGGCATTGTGCCAAATTAAGGCTTATAAATAAGCATACTATACAGGAAGCCATAAACGAAGCTAAAGTTAAATGCGGCATCATGCATTTTAGCAATAGGTTGCTAAGAAATCTCTCTGGAGGGTACCAACAACGGGTGGGTATAGCACAAGCTATTGTACACAAACCCCCATTTGTAGTATTGGATGAGCCAACCAATGGCTTAGACCCCAATCAAATTATAGAAGTTAGAAACCTTATAAAAAATATAGCAAAAGATTGTTCTGTATTAGTATCTACACACATCCTATCGGAAGTGGAAGCCATTTGCGACCATATAAAAATGATTGAAAATGGCATTATGGTTTTTGAGGGGACTATAGAGGACTTTCATAATGTTATAAAAACAAATACCATTTTAGTAAAAATGAGTGCGCCTCCTACTATTAAAGAACTAGAACAGATAAACGGTATAGATGCCGTAGAGCCGTTAAATACCAAAGGAGTATTTAGGTTTAAGATTACCAATGAAAAAGAAACCCTAGAGCATATCATTAAACAAAGCATAGAAAGCCACTGGCGTTTATATGAGATTAGTGTTGAGAAAGCCACTTTAGAAGAGACCTTTGCGGCATTATCAAAAAAAGAGTTTGTTAATTAAAACCAAAACGAATTTATGAATACCATCTTAAATATTACAAAAACAGAACTTAAAACCCTGTTCTATTCTCCCATAGCTTGGCTTATTTTGGTCATTTTTACCATACAGGCCAATATTACATTTACAGACCTCTTTGAATTATTGTTAAAGCTCTCAGAATCGGGCAGGAGTTTTTATGATATTACAACCAGAATCTTTACCGAAACCATTGGAGGCAGAACGGTTTTCGTAAAAATACAAAACAACCTATTCCTTTATATTCCTTTATTAACTATGGGTTTAATGAGTCGTGAAATTAGTAGCGGTTCTATAAAACTACTGTTCTCCTCTCCTGTTTCATCATATCAAATTGTACTTGGCAAGTATTTTACTATGTTGTTTTACGGGTTCATTCTTATAGTTATTTTATCAATTTCGGTCATTTTTGGAAGTATGGGCATTAAAGATTTGGACGTGCCATACCTGCTTTCAGGATTGTTGGGTATTTATTTGCTAATATGTGCTTATTCGGCCATTGGCCTGTTTATGTCGGCACTTACATCCTATCAAGTTGTTGCTGCCTTTAGTACATTAGCCCTTTTAGGGGCCTTAAATTATGTAGGCACCATTGGGCAGGGTATAGAGTTTGTTAGGGAAATAACCTATTGGCTGTCTATGTCCGGTCGTTCAGAAACCATGATTTCTGGTTTAATAACCAGTGAGGATGTTGTCTATTTTTTAATAGTTATAGCCATATTTTTAGGGTTTACTATTGTTAAGTTAGAAGCTGGTAGAATACGAAAAAAGTTTGTAAACTTTGGCAGGTATGCGCTTATTCTTTTAGTAGGTACTATGGTAGGGTTTGTCTTTTCAAGACCAACCATAAAATCGTATCTAGATGTTACGGCTACTAAGCACAATACCCTTAGGGAAAATAGTCAGGAGGTAATAAAGAACATAGATGGCAAGTTAACCATAACCACCTATGTAAATGTTTTGGGCTATCATATGTACTATGGCGTTCCCAATAGAATTAAAATGGATATGGAGCGTTTCGATAAATATATCCGTTTTAAACCAGATATCAAGTTAAAGTATGTTTACTATTGGAATACCCCAACAAACAATCCTTATATCTATCAACGTTACCCCG
Organism: Aestuariibaculum scopimerae; assembly: GCF_059428085.1. Lineage (NCBI taxonomy): Bacteria > Pseudomonadati > Bacteroidota > Flavobacteriia > Flavobacteriales > Flavobacteriaceae > Aestuariibaculum > Aestuariibaculum scopimerae. The sequence goes on from NZ_CM182089.1 coordinate 1,566,320, forward strand.
ATAGTTCAGAAGAAGAGATGGCAAAAAAAGTATGCGATCTTTACAATATAAACTTTAAAAAACTTTTAGGTCCAGAGCAAGTAAAACATATAGGTTTAATGGATGAGGACAATGTGTTTGTAAGACTTGTTGAGCATGAAAACGGACAGAAAACCTTCCTTAGAATTTTTAAAGACATGTACGTTATGCCTGACGAAAAGGAAATAACCGTAGCTTTTAAGCGCATTGTTAAAAACAGCATAAAAGTTGGGTTTTTAATCGGTCATGGTGAACGAGAGGTCTACAGTACAGGAGATGGCGACTATAGTAAGGCAACCGTTTTAAAAAACTATAGAGAGGCCCTAATAAATAATGGCTTTGATTTTGAAAATGTTAGCCTATCAAAAGACGACATTCCCGCAGATATTGATATTTTGGTTGTGGCAGATGCCAAAACACCGCTATCTGAACTAGAGCAAAAAAGGTTAAATACATATATTAAAAATGGAGGCAACATGCTTATTGCGGCAGAGCCTGGTAAAAGAGAATATATGGCACCCATAGCCAACCAGGTGGGTGTTGGTTTTAAAGAAGGTGTTATAGTAGAGCCCAGCAAAGACTTTTCTCCAGCATTGGTTATAAACAACCTAATGCCCAAAATTTCTGAGGAAATATCCTTTGTGTTTGAAGATATGGCTGTGCGAAACGAAAAAGTGACCATGCTAGAAGGCATGGGGCTAGAGTATTCCTTGGCCAAAGAAAAGGGATATCATGTAACGCCCCTTTTGCAAACCAAGTGGCGCGGTTGTTGGAACGAATTAGATTCTACAAATTTTGAAGAGGACAACATAAACTTAAACCCAGAGCTGGGAGAAATTGAAAAACCATACGAAATGGCTGTTGCGCTTAGTAAACAAACGGCAGGTAAGGCACAACGTATTGTAGTATTGGGCGATGCAGATTGTTTAAGCAATAGCGAAGCTTTCATAAAACGGGAAGGGTTAACAATAAATAATCCAGCATTCCTAACGGGTATTTTTGAGTGGCTTTCAAACAACCAATTTCCTGTAGATGTTCGAGAACCAGAATTTCCAGATAACGGATTTACAACAAGTCTTTCAACATTTAAAATCTGGAAAATAGTACTTATATGGGGGCTTCCATTGGTAATTATCATTGCCTATTTGTCCATTTGGCTTAGTAGAAGAAAAAAATAATTCAACCTTTAAAACAATAAAAATAAACAGATGAAACACGTTAATTTAATTTTTATGTTTTTGTGTTTAAGTATGATCTTAAATGCACAAACGGCCGAAGAAATCATTGAAAAACATATTGAAAAATTAGGAGGTAAAAAAGCATGGAACCATATACAATCCATCCAATTAAAAGGCGAGTTTGTTACTTCTTTTGGATCGAATGAAATTCTCACCATAAGTAAAAAAGGAAGACTTGTAGGAAACAAAATAGAAAATGGCAAACGGGTGGCACAATTTGCTTTTGATGGCACCTATTATTGGGATCTGGATTACCACACCAATAAGCTTACCAAAAGAGGGAAAAATATATCGTTAAAATCTAAAAAAGGAGCTAATGAATTTCCCTTAATGTTATTAAAAGCAAAAGACCTGGGCTATAAAATAGCATTATTGGGCGAAGAGGATATCATGGGTGAAGCTTGCTATAAGCTAAAAATAACAAAAGGTAAAATTTTTATAAAAGGCAAAGAAGTGGATGACGAATCGATATCCTTCATTAATAAAGAAACTTATTTAGAAGCATTAACAGAAACAAGAAATATAAGAAGCGATGATATAGTATATACCTATTACCAAGATTACAAAGAAGTAAATGGGGTGTTGTTGCCCTTTGCCATGACTTGGTTTATTAATGACCATCAATATACAATAAATGTAAAATCGTATGTTTTGAATGAGACCATTGATGATGCCATATTTAAGTTTGAAGATTAATGTGCTCCAATAATTTACCTATCAATAGTTTAAAGCACCACAATCCCGTGGTGTTTTTTTATGCTTGTCTTGTTAAAACTTCAACCCAAGAGAAAAGTTTAAATGCATGCAAAATGTAACCCTGAACTCATAACGCGTTAATCCCAACGCGCCAATCCCAGCGTTCTAGATATTAAAAACAAAATCAAAGGATCATCCTTATCAAAGCTTTGTCGTATCTTTTTATAGGCAATACGCATTTGCGACTCCACCGTTTTTAAAGACACGCCCAATTGTTCGGCAATTTCGGCATACTTAAGCCCCTGGAATTTATTTAAGTATAAAACCTCTTGGCATTTGGGAGGTAGTTCATCAATAACGGCCTTTAGTTTAGCAATGCGTTGTTCCAGGATGTCGGCATCCTCGTCCACACGGTTGCGCAGGGCCTCTTCCTTAAGTTGCGCATATACCGTTTGTTGGGTTTTTAGGTGGCGGTAGCTATCAATAAACAAATTACGGCTAGTTTGGTACAAATACTGCTTGGCGGCTTTAGCGTTTTTAATTACGGCCCGCTTGTTCCACAGGGCAATAAAGGCCTGTTGCGTAATGTCCTCGGCCTCGGCAGTATCGTGTGTTAACGTAGTAGTATAACCCAAGAGCGCTTTATAATGTAAGTTGAAAAACGCTTTAAACGCCGTTTCGCTACCCTGCTGTATGGCTATGCCCAAGTCGTTTTGTTCCATACCAATTTTAAAAGGTTAAATACCGCTTAATAAAATAAAAAGTAAAGGTATAAATTAATTTATTAAATTTTTTTTAAGGGTTTTTTCAAACTCATTCGTTACATAAGCATAATAGTAACCCAAAATACAGCATTTTGAAAGTTTTAATACACAAATTTATAGCCAATACACTAACCGATGCCGAGATGGAAACCTTGTTGGAGTGGTTGCGCAAACCAGAGCACAAAGCCACATTTATGGCCCATGTGCAAGACGATTACGACATTAATCAATTATACCAGAAGCCCGATTTAGAAGTAGCCTATAAAAAACTATGGCAAAAAATACAAGCCTCACAAAAACCCGTTAAAAAGTTACGCACCAAGTGGTTTAAATACAGCGCCGCTGCAGCGATTTTACTTTTAGCCGCGATTACCATCTTAATCCAGACCAATGTCATTCCGAGCGCAGTCGAGGAATCTCACCCAATAATCGTCAACAATCAAATAAAAACAGGTAGCAACAAAGCTACTTTGGCCCTAGAAGACGGTTCTGTCGTAGTCTTAGAAAAAGGGCAAGCGTATCAAACAAAATACGCCAGCAGCAATGGCGAGCAACTAGTTTACAACCCGGCAAAAGGTAGCGTACAGCCTAAAGCCTATAGCGTAGAGCGGGCAGTCAACACCTTGACTGTTCCCAGAGGTGGGCAGTATCAATTGGCTTTGGCCGACGGCACCCAAGTATGGCTCAACTCCGAAACCCAAATACAATACCCCGTTAACTTTATAACAGGCCAACCCCGCGAAGTCACCCTAGTTTACGGCGAAGCCTATTTTGACGTTACCCCAAGCACCGACCACGGTGGCTCTAAATTTAGAGTATTGTCACCCAACATAGCGTCATTGCGAGAAGTTCCGACTATAGTCGGAGGGAAGCAATCTCCTCCATTAACAGACAACCTCACCCAAATAGTCGAAGTCCTAGGCACCGAGTTCAACATCAAAGCCTACAAAGACGAAACCAACATATACACCACCCTAGTAGAGGGCAAAGTATCTGTCACCCCAAGTACAGTTGAGAAGTCTCAATACGCAATACCCAATACTCAAATCTTAAAACCTAACCAACAATCCACCCTAAACCTACAAACGGGCCACATTACCCTAGCCAAAGATGTAGACGTTTACCGTGCCATCGCTTGGCGCGAAGGTGTGTTCAGCTTTAAAAACAAACCGCTTAAGGACATCATGGCCGTACTGGCACGCTGGTATAATATAGAGGTAGTGTTTAAAGACAAAGCCCTAGAAACAAAAACCTTTAACGGTAGCCTAGATAAAAAACTAAGTATAGTAGACATATTAAACATCATTACCAACATGAACAACATACAGTACGAAATACGGGGCACAACGGTTGTGCTTAAATGAGTGAAAAGTTAAAAGTGAAAAACTAAAAACTAAAAGTGAAAAACTAAAAGTGAAGAGTGAAAAATACCTCGTAGCGGTTTAAGCATTGTAGCAAAAATGTTATAACGCTACATAAATTCCCCGTAGGGGATAAACAAAAATAACCAAAAGTGAAAAACCATTTTATATAAATAAGTAAACAATTGAAATTAAAAAGTAATAATAAGTATATTTATAGAAGCTAGAAGCTAGAAGCTAGAAGCTAGAAGCCAGAAGCTAGAAGCTAAAAACTAAAAGTGAAAAACTAAAACAAGTTCGGAGTTCAGAGCGTCTAATAATCTAAAAATCTAATAATCTAAAACCAACCACTAAAACTTAAAATATGAAAAAACATCCAACATAAAAGAGAAAAGAGAGACGAGAATAGAGAAAAGAGAGGGTTTTGTCATCCCGAACCGAGTTTACGAGGGAGGGATCTCACAACAAGCTAAAACAAGAGTAAGCAGTCTCTATTCAAAAAAAAAAGGGAAACAAGGTCCGAATTCTGACAACAAACCTGCGCTTCCCCATGAAGTATTAATTAAAACAATGTTTAACTAACACATAACAAATTTATGGAATTTAAATTGACAACCACGCCTTTTTCAATAAGAAAAGGGGTCTTAAAACTCATTATGAGAAGCTTTATATTCTTATTTTGCAGTGCCGTTTTTAGTTTGTCGCCCGGCGACCTGCTCTCGCAGAACACTAAAATTAGCATTGATGCCGATAAAACCGTAACGGTTGATGAGGTATTTGATATGATCGATAAGCAAACCGATTATTCCTTTGCCTACCAATCCAACCTGTTTGCAAACTTCCCAAAAATGCAAATAAAAAAAGGTACGGTACGGCTTAATACCCTTTTACAACAAATACTTACCCAAGGGCATTTTAATGTGGTGCTCACCCAAAACAACACCATCCTTATAAAAGACGCCAACACCATACAACAAATACAGGTCTCGGGTAAAGTAACCGATGAGGCCGGCATGGGCATCCCCGGCGCCACCATCCTAATAAAGGGCACCACCAAAGGCACCGCGGCCGATATGGAAGGGAATTATAGTATTGTCGTACCTAACCCGGAGAATGTTTTGGTGTTCTCGGCTTTAGGTTTTGCAACCCAAGAAATCACGGTTGAAGACCAACGCACCATTAATGTTACCCTAAAAGAAGAAGTGGGGCAGTTGGATGAGGTGGTTTTGAATGCGGGGTATTATAAGACTACGGAGCGGACTAAAACAAGCAGTATTTCAAAGATAACTGCTGAGGAAATAGAAAATCAACCTGTGACAAGCCCTTTAATGGCTTTACAAGGAAGAGTGCCAGGGTTAGATATTACTCCACTATCAGGGGTGCCAGGCTCAGCTGTTAATATTAAGATAAGAGGACAAAATAGCTTAAGACAGGATGAGAATACCGTTGGGGGGAATGGAAGTCGTCCTTTATTTATTATAGATGGAATACCCATAGATTCTAGTCCAATTGAATCAGGATCTGTATCATATTTATCATCGGGTATTGATCCACTTTCTTTCCTAAATCCTGATAATATTGAAAGTGTAGAAATACTTAAAGATAGTGATGCAACAGCTATTTATGGGTCTCGTGGAGCTAATGGTATTATTTTAATAACTACTAAGAACGGTAGTAAAAATTTAACTAAGGGTATTACAATTAATTATTATTCAGGATTGGCAGAAATGGGTAACAAAGTAGATTTACTAAATACCAGGCAATATCTTGAAATGCGAAGTGAAGCTTTTGCAAATGATGGTGCTTCTCCTCGTACAGCCGATTTTGACATAAATGGTTTTTGGGATCAATCAAATGATACTGATTGGCAAGAAGAATTGTTAGGTGGAACGGCAGAAGTATCAGACCTTCAGGCATTTTATTCAGGCGGGAATTTAAATACCTCTTTTAAAATAGGGGCTGGATACCATAAAGAAAATGTGATTTACTCTGATGATTTTGGCTATAGCCGTGTGACAGCTAGTTTAGGATTAAACCATAAATCATTAGATGAAAAGTTTAGAATTAACTTGTCTATGAATTATGGTGCAAGTAAAAATAAGCTATTTGAAGGAGGGAATTTTGTTTTTTATGCATTATCACTTCCTCCAAATGCTCCATTATTGTATAATGAGGACGGATCATTAAACTGGCAAATTTATGATTATGGATCATTTCAGTCTAATACCTGGACTAACCCTCATTCTTATTTATTGAATACTCAAAATGTAAAAGGGACAAACCTTTCATCTAATGCTATATTTAGCTATCAATTAGCAGATGGGCTAAATTTAAAATCAAATTTTGGATTTACTGAATCTAACTCAAATGAACAAATCAAAAAACCCATTGCAGCTTTGTCTCCAACAAGTATTAGTGAGAATAGTTCAGCAGAGAGCATATTTGGCAGGAGTTTTCGAAAATCATGGATTATTGAACCTCAAATTTCTTTTAACAAGAAGTTTAATAGTCATACAATAGATGCTTTAGTTGGATTTACTTTCCAAGAAAGCGTTTCTCAATACCGTTCAGTAAGGGGGTTAGGTTATACTTCAGACATTTTGTTAAAAAACTTAAACGGGGCCAAGAGTGTTACGGTAAATTCTGACGAAGATAATCAGTATAGATATAGTGCTGCTTTTTTTCGCATAGGTTACAATTTTAAAGAGAGATATTTGCTTAATATTACTGGCAGAAGAGATGGCTCATCTCGTTTTGGTCCAGGAAATCGCTTCGCAAATTTTGGGGCTATTGGTATTGGATGGATTTTTTCAAATGAAAATTTATTTGTTAATAATCTAAACTTTCTGAGTTTTGGTAAGTTAAGAGGTAGTTATGGTACTACAGGAAATGACCAAATTGGAGATTATCAGTTTTACAACACTTATTCTTTTAATTCAGCTGACTATCAGGAGAGGGTAACCCTTTCTCCTACGTCTCTATTTAATCCCAGTTATCAATGGGAAGTTACTAGAAAGATTGATTTTGCAATAGAGTTAGGTTTTTTAAATAATAGAGTGTCTTTGGAGGCTAATTGGTATAGAAATAGATCTTCTAATCAGTTAACAGATTATCAATTACCGGCTACTACAGGGCTAGGGAGTGTTTTTAAAAACTTAAATGCAATTGTTGAAAATTCAGGGTGGGAGTTTAGTTTATTGACAAAAAACATGACTAACAACCAGTTTAAATGGACAACTTCATTTAATATTTCTCTATCTAAAAATAAATTAGTAGAATTTCCTGATTTGGAAAATTCCTCTTATGCAGATAGGTATGTAGTAGGACAACCACTATCAATTCAAAGGCTGTATCTCTGGAAAGGTATTAATCCAGAGACTGGAAAGCATGAAATGATAGATTTAAATGATGATGGTATTATTAATGTTCAAGACACTGAATTAATAAACCCTAGAGACAGGGAGTACTATGGAGGCATTAATAATACATTTAGCTATAAAAATTTTGATTTTTCATTTTTCCTTCAATTCTCAAAGCAGTCTTTACTAGGTTGGGAGTATGGTGTTCCAGGCACTCGTAATGCTAACGTGCCTGTTGAAGTATTAAATCGTTGGCAAGAGCCAGGAGATATAACTGAAATAGCATTATTTTCCCAAAGTTTTTCAACGTATGTAAATTTTTTCTATGCTCGAAGTAGTGACTACTTTGTTTCAGATGCTTCATTTATACGTTTAAAAACGCTTTCTCTATCCTATACACTTGACAAACTAAAGATAAGCAATTTTAAATTGGATGCATTAAAGGTTTTTGTTCAAGGTCAAAATTTACTAACCCTTACAAAGTATTTGGGATTAGACCCAGAAACGGGCAGTACTACATTGCCTCCATTAAGGATGTTAACATTAGGGATTAATATAAAACTTTAAAATTTTAAAAGATGAATAAAATAGTTATTTCTTTCCAAAGAGTTATCAGTTTGTTATTAATCACAATAACATTTTCTTGTGAAGAATTTAATGAAGTAGATGTAAACAATTCAAGAATAATTGTTGAAGATGTTTTCAGTAATGATATAACAGCAAGTTCAGCCGTAACAGGAATTTACAGTTATATAGGTCTTAATAGTTCTGGTTTTGCTAGTGGAACTGTAAATAGTATTGGTAGTTTGTGTGCGTTATCGGCAGACGAATTTCATTATTATCCAAACAATTTAGACTTTAATTCTATTGAGTTGAACGAAATATTACCAACTAATGGAAGAGTTTCAGGGTTGTGGACATCGCTCTATCATGCAATATATGAGGCGAACTCAGCGAAAGAAGGTCTTGAAAAATCTGAAACTTTGACCCCTTCAGTTAAAGATCAGCTTTTGGGTGAAGTTTTGTTTGTTAGAGCATTGTGTCATTTCTATTTAACTAATATTTTCGGAGACGTTCCAATAATTACTTCTACGGACTATAACATAAATGCTACAGTAACACGCCAAGATAAGTCTTTAATTTATGATCAAATCATTGAAGACTTGATTATGGCAAAAGAATTAATGGGGCAGGAATATGTTACTACCGAAAGAGTAAGACCTAACAAGAGTACAGCAAAAGCCTTGCTATCAAGAGTTTATTTATATATGCAAAATTGGGAAAGTGCAGATAAAGAAGCAAGTGAAATAATAAATAATACAAATTATGAATTGGTTGAGTTAGATAATGTTTTTATAAAAAATAGTTTAGAAACGATTTGGCAATTAAAACCAACAGGAGCAACAAGAAATACAAATGAAGGATATACATTTATTTTAACTAGTACTCCATTCTCTACAAGGCCATTTCACTTGACTTCTAATTTATTGTCCTCATTTGAAGCTGGAGATGAAAGAAGAGAACATTGGGTTGATAGTGTAGTGACTTCAAACAATGTTTATCATTATTCATATAAGTATAAAATACGCATAGGTGGAACAAATAGTAATCCCCCAGTGCCATTTAATGAGTACAGTATGGTCTTTAGGTTGGCTGAACAATATTTAATCAGAGCTGAAGCAAGAGCTCATTTGGGAAATATTGATGGGGCAATTTCTGATGTTGATAGAATTAGACTTCGCGCTCAAATTCCGTTAATTTCTGATCTCAATCCAAGTATCAGTGAGTCAGAACTGTTGTTAGAGATTATGCATGAACGCAGGGTTGAATTATTTTCAGAGTGGGGACACCGGTGGTTTGACTTAAATCGTACAAACTTATCTTCTATGGTACTAGGAGTATATAAAGAAAATTGGGAGGATACCGATAAATTGTATCCCATTCCTCAAGATGAATTAAGCAAAAATCCACAATTAGGAGAGCAAAATTTAGGGTATTGATATTTATTTGACTGTCGAAAAACCCTGTTTTTTTCGACAGTTCACTCTTCTTACTTTAAAGGTACATGAATAACTTAAAACTTAACAATGAAAAATATTTTCTTCTACTTTTTTATATTATCATATGTCATATGTCATATATGTCAAAACGAGTTATTTGCACAAAATAAAACCCCTATGGATACTAAAGTTAAAGAGGGGATTTTACCCAATGGATTTAAATATTATATATGTAAAAATGATAACCCTAAGAGAAAAGCAGTTGTAAAATTAGTAGTCAATGTTGGTTATTATCATGAAAAAGATAATGAAAACCAGGTAACTCATTTAATTGAGCATATGGCTTTTGAGGGTACAAAGAATTATCCAGGTGATAGCATAATTCAATATCTTGCCGACAAAGGTGGTGTAAGGCTTGGTACTCCGTCTTTTAACGCGTCAACGGGTCATTTAAGCACAATGTATTACGTTAATATTCCAACGCAGGATATTTCTTTATTATATAATACTCTAAAAATAATGCGTGATTGGGCTGGTAATTTGACATTAGATCCCAATATAGCAAGTGTTCAACGAAATGTTGTTTTAGCTGAAATTGTATCTAAAGAAAATTTTAATCCACAGATTAAAATAAATAGAGAAATTAAGAAGAAAAATTTAAACAACACGATGTATGGTCAATTATATTATGAAAGAGGTAGAAACATTCAGTATGTCAAATATAAAACCCTGATAGATTTATATAGAAATTTTTATCGGCCAGATAACGAGGCTATTATTATTGTTGGGGATGTTGATGTTGATGCTGTAGAAAAGCAAATTAAAAGCTATTTTGGTGATATGAAAAATATGAAAAAGAAAGAAAACATAAATCATCTTTTAGAGCGCTGGAGAGGTAATTTAAAAAGTAAAGACCAATTGTTTGAAATATCAAATAAAGATATAACCCAAACATCCATCCACCTTTATTACTTAAAAAAGGGGAAAGCCAGAAATGAAGCGAATGTTAGTGAATATAAATTGTTAATTCAAGACCGTTTGTATGGATTGATGATGAATAAAAGATTGAGAACATTATGTAGACAATATAACTCCCCTATCAAACGAGCAATTAGTTCAATTAACCTGCCGGAAGATAATGATATTTCAAATATTAATTATCTGAAGAACGTTGTAGATTTAAGAGACTTTTCAGATTTAAGAAGAAGCACGAATTTGCTTTTTAGAGAATTAGAGCGTGTCAGGCGTTATGGTTTTACAATGGAAGAGTTTGAAAAAGCAAAATCCGATTTTCTTTTTAATTTACATTCAGTTGATTCTAGTTCCTCCAATATTGCAAATAGGTTAATGGATTCTTTTAAAAAAGGAATTGTAATACCTCCATTAAAAGAACAACAAAAACTTGCCAGGAAATTGTTGGAAGATATTAATCTTAATGATTTTAATTCATATATTAATACTTGGTTAAGCTCTACTAATAACCGTAATTTTTTTATTGTATTGCCAGAAAACCAAAGAGATAAAATTCTTCCAAATAAGGATACAGTTTTTAAATGGCTTTCTGAAATTAAACAGGCTAAGATTGATTTATGGGAGGATGAAAACAAAAAAGGGTCATTATTTGATAAAAATGCATTTTCCGCATTAAAATCTGAATCCTATACACTAGAAAAATTAAAAGATACTTCCATTACCAAAATGACATTAAATAATGGAGTGGAAATATTATTGTGTCCACAAAAATTAAGTAAAGATAAAGGTGAAAATGAAAAAATATCTTTATTGGGGTTTAGTCAGGGTGGTTTCTCTAAATTTAATAATGAAAATCGTGTAGCTGCATATTATGCTGCGGATATTGTATCACAAAGTGGTTTGGGGAATTTTAATAAGTTTCAGTTGAATGATTTTTTAAATGAGAAAAATATTAGCGTCAATCCAATTGTAGATTATAATTCTCATCAAATCCAAGGTATATGCCCTCTAAATGAATTAGAAACTTTATTGCAACTCACATATACATACTTGAAGAAGCCTAAGAGTGATATATCCGCTTTTGAAGATTGGAGGAAAATTAAAGTCAATAGTATTGTTGCACGAAATACCAAAACAAGTAATCTTTTTTATGATAAAATATATAAAACGACTAACTCTAGTTATTTCTCTTGTAATGAACAACAGGTATCAAAAATTGACTTTGATAATGCTTTTAGGATATACAAAGAACTGTTTTCTAATGGAAGAGATTTTACATTTTATATGACAGGAGACTTTTCGGTGAATAACATCACTAATTTATTTGCTAAGTATATTGGGAATCTTCCTTTGAATACTGCCACTTATAAATGCCCTGAGGTAAAAGAAGACCAATTAAAAATTCAGCCAATTAAAAAGACACTATACTTTGGAAATAAAGAGAATGCTTTAGTAAGATTGATTTTTCCGGGAACCAAGGATTACAGTTTTGATATAAAAAACAGAGTGTATATAGATGTTTTAGGTCAGGTTTTAAATCAGATGATCTTTGATAGGTTGAGAAAAAAAGAAGGTAGAACATATTCTCCAGTGGCAGCAGTTAGCTTCGATGAAAATTCAAAAGGAAGTGCAAATTATAGTTTTTATATTTCATTTGATTGTCCTATAGATATTACTGAAGAGATGGTAAGCTATGCCTTGGAAACATTTCAGTTATTAAAAGAAAATGGCCCAGATGAAAATATGTTAAACCGGGCAATTTCAGTTGTGGCAAATAAGTATAAATCTATGAAAGGTCGTCCTTTTCTAGCTAAGGACTTGATGACATATTACAACCAAGGAAAAAGCATTGATCAATTTTTTAAACCACCTGGAAATTTGTCTAAAATTACCCCTAAAGAGATTAAAAGTAAAGCTGCAGAATATTTAGTAGATGATTATTTACAACAATTTATACTAATGCCAGAAAATGGGAAGTGATCTTAGATTCTTTACTGTAGTGCTTTGAGTGGTTGCCTCAAGGCTAAAGAAGTAGAAATAAATCCTCAAAGTTTCCAAAAAACTTCGGGGAATTAAAACACAAAACTAAAGAAAGATGAAAACTCCTCAAATAACTCTCAAACTCTTCGCCAGTGCTCGTTTGTAAAGAGTACTAACAACTATGAAAAAAGAAAATAAATTATCAAAACAAAAAACCATGACATACCAAAACAGCAGCTAAAACCAACACCACTCGAAATACATTTATTAAAAACAAAGCGTAGCCCTAAAAGGGCCTAAAATATGATTAACCCTAAAGAACAAATAGCAAACAAGATGAAAAAAAACAAGTTTAAAACATAAAAAAATATAATACCAATGAATCAAACCTTTGAACAATTCGAAGCAGAGATAAAAACAATACAGACCAACACCCCAGACCTACTGGAACAATGCGAACAGGGCGCCCAGTGCAGCCAAAAGTACCTGTGCCAGATACAGGCCATGGCGCTAGGGGCCGACTTTACCGCCAAGAACGACATACGGGCCTTCCGCAAGGAGCAACTGCCCCAGGTGCTGGGCCACTGGATCTTTTACCGCGAGCACTATACCGTACAGATAAACCTGCCCTTGGGCACGGTAAAAAAGCAGATCAAGTACCTGAGCAGGGAAATCCAGAAAAGGCAGGACTATATAAACACCCACCAGGACCTGTACCGCGCCTACAAGCGCAGCGACACCACCCTGGAGACCATCTATTTAAATACCGAGAACAACACCCCCTGCCTAAACGCGGGGCCCTATTGCCTGTTCAGCATCCCTGGCCTTACCACGGGCAGCGATAACATCCTGGCCACCCTATTGGCCTACGAACGCATGATAGAGGCCCTAAAGGTGCAGATTGCGACATTAGATCCTAACGGCAGTGCAGAAGCCCCGCTACAGGTTAATAAAATACCCTGGGTTAGAACCAAGCTCGATTTTAAGGAGTGGGTGCTGGGTGCTTATTGCTATAAGCTGTTTGGCGATATGACCAAGATAGATGTGACCACGCATTTCCTAAAGTTTATTCACGTTAAAAACATGAAGCCGGAGGAGATCCACGATGTCAGCTCCGACATGCGAAAGCGGGGCGACGACCCGATACGGCTGACCGATAAAATAAAGGGAAGCATACAACGGTATTTTGATGACTTGGATCAATAAAAATAAATAAAAAAAGAGGCGATCGCCTCTTTTTTTATGCGAACACCTTATCCAAAAAAATAAATTTAAACGGGGTGGTGATACCCTGTAGATACAGTCCGGAGAATAGATAGATATTCGCCAAGTCGTTACAAATCAGAACAGATATTTACGATTGACAATACGATTGATTTTTGTTGATGGTTGGGTTTAACCCTCCGTCCCACGCTTAGGGCGTGGGCCACCTCCCTTTGAAAAAAGGGAGGAGCTGAGTGCAGGCTGATTAAAGAAAAACATTCGGCTAGCATGAGCGAAGAAAAAAGAAGAAAGAAATGTTCATTGAAAAAAAGAAAAGACCATTAGGCAGGTAAACGGCCTATTTTTAATTCCGTAGTAAAATCGGGTTCAAGGCGAAGCGGTGGCCGTGGAGCGTTGCCTAGCGTAGCGGTTGCAACGCGCATGATAGAGCCTTGGAGCGGATTTTCAAGGAATTAAAAATCAGCCTAGATTTTTTTGGTTACTTTTTTCATCAATGGAAAAAAGTAATGAAACAAATAATAATAAAAGCAACCATTAACTACTAAAACTTAAAATATGAAAAAACATCCAACATGATAAAAGTGAAAAACTAAAAGTGAAAAGTGAAAAGACTTTAAAAATTATGAATTATGAATTAGGACAATGTCATTCAGAGTGAGCTTGCGAGCGAAGAATCTCTGTTTTAACAAGTTCAGACCTGCCTGCCGCAGGCAGGGTTATGAGTTCAAAGTTTTACTTACTCAGACGAAATTAAAAAGCCAGACGAATCTGGCTCCCCTCTTCTTTTCCGAAGAGGGGACGATTGCTGTGCAACAGCAATCCGGGGAGTTTAACAAGCAACAGTAAACACGCAAGAGTAAGCAACAACTAACCAACTATACAACAAACAACTAAACAGCAAGCAACAACTAAACAGCAACAAACAACTAAACAGAAAAAAACAACCCCAGCCTGTAACGATACATAAAACAAAATCGGAGTTATTATAATTTGAGGGAAAATAGCTTTTGCAGGCTGTGGGTTTTTTGAGTTACGAGTTAACAGTTTCGGTCGCAGTTTACAGGCAAGTCAAGTCCACTACGACTGCAACAGCGAACAGCGACCAAAAATTCCCAAAACCACTGTGGGAAGTAAAGCAGGTCAGTGGCTATGTTTAACCTGTCTGCCGACAAGGCAGACCTTAAAACCAAATAGTATGGCTTTAACCTATTATTTGATTCCCAATAATATGACTCCAGACCCGGACGATTACATGGCAATAAGCAGCAATGAAATTACGGTAAATCTGGATAGTATTATCGATCAAATGACCCGAGAGGGGTCCACCGTTACCAAAGCCGAGGCCAAGGCCAATATAGAGGAGTTCCTAAAAGTGCTCATTCTCAATTTACAGCAAGGGCATGGCATTAATACCGAGCTGATGAACATCACCTCCAGTATTAGTGGGGTGTTTACATCGGAGGAGGACAGTTACAATGCGGGGCGCCACAAGATTAATATCAATATTAATACCGGCACCCGATTGAGTGCCGTGGCACCCACCATTAGCGTAAAAAAAGTAGCGACCAGGGAGCGTACGCCCCTGCCCAAGCATTTTTACGACAACACGTCCGAGACCCAGGATAATATCCTAACCCCCGGCGGTGGGGCCCGCATTACGGGCAGTATCCTAAAGTTTGATGAGGCCGACCCCCTGCAGGGTATATTTTTTGTAGAGACCAGCACAGGAACGGCCACGCGTGTAGACAGCAAGCTGTTGCGCAACAAACCTTCGGAACTGATCTTTTTAACGCCAGCAGGCCTGCTGGCGGGGGAATACCGCATGGAAGTCCGCAGCCTGCTTAAAGGCAATGTAGATGTCAAGAGCGGTAGCCTATCGCGCGTCCTTACCGTATTGTAAGCCCGGTAAGCACCCACCCAAAGCCCTTTGGAAACAAAGGGCTTTTTTTATGCCATAAACCAAGCCCATACGCTTCCCGGTATCGCCCATATATAGGGGCGGGTGTCTCCCATATATATGGGACGATGTTTCCCGTGTATAGGGGGTGGGTATAGGCCATGGTAGTAAGGTGTTTGCCTTGCCAATAATGTTTTTGTTTTGTGTCTAGGACATAACGCTTTTTATTGCAAATTTCCAGACAGCACTTTATCAAAAATATACTCAGTAACAGGTTTTAAAGTTCTGCCATTAACGGGGTGGGTACCATGAAATGTGAAAAACTCATAATTGTTGTCGTGTTTGTCATACCAAAGACCTTTATGACTGGTTCGGGTTGTGATATCAATCTTTTTTAATTTTTGAAGGGTTTCTTCATTTTTGGTACGTTCGGATCCACCTGTGCAATAGGTCTTTTCATAATGATCTTCTACCCATATCATGCACTTTTTTTCAGATAACTTTAAGCTTCCCATAATGACTCCTACAGATAAAAGCGCAATAACAGTTATACAAATATTTTTATACTTTTTAAACTTTATTTCTAGTTTGGCCAGTAGCTCTCTCAATTCATCTTTTCCCACCTTATCTAGATGTTTCCTGGCAAAATCTTTCCAATCTTCACATTCTACATACTTAACAAGAGTGTTTAGTGTATATGCATTTGGAACACGTTTTCTACCTGTCTTTAATATATAGGCTCGATGATATCTTCTAAATGTTAATGTATTAAACTTATCATTAAACGTTCTATTTAAATATTCAGCAAGTCCATTGTTTGTGTCCTTTCCTGACTCTCTTTTCGCCTTTTCAAATACCTCTTCCATTAATTTCTGCACTAATATGCCTTTTTCAATAGAAATACTTTTCTGAGTAGTTTTCTCCATAATATGCTGATTATCAATTTTTAAAAATCATGAACATTGGAGCAAGAACAAATGTACAAAAGATGTACAATCCATGTTTAATATTATTTTGGCCATAACCAGTTCCTTTGTCCCCGAACAGTTCAAGTTATGTTTAGCTAATATAACGAAACGCAAGTTTTGACTCTTGCGGGAACATGCAAGAGAAGGGTAATAAGTTAAAAGGAAGTAACCTAAAAGCCCTTCTCTTCTTTCCTCTTCCTAAAGTCATTGAGTACCAAAATTTAGCATGGGAAGCCTGTGCGCAAAGCATTCAGATCATCTCTGAACGGCCTCCCTTTTTACTAATCAAAAATTTTTAATTCAATGAAACTTTACCATTTATTATTTGTTTTGCTTTTGAATTTAGCGTTTCAATCCTGTACTTCGACCAGTCTTTCTGATATTATGAGTGGCGACGATGAAGAATGTTGTGGTGATGATGGACATATCCCACCACCACCTCCTCCTCCTGGTGGCGGTGGCTAAAAATTGAACGTTATTTTTTAATACTTTAGGGGAATGAAAAAACATATTTTATTCCCTTTTTTCTTTGTTTATGGATATTTGTTTTCTTTAGGTCTACATGCTCAAACTGTTATTGACAGCTCAGCATATTACTACGATATTATTATAAACCATAGCAACAGCAATAAAATTAAGGATGCTTTTACCTTTTACAATAAACATATTGATACCAGTTTAAAAAAGAGGGATACTATAGCTGCTATTCAAGCCCTGCGATTGATGGCTATAGGGCAATTTGAATTGGGATTGATAAATGAAAGCGAATTATCTGCTATACAAGCCCTGAAACTTTTAGATAAGTTACCCATAGCATCCAATACTACAGAAGCAAAGTATGCCATATACAATCACCTGGGGTTGGTTTATAAAGAATTACACTTTCATGACAATGCTTTGGAATATTATAATTATGCACTTAAGCTAGCAACAAAAACAAATGACAGCATATTAATTATTAATAATATTGCTAAAGTTTACTCGCAACAAACAAAATATCCTCTTGCCATAAAGCATTTATTATATGCACTTAAAAAGAGCAAACAAGAAAACCACTTACTTCAAACCGCTTTAATTTTAAATAATCTGGGATTTAATCAATCAAAAATTTATAATCCTGAAGCATTAGGACATATAAACAAAGCTTTTCAAATAAGAACTGAAGCAGAGGACTTAGCAGGTTTATATTCCAGTAATCATACCCTTGCCGTTTACTATATGGATAGAAAACAATATGATACTGCACGAACCTACGCTAATGAAGCTTTTAACATTGCAAAAAAGGTAAACAGTGCTACTTATAGAGAGGATGCATTGGCACTTTTGATAAATATTGATAATAACCCACTAGTAATGCAGTACAAAACGTTGCGTGATAGTATGGCCCTAGTAAAGCAAAAACAAGAGAATACCTATGCCTTGATGAAATATAATGTAGAGCGGGAAAGAGAGAACACACATAAAGTTTCATTAGCTAAACAACAACAATACACAATTTTTCTTGTGGTTATAACAATACTTACTATGGGAGGTATATTTGTTATTTATTATAAAAACCAGCAAAAGAAGCGTGCTAGAGAAGTAGCTACTTATGAAACGGAAACACGCCTTTCTAAAAAAGTCCATGATGAGTTTGCTAATGATATAGCAAGTATCATGACTTTTATAGACAACACCATACATGCACCTGTAACGCCCAAAAAGAAATTATTAAAGTTTTTAAATGAACTTTATTTACGTTCACGGGATATTTCTATACAAATTAGTGATGTGGATATCACCAATTTTTCCAAAAGTTTAAAAGACCTTATTATACAATATAACTCAGAAAACGTATCGGTTATTACAAGTTCTTTAAATACATTTCCGTGGCATAAAGTATCTAAACAAGTTAAAAGTGCACTATATAGGAGTGTGCAGGAGCTGCTAATTAATACAAAAAAACATGCCCAAGCCAAACAAATAACCATTGTTATTAAAAGTCGTTGGGGTAAAAATGAATTGATCTATACAGATGATGGTATTGGTTGCGAAATACGTAATATAAAAACAAATGGACTCCGCAATGTGGAAACCCGCATGCGTAATATAGGCGGAAAGTTTACTTTTGAATCGGAAGTAGGAAAAGGTTTTAAAGCCAGACTGCTTTTTTAAAAACCATATTATGTTTAGAAAAATACTAATTGCAGAAGATCATGGAATAACAAGTTCTGGATTAGAAAGAACACTCCAGCATTTATCCATCCCCATTATTGACTCTACTTATTATTGTGATGATGCGCTGTTACGCATTAAAGCAGCTTTGCAAAAACAGGAACCGTATGATGTATTGATAACCGACCTTAGTTTTAAAGAGGATCATAAAAATGTTAATTTAAAATGTGGTGAGGATTTAATACAGGCTGCTAAAGATGTGCACCCCGATTTAAAAATTATTGTGTATTCTGTAGAACACCGTGTTGGTAAGATCAAGCAGTTATTTGAGCATTATAAAATAAATGGTTTTGTTGGAAAAGAGCGCAAAGACTATAATGAAATAGAAAAAGCACTCCGTGACGCATATATAGACAAAACATACATCTCACAAAATTTACAACAATTACTCCACAACTCAGACAGTATTTTAGAATTGGATGAATGTGATATTATTATCATGAAATTATTATCTAAAGGTTTAAAACAAGAAGAAATAGCAGAGCATTTAAAAAAAATGAATTACCCAGCCAGTAGTTTACGCAGTATTCAAGATAGGCTTGGAAAGCTTAAGATTTTCTTTAAAGCAAAAACACCTGTACAATTGGTAGCCCAGGCCATTCAAAAAGGATTTATTTAATTTTCTTCAAGGACCTTGCGGGAACATGCAAGGTTTTGATTTTCTGGTTGTGTATGTTTGGGCTTTAATTTTAAAAGAATTTAATAATGAGTAGAAAACCAAACACTAATAGAAATGGAGGCAGTTGGACTCTTCAAGAAAAAAAAGACGTATGGGAAAAAGGAAGAATAATCCCAGGTTATTCATCAGATACATGGAGACATGACAAATGTGGAAAATTCATGAAATGGTTAGAACATGGCAACAGAGATTCTGATTACGGATGGGAAATAGATCATATAAACCCTGTCTCTAATGGTGGAAGTGACCATTTAAGCAACCTGCAACCATTACAATGGAGAAATAACTCGGACAAAGGAGACAAATTAAATTGGAGTTGTTGATAACTTTGGGTTACCGACCTGCAGGGTTTTGAAAAACCCTGTAGTCTGTTAAATAAAATGTTAATGTTTCCGTTTAACAAAACCTACAAGGTCTTAAAGACACTTGCAGGTTTAATTCATTTATAATAAAGTATATGAAAAAATATATTTTACCATTAATCTTAGCTTTGTTTATCAGTACACTTTCATTTTCCCAGGAAACCTATAAAGTAGGTAATACCGAATATTATTATAATCAATACTATTCCACTACAGGTAAGCCCATGGTAAAAAGAAGCGAAGCCAATAAACAAGCGTTTTTAAAATCATTAGGTTACGATGACGTACCAGAAGGTTATGAGATTGACCATATAAAACCTTTGTCAGAGGGCGGTACGGATGATCCAAGCAATATGCAATTGCTTACTGTAGAACAGCATAAGGAAAAAACAGCCAGGGAAAGGAGCAACCGTAGTAACTCCACCTATTCCACTACGAAACGAAAATATACCACAAACTCAACATTTTCTAAACCCACTTACTCAACGTCCAGAAGTTCATCAAGCAGAGTGATACATACAGGGCCAAGAGGCGGGAAGTATTATATTAATTCTAATGGGAATAAAACGTATATAAAAAGGTAAAATCAAAAAACAAATTTAAATATATCAAAACATGAACACAATTCAAGCAATTAAACCGGGACCAAAACCTAGAAAAGAAAATGGAACACCTGATAAGAGAAGACGGGTTAGACCAGAAACCAAACCAAAACATCCTGGGCTAAAACCCCATAAGCATAAGCCGGGTGATTAAAAAAACCCTTTTATTTACAAACAAATGTTCCATCACCACAAAGAATGAACAGCTTGTTATAGTTTCTGAACAACAAAACAGAACAATTCCAATAGAAGACATTGGATACATTGTAATTGATAACAATGAAATATATATAAGTGTTCCAACAATAAATAAGCTGATAAAAAATAATTGTGCCTGCATTATTTGTGATGAAAAACATCTACCAAACGGCATGCTTCTAAATCTTAATAGCCATCACATACAGCAAGAACTGTTTAAATGCCAAATAGAAGCCAGTGTACCTTTAAAAAAACAGTTGTGGCAACAAACTGTTATTGAAAAAATTAAAAATCAAGGCATCTTATTAGAAATTATAACCAAATCTAAAAACAAGTTCGAATACCTTGCCAGTAAAGTGTTAAGTGGCGACACTTCCAATATGGAAGCTGTGGCTGCCAATTTTTATTGGAAGTCTTTTTTTGATATGGATTTTAAAAGAGAGCGGTATGGTGATTACCCCAATAATTTTTTAAACTATGGTTACGCCATTTTAAGAGCTGCAACTGCTAGGGCTTTATCCGGAAGCGGACTGTTAAATACCTTAGGTATTCACCACAAAAGCAAATACAATGCATTTGCATTAGCAGATGATATTATGGAACCTTTTAGACCAGTTGTAGATGAAATAGTATATCACATTATTAAAAACTACGATGACCAGGAACTTACTACCGAAATAAAAGTTGAACTTCTTTCCATCCTGACCAGGACGGTATATTTTAAAAATGAAAAAAGTCCGTTGATGGTTGCCTTACAAAAAACGGCAAGCTCTTTACAACAATGTTTTACCGGTAACCGCAAGAAAATTAAGTATCCACAATTATGGAATTAAATGGGTATCGAATTATGTGGTTATTTGTATTTTTTGATTTACCCACCGATACGGCCAAAGATCGTAGGAATGCTTCTGGTTTTAGAAAAAATATTATGAAAGACGGCTTTACCATGATGCAATACTCGGTTTATATGCGGCATTGTGCCAGTAGTGAAAGTGCCGATGTTCACGAAAGACGTATAAAAAAGTTATTGCCACCTTTAGGAAAAGTAAGTGTTTTAAGAATAACCGACAAACAATTTGGTAACATCATGAATTTTTGGGGACGCTCTGAAGTTCCAAAAGAACCCCAACCAGTGCAATTGGAGTTATTTTAACCAAAGCTTACAAAATAAAAAATGCCTCAATCTTGTGTTATCAGTACAAAAAAGAAGCATTTTTTAAAACGATATTATTGCTCAATATGTTCAATACCAGAAGTTAACAAACTAACTAATATCGTGTTTTCTAATCTTTAATCAAACCACAACTAAAACCCCTGATGAATTAGCCGCTATCGTAATATCGTGTTTTCTAATCTTTAATCAAACCACAACTGATGTATTGGGGTTTTCTGTTAAATCGGAATATCGTGTTTTCTAATCTTTAATCAAACCACAACTTTTGGGTACATTTAGTTCACCGCATTGCAATATCGTGTTTTCTAATCTTTAATCAAACCACAACTATATATTATCATGTCATTTGTTTTTTACGAATATCGTGTTTTCTAATCTTTAATCAAACCACAACGGATGCTCTATACTATTGCCAGTATTATTAAATATCGTGTTTTCTAATCTTTAATCAAACCACAACTGCAGAACGAGTATAATCTCCCGACGAACCAATATCGTGTTTTCTAATCTTTAATCAAACCACAACTTGATACCAGCACAAATAAACTCTGAATTGAATATCGTGTTTTCTAATCTTTAATCAAACCACAACTGCAAAACGCATATAATCATCCCACGCAGCAATATCGTGTTTTCTAATCTTTAATCAAACCACAACTATTGTGAAAATTCAATAGGCAATCTTGCAATATCGTGTTTTCTAATCTTTAATCAAACCACAACCGTGACACCTGAAGAAGGATATGTGGCTTAAATATCGTGTTTTCTAATCTTTAATCAAACCACAACTTTGGTGCCGTCTACTGCTAATTGTTGCGTAATATCGTGTTTTCTAATCTTTAATCAAACCACAACTGACACATTAACACAAATAAAATCCGGAACAATATCGTGTTTTCTAATCTTTAATCAAACCACAACTACAGTGGAGCAACTACGCAAGTAGCATGTGTAGCCTTACCCAAATTAAGACACTACTAAATTCAACAAATTTTCATTAATATCATCAGATTCGATGAAGAATTCTTCACCGAATCTAGGTTTATATTCTCTAGGAGACTTGTTCCCTAGTGATTGGTGTGGATGATTACTATTATAATCTTCCATCCATTGATTGCTTAATGTTCTTAATTGGTGCAAATCGTTAAACCAATACGCATCCAGTATATCCTCTCTATAAAATCTATTCAATCGTTCTATATATCCGTTTTGCATAGGTTTACCTGGCTGGGTGAACCGTATTTCTACTCGTTTTCGCTTGCACCAAGCGTTTAAGGTTTTGGATATAAATTCAGGTCCATTGTCACAACGAATTGTTTGTGGCAGGCCAATCTCTTCTTCTAACTGTTCTAGGGTTTCTACTACCTTTCTAGCCGGATAATTCAATCCTGGATCTATGGCCAATACCTCGCGATTACAGTCGTCCATAATGTTCAGTATCCGTACCTTTCTTCCATCGGAAAGTGTATCAGACATGAAATCCATGCTCCAAACCATGTTTAATGACTCAGGTGCTTCCAAAGGGTGTTTCACCCTGCCCGTTATACGCTTTTTGTGTTTACGTCTCAGTTTAAGTTTCATTTGCCTATATACTCGTAGTACACGTTTTCTGTTCCACCTATGGCCTTCGCGACGAATCCGTTTGTAATACTCATCAAATCCTCTGGTTGGAAGTTCCGAAGCCAATTCAGAGAGTTTGTCGATTACTTCACGGTCATCACGCTTGGTTTGGTAATACCACATTGAACGGGTTAAATCCACAACACCACAGGCCCTTTGTATAGATACCTGATATTCCTTGATTAAATAAACCGCCCTGTGCTTCTTGTCGGAAGGCCTTAGAACTTTTTTGACAATATATCCTTAAGCATTTGGTTATCCAAGCTAGCATCTGCGTACATCTGCTTGAGCTTGCGGTTTTCTTCCTCCAACTCTTTTAAGCGTTTTAATTGGCTCGTTTCCATACCTCCGTACCTTTTGCGCCAATAATAAATGGTACTCTTGTCGATACCTAATTCTCGTGCTATATCACCTACGGCACGACCTTGTTCGTTTTCCTTCAAGACCTTGATAATCTGACTCTCGGTAAATCTACTTTTTTTCATCTGACAGTTTAAAATTTAAAATTAGTAAATTTGAATTTTATGCTGTCTTATTTTTAGGGAAGGCTACACATGAATATCGTGTTTTCTAATCTTTAATCAAACCACAACCCTGATGCCATCGCTTCATAGGCTCCACGGAATATCGTGTTTTCTAATCTTTAATCAAACCACAACTATGCACTTGTATCCCAAATGGATAGTATGAATATCGTGTTTTCTAATCTTTAATCAAACCACAACTATGCACTTGTATCCCAAATGGATAGTATGAATATCGTGTTTTCTAATCTTTAATCAAACCACAACGCTGATATAATGGATAGTGTGAATGATTTAAATATCGTGTTTTCTAATCTTTAATCAAACCACAACTATGCTTTACGAAGTACTTCTTTAGGCTTTAATATCGTGTTTTCTAATCTTTAATCAAACCACAACTGTAACATCGCCAGAACCACCTCCTGTATTAATATCGTGTTTTCTAATCTTTAATCAAACCACAACTCTGGGTGCTGTTCAATTAGCAGCTGCATTAATATCGTGTTTTCTAATCTTTAATCAAACCACAACTAGCAATGACAAGGAGATATTCCCAATGGAAATATCGTGTTTTCTAATCTTTAATCAAACCACAACTGGTGGGAACTTTCCCCCAGATAAGAATGTAATATCGTGTTTTCTAATCTTTAATCAAACCACAACCTATTGGAAAGAAGCTTATGTTACTGATCCAATATCGTGTTTTCTAATCTTTAATCAAACCACAACCTATGCAATGGTGCTTTTTGATGCTGATGCAATATCGTGTTTTCTAATCTTTAATCAAACCACAACTGGAAGCAGTCCTCCCAACAAAGCTTCATCAATATCGTGTTTTCTAATCTTTAATCAAACCACAACTATTAAAACTAGAATCACCTGACATATAATAATATCGTGTTTTCTAATCTTTAATCAAACCACAACTGAATTTCCTTTTTAGTTGAATATCATATTAATATCGTGTTTTCTAATCTTTAATCAAACCACAACCCAACTGGTCAAGTAACGCCATTGCAAATCAATATCGTGTTTTCTAATCTTTAATCAAACCACAACTTACCTTGTTCACAGTTAGAATATGAGCTTAATATCGTGTTTTCTAATCTTTAATCAAACCACAACTGGATAAGACAGTTCTATGAAAAAAACATGAATATCGTGTTTTCTAATCTTTAATCAAACCACAACCATACTGGTCTTTTGCTCCCCATGGCTATCAATATCGTGTTTTCTAATCTTTAATCAAACCACAACAAACCTATGCACTTGAAAAGGCTATTGAGAATATCGTGTTTTCTAATCTTTAATCAAACCACAACTTATGGTTTGCCATTGATTTAGGATGTTTTAATATCGTGTTTTCTAATCTTTAATCAAACCACAACCATATACGCTCTCAAATGAATCGATCCAATAATATCGTGTTTTCTAATCTTTAATCAAACCACAACGCGTGTTAAGGATGAAGACCTTAATGAACAAATATCGTGTTTTCTAATCTTTAATCTATCTATAAACCATGACATTTTTGCAAAAAATATGTCAAAGAACTTGAAATTATTTGCTATTTAATTATATTAAAAAATCTATTTCTCCTGATGGATGTAATGTAAAATCTATCCCTTCAAAAACGGCTTTTACATTACTCAAACTAAGTCTTAATTTTTGTGCTGAATTATCAAAATCTAATGCAGATGCTTTCTTTAAATCTTTATCAGCCCCTCCTTGTGCATGGTGACGTAATTGTATTCTACCATCGCTTTCAAACTGTGTGATTTTAAACAATCTCTTACTTAAATCTTCCTTGCTAATGGATTTTAACTCCTCAGGATTATTTTCATAAAAAATAGCCATTTGGTTTACTCTTAGTACTTTTGATAATGGAATTAAAATTTCATTCTTTTTTCCTTGATTTTTTACAACGTTCTCTTCTACCGGTAATTCTAATTTTGAATTTCCTTGATTATGTGTTGCTAATTCATAAGCTGACATGGTTTTAAACGCCTGGTCTTTTTTACCTTTATTGTTTAAAGTTTCATAAATTGCCATAGCAAAAATATTTTCCAAGGTTGCATAATAGCTTTCTTTATAAGGCTTTCTATTTTTTTGGGACACATGGCTTTGCGCCTTAATTCTTGGCAGGTTCTTGTTGTTGGTTTTTACCCTAATACGCTTAATAAGCATTTCTTTTATCTCCTTACCATTTTCATCTTTTTCACTTGGCAATAAAATCCAGCCTTCCGGTGTTCTTATATTTTTTAAGCCGTGTTTAAGGACTCTACTTTTAATACCTTCGTCAACAATTTTATTCACATCAGCCTCTAAAAAATCATTGTTCACAGGTTTACGTAATACAAACCAAATTTCTTTTTCACTATTTTCATTCTCTCGTTCTATGGCACCGTAAAATGTATCTTTGTGCAATGACCCCCTAATGCCCTGTCCTTTTTGGTAGATTACTTGTCCAGATTCATCATATTGTATTTTATTGCGTTTACGCCACTTACGCTTCGTTTGCTTTTGAATAGTATCTTTGTGATTATGTACAACGACTATTGAATTCTTTAATTGATTGGCATCTTCTGTAAAGGTTTCCCAGGGCTTTTTTATTTTAAACTTGTCTTGATATCTATTGGCTTCCGACTCTTTGAATGCTTCTGCTAAACTATCCCGGATGCTTTTATCCATACAAGTTAGTACAACAGCATCAATAGCATGGTGATAGTGATGATTTCTGTCTTTTTCGTCTAAACCCCAGGATTTTCTAACATCGGCTACCATAGTGCCTTTAGCTGGAAAAACCCTCTGAAATAATGATTTTAAAAATAATGTAGCATATTTTGTAATGATACCCGTGTCAACCAATTGGCTATTTTTGAAGTTTGGTTTTATTTCGGTTGCAGTGAATCTGTAAAGTTTTGCTCTCCAATAGTCTAATTCTAATCTTAAATAATGCTTTTGCTGAATAGCCCTGTTTTTTTGTTCGACAGTACTGGCTACTTTTGAGAAATATTTTTGCTGTTCAATCTTTTCTTTTAAGTCTTCTATTTTATCTTTCCAATGTTTTGTATTTAACAAAAAATGTTGTTTGTATTTATCTTCTAATTCTTGAGGGATTCTATTACCCTTTATTTGATTAAAGCTTTTATCGGCCAGTGTTTTATTGGCCAGTGAATTATCAAACGATTTGCTTCTTGGAAAGGTATGCTCAATATCAAATTCAGGATTAGAACCTAATAGTTTCTCACAATTAATGGTTTTGTTTGTGTATAAACAAACGCCATGTTGCTCTTGGCACAATCTATACTTAATAACATCTGTTTCTGTAACAACCGAATTGGTGTCCTTTGCAAGTTCCTCTAATAATGTCCTATATTTTTTATTTTCTTTTTCTCTTTCACGTTGCCATCTTTCAATAGCAAGCCGTTTATTCTTATCATTCAATTCCCTTGCTAGCTCAATAATAATCTCTGTGTCCGGATCTATTTTGCCTTCCTTTAATAACGTGTTTACCAATTTGCGTAAATAAAATAAGGTACGCATTGCCATAGGGTTTTTTATGGAATTAGTGAATGGTAATCCTAAAAAACCATCTTGACTTTGGGGGTACGTCTCCATAGCAGAAGGATGATAAAGCTTGTCTGCTTGTTCTTTTGAAACTTTAAACTCTGACCGTAGAAAATCCTTAATAATTTTATCAACTCTAGGCTTTAACAGGAAGTAACCCCCTGTTCGCCTTTTTTGTAATTGGTTTTGAAAAACCAATTCTATTTCATTTTTTAGAGCTTCTTTTTCGGAGTCAGACATGCGATCCCAAAGAGTTTTACCGTAAAACGCCTTTATCTTTTGTTCTGCATTTTGTTTGTCTGTTTCATCAAGAATATAATCGTAATTCGAATTGTCATACATCTTGATAAAATCACCTACCAACCCATTAACAATATCAATTTTAAGTGTTTTCTCTTTGTAACCCGAAATAATATCCACAATGGTATCTTGAATAAATTCTTTATTCCTATTCCATTTTTCTTTACCTATTATAGTATCAATATTGGCAAAAAATACAGCATAAGGATAAATAATTTTATCTTTTAAAAACGGTAAAATTTTGTTTATAGCTTTTTTGCTCAAAGAAGAATAACCTTGCTTTAAATTTGTTCTCTCATAGTAATCTACTTTTTCCTCTGGAATATCAAATCGTTTTCTAATAAAGCTTTTTACTTTTTCCGAAGTTGTATCATTAACAAAATCTCCAGAGAAAAACAACGTATGCCATAATTCATCTACTAAATTGTTTACTGATTTGCCATCTTCTTTTTTATATTTAGATTTAATGATTGACTTACACTCGTTCCAATTGTTTGCATCAAAAACAACAATCAATCTGCTTATTGTTGGACTTCCAACTATGGGGTATTTATCATTGTAATTAAATTCAAAAAACTGATTGTTTTTTTTCGCAACATTATTAATACCTTTAGAAATATCTGAAAACTTAAAATTCTTTGCACTGACCCTGAAAAATTTATCTAATGCTATTTCGTAATATTCTGGAAATTCTGAGAGAAAAACAAAGGTATCGCTATTGCGTTCTTTTACTTTAATAGAATTTAGGTATTGGTACATTCTAAATTCTTCAAATAAAGGGTGGCTTATAGGACAACGTGGTTTAGCCTTTTCCAAAGTACACGTTCCAACAGTTCCTTTTTGTGATTTTAAGGGTCTTTGAAAAAATATGGCATTAAAAAACTGGTCAGCAATATCTTTTTCAATATTTTGGGATTTCATCAACACATTAAACTCTTCAACATAACTGATTCTGGATGAATTGACCTCTTGATCATTTGCACTAAACTTGGTCTTTCTAACTTTTTGTTCCTTTTTAAGTAAATTATAATAATATTCACCTAATGTTTTAAAACCATTTTGTTCCAGTACCTTTTGTTCCTTTTTAAATTGCTCTAAATCTTTGCCGGCATCCGCATCTTTGCGTCCACTTTTAAAGCCCCTGCGCTGACATATATGATATAATGCTCTACCTAATTCCATTTTTGACACCTTTCCGGAAACTGCTTTGGCCCTTACTTCATAAGGGTTAATTTTTAACCATTCTGAAAATTCATGATTCCCAGTTGGGTATTTCATGTCTTGCCCTTTTTTATATACAGTCCAAATATTTAATTCGTCAATTGTCAAAGGGCAACAACCATAATCTATCAATATTTTTAATAAATCTGCTTTTCTTTTTTTTCTTCTCCTATAAAGTTTTCGGGAGGCTCTGTGTTTCGTCCTTTCTGAAGCTAAAGAAAACTCAATGCCTTTTTCTTCTCCAACTCCTTTTGGAAAGACCAACACATTGGTATCTATTATTTGATTACTCTCTAATTCTGTATCTCTAATTGCCCACCCAATAGAGTTGGTCCCCAAATCTAAGCCTAAAACTTTTGCCATGTTATGTTTTTTTAGTTTAAACAAATAAACAAAAAAGAGAAACATTATAATTGCGGAAAACCACAATTGGAATTAAAATCTTTTATATATATTTGTTACAGATTAAAATTTCTAATCTTTAATCTTATCACAATAAGGCTATATGCCGTAGATGAAAATCTTTAGTCCCGCCTAGGTGGGACTTTTTTATGTAACGAAACTTTCTAAGTGGGTTTGCAAGTCCAACGGAAAAGTTATTACTGTAGGGCATTTACATATTTTTTCCCTGCTGGCGCTCGTTCAATGTCATTAAGTTAATGACATTGGGCCCTCGTTTGTAGCGAGTGCCAACAATGAAAATTGACTATTTTTGAGAGGGTTGTTACAGTGGAGATACACACAGGGGTGTGTGTTTGTTTGGTTGTTGGCTGCTGTAAGCTTACAATAGTTAATATAATAACTAGAAAAAAAATGGATTAAAGAAGTTAGAGATGACGTGATCGGATTTAAGGAATGGAAATAAAATTACAAACGGAAATAAAAACTAATATCAACAATTAATAAAGGTATTGAACCAAACAGTTTTGAATGTTTAAAACAAAACACCTCCATTACACGGTAACTTATTTTATAGCCTTAGTTTGGTTTATGAATGGTCTGGTATGTAAGGTGCTAAATATGGTGCCCAGACACAGCGAAATAGTTGAAAGAATTTTAGGAACGAACCATTCAAAATCGGTAACAATTTTAATTGGATTTTTAGAAATTATTATGGCAGTTTGGATTTTAACAAAGTTTAAATCAAAATTAAATGCAGTTGTTCAAATGGCCGTTGTGGCAATAATGAATATTTTAGAATTTATCCTGGTTCCGGATTTATTGCTTTGGGGTAGGTTCAATGCCTTTTTCGCATTGTTATTTATTGGGCTTATTTACTACAATGAATTTATTTTAAATAAAAAGCTAAATTTACAAACAGTAAAATGAATTTCTTAAAAAACCATCCTTTTGCAGTAGAAACATATTTCGAGAATTCGATTGTGCTAACTTATGCTGTTGATAAAGAGGTATTGCAAGATTTTATTCCGGAATGCTTAGAACTGGATACTTTTGATAATAAATGGGCTTTTGTTGCCTTGGCTATGGTTAATACAAAGCATTTGCGGCCTAAAGGATTTCCTGAGTTTCTTGGAAACGATTTCTTTTTAATTGGGTACCGCGTATTTGTACGCTACACAAATAAAAAAGGAAAGCGACTACGGGGGTTATACATTTTAAAGTCTGAAACCAACAAACCCAAAATGACTTTCTTTGGTAACATCTTTACGCATTACAATTATACCACTACAGATATTAATTATTTAAGTGAAGATGGCACCCTAAATATTTACTCTAAAAGGTCTGCTCTAGATGTTACAATTAATTTAAACAACCTTAATGTAAAACTACCTGATACGTCACCTTTTAGCAATTGGAAAGAAGCCAGGCGATTTGCTGGACCCTTACCGTTTACTTTTACTTATAATGAAGACAAAAAGGAAGTTTTAATTATTGAAGGCGTTAGGCAGCATTGGAAACCCCAACCGGTGCATGTAGAAAAAGCCAATGTGGGTTTTATTGAGAGCAAAGGCTTTAAAGGCCTAAACCTTGCTAATGCATTTGTGGTAAGTAATATTCCGTATTACTGGAAAAAAGGAACATTAGAACGATGGAATTAAAAAGAAGAAAGTTTCAAGGGGTTCTGAATATTTTAAGCTTTAACAGGCATTTTTATGTTATAGGTCTAATTGTTTGGGGATTAATAATTGCAGCCTTGGCTCTTTTAGAATTACCAATTATATGGATCTGGATAATTTCAGGAGCTTTTATTTATGGGTTGATAATGCCTTTAATAATTTCGGCTTATGTTTATGATTTTTCTGGATACTATGATTTTAATTGGCTGAACAGGCTAGAATTAACAAGTTTAAAACCAAAGCAAATAGCCAATATTAATGCAGGTTTTGACGAAACGAGTTTTATATTAAAGAATAATTTTCCCGAAGCCGATTTAAAGGTTTTTGATTTTTACAATGCAAAACAACATACTGAACCGGCAATAGTTAGGGCTAGGAAGGTTAGCTTGGTTTACCCTAACACACAGCAAATAAGTACTAACAAAATACCTTTAGAAGATAAGTCAACAGATATGGTCTTCCTTCTTTCTGCTGCGCATGAGATTCGCTCTCATAAAGAACGAGTTGCTTTTTTAAAAGAATGTAACAGAGTTTGCAAATCTGATGGAAAAGTTATTACTGTAGAACATTTACGGGATACCCCTAACTTTTTTGCATTCTCCATTGGTTTTACACACTTTTTTTCGCGCAGTAGCTGGAAAAAAGCGTTTAAAGAAGCTGGGTTTACGTTATTTGAAGAAACTAAGTTTACGCCATTTATGTCTATATTCAATTGTAAACCTTAACCTAGTTAATATGTATATTCATTTTAAGATAATTGGTGTTCTACTCATCGTTTTATCATTGGTTCACATTATATTTCCAAAATATTTTAAATGGCAAGAGGACCTTAGATCATTGAGTTTGATAAACAAGCAAATGATGACAATACACACGTTTTTTATTGCTTTTGTGGTTTTTCTCATGGGCTTACTCTGCCTAACTTCAACAAATGAACTTATTAACACAAAACTAGGAAAGACCCTGTCTTTTGGGCTTGGCCTTTTCTGGTCTGTTCGCCTTTTTATTCAGTTTTTTGGTTACGCATCGAGCTTGTGGAAAGGAAAAAAATTTGAAACCATAATCCATATCTTATTTAGTGGATTTTGGGTGTATTTAAGTATTGTATTTTGGATGAATTTTTTGAACTAAACGTTATTAAGATGGTAATCTTTTTGGCTGGCGATAGTTTGCAACGAGTGCCAACAATGAAAATTGACTATTTTTGAGAGGGTAATTATAATGTAGATACACACAGGGGTGTGTTTGTTTGGTTGTTGGCTGCAAGCTAAACCGACATCGTTAATCAAACAAAATTTTAAAAAATTAGACAGTTCTAATATGGGTGAGCCTACAAACCATTAGCCAATGATAAAATTCTTTAGAAAAATTAGACAAAATTTGCTTTCCGAAGGTAAAACTGGAAAGTATTTTAAATACGCAATTGGAGAAATTGTACTTGTAGTTATTGGAATTTTAATTGCATTACAAATTAATAATTGGAATGAGAACAAAACCTTTAAAAATGAATTAAAACAAATTATAAAGGAAGTACGCAATGACCTTAATCAAGACATTCTTTATTTAAGTAAGGAAATCAAGTACGAAGAAAGATTTATTAACAATATTGATAGTTTACTTAACAAAGCAACAAAAATGTCTGCTGACTCATTATTGAGTAATATTTCGAAAGTTCATTCCGTGACTTCTTTTGTGCCAGTAAATTTTGGATATAACAAATTGAATAAGCACCCAAGAACAGAAATGTTACCTGATAGTTTGACCAATAATCTTACCATCTATTATTCTACGTTTTCAACCGATATGAACAATTTATTATACGAAGGGCTATCATTGTATAGTTTAAATATGTTTCGTGATTATCTAATTAAATACGGATTTCCAATAGAAACGGGCATTTTAGAAAGACCAGAAGACCTATCGAATTTAAACTATATTATTAATGATATTGAATTTATCGGAATTTTAAGAAACACTAAACAAAATAGGGCTGTTCAACGCTCTATTTTAATTAATGCTCGCAAACAAGCCGAAAGCAGTCTTGAAATGATAAATAATTATATTTCAATTAGTAATTGATTTTAGAAATTGAACTCATAAAAAAGGAGTATAAACAATAAATAACGAAAGCACAATACCGTATAAAATCAATTGTTGGTGTGGGCTTATTTTCTAATCGTTCTATATTTGTTAAATTATGTGCTATCGGGACGGGGCACACAACTAATCTTTTACGTAGCCGTTGCCTGCAAGCTGAAATGAAGAACATTTTAAAAACAGAATTCTAAATTGAAAACTACGATAGCAATCTTACTTTTAATTGGATTAATAAATTTAGGATTTGGACAAAATAAAAAAGAAAGAGATGATGCGAATTATAAATCTCTAAATTTAGGAATTGGATATAATTACAGCTTTGGCGAACCTAATGAGAAAAACTTCCACCTGCTAGATATTGGAATTAACAAAACAATGTATGGAGGACTACATGGTGGCGGATTTCAATATGGAATCGGAACCGAAATAGGGCTAAATACAGAAAAGTTTACAATTGGACCTAAAATAAGTGGACTTATAAACCTAATGGGAATTGCCATTGGAACAGAATTGGTAACATATACAGACTTTGATAATTGGACTTTGAGACTCGTTCCTTTTATTGGATTTAGCGGAGACAAAGGTAAACTGACTATAAATCCTCACGTTATTCTAACCAACAAAAAATTTCAACCAATTGACAAAGGACTTTTGAGTTTAACTATAAATTTAAGTATGAAAAGAGAAAAAATTCAATAAAAACTGCCCCTAAGCCGTGTATAATCATTGCTAGTGCTCGCCTACTTACGAAAATCCTACAGATTTTCCTCTGGTTCGTTCCATTTTTAGTAAGTTAGTTGCTTGCAAACACAACTATCCTTACACAAACCGTTAGGCAATATTTAAGAAAAGTAACTTTGAATGTCAAAACTTAAAAAGAACAGAGAAAAACTTAACTTGACACAGGAAGAACTTTCTGAAAAATCAGGGATTTCTATAAGAACCATACAGCGTATTGAATCGGGGAATGAACCCAAAGGACAAACACTAAAATTATTAGCGAGGACTTTAGGAATAAAAGAAGATGAATTGCTTGAGAAAGAAGAAACCCAAGCCGAAATAAACTCGACGTTACTTAAGGTTATTAACCTATCATCATTGCCTTTTACTATAATCCCACCTGCAAATATTATTATTCCACTTGTAATAATGTTTGCCAAAAAGCAATTTAATCCATTGACCAAGCAAATTGTTTCCATTCAAATTTTATGGCTAATACTTTCAGTCATTATTTTTATGTTGACTTCATTTGCAAAAAATTGGTTTTCGCTTGGAAACCAGCTTATTTTAATTGTCATGATTTTATTGGTTTTGTCTAATGTGTTTATCATTCTTAGAAACGCAGTTGAAATTGATAAAAGAGGAAAACTGTTTTTCTGTCTGAATTTCAGTATTATATAAGCCTGTCGTGAAGATGGCGGTATATTGTCAGGATATTGGCGGGTAGATTTTCATGATGAAAATCATTAGGAATCGCACTTTTGCAAAAAATATTAGCATGACAAAAAAACAAATGTTCTTTAGCGTAATTTTACTCTCTTTATCAATCATTAGTGTCAAAGCACAAATAGACAAGAACTCAGACTTATTTATCGAACTCAAAAAGCAAGACAGTATTTTCTTTGAACGTGGGTTTAACCAATGTGATTTGGATTATTTAGAAAGCCACATCGCCGAAGATTTAAAATTTTACCACGACCAAAGCGGATACCAAGATAGAAATGCCTTCTTTGAGAATACCCAAAAATACATCTGTTCTAATTCAGAACAAAAGCCAATCCGTAAAGTAGATACAAATAGTTTGGAAGTATTTCCTCTGTACAACAACGGAAAACTTTATGGTGCCATACAGAAAGGTGTCCATCATTTCTATTTAAAGGAAAATACCAAAGAAGATGTATGGACCAGTACAGCAAAATTTACAACTGTATGGATTAAAAAAGAAGACATTTGGGTAATGAGTAACGTTTTAAGTTATGACCATAACGACCCCGTTGTTGAAAATCCAAGAAATGATACTGAAGTGTTATTAAAAGATAACAACGTTCCTGCATTGGGAATTGGAATAATTGAAAACGGAAAATTGACCAAAGTTGAAGTTTACGGAACACTCGATAAACAAACAACAGCTCCCTATAATACCATCTTTAAGGTAGCCTCTTTAACTAAACCAATTGTTGCCTTGACCACATTAAAACTTATTGACAAAGGGCTATTGGGATTAGATGAACCTTTATATAAATACTGGATTGACCCAGATATTAAAAATGATAAAAGAAATAAGAAGTTAACACCCAAACTTGTTTTAATGCACCAAACAGGCTTTGCAAATTGGCGTTATATGACAGCATCCAATAAACTGACATTTCAGTTTGATCCCGGAACAAAATATCAATATTCAGGAGAAGGTTTTGAATACTTGAGAAAAGCAATCGAAAACAAGCTTGGTAAGAGTATCGAAGAACTTGCCTCGGAATTCCTTTTTAAACCTATTGGAATGACAGACACTCGTTTTTGGTGGGATTCAACAATGGATGAGTCTAGATATGCTCAAAACTTTAATGAAAAAGGCGAAAAAATAGAAACCGAAAAATATTTTGAAGCAAATGCAGCAGCAAACCTTTTAACCACAGTTGAAGATTATGGAAAGTTTTTAGCTTATGTAATTAATGGGGCAAGTTTATCAGAAAATCTTTATCAAGAAATGGTGAAGCACCAAGTAAAATTAAAAGAAAATGATTTCTTTGGATTGGGATGGGAGATTTTAACTGATTTCAGCGATGATGAATTTGCTTTACTTCATACAGGAAAAGATCCTGGTGTAAGCACATTAGCCATTTGGTTTCCTAAATCTAAGAATGGATATTTAATTTTCTTGAATGGAGATAATGCCAATAAAATTTATGAAGATTTACTGACCAAACGCCTCTATTTAGGAAATGAACTATGGAATAAAAAATGAAAACCGTTGCCTAACATTTTATATAAGTAATGGCTGGTAAAGTGCCAGATGTCTAGGCTTGTAGACAACTCAAACTGCGTAGTGGTTTAACAGGGAAGTACCACGAAATCTGCCACTACTCATACAATTTATCGTTGGCAATAATCTTAGAACCTAAAATTCGCAACAATTCTTTTCCAAACACATCGTTTCATTATTCCTTTACATTATGTGGATAATTCTTGTTACGATTCTGGAATCGTAGAATATGTTCTTTTACAATCTTACCCTTATCAACATTTATAGCATTTTTTATGGTCTTATTTTCGTTCCAACTCTCGCGACCAGATATAACAGATGGTACATGTACCATTAATGCTGCAGAAATAGATCTTGAAGCACTTTCCCAAAAATAACTTGGTGTATGATCTACCGCGTAGTAATCAATAGTATCTATAGCAATTATTGGGTTTTTAAAAGTGGTAGGTTTTGCGAAATAAAAACCCATACCTTCATCGCAACTCACATCAATAATAAGTGAACCTGGTTTAAGCATCGATTTTTCTTCTTCTATGACATAATCAATTGGATTGTCTGTATCCTGATAGGTACCATTAATTATTATTTCAGATTCATTAATTAAATCTAATAAGGGGCTTTGTGACCCATCATGTTCAACAACCATTAGTCGTGGTTCGTTTTCGTTTCCTTTTCTAACTCTAACATAGTGTACATTTAAGACTTCTTCTCTTACTTCATGATCTGGCCTTTGGATACATATAGTAATATCTCTAAAACCATGCGCTTTTAAGGCGTAAATAGCACCTCTACTTGCAGCACCGAAACTAAATATAATGGCCTTACGCTGATTTCCATAATGACCATCTATTCCCTTTAATTGCAAGGCGTGTATAACTGCACTATATCCAGCCATTTCATTGTTTTTATAAAATGTATGTCTTCCCATTTGTCCGCTAGGAGTCCACACATACATATCTTCAAAAGCAATTAAGGTTAATTTTTTATCTATAGCTGTTTGTGTAACTTGGGTATTTTGAGCACAATGCGGATAACCCCAAATAATACCACCTTCTTTTAGTTCTTTAAAATCTGATAAAATAGGTTTGGCAATTATAGCACAACCTAAGCCTGCTAAAATTTCATTTCTTGAAGCAACCCCTCCAGTTAAGGCACTGATGTCTTCGTCTTTTATGTTGAAAGGTTTACCATAACCTTCTTCAAAAATAAGTTGTCTTCGAATAGGTTCTGGAAGTCTATTTAAATGTTCTGGATGAATGGGTACTCGCCTTTCATCTTCCTTCTTTGAAGTACCAATTACTCCCATTTTTAAAAAAGTCATATATTTTTAAATTAAAACGAATTGCAGAGTAATGACATGAGCAAGGCGTAAGATTAAAATTACTATTAGTTACTTACTGGCAATCAGGTATTAAGTTGGTCGCCAGGGTTTCATTAATCAAAATAAAGACTTAAAATAAAAAGCCTTAGGAATTCGCTGAAGTAGTACGAATAGATTAATATCAACAGACAAATAATACTTTGTTAAAGATACCTTGAAATAAACGATTATAAGGATAATACCAAACTAATATCTTGAAACGTATTAAACCGAAACATTATGCTTTAAATTAAAACACCAAAATAAAAACTATTGCCAACAACGGTAGTAGCTGTTGCACAAGCCCATAATTTCATAAGATATGATACAGAAACGTTCTTTTTAAGGGCGTTTGTTATTTTTAACAGGTGTTTTTTAAACGGCGGTAGAAATTGTGCTCTGGAACACGAACACTTAACTGAAAGTTATTGAACAGTTTCTTTTGATATTGTTTTTTGCTTTGTATATACTAAAACACGAAATTTCTTCCTTATATTCGAGTTGTGCAGCAGGTAACAACACCTAAACTGCATTAAAACGCAGTTTAGCCAAACCGTTGTACAACATATTAAAAACAAAACCTTATGAAATGGACTTTGACCATTTTGATTTTCTTAATAATCACCGTTAGTTGTAAAAAGAAATTGGAGCAACATAATGAACAACTAGTCTTTAGCAAAGAAGTTAGCCAAATGAAAGACACTCTTGATTTTGGAGATTTTAAAGTTTATAATCTCTATAAAACCCAAGTGCTAACATATGAAAATCTAAAAACAGAAATTGATTCCGCAAAAATAGCAAACCAAATAATCAATGACCTGTTAAAACCATACCCAGCAATTTTTAAAAATTGTTTTTCATTTCCAGAATCCGACTTCATTTCGTGGAACAAGAATTATTTAACTAATGATAGTCTAATAAAATCGAGACTGGAATTTGTTAGAAAAATAAACCTTGATTCGATTATTAAAGCAAATTATGAAAGTGTGACCAAACTCTCTGGACACAAACCAACTGGTGCTTGGTACGTCTATTTTTTTGGCTATCCAGAAATGTGCGATATGCGTGGTTGCGACTTGAATGCAATGCAACTAAATTTGGCCTATCCTGAATTATCTAAAGATAAAGAATACTTCTCGTATCTATTTCCTCACGAGTTAAACCACAATATTTATGACTTAACTAATGGTAATGACCCTGATAGCAAAACGGTTCTCTGGGACATCATTAACGAAGGTCTTGCGACTTATTTTTCAAAAAAACATTCAGATTTATCAATAAAAAAAGCCTTTACACCATATAAAGATGGGGATTATGAATGGTGCTTGCAGCACGAAAAAAGGATTTTTGAAAAAGCAAAACCGATATTATTTTCAACAAACGGTAGTGATTTTGATAACTTGGGGACAGCAGACAGAAATTCATTCATAAAAGGTTCTCCTGGTAAAATTGGTTATTTTATTGGTTATAGAATTATAGAAGAATACGTTAAAAAAAATGGGGTAGAGTCGTGGAAAGATGTTTATACAACACCTGTTAAAAGTTTATTGATTGAAAGTGAATATGAAAAATATGTATCAAAATTGAATAAATAACGTTTGCCAACACCGATGCTAAAAATAATTGCTTGGTTCTAGTCTACTTACGAAAATCCGAGAGGATTTTCTATTCGGTTTGTATTTGCTAAATTAGGTGTTTAAAACGCGCAACTATCCTTACACATAAACGTTATGGACAATAAAACCTAATAAATTATGAAAACACAAAAATTAATAACAGGGCTTTTAGTTTTGCTAGTCATTTCTTGTATTAAGCATGATCAAAAGATTCAAACTACTGTTAAGGAAAAAGAATTACCAACTTATTCTGGCCCTATTATAGATATGCATTGTCATGCATTTGACCAAATATTTTTTGGGGGTAAAGACTATACAAATCCTTTAACAGGTAAAACATATAAAGCTTCTTCCACCGTTGATTCATTAAGAATTGAAACATTAGCTAAATATGAGGAACACAATGTTGTAAAGGCAATGGTTAGTAACGGCGAACTTTGGTTTGACTATGCTCCAGAAAAAATTATAATTGGGAATAGCCATCGTTATTCCGTCGATGCGCTTCGGGAAAGGTTTAAGAGTGGAAAACTTAAAGTAATTGGTGAAGTAGCTCCCAATTATGATGGCATATTGCCAACAGATGAGAGTTTAACCAAATATTTTGATTTAGCGGTAGAATTAGATATCCCAATTGGATATCACTTATTTCCAGGAGGTCCTCCTGGCGGTGCATATTTTGCATATCCCAAAACAAGGGCATTTCAAGGTAAACCGCTACAGTTTGAAGAAATACTATTTAATAGGCCTAATCTTAAAATATATATCATGCACGCTGCATGGCCATATCTTGAAGATTTGAAAGCACTGATGTATGCACACCCGCAAGTATATGTTGAACTTGGTGTAATTGATTGGGTTTTACCTAGAAAAGAATTTCACCATTTCTTAAAAGGATTAGTGGATGCTGGCTTTGGCAAAAGGATTATGTTTGGAACAGATCAAATGATTTGGGTAGAAACTATTGATGATGCTATTGAGGCTGTTAATTCAGCTGATTTTCTAACATTGGAACAAAAAGAAGATATATTTTATAATAATGCGGCAAAGTTTTTAGGATTTACTGAGGAGGAAATCAAAAAGGATAAAAGTCGATGATTAATAGCCCGTAACACTGGCTATAATCCATTGCGGCAGAATTTCCTAAACGGAAATCCCTGCTTTTTCGCTATATTAGTTACCTAAACCAAAAACCCCACAGGATTTTTCTCGTAACGAATTAATAGCCGAGATCGTTGTGCTTCATTATGAAAAACTCAATTAAAAAATAAAAACCGGGAAAGCTGAAAACCGACCAAAGTAGGCACTAAATAATAATCAAGATTATGACAACTGAACAAAACATTCAAATTATTGACTCTTTGTACAAAGCTTTTTTAACTGGTGATATACCAACTGTTCTAGGATTGATGCATCCTGAAATTGAATGGAATGAGGCCGAAAGTAATTCGCTTGCGGATGGCAATCCTTATATTGGTCCGGATGCAATTTTAGAAGGCGTATTTGCCCGTCTTGGAGCTAACCATGACCACTTTCAATTACAGAATGTTAAAGTTCACGGCATGAACGATAACAAAGTTTTAGCTACTTTACGATATGATGCCAAAGTAAAAGCAACTGGCAAGGCTTATAATGCACAGGCCGCTCACTTATGGGCACTTAATGATGAAGGAAAAATCATTGCCTTTCAGCAATTTGTAGATACCAAAAAGTTGGCAGATTCAGAAGTGTAGTTTTAATTGTGTCTACAGACAAGGAATATAAAAAACGAAAGCACAACACCGTATCCTAAAAATAACGCGTAAGTTTATGCTTTAATCTAATGGTTAGTACGTATTTGGTCACTCTGATTTTCCGAAGAAAAATCCTTGAACACAAAACCGCACGATTCTTATACAATTACGTTGTATAACCCTAAATACCTGTGTAAACGAAGGCCCTTTGGTAACAAAGGGCTTTTTGTTGTTGCAGGTAGGCACCTTAAGGTGTTGAAGGTGTGTGTGGGATAATTAACCCGCACTAAGAAAAAGCATTACAATATGTAGCAGTACAGATTGTTTTTATATATTTATATGTATGTATAAGTAATTTAATGTAGATACAAAATCTGACTATTAGGGTGCCTCCCCATAGCTATCGGTAGGCCCTATAAAGTAATAAAATAAACAGATGAAAACCCTTCAAAACCTTCTTACCACAAAAGCCATGTTACTATGGGGCCTTACCTTTATTATAGGCAGCAATTTAGCGACGGCACAGTTTAACAACATTAAAAACGACACCTTTTGGGATACTAAAAACGGCAAACCCATTTATAGTCAGGGCGGGGGGATATTTAAATTTACAGACCCAGAAACGGGAAAAGAGAAATATTACTGGTATGGCGTACATTATAAGCAAGCCGAAATGTATCGGGAAGACCCATCGGTTACCCAAGCCAGAAACAATTTTGAGGGTGTTACATGTTACGCATCCACCGATTTGGTTCATTGGGAGTTTGAAGGCCATGTTTTAACACCCGATGAAATATTTGCAGATTCCGGGCGTCGCTGGGGATGGCTTGGGCGCATGGGCGTGGCTTATGTAAAAGAGGCCAACCAATATGTCCTAATCATCCAACATAATGCGCGTGTCCTTTTTGCGACTTCCGATTCCTTTTTAGGGCCCTTTAAGAAAAGCCATGAAAAAAGTATGGAAAGCTGGATTGGCACTTCCAATACCGGCGACCAAACCGTGTTTACAGATCAAGACACCGGGAAATCATACTTGGTGTATAGCTACGGTAAGGGGCGCCATAAAATATACCTATCTGAAATTGGCGTAAAGAATGACACCATTACCCTGTTGGACTATAAGCAGGTTTTTAAAGGAGCAGGTCGCGAAGGGAATTGCATGTTCAAATACAAGGGTAAATATTATTTGGCAGCATCTCAATTATATGGATGGGATGGTTCCAATGCCTACTATCTGGTTGCCGATGATATCTGGGGGCCGTATTTGCCTGAAAATGATATGCAGATTTTCCCAGGTGCAGTGGATGATTATGCACACATTTCGCAAACAGGCTTTTTCTATACCGTTCGCGGAAGCGAACAGGAAACGGTTATTTTTTGTGGTGACCGCTGGGCCAATTTTGCAGGAAATGGATTAGGGTACAACCAATGGTGTCCTTTGTCCTTTGATGGTTATACCCCATATTTTAATTCGCTTAATTCATGGAACCTAAATGAAAAAACGGGCGCATGGGAAGTGGCCGATGACAATAACTGGGTAAAAAATGCCAGTTTTGAAGCCGATAGAAAAGCAATACCCAGTTTTGAAAAACCCGTTCAAACAAGGCTGTTAGGATGGGAAACAACAGTGATAAAAGGTACCGAGATTGCACTCGATTCGCTTGCTCCGGTATTGAACCATGCCAATACAGAACAAGAACGTAAAGTAGTTATTGGCGAAAGAAGTTTAAATATGAGCGACCGTGTGGACTTTACACGGCAAGTACACCAAAAGATAGCCTCCTCACCTTATGTAACCTTTAAAAACGACACCTATACGCTAACGGCCAAGATTAAAAATAGCGGCCATTTTGATACCTTGGAAATGTATGCCAAATCTGGTAATAAGAGCTATGAAGTACCAGTAGTGGATACCCATGAAACATGGAAAACCATTCGTATTGAAGGCATTAA
The DNA here is from genome assembly GCF_059428085.1 of Aestuariibaculum scopimerae. Taxonomy (NCBI): domain Bacteria; kingdom Pseudomonadati; phylum Bacteroidota; class Flavobacteriia; order Flavobacteriales; family Flavobacteriaceae; genus Aestuariibaculum; species Aestuariibaculum scopimerae. The sequence goes on from NZ_CM182089.1 coordinate 1,609,075, forward strand.
AGTAGAAGGAAACGAAATTGAAATTGGTTTTTTTGCAGACGGAAAAGCAGGGGCCTACTGCCTTGTAGATGATGTGTCATTGGTTAAGGCCCCATAGCACACAATTATGCTGAGGTAACCTATATTAGGAAAGACTCTTCTACCTTTCCCCTAAGGGGAGGGATTCGTACGGTAGCCCTTAGTTTAGTATAGTTGTTCACATAGAGATATTCTTGGAAGAGGACAAACGATATAAGAAATTGATTTTCTTTTCTTTTTTTGTAATCTCAATAATTGTGGATAACCAACCAACCGATAAGGGCGAGTTAAGTGCCACATTTGAATTAAAAAAGAATCAACTCATCGAACGGGTAGAAGGCATTGATTGGGTTTATTTTTATGAACGAGTGTCAACAATGGATTAACACATGATGGGTCTGTTTGATTCTTGTGTAACGTTAGACAAAACAAGACCATTAATGCAATTTTCAGTTTCTGTAACAAAACTTAATAAATAAAGTCTTAATGGAAAAGAACTTTTAATAACACTTAAATGGAAAAACAGATTCTTACTTTTTTATTTATTAATTTCTTAATACTTACCTCTTATAGCCAGAAAAACCAAGAATCTGTTAATATAAAACTTGATATGCTGTTTAATTCCCTATCAGAGCATGATATGGCATTTGGTACAATTGCAATAACCCAAGATAATAAGCTGAAATATCATAAAGGAATTGGGTACAGAGAAATAATTTTAAATAAAAAAGAACCCAGTGAACTTAACACAAAATATAGAATTGGTTCTGTAACAAAAATGTTTACATCAATATTAATATTCCAACTAATAGAAGATAACAAATTAACTTTAACGGAAACCATTGAATCCTATTTTCCTAATATACCTAATGCTAATAAAATTTCAATCCAAAACTTAGTGTCACATAGTAGTGGACTTTCAAGCTATACAGAAGCAAAGGATTTTAACGAATGGAAATACAAGTTAAAATCAAAAAAAGAATTACTTGAAATAGTTACTAATCTAAATATAAAATTTTTACCAGGAAAACAAAATGAGTATTCAAGTAGAATGTAAAAAAGTGGATAACAATCTTGTAGTTGAAACTCAAGGAACTGAATTTATTACTAATTATATAGATGAAAATTATTTTATGAATTTGGATTCTGGTTATTTTTTCGAGTTTAATCCTTCAAAAAAGGAACTTTTAATAAAGGAAACAGATAACATTTATTTACTTAAAAAAAATAACCTTACACAGCAACGTATATAAAAAATTGCTAGATTTAGCTAAACTAAACAACTTACCTTGTACAAACCGCTGTGCTTAATTAAAATCCAACCAAGTATGAAAAGAATACTCATAGTTTTTTTATTGGCTCTTATTTGTTATCAATCGTATGCTCAAAAACCAAGAGCAAGAGATTTAGGAGTTCCATTTGTTGGTAAAACGGGCAAATTCAATGCCATAACAGATGTTAAAGGTGTAGAGGTTGGGTATAGCACCATAATTTCGGGTAATGGAGAAAACAGTATTGGTAAAGGGCCTATACGTACGGGAGTTACTGCCATATTTCCAAGAGGAAAAGCCAGTAAATTTAGTCCTGTTTACGCCAATTGGTACAGTCTTAATGGCAATGGGGAAATGACGGGTACGACCTGGGTTACCGAATCAGGTTTTTTAGAAACCCCAATTATGATAACCAATACAAATAGCGTTGGTGAAGTAAGACAGGCTGTGCTGAAATGGTTTGTTGATACCGATTGGTACAATGGAGAGGATTGGTGGTATACGTATCCAGTAGTAGCGGAAACTTATGATGGATTTCTTAATGATATTTATGGCTTTCATGTAAAAGAAGCACACGTATTGGAAGCTATAGAAAATGCATCAAGTGGAAAAATAGCCGAAGGCAATGTTGGTGGCGGGACTGGTATGATGTGCTTGGGCTTTAAAGGCGGTACAGGTACCTCGTCAAGGATTTTTAAAATAAAGGATGCAACGTATACCGTTGGAGCCATTGTGCAATCCAATTTTGGTGCAAAAAGGAATTTATCAATCGCAGGTGTTCCTGTTGGAATTGAATTAAAAGACACCTTAAATTATGATTATAAAGCTCCACCAAAATCAAGAAGACAAGAGGGAGATGGCTCCATTATAGTAATAGTAGCAACAGATGTGCCTTTATTACCGCATCAGTTAAAAAGAATTGCCCAAAGAATTCCTTTAGGAGTTGGTATAGTAGGCGGACGTGGAAGTAATGGTTCTGGAGATATATTTTTAGCATTTTCCACAGCAAACGAAAAAGCATTTAATCGTGATGCGATGACCACTGTTGAAACCATGTCTAATGATTTGCTTATGCCTGTTTTTGAGGCGACAGTTCAAGCCGTTGAAGAAGCGATAATAAATGCCATGGTAGCTGCCGAAACAATGGAAGGAATTAATGGAAATAAAGCGTATGCCATTCCTCACGATTTACTAATTGAAACGCTAAAAAAATATAATAGGATAAAAGAATAACGAGGTATAACAAAGAGGGCTGTACGTAATGTGGGAAAACCACTGAAATTTATACCCATGTGGCAAAGAACAGTTTCAATTTTTATAAAAACCCCGCTATACGTGTAAGAATATTAAGTATATTTATGCGTAACTGATGGTTATACGAACCGTTGCAAATATTTGAACCAAAATAAAATGAATTATAATAGCCGTATGATAACACAACAAAAACCATCGTTTTTTTTATTACTTCTATCATTTATATCGGTTGTTAACTTGATGCAGGCTCAAAATGATTCTATTAAGAACAACTCAATTGTTTGGAGTAAAATAGAAGCTTATACACCTACTAAAGTTGCCCTTCCTGATAACTTTGATTCGACTAAAGAACATACGCTTATTATAGGACTGCATGGTTATGGTAGTACGGCAGAAAGTTATTTGGGATTGAGTAAGCCCTATACCGATGCAGGCTTTATTTTTGCAGCTCCCGAAGCTCCCTACCCAGTACTTCTTGGTAATGGAAAATTGGTCTATGAGTGGTTTCTCTATGATATCTCATCCTTTATTATGCTTGAAAGGCCTGCTTCAGATTTGGAAAAAGCCGCCATGCGAACGACCACGGAAAATCAAATGGGACAAGTTATAGGTGATTTAAAAGATAAGTATAGAGTGAACAAAATATATGTTGCAGGTTTCTCCCAAGGTGGAATTATAACCTATCTAACAGGTATCCATCATCACGATAAAATTGACGGTATGATTATTTTTAGTTCTGTAGTGGATAAAGATTGGTTGGGAAATGACAACATTAAAGATGGGAAAGATGTAAGGACGCTGATAATTCAAGGTGAACAAGACAAGTTAGTCCCTATAGGGTTAGCGGAAAATGGACGTGACCTATTACTTGAAAATGGCTATGATGTAACTTATAAAAAGTTTGAAGGAAGGCATAGCATCCCAATGCAACTTATGGACTTTGTAATTGATTGGATTAACAAAGAATAAAAACGTTTGCCAATAATGTATAACCACAATCCACTTGGTATAACCACAATCCACTTGGAATTGCTAACGTTAGTGCTAAACCTAAAATTATTTACTTTAATCCCGTAATTGACGGTTATACAAGACCATTGTGCTTAATTAAAATCTAACCAAGTATGAAAAGAATACCCATAGGGTTTTTATTGGCTCTTATTTGTTATCAATCTTATGCCCAAGAAATGTAGCACAAAGTTAACTTTAAAGCTCAATCAAAAGATTATTGAAAAAACTAAGGAATATGCTTCCAGCAAAAAAATGAGTTTATCTCGAATTGTTGAAGCCTATTTGCAATCTTTGACTACTGATAATGATACTTCTGATTTTGAGATTTCACCATTTGTAAAAAGTATTGCGACTGGAACTAAAATACCAACTGATTTGGGCTAAAATAACGACATCTAACAAATGGTATCCGTTTTCCCAAAGTACAACTACACAAGGCTTTAATTGTTTAAAATAAGTTTATTTACAAGCATTTACTTATATTTGAGAGGATGTATAGACAGTAAGCGTAATAAAATACATTTATTAAATAGTTAGCCTTTATTATGACCAACCATAACAGATGATAAAATTCTTTAGGAAATTTAGACAAAAATTGTTGACTGAAAATAAATTCAACAAATATCTTCTTTATGCATTTGGAGAAATCATTCTTGTTGTTATTGGTATATTAATTGCGATACAGGTTAACAACTGGAATGCAATTCGGATTGAGAACAAAACGATTACTAATTATTATAGGCGTATAATTATAGAGTTAGATGACGGAATCACTCAATCTAATTCACAAAAAAAGGATATTGACACATTAATTGCCATGAACAGCAAAGCTCTTAAAATTTTGAATTCTAAAAATTTAGATTCTTTAGATATGTTAAAGAACTTTCTAGGAGCTACAGCAACGACCTATATAACTAATTATTCATTTCCTATAACAAAAGAATTTATTAACCTGGGCTATTTATCCAAAATAAAAAATGACAGTCTTAAAAGTAACTTTAAATATTTTTCAGGTTTATTAGAATTTATAGAAAATATAAATAAGCATAGTACCAACCAATATCAAACTACAATAGAACCTTTTTTTAATAAAAATATAAATTATAGTGAGGTTGTCTTAAAAGAGTTTAAAACAAATTTAATTGAAGGAGGTCCTAAAACGGATTTCAAAGATTTACATGACAATCTTGAAATATGGAATATAATTACGTTTAAACAGGAAACTTTAACAACTAAATCTGAGCTGTATAACATTGCAATTGAGGGATTCGAATCGCTAAAGTCTGAGATAATAACTGAGTTAAATAAAAAATAACCAAAGGTACCATATATAAAAATTGCTGGTGTTGTGCTAAAAAAAGGTCGTTGCACGTTAGTATGTCTTGTAAAAGTAAAATTGCCAATGATACCGCAGAGACAAAAAATGTTAAATCCATACATAAGTCATGAAAAAACTACAATTTAAGAAAGCTATTAATGCACCAGCCGAGAAGGTTTATGATACCATGCTGGGCATTGGTAATATTGAAACACACGAACAATGGACTGCTGCATTTAACTCTACCTCAACCTATGAAGGAAGTTGGGAAAAGGCGAACAAACTTTAAAATATGAGACCTAAAGAATTTAGCAGAAACAGTGTTTTAGAAAAGTGTATTGTTCTCTTTTGGAAAGAGGGGTTTAATGGAACGGGTATTCAAAAAATAGTAGATCAAACAAATGTAAATAGATATTCACTTTATCAGGAGTTTGGTAATAAAGAAGGGATATTACTGGCTTCTTTACAACTATATGAAGAGCGACATATTAATTGGGGACTATTGTCTCAATCGGTATCTATACAGGAATTGTTATACACATTTTATTCAAGTTTTTTTAACCCCTCTAAAAACAATAATCACCCCATAGGGTGCTATATTGCCTCTATGGCCATGGAGCTTAGGGAAACGAATGAAATGCAGTTATATTTTAATACATACTTAGGGCTGTTAAAAGACAAATTTGAACAATTACTCCATGAAAAATCTGGGTTGAATATTGCCAAATTAAAGGTAATGGCCCAACAGCTTACAACATTATATTGTATAAGTATGGGGATGTATGTTATTTTTTCACAGCAAGAAGCAGAAAAGCGTATACAAAGTAATTTAAATTTAATTACCAAATGTCTAAACAAGTAAACCAGGAACTGCTTATAAAAAGAGCAGTGCCCATTTTTTGGGAAAATGGCTATAGGGCTGTTTCGTATCAAGAACTTGCGAAAGGGATGGGAATAAGCAAGTCTTTCCTGTACAATCAATGGGGAAAAGAACAACTGTTGCTGGACAGCATAGACAATTATTTATCTGAAAATATTGATCCTGTATTTCATTTTATAGAACATAGCGACAAGGGTGTAGAAGCTATTAGGGAGGTTTATCATGAAGTGGCAAATTCAAATTTTAATGAAGATCCATGCACCTGTATGCTCATGAACATTGCTTTAGAGCTAAAACAGGACCTACCAATACTAACCCCTGTTTACGACCAATTTCTTACCAACATGAGAAACGCATACAGTGCGGCACTTCACCATACATATAAAACAGGAGGGATTAAAGACATTGCTAACATACCCGAGTTTGTAGAAATGTTAGTGGGATTAATGTTTGGCCTAAACTTGCTCCTGCATTATAAATCGAGTGAAGAACTTATTGGCTACATAGATTCCTTTTTTGATCTTATTGAATAACAAACAAGGTTTTTATTCCATCCAACCTAATTCGCGTAAAGTCCATGGCGCATTCCAAATTTTGGTCATACGAACCACTTTGCCATCATCATTCATTTTAAGTGCATAAACATAGTGTGCATTCGTGGTTTTATTTGTTGGAGGAACCGGTCCGCCTTCTCCGGTATGTGTTGCCGTATACGTTGCAAAAAACAGCGCTGTTTTAGTAGCTTCATCAAAACTTGAAGCATGCAACTCATAATGACATCCAGGGGCTATGGTTCCAAATCCAACCATCCATCCTACATAATCCTCAACGGTTTTTAAGTCTACTAGCGGTTCGCATTGTCCGCCAAATGTGGCATTATCGGCTACGAAGTCCTTGCAGGCCTCCCAGCCACCAAGCGATTCACAATTGTGAAAGAATTTTTGAGCGTTTTCGAATAAAGTCATAATATTTTGTTTTAATTATTTATAGCAACAATATTATTAAGTATAGATTACGGACTAAATATTTTCGTTCAGAAACTACCCAGGAAGTTTTACTAAATAGGTGTTTTACATCTTAAACTATTAAACTTAGGGACAAGTATTTACTTATATTTGGGTAAATATTATGGAGAATGACTGTAATTTAGAATGTGTTTTTAAGATGAAAGACAAATAAATTACCAAATACAGAACAACCAAATGGAAAGAGTGCATCTATTTGAATTTGAAGACCAAAAATGGTTTCCAGAGTTTTTAAGAAACTACATGACCGATTTTTTACAGTTTCTATCCAACAAAACAAAAATGTATAAGCCCATCATCCCTATTATTAAAAAGGGGTTAGAAAAAAGTGGAACAAATCGAATAATAGACCTTGGTTCGGGTGGTGGTGGCGGACTTATTTGGTTGAACGCCGAATTAAAAAAAGAGATCCCAAATTTAAAGATTACACTAACAGATTTTTATCCAAATATTTCAGCTTTTAAGTTCACAAAAAGTAAATCGGATAATTTTGAGTGTATTGACAAACCTATCGATGCCAGGGATGTACCATTAGAATTAAAGGGATTGAGGACCCAATTTTTGTGCCTGCACCATTTTAAACCCCATGATGCTAAGCAAATACTTCAAAACGCTATTGATACAAATAGCGCGATAGCCATATTTGAAGGCCAAGAAAGAAGCATACCAAGTATTTTGGCTATGTTGTTTTCGCCAATAAGTGTTTTACTAACAACGCCATTTATAAGGCCGTTTAAGTTAGGACGGATTATGTTTACGTATTTAATTCCGGTTGTTCCCTTAGTTGTTTTATGGGACGGCATGGTTTCTTCTTTAAGAACGTATTCGGTTAAAGAAATGAATAAACTTGTTGAAAGTTTAAAGGGAACAGAAAACTACGATTGGGAAATAAACAAAGTAAAATCTGGACCAGGCGTTATTCTTTATCTATTAGGGACTAAAAAATAAAATATAATGGATTATACTTTGTAAGGATATAATTAATTGCCAATGATTTGTAGTTTGATGCGGTTTTGGTGTATATTTACACCAAACAATATAATTATGGCAAGACAAAGTATATCATTAACAAAGCCCAATGACGAATGGCTAAAAAGCCAAGTAGACAGTATGGAGTATTCAAGTAAAAGTGAACTAGTAAATGACTTGATTAGGCAGGCTCGAAAACAGCAAGTTCAAATTGACTGGATTCGTGCTAAATTGGAGAAAGCTGAAGTAAGCGGATTTACAAATGACAATAAAGAAGATATTTTAGCAAAATCAAAGTCATTGTTAAATGGCTAAATACCGATTAAGCAATGAAGCTAAAAATGACTTGATTCGGATTCACCATTATGGAGTCAAAAAATTTGGAATGGATCAAGCGGACAAATATTTTGATGCCTTCTTTGAATATTTTGATAGTATTGCACAAAGACCTTTTTCGTTTGAGTCTGTCGATTATATAAAAAAAGGGTACAGACGTTGTGTTTGTGGTGTTGACAGTATTTATTTTAAAGTAAATGAAAATATAGTGGAAATAATGGCAATTATTGGAAGGCAAGATTTGGATGAAAAGCTATAAGCTAAACAGCTCTTATATTGAAAACAAAGAACCTTCATAAAACAATAACTTATTTAATGGTCTAGTATAAAGAACGGATAAACGATATGATTAATAAGTATATAACAAGTCGCGTGCCGTACAAAAATGGCTGTACAGTTTAGCAAGTTTTGGGTTTTATAGAAGTAAAATCGGTTCTACTTTTACTGTTAATTTGAGTTTAATGAACGAGCAAGAATACATAAATTATAACCGAATAGCAGAAGCTATTGAATACATACAACAGAATTTCACAAAGCAACCAACTCTTGAGGAAATTGCAAAAGAAGTACATTTAAGCCCATTTCACTTCCAGAGAATTTTTACCGATTGGGCAGGCGTTAGTCCTAAAAAATTCTTGCAATACATAAGCGTTCAACATGCCAAGCAAATTTTGAATGATTCGCAATCTACGTTATTTGAAACGGCATACAGAACAGGACTTTCGGGAACGGGTAGATTGCACGATTTGTTTGTGAAAATTGAGGGAATGACCCCTGGGGAGTATAAAAACAAAGGGGAAAACCTTACTATAAACTATAGTTTTGCTGAAAGTTTGTTTGGACGAATTTTAATTGCTTCTACACACAAAGGCATTTGTTATATGGGCTTTTTAGACGATAACCAAATAGCCTTTTCGGAATTGGAAAAACGTTTTCCTAAAGCGAGTTTCATACAACAAAAAGATGCCATTCAACAAAATGCTCTACAAATTTACACACAAGATTGGAGCAAAATCAATAAGATAAAACTACACCTAAAAGGCACAGATTTTCAGCTAAAAGTTTGGGAAGCACTTTTAAAAATTCCAACGGGAAATTTGGTAACTTACGGAAATATTGCAAAAATTATTCAAAAGCCGAAAGCATCAAGAGCAGTTGGAACGGCTATTGGGAATAATCCCATTGCTTTTTTAATTCCCTGTCACAGAGTTATTCAATCTACAGGAATACTTGGTGGCTATATGTGGGGAACAACTCGAAAAGCGGCCATTATTGGTTGGGAAGCATCAAAAATCAATACTTTTAAATAGTATGATATAGCAATAGAAAATGGTATGGGTTTCTTTACCATTGAACAAGCAAATAAACCAAGGGTTGTATCTGACGATATTATTTGCTGACCGATTATAAAATTAAGAAGAATGGACTTGTTTAATGCTACAAAAAATGCCAATATCTTACCTTTTGATGGGGAAGCAAAGTATTATGGCCCAGTAATGAATACAGAAAAAGCCCAATATTATTTTAACCAATTGCTACAGAACATTCAATGGGAAAATGACAAAGCTATCATTTTTGGAAAATTGATCATTACCAAACGTAAAGTAGCTTGGTATGGAGATAACCCATTTCATTATACCTATTCGAATACTACTAAATTGGCGCTGCCATGGACTAAAACGCTTTTAGAACTCAAAGACATTGTAGAAAATAAGATAGGCGAAAAATTTAACGCTTGTTTGCTTAATTTATACCATAATGGGGACGAAGGTATGGCCTGGCATAGTGATGGTGAAAAGGAATTGAAAAAGAATGGTGCAATAGCTTCATTAAGTTTTGGAGCGGAGCGCAAATTTTTATTTAAACACAAGGAAACAAAACAAAAGGTTTCTGTTCGTTTAGAAAAAGGGAGTTTGTTGGTTATGAAAGGAAAAACACAAACGAATTGGTTACACTGTTTACCCCCAACTAAGAAAGTAAAAAGTGCGAGAATAAATGTAACATTTAGAACCATCGAATTTTAATATAGCAAGTATTGGGTTTTATAGGGCTAATGACCCATGTATGTTTGTATAATAATTAATCGAAAAAAATGAATTATGCAAACATTGAAAAACAAAGTAATCTTAATTACAGGAGCAAATAGAGGAATTGGAAAATCACTGGTTAAAGCGTCATTGGAAAAAGGAGCAGGAAAAATTTATGCTACTTCCAGAGATTTAAACAAAATGCCAAATTTTGGAGACAAAAGGGTGATAACTTTAGAATTAGACATTACGGATAATGCCCAAATTTTAAAAGTTGCAGAACAAACAACAGATGTAGAAGTACTTATTAATAATGCAGGGGTTTTAAGTCAAGGTAATGTTTTGGACGGAGAAATTAGTGCTGTGGAACACGATATGAAAGTGAACTATTATGGCACTATGAAGATGATGCGGGCATTTGCACCTATTTTAGAGAAAAATGCACCGTCAAAAATAATCAATATCGTTTCTATTGTAGCTTATTCGCCTTTACCATCTTTAGCAGGATATTCTGCTTCAAAAACAGCTTTGTATTCAGCTACACTTTCGGTAAGAATTGAATTGGCTAAAAAAGGCATAACAGTACACGCTGTAAACCCAGGAGCAATCGACACCGATATGAACAAGGGAAGCGCATGGGATATGCCGGCACCAGACGGAATTGCAACAATAATATTAGATAAAGTAGAAGTAGGAGAATTAGATATTATTCCTGATGAAATGGGACTTGGAATGTTTAATGCTTGGAAAGAAGCCCCTTCAAAATTGGCAGAGATGTTTTCCAATATGTATCATGGAGAATAACAAAGGACAGTAGACACGCGTATAAAAACATACACCCAATAAGGGATTAAGATAATAGCGGCTTCGATTTTTAATTGAAGGCGCTTTTTTATAGTTACTTGGAGCTTTAGATAACAATTTAAAACCAGTTACTTATAAGTATTTACTTATATTTGGGTAAACAAAAATAAAATTAAATCATATAGAAAAGGCGAACCTTTTATTAGAGTTTATAAAAATATGTTGAACACTAAAGCCAAGCTAAAAAATCCTAATGGAAGCAAAATATGATAAAATAGGAACCGATTATAATGTAACCCGAAAAGTAGATAAATACTTAACCGAACAGTTGTTATACCATTTAAAACCTACCAAAAATGGTAAATATTTAGATATTGGATGCGGAACAGGAAATTATACCAATGAACTTCACAAAAAAGGATTTGAGGTTATTGGGATCGATCCATCTAAAATCATGCTAGAAAAGGCAAGACTTAAGAACCATAGGATTTATTGGAAAATGGGATCGGCAGAAAACACGGGGATTCCAAAAAATTTCGTAGACGGGATAATGGCGTCTTTAACAATACACCATTGGAAAGATTTAGGGATTGGGTTTTCTGAACTCCACAGGGTCTTAAAACCAAATGGAAGAATGGTGATTTTTACATCAACACCCAAACAAATGAAGGGTTACTGGCTAAATCATTATTTCCCCAAAATGTTATCAGATTCAATAACTCAAATGCCAAATTTGGAAACGGTTAAAACGGCTATGAAAGATAGTGGAATAACGTTTTTAGAAATAGATAAATATTTTATAAAACCTGATTTACAGGACCTATTTCTATATTGTGGCAAACATAACCCTGAATTGTATTTTGATGAACAAATAAGACATGGAATTTCTTCATTTTCTTCGTTGTCTAATCGAGCAGAAGTAGAACAAGGATTATTAAAATTAAGAACAGACATTAACACTGGGAAGATAAAGGAGATTATTAAATCTTATGAAAATGACTTTGGAGATTATTTATATGTTATTGGGAAAAAGCCAGCAGGTAATACCCCTAAAACCATTGTTTAAGTCCTTAAAATTTTATAATGATAATATAGAAACGAAACCCCTAATAAAATGACAAAAATCACTGTAAATACAGATTGTGGAAATGCACCAAAAAGAGTTTTTATAAAAGACATTAATATAGCGTTTGTAAAGGGAGATGTAGATTTTCTGGTTGGGTGTGTAACAGACCATATTGTTTGGAATATAATTGCCGACAAAACAATTGAAGGAAAAGAAAAGTTTGCTGAGGCATTGAAAGCAATGAAGGCGGGAGATATAAAGGAATTAGTTCTCCACCAAGTTTTAACCCACGGAAAAGCGGGCGCGGCAAATGGGACTATATACATGCAGAACGGAAAACAATATGCGTTTTCGGACTTTTATGAATTTAGTGGGGCTAAAGGCACAAAAGTAAAAGCGATAACATCTTATATAATTGAGATTTAAGAAAAGTTAGAATAAAAAATACCATTTGTATATTTAGGGGTTCGTGTTTAAGCCCTGAATAAAAGTTTATCATAGCATGCAAGAAGGGAGTACAGTTTTATGCGTTCCAAGAAAATTGTCCATCCATTAACGAAATTCATCCATTTTAATACATGTGGTTTCTGCCCACCTTTGTCATGTCAATAAAGACAAATAATTTAAAAATAAAAAAATGGAAAATTTACTAGAAACAACATTTAACGTACCAACCAAAAATGAAGTCGGAACCATTAATCAAGAGATTTTTGAAAACTTAAACAAAGCATTGGGCTTTGTGCCAAATCTGTATGCAACAATTGCTTATTCTAACAACGGGCTTAAAAGATATTTAGATTTTCAAAATGCAAAAACATCCTTAAGCAACAAAGAAAAAGAGGCCGTAAACTTGATAGTAAGTCAAGTAAATAACTGTATTTACTGCCAAAGCGCGCATGTAGTTATTGGAAAAATGAATGGGTTTAATGATTCACAGTTGTTGGATATTCGTAAAGGCAAGAGTGATGACAGCAAGCTAAATGCTTTAGTAAAACTGGCAGAAGACCTAACTAGAAACCGTGGCAATGCTGCTGCAGAAACTGTAGAGGACTTTTTTGCACAAGGGTATACCAAAGAAAATTTGGTGGATGTCATTCTTCAAATAAGTGATAAAACAGCCATGAACTATCTGCATAACCTAACCAAGGTACCTGTAGATTTTCCTTTGGCACCAAGTATTTAAACAAGTAACAGGTAAAACATCGTGAAAGGTAAATTGAAAGCCTTTCGCGGTGTTAATGCCTTAAAATTTTTTTAGATGATGAAACCAGAAGAAAAACGCTATCCGCTTCCACCCTTTACAATGGAAACTGCTCTTGAAAAAGTACAGAAAGCAGAAGATGCCTGGAACAGTAAAAACCCCATAGAAGTCTCGAAGGCCTATACTGTAGATTCCCAATGGCGAAACAGAACCCAATTTATTAACGGCCGGGAAGAAATAATACAATTCTTAACCGAAAAATGGGAAAAGGAGAAAAACTACACCTTAAAAAAAGAACTTTGGGGATTTCGCGAAAATAGAATGGCCGTAAGGTTTGAGTATGAATTTCAAAATGAAAACGACCAATGGTTTAGAGCCTATGGGAATGAGCTTTGGGAATTTGATGATAATGGCCTTATGGCAAAACGTTTTGCAAGCATTAATGATTTAGAAATAAAAGAAGAGCACCGAAAATTTAAATAATTTTGGCATATATGACACAAAAGAACAATTTTACACTAATCAACCCAAAAATAGGAAACCTGGCATTTAAGCTATCCCAGTTTGAAAATGAAAACCCTTTTGACCACATTCAACGGATGAACTATTACTCCTTGATTTGGATAACAGCAGGCAAAGGAACCGTTAGGGCAGATTTTCATGAGCATGAATTTAAGGATAACATGTTGTTTTCATTTTCTACCTATCAACCATTCATGTTCAGTTTTTCTGGTAATTTTAAGATGGTAGTTATAAATTTTCATCCAGATTTCTTTTGTATTCATAAACACCAGAAAGAAGTGGCTTGTGATGGGGTGTTGTTCAATAATATTTACCATCCGCCTTTTGTTGAAATAAACAAAGCAAGCAAAACCAGTTTTGAAAATGTTGTTGAGCAGATAAAAGCAGAAATACAAAACCCTGCACTGGCACAATATGAACTGCTCATTTCGTATTTAAAGATCGTTTTAATAACAGCCTCAAGGCTAAAAACCGAACAGCAACCAAACGCACAAAAGGCAACAGCAAACGCCAAAACCCCATTTGTTTTACAGAACTTAAAAAACTATATCGAACAGCATTACAAAACAAAGCACACCGCCAGCGATTATGCCGAGATGTTGGCAATAAGCCCAAAAGCTTTGGCAAAGCTCACCAAAGCACATTTTAATAAAACCTTGACAGATTTAATTTCTGAACGGATTGTTATTGAAGCTAAAAGGGAACTGTATCTTACAAACAAGTCCATTAAAGCTATTGGGTACGAACTGGGGTATCATGATGAATATTACTTTAGCAGGTTCTTTAAGAAAAATGTAGATGTTTCCCCCCAGGTATATAGAGAAACAGTAGGGTTTGATAAAGCGTCTACCGTCTAAACATTCTTGCCCAACACTAAGCCAAAAATCATTTGCCTGATATTGGGCTTGATATCAATTCATTTTCGTCCAAAATCCGCAGGAATCTCTCCCCAGGCCTTGGTTTCCCATTTCACTATAGTAGTGGTGTAGGTATGGGTTTTAAGCCAGTGCACGGCACGGTCTACCAATTCAAACAAGGCTTTGTTTTTTTCGGTGCGGGGTAATTTGGTATTGCAGGTTTTCTTTTTTACCCAGCTTATGGCCGTTTTCGAGTCGGTATAAATAATACGGTCACTTTGCTTTTTTTTAAGCAGTGCCAAGCCGTGTACGATGGCCAAAAATTCACCAATATTATTGGTGCCTTCCTCAAAAGGCCCTTGTATAAAGAGCTGTTTTTTGGTTTTGGTATCTACACCGCGGTATTCCATTTTCCCGGGGTTGCCACTCGAGGCTGCATCTACGGCAATGGAGTGGTAATTGGGCTGACCTATTTTTTTAAGCTGTTCTTTAGAAAGTGCACTTTTAAAGGTTTTAGATTGGCCCACATAATCTTTATAACGGCCTTTTAAAGCCTCCTTAGCAGCATTAAAGGTTTCAAAGGCTTTGTATTGGGCGCCCTCATAATTGGTGATCTGCGCTTTGCAATCGGCCCAACTGTCAAACACGCCTGTGTGGTGTCCTTTCCAAACGGTGTAATATTTTTTCTTTTTTTTACGCATTCGTGTCAACAAGTAATTGCGCTACCACCTTTGGGAAATGTGCCATTTCCAGTTCATGGATTTTAGCAGCTACATCCTCGGCCGTATCGGTGGGGTTTACATCACAGGTGGCTTGAAAAATAATGGCGCCCTCATCATAGTGTTCATTTACATAATGTATGGTAATGCCCGTTTGGGATTCCTTGTTGGCAACTACAGCCTGGTGCACATACATGCCATACATCCCTTTGCCGCCATAATTGGGCAACAGTGCCGGATGGATATTAATGACTTTATTGGGAAATGCTTGTAAAATAGGTTCAGGCATCTTCCATAAAAATCCGGCCAAAACAATTAAATCGGGCTGAAAAGCTTTTAAAACATTAAGGACATCATTGGTTTTTGTAAAGGCCGTTCGGTTAAAGGAAAGCGCACTAACCCCAAGGGTTTTACAGCGCTCTAACACTTTGGCCTGTGGGTTGTTGGTAAGCACTTGGGTAACCCTTGCCGTGGTGCTATCTTTAAAAAAGGTAATTAAGTTTTCGGCATTACTACCGCTACCGGATGCAAAAATGACGATTCGCTTCATGTTTTGTGTTATGCTATTGGAATTCTTCGAACAAAAAAAAGAATAATTATTAACATTTAGTAGCTAAATTATAAATACTTAAAAGGAATTTAGTAAATTACAAACACATTTTTAAAGTAAACATGTGTTTTAAAAATAAAGTTTTTTATTTTTGCCAACTAATTAAAACTTAAAATTAAAAGATTATGTCAGACATTGCATCAAGAGTAAAAGCGATTATCGTAGACAAATTAGGAGTTGATGAGAACGAAGTTGTTACTGAAGCGAGCTTCACAAACGATTTAGGAGCAGACTCTTTAGACACTGTAGAATTAATCATGGAATTCGAAAAAGAATTCGATATTCAAATTCCAGACGACCAAGCAGAAAACATTGCTACAGTTGGTCAAGCTATATCATACATAGAAGAAGCAAAATAAGCTAGTATACTTTATGGAATTAAAGCGAGTTGTAGTCACAGGATTGGGCGCTTTAACACCGATTGGAAATACCAAGGAAGCCTATTGGGATGCTCTAGTCAGTGGTAAAAGTGGTGCTGCGCCTATAACATATTTTGATACCGAAAAGTTTAAAACAAAGTTTGCTTGTGAGTTGAAAGACTTTAAGGCGACGGACTTTATAGACCGAAAGCTTGCTGGTAGAATGGATAAATTTACGCAGTATGCTATGGTAGCTTCTGATGAAGCTATAGCAGATGCGAAGTTGAATTTAGACACTATCAATAAGTTACGCGTAGGTGTTATATGGGGCGCTGGTATTGGTGGCTTGGAAACCTTTCAAGAAGAAGTTTTAAACTTTGCCAAAGGGGACGGTACACCGCGATTCAATCCTTTCTTTATCCCCAAAATGATTGCAGATATTGCACCAGGGAATATATCCATTAAATATGGGTTTATGGGGCCTAACTATACTACGGTTTCTGCCTGTGCATCTTCGGCAAATGCCATGTTTGATGCCTTAAATTCCATTAGATTGGGGCATTGCGATGTTGTAATAACCGGAGGAAGCGAAGCTGCTGTTACCATTGCGGGAATGGGCGGATTTAATGCCATGCATGCACTATCTACTAGAAACGAAAGTCCAGAAACGGCCTCTAGACCTTTTGATGGTACCAGAGATGGTTTTGTGCTTGGTGAAGGCGCTGGTGCTCTTGTTTTGGAAGAGTATGAACATGCCAAGGCTCGAGGCGCTAAGATTTATGCCGAATTTATCGGTGGTGGCTTATCTTCTGATGCTTACCATATGACGGCACCGCACCCAGAAGGACACGGTGTGATGGCAGTTATGAAGAATTGTTTGGAGAATGCAGGACTTAAACCAGAAGACGTTGATCACATAAATACCCACGGTACTTCAACACCATTGGGCGATGTTGCTGAACTTAAAGCCATTTCTGAAGTGTTTGGAGACCATGCGAAGCACATTAATATCAATTCTACTAAATCAATGACCGGACACCTGCTAGGTGCTGCTGGTGCTATTGAAGCCATCTCGGCAATTATGGCTATGGAACACGGGATTGTTCCCCCAACCATTAACCATACTACTGTAGATGAAAACATTGATCCAGAATTGAATTTAACGTTGAACAAGGCCCAAAAAAGAGCTATTAAAATAGCCATGAGCAATACCTTTGGGTTTGGTGGCCATAACGCTTGTGTATTATTCAAGAAACTAGATTGAATGCCCGAATGAAATAAACCAAAATAAAAGATAAAATTTTATATTAAAATGATTTTAAGGTTTATTACGACATCTGACATTAAAGTAATATATTAATAATCAGATGAAAAGCATTCGAAACATATTAAATTCCCGTTTTAAACGCAACGGGAATTTTTTTATGGAATTGTATAAAATACTGGGGTTTAAGCCCAAACAGGTCAAGTTTTATAAAAAAGCTTTTACGCACCGTTCTATGAACATACGCGATAGTAAGGGCAATGCCATTAATTATGAGCGTTTGGAGTTTTTGGGCGATGCCATGTTAAGTGCCGTGATTGCGTCGCACTTGTACTTGGAAGTACCCAGTGGCGATGAGGGCTATTTAACTAAAATGCGTTCTAAAGTAGTTAGCAGAGAGCATTTAAATGAACTGGGAAGAGACCTAAACCTAATAAACCTAGTAGAGAGTAAAATACCATCTGGACAGTTTGGCGATAACATTCATGGCAATCTGTTTGAAGCTTTGGTGGGGGCCATATTTTTAGATAGGGGTTACAAGCATTGCGAAAAATTTATATACAAGCGGGTAATCCTGCCCTATGTAGACATTGAAACCCTGGAAGGCAAGGTTATTAGTTATAAGAGTTTGCTTATAGAGTGGTGCCAAAAAGAAAAGAAAACATTCAACTACAATGTCTATGAAGATACCGGAAATGATGAAGTACGGCATTTTTCGGTAAAACTATCCATAGATAATAAAGTCATTGCCAAAGCCCGGGCAACCTCCAAAAAAAAGGCCGAGGAAAAAGCATCTAAACGCGCTTTTTTTGCCTTTCAAAACAAAATGTCCAAGCTCATTTAAAAGGCTTGTAAACAAAGTAATTAACTATAACGTTTTAGTTGCGTTTCTTTCCAAGATTAACGAAAACTTATTAGAACTGAATATTATAAATACTATATTTACAGCGATTAATATAAGTTATGGCTATTCACAAACTTATTCTTGACAATGTTTTTGATGAAGTGTCGAGCACTTTAATAGCAATTCATTGTTCGGTAGAGGATTATCGGTTGGCCTATTTACTGAACAAATATTTGGGCACGGGGCTGGTTAGAAAAGCATCCGATCTTGATTTCAGTCTTGAAAAATCAACTTACACCATTTTTGAATGGGAAGACTGTAAACAACTAACCACATGGAGTCTGGTATCTAATATGTGTAAGGTAGAAGAACACCAACAGGTAAATTACAGTTCGTTGTTCGATACGCCAGATAAAATCATTAAAACAACCCATTTAATACCAGAATATAAACGGGTAAACTATTTCTTGAAAATAGACAATGAGTTTAAAGCGAGCAAGGAGAAATATATTTTAAATAGTATATTAAGTATTCCGCAAGTTGTAACAGCCTTTAGTATAGACATCAGTCAATTAAAATCAAAAGACAATTTAATTTTTAGCTAATGCCATTAAATAAAAAAACCAAAATAGTAGCCACATTAGGGCCCGCAACAAGTACCAAAGATATTTTAAAAGGGATGCTTGATGAGGGTGTTAATGTATTTAGAATTAACTTTTCGCATGCCGATTATAAGGATGTTGCTGAGCGGATAAAAATGATAAGGGAATTGAATGAGGAATACGGTTATAATGCTGCTATTCTGGCCGATTTACAGGGGCCTAAACTTCGTGTAGGGGTGATGAAAGAGGAAGTCGTGGTGCATCCTGGCGATGAAATTGTATTTGCTACGGGAGAGCGTTTTGAAGGCACCAAGGAGCGTGTTTATATGACTTATGAGCGCTTTCCACAAGATGCCAAACCAGGTGAGCGTATTCTTTTGGATGATGGGAAATTGATTTTTGAAGTGGTGTCTTCTGATAATGACTCTGAAGTTACTGCTAAAGTTATACAGGGAGGCCCTTTAAAATCTAAAAAAGGAGTGAACTTACCCAATACTAATATTTCGCAACCCGCTTTAACCGAAAAAGATATTGAAGATGCCATTTTTGCCATCGGGGAGGAAGTAGATTGGATAGCCCTATCCTTTGTACGCCATGCTGAAGATTTAATGCAATTGCGTGATTTAATAGAAAAACACAGTGATTATAAAATTCCTATCATTGCGAAAATAGAAAAGCCAGAAGCGGTAACCAATATAGATAAAATTGTTTCGCATTGTGATGGTATTATGGTAGCACGAGGTGATTTAGGAGTTGAAGTTCCTGCGGAAGAGGTGCCTCTAATCCAAAAACAGTTGGTGTTACGGGCTAAAAAAGCTAGAATACCGGTAATAATTGCTACCCAAATGATGGAAACCATGATTTCCAGCTTAACGCCTACCCGAGCCGAAGTGAACGATGTTGCCAACTCGGTAATGGACGGTGCCGATGCCGTAATGCTATCTGGAGAAACCTCGGTGGGTAAATACCCCGTTGAAGTCATCAGGCAAATGGCTAGCATCTTAAAGAGCGTGGAAGATTCCCCATTAATTAAAGTACCACAATTGCCACCGCACATACGTACCAACCGTTACATTACCAAATCCATTTGTTATCATGCCGCTAATATGGCAAACGAAATTAATGCCAAGGCCATTTCAACCTTAACTAATAGTGGATATACGGCTTTTCAAATTTCGGCCTGGAGGCCCTCATGCTATATTTTGGTATTTACGCCAAACAAACGCATATTAACCCAGTTAAGTCTACTTTGGGGTGTTAAAGCCTTCTTTTACGACCGATTTGTGTCTACCGACCAAACGGTGGGGGATATTAATAGAATAGCTAAAAAGCACAAGTACGTTACTAAGGGGGATATGGTTATTAGTTTGGCCTCTATGCCTATTGCTGAAAAAGGGATGGTAAATACCTTGCGCGTTAGGGAGATTGTAAACGATTAGGATATTTTAAAAATCAAACTTTAATTGTACGCTTACACTTTTTTGTTCGGGGGCAGCGCGTTTGGTTTCAGTATTTAAGTTAGACATGGAAATGCCCAGCAAGCGTACCGAGTTGCTCAGCTTTTCTTGATATAGTAGGTCTTTGGCAGTCTCTAAGATTAACCCTTTATCACTAATAAAATAATGCAGGGTCTTGCTGCGTGTTTGCAGCGTAAAGTCACTGTACTTAATTTTTAGCGTTACGGTTTTTCCTGCTACCTGGCTTTTGTTTAGCCGTCGGGCAACTTCATCGGCAATATGGTCCAGTTTCTCTAGCATAAAAATTTCAGAGGACAGGTTTTCACTAAACGTCCGTTCGGCAGCTAGGCTTTTTCTTATCCTATTGGGTTTTACTTCGCTATTATGAATGCCCCGAACCACATAATAATAGTATCGACCCGATTTTCCAAAATGGTCGCTTAAGTATTCCAAGGATTTTTGCTTTAAATCCATACCTGTAAAAATACCCAACTGGTACATCTTTTCGGCAGTTACCTTACCTACTCCGTAAAACTTTCTAATATCCAACTGTTCTAAAAACGGAAGTACCT
This sequence comes from Aestuariibaculum scopimerae, assembly GCF_059428085.1. Taxonomy (NCBI): domain Bacteria; kingdom Pseudomonadati; phylum Bacteroidota; class Flavobacteriia; order Flavobacteriales; family Flavobacteriaceae; genus Aestuariibaculum; species Aestuariibaculum scopimerae. The sequence continues at coordinate 1,630,061 of NZ_CM182089.1, forward strand.
CTTCGGGGTTTACCGTTTTTTGGCCATTGGGTTTGTTATAATCGCTTGCTACTTTAGCAATAAACTTATTGATGGAAATTCCTGCCGAGGCTGTTAAACCAATCTCCTTAAAAATACGATCCCGGATGTCTTGGGCTATTAAAGAGGCGCTGGGGTTGCCTTTTTTATTAAGGGTAACATCCAAATAGGCTTCATCCAAAGAAAGGGGCTCTACCAAATCGGTATAATCATAAAAAATGGCCCTAATTTTCTTGGAGATTTCAGAGTATCGTTCAAAGCGCGGTCTAACAAAAATAAGGTTTGGACATAGCTTAGCAGCCAGATTTCCAGCCATTGCACTTTTTACACCAAACTTTCGTGCTTCGTAACTAGCGGCACTTACCACGCCACGCTTGCCGCCACCTCCTACCGCAATGGGTTTGCCCTTTAGTTTGGGGTTGTCCATTTGCTCTACAGAAGCATAAAACGCATCCATATCTACATGAATAATTTTACGTATGGGTAAATCGTTAACCATTTTTAAACTTGAATATTTCAAAAATAAGATATCTTTGGGTGAGATACTATTTTGGGTGAGATACTATTTAAAGATGCCATGAAATTAATTTACACGCTTCTTATTTTATTAGGAATATTATTTATCTGGTCGGCTATTAAGCCCCATGATTATTTTACATGGTTCTTGGAAGTCTTACCCGCCGTTATTGGTATACTAATTTTAATTGTTACCTTTAATAACTTTAGGTTTACACACTTAGTTTACACACTTGTTTTTTTTCATGGTATTATTTTAATTGTTGGAGGTCATTACACATATGCAGAAGTTCCATTTTTTGATTGGTTACAGGAGGTGTTCCATCAACAAAGAAACAATTATGATAAATTGGGGCATTTTGTGCAAGGCTTTGTTCCTGCTATGATTGCCAGAGAGCTATTGTTACGAAAAGCAGTAGTGAGTACCACAAAATGGTTAAATTTTATTGTAGTTTGTATGGCTTTAGCTATTAGTGCCACTTATGAGTTTATTGAATGGGGGGTATCGTTAGTTACAGGAGAGGGAGGAGATTCATTCCTTGGAACCCAGGGATATATTTGGGATACACAATCTGATATGTTGTATGCAACTATTGGGGCCATATTAGCATTGCTTACACTAAGCAAATTTCATGATAAACAATTAAAGCATTTACAGATTGAAAGAAATAGAACGTAAATTTTTAGTGATTTCAAACGCGTACAGAGCCATTGCTTTTAAAAAGACCAGAATTGTTCAAGGGTTTTTAAACACACATAAAGAACGCACTGTAAGAGTTCGGATAAAAGGTGAGCAAGGTTTTATAACCGTAAAAGGCCTATCTGCTTCCAATGGGGTATCACGCTTTGAATGGGAAAAAGAAATCCCAAAGCAAGAAGCCGAAGCGTTGTTAAAAATCTGTGAACCAGGGGTTATTGATAAAATACGTTTTGAAGTGAAAGTGGAAAACCATATTTTTGAAATAGACGAGTTTTATGGCGACAATGAAGGCCTAATAATTGCTGAGATTGAACTGCGTGATGAAAATGAAACATTTTTTAAGCCCGATTGGTTGGGAACCGAAGTTACGGGCAATATTAAATATTACAACTCGCAATTGAGTAAACGGCCATTTAAAACTTGGGAATGATTGTTTTAGGGATAGATAGAAAAAAAACAAAGACATGAAGAAATTATTAAGCATTTTTATAGTAACCACAACATTACTGGCATGTAAAAACGATACAAAGGCACCCATGGCAGAAGAAACAGATACGGTTATAGTGGAGGATACTCTGGATGTTTTAGAAAAGCAGATAGACAAACCTGTTAAAAAAACCATCAAAGAAATTAAGACGGAACTGACAGCTAAAGGCTTTCAGACCTTTGACTATGTGGATATAAAGACCCAAGACACCATTTTAATGCAACAGTATTTTATTGCATTTCTGAAGAGTGGACCCATCCGTTCGCAGAATGAAGAGGAAGCCCAACTGTTACAAGAACAACACCTAGCACATTTAAGAAAAATGTACGAACTGGGTTATGCCGATATTTCAGGGCCTTTTGGTGATAATGGCGACATTCGGGGCATTACTATTTATAATGTGCCCACACTTAAAATGGCCGATAGTTTGGCTAATGCCGACCCTATGGTAAAAGCTGGCCGGTTGGTGATTGAAGTACACCCCTGGTGGGCCGCAAAAGGATTCTCATTACGATAGATGGTAAAAAGGATCGTCCAAATCTTAAGAATTCTACTGCAGGTTGTCAATGTATTAATCATTATAACCTTATTAAAGATTCATTTTATTGAGAAGGAGGAGAGCTTTGGAGCGTCCTTAAACTTCTATTTGTTTCCGCTGCCTGTTATTATTGCAATTGTGCTGCTATTGTCCTTAATATTAAAGGTAAAGAAGTATAATATTATTTTGGCGGGCATGTTAACGTTGGTGTGGTTGGGGCGAAGCTTTAAGTTTCATATACCAGACCGCGTAACGGAAGCCGATCTGGAAGTGGTTTTTTGGAACGCCTCTCGTAACAATGGTTTTGAGGAAGCTTTTGAGGAAAATGGAGGGAAGCCGGATGTGATGGTTTTGGTTGAGACGGAAAGTAGTGCCATGAAAGCGTTACAATCTAAATACCCTAAAGACTATTTTTATGAGATAGGGCGTGAGATTTATATCTTTTCTAAAACCAAGATACAAATTAAAAACACTACAATTTCTAGATACCATTCTACGGTGGTGCATTTTAAAACGAGGGGACTTAATTTTTATGCTGTTGATGTACAGGGCAGTACCGATGTGCCACGCGAATGGGAGTTAAATTTTGTAAGCAAAGAAATTAAGGATACCCAAAACACGATTATTTTAGGCGATTTTAATGCCCCTTATGAATCCAAGTATTTAAAGCCCATTAAAAAAAACTTTAATCAAGCCTTTAATAAAAAGGGCAATGGGTTTCGAGAAACCTGGTTTTATAACATCCCGCTTTTATCGCTAGATCATATTTGGGTGTCTAAAGATTTAAGGGTCTTAAAGACCAAGAAAGTGTTTACCACAAAATCCGATCATAGCATGTTAAAGACATTTGTAAAGATATAATCCTATTCCGAAATTTCAATCCACCGCTTGGCCTCATTTCCGTAACTATCAACCACCGTAATAAGGTGTTTACCAGTACTTGGGATTACAGCCATATCGTGGATGTCTTTGGTAGCCCCCACAAAAGTGTCATCTATATACCAAAATACGGTGGTAGCAGGTTTGGAGTGTGCTAGTCTTAAAATGAGTTCATTGGTAGTGCCATCAAAATCCTTGGGTAAAAAAACACTATTGTCTTGATTGGGGTATATAAACTGCATGCTTACGGGCTGTGACCCCAAACAGTTAGCTTTAAAAGGGGGCAAGGGTTTGTAAAATGGATTGTTGGCTCGGTAATAGTATGCCATTAAGGGCGGTAAAACAAACCACGATTGGTGTTGCATGTTGCTTGTAGATTCGCAGGAGGCGTTTACTTGATACTGCCCTGTTTTATCTAGGTGTACCTGGATGTGGTACGGACAAGGTCTAGTTTTTAAACCACTTTCCTGTATGTATTGGATCATTACCTCGTTACAATTAGGAGCTGCTCGGTAGCCACTTTTTTGACAAATGGAAGCTTCTTGCATGGCATCAAATGGTTTTGAAAACCAGTTGCTATTAGGTAAAAGATCAAACACATCAAACAGTATTGGTGCTGCAGTTTGTACACCTACCAGTCCCGGTCTGCCCTCACCATCAGCATTGCCTACCCATACACCCACTACATAATCTTTGGTAGTGCCTATGGCCCAAGCATCCCTAAAACCAAAACTGGTACCCGTTTTCCAAGCAATTTGCTTAGAGCCATCAAAGAACTCCCAGCTTTCATCGCCTTCGGGTCTATTGACGTTTTTTAAGCTTTCAAAAGTTAAATAAATAGAAGCAGCATCAAATAAGGTTTTATCAGTTGTTTTTTTGCCAAAGTCTATGGTTTCCGAAGCTAAAAAGGTAGGTTCACAAAACTCATTGGTGTAATATTCGCTAGAGGTTTCTGTAAAGTGATTTAAGGTAGCGGATAATGCAGCATAGCTTTTGCACAAGTCCCATAGATTGCTCTCGGCCCCTCCCAAAATTAGTGATAATCCATAATGGTTAGCGTTATAGGTTAAGTTCTTAAGCTGGAGTGTTTTTAAGTAATGGTGAAAACGATCCAGACCAAAGGCTTGCAACATTCGAACGGCAGGTACATTTAAAGAACGTGATAAGGCCCTACTGGCAGTAACGGCGCCATCATAGGTCTTATTGTAATTTTCGGGATTATAGCTGCCGTATTGTGTAGGAACATCGGCCACCAAGGTGTTGGGTAGGATTTCGCCGGCATCCAATAGGGCTGTATATAAAAAAGGTTTTAAAATACTGCCTGTACTTCGTGGTTTATCTATAACATCCACGTCTTTTTGATGGGTTTTATCGGTGGGGGTATTACCCACATAGGCTAAAACCTGACGGGTTTTTATATTCAATACTAGGACGGCTGCATTGTAAATTTCATTTTGGAGCAATTGGTTGTAATGTGTTTTTACAATGTGATTAACGCGTTGTTGCAAATGATTATCTATAGTGGTTTGAAGTTGTTTTCCTGGATAGCGTTGTACTACTTTTTGAAGTAAATGGGGCGCTATTTGCGGTAAGGGATAAGGTTTTTTTGGCAGTCCCTCTGCTATGGAAAGTGTATAGGTTAAGTTGTCTATAATCGCTTGATCCAATAGTTTTTTAAGAAGGGTGTTGCGCTTTTTAAGCAATCGTTCCTGATTTTTTCCCGGATATATTAAACTGGGCGCATTGGGTAGTACGGCTAGGGTGGCGCTCTCTGCCCAAGATAGATCGTAAGGGCTTCTGTTAAAATAGCGCCAAGCAGCGGCATCTAACCCTACCACGTTTCCCCCAAAAGGAGCATTACAGGTGTAATAGGCCAGGATTTGATCTTTAGGCTCCCTAAGTTCTAAACGGGTGGCCAAAATAAGTTCTTTTACTTTTTCAATATAGGTACGTGGCCGACCGTTTCTAGAGAGACGAATAACTTGTTGGGTTAAGGTACTGCCACCGCGCTTTACAGTACCTGATTTTAAATTATCGCGCATGGCCTTGAATATGGATATGGGATTGAACCCCGGATGTTTGTAAAAATAAGCATCTTCAAATTGGATGATGCAGGCTTTAAATTTTTCGGGTACTGAGTCGTTTTGTGGAAATCGCCACTGCCCATCCTTGGCTATTTGTGCACCCAAAAGTGTACCATCTTTACTGGTAATAATGGTAGCCGTAGCATTATTAAATAGGTGTTTGGGTAAACAGAGGGCATACGCAATTAAGAATACACCTATAATACTCAACTTGACTTTATGTTTCTTCAAAAACATATCACTTCTCAATTGTAACCCACTGGCCTTTAGTTCTCACCAAATAATCATTGTCATACATCGCTTCGACCTGAATACCTGGTAAATAGTAAGTGCCCAAATACGATGCATTCAACATCACACTAAAGGTTTTGGTACGTTCTTTACCACTTTTCCCTAAATCAAAATAGAAGTTTACCCGGTCGTCGCGTATGTCGGTGTAACGTGCCTGGCTTACAGTGGTATCTCCAAAATCTGTGAAACGGGTATTAACAATATCCCAACCCGATGGGAACAATTGTGTAAGCGCCACATCGTTTACAGGTTCGCTCTTTAAATTACTAACACTTACCAAGGCAATAAGGTCTTGACCTTGCTTAAGAGTAGCAACGTTTAGGGCATTCCCTTTTAAATCGGTGTATTTTATAGAAACACTTAAACCGCGTTGCTCCACGAGTTCCTGACCTAAAGGTAGCTTGCCTGAGTTTAAGATACGCACATACACCACATTGCTTATGGCATTGTTAACAGAAACGGTATTATTTCCATCAACCACAGCTACTTCACGTTGGGCAACCGCTTGCTGGGTATCTATGGTTTCGGTTTTACCATTAAGGGTGTAGTTTACTTTCAAAGCTTTTCCACCATTAACTTGTACCATTTTTGCCATGGCTAATAGGCTGTAAGCAGTAGTTTGGGTGCTCATCCAACGGTTGCTAGATAGGTCTTTAGCAATATATTCTGCAAGTTCGCGCTGTTTTGGGTTTTTGGTAAGCACCATGGTTTCCAGTGCCATGGCACGATTTCTATCCACAGAGCCATAGGTATAATAACTATAAGCGGATGGCTTGAAAAGAATGTTGGCTAACTGTGAAATGGCATCACTAGCTTCTTTTTGGCCTACCAGCGCATAGGCTGCGGCTAAGCGCCATTTAGCCTCGTTGGATAGTTCTGAGAATTCACGCAACCTGTTCATAGATGCTAGGTCCGGGCTTCCTGCTAGAGCCAGCGTATAAAGGCGGTAGGCCTGTGCCAAATCAGAGTTGTAATATTGGTAACTGGGGCGCCAATTACGTGCTGCCTCTTTTTGGTACTGTATCCAGTTACTCTTAAGGGTAAGTGGTAGTAAATAACCTTTCTTTTCGGCCTCTATCATAAAATGTCCCGCATAACTAGTGCCCCAATCACTGGCAGTGGATTCGCCTATCCAATAGCTCATGCTTCCATTAGGGTTTTGAAAATGACTCAGGCGGGTAATGGCAGTTTTAATATTGGCTTCTATAGCCTGTTTTTTATCGTATGTCAAATCAAAAATATCGTTGAGGAATAACTGCGGAAAGGCACTTGAAGTGGTTTGCTCAACACAACCGTGCGGATATTGAATGAGGTATTGCAATCTACGGGTGAAATCCATAGGGGGCAGAGTAGAAAACTCAATAGTAGCTGTATTGGTGCCCGGTTCGCCAAAAGTGGCAAAATCCATGGCCATTGTGGCATTGGATCCCAAGGTTTTGTCTATGCTTCTTGTGGTGAAGGGGTTCGGGTTTACCACATCTATTTCTATCTTGTGGGTAGAAGTTTCGCCATTACCATTGGCAACCACCTCAATGGTACTGATGCCTTTGGCTTTGCTAACATCCAATTCAAAATAAGCTATTTGTTCGTCAGGTTTTACAAAGGTCAGGGTTTGGGTTTGGGTGCCTACAATGCTAACGCCCTCACTTAATTTTAAACGAAGGTTTACGGTTTTCACTTTAGCTTCCATAGCAAATACCGTTACAGGCAGGGTCACTTTTTCACCGGGACTCAGTTTGCGCGGTAAACTTGCCAATACCATCAGTGGTTTTTTTACGGGTACGGCTTTATCCGTATTGCCGTAAGCTTCAGTTTTTGAGTTTCCGGCTACCACCATAGCACGTACCGAACCAATATAGTTTGGCATTTTAATACGGTGTTTGGCATGTTCACCAGCTTGGAGTTCAAAAGGACCTAAATAGGTTACAACGGGTTTAAAACGGTTAGCCTTTTTATTTTTTCCGGCAATGGCACTGCCATCGCCACCAATGGCAAACACCTGGTCGGTGCTGCCACTATAGGCGCCAATCACATCATCAAACACATCCCAGGTTTTTACGCCCAGGGCTTCGCGCGCATAGAAGGTGTCCCAGGCATTGGGTGTTTTAAAACGGGTTAAATCCAACAGGCCTTCTTCTACCACAGCAATAGTATAGGTCATCTGCTTCTTATTTTTTTCTGAGACTGTTATCTCATAAGTTTGCTCAGGCTTTAATACATCGGGCATACTTAGTTGAGGTTCTAATTTAGTTTTGGGATCTTCAACCATTATAGGAATCACACCATACAAACGAATGGGCAAATCATTTTCAGTAATTGCATGGGGTTGTAACAAGGAAATATTGATGAATACATTGGGGGCCATACGTGATGTAACTGGAATCTCTAGAGTGGTTTCGCCTGGGTTTGTTTCAACCCAGTTATAATTGAGGACTTCAGTACCATTTTCAATACTCACCAATGCCCTGCCTTCACTACCCGATTTAAAGGAGACCTTTGCAGTTTCACCTACTAGATACTGGTTCTTATCGGCTGAAAACACCAACATTTTAGCAGCTTCTTTGTCTCCTGCAGGCATATACCAGTTTTTATAGAAATAAGCTGTACGTCCAGTGGCATGACCACTTATGGGATCTGAAACTCGAATTAAATAGCGACCGCGTTCGTTTTCGGGAATGGTAATGTTAAAGTGCCCTTTTCCATTGCTATCGGTATTAACGGTAGTATCTAAATATGGTCTGTGATAGGTGCTCGACACATAGCTTGACAAATTATCGTACGAGGCATTCCACCACCAGCGCCACTCTATTTTATAGACTTTTACCTCAAGGTTGTTGCGTTGTATGGGCTGCCCTTGGGCATTGACCACAACTACATCAAAAGTTTGGTTTTCATCGGTATAGAAGGAACCATAATCGTTACCCTTGGGCGAGCGTAACCCTACAAACGACTCATAAGGAGCATAGGTTTTGGTAAAGGCATCCATGGAGAAATCGCCACCATTCTCGAAGGCTCGGACTAAAAACTGGACATTGAGCATTCCAGGAGCATTTTTTCCAACCTCAAGTTTGCTCTTTATGTTTGCAAGACCATTTTCGTTAACTTGGCCTTTAAATACATTAACCTCTTCGGTAGAGAATTTACGCGTGGGATCATTAAAAGTATAGGCTTTGTAGTTTTTGAATCCTGTATGCGAAGTGCTAAACTTGGCTTTTATCTCGGCCTTTAAGTTTTTACCAGGAGCACCGTGTAACCAAGCCACATCCAGAGTCCCTTTTAAAGGAGCTTTACTGGTAAGGATGTCGTTTTCAAAGTTAACATTGATCTTTAAACGATTGGGTTTAACCGTTTCTATTTTTAAGCTTTTGTAGAATGCTGCACCACCAACAGATATCCTGGCGTTGTAGGTTCCTGTTTTATCTTCGGAGGCAGTTGGTACAGTAAAAGTGTAGAAATTGTTGAGGTTTTTGGCTGTTACCTGTTTAAAAACAAGTTTGCCATCAGGGTCCGTTACCTCCAGTTTTATTGGATGGCCTTTGGGTAATTCATTGACCATATCATTCAAAATAAAGGTAAGATGTAGAGAATCGCCAGGACGCCAAACACCACGTTCTCCATAAAGGTAACCTTTAAGACCGCGTTGGAGCTTGTTGCCTGAAACATCGAACTTACTTAAGGATAGTGAGTTGCCATCGGCCAGTTTTACATAGGTGGTATTTCGCCCTTTGGTAACAGTGGCAAAGGCTGCATTGTGAGTCAAATCAAAAAGCGTTAAGCCATCTTGGTCTGTAGTACGTCTGGCTAATTCTTGTTGCTGGAAATTATAAAGTCTTATAGTAGCATTGGCTTCAGGTTCAGTAGTTAAAATGTTAGTAACCGCAAAGTAATAAGTGTTGTTGGTGCTTTGTTTAGCAATAACCCCTAAATTGGATGCCAACAAGTTTTGTGAAACGATACGATTATCATTGTAGTAAGCACTGTGACAAGGATTGTCGCGTTCATTCCAGTTATAACTTCTGTCTCTATAACTATAAGTTAAATGATCCCAGTAAGCCTCTTCTTTTAGGTCTTCGTCTTCCGTAGTAAAATCTTGGTAAATTGGGTCATCATAGGCACCTTCATCATAATAAGCCTCATAAGTATTCTCATCATTATCAGCTTTCGAATTGTCTAGTTGGTCCGTACAATTGTAGAGTGAATAGTCTTTTTTGAAGCTCAGTTCTACACGGTAAATAGCACCTGCATCGGCTTTAAAGAATTTGGATAAATCAATACTGTAGGCTTTCCACTTACCCGTATTCTCAGTCTCGTTTTCTAAAGTAATGGTTTGTTTTGCTATACGACGTCCAACCTTTCTAATGGCATAATCGTTGTCACTATTTAAATAGTCGTCTTGTAAAAACTGCAAAATGTTATCTTCAAATATTTTAATGATTCTAACATCAACAGCCTTAAGATTCACAGCTTCAAAATTGAACTTTAATTCTTGCGAGTTGGGTAAAATAGTGCCGTTGTTGATAAGTTTAACTTGAGGTTTTAGAGCTTCAAATAATAAGGTTTCAGAAAAAGGGGTTTTCAGTTTAAAGGCGTCCTGATTGGCAATGCCCTGAAAAATATCTACTTGAATATTGCCAACCAATTTAGTATTTGGGTACACTTTTAAAATATTGCCATCTACAATGTATTTGGGATTTTTTACATGTTGAATAGAGACCAGCCCATCAAAGTTCTGTTGTTTTTTTAAGGGGTCGGAAAAGTTTATGGATAAATACTGCTCGGGAAATTGAACCACTTTTACATCTACTATGGTAAAATTGTTGATCCCTGGAATTAGCAGGGTGTTTTCTCCTTTACTAGTTGCTTTAATAGGTTTACCGTCCCACTGTACCAGTAGGTTACTATCATCTATTTTGCGGTGAATACTATCAATCTTAAACTCGAAAACCTTGGCATTTTCTGAATATTCATTAAACACAAGGTTTAGTTTTTTGCCATCCTGTGAAGCATGGATCAATTGCTTGGCATCTTTTAAAGAGAGAACGTCCGCCGAACGTATCATGGCATTTAAATATTGCCATTCTTTACTGTAGGATTGTAACTGTTGGGTCACTAAGGTAAAACCAGGTGTTATGGTTTTAAATTGAAAGGTGTAGGTATAAAAATCTTTGGGAATATCCTTATAAATAGCATTTAGTTTTACTGTTACAGTATATTCGGTTGCGGGGTCTAGATATTCGTCTGGGGTGAACACAAGGGTGTGTGCATTAACTACGGTAAGACTTCCTTGTACATGCGGTGTTATGCTAACAATATTATCGGTAATTTTCTGGCCTATTTCCCAACCAGCAACATCATTGGCTAAATTAATTTGTATGGGATCTGCTACCGATACCATATTGGAGGTGGTATAACTAATATAATCTCTAAATTTAAAAATGTTATCGGTTTCTACGGTTTTCTTTTTACAGGATAGTGCTAATAGGATGAGCAATATAAAGGCAAGATATTTTTTTAAAGACATGGACGGATGTATTTAATAAATTAGACTTAAAGATAAGAAGTGTAGGTGGTTTCTTAATTAATGTAATTACGTTTTTATTTATATGTTCAGATTATTCACGGTTGTTAAATATGTCATAAAGTTTTGTCATTATAAATACCCAAGGTTAACACCCCTTCTTGGTTTATGTAGGCCCTAAACATACCAGCGGTATTAAATTCGGCTACCATGTTGCCTTTGGCATCTATAGCTATAATACCACCATCGCCACCCAATTCGGGCACTTTTTTCTGGATAACTTCTTTAGCGGCTTCCTTTAGGGATAGTCCCTTGTAAGCCATAAGCGCCGAGATATCATAGGCCACCATACCTCTAATAAAGAACTCTCCCCAACCTGTGCTAGAAACGCCACAGGAATTGTTATTGGCATAAGTGCCAGCTCCAATAATGGGCGAGTCACCAATACGTCCCCAACGTTTATTACTCATGCCTCCCGTTGAAGTACCGGCCGCTATATTACCATGTATATCAAGTGCAACACAACCTACGGTGCCAAATTTAGAGTCTTTAATTTGGTCATCATAAAAGGGTTGGGTGTATACTTGTTTAGAAGTCTTTTGTTTAGTGGCTTTAATTCTTTGAAGTGACTGGAATCTATCCTCAGTATAAAAATAATCTGGACTAACAATAGTCAATCCTTGTTCTTCAGCAAAGGCTTCGGCACCAGCACCAGACAGCATCACATGGGGCGAATGGTCCATAATGGCTCGTGCTAAATCTATGGGGTTTTTTACTGTTTTAGTGCCTGCAGATGCTCCCGCATTTAGGGTTTTACCATCCATAATGGACGCATCGTGTTCATTGGTGCCTGCATTGGTAAATACAGCGCCCTTTCCAGCATTAAATAGAGGCGAATCTTCCATAACATTAATGGTTTTTTGTACGGCATCTAAACTACTGCCCCCATTTTTCAAGATGTTATACCCCACTTGAATAGCTTCCCTTAATTTTAGTTTATAGGCGGTTTCCCGTTCTGCGGGCATGTTTTCTTTTAAAATGGTACCTGCTCCTCCGTGTATAATTATAGAAAAACGTGGCATACTATCAATTGGTTTTTTAGTGTTTGTTATGGATGAAGGTTCAATAGTTGCCTTATTTTTACAGCTTAAAAGAACAAAGCAGCAGGCAGTTAAGAAAATAAGATATTTCACGGCTTAATTTTTAATAAAAAAATCACCTTTAAAGATACAGTATTTAGAAATGAAGTCTGTAATCAAAACAAGTTTTTATTAGTATCTTTACCTCAAAATTAAATAATTCGTAAAAATAAACGCAATATGGAGGCAGTTACTGCAGATTTCGAAATAAAGCAAACCTTGAGCCAGCTAGGTGTTAAAGCGATGAACTTGGGAAGTTCAACGGGGTCTAATAACTTTGGAAATGGCGATGTAATAGCGTCGTATTCACCAGTGGATGGACAACTAATAGCTAGTGTTAAAACTACAACCAAGGCCGATTATGAGGCTGTTATGGAGGCGGCCACAAAAGCCTTTAAGGTTTGGCGCACCATGCCTGCGCCACAACGTGGAGACATTGTACGCCAGTTTAGTGATAAGTTAAGAGAAAAAAAGGCAGCCTTGGGCAAATTGGTATCTTATGAAATGGGTAAAAGTTACCAAGAAGGTTTAGGTGAGGTGCAGGAAATGATTGATATCTGTGATTTTGCTGTGGGGCTTTCGCGTCAGCTTCATGGGTTAACCATGCATTCCGAACGTCCGGGCCATCGTATGTACGAGCAGTACCATCCGTTGGGGGTTGTGGGGATTATATCCGCCTTTAACTTCCCTGTAGCCGTTTGGTCTTGGAACACGGCTTTAGCATGGGTGTGCGGCGATGTATGTGTTTGGAAACCCAGTGAAAAAGCACCGCTTTGTGGCATAGCTTGTCAGAATATAGCGGCAGAGGTTTTTGCGCAAAACAATTTACCGGAAGGCATTTCATGTTTAATTAATGGCGATTACAAAGTGGGTGAATTCATGACGAAGGACACACGTATACCATTAGTTTCGGCGACTGGAAGTACCCGAATGGGTAAAATAGTGGCACAGGAAGTAGCTGCCCGCTTAGGGAAAAGCTTATTGGAATTAGGAGGTAACAATGCTATTATAGTAACACCCGATGCTGATATAAAAATGACCGTTATAGGAGCTGTTTTTGGTGCTGTTGGTACTGCAGGACAGCGTTGTACCAGTACCCGTCGTTTAATTATTCACGAATCTGTTTACAATAAAGTTAAAGATGCCATTGTAGCAGCTTACAAACAATTACGGATAGGCAATCCGCTGGATGAAAATAACCATGTGGGTCCTTTAATTGATACCGATGCCGTAAATATGTACAATAAGGCGTTGGAACAAGTTGTAGAAGAAGGTGGCCATTTGGTCGTAGAAGGCGGCGTACTTTCAGGAGCAGGTTATGAAAGTGGCTGTTATGTAAAACCAGCTATAGTTGAAGCCAAGCCTGAGTTTAAAATTGTACAGCATGAAACCTTTGCGCCGGTGCTGTACCTATTAAAATACACAGGGGATGTTGAGAATGCCATCAACATTCAAAATAATGTAGCACAAGGCTTGTCTTCTGCCATTATGACGAATAATTTACGAGAAGCAGAGCGTTTCTTATCTGTTGCAGGATCCGATTGTGGTATTGCTAACGTTAACATAGGAACCTCAGGAGCCGAAATTGGCGGCGCCTTTGGTGGCGAAAAAGAAACCGGTGGCGGTCGTGAGTCGGGAAGCGATGCATGGAAAGTATATATGCGTAGACAAACCAACACCATTAACTATACCACAGAACTACCCTTGGCACAAGGTATTAAGTTTGATTTGTAGGTTATAAAAAACATTAAGAATATTAAAATCTGTTATACCCAAAGTATGGCAGATTTTTTATTACCTTGTAATTGTTGTCTCTTTGTGGAAGGTTGAGTAAAGAGCCAGTAGTTGAACAGTATAGGGGGTCACTATAGTGATTATAGAAGGATAATTATAAGATAAATAACAAAGCCATTTAAACTAATAAACCTTGCCCCAAACCCAATAAATGATTTCCTGGAAGAAGCAAGGTTATATCTTAAAAAGATTAATAGCGTTACAAAAATAATATTTTTTTCTTATCAATAGGCGTTTAAAAGTTAAATTAAGATTAAGTGTACGTTATCTTAGCTATATTTAACTTTTCGTAATATTCGCATGGACTCTTTGTATAGCCGGTCCAGTTCATCACTATAAGCTTTTAAGTAAGGTTTTGCTTCTTGAAGCTTATCAATAGCTTCATGAAACAGATTAAAATAGCATATCAAATACGTAACAGGCAGGCTCTTTAAATCGGCAGCCTCATGCTTGGTTAGTGTCAGGCCCTTTTTAAGCTTGTTTAAAATCGTGTTATTGGTATTATATATATGGTGTAAAATGCGTTTATCGTATTGTGGAGGCTGAAACAACAGTTTGGTATTGATAGAATAGTTAGCGTTGTTTTCAAACTTAATTACGGTTTCCTCTAGTTGGTAGTATTTATTAACGTTTTGAAAGCCTAAATTAACATACTCAATAATCTTAAAAGAATCATCATTTATAAAAATAGCCACCTCGTCTAGAGCCGAGAAAAACAAACGTACTTGTTCGTTGATCAATTCAATATCAACCCGAGAAAAGAAAGTCTCGTCCTTAACCACTTTTTTTTGCCCAGCCCAACATACCACAAAGTACTCCATAAAAACCTTGTATTGCGGATTATAATCTTGGCGCTTGTTCATAAAATCGAACACACCATTTAAGGTATGCTCAATATTATTTTGGGCATTATTCTCAATGGCCTTAACAATTTTAGAATTAATGTCCTTTACCTCAATATCGAATACCTTCGGCATGCTCATGCTGCCATCCCTAAAAAACACTGAACCGCCATAGTATTTCCAAATGTTTTTCCTTAGGGAGGTTAACTTGCCAGTAGGTCTAATGGTTACCAAGCCCACCACCTTATCATCTTTTAGGTGCGGGAAAGGGATGTTTTCATATTGTACAATAGGCGGATTGGTTAAGTAGGCATTGATGAGGTTTTGAATTTTACTATCGTCAAAAAAGTCCACACCAACAATAGTGTTGTCACTGTCCTCAACACCAATAACAATATAGGAGTTGTTTTTTGGGTTGCTATTGGAAAGCGCACAGATGTGCTTTAAAAACTTGGCCTTACCTTCCTTAAAGCTAATATCAATTTTACGCTTTTTATCGTAAAAGCTGTTTTCGTCGTTATGCGCTAAAAGATGTTTTATAAGGAGGCGTTTGTTAATCATAGCAACTTCCTGTGAAAGCAGGAATCTTTTTTAATTAGTTTGCTTATTCACAATCGTAGAACTTGCTTGGGCACTCGGGTATATCAACATATCAGCAATATTTACATGGTCAGGTCTTGAGATAACAAAATAGATAATCTCAGCAATATCTTCTGCTTGTAATGCTTTAAAACCTTTATATACGTTTTCGGCACTTTTGGTATCACCTTTAAAGCGTACCTCTGAAAACTCGGTTTGGACTAGCCCGGGGTTTATGGCACTTACTTTAATACCAAAAGGGTTTAAATCAATCCGCATGCCCTCGGTAATTGCTAATACAGCATGCTTACTGGCACAGTATACATTGCCTTTTGGGTAAACTTCCTTACCAGCTGAAGACCCAATATTGATGATATGTCCAGCTTGGCGTTCTGTCATTTGTGGTATAATGGCCTTGCTAACATATAATAGGCCCTTAACATTAATATCCATCATGGCATCCCAGTCTTCAGTATTGCCATCATTTATAGGGTCTAAACCATGGGCGTTTCCAGCATTATTAATCAGAATATCAATCGGTTTAAAGGCATCGGGAATAGAAGCAATAGCCTTAAAAGTAGCTGCTTTGTCACGCACATCAAAATTAAGGATGTGTACATTTGTTAAATTTCCTAAAGCTTCTTGTATAGTGTGCAGGCGCTCTAAACGCCTTCCACATAAAATAAGTTGAATACCATTTTTAGCAAACTCGTATGCAGTTGCATATCCAATTCCACTTGTAGCACCAGTAATAAGGGCTGTTTTTGTCATGTTGTTTAAGCGTGTTTTATGGCCTGTTTATCGATAGGCTAAGTAAATTAAAGATGATTTTTGCTATTCACATATAAAAGTACTTAAAACAGATTTAATATCGTAAACTTGTTTATTATTTATACACGCTCCAAAGTTAAAATAACAGAAAACCCAAATCTTCTTAACGGGCTGTAAACAAGATTTTTATACAATGCTTACAGGATGTTTTTAGTGGTAGCCTAAAGGTAATATAGTCCAAAACAGTTATAAGGCCGTATATACAGAAGTACGAATTTAAAAAAAGCAGAATATTTATGAAGACAGTTAAAATTTTAAAAGCATTTATTTTTTCCATGTTGTTAATTGCCTTTGTAGGGTGCGACGATAATGACTCTGGAAAAATAAATTCAGGAGATCCCACAATTTCAGTTAAACTAGTTGATGCGCCTGGCGAATACAAGGCCGTTAACGTTGAAATTGTAGACGTTATGATTAAGATGGATGACAATAGTGATGACGAGAACGGATGGATGTCGCTTGAAGCACAACAAGAAACCGTAAACCTATTGGACTTTACAGGAGGCGTAAGCAAAGTACTTGTAGACAGGTTTCCAATACCAGCAGGAACCCTAACACAAATGCGATTGGTATTGGGCGATGGTAATACTATTGTTATAGAGAATGATGAAGAGGTTGATGAAGAATTTGACCTTAAAACCCCCAGTGCACAGCAATCGGGTTTAAAACTTAAAATAGATGCTGTTATAGAAGAAGGATTTACATACGATTTTGTTTTAGATTTTGATGTAGATAAGTCCATAGTTATGGCCGGAGCATCAAGCAACATTATTTTAAAACCCGTACTTTATGCAAGTGCCGAAGTAAGTTCAGGTATTATTGAAGGTAATGTTTCGCCAATGGATGTACCGTCTATGGCATCAGTTTTAGTTGATGACATGGGTAACGACGACCCAACGGATGATTTTGTAATTACATCGCCTACCGATACAGAAACAGGTGCATTTGCCCTTTGGGGTGTGCCAGCAGGAACCTATGAGGTTATGGTAACTCCAATAGATGAGGAATCTGATTATTCTTATGGAAGTGCTATGGATGTGGTAGTTACCAACGGAGAAATAACTACGATTGCCGATCCTATTGAATTGATGATGAAGCCGGGGTCTATTACAGGTACAGTGCTTGGATTAACAGAAGGTGTTACAGCAACTGCAACCATTATGGTTGATGGTAACCCAGTAGCCGATGAAACCGACGAGTCTGGTGTTTACTTAATAGAAGATGTACCCGCTGGAACTTATACCATGACGGTTAGTGCTACAGGTTTTGTATCGCAAGATGTGGAAGTTACTGTAGCGGTTAATGCAGAAACTCAAGTAGCTGATATAACCTTAGTAGCCGAGTAATAAATAAGATTTAGTAAGTAATAACCAATAAAAGCAACGCGATTTCGCGTTGCTTTTTTGTTTTAACCAATTATTAACGCCCCTTAAAAATTATTTTAACCAATTGTTAACAGCCATCAAAGAAAAATTTTAACAATTTGCATTGCTCAAATAAGCGCGGTATATTCGGGCTTTTATAAAAACAAACAATGATGGAAGATACTAGCACAATTGATATTAAGACAATTAATGAGAAAATAGAAAAGGAGAGTGCTTTTGTTGATTTACTAATGCTAGAGATGAACAAAGTTATCGTAGGGCAAAAGCATATGGTAGAGCGCTTGTTAATTGGCCTTTTGGGTCAAGGACACATATTATTGGAGGGGGTTCCAGGATTAGCAAAAACATTGGCTATCAATACGCTGGCGCAAGCAGTGCATGGTAGTTTTAGTAGAATACAATTTACCCCAGATTTATTGCCGGCAGATGTTACAGGAACCTTGATCTATAATATGAAGGTCAATGATTTTTCCATTAAGAAAGGGCCCATATTTGCCAACTTTGTCTTAGCCGACGAGATTAACAGGGCACCTGCCAAAGTCCAGTCTGCCTTACTCGAAGCCATGCAGGAAAAACAAGTAACCATTGGTGATGAAACCTTTCAGTTAGATCCCCCATTTTTAGTAATGGCTACACAAAATCCTGTAGAGCAAGAAGGGACCTATCCTTTACCAGAAGCTCAGGTAGACCGTTTTATGCTTAAAACGGTTATAGACTATCCAAAAATTACTGAAGAGCAACTCATTATGAGAGCCAATATGAAAGGTGCTTGGGAAAAAGTAAACCCAGTGGTGTCTTTAGAACAAATACTAAAAGCACAAAAAGTAGTAAGAGAGGTGTATATGGATGAAAAAATTGAGAAATATATTCTAGATATCATCTTTGCCACCCGTTACCCAGAAAAATATAAACTCGCCGATTTAAAACCACTTATTTCATTTGGGGCTTCACCTCGTGGTAGTATCAATTTAGCATCAGCAGCCAAATGCTATGCCTTTATTAAACGCCGCGGTTATGTTATTCCAGAGGATGTTCGAGCTGTAGTGTACGATGTGTTAAGACACAGAATAGGCATTACTTACGAAGCCGAGGCTGAAAATGTCACTTCAGTAGATATTATCAATAAAATAGTAAACGAAATAGAAGTACCATAGGATTTCAGATTTTGGAATGACGAATGACGATTTTAGAGCGTAAATCGTAAATCAAAAATCTACAATCGTAAATGACTAAATGGATACAAAGGAATTACTAAAAAAAGTACGGAAGATTGAGATAAAGACACGTCGGTTGTCCGATCATATCTTTGGAGGCGAATACCATTCTACCTTCAAGGGGCGTGGTATGACCTTTAGTGAAGTCCGCCAGTATCAATTTGGTGATGATGTTAGGAATATCGATTGGAATGTTACCGCCCGTTATAACGAACCCTATGTAAAGGTATTTGAAGAAGAGCGCGAGCTCACCATGATGCTTATGGTGGATGTTTCGGGCTCTGAGTTATTTGGCACCGACCAACAGTTTAAAAATGAGGTGGTAACCGAAATAGCAGCCACCTTGGCCTTTTCGGCAACACAAAACAATGACAAAATCGGACTCATTTTGTTTTCCGATAAAGTGGAACTTTACATCCCCCCTAAAAAAGGACGCTCTCATGTATTGCGTATAATTCGTGAACTCATTGAGTTTGAACCCGAAAGTAAGCAAACCAATCTGGCCGAAGCATTGAAGTTTATGCAAAATGTGATGAAGAAAAAAGCCATTGTATTTGTACTGTCTGATTTTATTGCAGACGATTACCACCAAACCATGAAGATTGTTTCAGGGAAGCATGATGTTACGGGTATTAGGGTGTATGATAAGCAAGAAGAAACCATCCCAAATCTTGGTGTGGTGCAAATGCTGGATGAAGAAACTGGCGAATGGATGTTGGTAAATACAGCATCTAAAAAAGTAAGGCTCAACTATGGTAAATTCTATCAAGAAAAAGTAGGTTATTATAAAGAGAGTTTTAATAAATCTGGTGCCGGCACTATAGATTGCCGTGTAGATGAAAGCTACGTAAAAAAGATGTTGGGTTATTTTAAACGAAGAGGCTAGTTTTAAGTGAAAAGTGAAAAACGAAAAGTGAAAAACGAAAAACAGAAGGTGAGAGGTATAGGTTATAATAAAACAGGACTATTTATAAAGACCAGAGTTATCCGTCTTTGCGCTCTTTTCTCTATGCTCTTCTCTCTATTCTCTATTTCATCACACGCACAAGTAAAAGCTTCTATAGACTCAACCGCCATAAAAATAGGACAGCAAATAACCTATGAGATTGCTGTAGAAACAGATTCTACAAACCTAGTGGTGTTTCCCGAAGGACAAAGCTTTACGCCGCTGGAAATGATTGAATCGTACGATATTGATACCATTAAGAACAAAGACAAATTCAATCTCATCAAAAAATATGGTTTAACCCAATTTGATTCTGGAGCCTACACCATCCCCAGGCAAAAAATAATCATTGGCAATAAAACCTTCTTTACCGATTCGTTAAAAGTAGCCGTTAACAATGTGGTTGTCGATACCACTAAGCAAGGCCTTTACGATATTAAGCCCATAATAGAGGTAAAGAAATCCACGGGTAATTGGTGGAAGTACCTGTTACTAACCCTTTTAATAGTAGGTATTATTGCATTTTTAATGTATTGGTTTATTTGGCGAAAAAAACCGTTGACCGAAGCCGAGCAAATAGCTTTATTACCGCCTTACGACCGTGCTAAACTCGCTTTAAAAAAGCTGGACGAGAGCCATTATTTAGAAACGGAGTCTATTAAGGAATATTACTCCGAGCTCACGTTCATCATTAGAAAATACCTAGATGAAAAAGTTTACGACCGTGCTTTAGAGAGTACTACAGATGAGTTGATAAGCAGACTTAAATTATTAAAAGAGGCCAACCAGGTAGATATTAGCAAAGAAGATATTAAGAATTTAGAAAGCATTTTAAAACGGGCCGATTTGGTAAAATTTGCCAAGTCTGCTGTAGATAAAGAGCTTGCAAAAATAGATAGAGACACCATTGATGTTGAGATAGACCACGTAAAAGAAGCCCTGCCTGAACCTACCGAGGAAGAAAAACTTTTAGACCAAAAATACCGGGAAGTACTAGAACGTAAAAAGAAACGCAAAAAGATTATCATAACAGTGGTTCTTGGGGTGTTGTTGTTATTTGCAACCTTTGTAGGGTTTGGTATTAAGTATGGGTTTGGTTATGTAAAAGATACCATTATCGGTCACGATAGTATTGAGTTATTAGAAGGTGAGTGGGTAACTAGCGAGTATGGATTTCCACCCGTTACTATAAGCACTCCTAAAGTGTTGCGCCGGGTAGAGCTGCCTATGGCAGATGAAATGAAGGCCCAAGTAACACAAACCACCTTTGCTTACGGAACTTTGTTGGATGTATTCAGTATTTTTGTAAATACAACAGTATACAAAAACCAGCAAAACAACAAGATCGATTTAGAGCAGGCCTCAGAACGCAGCATTAAGGGTATGGAGGCCCAAGGCGCCCAGGACATTGTGGTGCTTAGGGATAAATTTGTAACACCCAATGGTGCAGAAGGTTTAAAAACCTATGGCACCTTAAAGGCTAAAAACCCTGTAAGCCAAAAAACCCAAGATGGTAGCTATGTGTTATTGCAGTTTACTTCACAAAATGTGCTACAACAAATAGTCATTACTTATGCAAATGACGATGCATATGCCGACCAAATTGTGGAACGTATTTTAAATTCCATAGAACTTAAAAAAGACGAAGACTAATGTTAGAGGGTATAGAGTTTGTAAATAAAGAATTTTTTTGGTTACTATTGGCATTACCACTGGCTGTGATATGGTATTTATTCAAACATAAAAAGCAAACAGCCGAGCTTAAAATATCCAGTTTAAAGGGCTTTAAGATTACCAATTCCTGGTTACCTAAATTAAAACATGGCTTGTTTATATTGCGTTTGTTAGCGTTAACATTATTAATTATGGCCTTGGCTAGGCCACAAACCGTAGATGTATCTACAAAAACCAAGACCACCCGTGGAATTGATATTGTTATGGCCATAGATGTATCGGCCAGTATGTTAGCCAAAGATCTATCGCCCAACAGGCTAGAAGCCCTTAAAAAAGTAGCAGCCGAATTTATAAAAGACCGCCCAAACGATCGCATAGGTCTAGTGGAGTATGCAGGCGAGAGCTATACAAAAACCCCTATTACTAGCGATAAGGCTATTGTATTACGCTCACTAAAAAGTATTAAATACAATACCATTATTGAAGGCGGAACGGCTATTGGAATGGGATTAGCCACATCGGTAAACCGATTAAAGGATAGTAAAGCTACCAGTAAAGTGATTATATTATTAACCGATGGGGTTAACAACTCAGGATTTATAGATCCAAAAATAGCCAGTGAATTGGCTGTAGAATACGGTATTAAAACCTATACCATTGGCTTAGGAACCAACGGTATGGCCTTATCGCCTGTAGCTATAGACCCTAGAACAGGTGATTTTCAATATGCGCGTATTCAAGTAGAAATTGATGAAACTTTGCTTAAGGAAATTGCCGAAGTTACCGGAGGGAAGTATTTTAGAGCAACCAATAACAAAAAGCTTGAAGAGATATATAGTGAAATCAATAAACTAGAAAAAACAGAAATAGAAGAGTTTAAGTTTTATAACTATGATGAGAAGTACCGCCCCTTAGTAATTTTGGCAGGCATGCTATTGCTTCTGGAATTACTGCTAAGGTATACGGTGTTTAGAAGTTTTGTGTAATTAGAGAAGAGAATAGAGAGAAGAGAATAGAGAAGAAAGAGCCAAAGGCTAAAAGCAAATAGCCAACAGCCAAACAATAAAAAATAACAACAATTTAAGCCTAAAGCTTATAGCTATAAAATAAATGTATCAATTAGAAGAAAAAATATGGTTTTGGGTATTGGGAGTTATTCCAATAATAATGCTGCTTTTTCTAGTGCTCCAGTTTTGGAAATACAGGGCCCAAAAAAAGTTTGCAGATAAGCAATTGCTTAAAAGATTAAGCCCCAACACGTCCCTGTTTAAAGCCATTTTAAAAGTAGTGGTTTTAAGCTTGGCATTTGCTTGCCTATCCATAGCCTTGGTAAACCCCAAAATAGGTACAAAGCTAGAAACCGTTAAGCGAGAAGGGGTAGACATAGTGTTTGCTGTAGACGTTTCCAAAAGTATGTTGGCCGAAGACATTGCTCCTAACCGATTGGAAAAATCAAAACAATTGGTAACGCAAATCATTAATAATTTAGCAAGCGATCGGGTAGGGATTATTGCCTATGCCGCCAAGGCATTTCCGCAATTGCCTATTACAACAGATTATGCTTCGGCTAAAATGTTCCTTCAAAGTATGAATACCGATATGCTATCATCGCAAGGAACCGCCATTAACGAAGCTATTAAGTTGGCTACCACCTATTTTGATGATGAAGAACAAACCAATCGAGTGCTCATTATTATTTCAGATGGCGAGGATCATAGCGAAGAAGCTGCTGCTGTAGCCGAGAAGGCCAATGAAGAAGGTATTCGAATTTTTACCATTGGCGTGGGTGATGTAAAAGGAGGTCCCATACCAGAAAAACGAAATGGGGTGGTTTTAAATTATAAAAAGGACAGTAATGGCGAAACCGTTATTACCCGCTTAAATGAAGAAACACTTAAAAATATAGCAGACGAAGCCAATGGCATTTATATAAATGGAAGGAATACCAACGAAGTGGTCGAGAATATAGGTGAAATTTTAAATGGCATGGATAAAAAAGAATTTGAAACCAAGCAATTTGCAGATTTTAAGGATCAATTTCAATGGTTCTTGGGTTTTGCTGTTTTCTTTTTATTGTTAGATATTTTCTTATTGGAACGTCGCACTGCATGGTTGAAAAAGTTGAATTTATTTAATGAAGATGTTCAGCAATAATGAATTATAAACCTTGTTCTAGGATTGATATTTTATATATTTTTTAACTAACAAAAACACAAGGTTTTATATATTGGAAATTATAAAATTGAAAATGAAACAGATACAAATATTATTAATAACAATATTAACACTTAGCACTGGATTTGCTTTTGCGCAAGATAAAGATGCCGAAAAAGCAGCGGCATTGGCAGCAAAAAAAGCAAACAACTATGTGTATGAGGGGAATAATTTAGTGGATGAAGACGATTTTATAGCGGCCGAAATGGCCTATAGAAAAGCTGTTTCAGAGCAGCCAACATCGGTTGCTGGAGTTTACAACCTAGGGAGCTCTTACATAAAAAAAGGCAATTTTGAAGAGGCCATATACCGCCTTGAACAAGCGGCAAAAGTAGCAACTACTAAAACAGAAAAACATAAAGCATTCCATAACATTGGGAATGTGCTTATGGAAAACAAAAAATGTAAAGAAGCTGTTGAGGCCTATAAGAATGCCCTGCGTAATGATCCTACCGATGATGAAACCCGTTACAATTTAGGCTTGGCAAAGATTTGTGCCGAACAGCAAAAAGACCAGAACCAGGACGATCAAAATAAAGATAACCAGGACAACCAAGACAATCAGGATAACAAAGATCAAAACAAAGATCAGGAAAACCAGGATAAGAAGGAGGGCGACGATAAGCAGGACGAGAACCAAGACCAAAAAGACGAGGGCGACCAAGATAAAAAAGAGGGTGACGACCAAAAAGATGATGAAGGCAAGCCCAAAGACGACAAACAAGATCAAGGTAAAGGGAATGAAAAAGAAGAAGAACAGCCCCAACGGCCCAAGCCACAACCAGGGCAGATGTCGCCACAACAAATAAAGAACTTATTGGAAGCCATGAACAATCAGGAACAGAAAGTTCAAGAAAAGATGAATGCAGAAAAAGAAAAAGGGGTCATCATTAAGAATGATAAAGATTGGTAAAAAAATTAGAGTAACGATTTTTGAAACCGGAACCCCGTACTGCTATGAAAACAAATGATTTAGAAGAAAGAATAATTAATTTTGCAGTTGGCGTGGTAGGTATTATTGAAGATGTAAAAAATAATTATGCTGGTAATTATTACGGTAATCAACTAATCCGTTCATAAGGGTCACCAGCCTTAAATTATGGAGAAGCTAGAAGCGCTGAATCGCATAAAGACTTTGTTCATAAAATGGGAATATGTTTAAAAGAATTAAGAGAAAGTTATAACTGTTTAAAAATCATTAATTCTGCGAACTTATATAAAGGAAGTGAGGAAAAGATGGAACAGGTTTTAGATGAAAATAACCAGTTAATATCAATTTTTGTTGCAAGCATTAAAACATCAAAAAATAAATCAAAAATCAAAAATCATTAATATGTATATTGCACATAAGGATTATTTTTTAATCCAGTTCATAATTCGTTAATCGTTAATCAACATATGCAGTTATTTAAAAACATAATAATATTTATACTCTTAGTGTCAACAAGCTTGGTTACTGCACAAGTTAAGTTTGAAGCTAAAGTTAGTAAGCAAAAGCTTGGGGTAAACGAGCGCTTGCGTATTGATTTTGAAATGAACCAAGATGGCGACAATTTCAATCCGCCAGACTTTTCCAATTTCACAGTTGTTGGTGGGCCTAATCAATCCGTTAGCAATTCATGGGTTAATGGTGTGCGCTCCTATAAAAAAACATATAGCTACTTTTTAGCTCCTAAAAGCCGTGGTACCTTTACCATATCGCAGGCAACGATAGTTATAGATGGCGAAACCTATAAAACAACACCAGTAAAAGTTGAGGTAACCGCAGCCGTAGATATTCCCAAAGATCCTAATAACCCCGATTACATTGCTTCAGAGAATGTTCATTTGGTAGCCGAAATATCCAAGACCAATCCGTATTTAAATGAGGCTATTACCGTCGTTTATAAACTATATGTTTCACCAACTGTAGCGGTTGATAATTGGAATGAAATCGATAGTCCAAGATTTAATGATTTTTGGAGTCAGAACATCAACACCCAAGGACAAAAAGTTCAAAATGGCGTGTTTAATGGGGAGCAATATCGTTTTCTTGTATTAAGGAAAACCGTACTATATCCGCAAAAATCGGGAAAACTGAATATAGAACCATTAACCTTGGATATCGCCTTGCGAGTACCCACTAACAGGCGCGATATTTTTGGAAGTCTCTTAATGACACGTGTAAACAAAACCGTTTCAGCAGGCAATAAAACCATTAATGTAAAACCGTTGCCAGAAGCTGGAAAACCAATGGATTTTTCAGGTGCTGTAGGCAATTTTAGTTTTGATGTTACCACATCCAAACAAGAACTGGACGCTTCCGAATCGTTCCAGCTTAAAGTCAACATTCGAGGGAATGGTAACTTAAAACTCTTTAAACTCCCTAAAGTGTCCTTGCCAAGTTCATTGGAGGTTTATGAGCCCGAACACCAAGAAGATGTAAAAACTAACCTGTCTGGTATGCAAGGTAGTATTTCTGATAGTTATACCGTGGTGCCCCAATACAAAGGAAAGTATCCCATACCAAGCATATCCTTTTCGTATTTCGACCTAAAGACCGAAAGTTATAAACGATTATCTTCAGATGAAATTGTGATAGATGTTTTGGATGGCCCCTTAAATAATAATACCTCTAATAACGACACCAATACAGCAACCTATACCAAACACCCCATTGTTTTAAATAGTGATCAGTTTGTTTACATAAAAACCGATACCAGTTTTATAGGCATGAACACCCCTGTGTTTTTTAAGACCAAGCTATTTTGGAGTTTATTGTTGCTTCCTTTTTTAGCCATTCCCTTGGCTATTGTTATAAGAAAGAAAAAGGTGAGCCGTGATGCCGATGTGTACGGAAACAAGATACGTAAGGCAGATAAATTGGCTAAGAAATACCTAAGCCATGCAAAAAAATCACTTGGCAAAAAAGAAGCTTTTTATATTGCTTTAGAAAAAGCCCTGCACAATTACCTAAAAGCCAAATTACGTATTGAGACGAGCGACTTAAGCAAGGATAGAATAAATAGTTTATTAGCAGATAAGCAGGTTGAAGCCAGTGTGATTAAAGATTTTATAAGTATTTTGGAAAGTTGTGAGTTGGCTCGTTATACGCCCATGGATATTGTAACCATGCAAGAAGATTATGATAAAGCAGCTAAAACTATTTCGTTAATAGATAAACAAGCCCGTTAAGATGAAGCATATATCATACATTGTATTCTTTTTATTTAGTTTGGGAATGTTTTCGCAAAACCAATCCCTTTTTAATGAAGCCAATGCCCTGTATAACGAAGGGAAATATGGGGAAGCCATAGATAAGTACCAGGCCATTTTAGCTACTAAAAATCAATCGGCCGAACTGTACTTTAACTTAGGGAATGCCCACTATAAGTTAAACAATATTGCACCTAGTATTTACTATTATGAAAAGGCTTTAAAATTAGCACCTAATGATGCTGATATAAAGCACAATTTAGCCTTTGCCAAAAACATGACCATCGATGCCATTGATGTCTTGCCAGAAGCAGGTCTTTCAAGGCTTATAAAGCGTATAACAAACAGTTTGGATTTTAATGCTTGGGCCAAGTTGGCCGTAGCCTTGGTGTTTTGTTTTGTTATCTTATTTTTGGTCTATTACTTTTCCTATTCTTCCATTAAAAAGCGCTTGGCTTTTATTGGAAGTATTACCTCTATAATACTTGTGTGCCTAGCATTGGTTTTTGCATTCCATAGATTTAATTTAGATAAAAACAACCAGCCGGCCATTGTATTTGCTCAAGAAAGCCCCGTAAAAAGTGAGCCCAATTCCAGAAGTGAAGAAGCTTTCAGACTACATGAGGGCACCAAAGTACAGGTTTTAGATACCATTAAAAACTGGAAAAAAATAAAACTGGCCGATGGCAAGTCGGGTTGGATTTCTTCAAGCGACATTAAAGCGCTCTAAGGTTTTTTAAACTATCTTTAGCCCTTAAACAGGGGCTTATGGATTTAAAGAATGTTTTTAAAAACAATAAGAAGTGGATTAAAGAGAAAGTAACCAACAATCCGAAGTATTTTGAAACTTTAGGGAAAGGTCAAAATCCAGAATTATTGTTTATAGGTTGTTCCGACAGTAGGGTAACCTCGGAAGAGTTAATGGGCTTAGGGCCGGGCGATGTGTTTGTGCACCGCAACATTGCCAATATGGTTACCGGAACCGATTTAAATGTAATGTCTGTAGTAGAATATGCCGTTGTACATCTTAAGGTAAATCATGTAATAGTATGTGGCCATTATGCTTGTGGAGGGGTAAAAGCCGCAATGCAATCGGCAGATCTGGGCATCTTAAATCCGTGGTTACGTAATATCCGTGATGTGTACCGCATTCATAAAAAAGAACTTAATGCCATTGTAGATGAAGAAAAGAAATACGATCGTTTGGTAGAGTTAAATGTTCAAGAACAATGCGTTAATCTTGTAAAAACAGCAGCCGTACAAAAAGCTTCCAGAGAACGGGGCTTAACCGTGCACGGTTGGGTATTTGATGTGCATACGGGCAAACTTATAGATTTAAAAATAGATTTCGAAAAGATTTTGGAAAGCATTCGTGAAATTTATCATTTGGATTAATTACTTGGATTTATATGTTGTTATTCTGACACAAAACCACTTTCAACTTGCCCAGACGAACAGAGCAACTTGACAACAAGTCACTAGTCTATTGATAGCAAGTTGCAGTCAATAGACCAGTAGGTTGTTATCAATAGACTAGCAAGGTCTTATCAACTTGATAAAATTGTCCGGACCAATAGGGTTACTTTAAAAGACCAATAGATACAATTTCTGGGTCTTCTTCTTCGGGAGCCTCTTTTTTATTCAGAATGATTGGAAAAATGGTTGGCGCCAAGTTTTTAACCGGCTCATAAAGTATGGAGTCTTCAATATCCTCTTCACTAGTAAAGGGTAGGGTGTTGTTTAAAACATCAAAAATAATAAGGATTACACTTAGTATTAGTGCTATCTTCATCAAGCCAAATACACCTCCAAGTAATTTGTTAATAATGCCCAAAGCGGCAAAGTTTGCCAATTTGGTCAGTGCTTTTCCAGCAAGCGCTATGGCCAAAACAATCACTACAAAAGTAATGGCAAAAGATACAATATTAATGGTTTTTTCATGCCATTCGGTTTTCTCATACAAAAAGACTGCAGCAAAATCACTAAAGTGAATGGCCCCATATACCCCCGCAATTAAAGCCACTAAAGAGGCTACTTCAACAAAAAGTCCATTCATAAAGCCGCGAATTAAACCAAAAAGCAATAAAGCCACCAAAACAATGTCTATTATACCCATAACGTCTAGAATTTTATCAAATATAAGTTAACTTTGCGACTTGTATAATTAACAAGATTTTCATTTTACAAAAAATGGCTAGAGATGAACAATTAAAAGTACGATGGGATGCTGTAGTTGAAAAATTATCCAATCAATTTGCCGATGGCGATCCGTTGGATTTAGATGCTATTATATACCTAATAGGTGTTCAAGAGCTTGGTCAGCCCCATTTAAAATTTAAAAAAGATCATAAGCTGGACCTAATGCATATTGCCATTTGCCGCCTTTTGGAACCTTATGGATATTATGAGTTTGATTATTACGACGATGAAAAATGGCCCCACTATAAAGTAAAGGAAGCCTTGCCCCACTTAAAAGCAGGCGAACAAAGTGTTTTGATGAAAGAAGCCATTGTAAACTATTTTTTGGAAGCCGAGTTTATTGATTAAAAAGGATTTATACAAGCAATGACCTGAGCTTTTAAAACAAAAACATTAAATTTGCCATCATTTTAAGGATGTTATGATAGATAAGATTAAAGAACTTATAGCCGAAGCCGAAGCGTTTAAAGCGCAATCTAAAGAAGAGGTAGAAGCATTTCGTATTAAATATTTAGGAAAAAAAGGGGTGTTGAATGATTATTTTGCGGAATTTAAAAATATTGCAAACGACCAAAAGAAGGAGTTTGGACAAGCTATTAATACCCTTAAAAAAACAGCAGAGAATAAGGTTAATGCCTTAAAAGAAGAACTGGAGAGCAAAGAAGAAGTAAAAGGTGTTTATGGCGATTTATCACGCCCCGGAGATCCTATTGGTATAGGCGCACGCCACCCTATTTCTATTGTTAAAAACCAAATTATAGATATTTTTTCAAACATCGGGTTTAATGTTAGTGAAGGCCCAGAAATAGAAGACGATTGGCACAATTTTACTGCATTAAATTTGCCAGAGTACCATCCGGCACGCGATATGCAGGACACTTTTTTTATACAAACCAACCCCGATGTGTTACTGCGTACCCATACCAGTTCGGTACAAGTGCGTTACATGGAGAACAACAAACCACCCATTAGAACCATTTCTCCTGGTAGGGTGTATAGAAACGAAGCTATTTCGGCACGTTCCCATTGTTTTTTTCACCAAGTTGAAGGCTTGTATATAGATAAGGATGTTAGCTTTGTCGATTTAAAGCAAACCCTTCAATACTTTACCACACAATTGTTTGGAAAGTCAAAAATACGCTTACGCCCATCCTACTTCCCATTCACAGAGCCCAGTGCCGAAATTGATGTGTATTGGGGGCTGGAAACGGAATCGGACTATAGAATTACCAAAGGAACAGGTTGGTTGGAAATTGGTGGCTGTGGTATGGTAGACCCCAATGTATTAGAAAACTGTAAGATAGATTCTAAAGTGTACTCAGGCTTTGCCTTTGGTGTTGGAATAGACCGTATTGCTATGTTATTGCATCAAATAAACGATATTCGTTTACTAAGCGAAAATGATGTGCGGTTTTTAGAGCAGTTTAAAAGCGCACTATAGGTTTTGAAAAAAGACATCAACATCCCCAAAGTAACAGATGTTTACGTAGCCGTAGTATACGAATACAATACCATTTATAAGACCTATGATTGGAATGCCTACATTATTAATGATAAAGATGTAGACATCGATACCGTACTTATTGTAAGCAATGGCTATAACGAAACAAAGGCGACAGCTACCTTTCGAAAAAAACTGGATGTATTGCCCAAAAAGAGCTATGCTAAAATAGAGTTGATACCAGAGGCCCTGTTTGCTTTAAACAATAGCTTTAAAGTATCTTTTTTTGAAGGCAACACGATGTTTGATAAAACCTATGTGTTTAGAAAAAACACCATTAACTTAAGAGCTTTACAGCCTATACCCTTAATGGAAGCCAAGGGTGTTTTGGTAAAATGATCAATCCAGTTTATCCGTTAGTTTTTTAAAGACTTTTTTAGGGTTTTTGTTTTCATATAAAACATCATAAACCGCATTTATAATAGGCAGCCGGGTTTTCTTTTTGTTTGTTTTATTAAGTAAGTGGGCACTTTTAGCAGCGTAATATCCTTCAGCAACCATGCTCATTTCCATTTGGGCCGATTTTACGGTATAGCCCTTCCCAATCATATTACCAAACATTCGGTTTCTGGAAAATACCGAGTAGCCCGTAACCAGCAAATCTCCCAGATAGGCAGAATTGTTGATGTTGCGTTTCATTTTGTGCATTTTTTTAATAAATCGGCGCATTTCGCGTATGGCGTTGCTCATCAATACACTTTGAAAATTATCGCCATATCCTAATCCATGAGCAATTCCAGCAGCAATGGCATAAATGTTTTTAAGCATTACAGCATATTCCACACCAATAATATCATCACTTATTTTAGTTTTTATGTAATCGCTGGACAAGCTATCGGCAATGGTTTGTGCTTTTTTAGCATCAGAACACGAAATGGTGAGGTACGATAAGCGCTCTAAAGCTACCTCTTCAGAATGGCAAGGTCCTGCAATAACGGCAATATTTTCATAAGGGGTTTTATAGTTTTCATGAAAATGCTCGCCCACCAACAAGCCTGTTTCTGGAATAATGCCCTTTACGGCCGAAACAATAATTTTATCGCTAATATCAACCTTTAGTTTTTGCAGCTCTCCATAAATGAAAGCCGAGGGAATTACAAAAATCAGCACATCGGCATAATCGGCTATCTCATTAATATCATTGCTTAGTTTCAATTGTTCTAAATGAAACTCTACCGAACTTAAGTAATTGGGGTTATGTTGCTCTTTTAATAAATGTTCTTTGGTGTAAACACTGCGCATGTACCAGCCTATTTCATCTAAATTTTCGCTAAGCATTTTTACAATCGCTGTAGCCCAGCTACCTGCACCAAAAACCGCATATTTTAAAGGTTTATCCATAAAAACTATAAATCGTTTATAGTTTCAAAAGTACACAAAATATTAAAGATAGCTAAGTGAAGAAATCATTATCAAAATGTTTTTGGCACGTGTTTTGAAACTTACTAAGCATAAACCCAAAAAATGTTTGATTATGAAGACTGTAAAATTACTTTTAAGCTTTGCACTAACAGCCACTTTATTTACCTCATGCTATACCGAAGTTCATGTAGAGGAGGAACCCACCATATCTCTTAACCAACTATTAAATTCATACGAAATATGGTATGTAGATATTAACAGTACCGTTGGTTACGGTACCACGCCCTTTTTACAAAAGGCCTTTACCGTTTCTTTTAGAAATGGTTTTGTGTATGCCAACAACAATATTGTGGGTATAGGTGATAATGGCGGTGGTTTTGGGATTAACGTAGGAGATTATGATGCCTATGATATGGTTTTAGATGTATACCATAGTGTGGATGGCTTTGAAACTTTTGATGTGTACCAGATAGATAATAATACTATAGAACTGTACAACCCCAATAACGATACCTCTTACTTTTTAGATGGGTACCAACGCAGTAATTTTGATTACGATTTTGTGTTTTACGATAATATCCATTACTTCTTGCAGGAGTACGAAGCTTGGGAGAAAACCTACACTAGTGACTTTGGAGCTATTAATGAGTTTGACAATGAAAACTATTTACAGTTTTTAGCTGGGGGCAATGATGCTACTTTTAGGAGCTCACAAGATGCCTATGGTACCAGTGCCAACAATCTATATTGGGATTATACAGGGGTATATGGCGTAGGTGATGTATCAGGAAATCTATATTTAAAAACTTTAACATTAGATTATGATTATTTCGACAATGAATACTTTGAATTGAGCGTTATAAATGACGGAAAGATTGAGTTATACCACCCATCTTCCGAAACCGTTTATGAATTTGAAGGCAGAGGGTATATACAATACTTAAAGCAAGAAGATTCCAAAGGGAAAACAACAGAAAAAATGCGTAAGCAAAGAAAAGATAAAGTAGACAACCCAAGAACAAATACAAGGGTTTAAAAATTTTGGTTGGTTATTTAGTTATGGAACCGTTTAAGGCGCAATGCTTTAGGCGGTTTCTTTTTTTGTTTTTTGTATAAAATTGATAGGTTTTTCTTATAAAAATAACAATATTATAGACGAACTGTAACTAAAAACCGTTGTTTGTCGAAAAAATTAAAAATTCCATCTTATATCCTATATATTTAGTCTCCCAAACCTACTTATATATTAATGTTATGAAAAACTTTACTTTATTAATAGCATCTGCTTTGATGCTTATTTTATCAAGCTGTAATTTAGAGCCCTTAAGTGTTCTCGAGGCCCATCAGGACATTATAAGTAAAAAGAATAATCCACATCCCAACCAACCCAACCATCCAAAGAATGGCGATGTTGTTAGCGAACCTGTAGATGTAAACGACGGCACCCATTGTGTGGCTGTACGTTTAATGGCAGGACAGCATTACGAAGCTGGGATTATCACTGTAGATAACGATGGTGAAAACCTAATTATAACCTATACTGCGAATGGAGATTGGACTATTTATGCTACCCATTTAAGTGTAACGGATTGTAGTGAGGGTAGTTTTCCAACAACCCAAGCAGGAAATCCCCAAATAGGCCTTTTTGATTATGCCGACACCTTCCCAGAAGGTACCGATGAGGTGATTTATACCATTCCTTTAGATGAGGTAAGTGAAACCTATTGTTTTGCTGCCCATGCAGAGGTTATGGGCCCTACAGGAGGTGAAACAGCCTGGGGTGAAGGCGCCGATTTTGGTGGTAAAAGCTGGGCCATGTACACCGAAGCCAATTTATTAGATTGTCCAGACCCAGATGGCGGTGACGGAGGAGATGGCGGTGATGGCGGTGATGGCGGTGATAACATGCCATCCTAGTTAAAAAAGAATCCTAATATATAAAAAAATAAAAGCTGTCTAAGTTTATCTTAGACAGCTTTTATGGCTCACCTATAAAAATTCATTTCATCTAAATAGCCCCAGACATGTTCGGGGAGTAGGGGCTTAACATTTTTACCCGCTTTTATGGCCTTTCGAATGGCTGTAGAAGACAATTGCATGATGGGTGCTTTGATGTTATGAATTTTTTGGTGGCCATCAAACTGTGCAGGAACCTCTTTATTAGATATTCTAGGATATACATAAATATCATGGTTTTCTAAAATAACTTGATAGTTTTTCCATTTATGGAAACTATTTAAATTGTCTTCACCCATAATCAAGGCAAATACCATATCAGGGTATTTTTCTTGTAGATGCACTAGGGTATTTATAGTGTAATTAGGTTGGGGAAGGTTAAACTCAATATCGCTGGGCTTAAGTTTGGCATAATCTTTTGTGGCCCGGAATACCATTTCCAATCGCTGGTAGTTATCCAATAGACTGCGTTTCTCTTTAAACGGATTATGGGGTGTTACAACAAACCAAACTTCATCAAGATCACTATACTCTACCATATGGTTGGCTATAACTAAATGGCCTATATGTATGGGATTAAAAGATCCAAAAAATAATCCAATTTTCATGGCAGCAATCTTAAGTGTTTAAAAAATCACGAACCTGCTTTTCTGCTTCGGCCAATGCTTTTTCAAGATTATCATTAACAATAATGGTATCAAATAAGGGTGCAGTGGCCAGTTCGGCAGATGCTTTTGCAACCCGCATGTTTATTTTGTCTTCGTTTTCTGTTTTACGCTTTTTTAAGCGTATCTTTAATTCATCAATACTGGGGGGCTTTACAAATATGGCCAGGGTTTGCTCGGGGAATTTGCGTTTAATACGCAGTCCGCCCGACACATCAATATCAAAAATAACATGTTTGCCCATGGCCCAAATACGTTCCACTTCACTTTTTAAAGTACCATAAAAATTATCGCGATATACTTCCTCCCACTCTAAAAAGGCATTGCTTTTTATGTTGTTTTTAAATTCCTGTAGCGATAAAAAGTAATAATCCTTACCATCAATTTCGGTACCACGCCTTTCGCGTGAGGTTGCAGAAATGGAAAACTCTAAGTTTAAATCTTTAATGCCCAGCAAATGCCTTACAATGGTAGTTTTTCCAGAACCCGAGGGGGCTGAAAATACGATAAGCTTGCCTTGAGTCGTCTCTTTTTTAGTCACGTAATTATAAATAGCTAGATTATTGTATTAAAGAACATTTAACAACTGTTCCTTGATTTTTTCCAGTTCATCTTTCATCTGTACCACGAGCTGCTGCATAGGGGCATAATTGCTTTTAGATCCTATGGTGTTTATTTCGCGTCCCATTTCCTGACTTATAAACCCGAGTTTTTTACCATTGGAGTCCTTGGAATTCAATGATTCGGTAAAATAATTCAAGTGGTTTTTTAAGCGTACCTTTTCTTCGGTAATATCAAACTTTTCAATGTAATACACCAACTCCTGTTCAAAACGGTTTTCGTCATACTTCTCTTTTAATTCCTCAATGCCTTTAAGCAAGCGTTCGCGTACCCCTTCAATGCGTTCGGGATCCATAGCAATAACTTGCTCCAGTAACGCATCAATGCTTTTTACGCGAAGGTTAAAGTCGTTTTCCAATACTTTGCCTTCATCCAATCGGTGATCAATCAAGTCGTTAATAGTCGTGTGTATTTCAGCTTCAATTTGTTGCCATTCATTTTCATCAATTTCTTCACGAACCGTATTTAAAGCATCAGGAAAGCGTACGGCCATTTTAAGGAGTTCAATGGCATCGGCATCAACTACCTGTTTTAACTGTTCCATGTATTGTTTTACAACCGGGGTGTTAATTTGTGTAGAGGTGTCTTCGGCAGTTGCTTCCGCATAAATAGAGAAATCTACTTTACCTCTAACCAGTTTATCTGCAATAAGCTTTCTAATAACAAGTTCCTTCTCTCTATAAATAGAAGGCATTCTAGCATTCAAATCCAAGCTTTTACTATTTAGGGACTTAAGCTCTAGCGTAATTTTTTTAGTGGGCAATTGCAATACAGATTTTCCATAACCCGTCATTGAATATATCATAAGTGCGTGTATTAAGGTTTACAAAGGTAACTAAAACCGAAGGTATAGAAAATATATCATAAAATGATATGCTATTTAATGGTTTTGTGAATATAAAAAGCACGCCCCAAACGAAGGGCGTGCATAACATAGTTACCTCTTCTCTCTCCAAAGAGGGCTTTGAGTATAGTTAACATGATCAATCGCAGTATTAGCAACAAATACATGTTATTACAAACCTACAACCCTTTATGTTCAGTATTTTACGGGTAACCGTAAAACGGCAAATTTTTTTTAAAAGAAAGAAAAAGCACGTTCCGAAGAACGTGCCTTAAAGCATAGCCTCACTGGGTGGGGCTTAATATATGATCAAGTTGAATCAATAGCAAATTGATTCAACACAAACAAACCTACAACCCTTTTTTGATAGTATTTTACGGGTAACCGTAAAATGGGTAAATTTTTTTTAAAAAAATTATAGAAAAATAAAAAAGCACGCTATCTCAAGCGTGCTAAGGGTTTTCGAGGTTTGTCTTAAAAAAAGTTACGTAGCAATTCGTGTTTTTATGGCCAAACGATTTTAGGAGTTTCCATTTTTACGGTTAACCGTAAAAATGGGGGGTATTAAATAAGCCCCAAATCTTTTATTATGGCAACCAAGTGTATGGCATTGTTGGCTTTAAATTGGTCTTTAAGCTTTCCAACGCGTTTTTCAACGGAGCTAACACTATTGGGCTCCATATTGCTTTTTCGTAGAAACAGGCTAATATCCTGGTGTGATAAGCCCTGTGAAAGCTGCCTAACTATTTCAATGTCGTAGTCATCAACCTCTAAATTGGGTGTTGGGTTCATAGCATTTTCTACTTGTGGCGAAAGGTATAAGGACTTGTTTGCTATCGTA
Organism: Aestuariibaculum scopimerae; assembly: GCF_059428085.1. Lineage (NCBI taxonomy): Bacteria > Pseudomonadati > Bacteroidota > Flavobacteriia > Flavobacteriales > Flavobacteriaceae > Aestuariibaculum > Aestuariibaculum scopimerae. Next base: position 1,666,894 of record NZ_CM182089.1, read on the forward strand.
GCAATGGCTCTTGCCAATTCAAACGACCCGTGGCGTCCCTTACATACATAAGCATTTATGTTGTGGGTGTTTACCAATACCCTTACCTTTTGCAGCTTATCTTCCATAGAGTATACAATAATTTTTAAATCGGGGTGCTCGGGCCTTATATCGCCAATAAGTGCCTCGCCAGAAGATAGTTTGCTCTCATGGAAATCTGATTTAAAAGACAGGTCGGTTATAAGCAACTCAAAGGGATGGTTCTCTAAAGCGGCCTTTTTTATTTTAAGCGCGGCCTCATCGCAATACTGTGCTTTATGCACATTGGTAATGCCATTACTGTTAAGTACAGCAAGCACGCCATCGTTCACAACATCGTGGTCGTCAACAATTAAAACTTTTCTAAACATGGTCATACTGTAATTTTAGTTTTGAATCCTTTATTAATACTGGATTCAAAAATAATACTTCCATTTATGGATTTTATGCGGTTATCCACATTCCGCAGTCCCGACCCTTTTTTTATGGTACACCCCAAACCATTATCGGTATAGGTAATCACCACTTTTTTGTTAAGTTGACTAAAGGTTAGGGCTACAATAGAGGCCTTGCTATGCTTTTTCATATTTACCAAAAGCTCCTGCAATACCCTATAAAGTGTAATCTTTTTTATGCTTTCAATACCATCCCAATTAATTTTCGAGATGTTTCTGGTAATAATATTAACCTGGCTGTTTTTAAAACTTAAAAAGAGGTCGTTAAGCAGTTCATCAAAGTTTTCGTTTACATCAATAGGACTGTTTTCCCTAGATATGTCTCGGGTACGGGAATATATATTTTCCATGGTATCCAGTAAAGCGTCTTTATCCTCTGGATGTTCCTGATATTTGGTTATAACCTGGTACATATCGTTGGCCACCTCGTCGTGTACTTTTTTAGAAATACGGCCTTCGGTTAAATAAATCTCTTTCAATGTGTTCTTTTTATACCGGGACTGTAGGTAAAAAATCAAGAAAACCAATGCGATAGTAATAACGAGCCCGCTCCAAAAAATACGCTCTTTTATAAGCTCGCTTTTTTGAAGTTCCTGTTCCTTTTTTAATACGTCGTACTTCATAAGGGCAAATTTATTCTCTTGTTGTTGTCGGTCTTTTTGAATACTATCACTTAGGGTCTTATAGGCTTTGGCATAAGAGCCTTCACCTAAATCTATCATAATGGCTAGGGCATCTCGCATATAAGAAAAACGGTTTAATGATTTTGCCAAATTATAGGCTTTAAGGGCATAGGTTTTAGCTTCCTTTAAATTATTTTTGTCTTTATAATAGTCGGCTAAATGACTATAACTTGCGTAGACTTGTGCCTTATCAATTTTTTTACGAAGCTCTAAGGCTTTAAGCATATACTCAAGGTTATTTTCTTTGCCTAATTTAGAGTTTGCATAACCCAGATTGTCTAGAATTAGTGCTATTTTAATTGTGTCAGTTGTATTATTAATTAGGTTGTAGGCTTTAATGAGTTGATTTTTACTTTTTTGGTAGTCCTCTAAATCCTTGTAGAGGTTGGAAATATTGTTATATGTAATAATGCTATCTTCAGAGTTTTCAGCAAACTCAAAACTTTTGTTATATAGGTCTATAGCTTTTTGGGTATTTCCCTGTTCTCTATATATGATACCTAATTGATTGTATAAACTTTTTATTAATATTTTGTTATAGTCAGTTTTCTCGGCATTATCCAATAGTTTAAGAGCGTCAACAGCAGCTATTTCGCTTTCTGTAAAAAAACCTAACCTGTAAGTTATTTTGCAAATTTGTAACAAGTCATAAGCTATATAGCTTGTTTTGTTGTTTTTTTGTGCCCAGGTTTTGTGCTCTTGAAAAAAGATATATGCCTTGGTAAGGTCGTCACTGGTTTTAGGATTGATAATCTTTTCTCTGTAGTACTCTACACTATCTTTTGTGTGTTTATATTGTTCTGCGTAAGCACTTTGAACCATCAACCCCAATACCATGGTGGCTACGGCATAAAAAAAGAGGCATGACCGTTTTAATACTTTCATGCCTCTAAAATAGTAAGTAATTTTTAGTTTATTACTATATAATATGGATCAAGGGTTTGGTGGCGGTGGTGGGTCATGTTCAACATCATCTTCACCTCCACAACAATCTTCATCATCATCAGCATATGTGGGTACATTATCGGATACTTTGGCCTCGGGCGAACAAGAAAAAATGGCCCCATTGAGGATAACCGCAAGCATAATTAAATATATTTTTTTCACTTTGTTTCTAATTAAAATTGGACAATAGTGTTGCTGTCCGAGTTGTATCGGATAAGGCTACAGCGCTCATAGCAACACGCGAAAATTTGGTTGAGACGTCTCTCGGTTTTGGGAAGTTTGGAGCGTTGCAGTAAAGGGTATAACTACTTCCCGGAGGTTATACAACTTTACCTAACCGCTCCTAGATTAGAATTTTTGGAACACGATAAACCCTATCATGAGTAAGGCGTAACGCTTAATTCTGAAACAAATGAAAAGAGAAATTAAGGACAGACAGCAAACACATTACAGGCATTTTCCAGTCAATAATGTGCAAACAAAAATGTACACCCTATGTGCGTTTTATGTTCGCCAAATTTTCGCACAGCCCATACAGTCAACTAACCCTCAATCCCTCAAATGATGAAAAAGAAACTATTTCAAGACGCTTTTGTTAAAGCTGAAAAACAATCTGGAAATGTTACGAAGCATGGCCTATCAACCCACCTTGGAAGGGTTTTAACAGACGATTTAAAGTTTGCCGTAAGCAAGATTACCTTTGTGAGGTATTATGAAAAGTATATTGAAAATGATGGGAGTATTACCTGCAACCCGAATACCGATTTGCTAAACAAAATTTCGGAATATTTAAATTACAAGAACTATGAAGCGTATGTTTTGGCACATGCTACGGGGAAAGAAGTGTACAATACCATGGTGTCCATAAACAAAGGGAATACATTACAGGCCTTTTTTAAAAGGCATAAAATAACATTTATAGTGTGCAGTATGCTATTTGCAGGGTTTGTAGCATATCAATCTACTACAAGACAGCGTTGGATGGTGTGGAACGATATTCAATATGTGGAAGTAAAATTTAACAGTGATATATTTAATATGGGTGAGCTAATGCTATATAATGAGGATATGGCAAAGCAATTTAGGAAGTTGCAGGTGCATTGTAACACCGAATTTTTTAGCCCCGATGGCGAAGTAAAGGTATGGTATGGACGAAACAGCCATATGGAATTGGAATTTTTTTCGGCTTTGGGGCTTCATCCCGAAACAGGTCGGATATTAAGCCCCATTACCCCTTATATTATAGAAAAGTACATTTGCAAAAAGCCTGTTAGGGAGACGCAATAAGCAAGGTGCCTTTTAGTTTTAAGGTCATGCCACTAGTTTGCAGTATGTTAACGATAGTGTCTATGGGAAGTGCCGGGTTTAAGGTGCCTGAGTAATTTACTGGGTTTAGGGGTTTGGCATATTTTACCTCCTTATGGTACCATTTGGCAATGGCTTCAAGCACCACTTCGCCAGGAGTTTGGTTAAACACCACCGTGCCGTTGCGGCGTTCGCGAAAGGTACTGTTGGCAGTAGCTGTATTGGTGCCCTCACCCCGCGAGGTAGTAATTACCACCACCCCATTAGCACCACGGCTGCCATACAGGGTTGTAGCAGCGGCGTCTTTTAGTACACTTACATCTTGAATGGTATTGGGGTCTAAAATATTTAAGTTACCTGCATAGGGCATGCCATCCACCAAAATTAAGGGATCGTTCCCCGATTGTAAAGAGTTCTGGCCGCGCACCCGCAATGTCATGTTGGCGCCCTGGCCTTCCACCAATAGTCCGGGCACGCGCCCACTCAATCGGTCCGCAATATTTATAGATGTGTTTTTAGATAGGTCGTCCTTACCCACCATACTAATAGAACTGGTAGCGACCTTTTTGTCCACATAGCCATAACCCGTGTTTACCTGCTCGCCATCAGGAGTGCCTGTACTGCCCATGGTGCTTAGCACAGGGTTTTCAGGGCGGGCTTTAAGCACAATGGTCTTGCCTACAAGTGTGTAGGTAAAGGCTTGGTTGGTCGTTGCCACATCCAAGGTTTCCTCTAGGCTGGCATCTTGTAAATGGATGGCTATTTTATTGCGGGTATCCAAAAGTGTGGTGGGGTACCACAGGTGGTAACCACTTTCCTTTTCAATGGTGTTAAATAGTTTTTTAAGGCTTATTTTAGATTTATCGATCGTTAGTTTTTGGGCGTGCAATCGGGGTGTGGTAAATAGCCCTAGAGCAAGGACCATTAAAAGCGTGTACATGCCAAATAATTGTCGTTTTTTGGGGTTGGTAAAACGTGTTTTTATAGTCATAACAGTTGGTTTAAAAGAAGGTTTTTATTACTAAAGTATAAAAAATACCATAGTATTGTGTTTTTTTAAAGTTAATTATGCCACAAAAATGATGCCTTTTTTAGAACCTTAAAGAAGCCACGAATTCACGAATAAAAGTCTAATAAAAATTATATAAAGTGCTGATTTGTAGAAACATATTTGCTGCACTTAACAAGAAGTAGTATCTTAAAAGGAAATTGTTTTCGGAGAAAATGTTTGAAGAACAAAACTGATGCATTTTTAACAAATCCATATTCATCAAAAATACGTTTTAAGATTCTTTAATGCTGTATTTTCAATACCATATCTATAAAGACATTTTTCTTCGGGTATGCTGAAATGCTTTTCATCTGGTTATATTTAATTTTTATTTCGGTCAGGTGGAACACCTAGGTAATGCGAGTGCAATTCTCGTGAGTGTTTCATAATATTAAACCTATAGGTTTTTAAAATTGTTATTGGTCGAAATGGTAGTGGCGAAATAATTAATTTAGTTTAATATTATAAAGTTGTTAGCTTAAAGGCAAATAAATGATATCTATATTATAATGAGACCTATTTTTAAATTAATAAGTTTTTTATGTATAATTATTTTTAATAGTTGCAAAGAGTCTGTAAATCCGCCTTCACCATTTGGACCCTTGCCAACACAAAAACAACTGGATTGGCATGAAATGGAATTTTATGCTTTTGTGCATTTTTCATTAAACACCTTTACAAATAAAGAATGGGGATATGGTAATGAATCTCCAGAATTGTTTAACCCTATTGAGTTAGATGCAGGGCAGTGGGCCCGTATAGTTAAACAGGCTGGGATGAAGGGAATTATCATAACAGCTAAGCACCACGATGGGTTTTGTTTGTGGCCTTCTGCATATACCGAGCGTTCTGTAAAAAATTCTCCATGGAAGAATGGTAAAGGAGATGTGGTTATGGAATTAGCCAGAGCTTGTAAAGCATACAATTTAAAACTAGGAATTTATCTTTCACCTTGGGATAGAAATCACCCTGAATATGGTAAACCCGGTTACATTACTTATTTTAGAAATCAATTAAAAGAATTACTAACCAATTACGGCGATGTGTTTGAAGTGTGGTTTGACGGCGCCAATGGAGGCGATGGTTACTACGGCGGAGCAAATGAGATGAGAAAAATAAATACACTTGAATACTATAATTGGGATGAAACCTATAAATTGATATATGAAATTTCTCCGAAAACACTTGTATGGGGAGTTGGTCCCTCTGAAGCAAGATGGATAGGTAATGAAGACGGTAGGGCCAATAAAACCAATTGGTGTTTGTTGCGTCAAAAAGATGAATTGGCAGGGAAAGTGCATTATACCGAATTTATGTCTGGGCATGAAGATGGGGAAAAATGGGTGCCAGGAGAAGCAGATGTTTCCATAAGACCGGGATGGTTTTATCATGCTATAGAAGATGATAAAGTGAAATCATTAGAAGAATTGGTGGATATTTACTACCAATCTATAGGTAGAAATGCAAACCTTTTGTTAAACCTCCCGATAGATAAACGAGGGCTTGTTAACGAGAATGACGAAGCAAGATTAAAAGAATTAACAGCAACTATTAAAGCAGATTTTAAAACCGAACTATTGGCAGGAAGTCAGGTTTGGGCCAATAATATACGTGGTAATGAAGCAGTATATTCGGCTAAAAATGTAATGGATGGTGATAAAAACACCTATTGGTCCACAGATAATAATGTTAACACAGCCTCGGTACTATTTGAATTTAAAAACCCTACAACCATTAACCGTATATTGCTTCAAGAATATATTAAACTAGGCCAACGTGTAAAAGAATTTAACGTAGAGGCTAAAGTTAATGGCCAATGGCAAACTATGGCCAACGAAACCACTATTGGCTATAAAAGAATTTTAAGAATACCTAGAGTTACAGCTACCGCGCTTAGGGTAAACATTGCCAATTCTAAAGCGAGTATTGCTATCTCTAATATTGAGGCGTACAATGCGCCTACTTTAGTCCGCTCCCCTATTATAAAACGCGATAAGAATGGTACAGTGACTATGAATGCTGAAAAAGGAAACCATATATATTATACCCTAGACGGATCTACCCCCACAATTTATAGCCCATTATATAAAGCGCCCTTTACATGCAAAGAAGCAGTAAATATAAAAGCTATTGCATACAAAACAGATGAGAAAATAACCAGTACTGTAAAAACAAAAAGCTACGGGATGTCTAAAGAAAAATGGACCATAGTTTCTGTTACAGGGGGCGATTTAGCAACGGCAGACAAAATTATTGATGGCAACCCTAGTACAACTTGGAGATTAGGGAATAATAGGGATGAGCTTCCACAAGAAGTGAAAATTGATATGGGGGGTATACAAGAAATAAGTGGCTTTTCATACGTCCCCCAACAAGTGGGCAATAACCTATATCTTATTTCTAATTATGCATTCTATACAAGTATAGATAATGAGAATTGGACCATGCAATCGGAGGGGGAATTTTCTAATATTAAAAACAATCCGATAGAACAAATAAAAAACTTTAATACAGTAAGAGCTAGGTATCTGCGATTTGTGGCTAAGTTAGCAGTAGGAAATGAAAACAGTGTTTCTATTGGAGAAATAAATATTTTAGAAAAGCAATAAAGCTTAAATATTTAAACAAACTGTTCTGGTTTAAAAGTTGCTCCTTTGGCGAAGTACACAAGTTATTTGTCGAATTTTTGTTTGTAAGTAGTAGTCTATTATTAATTTTAATGTTATTAATATAAATAGCCTCTACCAGATGATTAAAGAAGAAATAAGCTATAAAGAAAAGGAAGAAATAAGCTATAAAGAAGCAGGGAAATTTGAAGACACACGTTTTGAAAAAATTCATAACGTTATTTTCGACTCTTCGCTTGAGGCCTCTGTTTTAGTTGCACAAGAAATAGCAAATTTAATTCAAAGAAAAGAGGAGTTAAATGAGCCTTGTGTTTTAGGATTGGCAACGGGATCTTCTCCAATAAAAGTTTATGAAGAGCTAGTTAGAATGCATAGGGAAGAAGGGTTGAGTTTTAAAAATGTCGTTACTTTTAACTTAGATGAGTACTATCCAATGGACAAGGAGAATATTCAAAGTTATTATTACTTCATGCACGAACACCTTTTTAATCATGTAGATATTTTACCCGAAAATGTAAATATTCCAGATGGCAAAGTTAGTGCTGAGAATCTTCGCCAGTATTGTATAGACTATGACATGAAAATTAAATCTTATGGAGGGTTGGATTTTCAGCTTTTGGGTATTGGCAGAACAGGTCATATTGGATTTAACGAACCAGGTTCTCATATTAACTCGGGAACAAGAAGTATAACCCTAGACCATATTACCCGCATAGATGCGGCTCCAACATTTTTGGGAATAGATAATGTTCCTAGAAAAGCTATTACAATGGGTATTAATACAGTAAGAAATGCAAAAAGAATTGTATTGCTTGGCTGGGGGATAAGTAAAGCAGAAATACTTAAAAAAACCATTGAGGGTGAAATTACGTCTCAAGTACCTGCAACATATTTACAAGAACATAATAATACAACATTTGTTTTAGATAGTGAAGCCTCGTCTGAGCTAACAAGGGTAAAAACTCCTTGGCTGGTCAAGTCTTGTAAATGGACAGAGGAATTGAAACTTAAAGCCGTTGTTTGGCTAAGTGAATTAACAAACAAGCCCTTTCTTAAGTTAACAGATAAAGATTATAATGATAATGGCATGTCTGGCCTTTTAACGGAAGAGGGTACAGCGTACGATTTGAACATTAAAATGTTTAATAAATTACAGCATACCATTACGGGTTGGCCTGGGGGAAAACCGGATTCTGATGACACATACAGGCCAGAACGTTCTACTCCAACAAAAAAGAGAGTTATTATTTTTAGCCCTCACCCAGATGATGATGTTATTTCAATGGGAGGTACTTTTGATAGGTTGGTAGAACAAGGGCATGAGGTTCATGTTGCCTATCAGACTTCAGGAAATATTGCTGTTTCTAATGAAGAAGCTTTAAAATTTGCTGAAATTTCCAAAGCTTTAAATTCAAACTCAAGAGAAATTGAAAGCATCATAAATTTTTTAAAGAACAAATCTGAGAATGATATAGACTCTATTGAAGTTAGAAAATTAAAAGGATTAATAAGAAGAAGCGAATCTTTGGCTGCTACTAGATATTTAGGATTACCCGATTCGAATGTTCACTTTTTAGATCTTCCCTTTTACGAAACAGGGAGTGTAAAGAAAAATAATCTCTCTAAAGCCGATATAGATATTATTTGTAACCTAATTGAAACCATAAAACCACATCAAATTTATGCTGCTGGTGATTTGGCGGATCCCCATGGAACGCATAAAGTTTGCTTAGATGCATTGTTTGAAGCTTTAAAAATCCTTAAGCATAAATCGTATATGAATGATTGTTGGGTATGGCTATATCGTGGTGCATGGCACGAATGGGAACCTTACCAAATTGAAATGGCGGTACCAATGAGTCCCGGACAGGTGCTTAAGAAACGCCATGCTATTTTTTATCACCAATCCCAAAAAGATGGTGTGATGTTTCAAGGTGATGACAATAGAGAATTTTGGGTACGTGTTGAAGACAGAAATAGAGCTACGGCAAAAAAGTATAATGAGCTAGGTTTGGCAGATTATGCAGCTATTGAAGCGTTCAAACGTTACCACTTTAAAATATAATACTTAAGTTTAGTTATTTTTTTTGTTAATGATGGTTATCTTTTTTTTGCACAAAAGATAGCCATCAATTTTTTGTATTCTAAATGGAAGAATTTAAAATTTTATGTTTTACTTCATCTATATACGATCTGCCTATCACATATCTAAGGCCTTCAATTTCCACACTGTTTCCTTCAACCGCATCAATTTTATCAATTGCTATGGTATAAGAACGGTGTATTCTTATAAAATCTCTTGAAGGTAACAGGTTTGTAAAATCTGTTAATGTACTGTGCACAATGTATTTTCCATCCAGAGTGTTGATTTTTAAATAATCTTTTAAACTTTCAATGATTAAAATCTCATCTAGAAAAATCTTTTTCATTTTTTTTTTGTCAATCTTCACAAAAATGAAGGGGCGCTCCTTACTGCTATCTGAAGAAATTTTATTTATTGTTTCAAGCCTTTTGTTAATCTTATTTATTGCTTTCATAAACCTAGGGAACTCAATAGGTTTAACTAAATAATCCAACACATCCAATTCGTATGTTTCTATTGCAAACTCATCATATGCACTAGTGATTATTAATAAGGGAGGCTTTTCCAAACTTTTAATGAAATTAATACCATCTAGCACAGGCATATTGATATCTAAAAAAATAACATCAATAGTATTACTTTTTAAAAAGTTCAATCCATCTATAGCATTCCCAAATGAGTTTATGATTTCAAAACCCTCAATTTTTTCTAAATAGTTTTTAATAACATTTATAGCTAAAGGTTCATCATCTATAATCAAACACTTTACTTTCATATCTATTTATTATTTCTTAGTTATAATCAATTTAGCTATAATTACTTGGAGGTCATCTCTTTAAAGGTGTTTAATTTTAACACACTTTAATTTTAAGTCTGACGATAAATTTATTGTTTCTAGTCTTGATAGACAAATTATAATCATTTTTGTCGTAGCCCAAATCAAGTCTTTTCTTGACATTTTCTAACCCAATACCACTTGATTGTTTCAAATTTTCTTTATGGTTGGAAATTACTGGCATGGGATTGGATATTGTAAAATAAAGAAAATTTTCTTTAACTTTAAAGTTAATGTCTATTTTCACTTTCCCTATGTTTTTATTAGCACCGTGTTTAAATGCGTTTTCAATAAATGTTAACAATAGCATGGGAGCAATTTCCTTATCTTGAATATCTCCTGAGATGGACATGGTTACTTCTAATGAATCATCGTACCTAACCCTTTCCAAATCTAGATAGTTTTGAATACAAAGTATTTCGTTCTCTAAAGTTTGCCGTTTCCCTCTTGTTTCATAAAGGAGGTACCGCATTAATTCTGAAAGTTTTAAAATTATTCTTGGTGTTTTGTTAGACTTTTCTACCGATAAGGAGTAAATGTTATTAAGTGTATTAAAGAAAAAATGAGGTGAAATTTGATTTTTTAAAAAGAGCAATTCTGTTTCCAGTTGCGTTTTTTCAAGATCTGCAACTCTTTTATGTTCCTTTAAAAAATCTAATGTTATTTTAATGGCAGTAACAAATGTGATAACATAAAGTTCGCCAATCATCATGTCTATAGTATAATTGAGAGATAATTTATCTAAAGGTTCTGGCCCTTCTGGCCAAACATTCTGGCTTATTAATAAATAAGTTAGATTAAATTTAACCAAAACCATAATGAAAATGGATGTTAAAACAGACAGTATGTAAAGAATATATTTTTTTCTATAAATTAGAAAAGGCATTAGAACAAAAATATTTAAATAACACAATGTCATGTGAATTGGGAAACCCAATAGGTTGGATTTCAAAGAATACACATAATCATTAAAATAGCTGCCCCAACGAAACGTATTAAACAAAAAATATAGGGACCAAAAGATTATGTGATATTTCCATGATATTCTATAAAACTTATCATAATTATCATTCATTATTAAAAAAATATTAATTAATGTTTTTTTGGTGTTTAGGGCTTTTAATATGTTATCCGTCTAAATTACTTTTATTAATGGTAAAATTAATGAAAATTTAGAGTTTAATTATGAGAACTTATATATGAAGAACTTTACTTTATTTATTTTATTTATAGGTTTAATAAATACCAGTTGTAAAAATAAAAGTCTTAAAGACAATCAACATAAAAAACCATTAGTAGAATATGTAAATCCATTTATTGGCACAAGTGGCCACGGGCATACATATCCTGGGGCAACTGTTCCTTTTGGAATGCTACAAGTAAGTCCAGATAATGGTGTTTCAAGTTGGGATTGGAGCTCTGGTTACCATTATTTAGATTCTATAATTGTTGGGTTTAGCCATTTGCACTTAAGTGGCACTGGTATTGGCGATTTAGCCGATATCTTGTTTATGCCAATAAATGAACAGGTTGATTTAACAATCAATACAAAGAACAGAGATTCATTACCTTATAAATCATCCTACAATCATTTAAACGAAAAAGCTGCTCCGGGTTACTATCAGGTTTTTCTAGAAACACATAAAATAAATGTTGAGTTAACATCGTCTTTACGCACGGCTTATCATAAGTATACTTTCACAAATAGTAATACACAATCTATTATTGTAGACTTAGGTTTTGCCATTAATTGGGATACACCTCTAAAAACAGCTATTACAATTGAAGATGCATATACTATTAGTGGTTTTCGCTTTAGTAAAGGGTGGGCAAAAAATCAAAAAGTGTTTTTTGTTGCCAAATTCTCTAAACCAATTGCAAAACATTTATTAGTAGTTGATGGAAAACAAATTGAAGATAATTTAATAGCCGGGGAAAAAGTTGCAACACAATTATTTTTTAGCACAAACAATAGCGATGAACTACTTGCAAAAGTAGCAGTTTCATCTGTAAGTGTTGCAAATGCAAAAGATAATTTAGACACGAATGATTTCAATTTTGAAAAGGTAAAAGCTGATGCTAAAACGATTTGGGATGCCGCTTTAAATAAAATAGAAGTTGAAACACCTGTAGATTCGCTTAAAACAATTTTTTATACAGCACTATATCATTCACAATTAGCACCAGTAACATATAGCGATAAAAATGGGGAATTTAGAAAAGAGAATGATAGCATAGTAGCAGCTAATAATTACACCGCATATTCTACATTGTCACTTTGGGATACGTTTAGGGCAGAAAATCCACTACTTACACTTTTGGCGCCAAACAAAGTTTCAGATATCGTTAATTCAATGTTAGCCTATTACGAAACTAAAAAGATATTACCTGTTTGGACGCTCTATGCTAACGAAACCAACACGATGACAGGGTATCATTCTATTCCAGTAATTGTAGATGCTTATATAAAAGGAATTGAAGGCTTTGATGCTGAAAAAGCTTATGAAGCGATGAAACAAACCATGATGCAGGACGATCGCGGTTTGATTTTTTATAAAAAGTATGGCTATATACCGTATAATTTATTAGATGAATCGGTTACTATTACTTTGGAATATGCTTTTAATGATTGGTGTGTGGCGCAGATGGCTAAGGCTTTAGGTAAAGAAGAAGATTATGTGTATTTTTTAAATCGATCAAAAGCCTATCAATATTTATTCGATCCAGAAACAGGATTCATGCGCGGAAAATCTGATGATGGCGTATGGAATGAACCTTTTGATCCAAAACATTCTAATCACAGAGAACATACCGATTATACAGAAGGCAATGCATGGCAGCACAGTTGGTTTGTACCACACAATGTTGAAGATTTTATAGCATTACATGGTAATAACGACATGTTTACAAGGCGCTTGGAGCAGCTGTTTACTGAAAGCTCTGAAATTACGGGAGATAATATATCAGCTGATATTTCAGGTCTAATAGGGCAATATGCACATGGTAATGAGCCAAGTCATCATATAGCGTATATGTTTAATCATGCAAATAAACCATGGCGAACTCAATATTGGGTAAAACAAATTTTAAATACACAATACAATACAACACCAAATGGATTAAGTGGCAATGAAGATTGTGGTCAAATGTCTGCTTGGTACGTATTTAGTTCTATTGGCTTATACCCAATGAATCCAGCTTCTGGGAACTATGAAATAGGGAGTCCGGTTTTCGAAAAATCGACAATTCATCTTTCTAATGGAAAAGCATTTGTGATTGAAGCAGAAAATGTTTCCGATAAAAACATTTATATTAAATCCGCAACACTTAATGGCAAAGAATTTAATAAGACATCAATCTCCCATCAACAAATTATCCAAGGCGGAACCCTTCATCTTAACATGAGTCCTGAACCCAATAAAAATTGGGGTTTAATGACTAAAAACAGACAATATTAATATGGATATCATAGATTTAAGTATTATTATATTTTATATCCTATTAACAGTAGGTGTTGGTATTTGGATTTCTAAAAAGGCATCAAAAGGATTAGACCATTATTTCCTTGGTGGAAAATCCATTAAATGGTATTATTTGGGTTTAAGTAATGGGTCTGGAATGTTTGATATTTCGGGTACTGCTTGGATGGTTGGTATTTTATTTTTATATGGTGTGAAAAGTTTCATGTTTATGTGGCTTTGGCCTATTTGGAATCAAATTTTCGTGATGATGTTCTTGGCTGTTTGGATACGGAAATCAAATATAATGACAGGTTCTGAATGGATTTTAACACGCTTTGGAAATGACAGAGCGGGTAAAGCTTCACATATTATAGTTGCTGTTTTTGCTATTATTTCAGCTATTGGTTTTATTGCTTATTTTTTTGAAGGGATAGGCAAGTTCATGACCGTCATTTTGCCCTGGGACTTAACCCTTCAATATAACGATACAATTATTTTTAATTCTGAACAATCCTATGCATTGATCATTATTTTTTTAACGACAGTTTATACTGTTAAAGGAGGTATGTTCTCGGTAGTGGCCACTGAGGTTCTACAGTATGGAATTATGGTTATTGCGGGGTTGCTTGTTGCAGGCTATACTATAATTTATTACACAGATATTCAAATAACATCAGTTATTTCTGAGGAATGGAAAAATGTATTCTTTGGATGGGAACTGGATTCACATTGGAGTTCTAAATATCAGGCTTTTAATAATCTAATTGACTCCGAAGGGTATAAAATGTTTGGGGCTTTGGTAGGGATGTCTTTATTCAAAGGATTTTTTGCTAGTGTTGCTGGCCCTACACCCAGTTATGATTTGCAACGAATTCTTTCAACAAAATCGGTAAAAGAAGCAGCATATATGAGTGGATTTACTAATTTAATTTTATTTATTCCTAGGTATTTATTAATTGCGGGAATTGTTGTTATTGCTTTAGTAACATTAGCTCCAGAAATGAACAGTAATCCTTTATTAAGTGGAGCGGATTTGGAAATATTATTACCAAAAGTTATCAATTTCCATGTCCCAGTTGGAATAAAAGGTTTGTTGCTAGCAGGATTATTAGCTGCTTTTATGTCTACATTTTCAGCATTTGTAAATGCCGGGCCTGCTTATATTGTTAATGATATTTATAAAAAATACTTTAAACCAAAAGCCACCAGTGAACACTATGTTAAAATAAGCCACATCGCTTCATTTTTTGTGGTTGGCTTAGGTGTTTTTATGGGCTTTTTCGCTAACTCCATTAATTCGTTAACGTTATGGATTACTAGTGCCTTGTTTGGAGGTTATGTAGCCGCCAATTTTTTAAAATGGGTATGGTGGCGTTTTAATGGTTGGGGCTATTTTTGGGGGATGTTTGCTGGGCTTGTGGTTGCGTCGTTACAATTTGTGCTAGGCCAACACAAAGGAAGTTTCAATACAGGCTCTTGGTTATATGATTTAACCGAGTTGCAAGCCATTTTCTTATTTCCAATTATATTTGGATTTTCTATAATAGGCTGTTTATTGGGAACCTTTTTTACAAAACCAACAAACACAAAAGTTTTAAAGTCTTTTTATAGTAATGTAAGACCATGGGGTTGGTGGAAACCAATTTATAATATTTTAAAGTCTGAAGATGAGGCTTTCACAAAGAATAATAATTTTGTGCAAGATATGTTAAACTGTGCCATAGGAATTATATGGCAATCGAGCATGATTGTGCTTCCAATATTTCTTTTAATTAGAGATTACCCAAAAACAATAATTTCATTTATTATCTTTTTAATAACTTCAATCATATTAAAGTATACATGGTTGGATAAAGTTAGAAAAATAACAGATTAATAAGTAAGGATGTCCGTTTTATAATGAATAAAATAAAGAAAAATTAAAGTAAAAAAATGAATAAAATTCCTTGGCAAGATAGACCAAAAAACTGTAAAGATGTTATTTGGAGGTATTCTGAAAACCCAATAATAGATAGATATGCCATACCATCGTCTAACAGTGTTTTTAATAGTGCTGTAGTGCCTTTTAAAGATGGGTTTGCCGGTGTTTTTAGATGCGATAATAAAGCTGTGCAAATGAATATTTTTGCAGGGTTTAGTAAAAACGGTATCGATTGGGAGATTAATCATGAGCCTATAGAAATGCAGGCAGGTAATACAAAAATGATAGAATCAGACTATAAATACGACCCGCGTGTGGTTTTTATAGAAGATCGTTATTGGATTACATGGTGTAATGGCTATAATGGCCCGACAATAGGAATAGGATATACTTTCGATTTCGAAACATTCTATCAATGTGAAAACGCCTTTTTACCATTTAACAGAAATGGGGTGTTATTTCCACAGAAAATAAATGGAAAGTATGCCATGCTAAGCCGCCCAAGTGATAACGGGCACACGCCTTTTGGAGATATTTACATAAGTTACAGCCCAGATATGAAATACTGGGGCGAACACCGTTGTGTAATGAAAGCCACAGCCTTTGAGGACAGCGCATGGCAATGTACTAAAATAGGAGCAGGGCCAATTCCAATTTTAACCGATGATGGCTGGTTAATGTTATACCATGGCGTTATTAATACTTGTAATGGATTCCGATATGCTATGGGTGCGGCACTATTAGAAGAAGATGCCCCCGAAAATGTTAAATACAGAACACAGCCTTATTTATTAGGGCCGGCAGTAACTTACGAGCAAATAGGAGACGTTCCTAATGTGGTATTTCCTTGTGCCGCATTGCACGATATCGATGAAGATAAACTAGCCGTTTATTATGGTGCCGCAGATACTGTAGTTGCTATGGCATTTGGTAAACTTAGCGAGGTTATTGAATTTACAAAAAACAACAGCTTATAACGTATGCAATCAAAGCTCATATTAATAATTGCAGTTTGTAATACTTTATTCGGATGCGCACAATCGAACCACACTATTATTCCCAAAAAATATGTGGCCTATAAAACACCGGAACATATTGTGATTGATGGAGACGAATCCGATACATCCTGGAATAAAACCGAATGGACAGATGCTTTTATTGATATAGAAGGCACTATAAAACCAAAGTATCAAACCAAAGTAAAAATGCTTTGGGACGATACTTATTTTTATATTCTGGCAAAAATGGAAGAACCCCATGTTTGGGCTACTTTAAAACAGCGTGATACCATTATTTTTTATAATAACGATTTTGAAGTTTTTATTGATCCGGACGGAGATACCCATAATTATTATGAATTAGAAATAAATGCTTTAAATACAGCCTGGGATTTATTTATTAATAAACCTTACAGAGAAGAAAATGTTGTTTTAAACGATTGGACATTAACAGGGTTAAAATCGGCAGTAAAAATAAACGGTACACTAAACAATGCATCAGATACCGATGAAGGCTGGATGTTAGAAATGGCTATTCCGTGGGCTGCCTATAAAGCATCTTATTATCATGAGAATGTTCCCGAAAATCATTTTTGGAGGGTAAATTTCTCTAGGGTAAACTGGCAACACAGTATCGTTAACGGACAGTATGAACGGAAAAAAGATTCCGCAGGAAAATTTCTTCCAGAATATAATTGGGTGTGGTCTCCAATAGGTGTTATTAATATGCACGAACCGGAAAAATGGGGGTATGTCTATTTTTCTTCAAAAGAAGTAGGAGAAAAAGATACGTTTACAATCCCCGAAGACGAAAAAGTAAAATGGGAATTATACAATTTGTACAGAGCACAAAAAGCCTATTACAAAGTACATAACTCTTGGGCAACATCGCTTGATAGTATTTCTAAAAAAGACATTACTGTCGGTAACAAAACACTAAGACCTATATTAGAGAATCATTTATCAGGATATAATATTTCTGTAAAAAGCCCTTTTTCAAATAAAACCTTAATTGTTAAAGAAGATGGTAAAATCATTTCAAAATAAACGCGTAATGAAACTATTAAAACTATACTTTATCGTAGTTACACTTAGTATTTTTTCATGTGTAGATAAAGAAACAAAAATGGCAGATAAAGACCTGCCAGAAGTAGTAAATACAAAAAATCCTTTTGAATTTGGCGTATGGATTACTGCCGATGCCAAAAGAACAAATGAAGACTACGCTCAGGAATTTGAAAAATATAAAAACGCGGGTATCGATGAAGTGTTAATAAACACCAATGCAGACCCAGAGCTTTTAAAACGGTTAGTACCTGTGGCAAAAGAAAAGGGATTAGGAGTACATGCCTGGATTATGACTATGAATCGTCCGGGAGATTCTATTGCTTTACAACATCCAGACTGGTATATGGTAAGCAGAAGCGGTAAATCCTGTTTTGACGATCGCCCTTATGTAGATTATTACCAATGGTTATCCCCCAGTAACCCAGAAGCGAGACAACATATTTATGGGTTGTTAGAAGGTTTAGCAAAAGTAGAAGGCATAGAAAGTGTACACTTAGATTACATTCGTTACCCGGATGTGTTTTTACCCGTTGGATTATTACCTAAATATAACTTAGTACAAAACACAGAATTACCCGATTACGATTTTGATTATTCCGATGCCAGTATAAATGCTTTTATTGAAAAATTCGGAAAAGACCCCAGAACAATGGAGCATCCGGAAATTGATATGGAATGGAAACAATTCCGTTTAAACCAAATAAGAAACGTAGTAAACCACGCTTATGAAATAGCGCATAAGCATGGTAAAACATTAACCGCAGCCGTTTTTCCTTATCCCGAAATGGCAGATCACATGGTGCGGCAACGTTGGGATAAATGGAATATAGATGAGGTATATCCTATGATCTATAATAACTTTTACAATGAAGGTATCGACTGGATTGGAAAAGTTACCAGACAAGGCGTTGAAGACTTAGAAGGAAAACATATAGGATTAAATACAGGAATTTACCTTCCAGGGTTAAAATCTAACGAAGAACTAAAAGTGGCAATACTGTTAGCAAAAGAAAATGGAGCTAAAGGCGTTACTTTTTTTGATGGGCCTGCCTTAACAGAGGCAAACCTAAAAACAATTAAAGAAACTAAAGCTGGTTTACAATAAAGTATACCAATGGGAAATACCCCGGGTAAAACCGCAAAAAACAAAATGGCACTATCCGCTAAAGTTTTCAATTAAAACAAAAACGTATGTCGAATAGAAGAGATTTTATAAAAAAAACAGCCTTAGGAACTATCGGAATAAGTACAGCTTTAAGCTGTAAAGAAGTTGCCAAAAGCGAAACGACTGAAGTTGTTGCTAGTGAAAAACCACAAAAAAAGCCATTGATTATTTCCACCTGGAATCATGGTTTACCGGCCAATGAAGAAACCTGGAACCAATTAAAAAACGGACAACCTGCTTTAGATGCTATCGAAGCCGGTATGAAAATTCCAGAAGCCGACCCCAAAATAAGAAGTGTAGGTTATGGCGGTTATCCCGACAGAGAAGGTCATGTAACCTTAGATGCCTGTATTATGGACCATAACAGCAATTGCGGATCGGTATGTTTTTTAGAAGGTATTAAACATCCCATTTCTGTAGCAAAACGGGTATTACAAAACACACCACATGTTATGTTGGCTGGCGAAGGCGCTCTTCAATTTGCCTTAGAAGAGGGGTTTGAAAAAGAAAATTTGTTAACACCGGAATCAGAAGCAGATTGGAAAAAATGGTTAGAGGAGTCTAAGTATAACCCCGTAATTAATATAGAAAATCACGATACCATAAGCATGTTGGTTATTGATAACGACGGTAATATTTCCGGAGGGTGTACAACCAGCGGAGCAGCCTGGAAAATGCATGGACGTGTCGGAGACTCTCCAATTATAGGCGCAGGCTTATTTTTAGATAACGAAGTTGGTGCTGCGGCGGCAACAGGTTTAGGAGAAGCCGTTATAAGAACAGCAGGAAGTGCTATGGTTGTAGAACTAATGCGACAAGGAAAAAGCCCGAACCAAGCTTGTAAAGAAATTGTAGAACGTATTTATAACAAGCACAAAAACCATAAAGACATGGAATATTTACAAGTTGGTTTTATCGCCGTAAATAAAGCAGGTGAGTATGGTGGTTACAGTCTGCGTTCCGGATTTAATTATGCCGTTTATGAAGAAGATAAAGGGAACAGAATGGAAGATGCTCAATTTAAAATGACCTGGGATAACTAAGGTAAATAATGAAAATTAAACTCGTAATAGTAATATTATTTATCACATCGTCACTTCCAATTGTGGCCCAGGAAAAGATGCCCTTTTGGCAAAACGAAAAAATTAATGAAGAAAACAGGATGCCTATGCATGCATCCTATTATGTATATGAAAATGAAGATTTAGCCGTAAAAGGCGATTGGAAACAATCGGAAAATTATTTAAACCTGAATGGAATCTGGAAGTTTAAGTATGTGGAGAGCCCAGATAAATTACCAGATGGGTTTGAAAAAACAGAATATAATGATGCTGCCTGGGATGATTTTAAGGTTCCTGCCAACTGGGATGTAAATGGTTACGGATATCCCGTTTATACCAATACAACTTACGATTTTGATAACCTGATTAAAGTAAATCCGCCTTTAGTGCCTACAACGTACAATCCTGTTGGGGTATATCGAAAAACCATTACCATTAAAGACGATTGGAAAGAAAAAGAGATTCTACTTCATGTAGGCGCCGCAAAATCTAATCTTACCGTTTGGGTTAATGGTATTTATGTGGGCTATGGAGAAGACGGAAAACTTCCGCAGGAATTCAGACTAAATACATTTTTAAAAGCAGGTGAAAACACGATTGTTTTAAAAGTTATGAAATGGAGCGACGGTTCCTATCTGGAGTGCCAGGATTTTTGGCGTATGAGTGGTATTACAAGAGATACTTACCTATACATAAGGAACAAATCACATCTGATAGATTTCGAAATAGTACCGGATTTGGATGCTGATTATCAAGATGGAAGTTTAAAAATTTCAACCACATTTTCAGAGTTTAAAAAGAAGAAGGGATACACTTTAGACATTCAGTTAAAAGATGGCTCAACACTAATAAGTTCTAAAAGTATCAAACTTAATGAATCGGTAAAAAACGCAACTTTCAATTTTAGTGTAAAAAACCCAAAAAAATGGAGTGCAGAAATTCCCAATTTATACCAAATCTATTTCATTTTAAAAGATAAGAAAGGAAAAACGAAAGAAGTTATTCCGCAAAATACAGGCTTTAGAAAAGTAGAAATTAAAGACGGCCAGCTTTTGGTAAACGGACAACCCGTTTATATAAAAGGAGTTAATCGCCATGAAACAGACCCTGTTACAGGACAGACCATTTCCAGGGAACGTATGGAAGAAGATATTAAAGTTTTAAAGCAGTTTAATATCAATGCCGTTAGAATGTCACACTACCCAAACGATCCCTATTTTTATGATTTATGTGATACCTATGGTATTTATTTAGTAGATGAAGCCAATTTAGAATCTCATGGAATGGGGTATAGTATTACCCAAACCTTAGGGAATAAACCCAATTGGGAATTGGCTCACTTACAACGTATGCAACGTATGGTAGAACGTGATAAAAACCACCCCTCGATTGTTATCTGGAGTATGGGTAACGAAGCGGGAAATGGCTATAACTTTTATCGCGGCTATTTATGGCTGAAGCAACGTGACCCGTCAAGACCCATACAATATGAAAGAGCTACAACAGCAGGTTGGGAAGGTGAAAGTTTAAAATTCGATTGGGACTCAGACATTATAGATCCCATGTATAATTCTCCCGATGGGATGAAAGCCTACATTAAAGCAAATCCGAATCCGGAACGTCCTTTTATTCAGTGTGAATATGCCCATGCTATGGGGAATTCTATGGGGAATTTTAAAGACTATTGGGATGTTATCAGGGCGCATAAAAACTTTCAGGGCGGATTTATCTGGGACATGATAGACCAATCGGTTTATAAAACAAGAAAAGACGGAACCGTTGTTTTTGCTTATGGTGGCGATTTTGGGCCTGAAGATGTACCAAGTGATAACAACTTTTTAAACAATGGTGTGTTTAATCCAGAACGCCAACCAAACCCACATGCGTTTGAAATGAAAAATGTACATCAAGATATTCATACCTCTTGGGAAGATAAGGCCTCTTTTACCATAAAAGTGTTTAACGAGTTTTTCTTTAAAGACTTAAGTAATGTGAGTTTACATTGGCAATTGCTATTAGATGGTGTGCCGGAAGATAGGGGTGTTATTACAGCTTTAGACATTAAACCGCAACAGGAAAAAATATATGCCTTACCCGTAAATTTAGGCGGAAAATCCTTTAAAGAAGCCTTTATAAATGTAAGCTACTGTTTAAAAACGGAAGCACCTTTTTTACCAGAAGGTTTTGAAATTGCTACCGAACAACTGCCTTTAAAAGGACTTTGGAAAAATGATATGACCGTTTCCGGAGGTACTAAAATGACTGTGGAAAACACTAAAGATAAAGTTGTTTTTAAAAGTGAACATACCACTATCGAATTCGATAAATTAACAGGCTTTATAAGTGGTTATACATTTAATAATACCCCTGTTTTAAAAGCAGGATATCAATTACGGCCAAACTTTTGGCGGGCACCCAACGATAATGATATGGGAGCAGGTTTACAAACAAAATTACTGCCATGGAAAACAGCTATGATGCATCCGGCATTAGTAAACTGGTCTTATAATACCTCCAAAGATCAGGTAATAACAGTAAAAGCGGTTTATAGTTTAGCCGAAGTATTTTCAGAATTAACACTAACATATAAAATAAATAGCGATGGTGTATTAGGAGTTACACAAACATTACATAGCGATAAAGATAAAGAGCTGCCCATGTTACCCCGGTTTGGTATGGAAATGGTTTTACCCAAAGATTTTAATACGCTACGTTACTACGGGCGAGGGCCATACGAGAATTACATAGATAGAAACTTTAGTGCTAAAGTAGGGGTATATAGCCAGACCGTTTCAGAACAATATTATCCATATATCCGCCCCCAGGAAACAGGAAACAAGACCGATGTACGTTGGATGCAACTCTCGGATAATAAAATTAAGTTAGACATTAAATCGGCAGATTTATTTAGTATAACAGCATTGCATTATTTAAATGAAGATTTAGACGATGGTTTGCAAAAAGACCAAAGAAATGCAGCAGATATTAAAGAACGGAATCTAACCAGTTTAAAAATAGATTATAAGCAAATGGGCCTAGGAGGTATTGATAGTTGGGGCGCTTTACCTATGGAAAAATACAGACTTTTAGAAAAAAACTATCAGTATCAATTTAAGATAACACCATCATTAAAAAAATAATATGAACAGATATAATTACTATATACTCGCCTTTTTAATATGCGTTTTGAATGCCTGTGTTAAAGGCAAAGAATTAGAAAAAAAAGAGGCTATTCATATAATTCCTAAGCCGGTAGAAGTTATATTAAAACCGGGTGTTTTTAAGTTTTCAGAACAAACTGTTTTTGTTGCAGCTAATAAATTTCAGGAGGATATATCTAGAGCATTAATTAATAAGTTTGAAACGGCTGCGGGATGGTCTCTTAAGATTTCATTAAAAGCCCCGAAAAGCAATTATATTATATTTAAAAATGATGATAGTCTTAATCGTGAAGCCTATACCTTAGAAGTCTCAGAAAATCATATTACCATTACAGCCAAAGGGAACGCAGGGTTTATTTATGGATTAGAAACCATTAGACAGTTACTTCCCGAAGCCATAGAAAGTAAAACTGTAATCGCAGATAGTACCTGGGAAATCCCTAATGTATTAATTAATGATGAGCCACGTTTTCAGTGGCGGGGATTAATGTTAGACCTGTCGCGCCATTTTTTCAAAACAGATTATATAAAGCAAACGATAGACCGTTTAGCAATGCATAAAATGAATGTGTTGCATTTACATCTGGTTGATGACCAGGGTTGGAGAATGGAAATTAAGAAATATCCAAAATTAACAGACATTGGGGCATGGCGGGTAGACCAGGAAGATGTTATTTGGAATGCCAGGCTTGAAGTAAGCCCGGAAGAAAAAGGAACATATGGTGGGTTTTTAACACAAAACGAATTAAAAGAACTTGTTGAGTATGCCCAGTTAAAAAATGTAGAAATTATTCCAGAAATAGAAATGCCCGCACATGTAAGTTCTGCAATAGCAGCTTACCCGGAACTGTCCTGTTTCGAAAAACCTATAGCCGTACCATCCGGGGGAGTTTGGCCTATAACAGATATTTACTGTGCAGGAAAAGAGAGCACATTTAAGTTTTTAGAAGATGTTTTAGATGAAGTGGTTGCTGTTTTTCCTTCAAAATATATTCATATAGGAGGCGATGAGGCCACAAAAACAAATTGGGAAACCTGTCCGCATTGTCAAAAAAGAATGCAAACAGAAGAGTTGAAAAATGTTCATGAGTTACAGAGTTATTTTGTAAAACGCATGGAAAAATATATTAATTCCAAAGGAAAAAAATTAATAGGCTGGGACGAAATATTAGAAGGTGGTTTAGCGCCAGACGCTACAGTAATGAGTTGGCGAGGTGTAAAAGGCGGTATGGAAGCTTCAAAAGCAGGTCATGATGTTGTTATGACGCCAGGAACACACTGCTATTTCGACCATTATCAAGGGCCTCAAAACGAAGAACCTTTAGCCTTTGGAGGATTTACACCACTTAGTAAAGTATATCAATTCGATCCCGTTGTTGATTCTATGACAACTAAAGAAGCTAAACATGTATTAGGTGGGCAAGCTAACTTGTGGGCAGAATACATTCCAACAACAGACCAATCCGAATATATGATTTTTCCAAGATTAGCAGCGCTGTCTGAAGCCGTTTGGAGCCCGAAAGCATCGCGAAACTGGGAGGATTTTTCACTTAGAATGGAAAGCCTTTTTAAGCGTTACGACTATTTAGGGATCAATTATGCAAAAAGTGCTTATTTAGTAACATCAGATTATACCATAGATATCGATAAAAATGAAATTAGGATCACTTTAAAGAACGAATTTCCAAACGCCGATATTCGTTATGTCCTGGGAAATAAAGCTATAAACGAATTTGCCACACCATATAGCGATACCATAAAAATTAATGAGACCACACTTTTAAAAGCCTCATTATTTAAAGATAATACCCCGGTAGGGCGCACATTTACAGATACTATAAAATTTCATAAAGCCGTAGGTGATAAAGTAAGCTATAAAACACCATATAATGAGAATTATAAAGGCGCAGGAAACATTGGTCTGGTAAATGTTATTCGTGGCACAAAGAACTTTCACGATGGCCAGTGGCAAGCTTGGTTGGTAGCAGATATGGAAGTTGTAATTGACCTAGAAAAAGAAGAGACTATAAAACAAGTTGTAGTAGGTGCTTTAGAAAATCAGGGATCAGGTATTTATTTTCCTGTAAAAATACAAGTACTAAGTTCTAATGATGGTGTAACTTTTAATGAAGCAGGATCTTTGGAACGTCCGTTTGCAATTAACCCCATGGCAGAACTCAAAGATTTTAAAATTAATTTTAAACCCCAAACCGCCAGATATGTAAAAATAATCGCCACAAATTTAAAAAAGACCCCAAAAGGTGGAGACAGTTGGGTGTTTGTAGACGAAATCTTAGTAAATTAAGAGGAGTATTTAGTTCCTAATCATTAGGCAGTAAGAATGTTAAAACGTAGCAGTAATAATTATAATCAAAAAATTAAAATGAAAAGAGGAATAGTATTAGTAGTAATTTTATTTTCAGTTCAATTGTTTTCACAAGCCATTTACGAAGATGAGCGTTATGTACCGGAAACAGATTCGTTGGTTTTAGAGCATTTAGAAGAATGGCAAGGTAAAAAGTTTGGACTATTAATGCATTGGGGAACATATAGCCAGTGGGGAATTGTAGAATCCTGGTCGTTATGCCCCGAAGATTATGGATGGTGTGAACGTAAAAAAGCATCCGGTCCTGAAAACTATTTTGAATATAAAAAGGATTATGAAAGCCTAAAAGAAACCTTTAATCCGGGTAAATTTAATCCTGAAAAATGGGCTAAAGCGGCAAAAGAAGCAGGAATGAAATATATGGTATTTACAACAAAGCATCATGATGGATTTTCTATGTTCGATTCTAAATATACCGATTACAAGGTTACAGATCCGGCCTGTGCATTTAGTAGTAATCCCAGAGCCAATATTACCAAAGAAGTGTTTAATGCTTTTAGAAATGAAGATTTATGGATAGGGGCTTATTTCTCTAAACCGGACTGGCATCACGAAAATTATTGGGACCCATATTTTCCGCCTTTTGATAGAAATGTAAATTACGATCCGGAAGCTTACCCAGAAAAATGGCAAAAATATATTGACTTTACCCATAATCAGATTTTAGAATTATTAACAGACTATGGTAACGTTGATATTTTATGGTTAGATGGTGGCTGGGTAGCAAAAAAATCCCAAGAAGAGATAAATGAGGGCTATAAAAGAATGCTGGCCGATAATAAAGGTGGTTTTCAAAAAACGAGTATAGTAAACCAGGATATTAAAATGGACGAATTGGTAGTTAAAGCACGGGAAAAACAACCCGGGTTGATTGTTGTAGACAGAGCCGTTCATGGAAAAAACCAAAATTATTTAACACCAGAAAATCGTATTCCGGAAAAAACATTGCCTTACCCTTGGGAGTCTTGTATTATTTCAGGAGGCGGATGGTCTTATACACCAGATGCAAAATATATAACAGGAAGAGAAGGTATCCACATGCTTATTGATATTGTAGCTAAAGGCGGAAATTTGCTACTAAATATCGCTCCGGGCCCGGATGGCGAATGGCAGGAAGGAGCATACAGACTTTTAGAAGATTACGGAGCATGGATGAAAGTAAATAGTAGTGCTATTTATAACACAAAACCTATAGCGCCATTTAAAGAAAAAAACATCTGTATGACTCAAAACAAAGCAAGTAATGTGTTCTTGTTTTATATGGCTAAAGAAGGTGAAGATAAAATACCGGCCGAGGTTATTGTAGAATCTATAAGTCCCAAAAAAGGAACGAAGATTACTATGCTGGGTTCAAAAAAGCGATTAAAATGGGAAAAATTAGATAAAGGTTTTAAAGTTATCATCCCAGAAGGTCTTAGAAATAATTTACCTTCAAAAGAAGCCTGGACTTTAAAGGTTGAAAAAATAAACCGATAGAAAACAAAAGTAAAAGGATATGCGTTTAAGCTACACCATTAGAATATTGCTAAGCCCGATAGTTTTATTAGGAGTGTTTACTTGTGCTAACGGGCAAAACCCGGCAGACTATGTTAATCCCTTTATAGGAACTTCAAATTTTGGAGCCACTTATCCGGGGCCTATTGCACCCCGGGGTATGGCGAGCATAAGTCCCTTTAATGTAGCAGGCCCTGAAAACTTGCCCTTAGAGAAAGATAGCAGATGGCTCTCTACCCCTTATATATATGAAAATACATTTCTAACAGGATTTAGCCAGGTAAATTTAAGTGGTGTTGGTTGTCCGGATTTAGGTGTTATATTACTAATGCCAACAACAGGAGCATTAGAAACCAATCATTTAAAATACGGGTCGACCTATTCAGGCGAAGTAGCAAAAACAGCATATTATAGTTCTAAAATTGATAAGTACAATGTTAAAGCAGAATTAACAGCAACAAAGCGCGTAGGTATAAGCAAATTTACATTTCCCAAAGGGCAGTCTAATATTTTATTAAACTTAGGTTTAGGTTTAACCAACGAAGAGGGCGCTATGGTTAAAGTTGTTTCCCCGACAGAAATAGAAGGCATGCGCAGTGTCGGCTCGTTTTGTTACAATAGTCCAGAAGCAGCTTACCCCGTATATTTTGTAGCTAAATTTTCTAAACCGGCAAGCACATTTGGTGTATGGAAAAAACCATCCACTTATACAGGGGTAGAAGCCCAATGGATGACCTATAACGGAAAAACACGTGTTATGGAACAGACAACAAAAATGGTTGTTGGCGATAGCATAGGGACCTATTTTTCATATCAGTTTGAAAAACCGGAAACCGTTGAGGTAAAAATCGGGATATCCTATGTAAGTATAGAAAATGCACGGGAAAACTTAAAACAGGAAACCGGAGATAAATCGTTTAATACCCTTTATAAAGAAACCTATAACGCATGGAACACGTTACTCTCCCGAATTTTAGTTGAAGGCGGTACTAAAGACGATAAGACTATTTTTTATACCGCGTTATACCATACACTAATCCACCCCAATACATTAAACGATTTTAATGGTGAATTTCCAGAAATTAAAACAGGTAGAATAGGTAAAACAAACGGAACACGATATACCGTTTTCTCGCTTTGGGATACCTACAGGAATTTGCATCAACTAATGAGTTTAGTATATCCGCAACAACAGTCTAATATGGTTAAAAGCATGTTAGAGATGTACGACGAAAACGGGTGGTTGCCTAAATGGGAATTAAATGGCACAGAAACATTTACTATGGTGGGAGATCCTGCCAGTATTGTTATTACAGATACTTATTTAAAGGGAATTCGGGATTTCGATGTACAAAAAGCCTATCAGGCCATGTTAAAAGGTGCCGATCAGGTAACTAATAATCCGTTGCGTCCAGGACTTCAGGAATATATAGAAAAAGGCTATTTAACAACAAAATATCGTGGCCCGGTATCAACGACCCAAGAATATAATGCATCCGATTATTCCATAGCCCTTTTAGCAAAAGCCTTAGGCTATAAAGAAGATTATTTACGATTTAAAAAGCGTTCGGTTTCATATCGAAAATTATTCGATAAAAAATTAAGCTTATTACGCCCCAGAACAGAAGATGGTAGTTGGTATGAACCATTCGATCCCTTATCGGGAGCCAATTTTGAAGAAAATGTAGGGTTTATAGAAGGTAACGCGTGGCAATATGCTTTTATGGTGCCTCATGATGTAAAAGGATTAATAACTTTAATGGGAGGTAAAAAAGCATTTACAAAACAATTACAAACTGTATTTGACAGTAATCAGTTTGATATGGCAAATGAGCCTGATATTGCCTATCCGTTTTTGTTTAATTATATAAAAGGTGAAGCATGGAGAAGTCAAAAAACCGTAAAAGAACTTGTAAAAACGTATTTTACAAATAAACCTGATGGATTGCCCGGTAATGACGACACAGGAACTATGTCTGCATGGCTGGTATACAGCATGATGGGCATCTACCCATTAGCGCCGGGAGAACCTAAGTATGCTATTACAGCACCAATGTTTGATAAAATTACCATTCAGTTGGATTCTAAATATTATAAAAATAAAAATGTAGTTATTGAAAGGCTATTACATACTAACGGAAAAATTAAAAGAATTGAGTTAAATGGTAAAGTACATAACAGCTTTTTTGTATCTCACGAAAACTTTGTTAATGGAAAGACCTTAAAAGTAATTCAAGAATAAAGGATATGATAACAATGAAACAAATAACCCTTGGTTTAATACTATTTTTAAGTGCATGTAACATAATGCAGGCACAAAAAAAATACCCCTATCAAAATGCGGAGCTATCTGTAGAAGATCGGGTGTCAGATTTATTAAGCCGAATGAGTTTAGAAGAAAAAGTACGCCAAATGGATATGTATAAAGGCGAGTTTTTTAAAGACGGCGAAGATTTTTCAATAAGCAAAACAAAAAACAAGATAGGAGCCCTTGGCGTAGGAGCCATTCATGATATTTATCCACGCTCAACAAAAATGATTAATGACCTTCAAAAGCATGTTATAGAAAATAACCGATGGAAAATCCCTGCGCTTATTATGTGCGAAATGCTTCATGGGTATTTAGATGAAGGAAGTACTGCTTTTCCAATGAATATTGGTTTAGGTGCTACATGGGACACCGAGCTTATGGAAAAGGTAGGAGCCGTTATTGGTAGCGAAGCAAGAGCGCATGGTGTTCACTTTGGTTTAGGTCCTGTTTTAGGTATTGGCCGTGAACCACGTTGGGGGCGTGTTGCAGAAACTTTTGGAGAAGACACCTATTTAGCAGGAGAATTGGGCCTTGCTATGGTTAAAGGTCTTCAAGGAGACACTTTGGCTTCAAACCGATCAATAATTGCAGAGCCCAAACATTTTGCTGTACACAGTTATCCGCAAGCAGGAGGGAATTCATCTCCTGTAATTGTTGGAGAGCGTACTGCTCGAGAAGATTTTTTACCCACATTCGAAAAAGTATATAAACAAGGGCAAGCGCTGGGAGCTATGTGTGCCTATTCAGAGTTAGATGGCATTCCGTGTGCGGCTAACCATTGGTTATTAACAGATGTTTTAAGAAATGAATGGAATTTTAAAGGTATTGTTGTTTCCGATTTAGGGGCCATTAAATACATTCAAACAACACATTATGTAGCCGATTCTCCAAAAGAAAGTATAAGACAAGCTGTATCGGCAGGTGTCGATATGCAGTTTTACGATTTTTCCAATACATTTTGGCAGGAAACCATTATAGAACTTGTTAAAGAAGGTAAGCTTTCTATGGCGCATATAGATCGTGCTGCTGGAGGTGTTTTAAGGCTTAAATTTATACTTGGGTTATTTGAAAACCCATATACAGAGAAAGGGTTAATTGAAGAACGATTTCATTCAAAGGAAAATCAGGAGATTGCTTTAGAAGCAGGTTATAAGTCCATATGCCTGTTAAAAAACCAAAACAATATTTTACCATTAGATAAGAACATAAAAACCATAGCTGTAATTGGCCCTAACGCAAATGCTTCTCGATTAGGTGGATATTCTGTAAAAAACAAGGTTGCGAAAACGGTTTTAGAAGGCATTAAAGAGGCTGTAGGGAACAGCGCCGAGGTTCTTTATGAAGAAGGCGTTCCTTTAATTGTTAAGGGACAAATCATTCCTTCTAAATATTTATTTACACCAGATGGCAGTGAAAATGGTTTAAAGGGTGAATATTTTAATAATAGAAATATTGAAGGAGACCCCGTTTTAACACGAATTGATGAACAATTAGAATTCGATTGGCCCTGGTCGCCAGGTGATGGAGTTACTGATGATGACTTTTCTATACGTTGGACAGGTTATATTAAATCAGATACTTCTTTTGAAGGCTGGGTTGGGTTAAGTTCGGATGATGGGATTAGAATGTGGATTGACGACCAATTGGTTATTGATAATTGGACTAAAGGTGCTACAAATATTGTAACAACTCCAAAACATATTAAAGCAGGGAAAGCGTATAAAGTTTGTATAGAAATGTGGGAAGGCGGCTGGGGGGCCAGAGCGCATTTACGTTGGAACTTAGAAAAAATAAATTTGCAACCAGCGGTAGATATTGCTAAAAAAGCTGATGTTGCTGTTGTTGTTTTAGGGGAATCTAGAGAATTGGTTGAAGAAAACCGAGATGTTGCAACATTAAATTTGCATGGCATGCAACAAGAATTAATTGAAGCTATTCAACAAACCGGCACTCCAATTGTTTGTGTACTGTTAAATGGCCGTCCGCTTTCAATTAATTGGATAAACGATAATGTGCCAGCTATTTTAGAAAGTTGGTTTCCAGGAGAAGCTGGAGGAAAAGCTGTTGCTGATGTATTGTTTGGTAATTACAATCCTGGAGGACGACTTCCAATTACGTTTCCAAAATCGGTTGGCCAATTACCAATATATTATAACCAAAAGCCTTCGGCAATTCATAGATATATAAGCGAAAGTGAAGACCCATTATATGTTTTTGGTTATGGTTTAAGTTACACAGCTTTTGAATATTCAAACTTAAAGATAAGTACAGATAAAATAACCCCAGATGGAGAAATAACGGTATTGGTAGATGTAAAAAATATAGGTGATTATGATGGAGACGAAGTTGTTCAACTTTATATTAACGATGTTTATAGTAGTGTAACCACACCAAAAAGGACCTTAAAGGGTTTTAAAAGACTCTTTATTAAAAAAGGTGAAACTAAGCATGTGGAATTTGTTCTAACTCCTAATGAACTTGCTATTTGGAACCGTGAAATGAAACGAGTTGTTGAACCAGGAGACTTTGAAGTGATGGTTGGAGGCAATTCAATAGATTTGATTAAAACTAAGTTTAGTGTTTCAAATTAAAAGTAATGAGTAGTTAGTTAATCCAAATAAAATACATCAAAGCACATTAAGGGTGCTTTAAACATATTTTATAAAAGAAGAACGAAGTACTTAGTTTCTTCTTTTTTTTTATGGTAAGGAAATACATAAGGTAACCCCTTATTTTATAAGTATTTATCTATATAGAGGTTTTTAAACTTATAGTATAATTATAAAAATTAAACCAACACCTTTTCAAATTTGTTATTGGTCGAAATAATATAAATAATAACATATTAGATTTATAGATTTAACATGTTATTAACTTAAAAGTGAATTTATTAACTCAAAAACTAATTTTATGATTCAAAATGTACTAAAACTACTGTTTGTGTTTTGTTTGTTTGTCTTTCAAAATGCTGAAGCACAAACTACTGTAACAGGGACAGTTACAGATGCTGCTAGCGGAGTTCCACTGCCTGGGGCAAGTATTGTTGTTAAAGGAACGACCAATGGGGTTTCATCAGATTTTGACGGGAACTATAGTATAACTGTTTCTGGAGATTCTGCAACTTTTGTGGTTTCTTATGTTGGATATGCAACAAAAGAAGTTGCTTATACAGGAAATACGACTTTAAACATAGCTTTATCTGAAGATGCTGAGCAATTAGGAGAAGTTGTTGTAACAGCATTAGGTATAAAAAGAGAGAAAAAATCTTTAACATATTCTGCGCAAACGGTATCTACCGATGCTTTTTCAGAAGCGAGGTCGTTAAACGTTGCCAACTCACTCTCAGGTAAGGTTGCAGGTTTAAATTTTTCAACTACCAGTAGTGGTGTTGGAAGTTCTTCTAGGATTACAATTAGAGGTAACCGATCATTAACAGGGAATAACCAACCACTGTATGTAATAGATGGTGTACCAATGGACAATACCGTATCTTCGCCTTCTGTAGATATTGGAGGTCGTACAAGTTTTGATGGTATTTCAAACATTAACCCAGAAGATATAGAATCTTTATCAGTATTGAAAGGGCCATCAGCCGCTGCTTTATACGGATCACGAGCTAGTAATGGTGTTATTGTAATTACTACAAAAAGAGGATCTGCTACCGATAAGGCACGTATTACAGTATCTTCTAATTTTATGGCTTCAAGCGCTTACAATTTATTGAACCTTCAAAACGAATATGGACAGGGATTTGATGGTGTATATGATGCTTTATCTAAAAGTAGTTGGGGACCTAGAATGGATGGACAATCTGTAGCGGCTTGGCAATTACCACATAATCCTGATTATGACGGACCAGCAACTTACGCATTTAATCCTCAACCAGATAATGGTATGGACTTTTTTCAATCAGGATACAACTGGTCTAGGGGGATATCAGCTTCTATGGGAAATGAAAAAATACAAGGTTACTTCTCTTATACCAATACTGAGGCTGAAGGCATTGTAGTAGGTAATGAATTAGACCGACATAATGTTAATTTGCGTTTAACAAGCGATTTAACCAGCAGGCTGCATTTAGATGTTAAAACGAATTTTATTTCACAAAAAATTGAAAATGCCATAGGCGCAGGTGAAGGACAAATTGGAGAAGCTGTATATACTATGCCAAGAAATATACCGTATAATCAATATAAAGATTTTGAATATATTGATGATGCAGGTCAAATAAGATACAACTACATAAATGCCAATACATTAAGTACGTTAGGCAACAACCCATTTTGGCTTGCAAAAAGGAACCTAAGAACCGACGAAAGAAATAGAATTATCACATTTGCGTCATTAACTTACGATTTTACAGATGAATTGAGCTTAATGGTAAGAACAGGTTTAGATAAAGCTACAAATAAAGCCAAGTCTTCTCGTTATGCAGCTGTTGCAATACTTAACCAAGACTTTGGAAGTTATTCCGAATCTATTAATGAGGTTACAGAATTAAACTCTGATTTCTTATTAACTTATAATAAAGACCTGGGCGATTTTAAATTAAACGTAAATGCTGGTGGTAATGCACTAGTTCAAGAACGTACAGGTATAAGCAGTGGCGGTACTTTAAGCAGAAGAAACTATTTTGCCTTAACGAACCTTCAAAGTACTACTGTTACACCAGATTACAGTCACAAAAAAATCAATTCCTTGTATGGATCTTTACAAGTTGGGTATAAAGACTATTTGTTTTTAGATGCTACAGCACGTAACGATTGGTCTTCATCGCTACCTGCATCAGATAGATCATTTTTTTACCCTTCTATTGGTTTAACAGGGATACTTACCGATATATTCGACATTAAATCTGATGTGCTTTCATTCTTAAAAGTAAGAGGTTCTTATGCGCAAGTAGGTAACGATACCGATCCTTATCTTTTAGCAAATCAACTTACGTATTATGGATTTAATGGTGGTGTTGTACAATCTTCTACATTACTTAACAATCCTAATCTTAAACCTGAAATTTCTAGTTCAACAGAATTTGGTTTAGATGCTCGCTTTTTAAACAATAAAATTGGTTTTAATTTTACTTGGTTTAAGACCAATACTACAGATCAAATATTTACAATTAATGTACCTGAATCTTCTGGATACTCTAGACAAGTAGTAAACGGTGGCGACATTGAAAACAAAGGTGTTGAGATTGTTATAGATGCCGATATTGTAAAAACCAATAATTTTTCTTGGAATACAACCATTAACTTTGCAACTTACAAAACTAAAGTATTAAGTATTTTAGAGGGCCGTGAGGAATTAAACCTTTCTACAGGAGCTGAAAGATTAGCACAGGCAATTGTTAAAAAGGGAGGTGACTATGGAGATCTATACATTAGAGGATTCCAAAGAACTGACGACGGAGAAATTATTGTTGATGCTGGTAGCGGATTGCCTCTATTTACTGGAGGGTTTGATGTGCTAGCAGGTAATTTCAACCCAGATTGGACAGCTGGTTTGTATAACCAGTTTAGATATAAAGATTTTACACTTAGCTTCCTTGTTGATTTTCGAATAGGAGGAGAAGTAGTCTCATATTCTCAAGCAAGAATGGCTGGGGCTGGTGTAAGTGATATTACTTTAAGTGGTAGAGATGGTTTTATTGTAGATGGTGTGGTTGATAATGGAGACGGTACATATTCTACAAATACAACATCAACTAATGCTCAAAATTATTGGACACAAGTTGCAAGTAGAGATCCAAGATCTGCTGAAGATTTTGTTTTTGATGCGACAAATATTAGATTACGAGAATTAATTTTAGGATATTCATTGCCAAGTAAATTCTTAGATAATACACCTTTCTCTGGTGTTGATCTTTCAATTGTTGGTAGAAACTTATTCTTTATTACAAATAAAGCTGAGCACTTTGATCCAGAACAAGGGGTAAGTGTTGGAAACCTTCAAGGTATAGAATCTTATAATATTCCATCCACTCGAGATTTTGGATTCAATGTGAAATTAAATTTTTAAAAAAAATAAGATATGAAAAATTATATAATCAAATTTTTTACAGTAATTTTCCTGTTCCAAATAACAGGATGTACTTCTGATTTTGATGAAGTTAACACAAATCCGAATTCGTTAACCTCAGATCAATTAGATGGAACTTTAGCTGGGCCAGCGTTTGCAAATGCCCTGTATAAAGGTACGGGTAATGCTTCATGGAGTCTTCCAGGTGATGACTATGGAACATACGGGCTTGCAACGGCATTACATTCTATGTTGTTTGCGCATTATATGACTCCAGGATGGGCTGCCGATACTGATGCCAATGGCATTAATGATGGATGGCGAAGTAGAGGTTGGCTAAGATTTTACACTATAGCAGTTCCTTCTTTATTAAATACATATAAAGCAACTGAGGGGAATGCTGAGGCAACAGCCATTCTAGACATTTGGAAAGTGTATATGTTCCATAGATTTACAGATCATTGGGGACCCGTTCCTTATTCAGAAGCTGGTATTGGTGGAGCATCTGTACCTTACGATTCTCAAGAATCGATGTATACCGATTTTTTTAACCTTTTAGAAGCTGCTAATGCCACTTTAAGTGCTACTTCAGAGTCTACTGTTGGTGTATTTGCAGACTATGATGAAATTTATGACGGTAACATTGAAAAATGGAGAAAATTTGGCAACTCTTTAAGATTGCGTTTAGCCTTAAGAATTTCTGACGTTGATGCTTCAAAAGCGCAAGCTCAAGCAGAAGCGGCTGTTTCTGCTGGTGTTATGCAATCAAATGACGACAATGCCTATTTTCATGTTACTCCAGACACCTATAACAACTTTGTAGATATTATGAAGTATTGGGGCTTTTACATGACTGCAGATATGGAGAGTATTCTTAAAGGATATAACGATCCTAGAATGTCGGTTTGGTTTGGACCTGTATCAGATGATACTTCACCGTATTATGAGGATTATGTAGGTCTACCTAATGGAGGAGGTCCTTTATTAGATAGAAATGGCAGTAATTTAAGTTTAACAAACCAAGAAACCACGTTTGCAGACAATAGCAATAAAGATATAGAGGTCATGGTAGCTTCAGAATCTAATTTTAACCGTGCAGAAGGCGCCTTAAAAGGGTGGAATATGTCTGGAGCAGCACAAACACTTTACGAAGACGGTGTAGCACTATCATTAGAGCAATGGGGAATAACAGATACGGCTGTTATTGATGCTTATATTGCTGGAACCACTACAGCTGTAGTGCCTACATTTGGAAGTCTGTATGCCGATTCTACACCACCTGTAGATGTGCCTGTATCGTGGGCAGCAACAGAAGCCGATCAATTAAAGCAAATAGCAGTTCAAAAGTATTTAGGACTTTTCCCAGAATCTTGGGAAGCTTGGTCTGATTTACGTAGAACAGATGCTGATATATTATATCCTTTAATTACTACATTAGACGCTTCTATAGGATATGGCGTGATGAAACGTGTAACATACTTACCTAATGAATATAGTACTAACGGCGATGCTGTTTCTGATGCTATTACGCTTCTAGGAGGTGCAGACAATGGTGCTACCAATGTTTGGTGGGATGTAAACTAAATAAAATCACAGTAAATATTTTTTTAAACTTTGTTAGTCAAATAAAAAGGAGGTTAGTTATTTAACCTCCTTTTTATTAGACAAAAAAAACACACGACTCTTATTTATAATTTTAGCTTAAACCTGTTTTTATTGAATTTACTGTAAAAGCATAAGGCGTTTTATTGCGGTAAATTTAATTTGTAAATGGTGTTAAAGTTTAAGAAAACTTATCAAATCAACAGATAACATGCATACAACTACACAATCTGTCACATTAACAAGAAAAAATACCTTAATACCAATTTTAATAATAGCAGGGCTATTTTTTATCTTTGGATTTGTTACCTGGATTAACGGGGCTCTCATTCCATTCATGAAAGCTATAAATGAATTAACCTCGGCACAATCACTTTTAGTGGCTTCAGCTTCTTATATCTCTTTTGTTGTTATGGCTTTACCATCTTCCTTTATTTTATCAAAGATAGGATACAAAAAGGGCATGTCTTTAGGGTTGTTTATAATGGCCTTGGGGGCCTTGGTTTTTATACCAGCGGCTGGGGCTAGAACATACTGGATGTTCTTAACTGGAATTTTTATTCAAGGTGCAGGTATGACATTGCTTCAAACAGCCTCAAATCCATATATAACAATTTTAGGGCCCATAGATAGTGCTGCAAAGCGTATAGCTATAATGGGGATAGCAAATAAAGTTGCTGGGGCATTAGGTTCTCTAATTTTTGGGGCTTTATTGTTATCTGGGATTGATGAGATTAATGAAACATTAACGAGCGTTTCTAATTCTGAAAAAGTACAATTATTAAACACTATGGCAGATAGTGTAGTGATGCCTTATGTTGTTATGGCTGTAGTACTATTTGTTTTGGGTGTTTTAATAAGAAAGGCACCTTTGCCAAATGTTGAGGCAAAACCTATAGAAGCCCCAAAAGAAGGTGAAACCACAAAAAAGAATATTTTTCAATTCCCCCATTTGTGGTTAGGGGTATTAACACTTTTTATGTATGTAGGGGTTGAGGTTATAGCAGGAGACACCATTATTGCTTATGGTATTTCTTTAGGGTTTTCTGCAGACGATGCTAAATTTTTTACAACCTTTACATTAATGGCTATGGTGGCAACATATGCGCTTGGAGTATTATTAATACCTAAATACATAAGCCAGGCTTTTGCTTTAAAAGTAAGTGCTATTTTAGGTATTGTATTTTCTTTTTGTATTGTATTTTCCACTGGATTTACGTCTATTCTATTTGTAGCGGCTCTGGGTATAGCAAATGCTTTGGTATGGCCTGCCGTATGGCCTTTAACCTTAAAAAACTTAGGCAAGTTTACTAAAACAGCTTCTGCCTTGCTAATCATGGCTATTTCGGGGGGTGCTATAATTCCACCATTATATGGTCAATTGGTTGATATAAACAAAGCAGATTATTTGGCACAGGGAATGAGTGAAACTTTGGCTTCTGCAACAGCATCAACCAAAGGGTACTGGATTCTATTACCCTGTTATCTCTTTATTTTTTACTATGCCGTTTCGGGTCATAAATTAGGACTTAATAAAAGTAAAATGTAATACGTTAAAAACTTAATAAAACATGCTAAGGTATTTAACCAAAATAATATTAAAGTTAAAATTCGTGCTATGGTTTTTGCCGTTTCTGTATCTTTCTTGTATGCACAATTCAAGAAAAACAGCAGTATATAATATAAAGCAAGAATATGTTTTTAATACTCCAATAACCAATAATTGCCATTCGGCAACGTTGGTTGAAATTATGCCAAATAAAGTAATGGCTGCATGGTTTGGCGGTTCTTATGAAGGCGCAAAAGACGTAGGGATCTATTCTTCTTTTTACAATGGTAAATCATGGTCTGTTCCTTATAACCTTGTTGCACCATTAGTTGTTAAAAAAGACACATTACCGTGCTGGAATCCAGTACTATTTAAAAGTAAAAGCAAAATATTATATCTTTTTTATAAAGTAGGTAAAAATCCTAGAGAATGGTTTGGGGCTATGATAACATCCAAAAACAATGGAGAGGATTGGAGTGCTCCAGTATATTTGCCCAAAGGAATCTTAGGGCCAATTAAAAACAAACCCATTGAAGTAAGCCCAGGCGTTATTTTATGTGGCAGTAGTACAGAAAGTAAGGCGAGCAACCAATGGAGGGTACACGTAGAACGCTATACAGAAACAAAAGATGAATGGGAAAAGATTACTGTTGAAAACAAAAAAGGATTTGATATTATTCAGCCAACTTTTTTAGTTCACCCTAACAATACGCTTCAAATGTTATGTAGAAGCAAGCATAATAAAATAATAACCAGTTGGTCTTATGATAATGGAGAGCATTGGAAAAATACAGATAGCATTAATGTTGTTAATTCTAACTCGGGTATTGATGCTCTTACACTTTCTGCTGAAGACTTTCTCTTAGTAAATAATCCTTTAAAACAGGGGGCACATTGGTTTAATGGGCGTAATGTACTAGATGTAGAATTTTCTAAAGACGGAATACATTGGGAAAAATTATTCAACCTAGAAAACCAAGAAAAAGGAGAGTTTAGTTATCCGGCTATTATTCAAACTTCAGATAAAAGAATTCATATTCTATATACCTTTAATAGGGAGTACATAAAGCATACATCTTTTAAATTGGGTGAGTAAGAACATTTAATTTCGGGCAAGAAAAACCTAAGCCTTTTTTCCCAGTACTTTTTTAAACAATAAAAACAAGGTAACCAAGGTTTCGTCCACATGGTTTCTAATATAGGTTAGGGCCTTGCCAATTTGGTTTTCAACCGTTTTAGGGGTAATGCCCAAATGTTCGGCAATGTCTTTGTAGCGCATGCCACTTTGTTTGCTCAGTAAAAAGATTTCCCTGCAACGTGGTGGCAGGGCCTCAATAGCCTCCTTAACCTGCGTTAGCTTTTTGGCGTATAGGGTTTCATCCACTTCCAGGGTGGCGGTAAGTTTTTCCAGTCTTATGGCCTCCAGCTCATTGTCCAATAACTTTTGCTTTCTATAAATATCCGTAAAGCGGTTATAGGCCAGTTTATATAAAAAAGCACTTAAAGAGCCATCCGGGCGCAGGGTATCGCGTTTGTCCCACAGGCGTAAAAAGGTTTCCTGTACCACATCTTCGGCCACATTGCGGTTGGGCGTAAAGTTTAGCACATATATGCACAGGCGGTTATAATACTGTAAATATACCGTTTTATAAGCCGCTTCATCACCCGCTTTAATAGCGGCCATTAAGTTTTTTTCATTAACTTTATTAGGGGTTGCCATGTACTAAAAATGTGTAAAGGGTTCATAAATAAAAAGTAAAGATATAATAATATAGATATTAAAAAAAAATGTCTTGGGGCGTGGGGGTTTTTAAAATCCTGCGTAATATATATGAACAAAGCATTAAAACAATGAATCGAAAGCCCACAGATTTAATTTCAAAGTTTCTAAAAAACGAGCTTTCCATACAAGAGGCCGCCGCGCTAAAAACATGGATGGAGCTACCGGCCAACCGTGCCTTTTTAGAACGCGAAATAGAACTATACCACTTAATAAACGACTACTGCCACAGCTTCGATGCCCAGGCCGCTTACAACAAGCAAGCCCCCCAATTACAAGCCCGTACCAAAGTAAAACGCCTGCGTTTAGGCAAACCCTGGCTACGCTATGCTGCCGCCGCTGCCATTTTACTAATAGCAGCAATTACCATCTTAATAAAAACAAATGTCATTCAGAGCGCCAGCGAAGAATCTCACCCAATAATAGTAAACAACCAAATAAAAACCGGCAGCGATAAAGCCACTTTAACTTTAGAAGACGGCTCTGTGATAACCTTAGAAAAAGGGCAAGCCTACCAAACCGCCAACGCCACCAGCAACGGCGAAGCCATAACCTACACAGATAACCGCAACAGTGAGCAACAAACGACTAACCGACAAACAACAAACACCTTAACAATTCCTAGAGGCGGCCAATACCAACTAGCTTTGGCCGATGGCACCCGCGTTTGGCTAAACAGTGAAACCCAAATAAAATACCCCGTAGCCTTTACAGACGGCCAACCCCGTGAAGTCCAACTCATTTACGGCGAAGCCTACTTCGACGTCTCCCCAAGCACCGAACATGGTGGCTCTAAATTTAGAGTTTTGTCACCCCAGCCGAATGGTCCTGCAAGCAATATGTCATTCAGAGCGTCAGCGAAGAATCTCAACCAAATAGTAGAAGTCCTAGGCACCCAATTCAACATCAAAGCCTACAAAGACGAAACCAACATCTACACAACCTTAGTAGAGGGATCTGTATCTGTCATTGCGAAGGAGGCCACGACTGAAGCAATCTCATCCATCAAAAAGCTAGTACCCGGTCAACAATCCATAGTTACAAACAACACCATACAAATAACCCAAGCCGACACCCACCGCGAAACCGCCTGGAAAGATGGCATATTTAGTTTTCGCGACAAGCCCCTTAAAGACATCATGACCGTATTAGCCAGATGGTACGATATAGAAGTCACCTTTAAAAGCAAACATATAGAAAGCATCCCCTTTAACGGCGTGCTAAACAAGAACCAACCCATCACCGATATCCTGGATGATATCTGTGCAGTAAATCGTATTAATTATGAGATACATGGGAAGACCATTGTACTTAAATAAGTGAAAAACGAAAAGTGAAAAACTAAAAATGAAAAGTGAAGAGTTTGAGTTTGTCATCCCGAACCGAGTTTACGAGGGAGGGATCTCACGAGAAGGTCACGCAAGAGTAAGCAACAACTCTACAACCAACAACATAACAACCAACAATAAACAAAAACACAAATTATGAAACAACAACATCCAACATAGCAAGTTCAGAGTTATGAGTTTAGAGTTCAGAGTTTGCCTTCCTCCAACGGTATTTCAAACCAAGCGTAATGGGCTCCCCTATTGGCTGGTTTGTCCAGCTAAGAGGGGATGCTTTCGCACCGCGAAAGCTCGGGGAGTTTAACAGCAAACCTGTCTGCCGACAGGCAGGCTCTAAACTTCTAAACCAGAGATTCCCGCTTACGCGGGAATAAGTGAGATTCCCGCCTCCGCGGGAATGAAAAAAGAGAGCGAAGCCACACACGACCAATGTACAAGCTTCAACCCTCTTCGAGTACTAATCAATACATATTAACTAATACATAACAAATTTATGGAATTTAATGTTACACCCATATGCTTTTGTAAAAGAAAGCGTATCTTAATAAACCTTATGAGAAGCTTTATATTCTTGTTCTGTACCGCAGTATTCAGCTTGTCTCCGGGAGACATCCTCTCGCAGAATACCCGTGTGGTGATAGAAACAGACCAAACCCTCACGGTAGACGATGTATTCAATCTCATAGAACAACAAACCGACTACAACTTCATTTACCGCGCCGATTTGTTTAGAACCGCCCCCAAACTCTCCCTTAAAAAAGGCAGCGTAAGCGCCGCTAAATTATTACGGGATATTTTAAACGATACCGACTACAACATCATCCTCTCAGAAAACAACCGTATTCTCATTCGGGAGGGGGGTAGCCAACAACAAATACAGGTCTCTGGTAAAGTAACAGATGAAAACGGCATGGGCATTCCCGGGGCTACGGTGCTTATTAAAGGGACTACCAAAGGTACGGCTGCTGATATGGACGGAAATTATGCTATTGTGGTGCCTAATGTGGAGAATGTGCTTGTTTTTTCTTCTGTTGGGTTTGGGACTGTAGAGGTTACTGTGGGATCTCAAAGTACTATTAATGTGACTTTGAAGGAGGCTATTAGTGAATTGGGAGAGGTTGTTTTGAATGCAGGTTACTACAAGACTACCGAAAGAACTAAGACAGGTAGTATTTATAAAGTTACAGCAAAAGAAATTGAAAGACAACCTGTAACAAGTCCATTAATGGCTTTACAAGGTAGAGTTCCTGGACTAGAAATAACACCAAATAGTGGAGTTCCAGGAAGTTCCATTAACATACAAATAAGAGGGCAAAATAGTATTAGAAATACAAGTGTGTATGAGAATGGCAACAATCCTCTATATATAATAGACGGTATTCCTATTGAACCAAGTCCATTGCAATCTGCCTCTTTGTCTAATGAAACAATTTCCAATGGTTATGACCCTTTAGGAGCACTCAACCCATCAAATATAGAAAGCATAGAAATACTTAAAGATAGTGATGCAACTGCGATATATGGGTCTCGAGGTGCCAATGGTGTTATTCTAATTACTACAAAGAGAGCTTCCAAAGGCAGCAAAACAAGTTTAACTTTTAGTACATACAGTGGGATTGGAAAATTAGTAAACAGGATGGATTTACTAAATACGGAAGAATATTTGATTATGCGTAATGAAGCATTTGCCAACGATGGAGCTACGCCAGGTTTAACAGATTATGATTTGAATGGAACATGGGATCAAAACCGTTACACTAATTGGCAAGATGTGTTACTAGGTGGAAA
Organism: Aestuariibaculum scopimerae; assembly: GCF_059428085.1. Classification (NCBI taxonomy): domain Bacteria; kingdom Pseudomonadati; phylum Bacteroidota; class Flavobacteriia; order Flavobacteriales; family Flavobacteriaceae; genus Aestuariibaculum; species Aestuariibaculum scopimerae. The sequence goes on from NZ_CM182089.1 coordinate 1,710,005, forward strand.
TGCTGAAATTAGGGATATTCAAGCTAGTATTTCAGGAGGCAATAATCAAACATCATTTAGACTAGGGGGTGGTTATCACAATGAGGGAGTTATTTATCTAGGAGATTTTGGATACAATCGGATGACAGGTTTCTTTAGTTTAAATCATATTTCACCAAATGGAAAATTTAAAGCTACCTTATCTATTAATTATGGATCCACGAAGAACAAATTATATGAAGGACCGAATTTTGTTTCGCAAGCATTGAGTTTGGCTCCCAATGCTCCTTCATTATATAAAGATAACGGAGATTTAAACTGGGCAATTGTAGACTTTGGATTTTATGATATTCACAGTTTTGATAATCCATTTGCTAAGTTGAAAAATACAATTGATAATACACAAGAAAATTTCGTAGCCAATACCACACTTAACTATACAATTTTCAAGGGGTTTGAATTAAAAACAAATATTGGATATACCACCCTTAATGGTAATGAAAAAATAAAAAAACCAATAGCAGCTATTTCTCCTGCTTTTCTTTCAAGCAATACAACAGGAGAAAGTAATTTTGGCTACCACCATCGCAAATCATTTTTAATTGAACCACAGTTAATTTTTAATAAAAGAATTGATGGACATAAAATAGATGCGATATTAGGCGCAACTTATCAGGAAAGTAATGGTGAGTATCAATCCATTCAGGCTAGAGGTTATTTGTCAGACGTACTGCTTAACTCACTATCTGGAGCTTCTTCTACAAATATCACTGCAGACATTGATAATAAATATAAATATACTGCTGCATTTCTACGATTAGCATATAATTGGAAAGAAAGATATTTATTGAATCTAACAGGCAGGAGAGACGGATCATCTCGTTTTGGACCAGGCAAAAGATTTGGTAATTTTGGAGCAATTGGTGCGGCTTGGATATTCTCTAATGAAAACTTTGCAAATAATTGGGGAGAATTTTTGAGTTTTGGAAAAATTAGAGGTAGTTATGGGGTAACTGGAAATGACCAAGTTGGGGACTATAAATTTTATGATACTTACAGCATTTACACATACACATACGAAGATGCACCAACATTATTTCCCACAGCACTATTTAATTCAAATTTTTCATGGGAACAAACTAAAAAATTAGAGACTGCTTTAGAACTTGGTTTTTGGAAAAACAGAGTATCTTTAGAGTTAGCGTGGTATCGTAATAGATCATACAATCAGTTAGTAAATTATCAATTACCGGCTACAACAGGTTTTGATAGTGTTTTGAAAAATTTTGAAGCCGTTGTAGAAAACAGTGGATTGGAATTAACACTTTTAACTCAGTTTTTTGACACAAGTAATTTTAGCTGGAATACATCAATAAATATATCAACCAACGATAATAAATTAGTATCCTTTCCTGGATTAGAATTATCCACTTATTCTACCTTATATAAGGTTGGGGAACCTCTTTCTGTACAAAGACTATATTCCTATAAAGGAGTTAATTCAGATACTGGAGAACATGAAATTATAGACATTAATGAAGATGGTAATATTAATCCAAGTGATCGTAGCTTTAAGAATCCAAATAATGTGAAGTTTTCTGGAGGAGTTAATAATTCAATTAAGTACAAATCTTTTGAATTATCTTTTCTTTTCCAATTTGTTAAGCAAACAAAATTAGCATATACTTATTTTGCTCCCGGTTTTGCAAATTCTAATGTTCCTTCTTTAGTTTTAGACAGGTGGCAAAATCAAGGTGACATGACAAAAATTGGTAAATTTTCTCAATTTTTTTCTAGTACATATTCTAGGGTGAATCTAAGTGATTATAGTATTGATGACGCTTCTTTTATTAGGTTAAAAACATTATCCTTAACATGGGATTTGTCTAGACAATTAAGAGATAAAGGAGTAATACAAGGAGCTCAAATATTTTTGCAAGGACAAAATATTTTTACAGTAACAAGCTATCTTGGTTTTGATCCTCAAACAGGTACTAACTTACCACCTCTTAGAATAATTTCTGGAGGAATACAATTAAAATTTTGATATACTTTTTTAGCTAGGATTATTTGATAAATAATAAAATATATCAAACATCCTACTTTCAAAAGGTATATAATGTTAAAACACATAAAAATATAATGATTATGAAAAATATAAAAATAAGTATAGTTGAGGGTTTGATTAGAAAAAACTCTATTTATGTATATGCTTTTCTGTTTATAATTCTTAATTCTTGCGAAGATATAATAGAAGTCGATGTCCAAAAATCACAAGTTTTAAAAAGTGTTGTTTTTGATAATGATATAACTGCAACCTCAGCTGTTACAGGAATTTATAGCAATATGTACTCAGATGTAATTAGCTATGCTAGCGGCAGTAGTTCTAGTGTAACAGCTCTTTGCGCTCTTTCAGCTGATGAACTTCATTATTTTCCACAGTCAGAAGATTGGCAGTCATTTGAATTAAATAGACTTTTGCCAGAAAACACTAATGTTTTAGGCCTTTGGAAATCTATGTACCATACAATTTATGCTATTAATAGTGCTTTAGAAGGTATTGAAAGTTCTTCAAGATTAACCTCAGACATTAAGAGTCAACTTAAAGGAGAGTTATTGTTTACAAGAGCGTTTACTTATTTTTATTTGGTAAATCTGTATGGAGATGTCCCTTTGGTTACATCAACGAATTATGAGGTTAATTCTAAGGTAAAACGTTTGTCAGAATCTACAATATATAATCAAATTGAGCAAGATTTAACTTTATCACTGTCACTTCTAAATAATGATAATATATCAAATGAGAGAGTAAGACCTAATAAGAACGTTACAATCGCTTTATTATCTAGGCTTTATTTATATCAAACTGATTGGCAAAAGGCAATTGACTACTCAACTTTATTAATAGAAAACAATAATTATACATTAGAACCTGATTTAAATAACGTTTTTCTAAAAACAAGCAATGAGGCTATTTGGCAACTAAGACCTACAGGAAGCAGAAGAAATACTAATGAAGGTAACGTCTTTATTTTAACAGGAGCTCCTACTAGTTCATCTCGACCTTTTCAAATGACATCTAAACTTATGGAATCTTTTGAAGCAGCAGATGTTCGAAAAACGAAATGGGTAGGAAATATTAATTCTACTTACTATTATCCGTTTAAGTATAAAATTAGGTTAGGAGGAATAAACAGTAATCCTCCTGTTCCTCTCACAGAGTACAGCATGGTTTTTAGATTGGCAGAACAATATCTTATACGAGCTGAAGCACGTGCTCATTTGGGCGATTTATCAGAATCTATAGATGATGTTGATATGATTCGTACAAGATCTGGATTAGATAAAATTAAAGAAACTAATCCCTCGATCAGTAGTAATGACCTTTTGTTGTTAATTGAACATGAGAAGCAAGTAGAATTGTTTACAGAATGGGGACATAGATGGCTGGATTTAAAACGTAATGGCAGAGCAACTGAAATCTTGAATTATAAAACGGATTGGTCTACAGAAGATCAATTATATCCTATTCCACAAAGCGAGTTGGATAAAAACCCTTTTTTAGGAAATCAAAATGCAGGTTATTGATAAATATATTCTAAAAAAACAAAAACATGTACTCCAGAATTGTACTACTATTGTCGTTTCTAAATTTTAATATATCTATAATACAATCGCAAGGTTTATTTCAAAATATACTTATGCCTACCGATCCCGAATTGAGAGTAGGTAAATTAGATAATGGGTTGACTTACTATATAAAGGAAAACAATACTCCTGAAAATATAATTGAGCTGAGGCTTGTTGTAAAAGTTGGTAGGTACTATGAAAATAATTCTCAAATAGAGTTTTCTCACCTAGTAGAGCATTTAGCATTTGAAGGAACTAAAAAATTTCCGGGAGATAGTTTGCAAAACCATATATCCAATATAGGTTTACGTTTTGGTCATGATGTTGGTGCTTCAACTGCTAACGAGTTTACAGTGTATAAGATTAAAATTCCTTCAAATGATTTAATATTACTTAACAATTGTTTGCGTTTGCTTAAAGACTGGTCTGATAATATAGAGTTTGATTCTTCACGAATAGATACTCAATGTTTTGTCATACAAGCTGAATATAGGCATAGAGGAGAAAATGAAACCATGAAGTTAATTTTGGATAAGGACCCAATAATAACAAATGTAATTAATAATGGTGTTGATCGTCGATTTAACAGTGTTATGAAGAATATGAAAGATGTTAATCACTTTAACCTTTTGGAGTTTTATAAAAATTGGTATAGGCCAGATTTAATGTCTATTGTGATTGTTGGAAATGTTAATGTAAATACAGTTGAAAAAAATGTAAGACAGGTGTTTAGTGAGCTTGAGAAACCAAGCTCACTCCCTATCTCTTTAAATTGTAATGATTTTCTTTTAATATGGACCGGTAAAACTAATTCTGAAAATAGGTCTTATGTAATACCTAATAATTTGAGTAAAGAAATAGAGATTGAATTCTATTATAAAAAAACGGGTAAACGCCAAATAAGCACTACAATAGATTTTAAATCTATGATTTTGGATAAATTATGTGAAGATATCTTAAGGGTTAGGGCTGCAGGATTGCGTCAATACAATAAAAATAATGGGTTTAAAAGTTATGTTTATAAAAATTACGAAGGCTCAAAATTGGATATTTTAAACTTATCTGTCAATGCCAATACCCCAATAGAAATTGAGGGCAAATTAAAAATGTTGTTTAAAGAACAAGAACGAATTAAGCGATATGGATTTATGGAAGGAGAACTAAAAAGGGCAAAAGAAAGGTTAAGAATTGATTACAAGAGAGATTTGAGCCACAGCAAACAGAGCAATAATTTAGCTCGTAAAATTATAGAAAGTTTCGTTTATGGAAGTTCCATTCCTTCAATTGATTATGAACAAAAGTTAGTAAACAAATTATTGGATGAGATTGACTTAGATTTAGTTAATAATAACATCTCCGAATGGATGGATAGTAAATATGATGTAATTATTATTCCCCCAACAGAAAGTTTGGAAAATATACCCAATAAGGAACTAATTCAGAAATGGATATTAGAAGCAAAAGATAATGACCTTGGAATTTTTAAGCCATTGGCAATTAAAAAGATAGACTCATTGGTGTATGCAAATGAAGTTGTTAAAGCTAAAAACACTCCTAATATGCTTTCCAAATGGAAATGGGAAACAGACACTTCAGTTACAGTTTTTTCCTTTTTAAAAGGCCCCAAAATAGTATTAAGTCCTACCTCGGACAAATCAAATAAGGTAAGATTGCTCGGTTATAGTCATGGGGGTCTGTCTGATTGCGAGGAGGCAGATAAGATTGCAGCTAAGTATGCAGCAGGTATAATTAAAAAAAGTGGTGTAGGTGGTTTCGATAGATTTCAATTGCGGGATTATTTAAAAGACAAGAAGGTTGATGTTACTTTTTCAATTTTGGACCAATCAGAGGAAATTAATGCCTACAGTTCAATCAATGATCTTGAAATTATGTTTCAGCTCATTTATTTATATTTTAATAGTCCAAAAGTAGATAGTCAAATCTATTCGGATTGGTTATCAGAAATGAAGCGCATCATACAATCGAAACGAGATGTACTATCCAATAGTTTTGTGAGAAACAATAGCCAAAAGAATGATCTAAGTTTTGAAGAAATAAAAAAAATTAAAGAAGATGATCTAATTAGGCTTTTTAAAGATCGGTTTTCAAATGCAAATAATTTTACATTCTACATAACAGGAGATTTTAGCGTAGATCAAATTCAAAAGCTTTTATTTAAATATTTAAGCAATCTACCTACTAAAGAAGATCTTGAAACAAAAACTATAAAAGAAAATAAAGATGTTGACAAAAATAAACTAGATAGTATAATTTATTCAGGAGATTATGATAAGTCAATTGTTAAACTACTCTTTCCTAGTAGTAAATATTTTAATTATAACATAAGTAATATTTTAGTTCTTAAAGCTTTAAGACACTCGTTACATCTTTCGATATTCAATAGGCTTAGAACTAAAGAAGGGGCTACTTATAGTCCAAGTTGCGGACTTTCTATAGAACGAAAATCTAAAGATTATGGAGACTTTTGTTTCAGTATTGTATTTGATTGTGAACCTAGTATTACAAATAAATTAATTTCTTATGCATTAATAGAATTTATTAGGTTAAAGGAGTTTGGTCCTGAAATTAATGTGTTTAATTCTGCAATTAAAGAGATTAAAGCAGAGTTAAAAAGCGAATTAAATTCAGACTTGTTAATGGTTAGAAGATTAAAACAGAGCTATGAATATGATGAAAAGTTTGATAATTCCAAAGAACAATTTGATTTTTTAGATAAGATGACTTTAGAGGATATTAAAAGAGCCGCAAAATTATATCTTGACGATACCAATTTACAAAAATATATAGTGCATCCTAAAGAGTATGAGTAGATAAAATGAAAAGAAACAGAAACAGCACTAAAACATATAAAAGTACAACCCATAAAACCAAGACACATGACATAGACCAACAACACAAAACCCAAAAGCCACAACTAAAACAACAACGGGTTTGGAACCCCGTACACCTACAAACTGGTCATGGCTTATGGACCACGGAAAACACCCCTACACCCTTGCTCCGCACGCAGGTTTAGGCTGAAGAAGAAAGAATAAAAATTATAAATTGAAGCTAACACAACAATAAATAATTTTTAAACTAACAAAATGAATACCATTATAAAACAACAAGAAAACCAATTTAAAGCCATAGAAACCAGTACCCCCAACATGTACCAAAGAACCGAGCTTATTAGAGCATGTTATGAAAGTACCCAATGCCAAGTTATAGAAAAAGTAAACCAAGAAGGCTTTAAAACCCAGAATGACGAAATAGAATTTTACATGCACCAACTCCCGCAAATTAATGCCCCCTATATCTACACCATAGAGCAGCAAAAGATACTAAGCAAGTGGCCGGGAGGCACCGCCGCCGTACAAATACAGTTTTTACAAAAACAAATAAAGCGTCTGGAACGTTACCTAAGCCGGCACCGGGAGTTCTATATGGACTGCCAGCGCGACGACCAAGCCTTTAAAGTCTTGCACTTTACCCAAAAACACCACCGCGTAGCCACCATACCCGAGCCCTACCAATTCCTGGCCATAAAAGATATGGCCTCCCGTGGCGACATCATCATGGCAACCCTAATCGCCTATGAAAAGTTAATAGCAAAGTTGCAACGCGAAATAGAACGCTTAAAGCCCGGTACAGTAGGCAACGCCAAAGACAGCAAAGGGCTTATAAGTTTAACATACACCGGGCGTAAGAGCTATATGGTAGAAGTGGCGTATGCACTCGCAGAAAGCGGTACCATAAACCACGGCCACGCCACAGAAGACGAGATTGTAAAAGTACTGGAAACAGCCTTCCATACCAATTTAGGCAACCACCAAGCCCGCTATACCGAGATATGCCGTAGAGAAGACCCCACCAAGTTCTTAAACTTCCTCAAGGAATGCCTTAAACGGCGCATGGATAGAAACGACGGTAAAAAATAATACACATTAATTTTAAAACCTCAATCCACGGTTTTCTGCATAAAAACAGCAGAAAGCCGTGGATTTATTATTTGAACGAAAAAAAAATTCCCGTAATACGAAAAACCCCTGAAAAGGATTATAGAAAAGGTCAGATATTCGCCAAGTCGTTACAAATCAGAACAGATATTTACGATTGATGATACGATTGATTTTTGCTGATGGTTGGGTTTAACCCTCCGTCCCACGCTTAGGGCGTGGGCCACCTCCCTTTGAAAAAAGGGAGGAGCCATTAGGCTGAACATTAAAGAACTAACAAAAAATGAAAAATGTTAAAAAACAAACGAAATGTGGGTTGGCAAGTTATGAGTTCAAAGTTCAGAGTTTGCTTACTCAGACGAAATTAATAAAAGAGAAGAGACACCAATCGGAAATCACAGGCCATGAGGCAGGTAAACGGCCTATTTTTAATTCCGTAGTAGGGCCGAGCGTTAAGAATCTTTCTAGTAGAAAGATTTAGTGCAGGAGCCAGATGGCGCGAAGGCGTTCAAGGCGAAGCGGTGGCTGTGGAGCGTTGCCTAGCGTAGCGGTTGCAACGCGCATGATAGAGCCTTGGAGCGGATTTTCAAGAGGACGGAACGTCAAGAAAATGTCCTGTGGACATTTTTAGTGAACGGGCCAGATGGCGGAAGGGCAAATCAGCCTAGATTTTTTTGGTTACTTTTTTCATCAATGAACTGCGGAGCATATCATGAGTTCCTCTAAAAAAATAGAATGGACGAATAAAAAAAGTAATGAAACAAATAATAATAAAAGCAACCATTAACCACTAAAACTTAAAATATGAAAAAACATCCAACATGATAAAAGTGAAAAGTGAAAAGACTTTACAAATTCAGAGTTATGAGTAATCACATCCGAGTGAGAAAACAACTAACCAACGCTACAACAACCAACGAAACATTTAAACCCTAAAATCTAAAATAATGACAACAACACCTACGGCCCAAGAGCCAACAATCCCAAAAAAGAATAGCCAAACCCTTTTAAAAGCTCTGGTTTGGGCAGTAAGCCTGGTCATGCTAATCACCATTGGGCATCTGTTTTACAAAAACCAACAACAACAGCTTAAAATAAAAGCAGCCGAACAGCGCATGTTTCAGGCCTGGGAAGACTTAGACCAAGCCAAAGGAAAAATAACCTCCCTAGAAACAAACCTCCGGCTCCATAAACAAAACAACGAAGCGCTCACCAACGAGCTAGAAGACCTAAAAGACGCCTGGCGGCATAACCTCTGGGAGATCCACCCACCACAAGACTACGAGTTTGACCATACCTATAACTACAATAACCAAACCACTCCACTGGGCCTGGCCGCCGAGCACCCGCAAAAAGCACCCCGGGACTTCAAACTCAGTATCAACGCCTGGGTGTTCCCGCAGCTGCTTACCGACCTCTACAGTTGGCTGGACAGCATCCACATGCCCTACACCATCCTTACCCTAAACGAGCGGCAAATCACCCTGGGGGTACACACCACACCCTCGGCCGTTACAGAACTCATGGTTGCCTTGCAAGAGCTACCGCAGATAGAAGGCGTAGAATGTATGGGTAATGATGATTCGGGGTTCCGAGCCACCATTTTGGAAATGTGAGAGGATTTTAGTTACAATGTCACCCTGAGCGTTTTGTTAAATAAATTAACCGGTGCATGAAATTGACAAGTTTAACCGGCAATCCCCCTGTCACCCTGAGCGGAGTCGAAGGGCTTAACAAGCCGTCATTTTCAGCACTACGACAATGCTCAATGTGACAGGCGACCAAACTAAACCAATTAATACAATGAATTTAATAACAAAAAAACCAACGCTTCTACCTGGAAGCCCGCAACACCTATGGCATTTTTTAGGCTGGCTCATCGCTGTACTCACCCTGCTCTTTAACGTTTACCAATGGCGCGAGAATAAGGACATGCAGACAGCCCTGCTGCAATCGCAGAACCATACCAAAACCGTACAGGACGAACTACGCAAGGCAAGAGCATACATCGAGGCCATAGAAAAGCAGTTGGAAGGCTATGAGGCCCGGGATGTGGAATTGGATGAAGCGAGTAAGAAGGTTTTGGTGGAGTGGCGGGGGAGTTTGGAGAAGCTAAAGGCTTGGTTGGATAAATCAGGAAAGGAAAATTAATAATTATTGATGAGTGATTTGTGATAGGTCAAACCCCGTCCTGCGCTAGGGCGCAGAACGCCACCCTTTGTCTAAAGGGTGGAGCCCCTTTAGCTTGCATTAAAAATCTAGCGGCGTATGTAAATCCTCCGCTAAAATTAACAAGCAGGCAAGATGGCTCCCCTCTTCCATTTTTCGAAGAGGGGATGCTTACGCGGCGCGTAAGCTCGGGGAGTTTAACTCCAAACCAACTAACACAACAGTAAGCATAACTTGAAACAAAAAACTTGAAACATGAAACACATAATATTTACAATCACCCTTCCGCCAATAGTTTTTTCGGAAAAACTATTGCCACCTTCCCTCAAAAGGGAAGGAATTTCCCATCAGGGGTGTTTTGTCCTAGATCTGTGGTAATAGTTATCAGCTATTTTCAGGCTGGCTTTAAGCAAATAAGCCACTTAGTTCGGGAGTTAAAGAGAGACCACCATCGACAGGTAATTCCTTTCCTTGAGGAAAGGTACCTAAGCTGTACTGGAAGGGAAGCTTAGGGGAAAGGTGAAAAGCCCAATCAAAATCAAAAATATAACACAAATAAAATGCAAAAATCAATTATAATAATACTAATTATTCTAGCCTGTAAAAGCCTCCAAGCCCAACAAATCCCAAAGCTAGACATAGACACCACAACCATACAGCATGAACCCATAAAGGTATTAATCCAACTTACGGACTACAACCTAAAAATGATAGACCTGTTAGAGGTCGTACTACAGGAGAAAAACGAAAACAACAAACAACTCATCGCGTTATGCAAGGCAGGCTATACCCAGGTAAAAACGCAGTTATTACTAGCCGACATCGCCCTAAGCCAAAAGGACACCGAGCTAAAACTAATGAACGAACAGTTCAAGAAACAAAAACGCAAGACGGTTTGGAATGCGCTGGGCTTTGGGGCTGGGGGCCTGGCGGTGGGGATCATTACCGGATTAATAATTATTAATTAGTAATGGGTGATACGGAGATGCTGACCTTCGTCAGCATGACAGATCGCCGCGTTACTTCAAACCCATAAACAAATAACCCTTTAAACCCCATGCCTATGACTTAGAAACAAGATTAACAACCCGACAAGCACGGTGTTGGCACGAATGCCCAAAGTGTTGGCACTTATGTGTAGCCCGTTGAAACCAACAGCTACCCCATAAGCTATAACAGGAGGCCTGTTGGCCCTAACCAACACATGGTTAATACCAACGGGGCACTAGTTGGCACCAGCAAGCCCTTTGGGGGCACAACGCCGTGAGCGTTAGTGCCAACCAGGTGTCTGTTAGTACCAACAGCGTTACCGTTAGTACTAACAAAGACAGCGTTAACCCCAACACCGTGCCCAAAATTGTTAACGCCAGATGCGTTAGCAGTAACAAGAATTAATTTAAAAATTAAAAACAATGATAAAAGATTTTATACCAAGAAAAAAAGGCGCCTTAATACAATGGCTTAAAAACTATAAACTAAAACTAGCAACGTATGGCGAAACGCTGAGTTTGACCCCCGAGTTGGTCACAGAGAAAACCACCCAATGCGATGCCTTAATCGCGGCTTTTGATGCCGTGGATGCCGCCAAAACTGAATTAGATCGGGTACGGCAGGAGAAAAAGACGCTGCAACGTGAGACCGTTGCAGATATTCGCAACACCGCCAAATTCTTTAAGTCCAGTCCTGGGTATACCGAGAGCATGGGTCAGGATTTGGGGATTATTGGCGAGGTGTCCGTTAACGATCTAAGAACCATGAAAACGGAACTAACCGCCGAGGTATATCCAGGCTATGTCGTGATCAGGTTCACCAAAAAAGGCTTTACGGGCGTAAACATTTACAGTCGCCTAAAAGGCACCGAGGGATGGACCTTTTTAGGACGCGATACGAAAAGTCCGTACTACGACGAGCGCCCGCTACAAGACCCGTCTACTCCCGAAACCCGCGAGTATATGGCCATTGGATTGAAGAATGATGATGAGGTTGGGCAACAGAGTGATGTTGTTGTGGTGGTGTTTGGAGGGTAGGTTTCAGTAGGCAGTCTCGGTTTTCAGTCGCGGTGCTTACTCATATAGGTAAAGTTCTGCGGCTGAAATTGAGATAAATAAGTTGTGAATATTTTAATTCTTACCTCTTAAAATGATTTCTATTCTTTGGTAAACGCAATAAGTTTCGATGCTTCTTGTGTTGTGTTCCAAAAAAAGCATGTTTTTGGGACATAATACAGATCGTTGAAATCAATAACCTCTAATCAATTATAATCTATCTGGTGGGTGAGATAATCAAAACTAGCTGATTGAGTAGCCTCATCCCAGAGTACGGCACCTGCATTAGTGTCCCATATTTTTATAGTAGCACGATCAATCATTCAATTGATTTGCAAAATATTTTCCAGTATAAATCATTTTTGAACTAAATAAAGAATAGAATTTAGTTTGGTGCTGAATAAAAATTAAAAACCTGTAGATTTATAAATCTACAGGTTTTTGTGTTAAAGCGAAGCTTTAAAAGTACTCAAGGTGGGAATCGAACCCACACTCCCGAAAGAACTGGATTTTGAATCCAGCGCGTCTACCAATTCCGCCACTTGAGCTTTAAGTGGACAGCAAAAATATATAAAATTTCCATATTAAGCATAAAAATACCAAGCAATATACTTTTTAGGTTAAAATAAATGTATAAATTTGCACCTCGTTAAAAATAAGGATGCTTTATCATTATAAAACAACAAGTTAACATGCCAATTGTTATAACAGAAGCTAAAATCTTTGCTTGTACCCAAAGTAAAGTACTTGGAGAGAAAATAGCGAAAGCTTTTGGAGCAGAACTGGGTAATGTCATTACTTCTACCTATAGTGATGGCGAGTTTCAGCCGTCCTATGAGGAGTCCATTAGAGGAACCCGTATTTTTATTATAGGTTCTACAAACCCAGGTCCTGAAAATTTAATGGAAATGTTGCTTATGATTGATGCTGCAAAACGGGCATCGGCCAGACATATTACAGCAGTATTGCCATATTTTGGATGGGCAAGGCAAGATAGAAAGGATAAACCCAGGGTGCCTATAGCAGCTAAGCTTGTTGCAAAGATGTTGGAAGCTGCAGGGGCAACGCGTATTATAACAATGGACTTGCATGCCGACCAGATTCAAGGGTTTTTTGAAAAACCGGTAGACCATTTATTTGCATCTACTATTTTTCTACCTTATTTAAAGAGCTTAAACCTTGAAAATTTAACGATTGCATCACCCGATATGGGAGGGTCTAAGCGTGCTTATGCGTATTCTAAAGCTCTGGAGAGTGATGTGGTAATATGTTATAAACAACGTGCTAAGGCCAATGTTATTTCGCATATGGAACTTATTGGGGATGTAACGGGAAAAAATGTGGTGTTGGTTGACGATATGGTGGATACTGCAGGAACTTTAACTAAGGCGGCCGATTTAATGATGGAACGTGGGGCCCTTAGCGTTAGGGCTATTTGTACGCACCCATTATTATCTGGTAACGCATATGAGCGTTTGGAAAACTCTAAATTGCAAGAACTTATTGTAACAGATTCGATTCCTGTAAAGTCAGTAAGTAACAAAATTAAAGTATTAAGCTGTGCCGATTTATTTGCGCAGGTTATGGAAAAAGTACATAATAACCAATCTATTAGTTCTAAATTTATTATGTAAGTCCCCCCGAGTGGTGACATTAACAAAAGAATATTAATTATATTTTATAAATAAACACATGAAATCAATTACAATCAACGGATCTAAAAGAGAAAGCGTGGGCAAAAAAGCAACAAAAGCCTTACGTAATGCTGGTCAGGTTCCTTGCGTATTATACGGAGGAGATAAGCCAGTTCATTTTTCAGCGGATGAAATAGCATTCTCCAAACTTGTATACACGCCCAATGCGCATACAGTTGTGATTGCTTTAGAAAACGGTGAATCATTTAATGCCATTTTACAGGACATTCAATTTCACCCGGTAACCGATAAAATTTTACACATCGATTTTTACCAGTTATTTGAAGACAAAGAAATTACTATGGATATTCCAGTAATGTTTGTTGGTAACTCCCGTGGTGTTAAAAATGGTGGTGTATTACGTAAAAACAGACGTAGCTTGAGAGTAAAAGCATTACCTGCTAATTTGCCCGACTTTATTGAGGCCGATATTACGCCACTTAAAATTGGTAGCAAACTTTACATTACAACTTTAGAAAATGATGCTTACAGGTTTATGCACCCAGATAACACGGTGGTTTGTCTTGTAAGACGTTCTAGAACTTCTATTGACGAGTTTGAAGAAGAAGAGGAAGAAGCAGCAGCAGCGGCAGCAGCTGAAGGCGCTGAAGGTGCAGAAGCTCCAGCAGCCGAAGCAACTCAAGAATAAACACATTCTTAATTAAATACTAAAAGCATCCTGTTTTATTCGGGATGCTTTTTTATTTTTACAGAAATTGAAACTAAAGGATGTTTAAGAGCTTAGCAGCATACTTTAAAAAGAAGCATACTACAGAAGACCTAACTGTCATGAAAAAATATTTAATAGTTGGCCTAGGAAATATTGGAGAGAAATATGCCAATACCCGCCATAATATTGGCTTTAGGGTTTTGGATTATTTTGCAGATAAGGAAGCCCTAACTTTTGAAACCCAAAAACTGGGAGACATAGCAAGGTATAAATTAAAGGGCAGAAGTTTTGTGCTTTTAAAGCCTAATACTTACATGAACTTAAGTGGCAAGGCCGTGTTGTATTGGTTAAAAAAAGAAAATATTCCATTAGAAAACCTATTGGTGATTGCAGACGATTTAAACTTGCCCTTTGGAAGCATTCGGGTAAAAACAAAAGGGAGTGATGGTGGCCATAATGGATTAAAGGATATCCAGGATAAATTAAATACAACGGTGTACAATAGATACCGATTTGGGATAAGTGATACATTTAAAAAAGGCCAGCAAATAGATTATGTGCTCGGGGAATGGACCGATGTCGAAAACGATAAGCTAAAGGAACGATTGGAAACCTCGGTCGAGCTTATTAAATCCTTTGTTTTAGCTGGTATAGCCAACACCATGAATGCATTTAATGGAAAATAAACAGAAGCCTTAATTGATTATTATTTTCTTGGTAGAGGTACGTAAGCTATCACTAACATTTAAAATATACATACCAGATTGCACCTGCCGCAGTTGCACATCTTCTTTAAAATCGCCCAAAATATTTTGGAATTGTTTATTGTAAATGTGCCGCCCCCTAGTATCAAAAACATCAACATTTATAAAGCTTTCCAATAAGCCATTTAATTTGATGCTAAATTTACCGTCGTTGGGGTTAGGGAAAACACTAAAGTTTTCAAATCCAAACATCTCAACAGACAAGGTAGGGGTAACATTTAGGGTGTAATCTTCAACTTCGCCATCAAATCCATTTTCACAGGACTCAGGAACACCATCATCTTTATATTTTGTAGATACCCGCATAATGGTCTGGCCTAAAACAGCATTGATGGGAACAGTAATGGTATATGCCGAAGCATCTGTTATGCCGTTAGTAACATTTGTGGCATCTCCTAAATCATAGACTTCTCCAGCATCATCAAAACTACAGTTTTGGTTCCAGTCTATCCACACTTTGGTATTGGTGGTAAAATCGCCATCGGTATTAACGCGCACAGTTAAATCATACGCACTATCGCGATTTACATCGGTAGAAATGGCGGTATAATTACTATAACCCGAAGGTTTGGCCGAAGTATTATTAATGGTGTTAAATTGTACCAATGTGGTACTGGTTTCATAATCGGTATTAGCTTCAGAAAGACATTGCCCGTTATAAAAAGGCAAGGTTACAGCCTTGTTTTTTGTAATTGTAGAAGCTATTCCTG
The DNA here is from genome assembly GCF_059428085.1 of Aestuariibaculum scopimerae. Taxonomy (NCBI): domain Bacteria; kingdom Pseudomonadati; phylum Bacteroidota; class Flavobacteriia; order Flavobacteriales; family Flavobacteriaceae; genus Aestuariibaculum; species Aestuariibaculum scopimerae. The sequence continues at coordinate 1,725,625 of NZ_CM182089.1, forward strand.
TTATGGTAATGGGGTAATCGCCCATAGTAACACCATCTAAATTGCTAATCACCATGGTAACACTTCCCGAAGCACTTAAACTACTTGGTGTAAAAGTTACCGAAGAACTCCCAGGATTGCCTGAAGCACTAAACACCGTAGTTTCTGAAAAACCATTGGCAGTTACATAATCAAAATGAAATGTAGCAGTGGTTTCGTCACAGGCAATAGGATCTAAAGTCTCCTCAACCATAAAGAAATCTGGATCGGACGATATTGAAAAATCAAAATCAGAAACATCATAAAAGATATTGCCATCGGCCTCAATTAAAAGACGTGCTGTAGTGGTATTGGATATAGCGGGAACATTATAGCTATAGGAACCGTTATTGGGCGTATTTGATGCAACTGTAATAGGGAAGGTCGCACCACCATTGGTTGATAGTCGTATGGTTACACTTTGGCAATTAATAGTAGCATTGTCGGTTTCGCCAACGTTCCAAGTAATGGTTTGGGTAGAGCCTTGAGCCCAAGAAACAGGGTTATCTATGGTAAAAGGCGCAACATTCTCTACGGTTATTTGCATGGTATCGTAACTGGATTGGCCACCTGTGGCCGAAGCAGGGCTTCTATCGCGTACCGTTAAGGCCCAATTTAAAGTTCGGGCAACACTGGAAGCTGTTTCCCAATCACTGCCCAATGTGGGACTGGTTTGTGTGGTGTTTCCGACAAGGACACTACTAAATTTAGGAATGTATCGATCGGTTTCACTCGATGGTGGCAATGAGCGGTTTATAGAACCTGTTGCCAATTCTGGGCCAAAATTCAGGTAATTTGTAACACCACTATCTATTTGTTCCCAGCAGTAGCTTAAATTGTCGCTACCATCAAGATCTGTTGCCGCACCCTTTAAGATATAAGGAGTCCCAGGGGGGATATGATAATCGATTCCAGCATTTGCCAGGGGTGGGTTATTACTTATACCCTCTGTTGTTTGGCAACTTTTAGAACTAATATTGGTAAGTATTTGTTTAATGCTATGGTAATGAAAATATACGTCACTGTTCAGTTCAACATTATTGGCCCCTTCCAGTCCTGCATAGGCCATAATAGTGGTGCCACTTCCAGGTTCTGAATTAACGCCTGTTCCTTCATTCTCAAAAGCATAGGTGTGGTTGGCACCCATTTGGTGTCCTATTTCGTGGGCTACATAATCAATATCAAACGTATCACCTTCGGGTACACCATCAGCAGGTGATGTAAAGCCACTGCCCTTAGAACTATTATTGCAAACACAGCCAATACAACCAGCACTGCCACCACCACCGGAAGCTCCAAACAAGTGCCCAATGTCGTAATTAGGATTGCCCACTTCAGTCGTTAAGGTATTTTGTAGTTGGGTACTCCAAGGGCCATCTACCCCTATATCGGCATCCGAATAAGGATCAGTTTCAGCATCTGTGTAAATAATTTGTGTGGCATCAACAAGCTCAAAGCGTATGGCCATATCGGTTTCAAATACTTCATTAACACGCGCTAAACTGGCATTAATGGCGGCCAAGGCATCGCTAACAGCATCGCCATTTCCAGGGTTTCCGTCATCGTGATAGGCCGTATATTCACCTGTGGTAGAAACAGCAATTCTAAATTTTTGAAGGGTTTTATTGTTGGCTCCACCTTCATTCGCGGTAAGTTTTGAAGTGTTATTTAACTTGTTGTATGTATCATTAAAAGCATCTCCAATAGTTTTACAATCAAAACCAAGATCGAGTTTCTTTTTTGAAGTCCTGTTGTATAAAATATATTCATTAGAGCCCTTTGTTAAGGGTTGCATAAACGTTGTGGGTTTATTAGCATATGAAATCATGGTCTGTACCCCTTGTGGTGATACGCTCATTCGCAATTTTGCACCAGAGCTATCGGTAGCAAAACCAATATACGCCTTAATATTAGGGTATTTTTTTGCCAAACTTTCTGAAAATACAGGGGCTTCGTAAATTTTAAAAACAATTAGTTTGCCATCCAACCCAGGCATGCTAACAAGTGTTTCTGTTTTTTTATTAGCAGTTCTTAACGCTGATGATGAGACTGTTTGTTGTAGTGAAGATAAATCAAGTGTGAAAGCATGTATTTTAGAATGGTCTAAATGCAGTTTTTCTAAAGCCTTTGAGTCCTTAACTGTTTGAATTTTTTTCCAAGAAACATTTTGGGAAGCCACCGAAAAGATGCACAAAAACATTGCTATTGATAAAACATAATGTAGTTTTGCGTTCATCTAATTATATTTATTTAATATTACATACAATGTAACACCATAGATGATAGCCATATATTAGTGTGGGTTTAAATCTCATAGGTGTTTTATAACAAAATTTAAGGCAAATTGTAACTGCTGATAGCAAATCTAACTTTTTTTAGTCATATTAGCAATTAAAGGCTTTTTATGAGCGAGATAAAAAATATTAAAGCATACCAATCCATGAGTCCTACAGTAGTGACTATTGGAACTTTTGACGGTGTGCATATAGGACACCAAAAAATTATAAAACGTCTCATTAATACAGGGAAGCAGGAAGGATTGAAATCGGTTATACTTACTTTTTTTCCCCACCCGCGTATGGTACTGCAAAAGGATTCTGGTATTAAATTGATAAATACCATTAGTGAACGACGCCATATTTTAGATACTTTGGGCTTGGATTTTTTGCTTATCAAGGAGTTTACAAAAGCTTTTTCCCGCTTGTCGGCAGAAGACTTTGTAAAGGAAATTTTGGTGGATACCTTAAATGCCAAAAAAGTAATTATAGGCTATGACCATAGGTTTGGGAGGAACAGAAATGCCGATATTAAAGATTTAAAAAAGTTTGGAACCCTTTATGGGTTTGAGGTTGAAGAAATATCGGCTCAGGACATCGATGATGTGGCTGTAAGTTCTACAAAAATTAGGACGGCTTTAAATGCGGGTGATATAGATAAAGCCAATGCCTTTTTAGGTTACAACTTTATGTTAACGGGAAAGGTGGTAAAAGGCAAGGCTTTGGGCAGGCAAATGGCATATCCCACCGCTAACATAAGTATAGAAGAAGATTATAAATTAATACCCAAGCATGGAGTGTATGTTGTTCGTGCCAAAATAAATGGGAAGTCGCTTTTTGGGATGATGAATATAGGAACCAAGCCAACAGTTGGCGGTAACCAGGAAAGTATTGAAGTGCATTTTTTTGACTTTAATGATGATCTATACAACAAAACCATTCAAATTGATGTGTTGCACCGCATTCGCGATGAGCAAAAATTTGAATCGATAGAAGCCTTGAAAGCACAATTGTTAAAGGATAAAGAAACATCACTTAGTTATATAAAATCACTGGATTATTAATTTATTTTACGCTTAAAAGAGCTCGAAATATCTGTACAATTCATTAAATTTGTCGCTTAAATTTTTAAGACATGTTACAAGTCCCTTTTATTAGAGAAAACAAAGATTTGGTGATACATCGGCTGGCAAAACGCAATATAGATGCTACCGATATGATTCAAGAGGTTATTACATTAGATGAAGACAGACGACGAATTCAATCTGAATTGGATAATACCTTAGCTGAATCCAATACCTTATCAAAAGAAATAGGGAATTTGTTTAAGTCTGGGCAAGCACAAGAGGCCAATGCCCTTAAAGAAAAAACAGGACAGTTAAAAGTTTTGTCTAAAGAGCTTAGCGATGCGCTTAATAATAAAGCCAATGCCTTAAATGAATTGCTTTATAAGATTCCCAATGTACCCAATGAGATGGTTCCTAAGGGCGGTACCGATGCTGATAATGAAGAAGTTTACAGAGAAGGTGATGTTCCCGTTTTATTTGAAGGGGCCCTGCCACACTGGGAATTGGCCAAGAAATATGATATTATAGATTTTGAATTGGGCAATAAGATAACTGGAGCGGGGTTTCCAGTTTACAAAGGCAAAGGTGCTAGATTGCAACGTGCTTTAATTGCTTATTTTTTAGATATAAATACAGCTGCAGGCTATACCGAATATCAATTGCCACACTTGGTTAATGAGGCTTCGGGGTTTGGCACAGGACAACTACCTGATAAAGAAGGGCAAATGTACCATGTAACTGAAGATAATTTATATTTAATACCAACGGCAGAAGTGCCCGGAACAAATATATTTAGGGATGTGGTGCTAAATGAAAGTGATTTGCCGATAGCTGTAACGGGTTATACACCGTGTTTTCGCCGCGAAGCAGGGAGTTATGGAGCCCATGTAAGGGGCCTTAATAGATTGCACCAGTTTGATAAAGTTGAAATTTTGCGTGTAGAACATCCTAGTAAATCCTATGAAGCATTGGATGGCATGGTTGCACACGTAAAGACCATTTTGAAAGCATTAAAACTACCCTATAGAATATTAAGATTGTGTGGGGGCGATTTAGGATTTACTTCAGCCCTAACCTATGATTTTGAAGTATTCTCTACAGCCCAGGATAGATGGCTGGAAATATCTTCAGTATCCAATTTTGAAACCTTTCAAGCGAACCGTTTAAAACTACGCTTTAAAAATAGTGACGGTAAAAATGAATTGGCACATACATTAAATGGTAGCTCGTTGGCCTTGCCTAGGGTATTAGCAGGTATTTTAGAGAATTACCAAACCAAAAATGGTATCGTTATTCCAGAGGTTTTGCAACCCTATACAGGGTTTAAAATCATAGATTAAGAAGGTTTAACACTTTAGTTGAAAAGCATTAAAATCTTACTATTTATGGGTTTTGACTTAAAAAAATTCGATAAAATGCAACATTAATACGTTATTTGACGATTTTTTTAGCTTTTCTTTTGCGCTTTTAAATAAAATTCAGAAGTTAGTTGCACCAAATCTATTAAACCTACTAACCATGAAAAATTTTAAACGCCTTGTAATTTTGGTTACATTGATCTTTTTCGCCAGCAAAGTGTTGTTTTCAGATTTCGAGATATCTAAGTCTGAAGATAAAATAGTTGCTTTGGCAAATAAGTAAAAAGATTTTATTAGAGATTTTTAACACTTGTTCAAACAAGGGTTTAAGATTGTCCCCAATCGATAATTACATCGTTTTTAATATTAACGGTAGTTAATGGAACATTTATTTTGGTTGGTTAATGCCCGAATTTTATTCGGGCATTTTTTATAATTATATTTACAACTTCAACATAGGGCATTTGTTATCTTTACAGTATGAGACTTATTGTTATGTTATTACTATTTTTTAGCGTACCAGTGATTGCACAAAGCGATGCACTGGCTAAGGAATATTTTAAAAATGGTGATTTTGAGAAGGCCTTGTATGAATATAAAAAGCTATATTCCCAATCGCCCGCAAGTATTGCTTACATTACTCAAATAGTAGCCTGCCACCAGCAATTGGAAGACTATAACGAAGCCGAAGCCTTTTTATTAAAGCTTATGGCACGCATTAATTACCCCGCTTTTAAGGTGGAACTTGGGTATAACTACCAACTTAAGAATGATCTGGAAAATGCCAACACCAATTACGAAGCGGCCATTGCCAGTATAGATATAAATCCAAGTCATGTATTTACAGTTGCTAGAAGCTTTAAAGAACATGCACTTATAGACCAAACCATTGTGGCTTATGAAAAAGCCATGCTGTTAAACCCTGATTATAACTTTAATTACCAGTTGGCACAGTTGTATGGTGAACAAGGTAATATAGAAAAAATGTTTACCAGTTATATTGAGTTTGCTGAAACCAATCCCATAGCACTAATTAATATAAAAAGAGCTATTAGCGATTTTATAAGCGAAGATGGTGACCAGGAAAATAATATAACCTTTAGAAAAATTTTGCTAAAAAAAATACAGCAAGAACCCAATTTACTCTGGAATGAGTTGCTTAGTTGGCTCTTTATTCAACAAAAGGATTTTAATAAAGCCTTTATTCAAGAAAAGGCGATCTTTAACAGGCAACCAGAAAGTTTAGGAAAGATTCATGAACTGGCGCTTATAGCATCCCAAGAAAATGAGAACGAGATAGCCAAAACGATTTTTACCTTTATAACCAATACAGCCCAAGATTTAGATGTATTGCTTGATGCGCATTACAATTTACTTCAATTGGAAACCAAACAAGCTGCCAAGGACCAATACGATGCTATAGATTCTAAATACCTGGCCTTGTTTAGTGATTATGGTCTGTTTTCACAAACTTTAAGGTTACAAATAGCCTATGCCCATTTTTTGGCATTTTATAAAAATGATACTGAAAAAGCAACTGTCTTTTTAGAAAACACCTTAAAACTGCCTTTGTCTGAACAACAAAAAGCCGAAGTGAAATTAGAGTTGGGCGATATATTGGTGTTGCAGGAAAAGTTTAATGATGCCTTAATTTACTATACCCAAATTCAACGAAACTTAAAGAACAGTACCATTTCGCAGGAAGCACGCTATAAAGTTGCCAAAACAAGTTATTACAAAGGGGATTTTAAATGGGCAGAATCCCAGTTAAAAATTTTAAAAGCTTCCACATCGCAGCTTATTGCCAATGATGCGTTGGATTTAAAGTTGCTTATTTCAGATAATAAATATGAAGATTCCCTACAAACGGCATTGAGACTTTATGCCAAAGCAGATTTATTGGCGTTTCAAAATAAAAATGAAGAAGCGATTTTATTATTGAACACAATATTGAGTGCGCACAAAACCGAACCCATTATACCCCAAGCACTTTATAAACAGGCACAACTGTTTGAAGCAAAAGGTGCTTTTGATAAAGCCAAAGCCAACTATGAAGGTATTATTGAGAACTACAGGGATGGCATTTTAGTAGATGATGCCTGTTTTAAATTAGCTGAAATTTTTGAAAAGCATTTAAATCAGCCCGAAGAAGCCAAAGGACTTTATGAACAAATTATTTTTAACCATGCCGATAGTATTTATTTTATTGATGCCAGAAAGCGCTATCGTGCATTACGGGGAGATTTTATAAACTAATAGCAAGTACCCAATGTACATATATAACGTTACAGTAAACATTGATGAGTCCATTCATGACGAATGGTTGATTTGGATAAAGGAACATATACCTCAAGTATTAGCTACAGGTAAATTTGAGAAGGCCACACTTACTAGGGTTTTGGTTGAAGAGGACATGGGAGGTATTACATATTCTGTACAATACAAAACCTATTCTCGTGAGGCATTGGACGCCTATTATAGAGAAGATGCAGAGCGATTAAGGAATGCCGGATTGAAAAAGTTTGCTGATAAAGTATTGGCTTTTAGAACAGAGCTTCAGATAATTGATGAATATTCGGTGGCTTTTAAATAAGCTTTTCTAAAGCATTATCTTTATCTTCGCATTTTAAGCATGTAACACTCCCTAATACGTGGCAAATAACACCAATCATCATCAAGTAAGAGCAAAAAAGCATTTAGGGCAGCACTTTTTAAATGATGAAAAGGTAGCTGAAAATATTGCCAATACCTTGTCATTGAATGGCTACCAATTGGTTTTGGAAATAGGTCCCGGTACAGGTGTGCTTACCAAGTATTTGCTTAAAAAGCCAGTAACAACCTATGTCATTGAAATAGATACCGAATCGGTAACCTACTTGCAAGCAAACTACTTAAACCTGGCGCCAAGGATTATAGAAAAGGATTTTTTAAAGTACGATTTAAATCAGGTTTTTAAGGACAAACCCTTTGCCATTATTGGAAACTTTCCTTATAATATTTCGTCACAAATAGTGTTTAAAGCTTTAGAAATGAAGGACCAAATACCTGAGTTTTCAGGGATGTTCCAAAAAGAAGTTGCCGAACGCATTTGCTCTAAAGAAGGCAGTAAAGTATATGGTATTTTATCAGTATTAACACAAGCCTTTTACACAGCCGAGTATTTGTTTACGGTGCCTCCTAATGTGTTTAGTCCACCACCAAAAGTAGATTCAGGTGTTTTAAGGTTAACCAGAAAACCAGATTATACGTTGCCGTGTAGCGAAGCTTTATTTTTTAAAGTGGTTAAAATGGCCTTTCAACAACGTCGAAAAACAATTCGTAATAGTTTAAAAACATTGAATTTAAGTGATAATTTGAGAGAAGATAGTATCTTTGGTAAACGACCAGAACAATTAAACGTTCAACAATTTATAGAACTTACCCAACTAATCGAAAAAGACCTTTAAAATTTACAATGTGTCTGAAGAAAAAGAAAACATACAGTTTGAATTAACCGATGAGTTAGTAAATCAGGTAGAAAGTCTTATTGAATTGCATGATGATAAAGCACTGCAAAAGCTTTTAAAAGACTTTCACTATGCCGATATAGCTGAGATTCTAGATGAATTAAATCTAGAGAATGCCATCTATGTTATCAAGCTCCTGGATTCTGAGACAACAGCAGATATTTTAATGGAACTCGATGAAGACAATCGAGAAAAAGTCTTAAAAAACCTTTCCACTAAGGAAATTGCTGATGAGATTGGAGAGTTGGATACTGATGACGCTGCCGATATTATTTCTGAACTACCAGAAGACCGCCAACAAGAGGTAATTTCGCAAATTGAAGATGAAGAACATAAGGCAGAAATTAAAGAACTTTTGGCGTATGATGAGTATTCGGCGGGGGGACTTATGGCCAAAGAGTTAGTTAAGGTTTATGATACATGGACAGTTGCCGGTTGTATGCGACGTATTCGTGGACAGGCTAAAGAAGTTACAAGAGTACACTCTATCTATGTGGTAGATAAGCAAGATAAACTTGTAGGACGCCTATCATTAAAAGATCTTATTGTAGCCAAGAGTGAACAGAAGATAGCAGATATCTATATATCCAATGTTGATTATGTTAATGTACACGATGAAGCCGAAGATGTAGCCCGTGTAATGCAGAAATATGACCTAGAGGCCATACCAGTTATAGACGACAACCACATTTTGTTAGGCAGAATTACGATTGATGACATTGTAGATGTCATGAAAGAAGAAGCCGAAAGAGATTATCAATTAGCAGCAGGTATCTCGCAAGATGTTGAAGCCGATGACAGTATATGGAAATTAACAAAAGCAAGGTTGCCTTGGCTGCTAATTGGTATGTTTGGAGGTATTGGTGCGGCCAGTATTATTAATGGGTTTAGCGATGCAATGGATAAATTTCCCACCTTACTAATATTTATTCCCTTAATACAAGCCACAGCAGGGAATGTTGGGGTACAATCCTCCGCAATCATTGTTCAGGGTATTGCTAACGATACCATAGATGGTAGAATATTAAGTCGCCTGTTCAAGGAATTCTTATTGGGATTGGTTAATGGACTTGCTATTGCTTCGGTGGTATTACTTATCAGTCATTTTGCATTTCATACTACCTATTACGAATCGTTAACCATTTGTATAGCATTAATATCTGTGATTATTATGGCGGCCCTTATAGGAACCTTTATTCCAATATTTCTAGACAAAAGAGGTATTGATGCTGCTGTTGCAACAGGGCCATTTATAACCACAAGCAATGATGTTTTTGGTATTTTTATCTATTTCCTTATTGCTAAATTGATTCTTGGATTTTAATGAAAATTCTTCACTTAGACACCAATCATAAATTATTAATTGAGCAACTTAACAATTTAGGGTTTACCAATGATGAAGATTATACGTCCCCTAAAGAAGCGATCGTGTCCAAAATTTCAAAATACGATGGCATTATATTAAGAAGCCGATTTAGCATTGACAAACCTTTTTTAAATGCAGCAAAAAACTTAAAGTTTATAGGTCGTGTAGGAGCTGGCTTAGAAAATATAGATTGCGATTATGCAATAGCCAAAAATATTGTACTAATTGCTGCGCCCGAAGGAAACCGTAATGCCGTAGGCGAACATGCCTTGGGCATGTTATTGGCTTTGTTCAATAAATTTAATAAGGCTGATGCTGAGGTAAGACAAGGTAAATGGTTACGTGAAGCCAATAGAGGCGTAGAGCTAGACGGAAAAACCGTAGGGATTATAGGTTATGGTAATATGGGGAAAGCCTTTGCAAAGAAACTACAGGGGTTTAATGTTGAGGTACTATGTTATGATATTAAAGCGAATGTTGGTGATCAACTTGCCAAACAAGTAACATTGCAACACTTTAAAGAGCATGTAGATGTGGTGAGTCTGCATACACCACAAACCCCCTTAACCTTAGGGATGATTGATTCTGAATTCATTAAAGGGTTTAAAAAACCGTTTTGGTTTATCAATACAGCACGTGGAAAAAGTGTTGTTACCAAAGACTTGGTTACAGCATTAAAATTGGGTAAAGTGTTAGGTGCCGGATTGGATGTGTTGGAGTATGAAAAGGCATCATTTGAAAACTTGTTTGCCTCAGAATTACCCGAAGCATTTCAATATTTAATTCAGGCAGAAAATGTATTGCTTACACCCCATGTTGCTGGGTGGACAGTTGAAAGCAAAGAACAATTGGCACAAACCATAGTAGATAAAATTAAAGCGAAATTTTGCTAATTTTATAAGATGAAGAAGACTGTTCTTGTTTTTGCACTTCTTATTTTGGCAATGCTTCTATTATTTCAGTTTAGTAAATATGCTGTTATTTCAGGGAATTTAAATATTGAGATTATGGTTTCAATAATAGCTGTTGCCTTCTTTTTTATTGGGGTTTATTTAAACAAAAAAAGCTCAAAAAAACCTAGAACTACTGCAACAGAAATAGACCACAAAAAAATAAAGGATTTAGATATTACTGCGAGAGAATATGAAGTGCTTCAGGGAATCTCAGAAGGTCTTTCCAATAAAGAAATTGCAAGCAAACTATATCTTTCTGAGAGTACCATTAAAACCCATGTTTCGAATTTGTTTTTAAAACTTAATGCAAAACGCCGAACACAAGCAATACAGATAGCTAAGGATCTTCAAATCATTTAAAATTATTATTTTTAGGCTAAAGCATGATGAATTTGGTACTTTAGTATGAACAATCATTTCCATACTAACTTTAGCTTTGTGTTAAAATAAAAAATAAACATATGAAGCACCCATGAGAATTACATTCACACACACGAGGATGATTATTCAGGGTGTTCCACCTGCCTGCCGGCAAGGCAGGTCTGACAATTAAAAAACAATAAAAAAAATAAACAGATGAAATTAGGTGCGTTTTCTATGAGTTTAAGTGTAAAGGATATTCATAAATCCAAGGCTTTTTATGAAAAATTGGGGTTTAATGTTTTTGCGGGAGATATAGACAGGCATTATCTTATTATGAAAAACGGTAATGCACTAATTGGTTTGTTTCAAGGCATGTTTGAACAAAATATACTAACCTTTAACCCTGGTTGGGATGAAAGTGCAAACAAATTAGATGTTTTTGATGATGTTAGAGATATACAAAAACATTTAAAAAGTGAAAACATCAAATTAGAACGCGAGAGTGATGAAAAGACTACTGGGCCAGCAAGTATTGTATTTTACGACCCCGATGGGAACACCATTTTAATAGACCAACACGTATAAAATTATATAATCATGAAACACACAATAATTAAATATGGCCTTTATGGCGCCGTTGTTGGTTTTATCATTTTTATAGTGCATTTGGTTTTGGGTGATAATTTAGACTTTGGTACTTTAGAAGTATTGGGCTATATATCTATTTTTATAGCACTTTCATTTATATTTTTTGGAATTAAGCACTATCGCGATCACATTAATAAAGGTGTTGTTTCATTTGGAAAAGCCATTCAAATAGGTGTTCTAATCTCAATAATAGTAGCATTGGGTGTTGGAGTAGCAGATTATATATATACCGCTTACATTAATACTACGTTTTTTGAAGATTATACCCAAATGCTAATTGATACAGGTAGGGAAGATGAAGTAATAGAAATGACCAGTATAATGGGAGCCATGTTTATGGTAGCCCTAGTGATTATTATTGGGTTTATGGTGACCTTAATTTCAGGATTGATCCTTCAACGGAAATCTTCAAAACATGCAATATAAAGCAGATACGCCAGAAGACTATATTAATCAAGTTCCAAAAGAACGCCAAAAACCTTTAGAAAAACTCCGTGAAGTTGTAAATAAACATTTACCAAAAGGATTTAAAGAAGGTATCATGTATGGTATGATAGGTTATTATGTGCCACATTCCATATATCCTAAAGGTTACCATTGTAACCCTAAAGACCCATTACCTTTTATGAGTTTTGCTTCCCAAAAAAACTCGATAAACTTATACCATAGCGGCATTTATGCAAAAAAGGAGTTATATGATTGGTTTGTTAAAGAGTTTGCAAAACATAGCAACCGTAAAATGGATATAGGAAAAAGTTGCGTGCGATTTAAAAGCATAGAAGATATTCCTTATAATTTAATTGGAGCGCTGTGTACTAAAATAACAGTAAAGGAATGGATACAGCTATACGAATCTAATATTAAAAAATAAAAAGATGGAAAAAAGAGTTACTGGCATTGGGGGGTTGTTTTTTAAAACAAAAGACCCAGAACAAACCAAGGCGTGGTACAAAAAACATTTGGGGTTTAATACAGATAATTATGGTTGCACCTTTTGGTGGAAAGACAAAAGTGGCAACGACTGTTCAACACAGTGGAGTCCGTTTGCAGAAAACACCAAATATTATGAGCCCTCTAAAAAAGACTTTATGTTTAATTACCGCGTTGAGAATTTAGAGTTGCTATTAAAGACCTTAAAACAAGAAGGTGTTACCGTTGTGGGCGATATGGAAACATACGAGTATGGTAAGTTTGGTTGGATTTTAGACAATGATGGCAATAAAATAGAACTTTGGGAACCTATTGACAGTGCTTTTTTGTAACTTCGTTACCAATCTGCCAAACAATAGTTCTCGTTGACGTATTTAGAGATATTACAATCCTATCATTTAACAGCATTACAGTGGTTGGCCATTGGATTTGCTGTTTTTTTATTGGGCTTATCCAAATCGGGCATAAAAGGTATAGGGATTATCATTGTACTTATACTGGCCTTTGTTTTTGGTGAAAAAGCCTCCACGGGTATTCTACTTCCTATGCTTATAAGTGCCGATATTTTTGCGGTTATTTACTACAATAAACATGCGCAATGGAGTTATATAAAAAAGCTAATGCCCGCTATGGTTATAGGAGTTCTGGTAGGTGTTTGGGTGGGCAATGATATTTCTGAGGTATTGTTTAAACGCATCATGGCTGTTATCATTATAGTGTCTGTTTTAATTATGTTTTATACAGAAAGTAGAAAGTCTACAACCGTACCTAAAAACCCATTATTTGCCTCTACTATGGGGTTTTTGGCAGGGTTTTCTACCATGATAGGTAATTTAGCAGGCCCTATAGCTAATATTTATTTTCTGGCCACACGTTTGCCTAAAAACGAATTTATTGGAACTGCAGCCTGGCTGTTTTTCATTATCAATGTTTTTAAGCTACCCTTTCATTTTCTAGTATGGAAAACAGTTAGTATAGAAACCTTAGCCTTAAATTCGGTATTATTACCAGCTGTTATTCTAGGGTTTTTCCTTGGTGCCTATATTGTTAAACTTGTTTCTAATGTAAACTATAGGCGGTTTATATTAATTGTCACTGCTATAGGGGGTATTATTATGTTATTTAGATAGATTAGACGCCCTAAATCAATTTATTTTTTTATTATCTTTAAACCGCTAATCAAAAAACTCAAAATATGTCAGACGAAAAAAACTTAAACGACGACCTTAAAGATAAAGCCAATGATTTTGCAAATGAAGCAAAAGAAACGGCCAAAGAATTTTCAGAAAGTGCTAAAGAAACCTTTAATGCAAGTACCGAAGGCAATAAAAAGGTTTTAGCAGGAGTTATGGGTATTCTTTTTGGTGGATTGGGAATCCATAAGTTCATTCTTGGATATAATAAAGAAGGTATTATTCTGTTAATTGCTACTATTGTAACCTGTGGTATTGCAAGTATTATTGGTTTTATAGAAGGCATTGTTTATTTAACAAAATCTGATGAAGACTTTTATAACACCTATCAAGTAGGAAAGAAACCTTGGTTTTAAAAAGCTAAAGCTAGAATTTATTTCTAGCTTTTTTTTAAATATTTATCATCGTAATATTGCAATATTACGATTTTATTGTATATTTGCCTTAAATCAATATAAAATGGGCGCAACAAAAACTGATATTTACAACAAAAGCATTACTGATATTGCTACCATGGCTAAAGTATTTGCACACCCAGCACGTGTAGCCATTTTACAATATATAAGCAAGCAAAATGCCTGTATATGTAACGACATTGTTGATGAAATTGGCTTGGCACAGGCTACTATATCCCAACATTTGAAAGTTATTAATGATGCGGGCCTTTTAACAGGTGACATTAAAGGTAAAAGCATTTGTTATTGTTTAAACGTCGAGCGGCTTAATGAATTTCAAGATTTGCTCAACTCCTTTTTTAACAATACAACATCAAACTGTTGCTAGCCCATAAAACCATAAAAACAATAGATTATGAAAACACAAGACCTCCTATCCGTTTTAGAACAAAACAAAGATAAAGCCCTATTGTTTGAGTATGCTCCTAACCTATTGGTTGGAGCCAATTATCATATTACAGAAGTAAAGCATATGGCTATTGACTCTGTAGATTGTGGATCTCAAACCGATGCTTGGAACGAAACCATAATTCAACTTTGGGAAAGCCCTAAAGAATTAGGGAAAACAGAATATATGTCGGTTTACAAAGCCCTATCAATATTAAAAAAAGTGGGTAAGATGAAACCATATGTGCTGGATGCTGAAGTTAAGTTTGAATACAGTAATGCGACCTTCCACACGGCACAATTGTTTGTTAACGATTTTGAGATACATAACAATAATTTAATATTTAAATTAGCTGTTCAAAAAACAGATTGTAAGGCCAAAGAAACTTGTGGTGTTCAGGACGTTTTAGAACCTGTTACTGCTGAAGAGCCTTGCTGCTCACCTGATGGAAATTGTTGTGTTTAATGTATATATAGGCCCTTTAGGACTTAAAATCTGAAGGGTCTAATATAAAATTATAGATTAATAAAAACACCAATTGGTTTAATCACCATTGTTACTCATAAACTTGCGTTCCAATTCTGCTTGAAATTCTTCCATAACGGGTTTTACAGTACTTTCGGGAAGATCAGCAATTTTAATATACATCAAACCATCTACAGAATTGTTAAATAGGGGGTCTACATTAAAGGCCACTAGTTTGGCGTTTTGCTTTATATACTTTTTAAGCAGTACGGGTAAACGCAATGCTCCAGGTTCTATTTCATCAATAATTTTATCAAACTTATTTAAATCGGCCTCGGTTTCATCAAAAACAAAATCCTTATCAGCGTCTTTTAGTTTTACCTTAAATTCTTTTTTAGGGCGTACATATTGTGCAATATAGGGGTCGTAATAATGTGATTTCATAAACTCAATCATCAATGATTTTGAGAAGTTTGAAAACTGATTGCTAATGCTTACACCACCTATTAAAAACTTATGCTCTGGAAAACGCAAGGTAGTATGTACAATACCTTTCCAAAGTAAAAATAAAGGCATGGGTTTTTGTTGGTATTCTTTAATAATAAAAGCGCGACCCATCTCAATAGACTGGCTCATCATTTTATAGAGTTCTGGTTCAAATCTAAATAAATCTTGTAGATAGAACCCATTAATGCCATAGCGTTCAAAAATTCGAGATCCAAGGCCCATTCTGTACGCACCGACAATAAGTTGGCTATTGTTGTCCCAAAGAAACATGTGGTGGTAATAATTATCGAACACATCTAAATCGATGGCCTCGTTAGTACCTTCGCCTACTTCTCTAAAGGTAATTTCCCGAAGTCGACCTATTTCTCTAAGAATACTGGGGATTTTTGACGCTTCAGCTAAAAACACTTCATAATTTTTGCTAACAAGGAGCCTGGAATCATTTTGTCTAAGGGCTTCAACTTCTTCAGCCATTAGCATTGTATCAACTGGTGTAACTATATTTTTTGGTGCTCTAGGGGTTTTTAAAGTAGATGATAGGTTGTCCAATATTTTAGACTTTTCTTCAAAAGCATTGGAAAGCATATAGGTCTTTCGCCTTAAGAAATCTGAAAAATCTTCAAGTATTGTGAATTCTTTTTGGTCGGCTACCGAAATGGGTTTCCCAATACGAACTTTAATAGTTCGCCGCTTTTGTGTCAATAGTTCAGAGGGAAGCTTGGCAGTTCTTAAAGTGTCGCTAATTTTAGATAATTTATAAAAAAGTTTACTGTTTTTAGCATGAAAATAAATGGGCACAACAGGAACCTCGGCTTTTTTAACAAGTTTTATGGCGGCTTCTTCCCAAGGCCTATCTACAACCAGCTTACCATCACGGTAAGTAGATACTTCACCAGCAGGAAAAATACCCAATGGATGCCCTTCCTTTAAATGAAGAATAGAGTTTTTAAACCCAGAAATGCTAGACTTGGCATCTTTTCTATCCTCAAAAGGATTTACGGGCATAATGTAGGGTTTTAAAGGCTCTATTCTGTGCAATAAAAAATTGGCTATGATTTTGAAATCCTGACGCTGCTCTAACATAAGTTTTAAAAGCAAGATACCATCAATACCTCCCAGTGGATGGTTGGATACGGTAATGTAGGCACCATCCTTGGGCAGGCGCTTTAAATCTTCCTCTGGTATTTCAAACTTAATTTGAAAGTCATCTAGAATAGCGTCTAAAAAAGGAAGATCGTTAAGGTGTTTATGGCGTTTGTATATTTTGTTAAGCGTAGATATTTTTAAAACTTTCATGAGCAACCAACCTATAAATGTGCCAATAAACCCATAACTGTCTACATTGATTACTTTGGCTACTTCCTTGGCACTTACGAGCCCTATATTTTGTTGCTTGGTCATGAGTGTAAATGTACTAAATTGTTTATTTACTTACTATTTGAACGGTTTCCTGGGTTAATTGTTTTAGTAACACGGTTTTACCCTGCTCAATTTGGTCAATGGCCTGTTGATTGTAATGTCTAATCGTGTAAAGTGATACATTTTTGTAACAAGTTACTTTAAATTTTGCTTTTAATTGGTGTAACAATTGGTCTAGATTATTATAAATATTATCAACACAAACGGAAAAGCTGATTGCTGAGTTTTGAATAACATCAACTTTCATTTTATGTAAATGCAGTAAATTGAAAATGGTGCTAATATTCTCTTCAACGATATATGAAAAATCCAATGACGACAATGAAATTAAAACCTGTTCTTTCTTTACAATAAAACAAGGTACCATAGGTTCTAGCGTTACATTTTTGCCTATTCTTGTTCCCGGAGCTTTTGGGTTTAAAAAAGATTTAACGTATAGGGGTATTTCTTTTCTTTGTAAAGGTTGCAGGGTTTTGGGGTGAATAACAGATGCCCCGTAGAAAGCCAGCTCAATAGCTTCGCGGTAACTTATTTTATTTAGTAATTGTGTGTGGTTAAAATAACGGGGATCTGCGTTTAAAACACCTGGTACATCTTTCCAAATAGTAACACTTTGTGCATTTAAACAATAAGCGTAGATGGCTGCAGTATAATCACTTCCTTCTCTGCCCAGTGTGGTTGTAAAATTGTTGGAATCACTTCCTAAAAACCCCTGGGTAATATTTAAGATTGATGTGTTAAAGCTAGATGAAATAGCTTGTTGTGTTTTGTTCCAATCTACATTGGCACGCCGGTAATAATTATCGGTTTTAATATGGTCTCTAGCATCTATCCAACTATTTTTTATTTGTACAGCATTTAAATAGTTGCTTATTATGACTGTTGAAACCAGCTCGCCATATCCAATCACTTGATCATAAACAAAATTGTAATCTGGAGATTTATTGGTTTTTAAAAAACCGTTTAGTTCATCAAAAAGCGCTTTAACTTTTTTAAAAACAGGGTTGGATTCATTTTCAAATAAGTCAAACAAAATATCATTGTGGTATTTAATAACATCTTGTAGAGAACTCTGTAATTCGGCTTTGTTTTCAAAATAATTTTTAACAACAACCTCAATAGCATTGGTTGTTTTGCCCATAGCAGAAACAACAATGAGGGTGTTTTTATAGCCTACCTGTTGCAATACATTTACCAAGTTTTTCACACCATTGGCATCTTTAACCGATGCCCCACCAAATTTAAATATTTGCATATTATAAGTTTGCTATATAATCTTTTATACCCTGTTCGTTTAAATGTACCACACGCCATTCGTCCATAATGTTAGCTCCTTTTTGTCTGTAAAAAGTAATGGCTGGCTCGTTCCAATCTAATACTTCCCAGTTAATACGTTTTACACCTAAGCTGTGGCCGTATTTAATAACTTCATCTAAAAGAGCCGACCCCAAGCCACGACTCCGCATAGTTTCATTTACTATTAAATCTTCTAAATGGATCACCTTTCCTTTCCAAGTTGAATAACGCATATAGCACAGGGCAATACCCTCTATTTTAGAATTTATTTCAGCAACAAAACAAAAAAATGCTGGGTGCTCACCAAAACCATCATTTTCCAGATCTTGCAGGGTAATTTCAACGGCATCCGGTTCTTTTTCAAACTGTGCCAATTGGGTTATTAGCAACAGCACTTGTGGCATGTCTTCTTTTACAGCTTTTCGTATTATATAACTCATGGTGTTATTCTAAAATTATTTCAAATATAACTTAAAGTTGTTTATTTAATGGGTTAATCTTATTCTAAAACGTTGTAGTTTGTTAAAAAATAGTTGATATTTGTATTAACAAAAAATTAACTTCATGGCGCATAAAAAACAAACTTTAGGAGAATTTATAATTGAAAACCAAACAGCATTTAGATATTCTTCAGGAGAATTATCCAGCCTTTTGAATTCCCTTAGGTTAGCTGCCAAAATAGTAAATCACGAAGTTAACAAAGCAGGGTTGGTCGATATTATAGGTGCTGTTGGTGATGTAAATATTCAAGGGGAAGACCAACAAAAACTGGATGTTTATGCTAATGAAAAATTTATACAAACGCTTACTAAAAGAAACATAGTTTGTGGAATTGCCAGTGAAGAGGAAGACGATTTTATTACTATTAATAGCCAAGACGAAAACCACCAGAATAAATATGTGGTGTTGATTGATCCGTTAGACGGCTCATCTAATATAGACGTTAATGTTTCGGTGGGAACTATTTTTTCCATTTACAGGCGTGTCACTCCAGTAGGAACTCCAGTAACGCTGGACGACTTTTTACAAAAAGGGAGCCAACAAGTTGCCGCAGGCTATATTGTTTATGGTACGTCTACCATGTTGGTTTATACAACCGGGGCCGGTGTAAATGGGTTTACATTAAATCCTGCTATTGGATCGTTTTATTTATCGCACCCAAACATGGAGTTTCCAGAGGATGGCCACATTTACTCTGTTAATGAAGGGAATTATATCCACTTTCCACAGGGTGTAAAAAATTATATAAAATATTGCCAACAGGAAGAAGGCGATAGGCCTTATACTTCAAGGTACATAGGGTCTTTGGTGTCCGATTTTCATAGAAATATGATTAAGGGTGGTATTTACATATACCCCAGAAGTTCTAAAAACCCCGAAGGGAAATTACGTTTGTTATATGAGTGTAACCCCATGGCCTTTTTGGCCGAACAGGCAAAAGGTAAGGCCAGCGATGGGTTTACAAGAATTATGGATATTCAGCCTACCGAACTGCACCAACGCGTACCTTTTATTTGCGGAAGTAAAAATATGGTAGAAAAAGCCGAAGAATTTATGCGAAATGCGCAATAATTTCACAAAGTAGCAGTGCAATGCCATTTTTTACTGCTACAGAACCATTTTTTTGTTAGTTGTGATTTCCTTTTAGCCATCTCATACAATCGTCAAAGGTTTCAAAGATGTGTTCTCTAGGAATAAGGTCTGGAATAATATCAATACGTTCCATCATGTATTTTGGCTGATTTTGTAAATCGACAAATAAAACAGTAATGTTACTTTTGTTTAGGTCTTGAAGCACGTCTTCCATAGCGTATAACCCCGATTGATCTATATATTGCATCCTATCTAGGCGTATAACAACTTTTAGTGCTGTTTTTGGTATTTGTGCCGCTAAATTTTGAAAATCGCTTGTAGACCCAAAAAATAAAGGACCTTTAATATGCTTAATGAATACTTCTTCTTTTAGCTTGTCTGGAAAATTTAGCTCATCTTTCCAGGCTTCTTCTTTTAAAGGTTTAACATCAGAGCGTTCGGCCGTTAAATCGCCAATCTTTTTCATAAACATTAAGGAGGCTATAACCAACCCAATACCTACGGCATAAACCAAATTCCAAAAAGTTGATAGTAATAGTACCACTATCATTACCAATACCTCTGAACTTAGTTTTACGGGCCCTACTTTTATATCTCTTGGTAAACTAGGAATGGCTTTAAGACCTTTATAATCCATTACACCTATACCTACAGTAATTAAGATACCCGCCAATACAGCGGCAGGAATTTTTGATGCCAAAGGACCAACCCCTAATAAAATAATTAACAACATAACACCTGCAATCATTCCCGAAAGCTTTGTTTTTCCACCAGAGTTTATGTTAACAACGGTGCGTATGGTAGCACCGGCTCCAGGAATACCACCAAAGAGCGCCCCAATACTGTTTCCAATACCTTGTCCCACAAGCTCTTTATTGGGTTTGTGTTTTGTTTTGGTCATGTTATCGGCCACAACACTTGTTAGCAAGGAATCTATGGCCCCTAATAATGCTAATGTTAAAGCTGTAAATACATAAGGGGTAATACCTGCTATACTAAAGTTTGTAAAAATCTCTAGGTTGGGTGTAGGAATTCCACTGGGTATTTTTTCTATAGGCCTATAATTTAAACCAAAAGCAATGGCCACACCAGATACAATAACCAAAGCCACTAATGTACTTGGAACTTTAGTTGTAATGCGCTTAAACCCATATATAATAATAATGGTTGCCAGTGCCAGTGCCAGTTCTAGCCAATTGATGTTTTGTAAGGCCCTTGGCAGTGCTTTTAAGGTGCCCAGAACGCCCGAAGCATCATTTTTTGCTAGTGTTTTAGATTCTTTTAAAATATCATCTTCAGTGGTATATTGTGCACGATTAACGGTTTCCTTAAAATTTTCTAAAACGAAAATGCCTTCACCTGCTTCTTCTTTTAAAATATTTTCAAGTATTAATTCTTCTGCTTGGGGCCTAAATTGATTTACAAATTCGGCATCTTCATTTGGGTAATATCCAACAGAGGGCAGTATTTGCGTAATAAGGATAATAACACCTATAGCAGTCATAAAACCAGAAACTACAGGGTAGGGAATATATTTTATGTATTTACCCAAGCCCAATATTCCTAAGCCAACTTGCATTAAGCCTGCTAATAAAAATACGGTTAAAATAGCGGGTAGTGCTTTTGTAACATCACCATCGTTTACAGCAATAATACCTGCAATAACAACCATGCTTACCGCCGTCATTGGTGCGGTAGGACCAGAAATTTGAGTGTTTGTGCCTCCAAAGAGCGCTGCAAAAAAGCTTAAAAAAATGGCGCCATAAAGTCCTGCACTTGGACCCAGTCCTGATGATACACCAAATGCAAGTGCTAGGGGTAACGCAACTATACCTGCAGTAATGCCACCAAATGCATCGCCTTTAATGTTTGAAAACAAATTTTTCATAGTTTAGTATTTTAGGTGCGTAAAAGTTACGGTTTTTTTAGGCTTTTATTTTAAAAAGTAACAAATGTTATTAAATTAAATTGGTCACGACCTCCGGTTTCAAAAAACTGATTCATATATCCAGCTTCTACTTTTATGTTTTTATTTATTTGTAAACCAATACCGCCATAAGCCCTGTTTCTGTCAAAAACAGCGCTTTTGGTATTTAAGAATATTTCATTGTAAGCCGAGAAATAATAATTGCCTGTTTTGTTAAAAGGAATATTTAATCCTAAAAAATACCGAAAGCGCATTTTAAAATCTGTTTCAACAAAGCGCTGCTCAAAACGGTACCTGTGATTTAACTTAACACTTCCAATGGTTTGCTTGGATATAAATTGCTGGAAAATGCGATGTTCATTGATACTGGTTTTTTCATCGGAATCACTTAAATAGTTTTCAGATAAAATATAACCATAGCCCAACAGAACATTATTTTTTCCTTCATTAAAGGTATAACCCAATCCTGTTCTTAACAACAGTTGTTCTAGATCTCCAATGGCATTGTAATTTCTATACTGTATTTCGTTATGGATATTCCATTTAGAGTTTATTTTTTTGTTTCCAATATAGATAAGCCAATTACCAAAATTACTGTCTTGTGCATTTATAAAGCATGGTAGTGCTAATAAAAGTATAAGCGCTACCATGCTTGTTTTCTTCTTCTTTTTCATTATATGTTTATAAGCATAAATGCTTTTATTCATAAAAGGTTACAGCACCTGTATTGATGTCGTACATGGCACCTATAATCATAATTTCACCATTCTTTTCCATTTCAGAAAGCACAGGGCTATCGGCATGAATTTTATCAATGGTTAGTTGCACGTTCATATGTGATACATTGTCAACAAATTCAGAGTTTTTAGAATTTCTTAGACTAGCATCGGTGGGTTCGGTTACCGCATTAACGGCTGGTTTAATTTTGCTTAGCATGGATGTTAAATTACCTAGTTTGGCATCATCACAGGCTCCTTTTACGGCACCACAGCTTGTGTGACCTAAAACAACAATTAATTTTGTTCCAGCTAGTTTACAGGCAAATTCCATACTGCCCAAAATGTCTTCATTTACAAAATTACCAGCAATGCGTACACTAAAAATATCGCCTAAACCTTGGTCGAAAACCAATTCTGCTGATACGCGTGAATCTATACAACTTAAAATAGTTGCAAACGGGAATTGACCATCGCTGGTATCATTTACCTGTTCTAATAAATTACGGTTTGCTTTTAAATTGTTTTGAAATCTTTGATTTCCTTCTTTTAAAAATTGTAATGACTTTTCAGGAGTCATTGTTGCTTGTGTTTCTTTAGTATGTGCTTTCATTTGTTTTTATTTTATTAATTTTTTCATTCAATTTTAATGCGTTATTATGAGGCATTTTGATTACTTGTTAATAGCAATGAAACGTTAAGTTCGCGTATCATATCATTAATATAGGATGTTGCAGGGTATCCTTGCCTTTTTGAATTGCCTTTTCCCCAATCTACGCACAACAAGTTAATATTATTTTTTGAGACGTAGTTTGAAAGGTTTTTTATAGAATTATCGCCTTGATCGAAAACATATTCAATGGCTTCGATGTTAGAAGTCGTGGACTCGCTTTTTGCAGTCCCAGATTTGTTGGCAATTTTAAATGACTTTAAAGGTTTTTTTGTATGCTTTATTAAATCTTGGGCAAATGCCAAATTGATTGTTGCCCCTTCATTATTAAGAAACCCTAAAGCCAATCCTTCGTTGGTATCTATAATATTTTTGTCGTCAGCAATCATAACAATGCCTTGATGATGCTTTAAAACAAATTGGGTAACCTTATCGCCTATTAAGTTTAGGGGTTTCAGTTTCTTTTTTCCTAAAACAATAATATCGGGTTGCTCTGTTTTAATATAGCTGCCAATTTCATTTTTGATATTGCCAAAAGTAAACGAATACGCAATGTTTATATCTTGTTCTGTAGAAAAAGATGTTATAAGGCTTTGTATTTTTTTATTGGTTGCCGTGTATTCATGACTAATATTACGGGCAGCCGATAATTGATTTTCTTTTGTAACAACATCAGTGGGCTTTTTTACATGGAAAAATGTAATATCGCCGTTAACCATTTTAGCAAGGCTAATGGTGCTCTTTAATGTAGCACTTACAGAATCTTTTAAATCTGAAAGCACTAATATTTTATATTTATGATCTTTCATAGCGCTTTAACTTAAACTTAATTTAGATTTAGGTCTTGTTCTAAAGAACTCCTCAAAACTTGATGGATTTTCAACAACACCACGTTTTGAAACGAGCTGAATATCTATGTTGCGCTCTTTGGCTTTATGGGCAAAGTCGTCCAGTATTTCAACAATATCATTATCCAGATATCTGGTTTTAATTAAGTTGAGTTCTAAATAAGTATCTCTTGGTAAACTATCCAACTCTTTTAAAATGGCTCCTTTGTTAAAGAAAGTTACTTCTTCAGCAAGTGTCATTTTTATTTTATGCTTTCCATTACTCTTATCTTCAATATGAAGGAAATGAGAGTTTTGGTAGCTCTTCAATAAAATAACAACCACACCAACCATAAGTCCTAGGCTAATACCAACTAATAGATCGGTAAAAACAATACCCAACACTGTAACGGTAAATGGAATGGATTGCTTCCATCCTAAATCGTACATTTTTTTGAAAAGAGCCGGTTTTGCCAGTTTATAACCAACAACCAATAAAATAGCTGCTAAAACGGATAATGGAATCATGTTAAGCAGTCGTGGAATTAAAATAACAGATATTAATAACAGGAATCCATGTATAATAGTGGACATTTTACTCTTTCCGCCAGATTGGATGTTGGCAGAACTTCTAACAATTACTTGGGTAATAGGTAAACCACCTATTAAACCAGAAATAATGTTCCCTGTTCCTTGAGCAAGCAACTCTTTGTTGGTAGGGGTTACATTTTTATCGGGGTCTAACCTATCTGTAGCTTCCACACATAACAAAGTTTCTAAACTAGCAACCAATGCAATGGTAAATGCTGTAATCCATACATCGGTACTGGTAATAGCTGCAAAATTTGGAAAGCTAAATTGGTTTAAAAAAGACGAAGCATCCTCGGGTATTGGTACACTTACCAAATGTTTTTGGGCAATGGCAAATCCCTCATTTCCTGCAGTTATGGAGTAATAAACTATTCCCAAAACAACCGCTACTAATGGTCCTTGGACAATTTGAAATATTTTTGCCTTTTTAGACAGTACTTTATCCCACAATATTAAAATACCAAGCCCTAAAGCACCAATTAAAGAGGCTCCTAAGGACACGTGTTTTATTGTTTTAAATAGTTGTGAAAACGTGTTTTCGCCATCTAGCTGAAAGAATGATAGATCACCTTCATAATCGGCATCATAGCCAAAGAAATGTGGAATTTGTTTAAGGATGATAATGATTCCAATACCGGTAAGCATTCCCTTAATTACTGAAGAAGGAAAATAATAGGCAATAACACCAGCTTTTAAGAAACCAAAAAGGATTTGAATGACACCTCCCAATACTACGGCAACCAAAAAGTTTTGGTAACCACCTAAAGTACCAATGGCAGATAGTACAATAGCGGCCAATCCGGCTGCTGGACCACTAACTCCAATTTTGGAACCACTTAAGGCTCCAACAACAATACCTCCAACAATACCAGCAATTAATCCTGAAAATAACGGTGCTCCACTGGCAAGAGCAATACCTAAACACAATGGTAAGGCAACAAAAAATACGACTATACTAGCTGGTAAGTCATTTTTAATAGTTTTAAACATACAATAATAAGTTTCTATCTTAGCTTGCAACAAGCTAAAATGAGTTAATAATAAACTTTTGTAGACCTAATTAAAATAGGTCAAAAAAAAACTGAAATTATGATATGTTTTGTTCGGGGGGAGGCGATATTAAGTTGAGGTGTGGTTTTGGATAATTGCTAAATTGATAGCTGAAAACCAAGTATTTTTTTAATTTTAAATCGCTAATAACATCATTGCTTTGCAAAGAAAACGGCGATATTAAGTTTTTGGATTTACCATTTTCTTCTTCTTCCGTAACGGAGTAGAAAATGGATGTATCAATGGTGTCATCTAAAGCAACAATCACAGATGGTGCCGCGATGAGCCCCATGAATAAAACTGTGAAAAAGATAGCGATAGACTTTTTATACATCTAATAAAATTTAGATCAAACGATAGCAAATATAATATTTAACAGTTTTTATTATGTTAAAAATTTTTTAAAATGGTGTAAATATGTAACGGTTTTAAATATTTGCTAGTTTAAACACGCAAAAATTAAACAAATAATAATAAAATCCCTTTAAAAATTATATAAAGGGACTTTTTAGGTGTTTAACCTTAAATTATAATGCTACAAGGTCTCCAGTGATGTCTTTAGAAGGCAAATCTGATTTACCCATTAAATAGATATCAACTTGTCTGGCAGCCTCGCGGCCTTCAGAAATGGCCCAAACAATTAAAGACTGGCCTCTACGCATATCGCCAGCAGTAAAGATGTTAGGGATGTTTGTTTGGTACTTGCCATATTCTGCTTTATAGTTAGAGCGTGCATCTTTTTCAATACCCAATTGGTCTGCTATGGTACTTTCAGGACCTGTAAACCCTAAAGCTAATAAGGCTAAATCGCAAGGCCATGTTTTTTCAGTACCTTCAATTTCTATTAGTTGAGGACGTTCTCCAGGAATCATTTTCCACTCAACATTTACCGTTTTTAAAGCGGTTAGTTTACCATTTTTATCGGTTATGAATTCCTTGGTGTTTATTAGCCAGTTTCTCTTTACACCTTCTTCATGAGAAGAGGATGTTTTTAACTGTAATGGCCAGAAAGGCCAAGGAGTTGTTGGCGAGCGGTGCCCAGGGGGCTTTGGCATAATCTCAAAGTTTGTAACCGATTTTGCGCCTTGGCGGTTAGAGGTTCCAACACAATCTGAGCCTGTATCGCCACCACCAATAACAATTACATGTTTATTGGTTGCCAATACTTGATCTTTAACTTCTTTGCCAAATAGTACTTTGGTTTGTTGTGTTAAAAAGTCCATAGCTTGTACAACACCATCGGCATCAATACCTGGGGTGGGCAAGCTTCTTCTTTCAGTAGCCCCACCACAAAGAACAACAGCATCAAAAGCTTTTAGTTCTTTAACATCATAATTAACACCAACATTAACATTGGTTTTAAAGATAATACCCTCGGCTTCTAAAATAGCAAGGCGGCGATCTATAACCTCTTTTTCCATTTTGAAATTAGGGATGCCGTAGCGCAATAGGCCACCAATTTCATCATCTCTTTCAAAAACCGTTACGGTATGTCCAGCTCTGTTTAATTGCTGAGCTGCTGCCAAACCTGCTGGTCCAGACCCTACTACTGCAATAGTTTTGCCTGTTCTTGTTTTAGGTGGTTGGGGTTTTATCCAACCTTCTTTAAAGGCACGTTCAACAATTTGCTTTTCAATGTTCTCAATAGAAATAGGATCCTCTATAATTCCCAGTACACACGATTTTTCACATGGTGCAGGACATAAACGTCCTGTAAACTCTGGAAAGTTATTTGTTGAGTGTAATATCCATGAGGCCTTTTGCCATTCGCCTTGGTGCACCATATGGTTAAAATCTGGAATTAAATTACCAAGGGGGCATCCACTATGGCAAAATGGGATACCACAATCCATACAGCGAGAACCTTGCTTGGTAATTTCGGCTTCACTTAAAGGTATTGTAAATTCTTTATAATGTTTTACACGGTCTTTTACAGGCGTGTATGCTTCATCTTGTCTTTCAAACTCTTTAAATCCTGTTACTTTTCCCATGACACTATGCTGTTGTTAATTCTTCTACCATTTGTTCTTCGGTCTCTAAACGTATTAAGGCACGTTTGTATTCTGTCGGCATTACTTTCACAAAGTTTTTTAAGCTATCATCCCAACGCTCTAATATCTTTTTACCAAGATTGCTATTGGTATATAAAACATGTTTTTCAATTAATGTTTTTAATTCTAAGGCATCGTCGGTTGAGATATCTTCAAATTCAATCGTTTCAGTGTTACATAAACCATTTGTAAATTTCTTTTCAGGATCATAAACATAAGCAATACCACCACTCATACCTGCTGCAAAGTTTCTACCTGTTTTACCAAGTACAACCACTCTTCCTCCTGTCATATATTCACAGCAATGGTCGCCCACACCTTCTACAACGGCCGAGGCTCCAGAATTTCTAACGGCAAAACGCTCGCCAGCAATACCATTTATGTAAGCTTCTCCTTGTACGGCACCAAACAAACAAACGTTACCAACTATAATATTGTTTTCTGCAATGAAATTGGCTTTAGCAGGTTTTTTAACAATCAATTTTGCACCGGACAATCCTTTGCCTAAATAATCGTTTGTATTCCCTTCAACAGTAAATGTAAGTCCGTGGGCACCAAATGCACCAAAGCTTTGTCCTGCAGAACCTGTAAAGTTTATATTCAACGTGTTTTCAGGTAACCCAAGATGCCCATAAATTTTAGATATTTCATTACTTATTATGGCGCCTACCGAACGGTTAGTATTATTGATAGGATAAGCCAATATCATTTTTTCTTTTCTGTATAAAGCTCTGTGCGAATCTTTTAAGATAGAAAAATCAAGAACGTTTTCCAAATCATGATCTTGTTTTTGTGTGTTTTTAACAGTCAAGGTTTTGTATACCTCGGGCCTGTGTAAAATGGCAGACAAGTCTAAGCCTTTAGCTTTGTAATGTTTAATGGCTTTATTGGCATTTATTTTATGGGTTTGTCCTACCATCTCTCCTAAGGTCCTAAAACCTAATTGAGCCATAATACCCCTAAGTTCTTCTGCTATGTAGAAGAAGAAATTAATAACATGTTCTGGTGTGCCTTTAAAGTTTTTACGCAACTCCTTATCTTGTGTGGCAATACCCACAGGGCAGGTATTTAAGTGGCATTTGCGCATCATAATACAACCTGATGCCACTAATGGAGCAGTAGCAAAACCAAATTCTTCAGCACCTAATAAAGCTGCTATGGCCACATCGCGTCCTGTTTTTAATTGGCCATCACATTCAACCACAATACGGCTTCTAAGGTTATTTAATACCAAGGTTTGTTGTGCTTCGGCCAATCCTAACTCCCAAGGGAGTCCAGCATGTTTTAAAGAGGTTAAAGGCGATGCACCTGTACCACCATCATAGCCTGAAATTAAAACCACATCGGCTTTCGCTTTTGCAACACCGGCAGCAATAGTACCAACACCTACTTCAGATACTAATTTTACATTTACTCTGGCTTCTCTGTTGGCATTTTTTAAATCGAATATTAATTGTGCCAAATCCTCAATAGAGTATATATCATGGTGAGGTGGCGGTGAAATTAACCCAACAAATGGTGTTGAGTTTCTTGCAGCGGCAATCCAAGGCAGTACCTTCTCCCCAGGTAGTTGTCCACCTTCTCCGGGTTTAGCACCTTGAGCCATTTTTATCTGGATTTCTCGGGCGTTTGTTAAATAATGCGATGTTACCCCAAAACGTCCCGAAGCTACTTGTTTAATAGCAGAGTTGCGGCTGTCGCCATTAACATCTGGGTGGAAACGTTTTCGGTCTTCACCACCTTCTCCAGAGTTGGATTTGCCACCAATTCTGTTCATGGCAATAGCCAAGTTTTCGTGAGCCTCTCTTGAAATAGAACCGTAAGACATGGCACCTGTTTTAAAACGCTTTACAATGTCTGTCCAAGGTTCTACTTCATCAATAGGAATGGGGTCTAAATTATCAAATTCAAACAATCCCCGAATGGTCATTAAGTTTTCGGCTTGTTCATTTACTGCGCTTGCATATACATCATAACTGTTTTGGTCACTTAAGCGAACAGCCTGTTGTAGCTTGGCAACGGTTGTAGGGTTAAACATGTGGCGTTCACCATTACGTCTCCATCTGTAATCGCCGCCAATATTTAAGCTTAAGCGCTTGTCTATTGTGTTATCTGGATAGGCTAGTTTATAACGTTCATTGATTTCTTTCTCAATTTCATACAACCCAATACCTTCAATTCTTGAGGCTGTATATGGGAAGTATTTTTCAACAAATTGCGAATTGAAACCAACAATTTCGAATATTTGTGAACCTCGGTACGAATGTAAGGTAGAGATCCCTATTTTGTTCATTATTTTCAGAAGCCCTTTGCCAATGGCCTTATTGAAGTTTTCTACGGCCTTATTTTCATCCATCCCTTCAATAAACCCTTCTTTAACTTGCATTCTAATAATCTCGTTAACCATATAGGGGTTAATGGCACTGGCCCCATAGCCAAATAAGGTGGCAAAATGGTGTGGTTCACGAGGCTCTGCAGATTCAACAATAATGTCAAAATAAGAGCGTTTACGTAAACGGTTCATTTGATGGTTTACGTAAGAACAGGCCAACAATGCTGGGATAGGGGCAAAATCTTTGTTCACACCTCTATCAGACAGGATAATGATGTTGCTGCCTTTTTCAAGAGCTTTGGTAACTTGAACAATAATGTCTTCTAAAGCATTCTCCAAACCGTTAAGCCCTTCTACTTTTGGATACAAAATATGAATGGTTTCCGCTTTAAAACCTTCCACAGAAATGGTTCTTATCTTTTCTAAATCGGCATTGGAAATAACAGGGTTTTGAATTCTTAACTTTCTACACTGCCTTTCTGTAATGCTGAAAATATTACGGTCCTTACCTAGGTTTAGGGCAATATCGGTTACAATTTCTTCACGAATACCATCTAGTGGTGGGTTTGTTACCTGGGCAAATAACTGTTTAAAGTAATTTGAAATTAGTTGAGGCCTATCAGATAGCACAGCTAAAGGTGTGTCAATACCCATTGAGCCCAACGCTTCTTTAGCCGATACGGCCATAGGTGTAATAACTTCTTGAATGTCCTCAAAAGTGTAGTTAAATAAACGCTGTCTGGTTTTAATATCAATTGTTTCAATAGGACAGGTTTCATTATTGTAAGGTACATTCCTTAAATGCAATCTTGTTTTGTCCAACCATTTTTTATAGGGCCTTTCAGAAACGATTTTACTTTTTATCTCTTCATCTTCAATAATGCGCCCCTCGTTCATATCAACAAGAAACATCCTTCCAGGTTCCAATCGGCCATGTTTTTCAACATCTTCTGGAGCAATGTCTACAACACCAATTTCAGAAGACATGATTAATTTACCGCTTTTAGTAACAGTATACCTAGAAGGTCTTAAACCATTTCTGTCTAGCAAGGCACCTATATAATCACCATCAGTAAAAGGTACCGATGCTGGTCCGTCCCATGGCTCCATAATACAAGCATTATACTCATAAAATGCTTTTCTGTCCTCAGACATGGTTTTGTGTTTTTCCCATGCTTCAGGAATCATCATCATCATAATCTCTGGTAAAGATCGTTCTGTATGTGTTAATAGTTCAACAACCATATCCATAGAAGCAGAATCTGATTTACCAGGTAAAATAATAGGGAATAATTTCTCTATTTGAGGCCCAAAAACCTCACTTTTCATAATTTCTTCTCGAACACGCATACGGCTTACGTTACCGCGCAAGGTATTGATTTCGCCATTTTGGCACATAAATCGGAAAGGTTGTGCCAGTTCCCAAGTAGGCATAGTATTGGTTGAAAAACGTTGATGTACCAAAGCCAAACGGGTAACCAAATCTATTTGTTGTAAATCGGTATAGTAAGGCCCAATATCTTCCGGCATAATAATGCCTTTATATATTAAGGTTGTAGTGGAAAGGCTAGGCACATAAAAATAACCACTTTCAGATATTTTTGAATTAGCAATAGTATGCTCGGTAATTTTACGTGCGGCATATAATTTGGCCTTAAAAACAGTTTCAGAATCAGCTTCGCCTTTGCCTACAAATAACTGCTCTATGGTGGGCTCAGATGCCAAGGCAATTTCACCTAATTGAGAAGAATCTACGGGTACTTTACGCCACCCTAAAATAGAAAGCCCTTGTGCTTTTATTTCTTTCTCGAATACATCTTTACAAAACTTGTATTGATTGGATGTTTTTGGTAAAAACACCATGCCTACGGCATACGCTCTTTGTTCAGGGATGTTGAAGTCACATACACGCTTAAAATAATCATGCGGGATATCTATCAACAAACCAGCACCATCACCAGTTTTTCCATCGGCACTTACACCACCACGGTGTTCTAACTTTACAAGAATTTCTAACGCATCATGAATGATTTGATTTGTCTTCTCGCCCTTGAGATTACAAATAAAACCTGCACCACAATTTTCGTGTTCAAATTCAGGTAAATACATTCCTTGTTTCTTCAGCATAATCAACAAATTATTGGTTTAAAAACGCGACTTAGTAAGCGAAGATATGTATAGATTTTAAATTAAAATAATGGACAATTCATTATTTCGATTTTAGGAGCTAAGTCAATATAAAAATAATTATATATCAATAAATACGATATTTTTTAATAAATATTCAATGCATAATATTTAGCAATAAATACAGATTACTGAATTTAAATTAGTGAATATTAATATTAATAAAAATAATATCACAAAAAAATATAAAATTTTGATGATAATTCAAATAATTGATTTGATAAAAAATCAAAAAATCAAAAAAATAACATATTACCTCTAAAAAAATAGGGGTAAAATTAGAATATTGACAAAAGTAAATCAATAACCCCTATTTTTTATGGGGGTTAAATCTTTTTGATATAGTTTTACGTCATTCTTAAGGAAAAAATTAACCAAAAAATTAATAACTTAAAATTAAACATTATGAAAAAATTAATTACCCTTTCAATGCTTTTAATGGTTACTGCGTTATTCGCTCAAGAAGAAACCGAAGCGCCAAAATTTACGTTTAGTGGTAGTGTAGATGCTTATTACAGAGCTAATTTTACTGCTCCAAATGATGAGAACGCTATTGCACCTGGTTCTTCTTTTGCCAATTTGCCAGGATTTGCTTTAGGCATGGCCAATGTAGTGGCTTCTTATGAAGGCGAGAAAGTTGGGTTTGTTGCCGATTTAGTATTTGGACCAAGAGGTACTGATGCGATTTTTAATTCTCCAATGTATCCTGGTGACGGAACTGGAACTGGGAACATAATTAATCAATTATATGCTTACTGGAATGTTAGTGAGAGTGTAACATTAACCATGGGTAACTTTAATACCTTTTTAGGTTATGAGGTTATTTCCCCTACGGCAAACTTTAACTACAGTACATCTTATTTGTTCTCTTACGGTCCTTTTAGCCATACTGGTTTAAAGGCAGATTTTGCTTTATCGGAAGATTTTAGCTTAATGTTAGGTGTTATGAACGATACTGATATTACTGAATTCAACTCAACTGGAGATTATGCCTTTGGAGCACAGTTAGGTTACTCAGGTCAGTTCTTAAATGTATTGGTAGACCCTTCATTCTTTGAAATTGATTTTACAGGAGGTTTTGATCTTTCAGATTCATTCTTTTTAGGAATTAATGCTGCTTACTTAAGCATGGAAGATGACGGCCCAGGGTTTGCGGGAGCTGCTCTTTACCCACAATTGGCTGTAACTGATACGTTTACTCTTGGTTTTAGAGGTGAGTATTTTGTAGAAGATGGTGAGTTTGGTGCGATAGGTTCAGGTGTAGAAGATACAAGTGTATTTGCAGCTACATTAACAGGTAGCTTTGCTATAGAAAACTTAACTATTAAACCAGAAATAAGATTGGATAGCGCTTCAGATGATTCATTTATCGACAATGATTTAGCACCAACAAAAAGCTTGGGTTCATTTGTGCTAGCTGCTATCTACTCATTCTAAAAAAAATATTTACTAACCCTTAAAAACTATTTATTATGTCAATATTAAATACGTCACTTTTTATCCAAGATACTGCCGCTATTGAAGGCGATATGGGAATGATGTGGATGCTTATCTCAGGTATCCTGGTATTCTTCATGCAAGCAGGGTTCTTCTTGGTAGAATCTGGAATGACGGATTCAAAAAATGCGGTTAACATCGCAATGAAAAACTTCCTAGACATCGCAGTTGGTTCATTGGCCTTCTGGTTTGTTGGGTACTCTTTAATGTATGGTGCCGATGCCTCAGGTGGCGGTTACTTCCACTGGGGAGGTTTTATCTTCTCTCAAGGTGCTGCCGATTTATTCTTCCAAACTGTATTTGCTGCAACCGCTGCAACTATTGTATCTGGAGCTATTGCAGGTAGAACCAAATATACAACCTATGCAATTTTCAGTATTGTTCTAACTGCAATTATTTACCCAATAGCAGGTGGATGGGAATGGAATGGCGGATGGCTAAATGCTGAGTGGATGCCAGCTGAATTTATCGATTTCGCAGGGTCTTCTATCGTACACTCTGTTGGTGGATGGGCTGCACTTGTTGCTGCTTGGATGGTAGGACCTAGAATTGGGAAATTCTTAAATGGTAAGCCAGTTGAAATGCACGGTCATAACCAAATGTATGCTACTTTAGGGGTATTTATCCTTTGGTTAGGATGGTTTGGCTTTAACGGTGGTTCGCAATTAGCATGGGGTGGTGATGATGCTACTGCTGCTTCACAAGTGGTACTTGTTACTAACTTGGCTGCTGCTGCTGGTGCGTTAAGTGCCCTATTGTTTACTTGGATTAAAAATGGTAAGCCTAACTTGGCAATGACATTAAACGGTGCATTGGCCGGTCTTGTAAGCATTACTGCTGGTTGTGGTAATATGAGCGAAGGTGGTGCTGTGTTAGCCGGTTTAGTAGGTGGTGTCTTAGTGGTATTATCTATCGGATTTATTGAGAAAACTTTAAAAATTGACGATGCGGTAGGTGCCATTTCTGTACACGGTGTTGCTGGTGCTTGGGGGACTTTAGTTATTGGTCTTTGGGGTATTGATGGCGATGCTGGCATAGGTATCTTCAATGGCGGTGGTGCTGCTCAATTGGGCGCTCAAGCTATTGGTGTGGTGGCCTATGCTGTTTGGGCTATTGTTCTGTCCTATATATTCTTGTTTATCTTGAAGAAAATATGTGGATTAAGAGTTACCGAAGCTGAAGAAATAGCAGGTCTTGATATTTCCGAGCATGGAGCAATTGCTTACCCAGGTAAGAGACAAAGAGAAATAGAATAAACACTGTTTCTATTACAATTATAGATTATAGAAAAGATGCCTTATTCAAATAAGGCATCTTTTTAAATTGTTGTAAAGCGACTTGCTAGATAAAATAAAAGTCAAAAATTTTCCTTAATATTAACTAGCTAAACATAAAATAAGAGATGATGAAAAAAATTGAAGCAATCATTAGAAAATCAAAATTTCGTGTAGTAAAAGAAGCCTTGCACGATGTGGGAGTAAACTTTTTTTCTTATTGGGACGTAACGGGTCTTGGTAATGAAAAAACAGGACACGTGTACAGGGGTATATCTTACAGTACAAGCGATATACAACGTAGGTATTTGTCGATTGTTATTAACGATGATTTTGAAGAAGCTACCATTCAAGCCATTCTTAGTTCTGCAGGAACGGGTGAAGTAGGCGATGGTAAAATATTTGTATCGGATATTACAGAATGTTACAGAATACGAACTGGAGAAAAAGGAAGCGATACCTTAAAATAATAACCGACTAAAACTATATTAAAAAAACATTATGGAATTACTAACTACAAACAATGTATGGATGATGATCTGTACAGGTCTGGTTTTCTTTATGCACTTGGGATTTGCATTTTTAGAGATTGGATTAACAAGACAAAAAAACACAATAAACATATTATTTAAAAATATTTTCATCATAACCGTTGGGCTATTATTATATTGTCTGGTGGGCTTTAACTTAATGTATCCTGGCTTTGCAGAAGGATCCTCTGGAATTTTTGGCTTTGCAGGATTTGGATTGGATTCTCCACTAACGGCCGAAGGGGCGTTAGATTTAACATATAACGAGGGATATACCTACTGGACAGATTTCCTGTTCCAAGGGATGTTTGCCGCAACAGCTGCAACCATTGTATCTGGAGCCGTAGCCGAGCGTATTAAAATTGTACCATTTATGATTTTTACCGTGGTGTACGTAGGGTTGGTTTATCCAATAGCTGGATCATGGAAATGGGGTGGTGGATTTTTACAAATGCTAGATACACCTTTCTACGATTTTGCGGGTTCAACACTGGTACATTCTGTAGGTGGCTGGGCAGCATTAATAGCTGTTTACCTATTAGGGTCGCGTATTGGTAAATTTAAAGATGGCAAAGCACAGGCCATTCCAGGGCATAATATTCCATTGGCCACTGCCGGGGTATTGATCCTTTGGTTAGGATGGTTTGGTTTTAATGGCGGTTCTGTACTTTCTGCAGATCCTACATTAACCTCTTTAACTTTGGTAACAACATGTTTAGCTGCTGCTGCAGGAGGTGTTGTATCTATGTTGGTATCTACAGCTATGTATAAAAACTTAGATTTAACTATGTTTTTAAATGGTATTTTAGGAGGTTTGGTTGGTATTACGGCTGGTGCAGACCAAATGAGCCCAACCGATGCCATTATCATTGGATCTGTTGCGGGCGCCTTAATTGTGCTTGCCGTTAGCTTTGTAGATAACAAATTAAAGCTAGACGATCCCGTTGGTGCCATTGCTGTACATTTAGTTTGTGGTATATGGGGAACTTTAGCTGTTGGCATATTTGGTAAATTAGCAGGTGTGGATCAATTTATCAGTCAGTTAATTGGTGTTGTGTCATATGCTGCAATATGTATTGTGTCGGCATTTGTCATTATATACATATTAAAGAAAACCGTAGGCATTAGAGTTTCAGAGAAAGAAGAACTAGAGGGCTTAGATGGTTACGAGCATGGAATGGATGCGTATCCAGACTTTAGATTGAATGAGCATTAATTTTGTCAAGATTAAAACAAATAAAAAAGGCGCCAAAGGCGCCTTTTTTATTTTAAGCAGAATTCCTACTCGCATTAATATTACCAAAGAGTGAACGGGTTACAATCTTTTCATAGATTTTTAATTCCTCAGGATCTTTAACATCTGATCGTTCAAGCTCTTGGATTTTCTTAAGCGCATATTGCTGTATGGTTAATAATGGTAAAACAATAGATTCCCTTACTTCAATAGAAGCTTTTCCAGAAGGTTCGTTTTCCATCAATTCCTTATAACCGGTAAGCTTTAGTAGCAATGCTTTAGTGGTTGTGTATTCTGTATAGATAATGTTCCAAAAAGCACCAAACTCTTCGTCTTTAGACATGTATTTGGTTAAAT
The DNA here is from genome assembly GCF_059428085.1 of Aestuariibaculum scopimerae. NCBI lineage: Bacteria > Pseudomonadati > Bacteroidota > Flavobacteriia > Flavobacteriales > Flavobacteriaceae > Aestuariibaculum > Aestuariibaculum scopimerae. The sequence goes on from NZ_CM182089.1 coordinate 1,762,669, forward strand.
CGAAAAACGATTTGGTTAAAGACATCATACTGTTTTCCAGTAAGGTTTTAAAGAATTTTGAGTTGTTGTAAAGTTGCTCTACTTTATAAAACTCTCCCTTGTCCTCATATTTTTTTAAAGCTGTACCAACTCCAAAAAAACCGGGAACATTTTGTTTTAATTGGCTCCAAGATCCCACAAAAGGAATGGCTCTTAAATCAGAAAACACCAGTTTGTCTGAGTTAGAACGCTTAGAGGGTCTACTTCCTATATTCGTTTTAGCATAATATTTTAAAGTGCTCATTCTTTCTAGATAGGGAATAAACATGGGGTGCCCTTTAAAATCCTTGTATGTTTGGTAACTGGTTTCGGCCAGATCGTTCATAACCATGCGGTCTTCATCAGACATTTTGTGCTTCTCTTTGCCAATACGGTTAAACATGCCAGAGCTAATAAGTTGTTCTAGGTTGTATTGAGAAGAATCTAATGTACCAAAATTAGAACTTATGGTCTGTCCTTGTATGGTTAGTTGTACTTCTTTGTCCTCAATAGTAGGTCCTAAAGATGCATAAAATTGGTGTGTTTTACCACCTCCCCTTGCTGGTGGGCCACCACGACCATCAAAGAATATCGCAGTAATATCATATTTTCTAGACATTTCAGTTAATAATTCTTTGGCTTTATAAATACCCCAATTCGCCATTAAGTAGCCACCATCTTTAGTGCCATCTGAGAATCCAAGCATAATGGTTTGCTTCATGCCACGGCTTTTTAAATGGGACATATATACAGGGTTTGTGTACAGTTGTTCCATAACTTTAGGCGCATTTTCCAAATCGGTAATCGTTTCAAAAAGTGGCACTACGTCTACAGTTAGCTCTTCTTTAAAGGCTACCATTTTAAGCATGGCAAAAAGCTGCATGACATTTAAGGCCGTTTGGTTATTACTAATAATGTAGCGGTTGGCACCGCGCTCGCCATTGGTTTTTTGAATGGTTTTAATAGCCTCAATAGTTCTTAGGGTGTTATACACCATTTCATCTTCAAAAGCATCAATGTTGATGTTTTCATCCGATACTTTAGAGAGGATTTCAATTTGCTCTGCTTCAGATAACTCGTGGTAGTTTTCTGGGAATGCTGTTTGTCCTGATTCTATAAGATGATCTACAACATTGGTAAATACTGAATGGTGAATTCTACTATCTTGACGGATGTCCAGAGTAGCAAAATGGAATCCAAACAAATGTATTCTATTGATTAAATTGTTTATTTCGTTTACGTATAGCGATTGGTGTTCATTAACAACAACATTCCTAATGCTTAATAATTCTTTAATCAGCTCTTTAGCAGTGATGGATTCAGGAGCGTTTAAATTCACACTGTAATTGTACATAATGGTCTCCAAGCGAATAATACGCTCCTCAACACCCCTAAAAGTAAGTTTTCTGCGTAGCTTTCTTAAATCGGCATAATATTTCTTTAAAGCAGCTTGCTTAAGTTTTTTAGCTACCTTTAAAGTGGTGTCTGGTTTTACAAATGGGTTACCATCTCGGTCGCCTCCTGGCCAAAAGCCTATATTAATAATTTCGTTGTGTTTTTTGCCATCATCATAAATATTCTGCTGTATGTAGTTATATATTTCACCAAATGAATGGTAAAATACATTCTCCAAATACCATATTAAGCTCTTGGCTTCATCATATGGTGTGGGCTTTTCATGTTTAAAAAATGGGGTTTTCCCCAATTGGCCAAATAGGTTGTTTATTTCCGATAAATTATTGCTCTTTATGGCCGCTGTTAAATCGGTAATAATACCCAATACATTGCCTGGGTAAAATTGTGTAGGGTGTGCCGTTAATACAATGCGTACTTTAAAGGCTTCTAGGTAACTTTTTAATTCTTCCAATTTGTTTTCAGAAGAGGCCGATTCCTTCAGGTTTCTTAATGTTCCTATACCTTCCATGTTATTAACAATAGGGAAAGCAGCATCCTCTATGGCATCAAACAGTACCACTTGGCGCTCTATATATTGTATAAACCTAAACAACAGGTTTATTTGGCTTTCTTTATTGCGTCGTGCCTGATACTTCTTAAAAAATGTATCAACTATGGTAGTAGGGTCATCACCATTCGCAAATCCTTTTTTACAGGTTTCATGGAATAAAGGAAGTAAAACACCAGTTTTGGTAATCGTATCAAAAGGCAACGTCATAAATATGCTATTGTATATTTGATACTTAGATAATACTTGTTGTTTAAATCGTGATAATTTTGGCTCTACAGACATAAAATCGCTCAATTGAAAATTAACCATAAAAGTAATGAAGCTTTGATGAAACAGCACAGCCTTTTAAAAGTTTTATTAATTTTTTCCTTTTATCGATTTCTTATTATGAATAATTAAAAAAAACAAGGACATTATCAGAATCTTTATAATTAATCACGGCAGTTTTGGTTTTAAAAACACTGTATTTTGTGTGTTAGTAAAACTTATTAGAATGTGTATGATAAATATCATGATTAGGCAAGAACCATGGCCATATCTTTACTGTTTTTAATTTTAAAAGCAAGCATTCCAATGTATACAAACAAAGTGCATTCATTTCACATCCCGGTAATGGGTATCGGATTTACTATTGATACGCCTATAAAGGTGGCACACTATGGGATAGATTCGGTGATCTCTTTAGTAGATGATATACTATTAGAGAAATTACGAAAGATGTACAGCGAGAAATTTAAGATCCCTTATCAAGAAATAGCAGATAGTGTGATAGATTACCGGGCCAAACGTATTACATCCTATTTAAACCTGGTGAACAATTTAGTGGATAAAAAATTTGAAGCTTTAAAGCATATGGCCCTAGAAAACACCGATCAACTTAAGTCGTATATCCAAATGCTGCCCTCGGGGTCACTAATAAAAGTAGAATTTAAAAAACTTGTTGAGCAAGGTGTTTCAATCTCCGAGATTAAAGCTTGGGCTTCACAGCATTTGCATAAAGGGCGCATAGATGTTAATATAATGACCAAGGTAGACAAAGAAAATTATAATAAAGAAGAACGCTTGCCTACAGAGTATAATGATGCCCATGCTGCTTTAAGGGGGTTTGCAAACAGTAATCTTAACGCATCTGTAGTGCTTTCGGCAGGCATGAACCCAAAACTTTATGATTATATAAGTAGGTTCAATGATTTTTACCCCTCAGAATCCGGGACCTTTAAAAAACGGATTATTTTAAAAGTTAGTGATTACCGGTCGGCATTAATTCAAGGAAAGTTTTTGGCCAAAAAAGGGCTTTGGGTTTCCGAATACCGAATAGAATCAGGTCTTAACTGTGGTGGACATGCCTTTGCGACCGATGGCCATCTTTTAGGGCCCGTCTTGGCCGAGTTTAAAGAAAACCGAGACGCCTTGCGAACTGTTACAGAAACCCTATTAATAAAGGAATTGGAAAACCAAGGACGCGTATATCCTAAACAGCCGTTGCAAATACATATTTCGGCACAAGGTGGTGTAGGCACCCATGAAGAACATACCTTTTTACAGCAACATTACAAATTGGATTCCATAGGTTGGGGCACACCTTTTTTGTTGGTGCCCGAAGCGACTACGGTAGATGAAAAAACATTAAACCAATTGGTTTTGGCCAAGGAAGCAGATTTGTATTTAAGTGATATTTCGCCATTGGGAATTCCATTTAACAATCTTAAAAACAACACTAAAGATTTAGAAAAAGAAGTTTTTATAAATAAAGGCCGCCCAGGTAGTGCGTGTCCTAAAAAGTTTGTAGCCTTAAATAAAGAATTTAAAGACAAAGGTATTTGCACAGCTTCTAGAGAATACCAATATTTAAAAATAAAAGCTTTGGATGCCCAAAACCTGCCCTTAAAAGATTACGAGAAAGCGTTTAATAAAATTACAGAGAAGTCTTGTACCTGTGTTGGTTTAGGGACTTCAGCATTGCTAACCTATGGGCTAGATACAAAAACAGAAGGCACCGGAGTCTCCATTTGCCCGGGCCCCAATATGGCTTACTATTCAAAAGTAATGAGCCTAAAAAATATGGTAGACCATATTTATGGAAGGGACAACATGATATCGCGAACAGACCGTCCCAACATATTTATAAAAGAGCTGGCCATTTACATGGATTATTTAGATGGTAAATTAAAAGAAATAACAGAAAGCATTACCAAGAAGGATGAAAAATACCTGCTTACCTTTATAGACAATTTAAAGGTAAGCATTGCCTATTATAGAACCCTTTTTAGAGCTCTAAAAAACAGTTTTCAAACCATTAAAAAAGAGGTTTTAAATGAGTTGAACAAACAAGAAAAGACTTTAGATCTTATTAAGCTAGAGGTTCAAAATATGGCAGTTCAAGCTAAAAAACATGAGCTCATGTTTTAGGGCCACATAGTGTGTCGTTTCATCTGTTTCATTTTATGAACTAAAACATGCTTTTGGTTAATGAGAATTTAAAGATTTGATAAAAATATAATATGTCATCAATTTTGCTTTATTTTTTAAGGTAAACACAATGCTATATAATTTTAATTAAGATATTTGTAAAATAATAGTCCTTCCTAAAACAGGACTGTTTAAATGATTCAAAGGAGATTAATTGAAATGGATTTAGTACAAGAAATACAGCGCCTTAAAGCAGAAAAAAATGCCGTTATTTTAGCGCATTATTATCAAGTTGCCGAAATACAGGATATAGCTGATTATGTAGGGGATAGTTTAGGGCTTTCACAAAAAGCAGCCGAAACAGATGCCGATATTATTGTATTTGCAGGCGTACACTTTATGGCTGAAACAGCTAAAATATTAAACCCCACTAAAACAGTGGTGTTACCAGATTTAAAAGCAGGGTGTTCGCTGGCCGATTCCTGTCCGCCAGACACCTTTGAGGCCTTTACCAAGCAACACCCTAACCATGTGGTGATTACTTATGTTAATTGCTCAGCCGAAATAAAGGCCTTGAGCGATATTGTTTGTACCTCATCAAACGCTTTAAAGATTGTACAATCCATTCCAAAGGAAACCCCCATTATTTTTGCACCTGATAAAAATTTGGGGCGATACATTATAAAAGAAACTGGTCGTGATATGTTGTTATGGGATGGAAGCTGTATTGTGCATGAGGCCTTTTCTATTGATAAGCTTATAGAACTCCATAAAAAATATCCAGAACACAAAATTATAGCGCATCCCGAATCGGAATCCCATATACTAGATACTGCCACCTATATTGGTTCTACCTCTGGGATGATAAACTTTGTAAAACAGCATCCAGAAGAAAAATTTATTGTAGCTACCGAGGCTGGTATTTTGCATAAAATGCAACAGGAAGTACCAAATACAGAGCTTGTTCCTGCACCAGCTGTAGAAGACAATACCTGTGCATGTAGCGAGTGTCATTTTATGAAAATGAACACACTTCAAAAACTGTACGATTGTTTACTAAACGAATCCCCACAAATCCATGTTCCAGAGCATATTATAGAACGGGCATTGCTGCCCATTGAACGGATGTTGGAGTTATCAAAATAAGTGGATTGGAGATTAACGAACAACGATTAACGATTTTTGAATTTAACCTGCAAGTGTCTTTAATACCTTGTAGGTTTAATTACAAAAATCTACTGCCTAAAACATAAAATCCATGGTAGACACACATTACTTAGTAATAGGTTCTGGAATTGCAGGCTTAACATTCTCTGTAAAGATAGCCGAAAAGTTCCCCGATAGAACTGTAGTTATCGTTACAAAAGCTAATGAAGACGAATCCAATACTAAATATGCCCAGGGCGGGGTAGCAGTTGTTTTAGATAAAGAAAACGATTCCTTTAAAAAACACATTAAAGACACCCTTTTGGCTGGCGATGGCTTGTGTAAGGAAGCGGTTGTTAAAATGGTCATTAAAGAAGGTCCGCAACGCTTGGAGGAACTCATGCTTTGGGGTGCTAATTTTGATTTAGATGCCAGTGGCGAATTTGATTTGGGAAAAGAAGGGGGGCACTCCGAATACCGCGTAGTGCACCATAAAGATATTACAGGGTTTGAAATAGAACGGGCCCTGCTTAAGCGTGCTCACCAACTCCCTAACATTCGTATCTTGCCGCATCATTTTGCTATCGATTTAATAACCAATCACCATATTAAAGACCACAACCAACCTGAAGACCTGTCGTGTTATGGCGCGTATGTTTTAGATCAAAAAACAGGACGTATTTTTACCATTAAGGCCAATAGTACTTTACTAGCTTCAGGAGGTATAGGTTGCGTGTACGGCCATACCACAAACCCCATCATCGCAACAGGTGATGGTATTGCAATGGCATATAGGGCCAAAGCGCGTATAAAAGACATGGAATTTGTACAATTTCATCCCACGGCGCTCTATGAGGTCAAAGGCGAATCCTCCTTTTTAATATCAGAAGCCGTTCGGGGTTTTGGGGCTTATCTAAGAAATAAAACGGGCTACCGGTTTATGCCAGATTATGATAAGCGTGCCGAGCTGGCCTCCAGGGATATTGTGTCGCAAAGCATAGACAGTGAATTAAAAAAATCGGGCGAATCGTATGTTTATCTCGATTGTACCCATTTAGATGTTGAAGCATTTAAAAATCATTTTCCCAATATTTATAAAAAGTGCTTACAACACCATATCGATATTAAAACCGATTGGATACCTGTGGTACCAGCCTCACACTATTTATGTGGTGGCATTAAGGTTAATAAAAACGGTAAGACCACCATTGCCAATTTATTTGCCTGTGGGGAATGTTCTCGAACAGGTCTGCATGGTGCTAATAGGTTGGCATCCAATTCGTTGTTAGAAGCCTTGGTATATGCCCACAATATTTTTAAATACCATGTTAAGCACGAGTACAAAGCTGTGGATATTAGCATACCGCATTGGAATGATGAAGGTACAACCATTACCAGAGAGCACGTTTTAATACAACATAACTTAAAAGAATTACAGGCCCTTATGCGCGATTATGTGGGGATTGTAAGGAGCAACAAGCGTTTGCATGCGGCCATAAAACGCTTAGATGTTATTTATAATGAAGTGGAAGACCTCTACAAAGAATCCAAAATAACGACTCCCCTTTGTGAATTACGGAATATGGTGAACGTAGCGCATTTAATCATCCGTCAATCCCTAGATCGTACAGAGAATAAAGGTGGATATTTTAATGTGGATAATGTCAACAATTAATGAATAACATTTTTGCTATATTCATACCCCTATCGGATGTAACATCTTAACCTTATAAGGTTAGACACCTTAACCTTACTATGTGAAGAGCCTTAAGCTTACTATGTGAAGAACCTTAAGCTTATAAGCTTAAATATTTGAAGGTGATTTTGTTGAGAAAAAGATCCACAAATGAAGAAACAAGCAATGCTTAGGTAAGCTCATCTAACGTCTAAATCTATATTAGTTTAGTCCTAACTTAAAAAAACAAACGAGGCTCATTACTTTATAACAAGCCCCGTTTGCCAAAAAAACCAGATACATTATTTACTAAGCATCAACAACTCATTACAAACAATTTCTGTTAAGTAACGTTTGTTGCCATCCTTATCATCATAGGTACGGGATACTAACTTCCCCTCAACGGCAATTTCTTTGCCCTTGGTAATATACTTTTCCACCACCTTTACCAAACCGCCCTTAACGATAATGTTGTGCCAATAAGTACGATCTACTTTTTCGCCCTTGTTATCCTTATAACTATCATCTGTAGCTAAAGAAAATTTTGCCATTTTGCTGCCATTGGCAAAGCTAATAATTTCTGGGTCTTGCCCCAATCTACCAATCAACTGTACTTTGTTTTTAAGTGTGTTCATAATTTTAAATTTTAATGGTTAAACAGTTAATACTATCGAGACTTCCTAACGGCAGTCAGGTTCTAAAGTTTCGACAGGGCAAAGATGGGTTGGTTTGCAAAAAGTATTCGGTTGTTACATATTTAAAAACGTTTGTAAATGTTTGTAGTCGTTTGTAAACGGATATTGTTTTTTTGTATATTAGCAAATCAAATTTTTAAAACCAATGAATAGCCAAACGATTGCAGCACAACTAAAGCAAAACAAAGCGACGTTTAAGGCGCTTTTAAAGCACAAAACCGAAGCAGAATATAGATGGCGTCCGCAACCAGAAAAGTGGAACTTATTGGAAATGGTTTGCCATTTGTATGATGAAGAACGCGAAGATTTTAGGGCACGGATACAGCATATTTTTAAAACACCTTTACAGGAAATGCCGGGTATTAACCCCCAACAGTGGGTGGTAGATCGTGGCTATGCTTCCAAAAACTATCAAGATATGTTACTGGCGTTTTTAGACGAGCGAGATGTTTCGGTTGTATGGTTGCAATCGCATGAGGATTGCAATTGGCTAAGTACATATAAGCATCCCAGATTGGGCGAGCTATCTGCACTTCAATTTTTAAACAATTGGTTGGCGCACGATTATTTTCATATGCGCCAAATAATACGATATAATTACGAATATTTAAAAAGTACCAGCGGCATGGATTTAAGTTATGCCGGAACTTGGTAAAACAAATACCTATGGATAAACAGTGTTTAGAATGTGGCGAAAAAATAGTAGGCAGAACCGATAAGAAATTCTGCAGCGATGCTTGCCGCAATGCCTATAACAATAAGGTAAATAAGGACAGTAAAAATTTAATTAGGAATACCAATAACAGACTTCGAAAAAACTACCGCATTTTAGAAGCCTTGAACCCTGAACAAAAAACCAAAACATCGCGGGCTAAATTGATTGAGGCGGGTTTTGACTTTAATTACTTTACAAGTATATATACTACCAAAGCGGGCAAGGTATATTATTTTGTGTACAACCAAGGGTACTTACCTTTGGAGGATGATTATTTTGCGCTGGTAAAACGGGAAAGTTAGATGCACTAAAAAAGCCTTGGTTACTTGTAACCAAGGCTTTTTTATGAAAATAGACAATAGTCTTATTTCCAATTGTGTCCTTTAAGCTGTATGGCTGCTTTAAGGATGTCTTTTTGGCTTATTTGCCCCACCAGCTTACCGTTTTCTACAATGGGAAACCGACGTCTTTTAGCCTGTAAAAACTTATTGGCCGCATCAAAAATGTTCATGTTGCCATCAATAGTCTCTACATTTTCAACCATATGGTTTTTAATGGTCTTGTCTTGCATGGGCATATTGTAATACCTGCTTTCACTTATTTGCTTAATGCAATCACCTTCCGAAATAATGCCTACCAATTCATTTCTTTCATTAACTACCGGACCACCTGAAATTCTATGCTTAATTAAAGCTTGTATTACACTCTCTATGGTTTGATCGGGAGTAAACGTAATCAAATTTTTAGACATATAGTCACTTACCTTTAATGAGGGCGTGTCCACAGTATTAGACTGCTGCTTTCGGGCCCCTTGAAAACTCTTTATCCCCATAATAAATAATTTAGTAATTTTAAATGTACTTATTTTTTTTAAGTTATCCTAAAAATGTGGATTTTTGTGTTTCTAGCTTCTAGCTTTTGGCTTTTGGCCTTTAGCTACTGGCTACTTCTGTAAACCACAACCACAACCGCGACTGCGACTGAGACTACAACTGCGACCGCAAACTTTCCCAGTTAAAGGGTTAAATTTATAGGAGAAAGAGAAAGTTTAGGCAACTTCTTTAAATAATTAGTATTCTTTTAAGACTTTAAAGCGTATTTTTTTATAGATTTAGCACCTCGAAAAATAGTGTGTAATTATTTTCAGTTAGGCAACATAATTATTAAAACAACAAAAATGGAATATATGAAACGAATAGTACTGATTTTAATGTTAGGAGGCTTTGCTTTAAATGCGCAGAGCAATGATCAATTAATAAAACATTTTGAAGCTTATTATAAGCAAATGAAAGCGCAGGGTGATGTACAGGGTATTATTAATGGCATGACGCATTTAAATCTATTAGCCCCGTCTACTGAAAGACAGGATACTTTGGCTTATTTGTATATGAGTGAGGGCAAGTATGTGCAAGCGCTTAATACCATAGGTTACGAAACCAGTACAACGGATTCTGATATTGCTGTTGAGGTGAAAGCTGTTTCTTTAAAAGCTGTTAAGCAGCCACAACTTGCCATTGGCCATTTTGAGGAGATGTTTAAAAGAGATCCGAACGCTTTGATAGCATACGAACTGGCGGAATTGAATTTACAAACCCAAAACTTAACAGCAGCAGAAAAGCATGTAACATATGGTTTGGCCAATGCTAAAGACGATATGAAAAAAGCATTTTACGAAACGCAAACCCCTTACGAAGTGTCTTTAAAATCGGCTTTTATGTATCTAAATGCTTTGGTGGTTTACAATAAGGACAAAAAGGCCAACATTGATGCCGCAGTAGATATTTTGGATGCCGCCTTAAAAGCGTCTCCCAATTTTAATTTAATTCAATTAACCAAGTCTGAATTATTAAGGCAAAAACAGGCCTTGCAAGCACAAGCAGCACAGCCTAAAAATTAAGGTTTTTCAATAACAATACTATCTGCTTCCAGTTTCTTGTTCATTTGCAGGTTTAAATTGGAAAATGCCACAAAAAATGCTTTAATAGTAGCAAGTAGCTCTTGCTTGCTGGTAGTGGATAAATTGGCCAGACTTTTTAATTTGTAAAATTTGGTTTCAAACGCCAATATCCGGGCTAAAATGGCTTCGGTATTTACAGGTGCTGGAATAGTCTGTATCAAATCTTTGAACAATTCTTTACTAGAGGCCTCATCGTTATTAAAAAAACTTAAGTCGCCGCGTTTTACCTCATTTATAACATCCTGTAATTGGTAATAATTACTCCAATTAACAATAGCTTGTTCTGTCTTGGTATCTAAGGCAAATTCCGTGTACTGGAGTGCCGAAATATCTTTTTCAGTAATAGCTTCAACTTCAGTTTTAGTATCCGTATCTGTCGTATTTTGGTCCTGTCGGTTGTTGCAAGATAAAAGGCAAAGCAACAAACTAAAAACACTTAAAAATTTAATGGCCATAAGTTTTAAATTATACAAGTACAAATATATAGGAATAGTTCTTTATTTAATGGGGTATGTAAACATCAAATTAAAAAAATTTCGTTTTTAAAATGAGATATTATCAATAAAATCTTATTATTTTTGACAATTCTATATAAATGTACTTTTAAATGCGGTCTAAAATATTAATTATTGGTGCTTGTGGTCAAATTGGTTCAGAATTAACATTCAGGCTTAGAGCAATTTATGGTGATGATCAAGTTGTGGCAAGTGATATTAGTTACAGCAATTTGGAGATTGTTAACTCGGGTATATTTGAAATTGTAGATGCGCAGGATTATGCCAGCGTTAAAGGCTGCGTAGAAAAACATCGCATAGACACCATTTACTTAATGGCAGCCATGTTAAGTGCTACAGGCGAAAAGTACCCAATGAAAGCATGGGATTTAAATATGGACTCTTTGTTTCATGTTTTAAATCTAGCTCGTGCCAAGTTTGTAAAGAACGTTTTTTGGCCTTCCAGTATTGCAGTATTTGGACCTACAACACCTAAAGAATACACCCCGCAATACACCATTATGGAACCAACAACCGTGTATGGTATAACCAAACAAGTAGGCGAGCGTTGGTGTGAGTACTATAACAAAAAGTACGATGTAGATGTTAGAAGCTTGCGTTACCCAGGTATTATTAGCTGGAAAACCTTACCGGGGGGTGGTACCACCGATTACGCTGTTGAAATATACCATAAAGCCATTACAGAAGGCACTTATGAATGCTTTTTAGCTGAAGATACCGAACTGCCCATGATGTTTATGGATGATGCTATAAAAGCGACGACAGATATTATGCAGGCCGATTATAAAGCGGTGCAAATTAGGTCGTCCTATAACCTGTCTGCCATCAGTTTTACACCTAAAACCATAGCAGAATCCATAAAAAAGCACATACCTGATTTTACTATAACCTATAAACCCGATTACCGACAGGATATAGCCAATAGTTGGCCAAAAAGTATTAACGATTCCTATGCTAGGCAAGATTGGAAATGGAAACATGCATTTAATCTAGATGGCATTACTAATGAGATGCTCTCTCAACTTGGTAAAAAATATAAGGTCTCGATAAAGAGCACCTAATTAATTGTATATTTGAAGCATCCGAATCTTTAAATATATAATGATATCATGCTAGAGAATTTTTGGTTTCATGTAGAATACGGTATTAATCATGTACTTGATATTAATGCCTACGACCATGTGTTGTTTCTTATTGTTTTAACAATTCCGTATACTTTTAAGGACTGGAAGCGTGTTTTGTTATTGGTGTCTATGTTTACTTTAGGACATACCGTATCACTTGTTTTGGCCGCTTATAATATCGTTCAGGTAAATGCGCAAATTGTAGAGTTTTTAATTCCTATAACCATATTGGTTGTGGCGCTGTTTAATGTGTTTACTTCAGGAAAAGGGGCCCAAAAAGAAAAAGTGGGCGTACTATTTTTATCAACCCTCTTCTTTGGGCTGATTCATGGACTGGGTTTTGCACGGGAGTTTAAAATGCTGTTGGGCGATTCTGATAGTAAACTCATGCTCTTGATTGAGTTTGCTTTGGGCATAGAAATAGCGCAGATTATTATTGTATTTATCGTGTTGTTTATAGGCTATGTGGTGCAAACTATATTTAGGTTTACCAAACGTGATTGGATTATGGTTGTATCTGCCATTGTAGTAGGGTTAGTCATTCCCATGGTATTCCAAAATGCACCATAACCATTCTTACTAGTGATTTCGCATCTTGAATTTTTTAAAACATAGTGTAAATTTCGTAAAACTTTAACGAACTTGTGTTGTAATTAAAATACGAAGCAACTATATTCGTTTATTCATAAATAAATTGCATGCCAAAAAAAAAACAGCTTAAGTACGACAAAGCTTATTTAAGAATAGCAGAAGAATGGGGAAAGTTGTCTTATTGCAAGCGCAGGCAAGTTGGCGCGCTTATTGTAAAGGATAGAATGATCATATCTGATGGTTACAATGGAACACCATCGGGATTTGAGAATTTTTGTGAAGATGAAGCAGGATACACCAAGTGGTATGTGTTGCATGCAGAGGCAAACGCTATTTTAAAAGTGGCTGCATCTACACAATCTTGTAAAGGTGCCACGCTTTACATTACCTTGTCGCCTTGCAAAGAATGTAGCAAACTTATACATCAGGCAGGTATTGTTAAAGTGGTGTATAATATAGCTTATAAAGATAATTCCGGATTGGAGTTTTTGGAAAAAGCAGGAATAGAATTAAAACAAATTGAAGATATAAAAGCCTAATGCCCTATCAAAAAAAATATTTACCATTAATACTGGGAGTAGCCATTGCCGCTGGAATCTATATTGGCGGGAAATTACATTTTCGGGATTCGCCAGACAGACTGTTTACTAAAAACAGTAAAAAAGATAAGCTAAACAGACTTATAGATTATATAGAATATGATTATGTAGATGATATTAACACCGATAGTATTGTTGATGTTACCGTAAATGGTATTCTGGAAAATTTAGACCCACATTCGGTATACATTCCCAAGGAAGACATGGAACGCGTTGCCGAAAATATGAAAGGGGATTTTGTAGGTATTGGAGTGAGTTTTTACCCGTATAAAGATACGATTGCTGTTATAAGACCCATAGAAGGTGGTCCCAGTGCCGAAGCAGGCATTAAAGGGGGCGACCGAATTCTTATGGCTGATGGCGACACACTATATGGCGATAAGTTAAATGACGGTGAGATGGTAAACAAACTTAAAGGCCCTATAAATACTAAAGTGGACTTAAAGGTTTACCGAAAAGGTGAACCCGAACTTTTAAACTTCACTATAAAGCGATCGCATATCCCCATAAAAAGTGTTGATGCCGCTTATATGCTTACTGAAAAACTAGGGTATATAAAAGTAAACCGCTTTGCAGAGACTACCTATAAGGAATTTAAAAACGGTTTAGATAAACTTTTAAAACTTGGAGCTACTGAAATTGCTTTGGATTTAAGGGATAATCCAGGTGGGTTTTTGGGCATAGCCGAGGAAATTGTAGATGAATTTTTAGAGGATAACAAACTTATATTGTTCACTAAAAACAAAAGTGGTACAATTGAAAAAAGTTTTGCCACATCTAAAGGCGATTTTGAGACTGGTGATGTGTATGTTATGATTAATGAAAATTCAGCATCTGCCAGTGAAATTATAGCTGGAGCCCTGCAGGATAATGATAAGGGGACCATTGTTGGCAGACGCTCGTATGGCAAAGGCTTGGTGCAACGCGAAATGGATTTGGGCGATGGTAGTGCTGTACGCTTAACTGTGTCGCGATATTACACACCAACAGGGCGCTCTATACAAAGACCCTACAATAGGGGCAACGATGATTATTTTGATGATTATTTTGAGCGTTTGGATAGCGGTGAATTATTGGATTCGGATAAAATTAAGGTTGCCGATTCTTTAAAATACAAAACCCCCAAAGGAAAAATAGTTTATGGTGGTGGTGGGATTATTCCAGATGTGTTTGTGCCTATAGACAACAGTATGGAAAATGAAACTTTAAGCTTTTTACAGCGTAGAGGGTTTATAGGCTATTTTGTATTTGAGATGTTAGAGAAAGATAGGCATATTTACGATGATATATCCAGACGGGAATTTATTGATGCCTTTGAGGTGAACGACGACATGGTCTTTGAGTTTCAAGATTACTTGAATATAAGAACCGATTCCAAGATCACTTTTGTGGCGTATCACAATGAGGTTAAGCAGTACATAAAGGCTACATTAGCAGACCAACTTTATGGCGATGGTGCTTACGAAGAAATTTTTAACCAAGGCGATATTATGATTGATGAGGTTATTAAGTTAAGTGAAGGCAAATAGCAAAGCGTCACTCTGTAATCTTATCATGCACCTTAGTGTGTTTACCGCCATTCCAAAGTGTTAAAATATCGGTTGCCACATGGGCTCCGCTACCTGAAGCCATGGCAAACTGACTACGCCATCCTGCCAAAGTACCTGCTACATATAGGTTTTTAGTGATAAGGTGGTTATTGTTTTTAAGCCAAATACGATCTTTTTCTATAGCAGCTTTTGGGTGGGGCTCAATATAAGCATCCAAGCCCTTGATGGTCATTAAATTGGTATAACCCACAGCTATAACAACAATATGCGACGTATAAGTATTTTTGTTGGTTTTAACAGTAAAAGCATCTTTGGCTTTAAAGATTTCCAAGACCTTTTCCTTGTCTATTTGTGTAACGTGCGGGTATAAATCTGCCAACTGTTTTTTCCCCGTTTCTAATATAGAGGCACCCGTAGTGCCCGGGGGCAAGCCCAAAACATTATTAAATAAAGCCGTTTGTAAATGCGATGTTTTTTGATGGGTAATTATGCCTATGTGCTTGTCTTTTGCAAAAGCTTTGTCCTTTGCCGACCCCAATACCAGGGCACAAGATAAGCCAGCAGCTCCGCCACCAATAATTAAAGCGTCATACATATTAGCGATGTTCTTTTACTTTTTGCTCAATACGTTTCGATACATATAAAATAAGCATGATAAGCATAGCGCAAAGGGATGCCAATATGGTAATTAAAGCCACCATGCTTTCGCCCTTAAAAGGCGCGTGAAAGTCAATTTGCGTGCTATTAAAAATAATAAGTCCTAGCGAGATAATACTTATGATGATGGTTAATAGTTTCATTTTTTAATTTTATTAAATTTAACTTACACTGTCATTCAGAGGGAGGTACGACCAAAGCATCTTAAAGATGCTTCGCTTCGCTCTGCATGACATTCTTAAAAAAATTATATAAGATCGAACAATGCCTTAATATTATGTGCAAACAGTTTAACGGCAATGGCCAGTAAAACCACACCAAACACCTTACGTATAATGTTGATACCGTTCTGGCCTATAAGGCGTTCAATTTTCGCCGATGTTTTTAGCACTATAAAAATAATAATAACATTTAAGATAACCGCAACAATAATGTTTTCAGTCCTGAATTCAGCTCTTAAAGACAACAAAGTGGTTAAACTTCCAGGACCCGCAATTAAAGGGAAAGCCAATGGAAAAATAGTTGCAGATACGGCGTTGTGTTCTTCCTGTTTGTAAAGTGTAATACCTAAAATCATTTCCAAAGCAATGAAAAACAGGATAAAAGACCCTGCCACGGCAAACGAGTTAACATCAATGCCAATTAAATTTAAAATGCTTTTCCCCAAAAACAAGAACATTACTAAAATTACACCAGCAATTATAGAGGCTTTTTCGCTTTGTATATGTCCTACTTTTTTACGCAAGTCAATAACAATAGGAATGTTGCCAACAATATCTATAACAGCAAATAAAACCATAAAGGCCGTGAAAATTTCTTTAAAATTAAGTTGCATAAAATGGTGCTTTAAAAATTTGCTGCAAAAGTATGTCAATATCCCTTAATATTGATGGTATTAAAAGCTAAAGTTTCGTTATTTTTGCCAACGCAATTTATAGATATTTATGTTTCAATTAGGAAAGACCATCGTCTCTGAAGATATTATAGATAAGGATTTCATGTGCAATCTTACAGCATGTAAAGGGGCCTGCTGCATAGATGGCGATGCGGGTGCACCACTAGAAGCAGATGAAGCAGACATATTAAAAGCCATTTACCCTAAGGTAAAACCCTTTTTACGTAAAGAAGGCATTGCTGCTATAAAATCGCAAGGTGTGTATACAACTTCTGAAGATGGTGATTTAGAAACACCCCTAATTGATGGGGCAGATTGTGCCTATGTTATTTTTGATGATAAAAATGTGGCACTATGTGCCATTGAGGAAGCCTATAACCAAGGTGTTATTACCTGGAAAAAACCCGTGTCTTGCCATTTGTACCCCGTAAGGGTTCAAGATTATAGTGAATTCTCGGCTGTAAATTACCACAAATGGCAAATATGTGATGATGCTTGTACCCTAGGTAAAGAATTGCAAATTCCCATTTATAAGTTTGTAAAAGAAGCATTAATTAGAAAATTTGGTGAAGATTGGTATATGGAATTAGAAAAAATCGCCAACACCAAAAAATAGACTTAAAAACCAAAATTTTACCTTTAAAAGTAGCCTTTCTTTTGCGTTTTACAGTGCTTAAGTGCCTATTGTTTTGTTTGAGTTTGACAATCCTAATTAATTCATATTTATTTGATTATCAACATATTATGTTTTTATAGAAATTCCCTTTCAAAACAGCAAAACAAAAATTTTTGTTAAAAACTTGTTGACAATGTTTATAACTATACCTTTCATTTTTAACAGCATTTTTCAATCTTTGTTACTTCCAAAATCAATAAATTTTCGTCTAATTATTTAAAAAACACTAAAAACAATGTCTCAGCCCGTAGAACCCATTCTTCAAGAAAACAAAGATCGTTTTGTTATTTTTCCAATCCAACATCATGATATTTGGGAGTGGTATAAAAAATCGGAGGCTAGTTTTTGGACAGCGGAAGAAATCGATTTGCATCAAGATCTTTCTGACTGGAAAAGTAAATTGAATGATGATGAGCGTTATTTTATAAAACATATTTTAGCCTTTTTTGCTGCCAGTGATGGTATTGTAAATGAAAACTTGGCAGAAAATTTTGTGAATGAAGTACAGTACAGTGAAGCGAAATTCTTTTATGGATTTCAAATTATGATGGAAAACATTCACAGCGAAACCTACTCGCTTTTAATTGACACATATGTAAAGGACGAAAAGGAAAAAAACCTATTGTTTAATGCTATTGAAAATTTCCCAGCCATTAAGAAAAAAGCAGAATGGGCCTTAAAATGGATTGATTCCCCCAGTTTTGCTGAGCGCTTAATTGCCTTTGCAGCTGTTGAGGGGATTTTCTTTTCAGGTGCTTTTTGTTCTATTTTCTGGTTAAAGAAAAGAGGCTTAATGCCAGGTTTAACCTTTTCTAATGAGTTGATTTCTAGAGACGAAGGTGTGCACTGTGATTTTGCAGTACACTTACATAACAACCATTTAAAAAATAAAGTATCTAAAGAACGTATTAAAGAAATACTAGTAGATGCCTTAGATATAGAGCGTGAGTTTATAACAGAGTCGCTACCAGCTAGTTTAATAGGTATGAATGCCAAATTAATGGCACAGTACCTAGAGTTTGTAACAGACCGATTGCTGTCGGAGCTAGATTGCGAAAAAGTATATAATACCGCCAACCCATTCGATTTCATGGACATGATTTCATTACAAGGAAAAACCAATTTCTTTGAGAAACGTGTTTCCGAATACCAAAAAGCAGGTGTGCTTAATAAAGAAGAAGATAAAGATAAATTTACGTTTGATGCGGATTTTTAAAATATAAAATCGGTTAAACAATAAGAAGCTTTATAACATCCAAATAATAGTGTTATCCCATACACTACAATGAACGAGTTTCAATAAAAATGGGAGATTTAAACAATATTTTTTAATCAACTAAACTAAATATTTGGCTAATGGATAATTAGTATGAATATTTAGAATAATAAACTAACCAATTTTCTGAAGGTGTATCAGAAAACCTAAAAAAAGAGTTTTAATTATGTATGTAGTAAAAAGAGACGGCAGGAAAGAACAAGTCATGTTCGACAAGATTACCGCAAGGGTTCGAAAATTATGTTACGGGCTAAATGAATTAGTAGACCCATTAAAAGTAACAATGCGTGTTATAGAAGGGTTGTACGATGGTGTGACCACCAGTGAACTTGATAATCTAGCAGCAGAAATAGCTGCAACCATGACAACGGCACATCCAGATTATGCTCGTTTGGCAGCGCGTATTTCGGTATCTAACCTACATAAAAACACCAAGAAGACATTTAGTGATGTTATGCACGATCTGTACACCTATGTTAATCCTAGAACAGGTAAAAAAGCGCCACTTTTAGCAGATGAGGTGTATAAAGTTATTATGGAACATAAAGATGTACTGGATTCCACAATTATCTATAACCGTGATTTTGGGTACGATTATTTTGGTTTTAAAACATTAGAACGCTCCTATTTACTAAAACTCAATGGAGCTATTGCTGAAAGACCACAGCACATGTTAATGCGTGTAGCAGTGGGCATTCATTTAGATGACCTAGATGCTGTTATTGAGACTTACGAGTTGATGTCTAAAAAATATTTTACCCACGCTACACCTACACTCTTTAATTCTGGTACACCTAAACCACAAATGTCGTCTTGTTTTCTACTTACCATGAAAGAAGACAGCATAGATGGTATTTACGATACACTAAAACAAACCGCTAAAATATCGCAATCTGCCGGTGGAATAGGTTTGGCAATACACAATATTCGTGCTACTGGCAGCTATATAGCGGGTACCAATGGCACCAGTAATGGTATTGTGCCCATGCTTAAGGTATTTAACGATACAGCACGTTATGTAGATCAGGGAGGTGGAAAACGAAAAGGGAGTTTTGCCATTTATATTGAGACTTGGCATGCCGATATTATGGATTTTCTCGATTTAAAGAAAAACCATGGTAAAGAGGAAATGCGTGCACGTGATTTATTTTATGCGATGTGGATTTCTGATCTATTTATGAAGCGTGTACAAGAAGATAGTCAGTGGACCCTAATGTGCCCTAATGAATGTCCTGGATTGGATGAGGTGCATAGTGAAGCATTTGAAACGCTTTATTTAAAATATGAGAGCGAAGGTAAAGGTCGAAAAACAATTAAAGCACGCGAACTTTGGGAGAAAATATTAGAGTCTCAAATTGAGACAGGGACCCCTTATATGCTCTATAAAGATTCTGCTAACCGTAAATCAAACCAACAGAATCTTGGAACCATCCGTTCGTCAAATTTATGTACAGAGATTTTAGAGTACACGTCGCCTGATGAAGTAGCGGTATGTAACTTAGCATCTATTGCGTTGCCTATGTTCATTAAGAATGGTGAGTTTGATCATAAAGAACTTTTCCGCATTACAAAGCGTGTTACCAAAAACTTGAACAGAGTGATTGATAGGAACTATTACCCAGTAATAGAAGCCAAAAACTCTAATATGCGCCATAGGCCCATAGGTTTAGGAGTGCAAGGATTGGCAGATACATTTATTCAATTACGTATGCCATTTACAAGTGATGAAGCCAAAAAATTAAATCAAGATATTTTTGAAACACTTTATTTTGCTGCTGTTACAGCAAGTATGGAAGAAGCAAAGGCCGATGGCCCGTACGAAACATATAAAGGA
Organism: Aestuariibaculum scopimerae; assembly: GCF_059428085.1. NCBI lineage: Bacteria > Pseudomonadati > Bacteroidota > Flavobacteriia > Flavobacteriales > Flavobacteriaceae > Aestuariibaculum > Aestuariibaculum scopimerae. The sequence goes on from NZ_CM182089.1 coordinate 1,782,967, forward strand.
TCGCCTATAAGTAAAGGAGAGTTCCAGCACAACCTTTGGGGGCTAAAGGATGAAGAATTAAGTGGTAATTGGAATTGGGACAAACTGCGTAAACAGGTTATAAAACATGGTGTGCGTAACTCACTTCTGGTAGCACCTATGCCAACAGCTTCTACATCACAAATATTGGGGAATAATGAGTGTTTTGAGCCCTATACTTCAAATATTTATACACGTCGTGTGTTGTCTGGAGAGTTTATCGTAGTTAATAAACATTTATTGGAGGATTTAGTAGAACTAGGCCTTTGGAATGATGGCTTAAAGCAAGAAATTATGCGTGCCAACGGTTCTGTGCAAAATGTGGATGTGCCACAACATATCAAGGATCTTTATAAAACCGTTTGGGAGTTAAGCATGAAAGACATTATAGACATGTCTCGTCAAAGAGGATACTTTATAGATCAGTCGCAATCACTTAACTTATTTATGGAAGGCGCAACGATGGCCAAACTAACGTCCATGCATTTTTACGCATGGAAAAGCGGCTTAAAAACAGGTATGTATTATTTACGAACTAAGAGTGCCGTAGATGCTATTAAGTTTACATTACAAACAACAAAAAAAGAAGAGCCAATAGCAGAAGAGGTAGAAGTTGTAAAACAAGAAACAGTAGCTGTACAGCAAGAAAAGAAAAAGCAAGTTGCTGTTAAGAATGCAGCTAAATTTGCACAACAAAACACCCAGGAAATAGAGCCGATGTCTCCAGAAGAGATGAAAGCACTTATAGCCCAAGCAAAAGCATCTGAAGGGGATGATTGCTTAATGTGTGGCTCCTAAAATAAAAAAGCCTTGCAGTTTTACTGCAAGGCTTTTTTATTTGATTACTAATTATTAATTAATAATTATTCATAACGGTTTGATCGTTTGATGCCATCAAGGCGAAAAACTTGTCAATGTTTGGAAGAATGATAATGCGGGTTCTTCGGTTTCTAGCTCTGTGCTCTGCAGTATCATTATCAGTAAGCGGTTGGTAGCTACTTCTACCAGAAGCTATCATTTTTTCTGGATCTACATTGTATTGGTTTTGAAGCTTTCTAACAACAGAGGTTGCTCTCAATACACTTAAATCCCAGTTATCAGCTATTTTTTCAGTATTGATACTTCTAGAATCTGTATGGCCTTCTACCATAACATCCAAACTAGGTTCAGAATTAATAACATCGGCTAATTTCTGTAAAATGGCATTTGCCTTAGGGCTAATCCTGTAGCTTCCGCTGTTAAATAACATTTTATCAGAAATAGAAATCATAACCACAGTTTCATTAATATTCACTGCAATATCTTCATCTTCGTTAATATCACTAGAAGACATGGTTTTTTCTAAGTTATAAGCTACAGCTAAGTTCATGGAGTCTTTTAATGTTTTAGCTTCACTTAGTTTTGCAGGATCAACCTGCTTAAGTGTTTCACGCATCCTAAGTTTTGCATCATTAGAAATAACAGCACCATTATCTAAAACATCCAATTTTGAGTTGTTTTCTTCAGTAAGTGTTCCTACATCTTCTTTTAAGGATACTATTTTACTATTGTATTCATCTACACGGGCTTGAATTTTGGCAAACTTAGTTTCTAAATCCTCTTTTTCCACTTGGGTTTTCATTAGCTCGCTTTTAATCTCTCCATTTTCTTGTTGTAAAGCCACATATTTTTTCTTTGATACACAAGAAAAAACGAGCGCTGCTAATAATAAAATTGAAATTTTCTTCATAATAATAAATTAACTTAAGGTTTAAAGGTTTAGGGTATTTACGGTGTGAAACGGATTATAGATGTTTTTGGGGTTATTTATTTAAAAAAAAGAGGCTTTTTAAAAAGCCTCTTTTAATATATAACTATATATTTTAGATGTTATTCCTCCTCAGGTGTAATAGTTGCTGGTTTTACCGAAGCATCATGAGCGTTGTAATACTCCTCTAAAAGATTCATGGTTGCATTAAGTAAATCTTTTGTTTCTAGCAGTAAACTAAAGTATAAAGTTGTGTTTTTAGGACTTGATTCTTCTGTACGGGTACGCTCTACTTGTTTTTGTATTTTATTAGTAACCAAAGAAGTGATTTCCTCTTTTTTCCCCAGAATAACACCTATTTGCTCAAAAGATTGTGTTTCGAATGCATTTCTGGTATTGTTGAACAAGGTTTCAAAACGCTCATCAACCTCTTTTAACTCCTTAATTTGATTGAACTTTAGTTTTTTATGGTTGTTATTAACATGCTTGTGGCTTACCTTGGTTATGTACTCTAAAGATTGGGTCATATCTTGTAAGTAACCCAGAATATGAATATAAAAATTACTGGCACCTAAACTGGATTCGTCCAAATTCTTGATGAAATAGAAAATGTTATCTCTTAGTTCATCAACTTCGTTGGATAGCTTTACAATTTGCTTTTTATTCTTTTTAAGTAATGTTAAATCTTGTTTTGCCAATCCGTTAATGGCAGTTGTATAAATTTTATTACCGCGCTTTACCACATTTGCAATGTTTTTAGCGCTTTCAATAATAACCCCTTGTATGGAACTGCTCTCTGCTTTTTCTAAGCTGTCCTCGGCTTTTGCCACTTTTGATTTCTTGGTATGTGCAATAGAGCTTCTTATTAGAAGAACAAATGCCGTTAACAGTAATATAGGGAACATTACTGTAACATTTAAATTCAACAAGTAAGCAACGAGTGCTGCTGCAAAAAAGGCACTAAAAGCAGTAAAAAACCAACCACCAATAACATTTAAAACCCCGGCCACTCGATATACAGCACTTTCTGCACCCCAGGCTCTATCGGCCAAGGATGATCCCATAGCAACCATAAAGGTAACATAGGTTGTAGATAAAGGTAACTTATAAGAAGTAGCTATAGAAATCAATACAGCAGCAACCATTAGGTTTACGGCTGCACGAACCAAATCGAAAGCAGGCAGCTCATACTTTTTATCTTTATTAATTGTAATAACAGGCGCTTCAAATTGTTGATCAATTTTGTTTTGCCAGCTCTTAGGTAAAATATAAGAGGACATTTGAGACATAAGCATGGCCGATCTTACAAAGCCTCGAGATAAAAAGTTTGGTTGAAAACGTTCTTTAGTTTCACTTTGGCTAGATAAATCTATCGATGTTTTTACTACGCTTCTGGCTTTTGTTGAAAACCATAATGTTAATACCATAATTAAACCTGCAAATACCAACAGTAGTGTAGGTGTTGGTGCCTTACCGCTTAAACTTTTCATAGAAAACTCTGAAGCGGATAGTCCTAAAGTATTTATGTCAGGATTCATAAAATCTTGATAAGCTTGGTAGGCACCTGTTGAAGGGCCTATAAAGTTAACCAGGTCATTTCCGGCAAAAGCCAATGCCAATGCAAACGTACCTATGATAATGATTAACTTATAAATATTGGTTTTAGCAAAGCTTATGAGAGAATAGGAAAGCAAAGACCAAAATATAAAACTAATGAATACTATAAGTATTACTTGATGCTCTAAGAAGGACTTAATGGTTTCTCCTCCAGTAATATCAAAACTTTGTTGTGCAAAATTAGTGCCTCCAATCCCTTTCATAAAGATAAAATAGGTAATAGAGGTTAAGGCAAGCCCACCAAATAAGGCTCCAACCCATTTTGCTTTCTTTTCAAAATTATAAGACAAAAGTAGTCTCGATACCCATTGCACAATAGCACCAACCGAAAATGCGACCACTACCGAGAGCAGGATTCCAAAAATAATTTGGGAAGCTTTAGATGTGTTTATATAATTTAATAAGTCGTTAAAAGTCCCACCATCGTTTCCTATCTTAATAAGTGCCATGGCAACTGAGGCTCCCAATAATTCAAATACAATCGATACGGTTGTAGACGTTGGCATACCCACCGAGTTAAAAAAGTCTAATAAGAGAATATCCGTAATCATAACGGCCATAAAAATAATCATGATCTCACTGAACATAAATTCCCCCGGGTTAAAAATCCCTTTACGGGCTACCTCCATCATACCACTTGAAAAAACAGCTCCAATGGCTATCCCCAAGCTAGCAACAATCATTATGGTTTTAAATGAAATAGCTTTAGACCCAATAGCAGAATTCAAGAAATTTACGGCATCGTTACTAACCCCAACTACTAAATCGGCAATTGCCAAAATAGCCAGGGCTATAATCATGTACAAGTATAAATTTTCCATAGTTTAAATTAATTTGCAAATATCTTTAGTGTTTTTATATGTTGTGTTATGTAATTGTTATATTTTAAAAATGCACATCCAATTGAAGCCTGTACATAATTTGGCTATTACCATTAGTAATATCTAAATAGCTAATATCTGATTGCACTTTTAGGCTATGACCTGCAATATATTTAGAAATTCCTAAAGTATATTGATTTTCAGGATTTTTGCCAGTTACGGATTGATCTAATGTTATATTGGTATACCTTCCAGATAGTTCCCAATTGGATTTAAATAAATATCCAGTCTGTAAGTTTAAACCCTGCCCTATTTGAACTTCATCACCAGTAAGAGAACCATCGGCATTTTTTGCAAATGGGTCATCAGCATCTCTTTTGGCATATTCTGCCATAAAGGAAAACCCATCGTATTTAAACATAGCATCTATAAACCATGTTGTTATGTTTGTTTCAAAAAAACCTTCATCTGTTATCATGTAAGAACCTTGATTGCTTCTATTTTTAACAGCATTATTATTAAAATCGTAACTAGCTCCAATGGCTAATTTAGGTGTAAGTTCCCGTTTTAAGTCACTGCCCGAATAATCTCCCTTACCATTAAAATTACCAAAGGGTAACAATTCAATACGCCCAGTATATTCATGCCCCCCCAAATTACCTGTGGTAACATTTCTTCCTTCACCTTGTGCTATGGAAAAAATCTCTTTAACAATAAATGTATTTGAAAGTTTGAAATGATGCCTTAATTGTAGGCCCATATCCCTATCTATATTAAATCTACTGTTTAGTAATGAACGGTCTACTTGTTGTAAGTTTGCAGAAGATATAACCCGCTCTCTATTGCCTGGAAGCTTTGTTTGCCCGAACCATAGTTCAAGGTTTTCTGCAAAGTTCCACATAACAACGGCATCTAAGATATACCTAGGGGCATTACTAGTAAACTGTGACGCACCCGAAATATCTCTATTAGATAACCCAAGTTCTATTTTATATTTAAGTTTGGGCGAAAACGCAAAGCCATTAAATTTTAACCTGGCACGTCTTATCAAAGCACTAGATTCGTTGGTTTCGCCATCTTCCCAAGTGGAGGCAGCTAAAATTTGCATTCTAGCACCAATTTTCATGGTCCAAGAACTGTCTTGACCAACTAGATTAAAAATACCTTTACCAAATTTTGGGGAAGTTTCTTGAGAACCAGAAGTGTTTATACTTAATATGAGTATAGCTACTGGAATAGCATACTTTAATTTCATTATAGTTATTAGTTTTTGTCACTGCAAAGAACCAATACCTATGTTAATTTAATGTTACGTAATTGTTAAATGTGTAAATTTTAAAAAAAGACTGCCTTGGCCAAAGGCAGCCCATTAGAAATCATAATAATGTAGTCGACAAAAACTAATAGATTATATGAAATACTAAAATAATATAGTCTTAAGACTAAGTTCAAATATCAAGGTTTTAGATAATGTAATTGTAACCTCAATATTAAGTAATCATTAATATTCCAATGTTAAATTTTACTTTGTAACTATTTTAAAATCAATTATTTATGATTTTAATGTTAAATTAATGTTATGTAAATATTGATTAAATGTTACCTAATAGCTATATTTGATATTATTAATGTATAAAACCCCATAATTATGAAGAAGTTATTTTTATTTTGTTCTGCCTTTTTAATTGCTGTGGTTGCTTTTGGTCAACAAAAGCGGGATTTAAAATTTAACAAGGAAACTAATTTAATTGATGTTGTTTATTATCATGACAATGGCGTTGTAAGCCAAACAGGGTCTTACACTACAGATGGTAAACTACAAGGTGAATGGTTAAGTTTTAACACAGAAGGTAAGAAAGTGATTTCTGGAAATTATGATAATGGGAAGAAAGTCGGCAAATGGTTCTATTGGACTAAAGAAACTATCAAAGAAGTAGATTATGATGCTAATGTAATAGCAAGTTTAAAAGAAACGGAAGTTAAAGAAGACAACCAAGGCCTTTAAACTGCATAATTAAACTAAATAAAAAAGCATCACGCCATGGCGTGATGCTTTTTTATTTATAATAGCGCTTGTATTTTATAAACCAGCACTAGTCCAAGTCCAAGCAGAAATATCCACTTGTGTACCTGTATTGTAAGCATCAGTTGTTGTAGCCGCCACACCATCAATAATAATATTGGCAAGTGGACCATCATCAGCCATATCAATGTTTGTATCATAACCACTTAAATAAAGGTTAGTGATAGTTGCACCCGATTGTTTTTTGAATTGTAAGGCTGTACCACCTACTGTAGAGATTGCCGTTACGTTGATGAACTTAGGGTTGCCATTCGCTTTGTCACCTTCAAAAGCCGTAGAGAAACCTGCTTTGGTGTGAGAAATATATGTGTTGGTAACAGTACCATTCCATCCTTCTGTCCAATCTACAGCATCATCATCATTGTCTTTTAGATAAATGTTAGTTACAGAAGCAGTACCTCCAAAGAACTCAATACCATCATCGGCACCATTAATCACAGCAATATTTTCTAAAACAGTTGCAGATCCAACAGCATAAAGTGATACACCGTTGTATTGAGATTCTGAATTAATTTGAGCTCCGGTTCCTTTAATAACTAAATTTTTGATAGACCCCGAGTTGTCAGCATCATTAGTGCCACCATAAATAAACCCACCAATTTCAGCAGTCGCATTTACACCGGCCGATGTTGTAGCGTTACCACAAATGGTTAAACCACCCCAATCACCTGGTTGGGCATTTACAGAAGCGATTACAACAGGGTTTTCAGGTGTCCCTTGAATATCAATTTGGCCACCTTGTAAAACCGCAATGTAAACACCGGTACCTCCATCTCTAGCCGTTATTTTGGTTCCGGCAGGAATTGTTAATTTAGCACCAGATTGTACAATGTAAGAGGAGTTTAAGTTATAACTAACAGAAGCATCTAAAGTTACATTAGTAGTAACAGCGCCTTGTAATAGGCTGGTTTCAAAAGATAGGTCAGAGTCCACCCAATCAAAAGCTGTAACATCTACAGTAGGAACTACAGTCGTGTTTAAAGCAAATGTGTAGATGCTTTCATCTTCTGTAGTGTTAGTATCATCTTCAACCATAGCTACAGGTGTGTAACCATCAACAAACACCACGTTTGCAGTGTCGCCACCATCTTTCATATCTAAATCAACATCATAACCGCTTAAAGATAAGTTAGTAATGGTACCACCAGATTGTTTTTTGAATTGTAATGCAGTACCACCAACGGTAGAGATTGCAGTGATGTTAATGAATTTAGGATTGCCATTGTCTTTGTCACCTTCAAAAACCGTAGAAAAACCAGCAATGGTGTGTGAGATGTAAGCCGTAGTTACGGTGCCATTCCATCCTTCAGTCCAATCGATAGAATCATCATCGTTATTTTCTAGATATAAGTTAGAAACCGATACAGTTCCACCAAAAAACTCAACACCATCATCAGAGCCATTAATAACAGCTACGTTATCTACTAAGGTTCCAGAACCAACAGCGTAGAAAGACACACCGTTATATTGAGATTCTGGATTAATTTGAGCACCCGTACCAACAATTTGTAAATATCTAATTACACCAGAAGTATCACTATCATCATTGCCCCCATATAAGAAACCGCCAACTTCAGCTTCAGCATCTACGCCAGCAGTTGTTGTAGCGTTACCACAAAGTGTTAAACCGCCCCAATCACCAGGATTACCATTAGCAGAAGACATTACAACAGGTTTACTAGAAGTACCATTAATATTAATAACGCCACCTTTAAGTACAGCAATGTAAACATCAGTTCCACCATTGTCAGCTAAAATTTTTGTGCCTGCTGGAATCGTTAAAGTTGCTCCATTGTCTACAATAAATTGACCCGTTAAGTTGTATTGTACTGAGGCATCTAATGTATAGGATTCTTTTAAAGTACCATTCATCACACCCGTTTCTAGGTTAGCTACTACGTCGGATTGCTCTTCACCAATAGGCGCTGGATCATCAGAATCACAACTTGTTAAAGCTATAGCCGAAATCATTGCGGCTACTTTAAAGAAATTTAAGAATAATTTTTTCATGTTAATTTTATCAATTTTACAGTTAGTCCTTGTTAGGAATTATTAGTCATGCAAAGTAAACGCTTGTGTGTTGTACAACCTTTAACTCAATATTAAACATAGGTTACGATTGCTTTGGTTTAAAAAGCGCAGTGTTAACTAAAAGTTACTAAAAGGTATATTTTAAACTAAGGCTTAATTGACTTCCTTTTTTATAAGCACTAACCGTTTCATTAGTTTCTACACCTGTATTAATATTTCGTATCATTTGGGTTTGTTTAATCTCTGGATTAAGTAGGTTGTTACCAACAAATTTTAGCATGAGCTTATCGGTTATCATTTTACTAACCACTAAATCCAATGTAAAAAAGGCTTTTTCAATAATTTGGTCGTTGTATAGTACGGCACTATTGGCAAAGTCTTCTGGCGAACCCAATGCAAATATTTTATCAGATGCATAGTTGCCAGTAGCAGTTGCTATAAACGCTTTTTCAGTTTGACTGTTGTAACTTAATGAACCGTTTAAGATTAAATCGGAAGCACCTTGTAAATCGGTTTCAGTCACATTTTTATATTGATACGCTTCCAGTAAATCTTGTGTAAACCACATTTTGGTGATGTTGGCATTGAAGTTTAATAAGCTCGCTTCATCTTCGTTTTTAAGAAGATCTAAACGGGTTTCCAGTTCCAATCCAAAAACATCGGCTTTATCACCTGTATTAGAATATTGAAAAATACCAGAAGAGCCTCTAGTTTGTGCTAGGTTAATGGGGTTTTTAATGTTTTTGTAAAACGTCGTTGCCGAAATTAATTCACTATTGTTAGGGAAGAACTCCCATTTTAAGTCTACATTAATAACCTCAGACTTTTCCAGATTTGGATCACCACGAGTAACACGACCCGTTGGCGATACATATTCAAAAGGGGCTAATTCTTTAAATTCAGGAAGGGTTTGTGTCATACTAGATGCTAGGCGTAACGACTGTTTTTCATTTAGTTCGTATTTAAAGTTAACACTAGGGTATAATTCCGAGTATTCTTTACTTATTGAACCAACCCGGCCTACATAATTGGCCACATCCCAAAGCACATTAATTTCATCGCGTTCAAAACGTACTCCAAGGTTACCAGAAAATCGTTTGTTGATTCCAAAATCCAAATTGGCATAACCCGCCATAATATTTAAATCAGCGTCATAGCGGTCTGGATCTCTTTCTCGCAATACTAAACCATTATCGAAATTTTCGGGAGCAAAGGTTTGTGTAAAATCATCTACAGATGGCACTTGAAAATCACGTGCCCTTACACCTATAAAAAGGGAACTGAACACACGATCTTTTTGACGAAAATCTGCACCAATATGTAATTTATAGGGGGCGATATCCTCTTCATCTAATGTGCCAAAAGTAAAAGCGTCATTAATGTAAGCGTTGTATTCAGTGTCCTCGATTTTTTGACTGGATTTTCTTTGTTGAAAATCGCCAACGTGGGCATATTGTATTGTGCTGGCGTCCAAAATATTGGCTTCATTACGTATTCTGTTAGGTTCTTGTGCTAAAACATAGTTATAACCTGCGGCCCAAGTTAGCGTATTCTTTTCGCCAAATCTGTGGTCACCCTCAAGTTGATTAACCAGCATTATGGTTTGTTTAAAATTTTGATCCCTTACAAAAGCACCTTCTTCCTGTGGGTCTTGGTCAAATACATAGCCTTCACCATTTCTACCTTGTTCATAAACATTATCATCACTCTTATTAACAGATAAACTGTTTATTCTTAAGTTGTGATTGTCACTTAATTTCAAAGATAGGTTTATATAGCCTGTAGAGTTGGTGCTGGTCTTAGACAATTCTGTATCAGTAAATTCATTATCTAAAATATTAGATCGATAACTTCTAAAAACACCTTCTTGATAGTTGTAGGTTTTAGAGTGTGATCCAGCAACAAATAATTTCAGTTGCTTACCAGCAAGGTCAAATTTAGTACCACCAGATAAAGACAATCCATAATTACCAGTGTTACTGTGATTGATTGGGTCCCAGGCTTGGCGTGTAATTAGGTCTACCAATGCATATTGTTTTTTGTGGAATCCTAAAGTAACATCTTCAGAAATGATACTCCTTTTAAAGTTGTTATCCCCAATAAGATTTGTATTATAACCAGAAGAAACCGTAACCGAAAGTTCTTTTTTGGAATACGATTTAGAAGTTATATCAACATTACCAGAACTTTGATCGGCATAATCTGATGTAGCATATGTTTTACTAATACCTACATTTTCAATTATATTGGTTGAAAACAAGTTTAGATTAATGTTCTTATTGTTAACATCATCAGAAGGAATTGGTAAGCCATTCATGGATGTCGATAAATAACGATCGCCAAGGCCTCTAATATATATTTCTCCAGAACCTTCACTTTTGGTAACACCTGATATTTTAGTTGTTGCGTTTGCAGCATCAGAAACACCAATCTTTGATAGACGCTCAGCCCCAATACTTTCTTTTATTGCAACCGCTTTTTTCTGTTCCAATAATAAAGCCGTTTCACTCTCTCTTTTGGTAGTTGTGGTAATAACCACTTCATCTAAAGAAGCGGCACTGGCCCCCATGGGTACATTAACTTCAGTTACTTTATCTGCAACAATAGTTACAGGGATTTCTTGGGTTTCGTATCCTACGAAACTAAATACCAGTGTGTAAGACCCAACTTCTAATCCTTCAAAACTGTAAAGCCCATCAAAATCAGAAGTGGTTCCTTTAGTAGTCCCTTTAATTAAAACATTCGCAAATGCTAGTGGTTCGTCGTTATACTCTTTGTCAGTAAGCTTTCCAACAATAGAACCAGTGGTGTTCTGTGCATAGGATGATGTCGCTATGAACAGAACCAATAATACAATAAAATTTTTCATTAGTTTGTCTTGATTTCTTGGCGCAAAGAAACCATTGGAATGTGAATAAAGTGTTACCTGTAGATTAAAGAACGGTAATTAAAGTGTTAGCTCAATGTTACCTAAATGTTATTTAGAAAATAATATTTAGCAATCAATTAACGTCAGCATTGGCACTTGCCATCGCCAATGCAAAATCGTCTAACGATACAGTACTTGCTTTGAGCGATAATTTCACTTCTGCGGGCTTCTTGGCATCAACATGCACGGTTATTTCTTGAGGCTCATAACCTACAAAGCTACAAACCAAGATGTAATCGCCATCTGCTAGATTTTCAAAAGTAAATATGCCTGTAAAATCTGTATCAGCACTTAAGTCGGTGCCTTTAATAGCAACATTAGCAAGTACCAATGGTGCATTGTCAACTTCGTTGTCCATAATTTTACCAACAATTAAGCCAGTGTCCTGAGCAAACGAAAATGCTGTAGAGAATAAGAAAAAAAGTATTGCTAATGGCTTCATAACATTATATGTAATTCACTTGAGGCAAATAAAATCAATTAGCACGAAGTATGTGTTATGTAAACATTAAGCGTTTTTGATTAAAATGTTACCGTAATGTTAAGAATAAAAAGTGAAAAACGAGTAACTCCTGCACTCGGGGTGTGCTTTGTAAACCTTTGCATTGCATAATGTCATTCAGAGGGGGGCCAAGCGTTTAGAAAATGTCCTGTGGACATTTTTAGCGAAGGTGCCTGTCTGGTGTAAGGAGCCGAAGAATCTCTTCCATTACAGAGATTCATCGCTGCGCTCTGAATGACATGGTGCTCTGAATGACAAACGATTGTCTGTTTTAACTTTTCACTTTTAGTTTTTCACTTTTCATTGTTAATTTAATTATCTTGCCAGCACATAATTATTTGCTATGAACTGGGAACAATTATTATCCTTAAAACGATTTGGCGACACCAATAAGCGCATACGAAAAGAGCAAGACGAAACTCGTTTGGGTTTTGAAGTAGATTACGACAGGGTTATTTTTTCTTCAGAATTTAGAAGCCTCCAGGACAAGACCCAAGTCATTCCACTTTCACAAACCGATTTTGTACATACGCGGTTAACCCATAGTTTGGAGGTTAGTGTTGTAGGACGTTCACTGGGGCGTTTGGTAGGCCGAAAGTTATTGGAAAAGCATCCACATTTGCAAAATGTACATGGGTACCAAGCCAACGATTTTGGAGCTATTGTAGCAGCTGCAGCTTTGGCACATGATATTGGAAATCCACCATTTGGACACTCCGGTGAGAAGGCCATCGGTGAATTTTTTAAAACAGGTGATGGTCATAAATACCAAAGTCAATTAACAGCAAAGGAATATCAAGATCTATGCGATTTTGAAGGGAATGCCAATGGGTTTAAAATCCTAACTGAAAGTAGGGCTGGTAGGATAGGAGGCTTACGCTTAAGCTATGCAACGTTGGGTGCCTTTACTAAATATCCCAAAGAGTCACTTCCAAAAAAACCGACCAAGCATATTGCCGATAAGAAATATGGTTTTTTTCAAAGTGAAAAAGGAGCCTTTTTAGACATTGCCAATGAATTAGGATTGATAAAGCGAAGTGAAGCGTCACTTCATTTTTCAAGACATCCACTAGCTTATTTGGTTGAAGCAGCAGACGATATTTGTTATACTATCATCGATTTTGAAGATGGTATCAACTTAGGCTTAATTCAAGAAGAATTTGCTTTGGAATATTTGATTAATTTGGTGCGCGATCGGATAAAGACCGAAAATTATTATGCACTTTCAAGTAAAGAAGACCGTGTAAGTTATCTAAGGGCCTTGGCCATTGGAACTTTAATTGACGAAGCTGCAACCATTTTCATGAAACATGAAGATGCCATTTTGGAAGGCTCCTTCGATTGTGCGCTTTTAGATAAAAGCAAATATGATGCACAAATAAAAGATATTATTAAAATAAGTATTGAAAACATATACCAATCTACCGAAGTTATTGACAAAGAGATTGCTGGGTATGGTGTTATCAATACCCTATTGGCTACCTATACTAAGGCAGTTAACAATGTGTTTAACAATACGGCGTCCAATTACGATAAGCTCATTTTAAAAGCACTGCCCGATACTATCAACATGGATAGTGCTAGCTTATATGAGCGTTTGTCAAGTGTTTGTTATTATGTGTCGTTGTTATCAGATAGCAAGGCGATATTAGATTATAAAAAAATTAAGGGGATAGACTTTTAAAGATAGATGTTTCCCTATAAATCTGTATATTAGTTACTTTCTTTAGTGAAAAGAGAAAATCACGCTAAAGACGTGACAGGAAGAGAAGAGAACAGAAAGGCGGCGAGTGTTCAGAGTTAAAAGTGAGCACACTATATATAGTAAGTAAACTTAGATACTCAGCTACTTTGAAATGTAGATCCTAAAAAAAACTTATGAAACATCCATAAGAATTGCATTTACAAACACGAACATGATTTATCTAGGTGTTCCTCCCGATAGCTATTGGAAGGACGAATAAAAAACAATGAATATAAACAGATGAAAAAAATAATATTTTCCTTGATAGGGGGGCTTGTATTGGTTTTTATTGGTCTGCAAATAAACAGACAAGAAGGTGCCTCTAACAACTCTATGGCAGTACTTAGAAAACAGCATGAAACATTTTTAAGAAATAGTCCTTTTAAAGAAACCCTTAAGCTTTCAAAAAAAGAGCGTAAGGCTAAACGGCTGCCACCTAATAAATATTTTGAAAGGTTGTGGGAGCTTACTATGAATCCAGCAACGGGAAAGCCAGAACCTGAAAAACTGTTTAGCCTCCAAAAACAATTGAGAGACAAGGCATTATTTTCAAAACTACCTGGAGAAAATACTAACAATTGGGTAGAGCGTGGACCCGATGATGTTGGCGGAAGAACCCGAGCTATTATGTTCGACCCGAATGATGCTACAAACAAACGTGTATTTGCTGGAGGGGTTAGTGGAGGACTTTGGGTAAATGACGACATCACTTCTGTTAACGCTTCTTGGACAGAAGTTAATATACCTCAAAACTTAGCCATATCATGTATCACCTATGACCCTAACAATACCATGACGTTTTATTTAGGAACGGGAGAATCTTATGTACAGGGACAGGTAAATGGGAATGGTGTGTGGAAATCTACAGATGGTGGTGCCTCGTGGGCAAAAGTATTTGGAGGAGTTACTGGTGAAACCACCTTTGAAACGGCGGCCCAACTTACCGTAAATTCTCCAGCAGGTCTTGCAGGTACTTACCAAGTAGCCGAAGCGGCCTTTGGTCCTGTTTTAACTTCAGTGTCAGGAAATCTGGTTTTAGTAGATGATGGTACTGCCGCTCCAAATATGGGGTGTAATGCCTTAACCAATGGGGGCGCTATAAGTGGTAATATTGCTGTTGTAGAACGCGGCACTTGCAACTTTACCGTTAAGGTTAAAAATGCCCAAAATGCTGGAGCCATTGCCGTATTAATTGTAAATAACATTGCAGGCCCTCCCATTATTCCAGGAGGAGAAGATGCTACCGTAACTATTCCGTCCGTCATGATTTCTAGAGATGAAGGCCAAGCCATTATAGCACAACTAGGCAGTGGTGTAAATGTTACCATAGCATCTGTTGCTTCGCCCGTTACGGCAAATTATGTAACTCCGGGGATACACCATATTAATGATATTGCAGTAAGAGACATTGGGGGAGGAAATAGTGAAGTGTATGTAGCGGCGGCTTCTACGATCTATAGAGATGCCAATCCCGTTTCTATATTTGGTATAGAAGAATTCGGATTATACCGGTCCACTACCAACGGCTCCAGCTGGTCTAAATTGAGTTTGCCACTTACATCTGGTAGCACTGATTATATGCCAAACGATATCGATATTGCCATAGATAATGCGGTATGGGTTTCTACGGCAACCAATCCCTACGGTGAAGGTGGTGGTGCGGTGCTTTCTTCATCAAACGGTACTTCCTATACCTTAAAGAAAACAGTAGCCAACGGCGATCGTACCCAAATTGCGTTATCGTCGGTTGATGCGGATAAACTATTCGTACTGGCCGAATTAACATCGGGTACCAATGGCGTGGCCATTATTAAAACTGAGGATGGGTTTGCCACGGAAACCAATTTGCCCTTGCCCGTGGACGCGGAGACAGAAATTCCTTCTACGGATTTCACGAATGGACAGGCATTCTATAACTTACTTATTGAGTTAGACCCTACGAATGATGATAATGTATATGTAGGAGGTATTGATTTGTTCAGATCTTTAAATGGGGGGAGTACGTGGTCACAAATTTCAGAATATTACACCAGTACGGGATTAAGTAATGTGCACCCAGACCATCATGCTTTGGCTTTCCATCCAACAGATGCCAGCAAAGCGATTAATACCAATGACGGTGGGGTGTATTACGCAACATCCTTAACAGGAACCCCATCCATTGTTTCAAGAAACAAAAATTATAATACCGTACAATTTTACCATGCCTCTATAGGTCAAGAAGTTGCTAGTGAAAAACTGTTGGCAGGTGCACAGGATAACGGATCCCAATTTATCAATAATGCCTCTGCGGGACTTAACGGGTCTTTAACGGTTACGGGAGGTGATGGTGCTTTTGTGTTTGTAGACAAAGACAATGAATATATTGTAACATCCTCACAAAACGGTAATTATTATTACAGGGATTATGCTACAGGAGAAACCAGTGGCTACACCATTGAAGATGGTGCTGTGGGCGGACAGTTTATCAATCCTACCGATTTGGATAGTAGTAGCGACTTTTTATTTGCTGATGGCACAGCAGGTGCCACTTACCAAATAAATAGGTATAAGTTATTTGCTGGGTCTGCTACTGCCACTACTATTAGCGACCCTTTATTGGATGCTTATCCAACGGCATTTAGGGTGTCTACCATAGAAACCAATACCATGTATGTTGGAACCGATACGGGGAAACTTCTTAAAATTGAATTAACTCACCGTCCAACACAAATTTGGACTGAAATAACCGGGGATGATTTTTATGGAAGTATATCTTGTATTTCACTGGGGCAAACGGCCAACGAGATTTTTGTAACTTTTTACAATTACGGTGTAACGAGTATTTTTTATACGGCAAATGGGGGTACTACCTGGGTGAGCAAAGAAGGTGACTTGCCAGATTTACCTGTTAGAGCTATTATGATGAATCCGCTAAACACCAATGAAGTGATTATAGGTACCGACCTAGGGGTTTGGGCGACACCAAACTTTAACGAAGCCAATCCCAATTGGTACCAATCCAATAATGGGATGAAAGACGTGCCTGTTACTAGTTTTGATTTAAGAACATCAGATTACACAGTGTTGGCTTCTACCTATGGGAGAGGGTTGTTTACAGGGAAATTTACAGCCGATGGCAGCTCATTAACGGTTGATGAAAACACGTTTAATAGCTTAATAACAGTTTACCCAACCGTTTCTAATGGGCACTTTAAAATAACATCTCAAAACGACGTTAGGCAAGGTACATTACGTGTTTTTAATTTAAGTGGTAAGGAAGTCTACACATCTGAGTTAGATTTTAATAGAAATGCTGTACAAGATATTTCCCTTAGGGCATCAAGTGGTATATACATCGTTAAGTTTAAATCTGAAAGCAAGTTATCCACCCATAAAATTATTATTAAATAGCAGGTGAAGTGCTAAATACTACCTAAGAGATTACGGTATTCATGTACTCGGTTAAGCTTTCAACATCCAAGCCAATGGATGCCTGTAATTCGTCTACACTACCGTGTTCAATAAAATAATCGGGGATGCCTAAAACACGGATGTTGTTTTTGTAATGGTTGTTTACAGCAAATTCTAAAACAGCACTTCCAAAACCTCCTGTACATGCATTATCTTCAACAGTAATAATTGTTTGGTAGGTTTTAAGGATATGATGCAATAACTTTGTATCCAATGGTTTTACAAAGCGCATGTCATAATGGGAAATCGCTTTAGGGTTTTTGCAATTTTCAATAGCTTCACTAACATTTTTGGCAATGGTTCCAATGCTTAATATTGCCATATCAGTCCCTTTTTTAAGTTGTTGTCCTGTCCCTATATCAATTTTAGAAAAAGGTTGTTTCCAATCTATGGTAATACCTCGACCCCTTGGATATCTTATGGCAATAGGTTGTTGTAAACCCAGTTGCGCTGTGTACATAATATTGCGTAAGGCTTCCTCATTACTGGGGGCGAAAATAATAAGGTTGGGGATACACCTTAAATATGACAAATCAAAAACACCATGATGTGTTGCACCATCGGCGCCAACCAAACCAGCCCGGTCTAAACAAAAGACAACTGGAAGTTTTTGCAGGGCAACATCATGTATAATTTGGTCGTAAGCACGTTGCAAAAAAGTAGAGTAGATGTTGCAAAATGGGATAAGCCCTTGTGTAGCCATACCAGCGGCTAAGGTTACTGCATGTTGCTCGGCAATACCCACATCAAAAGCCCGATCGGGCATTTCGGCCATCATATATTTTAAAGAACTCCCTGTAGGCATGGCTGGTGTAATGCCTACAATATTTTTATTTTGTTTTGCCAACTCAACAATAGTGTGTCCAAAAACATCTTGGTATTTTGGTGGTTGGCTTAATGGGGGTTTAGCAATTAAGTCGCCCGTTTTAGCATCAAATTTCCCAGGGGCATGGTACTTCACTTGGTTCTCTTCGGCTTGCTTCAATCCTTTACCCTTTGTTGTAATAACATGCAAAAATTTGGGACCTTTAATGGTTTTTAAGCGTTTTAATTCAGAAATAATAGCATTCAAATCATGGCCGTCTATAGGACCTGAATAATCAAAGTTTAAAGCCTCAAAGATGTTGTCTTGTTTTTGGGTGCCTTTTTTAACATTGGTTAAATACATTTTTAAAGCTCCAACACTGGGGTCTATGCCAATGGTGTTATCATTTAAAATAACAAGTAAATTGGCATTGGATACACCCGCGTGGTTCAAGCCTTCAAAGGCCATCCCCCCAGCAATAGAAGCATCGCCAATAATAGCAATATGATGTATGTCTTCTCCTTTTAATTGCGAGGCTATGGCCATGCCCAAGCTTGCCGATATGGATGTAGAAGCATGCCCTACACCAAACGTATCATAGATGCTTTCGCTACGTTTTGGAAAACCACTAATACCTCCAAATTGTCTGTTGGTATGAAACGCATCACGCCTTCCTGTTAATATTTTATGTCCGTAAGCCTGATGCCCAACGTCCCAAATAAGTTTATCTTCGGGAGTGTTAAACACATAATGCAAAGCAATGGTCAATTCCACAACCCCTAAACTAGCGCCTAAATGGCCCTCTTTAGTTGCCACAATATTAATGATAAACGCTCTTAACTCTTGGGCGAGTTGCGTTAAATCTTTTGGGTTTAAAAGACGAAGATCCTTTGGAGAATGAATAGTATTTAAAAGATTTTGCATGCGGGTACAAATGTAATGTTTCCAATGATGAATTCAGAATTCAGAGTTCAGAATTTAATGTTTTACTGTCATTGCGAACCTGCCTGTCGGCAACTACTGTGTGTACACAAATATGTTAAAACTAAAAAATATCAAGCTTTATGAAAATTAGCCACGAATGCCACATATTATCACGAATAGATAGGTGCTCACGGTTGCGTAAAGTAGCAGAGACTAGTTATAACACGAATCATTTTCCGCCAAAGGCAGAAAAACCAAAGCCTGAAAGGCTTAAAATCAGTGTGATGTCTAGCTTTTATTACACCATGCTTACGTCTTTATTGGTGACACATTCGTGTACCTGACTGCCGTTAGGCAGGTTCGTGTCGTTTTAGAGATGTGTACACACGGCAGCTGTCGGCAAGGCAGGTCCCAAATGGTGAAGCAATCTCTCTAAATAAGAGTTTCCCAATTAACCATAGATCGCCACGGTTGTCCCGATAGTTATCGGGACTCCCCCACGATGACAGGCCATTGTAGATTCAGCATGAAATTGTACTTTTGAATTCCTAACAACACGATCCAATTATGATTCAACCTTTTGATGATACCTATTTTATGAAAAAGGCACTACTAGAGGCCGAAATTGCCTTTGGGAAAGGTGAAATTCCTGTTGGTGCTGTGGTGGTAATTGATAACAGAATTATTGCCCGAGGGCATAATTTAACAGAAACCTTAAATGATGTTACGGCTCATGCCGAAATGCAAGCTATTACGGCGGCCTCCAATTTTTTGGGTGGAAAATATCTTCAAAAATGTACGTTGTATGTCACTTTAGAACCTTGCCAGATGTGTGCAGGTGCTTTGTATTGGAGCCAGATTTCCAATATTGTTTATGGTGCTAGGGATAAAGAACGTGGCTGCATTAATTTAAAGACCAAGTTGCATCCAAAAACCATAATAAAAGGGGGTGTTTTAGAAGATGAAGCGTCTACATTACTTAAACGTTTTTTTATTGAAAAGCGTAATTTGAACTAAGATAATTTCTTAAGCTTTTCGTGTTAGAATGGTTGCTTTAGTGTTTTATTGCTTTACTGCATAACTTTTATTGCCTGTGCTTATGTCTTTTATAAATATTGTACTATTTTTTTAAAAAAATAGTACAATATTTTGTAAAAAATACTAGTATTTTTTTTAGAATCTACTACAATAAATGTATTTGTTATAGTGTTGACGATTAAGAAGACTGCTTAACACTGACACAAAACATCAGGAAATAATAAAAAATTATGTGTAATTAAATTTTTTTATCTTCTTGGTTTTTGCGCATCTTTTCTAAATTTTCTTTGGTGAGCATGTAATCTTTAATGTCTTTATCCTTCCATCGATAATAAGCAAATAGAGGAAATACCAAAAAGAAAAGCCCCAAAACACCAAATCCGATAAACTTTTGCGAATATGTGGTTTTGATTATAAAGCCTGTAATAATGCTAGCCAAAGCTATTAAGAATAAAATGAAAATAATATATTTCATTGTTTTGGTGATTTTGGTTACGAGTTGACCTGCAAGGTTATTAATTGGCGCCTGTAGGCAGTCAGTAATTTAGATTTAGATATAAACCCAAAATAAACACCATTTTTGGTTACAGGTAAATTCCAGGCGCTGCTATCTTGAAATTTCTGCATAATATCGGTCATTTTATCAAGGTCTAGGTTTATAACCGCAGGGGGTTTTTGCATTACATCGGTTGCCACGACTTCCTTGTATAGGGTTTGGTCGAACATAATAGGCCTTAAGTCGTCCAAAAGAATAATACCTTGTAATTTTTTAGTGTCTTTTTTTACAACTGGAAAAATGTTTCTATTAGACTTTACCACGGCTTTATGAATCATTTCTTCCAGGTTCATTTCTGGGCTTATAGCAATAAAATTGGTTTCAATCACTTTGTCTATATCCATTAACGTCAATATAGCATGGTCTTTATCATGCGTAATTAACTCGCCTTTTCTGCCCAATTCCATATTATAAACCGAGTGTGGCTTAAAGTGTTTTGTAATACTAAAGGCAATAGTTGCAGTAAGCATTAAAGGAATAAAAAGTTCATAACCGCCTGTTAGTTCAGCAATTAAGAAAATAGCTGTTAATGGTGCATGTAAAACACCAGCCAGTAAACCAGCCATACCTACTAGGGTAAAATTACTTTCGGAAATAGGGGTGTTAAAAAGACCGCAATTATTGATAATTTTAGCAATGCAGTTTCCCATAATACTTCCCATAAAAAGTACAGGAGCAAAGATGCCCCCAACACCTCCGGCACCAAAGGTTAGGGCACTTGCAATAATTTTAAAAAACACCAATCCCGCTAAAAGAAAAATAACAATCCATACATTGTTTAAATCCATTTGGAACAAATTGTTTTCAAGAGCCTTTTCAGGATTACCAGTAATTAAGTTGTTTATAACATCAAACCCTTCACCATAAAGCGGGGGTATTAAAAATACGAGCAAACCAATACCAATACCACCAACAACCAATCGTTTTATGGGAGACCCCAACTTGTCAAATAATTTTTGAACCCGGTCGTACACCTCTGTAAAATAGATAGAGGTAAAGGCTGCAAAAACACCTAAAACCATATAGAAAGGGGCATCGGCTATATAAAATTTATCTTCTATTCTAAAGGGTAGTAAAATATCATCCCCAAAGAAAAAGTAAGAGGTTAAAATGGCAGAAAGTGATGCTAACAAAAGGGGTAGCATTGAGGCTATGGTTAAATCTAAGCTAAATACTTCTATAGCAAAAATCAATGCTGCTATGGGCGCCTTAAAAATAGAGCTCATAGCACCTGCGGCAGCACAACCAATTAATAGGTTTCTAGAGGTTTGATTCATGTGAAACATTCTAGAAATGTTAGAGCCTAAAGCAGCACCCGTTGCAACAGTAGGTCCCTCTAGTCCTACCGAACCACCAAAGCCAACCGTAATAGGAGCGGTTAAAATAGAACCAAACATTTGGTATTGTTTCATAATACCTTTTCGTTTTGAAATGGCAAAGAGGGTAGATGGGATGCCATGGCTTACTTTATTTCTTATTACATATTTAATAATAATATATACTATGGTAAACCCTAAAATAGGGAATAGAAAATAAAATGCGTGGTGGTAATAGTTTATTAAATTCCCTTCCAGTATATGCTGTATAAAGTGGGTTAGGTTTTTTATAACTACGGCGCCTACACCCGATGTAAAACCAATAACAATACTTAAAATATAAACAAATTGTCTATGGGAAATATGTTTGGCCCTCCAAATTAGAATTTGTTTAAGTATGGTTTGTTTTGGCATATTTAAATCTACTAAAAAATCCTGCATGAAAGCAGGATTAAATATTACTGTTTTATATTAAGTTTTAAACTTAATTCTGTTAATTGTACATCGTCTATAGGTGCTGGGGCATCTATCATAACATCACGGCCCGCATTGTTTTTGGGGAATGCAATAAAATCGCGAATGGTTTCTTGTCCTCCTAAAATAGCTACCAATCGGTCTAGACCAAAAGCCAGGCCACCATGTGGTGGTGCTCCATACTGGAAGGCATCCATTAAAAAACCAAACTGAGCTTTGGCCTCTTCGGGTGTAAAGCCTAGATAATCAAACATTAACGATTGGGTTTGTTTGTCATGAATTCTAATAGACCCACCACCAATCTCATTACCATTCAACACCAAGTCATAAGCATTGGCTTTTACGGCACCAGGATTGGTTTTCAATAAGTCTATTTGCCCAGGCTTTGGTGATGTGAAGGGGTGGTGCATAGCATGGTAACGTTCTGTTTCTTCATCCCATTCCAAGAGTGGGAAGTCCATAACCCAAAGTGGAGCAAACTCATTGGGTTTTCTTAAGCCCATGCGTTCTGCCAATTCCATACGCAATGCACTTAGTTGGGTGCGTACCTTATGTTTGTTACCGGAAAGCACACAAATTAAATCGCCAGCTTTGGCTCCTGTAACTTCAGCCCATTTTGCTAAATCGGCTTGGTCATAAAATTTATCAACGGAGGATTTATAGGTGCCGTCATCATTACAACGGCAATATACCATTCCTAAAGCACCTATTTGAGGGCGTTTTACCCAATCAATCAGGTTGTCTATTTCTTTTCTGGTATAGATGTTTCCACCAGGAACGGCAATGCCAACTACTAATTCGGCATTATTAAAAACACCAAAATCCTTATGTTGGGTTACAGCATTAAGCTCGCCAAATACCATTCCAAAGCGAATATCGGGTTTGTCGTTACCGTATAGGCGCATGGCATCATCGTAAAGCATGCGCGGGAATTTATCTATTTCTACCCCATTAATTTCTTTAAGCAAGTGACGTGTTAAACCTTCAAAGGCATTTAAAATGTCTTCTTGTTCTATAAACGCCATTTCACAATCTATTTGTGTAAACTCGGGTTGCCTGTCGGCACGTAAGTCCTCATCCCTAAAACACTTCACAATTTGGAAGTATTTATCCATACCACCTACCATAAGTAATTGTTTAAAGGTTTGTGGTGATTGTGGCAGGGCATAAAATTGCCCAGCATTCATGCGAGAAGGCACCACAAAATCGCGTGCTCCTTCTGGTGTTGATTTGATTAAGTATGGGGTTTCAACTTCAATAAAGCCTTCTTTAGATAGGTAGTTTCGAACCTCTTGGGTTACTTTATGTCTAAAAATCAAACTGTTTTTTACAGGGTTACGACGGATGTCCAGATAACGGTACTTCATACGCAGCTCTTCACCACCATCTGTTTTATCTTCAATAGTGAATGGCGGTAAGATGGCTTCGTTTAAAATGGTTAGTTCGGAAACTAATATTTCAATAGCGCCTGTTGGGATGTTGGGATTTTTAGACGCACGCTCTATAACAGTCCCTTTTACTTGAATAACAAATTCACGACCAAGGTCTTGGGCTTGTGCCATCACCTTTTTTGAACTGCGTTCTTCATCAAAAACAAGTTGCGTAATCCCATAACGATCACGTAAATCTACCCAAACAATAAAACCTTTGTCTCTTGATTTTTGAACCCAACCAGCAAGTGTAACTTCCTTATTAATATGTGATGCATTTAGTTCACCACAATTATGACTTCTGTACATAATGAATTTTTAGAGTTGCAAATTTAAATAAATACAATTGAGTATTAATTTTTTAGGATGTTTTTTTAAATGAACTAAAAAAAGAACTTTTGGTTAAAGTATGAAATTTATATGACGTTATTTGGGTGGTTTGGACTGTTGTTAGTCGAAAAGATATTTTTATAGATAAATATAAAATTAGTTTTAATGTAATTAATGGTTAAAATATAAATATTTATGGTTAGAATGATGTCTTTTTTGTTTTTCTTGTTTTTAATTTCAGCGCAGACCTATGCTCAACAAAAGACGGGTAATATTGTTGAATATTTTGGAAAAGAAAAAGTTGAAACAATTGAAGAAGGCAAGTTGGTTCACATCTTCAAAGAAGCATTAGCTTTAAAAGTACCTATTCATGGATTCAACTCATCCTCTTTTCCTAAAGATCCTGTTTTTGGTCGGTTTTTAATGGATACCGATTATGAACCTAAAGAAAATGAGGTGTTTGATATTGATTTTTTAGGAAACCCAGTAGTATGGAAGACCATGACAGTTGATACAACAAATAGTTTTAATGACAATGAATTACGCTCTAGTTATATTTGTTTAAAATATGAATCCAGTTTAGAGAAAGTAGTATTATTTGAAGCCTCTGGGCATTCTTTAGTCTTAGTAAATGGGAAGCCTCATGAAGGAGACCATTATGATTATGGATGGAACCTTATTCCTTTAGAATTAAAAAAAGGACTGAATATTTTTGTTTTAAAGGTAGGACGTTTTCCAAGGATACGGGCTAGATTAATTGAGCCTAAAGTTAAAGTTCAGTTTACAACTAGGGATTTGACAATTCCTGATATATTGGTGGAGGAAACTAAGGATTTTCAAGGTGCAATACGAGTAATTAATGCAACCAACAATTGGATAAAAAAACACACTATTGAAGCTATACTCAATGAGCAAGTCCTTTATACCACTATACCTAATATACCACCAATGAGCATTAGGAAAATACCATTTTCTATAGCTCATGTTTCAAATGATACCAGTTTAGGAACATATGAGTTGAAACTGAATTTAAAAAGTAATGATAAACGTATCCTGAATGTTAAAATGATTCCTTTTGAAGTAAAGTCTAAGCATTCACATCACAAGCGAACGTTTACTAGTAATATAGACGGAAGTATTCAATATTACAGTGTTGCGCCATCGAGTAATGATACGTTATCTAATGGCGCTATGTTTTTATCTGTTCATGGAGCCTCAGTAGAAGCTGTTAACCAAGCTAACGCCTATAAACAAAAGGACTGGGGAGATTTAATTGCTCCAACTAATAGACGGCCATTTGGTTATGCTTGGGAAGATTTAGGACGTTTAGATGCTTTGGAAGTTTTAGAAAACGCTAAAAGTATATATAAGCCAAATCCACAAAGAATTTATTTAACTGGCCATTCTATGGGAGGGCATGGCACATGGTATTTAGGAGCGACCTATCCAGACCAATTTGCGGCTATTGCACCATGTGCCGGTTATCCTGATTTGTTATTATATAGAGATGTGTTTTTAAACAGGCTTTTAGACATGCCGGAAGAGGAATTAAAGGTATATGGTATAACATCAAAAGCTTTAAGTCGCATACAGGGAACTCCGCAATTAAACCGTTTGGAAACCATTATTGAAAGAGCTGGAACGCCAAGTAGAACTTTAGGTTTAATAAGAAACTATCTGCATCAAGGTGTCTACATCTTGCATGGGGAAAAGGATGATGTTGTGCCTACTTATATAGCTAGGGATATGAGAAAGCGTTTAGGGGAGTTCCACCCAGATTTTACATATTATGAATATCCAGAAGGAACACATTGGTATGGAGACCATAGTGTGGATTGGCCTCCAATATTTGATCTTTTTAAGCAGCGTACAATTCCTAAAGATAGAGATATTGATAATTTAGAGTTTTATACAGGGTCACCTGGGGTGTCTTCTAAATCTCATTTTATAACAATTCATCAGCAAGAAGTACCCTTTGAGGTGAGTTCATTCAAATACTCAAAAGAAGAAGACAAGTATGTGTTGCAAACCGACAATGTTGCTTTCATTGAGATAGATTTTAGCGTTTTCGATGAAGTGGATAATGAGATTATAATTGATGGTTTTTCTTTTGCTATACAAGAAAGTAAAGATATGTTTTTTAAGAAAGAGAAGTTGAAGTGGGAGATAGCTTCAGCTCCAAACTTAAAAGAAAAAGGCCCTCACAGAAATGGTGGTTTTAAGGATGCTTTTAGAAACAATGTAGTTTTTGTTTATGCAACTAAAGGAACTGAAATAGAAAATAATTGGTATTTTAATAGAGCAAGATTTGATGCCGAAACACTTTGGTATCGTGCAAATGGCTCTGTAGAAATAGTTAAAGATGTTAATTTTTCTTTGTCTAAGTATGCCGATCGTAATGTTGTTTTGTACGGAAATAAAACTAATAATGTTGCTTGGGATAAGTTGTTGAATCATTCTTCTATTCAAGTGAAGAATAACGAAGTTGACTTTAATGGTAACATATTATCGGGAGATCAATGGGGGATGTATTATATTGTTCCTAGAACAGATAGTGATATCGCAAGTGTTGGAGTGGTTACTGCTACAGGCTTAAAAGGAATGAAAGCTGCATATATGAATCATTACCTTGTAAATGGAACCACATTTCCAGATGTTTTATTGTTTGACGATGAGGTGCTAACCAATGGATCTCCTGCTGTTAAATGTGCTGGATTTTTTGGTAATGATTGGTCTATAGAGCAAGGAGATTTCGAGTGGAAATAAGTCTGTATTAAAAAAATAGATTAAAAAGAAAAAGCCCTAACACGTGTTAGGGCTTTTTCTTTTTAAATTATCAATTAATACCTGTTAAGTTTTCACTAGTATTCTATTTGGGGTGTCTCTGTAGCAATTTGTTTTGGAGCTTCTTCAGACTGTAGCTTTTTGTTTAACCACATTTTAAGTTGCATGGCCAAAAAGAACAATACAGGCACTACAATTAGGGTTAAGAATGTGGCAACGAACAGGCCGTAAATTACGGTCCAAGCTAAAGGTCCCCAGAAAATAACGTTGTCGCCACCAAAATAAATATGTGGATTAAATTCGCTAAACAAAGTGTAGAAGTTTAGGTTTAACCCAATAGCTAAAGGAATTAACCCCAGTATGGTAGTAATGGCCGTTAAAAGTACAGGGCGTAAACGTGCTTTACCAGCCTGTACAATACAATTAAACAAGTCGTTTTTATCCAGAAACGCTTCTTCGTCCAATCCTTTTTCATATTTCTTTCTATCTATAAGTAATTGGGCATAATCGAGCAGCACCACACCATTATTAACCACAATTCCTGCCAGCGATATAATACCCATCATGGTCATCATAATTACAAAGGCGCTTCCTGTAATAACGATACCACTAAACACCCCAATTAAGCTTAAAAATATAGCTCCCATAATAATGGCAGGTTTTGAAAGGGAATTAAACTGGAAAATCAAAATCAGGAAAATGAGCCCTAAGCCAGTAAAGAATGCTCCCATTAAAAAGGCCATTTGCTTATTTTGCTCTTCTATTTGTCCTGTATAATCTATTTTAATGTTTTTAGGAATGTCATGAAACTCCTTCATAGCATTTTGAACTTGCCTAACAACGGCGCCAGCATCAGTATAGCCTGGTGCTAGTGCAGAGTATACGGTAACAACACGTTTTACATCACGATGCTTAATAGAACTAAAACCTGATGTATTGGACTGTTTGGCTACAGACGACACAGGGATTTCCTTTATTTGCCCTGAAGCCATATCCCTAAACGTAATTCGTTGATTAAAAATGGCACTTGTATTGTAGCGGTTGGCCTCGTTAAAGCGCACATAAATATCATAATCTTCACCATCTTCTTTGTATATGCCCGCTTTGGCTCCAAAAATAGAATTACGTAGTTGTTGCCCCACTTGTGATGAGCTAACACCCAACTCTCCTGCTTTTTCTCTATCTACTACTACTTGCATGGCAGGTTTATCTTTGTTAACATCTATTTTTAGTTCATCAATACCAGCAATGCTTCTAGAGTTAATAAAGTCCCTCATATTTTCAGCTGTAGTAATAAGTTCAGAATAATCATCACCTTCCAATTCAATGTTAATTGGAGCCCCAGCTGGTGGTCCGTTTTGATCTTTTTCAACAGAAATTAAAACACCAGGGTAAATGCCTACCAGTGCTTCTTGTACTTTTTGACGCATAAGCTCACTATCTTCTCCACGCCTGTATTTGTACTCGCGCATAGAAGCTGTAATTTTACCTTTATGGGGCATTTCTGCTGCAGAGCCTCCGTCAGTTTGTGGATTTCCAGCACCTTCGCCAACTTGCGAAACGGCACTTTCTACCATATAGTTGTAATCGCCATCAGTGTACATGTCCTCATTAAGTACAGCATACACCTTTTTTTCTATTTGCTTAGTAATGGCATTTGTTTTTTCTATGTCTGTACCTTCGGGGTATTCAATATAGACAATAATTTGATTGGGTTTGTTGTCTGGAAAGAATTCAACTTTGGTTCGCTGTGAAGCTAAAGAAGCACCAAAGGCCATAAAGGCTATAATTAATAATGCAAAAGTTCCAATACTAACAAAATAGGGGCGCTTACCCTTTAAAGCAGTTTTTAATGAGTTTTCATAAAGCCTTTCAAGTTTTGCAAGGGTTCTGTTTTGAAAACGATTGGCCATTTTACGAAGTATCAATCGGTATATCCAAAGCATGATGGCTGTTGTTATCATAAGGGACCCCAAAGCGCGGTATTCACCACCAATAATAACAATGATGAGCCCAATGAAGGATATGATTGATGTAATGTAAATAATACGCTTTAATGGCATTTCTTTATCTTCTGTGGTCATGAATTTTGATACTAGCACTGAATTGAAGAAAATAGCAACAAATAATGAAGATCCTAAGACCACGGAAAGCGTTATTGGGAAATAAATCATGAATTGTCCCATTAAGCCAGGCCATAACCCTAAAGGGATGAAGGCAGCAACTGTTGTAGCTGTAGAGATGATAATGGGAAATGCAATTTCCCCAATCCCTTTTTTGGCAGCTTCTTTACGGCTCATGCCTTCTTCGTCCATTAAACGGTATACGTTCTCAACAACCACAATACCATTATCTACCAGCATACCAAGCCCCATGATAAGTCCAAACAATATCATGGTGTTCATGGTATAACCCAGCATATTCAATAACATTAAGGACATGAACATAGACATAGGAATGGCAAACCCAACAAAGAGTGCGTTCTTAAATCCTAAAAAGAACATTAAAACGGTTACTACGAGGATGATACCAAAAATAATGTTGTTTACTAAATCGTCTACCTGTCCAATAGTTTTAGAAGATTGATCATTCGTTATCGATAGTTTTAGATTGGCAGGGAATACATTTTCTTGGGCATCTTTTACTATGGCTTGTATTTTTTCGGCCGCCTCAACCATGTTTTTTCCAGCACGCTTTTTAACGTCTAGCATAACAACGGGTTCTCCAAATTCCCTAGCATAAGTAGTTTTGTCTTTTTCCCTGAATGTTACGGTAGCAATATCCTTTAAATAAATAGGGTTATTGTGTTCAGACTTAACCACAAAGTTGTTAAGGTTACTTGGGTCGTCAATTTCCCCAAGAATTCGCATGGTACGGCGTTGTCCACTGGCAATAAAATTGCCGGCAGACATAGTAACATTACCACCGTTTATAGCATTAATAACATCATTAAAACTTACTTGAGAGGCCATCATTTTATAAATATCTACGGCAACCTCTACTTCTTTTTCTTGAGCCCCACGAATATCTACTTTTTTAATTTCTATAAGGTCTTCAATTTCATCCTGCAGGTACTCCCCAAATTCTTTTAATTTATCTACTGGATAGTCTCCAGAAATATTAATATTAAGAATGGGCATTTCCTCAGACATGCTTAACTCAAATACATTAGGTTCTACTTTAGCACCATTGAATGTTGGCCAATCCTCACCGGAAGTTTCTGAGTCTATTTCATCTTTTACCTTTTGTTTAGCTTGTTCTACGGTAATATCTTCATCAAATTCTACAATCACCATAGAGTAATCTTCTTGGGAAGATGAGGTAATCTCTACTACATTACTTACGGTTTTAAGTTTGTCTTCTAAGGGGTCTGTTATCAGTTTTTCAATATCCTCGGCAGTGTTTCCGGGAAATAAAGAACTAATATATATTTTGGTTTCCTTAATTTCAGGAAAGCTTTCTCTAGGCATTTTAAAGTAAGCAGAAATACCTAAAAAAAGAATCATGACCATCATGACATATATTGTGGTCTTGTTTCCAATAGCCCACGATGATAGTTTAAATTCTTTATCAACTTGTTTTTGTTGCTTAGTCATAATTTTTTAATCTTATTGATTAATAACTTTAACAGTTTGTCCATTTTTTACGCTACGGGCTCCTTCTTGAATAATTTCAACTTCATTTTCAATACCATTTACAACTTCAATAACATCGCCTTGCGATTTTCCGGTTTCAATAATAATTCGTTTGGCAACACCCTCATTATTGGAATCTTTGTTTTCTACAATGTAGATGTATTGTTCGCCCTCAGCATTTTCAGAAATAATACTTTGAGGTATTAATATGGCGTTTTCGTTGGAATAATCGTTTATTTTTAAACGTGCTGTTAGGTTGGGTTTAATGTTTTTATCTTTATTTGGTACAGCTACTTCTATTTTAAAGGTTCTATTAGCAGGATTTATAAAGTTACCAGCTTGTCTTACTTTCGAGTCTAGGGTAGTTCCTAAAACAGGAAATTCTATTTTTACATGCTTATTGGCAGTAATATTGGTAATGTAGCTTTCAGGAACATCTGTTTCAATGTACATATTATCTAAATTAACAATACGAATTAATGAGGATTGCCCTGGTGACACTACACTACCTTGGTCTGTAATAACATCGTCTACAACACCCGAGAATGGAGCACGTATCATGGTTTTTTCAAGTTGGCTTTTTAATTGATTTACAGCTCTTTGTTGTGCTTCGTAACTGGACTTGGCCTGTAAATATTGAATTTCACTGCCTATGTTTTGTTCCCATAAGCGTTGTTGGCGCTCATAGGTTGTTTTAGCCAAATCGGCTTGAATTTGTAGCTGTGCTACTTGTTGACTTAAGCCACCATCGTCTATAGTTGCTAAAAGCTGCCCTTTTTTTACATTTTGACCTTCTTTTACATAAACACGTGTTAAAATGCCCCCTATTTCAGGATATAACACCAAGTTTTGCTTGGTTTGAACATTGCCTTGTAATTCCAAATAGTGATCAAAAGCTTTAGATTGCACCTTAAAGGTTGTAATCAATGGCAGCTTTTTAACGGTATCAAGTTCTGAAATCTTAGCATTAAGCAAAGCTAATTGCTCTGCAAAGGCCTGTTGTTTGGCATCAATTTCTTCGCGTTTTTCTTTTAATTTTGTTAAGTCGTTAGACTCTAAAATGGCTTCTAGGGATTTTTCTTTTTTCTCCCCACCGCAAGATGCTAAAACAAATGCGACAATTAGTAAAGCATATATATTTTTCATGTTATAGTGTTTTGTTTTGATTGTTGATTATTTTAATTGACTGTGTTTAATACAGTTTCCAATACTGCTTTGTTATTAATTACATCTAGCATGGCCTGTAAAAATTCTTGTTGTGCTGTGTATAGTTGTATTTGTGCCTGGCGCAAATCGAAACTGGAACCAATACCTTCGAAGAATTTGGTTTGGTTTTTAGCTTCAATACGTTCAGCAAGATTTAAGTTTCTTTTCTTGTTATCATAGTCCTCAACAGCAAATTGATAATCGCTTTTTGCAGAAGCGATTTGCAATTGAATTTTTTGTTCGGTTTCAACCAAGTCGTCTTTAGCTTTTTCTAAATTAATACGGGCACGTTGCGTAGCGGCACTTCTCCCTAAAGAACTAAAAATAGGAATGTTTAAACTCACACCTAATAAAGACGAACCAAACCATTTTTGGTCTTTATCAAAAAAAGTAAAGTCGTTACTAAACGCAGAATAACCACCGTTTATAAAGGTGTTTAATGTTGGAAGGGCCTTGCTTTTTTCTAGTTTTAAAAGTAGTTCTTTTGATGTCTTATCGTTTTCGGCAATCCTATAATCTATAGTGTTCTCAACGGTTTCATCGGCTTCCAGTAGTTCTAAGGATATGTTTTGGGCTGTTAAATCTTCCAAACGATCTGTTAATACAGTAGAGCTATTAATGTTTAAACCAAGGGTAATGTTTAGCATTTGGTATGCCAAGTCCTTTAGTCTTGTTACATTTTTAAGATTACTTTGTACACCAGAAAGCGTAATTTGTAGCTGCTCTACACTTTCTTGCTCCTCCAATCCGTTTTCATATATTTTATTAAGTTCAAACAGGTTTTTTTCTAGCGTTTCCACATTCTTTTGTAAAATACCAACACTTTCCTCTGCTAGCAGGACATTTCCATAGGCATTAATAACAGCCTTTCTAACTTCCAAATCTGTTTTTTCTTTAGCGTTTTCTGAGATTTCCAAAAACACTTTGGCAGATTGTAAACCCACTAAATAGGAGCCGTCAAAGATTTTTTGTGTTAAGGTGGCTGTAGCTGTAATGCTTTGTTTTGTTCCAAAGGTCACTTCAGAAAATTCGCCAGGATTCCCTCCAAAAAATTCTGCAGGAATTAAAGATACTTGTTGTTTTAAAAAGTTTTGATAATCTACCGTTGCACTAATTTGTGGTAAACCGGTGGCGGTTGTCTCCCATTTTTGTTGTTTGGCGGCTTCAATATCGCGTAAGGCGTTTTTAGCAGTTCGGTTATTTTCTAAAGCGTAATCTATAGCTTCCTGTAATGTGAAGCTTTGTGGGATTTCCTGTGAAAACCCCTTGATTGCTAGGAGTAAACTAAAGGTTAAAATTAGTTTGTGCTTCATGTTTTATGATTGATTTGTGTTTATGTGTTTGTTTAATATTTGAATGCCTTTATCAGTCACAATAGCTCTTAAGTGGTATTCTAAATAGCTTTCCATTAAATAGTCCATACTAAATTTATCTTGTGGAAAAATGGTGTTGTCTTTAATGCCTGTCATACCGTTAAAATACATTCGGGATATAAAGTCTACATCAATGTTAGGCCTAAACAAACCCATATCAATGCCATTTTGTAAACTCTCTTTTACCGAATCGTGCATTTTTTCAAATTGCTTGAACTTTAAAATATCGTATATCTGTGGGTAGTATTTTTTAAGCTGGTATTGCGGTGAAGACTTTTCATTTTTTAAATGGTGCATTACAAACATTTTAATGTCATAAAGCTGCTCTATAGGATTTATAGAAGTATTGCAAATACCGTCAATACCTTCGCAAATATGTTCAAAGAGCTCAAAAGTGACTGCTTCAACAAGTTTGGTTTTGTTTTGAAAGTGAACATAAATAGTTTTTTTGGATATGGCCAATTCATTGGCAATATCATCCATGGTAACACTTTTAAAACCGAGTGTTAGGAATAAATCTGTTGCTTTATTAATGATTTGTTGTTTCATATGAAGGGGCAAAGCTACGAATGGAAACTTTAAAAACAAAAAAAGTTTCTTTAGTTTTAATAAAAAAATAACATTTAGAACATGTTTTCTTTAAGTTGGGCATGTCTCATTATTAATCTTTACTACACCAAGGGCTGTTTTTTAATCGTTCTTTCCAAGCGTTTTTAAATTTTTCTCGTTCCTCCGGGGTCATGTCTCGCATGCGTTCAAAGACTTGTTTTTTGTGTATGGCGTGCTTGTGTTTTCCGCAGCCCATGAATCCGCCGAATAAAATTTTACTCAAAACGAGAATACCCATAGCTTGCCAGTAGGTAATAGCTGTTACATGGATAACGTTTGGTAAAATGGCATTCCAGAGCCACATAACCGCAGCACTTAGACCAAATAGCATCACCAGCGGGATGATAACTAAAAATTTTCTTTTTCCTTTAAATCTATGTTCCATAATATTTTTAATTCAAGTTTAAATCGTCATATAATTCTTTTAACCGAAACCGTAAGTGCTTCACAGCATACAGTTTTCTGCTAATAATGGTCTTAATATTTTTGCCTTCTTCATCAGCAATTTCTTGAAGGGTTTTGTCTTCAAATTCATTGGCTACATAAACACGCTTTTGAGCTTCTGGTAGTTCGTCTAAAGCATTTAAGAGCGCCTTCCAAATATCATCCTGAAAGAGCTTTAGCTCCGGACTTTCTTCATGGTCTAAAAGCAAAACATCTCTAATAACAGACGTGCCATCATCATCTTCATACGTGAAATCTTCTAAATTCTCTGTCTTTTTTTTACGGTAGTTGTCGGTTATTTTGTTTTGTGTTACGGTAAACAACCAACTGCTTACGTTTACAATGTCTGATATGTTGGTCAGGTTGCTAAATTGAAACCAGACTTCTTGCAAAATATCCTCGGCATCTTCACTGTTTTTAACCTTGGGTTTGATAAAAGCCATAAGCCTTTCCCCATATTTGTTAACAGTTTGAGAAATAATGCTTTCCTTTTCTTTTTTGGACATTGCAAAGACTTTGACCGGTTTCATGTAGTATTAGACGAATCAAACCGGATTTTACTTTAATGAATTTAAAATAAAAGCCATTATTTTAAACAAATAATAATGTTTTTTTAAAATTTGATACCATATTCTGTTGTTATTGTTTGGGGTTTTCGTGTATTTTTGTTTGATGCAACAGATAGAATTTTACCAAGGTGCTTTTTCTGCATACTTAGAGGGCTTTATTAAAAAAAAGGAGCCTGCTAACCTGTATAATCCCATACATTACATCTTGCAATTAGGTGGTAAGCGCTTAAGGCCGGTACTGACGTTGATGAGTGCTGAAGTGTTTAATTGTAATTATAAAGAAGCACTGCATGCGGCTTTAAGTGTAGAAGTGTTCCATAATTTTTCTTTAGTTCATGATGATATTATGGATGCTGCCCCTTTGCGTAGAGGAAAGGAAACCGTTCATGAAAAATGGAATATCAATACGGGGATACTCTCTGGCGATGCTATGTTAATTATGGCCTATCAACTATTTGAAAGCTATGAAGCCCATACATTTCAAGCTTTGGCTAAATTGTTCAGTAAAACGGCCCTAGAAGTTTGTGAAGGCCAGCAATATGATGTGGATTTTGAAACCCAAGACAATGTTAGCATTCCAGCTTATTTAAAAATGATTGAGTATAAGACTGCTGTTTTAGTGGGTGCCGCTATGCAAATGGGTGCCATTATTGCAAATGCATCTGTTCAAGACCAAAAGGGCATTTATGAGTTTGGTAAGAATTTAGGGATTGCATTTCAATTACAAGATGATTACCTAGATGCTTTTGGCGACCCAAAAACGTTTGGCAAGCAGGTGGGAGGTGATATTATAGAAAACAAAAAAACCTATTTGTATTTAAAAGCGTTGGAGTTTTCATCTGAAAATGACACCCAAAAATTACAACAACTATTTCGTGATAATACTAACAATATTGACGATAAAGTTAAGATTGTAAAGCAAATTTTTGTAACATCGGGAGCTACCGAAGCAACAAAAAAAGCCATAGAAGATTATACTAAAAAGGCCTTTATGGTTTTAGATGCGTTACAAATTTCTGAAGACAAAAAGGCATTGTTAAAAGCCTTTGGCCATAGCTTAATGAATAGAAACGTATAATGCAATTACCTACAACCTTTGAAGATTTAATAAAGGAAGCCAACCAGCTTAATTTGTACAAAAAACTTATACGGCAGTTAAATAAAGATTTTTTGTTAGCAAATATTGATTTGGATTTTGATGAATCCATATTGCCAAGCAGCCTAAAGTTTTTACTTCACGAAACTATTTACAAGCTCATTCAGGAAAAATTTACAGACTATTTAAATCTGCTTTATATCATTGACGTGTCTGAAAAACAAGTAAAAGATTTAGATGGCAGCGATATACTCAAACTTTCTGAACAGGTATCATTTTTAATACTAAAGCGGGAATGGCAAAAAGTATGGTTTAGAAATAAATACTAAGCAATAGGTGCCAATAAAATTAAAGGATTTGTTTTATTGATTATAGGTAGAGTGTGCATTAATTTAAAAAATCACTAAAAAATTAACATAAAAAATTTAATATTAATGATAACGTTTGTTTGTACCTTATAATTATAGTAAAAGAAACATCTAATTTTGGTAAAAGTTGTATTTTTGCTCCAAATTTAATTGAGATTATCTCATGTCACTGCGAGGAGTTTACGACGAAGCAGTCTCATGATAAAAAATATATAGCATCTTAGAGGCAGATTGCTTCGCTCTTAAGGAGCCCGCAATGACCACTATGATGTCTTTTTTTGATAACCTCATGGTACAGCGAATCAATAATTATAATGGATAAATTTTCCTTTTTAAATGCAGCACATACAGCATATTTTGCTGATTTATATGACCAATATTTACAAAATCCAGATACCGTAGAACCCAGTTGGCGCGCCTTTTTTCAAGGCTATGATTTTGGAAGCGAGAATTACGGTTTAGATGGTGAGATTGTTGAAGGTGTTTCAGCACAAATGCCAGAATATCTTCAAAAAGAATTTCAGGTAATAAAACTTATAGATGGTTATAGAATGCGTGGGCATTTGTTTACTAAAACAAACCCTGTACGTGATAGAAGAACCTATTCACCAACTTTAGATATTGAAAATTTTGGACTCACTAAGGACGACTTAGATACTGTTTTTAATGCTGGTGATATTTTAGGGATAGGCGCCCAAACCTTGCGTGAAATTATTGTTCATTTAGATAGGATTTATTGTAGTTCTATTGGTGTTGAATATATGTACTTAAGAAATCCCGAAGTTATTTCGTGGTGGCAAAGTAAATTGAACTTAAATGATAATCAACCTAGTTTTTCGGTTGATAAAAAGAAATATATCCTTTCTAAGTTAAATCAGGCCGTAACATTCGAAAATTTTTTACAAACCAAATATGTAGGTCAAAAACGCTTTTCATTAGAAGGTGGTGAGGCTTTAATTCCAGCCATTAGTAATGTGTTGTTTTATGCCGTAGAAAAATATGGTGTAAAAGAATGTGTTTTGGGAATGGCGCACCGCGGCCGATTGAGCACCCTAGTCAATATATTCAGAAAACCAATGAATGAGCTGTTTAGTGAATTTGAGGGTAAAGATTTTGAAGATGAGAATATTGATGGGGATGTTAAATACCATTTAGGGTTGACTTTGGATAAAACCTACCAAAATGGTAAAAACATTAAGATGAACTTAGTGCCCAACCCATCGCACTTAGAAACCGTGGCGTCTGTTGCCGAAGGGATTACCAGGGCAAAAATAGACTCTGATTATGATGGAGACGATTTGAAAATTATCCCAATCATCGTTCATGGTGATGCTGCTATTGCCGGGCAAGGTATTGTTTACGAGGTGGCACAAATGAGTCAACTAAATGGGTATAAAACAGGAGGAACCGTTCATATAGTGGTTAACAACCAAATAGGGTTTACAACCAATTATTTAGATGCCCGCTCTAGTACCTATTGTACCGATGTGGCCAAGGTAACCTTATCGCCCGTGCTTCATGTAAACTCAGACGATGCCGAAGCTGTAGTACATGCTGTAGAATTAGCATTAGAATATAGAATGCGCTATAAAAAAGATGTTTATATAGACTTATTGGGTTACCGTAAATATGGCCATAACGAAGGCGACGAACCTAGGTTTACACAGCCTAAACTCTATAAGGAAATAGCAAAGCACAAAAATCCATTTGCAATATATTCTGAAAAACTAATTGCTGAAAATACGATTGACAAAGCTTATTTAGATACTATTGTTGAAGAATTTAAAACAACATTAGAAGCCGAGTATGCCAAATCAAAAGAAGTAGAATCTTCACGGGTTAGAGAGTTTATGCAAGAGCGTTGGGAAGGATTCCAGCGTCAAGGTCTTGAGGGGATGCTTCAAACGGTAAATACATCCTACCCCAAAGATAAGTTAGAGCATATCTCAAAGGTCGTATCAACAGTTCCAGAAGGTGTTAAGTTTTTAAGAAAAGCCGAAAGAATTTTAGATGGCAGGGCCAAAATGGTTTTTGAAACCGATACATTAGATTGGGGTATGGCAGAAACATTGGCCTATGGAAGTTTAATGGAAGAAGGTTTTAATGTTCGTATTTCTGGACAAGATGTAGAGCGCGGTACCTTTAGCCACAGACATGCTATTTTGCGTGACGAAATATCAGAAGAGCGTATTAACTTATTAAATACAAATCCTGACAATAAAGGTAAAATGGATATTTATAATTCCTTTTTGTCAGAGTATGGCGTTCTTGGTTTTGATTATGGTTATGCCATGGCAAATCCAAACACATTAACTATTTGGGAAGCACAGTTTGGCGATTTTAGTAATGGTGCACAAATTATATTCGACCAATATTTATCTGCTGCAGAAGATAAGTGGAAAACACAAAATGGTATTGTTGTACTATTGCCTCATGGGTATGAAGGTCAAGGGTCAGAGCATTCATCAGCAAGAATAGAACGTTATCTCCAACTATGTGGAGAAGATAATATGATTGTAGCCGATTGTACTACACCAGCAAACTTTTTTCATTTGTTACGACGCCAAATGAAACGCAATTATAGAAAACCATTGGTGGTTTTTACACCAAAAAGTTTATTGCGTCATACAAAAGCCGTTTCAAGTTTAAGCGAATTGGCTACTGGCGAGTTCCAAGAAGTTATAGACGATACCATAAATCCCAAAAACGCTAAAAAACTGGTGTTTTGTACAGGGAAATTCTACTACGATTTGTTGGCAGAAAGGGAGACCTTGGGAACAGACGATGTAGCGCTTGTAAGAATTGAGCAATTATTCCCATTACATTTTGAAAAAATACAAGCGGTTATAGATCGTTATCCTAATATTGAAAAATATATCTGGGCTCAAGAAGAACCGAAGAATATGGGTGCATGGATGCATATGGCGCAACGGATGGATTTGGTTAAACTGGAAGTTTTATCACGCCCATTTAGCTCAGTGCCAGCACCAGGGTCCAGCACAAGAGATAAAAACAGACAGCAACGTGTTATCAAAGCTGTTTTTGATAACCATTAATTATTACAATAAAATCCAATTAAAATTATAAAGAATGATTTTAGAAATGAAAGTGCCTTCACCAGGGGAGTCTATTACAGAAGTAGAAATAGCAACATGGTTAGTAGAAGATGGTGATTATATAGAAAAAGACCAGGCAATAGCAGAAGTAGATAGTGACAAAGCAACTTTAGAACTGCCAGCGGAAGCCAGTGGAATCATTACCTTAAAAGCTGAAGAAGGTGATGCCGTTGCTGTAGGTGCCGTAGTGTGTTTAATTGATACAAGTGCTGCTAAACCCGAAGGCTCAGAAGCTCCTAAAGAAGCTAAGGAAGCTGAAGCCAAAAACGAAGAAGCACCAAAAACTGAAGCACAAAAACCTGCTGCAACAGAAACTAAAACCTATGCTACAGGAACAGCAAGTCCTGCAGCTAAAAAGATTTTAGCAGAAAAAGATATAGATGCCGCTTCCATTTCAGGAACAGGAAAAGATGGTAGAATTACAAAAGACGATGCTATAAAAGCAGTACCTTCTATGGGAACTCCAACAGGAGGTAACCGCGGGTCTTCTAAAAGTAAAATGTCCATGCTTAGACGTAAAGTTGCAGAACGCCTAGTAGAAGCAAAGAATACTACAGCTATGCTAACAACGTTTAATGAGGTAGATATGTCACCTATTTTCGCCTTAAGAAATGAGTACAAAGAAACCTTTAAAACAAAGCATGGTGTAGGCTTAGGATTTATGAGTTTCTTTACCTTAGCAGTAGTGAGAGCGCTTAAAATGTATCCAGCGGTTAATTCCATGATTGATGGTAAAGACATGATAAGCTATGATTTTTGCGATATCAGTGTTGCCGTATCCGGCCCAAAAGGGCTCATGGTTCCCGTTATGCGAAATGCAGAGAACTTGAGCTTTAGAGGTGTAGAGGCCGAAATAAAACGTTTGGCAATTCGTGCACGAGATGGTCAAATTACAGTTGATGAGATGACCGGAGGAACTTTTACCATATCTAATGGTGGTGTTTTTGGAAGTATGCTGTCTACACCAATTATCAATCCACCACAAAGTGGTATTCTTGGAATGCATAATATTGTAGAACGACCAGTTGCCGTTGATGGTAAGGTTGAAATACGCCCCATTATGTACGTAGCACTATCATACGATCATAGAATTATAGATGGTAAAGAAAGCGTAGGCTTTCTAGTGGCTGTAAAAGAAGCCCTGGAAAACCCCACCGAATTGTTAATGGATAATGATGTTAAAAAGGCTTTAGAGCTTTAACAATCCTTTAAATAGAGTTCATAAAAAAAGTGCTAAAATACTAGCACTTTTTTTATGAACTTAAAATTCAAAAAAACTAACTAAATTAAGACGATAACATTTATTGCAATAACGATAACAATTAAAGTAAATAACCCTACTATAACATACTTTTCTAAAATTTTTTTGTCTTTCCTCATAAACAGTTTTCATTTAAAGCTCTGTACCATAACAGCACAGAGCTTAGTGAGAAGAGCCTTTCTTTAAAAAAAGGCTCTTATATATAAAGAATTAATAGCATTGTAAAGATAAGTTGTAAAAAACCTATAAAAAATACGCACTTCTACGTATTTTTTAAGGATGCTATATAAGCCAAAAAAAAAGCTCTAGACGCATTACAATCTAGAGCTTTTCAAATAAATCTCCCTAAGAACTAATTAATAGCACTGTAAAGATACCGTGTATGTTACATAAAAAAAATACGCACTTCTACGTATTTTTAAAAATGCTCCTTGTTAAGTGTGGCCCAAAGCAACAGCGATGTTGGCTTATTGTCCAGTCCTAATTTAGATACAATATTGCTTCGGTGCTTATCAACCGTTCTAATAGAAATAGAAAGCTCTTCAGCAATATCAAGGCTGGTTTTTTTATTTGCGATAAGTTGAACGATTTTTAATTCAGATTTAGTAAGAAGCCCTATGGCTTCAGGTTTAGGGTTAGAATTTGCGTTGAGGTAAGAGGTTATTTCCTCGCTAAAATAGGGTTTGTTATTAATAACATGGGCTATACAGGTTTCAATTTCCTCAATGGCAAAGTCTTTTAAAATGTAACCATAAACATTAAACGCTTTGGCCTGTTCATACAATTCCTCTTCTTTATCAAAAGTAATAAGAATGATTTTGGTAGGCAGGTTATGCTTTTTACAGTCCTCCGCAATTTCCAGACCCGTTTTACCGGGCATCCTTATATCTAGGATAGCTATTTCGGGTTTTAATTTTACAATAAGCTTATAAGCCGCTTTGCCATCTTGAGCGCTGCCAACAAGGTTAAACCCTTTTGAAGTTAAAAAATCTGTTAAGCCCCGCAGCATGAGCGGATGGTCATCGGCAATAACAATCGAAGTATTCATTAAAAAGGTGAGTTATAAAGCTATTAATACAAGTAAATATATAAATTTTATAGTTTTAAGTATAGGTATTTCTTTTCATAATCAATAATAGCGTTGGCTTTATTTAAAATATCGGCTCCAATGATACCATCAACAGGTTTAGAATTGTGATTAATAAGCGCCGTATTTACATGGGTAAGATTAAACAGTACCAACACAACTTTCCCGTTTTTCCATTTGCCAATTTTAACTTTGTTTTTCTTAGACATTTTGGTCTCCATATTAATAGCCCCGGCACCAGCAGCCATAATTTTAGAATCCTTAACCTTTAACTTGAAGGTATCTATAGCCTCAAAGCCTACACAAGAACTTGAGGCCCCCGTATCTAAAATAAAGCGTCCTTTAATACCATTAAGGGTTGCTTTTATTTCAAAATGATTGGTTTTGGTAAGCCGCATCTTGACCTTAATGTACCCTTTGTCCGAAAGAAACTGTTGTAAACTATCCGTTGCCATTGTTTTTGGATTTCAGCGTTAAAATTACTGAAAGCAAAAGAATAAATATCCCAAAAATAATATAAAATAGTGTGTTGGAAGCCTTTTCAGGCTCAAGCGCACCGTAAAATACAAAGGCACTCCAGTAATAAGGTGATTTTTTTACATTGCTTATGGCTTCATTTTGTAAATAATCCAATTTGGAGTGATGGTTTGCCAGGTAGGCCGATTGGGAGTCGTGATAATGCTTATAAAACGATTGCATGAGTTGTGAGGTTGATAAGTCGTTAATTTTCCATAACGAAAATAACAAGTTCTGTGCTCCGGCATATTGAAACCCTCGTGCCACGCTCATAGAGCCTTCTCCTTTGTAGAGTTTTCCAATGCCTGTTTCACATGCACTTAGCACCACCAGGTCACTATTTAAATTTAAACCGTACAACTCGTTTAAAAATAGGGTGGTGTCGTAAAAGTCTATATGGGCGGGAATCACAAAATCACCACTACTGGCATGGGTGGATAAATGAAGAATAGGGTAGGCTTCTGCCTGCGCCATAAATTGGGTTTTAGTAGCGGCCTCTTTTAAAAGTAAAGTAGCGTCCATTTCATCTGAAATAGCCTTTGCTTCATCCACAGAAAACCTAAGCGCTTGGGCGCTTCCCTCAAAAACAGGAAAGAACCCCAGTAAGTCGGTTTTCTTGTTATGAGTATATGGGCGTAAAAAGAATTGAGCACTGGAGTTATATGCCAAGGTTTGGGTTTTAATCACAAAAGGCATTTTAGAAAAAGCACGTGTTTTTGCAGGGCTTGTTAAAAGCGATTCAAAAGGAATGAAATTGAGCAAGCCATCCGGAATGATAACAATTTGTTGGTGCGTGCTAACCGCTTGCAGGTTTGTTAATTGATACAGTTGGTGCGAAAGTTTAGAAAAGCGTTCCACATCATTATTAATGCTGGTAGCTTTGTCAAACAAGTGGATAAAATCGGTGATTGTTTTTGTTGTAGATGCATCTAAGGGTTTCGCCATTAGTTGGATATCCCGTTCCGAAATGACAAACTGATACAGTGTGTTCTTGCCATAAAAGTAGGCTACCATAACCGCAGACTTGGTCTTTAGCTTTTCCTGAAGGGCATTTACCGAAATAGGCTGGTAGCTGGGTGGGTATACTTTAGAAATCGTATCGTTCAACACTTTAAGCTTTATGGATATGGCATGCAGAGCTTCACTTAAGTCATTTATTTTTGAAGCCTCGGCCCGGTGCCATTGTGCGGTGATAAGTAAACTGGTAACACGTTCTTGTTCTTTTAAAAGGTTAAACTCTTTTATTAAAAGCGTGTCGTTGGGATGTTGTTCTAGACGCATTTTTTTATGTGAAATGGCCTTTAAAACCGAAGCCTTATTGTTTTCGGCATATTGGAATGCTCGAATCAGCAAGCTTTTATCAGGGGTTTGTTGGTAGGTTTTAAATAGCAGATCGATACACCGCTCACTCCTTACCCGGTCTGCCGCCTGATTTTGTAGTTTATTTTCTTGAGAGGTCCAGTTGCGTTCCAATAAAAGAGACACGTAAAAACTTAAATCCAGATATTCCAGAGCAAGGCTATTAGAGGCCTGTATGG
Organism: Aestuariibaculum scopimerae; assembly: GCF_059428085.1. Lineage (NCBI taxonomy): Bacteria > Pseudomonadati > Bacteroidota > Flavobacteriia > Flavobacteriales > Flavobacteriaceae > Aestuariibaculum > Aestuariibaculum scopimerae. The sequence continues at coordinate 1,826,387 of NZ_CM182089.1, forward strand.
ACGCGTACAAGTCGAAAATATCTATAAAGGTATTCTCGGCATACAAGGCTGTTTTTTCCGGTATGCCGTCACCTGTAAAATTAGGGAGTAATATGTTGAGGGCCTTTTTTAAAGCGATATCTACTTGCTCCGGCCTACGCAATTTATGGTATAGTTGTGCTTCCTCTAAATAAAATTTAGCCAAGCTTCTCGTAGATAATAAATGAGGTTCCAAATGCTTTTTTGCTTCCTTGAAAGCCACTAATGCTTTTGTATAGTCTCCTTTTTGAAAGGCAATGGCATAGTTGTTTTTAAAACGTTGAAAAGTTGGTAAATCAAGGGTGTTGTTGGTAGTCCATGCGTCATCATACTGCTTCAAGGCTAATAAGCTGGCCGTTTTAATGCTTATTAAATGGCCTTTTTGGGAAGGAGTTAGGGTGTTTAATGCCAAGCTTCTGTTTACTAGTTCCAAAACGGTTTCATGCTTTCCCAATGTTTGGTATAATTTCGATAGATTGATGGTGCCGCTTATCTTGTGAGCGGTATTACCACTATTTTCCGCAAGTACAATATAGTTATTAATGGTGCTTACCGCATTCGTGTAGTCGCCTGTTTGGATATACAGGTTCCCTAGTGGTTTCAAACAACTCTCAATCATATCAAAATCGGAGTATGTGCTTAGGGCATTTTCAAAAAAGCGTGTAGAGGCTTCTTCATAGGTTGTGATAGCCGTTGGTAAGTTTCCGGATGTTTTTAAATAGTAAGCCTTATGGCATTGTAAAAACACCAAGGCTAATTGCTCATCTTTGGTATTAACCTGCTCTTTAAATTGCGTTTCTTGTTGGTTTAGTTTAAGTAAGGCCGTGTCATTGCTATTTGCTATAAATGTTTCTGCAGCACGGTATATCGCTTCTTCTAAATTTTGGGAATATCCTGTACTACACAGAAATAATATTAATAAGCCTGTAATGTATTTCATGGTTAGCATTTAGATTACTTTAGCCCAGCAACTTGTCAGTTTGAGCATTGTAACTATCTCATTTTTAAAATTTCCATATAGCATAAAACTGCCAATAGTTAAAATTCTTATCGAAATCCATAATATACCGAGCTCCCAAACTAGGGCCAATTCTGGCAAAACCAGCCGTTGCTTCAAAAAGCAACCCGGTTCTTAAATTAGTAAATCCATTGGTTTCACTCGATGTGGTTTCCGAGCTTTCAATGATGGGGGAATCTGCCGTATCGCCTTCAAACCGTTCTACCAGTACCGATTGTTGCCGTTTTTCACTCAAAGCAATGGTGTTTTGCAATCCGGCACCCAACCCTAAGTAATTATTAATGTTGTACCGTATTAAAACAGGTACGTCCCAGTCTATGTTTTTATAAGAACTGCTGCTGCTGGTTCGCTGGTAAAACCGTAAGCCATTAGCGTCCTGTACAAAACCTTCTTCTGTATTGGTGTTGCTGCTGTAGGTGAGGAAGTTATTCATTAACTCTACCTGCCAGTACCAGCGGTATGATTTGTAAGGCGACAGTGTGGCTCCAAAAAAATAACTCTCAGAATCTTTTAAGTTACTGTAGGTATTGTAACCGACTTTGGCGCCAATGGAGATCCCCGGTAAGAAGCGCGTGGTGGAATAATTAGTAATGATGGGGTCGTTTTTGTCAAAAATGATGGCCGTTCTGCTTTTGGTCTTTTGTTTATGAAAGTCTTTAGCAAACTTAATACTGTATTTTACAAAACCTTTCGTGGAATCGTAGGCCTTGACATTTTTTTGCTCGCTCCCTGGGAGGTAAATGTTTTTAAAGGTAAAAATAGCTTGTGTATTGGTAAAGCTGGTGTCTAAACAACTGTACAGCACTTCGCGCTTGGGGCATATCTCACATTTGGGATACATATCCAATACCTTCAGGGTCGATTTGTCCAGCATTTCGGGGATGTCCGTTTCTAAGCGAATGGTCCTGGCGGGGCCTTCCCCATTATTTTGAAACTTAATCTTGTATTTTAGGGTTTTAAACCTAACCAAGCGGTAGTTCATAAACGTACCGTTAGAAGACATCTTATTGGGATCATGGGAGGTGACAATCTCCATTTCCATGTCCTTAACCTTATGGTTGTCGTAATTGGCATCGGGGACATAAATACCGCGTACCGAAATAATAGCACTGGTATCTTTAAGCATTTCCGGTGTGGTTTTTAAACCGAAAAAAATATTCCGCTCTTCTTGTGGTTGCATGTTGTTGAATTCTAGAGCCTGCCAGTTTTTATAATACGCCTTGGCATGTTCTAAAGTTAAAGGAAGGTTGGTTTTATAAGAGGTGTCCTGTGCTACTTGATATTGTTCTATGGCTGGTCCGGCCGAGGCCAAATAACTATCGGCATCATCAACAATTCCTGAAAAAGCAAATCCGTTTTCGGGCATGATGGCTTTTTCATTATGATAGGTACGGGTATCTGTTAGTACAAAATTATCTGCTTTGTATTTCTGTTCATTGTAAAACAAATAGAGTTTTCCGTTAACAGAATACTCTTTAGGGTTTTTGTAGCTCAACACTACCACAAATTCCTCGTCCGGTATGGGTTCTCTGTTGCGTTTTAACAGGAGGTCTTCTTCTAAAGATGCCTGGTCGTTAGGTACGGACGATATGCTGTTTACCTGTATTTTTTTAGGGCGTGTGGTGGGTGGTTTCCCGGTGTCGTAATTATTGGTGGCCCATAACCGTACCTCGTAATCTCCTGTTTGCTCGTACACGTGCTTTGGGGCTTGCTCCTGGCTGTAGTGACCATCGCCAAACTCCCAAAAATAGGTGTAAAACGCTTTGGGAGCCCCGGCTATTTGATTTAAAGCAGGTGTTTCTGGGGTAAAGAGCACGGTGTTGAACTAAACCTAAAGGTAGCTTTCCAGTGAAATACACTCACTTTTGGCTACCTTTAAGTAATGTTAAATCTTATAATTTTAAAATTATGAAAAAAAAGCATTACTCTCATTGAAAAAGCGTGTAAATCTGTACCCGAGTTTACAGAATTATACCGCAAGTTAGAACGCTCTGTAACCCTTTCAGGCAAAAGCATCAGTACCTTTACCAATTATGCCCGTTGTCTGGCTCACATCACCTTGCATTTTAATTGTAGTCCTTTAGATTTAGATGAAGAACAGGTTTTAGACTACCTACATGTTTTAAAATCACAATCTAAAGCACCTTCAGGAAGCTTCTTTAAGCATACCGTTTATGGTTTACGGTATCTGTATCGCATCTATGAACTAAAAGAGATGCGCGTCGTGCTTCCATCGATCAAGCGTCCCAACAAATTGCCGGTGGTATTAAGCCGTCAAGAGGTTAAGTTACTTCTTAAAACGCCTAAACTATTAAAACACCGTTTAGTTCTGGCTATGTTGTATGGCTGTGGCTTACGTTGTTTCGAACTTCGCAACCTTCAATTAAAGGATTTGGATTTCGATCGCAAGATGCTGCATATCCGTCAGGGAAAAGGCAATAAAGACCGTTACGTTCCTTTATCTGCTCTGCAAATTCGTGGTCTTAAAAGCTATATTTCAGCCGAACACCCTCGTATCTGGTGTTTTAACGGTAATCATGCTGAAGGTACACCTGTGCCGTTATCCACCCGGGGTATACAGTGGATTATACGTGAAGCCCGTAAACATAGCGGGATTAAGAAACAGGTCACCACCCACAGTTTCAGGCATAGTTATGCCACTCATTTACTGGAAATGGGACTGGATATTATTAGCATTAAAGAGCTGTTGGGGCATGCCGACATTCAAACCACATTGGTTTACCTTCATGTGGCACAATTAGGTAGACAAAAGCCTTTTAGTCCTCTAGATCGGTTATATAGTTAGTAGTTGTGAAACGTGCTACCTATGAAGTAGCTCAGGTGTTAGAACGCAATCAAAATCAACTATCAGCCTATAGCCATAGCAGTTGGCAGCTAAGAACCTTGCATGCCATACGAAAGTGTAGAACCTTAGCGCTGGGTGGGCATATAGACCGCTGCAATAACCCCAAATGCAACACTTTACACCTGAGTTATAACAGTTGCAGAAACCGTCATTGTCCCAAGTGCCAGGGACATCAAAAAGAACAGTGGATACGGGCTCGTGAAGCTGAACTGTTACCCGTGCCTTATTTTCATGTGGTGTTCACCTTACCACAAGAACTTAACCGCTTGTGTCTTTACATACCTAAAACACTTTATAACACACTCTTTAAAGTGGCCTGGCAGGTTATCTATGACTTTGGGTGTCACCCAAAGTTTTTAGGCGCTCGCGCAGGAATGATTGCTGTACTGCATACTTGGGGGCAAAACCTATCGTTGCATCCGCATCTGCATTGTATTGTACCTGGAGGAGGAATAACATCTTATGGACGATGGAAATCTGTAAAACATAAAGGAAAATATCTCTTCCCGGTAAAAGCCATGAGTAAGGTGTTTAGAGCACGCTTTGTGGCGCAATTACGAAAATCATCAAATCTAGAAATCACATCAGATTTTTATAATGACCTATTTAAAAAGCCTTGGGTGGTGTATTGTAAACGTCCCTTTTTAGGCCCCGAGCAGGTGGTAGAATATTTGGGGCGCTACACCCATAAAATAGCCATCAGTAACCATCGCATACTGGCTATCGGGAATGGTTCTGTAACCTTCTCGGTAAAAGATTATCGGCATGGCGGTAAACGTAAAATGATGTGCTTACCCGATGCCGAGTTCATCAGACGTTTTGCTTTACATGTTTTGCCTAAAGGTTTTGTTCGTATCAGGCATTATGGTATGCTCAGTTCTTACCATAAAAGGCTAAGCTTAGTTGAATTAAAGAAAACACTTGTTCCGGTAAAGCTAAAAGAAAAAGCTCCCTTATTACACAATATATGCCCTAAATGCCGACAAGGACGGTTAATAACCATTACAACATTTACAGCTCGAGGCCCGCCAAAACACTGGATAAAACAGTTACATAAGCCTCAATAAAAAAACGTTGCCAAGCACGTAACAGGCAGATATTGTCTAAATTTTAAATTATGAAAGAAATAAACCTCTGTAAAACCTAAATGTTTACCTTACTTATTAAGATAAAGACTGAAAACGATTGTTGAGTTGAACACCAAATAGAAATAGGCCTGAAACAACTCCTTAAACCCCTCTTAAAAAAACAAACCAATCCCCATAGTAGGCTAACCGACCAACTACCGGTTCAGTCAACACGGCGTTCATGTTTGGCCGTACCGACCACACGAACACTTAGTTATTGTCGGTTGTTTTGTGGCTTATAGTAGCGGTTCGGGTAATAGTATCACCAGGTACTAATTGTTGTGCATAGGTGTGGAGTAAACACATACTGCATATAAGTAACAAGGTCCCTTTGTTCATAATCATTTGGTTTAGTTGTCTATAAAAATACAATTCCTTAGATATTATTATATCAATAGAGAGGGATTTTTGTTACCCTATACTGTTTATGGTTTATAAGAAGTAGTCCGAATCGATATTAGATAGTCGTTAAATGTGTATCAGATACTCGCTTAAAGGACTTTCAAATTCTCTATTTAATGTATTTAATTGACAAACAAAAAAACCGGAAACAATGATGTTTCCGGTTTAAAAAAAGCAGGTTGCTAAAAGGGGGCTAACCAAACCAAGTAGGGTATTAACATGTGCAGATTGTTTACGGTAATGCGTTAATAACAGCAGTAAGTTGGGCTTGCGTAACTACGGCCATTTCGGCTTCGGTAAAGGTGATTACCCCATTTTCAACAATGGTAACAGCTTGAATAGCGTATTTCCAGTTGCCATTTTCTTCGGATACAAAGATGACGTGACATTCCAATCCAATAGGAATTTGTCCGTAGTGCTCACTAAACAATCCGGTGCCGGAATCGTAGGTATCCAAATTGGCTAAACCAGTATCTTCGCCATCATAAGACAAGAACAGAGAACAGTTGGTGTTGTCGTACCCCTCAGGTACCCCGGCCAGAATAGTTGTTTTAGGGCGTGGATCATTATAAAAACGGTCTACGTTACTCCATCCAAAATCGCTCATAAAGGCATAGTAGTTATTACCCTCGGCAAATACACCACCTTGTCCGTTGGGACCATCGCGTTTGTCCTCTTCCCAAGCAAGTTCACCATCTTCATCTATCACACCTTTCCAAAGGATCATATCGTTGTCTACATCTCCGGTAATATCGGCCGGAATTAGCATTTGAAAACCGCAGTTAGTATCTAGGGCTTCACCATTTTGTGTTGCTTTTACAAAAAACTCGCCACCCGAAATTAACATGGCCTTATCTCCACTAGGTAAGATACCCATGGTTGGTTTGTTGGTGGTAAGCATGTTTCCTTTATCAAATACTTCTACAAACTCAATATCCACAGTACCGGTTACTGCATTGCCGTTTAAGGTTAAACAGTTGCCATCAATATACAGATTCACACCTTGCTCGGAGGTTAAGGTTACAAAACCATCTTCAGCCTCAAACTGAAAGGTTTGTTTAAGGGCTTCTAAAGCGGCCTCTTGAATGTTGTTAAAATCTTCAGATGTTGGACGTACTATAATATCGTCGTTGTCATTGGTACAACTCGTTAAAAAAACGGTTGCTAATAAAAGAGTTCCTAAAATGTGTTTTAAATTTTTCATGGTATTTAATTTTAAAAGGTTATTCATTGTTTATTATAGTTTAAGCACGATTTATTGCTTTCTATTCATGGTTATATAAACAGGGCAACAAATTTGTTACCCCATTTTTAATTTTTTTTATTGTTGAGGTTGACTAATGATTATTTTATCTACAATAGCATCACCTGTGGCAACCAATGCAATCATTTTATGGGCATAAGATTTAGAGGATGCATACCCTCGGGCATGACCTGTGGTTGTTTTTACTTCCCAGAAATAGTTTCTCTTGGCATTGGTTCCCAAATCTTGTTTCAATACAAAGTAGCTGCTAATTTCGGAGCCTAAAACAACTTCTCCTGTACTGGAAAGTGCTATCATTTTTTTAGCACTTTCAAGAGATAAGGAAGTTCCGGAATAAATACTTTTGTTTGTTTCTACCTTCCAATCAAACACTTGAGCTATATACTTTTCCGTTAGGGGTATTATAGCCATGTTTGTGTATGGGGCGTTAGAAGTTGTCTTTTCATTAGTAGCATTTACATTCATAAAGCTTAATGCTAACGTTGCGATAATTAAAATGGACTTTTTCATGATTTTAATATTTATGAGTTTATAAAGTTTATATGTTTAAAGGCTTTACTAACTCGATTTCATTCTTATATCAACCCACTTTAAAATTTGTTACCCATTTGTTTTAAAGTTTTTTTACTTTAGTAGCAAATACAGGGCTCCATGGGCGAAAAAAAAATACACGAAGACCAGAAATATATTGATGGACTTTTAAATAATAACTCCTTTATCATACAAGCTATCTATGATAAGTTTGTTCCAAAAGTTGTTAATTATATCAAGCAGAATAGTGGTAGTACAGACGAAGCTCAGGATGTTATTCAAGAAACCTTAATAACCATTTACAATCAGGCAAGTCAAAAAAGGTTACAGCTTACTTGTCCGTTTGACGCTTACTTTTTTTTGCTATGCAAACGCAAATGGTTAAATGAACTAAAAAAAACATCTCATAAAGAGGTAACAATTAATGAAGACGTCTTATATAAAGGTGACGACGCTCAAGAATTAGTTTTTGAAACATCGGTGTTTGGCGAAAAAGAAGCCTTGTTTACAGAAATGTTTCAAAAATTGGGAACAGCTTGCAAGGAACTACTTCAAGCAACCTTTAAAATAAAATCCATGGAGGAGGTGGCAAATAGTTTAGGAGTTACCTATGCTTACGCCAGAAAAAAGAAGTCCTTATGTATTGGTAAACTAACAACACTAATTCAGGAGTCGCCAAAATTTAACCAACTTAATTCGTAATTGTCATGGAAGAACAAGATTATATGGTATTTGACAGCTATCTAACCGATACGCTGTCTCCAGAAGAAAAGGCGGCTTTTGAAAATAGATTGAAAACCGATAAGGCATTCCAAGAAGCATTTGATGTATATAAAGAAACGACAGCATTTTTGGAGCATAAGTTTCAGAATGAAGCGGCTCTTGAAAGCTTCAAAGAAAATATACAGAAGATATCCAATACCCATTTTAGTAAAAGCACGGTAGCGACTAGTAAAAAGGCTTCTCAAACCTTCCAGCTTTTTAAATATGCTATGGCGGCTTGTGTTGTGCTGTTGTTTGGAATTTTTACTTGGGACCAATTTTCAACGCCTACCTATAGTGACTTTACGGATTATGAAACCATTAGTTTAACTGTCAGGGGTGATCAGGATGCGTTGTTGCAAACGGCTGAGCAGGCCTTCAATGCTAAAGATTTTGCAAAAGCGGACAAAGCTTTTGAACAATTGATACTAAAAAGAAGACCGGCAACCGAATTGCAATTCTACCGGGCACTAGCCAATATAGAGCTGAATCGTTATGATATTGCAGATGCCTTGTTGAAAGATTTGAGTGAAGGGCAATCCGCTTACAAGTACAAAGCTACTTGGTATTTAGCGCTCAGTCAATTAAAGCAGAAATACTATGAGCGTTGTGAGGCTATCTTAAGGACGATTCCCAGAGAAGCGGAAGATTATGAAAAAGCACAAAAACTATTGAAGCAGTTAGACTAACTATTTTATTAAAACTTCGTTATTTTTGCCGCATGATAATTACCGATACCCACACACATTTATATAGCGAAGCGTTTGACGAGGACAGAGATGTAATGATAAAACGTGCTTTGGATGCAGGGGTATCCCGGTTTTTTATTCCTGCTATAGATTCCACTTATACAGATGCTATGTTGCACCTTGAAAAAGCGTATCCCGATAATATGTTTTTAATGATGGGCTTGCACCCAACACATGTAAAAGAAAACTACAAAGAAGAATTGCAACATGTTGAGCAGATGCTGAAAACAAGACCCTTTTACGCTGTTGGTGAAATTGGTGTAGATTTATATTGGGATACCACGACATTGCACATTCAGCAAGAAGCATTTAGATATCAAATTCAACTGGCAAAACAATATAAGTTACCCATTGTTATCCATTGTAGAGATGCCTTTGATGCTATATTTGATGTATTGGAGACAGAAAAGAGTGATGACTTGTATGGGATTTTCCATTGCTTTACCGGAACTTTAGAGCAGGCTAAAAGAGCCATCTCGTATAATATGAAATTGGGTATAGGTGGGGTAGTGACATTTAAGAATGGAAAAATTGACCAGTTTATCAATCAAATAGATTTAGAGCAAATTGTTTTGGAAACAGATGCGCCCTATTTAGCTCCTGCCCCCTACAGAGGAAAGCGCAACGAAAGTGTATATATTTTAAAGGTATTGGAAAAACTATCAGAATTGTACAATATGCCATTGCAAGATATAGCAGCAATAACTACAAAAAATTCTAAAGACCTATTTAAAATTTAAGCCATGAGTTATATAAAACCTAACATTTTACTTATATATACAGGAGGCACCATTGGTATGGTTAAGGATTTTAGTACGGGGGCACTTAAAGCATTCGATTTTAAAACACTCTTAGAGAAAATACCCGAATTGCAGTTGTTGGATTGTAATATAGATACTGTTTCATTTGAATCTCCTATAGATTCCAGCAATATGAATCCAGATTATTGGGTTCAGATAGCCGAAATAATAGAAGCTAACTACAAAGCCTTTGATGGTTTTGTTGTACTGCACGGCAGCGATACCATGAGCTATACGGCTTCGGCACTGAGTTTTATGTTAGAAAATTTAGCGAAACCAGTGGTGTTTACAGGATCTCAATTGCCTATTGGTGATTTAAGAACCGATGCCAAGGAAAACTTAATAACATCCATACAAGTGGCCTCGCTTCAAAACAGGAACAAGCCTGTGATAAAAGAAGTATGTTTATATTTTGAATATAAGTTATATAGGGCCAATCGCACTACTAAAATAAATGCAGAGCATTTTGAAGCCTTTACATCTTCAAACTATCCTGATCTTGCCGAGTCGGGGGTGCATTTAAAAATAAACAGTGAGTATTTGTTTAAGCCCAATTTAAAAAAACCATTAAAGGTTTATAAAAATATGGACAACAATATGGCACTTATTAAACTGTTTCCAGGGATATCTCCAATGGTCTTGCAAAATATATTAAACACCCAAAATTTAAAGGCCGTTATTTTAGAGACTTACGGATCGGGAAATTGTACTACAGAAACTTGGTTTCTAGATTTACTTAAAAAAGCCATTAAAAAAGGTATATATATAATAAATGTAACCCAGTGTGCAGCAGGAAGTGTTATGATGGGGCACTACGAAACAAGCAATCATTTAAAAAACATTGGTGTTATTTCAGGAAAAGACATCACTACAGAAGCTGCAATTTGTAAGTTAATGTTTATGTTAGGTCAAAATATTGCAGGCAAAACGTTCAAAACCATTTATGAAACTTCCCTTAGAGGAGAAATCTCTTAAAATTAACCTTTAAAATTTTAGCTTTCAAAGTTTTTTTTGTTATTTGAGCCCCCAAAATTAAATACAATTGAAATATAGAGAGGTGGCCGAGTGGTCGAAGGCGCACGCCTGGAAAGTGTGTATACCCCAAAAGGGTATCGAGGGTTCGAATCCCTTCCTCTCTGCTGTATTTTTTATGCTTTAATTGTATTTTTTTTATATCTTTAACACTTTAACTAATAAAATTAAGATCTAGAACATGAAAAGATTATTTTCTATCCTTGCCATTACAGGAATAATGGCTTTTGGAACTGTTAATGCAACAAATGCAAGTACAACTGCAGTTACTACAACTGTAACAAATGTAGCTCAAGATGAAGATGCAGCACCCGCCGCTGAAGAACTTGGGTTTCATCAAGAATTAAAAAAGAGGTTTATTGAAGGAGGCCCTGGTTTTATGGGGATTGTATTATTATGTTTAATTCTAGGTTTAGCAATTGCTATAGAGAGAATTATCTTTTTAAATCTTTCAACAACTAATACAAAAAAATTAACTCAGGACGTAGAAGATGCATTGTCTTCTGGTGGTGTTGAAGCTGCAAAAGAAGTTTGTAGAAACACTAAAGGGCCTGTGGCATCTATTTTTTATCAAGGTTTAGATAGAACAGACGAAGGTTTAGAAGCTGCCGAAAAAGCTGTTGTAGCTTATGGTGGTGTTCAAATGGGACAATTAGAGAAAAACGTTTCTTGGATTTCATTATTTATTGCATTGGCTCCTATGTTAGGGTTCATGGGTACAGTAATTGGTATGATTCAGGCATTTGATAAAATTGAAGCTGCAGGAGACATGCAACCATCATTAGTAGCAGGTGGTATTAAAGTGGCACTTTTAACAACCGTATTCGGTTTAATTGTGGCTATTATTCTTCAAATTTTTTACAATTACATTATTGCTAAAATCGATAGTATTGTTAACGATATGGAAGATGCTTCTATTACGTTAATGGATTTATTGATTAGAAATAAAAAGTAATAAATAAGAAATATTAAAGCATTATGGGTTTACATAAAATAATCAAAATCATAGCGTTTGCTCTTGCTATTATCGGCTCAATTTTTGCGCTGTTAATAATGACAGGATCAGATGCAATGATTGACAACATACTATATATTACATATGTTGTACTTGCACTAATTTTAGCATTAGTATTAATATTTGTGGTAAAAGGGTTGTTTGCAGGAAATATCAAGAAAACGTTAGTAACCGTCGGGATATTTTTGGTAATAATATTCTTGTCTTATACCATTTCATCTGGTACAGATATAGATTTAAAACCTTTTAACGACAAGGGTATGGGTATTACAGAAGCAACCTCTAAGAAAGTAGGTGCAGGGCTATATGCCTTTTATGTACTGGCATTTTTAGCAATTGCATCTATGGCATTCTCTGGAGTAAAAAAAATATTTAATAAATAAATTATGGCAAAAAGAGCGGCACCAGAAGTTAATGCAGGCTCCATGGCCGATATAGCATTTTTACTCTTAATCTTTTTCTTGGTAACTACTACTATTGAAACGGATTCAGGTATTAACCGTAAATTGCCTCCTATTGATGATAATGAAGTTGAACCACCTATCATCAAAAAGAAGAACATTTTTACGGTGCTTTTAAATGGTAAAGACCAATTGCTTGTAGAAGACGAGCTTATGGAATTAAAAGACCTAAGACAAGCAGCTATAGAGTTTTTGGATAATAATGGAGATGGCAGTTGCGAATACTGTAATGGTAAGAGAGATAGTGATTCATCCGACAACCCAGATAAAGCAATTATCTCTTTAAAGAATGAACGTGAAACGACTTATAAAACCTATATAGCTGTTCAAAATGAATTAGTGGCGGCCTATAATGTTTTAAGAGATAGACGAGCACAGTCATTATACGGTATATCTTTTAGTGAGATGGAAGCGAACTACAAAGATGTAAATTGGCCAGGGAACAAAGCAAAGCTGAAAGATCAGATAGAGAAAATAAAAATCGAATATCCGCAAAAACTTTCAGAAGTACAATAATTAAAGTTTATACATGTTATGGCTAAATTTAATAAGAAAAAAAGTGGCGACATGCCAGGAATATCAACAGCATCATTACCCGATATTGTATTTATGCTATTGTTCTTTTTCATGGTTGCTACGGTAATGAGGCAGAACACCTTAATGATTGAGAACAATTTGCCTTTTGCCGATCAAGTTGAAAAATTGGATAAAAAGGATTTGGTAATGTATATCTATGCAGGAAAGCCAAGTGCCAATTATAAACAATATGGTAATGAAGCAAAAATTCAGCTTAATGATAAGTTTGCAGATGTTAACGAGATTGCTGCCTTTATAGCAGCAGAACGTGCTTCAAAACGAGAAGAATTAATACCATTTTTAACTACAGCCCTAAAAGTAGATAGGGATGCTAACATGGGATTAATTGGAGATATTAAGCAAGAATTACGAAAAGTAAATGCACTTAAAATTAATTATACCACCAAAAAAGGTAAGGTTACTAATTAATTTAAACTCTTAATTTTATATTTAAAAGCGTTTTGATTTATCAAAGCGCTTTTATTTTTTATCCGATAAACAATTTTAATTATATATTTATAGTTAATATCACAATGCCTATATTTTAATGAAGCGGTTTCTTTTTATTTTACTCATTACATCCAATGTGTTTAGGGTTTTTGCACAAGAGCCAATAAGCAAATATGTAGATTCCCTGTATAAAGAAGACCAATTTTATGTTGGGATAACGTATAATTTACTTGGTAATAGACCAAGCGGAGTGTCGCAAACAGGGTTTTCCTCTGGCTTTCATTTTGGTGCTATAAAGGACATGCCGCTTAATACAAGAAGGAATATAGCTATTGGTTTGGGTATAGGATATTCGGCCAATTCATTCAATCAAAATTTGTTTATTAGTCAAGATGGTAATATGACCAATTATGCCATTTTAGATGAAAGTGAAACAAATTATACCAAGAACAAATTTTTCATGCATTTAATTGAGTTGCCTTTAGAGTTTAGGTGGCGTACATCTACACCAACTGAATATAAGTTTTGGCGTATTTATACAGGTTTTAAGGTAGGCTATGTACTAATTAACAAAGCAAAATTTAAAGGAGATTCAGGAACACTTAAGTATAAAAACATTAAGGGTTTTAACGATTTTCAATACGGCTTAACGCTTAGTGTTGGTTATAATACATGGAATTTACACCTCTACTACGCCTTAAACCCTATATTTTCTAATAATGCTACTTTAGATGGAAACTCAATAGACACCAATGCCGTTAAAGTTGGTTTAATGTTTTATATATTTTAATTACAACCAATAATTCACCAAAATAAGTTGCGGTAGCATACCCACAAAAAAACCAACTACCAACTCCTTATAGTTGTGTGCATTTATGTGTAATCTAGAGGTAGCAATAGCTCCTGTAATAATGCTCATTAAAGCTAGGGTGCCATTAATGTTAATACTAAAATGAATGCTCAAAGCAATAAAAAACATAAAGACTCCAGAAATGGCAACCATGTGGATACTTACCTTAAACTTAAAAACAGCTAGAGCCAAACACGTCATTGTAGAAATGAGTATGCCTATAAAAAAATAATACAGCTCCACAACCTGCGAAGGGGTTAAAATGCGCTGCAATACAATTAAAACAACAATACAGTTTAAGCCCAAGGGTATAATACGTTCTTTTGGGGTTTCTAAGTAAATAGAATTTACCTTTCCCAGGGTTTTTAATAGAAAATAGAGCAATATGGGCAGTATTAAAGTAAGAATGGCAAGCGATACAAGTTTGGCTTGAATGATATCTTTTGGAATAAACCGTGGGGATTTTACAAAGTAAAAAACAACCCCAAATAAGGGCATGAGTAATGGATGGAAAACAAACGAGATACCTTTTAAAATGCGATCCATCATATCTTTTTTCTTAGTCGGGCTACCGGAACATCAAGTTGTTCTCTATATTTTGCTACCGTACGCCGTGCTATTGGATATCCTTTTTCTTTTAAAATAGAAGCTAGGGCTTCATCTGTTAAGGGTTTTCGTTTGTTTTCTTCGTCAATAACAGTTTCTAAAATTTTCTTGATTTCTTTGGTTGATACATCTTCACCTTGATCGTTTTTCATCGATTCAGAAAAGAAATCCTTAATTAATTTGGTGCCATAAGGGGTGTCAACATACTTGCTGTTGGCAACTCTAGAAACGGTTGAGACATCCATAGAAATTTCATCAGCTATATCTTTAAGAATCATAGGTCTTAGGTTGCGTTCATCACCAGTTAAGAAATAATCTTTTTGATAATGCATAATAGCGCTCATAGTAACAAACAATGTTTGCTGCCTTTGTCTAATGGCCTCAATAAACCACTTGGCAGCATCTAATTTTTGCTTAATAAACATAACGGCATCCTTCTGCGATTTCGATTTTTCCTTAGCATCCTTATACCCTTTAAGCATGTTGTTGTATTCTTTAGAAACATGTAGCTCAGGAGCATTACGTCCGTTTAGCGTTAACTCCAATTCACCATCTACAATTTTAATGGCAAAATCGGGCACCACATGCTCTACAATACGATTGTTTCCCGCATAAGAGCCTCCCGGTTTAGGGTTTAAATGCTCAATTTCATGAATGGCGTCCTTGAGTTGTATTTCGGTAACATCAAACTTTTGAAGTAATTTGGCATAATGCTTTTTAGTAAATTGATCAAAAGCATTGTCTATAATATCAATGGCCAGTTCGGTATCAGGGGTTTTATTTTTTCGATGTAACTGAATGCTTAAGCATTCTTGCAGGTTTCTGGCACCAACACCGGCGGGATCTAATTGATGTACAATTTTTAAAACCTTGGCAATTTTATCTTCAGTAGTATAAACATTTTGTGTAAAGGCCAAATCGTCCATAATGTCTGACAAGGAACGCCTTATATAACCACTCTCATCAACGCTACCAACTAAAAACTCAGCAATATCCCGTTCTTCATCATCTAACCTATAGGTGTTTAACTGGCTTATTAAATGTTGTGTAAACGAAGTGCCTGCGGCATAGGGCATTGTTTTTTCTTCATCGTCACTACTATAATTGTTGGTTTGTGTTCTGTAATCTGGAATTTCATCATCACTTAAATACTCATCAACATTAATTTCGTCATTACCTATCGTTTCACTATCGTTATAATCATCGTTCGAATTATCAAAATCAGAGTCAAAATCACTTTCAATAGTTTCTTTACCACCTTCAAGGGCAGGATTTTCTTCTAATTCTTGCTTAATGCGCTGTTCAAAAGCCTGTGTAGGCAACTGGATCAATTTCATTAATTGAATCTGTTGCGGCGACAGTTTTTGCGATAATTTAAATTGTAAATGTTGCTTAAGCATATTGTGATCTGGTTTAAGATAAAAATATAAAAAACTTTTTTCTCTTTGCTACCAATTTATTGATTTATTAAAATTCTGCACTTTGGGGTGTTCTTGGATACGGTATAACGTCTCTAATATTGCTCATCCCAGTGGCAAACATAACCAACCGCTCAAAACCAAGTCCAAATCCAGAGTGTACAGCCGTACCAAATTTACGTAAATCCAGATACCACCATAAGTCTTCCTCAGGAATATTAATGGCTGCCATTTTTTGTTTTAATACATCCAAACGTTCTTCACGTTGAGCACCACCTACAATTTCACCAATACCTGGAAATAGAATATCCATGGCACGAACGGTTTTACCATCATCATTTAAACGCATATAAAAGGCCTTTATATTGGCTGGGTAATCAAATAATATTACAGGACTCTTAAAGTGTTTTTCAACCAGATAACGTTCGTGTTCACTTTGTAAATCGGCACCCCATTCATCTATAAGGTACTTAAATTTCTTTTTCTTATTGGGTTTACTATTCCGAAGTATGTCAATAGCTTCGGTATAGCTTACACGTTTAAAATTGTTCTCGGTAACGAAGTTTAACTTTTCAATCAAGGTCATGTCACTGCGTTCGGTCTGTGGTTTGGTTTTTTCCTCATCGAGAAGGCGTTTATCCAAAAACTCTAAATCTTCGCGGTTGTGCTCTAAGATATAGCTTAGTACAAACCTCATAAAGTCCTCTGCCAGATCCATATTGCCCGCTAAATCCATAAAGGCTACTTCGGGTTCTATCATCCAAAACTCCGCCAAATGGCGAGATGTGTTTGAGTTCTCTGCCCTAAACGTAGGTCCAAAGGTATATACCTTGCCTAAAGACATGGCATAGGTTTCAGCTTCTAGTTGGCCTGAAACGGTTAAATTGGTTTCCTTTCCAAAGAAATCCTTTGTATAATCAATATGTCCAGCCTCATTTAGCGGTGGGTTTTTGGCATCTAAACTAGTTACTCTAAACATTTCACCTGCACCTTCGGCATCACTTCCTGTAATAATAGGGGCATGCATATAATAAAATCCGTTGTCGTTAAAATATTTATGGATGGCAAAGGATAGTGCCGATCGCAAACGCATCACCGCACTAAAAGTACTGGTTCTAGTACGTAAATGGGCATTTTCCCTTAAAAATTCAAACGAATGCTTTTTAGGTTGAATAGGATATGTTTCAGGATCTGAATCTCCCAATATTTTTAATTCGTTAACTTGTATTTCTACACGTTGCCCTTTACCTTGACTTTCAACAAGCTCTCCAATAACATGAATGGCAGCACCAGTAGTGATTCGTTTTAAAAGTGCTTCGTCAAATTTTTCAAAATCAACCACACATTGTATGTTGTTAATGGTAGAACCATCGTTTAGGGCTATAAAACGGTTTGCCCTAAAGGTTCTAACCCACCCTTTTATATCTACATCAGGGTGTGTCAAGTCTTGAGTTAATAATTCTGAAACGGTACGTAATTTCATCTGTTTATTTTTTTATTTGTCATCCCGATAGTTGTCGGGAGGAAAACACCCTTAATAATCATCCGTGTGTGTGAACCTAATTATCAAGGGTGTTTCATAGGTATTAAAATTTATAATGTAAAGATAAAAAAGCGTGTGGGCTTTCAATCACTAAATAATTAAAAAAGCTGTTAAAAATCACTCAGATTCTTCCTCGTTATCATCTTCCTCGGGAATAATATTGATGGCTGGTTCTTTTAAAACCTCTTTGTTGGCTATACTGCGTTCTAAAGACAGCAATAGCGAAGGAAGTAATAACAGGTTGGACAGCATGGCAAATAGCAACGTGGCCGATACTAAGGCGCCTAAAGCTACCGTACCACCAAAACTGGAAATGGTAAATACCGAAAACCCAAAGAACAGCACTATAGAAGTATAAAACATACTTACTCCTGTTTCGCGTAAAGCACCATAAACCGAGGTTTTTATCTTCCAATGATGGGCCTGTAATTCTTGTCGGTATTTAGCTAAAAAGTGAATGGTGTCGTCCACTGATATACCAAAGGCAATGCTAAACACTAAAATGGTAGAAGGTTTTATAGGCACTCCCAAATAGCCCATTAATCCGGCAGTTACCAAAAGCGGGATAAGGTTGGGAATAAGCGATATGATAATCATACGGCCAGACCTAAACATATATGCCATAAATAGGGCAATTAAAAAGATAGCCAACGATAAAGAAATCACTAAGTTTTTAACCAGGTATGTGGTCCCTTTTTGAAACACCATGGCTTTTCCCGTCATGGTCACTGTGTAACGATCCTTAGGAAATAGCTTGTCTATTTTGGTTTGAAGCGTTTCTTCAATACGCTGCATTTTATCGGTGCCAACATCTTTCATAAAAGTGGTAATACGAGCGTATTGCCCCGTGCTATCCACAAAGTTTTTGAGTAAATCGACATCAGATGACGAGTTTTTGGCATAGGATAGAATAAAGCTATTTTCCTGCGATGTTGGTAATTGGTAAAATTTAGTATTGCCATTGTAATAGGCCTGTTTGGAATATTTAACCAAATCGACAACCGAAATGGGCTTGGATAATTCTGGAATCTCATCGATTAACTCCTGAAGCTCATCCATACGCTTTAGGGTGGCAAGTTTCATAACCCCTTTTTTACGTTTAGTATCAATCATAAACTCTAGGGGCATAATGCCATTAAACTCTTGTTCAAAAAAGCGAATATCTTGGAAAAACTCAGTCTTTTTAGGCATATCCTCTATTAAGCTCCCCGAAATCTTTATTTGATAAATACCAATAATACTAACAATAAGTAAGATAAGCGCTGTAGAATAAATAGCAATACGCTCTTGCCGTACCATGCGCTCCATCCAATTAACAAAGCCACCAATCCACCGCTTGTTTAAATGCTCTAAATGCCGATCCTTAGGGTAAGGTAAAAAAGTATAAATAATGGGGATAATGAGTAAGCACAAAATAAAAATAGCCAGAATACTCAGTGAAGCCACAATCCCGAATTCTTTTAAAAGCTTACTTTCTGTTAATATAAAAGTAGCAAAACCCGATGCTGTAGTAACGTTGGTCATTAATGTGGCGTTCCCTATTTTGGTAATAACCCGTTGTAACGATTTTACTTTATTACCATGCAGTTTAACTTCGTGTTGGTATTTGTTAATAAGGAAAATACAATTGGGAATACCTATAACAATAATTAAAGGCGGTATAAGTGCTGTTAAAACAGTAATTTCATAGTTTAGCAATCCTAAAATGCCTAAGGTCCACATAACGCCAATACATACAACAATAAGCGAGATAAACGTAGCTCTAAACGACCTGAAAAAGAAAAAGAAAATCAGGGAGGTTACAATTAAAGCAGCGCTAATAAACAATCCAATTTCATCAACAATGTTTTGGGAGTTTAAAGTTCTAATATAGGGCATCCCAGATATTCTTACGTCTAAGTGTGTTTGTGCTTCAAACGTTTCAATTTTTGGTAACAGGGTGTTAATTACAAAATCCTTTCTGGCAGCGGTATTAACAAGTTCTTTTTTAAGGTAGATGGCAGATCGTATGGTCTTGGTCTCTTTGTTAAACAAGAAATTGTCATAAAACGGATACTTGTTAAAAAGATCATCTTCCAACGATGCTATTTGTGCCAAAGAAGCAATGGAATCCTTTATAAAAGGTTCTAGTTTAAACTTTTCGTATTGGGTGTCTTTTACAAGCTTTTGAAGATCTTTGATAGATACGACCATTTCAACCTCATCATACTGCTTAAAGTCATCAGAAAGTCTATTCCAGGCATTCAATTTCTCTACAGTTAACAAACTGCTGTCCTTAACGCCCAGTACAATTAGGTTACCTTCTTCGCCAAAGGTTTTTAAAAAATTGTTGTAGGTAATATTTACTTTATGGTCATCCGGGAGCAAATTGGCTTCAGTGTATGTAAAACGCATGTTTTCCCATTTGCTACTAAAGAAAATGGTTATCAATACAATACCAATAAGAATGGTAATTTTATTACGTAGAATAAGTCGCGCTACAACATCCCAAAAATGTTTGCTAAAAAGTTTTAACATGCCATAAGTAAAAGTTGCGCAAAGGTAGAAAAAACAAGTGTATTACCTCATAAAGTCACGTTAAATGTAAACTTTAAAGCCACATTATCTGCAAATTCTGTTAAGTGATAGGCACCGTATCTATATGTACAACTTAGTCCAAAACCAAAAAGCAATTTATTAATTTCAAAACCCGATTCCGTATATCCTTTTTTTAGCGAGCCAAAGGTAACATTTAGGTGCTTTTCAGGGTCTTTAATATCGCCAATAGCATAACGTGTAATTAAAACCATTTGGGGTTTATAGCGTTGTGATATATTAAAGGGTTTTAAGTAATGTTTTAATTGTATTGTAGTAAACTTATCAGAAAAGAACTCATTAAAAAACATGGTTTCAAAGCTATTGTTACCAGCTACAGAAAAGCGTTGCATAATGGTTTCTTTGGTAATATTATTGGGGTAGGCATGGTATAAGTGGGTTAGGGGCGTATTACCGCCTGTAACACCTGCTACTAGGGTAATTTCAGTAATATTGTCTTTAGTACCTACTTGGTAAACAGTTCTAAAATCTACTTTTGAGAAGTTGAAATCACTTTTAAGAACATCCTTAAAGCTCTTGGTGTATTGCAGGGTAAATTTTGGATATCCATTTTTAACTTGCTTCAAATTTTCCCCAGAGTTGTCGTATGTATCAAAAGGGTTCCATTGCAGGGCAATTTTTGCTGTACTTACATGAAATGAATTAAGGACTTGGTTGTTTAAAACATACCCATAATTATAAGTGGGGCTTATAGCGCTAGTAGCAAATTCTGTTTCACATAATAATGTATTGGTTATGTTATGTTCAACCCCAATAGCCTTGGTAATGTGCTTATGGAATAGGTCAATGTTCAACAATCGGGGTTCAAAAAATTGAAAGAACCGTTTGTCTGTTAAAAAGTTAGTGCTTCCAGTTTCTTGTAGATCGTCTGTATAAGATAGGTTTAACCAGGTGTTATGCTTTTCTGCCAACCTAAAACCACCGCCAATGCTGTATTTAAAATGGTGATCCCTAAAGCCATATACAGTATACCCATTTACTCGGAATGTGTTAGAAAACGCATTGTTGGTAATACCGCCAATACCGGTTCTAACACCTTCATATTGATTGTATTTTATTAAATACCGTAGGTCAAAATTAAAGTATTTGGTAGGGAGGTAGCCATTGCCTAAATGTTTTACAAAAGCTTCTTTTTTAATGGAGTCTTGAGCAGGTGCCATAGTGCTTTTATAAGCAGACTGCGACTGCGATATGCTAGCAAATAAAAGGAAGAGGAGGGAAAAACAATGTTTAAGCATATACGTCGCTAGAACTCAAAATTTATGAAAAAAAGCGACTTATTTGTCGCTTTAAATTATACGGTCATAATTTCCTTTTCTTTGTTGTCGAATAGGTCATCCACTTTTTTAACGTACGTATCAGTCATTTGTTGTACATCAATCTCCGCATTGGCTTTTACGTCTTCAGAAACGTCATCATTTTTTTTAATATCATTATTGGCATCCTTACGGGCAGCTCTAATGCTTATTTTAGCATCTTCGGCTTCAGCCTTGGCCTGTTTTGCCAAATTACGCCTGCGTTCTTCGGTAAGTGGTGGTACATTAATAATAATGGTATCACCATTGTTCATAGGGTTAAAGCCCAGATTGGCATAAGTAATACCGCGTTCAATTTCCTGTAACATACTTTTTTCCCAAGGTTGTACGGTAATGGTTCTACCGTCGGGTGTATTTACATTGGCCACTTGGTTTAGAGGCGTTTGCGAGCCATAGTAATCTACCATAACACTACCAAGCATGGCAGGGCTGGCTTTTCCTGCTCTAATATTTACAAATTGCTTTTCCAAATGCTTAATAGCATTGTCCATAGCTTCTTTTGTGGTGTCTAAAATAAATTGTATTTCTTCATTCATTGTTTTAAGCTTTTAGGTCCTCAATATAATATTCAAATATTACGCCAAATTTTATATGTTTACTTCCGTGCCTACATTTTCACCAGCAACTACTTTAAGCAGGTTTCCTTTTTTGTTCATATCAAAAACAATAATGGGCAGCCTGTTTTCTTGGCTTAAAGTAAAAGCCGTAGTATCCATTACTTTTAAACCGCGTCTCAATACATCGTCAAAAGATATGGAATTGAATTTAGTGGCTTTGTCATCCTTTTCAGGGTCGGTATTGTAAATGCCATCCACGCGTGTGCCTTTTAAAATCACATCGGCTTCAATCTCTATGGCACGTAAAACAGCGGCAGAATCGGTTGTAAAATAAGGATTACCGGTACCACCACCAAAAATAACCACACGTCCCTTTTCCAAATGCCTAATGGCCCTTCTTCTAATAAAAGGTTCGGCCACTTCATTGATTTTTATGGCCGATTGTAGTCGTGTAGGTATATCGGCATCTTCAAGGGCACTTTGTAAAGCCAAGCCGTTTATAACGGTAGCTAACATGCCCATATGGTCTCCCTGTACACGATCCATGCCATTACTGGCACCAGCCACGCCTCTAAAAATATTACCGCCACCTATTACGATGGCCACTTCAACACCTTTATCGGTAATGGCTTTAATGTCCTTTGCGTATTCAGCTAAACGTTCAGGATCAATACCATATTGGCGATTTCCCATTAAGGCTTCACCGGATAATTTTAGCAGTATGCGTTTGTATTTCATTTTTTAGATTGTTAGGTCGCTTCGCTGTTAGAAATGAGACTGCTTCGCTGTTAGACTTCCTATCTTTACGAATAAATTTTAAGTCTCTTTTCTCTTCTTTCTGTTCTCTATTCTATTTAGACACAGCAAATATAAGCAATATCTTAAATTGCTAAAGTGTATTTTTTGTAAAGATAGGATATAAAAAAACCATCATACGTTTAAGTACAATGGTTTTTGTATTATAAAATCCTGTAAACGATTAGCCTACAGTAGCTCTTTTAAATCCAGTAATTTCAACATCACCATAAGAAGCTACATATTTAGCAACCGTTATTTTATCATCTTTAATAAAGTTTTGGTCCAATAAACACTGTTCTTGATCCAGTGTTGTGTTATCAGAAATAAAACGATCCATTTTACCAGGTAAAATACGATCCCATATTTGCTCAGGCTTACCTTCTGCTTTTAATTCGGCTTTAGCATCTGCTTCAGCTTGGGCTAAAACTTCAGGGGTTAGCTGTGCCATAGAGATATATTTTGGTACGTTTTTAAGTGTTTTTCCTAAACGTGCCAACTCTTCATTATCTTTTTCAATAACCGCAATTCTGGCCTCAGTTTCAGAAGCTACATAAGCAGCATCAAAATCTTTATAAGATAATGTGGTAGCACCCATAGAAGCCACTTGCATAGCAATATCTTTTACCAAAGTCTCGGCATTGTCAACTTTAGCAGACAATCCTACCAAGGCAGCAATTTTGTTAATATGAACGTAAGCACCAACATAAGGCGCTTCTAATTTTTCAAAAGCAGTAATGTCTAGTTTCTCACCAATAACACCTGTTTGCTCTGTTAATTTATCGGCTACGGTCATCCCACCAAAATCAGCTGCTAAAAAGGCTTCTTTGGTATCGTAGTTTATAGCAAGGTCAGCTAAATCATTAGCCAAAGCCACGAAATTTTCGTTTTTACCAACAAAATCCGTTTCGCAACCCAATACAATAGCAACACCAGCTGTTTGGTCGTCATTAAGCTTCGCTACAGCTGCCCCTTCAGAAGACTCTCTGTCAGCACGCTTTTCAGCCACTTTTTGCCCTTTTTTACGTAACACTTCAATGGCTTTATCAAAATCACCACCAGCTTCAACCAAAGCTTTTTTACAATCCATCATACCCGCACCAGTAGCTTGTCTTAATTTGTTAACTTCTGCTGCTGTAACTTTTACTGTAGATTCCATATTGTTTTTTAATTTAAATAAGTCGTTCAATCCATTTCAACAAAGAAAATAATTAAACGACTTATTTGTATTGTGTAAATGTTAATTATTCTTCTTCCTCTCCTGCTGCAACTTTTTTAGCGGCGCTCTTTTTAGTTTTAGCAACTGGAGCATCTGCGCCTTCACTGTCTTCTTTTTCAGCTTTTCTTTCAGCCAATCCATTGGCGATAGCATCTGTAACGTGCGATAAGATTTTCTCGATCGATTTAGAAGCATCATCATTGGATGGAATTACATAATCAACTTGACGTGGGTCTGAGTTGGTATCTACCATCGCAAAAATAGGAATGTTTAATTTTTGAGCTTCTTTAATCGCGATATGCTCACGCTTAATGTCAACTACAAACAAAGCACCTGGTAAACGCGTCATGTCGCTAATAGATCCTAAGTTTTTTTCTAACTTAGCTCTTAAACGATCAACTTGTAAACGCTCCTTTTTAGATAAGGTGTTAAAAGTACCATCTTTCTTCATTCTATCAATAGAGGCCATTTTTTTAACCGCTTTTCTAATAGTTACAAAGTTGGTTAACATACCACCTGGCCATCTTTCAGTAATGTAGGGCATGTTAATAGCACTTGCTTTTTCAGCTACAATATCTTTAGCTTGTTTTTTAGTTGCAACGAATAAAATTTTGCGACCTGAATTAGCAATTTTGCTAAGTGCAGCACCTGCTTCTTCAATTTTAGCCGCTGTTTTATAAAGGTTTATAATATGGATGCCGTTGCGCTCCATGTAAACGTAAGGAGCCATGTTTGGATCCCACTTACGTGTTAGGTGACCGAAGTGTACACCTGCTTCTAGTAATTCTTTTACTTCTACTGCCATTTTTGTAATAGTTTACGTTCTGTTGAATTAGCAATGGTCCTTTGGCGGTTGGCTTTTGGCTTTTGGCCTTTAGCTCTTGGCACTTGGCTTCATTTAGATGCTAAACTAAATCCTGTCTTTTATCGACATGGACAACAATAACTGGTTAAATTTTTTTAAAATTGTGTATTCACTGCATACTACGACCGAGACCGAGTACTGCGACTGAATACGGGTATTAACGTTTAGAGAACTGGAATTTCTTACGCGCTTTTTTCTGACCGAATTTCTTGCGCTCTACCATTCTTGGGTCTCTTGTTAATAAACCTTCTGGTTTAAGGGTTAATCTGTTTTCTGCATCCAATTCGCACATAGCACGAGAGATGGCTAAACGAACAGCTTCTGCCTGACCAGTAATACCGCCACCTAAAACATTTACAGTGATGTCAAAGTTACCTTCGTTATTAGTCAATGCTAATGGTTGGTTTACTTTGTACTGTAGAGTAGATGTTGTAAAGTAGGCGTTTAATTCTTTTTTGTTTACTGTGATGTTGCCTTTACCAGGAGCAACATAAACACGAGCAACTGCCGTTTTTCTACGGCCAATTTTGTGAATTACTTCCATTACTTGAATTCGTTTAAGTTAATTGTTTTTGGTTTTTGAGCTGCATATTTGTGCTCGCTACCAACAACAACATTTAAATTACGGAATAAACTAGCGCCTAATTTATTTTTAGGGAGCATTCCTTTTACTGATTTTTCTACCACTTTAGCTGGATCTTTTCCAAACAATTCAGTAGCAGTTAAGCTTCTTTGACCACCTGGATACCCTGTGTGACGAATGTATGTTTTATCGTTCCACTTGTTTCCTGTTAGGTTGATTTTTTCTGAGTTAATAACAATTACGTTATCGCCGCAATCAACATGTGGTGTGAAGCTAGGCTTGTGTTTGCCTCTTAAAAGTTTTGCAACTTTAGAAGCTAAACGACCCAAAGTTTGACCTTCAGCATCAACCAAAACCCACTGCTTATCTACAGTCGCTTTGTTAGCCGAAATCGTTTTGTAGCTTAATGTGTCCACGTTATTAATTTATTGTTATCACGCCAATGGGCGCAATAGATTAAACATTCCTCTCTCAAAAAGAGTTTGCAAATTTACGATAATCTATGTGATTACCAAATAGTATGTTATATTTTTATAGTTGGATTATTTCCTTGAAAATGAAGCGGTTTTTGATTTACGATTTCGGATTTCGGATTTTCAATTTTTGTAGAGCCATTTAAGTTTGATAAATCCTCTTAAAAAAGGATATTAACTATTGTGCTATTTAATTTTTTTAAGGGGATTTTGATGTGTGTTAAATACGGAGTAAATAATTATGGTGTCCTTTATTTTCTCATATATAATCACATAAGGAAACCGCTTTAAAGGTAATTCTCTAAATACAGGCTTTCTTTTAATGGCAAATCGTACATTTGTATCTTTCAGAGTTTCAAAATACCCCTGTAAATAGTTGTAAAATTCTTCTCCTAATCCAGCTTGCCGAGATTCATACCAATCGATGGCATCATAAATTTCAGTTTCAGCACCGGGTTCAATAATTAATTTAAAACCCATATTTGTTTTTAATATCGCGCTTTATTTCGTCCCAACTTTTACCTTTGGTTTCTCCTGCTAGATATTTTTTTCTACGTTCCTCAACAATATTATAATGATCTTCAGAAACTAAAGACGAGGATTTAGATTTATTTAAAGAATCAAAAATACCATCTAAAACCATAAGTTTGGAATCATCTTTAATAATTTGATTAAAGCGTTCTATTAAACTATCTCTCAATTTTATTGCTGCCATAGCACAAATATACAAAAAATGATTATTGGTTTAAGGATATATAATTTCAAATAAAAAGCTGTAACTATCCAAAAACCCAAAATCAAACCACGCGTCTAAAAAGCATAAAAAGTAAGGAGGTACCATCCTTAAAGCCCTCGCGTATTTTTTTAAAGGCAATACGCATTTGCGACTCTACGGTTTTTTTAGAAATGTCCAGCCTTTGGGCAATTTCGTCGTATTTCAATCCGCGTAATTTGTTCATTTCCAGTATTTCCTTGCACGATGGCGGTAAAGCGTTAATCAACTGGCGTAGGCGCGCAATCCTTTCATCGGCGTTGGTTTCGGGCTCCAGCATCATTTCCCGCAAAGCTTCCTGCTTAAATCCATCAAACGAATGCTCACGGCGTTTTTGTTTTTCGGTCTCAGTCTTAGTGGTAAGTGCTTACTCAAAACTGCCACCGAAAACCGTGAAACCTCTGCGACCGCGACTGCGACTGGCGACAGAATACTGCGACTGAACACTGCTGCTAAAAAAGAAAACGTAAGAATAAACAATAAAATAAGAAATAAATAAACTCATTAAAAAGTATATAAAATTCAATAATGTAAGACATTCACAAACAATTATTTATAAATTTATTAATATTTGATAAAAAATTTATGTTATTTATATATGTTGTTACAATGATATTTCCTACATTTGTTTTATGTTTTTTAAAAATTACCCTTATCTAAACCGCACACTTGGCAGCCTGGAAGGCGAGCTTTGGAAAGATATCCCAGAAATGAAAGGTTACTTCCAAATATCTAATTTTGGTCGTATAAAACGATTGGCCTATACGGGCGTTGATAAAAATGGCTTTGAATACCATAGGCGGGCCATGATTATGAAACCCAGTATAGAACCCCATTTTAACAATTTTGTTAAGGATTTTACCTATTCTCTACGCGGACGCTTGGTAGTGGACGGGGTGTATTTTAGTTTTACCACCTCGCGCATGGTGTACCGTACTTTTGTGGATCCTAAATTTGACCTTAAGGATTTTACCCAGGTCATCTTTTTTAAGGATGAGGACAGTTTTAATATTGTGCCCTCCAATTTAAAGGTTGCTACCCTTAGCGATAAACAAAAGCGTATTAAAATACGCAAGCGGTCTCCCGGACCCATGCATGGCTTAACAGCTAAGGAACGCCACCTAAGGCAAATGAAAGTGGGTAAAAAAATAAGTAAACAGGTATCTCAATACGACCTATATGGTAAAAAAATAAAGACCTATTACGGAGCTGCTGAAGCTTGTAGGCAAACGGGCATTAATGCCTGTTATATTGGGCTGGTGGCCTGTGGCAAGCGTATTAGTGCTGGAGGCTATTTGTGGCGTCATGGTGATGCGCCTTATATGGACGTGGCGCCAGTGCTCGCAATTCCGAACTTAGGAAATTCTGAAACGGGTAAGCGTTTATTGGAAATATATAGGAAACCCAAAAAAGAGGTTAAGGAACCAAAACCCGGCGTGTTAGTTCCTCAACCTGTCTTTTAGAAGTACTTTTAAAGCTGAGGTAATCTGTGAAGTAGGCCTACAACTATTCGTTTAGTTAAAAAAGTACCTAAATATAACTATTTAAGCTTAATCGCAAGCACAATACTTGTCACTATTCGCTTTTTCAAAACACTCTCTCCCTTCGGTAAAGGCAAAATAGGCCAGCCCTAGGGTACCAATACTGTCTATATATGGAATTTTAAACAGTTCGTAAATACCACTGCTAATAAGGAGGATAACCGACATGTAGATACAAACCAATGTGCAATTGGCATCGGCCAGAATGGGCTCGGACTGGAGCTTATGACCAACGGACCGTTTCCAGGCTACCAATACCCACATAACAATAATGGAAATGATTGAAATAACAACACCCCAAAAGGTTGTTATGGGCTTGTGCCCTGTGTAAATATTAAAGATACTGCTAACTACCAAACCGGCCACCAGAATATAAAAGGCCACCCCTGTAATTCTTAAGGCCGTACGCTCAAAAGCATCCCGATTGCTGTCTGGTTTTTTTTGAATGCGTAAAACCATGTGCGCAATACCAAGTCCTGAGATAACTTCTATAAAACTATCGGTACCAAAGCCAAATAAGGCCAAGCTTTCATCTTCAAACCCCAGATAGGTAGAGATAAGCCCTTCTACAACATTGTAGATAATGGTGAAGATGGCCAGGCCAAAGGCTGTTTTATAAAGTTTTTTTTGTTGCACGCCTTAAATTTACCATAAAGGTAACATGTTTATTAACAATAACAAAATAGACTTTGAAAAGGATTCAATGCAATTCTTCACAATAAAACCCACGACTTTTTAATGCATTACATATAGTTTGTGCTTTAAGTATTTGGGTTTCAACTCGAAGAATATTATCACAATCCTCCAAATCGAAATTCCAACAACCATGCCTTGAGACCAACGAATTTAAAAGGGGCTGTATAAGCTTAATATGTTTTGGTCTAGAAATAGAAGTTTTAAATACAAAAACGGTTTTCATCGGTTTATTTTTTTATTTGTTAGTCCTAACAGCCATGCCTACGGCAGGTAAACCATCAGGCTGGTAGAACACCCTTAATAATTATTTGCCTGTGTGAAAGTAATTATCAAGGGTGTTTCATAACATATTCGTTTTTAAGATTGATTAACGTTCATAAAAAGTAGGTGGCTCAATTCCTAAAGATCGCAAATACACATAGCCCTGCCCGCGGTGATGTATTTCGTTATCTATAAAGTATAGAATGGAGGACTGCACAGTCCCTTCATATTGACCAAATAGTTTTATAGCCTGTTGAAACTGGTCTGGTTTTATTTGCGCCCAATAGGTGTTAATTTCATTTGTTGCTTGGTCCCAAAGTTCTAGCAATACGGCTTTTTTGTTACCATGCTCAACATGTTCATTGAGTGGTGCCGATTTTCCTGTAGCAATTTCTTTAATACCAGGCGCGGCAATGCCTAAAAGTTCCATCACCATATCAGAAAAAGGACGCATACCTCCAATGGTGTGCTTAAAAAAAGCCTCTTCGGGAAAAGCTTCAATAACCCTTCGTGTTAGACTTCTATGTCCTTGCCAATGATTAATCAATTGAGCAGGTGTAATCACTTGGTGTGCTGTAATACTTTTGTTTAATGTTGTTTCCATAATTTTTATTTATAATGATTTTTTATTCTTGAGCAAAGTTAAAATGGGGGTGTGACAGCCCTTTGTCAGCAGTGAATATGATTTTTATTTTTCGTATTAAAAACCTGTTAATCAATTAATTGTAAAATTGTTGTTTTGTTTGGTGTACCATTTTAATTTAAAAACGGATATACTACTGACAAAGGATTGTCACTATTGGTATTTTAATTTGTACTGTTGGTATGTTAATGTTGAATTGTTATGGACAAATTGAATCCTAATTTTAACTTATACATGAATTTGAAGTCCTATCTTTGGGAGATATGTTATGCAATTATGAGTTTAGACACTGTAAAACGTTTTGACCGTATTGTTGCAATTCTTGTGCAATTACAGTCTAAACGTATCGTAAAGGCACAAGAGTTAGCCGACCGATTTCAAGTAAGCTTAAGGACCATTTATAGGGATGTTAGAACTTTGGAAACTGCAGGAGTTCCTATTATTAGTGAAGCAGGTGTTGGATATTCCATTATGGATGGCTACCGATTACCCCCAGTTATGTTTACACGAGAAGAAGCAGGAAGTTTTGTTGCGGCTGAAAAGTTTATGCAAAAGTTTGTAGATAAATCACTTGGGAGTTATCATGAGTCTGCAATGTATAAGCTGAAATCTGTATTAAGAGGACGAGAAAAAGACTGGGTTTCTGCTTTAGAAACACAAATAGTGGTAGACCCTTCCCAAGAGCTGTTCAATAAAAATTCACCAAATGCCCTAGAAATACTTTTTGAGAGTGTTGCCGAAAAAAAACAAGTGTTTTTAAAATACCACTCTTTAAATAGCGAAACACCTTCTGAAAGATATATTGAACCCGTTGGCCTTTTTCACGAAAATGGATTTTGGTATGTACTGGGCTATTGCCATTATAGAAATGATTATAGGCAATTTAGAACCGACAGGATGTTAATGATTAAACGCACGCCACATTTTTTTACTAAAGAGCACGGTACTATTGATGAACACCGACAAAAGAATGACGTTGCTCAAAAAACAAAAGTTAAAATTTTAGTCGATAAAAAAGTAGCACGCTACATAAGCGGTGGTAAAAAACACCAAGGTTTTATTTCTGAAACTACCAAAGGAGATCAAGTAGAGATGACCTTTGCAACGTCCGATTTGGAAAATGGATTTTCAAGATGGTATCTCATGTTTGGGGATTATGCAAAAATAATAGAACCTGAACGTTTAAAAATACGTATTAAAGAAATTTTGGAAAAAACAGCCACAAACCTTTAGTGCGCCTCCAACCAATCATTCCCCATGCCTAAATCGACATCTAAAGGAACGTCTAAACTATAGGCGTTTTCCATTTCTGTTTTAACCAAATGTTTAATGGTTTCCAGTTCGGGTTTATACACATCAAAAACCAACTCATCATGCACCTGTAAGAGCATTTTGGTTTTATAGTTGCCGGCTTCTAATTTGTTGTAAATGTTAATCATGGCAATTTTAATAATATCGGCAGCGCTTCCTTGTATGGGAGCGTTTACGGCATTGCGTTCTGCGGCTCCGCGTACCACGGCATTACGGGAATTGATGTCTTTTAGGTAGCGCCTGCGGCCTAAAACGGTTTGTACATAGCCGTGGTCGCGCGCAAAATCAATTTGTTCGCTTACATAATCCCGTAGTTTCGGATAGGTAGCGTAGTAGGTATCTATAAGAGCTTTGGATTCACTGCGCGATAGGTTTGTTTGGTTACTAAGCCCAAAGGCCGATACGCCATAGATAATACCAAAATTAACCGTTTTGGCATTGCTGCGCTGTTCGCGGGTAACATCTTCTAGAGCTACATTAAATACTTTGGAAGCTGTTGAGGCGTGGATATCTTCACCATTTTTAAAGGCCTGTATCATAGTTTCTTCCTTACTTAAAGCAGCAATAATACGAAGCTCTATTTGCGAATAATCGGCTGCCAATAAGGTGTAGTCTTCATTCCTGGGAATAAAAGCTTTTCTAACCTGGCGCCCCCTTTCGGTACGAATGGGAATGTTTTGTAAATTAGGATTGTTACTGCTTAAACGCCCTGTGGCTGCCACGGTTTGCATATAATCGGTATGCACACGCCCAGTAGAGGCTTCTACCTGTAGGGGCAGGGCATCTACATAGGTGCTTTTTAGTTTGGATAGGCCTCTAAAATCTAGAATGTGTTGAATAATGGCGTGGTCTTTGGCCAAATAACTTAAAATGTCCTCGGAAGTGGCATACTGACCCGTTTTGGTCTTTTTGGGCTTATCTACCAGTTTTAATTTATCGAATAAAATATCGCCCAATTGTTTTGGAGAAGCAATGTTGAATTCCTCTCCAGCTTCGGTATATATTTTTGTTTCCAGGGCCTTAATGTCATTATCCAATTGCTTGGATAGGGTGGTTAAAAAATCCTTGTTTAAATTAATGCCCTCCAATTCCATGGCAGCCAATACACGTAGTAATGGAATTTCAATCTCGTCAAATAGTTTTTGGGTATTGGCCTCGCCCAGCTCTTTTTCAAAATGTTCTTTTAGTTGTAAGGTTATATCGGCATCTTCAACGGCGTATTCGGTTTGTTTTTCCAAAGGTACCTCGCGCATGCTTAGCTGGTTTTTACCTTTTTTACCAATAAGGGTTTCTATGGAAATGGGCGTATAGTTTAAATAGGTTTCTGCCAATACATCCATATTATGGCGCATATCGGGGTTTATTAAATAGTGCGCCAACATGGTATCGAACAATTTGCCTTTTACTGTAATGTTGTACTTGGCCAGAACTTTGATATCGTATTTTAGATTCTGGCCTATTTTTTGGATGCTTTCGCTCTCAAAAAACGGACGCAATGCTTCTATAAGGTCCTGTGCCTCGCCCTGGTCTTCTGGAAAAGGCAAATAAAACCCCTTGCCTGTTTCCCAGGAAAAGGCAATGCCAACCAATTGTGCCGTTATGGGGTTTATATCGGTTGTTTCAGTATCAAAGCATACACTAGTTTGGTTCATTAAGTTTTTTATGAACAATTTGGTGGCCATGCCAGAAGCTACACTTTGGTAAAAATGAGCAGTGGTCTCGGCTGTTTTTCTGGTGTAAGCGGCCTCAGTTACAGAAGCGGTGTTGGGATCGCTACCAAACAATGAAAACTGTCCCGAACCAGCCGAGGCGGGTTCTTTGGGAGGCGTAGGTTTGGTTTCGGTACTTTTTGTATCGGTAGTAGATGTGCTTGCTACGTCTGCAGCAAATGTTTTTTGAAAGTTGGCGAGCAGTTGCCTAAACTCCAGTTCCTGAAAAATGGCAGTTACCTTATCTATATCAGGATGGTCGAGTTCAAAGTCCTTGGCATCAAACGTTACGGGCACATCCAACATAATGGTAGCTAGTTTTTTTGATAGGATACCAAGTTCCTTATTATCCTCTATTTTTTCTTTCATTTTGCCTTTTAGCTCATGGGTATTGGCTAAAAGGTTTTCCATACTGCCATATTGGGCCAGAAATTTTTTGGCTGTTTTTTCGCCCACACCAGGAAGCCCGGGAATGTTATCGCTGGAGTCGCCCATCATGCCTAAAAAGTCTATTACCTGTAAGGGGTCGGTAACCTCAAACTTTTGTTTTACTTCCTCAATGCCCCAGGTTTCGTAACCACCACCAAATACGGGGCGGTACATAAAAATATTTTCAGATACCAATTGCGCAAAGTCCTTATCGGGGGTTACCATAAAGGTTTTGTAACCTTCTTTTTCGGCTTGTTTAGAGAGGGTGCCTATCACATCATCAGCCTCAAATCCTTCTTTTACCATTATGGGAATGTGCATGGCCTTTAGGATATCCTGTATGTAGGGCACGGCTATTTTAATGGCCTCGGGGGTTTCGTCCCTATTGGCTTTATAAGCTTCAAACAGTTCTACACGGTCTGTACTGCCACCCTTATCAAAACAAACCGCTAGATGGTCGGGCCTTTCGCGCTTAATAACATCCAATAACGAGTTCATAAAACCCATAATGGCAGAGGTATCGACGCCTTTGGAGTTGATTCTGGGGTTTTTAATGAAGGCATAATAACCACGAAAAATTAAAGCATATGCATCTACAAGAAATAAACGTTTTTGGTCTGACATGTGATATATTTTGATAGAAAACCAAAACTACAAAAAGTTAAGCGTAATTTGATATTTAAAATAAGGTGGTATTTAAATCTTAACTAATAGTTAAATATAAATTACATTTTTAATATTATTATAGATTTAAGTTATCTTTGGAAAAAACAGCTATATGCTCCGTTGGATTATCTTTCTTGTTGTCTATGCTATCATAGACCTTTACGCCTTTCAATCATTCAAAACCGTTTCAAAAAATAATTGGATGCACGTATTGTATTGGGCAATCTCTGCACTGGTAATTGGTAATTTTATATTCCAATATTTTGGGTTTAACAGAAGGGATGGTTTTTCGCATGCCCATGCGTTTGCCTTTGGGTTTTTTCTTGCCATTTTAATTCCTAAAATGATTTTACTGGTTTTAATGTTAACCGAAGATGTTTTTAGGGTGCCCCAAGCCCTTTTTAGGTTTTTTACCGAGGGGAAGACGGCCGAAGGCCATTATTTTGCATCCAGACGCCAGTTTATTAGTAAAATAGCTTTGGGAATAGCGGCCATACCTTTTGTATCGGTACTTTATGGTATATACAAGGGCAAATACAATTTTAAGGTTTTAAACTACACCCTGCATTTTGAGGATTTACCCGAAGCCTTTGATGGGTATAGGATTACCCAGATAAGCGATATCCACTCCGGAAGTTTTGATGATGTTGAAAAGGTTAAATACGCGGTAAATTTAGCCAATGAACAACAAGGCGATGTGATTTTGTTTACGGGAGATATTGTTAATAGTAAGGCGGAAGAACTATTGCCGTACTTAGATGTTTTTGAAGCGCTAAATGCCAAGGATGGCAAGTATTCTATTTTGGGAAATCACGACTATGGGGATTATACTTCGTGGGAGTCGGAAGCGGCTAAAGAACAAAACTTTGAAACCCTTAAAGCGTACCATCAGCAAATGGGCTTTGATTTGCTGCTTAACGAGAACCGATTTTTAGAAAAAGATGGACAACGCTTGGCCCTGTTGGGGGTAGAGAATTGGGGCGCGGGTGGTTTTAAAAAGGCAGGCGATTTAAAGAAAGCAGCCCAAAATGTGCATGAAAAGGACTTTAAAATATTGATGAGCCACGACCCTACACATTGGGAAAAGGAAGTGCTTAATGATCCCTACCATTATCATTTAACTTTAAGCGGCCATACGCACGGTATGCAATTTGGTATTGAAATTCCAGGGTGGGTTAAGTGGAGCCCCATAAAATGGCGTTATAAATACTGGGCAGGCATTTATAAAGAGATGGGGCAGTACATTAATGTAAACAGAGGGTTTGGTTATTTGGCGTTCCCCGGACGCGTAGGTATATGGCCTGAAATTTCCGTAATTGAACTTAAAAAAGGCACAAGCCAAGCATAATTACGGTAGATGGTTGTATTTATAAAGAAATTGTGTATTTTTATATTAATACTTTAAGAAATCTGTTATAAGTGGTTGCTACTATTTATAATATGAAAAAAATACGTAGGTTTGTAGAAGTATATTTGACTAATAAACAATAAAGTATGTCAAAATTTGGGGAACTTATTGATGTAGAAATCCCTGTGTTATTGGATTTTTTTACTGAATGGAATGAACAGTCTACATCAATGCATGCTGTATTAAAGGATGTTGCTGCGGCACTAGGAGATAAGGCCAAAGTGATAAAAATTGATGTTGAAAAAAATGAGGAGCTTGCAGAAGCTTTACGTGTTAAAACACTGCCAACATTAATTATCTACAAAGGTGGTGAAATGAAATGGCGCCAAAGTGGCGAACAAGATGCCAATACCCTAATTAGTATTATTCAGCAATATGTTTAATGTAATGCTTTAAAGGTATAACCTTGCTTACTAAAGTGTGCCAGTACTTTGGGAAGTGTATATTGCATGTTTTTCGAGGCCTTCACACTATCGTGAAACACAATAATACTCCCGGCCCGTGCCTTACTTAATACATTGTTTAAGCAAGTTTCTTTGGTAATGGTAGCATCCCAATCAAAGGACAGTACATCCCACATAATTATTTTGTAACCCAAACCCATAAGTTGTTTTCCTTGCTTGGGGGTAATTTGACCGTAGGGCGGCCTAAACAAATTATGAATTCTGAATTCTGAATTCTGAATTTGATTCTGCAAGACCTGTGCGGCCGTTTCAATATTTTCCAAATAGGCTTTGGCTTTGGTAGCCCAGCCTTTAATGTGGTTTTGGGTATGGTTGCCAATCGTGTGCCCATCGTTTAAAATGCTTTGAAAAATGTCTGGGTGTTTTTCAATATTGTTGCCTATACAAAAAAACGTGGCCTTGGCATTGTAGGCCTTTAAAGTGTTTAGGGTCCAGTTGGTTATTTCTGGTGTAGGCCCGTCATCAAAAGTTAAATACAAAACCTTTTGGTTGGTAGCGATGTCCCAAACATAGTTTGGGAACATCTTTTTAGCAACCATAGGTGTTTTTATAGGTGTTAGTGCCATATACCTTACGGCATTGAAGTATCAATAGGGATACTGGTATCTATAGGTAAATCTAAATCGCTTTCTGGAGCATAGTCATCTTCATTGGCCTGGTCGCCATAAAAATATTTAAACAGCATAATGTAGTTATTAAATACGCTGCCCTCTATTTCGGCAAACTCAGGATCGTACTTAACCAGTACATCCACGAGCCCTCTATAGCGCTGTATATCGGTATAAATATCTTCAAATAAGCGTTCCTGGTTACTAAGGGTTAAACTGCTGTAATAGTTTAGGTTTTCTTGGTATTTTTTAGCAACATCCTTAAAGAGCTGTTGTGCTTTTTCTTTATTGCCAACTTCGTAATAGGCCCCAATATAGGGTTCTAATAATGTATAATACCCAAAATAATCTACAGGCATATTGTCCATAGCAATATCTGCTATTTCCTCTGCCTTGTCCAACTTATCTTCATTGATTAATTGTTCTACCAAACGTGCTAGATTACCACGGTAGGTTATCGAGTTTTTGCGGGTTTCGGGGTCGTGGTAAATATCAGGACTGCCACTGTTGCCCCAATACCATTTTTTAACCTTTTCATACATTAAATTGGTGTCTACACGCCCCATATCAAACGGGTTGGCTTTGTCTACAGGAGTTCTAATGGGTACAAGTTTGTAGCATAATCCATCAAGCTGTAAATAGTCTTTCATCCAAATATAGTCGTCGTCACCAAAACTGCCTCCCGTAAAATAGATGGGGCGTTTCCATTCATTATTGGCCACCACATCTAGCATGAGCAATCGGTTTTTATACAAAGCATTTCCAGTAATTTCGATATCTATATAAGGTACAATTTTATCGGCATCCTTTGGTTTTACAATGCCAGACTTTAAAGCATTTTCTTTATTTACGGGCAACCTAAGGTGTGGGGTTGGTAAATAGCTCATTTTTAGATCTTGAGGGCGTACTTGTGATAGATCTACCCCTTTTTGCTGCAGCACGTATTTGTATTTGGTTTTAGGATTGCTGCTTGCAATAAAATCTAAAAACTGCTTAATCTCTAAAGTGTCGTTAATTACAGGTTCACTAATAATATAATCGTTTGTGCCGTATTTGTATAAGTCGTGTGTTAGCTGCGACGGGATGGGGTCACTTTCGTAAGCCTTGCGTTTCATTTGGTCTATGTACCAATCGGTTTGAAACAAACTGGTATTAACCACCCGCACATCGGTTCTATACCCTTCAATTTCTTGGGCATACCATAGGGCAAACGTATCGTTATCGCCTATGGTGAACAAAATGGCATTTTCGGCACAGGAATCTAAATACATCTTTGCCATAGCATTGGCGGTGTATTTGCCAGATCGGTCGTGGTCGTCCCAATTGTTGGCCGCTAAAATACCGGGCACCAGTACGAGGCATATGGCACTAATAAGAATAGCAGATAATTTTGAAGGGACATACTTTTTAAGGGCATCAAAAATAGCAAACACTCCAAAACCAATCCACAGTGCAAACACGTAAAACGACCCTACTACCGAGTAATCACGCTCACGGGGCTCAAAAGGCCGTACATTGGTATAAACCTGTATGGCAACACCCGTAAAGAGGAAAAACACCAACATGGTCCAAAATAGCTTTTTGTCTTTATTGAACAAAAAGAAAAAGCCGATCAAGCCCAAGATAAGAGGTAATAGGTAATAGGTGTTTCTAGCTTTGTTGTTTTTAACATCGCTTGGTAAATTGCTTTGTGAATACCCTAACAACCATTCGTCAAGGGGCGTAATGCCTGTTATCCAATTACCATGATTGTCGTAGCGCCCTTGAATATCATCTTGTCTACCCGAGAAGTTCCACATAAAATAACGCCAGTACATATAGCCCAGTTGGTACTGAAACATATAGGTAATGTTTTGCCATAATGAAGGTTTCTCAATATCAATATAGTTTTTAAAGCGTTGCAGGAAGCTGTGATAATCTTCGTAGTCTACATTACCCTGGGCCACTTCATTTTGAAAATTAGAAACTACAGAGCGCAATTCGTTTTCCATTTGGTATTCTGGCTTCAGCTTAAACTTTAAATAGCCAGAAAACATCATATAGTTGGCAGCATGTTCTGGGCTCCACATTCGGGGTAATATAGAAGCGTGCTTAGAGTTGTAATTTTGTTTGGCTTTTTTATAGTCGTTTACAATAACGTATTTGCCTTTGGTTTCGTCTTTTTCATATTTGGGTTTGTCGTCTATATACGGATTGTTGTCATCTAAATATGCATATTGATCTGTAAATTGTGGTCCATAAAACAGGTGGGTTTCTGGATATTGCTCTAGGTTATAGTAAGCCAATAACTCCCTGGCACTGGAAGGGTTGTTCTCATTAATAACTACATTGGCATTGGCACGAATGGGGAGCATTAACCAAGTGGAAAACCCTATAATAACAAAGGTAATACACAATATGCTGGTATTAAGGTGCACATAACCTTTTTTGCGGGTGTATTTTAAGGCATAGTATATAACAGATACCAACACGATACCAGCTATAATTGATCCTGAATTAAATGGAAGCCCGATGGTGTTGACAAAGAAAATCTCGAAAACACTGAAAATTTTAAGAATATTGGGCGCCAATAGTTTAAATATAAATAACAGTACTGCCACAGAAACTACATTGGCAATAATAAAGTTCTTAACGGTTATGGTTTTATAGTTTTTAAAGTAATAGATCAATCCAATGGCAGGAATGGTTAATAAGCCCATAAAATGCACTCCAAAGGAAAGCCCAATAATAAAAGCAATAAGGATAAGCCAGCGGTTGCCCCTGAGTTTGTTCATGTCTTGTTCCCAGCGTAAGCCAAGCCAAAAAAGCACCGACATAATTAAGGTAGCCATAGCGTAAACCTCAGTTTCAACAGCATTAAACCAAAACGAATCGGTAAACGTAAAGGCCAAACTGCCTACCAAACCACTGCCTAAAATTGTGATGGCCTTGGATTTGGAAATATCTTGTTTGATACCCACAAGCTTTTTGAGCAGTAGCGTTATGGTCCAAAACATAAACAAGATAGTAAATGCGCTAGAAATGGCACTCATCATATTCATCATAAACCCAACCTGTTCGGGTTTAAAGGCAAACATAGAGAAAAAGGCTCCCAACATTTGAAAAAAGGGCGCTCCTGGCGGATGCCCTACTTGTAATTTGGCTGAGGTTAAAATGTATTCACCAGCATCCCAAAAGCTAACAGTTGGTTCTGCAGTTAGGGTATAGGTTACAAGGGCTATTAAAAAAGAGAACCACCCTAAAATAGTGTTCCATTTTTTAAAGTTGAAATTGCTCATAGCGGTTTACGGTTTATTTGCTTTGGCGAATTTAATAATAAATATGGTATTCGGGTTGTTTTTAAGTAAACGTTAAGTAATCCTAATTATTTTTAAGAAAAAATGCTTGTAAAAAAGAAACTTTGTTTTAAATTTGCAGCCTCAATTACACAATGGCCTATGGTGTAACTGGCAACACGTCTGGTTTTGGTCCAGAAGAGTCTAGGTTCGAGCCCTAGTAGGCCAACAGTATTGAAAGCAAATCCCAACCGTTATGGCTGGGATTTTTGTTTTTAAGGGCTTAAATTTTAAAGCCTCTCGACAGCGATCGAAATGATGCTTGGATTACTAGTTAAATTTGTCAATTTTATACACTAATTAAATTCATTTAACAAAAGTCTCAGGATAACAAACGCTGCAACCATAATAGTGAGCTACATCTCTAAACTCCTAAACCATTAAACTATCGAATAATCTAAAATTCGAACTATCTAACAATCCAACCATCAAATTTTAAACGTAATAATCGGGCGGTTTACATGGTTTACCAAGTCTTCACTAATACTGCCATTAAAGAAATGCGAAATACCCTTTCTGCCATGGGTGCTCATACCAATTAAGTCTGCTTTAACAGACTTCGAGAAGTTTATAATACCCGCTTCAATACTTATATCGTTGTAAATATTAACCGTATGACCGGTTAAATTAAAACCTTTAATAAAATGGGCTATTTGCTTTTCGGCTTCTTGGGTGGTTATAAAATTATTGGGGGTGTTAACCATAAGTAAATGAATGTTGGCACCTAGCACTTTGGCAAAATCTAAGGCCTTCTGGAAAGGGATTTTATTGTCGTCTTCAAAATCCGAAGCAAAAACAAAGGTTTTAATATTAAATTTAGGATGCTCATTTTTAATAACAAGTACAGGGGTTTCAGAAGTACGCACCACTTTTTCGGTATTGCTTCCTATAAACATTTCCCTAAGGCCACTGGCTCCATTAGAGCCCATGACAATCAAATCGATTTGCTCTTTTTTGCACACATGAAAAATGCCTTTAAAAATTTCTTGAAATTCAACATGCTCGTGCAGCGTTAGTCCTTTTAAGTAGGGCTTGGCTTTTAAAGCTTTAAATTGCTGGTGTGCCAATTTCATAAAATACATGGCTTCGGGCAATTCGTTGTAACTGCCAAGAGGATCGATTGTTTGAACAGGCATTTCAAGGATGTGCAACAAGTAAATATCACAATGGTGTTTCTTTGCTAGCTGTGCAGCTACTTTTAATGCGTGTTCTGCTTGTGTTGAAAAATCGGTGGGAACGAGTATTTTTTTCATAATGTCATAAGTAGTTAGTGTATCTAAAATTATGAAATATTACTTTAAAAATCAATAAAATGTTATATATTTGCACCGTTGAAAGGCTAGATTAAGTATAGAGGGGACGGAAAGTCCCCTCTTTTTATAATAAAAAATGTTTAAAGATACTGTCAAGAATTTATTGGATGCTGCGCTGATTGAAAGACCTGATTTGTTTTTAATAGATTTTACAATTCAAGCAGATAACCGTATTAAAGTGGTTATAGATGGCGACAAAGGTGTTTTGGTAGATGATTGTATATTTATAAGCAGAGCCATAGAGCATAACTTGGATAGGGAAGTTGAAGACTTTGCACTAGAGGTTATGTCGGCCGGAGCCACTGCGCCACTGGTAAATAAAAGGCAGTACACAAAAAATCTGGATAGGGACTTAAAAGTAAGAACGGCTTCTGAAACCTTAGAAGGCAAACTCGTAAAAGCAACCGAAACAGATATTACACTTGCGTGGAAAGCGCGTGAACCTAAACCTGTAGGTAAAGGTAAAGTAACAGTAAAAAAGCAAGCAGAGATTGCTTATGAAGACATTGTAGAAGCAAAAGTTATGATTAAATTTTAATTCAAAAAGAGTTATGGAGAATATCGCATTAATTGAATCTTTTTCAGAATTCAAAGACGATAAGCTAATTGACCGTGTAACGTTAATGGCGATTTTAGAAGATGTATTTAGAAGTGCCTTAAAAAAGAAATACGGTGATGATGATAATTTCGATATTATTGTAAACCCCGATAAGGGCGATTTGGAGATTTGGAGGAATAGAGTGGTTGTGGCTGATGGTGAAGTAGAAGAACCCAACCAAGAAATCTCACTTTCTGAAGCTCGGAAAATAGAACCTGATTTTGAGGTAGGTGAAGACGTGTCTGAAGAGGTAAAGCTTGTAGAATTGGGAAGACGTGCTATTTTAGCATTGCGCCAGAACTTGATATCTAAGATTCATGAACACGATAATACCATAATCTTTAAACAATTTAAAGACCTTGTTGGCGAAATTTACACCGCTGAGGTGCACCATATTCGCCATAGGGCCGTAATATTGTTGGACGATGAAGGTAATGAAATTGTATTGCCAAAGGAAAAGCAAATACCATCAGACTTTTTTAGAAAAGGCGATAACGTGCGTGGGGTGATAGACAGTGTGGAATTAAAAGGCGCTA
Source organism: Aestuariibaculum scopimerae (assembly GCF_059428085.1). Classification (NCBI taxonomy): domain Bacteria; kingdom Pseudomonadati; phylum Bacteroidota; class Flavobacteriia; order Flavobacteriales; family Flavobacteriaceae; genus Aestuariibaculum; species Aestuariibaculum scopimerae. The sequence goes on from NZ_CM182089.1 coordinate 1,868,568, forward strand.
AGCCAACCATTATTATGTCTAGAAGCTCCCCCATATTCTTGGAAAAGCTTTTTGAACAAGAAATACCAGAGGTTTTTGATGGATTAATTACCATTAAAAACGTTGTTAGGATTCCAGGAGAAAAAGCTAAAGTAGCGGTAGATTCTTATGATGATAGAATAGACCCCGTTGGTGCTTGTGTGGGTATGAAAGGTTCCAGAATTCACGGCATTGTTCGTGAATTAGGCAATGAAAATATTGATGTTATCAATTATACAAATAACTTGCAGTTATATATAACCAGGGCTTTAAGTCCTGCCAGGGTAACATCCATTAAAATTAACGAAGAGACTAAGCGTGCCGAAGTGATTTTAAAACCAGAAGAAGTAAGTAAAGCAATTGGTAGAGGCGGACATAACATTCGTTTAGCCGGTCAGCTTACTGGTTATGAGATTGATGTATTTAGAGAAGGTGCTGAGGAAGACGTGGAATTATCGGAATTCTCAGATGAAATAGAAAGCTGGATTATAGAAGAATTTAGCAAGGCTGGATTGGATACTGCCAAGAGTATTTTAGAGCAGGATGTAGACGATTTAGTAAAAAGAACAGATTTAGAAGAAGAAACAATTAAAGACGTTATTAGGATTCTTAAGGAAGAATTTGAAGAATAACATATATTTGAGTATTTTAAAGGCGATTTATGGCGGAAACAATAAGATTAAATAAAGTATTACGCGAACTTAATATTTCTTTAGACCGTGCTGTGGAATTTTTAGATTCCAAAGGTATTGATATAGAAAAGCGACCTACAACAAAAATTACAACGGATGTATATGAAGTACTATCTAATGAGTTTCAGGTAGATGCTAACAAAAAAGTGGCATCTAAAGAGGTTGGGGAAGCTAAGCTTAAAGAAAAAGAGGTATTGCGCGAGCAGCGTGAGCGTGAGCTTGAAGAAAAACAAAAAGAAGCAGCTAGAAAAGAAGATATTGTTAAAGCCAAAGCCGATAAAATAATTTCTGGACCTAAGCAAGTTGGTAAAATAGACTTAAATCCCACAAAAAAGGAAGCCGCTGCCGCTGAAACCAAGCAAGAAGCACCTGTTGAAAGCAAAAAAGTAGAAGCGAAAGCACCTGAAGCGGAAAAGCCTGTTAGTAAAAAAACAGAAGAGGCGCCTAAAGCCAAGCAAGAAGATGCGCCCAAAAAGCCAACCATTACCAATGAAAATGGCGAGGAAATTACAGAAGAAAAAGTAACAACAAAATACCAAAAACTTTCAGGGCCCAAATTTGCTGGCGATAAAATTGATTTGTCACAATTTAATAAGCCCAAGAAGAAGAAAGAAGATAAGAAAGCAGATCCGAAACCAAAAGAATCTGCCAGTGGTAATAAGAAAAAGCGCCGCCGTATTAGTAAAGTAGGTGGTACAAACACTACCGATAACAGAGGGGGCGATAACAAATCCAGAAACGATCGTTTTAAAGGAAAACAAGGTTCTAGACGTCCTATAATAAAAGAGGATCCTAGCGAAGAAGATGTTAAAAAGCAGGTGCGTGAAACCCTTGAAAAGTTACAAGGGAAATCCTCTAAAGGAAAAGGGGCTAAATACCGCCGAGATAAAAGGGATCAGCATAGAGACCAAACAGAAAAGGATTTACAACAAGAAGCAGCAGAAAGCAAAATTCTTAAAGTAACGGAGTTTGTTACGGCCAATGAAGTTGCTACCATGATGGATGTACCGGTTACCCAAATTATTTCGGCATGTATGTCGCTTGGTATGATGGTTACCATGAACCAGCGTTTAGATGCCGAGACCCTTTCTATTGTAGCAGATGAGTTTGGATACCAAGTGGAATTTGTAACGGCAGATATAGAGGAATCTATTGAAGTTGTTGAAGATAAAGAAGAGGACTTAGAGCCAAGAGCCCCAATAGTAACTGTTATGGGGCACGTAGACCACGGTAAAACATCCTTACTGGATTACATTCGTGAAGAAAATGTTATTGCAGGTGAGTCTGGGGGCATTACACAGCATATAGGTGCTTACGGTGTGGAACTGGAAGACGGACAAAAGATAGCGTTTCTAGATACACCAGGTCACGAGGCCTTTACAGCCATGCGTGCCCGAGGTGCTCAAGTAACCGATATAGCGATTATTGTAGCTGCGGCCGATGATGATATTATGCCACAAACCAAAGAGGCCATATCGCATGCGCAAGCAGCAGGTGTTCCAATTGTTTTTGCTATAAATAAAATTGATAAACCTGATGCCAACCCCGATAAGATTAAAGAAGGTTTGGCACAAATGAACTTGTTAGTAGAAGATTGGGGGGGTAAAATTCAATCCCATGATATCTCGGCAAAATTTGGTACTGGTGTAAAAGAGCTATTGGAAAAAGTATTGCTGGAGGCCGAATTATTAGAGTTAAAAGCCAATCCAAATAAACCAGCTGTTGGAACCGTTGTAGAAGCTTATTTAGATAAAGGACGCGGCTATGTGTCTACCATATTGGTACAGGCAGGTACCTTACGTGTGGGCGATTATGTATTGGCTGGAAAAAACAGTGGTAAAGTTAAGGCCATGCATGATGAGCGTGGTAACGATGTTGAAGCTGCAGGACCATCAACACCTGTATCCATTCTTGGTTTAGACGGTGCACCGCAAGCAGGTGATAAGTTTAATGTGTTTGAAGACGAACGTGAAGCTAAACAAATAGCAGCCAAGCGTTCTCAATTACAGCGAGAGCAATCAGTACGTACGCAGCGTCACATTACATTAGATGAAATAGGACGCCGTATTGCTTTAGGCGATTTCCAAGAGTTGAATATCATTCTAAAAGGTGATGTGGACGGCTCGGTGGAAGCATTAACGGATTCCTTCCAAAAATTATCAACGGAAGAGATTCAGGTTAATATTTTGCATAAGGGCGTAGGTGCCATTACCGAAAGTGATGTATTGTTAGCCTCTGCCTCTGATGCCATTATTATTGGATTTAATGTACGCCCTGTTGGAAATGCCAGGGCCATAGCCGATAAAGAAGAAATTGATATTAGAACTTACTCTATTATATACGATGCCATTAACGATCTTAAAGATGCGATGGAAGGCATGTTGTCACCCGAATTTAAAGAAGAAATTACAGGTACAGCAGAAATCAGGGAAATCTTTAAAGTATCAAAAGTTGGTAGCATAGCAGGTTGTATGGTAACCAATGGTAAAATACTTAGAAGCTCTGGTGTACGTGTTATTAGAGATGGCGTGGTGGTATTTACTGGTGAACTAGCATCCTTAAAGCGATTTAAAGATGATGTTAAAGAAGTAACCAAAGGCTACGACTGTGGTATACAAATAAAGAATTACAACGATATTAAAGAAGGCGATATTATCGAGGCCTTCCACGAAATTGAAGTAAAAAAGAAACTGAAGTAAAATAGAATTTAACCATAAAAAAGCACCGCGAAAGCGGTGCTTTTTTTATATGTATACTTTTCTAGTTAACTTTTTTTGGCTTGAAAATAAAGGCACTTGGAAATTTTTGTTTGATCTTTTTCAAGGCCCTATCTGCCTCCAGACGTGTTCTAAAGTTACCAGCCCAAATTTTAAAATTGGGGGTTTCGTATTGTATGGTCGAGACCCACTCGCTAAAATGGGTGTTGAATTGGCTTTGCGAGGCCTCGGCATCAGAACGGTTCCCGGAGTATATTTGAATCTTATACCGATCAGAATCGGTTTTGTTCATATCCTTCTTAATATTTAGTAGTTTTACAATATTTTTATCTTGATTTATGCTAACGTTTCCCTGTTGTGCCATACATACTGTAGGGGCAATAAAAGCTATTAAAAGGCTTAAGATGGTGGTTTTCAAATTCAATGATTTCATATTCAAATATATTTCTACAAAGGTATACGATATTAACGTAGATTTAGGTTGCTTATTATTATTTAGAATCCCTCTAAATTATCAATTAACAGTTCTCTAACATTTCTAAAATCGACTTTAAGTATTACTTTTGCCTGAGATTTTATAACTTGGTTTTTTGTGTTTTGTAATGAAAAAACCATACCAAAGTTTAGAAGTTAATATAACCAACAATATGAGAAAGGTGATTCACCGTACATTAAGTAAAAACATTCTTGGTTTAAGCTTAATTATTTTTTTAGCGTTTACAGTTGCTCTTTCGGCCCAAGAAGGAGACCCAGCAAAAGGAAAATCATTATTTAACGCCAATTGTGCTGCTTGTCATCAATTAGATAAAAAGATGACGGGACCAGCATTGCGACATGTAGAACAACGTTTGGCAGATGAAGAAGGTTTAGATAGGGCTTGGATTTACGATTGGATACACAACAGTGCAGGAGTAATTAAATCTGGTGATGCTTACGGAAATAAAATCTTTGATGAATATAGTGGTTCAGCTATGACAGCGTTTCCACAACTTTCAGAAGAAGATATTGATAATATTTTAGCTTATACGGCTGAGGAAAAAGCGGCACCACCTACACCAGCACCAGGATCAGAAGTTGCTGGTCAGGCTAGTGGAAGCTCTAGTGGGATTTCCAACGAAATTATCTTAGGCGCTTTAGCCATTCTGTTCATGTTATTGGCGCTTGGTCTCTATTTGGTAAACAAAACATTACGTCGTTTTGCAACAGTACAAAATATAGAACTGCCAGAGGTTACTAAAAGAACGCCACTATGGAAAGCTTTTGTGCAAAATCAATTCTTAATGCTTGTATTTGCAATATTCTTATTGCTTACCAGTGCATACTTTGTATATGGTTATTTAATGCAAGTGGGTGTAGACCAAGGGTACCAGCCGGTACAGCCCATTCATTTTTCACACAAAATACACGCAGGTGATAATGGTATAGATTGTAAGTACTGCCACTCATCAGCACGTGTTAGTAAAACTTCAGGAATTCCATCGGTTAATATATGTATGAACTGCCATAAATCAATCTATGAATACAATGGTGAAACATCTCCGGAGTATTCTAAAGAATTTTATGATGGTGAAATTAAAAAAGTATATAAGGCTGCTGGATGGGATGATGCTGAGCAAAAATACACTGGCAATACCCAACCAGTAAAATGGGTACGCATTCATAATTTACCAGATTTTGTTTATTTTAATCACTCACAACACGTTACGGTTGCAGGCGTTGAATGTCAAACATGTCACGGTCCGGTTGAGGAAATGGAAGTTATGTACCAACATGCACCATTAACCATGGGTTGGTGTATTGAGTGCCATAGAACCACCAATGTAAACGTAGAGGACAATGCTTATTATGAAAAGATACATGCAGAGTTGTCTAAAAAATATGGTGTAGACAAACTAACAGTGGCTCAAATGGGTGGTCTGGAATGTGGTAAATGTCACTATTAATAAATTAAAATATAAAAGTAACGGTTTTTAGTTTTTGGAAAAACTCTAATAACTAATAACCAACAACTAATAACTAGTAAAATATGTCATCAAACAAGAAATACTGGAAAAGTGTTGAAGAGCTAAACGAAAATAGCTCTATTGTTGAGACGCTAAAACAAAACGAGTTTGTAGCTGAAATTCCTACGGATGAATTCTTAGGAGATAAAGATACCTTAGAGTCTACAGCTACAACGCGTCGCGATTTCTTAAAGTATGTAGGGTTTACTACAGCCGCCGCATCGTTGGCAGCTTGTGAGGGGCCAGTAAAAAAATCGATTCCTTATGTGGTACAGCCCCAAGAAATTGTTCCTGGTGTTTCCAACTACTATGCAACTACCATTGCAGACGGCTTTGATTTTGCAAGTATTTTAGTGAAAACCCGTGAAGGCCGTCCCATTAAAATTGAAAACAATACTTTGGCAACCACTTATGGAAGTGCCAATGCCAGAGTGAATGCTTCGGTTTTAGGATTGTACGATAGCTTAAGGGTACAGGGCCCTAAAAAAGGTGGTGAAGCCATTTCATGGAGTACGTTTGATGCAGAAACCAGTAAAAAATTAGCAGAACTTGCAGCAGCCAATAAATCCATTGTGTTATTAACACAAACTTTTGCAAGTCCATCAACCAGTAAATTGATTGCTGAGTTCAAAGAAAAATACGGTAATGTAAGTCATGTTGTTTATGATGCTGTTTCAGAATCAGCAGCATTGGATGCTTACCAGGCTAAATATGGCGAACGTGGTTTGGCTGATTACGATTTCTCTAAAGCTATGACAATTGTATCGGTTGGAGCTGACTTTTTAGGTGATTGGCAAGGTGGCGGATTTGATGCTGGGTATTCTAAAAATAGAATTCCAGACCATGGTAAAATGTCACGACATATCCAATTTGAATCGAATATGTCTTTAACAGGTGCCAATGCCGATAAACGTGTGCCATTAACACCTAGCGAACAAAAATTAGCTTTAGCCAAACTATATAGTTATGTGGTAGGAGGATCTGTATCAGGAAGTCTACCAGAAGCTGTAGAAACAGCCGTTAAAAAAGCAGCTGCCGAGTTAAAGAAAGCTGGTAGTAAAGGTGTTGTAGTTACAGGTATTCAAGATGTAAACGCACAAACTGTTGCTTTAGAAATAAATACATTTTTGGCGAGTAAAGCATTCGACCCAAAGACACCTATAAAAACAAGACAAGGTAATGATAAAGCTGTTGCAGCTTTAGTAGCCGATATGAAGGCTGGTAAGGTTGGTGCCATTATTATGAGTGGTGTAAACCCACTTTATACCTTGCCGAATGCTTCAGACTTTGCCGAAGGATTAAAGAAAACAGAATTATCTGTAGCGTTCTCAATGAAAGCTGATGAAACATCTTCAGAAACAGATTATATAGCAGCCACACCACATTATTTGGAATCATGGGGCGATGTAGAGTTTAAAAAAGGTGCTTATGCTTTAACACAACCGACTATTCGTCCGTTGTTCAATACCAGGCAATTCCAAGAGGCTTTATTAAAATGGACGGGTAACGATGCAACTTACCACGACTATATTAAAGATACTTGGGGAGTGAGCATTTTGGGAGGTTCTTCTTTCAACCAAGCTCTGCACGATGGTGTTTATGAAGGTACTATTGCTACAGAAACTGAAGATACAGCAAATGATGTAGAAGAGACAGCAGCAATGCCTTCAGGAAATGCAGCCAATGCTTTAGCAGCGTCAGCTAAGTCTAACGGATTGGAATTAACCTTATATACCAAAGTAGGTATGGGAGACGGGCAACAAGCCAATAACCCGTGGTTACAAGAATTTCCAGACCCCATTACAAGAACGTCTTGGGATAACTATTTAACCATTTCTAAAGCGGATGCCGAAGAAAAAGGCTTAATGAATAAGCATGTTGCAAACGGTGCCTTAAATGGAAGTTATGCCAATGTAACGGTTAATGGAACTACTGTTACGGTTCCAGTAATGATTCAACCCGGACAAGCCAAAGGATCAGTTGGTATGGCATTTGGTTATGGAAAAACAAAAGGACTAAAAGAAGAAATGCAAACAGGTGTAAACGCCTATGCATTATATCAAGATTTTAACAACGTTCAAAGTGTATCTATTGAGCCAGCTGAAGGCGAGCATGAATTTGCTTGTGTGCAACTGCACAATACACTAATGGGACGTGGCGACATTATAAAAGAAACCACACTAGAAATTTTCAATACTAAAGATAAAAAGTATTGGAATGCTATTCCTGTGGTATCTTTAAATCATGAAGAAACACCCGTTACATCTCCTGATGTAGATTTATGGGACGAGTTTGATCGTTCTATAGGTCACCACTTCAACTTATCGATAGACCTAAACGCTTGTACAGGGTGTGGGGCATGTGTAATTGCCTGTCACTCTGAAAACAACGTGCCAGTAGTAGGTAAAACAGAAGTGCGTCGTAGCCGTGATATGCACTGGTTGCGTATAGATAGGTATTATTCATCTGAAGAGTCATTCCTTGGGGATGATGAGAAAAAAGAGAACATTTCTGGTTTAGGAAGTTCCTTAAGTGAATTTAGTGAAATGGAGCATGCTGCAGAGAATCCTCAAGTAGCGTTCCAACCTGTAATGTGTCAGCACTGTAACCATGCCCCTTGTGAAACTGTTTGTCCGGTTGCGGCAACATCACACGGGCGTCAAGGGCAAAACCACATGGCGTATAACCGTTGTGTAGGTACAAGATACTGTGCTAACAACTGTCCGTACAAAGTACGTCGTTTCAACTGGTTCCTTTACAATGGTAATGATGAGTTTGATTACCACATGAATGACGACCTAGGACGTATGGTATTGAATCCAGATGTTGTAGTACGTTCTCGAGGCGTTATGGAGAAATGTTCAATGTGTATTCAAAAAACACAAAAAACCATTCTAGACGCCAAGCGTGACGGACGTGAAATCAAGGATGGTGAATTCCAAACAGCATGTTCTGCAGCTTGTAGTAGTGGAGCTATGATATTTGGAGACATTAATGATAAAGAAAGTAAAGTTGCAAAACTTAAAGAAGATAACCGTATGTATCACTTATTAGAGCACGTGGGAACAAAACCTAACGTGATGTATCAAACAAAAGTGAGAAATACAACCGAAGCATAATAAGTAATAAAGTTAGAAAGTAAAAAGTTTAAAAGTTGAAAGTTAGAGTAAAGAACTCATAAACCTATAAGCTAATAAACTTCTATAAACAATTAAACAATTAAATATGGCGTCTCATTACGAAGCACCTATTAGAAGACCCTTAGTTACAGGCGAAAAATCATACCACGATGTTACTGTGGATGTAGCAAAGCCTGTTGAAGGAAAAGCAAATAAACAATGGTGGATAGTTTTTGGTATTTCACTTGCAGCGTTTCTTTGGGGAATTGGATGTATCATTTACACGATATCTACTGGTATTGGAACTTGGGGTTTAAATAAAACTGTAGGTTGGGCTTGGGATATTACTAACTTCGTTTGGTGGGTTGGTATTGGTCACGCAGGAACCTTGATTTCTGCTGTACTATTATTGTTCCGCCAAAAATGGAGAATGGCCATTAACCGTTCTGCTGAAGCGATGACCATCTTCTCAGTAGTACAAGCAGGTTTGTTTCCAATTATACATATGGGCCGTCCGTGGTTAGGCTATTGGGTATTACCCATACCAAACCAATTTGGCTCGTTATGGGTAAACTTTAACTCGCCTTTACTTTGGGACGTATTTGCAATTTCAACATATCTATCAGTATCGTTGGTATTCTGGTGGACAGGGCTATTACCAGATTTCGCGATGTTAAGAGACCGTGCTATTAAGCCGTTTCAAAAGAAAATATATTCATTGTTAAGCTTTGGATGGTCTGGACGTGCTAAGGACTGGCAACGTTTTGAAGAAGTGTCATTAGTATTGGCTGGTTTAGCAACACCCTTGGTGCTTTCGGTACATACCATTGTATCTTTTGACTTTGCAACGTCGGTCATTCCAGGTTGGCACACCACCATATTCCCACCCTATTTTGTTGCAGGTGCGGTATTCTCAGGATTTGCAATGGTGAACACGTTGCTTATTATTATGCGTAAAGTGTGTAGCCTAGAAGATTATATTACAGTACAACATATTGAATTGATGAACATTGTAATCATGATTACAGGTTCTATAGTAGGTGTGGCCTATATTACAGAATTATTTATTGCTTGGTATTCCGGTGTGGAGTACGAGCAGTATGCTTTCTTAAATAGAGCTACAGGACCTTACTGGTGGGCTTATTGGATGATGATGTCCTGTAACGTATTCTCTCCACAGTTTATGTGGTTTAAAAAATTAAGAACCAGTATTATGTTCTCATTCTTTATCTCCATAGTGGTAAACGTAGGAATGTGGTTTGAGCGTTTTGTTATCATCGTAACGTCGTTACATAGAGATTACTTACCTTCATCATGGACCATGTTCTCACCAACTTTTGTAGATATCGGGATTTTTATAGGAACCATAGGATTCTTCTTTGTATTGTTCTTATTGTACTCAAGAACATTCCCAGTAATTGCACAGGCTGAGGTGAAAACTATTTTGAAATCATCTGGAGAACGTTATAAGAAACTTAGAGAAGCAGGCAGTAGTTTGGTAGGAACAGGAGCCGATGAAAGAACCTCTGGAGATAAAGTTAAAAACAAAAAAAACCAAGCGTAGACAATGGAAGCATCTAAAGTAATTCACGCTATTTATACGGATGATGATGTATTGATGTCGGCTGTTAAAAAGGTTAAGGCCGAAAAGCATCACATTGAAGAAATATATACACCGTTTCCAGTTCATGGATTGGACAAAGCGATGGGCTTAGCACCAACACGTATAGCCATTACAGCATTCTTGTATGGCCTAGTTGGATTAACCGTGGCTATTGTGATGATGAATTTCATTATGATTAAAGATTGGCCACAAAACATAGGAGGTAAACCTAGCTTTAGCTATTTAGAGAATATGCCAGCCTTTGTGCCTATTATGTTTGAGCTAACGGTGTTCTTTGCTGCGCATTTAATGGTAATTACATTTTATTTACGTAGTAGAATGTGGCCGTTTAAAAACGCGGAAAATCCAGATCCAAGAACAACCGATGATCACTTTTTAATGGAGATTGCTGTTGCTGGAAATGAAAAAGAACTTGAAAGTTTGCTTAAAGAAACTGGAGCAGTTGAGATTAATTTAATTGATAAAGCGCATTAATAAGAGATGAAGAGCTTAATTAAAATAGTAGTATTAGCAGTCGTTTTAGTAGCTGTATCATGTAAAACCGATACCGCGCCAAACTACCAATTCATGCCTAATATGTATGAATCTGCAGGGTATGAAACTTACGGTGAAGCAGCATTTAAAGATGGACTAGAAGCGCAGTTGCCAGCAGAAGGGTCAATTGCAAGAGGGTTTGTGCCTTTTGATATTGAAAACTCTACCGAAGGTTACGAATTGGCTAAAGCGACATTAAAGAGTCCATTAGATTCTACTCTGGTAGACCTAGAAAGCGGCAAAGTATTATATGATATTTACTGTGGTATATGTCATGGAAACAAGGGCGACGGCCAAGGCAACTTAGTAAAGCGCGAAAAAATTCTTGGTATTCCAAGTTATGATGATGCGGGTAGAGCCATTACTGAAGGCAGTATTTACCATACCATTTATTATGGTAAAAATGCTATGGGTTCTTATGCAAATCAACTAAAAGAAGAAGAACGTTGGCAAGTAGTTTCATATGTATTGAAACTTAAAGCAGATTTAGAAAAGTAAGACGATAAGATTATATAGACATGTATACATTTTCAAATAAATTAAAGACTTTTTCTATCATTCTAATGGTTTTAGGATTGTTAGGTGTAGGATATGGTTTTATGACATCTCATAAATCTTTAGAAGAAGTAAAAACATTACTTACCGAAGAGGCATCGCACCACGGGGGTGGTCATGAAGCAGAAGCAGCACATGTTGTTGAAGCCGATGCCCATGATACACATGCTGAAGATGCCCATCATGATGATGCCCATGCAGAACACGTGCAACACCAAATTGCAAATAGACCTTGGTCTGCATTGTATGTGGCTGCCTTTTTCTTCATGATGATAGCCTTGGGGGTGTTAGCGTTTTATGCTATTCAAATAGCATCTCAAGCTGGGTGGTCGCCTGTACTGTTTAGAGTTATGGAAGCCATTACGTCTTTTGTTTTGCCAGGTGCTCTAATCGTTTTACTAATAGCTATAGCATCAGGTACCATAGGCCACTACAATCTATTTGTATGGATGGATCCCGATGTTGTTGCACACGATAAGTTAATAGAAGGCAAATCAGGTTGGTTAAACCTAACGGGGTTTACCATTCGAGGTTTAATATTTATAGGAGGGTGGAGCCTTTATCGTCATTTTGCACGTAAGTTCTCTATTGCGCAAGATACTGCCGAGGATAATAAAAACTTCAAAAAATCATTCCGTATTGCAGCAGGGTTCTTGGTATTCTTTATCTATACCGAGTCTATGATGTCTTGGGACTGGATTATGAGTGTAGACCCTCACTGGTTCTCTACGTTATTTGGATGGTATGTGTTTGCCAGTATGTTTGTAAGTGGTATAACCGTTATTGCTTTAATGAGCATTTATTTAAAGTCTCGAGGTTATTTGGAATTTGTTAATGAAAATCATTTGCACGATGTAGCGAAGTTTATGTTTGCCATGAGTATTTTCTGGACCTATTTATGGTTCTCACAATTTATGCTGATTTGGTACTCTAATATTCCAGAAGAGGTAACCTATTTTGTGTCACGTTTCAACGATTACAAATTACCGTTCTTAGGAATGGTGGTTATGAACTTTGTGTTCCCAATTTTAATGTTGATGAATGCAGATTATAAACGTATCCCTTGGTTTGTTGTTATGACAGGTTTAGTCATCTTAGCCGGGCATTATATAGATATTTTCAATATGATTATGCCAGCTACCGTTGGAGATAGATGGTTTATAGGGATTCCAGAAATTAGTTCGGTTTTACTGTTTGCAGGGTTATTCATATTTGTAGTGTTTACAGCTTTAACAAAAGCACCATTATTGGTAAAAGGATATCCTTTTAGAAAAGAAAGCGAAGAATTTCATTATTAATTAAGATTTAAATAAAGACGAACGATAACAATGACTGCTTTATTAACAATTATAGTTTTAGTATTTATTTTAGTTGCCATATGGCAAATGATAAAGATTTTTGATTTAGCACAGGCTAAAACAGAAAACACTCAAGTTGCCAACGATAAGGATAATACCATCAATGGATATTTAATGATGGGCTTTTTAGCGTTCATTTATATCATTACAATTGTAAGTTTTGTAAAATGGGGTGATTTACCATTACTATCCAATTCAGCTTCAGAACATGGCCCAACTATCGATAATTTGATGATTGTATTCTTAATCATTATTTTCTTTGTGCAAACTGTTACACAGTTTTTATTGCACTATTTTGCTTTCAAATATAAAGGAGAAAAGGGTAAGAAAGCTTTGTTCTTTGCAGATAATAATAAGTTAGAAGCGATTTGGACTATTATTCCCGTTATTGTATTGGCAGGATTGATCATCTATGGTCTTAATACATGGATTAATATCATGGGGGTTGATGAAAGTGAAGATCCATTAGTAGTAGAGTTATATGCACAGCAATTTAACTGGACTGCCAGATATGGTGGTGCCGATAACACTTTAGGGAAATCCAATGTGCGTTTAATCGATATAGATAGAGCCAATGTATTAGGTTTGGATGAATCTGATCCTAATGCACAGGATGATGTTATTACCAAAGAATTGCACTTACCCGTAGGGCGTCCCGTATTGTTTAAAATGCGTTCCCAAGATGTACTGCACTCAGCATATATGCCTCACTTTAGAGCACAAATGAACTGTGTGCCAGGGATGATTACTCAGTTTGGGTTTACACCAACAGTTACAACTGCTGAGATGAGACAGAGCCCAGAAATGATTGAAAAAGTGGCAAACATTAACCGTATAAGAGTAGAAAAAAGTGAAGCCTTAATAGCTAAAGGAGAACAGGCATTAGATCGCTATGAGTTCGATTATTTATTGCTGTGTAATAAAATATGTGGTAAGTCACATTACAATATGCAGATGAAAATTATTGTTGAAACCCAAGAGGAATATGACGCTTGGATAAAAGAGCAAAAAGAATTTAAGAACTCTCTAATTAACTAATTTAATAAAGTAAACACGATATAAGATTATGTCAGCACACGAAGATACGCACGCTCACGACGACCACGGACATCATCACAAAGAAACGTTTGTAACTAAATACATATTTAGTCAAGACCACAAGATGATTGCTAAGCAGTACCTTATTACAGGTACCATTATGGGAGTTATAGGGGTTATAATGTCTATGATGTTCCGTATGCAAATTGCATGGCCAGAAGAGCCTAACGTGTTATTTGAGGCACTATTGGGTAAATGGGCACCAGAAGGCGTTATGGATGCCGATATTTATTTAGCCTTGGTTACCATACACGGAACCATCATGGTATTCTTTGTATTAACCGCTGGTTTAAGTGGTACATTTAGTAACTTATTAATTCCGCTTCAAATTGGGGCTCGCGATATGGCTTCAGGGTTTTTAAACATGGTATCCTACTGGTTGTTCTTCCTGTCTAGTGTTGTTATGGTGTTGTCTCTATTTGTAGAAGCAGGGCCTGCAGCAGCAGGATGGACCATTTATCCGCCATTAAGTGCATTACCAATGGCACAAGGAGGCTCTGGTATGGGTATGACCCTGTGGTTGGTATCTATGGCTATCTTCATTGCATCGTCATTACTCGGGTCGTTAAACTATATTGTAACTGTTATAAACTTACGTACAAAAGGGATGTCTATGACCAGATTACCTTTAACCATTTGGGCATTCTTTATTACAGCAATCATTGGTGTGGTATCTTTCCCAGTATTGTTATCAGCGGCGTTGTTATTGATTATGGATAGGAGTTTTGGAACATCCTTTTTCTTATCTGATATATTCATTCAAGGTGAAGTATTGCACTATCAAGGTGGCTCGCCAGTATTGTTCGAGCACTTATTTTGGTTTTTGGGCCATCCCGAGGTATATATTGTAATATTGCCAGCTATGGGGCTTGTTTCCGAAATTATGGCCTCAAACTCTAGAAAACCAATTTTTGGTTACCGCGCTATGATAGCTTCGATTTTAGCCATTGCTTTTCTATCAACCATTGTATGGGGGCACCATATGTTCATTTCAGGAATGAACCCATTCTTAGGATCGGTATTTACATTTACAACATTATTGATTGCCATCCCATCAGCAGTAAAAGCATTTAACTGGATAACCACGCTATGGAAAGGAAACCTACAAATGAATCCAGCTATGTTGTTTTCCATTGGATTCGTTTCAACGTTTATAACAGGAGGTCTAACTGGGATTATACTGGGGGACAGTGCTTTAGATATCAATGTTCATGATACCTATTTTGTAGTAGCCCACTTCCATTTAGTAATGGGTATATCGGCATTATATGGCATGTTTGCAGGAATCTATCATTGGTATCCTAAAATGTTTGGTAGAATGTTAAACAAAAACTTGGGTTATATCCACTTCTGGGTTACAGCAGTGTGTGCTTATGGGGTGTTTTTCCCAATGCACTTTATAGGAATGGCAGGTTTACCACGGCGTTACTATACCAACAGTAATTTCCCATTATTTGATGACTTAGCCAATGTAAATGTTATTATAACAATATTTGCCTTAATAGGAGGCGTAGTTCAAATACTGTATTTATACAATTTCTTTGCTAGTATATTTTATGGAAAGCGAACTACTCAAAACCCATGGAAATCTACAACTTTAGAATGGACGGCTCCTGTAGAACATATGCACGGTAACTGGCCAGGTGAGATACCTCACGTTTATCGTTGGGCATACGATTATAGTAAACCAGGACACGACGAAGATTTCGTGCCTCAAAACATTCCGCTAAAGGAAGGTGAAGAAGAATTGCAGCATTAAGAAGTAAAAACAATTTTAAATACATACAAAAAGCTCTCATGTAACATGAGAGCTTTTTGTGTTTAAATGCATAAATTTTCGATGAAATACAAAATAATTTAAAAAAACTCGTTGAAATACAAAAAAATCAGTTAAATTGCATCGCTATTTGTTGTAGGAGTATTTTCAACATAGAGCAAAAAAGATGAAACATTATTCTTAATATAGTTAAGTTATGATAACAAAAACTACGCTAAAGATTCTATTTAAAATAGCATCTTATGTTTTGATATTGTTTTGGGTAGCTTTTTCAGATGCTCAATGTCCCACAATATCAAATTCAACCCCACCTCCCATATGTGATGCTTCAGGCTACACATTTAACAATCTAAGTGCCGACTATGCTACCGATACAGGTGGCGGTATTGTTTGGTATTCGACCAGTACTGGGGGAAGTACATACAACCCAAACGAATTGGTTATGGAGGGTACTTACTATGCAGATGACAATACAGGAGCTTGTGGAGCAAGAACCCCCATTACAGTCAGTTTTCAAATAAGCGATTCAGGAGAAAATTTAGATCGTATTTATTGTAGTAATGAAAACGCTACCATTCAAACATACATAGATGATGTATTGCAATCGAGTATTCCCGTAGGTGGTAGCGTAGAAATTTTTTACGATTATAATTTAACCAACCAAGCCAATACAACCGATGCCATTCCTAGTGGCGCATCAAATTACTTCATTGTATTTGTAGATAGTAGTAATTGTAGAAGCCAAATAGAAATTGGTCAAGTAGGGGTGTTCAATGCACCTTCAGATCCAGCACCTCCAGCCAACCAAGAGTTTTGCGAGGCCGATAACCCAACGGTGGGCGATTTAACCCCAGGAACCACAGAAACCAACTATAATTGGTATGATGATTTAGATGCCTTTGGGAATCCCATTCAGCCAGCATTGTCTTTATTACAGCCTTTAATAGATGGTGAAACCTATTATATTCAGTTGGACGATGTGTTTTGTGTAAGCAACCCCATGCCCGTTACTGTTAGCGTAAATGCTACACCAAATCCAGGATCTCCTGCATTTTTAGAATATTGTAACGATAACCTCCCTTCAGCAGATTTTAATCTGTACGATGCATTAGGAGGATCACCCGATACCACAGGAACATGGTCTGGACCATTAACCACAACCAATGGATACTTAGGTACCGTTAATATTTCAACATTAACCACACCGGGCACTTATGTATTTGCCTATGCAGTATCTGGTGGGGGTATTTGTCCAAATTCAGGAGCTTCAGTAACCATTACCGTTTACCAAAACAATACATCAGGAACACCTTCCGCAGCGAACCCTGCCATGTTTTGTGAAGCCAATTTACCATCAGGTTTCGATCTGTTTTCACTATTGGATAATGAAGACCCTGATGGACAATGGACACAAGGTACTACAAGTACTGATCCTATAGTGACTAGTCCGATAGATTTAACAGGTTTTACTCCAGGAACCTATAATTTTACCTATACACAAAATTTAGCACCTTCACCTTGTGCTGAAGAATCTACAACCGTTCAAGTAACTGTATTGCCAGATCCCAACGCAGGCACAGCCGTTAACCAAACCTTTTGTGAAAATGATTTGGCGAGTAATTCGCCTTTCGATTTATTCAATGCTCTAGATGGGTCACAGGACAACAACAGTGGCACTTGGACCAACAGTAGCAATGCTACCGTAACCAACCCCATAGACATTACAGGATTCACCGTAGCCGGAAGTCCGTATACATATAATTACACCATAGATAATGGTGCGTGTTCCGATACCGAATCCATTACCATTACCATCGCACCAGCTCCAGAATCTGGAACACCTGTTTCAACGTTTCCAGAGTTTTGTGAAGCTGCTGCACCCTCAAGCTATGATTTGTTTGATCTTTTAGACAACGAAGATCAAACAGGTACTTGGTACGTAGGGGTCGATAATACAGGTACAGCCATAACAAACCCAGTTGACCTTTCAGGTTATATTGCAGGAACCTATGATTTTACTTTTGATGTTGATGCCATTGGTAGTTGTGATGACATATTGGTAACCGTTAGTGTTACAATCAATCCATTACCTAATACGGGTACGCCCATACCTGCAACATTCTGCGAAAATGATTTAGTATCAAATTCGCCATTAGATTTATTTGCACAATTAACAGGAGAAGATGCAGGAGGAGTATGGACTGATGATAATACAACAGGTGCCTTAACTGGGAGCGATGTAGACTTAACCCTTTTAGCTATAGGCAGCTACAATTTTACATATACCATAACAGATGGCAATAGCTGTACCAACAGTTCAACAGTTGTGGTTACTGTACAAGATGCTCCAGAATCTGGAACACCCAATACACCTATGGAATTTTGTATATCCGATATCACTTCAGCTCAAACCGTAAACCTTTTCGATTTATTAGAGAGCGAAGACCAAACAGGGACATGGAACGATGATGATGGTACAGGAGCCCTAACTGGCAACACTGTTACTATAGATGGTCTGGCAGCAGGCACCTATAATTTTACCTTTGATGTAGATGCTATAGGCAGTTGTGATGATGCTAATGTAACAGTAAGTATTATTATAAACGATACCCCTGCACCAACAGCAACCTCACCGCAAGCGTTTTGCGATGCTGCTACAATAGCAGAGTTAGTTGCGACAGGAACCAATATACAATGGTATGATAATGCCACAGGAGGTACTGCTTTAGATGGCAGCACCGCTTTAGTAGATGGTGAAACCTACTACGCATCACAAACCGATGCAACTTCAAGTTGTGAATCATCAATAAGAACAGAAGTAATAGCCACCATTTATACAACACCCAATGCAGGGAATGCCGTAGGTATTATAGCCTGTAACGATGCCACCAATATAGACCTATTTACAGGCTTAGATGGTACACAAAACGCGGGTGGTGTTTGGCAAGATACCGATGGTACAGGAGCCGTATCTGGTAGTACCTTAGATGCCACGGGATTAACAGCTGGAACGTACCAATTTACATATTATGTAGCAGCCTCGGCACCATGTACAGATGACAGTACCATAATAACAGTTACTATAGAAGAGCCCTTAAATCCTGGAACCGATGGTACTTTAGATGCGTGTAGCAGTGAAGGAACTACCAATTTATTTACCCTTATTGGCCCTGCCGATGTAGGTGGTGTTTGGTCACCAGTCATGGCCAGTGGCACAGGGGTTTTTGATCCTTTGGTAGATGCCCCAGGTACCTACACATATACATTAACAAATGCCTGCGGCAGTTTTAGTAGTGATGTAGTTGTAACCGTAACACAAGCAGCCAATGCAGGTACTAATACATCAACATTAATATGTGTTAAAGACGGACCAACAGATTTATTTACATTTTTAGGAACTTCAGCACAAGCAGGAGGAACTTGGTCTCCAGCCTTAGTTAGTGGTACAGGCGTATTCGATCCAAGTGTAGATACTGCAGGCGTGTACACCTATACCGTAACCGCCACAGGGCCTTGTGCAACCAATGCCAGTGCAGATATTACAGTAACGGTTGATGATACCCCACCTGTAGTGGTAGTAGATGCTAGCCCTGCTTATTGTAGAGTTGATAACCCCACCGTGGCCGATTTAGACGATGCCATTCGTCCTACAGGAACCGTAACCTGGTATGCCGATGCCGCTTTAACAACCGTATTGAGCAGCACCGATGCCTTGGTAGATGGTGAAGATTACTATGTAACACAAACCAATAGTTCCGGTTGTGAGTCGTCCATTAGTGAACAGGTAGATGTAACCGTTAACGATGCAGCAACACCAACTTTAGCAGATGCAGGGATGACCTATTGTATTAATGACGGTCCAACTATTAACGACCTAACGTTTAACATAGCAGAATACAATCAAGCCGCCAATAATGTTGTTTGGTACGATTCGGCAACAGGAGGTACAGTAATAAGCAGTACAACCACACTGGCCAATGCAACCACCTATTATGCGGCACTTATAGATGCTGCATCAGGTTGTGAGAGCAGTGTGCGTTTAGCAGTACTGCCCGATGTATCAGACTGTGGCAAAATAGCCTTGCCAGATGGGTTTTCACCTAATGGTGATGGTGTAAACGATACCTACGATTACGATAATCTGGACGTACTGTACCCGAATTTTGAAATAGAGATCTATAACCGCTATGGTAACATTGTTTACAAGGGCAATGCCTCAACACCACGTTTTAATGGTAAGTCTAACCAATCGCGAACCATAGGGAGTGGCGATTTACCAGTAGGTGTTTATTATTATATTTTCAATTTTAATGATGGTACCACAAAACCAGAACAAGGACGCTTATACTTAAGCAGATAATTTATAGATAAAACAAATATATACAGATGAAAACTTTAAATATATATTATAAAATAGCTGTCTTAATAAGTATAATGCTACTGTCGTTTCAAAACTTTGCACAGCAAGACCCTCAATTTACACAGTATATGTATAATATGAGCGTTATCAACCCCGCATATGCCACAGGAGATTTGGCTATTTTAAACTTAGGGGGGCTTTATAGAACCCAATGGGTAGGTATGGAAGGCGCGCCCAAAACAGGCACCTTTTTTGCTCATACCCCTTTAAGCGAACGCATAGAAACAGGCATATCGTTTACCAACGATAACATTGGCGATGTTGTTCAGGAAAATAACATCTATGCCGATGTAGCCTATGTATTGCCAGTAGGAGCAACATCTAAATTGTCCTTTGGTATCAAAGCAGGCTTTACGTTTTTTGATGTTAATTTTGATGATTTCAACTTACAGTCAGGAGGCCCATCAACCGATTTAGCATTTAACGAAAACGTTCACAAAACCTTTCCCAACTTAGGGATTGGCGCCTTTTACTTTGGCGATAACTATTATATTGGGTTATCGGCACCCAACATGCTAACCACAAAGCACCTAGAAACCGAGAACGGTATTAGAGCCACAGGGGTAGAAAGCGTACACTACTTTTTAACCGGGGGTTATGTATTCAACCTTAATCCCAATCTAAAGTTAAAACCAGCTTTTATGGCAAAATCAGTTAGTGGTGCACCACTAGCTTTAGATATAACAGCCAATGTGCTAATACACGAAAAAGTAGAAGCAGGCTTGGGCTACCGTTTAGACGATGCCATAAGTGGTCTGTTAAGCTTTAGGGTAACGCCAGACTTAAAAATAGGCTATGCCTACGATTTTACAACAAATAATTTAGGAAGTTATAATTCAGGATCGCATGAAATATTCGTATTGTTCGATATCGACTTGTTAGGCCTGAAAGGGGGATACGATCGTTCACCTAGATTCTTTTAATAGTTAAAATTCAGCGTTATGAGTTCAAAGTTTAAAATATACAGAATAAAAGGTGCCTTAGCAAGCCTTTTACTAGTTAGTGGTATGGCACTGGCCCAAAAAAGCAATGCCAAGAAGGCCGATAAGCTTTTTGAAATGCGTGCTTATCCAGAAGCAGCCGAGATTTATGAAAACGGTGACCGTACACAAGAGGCCCTTCAAAATTTAGCAGACAGCTATTATTATAGTACCAACTTAGAATATGCTATAAAAACCTATAGAGAGTTGTTTACAACCTTTGGCGATGCTGTGAGTGCCGAATACCATTTTAGGTATGCGCAAGCACTAAAAGGTGTAGAAGAATATCGCGAAGCAGATTTTCAGTTAAGTAAATACGATAATCAAACCCAGAGTACTCCCGAGTTTAAAGAGCAGATTGAAAAAGCATCCCCCTATGTTTTTAAATTAACCGACTTGCAAAATGAAGGCGCAAGCAGCGACTTTGGCCTGGCTTTTTATGGCGACAACCAAGTGGCGTTCGCATCTACCAGAAATACCGATAACCCTTCCTATGCATGGAACCAGTTACCGTATTTAGATTTGTACACCGCCACCTTGTCCAATAAGGGGACCTTAGAAAATATCACACCATTTCCAGAAACTATCAATACCAATTCCCACGAAAGTAATGCCACATTTAGCAGCAACGGTACTACCATGTATTTCAATAGAACCAATAAGTCGCGTGTTAATGTAGACGGGAAGCGTGTAGCACACATTAAGATATATAAGGCCGAAAAGGTAGATGGCACATGGACAAACGTTACCGAAATGCCTTTTTCATCAAACAACTACAGTACCGAGCACCCCAGTTTAAGCAAAGATGGTAAAACACTTTATTTTGCCAGTGACATGCCGGGCACTATTGGGGGTTTTGATATCTACAAAGTAGCAGTAAATGAAGATGGCACCTACGGAACACCCGAAAATTTAGGTCCAGAAATCAATACCATACACCGTGAGCAGTTTCCCTATATAAGCAATACAAACACCTTGTATTTTGCATCAAATGGGCATCAAGGGTTTGGTGGCTTAGATATTTTTAAAAGCGATATGGCAAAAGGGCAATTTAGCAAACCCATTAATCTAGGAAGTTCCATAAACAGTAGCCTAGACGATTTTGCCTTTACCATAAAAGAACAAGATAATAAAGGATTTGTATCCTCAAATAGAAGCAGGCACGATAAGCTTTACAGTGTTACAAGAATGACCAAGCACACCGTACAAGGAACCGTAAAAAACAAAAATAGCAAAGCCTTATTGCCAGACGCATCCGTAGTATTATTAGATGCCTCGGGCAACATCTTAGAAGAAGTTGCTGTTGATCCCAACGCAACCTATACCTTTAAGCTAGAAGCCAATAAGGACTATAAAGTACGTGGTGTCCTAAAAGCATACATACCCGAAACCTTAACATTTAGTACCAACAATAACAACACCAACCATAATATCGATATAGAGCTCTTGGCCTATGCCGATGTAGAAGAACGCGTAAAAGAAAATGAACAAGGCGATTTACAAATACAGTTAGATAAGATTTATTTCGATTACGACCGTTCCAACATACGAAAAGATGCCGCAAGCACTTTAGACGAGTTAGTGGCCATCATGAAAAAGTTTCCATCCATGTCAGTAGAAGTTTCAGCACATACCGATGCCCGTGGAAAAGATGCCTACAACTTAAAATTATCAGAGCGTAGAGCCGCCTCTACCTTAGAATATCTAGTAAGTAAAGGCATAGAAAGAAGCCGTTTAGTTAGTAAGGGCTATGGCGAAACACAACCGCTTAACAACTGTGTAAAAGAAGGCATGTGCAGCGATGAAGCGTATGAAGTTAACAGGCGTTGTGAGTTTACCATTTTAAATTAACAAGAAACCATTAACCCAACCAAAATAAAGAAAAGGCCTTTCCATATTAGAAAGGCTTTTTCGTTATATTTGCGTAGTTATGAATGAAAACCTAGATCCAACAAACGAAAATTTTTCACCCGAAGAGCTAGACGTAGAAAGAAAGTTAAGGCCTTTGGCGTTTAATGACTTTACAGGTCAAGAACAAGTGTTGGAAAACCTTCAAATTTTTGTTCAAGCAGCAAACTTACGTGCCGAAGCGTTAGACCACACCCTTTTTCACGGTCCCCCAGGATTAGGAAAAACAACCCTAGCGCACATATTAGCAAGCGAATTAAATGTAGGTATCAAGGTCACATCAGGTCCCGTATTAGATAAGCCGGGCGATTTGGCCGGACTACTTACCAATCTTGAGGAGCGCGATGTGTTGTTTATAGACGAGATTCATAGGTTAAGCCCCATAGTAGAAGAGTACCTGTATTCCGCTATGGAAGATTATAAAATTGACATCATGATCGAGTCGGGCCCTAACGCCCGTACCGTACAAATCAATTTAAACCCCTTTACACTGGTTGGTGCCACCACACGCTCCGGATTGTTAACAGCACCCATGCGTGCCCGTTTTGGTATCCAAAGCCGTTTAGAGTATTACGATACCGAACTCCTTACAACCATTGTTCAGCGTAGTGCCTCCATTTTAGATGTTCCCATTACTATGGAAGCCGCCGTAGAAATAGCAGGCCGCAGTAGGGGTACTCCACGTATTGCCAATGCCCTGTTGCGTCGCGTACGCGATTTTGCCCAAATAAAAGGCGATGGCAATATCGAAATCAAAATAGCTAAGTTTGCCTTAAAAGCACTCCACGTAGATGCTCATGGCTTAGATGAAATGGACAACAAAATTCTAAGTACCATTATCGACAAATTTAAAGGCGGTCCCGTAGGCATTACCACCTTGGCCACAGCCGTAAGCGAAAGTGCCGAAACCATTGAAGAAGTTTACGAACCCTTCCTCATCCAGCAAGGCTTCATTATGCGCACCCCTCGCGGTCGCGAAGTCACCGAGTTAGCTTATAAGCATTTGGGGAAAATAAAAGGCTCCATACAAGGCGGGCTTTTTTAAAAAAACTATAACTATCTTAGCTTGGGTAAATTGAAGAAGAATTAAAAAAGGAAAATTTATTAAAGAGCCAAGAGTTAATGTTGACTGGAAATGGACAAAGGGTCAATGTATGGTAGATACCGAAAATAGTAAACCTATAAGCCAACCCCGAGGAATCCATCCAATCATTATATTTGTAACATAATGAACAACGCTCACAACCATACCCAATTAATAAAAACCGAAGCCAAACGCCTCGGTTTTTTATCGTGTGGCATTAGCAAGGCAGCCTTTTTAGAAGAAGAAGCGCCCCGGTTAGAAGCCTGGCTAAACAAAAACAGGCACGGCAAGATGCACTACATGGAAAACCATTTTGATAAGCGGCTAGACCCCACCAAACTTGTAGAAGGTTCCAAAAGCGTTATTTCATTACTGCTCAATTACTACCCACAAGAATTACAGAATACCAACAGTTACAAGCTTTCCAAATACGCCTATGGCACCGATTACCATGACGTAATAAAAGACAAGTTAAAAGCACTGTTACATTACATACAAGATACCATTGGCGATGTACATGGCCGTGCTTTTGTAGACTCCGCACCCGTATTAGATAAGGCTTGGGCAGCCAAAAGCGGCTTAGGCTGGATGGGCAAGCACAGCAATTTACTAAGTCAGCAAGTCGGATCCTTCTATTTTATTGCCGAATTGATAGTAGACCTAGACCTAGAATACGACACCCCCACCACCGACCACTGTGGCACCTGCACCGCCTGTATAGACGCTTGCCCCACACAGGCCATAACCGAGCCCTATGTAGTAGACGGCAGCAAGTGCATTTCTTACCTTACCATAGAACTAAAAGAGCAAATCCCCACCGAGTTTAAGGGCAAAATGGACGATTGGATGTTTGGTTGCGATGTATGCCAGGACGTATGCCCATGGAACCGCTTTTCAAAATCCCATCAAGAGCCCTTATTCAATCCCCATCCCGAACTTTTGTCCATGACCAAAAAAGATTGGGAAGAAATCACCGAAGACGTCTTCAAAAAAATCTTTAAAAATTCCGCCGTAAAGCGCACCAAATTCACGGGTCTAAAACGTAACATAGCGTTTTTGGGATAAAGTTTGAAGGAGTCATAATTCTGATATATTTAAAAAGCAAGCGAAATGGATCCCTTCTTAGTTTAACTACCGTGTGTATACATCTCTAAAACGCCACGAACCCGCCTGTCGGACGGACAGGTACACGAATGTGTTACCAATAAAGGCGCAATCACTGCGTAATAAAAACTAGACATCACACTAATTTTAAGCCTTTCAGGCTTTGGTATTTCCGCCAGAGGCGGAAAACAATTCGTGAAATAGCTAGTTGCTATTGCTTTACGCAACCTTGAGCACATATCCATTCGTGATGTATTCGTGTATTCGTGGCTTTTTAAAGAGCAAACCATTATCAATTTAAACCAAAACCAAGCAAATTTTTATCAATAATTCAAAACCGCATTTCAGTATAAAAAAGCCCTCAAAAAATTAAATGATTAAACACCACCATCAAAATAGGATTCTTATATTTGTTTAATAGATACGGTTTAACCGATTTCTAAATTAATAACCATTCCAAAATGAGCGAAGAAAGCAAACGCAGAGAGGCCTTAGTATACCACGCCAAACCAACCCCCGGAAAAATAAAAGTAGTTCCAACAAAAAAATACGCTACACAAAGAGATTTGTCACTGGCCTATTCACCCGGTGTGGCCGAACCGTGCCTAGAAATTGAAAAAGACAAAAACAATGCCTATAAATACACCGCCAAAGGCAATTTAGTAGCCGTAATATCTAACGGAACTGCGGTATTAGGGCTAGGTAACATTGGGCCAGAAGCCTCCAAGCCCGTTATGGAAGGGAAAGGCTTACTGTTTAAGATATTTGCAGATATAGACGTATTTGATATAGAAGTCGATACCGAGAACATAGACGAATTTGTAGAGACCGTAAAAAACATAGCCCCAACCTTTGGGGGGATTAATCTAGAAGATATAAAAGCGCCTGAAGCCTTTGAAATAGAGCGCCGCTTAAAAGAAGAACTGGACATTCCAGTAATGCACGACGATCAACATGGTACCGCCATTATATCAGCTGCGGCCTTGATCAATGCCCTTGAAATAGCCAAAAAGAAGATAGAAAAAGTAAAGATCGTTATTAGTGGGGCCGGAGCAGCAGCCATTTCCTGTTCGCGCTTGTACCAGGCTTTTGGTGCCAAGCGTGAAAATATGGTCATGTTGGATAGTAAAGGCGTAATTAGAAACGATAGGCCCAACCTGTCACCAGAAAAAGCAGAATTTGCCACCCATAGAAAAATAGACACCCTAGAAGAAGCCATGAAAGATGCCGATGTATTTATTGGCCTATCCATGGCAAACATTGTGTCTCCCGAAATGTTAGTATCTATGACAAAAACACCCATTGTGTTTGCCATGGCAAATCCAGATCCCGAAATAAAATACAATCTCGCTATAGCCACCCGAAAAGATATCATTATGGCTACAGGGCGTAGTGATCATCCTAACCAAGTAAACAACGTACTGGGCTTTCCCTTTATATTTAGGGGTGCATTAGATGTACGCGCCACAAAAATTAACGAAGCCATGAAAATGGCTGCCGTAAAAGCCTTGGCCCAATTGGCCAAAGAACCCGTACCCGAGCAAGTAAACATAGCATATGGTGAAACAAAGCTAACCTTTGGTAAAGAGTACATTATTCCCAAGCCTTTCGATCCGCGATTAATAGCCGAAGTGCCACCCGCCGTAGCCAAAGCAGCAATGGAAAGTGGTGTAGCCAACGAAGCTATTACCGATTGGGAAGCCTATCAAGATAAATTAAGAGAGCGTTTAGGCTCCGACAACAAACTAGTAAGGCTGTTGTTAAACCGTGCCAAGTTGGATCCCAAACGTGTGGTATTTGCCGAGGCCGATCAACTGGCCGTAGTAAAAGCGGCCCAGATAGTCTACGAAGAAGGCGTAGCCATTCCCATTCTATTAGGAAGAAAAGAAACCATTAAAAACCTAATGGACGAGATAGAATTTGAAGCCGATGATGTGCTGATAGTAGACCCTAAAACCGAAGAAGAAAACGATAGAAAAGACCGCTATGCCAAAGTGTATTGGGAACAGCGCAAACGTCGTGGCGTAACCTATTATGCAGCCCAACGCTTAATGCGCGAACGCAATTACTTTGCAGCCATGATGGTTAATGAAGGCGACGCCGATGCCTTGATTTCGGGGTACTCCCGTAGCTACCCATCCGTAGTAAAGCCCATGCTAGAACTTATTGGCATGGCTAAAGGTGCCCGCAGGGTGGCAACCACCAATGTCATGATGACTAAGCGTGGCCCTATGTTTTTAAGCGATACCTCTATAAACATCGATCCCGATTCCAGAGAGCTTACCAAAATAGCGCAAATGACCTCCCAGGTTGTTAAAATGTTTGGAATGAAGCCCGTTATGGCCATGATATCCTATTCCAACTTCGGCTCATCAATAAACCCAAAAGCCTCTAAGGTAAGAGATGCCGTAGCCCATTTACACCGTTATCATCCCGATATGGTGGTAGATGGCGAGCTGCAAACAGATTTTGCCTTAAATCCAGACATGCTAAAAGAAAAGTTTCCATTTTCAAAATTGGTAGGTCAAAAAGTAAACACATTGGTTTTTCCCAATTTAGATTCTGCAAACATCACCTATAAATTGCTAAAAGAGCTTAACGAAGCAGAATCCATAGGCCCCATCATGATGGGCATGCGTAAACCCGTGCACATCCTGCAGTTAGGAGCCAGTGTAGATGAAATTGTAAATATGACCGCCATTGCCGTGATTGATGCACAACATAAAGAACGCATTGAATTAGAAAAGGCCAAGGCCAAGTGATATAATTGAAAATAAATTTTTACATTTGAGAGGTTAACCAATTGCTATAAATGATAACACACATACAGGGAAGACTCGTTGAAAAAAATCCAACAGATGTCGTTATAGATTGTAACGGCGTGGGCTACCTACTAAACATTTCACTGCATACATACTCTCAAATTCCAAATAGTGAACAATTAAAGTTGTTTACACATTTGCAAGTCAAAGAAGATTCACATACCCTTTATGGCTTTTCATCGCTTTTGGAGCGCGAGGTGTTCCGGTTGCTAATTTCCGTAAGTGGTATTGGTGCCAGCATAGCACGCACCATGTTATCCTCATTAACCCCAAAACAAGTAATAGACGGTATAGCTTCAGGCGATGTTGCTTTAATACAATCCATTAAAGGTATTGGTGCCAAAACGGCCCAACGTGTTATTATAGACTTAAAGGACAAGGTATTAAAGGTATATGATATTGATGAAGTTTCCATTTCAAAAGGCAATACCAATAAAGATGAAGCGTTATCTGCTTTAGAAGTGCTTGGTTTTGCCAGAAAGCAGGCAGAACGTGTTGTCGACAAAATTATCAAGGCAGAAACAGATGCCACAGTAGAAACTATAATTAAACAGGCTTTAAAAAATTTATAAATAGATTTTGAATATAACCAACCTTATTTATTTTAAATCGATTAAAGAATATGGTACCCAAACCCGTCAAAGGGCCTTTTTAACTTTGGTGTTTATGGTATTTACTGTAATGGCTTGGGCACAAGAACCCACCGAGCAGGACACCCTGGTAACAGGCTTTAACTTAGGTACCATAAAAACCCCCAACCCCGATAGTATAGAATCCAAATACACCTACGACCCTGTAACAAACCGATACATCTATACCGAAACAGTAGGCAACTTTAATATTAATTACCCCGTAATTCTCACCCCAAAAGAATATTACGACTTAGTGGCCAAGGAAAGTTTAAAAGCCTATTACAAAGAAAAACTAGATGCCTTTGATGGTAAAAAAGATGGCGCCGACGATGCCCAAAAAAACCTATTGCCAGAGTTTTATGTAAAATCAGATTTTTTTGAAACCGTCTTTGGAGGTAACACCATAGAAGTAGTACCCCAGGGATCGGTAGAGATGGATTTGGGTGTGTTGTTCTCTAAGCAGGACAATCCCTCCTTTTCCCCCAGAAACCGAAGCAATTTTACCTTCGATTTCGACCAACGTATCAGTTTAAGCTTGCTAGGGAAAGTAGGGACACGTTTGCAAATAACAGCCAATTATGATACCCAGTCCACCTTCGATTTTCAAAACCTGATAAAACTGGAATACACCCCTACCGAAGATGATATCATTCAAAAAATAGAAGTAGGTAACGTAAGCATGCCCCTTAACAGCTCCTTAATTACAGGTGCCCAAAGTCTGTTTGGGGTAAAAGCGCAGTTACAATTTGGAAGAACAACCGTAACGGGTGTATTTTCAGAACAAAAATCAGAAGCTAATAGAGTTATAGCACAAGGGGGTGGTACCCTGGAAGAATTTGAATTGTTTATCAGGGATTACGATGAAAACAGACACTTCTTCTTGGCACAATACTTTAAGGATACCTATGATACCGCTTTAGAAAATTACCCCTTTATCAATAACAGGGGCTTACAAATTACCAGAATAGAAGTATGGGTAACCAATAGAAGCAATAGAACCGATAATGTAAGGAACATTGTGGCCCTACAGGATTTGGGAGAATCCAGTAACGATCCCAACAAAGTAGGTTCCGATGTTAATATCCTTATACCGGGGGCTATACCAAACAATCCCAACAACGCATTCGATCCAACCAATATAGGTGGTGCCAGTTCACAGTTAACGTCTGCCATAAGGGATATATCTACCGTACAATCAGGAATTAACGTCCCCAACGTTAACGAAGGCTTTGATTATGCCAAGTTAGAAAACGCCCGAAAGCTAATCAATGGTCAAGAATATACCTTAAATACCCAATTGGGTTACATATCCCTAAACCAACGTTTAAACAACGATGAGGTCTTAGCCGTAGCGTTTCAATATACCGTAGGCGGACAAGTGTACCAAGTAGGGGAATTTGCAAACGATGGAGTAAACGCTACCGATGTAACCACCAATGGTTCGGGGCAAGTAACCTCAGTAGTCAATAGCAACCTCATATTAAAACTGTTAAAGAGTAGTATTACCAACGTAACACAACCCGTTTGGAATTTAATGATGAAAAATATTTACGACACAGGCGCGTACAATTTAAGTCAGGATGATTTTAAACTGAACATTTTTTATAACGAAGCCTCGCCTTTAAACTTTATTACACCTGTAGGGGGGAGCTTTGATTTAGACATTAATGGTAATCCAGTAACAGGAAGCACACCAGACGATGCCTTAATAGAAAACGTACCATTGCTTAGGGTATTCAATTTAGACAAGCTGAATTTTAACAACGATCCCCAATTAAAAGGAGATGGTTTTTTTGATTTTGTTCCTGGTATTACCGTCATACCCCAAAACGGAAAAATAGTCTTTACCAGTGCCGAACCTTTTGGGGAGTACCTATTTAATGTATTAGGTGGCGGCGATTATAATAATGAAGCTTCTTATAACGACAACCAAAAGAAATACGTTTTTGATGTACTTTATAAAAGCACGAAAGCAGCAGCACTGGAAACCGCAGAGAAGAATAAGTTTAAATTAAAAGGGCGCTACAAATCAACAGGCTCTGATGGTATTCCCATCGGGTCCTTTAATGTGCCTCGAGGTTCGGTAAAAGTAACCGCTGGCGGGCGCGTGTTGGTAGAGGGTGTAGATTACACCGTAAACTACCAGTTAGGGCGGGTACAAATCTTAGACGAAGCACTAAAGGCTTCCAATACCCCTATAGAAGTGTCCACAGAAAACAACGCCGTATTTGGCCAGCAAACCAAACGGTTTACCGGAATTAACGTTGAGCATAAATTCAACGAAAATTTCCTATTGGGGGCAACCCTTTTAAACCTTAACGAGCGCCCCATTACCCAAAAGGCAAACTATGGTTCAGAGCCCATTAACAATACCATTTTTGGTTTTAATGGTAATTATGCCACTCCAGTACCTTTTTTAACTCGCTTAGTAAACAAACTGCCCAATATAGATACCGATGTAGAATCCAACCTATCATTACGTGGGGAGTTTGCCTATCTGGCACCAGGAGCGCCTAAAGGGACTAATTTAAATGGTGAAGCCACCTCGTATGTAGACGATTTTGAAGGCTCGCAAAATGATATTGATTTAAAATCACAACAATCTTGGTTTTTATCCAGTAGGCCTTTGGAGTTGAATGTGCCTACCAACCCAGATGAAGATGCCAACGGTATACAAAATGGCTACCAAAGAGCCATGTTGAACTGGTATAACATCGACCCTATTTTTTATAGCAGTCAGCGACCCAATGGTGTTTCCGATGATGATATTTCAGGCCTATACACCAGTAGGGTATTTATAAAAGAGCTTTTCCCCGACAGAGATTTGGTGCAAGGACAAAATTCGGTATTGAATACCCTAGATTTAGCCTATTATCCAACCGAACGGGGCCCTTATAATTTTGATCCAACAATTGCTAATGGGGTTATCAGCAATCCGCAAGATTCCTGGGCCGGTATTACCCGCCAGCTAACATCTACAGATTTTGAACAACAGAATGTAGAGTATATTGAGTTTTGGTTGCAAGATCCGTTTCAGGAAGACCCAAGCAATCCAGGAGGTAAGCTCGTATTTAACTTGGGTAACATTTCAGAAGATATTATTAAAGACGGTAAAAAACTCTATGAAAATGGCTTGCCCGAAGATGGTAATATAGACTTATTGCAACCCACAAGTTGGGGAACCGTAGTACCACTTAACCAATCGCTTGTATATGCCTTTGATACCACAGGACAGGAACGTACCAACCAAGATGTGGGGTATGATGGTTATGACGATGCTGAGGAAATTGCCAATTTTGGAACCAATTTTGGGGATGACCCATCAAACGATAACTATACCTACTTTTTAAATGCCGATGGTAATATTTTTGAGCGCTATAAAAAATATAATGGGGTACAGGGCAATACCCCAGACACCTTTACCAATACCGATAGAGGTGCCAATACCCAACCCGATGTTGAGGATATTAATCGTGACAATACCATGAACACGATAGACAGTTATTTTGAATACGAACTGGATATTACCCGACAAAACCTACCAGAATCAAAAGCAGATTTTGAGAACCTGCCCAGTACCAATCCACTAAAGGAATTTTTAAGGGATTATAAAGAGCGTCCACGCGCTTTGCCCAATGGCGATGTAAGGGATGTGCGCTGGTACCAGTTTAGAATCCCCATAAACGTACCATTGGATAAGTTTGATGACGATACTTACCCAGAGTATAAACGCTATGGAGGCATTACCGATTTCCGTTCCATCAGGTTTACAAGGGTGTACTTAAAAGAATTTACACAAACCACTGTATTTCGCTTTGGTACCTTGGATTTAGTACGAAGCGAATGGCGCCGTTACACCAAAGCTTTAGATGTGAACGATCCGACGCCAGATGATCCACAAACCGATTTTTCAGTAGGTGTTATTGGAACCCTAGAAAATGAAGGCAGTTACCAAAGACCACCTGGTATTGAGCCAGAACAGTTGTTTAACAACAATACCGTTGTAGAGCAAAACGAACAATCCCTAGTAGTAAAGGTTTGTAATTTAGAAACAGAAGACTCTAAAGCGGTTTATAAAAATATTAATATTGATATGCGTCAGTATAAACGCTTACGTATGTTTATACATGCCGAAGATGGAGAAAGCGGTACAGGAAATTTGGGGGATAACGATTTGGTAGGATTCATTAGAATGGGTAACGATCTTACCGAAAACTACTATCAAATAGAAATACCATTACAACTCTCAACCTCTACCTCTCGCGAAGGTCTGTGGCCAGAAGAAAATGAAATCAACCTCCCCATCGAGGTGTTAGGAAAAATAAAGGCACAGGGCATATCAGATATGACCTTAAGTAATGAAGACCCGACCTTTTATGATGTAGTAGGTAATGATATTACCCTAGCTAACGATCCGTATTCAGGTTATGTTGTGGGGCAACACCGTGTAGGGATTAAAGGAAATCCGAATTTTGGGGATGTTAGAACCCTAATGGTAGGCGTTAAAAACGCCTCAAATAACAATGATTTATGTGCCGAAGTTTGGTTTAATGAATTGCGCCTATCCGATCTGGATAACGAAGGCGGTTGGGCTGCCGTACTGAGTATGGATACCAATATTGCCGATTTTATGAACATTAGCGCTACAGGACGCCAAAGCACCTCTGGCTTTGGTAGTATAGAGCAAGGTCCCAGCCAACGTAGTTTAGAAGATGTAAAGCAATACGATGTGGTAACCAACATAAATGTAGGACAGTTATTGCCAAAAAAATGGGGCATACAAGTACCGTTTAACTATGCACAGAGTGAAGAACTCATTACACCAAAATACGATCAATACTATAAAGATCTTACCTTAGATTCCCGATTAGAGGCGGCCAATAGCAATGCAGAGCGCGAACAGATTAAACAACAATCTGAAGATTATACCAAGCGGCAAAGTATTAACTTTATAGGTGTTAGAAAAACAAGAGCTGTTGATGCCAAACCACACTTTTACGATGTAGAGAATTTAACATTGAACTACTCTTATAACAAAGTAGAGCATCGGGATTTTGAGATAGAAAATGCCGTTAATAAAACCGTACGGGTAGGAGCCAATTATGCCTATAATTTTGCCCCGGTTAGGATTGAACCCTTTAAAAAGAGCGACTCCCTATTTACAGGGAAGTATTGGCGTATTTTAAAAGAGTTTAACCTCAATTTATTGCCAACAAGTTTTACTGTGAACTCGGATATTAACCGACAGTTTAACCGACAAAAATTTAGGGAAGTTGATCTTGGCGGCGGTAATATAGGCATAGAGGAATTATTTAGAAGAAACTATACATTCGATTTTCAATATACCATTAACTATAACATAACCGATGCCTTGAGCCTAAACTTTACGGCGGCCAACAATAATATAGTACGCAATTATTTTAAGGACAATATTATTAATGGTGAGCAGGATGAAACCCTAGATGTTTGGGATGGCTTTTTCGATTTTGGTGACCCTAACAGGCAAACGCAAAATCTGGGCATTACTTATGAGTTGCCCTTTAATAAAATACCAACCTTTAGCTTTTTAAATGCCACATACCAATACAGTGGAAATTTTCAATGGCAAAAAGGTTCCGATCTCTATGGTGCATTGGAATTGGATGGACAAACCTACGATTTAGGTAACAACATACAAAATGCCAATACTCACAACATCAATACCTCGTTAGACATGACTAGGTTCTACAGATATATAGGGTTGGTTAAAAAACCCATATCCAGAGCTAGGGCCCGAAAAGCAGCAGCAGGGGCACCCCCAAGTGCAAACCCCAATAACAACAATCCGCCCAAAATAAAAAACCAAACAGCTACCAAGTTGTTAAATGCAGGGGTAGATATTTTAACGAGCATAAAAAGAATTCAGTTTAATTATTCAGAGAACAATGGAACTCTTTTACCAGGCTACTTACAAACACCTGGTTTTATAGGAACCTTAAAGCCATCAGTTGGGTTTACCTTTGGTAGCCAAAGCGATATTAGGCAGCTAGCGGCCAGACGAGGTTGGCTAACCGTTTTTCCTGAGTTCAATCAGCAATACGTAGCCACCCATACCAAGCAATTGGATGTATCAGCTGGTGTAGAACCCCTAACCGATTTAAGAATCGATTTGGTGGGTAATAGGACCTATTATGAAAACTATACCGAGAACTTTAGGGTGAACAATAACGCGGGAGAATATGAGTATGAATCGCTAACCCCCAATACTTTTGGGAATTTCAATATCTCTACCATACTAATAAAAACAGCCTTTAGTAATAGTGACGAAACAACATCGGATGCCTTTAACGATTTTAGGGCCAATAGGCTTACCATAGCTAGACGATTGGCCCAAGAAAAAGGAGCCGATGTTAATGATGTAGATGCCGATGGTTTCCCCAAAGGATTTGGTAAGAATAACCAAGCCGTATTGTTGCCAGCATTTTTGGCCGCTTACACAGGTCAAGATGCCAGTAAAGTTAAAACCACAGCCTTTAGGGATGTGCCCATACCTAACTGGGATTTAAAATATACAGGATTTATGAAGTTTGCATGGTTTAAAAAGAATTTTAAACGATTTTCATTAACTCATGGCTACCGTTCTACATATACCATTAACCAATTCCAAACAAATTTAGATTATGTAGAGCCAGATTTTAACAATACATATGATAACCAACCAAATAATGTAAAAGATCAATCAGGGAACTATAAAAATGAGGTATTGTATAGCAATATAAACCTTACTGAAATGTTTAGCCCCTTAGTACGTATAGATTTTGAAATGCAAAATTCCATTAAGGTATTGGCAGAAATAAAAAAAGACCGACTGCTATCCCTTAGTTTTGACAATAATCTCTTAACCGAAGTACAGGGCAATGAGTATGTAATAGGTTTGGGGTATCGCATTAAAGATTTACGCATACGCTCTAACTTGGCAGGCCCCAGCAAGCGTATTGTTAGCGATTTGAACATGAAAGCCGATATCTCTGTAAGAGAGAACAAAACCATTATCAGGTATTTAGATTTAGAGAACAACCAGGTTACTTCCGGACAAACCATTTGGGGACTTAAGTATTCGGCCGATTATGCCTTTAGTAAAAACCTAACGGGCATCTTTTATTTTGATTATACGTTTTCAGAATATGCCATTTCCACGGCGTTCCCGCAAACCACTATTCGCTCTGGAATAACCATACGTTACAATTTTGGTAATTAATTAACAAATAATGTATTTGAATTTAAAGTTTGAATAAATACATTTGCCATAAACTAACTTAAAGTAAAAAAATGAACATTCCATCAGAATTAAAATACACTAAAGACCACGAGTGGGTTAGCATAGATGGTGATATTGCCACTATTGGAATTACCGATTTTGCACAAAGTGAATTAGGTGATATTGTATACGTTGAAGTAGAAACTGTAGACGAAACCTTAGAAGCCGAAGATATTTTTGGTACGGTTGAAGCCGTGAAAACAGTTTCCGATTTATTTTTACCTTTATCAGGTGAGATTATAGAATTCAATGAAGTTTTAGAAGACGAGCCAGAAAAAGTAAACAGTGATCCTTACGGTGATGGCTGGATGGTTAAAGTAAAATGTTCAGATCTTTCACAGGTTGAAACCCTTTTATCGGCAGACGATTATAAAAGTCTTGTAGGTGCTTAAAAAGCGAAGCCTTTTATTTAGTACGCTTTATACCATAGCCTTAACGGTAGTATGTTTAATAAGCCTAA
This sequence comes from Aestuariibaculum scopimerae, assembly GCF_059428085.1. NCBI lineage: Bacteria > Pseudomonadati > Bacteroidota > Flavobacteriia > Flavobacteriales > Flavobacteriaceae > Aestuariibaculum > Aestuariibaculum scopimerae. The sequence goes on from NZ_CM182089.1 coordinate 1,904,770, forward strand.
AAGACCTTCCAGATGTGGCATGGTCTTTTGGCGATAAAGTATTTCATTTTTTAGCTTACAGCCTTTTGGCAATTTTATGGTATAACACCTTTCTAAACACTTATAAATTTAAAAAGACCAAAGCCCTGTGGTGTTCCATAGGGTTTTCTATGGTCTTTGGTATAATTATTGAGGTATTACAAGGAACCCTAACAGCATCAAGAGCATTCGATTTCTATGATGTTTTAGCAAATGCAGTAGGTGTATTATTAGCAGTAATATGTATACTAATAAAACATTTAGTAGATATTAAAAATAATAAACACTTGCTTTTTTGATAAATAAATACTTATTTTAGCAATCTTGAAAAACGATTAAATTATGGAACCTAAAAAAAATCCTAAAGCTAATGTTGGACGTAACAGTTCACTTTATTTTGCAATAGGCTTAGCATTGATGTTATTTTTAACAAACTATGCAATCAATTACAAAACCTATGACAAGTCCGATATAGATATAGGACAGTTGAACCTTGACGAAGAATTAGAAGAAGAAATTCCAATTACAGAACAATTACAAACCCCACCACCGCCACCACCGCCACCAGCAGCTCCCGAAGTTATTGAGATTGTTGAGGACGAAGAGGAAGTGGAAGAAACCGTTATAGAGTCTACAGAGGTAAACCAAGAAACAGAGATTGTTGAAGTAGAACAAGTTGAGGTAGAAGAAGTAGAAGAAGATATTGAGGTGCCATTCGCTGTAATTGAAAATGTACCTGTTTTTCCAGGATGTGAAAAAGGAGACAACAATGCAAAGAAAGCTTGTATGTCCAAAAAAATATCTGAATTTGTTAATAGAAAGTTCAATACCGATTTAGCAAGTGATTTAGGATTATCTGGTAGACAGCGTATCAATGTAATCTTTAAGATAGACAAAACAGGTAACATTGTAGGGATTCGTGCAAGAGCACCACACCCAGGTTTAGAAAGAGAAGCTACCCGCGTTATTGGTTTACTTCCAAAAATGCAACCTGGTAAACAGCGTGGAAAGCCCGTAACTGTACCTTACTCATTACCAATCATTTTTCAAGTACAAGATTAATAAACTACAGGTCCTTTTAACATAGGAACTTATAATTATAAAATCCCGTTACACATGTGTAACGGGATTTCTTTTTTGGTATGCTTATTGTGATTTTATCATAATATTAACAATTTAACTTTAATTATTATGAGTGTTCCAAAGAAAACTCACGAACTCATTCGGCAAAATGAGCAAATCGTGAAGAAATCACAAAAGCATGATGCAAATTTACAAAAAAACTCAACCCTTTACTTCCAGGTTGGTTTAATAGTCTGTTTACTTGCTGCCTATGGGCTGTTGGAGATGAAATTTGAGACTAAAATCCCTGAGATTACAGATGTGCTCCCTCCAATTGAAGATTCCTTTAACGATGTCCCACGATTTAAACCAGAAACTAAAAAGGAGGAAAAACAGATTGAGAAAACAGTAACCAAACCAACTGAAGCTTTTGTAGAAGTGCCCAACGAAACCCCAGACATTTTTATTAAAGAAGCATATAAAGAAGCAACTGCAGAAGAAATGCCAGTTTTGAGTCCAGGAGATGTTATTCTAGAAGAGGAACCAGAGGAATCCGGTGATGTTATTTTTGATAAAATAGAGCAAGTCCCCATTTACCCAGGGTGTGAAAAAAAGAAAACCAATTTAGAAAGACGAAATTGCATGTCCGATAAAATCAATAAACTAATACAGAGAAAGTTTGATGTGTATTTAGGAAGTGGAATTGGATTATCAGGAAAACAAGTAATTTATACCCAGTTTAAAATAGACAAGACAGGACATGTTACCGATGTGAAAGTACGAGCTCCACATCCACAATTAGAAGTAGAAGCCAAACGCGTCATCAATTTTATACCTGAGATGATCCCCGGAAAGCAACGTGATAAGCATGTAGGGGTTATTTATTCTTTACCCATTGTTATTAAAACCTATAATTAATTTGTCATTATAAATTTTAAAACCCTATAGCCGTTATCTTTGTTAATTGATAACGGCTTTTTTAATGGATGCATTATCAAAAATATAGTATCTTTCAGCTCAAAATCAATTCTAAGTATATTTTCATGAAGCGATTCGTTGTATTACTTCTTTTTATTGTACAATATAACATCCATTCCCAAAGTAATTCATTTTATGAAAAGCCGCCTGTTTTTTCAAATTGTGATACCATAACTATTGATTCCTTACAGGCTTGTTTTAACCGTCATGTATTTGCACACATTCATGATAATTTTAAAGTACCCCAACAAGTTATAGATGATAAATATAAAGGACAAATGGTTGTTCTTTTTGAAGTAGATACAACAGGGCAATTTAAAGTGGTTTATGTAGATGCCATGTACGAGGCATTGAAAACCGAAGTCAAGCGCGTATTTACTACATTCCCAAAAGTAACGCCCGCAACTTACAACGGACGAAAAACATACAAGCAGTATTCTTTACCCATTAAAATACCATTGGAAGATCCTACAAAGGCAAACCAAAGCATACCAAGACCCAACCAAATTACTGCACTGGAACAGCAAGCAAAAACAGAATACGATAGTATAAATGCTAGTATACAGGATTATCAGGATAGCGCTTATACAAGTCAGTTAAACATTCCGTTTACGCACAGCGATTACTCTAAATTCGATAGGCAAATGAATGTGGTTGGTACCAATAGCCATACCGCATCCAAACCGTATATATATAATGAGGTTTCTAAGTATTACGACTTTAAGGCGGCAAAAGAAAAACTGTTAAAAGAAACCCATACTTGGGCAGGACAAAAACTATGGAATGATCATTTAGTGGCCATTCAAGGTAAAGGTTATTGGTTTACTATTGACCCTGTTTTCGACTTAGAGGTTGGTAAAGATACGGATGCCGATTTTAGCACAACCTACAACAACACCCGTGGGTTTTTAGTGCAAGGAGGCCTAGGTAATAAGTTGAATTTCTATACGGCAGTTTTTGAGAGCCAGGGACGTTTTGCACAATACATTAACCAATACGCCGAAAGCTTAAAAGCTTTTGGGCCCGACCCTGCTATCATTCCCGGTAGGGGTATAGCAAAACGCTTTAAAACAGATTCTTATGATTATCCAGTGGCGGAAGCTTATTTGTCTTATACTCCCGTATCGTTTCTCAATATACAGTTTGGGCATGCCAAGAACTTTATAGGCGATGGTTACCGCTCCTTATTGTTAAGTGATGTGGCGAGTCCGCATCCTTTCTTAAAGCTAAACACTAAGTTTTGGAAAATAAAATATACCAACACCTGGATGTGGCTGCGTGATGTACGACCAGAAGTTACAGAAGACGGAGCCTTTTTAACCAAATACATGGCCAACCATTATTTAAGTTGGAATGTGTCTAAGCGTTTTAATTTGGGCTTGTTCGAGTCGGTTATTTGGACCAACGCCAATGATAGGGGTTTTGATGTAAATTACTTAAACCCTATTATATTTTATCGAGCCATAGAGTTTGAAACAGGACAGGATGCTGGTAATGCTATTTTAGGGGCTACGGCTAAATACAAATGGAATGACCATGTATACACATATGGACAATTTATTTTAGATGAGTTTGCTTTAAGTGACGTAAAAGCGGGCAATAAAAGTTGGAGAAATAAATTTGGCTATCAACTGGGAGTTAAATATTTCAATGCCTTTAAGGTAGATAACCTTATGTTGCAGTTTGAATACAATAGAGTACGACCCTATACCTATTCTCATAATACCATAGCTACCAATTATGGGCATAACAACCAGTCTATGGCACATTTATGGGGGGCTAATTTTAGTGAGGCCATTGTTATAGGGCGTTATCACTTAAACAGATGGTTTGCCAATGCCAAGTTTGTTTTTGGTGTGCGTGGCTTCGATTTTAATGATGGCACCGATGCTTTTAGTTATGGAGCAGACATTTATAGAAATTATAACGATCGTCCGTTCGATGAAGGTGTTAAGATAGGGCAGGGCATTAAAACAAAGACATTTAATGGAAACCTACAGTTTGGGTATTTAGTAAATCCGGCATCCAACTTAAAGCTGTTTGCCGATATTACCTTTAGGGATTTTAATCCCAATACCGAAACAGTAACCACATTTAAAAACAGTACCGTTTGGTTTAACTTTGGGATACGTACCGACCTGTTTAATTGGTATTTCGATTTTTAATAGGATATTCCACGGTGTTTTATTTGTATAAAAAAGCATTGCTCAAAATGGTTTTATAAAGTATCTTTGCACTCGCAATACAAAAGCTAGTAAGTACATAATATATTGGGCAACTCAAAAACTTCATTAACAGCACCTTCTGTTATTTCAGATTTTAAAGAAATCACAAAAATGCGCCTAGCCTTGAGCGTGGTATTTTCATCATTGGCGGGTTATCTTCTGGGAGTTGATGTAGTTGATTTTAAAACGCTTGTTTTGTTGGCTCTAGGTGGGTACTTTATGGTTGGAGCTTCCAACGCATTTAATCAGATTATAGAAAAGGATTTAGACGCGTTAATGAACCGTACCAAGAACCGCCCCATTCCGGCAGGACGTATGTCTGTTACAACCGCATTCATCATTGCATCTGTTTTTACTTTGTTGGGGGTCATTATTTTGTATACCATAAACAAACAGACAGCCATGTTTGGAGCTATATCCATTTTTCTGTATACATGTGTTTACACACCGCTAAAGACCAAAACACCATTGGCCGTTTTTGTGGGTGCTATTCCTGGGGCTATTCCCTTTATGTTGGGATGGGTGGCTGCTACAGACGATTTTGGTATTGAGCCGGGTACCTTGTTTGCATTGCAGTTTTTTTGGCAGTTTCCCCATTTTTGGGCCATTGGCTGGTTTCTGTTTGAAGATTATAAAAAAGGCGGATTTTATATGTTGCCAACAGGGAAACAAGATCGAGGTACAGCTGTGCAGACCATTATGTATACCATTTGGACCATATTGGTTTCCATCATTCCCGTTTTTGGGTTTACAGGAGCTCTAAAACTGTCTGTCCTTGCTGCCATTATTGTATTTATATTAGGTTTGGGCATGTTGCACTATGCTGTGCAACTGTTTAAAAAAATGACTGAAAAAGCAGCTAAACAGCTTATGTTAATAAGTGTAACATATATTACATTGGTGCAAATCGTTTATGTGATAGATAAATTTATAAGATAACCATGGATTTAACTCAAGGAACTCCAGAAGAAAAACACAACCGAGCAAAGAAAATGATGCTCTGGTTTGGTATTATTTCACTCATCATGTCGTTTGCAGGCTGGACCAGCGCTTTCGTGGTTAGTAGTTCTAGGCCAGATTGGTTAAAGGACTTCCAATTGCCAGAGGCCTTTTTAATCAGTACAGTGGTCATCATAATAAGTAGTGCCACGCTTTTGTTGGCAAAAAATGCTTTAAAGACAGGTAAAAGGCAAGGCGCATCACTATGGTTATTTGTAACCTTGGCCCTGGGGGTGGTATTTATTTTCAATCAATTTTCTGGGTTTCAGCAAATCATAGATTTAGGGTATAATTTTACGGGTCCTACCAGTAATGTAACGATGTCTTATATTTATTTAATAGCCATGGTGCACATTTTACACGTTGTAGTGGGGCTTATTTGTTTGTTGGTGGTAATCTATAAGCATTTCAAACAAAAATACAATGCCACCAATATGCTGGGATTTGAGTTGGCAGCAACCTTTTGGCACTTTGTAGATATACTGTGGGTATATCTCTTTTTGTTTTTATATTTTATCAGGTGATTTTTAAGGTCTTATGTACCATCCCCATAAGACTTTTATTTAGAGTGTATATAATTTAGTAAGGGATGTTTCATTACATGAATAAAATGATTATTTTTGTGCAACTTTTTATAAACAACCAACATATATGAGTACTACAGTTGTAACTACTGGAACAGAAGGTAAAGCTTGGGGAGGGGGTAGCCAACCGCTTAAGGCAAGTTATGGTAAAATGATGATGTGGTTTTTCATCGTTTCAGATGCGTTAACGTTTTCTGGGTTTTTAGCAGCCTACGGATTTTCAAGATTTAAATTTATTGATGCATGGCCCATAGCCGATGAGGTATTTACACACGTACCCTTTTTACATGGGCAAGAGTTACCCATGATCTATGTGGCGTTTATGACGTTTATCCTTATCATGTCATCTGTAACCATGGTGTTGGCAGTAGATGCTGGGCATCATTTAAACAAGTCAAAAGTAACCCTATACATGTTCTTAACCATCATAGGAGGGTTAATATTCGTTGGTTCCCAAGCATGGGAATGGGCAACATTTATAAAAGGCGATTACGGCGCTGTACAAACTAAAGGGGGTAACATACTACAGTTTGTTGATACCGAAGGGCATCGTGTTGCATTGCGTGATTTTGCCGTTGCCGAACCGCATGAACGTGTGCGCCAAGAGCGTAAAAGTGGTATTTGGTTTATGAGTGAAGGTACACTACCAACTTATACAGTTCAAGAAGTTGTAAACGGTTTAGAAGCCAATGAAGATATTTTAGTAAGAACACAGTTGCTTACAGAGCACGGTCATAAAACAGTGTTGTCAAGAGAAGAATCCTTAAAGCAATTAAAGGAAAATGGTAAATTGGTTGTAGAAGGCGCCAACTTGCACGTAAACGAATATGGTTCGCCATTGTTTGCAGACTTCTTTTTCTTCATCACCGGATTCCACGGGTTCCACGTATTTTCAGGAGTTATTATCAATATCATTATTTTCTTTAATGTGGTATTGGGCACCTATGAGAGACGTAAAAGTTACGAAATGGTAGAGAAAGTTGGATTATATTGGCACTTTGTAGATTTAGTTTGGGTATTTGTATTCACATTCTTCTACTTGGTATAATTGAAAAAATAGCGTTTTAAAATGGCACACGAACATAAATTAGAAATATTTAGAGGATTACTTAAATTTAAGTCCAACACACAAAAAATCTGGGGCGTTTTAGTCTTCTTGACTATAGTAACTGCTGTTGAAGTTGTATTAGGTATTTATAAACCAGAAACTTTAATGGGTAAAGTATTGGGTATGAAAGCGCTTAATTGGATTTTCATTGCATTAACCCTTGTAAAAGCCTATTATATTACTTGGGACTTCATGCACATGCGCGACGAAACCAGAGCTTTAAGACGTATGGTTGTATGGACAGCCATCTTTTTAATTATATATTTAATATTTATCTTATTGCAAGAGGGCGGTTATGTGTTCAATGTATATGATGAAGGTTATATTAAAAGAGATTTTTAAGAATTATAATTTAGTTAAATAGACATATTAAGGCGGTTTTTAAATCGCCTTTTTTTATTTTTGCACTTACAATAGAAAGCAACGGATTTAATGAATTATAAAAAGCTTAGTCGGTATTTGGTGTTGGGAATTTTGTTCTTTCTGCCAGTAACATTTCTATTGTTTTTATATCCTGCAACACACCACTATACACCACTGGATATTGTAGATGAATCGGTCTTGGAATTGGAGGGTTTTAACTCCAATTCAGAAAAACCAGTGCTTTTAAAAGACCACATTACTGTTCTGGGGTTTTTAGGGCATAACCCAATGGAGAACCTTATTGCGGCATCAAATCTTAAAGAGCTGGTTTACGATAAGTTTAAGGGTTTTAAAACCTTTCAAATTGTAATTTTAGTGCCCGATGGCACACAAGAGGCCGTAGAAACACTTAAAAAAGAAATAAGCTCATACGAAGATATTAGATTTTGGCATTTCGTTTATGGAACGCCAGGTCAAATTCAAAACGTTTACAGCAGTTTGCAATGTAATGCAGCTATTAACCAAGATTTATCAACAAATAGTATTTTTATAATTGATAAGGATTTGTACCAAAGAGGGCGTTTAGACGATAGGACCGATAAAGAAATAGAAAAGAACAAACCCAGCTATAGGCTTTATGCTTATAACTGTATAGAAGTGGCCGAAATAAAAAACAAAATGAGTGACGACTTACGTATTTTGTTTACAGAGTACCGCCAAAAACGAAAAGGAGAGTTTGATTCGTCCACCAGAAGAGCAAACAATTTAAATAGCAGTCATGAAGAAAACTAATTATTCATATATAGGTATTGCCTTTGTTATTTTAGTATTTGGCATTATTTTCATTCCTGAAATTATAGATAGGATTTCCAATAACGATGTGGTTAGGGAAGAAAGTAGAAGTGATTATGCGAACACTAAAACCCCATCTGGAAAAGCATTGGCATTTATAGAAATTAATAACGAACCCAAAAAAGTACCGGCATTTTCTTTTACCAATCAAAACGGTAAAACAATAACCAATAAAGATTATGAAGGTAAAGTATATGTTATCGAGTTCTTTTTTACAAGCTGTCCTACCATTTGTCCTAGAATGAACGCTAATCTTATTCAAATTCAAAATGCCTTTAAAGGAGAGTCCAATTTTGGTATAGCTTCCTTTACTATAAACCCAGAATACGATACCCCAGAAATCCTTAAAGCCTATGCAGACCAATATGGTGTAACCAATCCAAATTGGCATTTTATGACAGGCGACAAGGAAACCATTTATAAGTTGTCCAATGAAGGATTTAATTTGTACACAGCACAAGAAGCATCAGCGGCAGGGGGATTTGAACATTCAGGAAACTTTGCATTAATAGATAAAAATGGTTTTATTCGTTCTAGAAAAGATACTTATGGAAACCCAATTATTTATTACAAAGGGATTGTTTCAGAATTTGAAAAAGTAGACGACGATGGGACCCCTGAAGAAATAAGCGCGCTAAAAGAAGATATTAAAATATTACTAAATGAATAATACAAAAGAGGTTTTAGATGATAAAAAGTACAACAAGCTCATCGTTGTATTATCTGTTGCAATACCCGTAGTGGTTGCCATATTGTTTGGGGTAAAAGTAGATGTTACCCTGCCTGTATTTTTACCACCTATTTATGCGACTATCAATGCCATAACAGCTTTGGTGTTGGTATTAGCATTTATAGCTATCCAAAATAAAAAAATAAAATTGCATGAACGGCTCATGACTTTTGCTATTGTTTTATCCGTTATGTTTTTATTAATGTATGTAGCTTACCACATGACGAGCGATTCTACTAAGTTTGGAGAAGAGGGCCTTGTTAAGTATGTTTATTATTTTGTTTTGGTAACGCACATCCTTATGTCTATTATTATTATTCCGTTTGTGCTTATTACTTATGTACGGGCCATAACCAATAACATAGTTAAGCATAAAAAAATTGCCAAAATCACATTTCCCCTATGGTTGTATGTTACCATTTCGGGTGTTGTGGTTTATATCATGATAGCTCCTTATTATGCTTAAAAAGAAGCCTAACATATATGGTTTGGTTTTTATGGGGCTCTTCTTTTTAGAAACCAACGCACAATGTGCTATGTGTCGCGCTGTGTTGGAGAGTGAAGAAGGCCAAAATGCAGCCCAGGGCATAAATGATGGTATTGTATATTTAATGGCCATACCTTATATATTAATTGCAGGTATAGCCTATTTTATTTATAGGAAGTTTTATAAAGCAGGCATCTAGTTAAAATAATAATAAAATTTTTTTTTAACACTGTTTGTAACTTTTCTTTGTCTTTAAAGTCTAATGTGAAAAGCTTTACAGAATCCATAACCTATCAATAATGCTGGAAATTCATCAATTACATAAATCATATCCTATAGGGGATTCTAGTTTACACGTATTAAAAGGAATCAATCTTAAAGTTCAAGATGGCGAAATGGTTGCCATTATGGGATCCTCAGGTTCAGGAAAATCTACACTACTTAATATTATAGGCATGCTGGATGAGGCCGATTCGGGCGAGTATATATTGGATGGTCTGCAAATTAAAAATCTTACCGAAAAGAAAGCTGCCGTTTACAGAAACAAGTTTTTAGGATTTATCTTCCAATCGTTTAATTTGATTAATTACAAGACAGCTCTCGAAAATGTGGCACTTCCATTGTATTATCAAGGAATGAAACGTAAAGCACGTCAAGAATTAGCGATGTTCCATTTACAAAAAGTAGGATTAGCTGATTGGTCACACCATTTACCCAAAGAACTCTCAGGTGGGCAAAAACAGCGTGTAGCCATTGCCAGGGCGTTAGCTGCGAATCCAAAACTGCTTTTAGCAGACGAGCCTACTGGAGCACTCGATACAACAACATCATATGAAATCATGGCATTTATTCAACAGTTAAATGATGAAGGTAAAACGATATTAATGGTAACCCATGAAGAAGATATTGCCAATATGTGCAAGCGTATAGTTAGGTTGCGCGATGGTGTTATTATGGAAGATAAAAACATAAAACAAGTAAGAGCCCAACAGCATGTTTGATTTAGACCTTTGGCGTGAAATATTTCAAAGTATCAATAAAAATAGAACCAGAAGTTTACTATCTGGTTTTACAGTAGCATTTGCTATTTTATTGTTTGCGATTCTTTTTGGTATTGCTAATGGACTAAAAAACACTTTCAAAGAAGCATTTGGGACCGATGCTAATAATTCCATTGTTATTTTTCCAGGAAGAACAAGCATGGCCCATAAAGGACTCCAGATAGGACGGAAAATCCAGTTTAAAAATGAAGACAGAGAATTTATATTGGACGAATTTGGAGAAGACGTTCAATATATTACATCTAAGGTCAATAAAAATGTAAATGCTTCTTTTAAAGGCGAGAAGAATACGTATGAACTTAGGGGGGTTTATCCAGAATATATGTTTATAGAAAATAACATAATAAAAAATGGACGCTATTTAAACCAAAATGATTTAGATAATAGGGCAAAAGTGGTTGTAATTGGTAAAGTTGTTGAAGATGATTTGTTTTTTAAAGAGAATGCCATTGGAAAATACATTAACCTTAACGGTATACAATACAAGATTGTAGGGGTTTTTACAGATGATGAAGGTGATAATGAAGAAAGTGTTATTTACATGCCCATAACTACAACACAATTTATTTATGGTAATAACGATTTTATAGATTTACTACATCTAACCTACAATCCAGAGATGAATTCAAATGAAGCACTATCCTTTGGGAATTCTATTTTAGACAAGTTAAAAGAGCGGTTTTCAGTAGCAAATGCAGATCAAAGGGCCATAAGAATGTTCAACATGGCGCAAGGCACAAAACAAGTTGATATTATGACTACTAGTTTAACCGCCATCATTTTAATAATAGGTTTTGGAACCCTCATTGCTGGTATAGTGGGTATAAGTAACATCATGATTTTTATTGTAAAGGAGCGAACTAAAGAAATAGGTATAAGAAAAGCGCTTGGCGCATCACCAAGATCTATTGTGTCTATCATTTTAATTGAGTCCATCATTATTACCGCTATAGCAGGGTATGTAGGGTTATTAATGGGTGTAGCTGTTTTGGAATGGGTAGGGCCAAGTTTAGAGACATACTTTATAAAAGATCCTGGAGTGAGTAACAGTTTAGTGGTAGGAGCAACCATTACATTAATTATAGCAGGTACTATAGCAGGGTATTTACCTGCAAAAAAAGCCTCCCAAATTAAACCCATCGTAGCTTTAAGAGACGATTAATTATGTTTAGATTTTTATTTGATAGAGATACATGGCAGGAAGTTTTAGATAGCTTAAGTAAAAATAAACTTAGGTCTATTCTAACTATGGTTGGTGTTTGGTGGGGTATCCTGTTACTTATTGGACTATTGGGATCTGCACGCGGATTGGAAAATGCCTTTAATAGATTATTTGGAGATTATGCTACAAATAGTGTTTTTATTTGGGGGCAAAGTACTAGTATGCCATTTAAGGGGTTTCAAGAAGGCAAGCGCGTACAGTTATCATTGTCCGATGCCAAAAAGGTTGAAGAAAATGTTGAAGGTATTGAGTTTGTATTGCCCAGAAGCCAGCAAACCGTAGCTATAACCAAAAACTTTTTAACAGGAAGCTTTCAAATGGCGGGCGATTACCCATTGTTAGACCAGTTACAGAAAAAGAAGTTAATATATGGGCGGTTTATCAATCAAAATGATATAGATGAAAGAAAAAAGGTAGTCGTTATTTCAGAAGATGCATATAAGCAATTATTTAAAAAAGATGCTGAAGCCATAGGACAATATATAGAAGTTAATGATATTAATTTTAAAGTTGTAGGGGTTTTTGAGGTTGGTAATATTAATATGGGACCAACAACGGATGCTCATATTCCCTTTACTACATTTCAGCAAATTTACAATAGAGGTGATAAAATAGGCTGGATGATGATTACGGGGAAACCAGAATTCAATATAAAACAGATAGAACAGGATACTAAGCTGTTGCTTAAAAATCTAAATGATGTTCACCCAGAAGATAAACGAGCCTTTGGTAGTTTTAACTTAGGGAAAGAGTTTTCTAAAATGACAGGTTTTTTAGTGGGTATGCAGTTTTTAACTTGGTTTGTAGGTATTGCAACCCTGATAGCAGGCGTGTTTGCTATAGGCAACATATTATTGATTACGGTTAAAGAGCGTACTAAGGAAATTGGATTGCGACGTGCATTAGGTGCCACACCGTTTGAAATAAAAAGACAGATAGTAGTAGAAGCTGTGTTTTTAACCTTATTGGCTGGAATTATAGGAATTATATCCGGGGGATGGATCCTAATTGCCTTAGACCACTTTTTTGGGCAAGGAGACCAAGCAGCTATTGTAAACGCATCTGTGTCTATTACAGTGGTGTTTATTGCCTTGGTTATATTGGTGGTTTTAGGAACACTAATAGGACTTATTCCAGCATTTAAGGCAACCAGCGTTAAACCCATAGAAGCATTAAGAGAAGAATAAACAATCAAAAAAAAAATGAATAAAACAGTAAAAATTATCTTGTTATTAATAGGAATAATACTATTGATGTTTGTGTTAAAATATTTTAAAGATGCCAATTCAAAGGCTATAGAAGAATTCAAGTTGGAAGAGCCTTTTTATACATCTATAAACACTAAAGCCGTTGCAACAGGGAAATTAAATCCCGAAGAGGAAATAGAATTAAAACCCCAAATTTCGGGGATTGTAGACCAAATTTTTGTAGAAGAAGGCGATTTGGTTAAAAAAGGCGACCTTATTGCAAAAATAAGAGTGGTTCCTAACGAGCAAAGTTTGGCAAGCGCTAGTAGCCGTATTAAAACAGCGCAGTTGTCATATAACAATGCGCAGACCTTGTTTAATAGAAACAAGGCTTTGTTTGAAAAAGGGGTTATTTCGAAACAGGATTTTGAAAACAGCGAGTTATCTTTCAACCAGGCTAAAGAGTCATTGTTGCAAGCACAAAACGATTATCAAATTATAAAACAAGGTTCTATTTCTGGTGGCAGTGCTGCCAACACCCACATTATAGCACAAATTTCTGGAACCATTTTAGAAATTCCTGTTAGAGAGGGCGATCAAGTTATAGAAAGCAATAATTTTAACGAGGGAACTACTATTGCAACTATTGCCGATATGAGTGTAATGATTTTTGAAGGTAAAGTAGACGAATCCGAAGTAGGAAAAATAAATGAGGGTAAAGAAATTAAGGTTATTTTAGGTGCTATCAACGATAAAGAGTTTCCTGCGGTACTAACTTTTGTAGCTCCTAAAGGCATTGAAGAAAATGGTGCCGTGCAGTTTACCATTAAAGCCGATGTAAAAGTTGAATCTACTAAAAACATTAGGGCAGGTTATAGTGCCAATGCCGAAATAGATATTGAAAGTAAAGACAGTGTATTGGCCATTAGGGAAGCTTTATTACAATACAATAGAATTTCCGAGAAACCTTTTGTAGAAATATTAGATGGCGAGAATAAATATAGAAAGGAAAATGTAGTGTTAGGGTTATCTGATGGGATTAATGTTGAAATAATAGAAGGTGTAAAATTAGGTGATAAAATTAAAGTTTGGAATAAAGCCTCAAAAGATAATGAAGATGAGAATAACCGTGATTAATTTAAAAGAACAACAGCTTAAATATGGTTTAACAGTATTCGTGTTCTTTATGTTAGCAACAGTTTTTGCACAACAAGAACCATGGACGCTGCAAGCCTGTGTAACACATGCCCTAGAAAATAATATTACCGTAAAAAAAGGCGAAAATACCTTGTTGCTCAACGAGCAGGACATCATTGCCTCAAAAGGCAACTTTTTACCGTCGTTAAGGGCAAATGTTTCACAATCATTAAGCTTAGGACAGTCTGAAGTATTTGCTGGTAATTTTGTAGATAGAACATTCCATTCAACAAATGCTAGTATTAATGTGTCCCAAACAATATTTGATGGTTTTAAAAACACCTATTTGTACAAGCAATCTCAACTTAATTTGGAGACTAGTGCTTTAGAATTGCAACGTATTAAAGATGATATCTCCCTAAATGTAGTGAATGCCTATTTAAATGTACTATTTAATAAAGAGAACTTAGAAACGGCTAAAGCACAGTATGAGTTTAGCCAAAAGCAATTGGATCAGGTAAAGACTTTGGTAGATGCCGGTGTACAACCTAGAGCCAATATTTATGATACAGAGGCTACCTTGAGCAGCGATGCCCAAAGCGTGACTTTGGCCGAAAATAATGTTAACCTGGCATTGCTCAATCTATCACAATTATTACAAGTACCTTACCAAGGCTTTGATGTTGAGACCATAGAAATGGATAGCCCTTCAGAAGCCTTGCTGTACACTAACGTAACACCAGTTCTGGATTTTGCCTTAAATAATAGAAACGAGATTAAAGTAGCAGAAAAAAATATTGAAAATGCCGAGATAAGTACCGAAATAGCTAAAGGCGGTTATCTACCAACCGTATCTTTAGGCTATGGGTTTAATTCTGGAGCTAATTTTTCAAACCTAACCAACTCCAGTTCCTTTTTTCAGCAAATTAACGAAAACAAGGGGCATAGTTTTAGTCTGAATGTTAGTATCCCCATTTTTTCCAGGTTTCAAAATAAAACAGCGGTTGCTAAATCTTTAATCCAAGAGGAAAACAGGAAATTGGATTTACAACAAGCAAAGTTAGATTTAGAATCCAATATTCAGCGAGCATTTACCGATGCCCAGGCCGCATTTAAAGCTTTTGAAGCCGCCAAAAAGTCTTTAACAGCCCAAGAACTGTCATTTAATAATTCCAAGGAGCGCTTTAATATAGGAAGTATGACTGCTTTTGAATTGGAACAAGCGCGCATACGTTATGTAAATGCCCAGTCATCTTTAATAAATGCTAAATATGATTTTGTTTTTAAGACAAAAGTTTTAGATTTTTACATGGGAAAATCATTAACAGATTAAATTGGCTTTAATACTTAATATAGAAACGGCTACCACAAACTGCTCTGTGGCACTTTCAAAGGATGGGGAAACCATCTTTTTAAAAGAAGATAACAACAAAAACTATTCGCATGCCGAAAGTTTACATGTATTTATAGATTCCGTTTTAAAAGAAGCAGGAGTAGCACCAAAAGATTTAGATGCTATTGCCATAAGTAAGGGCCCCGGTTCTTATACAGGTTTACGTATTGGAGTTTCAGCAGCCAAAGGTCTTTGCTTTGCCCTAGATAAACCATTAATAGCTGTTTCTACGCTAAAAGCATTAGCTTGTCAAGTTAAGGGAATCGAAGGGGTTATTGTGCCTATGTTGGATGCCAGACGTATGGAAGTCTATTCAGCCGTTTTTGATTCTAATTATAAAGAAGTTAGAGCTATAGAAGCCCAAGTTTTAGATGCCCAGGCCTTTAAAACATTTTTAAACAAGGGCAAGGTTTATTTTGTTGGGAATGGTGTAGACAAAACAAAGGCCTTAATTAACCACCCCAATGCTGTATTTATAGAAAATAAGTTTCCCTCAGCTAATGAGATGGGAGCTTTGGCATATGAAAAATATAAAATAAGCGACACCGAAGATGTCGCCTATTTTGAACCCTATTATTTAAAGGATTTTATAGCGCTAAAATCTAAAAAGCCTTTTTAAAACTTATGCTTGTTTGTGGATTTCCACTTGGTGTGGGTATGGAATTTCAATGCCTGCAGCATCAAGCGCTTCTTTAGCGCTTTCCGTAATACCAAAGTAAACCTCCCAGTAATCTTCTGCATTACACCAGGGGCGCACAGCGAAATTAACCGAACTGTCGGCCAGTTCTAAAACATTAACCGTAGGTTCAGGGGTTTGTAATACTTTAGGGTTAGAAGTTAAAACATGCATTAAAATTTCCTTAGTGGTTTTAATATCTGCATCATAACTTACTCCAAATACCAAGTCTACTCGGCGTGTGCCTTCCGTAGTATAATTTACAATATTACCATTGGAAAGGGCACCATTGGGAATGATAATTTCTTTATTGGATAGGCCTGTTAGCTTGGTTGTAAAAATAGAAATCTCTTTTACACCCCCTATTTCACCTTGGGCTTCAATGAGATCTCCAATTTTAAAAGGTTTAAATATCATGATAAGTACGCCGCCAGCAAAATTGGCAAGAGAACCTTGTAAAGCCAAACCAACAGCTAAACCAGCAGCAGCTAGTATAGCAGCAAAAGAAGCGGTGGGTACGCCCAGTGTTCCAAGAATAGTAATAACCAATAGTATTTTAAGGCCCCATACAGTTAAATTCAATAAAAACTTTTCCAGACTTTCTTCATAATTGCTTTTAGCCATTATTTTACGGAGCATCTTCACAATGCGCTTAATAATAAAGGAACCAATAATCCATACGGCAATGGCTCCTATAATTTTTAATCCATATTCAGTAGCTAATTCAAGCCATTTTTCTGCATCGATATTCTGTAAATCCATAGTGTTATTTGTTTTGAATTAAGTATAAAAGTATTAACTATATTAAACTTATTCATGTAAAGACCATGAAAAAAACGTTAAATATTGTTAAAGTAACAACTTATTAAACCCATAATGGCAGGTAGTGCCTGTACATAAAAAAGTAAGGGTTTCTTTGTTGAATATGCGCCATAAATACCTGCAATGGTAACACACACAAGAAAAAAAATAGCGATGCTTTGGTCTTTTTGAATAATTGAAAAGAATAAACCAGCAGCCAAAAATCCATTGTACAACCCCTGGTTTGCAGCAAGAACCTTGGTGTCCTCGGCAAAAGTTTTTGATTTTAGACCAAATGTTTTTATGCCTTTGGGTTTAGTCCAAAAAAACATTTCAAGCAATAAAAAGTAAATATGCTCAAAGGCCACCAGGGCGATAAAAAAGATGGTAATGGGAGTCATAACTATTAATTTAAGGGTTAACCAATTCAAAGATAGTTAATCCCCTTAACTAAATAATATGGATGCTTGTTCAGCAATCTTTATTCTGATATCTAACAGCAAAGCGGTTTAAATTTACCCATTAATAGCTTCAACCGTCTCTACCTTACCGTTAAGCATTTCTTTAAGCATATTTTCAATACCACTTTTTAAAGTATAAGTAGACGATGGGCAACCACTACAGGCGCCTTGCAACATAACACTTACGTTTTTGCTTTCGGCATCATAGGAAATAAACTGGATATTGCCACCATCGCTGGCAACAGCTGGTTTTACGTATTCTTCAAGGATGTTTATAATTTCCTTAGAGGTATCGTCTAAAGATTCAAAATGGGCATCAACCTGTTCCGTCGATTTTTTTAAACTTTCAGCAGCATCAGGAAGTACAATCTCTTTGCCGTTTTCAATATAATTTTTAATAAACTCACGCAATTGTATGGTAATATCTTGCCATTCAGCTACATCATATTTTGTAATGGAGACATAATTCTCTTCAAAAAACACACTCTTAACAAATGGAAAATGAAACAGTTCTGTAGCCAAAGGCGATAGTTTGGCTTCATCTATAGATGTGAACTCAAATAAGGTAGTCACCAACTTTTTATTGGCCACAAACTTCATTACCGATGGGTTTGGGGTACTTTCGGCATATACCGTAACGGGTACTTTTTTAGGTTGTGCGGTTTCCTCTATAATAATGCCCCCATCGTTTAAGTAAGCCTCAATCTGTTCGGCCACTTCATCTTGTACATCGCCCCATTCCACAATATTGTAGCGTTCTACAGCTATAAAGTTACTGGATATATACACCTTTTTTACAAAAGGCAAATAGAATAATTGTTGGGCCAAAGGCGATGCTTTGGCTTCATCTATATTGTTAAATTCATAACTTTCATGCTTGGTAATAAACGCATTAAGTTCAAATTTTATAATTGCTGTATTAGTTGTTTCTTGCACAGAAACCTTGAAAGTATTCATTTTAGCTAATTTTTTACAAAAATACTAAAAGAAAACTTTAGATATCCATATATTTGAGTTTTGTTGCCTCTTTTTAAGAGTTTGAAGATAAAGGGCTTTTCCTTTATCTTTTTTATGTAATTTTTTAATAATCAATACGTTTGTGTAAGACAAACTTACCTGAGTAAACTTTATGAAGTTAAAAACTATTTTTATAATTGCAATTAACGTGTTGTTTATTAAAATGGCATTTTCGCAAGAGGGGCTACCCATTTATACAGATTATTTAACGGACAATTATTATTTAATTCACCCTTCTATGGCTGGTGCTGCCAACTGTGCTAAAATAAGATTAACGGCACGTCAACAATGGTTTGGGCATGATGATGCTCCCAAACTTATGACCTTAAGTGTGAATAGCCGTATTGGGGAATCGGCATCAGGTATAGGTGGTATTTTGTATAATGATAAAAATGGTTACCATTCTCAAAATGGCGCTTACCTAACCTATGCCCACCATTTAATGTTTTCTAGAACAGAGGTTGACTTGAATATGCTTTCGTTTGGACTTAGTGCTGGGTTTATTCAATATAAATTGGATGAAACAACGTTTTTGTTTGATGGCCCAGACCCCATTATAGATGGGGTTGTGCAAAACGAAACCAACTTTAATATAGACTTTGGGTTCTCGTACCACTATTTAGATTTTTATGCCCACGGTACCATAAAAAACCTATTAAAGAATTCCGGGGTTAATAACGATATTGAAATTACCAGTAATTTAAGGCGCTACCTATTGTCTTTAGGGTATGTGTATAGTAAATACGGTAGTACCTGGAGCTACGAACCTTCCATTATGTTCCAGTATAAAGATGGCACGAAAGAGTCGTCTATAGACTTTAATGCCAAGGTATATAAGACGATGGATTTTGGAAGATTGTGGGCAGGCTTATCCTATAGAGCTAGTTTAGATGGTGCACAATACCAAACAAGTTCAGGAACCATTAGCAGTCAACGTTTGCAACAAATCACACCTATATTAGGCGTTAATTATAATAAATTTATGTTTGCTTATAATTATACCTATCAAAGCAATTCGGTAGTGTTCACCAATGGAGGCTTCCACCAATTTACTTTAGGATTCAATTTTGGTTGCCGCCGAGAGCCATACGATTGTAATTGTCCCGCCGTTAATTAAGACTTTACATCATGCCAGTAATAAAACCAGTAAACGGCATTATGCCGCAAATATCAGAAGATTGTTATATAGCCGAAAACGCCACTATTGTAGGCGATGTGGTTATGGGCACCCAATGCAGCGTTTGGTTTAATGCGGTAATACGTGGGGATGTTAACTACATAAAAATGGGTAATAAAGTGAATGTACAAGATGGCGCTGTTATTCATGCTACATATAAAACCGCACCCACCAATATAGGCAATAATGTATCTATTGGGCACAATGCCATTGTGCATGGTTGTACCATTCACGACAATGTGTTGGTAGGTATGGGTAGTATTATTATGGACGACTGTGTTGTTGAAAGCAATAGTATTATAGCTGCTGGCGCCGTAGTAACGCAAAATACGCACGTAGAAGCAGGCAGTATTTACGCTGGTGTACCCGCTAAAAAAATAAAAGATATAAGCCAAGAACTCATCTCTGGGCAAATAGATAGAATTGCCAATAATTATATTAAGTATTCCAGTTGGTTTAAATAATTCTGAATTCAGAATTCTGAATTCTGAATTAAAAAAGTGTATCAATCCACAAGGCAATACAAGTGGCATCCACCCCTTTTTTCAAAATACTCAGGGCTTTAGAAATATGTGTTTCCACGGTTTTTTCAGAAATGCCCATCACCTCGGCAATTTCCCTGTACTTTAAATTCTCAAACCGGCTTAGTTTAAAAGCGCGCCTGCATTTAGGCGGTAGGGCCTCAATAGCCTGGTACATCATTTGTATTTTTTCTTCCAAAACAGCTTCATCCTCCTGTTCGGTATTTACATCCAGGAGCATAGACCATTTTAAGGCCTCCAGCATATCCACCTTTTGCTTGTTGCGTCGTAAATAATTTAAAAAATAAAAATAGGCCGACTTGTACAGGTAGTTTTTTAAAGACGTATTAATATGTATATCCTCCCGTTTTTGCCAAATATTAATAAACACCTCCTGGGTAATATCTTCAGCCAAAAACATGTCCTGGCACATTTTAGCCACATATATGCAAACACTGTTGTAGTACGTGTTAAACATATAATTATAACTCGATTCTTCCCCTTTTTTTAAGCCTTCTAGCAGGTTGGCTTCAATACTATAATCTGGCTGGTCCAATATGAATTGTTTTTTTTACGGTAGAAAAATATTTGCTAAATTATAAAAAAAAAACTCAGGGTATTTTAAAAAGTCTGTGTCTATATAACAAAGACCTCAATAAAATGAATATTGATAAAGACATCATATTAATTCAAAAGTATCTGAGTAATCAGGCCAATGCGTTTGAGATCAACCGCTTAAAAAAGTGGGTTAAGCAAAGCCCAGAGCATAAGGCTATTTTTTTTGAGCAGGTAAAACTTTGGGACTATACCAGCCCCTATAATACCAAAACCTTTAATGTAGAAAAAGCCTATCAAACCTTTTTGGCCCAAAGAGACACCTTTGTTAGCCAAGTACCAAAACCCCAATCGCGTTTTAAACCCATAGCAAAATATGCCGCAGCCGCAGCCATTTTGCTAATAGCAGCAATCACCATCTTAATAAAGACGAATGTCACCCTGAGCGCAGTCGAAGGGCCAATCATAGTAAATAACCAAATAGAACCCGGCACCAACCAAGCTACTTTGGCCCTAGAAGACGGTTCTGTCGTAGTCTTAGAAAAAGGAACGAGCTACCAAACAACATACGCCAGCAGTAATGGCGAGCAACTCGTTTACAACCCGGCAAAAAGTAGCCAAGAGCCAAAGGCTAAAGGCCAACAGCCAACCATCAACATCTTGACTGTCCCCAGAGGCGGGCAATATCAATTAGAATTAGCCGATGGCACCAAAGTATGGCTTAACTCCGACACCCAATTAAAATATCCGGTAAGCTTTGTAGAAGGACGCAGTCGTGAAGTAGAATTAGTTTATGGGGAGGTTTATTTTGATGTTACGAGCGCTGCGAAGTTTTCAAGGTCGCAGCCCGACAAAAGTCCTTTCATAGTGCATCATAGCGCCCAGGAAGTAGAAGTCTTAGGAACCGAGTTTAATATTAAGGCTTATAAAGACGAAAATAATATAGCTACCACCCTAGTAGAAGGCAAAGTATCTGTCACCCCAAGTACAGTTGAGAAGTCTCAATACTCAATACCCAATACTCAAATCTTAAAACCCAACACCCAATCCACCCTAAACAAAACCACCAACCAAATCACCACAACCACTGTCGACACCTACCCATACACCTCCTGGCGCGAAGGCCTATTCATTTTCGACGACATGACCCTCGAAGACATCATGAAAGTCCTATCCCGTTGGTACGATATGGACGTACAGTTTGAAAACGAAACATTAAAACAAGTCGAGTTTATAGGGTCCCTAGGTAAAAACCAGGACATTGAAAAGATATTAACCGCCATCATGAATGGTAGCGTAATGCAGACGTATGAAATTCGGGGACGGACGATTGTGTTGAAGTAGCTGTGGAGCAAACCCTCCGTCCTGCGCTAGGGCGCAGGCCACCTCCCTTTAACTAAAGGGAGGAGCTGAGTGCAGACTTTTTAAAGAAAAACATTCGGCTAGCACGAGTAAAGAAAAAGAAAAAAGAAACGTTCATTGAAAATAAAGAAAAGAAAAGACGCTGAACTAAATTCAGCGTGACAGTCCGTTAGGTATAGGTCTATGCCCTCTGGTTTGTCATGCTGAATTTAGTTCAGCAACTAATAATATACCAACTAAAACACAAACATTATGAAAAAACAACATCCAACTTAGCAATTATGAATTATGAATTAAGAATTCAGGATTCAGAATTTAGAATAGTTAAGAGTTTGCCATCCTCCGACGGTATTTCAAAGCAAGCGTGATGGGGCTCCCCTCTTCTTTTTCGAAGAGGGGGGGCGAGCGTAAAGAAACAATCCAGTGGATTGTTTTAGCGAAGGGGCCAGCCAGCGGGAGGGCTCGCAAAGCAGCAATCAGGGGGAGTTTAAAGACAAACAAGCTAGCAAGCAAGTAAGCAAACTTAGCGCCTTCGCGCCCCTGTCTGCAGACAGGCAGGCTCTAAACTTCTAAACTAGAGATTCCCGCCTCCGCGGGAATAAGTGAGATTCCCGCCTCCGCGGGAATGGAAAAAGGGATCAACATGACACCGTGGAAAGTAACCATGCAAATCCCTAGAGATTTTTATCAATTAATAAACATTAACCAATAAAAAACAAATTTATGGAATTAAAATCAACCCATGTTGATTTCCCAAAAATTCTCCCGATATTTAAAGAGAGAAGCTTTGGAAAACAACTAGTATTAATGCTTATGCGAACATTAATCTTTTTGGTATGTGCCACCGTGTTTAGCCTCACACCTAAACACATGCTCTCACAAGAAAAAGTCGTAATAGACACAGACCAAACCGTGTCCGTAAACGAAGTCTTTAAAATCATTCGCGCACAAACCCACTACAAATTTATTTACCAGGCCAACCTATTTAAAGACCTCCCACAAGTACAACTTAAAAAAGGCCGTATTTATGTAGATGCCCTATTAAGCAAAACCATTCCCGGCCAATTTAATATCGTACTGGCAGAAGACAACACCATCATTATAAAAGATAAAAAAACCGAGCAGCAACTACAGGTATCAGGTAAAGTCACTGATGAAGCGGGCATGGGTATTCCCGGTGCCACCGTACTTATTAAAGGGACTACCAAGGGTACGGCTACCGATTTGGATGGTAATTACAGCATTGTGGTTGCTAACCCGGAAAATGTATTGGTGTTTTCGGCTATTGGGTTTGCCAAACAAGAAATAACCGTTGGTAACAAAAGCAACATTAATGTAACACTTAAAGAAGATATAAGTGAGCTGGATGCGGTTACTATTAATGCAGGGTATTATAAGACTTCTAAGCGACTTAATACAGGAAATATCTCAAAAATTACTTCAGAAGACATACAAAAACAACCTGTAAGCAATCCATTGCAAACCTTGCAGGGTAGAATGTCTGGGGTTTATATACAACAGCAATCAGGTTTGCCAGGGAGTTCATTATCCATAAAAATAAGAGGTAGAAATAGTATTAGGTCTACTGCTGGAGCTAATGAACCATTATATGTCATAGATGGTGTCCCTTTTAATGCAAGTTCTATGTCTGACCAAATAGGATTTAATGTGTTATTTTCTGGAGAAAGCCCTCTAAATAGTATTGACATAAATTCCATAGAAAGTATAGAGGTATTAAAGGACGCTACATCTACAGCTATATATGGCTCAAGAGGTGCTAATGGAGTTGTTTTGATTACTACAAAAAAAGCAAAATCAGGAGTTCCAAAAATTCAGTTAAACTTAAGTAGCGGTATGGGTAAGGTAACACGGATGCTTGATATGATGAACACAGAAGAGTATATTACTATGCGAAAAGAGGCCCATGAAAATTTTGGGTTTCCTTACGATAATCCAGCATTTGCAAGTCTTTGGCCAGATTTATTAGTATGGGATACAACAGGTGCGCGAGACGTAGATTGGCAAGATGAGTTAATAGGAGGTACAGCTTACACTACAAATGCTAATATCTCTGTAGCAGGGGGGAATGAAAATACAAGTTTTTCAATTGGAGGAAACTATTATCGAGAAACAACCGTTTTTCCAGGAAGTAATGCTCTTCAAAAAGGCTCTGTAAATTTAAGCCTAAGCCACCAAAACCCTAATAAAAAATTTAAAGTTGTATTTTCAGCAAATTACTCAGTCACAAATAATGATTTGCCGGGTAAAGATCTAACACAAGAAGCTTTAACCTTACCTCCTAATGCACCTGAAATATATGATGAAAATGGAGAATTAAACTGGGAGAATAACACATGGACTAATCCACTCTCTTTTTTAGAAAATTCTTTTAATAGCAAGCAATACAACCTTGTAAGTAATGCTGAGGTTAGTTATAATATAACCTCAAATTTTCAATTAAAAAGTAATTTCGGGTACAATAACATTATAAATGATCTTTTTTTAACTAATACAATAAGATCCCAAAATCCAATCAATAACCCCCTGGGTACACTTTTAAAGGGACATGGTAGTAGAAGAACATGGATTATTGAGCCACAATTAAACTATAAAGCAACAATTAGCAAAGGCCGTTTAGACTTTTTGATAGGAACCACATTTCAAGAAAATATAAGTGAAAGTGAAAAACTATTAGGGTCAGGCTATACAAATGATGCTTTAATTGAGAATATTAAATCAGCACCAACAATTTCCCTACTAAGTGGTGATTATGTACAGTATAGATACAATGCTTTATTTGGAAGAATTGGTTTCAATTGGGATGAAAAGTATTTAATTAATTTGACTGGTCGACGTGATGGTTCTAGTCGATTTGGAGCGGACAGACAATTTGGAAATTTTGGAGCAATTGGAATTGGATGGATTTTTACGAATGAAAATTTTGTAAAAAGGAATGTATCATTTTTAAACTTCGGAAAAGTAAGGTTTAGTTATGGAACTACGGGTAGTGATGCTATTTCTGATTATCAATTTATGGACACTTATTCATCAACACAATATCCTTATCAAGGAAGTAGTTTAGAGCCAACACAACTTGTTAACCCAGATTACTCATGGGAAAGTACAAAGAAAATGGAAATGGGATTAGATTTAGGTTTTTTTAATGATGGAGTTTTATTAAATGTGAGTAGATATCAGAACCGTTCTTCAAATCAATTAGTGGGTCTGCCTCTACCAGATATAACAGGTTTTAGTGAAGTTCAATATAACTGGCCTGCTAAGGTAGAAAATACAGGATGGGAAGTTGAACTAAATACTATAAATATTAAATCAAAAAAAATTTCGTGGAGATCTTCTTTTAATATAACATTTCCGAAAAATAAACTATTAAGTTTTCCAGATATAGAAAATACAATTTACAATAATCGTTATTCAGTTGGCAAGTCCTTAAATATAGCAAAACTAGTACATTTCACAGGTCTTAATGAAGAGACGGGACTTTATGAGTATTTCGATGTAAATGGTGATGGTAATTTGTCAATTCCTGAAGACCTTCAAACAGAAAAAGAAATTGGGCAAAAATATTATGGAGGGTTTCAAAATAGTATAAGTTATGGATTATTTCAGTTAGATTTCTTTTTTCAATATGTAAAACAAACTGGGTATAATTTTCAGGCAGCAATACCTTCAGTTCCTGGTTCATGGCAACAAAATCTACCCACTTTTTTATTAAATCGATGGCAAAATCCTGGAGATATTTCAACAATTCAAAAATTCACTTTGGTTAGTGATGAATTTCTTTATGCTAAAAACTCAGGAGATATTTTCATTGAAGATGCTTCATTTGTTCGTTTGAAAAATGTTTCTGTTTCTTGGACATTTCCTAGAAATTTAATAGAAAAGATGAGAATGTCTAATGCGAGAATTTATATTCAAGGGCAAAATTTATTAACATTTACTAATTACAATGGACAGGATCCTGAATGGGGAGCAGGAAATGGCAGACCTGTATTACCACCATTAAGAATGTTGATGTTTGGAACTCAATTAACCTTTTAAATCTCAAGAAAATGAAAAACATAATCAATAGTTTGCGAGGAAAACGCATTTTATTTTTATCAATAATAATCGTCAATTTTATTGCATGTGAAAATTTTGTTGAAGTAGATCCTCCAAAAACGAGGATTACGGGCGACGCATTATTTACTTCGGATGCATCAGCAAATTCAGCAGTAAGAGGAATCTATAATGAAATGGTAGATGGAGGCTTTACTAGTGGAAATCAAGAAAGTATAACGTTCTTTACCGGATTATCTTCAGATGAACTGCAGCCAATAAGTGGAAATTCACTCATCTTCTATAATAATGCCTTAGCAGCAAATAATCAGTCAATACGTAATTTTTGGCAGGATGCTTATAAAATAATTTATAATGCTAATTCTGTATTAGAACGTTTGGTTAATGCATCAAACATAACTCAAAGCACTAATAAACAACTTAGGGGAGAAGCACTTTTTTTACGTTCCTACTGTTATTTTTATCTGATAAATTTATTTGGAGATGTACCTTTAATTCTAATTACAGATTATCGAGAAAACTCAGAAGCGTCAAGATCACAAATAAGTAAAATATATGATCAAATTGTAAGTGACCTTCAAGAGGCACAAACATTGATGGTAGAAGATTATTCATACTCTAACGAACAGCGTGTAAGAGCTAATAAGTGGGCTGCTACTGCATTATTGTCAAGGGTCTATCTATATCAAGAAAGATGGGCTGAAGCCGAATTAGAAGCGACAAGCATAATAAACAATAAAGGACTTTTTGACACAGTTCCTTTGAACAATGTTTTTTTAAAGAATAGTAAGGAAACCATTTTACAATTGTTGCCCATAATTCCAAATAAAAACACAAACGAAGGTGTAATTTTTGTTACAGCATCTCCTCAGTTTGGCTATTTGTCTAACAGTTTAGTCTCTTCTTTTGAACCAAATGATTTAAGAAGAATCAATTGGGTTAATACTAGTTTAAGCTCATATGCTTTACCATATAAATATAAAAAAGGAAACAATACAACTCCTCTAACAGAATACGAAATGCTATTTCGTGTTGCTGAACAATATTTAATTCGGGCAGAAGCTAGAGCAAAACAGAACAATATTAGTGGAGGGCTTAGTGATGTTAATATCATTAGAAAAAGAGCCGTGCTACCACCTGTTACAGCTTCTTCGCAAATTGACTTAATGGAAATAATAGAGCAAGAAAGAAAAGTGGAATTGTTTGTTGAAAGGGGGCATAGGTGGTTAGATTTAAAAAGATGGGAGAAAGTATCAGAAGTTTTAAGTCCTATAAAATCTGATTGGGAAATGGGAAAAGATGAACTTTATCCGATTCCGGAACATGAAATTTTAAATGGAATTAATCTCACACAAAACCCCGGATACTAA
Source organism: Aestuariibaculum scopimerae (assembly GCF_059428085.1). NCBI lineage: Bacteria > Pseudomonadati > Bacteroidota > Flavobacteriia > Flavobacteriales > Flavobacteriaceae > Aestuariibaculum > Aestuariibaculum scopimerae. Next base: position 1,932,193 of record NZ_CM182089.1, read on the forward strand.
TCTATATTTTAATATAAAGGCTGTCAAATAAATAAAAATTACAAGCTTAATTTTTTAATCATAGAATATAAATTTTGTTAGAATAATGTTGCTTGACAGCCTTAATAAATTAAATTTTAAAATGAAAAAGAAACAAATAATCATCATTCTTGCTTTAACATATGCAGTATGTTTTTGCAGTTTGAATGCTCAACAGGTCAAAAAAGAAGGATTAAAAGTAGGAGATAAAATACCAAACAGTTTTACATTTAAGAATTTAATAAACTACCCTTCAGATACTGCTTCAATCAAAGATTTTCGAGGTAAATTATTGTTAATCGATTTTTGGAGCAGTAGCTGTAAAAGCTGTATAGAATCTTGGTCCAAATTGTTGAAAATACAAAAAGAATTTGAAGGTAAAATCCAAATTATATTAGTTAATCCTTGGGAAGAAAAAGAAGTAGTACTTAAACTATTTGAGAGGCGTAAAAAGGTTCTAGGGATAGATATGAAATTGCCAACCTCTATTTCAGATGCCTCAATTTTAAATTTATTCCCTGTTTCTGGGGTGCCTCATATTATATGGGTTAACCAATCAGGTTTAGTGCAATCAATAACATCATCTAGTCCAATTAATAAAGAAAATATTCAACTTGTGCTTGAGGGAAAAGAAACAATAATACCTCAAAAAAAGAACAATAATGACTTTGTCATTCCAGATTGGACTAAACCGTTATTCATCAATGGCAATGGGGGAACCCCTAAAGAAATTTTTTGTCAATCATTGTTTGGAAAATCTGATGACATACCTTCTTCTATGATGGTTAGTGAAAAAGAAGGATTAATTATGGCAAATTGTTCTATATTAATGATGTATGCACTTGCATATACACCTGAATCAAGAATGGGAAAAAATGGTAGATTATTTCCAATGAGGCCAAATAGGGTTATTTTAAAAGTTAAAAAACCTGAAAAGTATATGGCTAATATCGATGGGACTTTCTTTCCAAGCAAACAATTTTTATATCAATTATTGTCTCCAAAAGATTCTATAGAAGGCTTACTTCAAAAAATGCAAAGTGACTTATATAGGTATATTGGGTTATCTGCCTCTATAGAGAAAAGGAAGATAAAATGTTTGGTTTTTAAGGCAGATGATATATCATTAATAAAACCAAGTCAAGAAGAATTAGAATATTTTAAGACTAATTCACCAAGTTACGAAGGTGGTCAAAAAGTATCAGATGTTATTTTCAGAATTACTCAAAAACCTTTAGATGATGTAATTCGCTTCATGGAAGATGCGACTGCCTATTCAAATTCAGAATATCCAATTTTAAATGAAACAGGTTACAATGGAGATGTAAGTTTAAAAGTTGAAACGGATGTTTATAATCACAATAAATTGGATGAAGCATTATATAAAAAATACAAAATGCATTTTAAGTTAGAAGAAAGAGTAATTGATGTTCTTGTATTAAGCGAACCAGATAGTTATATTTTTCCATACTAGTATATATAAACTCCAAGCCAAGTTTACAACAAAGCAGCAAGAAAAGTGAAATAAAATAATAACAACCCACTGCCAAATAGCCTGCAAACCAATAAAAACAATATTTAACAAAATAGTTGTTCAATTGGAGGAAAATAAGCACTTAAAGCGGGCTGGACAGCAGTACGAACTAAAGAACAAACAAAATGCACCGAAGCTTCACATCCCCAATTAATAGCAAAACCGTAGCCAACAAACATATCTGCGAAGGCAGGTGTCTCAACACATACCCAAAAACCACTTTCCCGGCTACAAGCACACGCCCACCTTAACAAATATATGGGTGGTGTGTAAAATTCTCTTAAAAAAACATCTACATACACCATTGCTTTAGTAAAGGCATAAAATAAAAAGCTTTAACACTAACATTATAATAACCCTAAAGAATTAATAGCAAACAAGATGAAAAAAAACAAGTTTAAAACATAAAAAATTAAAGTACCGATGAATCAAACCTTTGAACAATTCGAAGCAGAGATAAAAACAATACAGACCAACACCCCAGACCTACTGGAACAATGCGAACAGGGCGCCCAGTGCAGCCAAAAGTACCTGTGCCAGATACAGGCCATGGCGCTAGGGGCCGACTTTACCGCCAAGAACGACATACGGGCCTTCCGCAAGGAGCAATTGCCCCAGGTGCTGGGCCACTGGATCTTTTACCGCGAGCACTACACCGTACAGATAAACCTGCCCCTGGGCACGGTAAAAAAGCAGATCAAGTACCTGGACAGGGAAATCCAGAAAAGGCAGGACTATATAAACATCCACCAGGACCTGTACCGCGCCTACAAGCGCAGCGACACCACCCTGGAGACCATCTATTTAAATACCGAGAACAACATGCCCTGCCTAAACGCGGGGCCCTATTGCCTGTTCAGCATCCCCGGCCTTACCACGGGCATCGACAACATCCTGGCCACCCTGATAGCTTACGAGCGATTGATAGAGACCCTAAGGGAGCAGATAGCGCTGTTGGACCTGGACACCACAGCACCCGAAGCAGGGCCACAGAAAACCGCCCTGTTGCAATGGAAGGGTACCAAAACAGAATTGATAGAGTTTATCTACATCCTCCATGCCTGTGGTTTTATCGTCAATAAAAACCAAAGTTTGGCAGAGACCATTAGGGTATTTGAAACCCTGTTTGGTACTCACCTAAAGGACTATCGGCGTACCGTGGCTAAAATCCGCAACCGCAAGATAAACAAGGCCATTTTTTTAAAGAAACTCATAACCTTGTTTATTAAATACGTGGCACTGAACTACTGAGTCCGTAAAAACCTCTAAAAAAGCCATTTTTTTATATCTGAAAACCAATTGGATACACCTAATCTTAGGCACGGGACTAAGATTAGGTATGTTTATTCCTATAATTTTTGACATATTTGCAACTGAAAAATGACAAATAAAAACAAATATTGATAATTATAAATACAACTGTATATGAAAAGTTTTTAAATTATACAGGAAATGGATTTACGATTGACGATACGATTGATTTTTGCTGATGGTTGGGTTTAACCCTCCGTCCCACGCTTAGGGCGTGGGCCACCTCCCTTTGAAAAAAGGGAGGAGCCATTAGACTGAACATTAAAGAACTAACAAAAAATGAAAAATGTTGATAAAATAAGCAAAATCCGGCTCCCCTCTTCTTTTTCCGAAGAGGGGACGATTGCTGCAAAGCAGCAATCAGGGGAGTTATACAGCAACAGTAAGCAAATCCGAGTAAGCAACAACTAACCAACTATACAACAAACAACTAAACATTTAGAGCAACAGTAAGTACACAAGAGTAAGCAACAACTAACCAACTATACAACAAACAACTAAACATTTAGAGCAACAGTAAGTACACAAGAGTAAGCAACAACTAACCAACTATACAACAAACAACTAAACATTTAGAGCAACAGTAAGTACACAAGAGTAAGCAACAACTAACCAACTATACAACAAACAACTAAACATTTAGAGCAACAGTAAGTACACAAGAGTAAGCAACAACTAACCAACTATACAACAAACAACTAAACATATAGAACAACAGTAAACACACAAGAGTAAGAAACCAACTAACCAACAACCGACTAAACTTTTAAAGCAAGCGAATTTCTATAAATAAGTTAAATCATTTAAAAACAAAAGAGTATGCTAGAATATGCATTATATGACAATAAACTAACACCGGATGACCCTGACGATCAGGTTGGGAAACCGGTAAATGTAAAAGTTAATGGCCGCGCTGATCTTGTGGGCATGATGACGGGGGAGGGCTCCATCCTTAAAAAAACAGAGATAGACGCTGTGTGGAACGATAGCTGGAAGCGCATTGCACAAATGATAGCCCGTGGTGAAACCTACAGCGATGAATACATTAGCCTGTACTTTAACATGACAGGGGTATTTATTAGCGAAGACGATACCTTCGATCCTAATAGGCACACCCTGAGCATTACTGCCAGGCTAAAGGGCGATGTAGCACATGCGGTGGCCGAGGTGGCCATGAAGAAGGTAGATACCACCGTAGTGGCACCAGAAATAGATGAGGTGTATAACTGGGGCACCGAAAGCTCCAACGATGCCCTCACCGCAGGGGATGTATTGGAGGTTTATGGCAATAACCTAAAAATAGCCAATAACCTGCCAGACGATGAAGGTGTGGTGTTTATTAATCAGGCCGATGGTACCGAGTATCGACAAAATCAGTTTCGTACCAACGAACCAAAAACACTAACGCTGCGCATACCCGCGCTGCCTGTGGGCAATTACCGTATAGAAGTCCGTAACACACGCTACGACAGTAAAACATTGCGTACTGGGCTCTTTGCGCCCGTACTGGTAGTGGCATAAATTAATCGTATAGAAATTCACTTGTATAGCCCGTGGCCCCAAAGCTTCGGGTTTCTTTTTGCACATAGGTTGCGTATCCTCCATACGCCCCTTGCGTAGCAACCATACGCCGCCCTCGTATAGACCATACGCCACCTGCGTATCCCCTTTACGCGCAAAATCCTACAATTCGCCAAAAGCTAAAAGCCAAAAGCTAACAGCTAAAAGCCAAAAGCCAACAGCCAACAGCTAATTAAAACTCCAAAAAAGATACATGCTGCTCATACCCTAAAAGCGAAGCCATAACCTCGGGGTTACCATTGGTATAAAATTCGGTTTTGGCCGGTAGTGTTTGGGGGGTTAGCAGTTGATGTTTTTCTAAGATGGCTTTGGTTTGTCGTGCTACGGCTTGTCCCGAATCGATAATTTTTACATGCTTGGGCAGCATATCCAATAGCAAGGGGATGAGGTACGGATAATGGGTACAGCCTAAAACCAAATAGTCTATATTGGCATCTAGCATGGGCTTTAGGTATTGGGCCAAGAGTGTTTTCATGGTATCTGAAAACAATTGTCCTTGTTCTATAAGTTCTACAAGACCCTCGCCCACACGTTCAATAACGGTTATATTGCTGGCAAATAAGCTTGAAGTTTTAGAAAACAATTCACTGCTTAAGGTGCCCTGAGTGGCCAATATGCCTATAGTATGTGTTTTGGTTTGTAAGGCTGCGGGTTTAATGGCGGGCTCTATGCCTATAAAAGGTAGATTGTAACGGGCCCTTAAAATACTAATGGCGTTGGTGGTAGCTGTATTGCACGCTACTACAATAAGTTTGCAACCTTTACCAATTAAATATTCGGTGTTCTTTATGCTTAGATCAATAATGGCTTGTTTCCCTTTAATGCCATAGGGGGCATTGGCACTATCGGCTAAATAAATGGTGTGCTCATTTGGTAAGAGCGCATGGATTTCTTTCCAAATGGACGTACCGCCAACACCAGAATCAAAAATGCCTATAGGTTGCTTGTTCATAGAATTATATTCCCATAAAAGTAAATAAATACATTGAAAAAATGGATTTGATTTGGTGTTTTTGTGTTTATAGCCCATATTAAAGAATGGGTAAGTGTTATGTGGAATTATAGAATATGAAATAGGCATTGTACAGATACATTACAAAAAATTTATACGAAGATTTGAGAATTCATTATATTTGGTAAAAATTATACCTATGGAAACGATTAGAATAGACATATTAAACCCTAAGGCTAAAGCATTACTTAAGGATTTGGCAGACTTAGATTTGATACGTATAAAAAAGGATAAAGTAAAATCTGAATTTAAAGACTTGTTAGGTAAATTTAGAAAGAATGCTGATACCACCCCATCTTTAGATGAGATAACAGATGAAGTTGAGTCTGTTAGAAAATCTAGATATGAGAAGTAAAAAAGTAATTTTAGATACAAATCTTTGGATCAGTTTTCTTATTTCTAAGCGGCTTGATTTTATTGATGATCTATTGTTTGAGGGCAAAATATAATTAATTTTTTCTGAAGAGTCCCTTGAAGAATTTCTAACCGTAGCAAAAAGGCCTAAGTTTTCTAAATATTTCACACATGATATGATAGAAGACCTTTTGAGTTTATTTGATAAATATGGTAAACTTGTAAAAGTATCTTCTGATGTAAATGTATGTCGTGATCTTAAAGATAATTTTTTACTTAACCTTGCCATCGATAGCAAATCGGATTATTTAGTAACAGGTGACGAAGATTTATTGGTTATTAAAAAGGTCAAAAAAACAAAAATTATCAATTGGACTAGTTTTATGAAAGTGTTCAAAAAATATTAGAACAGATATTCAAAGGGAAAGTGGCGTAGTTAAAAAGGCAACGTGCGTTTGATCTGTTTTTTTACAATGCCGAATGCCCTCCGGGCAAAATGTAACATGGCGTATGGTTTTCTACAATGCCAAATGTCCTACGGACAAATGCGGTATGTGCAATACGTTTTTTTAAATTCAAATGCTTTGTTGTTAAAGACCATACCATACCGCGTAGCGGTTAGGGCATTGTAGCAATGCATATAGCACGTATCCCAATTCTCCGTAGGGATTGGCCCAACGCAATATTATTGTCCGTAATTGTTTCCGTAGCCCGTGGTAATAGGTGGCAATGTGTTTGGGTGTTACAATGCCGAATGCCCTACGGGCAAAATGTAACATGGCGTATGGTTTTCTACAATGCCAAATGTCCTACGGACAAATGCGGTATGTGCAATACGTTTTTTTAAATTCAAATGCTTTGTTGTTAAAGACCATACCATACCGCGTAGCGGTTAGGGCATTGTAGCAATGCATATAGCACGTATCCCAATTCTCCGTAGGAGATCGACCCAACGCAATATTATTGTCCGTAATTGTTTCCGTAGCCCGTGGTAATAGGTGGCAATGTGTTTGGGTGTTACAATGCCGTATACCCTACGGGCAAAATGTAACATGGCGGATGGTTTTCTACAATGCCAAATGTCCTACGGACAAATGCGATATGCGCAATACGTTTTTTTAAATTGAAATGCTTTGTTGTTAAAGATCGCGCCATACCGCGTAGCGGTTAGGGCATTGTAGCAATGCGTATAGCACGTATACCCGATTCTCCGTAGGGATTGGCCCAACGCAATATTATTGTCCGTAATTGTTTCCGTAGCCCGTGGTAATAGGTGGCAATGTGTTTGGGTGTTACAATGCCGTATACCCTACGGGCAAAATGTAACATGGCGGATGGTTTTCTACAATGCCAAATGTCCTACGGACAAATGCGATATGCGCAATACGTTTTTTTAAATTGAAATGCTTTGTTGTTAAAGATCGCGCCATACCGCGTAGCGGTTAGGGCATTGTAGCAATGCGTATAGCACGTATACCCGATTCTCCGTAGGGATTGGCCCAACGCAATATTATTGTCCGTAATTGTTTCCGTAGCCCGTGGTAATATGGGGCAATGTGTTTGGGTGTTACAATGCCGAATGCCCTACGGGCAAAATGTAACATGGCGGATGGTTTTCTACAACGCCAAATGTCCTACGGACAAATGCGATATGCGCAATGCGTTTTTTTAAATTGAAATGCTTTGTTGTTAAAGATCGCGTTATACCGCGTAGCGGTTAGGGCATTGTAGCAATGCATATAGCACGTATCCCAATTCTCCGTAGGAGATCGACCCAACGCAATGGGGCAATGTGTTTGGGTATTACAATGCCGAATGCCCTACGGGCAAAATGTAACATGGCGGATGGTTTTCTACAACGCCAAATGTCCTACGGACAAATGCGATATGCGCAATGCGTTTTTTTAAATTGAAATGCTTTGTTGTTAAAGATCGCGTTATACCGCGTAGCGGTTAGGGCATTGTAGCAATGCATATAGCACGTATCCCAATTCTCCGTAGGAGATCGACCCAACGCAATGGGGCAATGTGTTTGGGTATTACAATGCCGAATGCCCTACGGGCAAAATGTAACATGGCGGATGGTTTTCTACAACGCCAAATGTCCTACGGACAAATGCGGTATGCGCAATACGTTTTTTTAAATTAAATGTTTTGTTGTTAAAGATCGCGCTATACCGTGTAGCGGTTAGGGCATTGTAGCAATGTATATAGCACGTGTCCCCAATTCTCCGTAGGAGATCGACCCAACGCAATATTATTGTCCGTAATTGTTTCCGTAGCCCGTGGTAATATGGGGCAATGTGGTTGGGTGTTACAATGCCGAATGCCCTACGGGCAAAATGTAACATGGCGGATGGTTTTTCTACAACGCCAAATGTCCTACGGACAAATGCGGTATGTGCAATACGTTTTTTTAAATTAAATGCTTTGTTGTTAAAGATCGCGCTATACCGCGTAGCGGTTGGGGCATTGTAGCAATGCGTATAGCACGTATCCCGATTCTCCGTAGGGATTGGCCCAACGCAATATTATTGTCCGTAATTGTTTCCGTAGCCCGTGGTAATATGGGGCAATGTGTTTGGGTGTTACAATGCCGAATGCCTTACGGGCAAAATGTAACATGGCGGATGGTTTTCTACAACGCCAAATGTCCTACGGACAAATGCGATATGCGCAATGCGTTTTTTTAAATTGAAATGCTTTGTTGTTAAAGATCGCGTTATACCGCGTAGCGGTTAGGGCATTGTAGCAATGCATATAGCACGTATCCCAATTCTCCGTAGGAGATCGACCCAACGCAATGGGGCAATGTGTTTGGGTGTTACAATGCCGAATGCCCTACGGGCAAAATGTAACATGGCGGATGGTTTTCTACAACGCCAAATGTCCTACGGACAAATGCGGTATGCGCAATACGTTTTTTTAAATTAAATGTTTTGTTGTTAAAGATCGCGCTATACCGTGTAGCGGTTAGGGCATTGTAGCAATGTATATAGCACGTGTCCCCAATTCTCCGTAGGAGATCGACCCAACGCAATATTATTGTCCGTAATTGTTTCCGTAGCCCGTGGTAATATGGGGCAATGTGGTTGGGTGTTACAATGCCGAATGCCCTACGGGCAAAATGTAACATGGCGGATGGTTTTTCTACAACGCCAAATGTCCTACGGACAAATGCGGTATGTGCAATACGTTTTTTTAAATTAAATGCTTTGTTGTTAAAGATCGCGCTATACCGCGTAGCGGTTGGGGCATTGTAGCAATGCGTATAGCACGTATCCCGATTCTCCGTAGGAGATTAACAAATATTACGATGGTTGTTTTGAAAGCTTTTTCTATATTCGTTCGGATTTTGCATACAATATAAAATAAAACAATTCTAAAATAAAAACACCCAATCTATGAAACCTGGAACGTTTACCCAAACCTATGTTCAAATTGTTTTTGCCGTAAAATATAGAGATGCTTTATTACACAAGAGCTTTCGCGATAGGGTATTTGAATACATGGGAGGTATTCTTACCGATATGAAACACAAAAGCCTAATTATAAATGGTATGCCAGACCATGTTCACATGCTTATTGGGCTTAATCCGAACAAATCTATTTCAGAGACGGTTTATAATGTTAAAAGAGGCTCTTCATTATTAATCAATAAGGAAAAGCTTTGCAGAGTAAAATTTGCTTGGCAAGAGGGGTATGGTGCTTTTACCTATGGTCGTTCTCAGTTGGATGATGTGTACCATTATGTTAAGAATCAAGAAAAGCATCATAAGAGATTGTCTTTTAAGGAAGAGTATATAGAGTTTCTTAAAAAATTTGAGGTGGATTATGATGAGCGATTTTTGTTTGAATTTTTTGATGAAGAAGTTCTTTAACCGCTACGCGGTATATGCGGGGGATGTTATGATTTGTTTTTCTACAATGCTGGATGCCCTACGGGCAAATGTGATATGAGCAATGTGTTTTTAAATCAAAATGGTTTGTTTTTACAATGCCATATGCCTTACGGCAAAACATAACATTTCGAATGGTTTTCTACAACGCTGTACGTTCTCTGGACAAAATACAACATTGTTGTCTGCATGTATTTTGTTTTTTTAATATGCTAAACGTGATAGGGTTTAAATAAAAAAGCTGTCTTTATTAGACAGCTTTTAAATCATTTATGTGTAAAATATTAGATACCTAATTCTTTTTTAACATCATCCAATAGGTTTTTACCATCGGCAAGAATGGTAGCACCTTGAGCAGAGTCTAAAACATAATCATAACCTTGGGCTCTAGCTACTTTTAAGATAGCAGCTTTTGCTTTTTCGGTAATAGGTTGTAATAAATCCATTTCTTTTTTCTGAAGATCCTTTTGGGCATCTGCTTGAAATTGTTGGATACGTTGTTGCTTTTCTTGAATTTCTTGACCTCTCTTGGCGTTTTCTTCCTCTGTTTTATTAGGGGCTTCAGCTTCGTATTGTTTTAACAGGGTTTGAAATTCTGTTACCGAACTTTGTATATCTGTTTGATACGTTTTGCTTAAAGTCTCTAATTGGCTCTGTGCGGCTTTCATCTCTGGCATGGCCGTAATTAATTCCTGGGTATTTATATGAGCAATTTTACTTTGTGCTTGCGTAAAGCTTACGGTTACAATACATAGTACGGTTGCTAATAATAAGGTTCTTAATTGTTTCATTTTTAATAGTATTAATGTGTGTGTTATAAATTTGTTTTGTTTTAATTGCTGTTGTTTATACTGTCTCTTTCTCGTTTTAGTGCTTCGCGTTCTTTTAATTTTCGTTGTCTGTTTTCTTCTATTAATTGTGCCCGGGTTTTTGTTTCTCCGGCGTTATCTTCTTCTGTTGTTTCATTTTCTACGGCTTCATTACCTGTCGCTTCATTAGTGCTTTCGCTGGTTGCGTTTCTAGCATCTAATTTTGCTTGTTTGGCTTTTTCACGATCTTCCAATATTTTTTGGCGACGTGCTTCTATTTCTTTTTTCTTGGCTTCGCGTGCTGCCAAAATTTCTTGTCGGCGTTTTTCAATAGCACTCTCACGTTCGGCTTTCTTGGCTTCTTGGGCTTTTTCGCGTTCTTCCAGTTCGTAATTGATTTCTGGAACCAGTTCTTCGGCTTCAGCAGCTTTTCGTTCGGCTTTTGATTGGACTTGGGTACGCTTGGCAGCTCGTGAAATAGTTCGTATAATTTGTTCGCTTAAATCGAATTGCTTGGCAGAATAGAGCATAACGGCATCCGACGATTTGTCGAAAATAAAATCATACTTCCTACTAGCAGCCATATCTTGCACAGCAGCAAAAATTTGATCTTGTATGGGCTGCATGAGCTGTTTTTTTTGAAGGAACAGATCGCCATTAGGCCCAAAGCGTTTTTGCTGATAGTCTAGAATTTCCTTTTCTTCAAAAGCAATATCTTCTTCACGCTCGTCAATCAATTCTTTTGTTAAAAGCGCTTTTTCATTGCTAAGGTCTTTTCGTTTTTGGGCTACGGCACTAAGCTTGGCATCAATTTCTGCTTTCCACTTGTTGGCCTTTTCATTTAATTGTTCTGAGGCTTCCTGATATTCAGGAACGTTTTCCAAAATATACTCCGTGTCTATATAAGCAATTCTTACACCACGTTGTGCGTGTGCACAAAAGCCTAGCATAAAAACTATGGTCAATAAAAAAAGAACGTTGTTTTTCATTTGTTGATTTGTTTTATTTCTGTCACTTTACGAACTGTCTCTCCAAAATTAACGAATTTTAATTTTAAAAATTTCAATTCTTTTTCAAATCACCAAAGAGATATTAGAAAATATCGTGCCAAAATTAAAATTGTTGCCCAATTATAAAATGGGTTTCCCAACCATTTTTCTCAACTTCTCCTGGTAAAGGATCGAATCCGTGACCAAAATCGATCCCTAACAACCCAAACGCTGGCATGAAAATACGAATTCCTAAACCTGCTGAACGTTTAAGTGTAAACGGATTGTAATCTCTAAAACTATCATAGGATGCACCACCTTCTAAAAAGGTTAGGGCATATATTTTTGCAGATGCTTTTAGGGTAATGGGGTAACGAAGCTCTAAAGAGAACTTGTTGTAAATGGTTCCCCCATCGTTAGTTGACAGCGATTGGTTTGGATACCCACGTAAGGCTATGGCCTCTCTACCATCTAAACTATAAGTTCCTAGACCATCGCCACCTAAAAAGTACCTTTCAAAAGGAATGATACCTCGGGCATTGTTATAGGCTCCTAAAAAGCCAAACTCAACACTAGGTTTTAATACCAGGTCTTTGGCTAATTGTGTATACCAGTCGCCCTTAAAGCTAACTTTATAAAACTCTAACCATTTGTAACGTTCTTGGTCTATTTCGGCCATACGGGCATAATCGCTGGCAACTGTACCATCCAAAAGGTCGTACTCTTCTTTTAAGGCATCATAGTCCACACCATCGAATAATGAATATGGAACGGATAATTTGGCCGTAACTACAAAGTTTGAACCTGCCGTTGGGAAAATAGGATCTACACTGGTGTTGTTTCTACTTAAACCAACCGTGTAGGATAGGTTGTTTGCATAGCCATCACCAAAAGTGAATAGCCCCGTGTTGTAATTATTTAAATCGTAACGTTGGTAGCTAATGGCTTGCGATAGTGTAAAAAAGTCATCTGGTACCGATAAACGTTTTGCTAGCCCAAATGTAATACCTGTAATATTAAAGCTTTTAGATTTGTCGGCCCTACCGGTTTGGTAGTTATACAAAAATTGTTTTGTGTGCGATATGGATGTTGAAAACTGCACAGGGCGTTTACCTCCTAGCCAAGGTTCTGAGAACGAAAAGCTATAGGTTTGGTAAAAACGACTGGCCTGTAAACGCAATGCCAATTTTTGACCATCTCCCATAGGAATGGGTTTATAAGCTTCTTTTTTAAAGATGTCTTTAATGGAAAAGTTGTTGAATGATAGCCCTAGTGTACCTATAAAGCCACCGCCACCGTAACCACCTTGCAGTTCGATTTGGCTAGACCCAGTTTCCTTTACCGAGTATTCCATATCTATGGTGCCTTCATTAGGATTGGGGTTTTTAAAGTTAGGTGCAATTTCTTGGGCATCAAAAAAGCCTAATTGCCCCAACTCCCTCACGGTACGTACCACATTGGCCTTGCTGTACAATTGCCCTGGGCGTGTACGTATTTCGCGATATATAACATGGTCATTCGTTTTATCGTTACCAACCACGGTAACACTATTAAAATAGGCTGGCTTACCTTCGGTAATCCGAATCTCCAAATCAATCACATTGTTATCGGCACTTACTTCCACAGGGTCGATGTTCGAGAATAAATACCCATTGTTTTGGTAAAGGTTAGTAATATCGTTGCCATCGGGTTTAGATTGGTCTGCAATGCGCTTTTGCAACAGCACACCATTATAGGTGTCGCCTTTATTAATACGAAGCATTCTGTTTAAAAATTCATTGCTGTAAACGGTATTACCAATAAAGGTAATATCGCCAAAGGTGTATTTTTCGCCTTCGTTTACTTGTATTTGCAGCGATACGGTTTTTTTATCGTCATTCACTATTAAAGTATCTGATAGGATACGTGCATCGCGATACCCATTTTCTTTATATTTTTCTACAACGCTTGATAAATCGGCTTGATAAGCAGAATCAATAAATTTAGATCGTTTTAGGAGCCTTAGGCGGTTAATCTTTTTGGTGCTTTTCATGCTTTTACGAAGCGCTTTATCGCTAAGTACTTCGTTGCCTGTAAACACAATGTCCTTTATTTTTACTTTTTCGCCTTTATCTATATTGATAACCATATTAACGCGGGCGGTTTGTATGGAATCCTTAAGCTCAATAGTATTAATGTTTACTTTGGTATTGTAGTAACCTTCTTTTTTGTATTTTTTTGTTAGATAGTTTTTGGTGGTGGTAATTAGGTTTTCGGTTACTTTAACACCTTTTTTAAGTTTGTTTTCTTCTATAATACTTTCGTACTTGGATTTTTTAACCCCATTGATTTTTAGCTCGTTTAGTTGTGGTAAATCAGAGAGCCTGATTTCCAGATAAGCCACATTGTCTTCTATTTTGGTAATGTAAATCTCAATATCACTGAACAGTTTTGAGTTCCAGAGTTTTTTAATAGCGGCACTAACATCTTCACCTGGAATGGTCATTTCTTTGCCCTTACTAAGGCCAGAGTAGGTAACAATGGTTTGTTCGCTAAATGTGGTGTTGCCCGATACGCTAACGCCACCTAATATATATTTTTTACCATTATCGTATGGTATGTTTTGTGCTTTTAAACTAATACTGCCTATAAAAAGTAATAGGGCAATGCTGTGCTTTAAATATGTTGTCAATGATATACTATTAGCTAAGTTGTTCACTTGTTTTCCCAAATCGTCGTTCTCTTTTTTGATATTCAATAATAGCTTCATACAAATGCTCCTTCATAAAATCTGGCCACAAAACATTTGTAAAATATAATTCAGCATATGCTATTTGCCAAAGCAAAAAATTGCTTATGCGTTGTTCCCCACTGGTTCTAATAAGCAAATCTACATCTGGCAAATTATGCGTGTAAAGATGCTCATTAATAATTGATTCATCAATTTTTTCAGGCGAAATTATATTATTTTTAACTTTAATACTAATCTCTTTAACAGTATTTAGTAATTCTTCTCGTGAACCGTAGCTTAAAGCTAGCGTTAAAGTCATTCTATTATTGTGTTTTGTGCGCGCTATAACATCCAAGAGTTCGTGGTGAACTTTTTTTGGCAAAGTGTCTAATTTGCCTATGGCTGAGAGCTTTATATTGTTTTCTTGAAGTGTTTTTATTTCTTTTTTTAAAGAAGATACCAATAATTTCATGAGGGTTTGAACCTCTAATTTGGGACGGTTCCAGTTTTCGGTAGAAAAGGCATATAGGGTTAGGTTTTTAACCCCAAGCTCGGCACATCCCTCTACAGTACGTTTTACAGATTTAGCACCATTTTCATGACCTATAACACGCATCATGCCTTTTTGTTTGGCCCAACGGCCATTGCCGTCCATTATAATGGCAATGTGTTGCGGGAGTTTTTTGGTTAGAATGCGTGCTTTTAAATCCATTTTAATTTACACAATAGCAAGGGTTTTGCCCAAAGGTATAGGTTAAGGTAATGCCTGTAAACATATACCAATCGTTATTATTTATATTGCCAAACCGATAGGGTTGCAAGTTTTTGTCATTGGGAAGGCTACCGTCCAAAGCATCGGAAAAGGTATAGCGAGCACCCAATTCTATGGCAAATACAAAGCGGTCCATAAAGTTGGCTTTAAAACCAATGGCCATGGGAATGCCCAGGGTCCAGCTAGAACCGTCATCAGACGTTTGTACGCCATTAAAGAAATAGAGGTTATCGTAATGTGTGGCTGTAATACCAGAATATAAATATGGTGTTGCTATTCGGGTGCCCGAATGTAAATCAAAATCTATGAAGGTGAATTCCATACCTGCCGATAGCTCTATGATGCTGTTATTGACCTCGTAACCTCTTTGAACACGTCTGGGATCGTCTGAATTGATATCTTTCGCTTCCAGTTCGGTAAAAATCACCGAAGCCCTGTAAGAATGCCTTTTGCTTCGGTTCCACTTGTAAATACCGCCTATGGCCAGCTGGTTAGGTGAAATATAGTCTGTAGCCCCAACATCGCCTATAAAATTACTGCCCCCTAGATAGAGCCCCAATTCATTAATTTGGGAATGGCTTTTTTGGATGCCTAAAACGCTTAATACCAATATGATTAAATACCTCATAAATGTTCAAAAGTTTGCAAATATAATAAATAAGATGAGCCTAATGCAATTTGAGTTAAATTGTATTAGTCTAAAACAGTATTTCTTTGCAATTATTGTTTAATTCCGTTTATCTTCACCCCAAAGGAGTTTTTTTCGGAGGGTATCTAAAAAGCTTTCATTTAAAAGATCGATCATTTTAATTTTAAAATCGGCTTTTTTAATTTTTATTAAGGTGCCATTATCTAAGGTCGCAATTCTAGAGTCTAAAGACACCAAATGGTTTTCTTCTCTACCATCCACTCGAAGTTGTATTTCAGTAGAGTCGGGGATAATTAAGGGGCGGGCACTTAAGTTATGCGGGGCAATGGGCGTTAACACAAAACTATTGGTGCCAGGTGTTATAACGGGGCCGCCACAGCTTAGCGAATAACCTGTAGACCCTGTTGGTGTTGATATAATTAACCCATCACTCCAGTATGATGTAAGGTACTCCCCATTTAAATGGGTGTCTACCGTAATCATAGATGTGGTATTTTTTCTGCTTACGGCAATCTCGTTCAATGCAAAATTGAGCGCCGTAATGGTGTCGTTTTTCGGGGTTGTTTCTATGGATAGCAAACTGCGTTCAGAGATTTTGTATTTACCATCCAAAATATTTTGAATGGCGTTTTCTATCTGCTCAACTTGTATAGTTGCTAAAAATCCTAAGCGTCCTGTATTAATACCTATAATAGGTATGCCTATGTCTTTTACAAAAACAATAGCCCTTAAAATGGTGCCGTCGCCACCAACACTTACCAAAAAGTCAAAAGATTTGTCTAAGGTATCAAACGTTTTAAAAGACGTATAGTCGTCAATATTGGGCGACTGACTTTTTATAAGATTAAAAAACTCAGTTTCAATATAGGCATCAATATCTTTCTTTAATAAATAATTAAATAAGCGCTCTACAGAAGTTGTTGTAGTTTCGTTGTAAAATCGACCAAAGACAGCAACTTTCATACTTAAATGTTTAGATATTTTTTTAGATATTCCGAGCGTTCTTTCAAGCTTTCTAAATAGCCGTCCTCTTCGTGTCCCGATGCAATATTGTAACTATACCTGCGAAAGGTTTGAATGATTTCGCCAAGCCCCGTATTGCCAATTTTTAAGGTTACTTGTACCAAGTCGGTGTTCATTTTGGAAATAAAAGCCCCCAGAATTTTGCCACTGTTGGATTCTACAATCTGACTGATTTCACTAAATGAATAATCGTTAATACCCTTTTCTACCACTAATATGCCACCAGATTCCGAGAAAAAGGGCGAGTCACTAAACAAGCTAATTACATCTTTCAATTCATAATATCCCAAATACTCATTTTTGTTGTTAAGTACGGGCATTATGTTGGTGGAATTTACAGCAAAAGCCTCTAGAACATCCAGCCAAAGGGTTGTGTCCCTTACATAAAAAGGCTCTAAGGTGTATATGTAATCCTTGATTGTTTTATTGCTTTCCAAGCAATGGGCATCGGTTTCAGAAAAACACCCTAAATAGGCTTTGTTGTGGTCTTCTACAGGAACATGGGAATAGGTTAATTGATTGAACAACGACTGGAGGTCGCTTATTTTAGTGCCACTGTTTTGTGGCTTAATATCATTTATAATACATTCAGACAATTTCATTTCCCTATGCTTTTACGCTATGCAAATTAATCAAAAAAAAAGTACATAAGCCTGTTCTACTTTGTATTTTTGTCATTTAAAACTGCAATACATGACAAAGTTAAGTGTAAATATAAATAAGATAGCAACTTTAAGAAACTCTAGAGGGGGCGATGTGCCCAACGTAGTACAGTTTGCAAAAGATGTGCAGCGTTTTGGTGCCCAAGGGGTTACCATACACCCCAGACCAGATGAGCGCCACATTCGCTATCAAGATGCACGTGATTTAAAACCTGAAGTTTACACAGAATACAATATTGAAGGAAACCCCATAGCTTCTTTTTTAGAATTGGTTTTAAGTGTAAAACCTACTCAGGTAACCTTAGTGCCCGATGCTGTTGATGCTATTACCAGTAATGCTGGCTGGGATACCATTAAGCATAAAGGTTTTTTGGTAGATGTTATTAAGGAGTTCAAGCAAAATGGAATACGGACTTCTATTTTTGTTGATCCTGTGCTAAAGCAAATAGAAGGTGCCAAAGCAACGGGAACCGACCGTATAGAATTGTACACTGAAAACTTTGCCCACCAATATAGTTTGGGTAACGAGGCCGCCATTAGCCCTTATGTTGAAAGTGCCGTATTGGCCAATGATTTAGGTTTGGGGGTAAATGCAGGCCATGATTTGTCTTTGGACAATATAAAGTTTTTTAAAGACAACATTCCTAACTTATTGGAGGTGTCCATTGGGCATGCGCTTATTGCAGAGAGTTTATATTTGGGGGTGGAGAATGTCATTCAAATGTATTTGCATAAGTTAACAGCTAATAACTAAAAGTGAAAAGCTAAAAGTGAAAAACGAAAAATGAAAAGTGAAAAATTTCAAGTACAGTATTCACAATCGTAAATCGTACATCCAAAATCGTACATCGTAAATCCAAAACATGTTATTACATTCAAATATTATAGGTTCTGGGCGTCCATTTATTATTTTACATGGCTTTTTGGGCATGGGTGATAACTGGAAAACCCTGGGCATGCAGTTTAGTGAACAAAATTATGAAGTGCACTTAGTAGACCAACGTAACCATGGACATAGTTTTCATGATAACGTATTTAATTATGAGGTTTTAGTAGAAGACCTAAAACATTATTGCGACACGCACAACCTGAGTGACATTGTATTACTGGGGCATTCCATGGGAGGAAAAACAGCCATGTTATTTGCAACCCAATATCCAGAATTGGTATCTAAATTATTGGTTGCCGATATTGCACCACGGTTTTATCCGGTTCATCACGATGCCATTTTAAACGGATTGAGTGCACTGGATTTTAATACTATTAAAAGTAGGGGGCAAGCCGATAAAGCTTTAAGTCATTATATTTCAGACTTAGGAATACGCCAGTTTTTATTAAAGAACTTGTACTGGGTTGAAAAAGGCCAATTGGCTTTACGTTTAAACCTTCAGGTTTTAAAGAATGAAGTGGGCGAGGTGGGCGAAGCACTGCCATCGCATGCTAGCTTTAATAAGGACACCTTGTTTTTAAGGGGCGACCGCTCTGAATACATAAGTATGGACGACGAACAGATGATTGTAAATCATTTTCCAAAAGCCAAAATAGTAACTATAGCAAATGCTGGGCATTGGTTGCATGCCGAAAACCCCAAGGACTTTTTTGATGCTGTTATGCACTTTATTGGTTAGGTTTTAATAAATTCACTAACTTTAGTTTTTAAAGTCGTTACTTTATTGGTGGCTTAAAATTTAAAACTAAAATCGTATGAATTTAATTATCAAACTTTTATTGAATGCTATTGCTGTTTTTGTATTAGCACAATTGCTGTCGGGTGTTTATGTAGATGGATATCTTACCGCCATTATAGTAGCCGTGGTACTCTCCATTTTAAACTTGTTAGTAAAGCCTATTTTGGTGATATTTACCTTGCCAATAACCATTTTAACATTAGGCCTGTTTTTATTGATTATCAATGCCTTGATTATTTTATTGGCCGATAATCTAATCGCTGGATTTTCAGTAAGTAGCATTTGGATGGCCATACTATTTAGTATCCTGCTTTCCATATTGCAATCTATATTGCATTCGCTTTTAAAAGAAGATAAAAAATAGCTTAAAATCAAGCAATTAAAACTTTGTTGGGTTGTGAAAAATGTTATATTTTTGCAACCCAATTTTAATTACATTTTTTTCGTATTTAAAAATATAAATTGTTAAATGCCTAATTACAGGCTTTATATCATTTAAAATGAATATTACAAGAGAAAACGTTGATGCATTAAATGCTGTAGTAAAAGTAGATATCGCTAAAGAAGATTACAGCGATAAAGTTGAAAAAATATTAGCGGATTACCGTAAAACAGCAAACATTCCTGGTTTTAGAAAAGGACATGTGCCTATGGGGATGGTAAAAAAGCAATATGGTAAAGCGGTATTGGTTGATGAGGTAAACAAATTGTTGCAAGATGCATTGAACAAATACTTAACAGAAGAGAAATTAGACGTATTGGGACAGCCATTACCAAAGCCTCAAGATCAAATCGATTGGGATGCCGATGCCTTTTCTTTTGAATTTGAATTAGGGCTAGCGCCAGAATTTGAAGTTAACCTAAAAAACAAAAAGGCCATTACGCAATATAATATTATTGCAGATGACAAAATGATTGACGAGCAAGTTCAAAACATTCAAAAACAATATGGGAAATTAATTTCGCAATCAGAAGTTGATAAAGACAGTGAAATCACTGGGGTTTTTAAAAATGAAGAACGTGAAATAGAAAACAAAGTAACCCTTACCCTAGATAAATTTAAAGGAAAAACAACCGAGAAAAAGTTTATTGGTGCTAAAGTAGGTGATGTTATCACATTAAAAACCAAAGGGCTTTATGATGACGAGCATGAATTAATGCACGCTTTAAAACTTGGGCACGATGAGGTACACGGATTAGATATAGAGGTAACATTTACCATTTCTGAAATTAATGCACGTGAGCTGGCCGACCTGGACCAAGAGTTGTTTGATAAATTGTTTGGCAAAGGAGTGGTAACTACCGTAACCGAATTAAAAGCCAAAATTAAAGAAGATGCCGAAAAGCAATTTGCACAACAGGCCGATCAAAAACTTTTAAATGACGTTACCGAGTATTTGGTTGAAAACACAAAATTTGATTTGCCTTCTGAGTTTTTACAAAAATGGATGCAAACAGCCGGTGAGCAACCTATGGACAGTGACCAAGCTAAAGAAGAGTATGAGAAGTCTGAAAAAAGTATGCGTTACCAGTTAATTGAGGGAAAACTAATTACCGATCATGATATACAGGTAACAATGGATGATATTAAAAACCATGCCAGACAAATGATTAAAGCACAAATGGCACAGTTTGGTCAAACCAACCCATCAGACAAAGAATTGGATGATATTGCAGCACGTATTTTGTCTAACCAAGATGAAGCAAGACGTATATCAGAACAATTGATAAGTCAGAAATTATTAGCACTTTACAAAGAAAAAGCAAATATTAAGGTAAAAGAGTTAAGCTATGAAGATTTTGTAAAAGAAGTTTATGGCGATAAATAATCATTTATCTTATAATTCCTTATATTTAGGCGCTAGAATTAATTGATTTTAGCGCCTAATTTGTTAATGACCTTGTGTTGTTTCTAGCTGTTCAAATTTTTTAAAGAGAACAACTTATTAACACGCAGTTAATTACAAAAACTTAACTCAAAATAAAGCATAAGTAACTATGAATTACGCAAAAGAATTTGAAAAATTCGCGATAAAAGACCAAGGTATCAGCAGTACCTACTACAATAAAATAATTAGTAGTATGTACCCAACCAACTTAACCCCCAATATTATTGAAGAGCGCCAAATGAATGCGGTAGCTATGGATGTGTTCTCTCGGTTAATGATGGATCGTATTATATTTATGGGTACGGCCATTAATGATCAAGTGGCCAATATTATACAGGCTCAATTGTTGTTTTTAGAGAGTACGGATGCCTCTAAAGACATTCAAATTTATATTAACTCTCCAGGTGGGAGTGTGTATGCAGGATTGGGTATTTATGATACGATGCAGTTTATAAAGCCCGATGTAGCAACCATTTGTACAGGTATGGCAGCTTCTATGGGAGCCGTGTTGTTGTGTGCGGGTACTAAAGGTAAACGTAGTGGGTTAACGCATTCTCGGGTGATGATTCATCAGCCACTGGGAGGTGCACAAGGCCAGGCTAGTGACATTGAAATTACCGCTAGGGAGATACTAACCTTAAAGGAAGAGTTATATAATATTATAAGTAAACACTCTGGTCAAGATTACGATAAAGTATATGAAGATAGTGATAGAGATTATTGGATGAAAGCCGACAAAGCCAAGGAATATGGTATGATTGACGAGATTTTATCACGTAATTAAATAAAAATTTGTAATTTTAACAAATTGTTATTGAGGGATTTGTATCAAATTGCTTCCAAAAAATAGAATAGATTAATGGCAAAAGAAGAATTAGAATGTTCGTTTTGTGGTCGTAAAAAACCAGAAACGAACTTATTGATTGCAGGATTGGATGCTCATATATGTGATAGATGTATAGAGCAGGCACATGGTATTGTGTTGGAAGAATCTAAACAAAATGACAGTAGTGACTTATCGGCTGAGCTTAAGCTACGTAAGCCACAACAGATAAAGGCCTTTCTAGATGAATATATCATAGGCCAGAATACTACAAAAAAAGTGATGTCTGTTGCTGTCTATAACCACTATAAACGTTTACTTCAAACTAAAACCAAAGACGATATTGATATTCAAAAAAGTAATATCATTATGGTTGGACAAACAGGTACAGGTAAAACCCTAATGGCAAAAACCATAGCTAGAATGCTTAATGTGCCATTGGCCATTGTAGATGCCACAGTACTAACCGAAGCGGGTTATGTTGGGGAAGATGTTGAAAGCATTTTAACGCGTTTGTTGCAAGCGGCCGATTATAATCTGGAAAAGGCAGAAAAAGGGATCGTATTTATTGATGAAATAGATAAAATAGCTCGTAAAAGCGACAACCCCTCCATTACGCGTGATGTGTCTGGTGAAGGGGTACAACAGGCGCTTTTAAAACTATTGGAAGGCACCGTTGTTAATGTACCACCCAAAGGCGGGCGTAAGCATCCAGACCAAAAGTTCATAGAAGTTAATACCGAAAATATTTTATTTATAGCAGGCGGTGCCTTTGATGGCATTGAGCGCGTTATTTCTAAACGACTTAACATGCAGGCGGTAGGTTACAGTGCCTCTATGTCTGATAACATAGTAGATCAAGACAACCTTTTACAATATATTATACCAAAAGATTTAAAGGACTTTGGTTTAATACCAGAAATTATTGGGCGTTTACCTGTGTTGACTTATATGGATCCATTGGATGCCGATACCTTAAGAGCCATCCTTACCGAGCCTAAAAATGCCATTATTAAACAATATGAGAAACTATTTTTAATGGATGACATTGAATTTACCATTACCGATGGTGCTTTAGGCTATATTGTAGAAAAGGCCATTGAATATAAACTAGGCGCAAGAGGATTACGTTCTTTATGCGAGGAAATTTTAACCGATGCCATGTTTGAGTTACCTAGTAGTGATGATAAAAAATTGAATGTTACAAAAGCCTATGCTGAGAATAAGTTAACTAAAATAACATTAAAGAAACTCAAAGCTGTTTCGTGATAGAGAATATAGAATAGAGAGAAGAGAGAAGAGAGAAGAGAATAGAGACAGCAATCCTGCCTTACTAAGTGGCTAATACAAGTCAGGTCTTTTTATCTAAGAGTGAAACAGTCTAATATCTAAAAAATTATATATAAAAAAACCACGCTTAATAGCGTGGTTTTTGTTTTATGGATATTAATTAATATAATGGATATGCTTATGTAAAATTTTAAATCATTCTTAAAACTTGTTTAAAAGTATACTTAATTAAACACTTGGCAAAGCCTTTACAAAGGGTTTTAGATTATAAGACGAAATACTCGTTTAAAAACTTTGACCCCAACACTTGGTCGGTAAAATAGCCATTTTTAAACATTCATTTGTAGTAACTCATTCATGTAATCCCGTGTATTGGATAGCCTGGGAATTTTGTGCTGTCCCCCTAATTTATTGTTTTGTTTTAACCAGTCGTAAAACAAATTGGTTCGGGCTAAATTAATTTTGGGCTTATTAAGTGTTATATTGTTATAGCGCTTAGCCTCATAATCTGAATTGAGGGCTTTTAGGGCATTGTCAAACAACTCAATAAAGTAATCGAGGTCTTTGGGTAGTGTTTTAAACTCAATAAGCCACTCGTGTGCCCCCTTTTCCTTGCCCTCCATAAAAATAGGAGCAGCTGTATAATCTACAATTTCTGCTTTGGTACGTTTGCAGACTTTCTTAAGGGCATCTTCGGCATTTTCAATAATAAGTTCTTCGCCAAATACATTAATATGATGTTTGGTACGTCCAGATATTTTTATTCTATATGGGTTTAAAGAAGTAAACCTAACGGTATCGCCAATTTTATAGCGCCAAAGTCCAGCATTGGTGGTAATGATAACGGCATAATTTTCATGTAGTTTCACTGCGTCTAAAGGAATGGCTTTCTCTTCAGGAGTGGCATAAATGTCCATTGGTATAAATTCATAGAAAATACCATAATCGAGCATTAACAGTAATTCGTTTGAGTTGTTTTGGTCTTGAATGGCAAAGAAGCCTTCTGAAGCATTGTAAATTTCATAATACTTAAAGCCATTTTTAGGAAGTATCTTTCTGTATTGATTTTTGTATGGTGTAAAACTTACCCCACCATGAAAATACACTTCCAGATTAGGCCAAATGTCATGCAAGCTTTTTTTATTAGTAGTATCTAGTACATTGTTGAGCAACACCAACATCCAAGAGGGTACGCCTGCTAAACTGGTAACGTTTTCATTTATGGTTTCGTCTACAATGGCTTGCATTTTATGTTCCCAATCACTCATAAGTGATACCTTATTGCTTGGGGTGCTGCTAAATTCTGCCCAAAAAGGCATGTTATCAATAAGAATAGCAGAGAGATCTCCAAACACTGTTCCGTTTTCCCTGAACAATTCCTTACTGCCCCCTAAACGTAAACTTTTGCCCGTGAATAATTGGGAGTCCTCATTATTATTTAGGTACATACAAAGCAAATCTTTACTGGCCGCATAATGGCAATCTTCTAGCGATTCTTGGCTTACGGGAATAAATTTACTTCTGGACCGTGTAGTGCCACTGGATTTTGCGTACCACTTAATAGGGTTAGGCCAAAATAGATTGGTTTCGCCCTTCATGGACCGTTCAATGATATCTTGCCAACCATCATAATTTTTTATGGGA
This sequence comes from Aestuariibaculum scopimerae, assembly GCF_059428085.1. Lineage (NCBI taxonomy): Bacteria > Pseudomonadati > Bacteroidota > Flavobacteriia > Flavobacteriales > Flavobacteriaceae > Aestuariibaculum > Aestuariibaculum scopimerae. The sequence goes on from NZ_CM182089.1 coordinate 1,956,850, forward strand.
ACACGCTCGGCAAAAGTTCTGTAGTTTTTTATAGATGCAAAATCGTATTCTTTGCCAATTTCGGTGTCTTTAGCAATGTCTACAAGACTTAATAGTAACTCATTTTGTACCTCATTGGGATATTTTAAGAACAATTCTATTTGATGGAATCGTTTTTTTAGAAACCAAGAAGCAATCGAATTTACTATAGGTATTGGCATATTTATGTTATATTTATTTTTTTAAAAATAATACTTTTTTTCATGACCTACCAAGGCGTTTTAACAAAAATGGAAACTGAGTTTTCGCAACCTATTCAATATTATTTGGTATTTGAAACGGATTTTTTGAATATGAACCAATTGCTGAACAAAACCATCACTATGCAATTTGTTAAAAACCAATGTTTAAACTGCGGATTGGATAAACCTATCTACAGACAAGGTTTCTGTAAAAGCTGTTTTTTTGAGATTCCTCAGGCAGCTGATTGGATTATGCGCCCCGAGTTAAGCACTGCGCATTTAGATAAGGAGGACCGTGATTTGGAATACGAAAAGAAAGTGCAATTACAACCACATATTGTCTATTTGGCCAATTCTAGTAATGTTAAGGTGGGGGTAACTAGAAAAACCCAGGTACCAACTCGGTGGATAGACCAAGGTGCTCATGAAGCTATTGAAATTGTTGAGGTGCCCAACCGCTATTTGGCGGGTATTACCGAGGTGGCTTTAAAAGACTATGTAAGTGATAAAACCAATTGGCGCAATATGCTTAAAAATGATATTAAGGATGAAGATTTGGTAGCATGGCGTGAGCGCTTAAAACAATATATTCCTGACGAGGCTAAAGATTATTTTATTGAAAGTAATACCGAAACGAACTTGGATTTTCCTGTGGTTAAATACCCCAAAACCCCTAAAAGTTTGAATATTATTAAAGCCCAACAATATACAGGAACATTGGTTGGCATTAAGGGACAGTATTTAATTTTTGAAGATAATACCGTGTTTAATGTACGTGCCAACGAAGGCTTGGTAGTGGCTATTACCATAAATTAAATAACCCCAAATACAGGTGTTTGCATTTGGGGTTATGGATATTATTGGGATTAAGCATTAAATGTCTTCTTGATCTTTAATGTTTTGAATATATGCAGCTTTTTGTATTTCGCGACGTCTTTTAACAGATGGTTTTGTAAAAAACTGGCCATCTCTTAAGTTTTGCATCACTTTAATATTTCTGTGTTTTCTTTTATAACGTTTTAAGGCACGTTCTATATTTTCGCCTTCTTTTACAATAATTTTTAACATGTATAATTTTAATTAATAGATTTAGTGTTTTAGGATTATCCTAAATACGTTTTTAATACTTTACTTTTTGATTTATGCCTAAGTCGGCGAATGCCCTTTTCTTTTATCTGCCTAACACGTTCGCGTGTTAAACCAAAAGCCTCACCGATTTCTTGTAAGCTCATAGGTTGTTTTTTGTTTATACCGTAATAGTGACGGATTACCTCGGCTTCTTTGGGAGACAAGGTATTTAGAGCTCGATTGATTTCAACATTTAAGGAATCGTTTATCAGGTTGTTGTCTGGTTGAGGTAATTCATTGGATGATACAACATCATATAAATTAGACCCTTCACCTTCTTTAAACGGAGCGTCCATAGACACATGCTTGCCTGAAATTTTCATGGATTGCTTTACGTTATTTACAGATAGGTCGAGGTTGTTTGCTATTTCTTCGGCACTGGGAGCGCGTTCGTGCGATTGCTCTAAAAAGGAATAGGCTTTGTTTATCTTATTTATAGAACCTATTTTGTTTAAAGGAAGCCGTACAATTCTTGACTGTTCTGCTAGGGCTTGCAGAATGGCTTGTCTAATCCACCAAACAGCATAGGATATAAACTTAAAACCTCTAGTTTCATCAAAGCGCTTAGCGGCTTTAACCAATCCGGCATTGCCTTCATTTATTAAGTCGGGTAATGTAAGTCCCTGGTTTTGGTATTGTTTTGAAACCGAAACTACAAAACGTAAGTTGGCTGTTGTGAGTTTATCTAAAGCTTTTTGGTCACCAGAACGAATGCGCTGTGCCAACTCCACCTCCTCTTCAGCAGTAATAAGTTGTATTTTGCTAATATCTTGAAGGTATTTGTCCAGAGACTTAGACTCTCGGTTAGTAACTTGTTTTGTAATCTTTAATTGACGCATATAGTATTATAGTGTTTAAAGTTATTTTTTTATAACTTAACTTTTTTATTGAAAAAACCTAATAAATGGGTAGTTTTCTTTCAAAAACTGGAAATAAAGAAAAACTACTTGGATTAGTTAACCGTATCCGTTGCTTTTTTATTGCCGCTTAAAAGGCCTCCAAGTACATTTTTAATGGTTGTTTTAGTATTGGTTTTGGCAGAGTCAGTTTGGGTTGTTTTGGTAGTGTCCGTAACTGTTTTACTAGAAACAATGCCGCCCAAAACATCTTTAACCGTATTGTTTTGTTTGGTTTTAAGAGAGTCTGTTTTGCTTTTATTGCCGGTAATTAATTCACCCAATAAATCTGTAGCTTTATTTTTACCTTGGTTTAACAGTTTTTGTTTTTCAATTTCAACAAGTTGTTTGGTTAGGTTGGAAACACCACTTGATAAATCGGTTTTTATACTTGGGTTGGTATAATTGCCGGTAATATTAGCTGTAACTGGAATAGAAATATTTTTGGCTTGTTCGCTATCTATTTTTCCAATTAATGAATTAACCTCGGTACCTAAATATTTTGCTGGAACATTAAAAACAGCACTGTAGGCAAGTGTGTTATCAAAACCATGCGAACCAGCAATATCAATAGTAATATCGTTATATGTAACTTGAAATGGTTTAACGCTTACTTTGCCATTGGCAAATTCAAGTTTGGTTTTTAAATCTTTTAGGTTAAGCTTGCTAAAGTCTACAAAGTTTAACGAGCCTTCTAACTTGCTAAGGAGATCGCTTTGGTTTGTGCTAATACTCGTGCTTAATAATTCAGCCAAGGCATTACCAGATACAGAGCTTAAGTTAGGTGTAAAGTCGTTATTTAAATTACCAGCCAAGCTTAAAGTAGAGTTTAATTTACCCTGTAATAGTTTTGCTATAGGTGCTATGTGTTGTAATAAATCTAGACCTTTAAAGGACTTAGCAAGATCGAAACCATTGGCGCCCAAATTGAGGTTAAAAGTAGAAACATCATTTTTAGTTGAAATGTTACCAGCTACAGCCAAGGCGCCATCAAAAATACGGGATGTTAAATTGCTCAAGCTTGCTTGTTGGTCTTTAATAGTTAGTGTGCCTTTAACGTCCTGTAAATTTAAATTATCGTAAACTACAGTATTGGCATTGGCATTAATGGTGCATTCTAAGAAAGCTGGGATTTTAAGGGCTTCGGTCTGGTCTGTTTTATCATCACTGGTAGTGGTTTCACTTTCAGACATAAAATCACTCACTTTAAATAGATTGGAATTAACATTAAAATGACCCTGAAGGGTATTTTGGTTCAATACAAATCCAATCAGATTTTTAAGGCTTCCAGTAGCACTAATATCACTGTCGCCAGTTTTAGCCTTAAAGTTATTAAGCGAAACAGTTTCTGGGGTAAATGTTAAAGCTGCCTCAGAAATATGAATGGGTTTTACCATGGCATCAGACGAAAACATAAAGTTGCTGATACTGGCCGTGCCACTATTTTTTATACGTTGGTAGGCATTGGTTTCTATAGCATCCATATCAAAAGCTGTTGAAACATTTGCCTTTAAGATACCGGTTAAGGGAGTTTCTAAATCAATGGGATAGGCCTTGGTAAGGTTTGCTAAGTTTAAAACACCATCTATATGGGCATTCACCAACATATTTTTAGTTAGGTTTTTTAAAGTGGCCGATGATTTAAAAACATCATTGTCAATTTTAAAGTTCAGGGTGTTGATATCAACATAAGTATCATCAGCATACCCCGTTGTGTTTTTAATAGAAGTATTTATAACAATGTTTTCAATACGTTTAGGTAGGTTAGGATATTTAAAGGAGGCGTTATTTGATGTTATTTGAATGTTTAGAGTAGGAATGGTTTCATCAGTTACCTTACCTTTAATAGTGCCTTTTATTTTAAATTCGCCAGTGGTTTCTACGTCTTCTATATTTTTAGAATACGTTTCTGGTATTACTGCTAGGAAGTTTTTAAAATCAGATTCTGGGTTTTCAAAGGTAATATCTACATCCTGTCCATCCTCCAGCACTTGCACATAGCCTTTAAATTCCAAAGGTAACTTATTGATAAAGCCCGTGTTGTCCTTAAACGTGTATTTGTTGTTGTTTAAATCCAAGCCAATTAAGGCATCTAATTTTACAGGGTTGTTGTTTAAATAATTAGTGCTGTCTAGCGTAAAGCTTACATTGGCTTCGCTTTTGGTGTCCAACTCCGAGCTTTCGGCCGAAAAGACACCACGTCCTTCATGGTTAAGACTCGTAATGTGTATTAAGGTTTTAGAAAGGGCATCTATATAAGTAATGGCACTGTTACTAATGCTATAGTTTTCAATGTCGAATGCCAAACTGCTAGAGTCGTTGTCATCTACTTCATTAGTATCCTTGGTAATGTTGTAATTGCTATTGCCTTGTGCATCAGTTTTTAAGGTTAAGTTGGCTTGGTCAATACCAATGGCATTTATAACAAGGGGTTCTTTACTGGTATCTTTAAACAACTCTTTGATAGACATTGTAAAGGACATACTTTTGGCACTTACCAAAGTATCGTTCTTAAAAGGCTCGAAATTGGTGATAACAAAATCATTTACACGAACATGAGCTTTAGGAAAACGTCTTAAGAAACTTAAATTTACATCACTAAATTCTACTTTAGCGTTTAGGTTTTCATTAATGGTACGTTTAACCAAATCTTTAATTTGAGATTGAAACGCAAAGGGAATAGCAACTAATAGAGCTATGATGATAAGTATTGAGATTCCGAAAATTTTTAAAGCCTTTTTCAATTTTTATAATTATTTAGATTAATGGGACTGGTTTAATTTACAAAAAGATATACGTGCAAACAGTACAAAAAGATGAAACACCCATAAGAACTGCATTTGCACAAAAGAGCATGTTGTTTAGGTCTTTAGTGTAAAAATAAATATAAACATATAAAAATGCCTAATTTTTGAAGTTAAGCTTTGTATAAAATTACAATAGGGCAATTTCCTCATTTGCATTTAAGTTAAATCGTTTTCTAAATAAATAAACCCCTAAATACATTAAAGGCGTATCACAAACAGCGACGAAAACCTTAAATAGAAAACCACTTATTAAGAGCCCTTCAAAAAGGTGCCAGGGCAACACTTTAAACAAACATAATAATAGAACAACCGAAAGGGTATCAACAAATTGCGAGAGCCAGGTAGAAAAATTATTTCTTAGCCATAAATGTTTGCCTTTGGTTAAGCGTTTCCAAAAATGGTATATCTGAATATCAACAAATTGTGCAAACAAATAAGCTGTCATGCTCGCACCTACAGCTAAAATAGTTCTTCCAAACACGTTTGAAAACACCGTATTGTCAATAGGTGAATCTGCCACAGCAGGAACTAGGTCTGCCACAAAAACAATAAGTACAGAAAACAGGGAAGCAAAAATACCAGTTACCACAACTTGATTGGCACGTTTTTTACCATAAATTTCACTAATTAAATCCGTAATTAAAAAAGTAATAGGATATGGTAAAATGCCAACAGAAACCACAAATAACTTACTCCCAAAAATTTCAACATCAAACGGATACCAATAAAAGAACTTCTGAAAAATTAAGTTAGAAACAACAAGTGAGGTTATAAATAAAGCACCTAAAAGCATGTAAATGCGCTGGGCGGCCAGTTTGTCTTTTAAAGTCATATTATATATTGTGAATAAATAGGCTACGTAAATATAAAAGAATAAATTTTGTTTTAGTTAATTTGCTAGTACTTATGATAGAGCCAACAACATTTTATATAGCTTTAGGCAGTAATAAAGGAAGCAAGCTTAACAACTTGCAATCGGCTATTAACCTTATTCATGATCGGGTTGGACAAATTATCAGGATTTCAAAAGTTTATAAATCGCCCGCTTTTGGCTTTGAAGGAGACGATTTTCTAAATTGTTGTTTGGTTTTGGAAAGCTATTTAGCGCCAGAAAATGTATTACAGGCCTTGTTAAAAATAGAAACTGATTTGGGCCGATTTAGAACGCAGACCAATACCTATGAAGCGCGCACCATCGATTTGGATATTATTTTTGTGGAAGACCAGGTTATAGATACTCCAACCTTAAAAGTGCCACATCCAGAAATGCATAAGCGTAAGTTTGTGCTGGAGCCCCTTAATGATATAGCGCCATTGCTGGTGCACCAAAAGCAGCATAAAACGGTAGCGGAATTGTTGAAGGCGTGCTTAGATGCTAGTGTGTTGGAACCTATTAATATATGGCTAAAAAACCCCAGTAAGGGTTTCGATTTCTCAAAATACAATTACATTGCCATTGAAGGCAATATAGGTGCAGGTAAAACAAGTTTAGCCACCAAGATTGCGCACCATTTTAATGCGAAACTCATCTTAGAGCGCTTTGCAGATAACCCATTTTTACCAAAGTTTTACGAAGATGCTTCGCGGTATGCTTTTCCGCTTGAAATGTCGTTTCTTGCCGATAGGTACCAGCAAATTAGTGATGACCTTTCGCAATTAGATTTGTTCAAAGACTTTATTGTAAGCGATTATGATGTGTTTAAGTCTCTTATATTCTCTAAAGTAACCTTGCAGGAAGACGAGTTTAAATTGTATAGAAAGTTGTTCTATTTAATGTATAATGAATTACGAAAACCCGATTTGTATGTATACTTATACCAAAACACAGTACGTTTACAAGACAATATAAAGAAACGCGGACGTGATTATGAACAAAATATAGCTGATGCCTATTTAGAAAAAATTAATACGGGTTACTTAGATTTTTTAAAAACCCAAACGGACTTTAATGTTAAAATTATAGATATTTCCAACAAGGATTTTGTTGAAAACAGAGCTGACTATGTTTGGATTTTAAATGAAATTTGTAATTACTAAACCATTCTTAATTACTACAGATTAATAACTCTGCCCTCTTCAGCTGATACATAGGCTGAATAAATAACATCAATGCAATCTACAGCCAAGTCAATTCCAGCTAAAGGTTCGCGGTCTTCTCTAATGGCTTGTACAAAATCCTCAATTTCTTGGGCAAAGCCGCGGAACCAATCCTCATCACAACTTGGGCGATTCCAACCTGCTTTGGTTTCTAATTTTTCTGTAAAATATTCATCCTTAAAGGTGGTTGGGTCTACAGCATAGGTTTCTACAGCATCATTGGCCGTTACATTGGCTTTAATAACACCATCGGTCATAAAGGCTGTAACACGAGTGTTCAATCCACCAAGCCCAACATCACTAACCATAACTGTGGCACGCGAACCATCATCAAAACGGATGGTTAAATTGGCCCAATCTTCAACATCCACAGGTTCAGAGCTAATCCATTTATGGGCATTTTCTTTTTTGGCACGCTCTGAAGCACTAGTATGTATTAGATCGGCTGTATCTGCCATCACCGAAACAGGCCGAATAGGTTTGCCCAGTCGGTATATACCTTCCCATTTTTTTAGGTGCAAACAAGCGCCAACAGAGTGAACACCCATACGTAATAACGCACCACCACCAGTTGACTTCCATTCTTTGGAATATACTGAATTAGACCCAGAATGGTTCTCTTCAGCCCGTAATTCTAAAACTGCGCCTTTTGATGCGGCTATAAGATTACGAACTTTTATAATGGGAGGCGAATACACCCAGTTTTCAGCATAACAAAACTTTACTCCGTTGCGCTGAACGGCCTCACGTACCGCTTCGGCATTTTTTTTTGCACCCTTGCGCATATGTGCCTTGGGTACATGAATACCTATAGGTTCAGGGTCTCCAGGTTCTCCAAAATATCCTGTAAGCGGTTTTTCCATAATAATATGTTTACCGGCATTGGCTGCTCGAATAGCAATTTCATGGTGTAATGCTGGTGGTGTGCAAACATCAATAACATCAATGTCCTCACGGGCCAAAAGTTCATCTAAATTATTTGTAACAAAAGCTACACCAGTATCATTGGCAAAAGCTTGGGCACTTTCTAAAGTTCTGGAACAAACACCTCTAATTTCAATAAGTCCAGGAGGTAGTTTTGTAAAGTTCGCATAATGCATACGCGCACCATATCGTGCTCCAACAATTCCAATACCAAGTGTTTTCATCTGTTTGTTTTTTTAGTTTAATAAATTAAATTCGGTTACTTATTGTTTTTCTGGTTTAAAATGAATGCCTTCGGTCTTAATGACTTCCGTGGGCATGTGTAGTGTGTGGGGTTCCATGTTCAATACCAAATTATCAAAATTTATGTTTTCACTACCAAGAACATCAATAATACTATCTGGCGTTTGTATGCGTGTGTTTTTTATAAGCACATTTTTAGCATCATTAATAATGATAAGATTGTCGCATTTGGCATCTATATTATCTATGGTTACATTGGTAAGAGGTGATTCTGGAATCCCGTACACTTTTAAAAAATGCGAGCTATGATCTATAATAATATTAGAAATATGGATATTACGGTAAAATGGAGTTAGCTTATTAACAGTTCTTTTTGGTAAGCGGTCTGCTAATGCACCAACGTAGGCCCGTGTACCTAGCATATCCCATTTTATGGCAGTAGCTTTTAAGTCCATACGAATCCTATTGTAATATAGGTTTTCACCTCCTCCTCCTCTAGGGCGTCTTGTTTTAAAACGAATACCAACAGTTGTGCCTTCAAAAACACAATCGTGTAAATATAGGTTTCTAACAACACCTGCGGTTTCACTGCCACAGGTAATGCCACCATGCCCCTGCTTAGCCATACAATAGCGTACTACTATATTCTCAGTGGCCTTATTAACTTTCATGCCATCTTCACCACGACCTGCTTTCATGGTAAAGCAATCGTCTCCAGTACTTAGAGTAGCATATTCAATTAAGACATTTTTTGAAGATTCAATATCAATCCCGTCACCTCTAGGTATACCTATGGAGTTTACATTAACACCTCGTATAATAACACGGTCGCAGTAAGTAGGCACAATGTTCCAAAAAGCAGAATTTTCTAGAGATACGCCTTCAATAAAAACATTTTTACAGTTAATAGGTGAAATAAATTTAGGGGGAAATATCCAATCGTCTTTAGAGCCGTTATGAATACGTTCTTCAGCAGGTTTGCTTAAATCAACAAGGTCCTCTATGGCCTTTTTATAGAGTCTTTCTCTAATTTCGCCGCCATAGGGGCCAATAAGTGTTCCTTTTCCTGTTAGAGCAATATTTTCTTGGTTATTGGCATAGATGCAGGCACCTAACGACATTACTTCCATACTTTCAACTCTAGTGAATACGGCAGGTTGATAATCTTTTACATCGGTACTGAAGGTTACAATGGCTTCAGCTTCAATATGCAGATTAACGTTACTTTTTAATGAAATACGTCCCGTTTTCCATGCACCTTTAGGGATAATAACACGCCCACCTCCTAAGGTGCTTAACGAGTCTATGGCTTTTTGAACAATAACAGTAATCAAATTTTCCGCTTTAGCACCTTGGTCTATAATATTAATAGTCCTATCTGGGAAAGTAGGTCTTTTAAATACAGGCATTTTAAAAGGGGCCTCTATAGGTGCAATGGTATCTGGTAACACCAAATGGCCTACATGTTCTTTAGTAGGAATAGAGGTTAATTGACTGTAATCAGGTCCAAGTGCCTTTTCTTTTTTACAATTAATGAATAGTGAAACGATTAGTAAGGCAATAAAAATTCTCATAGTCGGATTTAATTTAGCATTAAAAATACAAAAAGAATTAAGTAAATGTTGTAATAGCACTTTATAATGAGAAGTAGTCGTTCTAAGCTTCTAGTTTAGAAAACAAATCCCAGATAACCACGCCGCAACTTACAGAAATATTTAGGGAATGTTTGGTGCCAAATTGCGGTATTTCTATAACGGTATCACTTTTAGAAACAACATTTTGAGCTACCCCTTTCACTTCATTGCCAAAAATTAAGGCATAAGTAGTGTCTTTTTCGGGTTTAAAATTGTTAAGCATGGTAGCCCTTTCAGCTTGTTCAATGGCGCAGATTTTTATATTTTCAGCTTTCAGCTTTTCAACCAAAGCCATGGTGTCCTTAACATACTCCCACGCAACCGTATCTGTGCTTCCCAAGGCCGTTTTATGAATGTCTTTGTGTGGTGGTGTTGCCGTGATGCCGCACAGATAAATTTTTTTTATTAAAAAGGCATCACAGGTTCTAAACACAGAGCCTATATTGTTAAGACTCCTAATATTGTCTAAAACCACAATAAGGGGTAATTTTTTTGCTTGCTTAAAAGCATCAACGCTCAATCGGTCTAACTCGCTGTTTTTTAGTTTTCGCATGCTATTTATGCATATCTATGTTGTTAATAATTGTAAATAACTTATAATGTTTCAATTTCAAAAAAAATTAAAATAACATTACATTAGCAGTCCTTACAAAAGGTTACAAATTAACAAAAAACTAAATGACTTACCATGTTTAGTTAATTCTTTTAAAGGCGGCGAAATACGTAAAAATGGCAAAAAAAGGAAAAAAAGAAACACCTCTAATGAAGCAGTACAATGCTATAAAGGCTAAGTATCCTGATGCATTGTTGTTGTTTCGTGTGGGTGATTTTTATGAAACCTTTGGTGAAGATGCGGTAAGAGCAGCAGGCATTTTGGGTATTATTTTAACAAAGCGAGGTGCTGGTAGTGAAAGTGAAACAGAATTGGCAGGGTTTCCGCATCATTCCTTAAATACCTATTTGCCCAAGTTGGTAAAAGCAGGTGAACGTGTGGCTATTTGTGACCAATTAGAAGACCCTAAGCAAACAAAGACTATTGTAAAGCGAGGTGTAACCGAATTGGTAACACCTGGGGTGGCATTAAATGATGAGGTTTTAATTTCTAAATCCAACAATTTTTTATGTTCGGTATATTTTGATAAAAAGTATATTGGCATCTCATTTTTAGACATTTCTACAGGCGAGTTTTTAACGTCTCAGGGTAATGTAGAGTATATTGATAAGTTATTACAAAATTTTAGCCCAAGCGAAGTGTTGGTGTCTAAGCAAAAACGTAGCATGTTTAATGAAACATTTGGGAACGATTTCCATACGTTTTACTTGGAAGACTGGGTATACCAAACCGATTATGCTTATGAAACCTTGATAAAGCATTTTAACACCAAAACACTTAAAGGCTTTGGTATTGAAGATTTACATGAGGGCATTATTGCATCGGGTTCTGTTTTGCACTATTTATCTGAAACACAACATAATAAATTAGAGCATATTGCATCCATTTCTAGAATTGCTGAAGATGATTATGTGTGGATGGATAAATTTACCATTCGTAATTTAGAATTGTATCATTCTACCAATGTAAATGCTGTAACGCTTTTAAGCGTAATTGATAAAACCATTTCCCCCATGGGAGGGCGTATGCTTAAACGCTGGTTGGCTTTACCACTAAAACGTATAGATAAAATAAAGCAGCGTCATGAAGTGGTCGATTTTTTTATTAAAGAAGATACAGTTCTGCAAAAAATACAGAATCAAATAAAGCATATTGGCGATTTAGAACGGTTAATATCTAAAGTTGCTACAGGCAAGGTAAACCCGCGGGAAGTGATTCAATTAAAGAACTCTTTAGAAGCTATTGTACCTATAAAGGCATTAGCGACAAACTGCAATAATACATCTCTTAAAATGATAGGGGATGCGCTGCAGAGTTGTGATGTGCTTCGTGATAAGGTTAAAGAGATGCTTAATGAAAATGCTCCAGTAAATGTATTGAAGGGCCATACCATTGCTGCAGGGTATTCTAAGGAACTTGATGAGCTACGAGGGTTGTCGCAATCTGGTAAAGACTATCTTGATAATATGCTGCAGCGTGAAAGTGAGCGTACTGGAATTACCTCGCTTAAAATAGATTCTAATAATGTTTTTGGGTATTATATAGAAGTACGCAATACACATAAAGATAAGGTGCCCGATAGCTGGGTTAGAAAACAAACACTTGTTAGTGCAGAGCGTTATATAACTGAAGAACTTAAAGAATATGAGGCGAAAATTTTAGGTGCAGAAGATCGTATTTTGGTTATAGAGCAACAGTTATTTGCCGAGTTGATTGGTTGGTTAAGTCAATATATAAAGCCTGTTCAACAAAATGCCCATTTCATTGGGCAATTAGATTGCCTGTGTGGATTTGCGCAATTAGCAAAAGATAATAATTATGTATATCCAAGCCTAGAAGAATCCTTTGATTTGGATATAGAAGAGGGGCGCCACCCCGTTATAGAAAAGCAATTACCAGTTGGCGAAGCCTATATATCCAACAATGTGTTTTTAGATAGAAATACACAGCAAATCATTATGATAACCGGGCCTAACATGTCTGGTAAATCGGCCATTTTGCGCCAAACGGCATTAATTGTACTATTGGCGCAAATGGGTAGTTTTGTACCTGCTAAGGCTGCAAAAATTGGTGTGGTAGATAAAATTTTTACTAGGGTAGGTGCCAGTGACAACATATCAATGGGCGAATCTACATTTATGGTTGAAATGAATGAAACAGCTTCCATTTTAAATAATATTTCCGAAAGAAGTTTGGTTTTGCTAGATGAAATTGGGCGTGGTACCAGTACGTATGATGGCATATCCATAGCATGGGCTATTAGCGAGTATTTACATGAACACCCTGCAAAGCCAAAAACCCTATTTGCAACCCATTACCACGAGCTTAATGAAATGACAGAAACCTTTAATCGTATCAAAAACTTTAATGTATCTGTTAAAGAGCTTAAAGACAATGTTCTTTTTTTAAGAAAGCTGGTTGAAGGCGGTAGCGAGCATAGTTTTGGAATTCATGTAGCCAAAATGGCCGGTATGCCACAGCAAGTGCTACGCCGTGCCAATCAAGTATTGAAAAAATTGGAGAAATCACATTCCAGTGAAGAGCTTACAGATACAGTTAAATCATTGAACAATGAAATGCAATTGAGCTTTTTTAATTTAGACGATCCTTTGTTGGAAAATATTAGAGAGGAGATATTGCATATTGAAATTGATACCCTTACGCCTGTAGAAGCATTAATGAAACTTAATGAAATTAAACGTATGTTGGTTAAGAAGCAACAGGCATAAAATTAATTTTATTTATTTTACCAAAAGGCTTTGCATTTCCTAGAAATATTTTAAATTTGCATCCGCAATAGCGATATTGCCCGTTCATTATTAAAATTGCGAAAGTAGCTCAGGGGTAGAGCATCACCTTGCCAAGGTGAGGGTCGCGGGTTCAAATCCCGTCTTTCGCTCTGGAACTTTCTAAAACATACCAAGTTTGCTGAAGTGGTGGAATTGGTAGACACGTTGGACTTAAAATCCAATGGCCATTATGGCCGTGCGGGTTCAAGTCCCGCCTTCAGTACAAAACCTTCTTTATCTAGATAAAGAAGGTTTTTTTATAAGGATAATTTAAGCCTGTTGCCAAAGCTTCTGTACCTTGTTTAAATCACTTCGCATGGCATCAAATACCACTTTTTTGTCTACAGTAATATCCCGATTGCCTAGTTCAGCCCCTCCCAAATCATACTCCAAATGCAAAGACACTGGAGGATTTAAATGGTATTGTTTTAATTTTTTAAAATATCCAACAAAGTCCACCATACCCTCACCAATAGGAACATTAATGGCCTCCCACTTTCCGTTAACTTTCCCCCATTTATAATCTTTTAAAACAATCACCTTAATGTTATTGTGCAAAAGCTGCAATCCATTTTCCCAAGAGTAACCACCTTCTACCATGGCATGCCTAATGTCGTATTGTGTGCCAAAATGCTTTGGGTTGGTAGTTTCCAAAAGTGTTTTTATTTCCCAATAAGAAGCCCCTACTAAAACACCTGCATGGTTTTGGTAACAACCAATAAGGTTTAATTTTTCACTTAAATCCCCTAATTTTTTTATGTCTTTTTGATACTCCGTCAAGGCTTGTTGCATAGGTACGCCTTCTTTGTATTGGTACCAATTGGTTCTGTAATATGAAATACCAGCTTTTGATGCACTTTCCAATATATCCACATCAAGCGGGTTATCTACACTTTCAATACTAGTGGTAATCATTTTACAATTTACACCAGCACTTCTAATGGCATTAACTGCTTTTGGTAAATCTGTTTTTACAGATTCGGGAAGCACATGCCCACCAGGGCGTACCGTTAAGTCTACACCAGAAAACCCTAATTCGGCTGCCATTTCCCCTGTGGTTTTATAATCTAAAAACTGAAGGTGTTTTGAAAAAATATTAACATCCAATTTACTGTTATTGGGATTAGTTGTTTTAAAACTGGTGTAGGGGAATGCCGATATTAGGGGTAAAAAGCCAGTGGCACAGGCTGTTTTAATAATAAAATCTCTTCGTGTAGTCATGCCTTTGTTTTCAATAGTTAATAGTCTAGTTTTCAATAAATCAAGATAAAATATTTGAGCTTAGCTATAAAAATACAAAAGACATTTAGACTGTAAAGTGCTTTAACTGAAAAATAACATACTATATTCTGCTCTTTTCTTCTTCATCACCAGTTTTACGATTTTTGGCACTTGGTACAGTATGCTTTCCAAACTTGTAAATAAAATAAAGACTTATCATATTACTGCCATATCTTACCAAAGAAGTTCTGTTTAAGTTTGAAATCGCTGTGGTTCCACCACCACGCCTTCCCCAAAAAATATCTGAAGCACTTAAGCTAATAATAGTTTTATGGTCTTTAGAAGTACGGTTAATTCCCAGATTTATGGCATAGTTCGATCTGGTTTCTTCTATATCATTTATATAAGGTGAATTGTAATTGGCACTTAAACTACCATTAATTTGAGACGAGATTTTAAAAGAGTTGTTATTATTAAATATAAAACCAACCCCTTGAATATGGAATGGTTCATTTAGGTAAGTTCCCTTATAGCGGTTATTGAATACTGATACCGATACATTACTGTTCCACCAAGTAAAAGGTTTAAAGGATGTTGACGAAGAAAGGTTTATTTGCGAAAATGTATTTAAATTTGCTTTGGTTTCAGTACTAACCTGAGAGTCGTCATCCTGAAAAACCAAACTACCAATAACATCGTTTGTATTAGTATAAGATAATTTTGTGGTTAACTTATGTTTATATTGGTGCGATAACTCAAAATTATAACTAAATTGAGGGTTTAACATGGGGTTTCCCTGCCAAGAACTGTACTGGTCCAAAAACAAGCGATAAGGGTTTAAATCACCATAAGAAGGGCGGTCTATACGTCTTCCAAAAGCAAAGGATACAGTATGGTTTTCAGATACATCAATCTTGTAGAATAGAGTTGGAAAAAATTCAAGATAATTTCTATTAAAGGAATCATTGGTTAATTTTTGTTTACCATACCCTTCGGTATTTTCAACTCTTAACCCTATTTTAATGGTTGCGGTTTTAAACGTCTTTAAGAAGTCTATATACCCAGCAAAAATATGTTCTCTATAAATAAAGTGGTTAGTTAAGTCGGTATTTAAGCTTTCACTATTATCTATAATATCATAGTATTTAGGGTAATTGTCATTAATAACCTCACTCCATTTTAAACCCGTTTCTAAAGTGATTTGTGATGCCTTAAAGGCTTTAGTTATGTCAGTTTTAAAAGACCAAATGTCAATGTCTGACGGAATCTCACTTCTTAGCAAATTCCTGTTGCCAGTATCATTATTGTTTTCATCGTAAAATAGGGTTGTAAAATTTTGATCTTGACCTCTATTGTAAAATGAATAGTTGCCATCAAACGAATAAGAAAATGTTTTGTCTTTATTCGATTTAAATAAATTTAGGTTAAAAGCATAATTTTTATTGTGCTCATTGACTTCAGAAATCGTGTTTGCAGTAGAAACTAGATTGTTGTTCAAATCACTAAAGGCGGTAGTGATATTTTGGGGACTAATAACTTTGGTGTTCGATCCCTTAAATAGAAAGTTTATGTTAAAGTTAGTTTCCGTTTCATAATCAATTCCAAGATTAAAGTTTTGTGGATCTACATTAAAAATTCGATTACTATGTTGAACAGATTTTAAAGCAGGCGAAGCATTTAAATAAGTTTGTTTGTAAATTATTTTTGTAAAGGCCTTTATGTCATTAATACTATAACCCCCATAAAGATTCCAGTGCTTTTTTCTAAAATTTAAGTTTAAACTTCCGCCTTTTTGAAAATATTTACCTTGCTGTACTTGTGTTCTTAAGCTACCGTTAAACCCTTCTTTGTCATTTTTTCCCAAAATAATATTAATAACTCCAGCATTACCTGCAGCATCATATTTTGATGATGGATTGGTTATTATTTCAACAGCCTTAATTTGATCAGAAGGAGTGTTTTTAAGTAAAGTAGCTAAATTATCAGAAGATAAATGTGTAGCGCGGTCATTAATTAAAACGGTACTTCCTTCCTTACCTTGAATATTAATGGTGCCACTTAAAATATCTACTGTAACACCGGGCAACTTTTCAATAACTTCAAAGGCATTAGGCCCCAATGAAGTATTGTCCTTGTTAAGGTTTACAACCATTTTGTCGGGTTGCATTTCAATAAAATCTTTTTCGGCTGTTATGGTAACCTCACCTAAGGTGTTTTCACTTTCTTTAAGTATAATGGTGTTTAAGTTTAGGGGTAATTGCGACTGCTTTATAGGATCACTTTTCCAAGATTGATAAGCTATATGCGATATAATAACCTGTATAGAGTCTGTAACAATGTCACTTAATTTAAAAGCCCCAAGTTCATTGGTTAACTCAAGCTTTATAATAGTTTTAGAGCTAAGGTTATAGGCCACAACATTTGCAAACTCAACCGGGGTGTTATTGGCATTTAAAATAACCCCTTTTATGCTTAAGTCCTGTTGGCTAATCATTAAAAAAGGAAGCATAAAAAAGTAGAACGTTTTTTTAAAGAGTGTATAATCCATTGTTTTTTAATTTAGATTCTTAGAAAGAACTAAATCAAAAGTACAGATAGCCAAAAGGCAGTAATTGTATTAATTAGACAACCTGTTTTTTTTTGACTAGTAAGGACTTCACCTTTTTAAAGAACAAGGTTTTTTATATCTGTTTTAATAGTTTCAATTTGTGTAGAATCAATTAAGATGCCATTTCGTATTACAAAATCAATTTCCCTTATGCTATTAATATTTTTAAGGGGGTTATTCTTTAAAACAACCAAGTCAGCTATTTTTCCTTGCTCAACAGTGCCATAATCGGTATCAATTTCAAAAAACCTTGCTGGATTAACCGTGGCCGTTTTTATGGCTTCAGCAGGGGTTAGTCCAGCTTTAACAAAAAGTTCCAGTTCATTATGTACACCAACACCAGGAAAACACAATGGGTTGGCTCCCATATCGGTACCAGCCAAAAGCAACACACCTTTTTCATGCATTCTGCCAACCATTTTTAGGTAGAGGTAACAAAGTTTCTTTTTTGTTTCAATAAAAGTCGAATTATCTCTGTAAGTTAAATGATCATTAATATCTGGCGTCCAATATTTTTGAAGGTATTTAGGCAAATAGGACAACAAAAGGCTGTCTTTGGGTAATTCATCTTCATACCAGGCATTTTTAAACCACATACTTAAAGTTGGGCAATGCCATATCTTTTTTTCAACAAACAAATCGTATAGACTGTCGGCTTTAGTTTCATTAAAAGTAGAAAGGCGAAAAGCATTTATAGCGTTAGAGCGGTCAATACCATTTTCCATGGCCTTAATCTTGTCTATAAAGTCCTTAGGAGGCTTGCCAGAACATTCTTTTAAAATTTCCAGAAGGTGCTCTTGGCTTTTCATGCCTGTTTTTGCTGCTTCCGATGGGGGTACCGTAAAAGGCACATGCCCTACAAATGGAAAATGAATACCATTGGCATAACTGCTCAAAGCTAGATAGGTTTCTCGTGGAAGTAAAGAATATACCTTTAAAAAATCAACACCCTCCTCAATAAGAGAGTCAACCACCCTTGGAACATCCTCTGGACTATTAATGCCAATAGAGCCATCCCACATAGGGTTTGGACCATCCAGCAAAGGTCCGCCAGCAAATATTTTAGGCCCCAATAGCGAACCATTATTAATATTATTGCGCCAGGTTTTAACTAGCGTTAAATCGCCGCCCATGTCCCTAATACCTGTAACACCATGAATAACAAAAAGAGGTAAGAGCAAATCTTTTTTATCGTTAGTAGGATGCATTCGCCACACTTCTGGATCGTCGGGGTGTGCATGCATATCCCATAAGCCAGGAATAATATACTTACCATCACCATTAATAATGGTGTTTACTTTATACCGATAGAGCGAGGCGTCGTGGTCTATGTGAAGAATTCTACCGTTTTTAATAACAATATTTTGTAACGCTTTAACAGTATCTTTTTCCACATCAATAATCGCAATGTTCTTTATAAGAATATCACCTTGAATGTCTTCTTTTTTACAGGAAACAACAAATAGAAATAAAATAAAGTATGTAAAGTACAATTTCATGGAGGCTTATTTTAACTAGAATGATCAGTAATCATATACCAATGGCCATTAATTTTTTTAGCAGTAACAGAAAACCAACCTTTCACTATATTTTCACGGTTTTCAAATTTCAAATTAAAGCGACCAGTTACAAAATATAAGTTATAGGCAAGACGCCGCATGGCAATATTATCAAAAAAAAGTTGCCCCATCTTATCTTCAGGAAAGTATGTTTTATAGTTATCAATAATAAGGTTGTAACCATAAGTAACACCTCCTCTAGAGACAGTTAGTATAGGTTCCGTTTTAGCATAAGCTTCCATATAGCACACAATATCGGCAGCATTCCAGCAGACTTCTTGAGCCTTAAAGTTTTGATTAATATGGTACTCATCAATACGGTCTAAATAAGTATTTACTACTTGCTCCAGTTCATATAGGTATTGTTGCAAGTAAGGGTACGCACCATCATCATTAACCTGTATAGCAAGGGCATATTGTCTATTAGTAGAATATTCCACATGCGACACATAGCCCGGAAAAAAGCCAGAATGTCCATACCTGGTATCGTTCATTTTGTTCCAAACAAAAGTCCCTAATCCATATCCGCTATCATAAGGCATACCGGTTGCCATATTAATAGCCGTATGCAATGCCGCCTTGGTTTCATTGTTAAGGTAATCACTTTCATGAATAAACTTTACCAGTCTGGCCAAATCCTTTGGGTTGGTAGCATAACCACCACCAGTCCATTCAAAAGCAGGATTAACCACAAGATTACCATCATTGTCCAACACTTTCTTAGGTAAATTAAAAGGATTTTGTGACCCAATATAACCAGCAGCCAAGCCAGGTATAGAAATCTTGGTAGAAGGCGTTGTTAAATCCAACATAAGCGGTTTAATTAAATCGGTATCAACAATTTCGTAAAAAGGTTTATGGGTTATTTTTTCAACAATTAAGCCAAGTAAAATATAATTAGTATCCGAATAAGCCCAACCAGCCCCAACAGGATGAACAGCAGGCTTATTGGCAATAGATTGAATGCAGGTTTCGGGGGCTCTTTCAAGCAAAGGGTTTCCAATAAAATCTTCAAGAAATTCAGGCTGAAACAAATGCCGGGGTAAGCCACTGGTATGGTTCATCAAGTTTATAATCTTAATAGCATCGTGGTTTGGAAAAGTATTGTACCAAGAGGTGCTGCCTAAATACTTAGAGGCAGGATCTTGCAAATTTAGCTTGCCCTCTTGAATAAGTTTTAAGATAACAGTACTAAAAAACAATTTACCAACACTGCCAGAAAGCATTTTAGAATCAGGTTGCATGGCTACTTGGTTTTCCACATCCTTATAACCGGCCGCCAAGCTTATTTGGTGGTCTGTATCAAAAACAATAGAAAAGGTAGCTCCAGGAATTTTATGCGAGGCAACCAGCATGTCCAAAGTTTTTTGAAGGTCGTTTTCCAGTTCATTGTAAACCATCTGGGAGTGTAACGTATAGCTTACACAAACCAACATAGTAAAAAGATACTTCATTGCTTAAAAAGTTTAAGGTTTATGGCCAAGATTTTATTTATTCAAAGCCATCTCAACAGCAGCTTTAGCATTTAAAATACCTCCAGTAACACTTAAACTTTTAAAAGGCACTTGCTTTTCGTCCGAAGGTCTAGAAACCATCAAATCAATAGGCGTGGCAGATTTTAAAATAATATCACGCACTTGAGTAGCCTTTAGCTTAGGAAAATAAGTCCTAAGCAATGCAGCAACACCTGCCACCATAGGGCTAGCCATACTAGTGCCATTATATTTAGCATAGTTGCTTTCGGGAGTAGTAGATAAAACTTGAAAGCCAGGGGCAAAAATATCCACTAAATCACCATCAAAATTCGAAAAATAAGCCACAAATTTTTCATCATAGTTATAAGTAGAAGCACCAACCTCAATCCAGTTTTTAGGAGATTTACATCCAAGAAAATTTCGCTTAGCAAACATTTGGTTAGGAAAGTTATTATTGCCCGTAAGTTCCATGGCACTGTTACCAGCAGCATGAATTAGTAAAACATCGTGCTTTTCAGCATACCGTACCGCATCATCAACCACCTGTTTATTCCAAGAAAAAGCCTTGCCAAAACTCATGTTAATAACACGGGCACCATTATCAACAGCATATCTAATAGCGTTGGCCACATCCTTATCGTGCTCATCACCATTTGGAACAACCCTTACAGACATAATACTTACATGATCAGCAATCCCTTCAACCCCCAAATCATTATAGCGTTCAGCAGCAATAATACCCGCTACATGAGTGCCGTGGCTTGGGTTAGGCCCTTTGCAGTCATTGTTACCGTAAAACCGTTCCGTAACATCAGTATAGTTGTCGCCAATAAGTTCCCTAGAGTTAAAATCAGGATTGTAATAGAAATCCAAATTCGTTTCTTGTCCCTCAATATTATCTTTAAGAGCAGCTTTAATAGCTTCAAAATCAGCTTCAGGATGGCTCTTTAAATAGCTTAAAACAGCTTGTTTAGTTTTTTCCTGTCCAGCTCTCACTTTAAAATCACTAAACCCTTCAGCAGTTAAAGGGCGTTCCTTGTAAAGCAACTCAAATTCATAAAGATTATCCAAGTACCGTAAAGATTCCAAACGATTTTTAAGAGCACTTTCCCTATGGTCTTGAAAAGCCTTAACAGCATTTTTATAATCAGAATAACTTCCATTATAAGGATAATGCTCAGCAAAAATTCGGGTTTCTACCAAAGTTTCCCGTTCAATATTTTCACCTTTAGCATTGCCTAAAAAGTTCCACCCGTGTATATCGTCAATATAACCATTGCCATCATCATCAATGCCATTATTAGCAATTTCACCAGGGTTGGTCCACATAATATCATCCAAATCCTCATGCATATGGTCAACCCCCGTGTCAATAACCGCCACAATAATAGATTGCGGAATTCTATTCTTTAACAGCGTATAAGCCTCATTGGTAGAAATGCCTTTGTGCAAAGCATCATTAGTAGAAAAGTGGTGCCACTTGTCTAAATTGTCATCTTGTGCAACAGCAAGTGCAGTTACCAATAAAACACTTGCAAAAAGAAATCGATAAATTAAAGTCATGTTTACAGTTTTTATAAAATTAAGTAATAATTTAATAAAACAGCGAAGATAAATAAGGGGCCTGCTTGTTAATTGTAAAAAATAGACATTACAATAAAATTACCAACGCGACGAAATAAGCTCTAAATGCACCGCTTCAGAATGCGAATGTTGCTTATTAAAAAAGTCGCTAGGCGTTAAAGATGTAAAAGCCTTAAACTCCCTTATAAAATGGGATTGGTCAAAAAACCCCAATTTATAGCCAAGTTGCGTTAAACTAGTTGCTTCAATTTTAGACTGGAAGTGAAAAGTCGCATTAAAACGCACAATACGTATAAACGTCTTAGGCGTAATGCCTAAAAAATGATTAAACAGGCGTTCCACCTTTTTATAATTAACATAAAAGTAGCCAGTAATATCAGCATGCCGTACCTCGCCCTTATGTGCTTTAATATAGTCCACAATAGCACAAAAAAGCACATAGTCTAAATTACTATTAAACACATCCAGTTTTTTAAAAACAAACCGTTCAATAATGTTAATTTTATCCTGCACGCATTTAGCCCCCAAAACATGCTTTTCCAAATCCATAAGCGGTACGTTGTTTAACAGTTCAATTTCCACAAAAAGATTTTTAAATTCACTAAGGCTATTATTTAAAAACAATGCTAGGCCAGCGGGGTTAATCTTAATACCAAAGGATTTTTCCTTTCCATTACTATAATAATAATTAACAGGCTTGGTTTTTTGCCCAAAAACAGAAGTCTTTTTAAGCGTAATAGGCGGGCTAGTAGTTTTAAGGTTACGCTGTATGCTTTTTTGCGAGTCAATAAAAAGCAAACCAAAAGTACCATCAGGAATCACAAGGTCCGTAATACTTTCATGCACTTCATTAGAGTCTATAACAAAATAGCTATCAATGTATTTAGTTAGTGCCAAACTAGGATAATATGCTTTAAAATACATAAAAACAGGTCTTTTTTTAAAGTGTCTAAAAATTACAATTTGTTACAGTTGTAGCTTAGTAAATTGCAAACATTAACACAATTTAACACCATTAAAGCATTTTTTAATGAATAAATACAGATTACAAATAGTATTGTTTGCAACCATTTTATTGGTAGTTATAACATTTATACTCACCCTTTTACATAAAAGCAAAAGTGAGCCCATAATAACAACTGCCCAACAGCTTGTAGCACATATAAAACAAACAAAATCAAAAAACCATTTAAAACAGTTCACCTTTATACAAGAAACCATTACATATAATAAAGAAGGCGTTGCGCAAGATACATCCACTTGGTACGAGGCCGTTCGGTTTCCAAAAGATTTTAGAATCGATTTTGGCAATCCAGAAAACGGACATGCCAATATAAACCGTAACGACAGCATATATGTGTTCAGAAACCACAAACTAGTTCACAGTGGCCCCGAAATACAAGAGTTTTTAGTAATGGAAGGAGGGCTTTACTATTACACCGTACAAGAAACCTTGGCACGGTTAGATAGTTTAGGGATAAACACCAATATATTAACAAAATCGCAATACAAAGATCAAGAAGTCTATATCATAGGAGCCGCCAAAAACAACCCAAACAAACCACAAATATGGCTAAATGCCCAAAACTTTCAAACCGTTCGCAGTTTCAATAAAGGCAAACAAGGCGAGTTGTATGAAGTGCGTTACGACCATTTTAAAAACATAGATGGTCACCTTATAGAAACTTGGGTAGCATTCTACCTAAATGGCAACCTTATCCAAACAGAGCGCTACAATAACATCAATACAAAACCAAACATTAACAATAACACCTTCAACCCAGCATATTTCGGAAAAACCTATTGGTTTAAAAATTAAGTAACGTGCAGTGTATTAAAAACGTCTTTTGCCAAACAGTACCAATAACAAAAAGTTAAAAGTACCCAGGGTTTTGCGCAGTTTCTTTAAAGCCGTAACCAGCACATTGCGTACTGTTTGCGGACTCAAGTTAAGCATTTGGGCAATATCCTTACTACTTAAAAAATTAAAATACTTTAAGTACACAATTCTACGTTGTTGGTCACTTAACCCATTAACCGCTTCCAGCAGTTTTCTCTCTAGTGTTATAATCTTCAATTGATTTCGGTTGGATTAATTATGAATAAATATCTTTATTCAGGCAAAAAAATAAATGTATTTAAATTGAAACCCCAAAACTCAAATACCACTTACTTAACCCAATTTCAAGCCCAAAAAGTAAGTCATTTCTTAAAACAATGTTAAATATTTAAAAAAAGTTAGAATCCAAGTAAGGGTTTTTGCTTTCTCAAACGTATTAGTATATGAAGGGTCCAAACAACCCCAAAAAAAGAAAATTGTCAGGATATAGACACAAAACCTGATAAAACAATAAAAAAAGCAAAAAATAATGTTAAAATCTTAAATGCGAATAGTACAAAACCAGGTTTCAAGAGTATTATATAAAAGGACACTTAAGTTTTGTAAACAGTATTTAAACCCAAGAAAATAATTAAGAACTAAAAAAAGATATTTATGAAAAAGTTACCCCTTATCGTGCTAGCAATAGTTGCATTAGCAACAACATTAAACGCACAAATATTAGAGCCCGTTACCTGGCAGTTCACCCAAAAGAAAATAAACACCAACACATACGAATTACATGCAACAGCAAAACTAGAACCCGGGTGGCATGTATACTCACAATATACCGAAAAAGGTGGGCCATTAGCAACCGAGTTCGATTTCGAGTTGCCCAAAACAGTAAAACTAAAAGGCAAACCCAAAGAAATGGGAGAGCTACACAAAAAATATGAAGAAGTATTTATGGTAAACACCATGTTTTTTGATAAAAAAGTAGATTTCGTCCAAACCATAGAAGTAAAAGGCAATGGCCCACATACCGTAAAAGGCTATGTAAACTTTATGGCATGTAACGACGAAACCTGTTTACCACCAACAGAAGAACCATTTGAAATAGTATTAAACTAATAACAATAACAAAAAAAACATAAGGGGTTGAGAGTTGTTTTTCATTAAGAATTAATTAGAGAGTTAAGTTATTAGACGATTAACCCCTTGTTTAAATAACCCTAAAGTCAATAGTGCCTGTACAAAGTAACAGTACATAGTAAGAGTTTTTCATAGTTATTTTGAGTTAGTCACTCATAGTGCATTTTTTGATTGTAAGCATGGCATCCATAAGTATAGGATGGGTGTCGTGCTTTTTAGGGAATAAAGAGCATAAAAAAGTAGAAAATTAGTTAAAGTGTGATTTTTACATGAAAGTAATCCCTAAGTTTTTTAACATAGTTTAGTTTGTTTAAGTGGGGGTGCTTTACAACAAATAAAGTGCCCCACTATTGGTATAATAAAAAAACAAAAGCTTAGGGTTTGCTTTTATAACAAAGCCTACATGAAAGAAAAAATATTGATAACCGGCGCTTCAGGGCAATTAGGAAGCACCCTTAGAAAAGCATTAATAACAAGGTATGGCACCGAGGCCATCGTAGCATCCGATATAAAAAGCGATAGCAAAGACCCTTTCGAGGGTGTATTCGTTACCCTAAACGTTATGGATGCCCAGGCCATAGCCCAAACCGTTAAAACCTATAAAATCACACAGATTTACCATTTAGCAGCCATGCTATCAGCCGTAGCCGAGAAAAACCCCCTAAAAGCATGGGATTTAAACATGCAAGGGCTAATAAACATACTAGAAACAGCCAAAACCCACAAAATAAGCAAAGTGTTCTGGCCATCATCCATCGCCGTATTTGGCGATAACATCACCAAAGAACAAACACCACAATTCAGTTTAAGACAACCCGCAACCAGCTACGGCATATCCAAAGTAGCAGGCGAGTCGTGGTGCGAGTACTATAACAAAAACTATGGCGTAGACGTACGCAGCCTAAGATATCCAGGAGTAATAGGGTACGAAAGCCTGCCCGGAGGAGGCACCACCGATTACGCAGTAGATATCTACTTCAAGGCCGCCAGGCAAGAGCCGTTTCAATGCTTTCTAAAGCCAGATACCGCCTTACCAATGATTTATATGGCAGATGCCATAAAAGCAACCATAGCACTCATGGAAGCACCAAAAGAAGCCATAAGAGTCAGGACCTCGTACAACCTGTCAGGCATGAGTTTCACACCACAACAAGTATATAAAGAAATATTGAAAACACATCCAGAATTTAAAATAGCATACAAGCCAGACTTTAGGCAAAACATTGCAGAATCCTGGCCCAATAGTATAGACGATAGTTTAGCCAGAGCCGATTGGGGCTGGCAACCCGATTACAATTTAGAAAGCATGACCAAGCACATGCTAAGCTGTTTAGCACAGTACAATAATTACGCATTAAATTAAAAAATAATAACAGTATAAAGAGGTAGGCATCTAGTTTTGATTAGTTAAAAAAGTTAAGTAAAGCAAATAGTTCAAAAAAAAGTCCTGCCTCTTTTATTTAGAGTATAAAAAATAAACCAAAAATCCTATGAGAGAGTTAAAATTACCAAGTACGCCAACAAAACTAATCGTCGTACTTTTTACAGTGCTAAGCAGTCTAAATCTAATAGCACAATCTTACAACAACCAAGATCCCTTACCAAAAAGCGAACGCATAAAAAAAGGTATATTGCCCAATGGCATGACCTATTACCTATGCAGTACCGATGTAATAAAAGACGTAGCCAGCTATTACATCATCCAAAACGTAGGATCCATACTCGAAAAAGACAACCAACAAGGTCTAGCACACTTCCTAGAGCACATGGCCTTTAACGGTACCGAGCATTTTCCAGAAAAAGGCATACTCAACACCCTACAAGAACAAGGCATTGTTTTTGGAAAAGACATCAATGCCTACACCAGTTTTGACGAAACCGTATACAACATAAACAACGTACCCACCAACGCAGAAATGATAGACGTAGGGCTTACCATACTAAAAGATTGGTCCAATTACCTATTACTAACCGAAAAAGAAATCGATGCTGAGCGTGGGGTGATAAAAGAAGAATGGCGCACGCGCCAAAGCGGAAACCTACGAGTTTTCAAACAACACCTAGCAACCCAGTACAACCAAACCAAATATGCCAACCGCATGCCCATAGGCATAATGGAAGTAGTAGATAATTTTGAATACCAGGCACTAAGAGACTTTTACCACGATTGGTACCGTACCGATCTACAGGCCATAGCCGTAGTGGGTAATTTCGATATCGATTTTATGGAAGCCAAAATAAAAGGTCTGTTTACAGGCATACCAGCAGTAAAAAATCCCAAACCGCGCCACGTAGAAAGTATACCTGATAACATTGAAATGGGCTATAGCTTGGCAATGGACGAAGAAGTAACCACCGCCAACATTCAATTTGGAATTCGCCATCCAAAAAACCTAACAAAAGAAACAGAAACTGTAGAAGACCTAAGAACAGCACTATTAAACGGTATGGTTACCAACATGCTATCCGTTAGGTTACAAGAGTTAAGCCAAAAACCCGATGCACCATTCTTGGCCGTACGTGCCGGCTATGGCGATCTTTCCAGAACATCAAAAGCATTTACATATACTGTATATCCCAAAGCAGGGATGCAGCAAGAAGCATTCAAAACGGCCATGACCGAATTAAACCGTGCCGTAAAATATGGCTTCACACAAGAAGAAATAGACAGGACCATAACTAAATACAAAACGTCCTATGAAAATGCCATTAGCAAACAGGACGATATGTCGCACAAGAGCATCGCACAAAAAGCGCAGAACAATTACCTGAACCAAGATGCCATGACCGATGTAGACCAAGAATACCCAATAGTACAACAAATATTCGAAAGCCTACAAAAAGAAGACTTGCACAAAGCCATAAGAGACCTCTACACCAAAAAAAACCGTTACCTATTAGTTACCGGGGTAAAAGGTGAAGAAAACCTAAGCCAAGAAACTGCCTTAAACCTAATAGAAACCATAGAAAAAGACAGTACACTACAACCCTATACCGATGCCATGGCCGGAAAAACACTAATGTCTGGAGTAGAAGTAAAAAAAGGTGCAGTCATATCCGAATACATATTACAAAAACTAAACGCATCCACGTTCGAGCTAAGCAATGGCATAACCGTACACTACAAGTATTCCGATAAAAACAAAAACGACGTACAATTATATGCCGTAAGCGATGGTGGTCTATCACTCATTGCCGATAAAGACCTACCATCAGCAAGCATGCTTTCCAATACCGTAGACTTTTCAGGTTTAGGAGATTACTCAGCCACCGATCTAGCCAAAGTATTAGCAGGCAAAACAGCAAAAACAACCATAGGACTTAGCGATATAAGAGAGACCATAAAAGGGGTGTCAACAACCAAAGACGTAGAGACCCTCTTGCAAATGGTACATTTACGCTTTACCAAGCCACGCTTTGATCAAGACGGCTTTAAAGTGCTAATGGGCAATATAGACAACTACCTAGTAAGAAAAAGCAAAGACATAAACCAAAGAATAGGCGATAGCACCACAGTGGCCCTATACGGAACCAACAACCCTAAGCGCCGTTTATTCGATGAAGATTATGTAAAAGACATCAACTTCGAAACCATAAAAAGAATCTACAAAGAGCGTTTTAGCAATGCCGCCGATTTTGAGTTCTTTATAGTAGGCGATATACCCAAAAAAGAGCTTAAGGAACTATTGGCAACCTATCTGGCCAGCATTCCAACCACAAATAAAAAAGAAGCATGGAAAGATAACTCCGTAGCATGGCAAAAGCCACACATCGATAGAGACTTTGAGTTACAGATGGAAGACCCAAAAAGCAACGTACGCATAGGGTATAAAAAAGAAATGCCATATAGCCTTAAAAACAATTATATAATAAATGCCATTGGCGATATACTACAGTTGCGCTATACCGAAACCCTAAGAGAACAAGAAGGCGGTACCTATGGGGCCAGTGCCAATGCTAACCTCGATAAATATCCCGTATCAACAGCAAGCATTAGCGTAGTGTTCGATTGCAACCCCGAAAAAGTAGACGATCTTACAGCCATAGTGCACAAAGAAATAAACAAACTGGTAGAAGGTGACATAAATCAAGAAGATTTAGACAAAACATTGGCCAATTACCTAAAAGACCGTAAAGAAGAACAGGACTTCAACATATCAGATATGCGACTGCTAACACAATATTTCCGTGAAGGTTATCTTAGAACCGATCCTGATAATTTTGAAAACATCATTAACGCCATTACAGTAAAAGACATACAAGAAATGGCATCAAAAATATTAAAAGGGGCCAAAACCTATGAAGTAGTATTTAAACCGCTTGTAGTAGAAGAGGGTAGTATGAATTAAAACCATCAAAAACCCTTAAATAGCGCCATACCCATGAAAAAATTGATGGTAACCTTATTAGGATATTTATTTAGTACCGCGCCAAGCATAAAGCAGGCCAATCCAATAAAGTGGCGCTTTACAGCCCAAAAAAGAGAAGCAGGCGTTTACGCCATACACATTATGGCCTTTATTGAGTTGCCCTGGTGTTTATTTACAAACCTTACAGGTACCAGAGATGGCAAACTGTACCATATAGAGTTTGAACATAACCCCTTAGTGGCACACATAGGAACCAATGACATCATTGGTACCCCGGTAGATGGTTACGACAAAGTGCTTAAAGAAGAAGCCACCCATTACAAGGTAGCCGTTAATTTTGTACAAAGAGTAAAAGTTTTGGCAGAAAACCCCGTAACAGTAAAAGGCAACATACACTACATAGTAGGCGATGGCATACGTAAATTAGAAAGCAATAAAAAAGCATTTAAGGTTGAGTTGAACACATGAGTATCACCATGTAAGCCTTAGATTTATTTAGGTTAAAGTAAGAAGGCCTTCATCCATTACAGGATGGGGGCTTTTTTTATAGAACTCATCTTGACTTTTTAACCAATTGGAAAAAGTCAAGATGAGTTCATATAATACCATAAATAAAAACCAAAGTTGTAGAATAAAAAAAAAGTACTATTTTAGCAAACCAGAACAGAACAGAACGGTTGTATGCATTTTGACCTGAATTTCAATAGTGAAATCCCTAAGTATCAGCAAATAGTCAATACTATAAACGATGCCTTGGCCAACAACACATTATCCAGTGGCGATGCTTTACCATCAGTAAACAATATTTGTAACCAGTACAAGCTGTCCAGAGATACAGTATTTAAGGCCTATACCATTTTAAAAGAACATGGCGTAATCGAGTCCGTTCCCAATAAGGGCTACTACGTAGCCAACAATACCCGAAAAGTCTTGTTGGTTCTAGACACCTTCAAAGCTTATAAAGAAGTCCTGTACCATGCCTTTGTAAACAATTTGCCCAAAAACGTCATCGTAGATGTGCAATTTCACCATTACAAATTCCATAATTTCAAAACCATAATAAACAATAGTAAAGGCAAGTACTATAAATATGTCGTTATGAGCTTTAACCATAAAGAAGTGCCAGGCCTATTATCAGATTTCGATACCGAAAAACTATTACTAATAGATTGGCAGGTACATGCAAAGCCTAATAATAACTATGTATGCCAAGATTTTGGAAAAGCCTTTTACCAAGCACTCAAAGAAGCCATACCCGCGTTCAAGAAATACAAAAAACTGGTATTTGTATATCCAACCTTTACCAGTCACCCAGCCGAATCATTAACCCATTTCAAGAAGTTTTGTGAAAACCATCAGTTTAAGTACAAGATCATAACCGAACCCGAAGCTTTCAAAATACATAAAAACGAAGCATACATTAGTGTAAGCGATAGAATATTAGGGCATTTTTTAGAGCAATGTAGAACCGAAAGTTATGAGCCTGGTACCGATGTAGGCTTTCTATCTTACAACGATACACCTATGAAGAAGTTCATTTACAAAGGCATTTCAGTAATATCAACAGATTTTAAAGATATGGGGGCACAAGCGGCAGCATTCATTAACCAAGAAACTCCCATGCAACGTTACATATCCACTAAATTAATATTAAGAGAATCATTATAAACCATGTACTATTTAGGATTAGATATAGGAAGTTCATCCATTAAGGCAGCCCTGGTTAATGTAGCCACAGGAAAAAATATCGGGCTTGTTCAAGAACCTGAACAGGAAATGAGTATGTATGCCGAAAAAAATGGTTGGGCAGAGCAAGACCCTAATCATTGGTGGAAACATGTATGCCATGCCATTGCCCGATTAAAAGAACAGTACCAAATAGAAGCAACCCAAATAAAAGGTATTGGTATCTCTTACCAAATGCACGGTTTAGTACTAGTAGATAAAGAAGGCAACCCTTTAAGAAAAAGCATTATTTGGTGCGATAGTAGAGCTGTAGAAATAGGGAATATGGCATTTAAGGCAATAGGAGAAACCATTTGTGCAGCACATTTATTAAACGCACCAGCTAACTTCACAGCCTCAAAATTAAAGTGGGTTAAAACAAATGAACCTGAAATCTATAAAAACATACATAAGTTTATGCTACCGGGCGATTATATAGCCTATAAGTTTTCAAACACCATTAACACCACCATATCCGGGCTATCAGAAGGCATCTTTTGGGACTTTAAAAAAGAAAGCATAGCCGATTTTCTTTTGCAACATTATGGTATCGATAAAGCCTTGGTGCCAGACATAGTAGATACCTTTGGGGTACAATCTGTAGTAAACCAAAAGGGAGCCACCGAAAGCGGCTTAGCCATTGGGACACCCATTTATTATAGGGCAGGCGATCAGCCTAATAATGCCCTGGCGTTGAACGTATTTAATCCAGGAGAAGTAGCAGCAACAGGTGGAACATCCGGTGTAGTATATGCCATTACCGATAGCTTATCAGTAAAAGAAAGTGCAAGAGTAAACAATTTTGCCCACGTTAATTATCAAACAGGAGCAGCTACCAGAATAGGTAAAATGCTATGCGTAAACGGTGCGGGCATTCAATACAGATGGCTGTTAAACAACTTAGCAGTACAATCTTATGAAGAGATGAACACCCTTGCAGCCGATATTCCCGTAGGATCCAATGGAGTTTGTCTAATCCCTTTTGGTAATGGTGCCGAGCGTATCCTTAACAATAAAGAAATAGGCACCCGTATAGTCAATATAAACCTAAACAATCACCACAAAGGACATTTGTGCCGTGCCGCTCTAGAAGGCATTGCCTTTTCATTTGTGTACGGTATGGAGCTGTTAAAATCTGATGGTATAAAGCCCAAGGTAATTAGAGCCGGTAACGATAACCTGTTCCGTTCCGAAATATTTGCTAATACCGTAGCAACACTAATCGATGAACCTATTGAAATTTATAACACCACAGGTGCCATTGGTGCAGCACGGGCGGCCCAATTGCATCAAGGCGATTTTGAAAACTTTGGAAAAAACATCATGGATAATGATTACATCATGACGTTTAAACCTTTAAAAGATAAAGTGCCATATCAGGTGGCATATCAAACATGGAAAACAGAATTGGAATTAATATTAGGGAAAGAATAGTGAAAAGAGAGAATAGAGAGGTTTGCGAGAACCCTACGCAAGAGTAAGATAAACATATAAACACATAAACTAAAAAAACATGGCACTTATAGGAGACAAAGAATACTACAAAGGTATTAGCGAGATTAAGTACGAAGGCAAGGAATCAGACAACCCCTTAGCATTTAAATATTACAACCCAGATCAAGTAGTAGCCGGAAAAACTATGCGCGAGCATTTTAAATTTTCAGTGGCCTATTGGCATACGTTCTGTGGGCAAGGGGGTGATCCCTTTGGGCCTGGTACACAAAACTTTGCTTGGGACCAAGCAACAGACCCCATTCAAGCAGCAAAAGATAAGGCTGATGCAGCTTTTGAATTTATTACCAAAATGGGATTTGGATATTACTGCTTTCACGACTTCGACCTTATCCAAGAAGGTGCTACATTCGTCGAATCTGAAAGCCGATTGGCAACCATTACCGAGTATTTAAAACAAAAACAGGCAGACTCTGGTGTAAAACTATTATGGGGAACAGCAAACTGTTTCTCTAACCCACGTTACATGAATGGCGCAGCTACCAACCCAGATTTTAATGTGGTGGCTAGAGCTGGCGGACAAATAAAACTGGCCCTAGATGCTACCATGGCTCTTAATGGTGAAAACTATGTGTTTTGGGGCGGACGTGAAGGTTATATGAGCTTGTTGAATACCGATATGGGTCGTGAATTGGATCATATGGGGCAGTTCTTAAGCATGGCAAGAGATTATGCACGTGCCCAAGGGTTTAAAGGTAATTTCTTTATAGAGCCTAAACCCATGGAACCCTCTAAACACCAATATGATTTTGATACAGCAACAGCTATTGGCTTCCTTAAAGAGTATGGCTTAGATAAAGATTTTAAAATCAACATCGAAGTCAACCATGCTACCTTGGCACAGCACACCTTTCAACATGAATTGGAAGTAGCGGCCAAAGCAGGAATGCTGGGAAGTTTAGATGCCAATCGTGGCGATTACCAAAATGGTTGGGATACCGATCAGTTTCCCAATAACATCCAAGAAACAACTGAAGCCATGTTAGTGTTCCTAAAAGCAGGTGGCCTACAAGGCGGAGGTGTTAATTTTGATGCCAAGATAAGACGTAACTCTACCGATTTAGAGGATGTATTTCACGCCCATATTGGAGGTGCCGATACCTTTGCAAGAGCTTTGTTGATTGCAGATAAAATTATCACAGCATCGCCTTATGAAACCCTTAGAAAAGAACGCTATAGTAGTTTTGATACAGGTAAAGGAAAAGATTTTGAAAACGGAAAATTAAGTTTACAGGATTTGTATAAGATAGCCCAAGAGAATGGTGAACTAATATTGCAAAGTGGTAAACAAGAGCTGTTTGAGAATATTATTAATCAATATATTTAATTTATATTTATAAAAGGTTAAGCAACGTCAAATTCAACTAAACTAAATTTTAATATATGGGACATTATTTATTAGCCATGCAATCAGTGTTAGAAAGTTTTGATTGGGTGGTTTTGGGAATTTACTTCCTCGCTTTAGTAGCGGTGGCAGTTTGGGTGGTACTTCAAAAGGACAAAAACACTGAAGATTATTTTTTAGCAGGTAGAAATGTAGGCTGGTTTGTAATAGGAGCTTCTATTTTTGCGTCAAACATCGGATCGGAACACGTTGTGGGTCTTGCGGGAACTGGCTTTGAATCGGGAACCCCAATGGCACATTACGAGCTACATGCTTGGATTGTATTGTTGTTAGGCTGGTTGTTTTTACCATTTTACATTCGTAGTGGCGCGTTTACAATGCCCGAGTTTTTAGAAAAACGTTTCGATAGCCGTTCACGATGGTTTTTATCAGTATTTTCATTAGTGGCCTATGTGTTAACAAAAGTATCGGTAACCATTTATGCAGGAGGTATTGTTGTTTCAGAACTCTTAGGTATTCCGTTTTGGTACGGTGCCATTGGTATTGTGCTTTTTACAGGTGTTTATACTGTAGTTGGTGGTATGAAAGCAGTAATTTATACAGAAACGCTACAAACAGTTATTTTAATTTTTGGGTCGGTAGTTATCACGTATTTGGGTATGCAAGAAGTAGGTGGTTGGTCTCAGTTGCGCCAAACAGTAGAATCTGTAAGTCCAGAACACTTTAACATGTGGCGCCCAATGAGCGATCCGCAATTCCCATGGACCGGTTTATTAATTGGTGGCACCATTGTAGGTATTTGGTATTGGTGTACAGACCAATACATTGTACAGCGTACCTTGGCAGCCAATAATATAAAAATAGGTAGGCGTGGTGCCATTTTTGGTGCCTACTTAAAACTACTTCCCATAATGATCTTTTTAGTACCTGGTATAATTGCCTTTGCATTAACCATACAAAATCCAGAGGTCTTTTCGGTTGAAAAAGCAGATCGGGCATTCCCCATGCTGGTTAAAACCTTATTGCCTGTTGGTTTAAAAGGATTAGTCGCAGGAGGATTAATGGCTGCTTTAATGAGTTCATTAGCATCGGTTTTTAACTCTTGTTCTACAATATTTACTATAGATATTTACAAAAAGCTACATCCTCAAAAAACTGAAAAAGTATTGCTAAAAACGGGTAAGATCGCTACAGGTATTATTGTGCTTTTAGGGATTATTTGGATTCCTATTATGGAGAAGATAGGTGGCGGTGTTATGTACCAATATCTACAAAATGTACAATCGTACATTGCCCCACCAGTAACAGCTGTGTTTTTATTGGGCATCATATGGAAGCGTGTTAACTCTACCGCAGCTATAAGCACTTTAATGGTTGGATTGGTGTTACTTATTTTAAGGTTGGGAAGTGAGATTTACTACCAGCCACAAATAGCAGCAGGCGAAGCTGTAGATGGTATAGCCTATGCGTTTGCAACTATTAACTTTGCACATATGGCTATCTTTATGTTTGTGTTTTCAGTATTTATTTGTATTACGGTAAGTGTGATGTCTCAAGCACCTAATTATGAACTTATAAAAGGTTTGGCGTTTGGAACACTTACAGACGAACAGAAACATGCCAATAAAAATAGCTTCGATACAATTGATATTGTATTATCAGTTATATTAGTATTGATTGTTATAGGTGTGCTTAGCTATTTTACATAGACTTTATAAAAATAAACACATAAAAAAAAAGACTGCTAAACAGCAGTCTTTTTAATTTATAACAAGGCTCAAAGATTACTCTTCATTAACTTCTTCAGCCTTTTTGTCAATAACATCACCTGATTTTTCTATGGCTTCATCGGTGGCTTCAATGGCATCATCTGTAGCATCTACAGCATCGTCCATAGCTTCGCCCATTCCTTCAAAAGCGCCTTGAGTAGCTTCTTCAGCTTCTTCGGCAGTATTTTCAATAGCATCTCCAACAGAGTCTGCTTTTTTAGTATCTCTACAAGATGTAAAGGTTAAACTTAATGCTAACAATAGAACTGAACTTAATAATAATTTTTTCATCGGTTTTGTTTTAGTATTAATTATAATTGTTGGTATATATACGTAAACAATTATAAGTTTGGATGTATTAAGTTCAAACAGCCTTTTTTAAAGCCCTAAATAATGAGAGATAGTAGTGACAGCACCTTTGTTTTCGGCAATATAAAGTGCATTGCTTTTTCCAGCATTTAAACGCTTTTCTTTATTATCAATAAGTTCAGTCAAGACGGCATTAAAGCCTTTTTGATTTGAAATAGCAAACATGCCATTTCTAGAAATCATTGCTTGGGCTTCAGGAAACTTATCGTGGTTGGTCCCTATAATAATGGGTACTCCAAAAACAGCAGGCTCTAAAGTATTGTGCAGTCCCGTAGTACCAACAGCACCTCCCACATAAGCAATATCAGCATAGTTGTATATTTTAGAAAGAATGCCAATAGTATCAATAATAAAAACTTGGGCCGTATTTAATGGGCTGTTATCTTTTTCTGAAAATAGCACACTATGAACGCCCAGTTTTTCTTGAAGAGCTTTTATTTGTGTTGACTTAATATTGTGTGGTGCCATAATAAACTTAACCTCTTTAGGTGCATTATTGTTTATATAATTAATAAAAAGCGCTTCGTCTTCAGGCCAAGTACTTCCTGCCACAACACAAAGTTGGTCTTGTTTAAAAGTTTCAATAAAATCTAAAGTATTATCATGTGCTAATTGACTGGTTACCCTATCAAATCGTGTATCGCCAGCTACTGTTACCGCTTTATATCCTATAGTTGCAAGTAAAGTTTTAGAGGGATCGTTTTGGGTAAAGATATGCTCAAAAGCAAATAAGGCTTCCCTTAAAGGTTTTCCATAGAATTTAAAATAAGATTGGTGACTTCTAAAAGCTGCCGAGATAAGAATAGCACGCAAGTGTCTTTTTTTAATTTCGTTTAAAAAGTTAGGCCAAATATCGTATTTAACAAAAATGGTCAATTCAGGGTTTACTAGATCTAGAAAATAATTGGCATTTTTTGGCGTGTCTAGGGGTAAGTAAACCACAATATCGGCAATGGGAGAATCTTTTCTAATAGTATAGCCAGAGGGCGAAAAGAAACTTAAAACAATCTTGTGGTTTTTATAATGTTCTCGAAGTACCTTAAAAATAGGTAGTCCTTGCTCGTATTCACCCAATGAGGCACAGTGGAACCATAGGGTATTATCTTGAGAGGTTATATGTTCTTTTAAAATAGAAAAGGTATGTTGTCTTCCAATAACACCTTGCTTGATCTTGGGATTAAATGCAGCAACGCCTTTTAATCCAAAACCCATAAGTTTAATACCAATGTTATAAATAAAACCCAATTCTTTTTTGTTTGGCGCTAAAATACATTTCTTTAAAATAAATTCATTGGTTACCGACTACTAATTTTGTAATTTCGTGCCTTAGTAAGAGACCTATCGCAAAAGACCAGTTCATGATTTACCAAAGGACAATACAGGCCAAGTTTTTTTATCCCTATCTACTGGCAGGCAGGTTTTGTTTAACAGTGAAACGGTCTAATATCTAAAATATAAATAGATGAAAAAAATTCAAATGGTTGACCTTAAAGGTCAATATGAAGGCATCAAAGAGGAGGTAAACACCTCTTTTCAAGAAGTTTTGGAAACCACGGCATTTATAAACGGGCCAAAGGTACACCAGTTTCAAGAGCACTTGGAGCAGTATTTAGGTGTTAAGCACGTGATCCCCTGTGCCAATGGAACCGATGCCTTGCAAATAGCCATGATGGGCCTAGGTTTAAAACCTGGTGATGAGGTTATTACAGCCGATTTTACATTTGCAGCCACAGTAGAAGTCATCGCACTATTGCAACTAACCCCTGTTTTGGTTGATGTAAATCCAGATGATTTCAATATTAATATAGAAGCCATTAAAAAAGCTATTACGCCCAAAACAAAGGCCATAGTGCCTGTGCATTTATTTGGGCAATGTGCCAATATGGAAGCAATTTTGGATATAGCTAAGGCACATAATTTATATGTTATAGAAGACAATGCCCAAGCCATAGGAGCTAATTATACCTATACCAATGGTAAAAAAGTAAAGGCAGGTACTATGGGGCATGTGGGAGCAACCTCCTTTTTCCCTTCAAAGAACCTAGGATGTTATGGTGATGGAGGTGCCATTTTTACTAACAACGACGATTTGGCACATACTATAAGAGGCATTGTTAACCACGGGATGTATGAGCGCTATCATCATGATGTGGTAGGTGTAAATTCGAGGTTAGACAGTTTACAGGCAGCTGTACTGGATGCCAAATTACCTAAGTTAGATGTCTATAATAAAAAACGACAAGCAGCAGCTAGAAAATATAGTGCTGCGTTTAAAGATGTTGAAAAGATAATAACCCCAAAAGTTTCCAATGGCTGTTTAACTATCTGCGATACATGCGATTGCCATGTTTTTCACCAATATACATTGCGTATGAAAGGAATAGACAGAGATGCTTTGGCAAAGCATTTAAATGACAAGGCCATTCCATGTGGTGTGTATTACCCCATACCACTTCATAAACAAAAGGCTTATGCCGATGCACGGTATAATGAGGCAGATTTTAAGGTAACCAACCAATTGGTTAAAGAGGTTATATCGTTACCCATGCACACAGAGCTGGACGACGAACAAATAGAGTATATTACATCAACAATTATAAACTTTGTAAATGAATAAAATATTAGTTACTGGCGGATTAGGATTTATAGGCTCTCATACGGTTGTAGAATTACAGAATGAAGGCTATGAGGTTGTTATAATAGATGATTTATCTAATTCCTCCATAAAAGTGCTGGATGGTATTACGGCCATAACAGGAAAGTCACCCATTTTTGAAAAGCTTGACTTAAAAGATAAAGCTGGAGTAGAAGCTTTTTTTAAAAAACACAATAATAATATAAAGGGCGTTATTCATTTTGCGGCTAGCAAGGCGGTGGGCGAGAGTGTTAAGGAGCCCTTGTTATATTATGAAAACAATATAAGTACGCTAGTTTATTTACTTAAAGAATTAAAAAAATTACCTGAAGCCAGTTTTATTTTTAGTTCCTCATGTACTGTTTATGGTCAAGCTGATACATTACCTATAACCGAGAACGCTCCAGTTAAGCAAGCCGAGTCTCCTTACGGAAACACTAAGCAAATAGGAGAAGAAATTATACGCGATACCTGTAAAATAACACCAAGTTTAAAGGCCATTGCATTACGCTATTTTAATCCCGTTGGGGCTCACGAGTCTGCCAAGATTGGTGAATTGCCCATTGGTGTTCCACAAAACTTGGTGCCTTTTATAACGCAAACAGCCATTGGTGTTCGTGAACAACTATCAGTATTTGGAGATGATTATCCAACACCCGACGGAACCTGTATTCGTGATTATATTCATGTAGTAGATTTGGCAAAAGCTCATGTGGTAGCACTTAAAAGGTTGCTGAATAATAAAAACAAAGCGAACTATGAAACCTTTAATTTAGGAACAGGTAAAGGAAGTTCCGTTTTAGAAGTTATTCAAGCTTTTGAACGGGTTTCGGGAGAAAAGCTGAATTATAAAATTGTGGGGAGGCGCGAAGGCGATATCATTTCAGCCTATGCTGATACTACCAAAGCCAATAAAGAATTGGGTTGGAAAGCCCAATTAGATTTAGATGATGCCATGCGTTCTGCCTGGAAATGGGAGCAAGTAGTAAGGGGATAGTCAATTTGTGATGGTACTCAGGCTATACTTAGATGTCTTTATTGGAATAATAACCTTAACCATAACGTTTCCATTCTCATTAGCGATATCAAAAGAAAAATTGTTTTTGAACAATATTTTTAACCTGTCCTGAATATTTTTTAGTCCTATTCCCTTTTTCATGTTTTCTTCAAAACTACCTGAAAAAGGAAGACCATTATTTTTTATTACTATTGATAATGTGTCATTAATTTGTTTTATAGTAAGAGAGATTTTTAATTTTTTTGAATCATACCCATGTTTTAAAGCATTTTCAAATATAATTTGTAATAGCATGCTAGGAATAAGTACATGTTCTATATTTTCTTCAATATTTAGTTCAATTTCTAAATTATTTGAAAACTTAAGTTCCATGATTCTAATATATTTGTTTAGTAAGGAAACTTCATCCTGCAACTCAGATAGATTGTCATCTTTGTAGTCTAGGATCATTCTCAAAAGATCACTTAAATCTACTAGCATAGATTTAGATTTTTCTTTGTCTATATCAATTAATGTTTGAATGTTGTTTAAGGTGTTAAACAAAAAATGTGGTTGTATTTGCGAATTCATAAACTTTATTTTAGCATGAGTCAATTTTTGCATCAGCTTAAATTTTTGTTTATGTATTTGGTTTAATTGTTTTTGATTTAAATAAATATGTGTAATTACAACAATTGAAAAGTAAATTAAAAAATTTAGATCTAGAACATTAAAGTAGTAATAAATAACTTTTTCAAAGGTGAGGTTTATTTTTGGAGTTGACCCAAACCAGCTTTGTATTACGACTAATCCAAAAAATATAGTAAACCCTAGTAAAATTGAAAGTAATAAATGAACACAAATAATAGTAATCCATTTATACTTATTAACAACCAAATATTTTGTAATTATGGATACTACAGACATGAAAAGGATAACCAACATATAGTCAACAAAATAGGTCTCAAAAAACATGTAGGTCCATGTATTATTTACAAACCTTTCGCCAATACTCTTAAAATATATCATTTTTATTAGGGCAAAAAAAGTATATATTGAATAAAACCCTATACTAATAATAAATAGTTTTTTGTCAATGTAGGGTTTTATTTTTTTTAGAAAAGACATATGGTTTTTTAAAACAGAGAATATTGATTTTTATAAATGGTTTGTTCAAACAAAATAAAAAGTATTTAAAAAGGATTGAGCTCTTCAGATAATTCAGAAATTGATAGTTTAATAGGAAAACTTACTTCAGTAATCACTTTATTAGTATCATTAAAAATTTTAAACACATATTTGTCTTTATATAATGTTTCTAGTCTTTCTCTTATATTGTTAAGACCTGTTCCTTTTTTCAATAAAGTAGATAAGTCTTCATCAACTTTTTTTCCTGTGTTTTCAATTTTAATTATAAGCTTTTCTTTTTTGCTATATATATTTACAAAAACATCTAGTAACATATGGTTTTTGCTGTAACCATGTTTAGTGGCATTTTCTATAATAGGTTGAATTAACATGTTAGGCACTAAAACATTTTCAAGTCCATTTTCAATATTTAAATGAAAATTTAACTGATCAGAGAAGCGCGTTTTCTTTATGTTTATGTATTTATAAAGAATGTCTAGCTCTTCTTGTAGTTCGATTAAATTTTGGTCTTTTTTATCTAAAACACTTCTAAGCAAATCACTTAAATCTATTGCCATACTTTTAGATTTATCAATATCTATATCCATTAAAGAACAAATGCCATTTAGCGTGTTAAACAAAAAGTGTGGGTGCATTTGCGATTGCAAAAATTTTAAATGAGATTTAGATAATTGTTCCTGTAGTTTAATTGTTTTAAGTGTGTTTTCTTGGTTTTGTTTAAAGTAATAATAAGAGTAAATAATAGAAACCAAGGTTATATAAATTAAAAAGTGTAAATCTGAAAGTCTTACAAAAGCATTAAAAAAATCTAAAAATGAAAATTCTGATTTTGGGGATGGATTGTTAATATAATTTATTATGCGTACAATGCTTAGTGTAAAAATGCCAATGAAAAAAGAAAAAAATAAATGAAACAACCCAATATAAATTAATTTGGTCTTTTTTTGCATCATTATTTTAGTTGTTAATGCTATAAAAACAATAAATACAGTTATAATAAACCAATCTAAAAGGTTTTCATAAATAAACGAACCCCAATTAGTTGATGAGCTATAGAAAATTCTTAA
This sequence comes from Aestuariibaculum scopimerae, assembly GCF_059428085.1. Classification (NCBI taxonomy): domain Bacteria; kingdom Pseudomonadati; phylum Bacteroidota; class Flavobacteriia; order Flavobacteriales; family Flavobacteriaceae; genus Aestuariibaculum; species Aestuariibaculum scopimerae. The sequence continues at coordinate 1,998,558 of NZ_CM182089.1, forward strand.
ATAAGCATTTTTAGACGCGTAAATAACTACAAATAATAAATAGAACAAAGATAAAATGCCTATAAGCTTAAAGTCTAGATGTTGTTTTATTTTTTGTATCATAAGTTAAATGCCCATTTTGTTTTGAAACTCTTTTTTGTGGGACTTACTAATTCTAAATAACTTTTCATCTTGCATTTTTACATCAATCTCCCCATAATTAGAATATATCAACTCATTGATAAAAGACATATTAATTATTGTAGATCTGTGAATTCTTATAAATTTGGTTGAACTTAATTGATCTTGTAAAGAACTTAAAGAAATTCGAAGTAGGTATTTTTTTTGGTCAGAGTATATTTCGGCATAGGAACCCGAAGCAATAATATATTTTATTCTAGTTTTTTCTATAAAAGAAATCTTGCCGTTTGATTTTATAGCTAGCTTACTCTTTTTAATTTCAGAAAAATCTTCGTCTGGGTTTTCAATAAATTTCATTAAGTCATTTATTTTTTTGCTTATAACACTTGATTCATTAGAATGGAAAGACTCTATTACTTTATTGGTTGATAAAAAGAAGCGCTCATCCTTAAAGGGTTTTAATAAATAATCAAAAGCAAAAAAATCAAAGGCCTTAAGCGCAAACTCATCAAAGGCAGTTATAAATATAACTAAAGGCCTAATAGATAAGTCAATTTGTTTTAATACATCAAAACCAGTCATGTCTGATAATTGAATGTCTAGAAAAATTAAATCGGGTTTTAGGGTAGATACCATATCAATAGCTTCTTTTCCAGAACTACATTCGCTAATAAGTTCAATGTCAGGTATTTCCTCTAATAGATTAGAAACTCGCCTTCTTGCTAAAAGCTCATCGTCTACTATTATTGTTTTTATTTTACTGCTCATTTGATGATTGATGATTTTTGTATTTTTTGACGAAACTAATACATTTTATTTTTTCTAGAGATCATTACACAAGCCTTTATAACATTATTTAGTTGATTCATAACCAAATAAGATTATTTGAACACTTTTATTAGGTTGTTCAAATCAATTTGAATGATTAAGATTATTTTAAGTTTTTTAAGCAAAATGTTAACTATAAGCATTTGTGTTTAAGTTAATTATAAAAAGTTGGACACTAGTTGTTTTTAGAATTTTTTTAAGCAATAATTTTAAAAATTGATAAATACATTTCAACAAAGAAAACAGACAAATTGAATCAAGTTAAAAGTGTTTCAAAACTTTAGTTTAAGTACAACGTAATTAATTCTATTCCTTTACTAATGCAATTGCATAAGGTTTGGTGGCATAAGAGCTTTACTATATACTTTGAGTTCCACTAAACTTTGGTTCTTTTCGTGAAGTAATTTTTTGAATTAGTCCTTTAAAAAAATGTCTTTGCCACCTTCCTTATCGCAATCTGCTTAGACTAACTCAAAATTATTTATTTATGAAAGTAAAAAAACACTATTTTTTGTTTGCGCTTTTGTTGTTTGGTGTCACCATAACATATTCGCAAGAAAAGGTAATTTCAGGATCGGTAACCGATGAGTCTGGATTACCATTATCAGGAGCTACTGTTTTAGTAAAGGGTACTTCTTTAGGAACATCAGTCGATTTTGATGGCAATTATTCAATTAAAGCAAATCAAGGAGATATTCTTGTGTTTAGTTTTATTGGCTATACCAGCCAAGAGATTACAATTGGATCTTCAAATGTAATTAATGTTTTAATGCAAGAGGATACAGCCATTTTAGAAGAGGTTGTTATAACAGCTTTAGGGCTTTCTAAGGAAGAAAAAACATTAGGGTATTCAGCACAATCAGTAAAGGCCGATGAAATTGCGGGTACAGGTCAAGGAAACTTGGTAAATGCTCTTAACGGAAAAGTAGCGGGGGTCAATATAACTAGTTCTAATGGTGCTCCTGGAGCTTCTGCAAATATTGTTATACGAGGATCTTCTAGTATATCTGGAAATAATCAGCCTCTTTTTGTAGTCGATGGGCTGCCAATAAACAATAATACTGACAATGGTTCTCAGTTTGGAATATTAGATGGGACAACATTTGAAGATTATGGTGAAACAGTGGGAACCAATAGGGCAGCAGATATCGATCCTAACGACATTGAGTCAATGACAGTTTTAAAAGGAGGAGCCGCTACAGCACTTTATGGAAATAGGGCAGTAAATGGGGCTATTATTATAACTACAAAAAAAGGAAAAGCAGGGCATGGTTTAAATGTAACCTTAAATACAAGTTATTCTTTTGAAAAAGTTAATAAGACTCCAGAATTTACTTTTGGATATACTAGAGGTAGAAGCGGTCAATATTCAAATGTAACCCACTGGAGTTGGGGATTGCCTTATGCTAATAATCCAGTTTTTCCATCTGGAACAACAACCGATTTGGATGGAGATGGAGTTGTTGAAGATGTGTCTGGGCAACCTATTCCGCTTTTTAAAGATAATTATAAACGATTTTGGAATGAGGGTCATACCTTAAAAACTTCATTGTCTGTATCAGGAGGTAATCAAGAAGGGAGTTTTTATATATCCGTAGGGAGACATGATCAAGAAGGTATTGTTCCAAATAGTGGCTATGAGAGAATAAATTCAACCATTAAAGGAGAATATAAAGTTACCAGAAAATTTAAAATAGGAGGGTATGCAACTTATGTCAACTCTAGAACAGCTTCTTTACAAGGTGCCAATACGGGTTACCAAGCTTTAGGTTATTGGCATCACATGTGGGATATTAAAAGTAGAGGGTGGAAAGACGCCCAGGGTAATAGAACTTGGTTTAGTTCAACAGTTGCTGATATTAATTGGACGGTAAATGAAGAAATTGAAGATAGTGAAGTTAACCGTTTTATAGGGAATATAAATTTCTCATATGATTTTACTGATTGGTTAAAGTTATCTTATCGTGTAGGTATGGATACTTATAGTGATGATCGAAATTTGGTAAGACCAATAAGCTCAGTTAATACAACAAATAATTTGGGAGATTTATATGAAGTTAGAATAAATAACAAAGATTTCAATTCAGATGTTTTATTAACAGGAAGGATTAATGCCACTACAGATTTTGGCATTAGTTATTTGTTAGGAAACAATATTTATGAAACTTTATATGATAGGCTGTTTGTTAAAGGGGATGGTTTATCCGTTCCAGGATTTACAGATATTTCTAACGCCATTGCCATAACATCTAACAACATAACTAAAAGAAAAAGGACCATAGGTGTTTTTGGAGAGTTAAGCTTTGATTATAAAAACACCTATTTCTTAACGGTAACAGGTAGGAATGATTGGTCCTCAACATTGCCAGAGGGTGCCAATTCTTTCTTTTATCCTTCTATTAGTGGAGCTATTGTTTTATCAGAAATGGTTAAACAACAGGGCTGGTTGTCATTTGCTAAAATAAAGGGATCATGGGCAGAGCTTGGAAATGACTCACAGGGGCTTTATGCAACGACAGATACATATGCAAAAAGAGATCCCAATGTTTTGGGGCAGCCACGGTTTACTGTAAGCAATGTTCAAGGAAATCCCAATATTAAGCCTGAAATATCATCAACATGGGAAGTTGGTACAGAATTAAAGTTCTTGGATAAATTAGTGAATATAGATTTTACTTACTATAACAGAACAACGAATGATCAAGTTGTTCAAATTCCGCTATCATCAACAACGGGTTATGCAGCCTATTATGATAATGCAGGTAAAGTTGTAAATAAAGGTGTTGAAGCTATTTTGAGTTTTGATAATATCTTGAGGAAATCTGAAAATTTTCAATGGAACTTACTATTCAATTTTACTAAAAATGAAAGTGAAGTTATTTCAATACCAGAAGGATTAGATGAAATCATTATAGGGTACGGGTACTGGAATGGGGCTAACATTGTGGCAAGACCAGGGTTGCCCTATGGTACGTTTGTTGGTTCTGGCTATAAACGAAATGAAGACGGGGTCTTGTTACTAGATGATAATGGTTACCCACAAGTAGCCACAGAGAATTTAGTATTAGGAGACCCAAACCCAGATTGGATTTTAAATATAAACAATAGCTTTTCTTATAAAGGGTTTACCTTAAGTGCAGATTTAGAATTTAGGCAGGGAGGTGAAATTTTAAATGATTCCGAAGCCTTTTGGGTTTATGCAGGTTTAAGTAAAACTACTGAAGATCGTTTTTATACAGCAAGTACACCCAATGGAAACGCTACTACTGTTTTTGATGGGATTATCGAGTCTACAGGACAACAAAGTGATATTGCAGCACCACTTACAAATGGTTATTACCATAATCTTAACTCATTTGTTGATGAAGCCCACATAGAAGATGCCTCTTGGGTTAGGCTAAGAAATATAAGTTTATCATATACACTTCCAAAAAAATGGCTTAAAAATACTGGGTTTACAGGTATAGATTTAACACTAAACGGTAGAAATTTATGGCTAGACACCAATTACAAAGGTGTTGATCCAGAAACAAATGCTCTAGGAGCTGGTAATGTTCAAGGTGTCGATTTAATAAATGCACCAGGAACTAAAAGTTATGGTTTTGCGGTTAAAGTTAACTTTTAAAAAATTGGAAAAATGAAAAATATAAGTATTAAAATATTTCTTTTAATAACCCTATTTCTTTCTCATTCATGTCAAGATGAGTCATTAACAGAGTTAAATATAGATCCAAACAACCCCGCTAGTGTAAATTTGGGTTTAACATTTACTGCAGGAGCAGATTATATTCTTTATAAATACGGTCGGTTTACCAATGGTACAGATTGGGATTCATGGGCAGGGTTATTTACACAGCAATGGGCAGGAAACCACGGAAGCGGAATAAATTTTGACCAATATAATATTAGAAATAATGATGCCTTATGGGGTAGATGGTGGGATGGTTTATTAGATCTAAAAGATGTAATAAATAAAGGGACAAATCAAGAAGCTTGGGGGCATGTAGGGGCAAGCAAGGTACTTTCAGCATTAGCTCTTGGCACTCTAACTAGTTGGTATGGAGACCTTCCATGGACTGAAGCCTTACAAGGATCTAACAACCCCACCCCAGTTTTTGATTCGCAAGAACAAATATACAATGCCATCTTTTCTCTTCTTGATGATGCCATAATAGATTTAGATAAAACCTCATTAATTCCTATGGGGGCTGAAGATATAGTATATGCTGGTGATGTTGCTAAATGGAAAGCATTAGCATATGCACTTAAGGCAAGATATGAAAATCACTTTAGTATAAAAGACCCTAACGGTTCTGCAACTAGGGCATTAGCAGCCATAAACCAAGCTAAGGCATTAGGCTTCACTAGTTTTGAATCTGATCTTAAGTTTACATACGATAATACAGGGGAATATCAAAATGGGTGGTACGATATGTTTGAGAACAACCAAATGATCGCTTCAGAGAATTTCATGAATTTATTAATTGACACAAACGATCCCAGATTATATTCTTATTGGAATGATTTTGAGGTAACAGGATCTTATGTTGGTTTTATTGGTAAGCCAACAGGTTTTGGCACCTCTAATGTAAGCTTTTCACCTATAGGTCCTAAAGGATTTTATGGAGCGCCTAACTCACCTCAATTAATAATGACTCATTTTGAACTCTTATTTATTGAAGCAGAAGCTGAATTTAGGCTTAACGGGGCAACTACTGCAGCAGCAGATGCACTAAATAATGCAATAGAAGCACAATTAGACCTTGTACTTCCAAATGATTCGAATTACTTGAGTGAGTATATGAGTTTAAAACCAGGATACATTTCGAGTTTTGCAAATGAGTCTGCAGCTACCATTACCTTAGAAAAGATAATGGTAGAGAAATATAAGGCTATGGTAACTATTAATAGTGAATGTTGGGTAGATGTTAGAAGGCATAACTATCAATATCCTGATTATTTAGAAATTCCTGTAACGCAAAGTGGGGTACAAGTGGCAGATGAATTTATACAACGTGTATTGTACCCTCAAGAATCAATTAACACAAATCCAAATACGCCAAATACGGTAAGTATTTTTGATAAGCTTTGGATTTTTCAATAAAACATTTAAAAATGAAAAATTTTAGATACATATTATTAATTACAGTACTATTTTCTGTATTGTATTCTTGCGTTGTTGAAGACGGAGAAAATCCCTATTATAGTCCCAAAGCTTATGGAATTTATCCTAATTATGTGGCGGGATCTAACTCTGTATATAACCTATTGGATCCTTCCAATTCTATTGTTGATTTTACCCTTGAAGCTTCAGAGTCTGGTGGTGCTAAAGCGGCATCTGCAGAATTACATGTAGCACTAAATAATGGTGATTTCTCAAAAATTAATGATGTTAATACATTTCCTTCAACTTTAAATATTTCTTTATCTGATGTTGTTAGTGCACTCTCAATGAATACAAGTTCATTAACAGGAGGCGATATCGTTAGATTTAAAACTTTTTTCATAGATTCTAAAGGGATGAAAATGACTTCTGGAGGGATATATAATGCAGCAATTGTCTGCCCTCCAATATCTGGAACATATACTATTGACATGCAGGATTCATATGGAGATGGATGGCAAGGAGGGGGAATTAATGCTACTTTAGATGGTGTTACTACATTTATAAATATTCCTGATGGTGGAGGGAGTAGTTTGTCCACTACCTATACTGTGCCATTTGGTTCAATTGCATTAGTTTGGGAATATATTAATGATACATATAATGAAGAGGTTTCATTTCAAATCTATGACCCTAATGGTCAATTGATTAATGAGAGTTCAAACCCAACACCTGGCGTATTGTCTGTGCCTTCTACTTGTCCGTAAATGACAAAATGAATGTAAAATAGCTATAATCAACTATAAAAAGGCTGTAAAATTAATTTTGCAGCCTTTTATTCAGTAATTGGTTTCTTCTTTTTAAAACTAGTAAATAACAATATAAACATGCCAGTAGTAACCGAAAGATCTGCCATGTTAAAGATACCTGTTCTAAAAACACCTCCTAAATCTATAAAGAAAAAATCGGTAACAGAACCATATACAATCCGGTCATAAACATTTGCCAGGCCACCACCAATAATGCTGGAAAAAGCAAATAGCGAAAGTTTATCAATGGTCTTATCTTTTATAATATGTCTTAAAACAAATGCCAAAACCACTATAGGTAAAATAAGCAGGGTAATAAGTCTTAAGGTAGGGTTTAAATCACTACCCATGCCCAAAAAGGCACCAGTGTTTTCAACATTCATCATAAGGAAAGCATCCCCGATTAATGAGATACGTTCACCCGCATTTATTTCAGTTCGTGGTTCAATATTAGCCCTTACTAGAACTTTTGATATTTGATCAATTGCAATGGTAATTGCAATAACAGTAAGTATATATAGGTTACGTTTTGTAAACTTCATTATAAGCCAGCGGAAGCCGTTTGCGCTTCTCTATTTATTTTTTTCACTAAACCTTGCAATACATTTCCAGGACCTACCTCGGTAAAAGATGTAGCGCCATCAGTAATCATTTGTTGTACAGATTGTGTCCAGCGTACGGGGGCCGTTAATTGCGATATTAAATTAGTTTTTATAGCTGCTTCATCAGTAACAGCATTGGCTGTAACATTTTGGTATATCGGACAGCTTGGTTTGTTAAAAGTTGTATTTTCAATAGCAGCGGCCAATTCTTCACGTGCAGGTTCCATTAACGGAGAATGGAAAGCACCACCTACAGGTAATACCAATGCCCTGCGAGCACCAGCTTCCTTTAAAGCTTCACAGGCTTTGTTGATAGCTTCTATTTCACCAGAAATCACCAATTGCCCCGGGCAGTTATAATTAGCAGCTACTACAACACCATCAGTTGCAGCACAAACCTGCTCTACCACGGCATCCTCTAAACCTAAAACAGCCGCCATAGTACTGGGTTGTAGCTCACAGGCTTTTTGCATGGCCAATGCACGTTGTGATACCAGCTTTAAACCATCTTCAAAGGTTAGGGCGCCATTAGCTACCAAAGCAGAAAACTCGCCAAGGGAATGGCCTGCAACCATATCAGGTTTAAACGTATCGCCTAAAGTTTTCGCCAGAATTACAGAATGTAAAAAGATTGCTGGTTGGGTTACTTTTGTTTCTTTAAGGTCTTCAGCAGATCCTTCAAACATAATATTAGTAATATTAAAACCAAGAATAGTGTTCGCTTTTTCAAAGAGTTCTTGAGCTAAAGGCGAGTTTTCGTAAAGATCTAAACCCATGCCTGTAAATTGGGCACCTTGCCCCGGAAATATATATGCGTTCATTTTTTATTTAGTTTTTTGACGCTGCAAAAATAGCAATAATTTTTGGAGGCAACGGCTAAAATACCAACAGTCTAACAATAGAATCTTCTAAAGCCCTCTAACTGCTGCTTCGGCACAACGTTCCCCATCCATAGCAGCCGATACAATACCGCCCGCATACCCGGCACCTTCACCACAAGGGAAAAGGCCCTCTATTTGCGGATGTTCTAACTGCTCATTTCTAGGAATACTAACAGGTGAAGAGGTCCGAGACTCTACACCCACTATATTAGCTTCAGCTGTGTAATAGCCTTTCATTTTTTGTCCGAAAGCCGTAAAGCCTTTTCGCAACCGACTTCCAATAAGTTTAGGCAATAGCGAATGTAAAGGTGCCAGGTTTAATCCAGGCTGATAGGACGTAGGGTTGAGGTTGTTAGATAAGCGTCCTTCCACAAAATCTGTTAAACGCTGTGCAGGAGCTGCTTGGCTACGTCCACCAGCAGTAAAAGCCATACGCTCTAGGTTTTTTTGGTATTCCAACCCTTTTAAAGCACCAAAGTGTTCATATTTATGAAGATCGCTATGGGCATCAATTTCAACCACAATACCCGAATTAGCAAATAGGTTGTTGCGTTTGGATGGCGACATACCATTCACCACCACTTCACCATTGGCAGTGGCAGCAGGGACGATAAAACCACCTGGGCACATACAAAACGAATACACTCCACGCTCATTTACTTGCTGTACCAAGCTATATGAGGCAGCTGGCAACAACGCATGGCGTCCTCCTTGGCAATGGTATTGAATACTATCGATAATATGCTGTGGATGTTCTACCCGCACACCCATTGCAAACGACTTTGCTTCTATGGCAATCTGCTTGTTATGTAGCAAATAGAAAATATCCCGGGCCGAATGCCCCGTTGCTAAAATAACACGATTCACAGGCATCTCGGTGCCATCCAGTAATTGAATAGCCTGTAGTTTATTGTTTTTGATGGTGAAATCCGTTACGCGACTCTCAAAATGAATCTCGCCTCCATAGTTTAAAATGGTTTCTCGAATATTCTGTACCACTTTAGGGAGTTTATTCGTGCCAATATGCGGATGGGCATCTACCAGAATTTGATCGGTAGCCCCATGATACACCAGATTTTCGAAGATTCTGCGCACATCTCCGCGTTTTAAACTGCGGGTATACAGCTTGCCGTCACTATAAGTCCCGGCACCGCCTTCACCAAAGCAGTAGTTAGAATCTTCGTGCACTTCATGCTGCTGGTTAATAGCTCTAAGATCTCGCCTGCGGTCCTTCACATTTTTGCCGCGCTCCAATACCACGGGTTTAAATCCTAATTCAATACACCGTAACGCTGCAAACATGCCCGCAGGGCCAAACCCAATAATATGAATAGGCTTGGCTTTAGAGACATCTTTATAATAAAACTGATATTCTGAAGTTTTGGGTAAAGCTTCTTGGATATAAACAGCCACCTTGTAGTTAAAGATAATGGTAGGTTTTCGGGCATCAATAGATTTTCTTAAAACCTTAATGCCAGTAATATCGGTAGGTTCAACACTTAAAAATGCGGCCGACTTAACCACCAATATGTCCTCGTGTTCCTCTTCCTTAAGTGTTACACGCAGTTGTATCTCTTTAACCATGCTGCGAAATTAGTGAAAATAGTTATGCTCTATCTAAAGATTTTAATCAACGAAACGTATTCTGTTTCTACCACTAAGCTGCATTAAATCTCCAAGATCATAATACTTCAAAACTCCATACAACACATTCGTATAAATATCGCGTTGCAACGGATTTTCCAAATAGTCTCTATAAGACTTTACGGAGCGCGTTATGTCTGTATGCGCAATCCGATTATCCAGATACGTGGCGTGAATGGCTGTAGGACCATAGAGTCCATTAGCTACTAAAGAAACATTACGTCCCTTCAACTCCGGCGTGGCATCTATAAAATCCATGAGCGTTATCACATCAATAACACGTTGCCCCATAATAGGTTTACCAATGTGCATACTCGCCATGGCATTACGGTATTCCCAATTCCAGTATTTGGAATCATTAAGGTTGGCCGGGTCTTTCGTTTCTCCAAAGCCCCGTAGGTCTGCCAATACAAGAATATTCCCTTGGTTAATATGGTTGTCAATTAAGTTTTCGTTTGCCATGATATCTGCTTTGCCACTTTCGTTCAAATACAGAACAATTTCACTATTGGCACTCACATTCCCAGGCAAAAGCACCAAGCAGGGCACAGGCATTTGTCCAACCCTATTAATGGTATATTTGTGTAAATCGTACTTTCTTAATGCAGCTGATCCTGTTGATTGAATATCGATAGGCTCTTTTGGGATATTTAAACCTAACAGGTCCATAACTTTACCTTTAATAATTGAAGCATCTTGCTTTAAAAAGGCTTCCCGGTCGTTTTTATAATCATTAAAAAGTTGCAAATGGTAATCAGGAATGGAAATATTATCTGCTATTGCAGTAATAACTTGTCCTGTTGAAGTGCACTGCAGGTTTTCCAGAGCGGTGGTTCTACTTTCAGTTTCTTTTACCGGGGTCGTATCATTATAAAACCAAGTTCTAAACCAGGTGACCATAGCTTCCCGTTTGGGTTGTGGCATACCATGACCACTTTCCACCGCTACCATATCTACCTTTTCAGGATTGCCCAATACGGTATAGGCGCTTTTAAGTTCTTTATATCCTTGGGTAGCACCCCAAAAATCCACAAAATCATATTTACCAGACATGATTAAAACAGGCTTAGGAGCCATCATAAAAACAAAGTCGGCAATTTCAAGTTTTTCCCGACCTTCGTACGGGATATGTTGGCAACCATCGGAAGCACCAAAGATTTCAAAAACTTTTTCCCGTTGGTTAAAATAACTACATACGGTAGCCACTTTAATACGGGGTTCTAAACCAAGCATATAAGAGGTTTGCGTACCACCGCCAGAACTACCATAAACGCCAATACGGTTTTTGTCAATATCGTTGCGGGTTTCTAAATAGTCTATAGCACGATGGTTGTCCCAATATTCTTCAGCGGCCAGGCTGGTGCCTAGTAAATTGGCACCCATGTTAACCAAAGTATGGCCAGTTGTGGCACCACGGGTAAGAGATTGGCTGTTTTTGTCTACAAACTGAATACGTTCACCTTGGCCTATTGGGTCTACCACTAAAACAGCAATCTTATTTAGTGCCATAAGAGTGGCAGCACGCGATAAAGGGCTTTTGCCTCTTAGACCATGACCACATAAATGCAATGATACAGGAAAAGGACCATCTCCATCGGGTATATAAAGGTTGACCGTTACATAGCGCTTAGGAGTGCTTTCAAAAATAATTTTCTCTACTCTAAATCCATCTAGTTGAGTTACACCAAGCACCTGTGCGTTTAAATCCCCTTTTTCAGGAAACTCGCCCACAATACTTTTGTATTTTTCAATGAGGTTGTCACGATATTTCAATAAGGCTTTTTTAGAGGAAAGGGCTTCTTCAAAATCATGCTTTCTGTCACTGTATTGTTGATGGATATCTCGCATGAGATGGTTGTTGTAGGCCGTATTCATACGCCAGGGGAGGGCATTGGAATTGGTTTGTGTATAGCCGTTAAAAAGTAAAAAACAAAAAGCTAGTGTGGTGAAAGTTTTTAAATGTCTCATTAGTAAGCAAATATTAAGTAAAGTTGCTTACAAATTACACAAATTTATATAAGATAGAAAGGAAGAGATATGGCTTTAACAAAATTATTTTCTTTCATAGGTTAAAAATGAAAAGTCATATTCATTTTTGTCGTCCTTACTGTGAAATGTGTTAGCCGTTTCTTTCCATATATGAGGATCTATCTTTGGGAAAAATGCATCGGCCTCAAAAATCTCATGAACACGTGTTATTTCTATTTTATCAGCAATATCCATAGCTTGCTTATAAATCTCACCACCCCCAATAATAAACGGTTGGTTGTCTTTTTTTGCAGCATCAAGGGCATCTTCAAGGGAGTTAACTACAACAACGCCATCTGGCACTGGATATTTGTCTTGCCTGGTAATAACTATGTGTGTTCGGTTAGGTAAGGGCTTGGCAAAGCTTTCAAAAGTTTTGCGTCCCATAATAATGTGATGGCCATTGGTTAGGTTTTTAAAATGTTTTAAATCATCACTCAAGTGCCAAATCAGTTTATTATCTTTTCCTATAGCATTATTCTCTGCTGCAGCCGCAATAATGGTAATTGTTGTTTTTGTGTCTTTTGGTTTTATGTTTGAAATAGCTTCAGTATCTTCACTACCAATATCCTTTTTAAGTTTTTCAATACGTGCTTGTTGCTTGGCAACCAATTTGTTCAATTGCTTTTTCTCCCAGGCCTTACCCATAAACCGATGTGTAATAAATACATTGAATGTATGGTATATAAGAAAAAATAACCATAATAGGATGGCAAATAAAAACCATTCTCTGCCAAATATTTTAAAAGTTTCACCTATGCCCAAGAGGGTGTTGGCAACAATTAGAAAAATACAGCCAATTAAAAAGAATATAAAGTGAACGTACAAGCGCTTCTTTTGTTTAATTCGCTTTTGTGCATTTTCAATAAGCTCTAATTGATCTTTATCTATTTCTGGTATGGCTTTCTTTTTTCCGAACATAGCTATTTAATAATAAGCGTAAAGTTAAAGTTTTTTAGTAATACCTACTATTTTTTATTTAGGGCTTTAAACAATTAAGGTGCTATAGTTTGTTTTGTTTAGAATGGCTTGAAAATCAGATATAAACATATTTTTGCCATTGTTAAAAACATAATTAATGCGCTAAAAATTTGCCAGCTTTAAATTAAGTTAAGGCCATATTATTAAATTGATAATTCTTATAGGTAAAGTCATTTTTAATGATAAGCCAATTATAATGTTTTATAAATTTGCGTAGTACACAACACAAAAAAAATTAATTATGGCTATTACAAAACAATATTTAAAAAGCAAACCAGTTTGCAAGGTAACATTTTCCATTCTTGCAAAAGACGCAAAAAAAGTATCACTTGTTGGAAGTTTTAATGAGTGGGATACCAAATCTACACCTTTAAAAAAATTAAAGAGTGGTGTTTTTAAAGGTACTGTAGATTTAGATAAAGACGATTCTTATGAATATAAATATGTAGTTGATGGGACCTATGTAAATGACGATGCTGCCGATGCCTACGCTTGGAGCGATTATGCAGCTGCAGATAATAGTGTAGTGAATGTTTAGTTAAATCCTAATTAAACTCAAAAAAAGACCATCTAATAAGGTGGTCTTTTTTTTTGTAAATAATATCTTAAGGACTAAATTGCCACAATACCCTTAATGTGCGGATGCGGATTATAGTCTTCCAAACTAAAATCTTCAAACGTAAAGCTAAAAATATCTTTTACATCTGGATTTAGTTTCATTTTCGGCAATGGTCTGAGTTCTCTAGATAATTGTAATTCCAGTTGCTCAAAATGGTTGCTGTAAATATGGGCATCGCCAAAGGTGTGGATAAATTCACCAGCCTCATAACCACAAACTTGTGCCATCATCAACGTGAATAGAGCATAAGACGCAATATTAAAAGGAACTCCCAGAAAGATATCAGCACTGCGTTGGTACAACTGGCAAGATAGTTTCCCGTTAGCCACATAAAATTGAAAGAAAGCATGGCAAGGTGGCAAAGCAGCTTTACCATTGGCAACATTTTCGCTAAATGATTTTGAGGTATCTGGTAGTACAGATGGGTTCCATGCCGATACTAGCATGCGTCTACTATTAGGGTTGTTTTTTAAGGTTTCTACAACCTCTTTTATTTGGTCTATTTCATCACTGTTCCAGTTACGCCATTGGTGTCCATAAACAGGGCCTAAATCACCATGTTCGTCTGCCCATTCGTTCCAAATGCGCACCCCATTTTCAGTAAGGTATTTTATGTTGGTATCGCCTTTTAAAAACCAAAGAAGTTCATAAATAATAGACTTTAAATGTAGTTTTTTGGTAGTAACCATAGGGAATCCCTCGCTCAAATCAAATCGCATTTGATACCCAAAAACACTTTTGGTACCAGTGCCAGTACGATCGCTCTTTACATTTCCATGTTCTAAAACATGTTTTACTAAGTCGTGATATTGCTTCATGCCATCTGCCGTCTTCCCAATTAGAAGAAACTGTTTTTAATTAAAATTAATTGTGGGTTAAAAATATAAAAACAACCAGCTATTTGCTATTAAATTTAAGGCTAATTATTAATAGGTTATTAACCACACAGTGTCTCTTAATATTAGAGCGCACAAAATTGTTAAGTTGATCAGTTGAAAACATTAAGTTAATCAGTTGGAGAGATTAGGTTAATCAGTTAAAGACATTAAGTTAATCTTTCTAAGATTATAACTTATCCAATAATCATACCGGCAATGGTAGCCGAAACTAGAGATGCTATAGTGCCCCCAATTAAAGCTTTCATCCCAAATTTAGATAAGGTTTTACGCTGCCCGGGTGCCAACGATCCAATACCCCCAATTTGTATGCCTATAGAGGCAAAATTGGCAAACCCACAGAGCATATAAGTTGCCATAATGATGGATTTTTCGTAGTTAAGATGTACAATATTAGCAACATCTTTTAAATCTCTAAGTTGTATGTAACCTATAAATTCACTGGCTGCAAGCTTAATGCCCAGTAGTTGCCCCATCATCATAATATCCTCTTTAGCTACACCAATAAGCCACATTAAAGGGGCAAAGGCATAACCTAAGACAAACTCAATGGACAGACTATCGTATCCCGTATTACCAGCAATCCAATTGTTTATAGTAGAAACATCGCCAACCCAACCTAAAATGCCATTAAACATGGCAATAAATGCCACAAAAACCAATAACATAGCTCCTACGTTAACGGCCAACTTTAAGCCTTCAGTTGTTCCGTTGGCTATAGCATCTAAAAAATTAGAACCTATTTTTTCTTGGGAGACTGAAACATTGGTATTGATGTTTTCTGTTTGCGGATACAATATTTTTGAAACAACAATAGCCCCGGGAGCAGCCATAACAGATGCAGCTAAAAGGTGTTTGGCATAAAATAATCTAAGCAAAGGGTCATCGCCACCTAAAAACCCAATATAGGCTGCTAACACGGCGCCAGCAACTGTAGCCATACCACCAATCATAACCAATAGCATTTCAGATTTATTCATCTTTTCCAAATAGGCCTTAATTAAAAGAGGGGCTTCAGTTTGTCCTAAAAAAATATTACCGGCTACACTTAAACTTTCAGCACCAGATATTTTTAATGCTTTTGAAAGTAACCAGGCCATTGCTTTTACCACTTTTTGTATAATGCCCAAATAGAATAAAACAGAAGTTAAAGCCGAGAAAAATATAATGGTTGGCAATACTTGAAAGGCAAATATAAACCCGAAAGTATCCATATCAACCACTAAACCTTCAAATAAAAACTTGCTACCGGCTCTGGTAAAGTCTAGAACGCTGACAAACAAACTGCCAACAAACTCAAAACCGGCCTTAATTAATTCAACTTTTAAAACTCCAATAGCTATAAGTAATTGAAAAGCCAACCCAATACCAACAATTTTCCAATTAATGGCCTTTCGGTTGCTGCTAAATAAAAATGCTATAAAAATTAAGCAAATCATTCCCAAAGCACCTCGCCAAAGGCTGGTTATAGTAAACCCCTGGCTACTTATAATAGGTTTTGAAGCAAGAGTCGTAGTTACAGTTGGCTGTTCTGTTTTTTGTGAATTGGTTTTTAACGAATCGGCAGCCATTGTAGCTATTGGCTGTGCTACGATTTCAGTTTGGATACTATCTGGTGTTGTAATTTTGTCTGTGCTCTGTGCGGTAAGTGTAATGGAAATTGAAAGAACTAGGGCAACGGACAAAAAAACATGTTTCATAGTAATGCTAGTGTGTATGGTTATTCGCGTTTGGATATTTCATCCCGGATGTGTGCAGCTTTTTCATAATCTTCATTAGCAACCGCTTCGTCCAATAGGTTTTGAAGCTCTTCCAGAGTTTTGCCTTTCAAGTTTTCTCGTGGCGAACTGCTTGGCTCTAGCTCATTGGCTATTAAATCGTCAACCAAAACACTGTCCTGCGATTCATCACGTTCTTTATCTTTTTTAGGGTTCACCTTTAAATAAATACCAGCTTTGTCAAGAATGTTTTTGTATGTAAAGATAGGTGCTTCAAAGCGCAGCGCTAAAGCAATAGCATCACTAGTTCTGGCATCTATAATCTCTTCAATTTTATCACGTTCACATATTAAACTGGAGTAAAAGACACCATCTACTAACTTATGGATAATAACTTGCTTTACAATAATATCGAAACGATCGGCAAAATTTTTAAATAAATCATGTGTAAGGGGTCTAGGGGGGCGGATTTCTTTTTCCAGTGCAATGGCTATAGATTGGGCCTCAAAAGCACCAATAACAATAGGTAGTTTTCTGTCTCCGTCTAATTCATTTAAAATCAATGCGTAAGCGCCATTTTGTGTTTGGCTATAGGATATTCCCTTTATATTTAATCTTACTAAACTCATAAACTTATCAAAACGCAAAGAACTGTTTAAATTAGGACTTTACCAACTGCCAACGGCAGATTTAAGAAAATTAATGCTAATTTAAGCAGTTCCTTAAACAATACAATTTATAAAAAATAATTTATTGTTGCGCTTTAAACGCTTTTAATTTTTCAATTAGCCGGGGTACAACTTCAAAAGCATCGCCTACTACACCATAATCAGCAGCTTTAAAGAAAGGTGCTTCAGGATCGGTATTTATAACCACTTTTACTTTAGAGGCATTAATACCAGCTAGGTGTTGAATGGCCCCCGATATACCTATAGCAATATATAAATTTGAAGCTACTGGTTTACCGGTTTGTCCAACATGCTCTCCATGAGGACGCCACCCTAAATCAGATACCGGTTTAGAGCATGCAGTCGCAGCCCCTAGCACATCGGCTAATTCCTCAATCATGCCCCAGTTTTCAGGCCCTTTAAGCCCGCGACCTCCAGAAACCACAATATCAGCATCGGCAATACTTACTTTATTGGTAGCTTTGTCTACCGACTCTACAGTAACCCCCATATCTGAAATAGTAGGAGCAAAGGCCTCAGTTGCAGCAGCACCATTACTTTCTACCAATCCAAAAGCATTATTTGAAACACCAACAATCTTTACATCGGTATTAATGGTTATATTTTCAAAAGCTTTATTGGTAAAAGCGTTGCGTTTTACTGTAAAAGGGTTTGTGTTTAAAGGAGCTTCAATAACATTAGAAGCATAACCAGCATTTAAACTAACCGCCAACAAAGGAGCTAAATACTTACTATTGGCACTTGAACTTAAAACAACAACCTTAGAGGCATCCTTTTCAGCAGCTTGTTTAATGGCTTGGGCGTATCCACTGGCATTAAATTTTTCCAATTGTGAATTGGATACCGTTAAAACCTTATCAACACCATACTTGGTCAATGCCGAAGCGTCGTCTATGTTAAATGCTATGGCTGTAACCGTTGTGCCTAATTGGTTAGCCACAGCTTTGGCATAGGAAGCCACTTCAAAGGCTGTTTTTTTAAAGGTTCCTTTTTCGGATTCTGTATATACTAAAACTGACATGTTTTTTATTTAAAGATTAAAAGATTTAATAATTGAATGATTGTTGTTTCTAAATAACTTTAGCTTCATTGTGAAGTAAATTAACCAACTCATCTAAATTATCAGGAGCTACTAATTTTACAGCACCTTTTGGTGCAGGCTTTTCAAACTTAACAGAAGTTGTTTCGGCACTGGCATCAATAGGGTCTACAACCGTTAAGGGTTTTTGTCGTGCCATCATAATACCTCGCATGTTAGGAATACGTAGGTCGCTTTCTTCAACCAATCCCTTTTGGCCACCAATAACTAAAGGCAATGATGTAGAAACAGTTTCTTTACCACCATCTATTTCTCTAATAGCTTTAACCGATGTGCCATCAATTTCCAAACCAATACAATTATTGATAAAATTTGCTTGTATTAAACCAGCAATCATACCAGGAACCATACCGCCATTATAATCAATAGACTCACGGCCAGCTATTATTAAATCATAAGCATCATTTTTTGCAACGCTAGCCAATTGTTTCGCAACCGAAAACCCATCATGGGCCGGTGCATTTACGCGAATGGCAGCATCGGCGCCTATAGCTAAAGCTTTACGCAGTGTTGGCTCGGTTTCAGCACCTCCAACATTAACTACAGTAACATGGGCACCTTGTTTTTCTTTAAACCACATAGCACGTGTTAATCCAAATTCGTCATTCGGATTAATAACAAATTGCACACCATTCGTATCAAATTTGGTGTCGTTATCAGAAAAATTGATTTTAGATGTGGTGTCTGGAACATGACTAATGCACACTAATATTTTCATACTTTTTTTAGTTTAAAAGGTTTATGTGTATATGAGCTTATTTTAATCAGTTTAGATAAAATCATAACACTGAACTCATAACTTTGAACTTCGAGTTATCGAGACTGCGAAGTTAATTATTTTATTCTGATTATTTAGTATGCATGCATAGTAAATTTTGATAAAATCGCAGTAATTTTTAAATAATTCCTATTAGAAGGTTTGTTATTTATTGCTATTTTTGCAATTCGAACTAATAATTACTTAATGAAGACAATTCAATTTAGAGAGGCGATCTGTGAAGCCATGAGTGAGGAAATGCGCCGAGATGAGAGCATTTATTTAATGGGAGAAGAAGTAGCAGAATATAATGGTGCTTATAAGGCATCAAAAGGGATGTTAGATGAGTTTGGCCCCAAGCGTGTAATCGATACACCCATTGCAGAACTTGGGTTTGCAGGTATAGCTGTTGGATCGACCATGACAGGAAATCGCCCTATAGTTGAATATATGACCTTTAACTTCTCGTTAGTTGGTATTGACCAAATCATTAATAATGCAGCAAAGATTAGGCAAATGTCTGGCGGCCAGTTTAAATGCCCTATTGTTTTTCGTGGGCCAACAGCTTCGGCAGGACAATTAGGTGCCACACATTCACAGGCTTTTGAAAGTTGGTTTGCCAACACACCTGGTTTAAAAGTGGTTGTGCCTTCAAATCCATATGATGCCAAGGGACTGCTAAAAGCAGCTATTCGTGATGACGACCCCGTTATTTTTATGGAGAGCGAGCAAATGTACGGCGACAAAGGCGAAGTGCCAGAAGGGGAGTATATATTGCCATTAGGGGTAGCAGATATTAAACGAGAAGGTACCGATGTTACCATCGTATCTTTTGGGAAAATCATTAAAGAAGCCTATAAAGCTGCTGATGAACTTGAGAAAGAAGGTATTTCTTGTGAAATAATCGACTTACGTACCGTACGCCCAATGGATAGAAAAGCAATTATTGAATCCGTTAAAAAAACAAATCGCTTAGTAATTCTGGAAGAAGCATGGCCTTTTGGAAATGTATCAACCGAAATTACCTATTTAGTACAAAGTGAGGCTTTTGATTATTTAGATGCTCCTATTGTAAAAATAAACACAGCCGACACACCGGCACCTTACTCGCCAGTTTTACTAGCAGAGTGGTTGCCAAACAGCGATGATGTTATTAAAGCGGTAAAAAAAGTATTGTATATATAATTATTATATAAGAAACCATATTTTTTACGTTATATAAACTTCATTAGCATGATTGTTGATGGAGTTTTTTTATATTTTATGAACTTAAAACTACTTATCACATTTTTTCTATTTGGAATTATAAGTGCATTTGCGCAAACAAAAGTTAGCGGATATGTATTTGATGAGTTTAATGACCCCGTTCCATTTGCCAACATTATATTTAAAGGCTCAACAAAAGGCACTATAACTAACGAAAATGGTAGGTTTTATTTAGAATCCGATGAAACATGGGAGACTTTAACCGTGTCTTTTATAGGGTATGAAACCCTAGAGATTCCATTAACCAAAAAAGTAAATTACGATTTAAAGTTTACCCTAAAAGAAGAAGCTGCCCAGCTGGACCAAGTTTTTATAGTTTCAGGCAAACAATCCAAAAAGAATAATCCTGCTATTGATATCCTTAGAAAAATATGGGAACACAAGCGTAAAAACGGATTAAACCTCTATAAACAATATCAGTACGATAAATACGAAAAAGTAGAGTTTGATATCAATACCATAGACAGCGCACTTATTAAAAGCAAGTTGTTTAGAGGGATGGAGTTTGTTTTTAATGAAGTAGACACCTCTAGAGTTACAGGCAAAACCTATTTGCCCATGTTTATTAACGAAGCGGCATCAACTGTTTATGGCGACAACCTTATTAACAAAGAAAAAGAGGTACTAAACGGCAATAAAAATTCGGGGTTTAGTGATAACCAAGTAATCATAGATTTTGTGGATGATCTGTATTCAGACTATAATGTGTATGATAATTACCTGCGTTTTTTTGATAAAAGCTTCGTAAGCCCACTATCAACAACAGGCATAAACACTTATAACTATGTTTTAAAAGATAGTGCCTATATAGACAACAAATGGTGTTTTAATATCATTTACTATCCCAGACGTAAAAACGAGCTGACCTTTAAAGGCGATTTTTGGGTGGCCGATACAACCTATGCCATTAAAACCATTAATCTACAGGCATCAAAAAGTGCTAATATTAACTGGGTAAAAGAAATTTATATCGAACAAGAATTTGAAGTCCTAAACGACTCCCTGTTTTTAGTGAAGCGCGACTATATGATGTCCGACTTTGCATTTAATAAAAAAGAAGCTTCCAGAGGTATTTATGGCAAACGAACCACCTTGTATGATAATTATAAGTTTGATATAGAAAAGGACAAAAAGTTCTATGAAGAAGAAGTGTACAACTACGATAAAGATGTTTACGATAGAGACGATGCCTTTTGGGAAGCAAACCGTTTGGAAGCCTTAAACAAAGACGAAAAGGGAGTTTATAAAATGCTGGATACCTTAAAAACCGTAAAAAAGTTTAAACGTCTTTATAACTTAGGAAGTATTTTAGCCTCTGGCTATATCGAGTTCAATACCTTGCCGTTAGATTATGGTCCTATATTTTCAACCTTTGGGTTTAACGAAGTAGAAGGTTTGCGTTTACGCACTGGGGGGCGCACCTATTTTGGAAGAAATGATTTATGGCGATTGGAAGGCTTTTTAGCCTATGGCTTTAAAGACGATAAATTTAAATATGGCATTTCAGGAAAGTGGTTATTGGACAAGAAAAGCCGGCTCATTATTTCAGGAGGCAATAGGCGCGATGTAGAACAAATAGGAGCCAGTTTAACAACCAGTACCGATGTCTTGGGCCGTAGTTTAGCATCCTCATCCGTAGTAGGTACAGGAGCCAACGATAAGCTAACCTCCATTAACCTAACCAGTTTAGCTATAGAGGCAGAACCCTGGCGAAATGTTATTTTTAGGTTGGGAGGTAATTATCGAACCTTAGAATCGGCATCATCTACCTTTAGTTTAGATTATAATACCCCAGAAGGTGTAGCATCAGAAATCAAACAATACGAGTCCACGTTATCGGTATCCTACTTTCCCAAGCGAAAAATGACAGGCTTTGGGGTAGAGCGTAAAGAAGCCAATGATGATTTTGCTCGGCTTTTTGCTCAAGTAAGTCGTGGTGATAAAGCCATTTTTAGTAGTGATTTTGATTATACCAAAGTACAATTCTCATACATTCAACCTTGGCAAATAGGAGGCTTTGGTAGGTTAACCACAACCATTGAAGCTGGAAAAACCTTTGGCGAAGTGCCCCTTGGTTTATTAAGTGTAATACCAGGAAACCAAACATATTTCTCTATTTACAATACTTTTTCACAGTTAGATTTTTATGAATTCGTATCAGATACTTACACCTCATTTCATTTAGAGCATAACTTTAACGGACGCCTATTTTCAAGAATTCCCTTTTTACGAAAATTCAATCTACGTGAAATTGTAAGTCTACGTGGGGTTTGGGGCGATATCTCCGATGAAAACATAGCGTTAAACACCACCGGCAACCCTTATAGCATCCCATTAATAGCGCCCAACAATAAAGTTTATTACGAATATAGTTTTGGTATAGGCAATATATTTAAGGTATTTAGAATCGATTTTAACTTTAGAGGAAACTATTTAGATCCTATTGAGAATCCCGATGCTAGAAAATTTGGTATTACAGGAACATTCGGATTTTATTTTTAAGCCCTTTTTTTATTTCAGATTATTTATATAAAATATTTGAGTACTTCCATAGGATTTAGGTGTACGAATAATGTGTTCAAAGTAATTGCTGTGCCATAATTTTTTAATGGAATCATTGCCGTATCATTCAAAACAAAATCCAATAACAAAACCTTGCACCAACCCAAACCAATCAGTACCTTTGCACCTTAAATTGAATATAGAATGAGTATAGATAAAACAGTAACTTTTGATGTATTGATAGAGATACCAAAAGGCAGTAGAAATAAATACGAATACGATTTTACATTACATAAAATTAGGTTCGATCGCATGTTGTTTTCATCCATGATGTATCCAGGCGATTATGGGTTTGTTCCAGAAACTTTAGCTTTAGACCAAGACCCCTTAGATGTATTGGTGTTAGGGCACCAACCTACATACCCAATGGTAGTTATGGAAGTGAGACCCATAGGTGTTTTTCATATGACCGACGAAAAAGGCCCAGATGAGAAAGTAATTTGTGTACCCGTATCAGATCCTATTTGGAGCAAGAACAAAGATATTAGTGATTTAAACCCACATAGATTAAAAGAAATTGAACACTTTTTTCAAGTATATAAGGATTTAGAAAAGAAAAAAGTAGATGTTGGTGGCTGGGGAAATGCCGATGAAGCCGTAAAGATTTACCACGAATGTGTTAAAAGGTATGAAGAGAGTGACCACAAGAAAAAAAGAACCTTTACTATATAAATTAAAAGATTCACAAAATATTACGAAAAAAATGAACCATCTTAAAACAAAGGTGGTTTTTTTTATCACTTATATTTTACTATTTTTAGCGACGTTTAAAAAAAGAACTCCAGAAAAGAGTTTATGATATTAACTTAAAACCAACTAATTTCATATGGATTTAATAATAAAATTTTTACCGCTGTTTGGTGTATTAGCACTAGCGTTTGTATTTATTAAAAGTGCTTGGGTAGCAAAGCAAGATCAAGGAACAGATCGCATGATCAGGATTGCTAAAAATATTGCCGATGGCGCCATGTCTTTCCTTAAGGCAGAATATAAAATTTTATCAGTATTTGTTATAGCAGTTGCTATTCTACTCTATTTTAAAGGCGCTAACGAAGTAGGGTCCAACGGTATGGTAGCTGTTTCCTTTATTGTTGGGGCTATTTGTTCAGCTTTAGCAGGCTTTATAGGTATGAAAGTAGCTACCAAAGCTAACGTTAGAACTACCAGTGCAGCTAGAACATCCTTAGGAAAAGCATTAGAAGTTGCCTTTGCCGGTGGTGCCGTTATGGGACTAGGCGTGGTTGGCTTAGGCGTTTTGGGCTTAAGCAGTTTGTTTATGATTTATAGTGAAATGGGCTGGGGGTTAAATGAAGTGCTTAATGTGCTTTCTGGCTTTTCATTAGGAGCTTCATCTATAGCGCTATTTGCACGTGTAGGAGGCGGTATTTACACCAAGGCTGCCGATGTTGGCGCTGATTTAGTAGGTAAAGTAGAGGCAGGAATACCAGAAGACCATCCTTTAAACCCTGCAACCATTGCTGATAACGTTGGAGATAACGTTGGAGATGTTGCTGGTATGGGAGCCGATTTGTTTGAATCGTATGTAGGGTCTATAATAGGGACTATGGTGCTGGGAGCTTTTATAATAACACCCGATTTTGCAGGCTTAGGAGCTGTATATTTACCATTAGTGTTGGCAGCAATAGGTATTATTATGTCTATTATAGGAACCTTTTTTGTAAAAGTAAAAGATGGCGGAAATCCGCAAACAGCATTAAATATTGGAGAATTTGGTTCAGCAGGATTAATGGTTATAGCATCCTATTTTGTTATAACCGCATTACTTCCAGAAACAGTTGAAGGCTTACCTTTTGGTGCTATGGGGGTTTTTTGGGCAACCATTGCAGGCTTGGTAGCTGGATTGGCCGTTGGTAAAGTAACCGAATATTATACGGGTACAGGAAAGGCACCAGTAAATTCTATCGTAAAGCAATCTGAAACAGGTTCTGCAACAAACATAATAGCCGGACTGGGCATTGGAATGATGTCTACTGCAATTCCAATTTTACTAATTGCAGCTGCTATTTTGGTATCCCATTATTTTGCAGGTTTATATGGTATAGCTATTGCAGCAGTAGGTATGTTGGCAAATACAGGCATTCAGTTAGCTGTTGATGCTTACGGACCCATATCAGATAATGCTGGAGGTATAGCAGAAATGGCAGAGTTACCAAGTGAAGTACGTGAGCGAACCGATAAATTAGATGCCGTTGGTAATACCACGGCCGCTATTGGCAAAGGTTTCGCCATTGCTTCTGCTGCGCTTACGGCATTGGCATTATTTGCTGCTTTTATGAAAACAGCCAATGTAATAGCTATTGACGTATCACAGCCTGATATTATGGCAGGATTACTGGTGGGTGGTATGTTGCCGTTTGTGTTTTCCGCTTTATCTATGAATGCTGTAGGTCGTGCTGCCATGTCTATGATTGAAGAGGTGCGTCGTCAGTTTAGAGATATTCCACAACTTAAAGCTGCTTTAGAAGTGATGCGCAAGTATGACTCCGATATGAGTAAGGCTTCTAAAGAAGATAGGGCAATTTTTGATGCTGCAGATGGTTGTGCAGAATACGATAAGTGTGTGGCTATATCAACAAAGGCATCTATAAAAGAAATGGTATTACCAGGCTTGTTGGCTATTGCAGTACCAGTAGCAGTTGGTTTTATTGGTGGTGCAGAAATGTTAGGAGGCTTGCTGGCAGGAGTTACTACTTGCGGTGTACTTATGGCTATTTTTCAATCAAATGCTGGAGGTGCTTGGGACAATGCCAAGAAAACCATAGAAGAACAAGGTAGAAAAGGTACAGAGGCTCATAAAGCAGCCGTAGTAGGTGATACAGTAGGCGATCCATTTAAAGATACATCAGGGCCTTCATTAAATATTTTATTGAAATTAATGTCGGTAGTAGCTTTGGTTATTGCGCCAAGTATAGCATTATCTTCAGATGTTGTTACGGCATATGTATCAGATAGTGTACAAGAAAAAGTTGAGGTAGTAAAGGAAGTAAAGGTGGATATGAATAAAAATGAAGATGGTACTGTTAAAGCAGTTGTAAAAACCATAACCACAAATAATGGCGAACAATCCACTAGCTATAAAACCTTTGAAGGAAGTGAAGCAGAAGTGAAAGCAAATCTTGAAGCCTTAGAAAATAATGTGGCAACTGTTATAGAAGAAACCATTAAATAACGCAACTACTTAATTTTATATACTTAAAACCACACTTATAAGTGTGGTTTTTTGCTTATATGTGCTATCTTAAACATAAAAGATTACCAATGTCTCTTTTTTACAATTATTACACATGCAACCCTTATAATTTAGCGCTTTAAAATACTGTAAAAGTTTTGTTTTTAACGCATAATAAAGTAAGAATTCACAGAACAAATGTTAATTGTTTGTTTTCTATGTGTCAAATATTAAAATAATATTAATTTTAAAGAAAAAACGACCCCGCATGCGTGACTATTTTTATGTTGTTATTCTTCATGGTTTATTAGTAGTTAATTTTTGTTTTTCACAATCACAATCACAATCGGCAATACCAAGTAAACAGTATTATAAATTTTATGATGCATCTACACTTACAGAAAACAGTGATATTTATAATGGCTTAGAATATGTGGATGAATTTAGAAGCCTAAAATCAGATAATCACAAATTTTATTACTCATTTGATTTTGTAAATGGATTTGTTGTTTATAACGGACAGCCATTTTACGATTTAAAAATGAAATACGATTTGTTAAGAGACTTAATAGTTATTGAGTTTGTAAATGTTAAAGTCAATAACTTAAGTTTAAACCCTTCGTTGGTCGAATCATTTGTTGTAAACCAGGATAAATTTGTTAGACTTTCCTTTAACAAGACCTTAGAGCCTTTTTATGGTAATGGTTATTTTAGGGAAGCTTATAAGGGTAATACCTATTCATTTTATATTAAGTATGAAAAGAAAAAGATAGAAAAAATACGTAACAAAAAGGTCTTTTATGTTTTTACAGATCACAATACCTATGTTTTGCAAAACAAAGAAGTCTTTTATAAAGTTGATAAATTAAGAGACCTTATAAAGGCCATACCAGAAAAAAAGAATCAGATAGAAGCATTTTACAAAACTAACAAAAGACAATACAGAAACAATAAGCACCAATTTTTAGTTAGGCTCTTAACGAGCATAGAAAGATAATTATAGACAGTACTATATATGATTATAAAAAGAATATTTTTTGCATTGCTTTTATTGGTGTTTTTACAAACCAGCCATAGTCAATCCAACAAAAAAGTATCAATAAGTTTTAACGATGTTACGCGTATCGATGCCATTTTACAATTAGAACGTGAGGTAGATTTTGTGTTTTATTTTGATAAGGATTGGTTTGATAATTCCTTAATAACAAAAACTTTTAATAATGTTGAAGTTACTACCATTGTAGAAGGTATATTGGAAGATACACAATTAAATTACATTTTGTTGGACAAAAGAATTGTGCTTACCAAAAACAACGCGATAGTAAACGAACTGCCTCTCAATTTTTTTGGAACTGATGAAAAGCAAGAGGAAGACAATATTAAACCTCCAGTACTACAAAAACAGTTTGTACAAAGTTCGGCAAACAATACAGGCAAGGTATATGCCATAGGTAAAGAAAATAAGGCATCTTCAAAAAATGAGTTTATGGTTTCAGGATATATAACAGATTTTAAAACGGGTAGACCCATTGAAAATCTAGCTGTTTTTGTGACTGGGGAAAATGCTAATGCCTCAACCGATGCTAATGGATTTTATTCGTTAAAGCTCCCTTCAGGGTTTAATATTTTAGAAACCTCTTCGTTGTCTTATGGCAAGCAACAAAAAGAAATAATTGTTTATGGTGATGGTACCTTAAATTTCAGTCTTGAAGAGTCTCTTGAACAATTGGAAGAAGTAGTCATAGAGTCCAATAAAGATGATAACATAAAGAAAGCCTTAGTGGGTGTTACCAAAATAGATGTAGAAGGAATAAAGAATATACCCTTAGTATTGGGAGAGCGTGATATTTTAAAAGTAGCCACTACCATGCCCGGGATAAAAACAGCAGGTGAAGGCGCTTTGGGATATAATGTTAGGGGAGGTAAAGTAGATCAAAATTTAATTCTTTTTGATAATGCAGTAATGTACAACCCCTCCCATTTTTTTGGAGTGTTTTCTGCTATCAATCCATTTGTTACTGGAAGTGTTGATATCTATAAAGGTAGCATACCTGCAGAATTTGGGGGGCGTTTATCATCTGTAATAGACATTTCAACAAAAGAAGCCAATATGGAATCTTTTGCAGGAGAGGGTAACATAGGGCCCATTACTGGAAATTTAACTTTAGAGACGCCTATAGTGAAGGATAAAATTTCTGTAATGGCGGGGGTAAGGGCTACCTATTCAGATTGGGTTCTTAAATCTATAAAAGAAGAATCCATTAAAAATAGTCGAGCATCTTTTTACGATGCGGTTTTAAAATACGACCACAAGATAAATGAAAATAACTCCTTACAGGCAACAGGCTATCTTAGTCACGATGAGTTTAGTATCTCGTCAGATTCTGTATTCAGTTACAGCAATCGCCTAGCTTCTATCAAGTGGGACCATAAGTTCAATGACAAGAATAGGGCAACATTACAATTGGCCAATAGCCAGTATAAATTCAATATAATTTATGAAGGCGATTTTAATAGAAATTTTGATTATGGTTACAATATTAACGAAACACAGTTAAAATTAATGGCTAACTATAATCACAGCAAAGCGCATAAAATCAGTTATGGATTAAGTAGTAAATTATATGATATACAGCCGGGAGACATGAAACCTTTAGGCAATCAGTCTGTTATAGAGAGTAGGCATGTGGAAAGTGAAAAAGGCTTAGAATCGGCAGTGTTTATCTCAGATTTATTTGAAGTGAATGATAAATTGTTGTTGGATATTGGCTTTAGGTATTCTTTGTACGCAGCATTGGGGAAAAGTGTTCAAAATATTTACAACCCCAATCTGCCCATAAGTGAAGAAAGTGTTATAGATATCAAGACATATGGCAATAATGAGATTATTAAAACATATGGAGGTCCTGAGGTACGCCTCTCTGGTAGATATTTTTTGTCCCCAAGTATGTCAATAAAAGCAGGGTACAATAAAACTATTCAATACTCTCATTTATTATCTACAAATACAACTGCTTCTCCTGTAGATTCGTGGAAATTGTCAGATCTTAATATTGAACCACAGCGGGCAGACCAATACTCGGTGGGCTTGTATAAAAACCTTAAAGATGACCTTTATGAAGTTAGTCTTGAGAGCTATTATAAGCGCATGAAGAATTTGCTTGATTTTAAAATTGGTGCAGAATTGATCTTGAATGAAAATATTGAAACCGAATTATTGCCAGGTACAGGAAAAGCCTATGGGGTAGAGTTTTTAATAAAGAAGAAAAAAGGCCGATTAAATGGCTGGTTAGGCTATTCCTATTCCAGAACATTGGTAAAATTGGATAGTGAGTTTCTAACAAATCGAGTTAATAACGGTGAGTATTTTGCAGCCAACCAAGATAGGCCCCATGATTTAAGTTTAGTTTCTAATTTTAGAATTACAAAACGTTATAGCATTTCATTCAATTTTAATTACCAATCGGGTAGACCTATTACATATCCCATTGGAAAATATACCTATGGAGGTATTGAGCATGTGTTGTATAGTGATAGGAACAAGTACCGAGTACCAGATTATTATAGGCTCGACCTTGGTTTAAATATAGAAGGGAATCACAAAAATGTAAAATTGGCACATAGTTTCTGGAACATTTCAGTCTATAATCTTTTAGGAAGAAACAATCCTTACTCTGTGTTTTTTGTGAATGAAAACGGTCAAATAAAAGGCTATAAATCGTCTATATTTTCCATACCCATTCCAACAATAACATATAATTTTAAGTTCTAAAAATGCGTAGATTACATGTAATATATAGTATGGTTGTCATTAGTTTAATTGGTCTGGGCTTAACAAGTTGTACAGAACAATTTGAATTGAAAACAGAATCATTTGAGGATGCGCTTGTTGTTGAGGCAACCATAACGGATGAATTAAAAGCACAGGAGATTAAAATTTCAAGAACCTATTTACTTGAAAACGACCTTCCTGTTTTAGAAAATAATGCCAATGTTAGGATAGAGGACAGCAACCAAAATGTTTATAATTTCACCGAAACTGCTAATGGGTTGTATACATCTACTGCTGCATTTCAAGCAGTAGAGGGGGTCTCTTATACGCTTTATATAAACACAGTCGATGGAAAGCAATATGTGTCTTCAGAAGAATCTTTAGCTGCCAAGGCTACGATAGATAGGTTGTATGCTGAGGCTATTACCATAAATGGAGAACCTGGAATTCAGGTTTTGGTAGATACTAATGAAGATTTGGGGAATGCACAGTTTTTTAGGTATGAATATGAAGAAACCTATAAAATTGTAGCGCCTTATTTTGTTTATTATGATGCGGTGATTACCAATTTGACATTTGGTGAGGATCCAGACCCTCCACTTGAATATAATTTAGAGATGGTACCTAGACCAGAAGAGCAAAAAACATGTTATTCATCCAATTATTCTAATAAAATTATAATTACCAATGTTAATGGCCTATCTGAAAATTCGCTTAAGCAATTTCCTGTTCGTTTTATACCGGTAGGTGACCCTATTTTAAGGGATCGATATAGTATTTTAGTAAAACAATATGTGCAATCTGTTGATGCAAATAATTATTATAAAATTTTAAAAGCGCTCAGTTCTGATGAAAGTGTTTTTGTAGATAGCCAACCTGGCTTTATTCAAGGGAATGTGTTTTCTCAGCAAAGTTCAAGCGAAAAGGTTATTGGCTTTTTTGATGTATCGTCTGTAACTTCAAAAAGAATTTATTTTAATTACTCAGATTTTAATATAGCAATGCCCCCTTATTTTTATGAGTGCGAATTAGCTGTTTTAGATTATAATAAAATAGGGCCAGACGAGCCTAATGAGCGCTATTTATTATATCAATTATTAACTTTTGATAATTATAAATATGTTGGTAATAATGATTTAATATATTCTGTTGTAAGACCAGAATGTGGCGATTGCACAACATTTTCATCAAGTATAAAACCAGTATTTTGGGAAGATTAATTAAACATATAACAATGGTAAGCACAATGGTATTGTGTTTATTAAGCCATGTTATCTTGGCACAAGAGACTAACCACCTTAAAACATTACCAAATGAGGATATGTATTTAAGTTTGAATACTAACATATTTATAGCTGGTGAAGCACTCTACTACAAGTTATATAGTTTGGTAAATAATAATAGCCCCAGTACTATTAGCAAAATTGGGTATGTGGAGCTTATCGATGAAAAGGGCGCTCCACTTTTTAAGCATAAACTGAAATTGAGTAAAGGTCTAGGACAGGGTGATTTTTTTATTCCATCAAATGCACCCACAGGACATTATAAAATGGTGGCCTATACCAAATGGATGAGTAGTAGTAATTCTAAACCTTTTTATGAGAAGGATATTTACATTATTAATCCCTATATACCGTTCGATACAAACAAAATTAATGTAACAAAAGCATCGGTCAGTGTTCAAGTTAAAGATATCGAACAAGATGCCATTAAATCGAATAACTCACCTATTGACATTATTACTGAATTTAAGGATTACAATACAAGGAGTCTTGTTTCAATACAATTAAACAGCAATTTAAGTGTAACAGATCTGGGCAACTTCAGTTTGTCTGTTAGAAAAGTCAGTCCAGTGAAAATTCAGAGACATTTGGATGCCAGTGAGGCCGTTGATATTGTAAACAAGTCCAATGATGGGGTACTGCCAGAAATTAGGGGTGAAGTTATATCTGGAGTAGTTAAATCTAAGGCAGATGATGCTTTGGCCCCTAATAAAATTGTTTCAATATCCATTCCCGGAACTAATTTTATCTATAAGAATGCTAAAACAAACCAAACCGGTAGATTTTATATAAACCTGCATGAAAATTATAACGATGGGAGTGTATTAATGCAAATTTTAGATGAGCAAAGCCAGGATTATAAGATTGTTTTAGATGATGCTGCATTTCAGTATTATAATGATTTAAACTTTCAAACCATATATTTAAATCCTAATATAAAAGAATGGTTATTAAAGCAGAGCATATATAGCCAGATTGAAAATACCTATCTAAACTCTAAACAGGATAGCATTATTAACCAAGCACCTCCAAGTGTTTTTTATGGCAAACCAAGCGTTGTTTATGTTTTGGATAATTACAAAAGGTTTCCAACCTTAAAAGAGACATTTATTGAAGTTATAGAAGAAGCTGCTATGCGAAGAGAAAATGGCAGCTTTGAGTTTAAGGTGTTTAATTATGAGGAACAACGAAGTAATTATTTTAGAGATTGGGATCCTTTAGTGCTTTTTGATGGTGTATTAATACAAAATACGGAAGATGTTATTAACTATGAAGCCCATAAAATTGAAAAAATAAGTATTGTTAGAGGTATTTACTTCTATGGACCAAGTATATTTAATGGTATTATAGATGTTACAACCAAAAACGGTGATTTTAGATTGGTAAGTAACGGAAGTAATATGGTAGAATTGCCACTTAAGGCTCCGGAAAGACCAAAACTATATTACAAACCGAATTATAAAAGTGGAGACGTTGATTTGAAAAGAATCCCAGATTACAGGAACCAATTATTGTGGCTGCCAAATATTCAAATGGATGCTAATACCAAGTCAATTATGTTTTACACTTCTGATGTAGAAGGCACTTTTGAGATTGTGTTGGATGGATTTACCCAAACAGGAAATCATATAGTTTCGAAAGCTTATATTAAGGTAAACGAGTAATTAAAATAACCCAT
This sequence comes from Aestuariibaculum scopimerae, assembly GCF_059428085.1. Classification (NCBI taxonomy): domain Bacteria; kingdom Pseudomonadati; phylum Bacteroidota; class Flavobacteriia; order Flavobacteriales; family Flavobacteriaceae; genus Aestuariibaculum; species Aestuariibaculum scopimerae. The sequence goes on from NZ_CM182089.1 coordinate 2,031,084, forward strand.
TTATTTCAGCATCAATGGTATTAATTACGTAACCTAAATCTTCAGGTTTGTCTACAAAATTCAATCTATCTACATCAATAATAAGCAATTTTCCTTTGTCGTAGCCATGAACCCAAGCTTCATAGCGCTCATTTAACCTGCTTAGATAATCAATGCTTATGGAATTCTCATAATCGCGCCCACGTTTATGAATTTGTGAAACTAAATTAGGAATGGAACTTCGCAAATAAATTAAAACATCGGGACCATGTACCAAAGATTCCATCAAATCAAAAAGTGATTTATAGTTTTCATAATCACGATTGGTAAGCAACCCCATAGCGTGTAAGTTTGGAGCAAAAATATGGGCATCTTCGTAAATAGTCCTGTCTTGAATAATATCTTTACCACTTTCCCTAATTTGCAACACTTGCCGAAACCTACTGTTTAAAAAGTATACTTGTAAATTAAAACTCCACCGCTCCATTTGATTGTAAAAATCGTCTAAGTATGGATTATCTACAACGTCTTCCAGTTGGGCTTCCCATTTATAATGTTTTGCTAGTAATTTAGTGAGCGTTGTCTTTCCTGAGCCAATATTTCCGGCAATAGCAATATGCATAATGTTAGTCGATTTTTATTTGGAATTCGAAAAGGGTTTCATTGTTGTAAATATACAAGGTTTCATCGGTTACAAAAAACGCTTCTATTAAAAAATTTGGTAATTTAATAGGAATGACGTTTCCTTTATCTTGTTTCAAATAAAATAGGGTGTTTCCTTTTTTAAAAACAAAATCACCCTGATTTTCAATGAACGATGTGTAACCATCATTCTTCATTTTTTTAATAAGGCTTCCAAAATAATTATAAACGTACAAATACCTTTTGGTAAGTAAAAAACAGGTGTTGTAGTTACTTTTTAAATCCAGAATTTCACTTTTTATAGGTAAAGTTTTGGCCCGGGTAGAATTTGTTTTATAATCAAAAAGCTCTAGCTGTTGGGTGTTTTGGTTAAAAACCCAAATGGTATTGTCGTGTCCTGTAGAAATATGAGAGATATTTTTATAAGGTGTAATGGTGTTAAAATCTATTTTAAAGATTTCCGCCAATCGGTTATCCAATATAATAGCTGTATTAAAATCTTTGTAAAAAACATTAATTTTTAAGGGGTTAAAGGTGTTTACGGAACTAATGTCCCCCAATTGAAAGTTGTTGTAGCCAATATCAATACTCTTGGTTTCTTCACTTTTTTTAAACAACACATTGTCAAAAAGGTAAAAAATGGTTTTAAAATTATTAACACTAACTAAGGCATCAGCGTTTAATGTTGTTTTTTTAACAAAAGAAGTTTCAATAAACTCTTGAGAATGTACTGAGAATGATAAAAATGTGAGGAGGTAATATAAATATTTCATTGTGGTGTGCAAAATACAAAAATCAAACCAGTTTTTAACAAATTAATTTATAGCCAACCCCCCGAATATTTATAATTTGAATGGATTTGTCTTGATGTAATTTTTTTCTAAGTTTAGTAATAAATACGTCCATACTTCTAGCATTGAAGAAATCGTCATTGCCCCACAACTTTTTTAAGATAACAGACCGATTTAATACAGCATTTTTGTTCTTGATTAAATAAAACAGTAAGTGGGCCTCTCTATGGGTTAATTGAAAGGTATTGCTGTTTTTAAATTGAAGCGTTTGTTTTGGGAAGTTAAAGGTATAATAACCGATTTGAAATAGTTCAGGTATTTTTTGGTTGTTTTTTCTATTGAGCAAGTTGTTTATGCGTACTATAAGTTCTTCCATGCTAAAAGGCTTTTTTAAATAGTCGTTACCTCCAATATTAAACCCTTCAACAATATCATGGGTTTGTGATTTAGCCGTAAGGAATATAATAGGAATAGCCTCGTCTATGCTTCTAATTTCCTTGGCCAAGGTAAAACCATCTTTTTTGGGCATCATAACATCCAAAACTAATAGTTCTGGGTTGCAGTTTTTATAAGTGCTCAAAGCCTTTTCTCCATCGTCGCAAAGCAATACATTAAAGTTTCTTGTTTCTAAACTTTCCTTTATTATTAGTCCTAAAGCAGGCTCATCTTCAGCTAAAAGAATGGTTATTGGTTTATGCATTGGGAAATGATATTTTAAAATTGGTTAAACCATTATCTATATCTAATTGTATTGTGCCACCATGCTTCTCGGCAATTTTTTTGGCGTAATACAAACCAATCCCATACCCTTTTACATTGTGTGTATTGCCTTTTGGAACTCGATAAAACTTTTCAAATACTTTGTTTTTGGACAATTTGGTCAGTATGTTGCCATCATCAGAAATAACAACCGTGAAATTTAAAGTGTTTTGTTTTAAAGATATATTTATGGTATTTCCACCATATTTAATGGCATTATCTAATATGTTATTAATGGTGTTTTCAAAATGGAACACATCAACTTTGGCATATACATCATTTTTTGGGACATCTAAAATTATTTGTTTTGTAGTTTGTATTTGATGCTTTTCAGCAATCGTAACTATAATGTTACTAATATTGCTGGTGTCTTTATTTAAGTTTAAACTATCACTGTCTAAAGAAGCTGTTTCAAGTATTTTCTCAACCATGGTGTTTAACTTGGTTAGTTGCTGTGAAGACATGTCTAAATACGTTTTTGTTTTCTCTTTGTTGTTTATGGTGTCAAATGCTTTAATACTTTCAATAGCAACTCCAATAGTAGCTATGGGTGTTTTAAATTCATGGGTAATATTGCTAATCAGGTCGTTTTTTATTTCTGCCAGTTGTTTTTGGTGCTTTATAATACTTAATAAATAGAATAAGCAGCTAATAACGGCCAAGACAAGTGCCAAGGAAATAAGGAATCCCCCCATAATGCGTTTTAAAATAACACGGGTTGCATTGTTAAAATAGATGTTTAGCTTACTTTCCTTTGGTAAAAAGCTGGATTTGGAAGATGTGTGCAATAAATGTTCATAGGTGTTTACACTAGTATTCTCTAGAGGATAGTTACTGTAGTGTTTTAAGCTGTTATTTTCTGTTTTAAAAGTTAAACTGTATTGTAAATCGATTTCTTTTCTTTTAAGTTCAATACCTAAAAGGCTATCAATGTGTTTTAGGGTTAGGGTGTCATTGCTAATAGAAACAATAACTTTAGTGGTAAGAATTTCAATTTTTTTTAATTGAAGTGCATCCGTTGCTTTTAATAAGGAGTAATTTTCCAATACTTCATTAATAGTATCGTTATGTATAAGGGGGTCTTTATAAAAGAAAATACTTTTATAGGGTTTGGGGTTTAGGCTATCGGACTTATAAACCATATTGTTGGTCTCATTAATCCGTTTAATGACTTTATGAAGGTTATAGTTTTTGTTATCTCTATTATTTATACTATCTCCCCTAAATGCAAACCCAATAGTTGTTTTCTTAGCTAGATGGGTATAGTAATCATCTACAGATTTGTCCAAACTCGCCTGTACGTCATTTATAAGTTGTTGTTTACTGGCTAGATAATGTTGGTAATTCCAATATACTTGAATACCAATAGTGGTTATAATTACCGAAATTATAACATACAAAATAGCCTTATATCGCAAACCATCCATAAGTCAAAAATAACCCTTAAAATCATACAAAACCAAGCAGTTAACACACGTTAACACATGTTAACCATGGATTTAAATTATACATGACATATTTGTATATCAAATAATTAAAAGCGAACAGCTATGACAACATTTTTAAAAACAATATGTGTTTTAGTTTTAATAATGGGCCATACTTTGTGTATTGCACAAGATTTTCAAGGAGCGGCTACATACAAAACAAAACGAAAAATTGACATTGCGTTAGATAGTACGCAAATGAATTCGGATATGCACCAGCGTATGCTGGAAATGCTGAAGAAGCAGTTTGAAAAAACGTTTATTCTTAATTTTAACAAGGAAGCTTCTGTTTATAAAGAAGAAGAAAGTTTAGAGCCACCACAAACAGGTAATATGCGTATAGTGTTTGTATCTACTGATGGTTCAGATATATTGTACAAAAACATTAAGGAAAATCGATTTACATCACAAAATGAAGTATTTGGAAAAATATTTCTTGTAAAGGACCATCTGGAAAAATTAGAATGGAAATTGGAAAATGATACCAAATATATTGGTGATTATAGTTGCTATAAGGCAACTTTAACACGTATGGTAGAAGTTGAGGAAAGCGCCATAAGTATTAATGGGGATAAAGATTTAAACGTAAGCCCAGTGCCTAAAATGAAAGAGGTTGTTGTTACAGCTTGGTATACACCCCAAATACCTGTTAATAATGGACCTGCAAAATACCAAGGCTTACCTGGGTTGATTCTTGAGATAAATGATGGGCAGGAGACCATTATTTGCAGTAAAATTGCGTTGAACTCTAAAGATACCATAACCATCAAAGAGCCTAGAAAGGGGAAAGTGGTCAATCAATTAGAATTTGAATCTATTGTAGAAAAACGTATGCAAGAAGAAGAGGAAAGTGCCAATGGTAGGCATGCTGATGATGGCGGGATGCGTGTTGGAATTAGAATTGGAGGATAAATATTTTGCTTATGCTATTTAAACTTATTGATACAAAAAGGGTCTAATTGGAAAATTAAATCTGACTTCAATGCAAATAAATAGTATAAAAAATGGAATCTTAGGGTTGTTACTGGTTGGGTATACAGTTTCATATGCACAAAAAGAATTTCAAGGTAAAGCCTATTACCAAAGTAAAACCACAGTAGATATGAGCAACTTTGGAGGCGAACAAATGAGTGATGAGCGTAGAAAACAAATTGCCGAACGTATGCGAAGTGCTTTGGAAAAAACCTATATCCTAACATTCAATCAAACAGAATCTATTTATACCGAAGAAGAAAAGTTAGAGACCCCTGGAGGTGGTGGTGGCCGTTGGAGTGTTATGATGGGTAGTTTTACTGGAGGACCACAATATAAAAACATAAAAGGGGGACTTTTGTTACAGGAGCAAGAGTTTTTTGGGAAGAACTTTTTAATAAAAGATACCTTACCAAAATTGAATTGGGCCATGAGTGGTGAAACCAAGCAAATAGGAAGTTACATGTGCTTTAAGGCAACTGCTACAAAAACAATAGAGGATCCTGGTTTTGGACGCTTTAGAAGGTCCTCTGGTGAAGAAGATGAAGATACTTCCAGAGATATAGAAATTGTAGCATGGTATACCTTACAAATTCCAATAAACCAAGGTCCAGGAGACTACTGGGGGCTTCCAGGTTTGATTTTAGAAGTTAATGCTGGTCGTACCACCATTTTATGTTCAAAAATAGTGTTGAACCCTGAAGATAAAACCAATATAAAAGTACCCTCAAAAGGGAAAGAAGTTACTAAAAAAGCATACGATGCCATAGTAAAAACAAAGACACAGGAAATGCGGGAGAACTTTAGGGGCAGAGGGGGTCGTCGTTAAAACAAACCAACGATTTTTTTAAGAAGATTAATGAAACTAAAATTTATTACGTTACTGTTATTTGTGACAAATGCGGTAACTTTTGCACAGGTAAGGTTAGAAGGTGTTGTAAAAGATAGTATAGGTAACCCTTTAGAATTGGCTAATGTTGTTGCCATAAACCAAGAAACAAAAGCATTGGATTCTTATGGAATTACCAATGATGAAGGGCGTTACAAGCTTAGTTTAAATAAAAACACATCTTATAAAATTCAAGTGAGTTACATTGGTATGAAAATGGGAGAAATGCTCTTTGATACTACCGAAGAGGACATTACCCAAAACTTTACCTTACAGTATGATAATGCCTTAGATGAAATTGAATTGGTTTATGAAATGCCCGTAACTATTAAGGGAGACACGATTGTTTACAATGCCGATTCTTTTAACAAAGGAACAGAGAGAAAACTTGGAGATGTTCTTAAAAATTTACCTGGGGTTGAAGTTAATGATGATGGCCAGGTGGAAGTAGAGGGTAAAGTGGTTTCCAAGGTCATGGTAGATGGTAAAGATTTTTTTGATGGCGATACAAAGTTGGCTACGCAAAACATTCCATCGAATGCCGTTGATAAGGTACAGGTGTTAAAAAACTATGCAGAAGTGGGTCAATTAAGTGGTGTTACTAATAACCAAGATAATGTGGCCATTAATATTAAATTAAAAGAGGGCAAAAAGAATTTTTGGTTTGGTAATGTGACCTTAGGAGGTGGTGCGTCCAACCAAAATGGATTGTATTTACTTCAGCCAAAGCTATTTTATTACAGTCCCACATACAGCATCAACACCATTACAGATTTAAATAATTTAGGAGAAGTGGCGTTTTCACGACGCGATTACTTCAACTTTACAGGAGGCTTTAGAAATCCTAGTCGCCAAAGTGGCACGAATATTAATTTAGGAAGCAACAATTTGGGGTTTTTAACTGCTCAAAACAATCGAGCTAAAGACATTAACACCAAATTTGGAGCAGCTAATTTTAGTTGGTCACCTAAGAAAACATTGGATTTAAGTGGGTTTGCAATTTTTTCTAATAGTAAAACAGAATTGCAAGAAAATAGAGATGTACAATATACCGATCCAGATTTAGGGATTCCAGACGAGCGTACTCAAAGCAATACATTACAGCGCAGTGATTTGGGTATGATGAAATTATCGGCCAAATATAAGCCCAATGTAAATAACCAATTGGATTATGATATTTTGGGGCGTCTCTCAAAAGAATCACAAGACCAAGGTTTTTTATCAACAGTTAATGGCAGTATCGATGAGTTGGAAAGCGCAAGTCCATATAGTATTAACCAAAACTTGAATTATTATTATACACTGGACGACACCAATATTTTTGCTTTAGAGGTACAGCATTTGCTACAAGATGAAGACCCTTTTTACAATGCCGTTCTAGAAGACAAGGCAGGCTATGATGATACAGCAAATAATTTGGGGCTAGATGGCGCACAAATTAATTATAACATTGCCCAAAACAAACGCGTAAAGTCCAATCAGTTAGATGCTAAGTTGGATTACTGGAACATTTTAAATAATAAAAGTGATATTAACTTTACTGTGGGGAGTATATTGAGTACACAGCAATTCGATTCTAATATTTTTCAATTTTTAGATAATAATACCACTTACAATCCTACACCAACCATAAATGATGGTATAGATACCAATGCCATTAAATACAATTTTAGTGATGTTTATGTAGCAGCACATTACCGCTTAAAGTCTGGTATATTTACCTTTACACCTGGAGTTTCTGCACATGCTTATAGTACAAAAAACATACAGTTGAGTACAAAGACCATTGATAACTTTTTTAGGCTGTTGCCCGATTTCAATATGATAATGCAACTTAAAAAGAGTGAGCAAATAATATTAGATTATCGTATGCAAACCCAATTTACAGATGTGTCCAAATTTGCAAGAGGGTTGGTGCTTAATAGTTATAGCTTACTGTTTTCAGGAAATCCTGAATTGGAAAGTGCATTATCTCACAATGTCAATCTGTCTTATTTTAGTTTTAACATGTTTAATTACACCAATGTCCATGCTCGTTTAAGCTATAGCAAAAGTGTAGACAACATTAGGAATACGTCATTTTTTGAGCCGGGCAGTGTTATACGCATTAGTACACCTTTCAATTCTGGTTTTGCCGACGAAAGCGCTAGTGCCTTTGGTAGGTTTCAGCGAACATTTGGAAAAATAAGAGCTTCAATTAATGGGAATTTCAATTATTCAAAATTCAATCAATTTATTCAAAATGTGCAATCGGTTAGTGAAAGCTTTTCGCAAACCTATAGAGCCGAATTAAGAACAAACTTTAAAACAGCACCCAATGTAGAATTAGGGTATCGCTACACCATACAAGACAACAATCAAGGGAATAACAATACAAAGTATTTTACAAAATCGCCATCCATAGAGTTCGATGCGCTCATTTTTAAAACATTTACACTTAAAAGCGATTACTCGTATAATAATTTTAGTGATGAGGACAAGACCATTAACAGCTATGAGTTTTTAAACGCTTCCTTATCTTATAGAAAAGATAAAGATGCCAAGTTTGAATATGAAATTAAGGCAACCAACCTATTCAACACCAAATCGCAGAGCAATAGTAGTACAGGAAGTGTTTCGGTAAGTGCTACAGAATATTTTATACAACCACTTTTTATATCATTTAGATTGCGATACGAGTTGTAAGTAATGTGTTGTGTTTTGTGTAATTGTTTGATTGTGATATATTTATGTAATTTATTAGTAGGGCAGTTAACATTGAAACTTCAATGTTAACTCATAAAACAACATATAATGAACCGTATTGTAATTTTAATTTTAGGCATGTCTTTGCTGCTAGGCTGTAAAGAAAAAGAAGCGACCAATATTAATAACATAGCCTTGTTAACTCCAACTCCTGGAAGTGTTATGGTAGCTACCAACGAGATGTTCATGCTGCATTTCAAAGAAGGTATTACCATTAACCCTGAGGAGTCGATTACTATTTTTAACGAAGATGGATCGTTGTTCGAGCAAATCCAATTAGACTCTACTAGTTTGGTAGCGAGTAAGTCTACAAGAATTATATTCAATCCTAAAAAGAATATGGAAGTTGGTAAAAGCTATTACGTTAACATATCCCAGGAGGCCTTTAGTGATAGTACAGCAATAAAAGATCAGTCGACTTGGTCTTTTACTTGCGGACAGGAATTGCGTCAAGTTAAGATGTTCAGTCATGCTATTAATGGAAATTTCCGTTTGCTTATTGGAGAGCCTGCTAATTACAATAAAGACAGTAGTAAAACATATCCTGTAGTTTACATAACAGATGGAGGTATTTTTAATCACAATCAATATAACGAGATTGCCACAGCCTCAGCAAATGGGGAGATTGTTGATGTGATTACGGTTGGGATTGCATATCCAGAAGCATATAATTTTGCAGATGAGAGGCGTTTTAGAAGTCGGGACCTTGCACGAACCCCCGATAACTTATTTAATTTTTTAAAGGATACCATTATGCCATTTATCAATAAAGAATACCGTACCCAAAAAGATAATAACACATTAATTGGAAATTCACTAGGTGGGTTATTTACAACAGGTACACTTATGCGATACCAAAATGATACTGATTATCCATTTAAAAACCTCTTTGCTGTTGCACAAATAAAAGATTATGTAGCTGAAGAAGCAGCTTTGGCACAAACGGTAAACGATCTGCCCTTAAACTTTTATTTGGCTATTGGGGGCGCCGATAACGAAAACTGGCTGGCATCTTACGATACCTTGGTTAAAAAACTATCCAGTAGAGCTTATCCCTCATTTAATTTCAGGCATAAAATTTATGAAGGACTACCACATGGAGAAGTATCCTCAACACCAGCTTTTAAAGATGCCTTTAAATGGGTGTTTTCCAAATAAAATACCAAGGTATTTATTGTGTAAAATGAATTGGTAAAATTGCCTTTTTTTATTTTGCAAACTTCAGGAAGTATGATATATTTGCGCTCGGTTTTGGGGAGATACTCAAGCGGCCAACGAGGGCAGACTGTAAATCTGCTGACTAAGTCTTCGCAGGTTCGAATCCTGCTCTCCCCACATAGAAACAAAAAAAGCAAGCTTTTTAGGCTTGCTTTTTTTGTTTCATATTTAAACCTGTGCCATATAAGCACGGAAGTGTTTAACCTTACTGTTTGAAGGTGCTCCAGATTACTATCAGAATAAGCTACAGGCCAAAGGCTTCTTTAACCCTTTCAACATAATCCAATTTCTCCCAAGTAAACAATTCCACATCAAGCGTTATGCTTTCCCCGTTGGGTTGGGTAAATGTTTTGGTAACAGTCTCATTGTTACGTCCCATATGGCCGTAAGCCGCTGTTTCACTATAAATAGGTGCACGTAATTTTAAACGTTTTTCAATGGCAAATGGACGCATATCAAAAATGGTAGAGACAATCTCGGCAATTTCGCCATCCGTCATGTTAAACGGGCAGGTGCCATAAGTGTTTATAAAAATACCCATAGGTTCTACCACACCAATAGCATAACTTACCTGTACTAAAACCTCTTCCGCAACACCTGCAGCAACTAAGTTCTTAGCAATATGGCGTGTTGCATAAGCAGCACTTCTATCTACTTTGCTCGGGTCTTTTCCAGAAAAAGCACCACCACCATGCGCTCCTTTTCCACCATAAGTATCAACCACTATTTTTCGCCCTGTAAGTCCTGTATCGCCATGAGGGCCTCCAACAACAAATTTGCCAGTAGGGTTTATGTGATACTTAATATCATCTTTAAAAAGTAACTGTATAGACTCAGGTAATTTTGCAATAACTCGAGGTATTAAAATATTAACAATATCTTTTCTAATGGTATCAAGCATAGTAGCTTCGTCAGCAAAATCGTCATGCTGGGTAGAAATCACAATAGTGTTAATGCGTTGTGGAATGTTATCATCACTGTATTCTATGGTTACTTGGCTTTTAGAGTCAGGCCTTAAGTAAGTAATGTCTTTACTTTCACGACGTAACTCAGCAAGTTCCTTGAGTATTCTATGTGATAAATCCAAAGCCAAGGGCATGAAGTTTTCCGTTTCATTCGTGGCATACCCAAACATCATACCTTGGTCGCCAGCACCCTGTTCTTCTTTAGAGCCTCTGTCTACACCACGGTTTATGTCATCCGATTGTTCATGGATGGCCGATAGCACACCACAGGAATTACCGTCAAACATATAGTCACCTTTTGTATATCCTATTTTATTGATGGTATCTCTGGCAATTTGCTGAACATCCAAATAAGTATGCGATTTTACTTCACCAGCAAGAATAACCTGGCCAGTGGTAACCAAGGTTTCGCAAGCTACTTTCGATTCGCTATCGAAAGCCAAAAAATTATCAATTAAAGCATCACTAATTTGGTCTGCTACTTTATCTGGATGTCCCTCAGAAACACTTTCCGAAGTAAATAAATAAGCCATAATATATATTTTATTCAAGATTTGACGATAACGTCGAAGGGAGTTCACACTGCCTTTAGCATTTTTAATCCTGCACTTGATGCAGGGTCTCATCATCGATTTCTCGATTCTGAAGAGAGGTTGCAATCAGTCAAATCTTTCCTCTGTTATTTGCGTTGGCAAAAGTAAAAAAATAAAAGGAAAAGCGAATTACTTTTTATTTTTTTCAGCAATAAATTGGTTTTTAAAATTTAATTGTCAATATTTGTCGTTCAAATAAAAAATGAAGAATCTAATTTTAAATAGCATTTCTATTATTGTCGTTGTGATTATTTCGCATGGCGTAGGAAGGCTATAATTAAAATTTACACATTATATATGTAAGCCTTCCCGAAACGGAAGGCTTTTTTTGTGGATTATTTTTCAAATTTGAACGTCATAAAAATAATTATTTAAAATATTGATAAATAGGTTGTTATGTTGTTTTTTGTAGTGCTGGATTTAACCTTGAATTATAAAGGATACGGGATATAAAAACCTAATGGATTAATTTCGAAACTTAAATACAAAGATTGAGTTTTTACCAACAAGAATCTTAAATAATTAAAACATTGAATAAAGAAAAAAGATAAATAGTAAATTATCTGTAATAAAAATGAAAGAACTAAATAAATACAGCAAAACAGTAACACAAGATCCAACGCAACCAGCAGCACAAGCCATGTTGCATGCTATAGGACTAACCGAGGAAGATTTTTATAAACCTATGGTTGGTATAGCAAGTACAGGTTACGAAGGCAACCCGTGCAATATGCATCTAAACGATTTGGCCAAACTAGTAAAACAAGGCACAAAAAATGAAGATGTTACAGGGCTTATTTTTAACACAATTGGAGTAAGTGATGGTATTTCTATGGGAACTCCAGGAATGCGTTATTCGTTGCCGTCTCGTGATATTATTGCAGATTCAATGGAAACCGTTGTACAAGGCATGAGCTATGATGGCTTAGTAACTGTAGTGGGTTGTGATAAAAATATGCCAGGAGCCTTAATGGCTATGATTCGTTTAAACAGGCCATCCATTTTAGTGTATGGTGGTACGATAGATTCTGGTTGTCATGAAGGTAAAAAATTGGATGTTGTTTCAGCCTTTGAAGCTTGGGGCAGCAAAGTGGCAGGAACCATGAACGAAGCCGAGTTTAAAAATATTGTTCAAAAAGCTTGCCCAGGAGCAGGAGCCTGTGGTGGAATGTATACGGCAAATACCATGGCATCGGCCATAGAAGCTTTAGGAATGGCATTGCCTTACAACTCATCAAACCCAGCAACGGGAGAAGAAAAGAAACAAGAAGCTATAAAAGCTGGTGAAGCCATGCGTTTATTGCTAGAAAAAGATATTAAACCCTCAGACATTATTACCCGTAAGTCTTTAGAGAATGCCATTCGTTTAGTAACAATTCTTGGAGGCTCTACCAATGCGGTACTTCACTTTTTAGCAATAGCTAGAGCAGCACAAATAGAATTTACACTTAAGGATTTTCAGGATATTAGTGATAACACACCATTCTTGGCAGATTTAAAACCAAGTGGTAAATACTTAATGGAAGATGTACACGCCGTTGGGGGTATTCCAGCGGTTTTAAAATACTTGTTGAAAAAAGGATTGTTACATGGCGATTGCCTAACAGTAACAGGAAAAACATTAGCTGAAAACTTATTGGATGTTCCCGATTTAAGTGAGGGGCAAGATGTTATTAAACCTTTAGAACAGCCAATAAAAATTTCAGGACATTTGCGCATGTTATATGGAAACTTAGCAACCGAAGGTAGTGTGGCAAAAATTACTGGAAAAGAAGGATTGCGATTTGTAGGTAAAGCGAAGGTTTTTGATGGAGAGTATGCAGCCAACGATGGTATTCGTGATGGAAAAGTTGAAAAGGGTGATGTGGTCGTCATCCGTTACGAAGGGCCAAAAGGGGGGCCAGGAATGCCAGAAATGCTTAAGCCTACAGCGGCCATTATGGGTGCTGGTTTAGGTAAAGATGTGGCTTTAATTACAGATGGTCGTTTTTCTGGTGGAACCCATGGTTTTGTTGTTGGTCACATAACCCCCGAAGCACAGGAAGGTGGTAATATAGCTTTTGTAGAAAATGGAGATATTATAACCATTGATGCCGAAACAAATACCATTTCAGTAAACATTTCAGAAGCAGAATTAGAAACAAGAAAACAAAATTGGAAAGCACCAAAATTGAAATTTGAAAGAGGTGTACTTTATAAATATGCAAGATCGGTATCATCAGCATCCAAAGGCTGTGTAACGGACGAGTTTTAAAGAATTCCATTGAAAAAACAAGAATCTCATAAATTGAGAAGTATGAATACAGAAATAAAAACCCAAACGCAAAAGGCAACAAAACAAACCATGCGTATTACAGGTAGCGAAGCCATTATAAGATGTTTATTGGCAGAGGGTGTTGATATACTTTACGGTTATCCCGGAGGTGCTATCATGCCAGTTTATGATGAGTTATATAAATTTAGAAACGAGATCCACCATGTCCTTACAAGACATGAACAAGGTGCTGCACATGCAGCACAAGGTTATGCGCGTATTTCTGGAAAAGTAGGCGTAGCAATGGCAACATCGGGCCCAGGGGCTACCAACTTAGTGACTGGCATTGCCGATGCACAAATAGATTCCACACCCGTAGTATGCATTACTGGTCAAGTGTTTTCACATTTGTTAGGTAGCGATGCCTTTCAAGAGACAGACATCGTTGGTATATCCACTCCTATTACAAAATGGAACCATCAAATAACCAAAGCCTCCGAAATTCCAGAAGTAATAGCTAAGGCATTTTATATTGCCAAGAGTGGTCGCCCGGGACCTGTTTTGATTGACATTACCAAAGATGCACAGGTAGGTGAATTAGACTTTAGCTATGAAAAATGTACTGGAGTAAGAAGTTATGTACCAGTACCTAAAACAGATATCGAATCCGTTAAAGCAGCTGCAGAACTTATTAACGCAGCTAAGAAACCCATGATTGTTTGGGGGCAAGGTGTTATTCTTGGTCAGGCTGAGGACGAACTTAAAGCAATTATGGAAAAATCGGGTGTCCCTGCTGCATGGACTATTCTTGGGGCTTCTGCAATACCAACTTCACATCCCTTAAATGTGGGTATGGTAGGTATGCACGGAAATTATGCGCCCAACAAGCTAACGAATGAGTGCGATGTGTTAATTGCCATAGGGATGCGTTTTGATGACCGGGTTACGGGTGATTTGAATACCTATGCAAAACAAGCTAAAATCATTCATTTTGATATAGATCCAGCCGAGATTGATAAAAACGTAAAAACAGACGTTGCCGTATTGGGTGATTCTAAAGACAGTTTAGCAAAACTGTTGCCTTTATTAAATAAGAATTCGCATGATGCTTGGTTACAAGAATTTAAAGACCTCTATGCCGTAGAATTTGAGCAAGTAATAAAAGGGGACCTTTATCCAACCAAGTCGGGATTGACTATGGGTGAAGTGCTTAAGCAAATCAATATAGAAAGTAAGGGGGATGCAGCTATCGTATCAGATGTTGGACAACATCAAATGATAGCATGCCGCTATTCTGAGTTTAACTTATCCAAAAGTAATATTACCTCTGGTGGTTTAGGCACTATGGGTTTTGCACTTCCAGCAGCAATTGGAGCAAAAATGGCCGAGCCTAACCGAGAAGTGATTGCCATTATAGGTGATGGGGGTTACCAAATGAACATTCAGGAGTTGGGTACCATATTCCAAACAAAAGTACCTGTTAAAATAGTGGTGCTAAATAATGAGTTTTTAGGCATGGTACGCCAATGGCAGCAGTTGTTTTTTGATAAGCGTTATGCATCAACTGAAATGACAAATCCAGATTTCATTACCATTGCTAAAGGATATCATATTAATGCTAAACGTGTTACAAAAAGAGAGGAATTGGCAGATGCTGTTAAAGAGATGATCGCGTCTAAAGATGCCTACTTCCTTGAAGTATGTGTAGAGAAAGAAGATAACGTGTTCCCTATGGTACCCACAGGAGCCTCCGTGTCTGATGTACGTTTGAGCTAAAAATCTAAAAAATGAACGAAGAAATTAAAACACTTACCATATCTATTTACACCGAAAATAACATCGGGTTGTTAAATCGTGTTTCGGCCATATTCCAACGCAGGCACATTAATATAGAAAGCCTTACCACCTCGCAATCAGAGATAGATGGGGTTAATAGGTTTGTTATTGTGGTTAATATGACCAAGTCGCAGGCCGCTAAAATAGTTAAGCAGTTAGAAAAACAAGTAGAGGTGATACGCGCTTACTACCATACAGACGAGCAAACCATTTATACCGAGTCTTGTATGTTTAAGATTAAGTCGGATTTATTGTTTGAAGAACCTCAAATTCAAAATATTATTAAAGAGAGTAATACCAGAATTGTAACTGTAAACAAAGAATTTTTTGTACTTGAAAAATCAGGTAGAAGAAACGAAATAGAGTCTTTGCGAAGGGACTTAAATGTGTTTGGTATCATGCAATTTGTTCGAGCAGGACGCATTGCAGTTACTAAAGATGAAATGAAAATAACAGAAATGCTAAAGGCATTCAATAACCAATAAATAGTAACTAAAAATTAAAGATGGGAAATTATTTTAACACACTATCGTTAAGGGATAAATTAAATCAATTATCGAAGTGTAGATTTATGGACACTTCAGAGTTTGAAGATGGGGTAAATGTATTAAAGGGCAAGAAAATTGTTATCGTTGGATGCGGAGCACAAGGCTTGAACCAAGGCTTGAACATGAGAGATTCCGGATTGGATATTTCTTATGCCTTAAGGCCGCAAGCCATTGCTGAAAAACGTGCCTCGTACGTTAAAGCTACCGAAAATGGTTTTAATGTTGGAACGTATGAAGAATTGATTCCAACAGCCGATTTGGTATTGAATTTAACTCCAGACAAACAGCATACCAATGTTGTAAAAGCAGTGATGCCATTAATGAAAAAAGGCGCTACACTATCCTATTCACATGGGTTTAATATTGTTGAGGAAGGCACACAGGTTCGTGAAGACTTAACCGTTATTATGGTGGCACCAAAATGTCCAGGTACCGAAGTAAGAGAAGAGTATAAAAGAGGATTTGGTGTACCAACACTTATTGCAGTGCATGAAGAAAATGACCCAGAAGGGAAAGGTTGGGCACAAGCAAAAGCCTATGCAGCAGCTACAGGAGGTGATAGGGCTGGAGTATTAGCCTCGTCGTTTGTAGCAGAGGTGAAAAGTGATTTAATGGGAGAACAAACCATTCTTTGTGGATTACTGCAAACAGGATCCATTCTTTGTTTCGATAAAATGATAGAGAAAGGCATTGAGCCAGGATATGCTTCAAAATTAATTCAATATGGATGGGAAACCATTACAGAAGGGTTAAAATATGGCGGGATTACAAATATGATGGACCGTCTTTCCAATCCAGCAAAAATTAAAGCATTTGAACTTTCAGAAGAATTGAAGGATATTATGCGTCCACTGTTCCAAAAGCACATGGACGATATTATGGAAGGTAAATTTTCAAGTGGTATGATGGAAGATTGGGCCAATGACGATAAAAAGCTTTTAACCTGGCGTGCCGAAACAGCCGAAACCGCTTTTGAAAAAACACCTGCAGGTAATGTAGATATTTCAGAACAAGAATATTACGATAATGGTGTGCTAATGGTAGCTATGGTAAGAGCAGGTGTAGAGTTGGCATTTGAAGCTATGACCGATTCTGGAATCATTGATGCTTCTGCATACTACGAATCATTGCACGAAACACCACTTATTGCTAATACCATAGCAAGACGTAAATTGTATGAAATGAACAGTGTGATTTCTGATACAGCCGAGTATGGGTGCTATCTATTCGATCATGCCTGTAAACCATTATTAGCAGATTTTATGGCTAAGATTGATACCGATGTTATTGGAAAAGCTTATGCAACTGATAATGGGAAAGGTGTTGATAACGCCAAATTAATAGAAGTAAACAAAGCGTTAAGAGAGCATCCTGTTGAAAAAATAGGAACCTTTTTACGAGCATCTATGACGGCTATGAAGCCTATAGTTTAAAACAATAAAAGTTTATGGATAAAGGAAAAACAGTATATTTTCCTAGTGTTGATTCTATAAAAGTAGCTGCCGATACCATTAAAAAGGTATCGGCAGTTACGCCTTTAAGTCCCAGCCTTAGGTACTCCAAGCAGTTTGGCGCCCAAGTTTTGTTGAAGCGCGAAGATTTGCAGCAGGTACGTTCCTATAAGATAAGAGGGGCTTATAATAAGATAAGCTCATTAACCCCAGACCAATCAGCTCATGGCGTAGTATGTGCCAGTGCAGGAAACCATGCCCAGGGAGTGGCACTGTCATGCAAATTGTTAAAAATAAGGGGGACTATATACATGCCTGCTCCTACACCCAACCAAAAAGTAGAACAGGTTAAAATGTTTGGTGAAGATTATACAGATATTAGACTTGTAGGCGATACGTTTGATGATGCTTACCACGCAGCCATGTTAGAGTGCAAACAACAACAAAAAACCTTTATACACCCGTTTGATGACGAAAAAGTGATAGAGGGACAAGCTACCATAGCTTTAGAAATTTTAGAACAAACAACAACCCCTATCGATTATATTTTTGTAGCTGTTGGTGGTGGTGGATTGGCAGCAGGTCTTTCAACTGTTTTTAAAGTCCTTTCTCCCAACACCAAGATTATTGGAGTAGAGCCAGAAGGGGCACCATCCATGACAATTTCCATAAAGAATAATAGAAATACAGAGCTAGAGCGTATTGAAAAATTTATAGATGGTGCTGCTGTAAAACGGGTAGGCGATTTAACCTTTGATATCTGTAAAACCAATTTGCATAGTATGTGTACCGTGCCAGAAGGCAAGGTATGCGAAACGATTTTAGAGCTCTATAATAAAGATGCCATTGTTGTAGAACCCGCAGGAGCCTTAAGCATTTCGGCATTGGATTTTTATGCCGAGGAAATAAAAGGAAAACATGTTGTTTGCATAGTAAGCGGTAGTAATAATGATATTACCAGGACAGCTGAAATAAAAGAACGCGCTTTATTGTATGCTAATTTAAAGCATTATTTCATTGTAAAATTTCCACAGCGTGCAGGAGCCTTAAAGCAATTTGTGGTGGACATCTTGGGGCCTAATGACGATATTACACATTTTCAATATACAAAAAAAACAAACCGGGAAAACGGCTCAGCAGTAGTGGGAATTCAATTAAAATCGGCTGATGATTTAGAGCCACTAATTACCAAAATGAAGCGCCATAATTTTTATGGAGACTATTTAAATAATAAGCCCGATTTGTTTCAGTTCTTAGTCTAATTAGATTAGCCCAAAATGCACAATGCATTTGTTAATTCGTGGCAAATAATTTAAACTTTAAAAGGCGAAAACGATTGCGGTTTACATTATTTATTTAGGGTTGATTCTTATGTTAAGAATATGATATTTTTTGTACAACTCCTTATTTTTAAAAGTACTTTTAGTGAAATATTAAGTATCTTAGCAGGAGTTGTAATACTATTTTTTTATATATGAATACTACAAAATTGGAAATCCCAGAACCCTATAAAATCAACACACTTTTGCATCAAAAAAGCTATTTGGTTTCAGGCGAACTAAAAATTTGGGATGGTGACATGGCAGAAGTGTATTCAACAATTTCTTCTACAGAAACCTACAAGCCAACATTATTGGGAACTGTGCCAGACTTGGGAGAGGTAGAGGCTGTAGAAGCATTAAATTCGGCCTTGAGTGCATACGATAAAGGTCAGGGTTTATGGCCCACCATGAAAGTGGTAGATAGAATCGCTTGTATGGAAAAGTTTGTAGAGCAAATGAAAACGAAGCGTGAAGAGGTTGTAAAGTTGTTAATGTGGGAAATAGGTAAAAACCTGCCCGATTCACAAAAAGAATTTGATAGAACGGTTGACTATATTTATGATACCATTGAAGAATATAAACAAATAGATAGAGATTCCGCTAAGTTTGAAAAGCATGATGGGGTTTATGCCCACATCCGCAGAGGTCCACTAGGGGTGGTTTTGTGTCTAGGGCCTTATAACTATCCACTTAACGAAACATTTACCTTGCTTATCCCTGCTCTAATTATGGGTAATACCGTTATATTTAAGCCAGCTAAGCATGGTGTATTACTTATTTCTCCATTGTTGGAGGCTTTTCAAAATAGTTTTCCAAAAGGGGTAGTAAATATTATTTATGGTAGAGGTCGTGTTTTGGCGGCGCCTATTATGAAATCTGGTAAAATAGACGTGCTGGCATTAATTGGCAATAGCAAATCGGCTAATGCCTTACAATCTCAACACCCTAAAGGAAACCGTTTAAGAATGGTATTGGGCTTAGAGGCCAAAAACCCAGCAATAGTATTGCCCGATGCCGATTTAGACCTAGCCGTAGACGAATGTATTTCAGGAACCTTGTCTTTTAATGGCCAACGTTGTACAGCATTAAAAGTGTTATATGTCCATGAATCCATTATTGGGAAATTCAACAAACGTTTTTCTGAAAAAGTAGATGCCTTGAAATTTGGTAACCCTTGGGACGAAGGTGCAAAACTTACGCCGCTACCAGAGGTAGATAAACCTGGGTATATACAAGAATTAATAGACGATGCTTTACAAAAAGGAGCAAGCATATTAAACTCAAGAGGGGGAGAAACCAACGAGAACTTTATATTTCCAGCAGTATTGTATCCCGTTAGTAAGAACATGAGGGTTTTTGAAGAAGAGCAATTTGGTCCCGTTATACCTATTGTGCCCTTTACAGATATAGAGGAGCCCTTACATGATATGGCCGAATCTAATTATGGCCAACAAGTGAGTCTCTTTGGTCAAGACATCAAAACCTTGGCACCATTAATAGACACCTTGGTAAACTTGGTTTGTCGTGTTAACCTAAATAGCTCTTGCCAACGTGGGCCAGATGTATACCCTTTTACAGGAAGAAAAGATTCTGCATTCAGTACCCTGAGTGTACATGATGCCTTGCGTTCATTTTCCATAAGGACCTTTGTGGCATCAAAAGATAACGACTATAACAATGCCATTATAAAAGAGTTGTTAGATAAAAAAACATCTAACTTTATAAGCACCGACTATATTTTATAACTATGAGAACTTTAAAAACAATATTGTTATTTTCTTTTATAGCCATATTTATTAACTGTGGCGGAAAAAAAGAAGAGAAAAAACAAACTGGTTTTACTTATGAAGACGCTGTAAAAGACGATTCAACAGTAACCAAAGAGGTTACAGATGCCAATATTGCCAATATTGTTATTACAGGCAACGATGCCATGCAATTCAATCTCAAGGAAATAAAAGTTAAAGCAGGCCAAAAAGTTAAACTAACACTACGGCATATAGGGAAATTGGATGTTAATGTAATGGGGCACAATTTTGTGTTGCTAAAAAAGGGCATAGACTTAGTTGATTTTGCAACCAAAGCAGCCAAAGAAAGAGACAATGCATATATTCCAAAAGGCACCAATGCTATTATTGCCCATACGGACATGATTGGAGGTGGGCAAACAACTACCATAGAGTTTAAGGCTCCCGAAGAAGGTACATACGACTTTTTATGCAGTTTCCCCAGTCACTATTTAATGATGAAAGGGAAATTTATAGTAGAATAAAACCGTAAAGTAAACATCTTTTAGCGCTTCGTAGGTCTCCGAAACCCTATTTCTTGTTTCCGAAACCTTTTTTCCATCTTCCGAAGGTTCATCTCTGTTTTCCAAAACCATTTTTCCAACCTTCAAAAGGGTTTTTCCATTCTCCAAAGCCTCATGGTTGTTTTCCAAAAGTTTGAAAGATATTTATTTTTAACGGGCAATAGGTTCCATTTTCTATAAAAATATGTTTCAAACAAAACAATGTGTAATTTTTTAAAAAAAAGTAACCAATTTTTTAATTTGTATTAAATAAAATTATAGTTTTACAACATGAAAACTTTAAAAAATAAAATACGTTGTACTGTACCCGGTTTGCCCGTGCGCAATCGCCGCCGCTCTTAATCCTACCCAAGAAGCAAAACCAATAACGTAATTTTAAATTTTTTATAGTGTCCAATTTATTTCTCATATCATATCAAAACCAAATAGTTAGTTTGCTAATTAACAAACGTTTCTTTGGTTATATTTTTCCCCGTCGCCCGTAAGGGTGTGCTTCTATATGTCTAGAACCTAGGTGAGTCCGGTTCATTTCTAAAAAACAACTCTAAATTTTAATTTATACTTTTAAAGATTGTAATGAAAATTGTAATTGCTGATACATCACATTTTAAATACGCAGAAATTATTTGCGAAACGATAGCCGAATCTGCTGCAGTAAGAGGTACCGGTATAGCCAGACGTACCCCCGAATATATCATAAAGAAAATGACCAATGGTAACGCTGTTATTGCTATTGATGGCGATAAGTTTGCAGGGTTTTGTTACATTGAGCTTTGGGGGCATGGTAAGTTTGTAGCTAACTCCGGTTTAATTGTACATCCAGATTACAGAGGTATTGGTTTAGCAAAAAAAATAAAACATAAAATCTTTGCACATTCCAGAACGAAGTTTCCAGATGCTAAAGTGTTTAGTATAACAACAGGATTAGCTGTTATGAAAATGAATAGTGATTTGGGGTACAAACCAGTGCCATTTTCAGAATTAACAGACGATTCAACATTTTGGGACGGTTGCCAAACCTGTAAAAACTATGATGTGTTAACACGCACCAATAGAAAAATGTGCTTGTGTACAGGCATGCTTTACGATCCTAAAGCCAAAAATAAAATTGAAACAAAAAAAATTAAAGAAAAGATAGAAAAAGGATTTAATAGGCTAAAGCATATTAAAGAAACCATGTTTTTAAAAAAAGATAAAAAGGAAACTAATAATTAAAAATGAAAACGAACAACTAACAGTTGTGAGTTGGTTACCGCGTAGCGGTTAAAGTATTGTAGAAAATAAATTAAACAAGGATATTAATTCCTCGTAGAGGATAAACAAAAAAATAATGAAAAAACTAGTAATAGCATACAGTGGCGGGTTAGACACCTCATATTGTGCCGTAAGCTTGTCAAAGAAATTCGATGTACATGCCGTTAGTGTAAACACGGGTGGTTTTACAAAAGCCGAAATAAAAAAGATAGAAACAAACGCTTATAAAATGGGCGTTACAACGTATAAAAATATTGATGCTGTAGCAACATTCTACCAAAAAGTTGTGAAGTACTTAATTTTTGGAAACGTTTTAAAGAACAACACCTATCCATTGTCAGTAAGTGCCGAGCGTATTATACAGGCTATAGAAATTATTGAATATGCCAAGAGCATTGGTGCCGAATATATAGCACATGGTAGTACTGGTGCAGGAAACGACCAAGTTCGATTTGATATGATTTTTCAAACCCTGGCACCAGAGATTGAAATTGTTACTCCTATTAGAGACGAGAAACTTACCAGACAAGAGGAAATAGACTATTTAAAAGCCAATGGTGTTGATATGTCTTGGGAAAAAGCTAAATACTCCATTAACAAAGGACTTTGGGGTACCAGTGTAGGTGGTTCAGAAACCTTGACTTCGGAAAAGCCATTACCCGATGAGGCCTACCCATCACAATTAAAACATGCCGAAGACGAAAAGGTTAAGCTAACCTTTAAAAAGGGAGAATTAGTAGCTGTAAACGGTGTTGAAAACGATCCTGAAATAAATATTGAAGTGTTAAATAACTTAGCATCGGCCTATGCCATTGGAAGAGATATTCATGTTGGTGATACGATTGTAGGTATTAAAGGACGCGTTGGTTTTGAAGCCGCTACTGCATTAATAACTATTAAAGCACATCATTTATTAGAAAAGCATACACTAACCAAGTGGCAATTGCAGCATAAGGAATATTTAGCCAGTTTTTATGGTATGCATTTGCATGAAGGACAATATTTAGATCCTGTTATGCGAAACATAGAAGCTTTTTTAGAAAGTAGCCAAGATAAGGTGAGTGGCAATGTTTTTGTAACTTTAAAACCCTACCATTTTAATTTGGATGGTATTAGCTCTGAGCATGATTTAATGAATGCCAAGTTTGGTAGTTATGGAGAAGTGAATAAAGGCTGGACAGCAGATGAGGCCAAAGGATTTATAAAAATCTTTGGAAATCAAAACAAAATATATCATCAAGTAAACTCATAATCATGATTCAAGCAGGGATAATTGGAGGTGCAGGATATACAGCGGGAGAGCTAATTAGATTACTAATTAATCACCCACAAGCAACCATTAACTTTGTATACAGCACATCCAATGCAGGCAATAAAATAAGCAAGGTACACCAAGACTTAGAGGGAACTTTAGATTTAGAATTTACAGATACCATTAATCAGAATGTCGATGTCTTGTTTTTATGTTTAGGCCATGGCAACTCAGTTAAATTTTTATCTGCAAATACTTTTTCTGAAACCACAAGGATTATCGACCTTGGAAATGATTTCCGATTAGAAAACGATAAAAACTTCAATGGGAAGGCCTTTGTATATGGATTGCCCGAATTACAAAAAGAAGCTGTTAAAACAGCTCATTATATAGCAAATCCGGGTTGTTTTGCCACAGCCATACAATTGGCATTATTACCCTTGGCAAAAGCCAATGTATTGAAAAACGATGTGCATATAAATGCTGTAACAGGAGCAACAGGTGCTGGAACATCATTATCAGCAACCTCACATTTTCCATGGCGTGATAATAATTTTTCATATTACAAGCCTTTTACACATCAGCATTTAGGTGAAATAAACCAATCTATAAAACAATTGCAAAGTGGATTTTCTTCTAAAATTTTGTTCATGCCCAATAGAGGGAATTTTTCAAGGGGCATTTTTGCAACTGCCTATACCGATTTTGAAGGGACTGTTGAAACGGCCATTAATCTTTATAAAAACTTTTATAAAGAGGCTGCATTTACATTTGTTTCAGAACAGGTGCTGCATTTAAAGCAAGTTGTAAACACCAATAAGTGTTTAGTGCATTTGCATAAGCATGATAATAAATTATTGATTACTAGTGTTATAGATAATTTGTTGAAAGGGGCATCAGGGCAAGCCATACAGAATATGAATATCATGTTTGGTTTAGAAGAATCGACAGGATTACAACTTAAAGCCACCTATTTTTAAATCAATATCAACCAACAATCAAAAGCATGAAAATAGCCATTATAGGAACCGGAAATTTAGGAAGCTCTATTGCAAAGGGACTTATTAAAAACAATACTTTTTCGTCGTTGTATTTAAGTGATAAAAACACGGTAAATGTAGATGCTTATAGTACTTTACAAAATGTTACTGTTACTAATGATAATGTATTGGCTGTAGAGCAGTCCGATATGATCATTTTTGCATTACAACCAAAACATATCGATAAAGTTTTAGAAAGTGTGGCTTCAAAAATAACTAAAAACCACATTATTATATCAGTTGCTGCTGGGGTAGAAATCCCTAGAATAGAGAACATTATAGGAAGTGATAAAAATATTATTCGGGTTATGCCCAATACAGCCATTTCCATTGGGAAATCCATGACCTGCCTTGCAGCCAATACAGTAGCCCAAGACAAAGTAACCTTAGCCCAAGATATTTTTAACCAATTGGGAACCACATTGGTAATCCCCGAAGAGTTAATTCAAGCCGCTACGGTAATTTGTGCTAGTGGTATTGCTTTTTGGATGCGTTTGGTTCGTGCTACCACACAAGGAGCAATACAACTGGGCTTTGAAGCACACGAAGCTCACCAATTGGCTATGCAAACTTGTTATGGTGCAGCTAGTTTATTGTTGGAATCTGGTAAGCACCCAGAGCAAGAAATAGACCGTGTAACTACACCAAGTGGATGTACTATTGAAGGCTTAAATGAAATGGAGCATCAAGGATTAAGCTCCTCCTTAATAAAAGGTATAGTTGCCTCGTTTGAAAAGATTAATCAAATTAAAAAAAATTAAAATGCCATTATTTGACGTTTATCCATTATATAATGTAACTCCAGTTTCTGGTAAAGGTGTATATGTTTACGATGAAAACAACACCGAATATCTAGACTTGTATGGCGGTCATGCTGTCATATCCATAGGACATGCACATCCTAATTATGTTAAGGCAGTAACTCAGCAAGTCGCGGCTTTGGGGTTTTACTCAAATGCCATTCAAAATCCATTACAGGTAGAACTAGCCAATAAGCTGGAATCGTTATCAGGTTGTAAAGATTACAATTTGTTTTTATGTAATTCGGGTGCCGAAGCCAATGAGAATGCCTTAAAGCTGGCATCCTTTAAAACGGGTAAGTCGCGTGTTGTTGCCTTTAAGAACGGCTTTCACGGACGTACCTCTGCAGCCGTGGCTGCGACTGATAATCCCAATATTATCGCACCTATCAATGCCCAACAGCAAGTTACCATCTTACCCTTAAACGATATTGAAGGAGTGAAGGCAGAACTTGAAAAAGGCGACGTGTGTGCCGTCATTGTTGAGTTTATACAGGGCGTTGGTGGACTAGACCAGGCTACAGCCGAATTTTATGAAGCTGTAGACACACTTTGTAAAGCGAATAATACCCTATTTATTGCCGATGAGGTACAGTCGGGATACGGACGTTCAGGACAATTCTTTGCCTTTCAGCATTACAAAGTAACACCCGATATCATTTCCATAGCCAAGGGTATGGGAAATGGGTTTCCAATTGGAGGTATTTTAATCCACCCAAGTATTAAGGCTAAGCATGGTATGCTGGGCACCACCTTTGGTGGTAACCATTTAGCTTGTGCTGCTGGATTGGCTGTACTTAATACCTTAGAAGCAGAAAAGCTTATTGATAATGTGAATACTATTTCAGAGTATTTTATATCTATAGCCAATACCATTCCACAGATAAGAAACATAAAAGGTAGGGGCTTAATGCTAGGATTGGAATTTGATTTTGAAGTGGGAGCACTTAGAAAAAAACTTATTTACGATCACCACATATTTACTGGTGGGGCATCCAATAAAAAGCTTTTAAGAATATTGCCACCACTAACCATTAAAAAGGCTCATGTGGATCAATTTTTTGAAGCCCTTAAGTATGAATTAAAAAGTTTAGAAGTTAAGAGTTTAGAGGAGAAATCGACTTTACAACCAACAACTCAACAACAAACAAAAAAATAATGAACACGCTATTATCAATTGAAACAAGAAATGCTGTATTACTAAAAATGGCAGCGCTTTTAGAACAAGAAAGAGCCACCATTATTGAAATAAACAAAGGCGATTTGCAGGCTTATGACGGAGAAGATATTTCAATGTACGACCGATTAAAGGTTGACAATGCCAAAGTAGATGACATGATTGCCTCGGTAACACATTTGGCCGCACAGGAAGATCCTATTGGAATTGAACGTTTTAGTTTTAAACATGATAATGGCATGCAGGTATACAATAAAACAGCATCCTTTGGGACGGTACTGATTATTTATGAATCGCGACCAGATGTAACTGTTGAAGCGGCAGGTATTGCTTTTAAATCTGGAAATAAAATTTTACTTAAAGGAGGAAAAGAGTCCACCAATTCAAATTTAAAAATTGTTGAATTGTGGCATAAAGCTTTAAAAGATCATGCGGCATCTATAGATTGGGTAACCTATTTACAGTTTAATAGAACAGAAACGCAGGCCTTTTTAGAAAACCCTACCCAAAAAGTAGATTTAATTGTGCCCAGAGGCGGCGAGCGTTTGATAGCCTTTGTAAAACAACACGCTACTTGTCCTGTTATTGTTAGTGGTCGCGGTAATAACTTTGTGTATGTACACAAGGAAGCCGACCAAGATATGGCCTTAGAGGTTATTGTGAATGCTAAAACCACAAAAATATCCGCTTGTAATGCCTTAGACAAGGTGTTGATTGATGAAAACCTGCCCAACAAAGAGGCTTTTATAAAGACACTCATTTCCAAACTTAAAACATTCGATGTGGAGATTTTTGGTAATCAGGCGATAGCGCAATATAATGGTGTGGAACTTATACCTAATAACGATATTTGGTACAAAGAGTTTCTGGATTATAAAATCGTTATCGGTGAGATAGAAAGTACTGAAGAGGCCATAGCCATGATTAATAAGTATTCTGGCGGACATTCCGCATCTATCATTACCACCAAAAATGACGAAGCACAGCTATTTATGAGTAATGTAGACACCGCAGCTGTGTACCACAATGCGTCCACTCGATTTACCGATGGGGGACAATTAGGACTTGGTGGCGAACTCGCCATCAGTACCGATAAGTTACACCAGCGGGGGCCTATTGGCTTACAGCACTTGGTTACTAATAAGTGGTATGTGCACGGCAACGGACAAATACGATAAGCATGCAAAAAAAGAAGCGCATATTACTTAAAGTAGGCTCTAATACCCTTACCAAAGAAACCGATAATATATCGCGAGGTAAAATAGAGGATATAGCCAGCCAGATAGCTAAGCTTAAGGATACTTGCGAGTTTGTTATTGTAAGTTCTGGAGCCATAGCTGTAGCCAAGCAGTTTGTTAAGTTAGAGAGTAAACAAAAAGAGGTGTTTGTAAAGCAAGCTTTGGCATCTATTGGACAACCACACCTTATTAGAATCTATCAAGAGATTTTTAGGGAGTATGGACTGTTAACTTCACAGTGCTTACTATCGTATTCAGATTTTGAAAAAAGGGAAAGTAAAACCAATATTGTAAATACTATAAATGTTTTGGTAAATAACCATTACATTCCTATTATTAATGAAAACGATACGGTGGCTACCGATGAGATTAAATTTGGTGACAATGATAAATTGGGCGCTTTAACGGCCTCACTTTTAAAAGCCGATTTATTTATTATAGCAACCAACACCCAAGGGATTTATACCAAGGCATCTATGGAAAATGGTCAACCCCAAACCATAGAGTTAGTAGAGGATTTTGACGTATTGACACAAGAAGTTGTCAATTCAAAATCATCACATGGCAGCGGGGGTATGCTATCCAAAATAGAAGCAGCCGCTGTAGCCAAGAAATCAAATATAGAAACCTGGATTGTTAATGGTCTTGAAGATAATTTTATCCTAAACGCCATGGCAGAGAAGGTGCCATTTACCAAAATTAAGTGAAGAAAAGAATAGATCTGCCTGCTGGCAAGGCAGGGAGAAGAGACGAATTAGTAAATTTTAAAATAAATATTAATAGAGATATAAAGCTTTGTTGAAAGTGAATTAGAGAACAATCCGCAAGAGTGAGTAGCCTGTCTGCCGATAGGCAGTTCTAATAGCGAAGCGGTCTAATATCTAACAGCGAAGCGGTCTAAAAATCTAAGTAAAATGAAACACTACACCTCCATACAAGACATAGATAATATCCATTCCTGGATTGAGGAAGCCAAAGCATTAAAATTAAGACCGTTAAAATATTTAGAGCTAGGGCAACATAAAACGTTGGGATTATTGTTCTTCAATTCTAGTTTGCGTACCCGATTAAGTACCCAAAAAGCTGCTTTGAACTTGGGTATGAACCCTATTGTTATGAATGTTTCAGGCGATGCTTGGGGGATCGAATTTGGAGATGGCACCGTTATGAATGGTAATACTGCTGAGCACATTAAGGAAGCCGCAGCCGTAGTGTCACAGTATTGCGATATCATTGCAGTAAGAGCATTTCCTACTTTAACAGATAAAGTCAAGGACGAAAGCGAAGAGGTTTTAAATGCCTTTAAAAAATATGCATCAGTACCAATTGTTAATATGGAAAGTGCCACAGCGCACCCATTGCAAGCACTTACCGATGCCATTACCATTTCAGAGCACACCAAAAAGCCAAGACCCAAAGTGGTTTTAAGTTGGGCGCCTCATGTTAAAGCCCTACCACATGCGGTAGCCAATAGCTTTACACAGGCCATGCAAAAAATGGATGTAGACTTTATGATTACCAACCCGGAAGGTTACGATTTAAATCCGGAAATAACAGGAAATACTCCCATTATCCATAATCAGGAAGAAGCATTTAAAGATGCCGATTTTGTATATGTTAAAAATTGGAGTAGCTATAATGATTATGGGAAGGTATTGAACACAGATATTGATTGGATGATTACCAAAGCAAAATTAGGCAATGCTAAGTTTATGCACTGCTTACCTGTAAGACGAAATGTTATTGTAGAGGATGCCGTTTTAGATAGCAATAGCTCATTGGTCATTCAACAAGCCAATAACAGAACCTATGCCGCACAATTAGTACTAAAAAAAATACTAGAACATGCCTAAAGATACCTTAAATATAGTAAAAATAGGAGGTAACATTATTGAGGATGCCAACGCTTTACAGGCATTCTTAAAACTGTTTGCAAATTTGGAAGGCAAGAAAATATTAGTGCATGGTGGTGGCAAACGTGCTACACAAGTTGCCACCAAATTGGGTATAGCATCCCAAATGGTCAATGGCCGACGTATTACGGATGCTGAAACCCTGGAAGTCATTACTATGGTATATGGAGGCCTGGTAAACAAAAATATGGTAGCAAAATTACAAGCCTTAAATGTAAATGCAGTAGGTTTAACCGGTGCCGATGCCAATAGCATTACATCCATTAAGCGTCCTGTAAAGGAAGTCGATTTTGGTTTTGTGGGCGATGTAAAACATGTTGATTATCATGCGGTGGACAAACTGATTGAAGCAGGTTTTACCCCAGTTTTTTGTGCCATTACCCATGATGGAAATGGGCAGTTGTTAAATACCAATGCCGATACCATAGCATCACAAATAGCCATAGGCATGAGCCACCTCTACGAAACATCCATCTACTATTGTTTTGAGTTAAATGGTGTATTAAGAGATATTCAAGATAAAAATTCCGTAATAAAACATATTAATACGTCGCAATACAGTAAGTTGTTGGCACAAGGTATTATTGCCGATGGTATGCTGCCCAAGTTAGAAAACTGTTTCGATGCCTTAAATAATGGTGTAAAAACCATACACATGGGCAATACCGCCATGCTAACCCAAGAAAATGATAACTTTACAACCATAACGCTATAATATGACACCACAAGAATTAACAAACGATGCCATAGCACTATTAAAGCAGTTAATAGAAACACAGTCGTTTTCATCCGAAGAAGACCAAACAGCATCGCTTATAGAAGGGTGGTTTCAGCGTTATGATATCGATTATAAGCGTACCCAAAACAATGTTTGGGCATGCAATAAGTATTTTGATGCTAGCAAGCCAACTTTATTGTTGAATTCACACCACGATACCGTAAAACCAAACAGTGCTTATACTAAAGATCCGTTTAAAGCCATTGTAGAAGATGGTAAGTTATATGGTTTAGGAAGTAATGATGCGGGAGGTTGCCTGGTATCGCTTATAGCAACCTTTACCTGTTTTTACAACCACAAAGATTTAAAGTATAACTTGGTTATGGTTGCTTCAGCAGAAGAAGAAAGTAGTGGCCCTAACGGATTGAACAGTATGCTGTCCATTATACCAAAAGTAGATGTGGCCATTGTAGGAGAACCAACGCAGATGCATTTGGCCGTTGCCGAAAAAGGGTTGGTGGTTTTTGATGCTGTAGTGGCAGGAACACCAAGCCATGCCGCACACCCTAATAATAACAATGCTATTTACAACACCATAAATGTATTGCAGTGGTTTAAGGATTTTAAATTTAAAAAAGGCTCTAAGGCCTTAGGAGATGTAAAGCTAACCGTAACACAAATAAATGGTGGCTCCCAACACAATGTGGTGCCAGCCGATGTGAAATTGGTGATCGATGTTCGCGTTAACGATGCCTACACCAATGCAGAAATCGCCGAGATTTTACAAAAAGAATCACCCTGCACTAGCATTACCCCCAGAAGCTTGCGACTCAATTCGTCCTCCATTCCCATGGACCACGATTTAGTAAAAGCTGGGATTGCTATGGGAAGAACCACGTATGGGTCACCAACGCTATCAGACCAAGCAGTGTTAACCTGCCCGTCATTAAAGCTTGGCCCTGGTGATAGCACCCGGTCCCATTCCGCCGATGAATTTATTTATCTTAGCGAAATCGAAGAAGGCGTTGCTTTGTATATCGCTTTGCTGGAAAGTGTATTGTAATTAATAGAATAGAGAGAAGAGAATAGAGAGAAGAGACAAAAAGATTAACGATTAACGAATAACGAGTAACGATTTTTGATTAACGAATTTAAAATATAAGATAACCTAAGCTTAGTTGAAAGTACATTGAAAAGTAACTTCGCGCCTTTGCGAGAGAACATTCCGCAAGAGTAAGCAGTCTAACAGCGAAGCGGTCTAATGTCTAACAGCAAAGCGATCTAAAATCTAAAAAAAATGAAACTTTGGGACAAAGGCATATCAATAGATAAAAAAATAGAAAACTTCACAGTCGGCAACGATAGAGAAATAGATATCCACATTGCAAAATACGATGTTGTGGCATCAAAATCACATGCCAAGATGCTTGAAAAGATAGGCATACTAACTACCATTGAGTTAGAACAACTTTTGGGCGGATTGGAAGTATTGGCAAATCAAATAGAAGCAGGCACCTTTGTAATCGATGCGCAATTTGAAGACGTACACTCCAAAATAGAATTTGAATTAACTAAAACTTTGGGTGATGTTGGTAAAAAGATCCACACAGCACGTTCTAGAAACGATCAAGTTTTAGTGGCATTACACCTATACTATAAAGAACATTTAGGTTTAGTAAAAGAAAAAACGCAAACCCTTTTCAATACTTTGTTAGATTTGGCTAACACACACAAAGATAAAGTGTTGCCAGGCTACACCCATTTACAGGTGGCCATGCCATCATCTTTTGGCTTATGGTTGTCTGCCTATGCCGAATTGATGATTGATGATGTATACCTATTAAATGCGGCCATTAAAACCGTAGACCAAAACCCATTAGGTTCAGCAGCAGGCTATGGCAGTTCCTTCCCAATAGATAGAGCGTTTACTACAAAAGAAATGGGCTTCGAAACCCTAAAATACAATGTAGTTGCAGCACAAATGGGACGTGGTAAAAACGAGCGTACCATTGCGGCCAGTTTGGGCGGACTTTGTAATACGCTGGCGCGTTTTGCTATGGATGTGTGCTTATATATGAGTCAGAATTTTGGATTTCTGTCCTTTCCAGATGAATTAACTACAGGAAGTAGTATCATGCCTCATAAAAAGAACCCAGATGTGTTTGAACTCATCCGTGGTAAGTGTAATAAAATACAAGCCTTACAAAGTGAGATGATTTTAATAACCAATAATCTGCCAAGTGGTTATCATAGGGATTTTCAGTTGTTAAAAGAAAACATGATTGCTGCCTTTGAAGAAGTTAAAGATATCCTGGATATTTTTAACTATGCCATACAACGAATGATTGTAAAAGATGTAGATATCCATAGCGATTTGTATAAATACCTATTCACGGTAGATAATATCAATACCCTAGTAGTAGAAGGGCAAACCTTTAGAGAAGCCTATCAAAAAATTGGTGGCCAGGTACAAGATGGCACTTATGTGCCAGATATATCAAAAAAACATACCCACATGGGCAGTATTCATAATCTATGCCTAGAGGACATTCGGGCTAAGTTTCCTGCTTAAAATATTGTAGTTATATAATCATACCTATAGCATCATATTTAACCAATAAAAAAAGCGCATCTTTCAATGCGCTTTAAAGGACAATTTAATAAATTATAATTTTGGTGACTAACTCAAATAATTAAATGATCGTAGATTGTCCTAAATGTATGTTGGTAAAGTTTAAATTGGTCTCATCAGGATTGTTAATAAAATCCTCAATAAAGTCGCCAACTTTGGTTGTGGTAATATGGTCGTATTTAGTGTTTAAATCTGGTGTGGTAATGTGCAGCTTCAACGATTTGTCAACCCCTGCTCTTACCAAATCGGCTTCATCATCCAGGCCAAAATGATCCAATAGCATAGCGGCCGATAAAATCGACGCTATAGGATTGGCAATGCCCTTATTGGCAGCTTTAGTATAAGCCCCGTGAATTGGCTCGAACATGGCATGCTTATCGCCTATAGATGCCGATGCCAGTAGGCCAATAGAACCTACAATAACACTGGCTTCTTCTGAAAGGATATCGCCAAACATGTTCTCTGTTAAAATAACATCAAACTGTCTGGGGTTAATAATAAGTTCCATGGCAGCATTGTCAATAAACTGATACTCCAAATGCACATCGGGATATTGTGGTGCCAATTCTTGGATAACCTTGCGCCATAACCGTGAACTTGCCAACACATTGGCTTTATCTACCAAAGTGAGTTTCCCTTTTCTAGATTGGGCTGCTTTAAAAGCCAAATGGGCAATGCGCTCAATCTCATAACGGTTGTATTCACAAATATCAGAGGCTTTGTTACCATCGTTACTAACTACTTTATCACCAAAATATATCCCGCCTGTTAACTCTCTGTAAATAAGAATATTGGTATCCTTAATCTGCTTTTTCTTTAGTGAGGATTTGTTCAATAAATCTTCATAAGCAATAATAGGCCTTATATTGGTATATAGATCGAGTGATTTTCGCAGTTTTAATAAGCCTTGTTCAGGTCTTATTTTAGCATTGGGATCTAAATCGTAAGCCGTATTTCCAATGGCACCAAATAAAATGGCATCAGCTTTTTCGCAAATGGCAACCGTTTCATCGGGCAGTGGATTACCGCTAGCCTGCATGGCGCTAGCACCAACCAAAGCTTGTTGAAATGTAAATACATGGTTAAACTCCATAGCTATGGCCTTCAATACCTTTACGGCTTGTGCTGTAACTTCTGGACCTATGCCATCGCCTGGCAAAACAGCTATGTTTAACTTCATAATATTATTTAAAATCAAGCAGAAGTAATCTCTCTGTAAACACTACTATTTTCTATAATAAAGTGTATATCATCATCATTTACTTCTTTCTTATTATCGGCAAAATCTAAAAAGTTTTTATAGATTTCATCCAGTTGAAGCTTTGTTAACTCATACCCCACATTTTTTGCTCTGTAAGCCAATGCAGCTCTTCCGCTTCTTGCGGTTAATACAATGGCAGAAGCTGTAACACCTACAGCTTTAGGGTCGATAATCTCGTAAGTTTCCCTATTTTTAATCACACCATCTTGGTGAATTCCCGAACTGTGTGCAAAAGCATTGGCACCAACAATAGCTTTATTAGGTTGGGTGTAAATACCCATGCTATCTGCTACTAACTGACTGATACCATAAAGCATTTCGGTTTTAATACCAGTATCTAAGTTAAGATAGGGATGTTGTTTTAAGATCATAACCACTTCTTCTAAAGCGGTATTTCCAGCACGCTCACCAATACCGTTAACGGTACATTCAATTTGTCTGGCACCATTAATAACCCCTTCTATGGAATTTGCCGTAGCCAGACCTAAATCATTATGGCAGTGGCAAGATATAATAGCCTTTTCGATGCCTTTTACGTTTTCTTTTAAGTATTTAATTTTGGCGCCATATTCATGTGGTAAGCAGTAGCCTGTGGTGTCGGGTATGTTCAACACGGTGGCACCTGCTTTAATGGCCGTTTCACAAACACGTGCTAAATAGTCGTTATCTGTTCTACCAGCATCTTCGGCATAAAATTCTACATCTTCTACAAAAGACTTGGCATAGCTTACGGCTTTAAAAGCACGCTCTAGAATAGCTTCTCTATTAGATTTAAACTTGTGTATTATGTGCGAATCGGAAGTCCCGATACCTGTATGTATTCTAGGTGTTTTAGCATATTTTAATGCTTCGGCAGCCACTTTTATATCATTTTCAACCGAGCGGGTTAAACCACAAACCGTTGCGTTTTTTACAATTTTAGAAATGGCTTCAACCGATTTGAAATCGCCAGGACTTGATACAGGAAAACCGGCCTCAATAATATCTACACCTAATTGATCGAGCTGTTCAGCTATAATTAATTTTTGTTCGGTGTTTAATTTGCAGCCAGGGACTTGCTCGCCATCGCGAAGCGTTGTGTCAAAAATTTGGACGTTAGTATTAGACATTTAGTAAAATAAATTTTCTTTTTGTACTACGAATGTATATTTTGGTTTCGTAAAATGATAATGCGATGTGCTTTTATTACGATGTTTAACTCTGTTTTGTGTAATATAAACAATTGTAAATCAAGTTTTTAATGCTGTTTTTGTAACTATGACAAAAGAACAAAAAGATAATTTGTTTGTGCTGGTAAAGTCGCTTTCTAAATCGGAAAAGCGACAATTTAAACTTTATGTGGGACGATTGGGAGTTAATGAAGATTCTAAATTTTTAATGCTTTTTAACATCCTTGAGAAGCTTAATGTTTATGATGAAGCTGCTATTTTAAAAAAAGGGATTGTTAAAAAAGAACAGTTATCTAATTTAAAAGCACATTTGTACAAACAGATTTTAATTAGTTTACGGCTAAACCCATCGCACCAAACCATACGCATCCAAATTAGGGAACAATTGGATTTTGCTACCATTCTATACCATAAAGGCTTATATAAGCAGAGTTTGAAAATTTTGGATAAGGCTAAAAACTTGGCCATAACCAATGAGGAGAAAAATGTAGCATATGAAATTGTGGAACTGGAGAAAGTTATAGAATCGCAGTACATTACCAGGAGCTTAAGCAATCGGGCAGACGAGCTGTCAATTCAGGCCAAAACATTGAGTCAGCAAAATGTATTGGCGAGCAAGTTATCCAATTTGTCGTTGCAACTATATGGCTTATTTTTAAAAACGGGTTATGTAAAAAACGATAAGGAAAGTAAAAGGGTTATTAAATATTTTAAAGCCCGATTACCAAAGTATGATATTAATACCTTGGGCGTTCGGGAAAAGTTGTGGTTATATAAAGCGTATTTATGGTATAGCTTTTTAACCTTGGATTTTTTGGCGTGTTATAAATACGCATCTAAATGGGTGGACCTTTTTTATGAAAACAAGGATATGATACACTTGCATCCTGTTTTTTTTCTAAGGGGAAACCATTATTTGTTGGAAGCCCTGTTTTATTTAAGGCATTACGATAAGTTTAAAGAGGCCTTGATACGATTTGAGAACATTACCAAGGAGCGTTGGTTTCCTGTTGATGACAATGTAGACGGGTTAGCGTTTTTGTACATCTATAATAATAAGTTTAATTTACATTTTTTTGAAGGTAGTTTTAAGCAAGGACTTCCTTTAATTGATGAGGTTTTAGAACGCTTAAAGGATTATAACGATAGAATAGACGAGCACCATATTATGGTGTTTTATTACAAGATTGCCAGTATGTACTTTGGAGCTGGTGAGCATAAAAAATGTATTTGTTATTTAGAGAAAATTATAAATAATAAATCCTTGCAAATGCGAGAGGATTTGTTGTGCTTTTCAAGGATATTGAATTTAGTAGCTCATTATGAGGCCGGTATGGATTATAATTTAGATGTGCTGATAAGAAGTACCTATAAGTTTTTAATTAAAATGGAAGACTTGTACGAGGTGCAAAAAGAATTTATAAAATTTTTACGTGGGTTGGGTGATATTTATCCACATGAAGTTAAAAATGAGTTTGTTAAACTCCATAAAAAGTTAAAAGAGTATGAGGACGACCCTTACCAAAGTAGGGCCTTTCTATATTTGGATATTATTTCTTGGCTAGAATCTAAAATACAGAATAGACCTATAGATTTAGTGATTAAGAATAAGTTTTACGAGTTACGTTACGGTAAATAAATACCGCGTAGTGCCTGCCACATTATTAACGGGGGTTCAAGAATTGTAGCAAGAGATAGTTTACGGTAAACAATTACCGCGTAGCGGTTTAAGTATTGTAGCATTGTAGCATTTACGCAATCCGCATCCATTAATTCCCCGTAGGGGGATACACAACAAATTAGCCCCTCAAATAAAAAAAATCACTAAAAAATTAGGAATTTTAAATTTTCTAACTGAATATTTGCATTCACAAAGTTCAATAATTTATTGAGATGTTATCAAGAAAGGTGGAGGGATTAGACCCTTTGAAACCTTAGCAACCCTTTACCTGTAAAGAAGGTGCTAAATTCTACTTAATTTTTAATGTATGTATTGAGAATTGGATAGATAACTAACAACTGTTTTTCATAATAGTTTATATTTTCTTTTTAACATTTTTCTAAATAAGTACATCAGTTTTGATGCATTTGGCTTTTGGTTCGTTTAAATATTAACTAAAAATTAGAAAAATGAGTACACAAAAATTCGCAACAAACGCATTACATGCAGGATACGATGTAACGGCTAATAGTGGGGCTAGAGCAGTGCCTATTTACCAAACAACATCGTATGTTTTTAATAATTCAGATCATGCCGCAAATCTTTTTTCATTAAAAGAGTTAGGATTTATCTATACCAGGCTTAATAATCCCACAAACCAAATATTACAAGATCGATTAGCTGCTGTAGAGGGTGGTATAGGCGCTGTAGTTTTTGCCTCGGGAACTGCGGCCATTTCAACCGGGTTGTTAACGCTGCTTAAAGCAGGTGATCATATTGTGGCTTCGAGTAGCTTGTATGGAGGGACTTATAATTTATTAAGTGTAACTTTGCCAAGATTGGGAATTACAACGACGTTTGTAGATGCAGACGACCCTAAGAATTTTGCAGCAGCTGTTCAAGATAATACAAGAGCCTTTTTTGTAGAATCTTTAGGGAATCCAAAGTTGGACGTTTTAGATTTAAAAGCGATTTCAGTTCATGCTAAAGCAGCAGGGGTGCCATTTATTGTAGATAATACCGTAGCTACGTCGGCACTAGTTAGGCCCATAGAGCATGGTGCTAACATTGTAATACATTCACTAACAAAATATGTTGGAGGACAAGGAACATCGTTAGGAGGAGCTATTATTGATGCAGGTACATTTGATTGGACAAATGGGAAGTTTCCCGAGTTTACAGAGCCCTCGGCAGGATACCATGGCTTGGTTTATAGTGAAGCCTTAGGAGCTGCAGCTTATACGTTTAAATTGATATTAGAAGGATTAAGAGATTTTGGAGGCGCTTTAAGCCCGTACAATGCTTTTCAAATCATCCAAGGTTTAGAAACACTTCCATTAAGAATAAAACAGCATAGCCAAAGTGCTTTGGAATTAGCGAAGTGGTTAGAGGAACAGCCTGAAGTGGCTTGGGTTAACTATCCCGGGCTGGAATCTAGTAAATATAAAGATCTGGCAGATAAATATTTGCCAAATGGTCAAAGTGGTTTGATTACGTTTGGTGCAAAAGGAGGTTTTGAAGCTGCCAAAACCATTGCTGATACTACCCAATATTTTTCATTGTTGGCTAATATAGGGGATACAAAATCGTTGATTATTCATCCTGCAAGTACCACGCACCAACAATTAAGTGAAGCAGCACAAGAAGATGCAGGGGTAACGGGAGATTTAATTAGACTATCTGTTGGTTTGGAAGATATTGATGATTTAAAAAATGATTTAAAAACAGCCTTTAGTAAAATTTAATAACTTATGGATGCCTGTGTGGTTTTAAAAATCTTGCAGATATTTAAACAATAAATACATTGAAACACCTATTAGAACATATTATAATAAAAGATTTTACTACCCAAAGTGGGGTGGTTAACCCAGCTATAAAGCTAAGCTATCAGGTTTTTGGAAAGCCTCTTGGAACGGCACCTATCGTCTTAATTAACCATGCCCTTACCGGTAACAGTAATGTGGCTGGAGAAGACGGCTGGTGGAAGGACCTGGTAGGTGACCATAAGGTGATTGATACAACCCTTTACACCGTTTTAGCTTTTAACATTCCCGGGAATGGTTTTGATGGTTTTGTGATAGAAAACTATAAGGATTTTGTGGCTAGAGATATTGCCAGTCTGTTTTTAATAGGCTTAAAAGAACTTAAAATAAAAAAGCTATTTGCCATTATAGGTGGTTCTTTGGGGGGTGGTATTGCATGGGAAATGGCGGTATTAAACCCCAATATTACAGCGCATTTAATACCAGTGGCAACGGATTGGAAATCGACCGACTGGCTTATTGCCAATTGCCAGATACAAGAGCAGTTTTTATTGAATTCCAGAAATCCAGTCCATGACGCTAGAATGCATGCTATGCTGTGTTATAGAACACCAGAGTCGTTTAAAGAACGGTTTCAGCGTTCCAAGAATGAGGAATTGGAGATTTTTAACGTAGAAAGTTGGTTGCTGCATCATGGTAAAAAATTACAAGAACGGTTTCAGTTGTCTGCCTATAAATTAATGAACCAACTATTAAAGACTATAGATGTTACTAAAAATAGGCCAACCGATTTTAATGTATTGGAGAACATTCATTGTAACATCCATATTGTAGGGGTGGATTCCGATTTGTTTTTTACGGCTGAAGAAAATAGACAAACCCATAAACAGTTGGCGGTTACTAACCCAAATGTGACTTATAATGAGATTAACTCGGTGCATGGGCACGATGCATTTTTAATGGAATACGAACAATTAGAGAAAATTATAGAAGGCATTTTTGTGCCAGATTCTAAAAAAAGAAGAATGAAAGTATTAAAGTTTGGTGGAAAATCTTTAGCAAACGGTGAGGGCTTGCAAACCGTTATTTCAATTATAGAGAATAAGGTGAAGGATGGTGAAAAGATAACCGTTGTGGTTTCGGCCAGAGGGTCTGCCACAGACGATTTGGAAGCTATTTTAAACAACGCCGTTAAAGGCAAAGCTTATAAAGCCGACTTAGAAGCGTTTAAAGCTTACCAAACAGCGCCATTAAAGGCTATAGACTTTTCAAAGGAATTTGCAATTTTAGATAAGTTGTGCGAAGGGGTAAGTTTATTGGGCGACTACAGTAAAAAAACCAAAGATGAAATATTGGCCCAAGGCGAGTTACTTTCAGTAAAGCTTATTGCGAGTTTATTAAATAAAAAAGGCATCCAGGCATCGGCCGTAGATGCTAGGGAATTAATAAAGACCGATGGTACCTTTGGTAATGCACAGCCTATTTCACAGTTATCTAAAGACAACGTAAAAAACTATTATAAAACCAAAGGGAAAGATGTGGTAAATATAGTAACAGGTTTTATAGCCTCGAACACCAAAAATGAAACCACAACTTTGGGTAGAAACGGCAGTAATTACACAGCAGCACTATTGGCTAACTATTTAGATGCCGAAGAACTGCAAAATTATACCCATGTGAACGGTATTTACACCGCCAATCCTGATTTGGTAGAGGATGCTAAAATAATTAGAGAGTTATCTTTTAGTGAAGCTAATGAGTTGGCAAATTTTGGGGCCACGGTGTTACATGCCAAAACAATTATACCCTTGGTGGAGAAAAACATCAATCTTCGTATTTTAAATACTTTTAATGCTGATGATGCGGGTACCCTTATTACGGCCAAGCCCAATGCCAAAGAAGTGACTTCTTTATCAGTACTGGATGATGTGGCACTGTTAAACCTAGAAGGGCGTGGCCTATTAGGTAAAAGTGGTGTAGATGCTAGGATTTTTGGGGCTTTGGGCAATAAAGATATTAGTGTGAGTATTATTTCTCAAGGGTCTTCTGAACGTGGTATTGGGTTGGTTATTAATGCCGATCAAGCTACACAAGCCGTGATTGCTTTAGAACGTGAGTTTGAAAACGATTTTTATTCACAAGACGTCAATAAAATTGGGGTTGTAGATGATGTGTCTGTGATTTCTATTATAGGAATTGAACTAAGTTCCTTTCACAAACCTTTTAATGCCCTTATTAAAAACCAAATTACACCATTATTGTTCAATAATACGGTAACTGGGAAAAATGTGAGTTTAGTGGTTAAGAAAAACCAGTTGCACAAAGCTATGAATGTGATTCATGGAGAGGTTTTTGGAATTCCCAAGAAAGTAAACATAGCCATCTTTGGTCATGGAGGTGTTGGTGGCGCATTGATTAACCAGATTTTAAAATCGAAAGACGATATTGAAAAACGAAAAGGTATTAACTTGAATGTATTTGCTATTGCCAATTCTAAAAAGCTCCTTTTAAACAAGAAAGGGGTAGACGCCAATTGGAAAGCAGATATAAAAAGTTCGGTATTGAACAGTAATATTGCCGACGTGATTGCCTTTGCTAAAACCCATCATTTAGAAAATTTGATTGCTGTGGATAATACGGCAAGTCCTGATTTTCATGAAAACTATGTGCCATTGGTAGAAGCAGGATTCGATTTGGTGTCATCTAATAAAATAGCCAATACCATTTCACATGATTTTTATAAAGCCTTACGTGTTCAGCTTAAAGAACATAATAAGGAATATTTATATGAAACTACCGTAGGAGCTGGGTTGCCCTTAATAGATACCATCAAATTATTGCATGAATCGGGCGAGAATATTACCAGGATACGGGGTGTTTTTTCAGGAACTTTAAGTTATCTGTTCAATAATTTTTCAGTTCAGGATAAACCCTTTAGTGCCATTGTACAAGAAACTATTGACAAAGGATTTACTGAACCAGATCCCAGAGAAGATTTTTCAGGAAATGATGTCGCTAGAAAATTGTTAATTTTAGCAAGAGAGTTAGATTTACAAAATGAATTTGAAGATGTGTCTGTTCAAAACCTCATTCCAGAAGCTTACCAGAACATTGCAGTTTCAGAATTTTTAAGCCAACTGGATGTGTTAGATGCAGGTTTTCAAAAATTAAAAGACCAGCAAAAAGCAGGTCATGTATTGCGGTACATTGGGGATTTGTCTGGTGATTTATCAAAAGACAAAGGTCATTTAGAAGTTAAGTTAGTGTCCATTCCAGGGGATAGCACGCTGGGACAAATAAAAGGTTCGGATGCTATTTTTGAAATA
This sequence comes from Aestuariibaculum scopimerae, assembly GCF_059428085.1. Classification (NCBI taxonomy): domain Bacteria; kingdom Pseudomonadati; phylum Bacteroidota; class Flavobacteriia; order Flavobacteriales; family Flavobacteriaceae; genus Aestuariibaculum; species Aestuariibaculum scopimerae. Next base: position 2,073,049 of record NZ_CM182089.1, read on the forward strand.
TTTACAGAATCCTATGGCGAGCAGCCCATTGTAATTCAAGGTGCCGGTGCCGGATCTGAAGTAACAGCTAGAGGTGTTTTTGGAGATATATTGAGATTATCTAAACATATTAATTAACAATTTTATTTTTTTTTATTTCCACGAAGGCGGAAATCTATAAATACTGTAACATGAGTAAAGAAAACAACAAGCATTTTGAAACCCAAGCCATTCGTACGCAGCTTAATCGCAGCGAATTTTTAGAACATAGTACCCCGTTATACTTAACATCTAGTTTTGTGTTTGAAGATGCTGAAGATATGCGTGCCTCCTTTACAGAAGAAAAAGAGCGTAATATTTACAGCCGCTTTACAAACCCAAATACGACCGAGTTTGTTGAGAAAATATGTAATATGGAAGGTGCCGAAAGTGGTTATGCCTTTGCTACGGGTATGGCAGCTGTGTTTTCAACTTTTGCAGCTTTACTTAATAGTGGCGACCATATTGTGTCTGCACGTTCCGTTTTTGGTTCTACCCATGCTTTGTTTACAAATTACCTGCCTAAATGGAACATTACAACAAGCTATTTTAATATTAATGAGCCAGAAACCATTGAAGGATTAATAACCCCAAACACTAAAATTCTATATGCCGAATCGCCAACAAACCCGGCCATTGATATTATAGATTTAGAATTGTTGGGCAACATTGCAAAAAAGCACGATTTAATATTAATTATAGATAACTGTTTTGCAACACCTTACTTGCAGCAGCCCATTAAGTATGGGGCACATTTGGTAATCCATTCTGCAACCAAACTTATAGATGGCCAGGGCCGTGTATTGGGTGGTGTAACAGTTGGTAATGCCGATTTGGTTAGAGAGATTTATTTATTTTCAAGAAATACCGGGCCAGCAATGTCGCCATTTAATGCTTGGGTGTTATCCAAAAGTTTAGAAACTTTGTCGGTAAGGGTAGACAAGCACTGTGAAAGTGCATTAAAAGTAGCCGAGTTTTTAGAAGGTCACCCTAAAGTTAATTGGGTAAAGTATCCTTTCTTAAAATCGCATCCACAGTATGAAGTGGCGAAAAAACAGATGAAGTTAGGCGGTAATATTGTAGCGTTTGAAGTGAAGGACGGTATAGATGCGGGAAGGAAATTCTTAAATAGTATAAAAATGTGCTCATTATCGGCCAACTTAGGTGATACAAGAAGTATTGTAACCCACCCGGCCTCTACAACGCACAGTAAATTGTCTGAAGCCGACAGGCTGGAGGTAAGCATTACAGATGGGCTGGTTAGAATCTCGGTGGGCTTAGAACATGTTAATGATATCATTCAAGATTTGGAGCAAGCGCTAAATTGAGTATATTAGCGCCATGCTATCTAAAAAAACAAAATACGGACTTAAAGCGCTCACTTTTATAGCTAGAAGCGAAGGGGAGCAACCTGTGCAAGTTGGTGAGATTGCCAAAAGTGAAAACATACCCCAAAAATTTTTAGAGAGCATTCTGCTAACCTTAAGAAAGTCAGGTGTCCTTGGGTCTAAAAAAGGTAAGCTAGGGGGCTATTATCTAAGAAAAGACCCTTCTGAAATTATGATGACTGATGTAATGCGTGTTTTAGAAGGCCCTATAGCTATGGTACCATGTGTAAGCCTGAATTTTTATGAAAAGTGTGACGATTGTGCCGATGAAAATGAATGTAGTGTGCACAAACTCATGATTCAAGTAAGGGATAGCACCTTAGAAGTTTTTAGAAATATCTCGCTAAAGGAGTTGTCTTTAACAAATTAGGTTCATATTTCGTAAAATAAAGCAATGTTACTTCACATTTTTGCCTTATAACCTTTAAAATATTCCGTTTTTCAAAAAAATAGACGAATGTGTTTGTTATGTTATAAAAAGTTTTAATTTTGTAATTCCTACTAAATTGATAGGAATAATATAAAATTAAGTAAAATGATAGCACAGATGTTATTAAAAAGCAAAGAAAAAACGACTTACAAGGAGGATAGCGCTGGAGAAAAACCTATTAGAAGTGTTGTTAAATCCTTAAGTTGGAGAACTATCGGAACACTTGATACGATTTTGATTTCTTGGGTAATAACAGGAGAATTAACTTTGGCTTTTTCAATAGGTTCAATAGAATTAGTGACAAAAATGGTATTGTATTTTTTTCACGAACGCATCTGGAATTCCATTAAATGGGGAAAGTAAATTATAAGATGATGACACAACACAAAATAGACGAATTGAATGTCCTTTTTAAGGAAGCAAAGCCATCTGAGATTATTAAAAAGGCATTGGAGCTTAGTAAAGAAGCCGTTGTAACAACAAACTTTAGACCTTATGAAGCAGCTATTTTACATGCAGTAAATACCATGGAGCCTAATATTCCTGTGGTTTGGTGCGATACAGGTTATAATACGCCTCAAACATACAGGCATGCCAATAAAGTTATTGAAGATTTAAAGCTTAATGTGTTTTTGTATGTGCCCAAACAAACGGCCGCACACAGAGATGTGGTAATGGGAATTCCTAGTGTTGATGCACCTGAGCACGCATTATTTACTGAACAAGTTAAGTTAGAGCCATTTAGAAGAGCCATGGAAGCCCATAAACCCGAGGTTTGGTTTACAAATTTGCGTCAAGGTCAAACGGCTTTTAGAGATAGTATTGGTATATTTAGCCTTAGTAAAGATGGCGTTTTAAAAGTGAGTCCATTTTACTATTGGTCTGATGCCGATTTGGATACCTATTTAGAAGAGTTTAATTTACCAAATGAATTTAAATATTTCGATCCAACAAAGGCTTTAGAGAATAGAGAATGTGGGCTACACGCCTAGCCCGAAAGGTTTTAAAAACTTCTAGGGTCTATTAAGTCTAAAGTAAAAACATAAAGTAAACAAATGAATAAAGATACATCACATATCAACTCACTAGAAAACGAAGCTATATACATTATAAGAGAAGTAGCAGCACAGTTTGAAAAACCAGTATTGTTGTTTTCTGGGGGTAAAGATTCCATAACATTAGTACGGTTGGCCGTAAAAGCTTTTTATCCAGCAAAAGTGCCATTTCCATTAATGCATATCGATACGGGGCATAATTTCCCAGAGACTATTGAATTTAGAGACCGATTGGTTAAAGAACTAGGATTGGAACTTATTGTTAGAAATGTCCAGGATTCTATTGATGAAGGTAAGGTAAAAGAAGAAACAGGTAGGTATGCCAGTAGAAATCAATTGCAAACAACAACGTTATTAGATGCTATTGAAGAGTTTAAGTTTGATGCCTGTATTGGTGGTGCCCGTCGTGATGAAGAGAAAGCAAGGGCCAAAGAACGTATTTTTTCAGTGCGTGATGATTTTGGGCAATGGGATGAGAAAAACCAACGTCCGGAGTTGTTTGATATGTTGAATGGGCAGATTGAATTGGGGCAAAACGTACGTGTGTTCCCTATTTCAAACTGGACAGAATTAGACGTTTGGTCTTATATAGAAAAAGAAAACATAGAAATACCATCTATTTATTTTGCGCATACCAGAGCAACGTTCCTTAGAGACGGTTTAATCTGGTCGGCAGACGATGATGTGGTTTACAGGGATGAGCACGAAGAAGTAGTAGAGCGTATGGTGCGTTTTAGAACCGTTGGTGATATGAGTTGTACTGCGGCCGTATTATCTGATGCAGCCGATATTAAAACGGTTGTTCAGGAAATTAGGGACAGTACTATTTCAGAACGCGGGGCACGTATAGACGACAAACGTTCTGAAGCCGCAATGGAAAAGCGTAAACAACAGGGGTATTTTTAAAATTTGCATTGCAAATTTTGCCTTTAGCTTTTGGCAATTAGCCATTAGGAAAGAATAAAACGAATTAAAGAACAGGCCAAAAGCCAAAAGCTAGAGGCCAACAGCGAAATAAACACATGGAAGTATTAAAAATTGCAACAGCAGGAAGTGTAGATGATGGAAAAAGCACCTTAATAGGGCGCATACTTTATGATACAAAATCATTGACCACCGATAAATTGGAAGCGATAAAGAAAACCAGCAAGCAACGTGGTTACGACTACCTGGACTTTTCATTGGCTACAGATGGCTTGGTGGCAGAGAGGGAGCAAGGTATCACTATAGATGTGGCCCATATCTATTTCTCAACAAATAAAAAAAGTTACATCATTGCCGATACCCCGGGCCATGTAGAGTATACCCGAAATATGGTTACAGGGGCTTCAACGTCTCAAGCATCCATTATTTTAATTGATGCCAGAAAAGGGGTGATAGAACAAACCAATCGTCATTTCTTTATCAATAACCTATTGAGAATTAAAGATGTTGTTGTAGCCATTAATAAAATGGATTTGGTTGATTACTCTGAAGAAACCTATAATAAAATTAAAGCTGATTTTGAGGCCTTAATGAGTAAGCGAGATTATCAAGACCAAAAAATTACGTTTATTCCAGTAAGTGCTTTAAAAGGGGACAATGTTGTAAACAGGTCTGAAAACATGCCTTGGTATAAAGGTGAGGCTTTATTGGAGCATTTAGAGCAATTGGATAAAGCCGATATTTTTAATGTGGGAACACCTCGTTTTCCAGTACAGTATGTTATACGTCCTAAAACAGAAGATTTTCATGACTTTAGAGGTTATGCTGGTAAAGTGTATGGAGGGAATTTAAGTGTAGGTGATGATGTTATTGTATTGCCGTCTAAAACAAGATCAAAAATAAAGGACATTTATTTTTATGATCAAAAGTATGAAACGGCTTCAAGGCGGTCATCCGTCACCATTACCTTAGAAAATGATATTAATGTAAGTCGTGGTGACATGATTGTTAAAGAAGGTGATTTGCCAACCATCGATAAGCAATTTACAGCAAATGTATGTTGGATGGATGCCTCAGAATTAACACCAGGAACCAAATATGTGGTACAGCATGGTATTAATAAGGTTTTGGCAAAAGTAGATAGAATAAACCATAAAATACATCCAGATTATTCTGGTATAGAAAAAAATGTTACCGGATTAGCGGTAAACGATATAGCATCGGTAACATTCAAATTAAACAAACCTATTTTTTACGATCAATTTAAGAATCATAGAACCAATGGTTCATTCATTTTAATTGATACGCAAACCAACAATACCGTTGGAGCAGGTTTTATTCAATAAAAAAAGAATATGCAGAGTTTTAGAACAGAAATAGAGAACCCAGTAGTGGAGAAAGACATTGTTGAATTGGCTAAAAAGATTGAGCTTTTTAACAATGGAAAGATAGATGAAGAGAAATTCAGAAGTTTGCGTTTAGCCCGTGGGGTTTACGGTCAGCGCCAAGAAGGTGTTCAAATGATTCGTATAAAACTTCCTTATGGAAAAGTAAAGAGCAATCAATTGCGTAGAATCTCAGAGGTATCCGATGAGTATTCACGGGGGCGTTTGCATATTACAACACGTCAGGATATTCAAATTCACTATGTGGATTTAAATAGAACCCCAGAACTTTGGGCTGAATTGGAGCGGGACGATGTTACGTTAAGGGAAGCATGTGGTAATACCGTGCGTAACGTTACGGCTAGTGAAACAGCGGGGATTGATATAAATGAACCTTTTGATGTATCGCCTTATGCCGATGCACTATTTCGTTTCTTTTTAAGAAATCCTATTTGTCAGGAAATGGGCCGTAAGTTTAAAGTGTCCTTTTCTGCTTCTGATGAAGATACCGGATTATCGTATATGCACGATTTAGGCTTTATTGCCAAAATAGAAAATGGTGTGCGTGGTTTTAAAGTAATGATAGGTGGTGGCTTAGGGTCACAGCCACGTCATGCAGACGAGCTATATAGCTTTTTACCCACCGATAAGATCATTCCAGTTATGGAAGGTGTTTTAAGGGTTTTTGACCGTTATGGTGAGCGTAAAAGCAGAGCCAAAGCACGTATGAAGTTCTTAATAAAAGATATAGGTTTAGAAGCGTTTAAGGAATTAGTGGAAGCTGAGCAAAATGCTATTGAATTTAAATCGGTTGCCATTGATGCCGATGCTTATGAAGCTTCAAAACCAGTACAAGTTGAAGCGCCACAAGTAGAAATTAAAGATCAAAAAGCGTTTGATTTATGGAAGTCGACCAATTTAATCCCGCAAAAGCAAGCAGGCTATGTAGCAATAGGTATTAAAGTGTTATTGGGAGATTTTTATACTGATAAAGCTAGGTTGTTGGCCGATTTGGTTGAAAATTATGCTGCAGGCGAAATACGCTTGTCGTTGCGTCAAAATATTGTTATTCCATTTGTGAAAGCCGACTTAGTGCCGTTTTTCTATACCGAATTGGAGAAATTAGGATTTGTAGAAGCAGGCTATAATAAAGCTGTGGATATTACAGCATGCCCTGGTACCGATACCTGTAATTTAGGTATTGCAAGTAGTACAGGTATTGCAGATGAATTAGAGCGTGTTTTAAAAGCTGAATACCCACAATATTTAAAGAATGACGATCTAGTGATTAAGATAAGTGGTTGTATGAATGCTTGTGGGCAACACAACATGGCAAATATTGGTTTTCAGGGCATGACAGTTCGTACCCCCGATAAATTAATAGCCCCCGCATTGCAAGTATTGTTAGGTGGCGGTAATTTAGGAGATGGTAATGGTCAATTTGCCGATAAGGTTGTAAAAGTACCTAGTAAAAGAGGACCAGAGGCTTTAAGAAGAATATTGAATGATTTTGAAGCCAATGCCAATGGGAAGTCGTTTATTGCCTATTACAAAGAAACAGGCGATCGTTATTTTTATGATTTATTGAACGACCTTCAAGACGTTACCAATTTAACCCAAGCTGATTTTATTGATTGGGGTGAAGAAGAGAAATACGTAAAGGAAATTGGGATAGGCGAATGTGCTGGTGTTGTGATTGATTTGATAGCGACCTTATTTTTAGAGAGTGAAGAAAAAATTGAAAATGCCAGACAATCATTTAGTGACAAAGTGTATTCACATGCCATATACCATGCGTATAGCTCCTTAGTGAATTCAGCAAAAGCATTATTGTTGGCAGAAAACAAAAAGACAAACACTCATGCAGGTATTATCAGTCAGTTTGATGAATTGTTTGTAGCAAATGATAAAATCAATTTAGGAACATCTTTTTCTGAATTAATATATCAAATCAATAAATTTGCACCAACCGAGGCATTTGCATCACAGTATATTGAAAGTGCCAACCAGTTTTTAGAAAAGGTAAAGGCATATAGAGAAGAGGAAAACAAGCTTAATAGAGCAGTTTAACATTAGAAGATGAGTTTAATAACCCCAAAATTAACAGTTGTAGGAGCAGGTCCGGGCGATGTAGATTTAATAACGCTTAAAGCTATTAAGGCTATAGAGTCTGCCAATGTTATTCTATACGATGCACTTATAAATGAGGCTTTGTTAAAGTATGCCTCAAAAGAAGCAGAATTGATTTTTGTGGGAAAGCGAAAAGGCTGTTATGTATTCCAGCAAGAACAAATAAATGAGCTAATTGTTAGCAAAGCCAAAAGCAAAGGACATGTGGTGCGCTTAAAAGGAGGCGATCCATTTGTTTTTGGGAGAGGTGCTGAAGAAATTGATTATGTACGGCCATTTGGTTTAGAAACTTATGTGGTGCCGGGTATTACATCGGCTATTGCTGTGCCAGCGTACCAAGGTATTCCCTTAACCAAGCGTGGAGCTTCTGAAAGTTTTTGGGTTATTACAGCGACTACCAAGCAACATAAACTATCTACAGATGTAGCTCTAGCAGCTAAGTCTACGGCAACTGTTGTAATACTTATGGGAATGCATAAGTTGGATAAAATTGTTAAAGTGTTTTCTAAGGAAAACAAACAAAATGCACCAGTGGCAATCATCCAAAATGGAACTAGGGATGATGAACAAGTAGGTATAGGTACCATAAGTACCATTGAGGCCATTGTGGCAGAAAAACAATTGGCTTCACCAGCTATTATAGTGATTGGTGATGTTGTAAAAGAGCGGGTTAAGTTAACATCCATTTACAGGGAATTAAATAAAATATAGTTTAAGGCTAAGCGCATGGAAAGGAATAATTTATATCCTGTTTTTTTAAAGCTTAGCAACCTTAATGTGCTAATTGTAGGTGGAGGAAATGTAGCGGAAGAAAAGTTAACGTTTATATTAAAATCAAGCCCCGATGCCCAAGTTACCATGGTGTCACCAATGTTTCGAGAAAAAACGGTAGCACTGGCCAAAACAGGTCAGGTAACATTGATAAAAAGGCGCTATAGTAAACGGTATTTAAAAGGGAAACATTTAGTGATAGCAACCACAAATGTTCCTAGAGTAAATAAAAAAGTATATAAACACTGTAGGCAACGAAGTGTTTTGGTAAATGTAGCAGACAACCCACCGTTATGCGATTTATATATGGGAGGTATTGTTACCAAAGGAAATGTAAAAGTGGCGATTTCCACTAATGGAAAATCACCAACAACAGCCAAGAGGTTGCGTCAGTTTTTCGAAGATGTTATTCCAGAAAATGTAGACGACTTGGTTAAAAATTTAAATGAATATAGAAAAACAATAAAAGGTGATTTTGAGCAAAAGGTGGAAACACTAAACGAATTTACCAAAGGATTAATTGAAAAAAAAGAGTAAAAAGAGTCATAAAATGATTAAAACAGATATACTTATAATAGGTGCAGGACCAACGGGTTTATTTACGGTTTTTGAAGCGGGATTGTTAAAATTGAAATGCCACTTAATAGATGCATTACCACAACCCGGAGGCCAATGTTCAGAGATTTATCCTAAAAAGCCTATTTATGATATTCCTGGATTCCCTGAAATCTTAGCAGGCGATTTAACTAAAAACCTATTAGAGCAAGGCAAACAATTTGAACCAGGTTTTACATTAGGTGAACGTGCTGAAACTATCGAAAAGCAAGATGACGGATCATTTATTGTAACAACCAATAAAGGAACTAAACACCAGGCGCCTGTAGTGGCCATAGCTGGAGGTTTGGGGTCATTTGAGCCTAGAAAACCTGCTATAGATGGTATAGTTGATTATGAAGATAAAGGGGTAGAGTATTTTATAAAAGATCCTGAAATTTATAGAAATAAAAAAGTAGTGATTTCTGGTGGTGGAGATTCGGCTTTAGATTGGAGTATCTTTCTTGCCGATGTAGCATCAGAAGTGACTTTAATTCATAGAAGAAATGAATTTAGGGGCGCTTTAGATTCTGTAGAGAAAGTTGGGGAGTTGAAACTTTTAGGAAAAATAAACCTAATAACACCGGCCGAAGTTACTGCACTACATGGAAAAGGAAAGGTTGAGGCCGTTACAGTAACCAAAGATGGTGAAGAAAGCCGCTTAGAAACAGACCATTTTATTCCTTTATTTGGGTTGTCGCCTAAATTAGGGCCTATTGGAAATTGGGGATTGGAAATAGAGAAGAATGCTATAAAGGTTGATAATACATTAAACTATCAAACTAATATACCTGGAATTTTTGCTATAGGTGATGTAAATACCTATCCAGAAAAGTTAAAACTGATTCTTTGTGGTTTTCATGAAGCAACATTAATGTGCCAAGCAGCCTATAGAATTATAAACCCAGGTAAAAAGTATGTTTTAAAATATACAACCGTTAGTGGTATTGATGGTTTTGATGGTACACGTAAAGAAGCTCCAAAAGCAGTCGTACAATCAATCAAGTAAAATTTATTTGTGTAAATTACGCAGAATTATTGCGAAAAATAGCTGATGAAAAGTTACAATGTTTGTTTAAAAGACACCGTTAAAACCTTTACTAAAAGATTGTTCTATGCCTTGTTTGATGAGGAACAAATGGTAGTGCATGGCGCCTATTTAGAATCTACATTCCTTAAAATTCTTTCTAAGATTTCCGTTAAAAATGGAGAGGCTATTTGGAAAGATTTTAAAGGGAGTTTACCTGATGTTAGAAGAAAATTGGATTTAGATGCTGTCGCTTTTGAGAATAACGACCCTGCCTCTTATAGCTTAGAAGAAATTTATTTAGCATATCCCGGTTTTCATGCCATTGCCATTTATAGATTGAGCCATGCGCTTCTTAAATTAGACGTACCTATTTTACCCAGAATGATGAGTGAGTATATTCATGGTATTACGGGTATTGACATACATCCTGGCGCTACCATAGGAGAGTCTTTTTATATAGACCACGGCACGGGTATCGTAATTGGCGAAACATCCATAATAAAGAATAACGTTAAAATTTATCAAGGGGTTACTTTAGGGGGCATTCAGGTAAGTAAGGACTTTGCCCAAACTAAAAGGCACCCTACCATAGATGAAAACGTTACTATATATGCCAATGCAACCATATTGGGTGGTGATATTGTTATTGGAGCTAATAGTATTATAGGGGCCAATGTTTGGATTACCCATTCAGTTCCAGAAAATTCTTTGGTAACCTATCAAACTGAAATAAAAATAAGACCCAAAAAGAATGGCATCCGTTAAAGGTATTTTAGATCAAATAGGAAATACACCGCTTGTAGAAGCAAGTCATCTCATATCAAAAGAGGGTGTAAAACTGTATTTAAAATTAGAAGGGAATAACCCTGGAGGAAGTGTGAAAGATAGGCCTGCTTTTAATATGATTAATGAGGCACTTAAAAGAGGTGATATAGAAAAGGGAGGATATCTTGTAGAAGCAACCAGTGGCAATACTGGTATTGCATTGGCGCTTATAGCTAATTTATTTGGTTTAAATATGGTGCTTATCATGCCCGAGAATTCTACAGAAGAACGTGTTAAAACAATGCGTGCTTATGGTGCCGAGGTTATTCTAACACCAGCAGAAACAGGCATAGAAGGTTCTAGAGATCTAGCATTTCAATTGCGGGATGAAAAGGGGTATGTGCTGTTAAATCAATTTGAGAATGACGATAATTGGAAAGCACATTATAAAACCACAGGGCCCGAAATTTGGAAGGATACAGCGGGGCAAATAACCCATTTTGTATCTGCTATGGGAACCACAGGAACCGTTATGGGCGTGTCAACTTATTTAAAAGAGAAAAATAAAGCCATTACCATTGTAGGGGCACAACCAGAAGATGGAGCTAAAATACCGGGTATTAGAAAATGGTCGCCAGATTATGTGCCTAAGTTTTTTGATAGGTCAAGGGTCGATCAAGTTATAGAGCTCAGTGAACAAGATGCTAAAAACACAACACAAAGATTGGCTAAAGAAGCAGGTGTTTTTGCGGGTATGAGTAGTGGAGGGGCTGTATATAGTGCTTTGAAAGTAGCAGAGACTATAGATAGGGGCGTTATTGTGGCAATTATTTGTGATCGAGGTGATCGTTACTTGTCATCAACTCTATTCGAATAAATCAAGGATTTTTTTCAATTTAGTGCTAATAAAAAAAATATAAGTAGTATTTTTGCGCACTAGTTCATAAACGTATTAATAATGTTATCAAGAAAGGTAGAGGGAATAGACCCGTTGAAGCCTTGGCAACCCTTTATCTTGTAAAGAAGGTGCTACGTTCTACTAATCTGTATTCAGTATTAGAAAGATAACGAAAAGTTTTATTTACTTTTCTTGATGACATATAGATATAAATATCAAAATGTCAACAATTCAAACAGCTTTAAAGAAACGTATTTTAGTGCTCGACGGTGCTATGGGTACCATGCTGCAGCGTTATAAATTCACTGAGGAGGACTTTAGGGGTGAACGTTTTAAAGCGTATCCAATACCGTTGCAGGGCAACAACGATTTATTGTCCATTACCCAACCCGAAGCGATTAAAACTATACATGCTAAGTACTTTGAGGCAGGTGCAGACATTGTGGAAACCAATACGTTTTCAGGAACCACTATTGCTATGGCTGATTACCAAATGGAAGATTTGGTTTACGAGCTAAACTATCAGTCGGCAAAAATAGCCAAAGAAGTAGCGGATGAATTTACAACCAAAGAACCCCACAAACCCCGCTTTGTAGCAGGATCTATAGGGCCAACTAATCGTACAGCAAGTATGTCACCCGATGTTAACGACCCTGGTTATCGTGCCGTAACATTTGATGAGCTTCGTGTGGCCTATAAGCAGCAAGTGGAGGCATTGGTTGATGGAGGAGTTGATTTGTTATTGGTAGAAACCGTTTTTGATACTTTAAATGCCAAAGCAGCGTTGTTTGCCATAGAAGAAGTGAAGGAAGAACGGCAAATAGATATCCCTATTATGCTAAGTGGTACCATTACAGATGCTAGTGGTCGTACCTTATCTGGGCAAACTGCCGAAGCCTTTTTAATTTCGGTGTCGCACATTCCATTGTTATCCATAGGTTTTAACTGTGCTTTAGGAGCTAATTTATTGCAGCCGCACTTAGAAGCGATTGCTAATAAAACAGATTTTGCCATTTCAGCACATCCTAATGCCGGGTTACCAAATGCTTTTGGGGAATACGATGAAACCCCGGAAGAAATGGGAGAGCAAATAGAAGCCTATTTAAAAAAGAATTTAATAAATATCATTGGTGGCTGTTGTGGAACGACTCCAGATCACATTAAAGTCATCGCAGATATTGCTGCTAAATATGAACCTAGAACAGCTGTCACCCTAGGCGAAGTTGAAGGAGCTCACTAAAGGAAGCATGAAAATTAAACAAACAAAATATATGAAACTTTCGGGACTGGAACCACTGGTCCTAAACGAAAACAGCAACTTTATTAATGTTGGTGAACGTACTAATGTTGCGGGATCAAGAAAGTTTCTAAGACTTATAAAAGAAGAAAGATTTGATGAAGCACTTGATATTGCCAGACATCAAGTAGATGGCGGTGCCCAAATTATAGATATTAACATGGATGATGGCCTGATTGATGGTAAAGAATCCATGGTACGCTTTTTAAACCTAATTGCTGCTGAGCCCGATATTTCCAGAGTGCCTATTATGATAGACAGTTCAAAATGGGAAATTATAGAAGCAGGCCTTCAAGTGGTACAAGGTAAATGCGTGGTTAATTCTATTTCCTTAAAAGAAGGTGAGGACAAATTTATTTGGGAGGCCAAACAGATTAAGCGTTATGGAGCTGCCGTTATCGTTATGGCATTTGATGAGGTAGGACAGGCCGATAATTACAAAAGGCGTATTGAAATAGCCGAGCGTTCGTACCGTGTATTAGTAGACAAAGTTGGGTTTCCTTCTGAAGATATTATTTTTGATTTAAATGTATTTCCAGTAGCTACTGGTATGGAAGAGCATCGTAAAAACGCGATTGATTTTATTGAAGCTACGCGTTGGGTGCGTAATAATCTGCCTAATGTAAGTGTAAGTGGTGGGGTGAGTAATGTGTCCTTTTCATTTAGAGGGAACGATACTGTTAGAGAAGCTATGCATTCTGTATTCCTATATTATGCCATTCAGGCAGGTATGAACATGGGTATTGTAAATCCAGCCATGTTGGAAGTGTATGATGATATTCCAAAAGATTTGTTGGAACATGTGGAAGACGTTATTTTGGATAGACGTGATGATGCTACCGAGCGCCTATTGGAGTTAGCCGAAACAGTGAAGGGCTCAAAAGTGGGAAAAACTGTGGACTTATCATGGCGAGAAGGTACTTTGCAAGATAGAATTACACATGCTTTGGTAAAAGGTATTGATGCCTTTATTATTGAAGATGTGGAAGCAGCCAGATTGGAAGCCGAAAAACCAATTGAGGTCATAGAAGGGCACCTTATGATTGGTATGAACGTGGTTGGCGATTTATTTGGAGCAGGGAAAATGTTCTTGCCACAGGTGGTAAAATCGGCACGTGTTATGAAAAAAGCAGTCGGCTACCTAAACCCATTCATAGAAGCAGAGAAATCTGATGATGCTGAGCCTGTTGGTAAAATATTGATGGCTACTGTAAAAGGTGATGTGCACGATATTGGAAAAAATATCGTGAGTGTGGTATTGGCCTGTAACAATTATGAGATTGTCGATTTAGGGGTTATGGTACCACCTGAAAAAATCATAGAAACAGCCATTAAGGAAAAGGTAGATGCCATTGGTTTATCAGGATTAATAACCCCATCGTTAGATGAAATGGTGTATCTGGCTAAAGAAATGCAACGTGAAAATTTCGATATTCCATTGCTTATAGGTGGCGCCACTACATCTAAAGCTCACACAGCTGTTAAGATTGATACACAGTACAAAAATGCTGTGATACATGTAAATGATGCCTCTAGGGCAGTGACCGTGGTGGGAGACTTGTTAAACAAGAGAACCTCAAAAGAATATGTGGCTGCCATGAAGAAAGATTATGATGAGTTTAGAACCAAGTTTTTAAAACGAGGCAAAGAGAAGTCATACATTTCCTTAGAAGAAGCTCGAAAAAGAAAATATCAAATTAATTGGAATACAATAGATATAGTCAAGCCTAGAGAGTTGGGTGTTCAGGTTTTAAAACAACTTAGCTTAAAAGACCTTATACCTTATATTGACTGGAGTCCCTTTTTTAGAAGTTGGGATTTGCATGGCAAGTACCCCAATATTCTAAATGATGAAGTAGTAGGAGAACAGGCTACACAGTTATTTGAAGATGCCAATAATATGCTCAAGGACATTGTGGCAAAACAACTTTTAAAGCCCAAGGCCGTATTTGGTTTGTTTGAAGCCAATACTATTCATGATGATGATATTTCAGTGCAGAAAAAAGGTAAAGAAATAGCAGTGTTTAGAACGCTTCGCCAGCAATTGAGCAAAAGGCCGGGAGTTCCTAATATAGCTTTGGCAGATTTTATTGCACCTAAGGAAACAGGACTTACGGATTATATAGGTACTTTTTGTGTTGCCATTTTTGGTGCACAAGAATTGTCCGATAGCTATAAAGCTAAAGATGATGACTATAATGCCATCATGGCACAAGCCATTGCCGACCGGTTTGCTGAGGCTTTTGCTGAGTACTTGCATAAACAGATTCGTACTAAACATTGGGGGTATGCTGCAAATGAAGACTTGAGCAATGAAGATTTAATCAAGGAAAGCTATAAAGGCATTCGTCCAGCACCAGGTTATCCCGCATGTCCCGATCATTTAGAAAAGGAGACTATTTGGGAATTACTCGATGTTGAAAAGTTAATTGGTGTAACCTTAACCGAAAGTCTGGCCATGTGGCCTGCATCAGCTGTTTCAGGATATTATTTTGCAAACCCCGAAGCTAAATATTTTGGTTTGGGTAAAATTACAGACGATCAAGTAACCGATTTTGCAGAACGTAAAGGTATTACAAAAAAGAAAGCTAGAAAGTGGTTGCATCCAAATATAGCCGATGCATAACGTATAAAGATTATGAAAGTAACAGACCATATTAAAAAAGCCCAAGGAAAGACTTTATTTTCTTTTGAGGTAATTCCACCACAAAAGGGGAAGAACATTCAAGATTTGTATAATAATATCGATCCATTAATGGAGTTCAATCCGCCTTTTATAGATGTAACAACCTCAAGAGAAGAATATGTTTATATTGATAAGGGCAACGGGCTTTTAGATAAGCGTATTACGCGTATGAGACCTGGAACAGTTGGTATTTGCGCTTCGATTATGCATAAATATAAAGTTGATGCCATTCCACATTTACTATGTGGAGGCTTTACTAAAGAAGAAACCGAATATGTGTTGGTAGATTGTCACTATCTAGGATTGGATAACGTTATGGCGTTACGTGGAGATTCCATGAAAGATGAACCCTATTTTAAACCTGTTAAAGGTGGTAATGCCTTTGCCAGCGAATTGGTAACGCAAATAGTAAATTTAAATAAAGGAAGGTATTTGCATGACAATATTGAGGTTGAGCATAATTCTGATTTTTGTATTGGCGTAGCAGGCTACCCCGAAAAACATATGGAGGCCCCATCACTGGTAACCGATTTAAAACGGTTAAAAGAAAAGGTTGATGCTGGGGCAGATTATGTTGTAACGCAAATGTTTTTTGATAATAGTAAATATTTTGAGTTTGTGGATAAGGCTAGAGCCATAGGTATTGATGTTCCCATTATACCAGGAATTAAACCCATTGCCGTAAAGCGTCATTTACAACTGTTACCTCAAGTGTTTAAAATAGATTTACCCCAAGATCTTATCGATGCTGTAGAGGCTTGTAAAGATAATAAAGCCGTTAGGCAAGTGGGTATTGAGTTTGCTATTCAGCAATCCAGAGAATTAAAAGCTGCTGGTGTACCGGTACTGCATTATTACTCTATGGGTAAAAGTGATAACATTAAAGCGATTGCATCCCAATTGTTTTAATTATATTCCCTTACATTTGCCTAACAAGCAAATATGGTAATGAGGCAATTTGTAACCTACACCTTTTTAATCGTTTCGGTATTTGGTTTTTCCCAAGAAAAGCAACATACATCTTATATAGACGTTAATTATTTTAAAGGTAACATTGCACTGCACAATAATGATATCCTGCATTTAATTAAAGGACACCCCGAAGGCATTATTGTTAGCTGGAATAAAAAAACGTATGGTTTTAACGATTGGGAACAACGTTTTAACTACCCCGATTATGGTGTGTCGTTTATTTACCAAGACCTAAAAAATGAGGTGTTGGGTAATAACTTCTCTGTTTACGCCCATTATAATTTTTACTTTTTAAAACGCCACCTTATGTTTCGTATTGGTCAGGGATTGGCTTATAATACGAATCCGTATGATAAAGAAGATAATTATAGAAACATTGCTTTTGGAACCCATCTTTTAAGTAGTACCTACATGATGCTTAACTTTAAAAGAGAACGATTTATAGAAAAAAGATTGGGGGTTCAGGCAGGGCTGTCATTTATTCATTATTCCAATGCCAATGTTAAAGCGCCCAATACCAGTGTTAATTCCATAGCGTTTAATGTAGGATTGACCTATAGTTTGGGTGATGATGCTATACCACAATACATTACCACCTTAAAGCACCCCAAAGAAAAATTTACAGAGCCCATTAAATATAACTTTGCTTTTAGAACAGGTGTTAATGAAAGTGATGTGGTGGGCAGCGGACAGTTTCCGTTTTATATTGTTTCGGCCTATGCAGACAAACGCATTAATGTAAAAAGTGCCCTGCAATTAGGGACTGATGTGTTCTTCTCAAACTTTTTAAAGGAACTTATCTATTACAAAAGTGTTTCTTATCCAGAAGAAAACGTATCTGGTGATGAAGATTATAAACGGGTAGGGGTATTTGCAGGTCATGAACTGTTCATTAATAAATCATCCATCATTACCCAATTGGGCTATTATGTATATTACCCGTTTGATTTTGAAGGGAGAACTTATTTTAGGGTCGGCTTAAAACGTTATTTTGGTAAAAAATGGTTTGGGGCTCTAACATTAAAAGCACATGGTGCAAAAGCAGAGGCTGTTGAATTTGGAATAGGTGTTCGATTATGATAAAGATGGTTTACATACACGAAAGGGTTAACCACTTAAAAAATGTTATATACATTCTTATTGGTATAGTGCTATTTACTTGCGATAGTGAAAATGCCAACGACTGTTTTCAAAAAGCAGGTGCTATTGTTAGGCAAGAAGTTACTGTTTCCAGTTTTGATAAAATATTGGTAAATCGTGATATCGAACTCATCATTAAAGAGGGCGACACCCAAAAAGTCATTATAGAAACAGGGGAGAATTTAATGAATGATGTAGAAGCTATCGTTGCCGACGGCAAATTGATTTTAACAGACCATAACACCTGCAACTACATTCGTAATTATGGCGTAACAAAAATATATGTAACGGCACCTAATATTACCGAAATACGAAGCTCTACCCAGTATGAAGTTCGTTCAGATGGGGTGCTAACGTATCCAACCTTAACCATCTTATCAGAAGATTTCAATGTACCAGACACATTTACAAATGGAAATTTTAGATTGCAGGTTAATAATAACACATTCCGTTTGGTATTTAATAATTTATCCAATGCCTACATTTCTGGAGCAACTAATAGTTTAAGTATCACCTTTGCGGCTGGTACTTCACGTTTTGAGGGACGCAATTTCATAGCCCAAAATATTACGCTTTGGAACAGAAGTTCTAACGACATGATTGTAAATCCCCAACAATCCATAAAAGGAAAAATATCGGGGGTTGGTAATGTTATTTCGGTTACCAAACCTTCTATTATTGATGTCGAGGAACAGTATAGGGGCCGACTAATTTTCGAATAGTTGTGTGGCTTGCTTTGCTATTTCCAATTCTTCATTAGTTGGTATTACCAAAATATCCACTTTAGAACTAGCTGCTTGTATAGCATTAATGCCTTCAGAAAGGTTGGTGTTCTTACCATTGTCTAATACAATTCCTAAATAATCCAAATCCTCACAAACCATTTGCCGGATTAATTGAGAGTTTTCGCCAATACCCGCCGTAAACACAATGGCATCCAATCCATTTAATATCGCAGCATAGCTGCCTATATATTTTTTTATTCTATAGGCATTCATCTGTAAAGCTAGCTGGCAATCTTTGTTGCCTTTGGCAGCTTCAGTTTGAATATCCCTTAAATCACTAAAACCTGTTAGCCCTAGCATACCACTTTGCTTTTGTAGCAAGGTATTGATATCCTTTAAATCATACCCTAATTTGTTAGCCAAATGAAAAATTACAGAATGGTCTATATCCCCAGACCGGGTACCCATAATAAGCCCACCTATAGGCGAAAACCCTAGAGAATGATCAATGCTTTTGCCCGCTTTAATAGCGGTCATGCTACAACCATTACCTAGATGGATGGTAATGATCTTAGAGTCCTTTTTACCCAAATAGGCTTCGGCCTTCTCTGAAACATATTTATGACTTGTACCATGAAAACCATATACGCGAATGTTATGCTCAGTTAAAAACATATTGGGTATGGCATATTTATAGGCATATTCGGGAATAGATTGATGAAATGCAGTATCAAAAACAGCAACTTGTTTGGCGTTTTCAAAAATAGCTTCAGCAACTTCAATGCCTTCTAAGTTAGCTGGGTTATGTAAAGGTGCTAAAGACGATAAGGCTTTTATTTTTTCTTTTACAAGGGCATTGATCTCTGTTGTCTTGCTAAAATGACTCCCACCATGTACAACTCTATGTCCAACAACAGCAATGTCTTCTGGAGATTCTATAACGCCAATAGTTTCATCTAAAAGGTGTTCAGACACTAATTTCAGTCCGGCCCGATGATCTAAAATCTCAGCAGTAAACGTAATGGTTTCTTTGGGGGTCTTGAATTTGAATATGGCATCGTTAAAACCAATACGCTCAATTAAACCAGAACATAGTATGGTTTCTTCTGGCATGGAAAACAGCTGAAATTTTAGAGACGAACTCCCAGAGTTTAAAACGAGTACTTGCATGCTTAAAGTTCTTGTGCTTGAATAGCGGTTATAATAACAGTGCTGTAAATATCATCAACAGTACAGCCTCTACTTAAATCGTTTACGGGTTTGTTTAAACCTTGTAACATCGGGCCTATAGCAAGTGCACCCGTTTCCCGTTGTACAGCTTTATAGGTGTTGTTCCCTGTATTTAAATCTGGGAAAATCAAAACACTGGCACGGCCTGCAACTTCAGAGTCTGGCATTTTACTTTGACCAATACGCATATCCACCGCAGCATCATATTGAATAGGACCTTCTATTTTTAAATCCGGTGCCTGAGCTTTTACAATGTCGGTAGCTTGTCGCACTTTTTCAACGTCAACACCCTTTCCAGAGGCACCCGAAGAATAGGACAGCATAGCTACTTTAGGCTCAATGCCAAAATTTTTGGCAGTTTGTGCAGATGAAATAGCTATTTCGGCTAACGCTTCTGCATTTGGATTAGGGTTAATGGCACAATCACCAAAAACGGATACTCTATCTTCCAAACACATAAAGAAAATGGAAGACACAATATTTACACCAGGTTTTGTTTTAATAAACTGTAAGGCTGGGCGCAAGGTATGTTGGGTAGTATGTACAGCCCCAGACACCATACCATCGGCATGGCCTTTATAAATCATCATAGTTCCAAAATAGGATACATCTGCCATAGCATCCCGAGCCATTTCCAGATTAACATTTTTATGTTTTCTAAGTTCATAAAAGGTGTTAACATAATCGTCGTAATGTGGCGATTTGGTGGGGGATATAATATTGATTTCATCTAAGTTCAATGAAATATCAAGCTTTTCTATAAGATCTTTAATTTTATCTGCTTCACCCAATAAAGTTAATTCTGCTACATGTGCATTAACAATGCGAGCAGCTGCTCGTAAAACGCGCTCGTCATGTCCTTCTGGTAATACAATATGCTTTTTGTTTTTTAAAGCACGTTGTAGTAGGTTGTACTGAAACATTCTTGGAGTAAATATGTCAGACTGGAACGTTATTAATTTATCGGCTAGTTTATCGGTGTCTACATGTTTTTCAAAAGTAGCAATAGAGGTTGTAATTTTTTCGGTGTTTTCAGCATAAATTTTAGATTTAATGCTGCCAATACTATTGGTTACAAAATAAGTACCTGCATTAACACTAATAATAGGTACCACACTAGAAAGCCCTTCAATAAGTTTTAAAATGGGATCTTCAGGAATTAGGCCTCCCGTTAAAATAATACCGGAAATTTTTGGGTAATTTTTAGAGATGTTTGCCTGTAAGGCTCCCAAGATAATATCGGCTCGGTCACCTGGAGTAATCACTAGTGCATTCTCTTTTAAATGGGTCAGGTAGTTTCGCAACTGCATGGCACCCACACTAAAGTTTTCAATAAGGTTGTTCTGCAAATCTTTTCCAAATAGTACGTTTCCATCTAAGGATTTTACAACTTCCTTAATGGTAGGGCTTGCCAGGCTACATATTTTTGGAATTACCGTAAGGTCGGTGTCATTATCAATACGTTCCTGTAGTAAGCTTTTTAGCTTAGGTAGATCATCAGGATCCACCTTATTGGTCATAATAGAAAGTACGTCTACACTTTGTTTAAAGGTATCGTGGGCCAATTGCACACTATCAACAATTTCCTTGAGTGCTTTTTTATCACCCTGCATTACAATAATTACAGGCAAGCTAAGGTTTTTAGAGATCAAGATGTTTAAGTCGAGTTCAATGCTGGAGTTCTCATGAGAAAAATCGGTACCTTCTACCAAAACAAAATCGAAACGATCTTCTAGGTATTTGTACTTTTTAATAATTTCATCAAGCACCTCGCCAGAGCGTCCTTTATTATATAGGTCCAATACTTCATTTCTAGTAAACGCAAAGGTTTTTTTGTAGTTAATATCCAATTCAAAATGCGACAGTATGGTATTAATATGGTTATCCCTTTCGCCTGCTTCTAAATCTTCAATAATGGGCCTAAAATACCCTACCTTAGCAGTCTTTCCTAAAAGCATACGCATTAAGCCCAAAACAACAACAGATTTACCGCTGTTTGGCTCTATGGTAGCAACATAAACTCCTTTACTCATCTTGTGTTTGCTTGTGTTACAAAGATAGCTTATTGCATATTTTTACTAAAATAAGTATCCTTTATTATTATATGATGGTACAAAATTACCACCTTCATAATTTATTGAAGATGATATTTGTCATAATTTAGTTTTAAGTTGCAAGCTATAAAAAGAAGGGCTGTTTATTTAGAAGTTAAATCCCTGAACAAAGACTCTAAATCACTGTTTTTTTGATTGAGCTGTAATATTTTCAATTGGTTGTCATGAGCAAAGTCAAACACATGGGAACGCATATCTTGCGAGGTAGAAAAAGTAATCTCATAAACAAAATCATAGGTATTGGTTACCTGCTTTACCTTGGGCAATTTTAATAAAAAGGCATCTTCAACCCGGTAATCAAATTCAACCACAACAACTTGTTCATTGCCTTGTCGGAGTGCTTTTAAATTTTTATCGGCAACAATCTCGCCCTTATTAATAATAATAACCCGATCGCACATGGCCTCTACTTCTTGCATAATGTGGGTAGATAGGAACACTGTTTTAGTTTTTCCAATGGTTTTTATTAGGTTTCTTATATCTACCAATTGGTTAGGATCTAAACCTGTTGTGGGTTCATCTAATATTAAAACATCCGGATCGTGTAAAAGCGCATTGGCCAAACCCACCCGTTGCCGATACCCTTTAGAGAGCTGTCCAATTTTTTTATGGGCTTCGGGGGTAAGCCCTGTTAATTCAATAACCTCATTAATACGTTGTTTGTTAACATGGTATATACGGGCATTAAAGCTTAAATATTCTTTTACATATAGCTCAAGGTACAATGGGTTGTGCTCAGGCAAATAGCCCACACTTTTTTGTACGTGCACTTTGTCTTTAGTAACATCAAAACTATTTACTTTTGCCAATCCTTCAGTAGCTTTTAAGTAAGTGGTTAAAATTTTCATCATGGTTGATTTCCCAGCGCCATTAGGACCTAAAAAACCAACAATTTCAGGTTTTTCCACCTTAAAAGAGATGTTGTTTAATGCTTTCTGTTTCCCGTAAAGTTTCGAAATGCCCGTTACTTCTATAGACATATTTAAAATTATTTCTTCAAAAATAATGATAATATAATTTAAACGAAGGTTTGCTGTAAAATCTTTAAAACTTTTAATAAAAGTGCAAAAAAAGGTTTTTATGTATTTTGATTTCTTAAAATATTAATTACTTTAGCGCTGTAATTATGACAACAACAGTATATTATACATATTTTAACAACTGGTTTTATTTCTTTTTTAGCAAAAGAAACGAGGCGTTGTATGTATAATTTATAAACATAAATTAAGTATGAGTCTCGATGAAAATCGGGACTTTTTTTTGTTTAACAGTTGGTTAATTAAAACTATAATAAATATTGAATTTTGATTAATACGGTAGCTATACAAGGAATAAAGGGCTCTTTTCACGATATTGTGTCAAAGCAATTTTTTAATAAACCCGTTGGTGTTATTGAGTGTTTAACATTCGATAGGGTGGTAGATTCCCTCATTACAAAAGAGTGCGATGCCGCCATTATGGCTTTAGAAAATTCCATTGCCGGATCCATTATTCCCAATTATGCATTAATTGATAAATATGGATTGCATATTGTTGGAGAGCATTATTTGGATATCCAGCATAATTTAATGGCATGGCCCAATCAAAATATAAAGGAAATTAAGGAAGTGTATTCGCATCCTATGGCTTTGTTACAGTGTAAGGAGTTCTTTAAGCTGCACCCCCATATTAAATTGGTGGAAGATAAAGATACCGCCGAGGTTGCAGAGCGCATCCATAAACAGCAATTAAAAGGTGTTGGGGCCATTGCAAGTGTTATGGCGGCCGAAATTTTTGAATTGGACATTCTGGCACATAGTATACAAACCATTAAGCATAACGAAACTCGTTTTGTTATTGTAAAGCGGGTAAATTCTGAAGTGCCAGAGCATGAGATTAACAAGGCCTCCTTAAAATTTGAAGCCGACCATAAACGAGGCAGTTTGGCGGCTATTTTAAATGTAATGAGCGATTGTAAGCTTAATTTAACCAAGATACAATCCTTGCCTATTGTAGAGACCCCTTGGAAGTACGCATTTTTTGTTGATGTGACTTTTGAAACATATACGGATTTCAAAAAAGCGAAATCCCTCATGGATATTATGGCCCATAACTTTAAAGTGTTGGGCGAGTTTAAAAATGCTAAGTTATGATAGAAGTAGCTAACAGATTGCAAACCGTAGAGGAATACTACTTTTCTAAAAAACTAAGAGAAGTCAATCTGCTTATGGCCAGTGGTAAGCCCATAATCAATTTAGGGATTGGTAGTCCAGATTTACAGCCACCACAAAAAGTAATCGATGCGCTTACGGCAGGATTAGCACATCCCAATGCACATAAGTACCAAAGTTATCAAGGGCTTCCAGAATTACGGGATGCCATGGCAGGGTTTTATAAAATGCATTTTTCGGTTAGCTTAAGTCCGTCAACCGAAATATTACCGTTAATGGGAAGTAAGGAGGGTATTATGCACATTTCTATGGCTTATTTAAATGAAGGCGATGCAGTTTTAATACCAAACCCGGGATATCCTACTTACCAATCGGTAACAAAATTATTGGGTGCCACGCCAATGTTTTATGAATTGGACGAAGCCAACAACTGGCTGCCCGATTTTAAGGCATTGGAAGCAATGGATTTAAGCAAAGTAAAAATCATGTGGGTAAATTATCCACATATGCCAACAGGGGCCCAGGCCAGTAAATTTTCATACGAGGCATTAGTGGCGTTTGGCAAAAAGCACAATATATTGATTGTTAACGATAACCCGTACAGTTTTATATTAAACGACGACCCAAAAAGTATTTTAAGTGTTGCGGGTGCCAAAGAAGTTTGCTTAGAGCTTAATTCGTTAAGTAAAACATTTAATATGGCGGGTTGGCGTGTAGGCATGGTTGTAGGCGATAGTGTGCATATAAGCAACATATTAAAAGTAAAAAGCAATATGGATTCTGGTATGTTTTACGGTGTGCAAAAAGGGGCTATAGAAGCCTTAAAGTGTTCAAAAATGTGGTTTGTAACATTAAATAATGTTTACAAGCAACGCCGAGATTTGGTGTGGCAATTGGCAGAAGCTTTAAACTGCACTTATGATGAACACGCTACCGGACTTTTTGTTTGGGCTAAACTACCAGCCTATGTTAAGGCAGAAGAGTTTATAGATTTAGTACTAAAAGAAAACCACATATTCATTACGCCAGGAACTATTTTTGGTAGTAAGGGAGAAGGGTACATACGGTTTTCATTATGTGCATCAACCGAGGTGTTAGAAGAAGCAATAGCAAGAATAAAATGAAAAATATATACGCAATAGGAGTTGGTTTAA
Source organism: Aestuariibaculum scopimerae (assembly GCF_059428085.1). Classification (NCBI taxonomy): domain Bacteria; kingdom Pseudomonadati; phylum Bacteroidota; class Flavobacteriia; order Flavobacteriales; family Flavobacteriaceae; genus Aestuariibaculum; species Aestuariibaculum scopimerae. Next base: position 2,097,905 of record NZ_CM182089.1, read on the forward strand.
TAGGAGGTAGTCTTGCTAAAGATATTAAGGCTAAGTACCCAAATGTGGTTATTCATGGTATTAGTAGAAAAGAAACGACTTTAGATCAAGCATTGGCGCTTAAGCTTATTGATAAAAAAGCAACATTGGATGATATTGGTAATGCCGATTTGGTTATTATATCGATTCCTGTAGATGCTACCGTTAAACTGCTGCCAACCGTTTTGGATAAAGTAGCAGATACAACTTTGGTAATCGATGCGGGCTCTACAAAGTTAGATATTTGTAAAGTAGTAGAAAACCATCCAAAGCGCAGAAACTTTTTGGCCATGCACCCAATAGCAGGAACAGAACATTCAGGCCCCTCTGCAGCCATTAGTGGTTTGTTTATAGGGAAGACCAATATTATTTGTGAGGTAGAAAAAACAACCTTTAAACTTCAAGAAAAGGCTCTAGAGCTGTTTAAAAAGTTGGGCATGCGTATTCGTTATATGAACCCAGAAGCGCATGATAAACACATTGCCTACGTATCACATTTGTCGCATATAAGTTCGTTTATGTTGGGTAAAACCGTTATAGAGAAAGAAAAAAATGAACGCGATATTTTTGATATGGCTGGAAGTGGATTTGCCTCGACCGTTCGATTGGCTAAAAGTTCGCCCGAAATGTGGACACCAATATTTAAACAGAACAAACAAAACGTTATAGAAACATTAGAAGAATATATACATAACCTTACCCATTTTAAAGAGCTGATGAAAGATGATGATTTTGAAGCTATTTTTAATGAGATGAAAAACACAAACCATATAAAAGATATATTAAACGGTATTATTTAAGAGAACAAAAACTAAAAGTTATTTCGAACCATGTGGGGTGTCACATAAAGTAGATTTATAAGGTAAATTAAACAAAAATGGAAAACAAGAAAGAAATGAGAACCTGGTTAGATGATTTAAATTTAGATCATCCGTTGGTAATTGCAGGACCTTGCAGTGCAGAAACCGAAGAGCAAGTATTAAAAATAGCGCACGAGCTAAAAGATACAGATGTTAATTATTTTAGAGCAGGTATTTGGAAACCGAGAACACGACCAGGTATGTTTGAAGGCGTAGGGGCTTTGGGACTAAAGTGGTTACAAAAAGTAAAAGCAGAAACGGGCATGAAAGTTTGTACCGAGGTAGCCAATGCGGCGCATGTAAAATTGGCATTAGAGCATGATGTGGATTTATTATGGATTGGTGCACGTTCCACTGTAAGTCCGTTTATCATGCAAGAAATAGCAGATGCATTACAAGGTACCGATAAGCCAGTACTGATTAAAAACCCGGTAAATCCAGATTTATCATTGTGGTTAGGGGGTATAGAAAGAATCTACAATTCAGGCGTTAAAAACATTGGAGCCATCCATAGAGGGTTTTCAACATACCAAAAAACAAAATACCGAAATATTCCAGAATGGCAATTGGCTATTGAGTTTCAAAACAGATTTCCAGATATTCCTTTAATTAACGACCCATCGCACATTACAGGAAAAAGAGATATGATTTTTGAAGTATCACAAGAAGCATTAGACTTGAATTTTGATGGGTTAATGATTGAAACACATTACGATCCAGACAATGCCTGGAGCGACGCAGCGCAACAAGTAACACCATCAACTTTGGTTCAAATCATGAAGGATTTAAAAATTAGAAAAGAAACCGATTCTGAAGCCGAGTACAATAAATCGTTGGGTAACTTAAGAGCCCAAATAGATGTGGTAGATAATCAAATTATTGAATTATTAGGCCAACGTATGAAAGCAGCCGACAGTATTGGAGCTCTTAAAAAGCAAAAAAACGTTGCTATTTTACAAAGCAAGCGTTGGAATGAGATTTTAGGCAAAATGGTATTAGAAGGAGAAGCTCACGGATTAAGTGAGGAGTTCATTTTAAAAATGTTTAAGGCCATCCACCAAGAATCCATCAACCATCAAGAGAAGGTTATTAATGGGTAAAAAGTAAAAAGGCTCGCCACTGGCGAGCCTTTTACATATTATTTATTCCGTTTAAAAATATACCGCGTAATAAAGATACCTTGTCCGTCTTCTTTGCCACTGTCACTTTCAACAGCACTGGTTACAAAAGCCAATTCCCAGCCTTCCGCTATCATGGCGTTTATCTTAGAGCCAACAACCGCATCATTGGCCGCAATGTTTTGAAAGCGAATCCCGCCAATATTGTAAAAGTTTAATAGCTTGGTTTCCTCAAAATATTTTACACGAATATCGCCTCGGTCAGATTTGTTCCGTGTATTGTTGTCTTCCGTTTGTTCTGATGTAAAATCTCTATAATCACGTTCATCAACAGCAGAAATTAATCTCGAGCGCCCCAAGCCACTGGGTACAATAGACTCCACACTTGTAATAATTTTGTATTCAACTTGGGCATACACATCCAACAAACCTATAGATAAAAAGGCTGTAACTAACAGTAACTGTTTCATGGTTTTAGTTTTAAAATTAAGTATTTAAATATACATTTTTTTTGAATTGCTATTTATGTGTCTGTAGGTTATCTTCCTGTCGCTTTCAAACTTTATTACTTTGTTACTTTTCTACTAAAATAACTCCTTACCTTTGTATCTTTAGGATTTTATTCTATTTGAATGACAGGACGCGTATATAAATCTACAGGAAGCTGGTACACTGTAAAAACCGAATTGGGGGAGACTTACGAATGCCGCATAAAAGGTAAATTCCGTATGCAAGACATTAAGAGTACCAACCCCATAGCGGTAGGCGATTATGTGGATTTTGAGTTGGAGACCGACAATAATGAGGTTACGGGCATTATCAATAACATTCACGACCGTACCAATTACATCGTTCGTAAGTCCGTTAACCTGTCAAAACAAACCCATATCATAGCTTCCAATATCGATCAGGTGTTTTTAATGATTACCATTAATAATCCACCAACGCTAACAAGCTTTATCGATCGGTTTTTAGTAACCACCAATGCCTATTCCATTAAAACAATTTTGCTGTTCAACAAAATTGATACGTATGATGAAGAAACACTTAATGAAGTTAAGTATTTGGCCCATATATATCGAAAAGTAGGCTATCAATGCATTGGTGTATCTGCCAAAACAGGTAAAAATGTCGATAAGGTAAAAACCTTAATGCATAACAAAGTAAGCATGTTTTCTGGTCATTCTGGCGTGGGTAAATCTACTTTGGTGAATGCCATAGAGCCTGCTTTAGACTTAAAGACCAAAGAAATATCCAGTCAACATATGCAAGGGCAGCATACCACCACCTTTGCCGAAATGTTCGACCTTAGTTTTGGTGGTAAAATTATAGATACGCCAGGCATTAAAGGGTTTGGGGTAGTAGATATGGATAAGGAAGAAGTAGGCGATTACTTTCCCGAAATTTTCAAATTAAAACAAGACTGTAAATTTAATAACTGTTTGCATATTCAAGAGCCCAAATGTGCTGTAAAAAAAGCATTGGATAACGATGAAATCGCCTATTCACGTTACCGAAGCTATCTACAGATTTTAGAAGGTGAAGACGAGCATTATAGGACGAATACATGGGATGATAAGTTATGAGTTTTAGTTTATAATCGAACCATCTAATAATCTAACAATCTAAATGAAAGCTGTAATACAACGTGTTAGCCAAGCCAATGTAACCATTAAAAATAAAGAAGTAGCGTCTATCACCAACGGTCTTTTAATACTTGTGGGGATTGTAGATAATGATACCCAGGAAGATATTAGTTGGCTTTCAAATAAGGTAGTTAACCTACGTATATTTAACGATGACCAAGGTGTTATGAACAAATCGCTGTTGGATGTTGATGGAGATGCCATTGTGGTAAGCCAGTTTACCTTACATGCCGCTACCAAAAAAGGCAACCGTCCTAGCTATATCAAAGCAGCAAAACCAGATATAGCCATTCCGCTTTACGAAGCTTATGTTAAGCAGTTGGAAACCGATTTGGGTAAACCGGTTCAAACGGGACAATTTGGTGCCGATATGAAGATAGCATTAGTTAACGATGGTCCTGTAACTATCATTATCGATTCGAAAAATAAAGTATAATGGCATCCATATTCGGGCATAGTATAGTAGGCTTTACACTAACCAAGGTGTTGGATACACACCAAACCAAATGGTTGCTCTTGGCAGCTATTTTTTCAACCATATTGCCAGATTTTGATGTTTTAAGCTTTCAGTTTGGGGTGCCTTATTCCCATCCTTTAGGACATAGAGGCTTTACACATTCTATTCTTTTTGCACTTTTATGGTCCCTTATTTTAATGTTTACAATAGGGAGAAAATATAAAAGCATTTGGTTTTTGGTTATATTTTTGTCCACAGCATCACATGGTGTTTTAGATGCCATGACCTCTGGAGGCAAAGGGGTTGGTTTCTTTATTCCCTTCAATAACCATCGCTTCTTTTTTCCATTTCGAGGTATTAAAGTCTCTCCCATAGGGATAGAGCATTTTTTTTCAGAATGGGGACTTAATGTTATTTTTAGCGAAATAAAGTATATTTTTATTCCATGTTTTTTTATATTTGGTGTAAGAATTTTAATGAAACCTAAATAATAGCTAAAGGTTTTCTCTCTCCATTAATTCTTAATTGGTAAATAAAGTGTATAAAACTTTACTATACAGGTTACGATGATTAAAAAATGGCTTAACATTCTTGTTTTTTTTACAACCCTTTTTGTATTTCCCCAAGACAATTTATACACAAGTTTAACCATTCCAAAAAACCTTACGCAGCATGCCAATGCTGTTGTCAGGTTAAATGAGGTAGCTATTACAATAGATTCTCAACAAGAATTACATATTGTAAAAAAGCGTATTGTTACTGTTTTAAACGAAAAGGGTAATTCTTCTGTACAAGCCTATGCGGGTTATGATAATTATTTGAAAATCAAAAAAATAGAGGCTTTAATCTATGACGATACAGGAGCAGAAATTAAAAAAGTTAGGAAGAAAGATTTTATAGACCATAGTACTGTAGATGGGGGTACACTCTATACAGACTCTAGAGTGTTGTTTTTAGGGTATACACCAATTACATACCCGTATACAGTAGAATTTTTTTGTGAAATAGAAACATCCAATACAGCTAGTATATCCTCATGGATGCCCATAGATGATTATTATGTTAGTATAGAGACAGATATCTATACATTAAAAGATTACGCAAATTTAGGGTTGCGATTTAAAGAAAAGTATTTTGAAGGCTTTCCTATAGATGTGAATAATACATCAACATCACTAAGCTATACTTTAAAAAATGCACAAGCAGTCCAACCTGAAGACTTAAGTCCCTCATTATCCAAATTGGTTCCTCAGGTTTTAGTAGCATTAGAGAATTTTCAATTTTACGGAATTAACGGAAAAGCAAAGGATTGGCTGGAGTTTGGAAATTGGATGAATTCACTTTTGGTTGGAAGAAATACGGTAACCGATGAAACCAAACAAGCTATATTAAAATTAACAGCTGATATACAAGATCCAGTAGAAAAAGCAAAGAAGGTTTTTGAATTTGTTCAAAACAATACAAGATACATCAGCGTTCAGGTGGGTATTGGTGGTGTACAACCTATATCGGCGCTAGAGGTAGATCAATTAAAATATGGCGATTGTAAGGGGCTTACTAATTATACCCAATCGCTTTTAGCTATTGCGGGAGTACCTTCCTATTACACCATTGTGGAATCTGGCAGTAATATATATGATATGGAAAACGACTTTGCTTCCTTACAACAAGGCAACCATATTATATTGGCCATTCCAAATGATGATGATATGATTTGGTTAGACTGCACCAGTCAAGTACATCCCTTTAATTTTATTGGTGATTTTACAGATAACAGAAAGGTGCTTGTTGTAAAGCCAGATTCCAGTGAAATTTTAAGAACCACCATCTATCCAGACACACTCAACCATCAATTAATGAAAGCAGACATTAGGTTGAACGGAGATGGAAGTATTGATTCTAAAATAACAATGACAAGTCAAGGCACCCAATACGATAAAAAATTTCAAATTGAAAGCTTGTCTGATAAAGATGTTATTGAGTTTTATAAAGAATATTGGGGGTATGTAAACAATCTTGAAGTAGTAAAATACAATTTTAACAACGATAGAGAACACATAGAGTTTACAGAAAGTATTAACGTACATGCAAATAATTATGCCTCATTTAGTGGAGAAAGGCTATTGCTTAGGCCAAATGCGTTTAATAAAAACACTTTTATTCCCGATAGGTACCGTATTAGAAAATTGCCTTTAGAAATACAAAGAGGTTATCTAGATGAAGATTATTTTACTTTAGAAATTCCTGAAGGTTATGAAATAGAAGCAATTCCCAACAATATATTGGTGAAAAATAAATTTGGAGAATATAAGGTTGAAATTGATAAGGTTAATAATAAAATTGAATACACAAGAAAACTTTTAATTAAAAAAGGCGAATATCCAAAATCTGAATATGAAGCCTATAGAAATTTTAGAAAAGAAGTTTCAAAAGGTGATAACGCTAAACTAGTACTAAGAAAAACCAACTAATTATGAATGCAAGAAGATTTATATTGTTATTATGCATGTTCGTTTTCCAATTTAATTTTTCTCAAGAAATAGAATTTGGAAAAGTATCAAAAGAAGAGCTTTTAGAAACAGCTTATCCTAAAGACGCATCGGCAAATGCAGCCATATTGTATAAATGCCAAAACACCTATTTTAGTAGTAGCACCTCGTCTATTAGTTTAATAACAGAAATTCACGAAAGAATAAAAATATACAATAAAGAAGGCTTTGAAAAAGCCACCATAACTATAAATCTTTACAATGGAAGAAGTGATGAAGAACATGTTGGCAAAATTAAGGCATATACATATAATCTTGAAGGGGACAAAGTTGTTAAAACGGAGTTGGATAAAGACCAAATTTTTGAAAATGAATACAGCTATAATTATAACCAGGTAAAATTTACAATGCCTAATGTAAAAGAGGGTTCCGTTTTAGATATAGAATATAATATAAAGTCACCATTTTATTGGAATATTGATGAGTTTAGATTTCAGTACGATATTCCTATAAAAAGATTAGAAGCAGAAATTAGAACGCCCCATGGTTTTAATTTTAATGCCATACAAAAAGGCTATATTGGGTTTTACCCCGAGCGATCCAGTAAAAAGGACAATAGGTTGGGTATGACGGTAGATATTATAAAATACAACTTAAATGATGTGCCTGCCCTTAAAGAAGAAGGCCTGGTTGATAATATTAATAATTATACAGCAGGGGTTATGTTCGAGTTGGTGTCAATCGAAATAGGGGCCACTTACAAAAGTTTTGGAAAAAGTTGGAGCGATGTTGCTAAAACCATTGGAAACTCTGATGATTATAAATATAAACTAGATAAGACAAATTCATTTGATGAAACATTGGATGAGGTAATTTCTGGAAAAACAAATCAGGTAGAGAAGATGAAAGCGGTGTTTAAATTTGTGAAGGACAATATTAAGTGGAATGGCATGGACGGGAAATATTTTTATAACGGCATTCGCAAAACTTTAAAAGAAAAAAAGGGAAATGCAGCCGATGTTAATCTAACCCTTGTAGCTATGTTACGATATGCAGGAATTGATTCCAATCCTCTTATTATAAGCACAAAAGATAATTCAATTCCAGTTTTTCCTACGGTTGATAGACTAAACTATGTATTGGCTTATGCTGTTATTAATGGAGAAAAATATTTTCTAGACGCAACAGATGAATTCAGTGATATTAATTTATTACCGATTAGAGATTACAACTGGCAAGGTATTTTGGTTGATAATAATAAGATGGTTTGGAAACAAATAGAAATAGATGATGCAAAAGCAGCAGTAGGGCAATACGTTGTTGATGCAGAATTAGATGAAGATGGTGTTATGCAGGGAAATTTTAAATCGAGATATACAAACCATAAAGCATATGAGTTTAGAGAAACGTTTAAAGACCAAGATTTAGATGCTTTTGTAGCCAACAGGGAAACCAAGTATCAAAATATAGAAATATCAAACTATGAGGTGAAAAATGCAGACGATTATCAAGGGTTTGTATCAGAGTCTTTTAATTTTTATAAAGAAGGTGGTGCCGATGTAATTGATGATAAAATGTATATACAGCCCATGTCTTTTCTTAAAATTACAGAAAATCCGTTTAAATTAGAAAATAGAGAATTTCCAATAGATTTTGGTCACCCCTTTAAGGATAGTTATATTGTTAACGTTACAATTCCTGAAGGGTATAAATTAGAGTCTTCCCCAAGCCCTGTAATTATAAAAATACCAGAGGACTTGGGAGAGTTTAGATTTGTGCCAAAAGTATTGGGTAACAGAATTCAGTTATCAGCTTCTTTAGAAATTAAAAAAGCAAGTATGGCTGCAAATACCTATCTATTTTTAAAAGAGTTTTTTAACCAAATGATCAATAAAGAATCAGAACAAATAGTTTTAACTAAAGTATAATGAACATTCAAAACGCACAACAGGTAGTAGACGATTGGATTCAGGCGCATGGGGTACGCTATTTTAACGAGCTTACCAATATGGCTCAGCTTACCGAAGAGGTTGGTGAGGTAGCACGTATCATTGCACGCCGTTATGGAGAGCAAAGCGAAAAAGAAAGCGATAAGGACAAAGATTTGGGTGAAGAACTTGCCGATGTTTTGTTTGTTGTTTTGTGTTTGGCTAACCAAACAGGGGTAGATTTACAGCAAGCTTTTGATAAAAGAATGGACAAGAAAGCAAAACGCGACCACGATAGACACCATAATAATAAAAAATTAAAGTAAATTTGCAGGCTTAAACCAACTTTGGTAACACTTTTATAATGAATATTACCCTGCAAAAATCGTCAATCGTCAACTTGTCTGCCGGACAGGCAGGTCGTCAACCGCACATTCAAATTACTGGTTCAAAAAGTGAGTCTAATAGGTTATTGCTTTTACAGGCATTATACCCGCACATACGCCTTGAAAACGTTTCCAATTCAGACGACAGTAACTTAATGGCGAATGCGCTCAGTACAACATCAAATGTGGTAGACATTCACCATGCCGGTACAGCCATGCGATTTTTAACAGCTTTTTTTGCCATACAAGAAGGCCGAACCGTTGTGCTTACGGGCTCTAAACGCATGAAAGAACGCCCCATTCAAATTTTAGTAGAGGCCCTACAACAGTTGGGAGCCGATATAACTTATGAAGAAAATAGTGGGTATCCGCCCATTAAAATAACCGGTAAAAAGCTCACCAAAAACAAGGTATCATTAAAGGCCAATGTTAGTAGCCAGTATATTTCGGCACTATTACTTATAGCTTCTAGGTTGGAAAATGGCTTAGAGCTTACTTTGGAAGGCGAGATCACGTCGGTACCTTATATAAAGATGACGCTGGCTTTGCTAAACGAAATAGGCATAGAAACAGCGTTTAACGGACAGGTTATTAGTGTACGGTCGCAGTCGCAGGACCCAACACCCAACACCCAACACCCAACACCCAAAACCCTTACCGTTGAATCCGATTGGTCTTCGGCATCCTACTACTTTAGTATTGTAGCGATGAGCCCTATTGGAACTGAAATCACCCTATCTGCCTACAAAGAAAACTCCTTACAGGGCGATTCGGCTTTGGTGGATATTTACAAGGACTTTGGGGTAGAAACCACCTATCAAAACAATAGCATTACCTTAAAAAAAGCAGGTAAAGCACAAGAGGCGTTTAGCCATAACCTAACCAATGCGCCCGATATAGCGCAAACCATAGCCGTAACCTGTTTTGCATTGGGTATATCCTGTAATTTACTGGGGCTGCATACTTTAAAAATAAAAGAAACCGATAGGTTGGTGGCGTTAAAAACCGAAATCGAAAAATTAGGTGGTAATGTTACTATTACCAATCATTCGTTACACTTAGCACCTTCTAAAACCATACATTCCAATGTGTCTATTGCCACCTATAACGATCATAGAATGGCTATGGCATTTGCGCCTTTGGCTTTAAAAACAAGCCTGCTTATCGGGGACGCTATGGTAGTTTCAAAATCCTATCCCACCTTTTGGGATGACCTGGAATCCATTGGTTTTAAAATAACTAAATAATAATCATACAATTACTTGACAAGCCCTACTTTCAGATTGTATATTTGCAGCCGTTTGGAATTTTATAGGGTAAGATTTTAGTAATAAAACCATAAGCCCTAAGCTTCTAAACTATAAACACTTAAACACTTTTAAATGAAATTATCACACTTTGGGTTTAATTTACCAGACGAATTATTAGCAGAATATCCAGCAGAAAATAGAGACGAGGCCCGTTTGATGGTCTTAGATCGAAAAAAGCAAACCATCGAGCATAAGATGTTTAAAGATATTGTGGATTATTTTGATGAGGAAGATGTTTTAATTTTAAACAACACCAAAGTATTTCCAGCCAGATTGTATGGCAACAAAGAAAAAACAGGTGCTAGAATAGAAGTGTTCTTATTAAGGGAGTTGAATGAAGAGCAACGCCTTTGGGACGTTCTTGTAGATCCGGCACGTAAAATACGTATTGGTAACAAGTTGTATTTTGGTGAAGATGACAATTTAGTGGCCGAGGTTATAGACAATACCACATCTAGAGGGCGTACCCTACGTTTTCTATATGATGGCTCTTATAAAGAATTTAGAAGAAAACTAAACGAATTGGGCGAAACACCACTGCCTAAATACATTCGTAGAGAGGTAGAGCCAGAAGATGAAGAGCGTTACCAAACCATTTATGCCAAAAATGAAGGCGCTGTAGCAGCACCTACTGCAGGGCTTCACTTTTCAAAACACCTATTAAAGCGTTTAGAAATTAAAGGTGTTAATTTTGCTGAAGTAACACTACATGTGGGCTTAGGAACGTTTAACCCGGTTGAGGTTGAAGACCTGTCTAAGCATAAAATGGACAGTGAAGAACTTACCATAGATGAAAAAGCCGTTGAAACCGTAAACAAAGGCATTAAAAACAAAAAACGTGTGTGTGCCGTAGGTACTACCGTAATGCGTGCCATAGAAAGTTCGGTATCTTCAAACGGTATGTTAAATGAAATGGATGGGTGGACCAACAAGTTTATTTTCCCGCCATACGATTTTAGTATTGCCAACTGTATGATTACCAATTTCCACACACCAAAGTCTACGTTGTTAATGATGGTGTCGGCATTTGCAGGGCACGATTTTATTAAAAAGGCTTACGAAGAAGCCATCAAAGAAAAATACAAGTTCTATAGCTATGGGGATGCGATGTTGATTCTTTAATTCCTGCGGAGGCAGGAATCTCATAATAGTAAACGCCCTTTTATAGGGCGTTTTACATTTTTATAAGGTTATCAAAGGGCATTTTTTTTAATACGTAAAGCCCTTAAGGATAATGGAACGTTTTTATTGTTTTTGGATTTGTATGGGGGGGGAGGTGATTTGGCGAAGGCACCAACACCCAGCACCTAACACCTAGTACCCAAAACCCAAAACCCAAAACATACAGCCTATAACTAAAATCATTACTTTTGCAGCACTTATGGCAGAAACCAAAAAAGACATACGGGCATTGACAAAAGCACAACTACGCGATTTTTTTGAGCAACAAGGTGATAAGGCTTTTCGGGGCAATCAAGTTTACGAGTGGTTATGGCAAAAGGCCGCACACTCTTTTGATGATATGACCAATATTTCTAAGGACACCCGCCAGATGCTTCAAGACCACTTTGTAATTAATCATATTAAGGTAGATACCATGCAGCGCAGTAGTGATGGTACGGTTAAGAATGCCGTGCGCTTGCATGATGGCTTGATTGTGGAATCGGTTTTAATACCAACCCCAACGCGTACTACCGCTTGTGTGTCTAGCCAAGTAGGTTGTAGTTTAGACTGTAAGTTCTGTGCTACAGCACGATTAAAGCGCATGCGTAACTTAAACCCAGATGAGATTTACGACCAGGTGGTAGCCATTGACAATGAAAGTAGGCTATACTTTAACCGCCCCTTGAGCAATATTGTATTTATGGGTATGGGCGAACCGCTTATGAATTACAACAATGTTATTAAGGCGATTGATAAGATTACCTCACCAGAAGGCTTGGGGATGTCCCCAAAACGGATTACACTTTCTACATCGGGCGTGCCCAAGATGATAAAGAAAATGGCCGATGATGGGGTTAAGTTTAATTTGGCGGTGTCACTACACTCGGCTGTGGATACAGTGCGAACCAAAATAATGCCCTTTAATGAAACGTTTCCGTTAACAGATTTAAGAGAGGCTTTGGAGTATTGGTATGCTAAAACCAAACGTAAAATAAGTTATGAGTATGTAGTTTGGAAAGGTATTAATGATACTAAAACTGATATTGATGCTTTTGTAAAATTTTGTAAATATGTACCTTGCAAGGTGAACATTATTGAGTACAACCCTATTGATGATGGGGATTTTCAACAAGCATCTAACGAGGCCCTGGAGCATTATATTTCTGAGCTAGAGGCCCATAGAATTGTTGTGAATGTACGCCGCAGTAGGGGCAAGGATATTGATGCGGCCTGTGGGCAGTTAGCTAATAAAAGTTAGAGGTTAAAAGTGAAAAACTAAAAGTTAAAAGTTGAAGATTGTTGAGCAGATAAAGCAACCGATTGCGTTTGAAATGGACCTTTTTGAACAAAAGTTCTTGTTGTCTATGTCCAGCAAAGTGGCTCTGCTTAATAGAATTACAACCTACATTGTAAATAGAAAGGGCAAGCAAATGCGCCCTATGTTTGTGTTTTTGGTATCTAAAATGGTTTCTAATGGCGAGGTGAGCGATCGTACCTATAGGGGCGCATCGGTTATTGAGCTTATACATACGGCCACCTTGGTGCACGACGATGTGGTGGATGATAGTAATAGGCGTCGCGGCTTTTTCTCGGTAAATGCCCTTTGGAAAAACAAGATAGCGGTTTTAATTGGCGATTATTTACTGTCTAAAGGCCTGCTGTTAAGTATTGATAATAATGATTTTGACTTGCTTAAAATTATATCGATAGCAGTAAGGGAGATGAGTGAAGGGGAGTTGTTGCAAATTGAAAAGGCCCGTAAGTTGGATATTACGGAAGCGGTGTACTATGAGATTATCCGCCAAAAAACCGCTACGCTTATTGCAGCGTGTTGTAGTTTGGGTGCAGCCTCGGTAAAACCGGAATCCCAACATGTGGAGGCCATGCGAAAGTTTGGTGAGCTTATTGGAATGGCATTTCAAATTAAAGATGATTTGTTTGATTATAGTGATGACCAAATTGGCAAACCCACGGGCATTGATATTAAGGAACAAAAAATGACCTTGCCATTAATTTATGTGCTTAACAACGTGGATAAAAAGGACAAGAGCTGGCTGATTAATTCCATTAAAAACCATAACAAAGATAAAAAGCGGGTACGGGAAGTGATTGCTTTTGTAAAAGACCACGGTGGTTTGGATTATGCTACAGAAAGAATGAGGGATTTTCAAAAGGAAGCCCTGCAAATTCTTCAAACCTATCCGAAATCTGATTATAGAGATTCTCTGGAGTTAATGGTGAATTATGTAATTGACAGGAAAAAATAAACAATCTTAAACTGTTTTAAACCTATTGCTGCTGTTGCTGTTGCTGGATACGCTCTAAATTACGCTGAAAGCTGTTGTTTTTAGTTGAAACAGGTATTTCGGGTATGCTTACCGTTTCATTTTTTGAAGTGCTAACATCAACTTTCACAAATAATTTAGATTCTACTTTTCCCTTAAATACACCTTTAACGGGTGCACAATCGGCATAACTTCTGCCTATAGCTAAACGTACGTGATTTTCGTTAGCTATGGCATTGTTGGTAGGGTCTAAGCCCAGCCAGCCATAATTGGGGATGTAGGCCTCAATCCAAGCATGGGTTGCGCCTTCGCCACGGGTAATATTATCGTTAGGACATATATAGCCACTAACATAGCGGGCAGGAATACCGCACATTCTAACGATTTGAAGTAAAATATTTGTAAAATCTTGACAAACGCCTGCTTTTAAATGCCACACATCGTCTAGTGAGGTGTCTACTGTGGTAATGCCCTTTTTGTATTTAAAGTTGGAATAGATATACTCACAAAGCTCTAATACAACTTTATAGGGTGTTTTTTCAGTAATTTTAATGGAATCGATATGTTGAAGGATGGCTTCGGTGCCAGAAAACTTAGGGTGTTTTAAAAAATCGTAAAAAGCACCATTGCTGGTTAAGGATTTAAGTGTTTCCCATTGGGTTGCTGCATCTACAGTATCTTCTGGAAACATCTTGTTAAATGTTGTGACTTCTATATTCGATTCTATGTACAATTCTTTTATAGGCTCGGTAATCATAAAGGTGCCTACTTGGTTGTTGTAATAGTCTGTAAAGGTCTGTATAAAGGCATTATTGGTAACAACAATGTAATGCGATTTTACTTTTTGGTATTCGTCATTAATAGGATGCAATCTAATTAAGTTTGCACCATCAATCACCGTATTACTGTAACTGTATTTAGTTATATGTTTTATATAGAAAGTTGCCATGGAAGATTAAAATAATCAATTAATTTGTGAAAAATATACAGAATTGATGTTTGTTGATATATTTCTGATATCTTCTTTAATGCCATCAATAAAATTGTTGAGCCCTTGCGCATTGATACTTTCAATGGTGGTATATTTTATGTTACTTTCTAGCTTTCCAAGTAGAAATTCCAGATTGTTTTTTTCCAGCTCATTAGCTTCAACAAGCTGGTCTATGTATCCCGCCAATTTATTTACACAATAATATACCGATCGAGGAAACAGTTTGTCTTGAAAAACCATACTGATAATATGGTCTTCATTAAAAGTAGACTTATGTGTTTTTAAGTACAATTGGTAACCCCCTATAGATAAAAGCAGGTTTTTCCAGTAAAACCCTTTTTCTAAATTATCTGATGTATTGCCTATTTCTATAAGCTTTAGGGCAGTAAAATCGGAGATTTGAATAACACGTTCTAGAAACTTGCCTACATTCATGAAATAATATGATGGCCCACGTTCTTGGGTAATATCCATTGTGCCATAGAATATTAAATGGTGTTTCCTTAGGTCTTCTAAAAACTGAACGGGATCTTCTTCTCTTAACCGTTTGGGCAAATCTTTGTTGGTTATGTATAGGTAATAGTTGTTTATGCATAACCAGATCTCTCTAGAAATATGTTCTTGAACACTTCTGGCATTTTCTCTGGCTCTGGTAACAATATTGAGTATGGAGTTGGAATTGTTGAGGTTAAAAACCATATAGTCTATACACTCGATAGCATCCTCGGTATGAAATTCATTTTCAGAATACGAGAAGTTCTTCATAATGGGGGTCCATGAAAATAATTCTGGGGAGTCTTGATTGGCATAAAAATTCACTTTTAAAAGGCTTAAAATACCATTTCCGCGTTCCATGTATCTGTTTAACCATATTAGGTTATTTGCTACTCTACTTAACATATATTATCAATTTCAGAATTATTTTAAAACCCAAGTGTCTTTACTGCCACCGCCTTGTGAACTATTAACTACTAACGATCCTTTTTTAAGGGCGACCCGGGTAAGTCCCCCTGGGCAAATATCGATACCATCTCTACCAGATAAGGCAAATGGCCTTAAATCGATACAGCGAGGCGATAGTTTTCCATCTATATAGCAGGGTGCGGTAGATAACCTTAAAATAGGTTGGGCAATAAAGTTTTCTGGCCTTTTGTTTACGGTTGCAAGATAATCTTTTATTTCTTCATCGGTGGCTTCGTGCCCCATAAGCATACCATAGCCACCACTACCATCGGTTTTTTTAATAACCATGTCCCTGATGTTTTTTGTAACATACGCCAGATCTTCTGGTTTACCTAATTGGTAGGTTTCTATGTTTTTTAAAATAGGTTCTTCACCTAGATAGTATTTAATCATGTCGGGCACAAAGGTGTAAATGGCTTTATCGTCGGCAATACCTGTACCGGGAGCATTTACAATATTAACATTCCCTTTCCTGTAGGCAGCCATAATACCGGCCACGCCCAAAACACTTTTGGCGTTAAACTCTAGGGGGTCTAAAAAATCGTCATCCACCCTGCGGTAAATAACGTCCACTTGCTTTAACCCATTGGTGGTTTTCATGTAAACAAAATGGTTTTTAACAACCAAATCGCTGCCTTCTACCAACTCAATACCCATAAGCCTGGCTAAAGTGGTGTGTTCGTAATAGGCAGAATTATATATGCCGGGAGTTAAAAGTACAATGTTGGGATTGGATATGTTTGATAGTTCTTTTAATTTTTTATACAGCATGTTGGGGTAATTGGATACCGAGCGCACACTGTTTTCTGGTAATATACCAGGGAAGAGGCGTTTTGAAATTTCCCTGTTCTCTAGCATATAGCTAACTCCAGAGGGTGTGCGTAAATTGTCCTCAAGCACATAAAACTCCCCATCACTATTACGAATTAAATCTACACCAGAAATATGCACATATATATCATAAGGCACTTTTACACCTTTCATTTCGCGTAGGTAGTTTGGACAGGAATAAATTAATTCGCCAGGCACTATACCGTCATTAATAATGAATTGCTCATTATAAATATCTTTAATAAACAAGTTTAAAGCTTTAAGGCGCTGTTTTATGCCCTTATCAATTTTGTCCCATTCTGCGGCTGTAATGATTCTTGGTACAATATCAAAAGGGAATATTTTTTCAATTCCTTCATTATCATTATACACTGTAAAGGTAACACCTTGGCTCATAAACAATTGTTTAGAAAGGTCTTCTTTCTTTGAAAGCTTGTCTGGAGATGACTTTTTTAAATATTCAATAAACCTTTCATATTGGGATCGAAATTCGGCATTTTCGTTATACATTTCATCCCAAGTTTTTGGTAGTGTTTCGTAAGAAGAGAAAAGATTATTGCTATTCATAAAGTAATGGTGTATACCCAAATGTAATAAATTATTAAAAAATAATTAAGAAATTAGGAGTTTATGTGAATTAAAATCAGTGTTTATTCGTATTTGTTAAAAATAATTTGAAATTTTAATTAACTATATATTTTTTTTAGTTTTAATTATGTTCTAATCAATACAATGTTTGTAAAAAATAATGATAATTATTCACAAATGCCAGTACATTATGGTTTTTTAAAAGTATAATAACCTTTTAGAGAACTACTGCTGTAAAAATTATATTTATGTAAACAAAAGCTTGTACTAATAATTATGTTGAGGGCTTAGGCTTGAATGTAGCCCTGAGTTTAAATTCATTTTTTTTAAAATGGATAGTTTGTATTACATTTACATTCTATATAAATTTTCTCATTGATATCACCAGCTTCCATAGATTTAGTATTTGAAACCGCCCGTGTAGAGGAGGTTATTGGTGATTTTGTTCAGTTAAAAAAAGCAGGGAGTAACTTTAAGGGCTTGAGTCCGTTTAGTGATGAACGTTCCCCAAGTTTTATGGTATCGCCAGTAAAACAAATATGGAAAGATTTTAGTAGTGGTAAAGGGGGTAATGTTGTTGCCTTTTTAATGGAGCATGAGCATTTTACCTATCCCGAAGCTATAAAATACTTGGCAAAAAAGTATAATATTGAAATAGAAGAAACCGAGCAAAGCAACGAACAGAAAGAAAAGGCAAGCGAACGTGAAAGCTTGTATTTAGTGAGTGAATTTGCCAATAGTTATTTTCAAAACATATTACATAAAACCGACCAAGGAAAGTCTATTGGGCTAAGTTACTTTAAAGAACGCGGGTTTAGCGAAGAGACTATTAAAAAGTTCAACTTGGGATATTCGCTAGATGAATGGCAGGCCTTTACAGATGAAGCCTTAAAAAAGGGCTATAGTATAGAATTTTTAGAAAAAACAGGCCTTACCATTGTTAAGGACGAGAAACGTTTTGATAGGTTTAAGGGACGTGTTATGTTTCCCATTAAGAGTATGAGTGGGCGCGTGTTGGGTTTTGGTGGCCGTATTTTAGGTAATGATAAAAAAGCAGCTAAATACCTAAACTCTCCTGAAAGTGATATTTACCATAAAAGCAATGTGCTATATGGTATATATCTTGCCAAGCAAAGCATTGCTAAAGAAGATAATTGTTTTCTGGTTGAAGGTTATACCGATGTTATTCAATTACACCAAACGGGTGTTAAAAATGTGGTATCGTCATCTGGTACAGCTTTAACCTCCGAGCAAATACGCTTAATAAACAGACTTACCAAAAATATAACGGTATTGTTTGATGGCGATGCAGCGGGTATGCGTGCTTCGTTACGTGGTATTGACTTGATCTTGGAGCAGGGCATGAACGTGAAGGTCTGTTCCTTTCCTGAGGGTGAGGATCCAGATAGTTTTGCCAAGCAAAATACCTTGGAAGAACTCACATTGTATTTAGAGGAAAACGCTAAAGATTTTATACAGTTTAAAGCATCTGTTTTATTTGAAGCCTCTAAGAATGACCCCATTAAGAAAGCTGAAACGGTTAGGGACATTGTAAACAGTATTTCTAAAATACCCGATAGGATTAAGAAGGAAATATACATTCAAGAATGTGCTAGAATAATGGACATAAGTGAAGATGTTCTGTTTAGCACCTTGGCCCAAATCAATAAAAAGGAATTTCAAGAACAAAGTAAGGCACTAAAAAGTAGTTCAAGGCCCTTTGAGGTTATACAGAACAAAAAGGCTGTAGAAAAAATAGATGTACAGTATGTTCTGGAACGAAAAATTATAGAGGTATTGTTGCTGTATGGTAATAAAACGGAAGATTTTGAAGACTTGGTGCTAAAGGAAAACGACCAAGGTGAATTGGTTTTAGAGCCAGTAATACACCAGGCCAAGGTATTTGAGAAGGTGTTTTTAGACCTTCAGGATGATGAAATGGAATTTAGCAACCCACAATTTAAAACACTTTATTATACCATAATTGATGCTTTAAACCAAAATCCTGATTTTGAGCTTAAAAATTTTATAAATAGTGTTGATGCAAAAATGGGTAGTGAAATAACTACCATTTTAATGGAGGATGAACGCTATAGCCTAGATAATTGGCAACGCATGAATATTTATCCAAAGGAGAAAACACACAGCGTTGCCCAATTAGTAAGTGAAACTATATTAAGTCTTAGATGCTTTTTAATTGACCAAAAAGTAAAAGAGTTTCAACATGAAACATTAACTAACAAAACAGATGTTAATAAAAATGTTTTGGAAGAAGTAAAGGATTACTCTGGTTTAAAAATGCTACTATCTAGAAAACTAAACAGAGTTTTATAGTAACGATTCGTTAAGTTTTGCTTGATTTACTAAATCAACCAAATTGGTCACTTTTAGCTTACGCATTAAACGCGCTTTATAAGTGCTCACGGTTTTTTCGTTAATATCCAGTTCTTGAGAGATTTCTTTGTTCTTCTTACCGATAGTTAAAAGTTTTAAAACTTCAGCTTCTCTAGTAGATAGTTTTTTGAAAAAAGAACCAGATTTATTGCCTCTGGCACCAAATGCCAATTGCTGTGTTAACTCGTTACTTAAATAAATACCACCATCGCTAACTTTTTGTACAGCTTCGCTAACGGTTATAACGTTTTCAGATTTGTGTAAATATCCACAAGCACCAGCTTTAATGGCGTTTATGGCATATACTTCCTCTGGTTCGCCACTAAAAATTAGGGTTTTAACGTCTGGAAAATCATTTTTTAAATAACGTAAAATTGTTAAGCCGTTTAGTTTAGGTAAATCGGCCTCAATTAAAATAACGTCTACAGGATTTTTTTTGATGTATTCAATTACGGCCTCACCATCACCTAAACTTGCTACAATTTCGATGTTTGACGAAGCAGAGAATAATACTTCAAGCCCTTTCCTTGTAATAGGGTGGTTGTCTGCTATTAATAATTTGATCATAATTTAAAGCTTTATTGTGTATTATAATTCGTTTGTTGTTTATTATAATTTTGAGAGAAAATAAGCTCAAGTTGTAAAAGTAGTAAATTTTTTATTTGCTTGCAATATTTACAATAAATTGTTGGGAATCTTACATATAGGAATAGGCAACATTTTATGCTTATTAGCAGTATTAAATCGCTTATATATTTTAAAAACAACTTGCTCTCTGCCAGAAAAATCACCAATTGTTTTTCCTATATCATCCATTTTCATGGCCCATTCAAGCTCAGGGTATGAGGCGCCTATTTGATCTTCATCAGTTCTATCATCACCCCAAAGACCATCGGTGGGTGCTGCATTTATAATATCTTCATTAATGCCAAGATGTTTAGCAATCGTATAAACTTCTGTTTTCAATAAGTCTGCAATCGGACTCAAATCAACACCGCCATCGCCATACTTAGTATAAAAACCAACACCAAAGTCTTCTACCTTGTTGCCAGTTCCAGCTACCAAAAGCTTATCGAGTGCAGCAAAATAATAAAGTGATGTCATTCGTAGCCGAGCTCGGGTATTTGCAAGAGACATATAGCGGTCTTCTTCATTGTCAACAGGAGGTAGTGCATCAATTAAACTATCAAATACGGGCGTTAGGTTAACTTGCGTCATGCTAACATTACTAAAGTTGGATTTTAACCATTTAATATGATTAAGGGCGCGGTTAACTTGGGAAGGGGCTTGGTGAATAGGCATTTCCAAGCATAAAAGCGATAAACCTGTTTTTGCACAAAGTGTAGATGTTACGGCAGAATCAATACCTCCTGATACACCTATTACGAACCCATTAACACCTGCCTTGGTGGCATAATCCTTTAACCAAGTAACAATGTGATCCACAACTTTTTCTGTCTGCATATTAAATGATTTTAAATCTAAGAATAGTACCTTTGCAAACAAAAATAAACCAAACGGCCAATTAATAAAAATTTATAGCGTTTTTGTTTTATATGAAGTATGTAATATTCTGTTTATTTATTGTGGTAGGAATTGTTTCTTGTAAAAAGGAAAACAATTTGGAAAGTACCATCGCTAAAATTGGTACAGATGTGCAAATTGAAAGGTTTGATACTCTGTTTGCCAATGTAAATAGCAACAGCTTACCAAGTTTAAAACGGGCTTATCCTTTTATGTTTTCTGAAACATATAGAGATTCTTTTTGGTTAGAAAAGGTGTCGGATACATTACAGATACAATTGTTTAATGAAGTTGAGAAAACATTTCAGGATTTTGATGAAACAGAGCAGGAAATTGAATTGTTATTTAATCATATAAAGTATTATTTCCCAGAGTTTAGAACCCCAAGAATTATAACAACCACAAGTGATGTGGATTATAGAAATAGGGTTATTGTAACCGACACAATTGTGGTAATTGCTTTGGATAATTACTTAGGAAGTGAACACGAATTTTATCAAAGCATTCCTAAATACTTAAGTGCAGATTTACAAAAAGAACGTATTGTTATTGATTTGGCAGGGGAGTACGCCAAAAAATATATTTACCAAAACAGTAGAACATTTTTAGATAATATGATTTACTATGGAAAAGTGCTATATTTTAAAGATGCTACTATACCCTTTAAAACAGAAGCTGAACGTATAGGTTATACAAATGAGGCCTTAGAATGGGCCATGGTGAATGAAAGTTATATATGGCGTTATTATGTGGAACGGGAATTATTGTTTAGTACCGACTCTAAGCTATTGGGTAGGTTTATTACACCGGCTCCTTTTTCGAAATTTTATTTAGAGGGTATTGATGCAGAGTCTCCCGGACGCTTAGGACAATATATTGGCTGGCAGATTGTGAAAGCCTATATGGAAAATAATCCGGTAACATTAAAAGATATGTTGAGCACGCAACCAGAAGAAATATTTAACAACTCAAAGTTTAAACCACGTAAATAATGTCTAAAAACCATAAATCTAAGATAGAACTGAATGTAGAATTGGATGCCAATAGAATTCCCGAAAAACTGCATTGGACAGCACAAGATGGAGGTATTAACAATGAAGAAGCCAAAGCCCTAATGCTGGCTGTTTGGGATTCAAAAGCACAAGAAACCCTTCGCATTGATTTGTGGACTAAGGATATGCCTGTTGATGAGATGAAAGTGTTTTTTCATCAAACCTTAGTTGCCATGAGTGACACGTTTCACCGAGCAACCCAAGATGAAAAGATGACGGCAACTATGAAAGATTTTTGCGATTATTTTGCAGAAAAGCTAGAATTGAAAAAGTAGCGTAAAGATGGAGTGGCTACCATTCATTAATCTTATTGGAATCTAGTTTAATAAATATAAAAATTAGAATAGTAAAAGCCCAAAGCCCGGAACCCCCATAGCTAAACAGTGGTAAGGGAATGCCAATGGTGGGGATTAACCCCATAACCATCCCAATATTTATAAAGAAATGGACAAAGATAATGGCTGCCACACTGTAACCATAAACTCTGCTAAATTGCGACTTTTGCAATTCTGCCAAATGGAGAATACGCAATAACAGTAAAACAAAAAGAATTACTACAAAAGCACTTCCTAAAAACCCCCATTCTTCACCTACGGTACTAAAAATATAATCGGTGTGTTGCTCTGGTACAAATTTACCTGTAGTTCGAGTACCTTCCATAAAACCTTTACCTGTAAATCCACCTGAACTAATTGCTTTTTCCGATTCATTTAAGTTGTAGGCAAATGTTTGTTTCATACGCTCTAAGGTTTCAGGGTCTTTTTCTAGGCGTAGCCAAAGGCTAATCCGATCTTTTTGGTGGGGCTTTAAAACGGAATTATAAAAAAACTTAACGCCAATAGATAGTGCTACAGACAGCAATAGTAAAAATATGGATTTAAGAAGTGATGTTTTTTTGCTGTTTAAAAAGTAATATCCAAAAATACATACTGCTGCAATAACTGCCGTTATAGTGCTTCCAAACTTGAGGGATAATACGGATATTACAATTATTGAAATACCTATGGTTAAATAATACTTAGGTAAACCCTCTCTATATAGTACAAAAAAGAAGGCGCCGTAAACAATAGTGCTGCCCGTGTCATTTTGTAACAAAACCAAAAAGGCTGGTATTAGTATAATTGCAAAGGTTTGTATTTGGTCCTTAAAGTTCTTTATGTTGGTGTTTAAATCGCTAATGTATTTTGCTACGGCAAGCGCGGTTGCTGCTTTTGCAAACTCACTGGGCTGTATAGTCATGCCCCCAATAGCATACCACGAAGTTGCCCCGTTTACATTTTTACCAAATATAAACAGCCCAATTAATGACAACATGGATATGATGTACATAATACTGGAGAACCGTTCATAAAACTTAGCGTCTATCGATAAGATAAGAATGATTAACCCAAAAGTGAGAAATATAAATATAAGCTGTTTGCCATACGATTGGGAAAAATCCAAATAATTTAAAGTATCGCCTGTATGGGATGCGGATAAGATGTTTAGCCAACCAAAACCAACCAACAGCAGAAAAATAATAATAGTAATCCAATCGAATTTAAAATATTTATGAGTTTCTCTTGGCATATTATTCTATAACTTGTAAAGTGGTTTCTCCATTAATTTTAAAAGGTTGTCCAGAGTAAGGTTTTGCATACTCATGCTCTAAACTATGAGTAAAAATCCAATGCTCTAGATCTTTTCTGGTTATATGGCCTTTTATATATTTTTCAATCATTAGACTGGCAATTTTACCCGCAAAGCGGCTGCCCCAATAGCCGTTCTCTACAAAAACTGCAATCGCTATTTTAGGGTTGTCCTTTGGAGCAAATGCAACAAAAATAGAATGATCAGTCAATTGTGTTTTTACACCATCAATTTTCACAAAGTTTTCTGCAGTCCCTGTTTTACCACATATTTCAATACCGGGAACTTGTAATGAAGCAGCCGTACCTTTATTGTAAACATCGAACATACCCTCAACAACAGGCTCAAAATATGCTTTGTCTATGGTCGTATATTTGGGTGTTGTGTAGTTTTCATCAATGGTTTCACCTTCAATATGTTTTATAATGTGCGGGGTGTAAAAATACCCTCTATTACCAATAGCAGCCACCATATTAGCTAGTTGAATGGGTGTTGCCTCAACTTCACCTTGCCCAATAGCATTGGATATGTTATAGGTTGATACCCACCGGCCTTTACCATACCATTTATTGTAAAAGCTACCATCGGGGATGCGCCCTGGACTTCCAACTTTTAAATCGTAACCCAGATAATCACCCAGTCCAAAACTTTTTATATGATCACTCCAAACATCCATACCTTCTTCAGGGTTGTCATATTTATCAATAACACGCCTATATACATTTGCAAAATAGGCGTTACAGGATTGTGCTATGCCCCCGTTCATATCTAAAGGGCTTGAGTGCGCATGGCAACCTGTTAGCCTTCTACTACCTAAATAATATCCCATTCTACAACTAAATCGATCTTTTGGGGTAACTACTTTTTCTTGGAGTCCTACTAGGGCATTCATTACTTTAAAAGGAGAGCCTGGTGGGTATTGAGCCAAAAGACTTCTATTAAATAAAGGATTGGCAATGGTGTCGTTATAAAGTTTTGTAAAGTTTTTAGAGCGCTGCCTTCCAACAAGCATGTTAGGGTTGTAAGTGGGGGCAGAGACCATTGCTAAAATTTCGCCACTACTGGGTTCAATGGCAATAATGCCACCACGCTTGTGTTGCATGAGTGCTTCTCCATAAGCTTGCAGTTCGGCATCTATGCTAATGGTGATGTCTTTACCAGGCTGCGGTAAGGTATCGTAAATACCATCTTTATATGGACCAATATTTCTATTGAAACGGTCTTTTTGTATAAACTTAATGCCTTTAACACCACGTAAAATTTCTTCATAGGAGGCCTCTACACCGTCTTTGCCTATTAAATCGCCCATTTTGTAATAGGGGTCATTTTTTATGGTTGCTTGGCTTACCTCGCCAATATCTCCTAGAACATTGGCTCCAATACTGGTTTGATAGTGTCTTAAGGATCTTTTTTGAATATAAAACCCTTCAAATTTTCGCATTTTTTCCTGTAGAACAGCATAGTCTTCTTTTGACAGCTGCGATATAAAAACAGACGGTAATCTTGGCGAGTAATGATAGGCCTTTTTGTATATACTGATAAATTTTTCTTTATCAATTTTAAGTAAAGAACAGAACTCTAAGGTATCCAAAGGCTTAACTTCCCTTGGTATAACCATAACGTCATAAGACGGTTGGTTGGCAACTAAAAGTTTGCCATTTCTATCATAAACAAAGCCTCGTTTTGGGTAATCATAGACTTTTCTAATAGCATTGTCTTCAAATAGTGTGGTAGTATTTGATGTGTAAATTTGCAAATAGAACAGCCTTAAAATAAACAAAAGACCAACCAAAACTACAGAAACGAAAAGTAAAAATTGTCTCATTTGGTTCTTTTACTAAAAACAATAGTTATTATCATGCATAATAAAATAGTAAATATACTTGAGAATAACGCTTTTTGAAGTATTAAAATTATTTTAGTGAGATTAAAAATTTCCAATGAAAATAAAATGACGTGGTGCATCAAGGTAAGCAAGGAAAAGTATGTAAACTTGGCAACTAGATCTGCTGATTCAAATTTGATGGTTTGGTATTCATACATCATTCCAAAAGAAAATTTTAAAATCACGGGCCTGGCATAAGCAATAAATACACTTGCAGCAGCATGTATACCCCCTGAATCTTGAAACAAATCGATGGTTAGACCTATTAGGAAACTTAAAAAGATGATTAGTATTCGGTTGTTTTTTACCGGGAACAATGCAATAAAAAGCAAGTAGATATAAGGATTAATATAACCTAAAAAGTTAATATGATTACATATTAAAACCTGGGCTATAACCAATGCAATAAAGCGGATACTATTTGCATAAATGGCGCTATTCATCTAGTTACTATTTAATAAATTAGTAATTTCTAAAGCATTATTATTCTTTATAACATAAACATGCTCAAGGTTTGTCATATCATTGAGTAGCTTAACGCTAATCTCATAATAGTTTTCGGCAAAGTCCAATTTAAAATTGTCTACGATACCCACTGGTATTCCTTCTGGAAAAATAGACGACCTGCCTGAAGTAACAATAGTGTCACCAATCTTTACGGGTGCTATTTTTGGAATATCTATAAGTTGTGTAAAGGCAGGATCTTTACCATCCCAGGTTAAAGTGCCAAAATGATTTGTTTTTTTAAGCTGGGCGCTAATTTTACTTGTAGTATTTAAAATAGATATTACGGTAGCATAATTTTTACTTGTTTCGTCTATTATGCCAATAATACCTTTTGATGAAATGACTCCAAAATCCTGTTCAATACTATCTTTTGTGCCCTTGTTTATTAAAAGAATATTATCGGTTGCTGTATAGCTGTTCCTAATAATGTTGGCCGTAGTGAGTTTATAAACAGCGCTAAAACCAACGCTGTCTGTGTAAGCTGAATCTACTACATTTTCATAGTTGTACAGCAGTGATTTTAACCGATTGTTTTCTTCAACTAAAATGTCGTTTTGGGATTTTAGATGAAAATATTCGTTAATATTATTTAGTGAGTTGTAAATGCCACCAGTAAAAAAGTTTGCTGAATTAATAAACTTACTCTTATGGTAAGAGTGGGTTTGGATAGTGAATAGTAAGGAAAGAGAAAACAGCAACAAGAATAACAAAAACGTTTTGTTTCTTATTATAAAATTAATAATCTGTTGCATGTTTTATGGTCCTATTTAATCAATACACTTTTGTATTTTAGTAAATTTTTAAGTGTAATACCGGTTCCTCTTACAACTGCTCTTAAAGGGTCTTCTGCTATATAGACCGGTAAATCTGTTTTTTGTGATAAACGTTTGTCTAGTCCTCGCAACATAGATCCTCCTCCTGCTAAATAAATACCGGTATTGTAAATATCTGCGGCCAATTCTGGTGGGGTTTGTGATAGGGTTTCCATTACAGCATCTTCAATTCTTAAAATAGACTTGTCTAATGCTTTGGCAATTTCCCTGTGTGAAATGGACACTTGTTTTGGTTTTCCAGTTAGTAAGTCACGTCCTTGAACGCTCATATCTTCTGGAGGTAGGTCTAAATCTTCAGTAGCGGCACCAATTTGAATTTTTATTTTTTCGGCAGTACGTTCGCCAACATACAAATTGTGTTGCGTGCGCATGTAGTAAACAATATCATTTGTAAATACGTCCCCAGCAATTTTAACCGATTTATCACAAACAATACCACCAAGGGCAATAACAGCAATTTCTGTAGTACCACCACCTATGTCAACTACCATGTTCCCTTTGGGTTGCATAATATCTACTCCAATACCAATAGCGGCAGCCATAGGTTCATGTATTAAGTATACTTCTTTACCATTAACACGCTCGGCACTTTCTTTTACAGCACGCATTTCTACCTCAGTAATTCCCGAAGGGATACAAATAACCATGCGAAGTGCTGGTGTGAAGAATTTCCTTTTTAGTGCAGGAATGTTTTTAATAAACATACTTATCATTTGTTCGGAAGCATCAAAATCGGCAATAACCCCATCTTTTAAGGGGCGAATGGTTTTAATGTTCTCATGTGTTTTTCCCTGCATTAAACTGGCTTCTTGACCAACAGCTATTATTTTACTTGAAATTCTGTCGCGCGCAACTATAGATGGCGCATCAACAACAACTTTATCGTTATGGATTATAAGAGTATTTGCAGTACCTAAGTCTATTGCAATTTCTTCGGTTAGGAAGTCAAAAAAGCCCATGTGCAGTTAATAATTTTAGAGGTTTAAAAAAACGAATTCCGTAAATGTAATAAAAGTTAATAAATATATTCTATTTAATTAATGTTTAAAATGACGGGTTCCGGTAAATACCATTGCCACATTGTTTTCGTTACAATAATCAATGCTTAATTGGTCTTTTATGGAACCACCAGGTTGAATTACAGCATTAACACCGGCATTTTTGGCAATTTCAACACAATCTGGGAACGGAAAAAAAGCATCACTGGCCATAACGGCATTATTTAAATCGAAATTAAAGGATTTTGCTTTATGAATGGCTTGTTGTAATGCGTCAACACGACTGGTTTGTCCTGTTCCGCTGGCGTATAGTTGTTTGTTTTTCACTAAAACGATTGTGTTAGATTTTGTGTGCTTGCAAATTTTAGAAGCGAATATTAAATCTTCTAACTCGTTTTCTGCTGGTTTATTGTTTGTAACATATGTTAACCCTTTAATAGAATCAGTTACGTTGTTTCTGTCCTGTACCAAAACCCCGTTTAAACAACTTCGTACATTTGTTTTAGGTAAATCAACATCATGAAGAACTAAAATAATTCTGTTCTTTTTACCCTTAAGTATCTCCAATGCTTCAGCTTCATAAGAAGGAGCGATAATCACTTCACAAAACAGGCTGCTAATTTCTTCAGCTGTAGTTTTATCTATCTCAGTATTACTAATTAAAATACCACCGAAAGCAGATACAGGGTCACCAGCCAATGCATCTACATAGGCTTGGTGTATGGTGTTGCGTTGTGCAAAACCACATGCATTATTGTGCTTTAAAATGGCAAATGTGGGCGCTTCGCTTTTAAATTCGTTTATTAAATTAACTGCTGCATCAACATCCAGTAAATTGTTATAGCTTAATTCCTTACCATTAAGTTTGGTAAACATAGCATCAAAATCACCAAAGAAAAAACCCTTTTGATGAGGGTTTTCGCCATAGCGTAATACCTTGCCGTTGGTTTCACTAATTTTTAGAACAACTTCTTCTTCCTTTTGGTTGAAGTAATTAAAAATGGCCGTGTCATAATGTGATGACACATTAAAGGCTTTTGCGGCAAAACGTTTTCTACTTTCTTCTGAAATGCTACCATTGTTTTCTGAAATAAGTTCTAAAAACTCAGCGTAGTCATTAACAGACGATACACAGATAACATCAGCATAATTTTTAGCTGCAGCACGAATTAGTGAGATACCACCTATATCAATTTTTTCTATAATATCTTGCTCACTTGCACCAGAGGCAACAGTTTTCTCGAACGGATATAAATCTACAATTACAACATCAATTTGAGGGATTTCAAAAGCTTCCAACTCTTGAATGTCACCAGAGTGGTTTTGCCTGTTTAAAATACCACCAAATACTTTAGGGTGTAATGTTTTTACACGTCCCCCTAAGATAGAAGGGTAGGATGTTATTTCTTCTACAGGAATAACTTCAATACCAAGATCGTTAATGAATGTTTGAGTACCTCCAGTTGAATAAATGGTTACACCCTGATCGTTTAGTTTTTTTACAATGGGTTCTAATCCGTCTTTGCTAAATACTGAGATTAAAGCTGATTTTACTGTTTTTTCGTTGCTCATTTTTGTAATGTGGTTATAAGTAGCAAAAGTAGTTATTTTAACTAAAAAACGAGTTCAGAAAACCTAAAAAACACGGTGATTTTTTAAACAAAAGGCGAAGTTGTTAACAAGGCTTCTAGAAACAGCTATCTTACTCTAAGATGGTAGCTACTTGAGCGCAAACAAATTCCAAAAAATGTTCATCGGCTTTAGTAAAAGGGTCGGGCGTATTAGAGTCGATGTCTATTTGCCCAATGTTTTTACCGTTTACAAAAATGGGAATTACGATTTCAGCTTTTACTGTAATGCTACAGGCAATATAATTGTCTTGAGCAGTTACATCGGGTACCACAAAATTTTGGTTGCTAACAGCAACTTGCCCACAAATGCCTTTGCCAAAAGGAATAACCGTATGATCGGTTGGGGCACCCACGTAGGGACCTAAAATAAGTTCTTTTTTGTTTCCATTGGAAAAATAAAACCCAACCCAGTTGTAGTAATCTATATGGGTTTCAAGTAATTCGCATATCTTTAGCAAACGTTCGTTAATCGATTTTACGTTGTTGTTTATAATTGCTTGTACTTGAGGTTTTAAAGTTTCAAAAGTCATAACTTCAAAAGTTTTGGTAAAAGTATTTAAAAAGCTGTAATTTCGATATTCGATTTGGTTTAATTTAACGTTTTAGTATTTCTGATTGAAAACGCTTTTTGTAAAATATAAAACAGTTGTTAGGTTTATACTAACTTTTTTGTTGGTTTACTTGTTGTTTTCAGTATTGTATAAATTTTATTTACAGTATTCAGATGGTTCTATGTTTTATCCAGATTACTTAACACATTTGGTTGCAGTACAATGCGAATCCTTGCTCAATACCTTTGGGTACCAAGCACAGATTTTGCCGCATCCCAACGAGCCCTCTATGAAGTTAATAGTCAACGACTATTATTTAGCGAGAATTATTGAGGGCTGTAACTCTGCAAGTGTCATTATTTTATTTGCATCGTTTATCATAGCGTTTGCTACAAACTTTAAGACCACTTTTTTTTATATCCTTTCGGGAAGTGTATTGATTTATGTAGCAAACTTATTGCGTATTGTGCTTTTTGCTATTGCGATTTATCATTTTCCAAAGTATACGGAGTTTTTACATGCGGTGGTGTTTCCAGCAATTATTTATGGTATTGTTTTGTTACTGTGGATATTTTGGGTAAGTCGTTTTTCTAAATTAAAGAAAGCCAATGGGTAAACCGCTTAAGTATATATTGCTTTTTATTCTATTTGGGTTCTTGATATTGATTCGGGTTTATGAAAACGAGCTGTTTTATGATCCTTACTTGAAGTTTTTTAAAAATGATTATTTGTATATAGATAGCCCTAGAAGGGAGGTTTTTAAATTAACAGTATTTACCACTTTAAGGTATGTGTTAAACACGGTTTTTTCTTTAGCTATTCTATATGTTGTTTTTAGAGATAAGCAAATAATTAAGTTTTCGGTATTGTTGTATAGCGTATCTTTGGTTGTTTTATTAGCTATCTATTTATATTTTGTAATAAACCCTAGGCAAGAGGACTATTATATGTTTTTTAATGTGCGGCGTTTTTTGATACAGCCCATTCTTTTACTGCTTTTGTTGCCAGCCTTTTATTATAATAAACTCAAAGGATAATTTTTTTAAGAATGGCTTATTATATAATTTGATATTAGGTACTCTTCTTCTTGTTCAAGTCTATATTATTTGATAATTTTAATATGAAATTGTTTGTTCAATTTTGAATGCACAATAGTTATATTACTTAAGAATTTTCAAAATTAATTCCATTGCCATGCAACATACATATAAAATTACAGGAATGACCTGTAATGGCTGTAGAACATCTGTAGAAAGCAACTTAAATGCAATAGACGATGTTATAGAAGCCAAGGTGGATTTAGAAAAAGGTGAAGCACTTTTAGAAATGCAGCACCATATTCCTGTTGAGAAACTTCAAGAGGCTATAGGTACCCATTATGGTATTTCGCTTCCTGGAGAGGAGCACAAACACAAGCATCACGAACATCAAAAGAAACAGGAAGAAAGGCATGGTACAGGGGTGTTTTATTGTCCTATGCGATGTGAAGGCGACAAAACTTATGATAAACCAGGAGACTGTCCTGTTTGTGGTATGGATTTGGTGGAAGAAGTGGGTGTTAACCAAACACCTGCCGAAGATACAACCTATAAAAAACTATCTAAAAAATTTTGGGTATCGGCGGCATTTACTTTGCCTATTTTTTTAATAGCTATGTCCGAGATGATTCCCAATAATCCATTACACCAAATATTGGCATTGAAATACTGGAATGGTGTTCAATTTCTATTATCCATTCCTGTAGTGTTTTATGCAACTTGGATGTTTTTTGAGCGTGCTTATAAATCTATTGTAAACTGGCATTTAAATATGTTTACACTTATTGGTATTGGTGCTGGTGTTGCTTGGCTTTTTAGTGTTTTTGGCATGCTGTTTCCAGAGCTATTACCTATGCAATTTAAAACGGATACTGGTACTGTGCATGTTTATTTTGAAGCTGCTACTGTAATATTAACTCTTGTCTTGTTGGGACAACTGTTGGAAGCCCGGGCACACCAAAAAACCAATTCCGCAGTTAAGGAATTATTGAAACTAGCACCTAATAAAGCAGTTCGGGTGGTAGATGGTGAAGAAGAAGTTATTGCTATTGATGCTATTAAGATAGGCGATATTTTGCGTGTAAAACCAGGGGATAAAATTCCAGTGGACGGTACAATTGAAGAAGGTGAAAGTACGGTAGATGAATCCATGATTACCGGCGAGCCCATACCAGTATCAAAAAAACAGCATGATGGGGTAAATGCCGGAACCATAAATGGCAAACAATCTTTTTTGATGAAAGCTGAAAAGGTGGGAGCTGATACTTTGCTGTCTCAAATTATAACCATGGTAAATAATGCTAGTAAAAGTAAAGCGCCCATTCAAAAACTAGCCGATAATATATCTGGTTATTTTGTGCCAATTGTGGTGTTGATTTCAATTGTAACATTTATTGTTTGGAAACTATGGGGTCCTGAGCCTTCTTATGTATATGCCTTGGTAAATGCCATAGCCGTATTAATTATTGCCTGTCCCTGTGCATTGGGGTTGGCAACACCCATGTCTGTTATGGTTGGGGTGGGGAAAGGTGCCAAATCAGGAGTTTTGATTAAAAACGCTGAAGCCTTAGAAACCTTAAATAAAATAGATGTTTTGATGATTGACAAAACAGGTACTATTACAGAAGGTAAACCCTCGGTAGATGAGGTTAAAAGTGTTCACAAGGATTTTGATGCTACAACCGTTTTGCAATACATTATATCATTAAATAAGCACAGTGAGCACCCTATAGCTGATGCTACAATGGCTTATGGTAAGTCCCAAAAAATAGCATCTCTAGAAGTTACTAATTTTAATTCCATAACAGGAAAAGGTGTTACAGGAACCATTAAAGGGAAACAAGTGGCGCTGGGTAACACCTCCTTGATGAAAGAGATGGAGGTGTCTATATCCGAAACTTTAGAGAGCGATCTTTTAAGGCAACAACAGCAAGGTAAAACCGTGCCTATTCTTGCCATAGGCCATGATGCTATAGGTTATGTGGTAATTAAAGATAAAATTAAAAAGCAAAGCAAAAAGGCCATATCAAAATTACAAGCTAAAGGTATTCGCGTTGTTATGTTAACGGGAGATAATATAAACACGGCTAAGGCAGTAGCATCAGAATTGAACATTAGTGATTTTAAAGCTGAGGTATTACCAGCAGAAAAATTAGAAGAGGTAAAAAAGCTTCAAGAACAAGGCTATATGGTGGCTGTGGCGGGTGATGGTATTAATGATGCACCAGCACTGGCCCAAAGTAATATAGGTATTGCTATGGGAACAGGAACCGATGTGGCCATTGAGAGTGCTCAAATTACATTGGTAAAAGGAGATTTGCAGGGTATTGTAAAAGCCTATAATTTGAGTGAAAGTGTTATGAAGAACATTAAACAAAATCTGTTTTTTGCACTTTTTTATAATAGTATAGGTGTACCTGTAGCTGCAGGTGTATTATTTCCTGTTTTTGGGTTATTGTTATCTCCCATGATTGCAGCTGCAGCTATGAGTTTTAGCTCCGTATCTGTCATTGCTAATGCTTTGCGGCTAAAAAATAAAAATATTGATTGAAAAACATTGATGCAAATCTTAAAAAGAGAGGCTGTGAAAAGTAAGTTTTTTAAGTCTCTTTTTTTTGCTTTTTAATAATAAATGGTTCAGAAAATTATTTATATGTAAGAATTTTTTATATATTTATATTTCCCTCCTGAAGAATAATTGGATTTTTTTTTCAATAATCTACCTACTGTTATGAAAAGTGAATTTGTTATATCTATCATTATTAGCCTTATCTTCTTAAGTATAGGGTTTATGCTCTTGCATTTTGGACAAATAGGTTATGGGGTGTCCTTTTTCGTGTTTTTGCCATTTACTATTGGTTATATATGTGGCAATTCAACGGTTAAAGCTATAAGCTTATGGGGCCATGTTATATCCCTAGCGGTTTTCTTTACTTTGCTTTTTATAGGAGGTTTAGAAGGCATGTTGTGTATTCTTATGGCTATGCCTTTAATTGTAGTTGCCATTGCTATAGGGGTCTTGACAAAGTATGTTGTTAAAACCTATCGTGTCTTTAATTATAAAGAATCAGGTATTGTTAAAAGTTCTATATTGCCTTTTTCTATTTTTCTCCTTTTTAGTTTTGTTGAAACGGAATTGACAAAAGATGATAAGGCGGTGATAGAGGTGAAGTCGGAAATGATTTTACCGTATGGGTCTTTACAGGTTTATGAATGTATTAAATCTGTTGATACTTTGGATTCTGAAATAAAACCATTTTTAATGAAATTGGATTTACCTGTTCCGCAAAAGTGTATTCTAGAGGAGGAGAAAGTTGGCGGATTGCGAGTATGTTACTTTGAAGGGGGTAAGATTGTAGAGCGCATTACAGAACTTAAAAAAGGCGAACTATTAAAAATGGATGTTATAGATTACCAAGTAACAGGTAAGAAATGGTTAGGTTTTAAAGAAGCCACTTATATGTTTGAAGATATAAGCAGCAATTATAGTAAAATAACAAGAACTACTACTTACACATCGGTATTATATCCAAGGTTTTATTGGAGGATGGCCGAGAAAATGGGTATAGAGCAGGAGCACGAATATGTATTTAGAAATTTAAAAGAAGATTTAATAGCACTTTATGGTACGAATTAATAAAAAAGCGCTTCAAAATTAATTGAAGCGCTTTTTATTTGTTAATAGTTATGCATTTAATTACATCATGCCCGGCATACCACCGCCGCCCATTGGAGGCATAGCAGGTGTATCTTCTTTAATGTCTATTAAGGCACATTCGGTTGTTAAAATCATTCCCGAAACAGAAGCAGCATTTTCTAAGGCAATACGCGTCACTTTTTTAGGATCGATAATTCCAGCTTTAAGCATGTCTACGTAGGTTTCAGATTTGGCATCAAAACCAAAGTCTTTTTTGCCTTCTAATACTTTAGCAATAACAACACTGCCTTCGCCACCAGCATTTTCAACAATGGTGCGTAGTGGAGATTCTATGGCGCGTGCTACTATTTGAATACCGGTTACTTCATCTAAGTTATCGGTTGTTAATTTATCTAAAACCGCTATGGCTCTAACAAAAGCAACACCACCACCAGCTACAATGCCTTCTTCTACAGCAGCTCTGGTAGCATGTAATGCATCATCAACACGATCCTTTTTCTCTTTCATTTCAACTTCACTGGCAGCTCCAACATATAGTACGGCTACACCTCCGGCCAATTTGGCTAAACGTTCTTGAAGTTTTTCTTTATCGTAATCGCTTGTTGTTGTTTCTATTTGAGCTTTTATTTGGTTAACACGTGCTTTAATGTCTTTAGCATCACCAGCTCCATTTACAATTGTTGTATTGTCTTTGTCGATGGTTACCGTTTCAGCAGTACCTAACATACTTAAATCTGCATTTTCTAGCGTAAAGCCTCTTTCCTCAGAAATAACAGTACCACCAGTTAGAATGGCTATGTCCTCTAGCATGGCTTTACGTCTGTCTCCAAAACCAGGTGCTTTTACAGCAGCAATTTTTAATCCGCCACGTAATTTATTAACTACTAGTGTAGCCAAAGCTTGTCCATCTACATCTTCAGCAATAATTAATAATGGGCGGCTAGATTGTGCTACAGGCTCTAAAATTGGAAGAATTTCTTGAAGGTTAGAAATCTTTTTGTCGAATAATAAAATGTATGGATTTTCTAAATCTGCAATCATTTTATCGGCATCTGTTACGAAGTAAGGTGATAAATAGCCACGGTCAAACTGCATACCTTCAACAACATCTACATAGGTGTCCATACCTTTAGCTTCTTCAACGGTAATAACCCCTTCTTTACCAACTTTACTAAAAGCAGTTGCTATTAATTCGCCAATAGTATCATCGTTGTTGGCCGAAATAGCTGCAACTTGCTTAATCATTTCAGAAGAGTTACCTACTTTTTTGGTTTGTCTTTCAAGATCTTTAGTAATAGCCTCCACAGCTTTATCAATACCGCGTTTTAAATCCATGGGATTGGCTCCGGCAGCAACATTTTTTAAACCTTCTTTTACAATGGCTTGTGCCAATACGGTTGCAGTTGTTGTTCCATCACCAGCCAAATCGTTGGTTTTAGAAGCGACTTCTTTTACCATTTGGGCACCCATATTTTCAAGGGCATTTTCTAATTCAATTTCTTTAGCTACAGAGACCCCGTCTTTTGTTACTTGAGGGGCTCCAAAACTTTTACTTATAATCACATTACGTCCTTTTGGGCCTAATGTTACTTTTACAGCATTTGCTAATGCATCAACACCACGTTTTAATCCGTCGCGTGCTTCAATATCAAATTTTATATCTTTTGCCATATCTTATTTTGCTTTTTTGATTTTATATAAATTGTTTAAAGGGTTAATTTTTTAATGCGGTTATATGATTGCTAGAATATCACTCTCTCGCATAATTAAATAATCTTTGCCTTCTAGTTTAAGTTCTGTTCCAGCATATTTACCATATAAAACAGTATCGCCAACTTTTACAGTTATTGGGTCATCTTTAGTGCCTTTTCCGGCAGCGACAACAGTTCCTCTTTGTGGTTTTTCTTTAGCGTTGTCTGGAATGATAATTCCAGAAGCTGTTTTGGTTTCAGCTTCGGCTGGTTCAATAAGAACACGGTCTGCTAATGGTTTAATGTTTAATGCCATGTGTTATATTTTTAAGTTTAAAATAATTAATGTTAATGCGATTCCATTATTCTAAAAGTATGCCAATACGGGTTAACTGACAAACTTGCAGCAACAAAAAATGCCAACTTGAAAAGTTGGCATTTTTTGTTTGTTTATAGACATCGATTACTGGGCTGTATCATTTACAGTGGCAGCATCGTTAGTTGTTTGTTGTGCAGGTGCAGCTTGTGGTAATGGCTGCGTTGTTGTAGCATCATCTGTATCTAAGGCTTTAGAATCTATAGCGTCTGAACCACTATGAATGGTCATGTTAGATAATAGGATTAGCACTAACAATAAAGTTGCTAAGGTCCATGTGCTTTTGTCTAGAAAATCGGTAGTCTTTTTTACACCACCTAATTGTTGGGTGCCACCGCCCCCAAATGATGAAGACAAACCGCCCCCTTTTGGGTTTTGAACCATGATTACTACAACAAGTAAAAAGGCTACTATAACTATTAAGGCTAAAAATATTGTGAACGTACTCATTACTTTTTATTGTTTTGTTCTTGTAATTCTTCTACAGCTTTTATTTGGTTTGCAAAGAAACTACTTTTTTCTGGATATTTCAAACTTAAAATTTTATAAGATTGAATTGCTTTTTTATAGTTTTTTTGCTCTACATAAATACGCGCCAAAGTTTCGGTCATCAAAGACTCGGTTTGTATCATTTGGGCTTTGGCGAGGTTCCCTTTTGGTGATGCAGTTTTTGAAGGGTTTATTTTAGGGTTTTTATTAATGAACTTATCTATAAGTTCAAATTTTTTATGCCTTTCTAAATCCGGGTCTGCGTTTTGCGATTGTACTTCTGGCGTTGAGCTTGGTTTTTGTTCTGCTTCGGTAGTTGTGTGGGGTGTTTCTTTTGTACTGCGTTTAATGGGGCTAAAGCGAGTAAGTTTAAGCCACTCATTAAAGGAATGGGTTTCGCTTTTTCCAAATTGAAGGGGTTGTCCTAAATTAAGAATATCTGAAGCTGATGCTTTTTGTGTTTGTGTATCTTTAGTAACGGGCTCTATGTTTTCAGATTCATCTAAAGCAAAATGAGCTATTTTTTTTTGGCGTTCTTCTTTTGGGCTAAATAAGGAGGGGTCTAATACCCCATCGGTGTCTTTAATTTGTTGTCTTAGGGCATCATCAATTTTAACACTTTTATAAACGGAAATGTCTTCTACGTCTACATCAATATCTTTTAAATGCTCTGAATTTCTTTTTATTAATTCTGAAATCTTGTTTTGTACAAAGACATCGGAAGTTATAAAATCAAAAAGAATACTACGATCTGTGGTATAAGCAGCTGTTGTTTTTAGCTCTTGATTGTATTTAAAACTACTTTGGTCTTTTAGCCCTTTTAGGTAAACGGCCCGAGCAGATTGAAAATAAGGGAACTCATCAATAATGGATTTTACGGCCTCCGTTTGTTCATGCGTAATGGCTTGTGGCTGTTGTAATATGTATGTAAAATCTTTTTGATTCATTGGTAAGCCCAAATTTAAATATTTTTCTTCAGTTTATCTTATACCCACCTTATACTGATGAACCGCTGAAGCTGTACTTGTTACCATTTAGCTAGCGAGGCATTGAAAATATCTTGTGTAAGGCGTTCTAATATTTCTTCATGTGCTGTTGCCTTCTGTGCTCCAATAAGTTGCTCTCTTCCGGGGTAATCGTAAAAGAAAGAAAAAGTTTGCTCAAAATCATCTTCCTCTTTTTTTCTATTATAAAACCGCACTTTAACACTTATGGTCAACCTGTTTTGTGCTGCTGTGTTTTCTGATGTGGCCGTTGTTGGGGAAATTCTATAATCGGTTATTTCTCCTTCATAAACCAAATCGGCATTAGAGGTTACTAAGCTTAGGTTGGTTTGGTTTTGTATTAAATCTTCTAGGGCCAACTTAAAATCACGTTCTAGCCCGGGTTCTATTAATAAGGCGTTATTTTCAAAACGATTGACCTGATAGGTTTTTGTGTCAGGAGGTATGGAGGCGCCTGTAAAGGAGTAAAAGCCACAATTGTAAAGTGAAAAACTAAAAACTAAAAGAGAAAAGTATAATATATGGTATTTCATAGGTTTGTTTTTGTTCTATAGGTTAGCTTTTAACTGTTGGTTTTACTCTTAACGGATTTAGAGGTCATATTGTTTTATCTTTCGGTATAATGTGCGTTCGCTAATGCCCAATTCGGCAGCAGCTAATTTACGCTTTCCGTTGTGACGTTCAAGCGATTTTTTTATTAATTCCAATTCTTTGTCTTGCAATGAGAGTGTTTCTTCTTCTTCAATTTCTTCGGCAAAATGGTATTTATCTGGAACGGGCTCTATAATATCGTTGTTAGGGGTGTGCTCTGGAATAGAAATTAAGTCGCTATTTTCCACAGCTTCATCATACTCAGTGTCCTCTTCGTCATCACCATAAATTTTTTGAATAAGGCCTTCAT
Organism: Aestuariibaculum scopimerae; assembly: GCF_059428085.1. Taxonomy (NCBI): domain Bacteria; kingdom Pseudomonadati; phylum Bacteroidota; class Flavobacteriia; order Flavobacteriales; family Flavobacteriaceae; genus Aestuariibaculum; species Aestuariibaculum scopimerae. The sequence continues at coordinate 2,137,099 of NZ_CM182089.1, forward strand.
GGCTCTTTTCAACATCTTTTGTATTGCCACTTTTCATGAGCTCGAGTGTGAGTTTTTTTAAATCGTTTAGGTCACTTTTCATATCAAAAAGAACCTTGTATAAAATTTCACGCTCGCTACTAAAATCGCTTTCTGCTTTAGATGTTTTTATAACTGCCGGTAAGTTGGAGCCCGATGTAGGCAAATAACTTTTTAGGGTTTCGGCAGTAATGGTTCTGTTTTGTTCTAATACAGAAAGTTGTTCGGCAATGTTTCGTAATTGTCTAATATTACCACTCCAACGATGTTTTAAAAGAACCTCAATAGCATTGTCTGTTAGCTTAATGGTTGGCATTTTGTATTTCAATGCAAAATCACTGGCAAATTTTCTAAACAGCAAGTGAATATCATCCTGCCTATCGCGTAATGGTGGCAAATGGATGTCAACAGTGCTTAACCTATAGTAAAGGTCTTCACGAAATTTTTCTTTTTCAATAGCCTCAAACATATTAATGTTTGTTGCAGCTACAATACGCACATTGGTTTTTTGTACTTTACTGGAACCTACTTTTAAAAATTCGCCATTTTCTAAAACACGTAGTAAGCGTACTTGGGTTGTTAAGGGTAGCTCGCCAACTTCATCTAGAAAAATAGTACCGCCATCGGCTACTTCAAAATACCCTTCGCGTGTTTGTGTCGCTCCTGTAAAGGCTCCTTTTTCATGACCAAAAAGTTCACTGTCTATGGTACCTTCGGGAATGGCCCCACAGTTTACGGCAATGTATTTATTGTGTTTTCTGTGTGATAATTGGTGTATTATTTTTGGAATACTTTCTTTACCTACGCCACTTTCGCCTGTTACCAATACTGAAATGTCGGTTGGGGCTACTTGAATGGCTTTTTCTATGGCACGATTTAGTGCAGGCGTATTGCCAATAATACCAAAACGTTGTTTTATAGCTTGAACTGATTCCATATTTTTAAGTTAAAAGTTAAAAACTAAAAAGTTTATTTATAATTGCTTTTAATGTCACCATTTAGTTTTAGCTTGTTCATTTTTACTGTTAACCTTAATTGTTAGTTGAGTAACCAATGGCTTCACCAATAAGTGTTGCACTGGTACAATCGGTAACTTTTACATTTACAAAATCGCCAACTTTATAGTGTGCTTTAGGGAACACGGTAACAAGGCTTTGTTGTGTTCTACCAGACCAATGGGCGTCCGATTTTTTAGACTCTTTTTCAATAAGGACTTCTACAATGGTATTTAAGTTTTGTCGGGTTCTAAAACCACTGTGTGCTTGTTGAAGTTCTACAATTTCTGTTAGTCTTCTTTTTTTTATGTCTTCAGGAACGTCATCTTTCATTTTTCGTTCAGCCAAAGTGCCTGGGCGTTCAGAATATGTGAACATATAACCAAAATCGTATTTTACATATTCCATAAGGGATAAGGTGTCTTGGAAATCGGTTTCTGTTTCGGTAGGAAAACCTACAATCATGTCTTGGCTTATGGCACAATCTGGAATAATGTTGCGAATATTGTCTATTAGCTGCATGTACTCCTTGCGCGTATGCAAGCGATTCATTTCTTTTAAAATACGATCGCTTCCACTTTGTACGGGTAAATGAATATGGTTACAAATGTTTTTGTGTTTAGCCATCGTTTCAATTACATCAAGAGTTAAGTCTTGTGGGTTTGATGTTGAAAAGCGAATACGCATTTTAGGTTGTGCATTGGCACAAAGATCCAGCAGCTTTGCAAAATTAACGGCAGTAGCTTTTTGTAGATCGGAAGCTTTATTGAAATCTTTTTTTAAACCGCCCCCGTACCAAAGGTAACTATCTACATTTTGGCCTAGTAAGGTAACTTCTTTAAAACCTTTGTTCCATAAATCATTAATTTCTTCAATAATACTTTGCGGTGCTCTACTACGCTCTCTGCCACGCGTAAAGGGCACTACGCAAAATGTGCACATGTTATCGCAGCCTCGTGTAATAGATACAAAAGCGGTTACCCCATTAGTGTTTAATCTAACAGGAGATATATCTCCATAGGTTTCTTCCTTGGAAAGGATTACATTAATAGCCTCATTCCCTTCATCTACTTCAGTTAAAAGATTGGGGAGGTCTTTGTAAGCATCGGGGCCAACAACTAAATCAACAATCTTTTCTTCTTCTAAAAACTTGGTTTTTAAGCGCTCTGCCATACAGCCCAAAACGCCTACTTTCATTTTAGGATTATGGGATTTTTTTACGGCATTGTATTTTTCTAAACGTTTGCGAACAGTTTGTTCGGCTTTATCTCTAATAGAGCAGGTATTTACTAAAACCAAATCGGCGTCTTCTAAGCTTTGGGTTGTGTTAAAGCCTTGCTCTGCCAATATAGAGGCTACAATTTCACTATCACTAAAATTCATGGCACATCCATAGCTTTCTATAAAAAGCTTGCGTTTATTGCCTTCTTGTTGTTTTAATGTTAAGGTTTCCCCTTGTTTACTTTCGTCTATAATTTTCTCCATAGTTAACTAGTAACACGTTATCTTTCAATAAGCATGCAAAGATACAACATATTTATGGTTTATGACAAAGTGTCATATTTAAAAATACCATAAAAAAATATTAAAATATTGAAGAAAATTTTTACTTTAGTTGGCAGCTAACCAATAATAAAAAAATGAGTACAAAGGAAAGCCTATTGGCAAAAATAGCAAATGCTAAAGCATTAGATTCTGGAAATGTTATTAATGAAACCATAGAGTTGTTTAAAAAAGTATGGATAAAGGGCTTTTTAATAATTATGCTCATTGTTCTTCCAAGTATTTTTATAGGATTTATTTTTAGATTAATAGGTCTGGCCCCCGATGTAGAGGTTTTTAGCAATGGGTTTGATATGGATTCTTTTTTGCATTTCTACTCCGTAAATGCAATTTATAATATCCCACAAGCCATATTGGCCAGTACCCTAACACTTGCTTTTGTTGCAGGTTTTTATCGTATTTGCCGTCAAATAGTTACTGGCAGTGGTGGTGAAGACGATTATTTTTTCTTTTTTCGTAAAGCCTATTTTAGCAAAGTGTTTATGTTGGGTATTATTTACACCATTATAGCCTCTATTGCGCAATACTTATTTTTAATTCCTTACATATATGTCTTTGTGCCGTTGTCTTATTTTGCTGTTATTCTGGCGGATTATCCAGATTTTAGTGAGATGCAAATTGTAAAAGCCAGTTTTGCACTAGGTAACAAAAAATGGCTTATTACTTTTGGAACCATGTTTGTTGCCGGGTTAATAGGCATGTTGGGAATTTTAGGCTGTGGCATTGGATTGCTCTTTACCATATCCATAGTTTATTTGCCTGCTTTTGTTATTTATAAGAATGCCGTTGGGTTTCAAGAAGAATCGGAAATAGATCAAATAGGGGTGCAAGATGATTTTGAAAATATATAAACTATTTTAATTATGAGTGATAGTAATATTTTATTGAGAAAGATTGAAGGTGCTAGACCATCGGATTTTGGTACTATTTTTAATAATTGTATTGAATTGTTTAAAAAGGTTTGGGTACAAGGTATTGTTGTTTTGTTATTGAATATGGCATTTATGTTTCCGTTCTATATTATAGTGTATTTACCGCTTGTGGCATTGGGTGTATTTAGCCCTGAGTCTTTTGAAGGGGAAGGGTTTTCAGGATTAGAGGGGCTCGGTTTTGTTGTTATGGCCGTATCCATAGTATTGTTTCTTTTTATGATGATAGGTATGATGGCTATATCTGTTGGGTTAAAAGCCGCTTATTTTAGAATTGTAAAAAATAAGGATTTGCGGTTAAACCAGGCCGATGATTATTTTTTCTTTTTAAAGAAGCGCTATTTAAAAAAGACAATTACTTTAGGTTTAATGATGTTGGGAATTGGCCTATTGGCAGCATTGCTTTGTGTATTGCCTATTATTTATGCCATAATTCCCCTATCGTATATGGTTGTGGTGTATGCCCTTAACCCAGATTTATCTCCGTCTGAAATTGTAAAAGTAGCCTTTAAATTAGGGAATAAAAAGTGGCTAATAACCTTTGCGCTTGTGTTTGTTACCTGGTTATTATCAACTGTAGTAGGGTTTTTAATGTGTTTTATAGGTATATATGTAACACAGCAATTTATTGATTTGCCTTTTTACCATGTTTATAAGGAAGCCATTGGTTTTAAGGAGCAGGATGTTATAGATACTATTGGAACAGAGTAATTTATTTTAATACCGCCTAACGCCTGTTCGCTCATCGTGTGGCAGGCGTTACAAGGTAGCCTAAAAACATACCACCCTACATATAAAAATAGATTTTTTTTACACAATTACGGAAAAACCGTAAAATCAATTCAAAATACTTTTGTAAGTTTATGCCCATAAAGCCCCCAAGGCTATCAAACTTAATATTTCTAAAAAGGAATGAACTTAACTTACAAATTATGCTTATTAAATAAACTAGTATCTAAAGTTTACAACACCTTTATTATACCGACTACCTTAGAGCCACCGTAAGACGATTCTTCCCGCTAAAAAAACCGTTCCTTCCGGAAAAAAATCGGACCTCCCAAGAAAAAATGGTAGAGAACCATAAAAAAATGATTCCTCCCTGAAAAAAATGGCAGGTAACCGGAAAAAAATCATTCCTCCCGGGAAAAAATGGGAAGTCACCACAAAAAAATGGTTCCTCCCTAAAAAAAATCATAGGGAACGGGAAAAAAATGGCAGGGAACCATAAAAGAACGGCATATCCCGGGATTTAATTATAAAAACGAACCAATGTAAGGTTCAAAACAATTTTTTTAAAATTTAAAACGTAACATATAATTTAAAATGGAAAACAAAACCATAGATTCGAAATTAGCGCACTGTACCGTAATTTTAGAAAACAGTTTGCAAAATGATGTTATAAAAGCAGCGGTTGGAGCTTTTAATTATGATGAAATTAAACTACAAGAAGGTTTAACCTTATTAAATAACACAAAAAGTTTGCACAGTGAACAAAAAAAGGAATATGGAGACCAATATGAAGCAACAGATGCATTACAGATCGCAATGGCCGATGCTAATGAGACCTATATAGAACATGTAAGCATAAGTAGAATTGCTTTTAAGAACAAACGAGGCATTAGAGAAACATTGCAATTGGATGGGCGTAGAAAAAAGAGTTATTCTGGGTGGTTAAAGCAAGCCAATATTTTTTACACCAATGCCTTAAAAAGTGACGAGATTAAAGCGGCAATGGCTGCTTTTGGTATTGATGAGGCAAAATTGCTTGATGCACAAGCCAATGTAAAAAACGTAGAACAACTTTTAGCAGCACAGCACAAAGAAACAGGCGAAGCCCAGGAAGCAACCCAAACCAGAGATAAATCGCTTGATGAGTTGCAGGAGTGGATAGGCGATTATATGGTGGTTGCTAAAATAGCTTTAAAAAATAAGCCACAATATTTAGAAATGTTAGGGGTTGTGGTGCCTTCTTAATTAAAAAACAACAGTGTAAAGCTGTTTTTTTTAGGTTTATTAATGGCCTGTTATATACCATATATTACAGGCTTTTTTGTGTAATTAGCATACAGTTAATCTACCAAATTATGCAGATAAACTTTTTTTACTATACATTTGTACCTTCAAAAATTGATGTATGGCGAAGAATTTAGTAATTGTTGAGTCTCCTGCTAAAGCAAAGACTATTGAAAAATTTCTGGGAAAAGATTTTAAAGTAGCTTCTAGTTTTGGACATATAGCTGACCTTCCTTCTAAAGAATTGGGGGTAGATGTAGATGGAGATTTTAAACCCAAATACGAAGTTTCAAAAGATAAAAGAACCGTTGTAAAACAACTGAAGGATTTAGCCAATAAGGCCGATTTGGTTTGGTTAGCAAGTGATGAGGACCGCGAGGGAGAAGCCATAGCTTGGCATTTGGCAGAAACTTTAAAATTAGATAAAGAAAAAACAAAACGTATTGTTTTTCATGAGATAACCAAAACCGCCATTCAAAAGGCCATTGAAAACCCAAGAGGCATAGATTACGATTTAGTAGATGCCCAGCAAGCACGTCGTGTTTTAGACAGAATTGTGGGTTACGAATTGTCGCCCGTACTATGGCGTAAAGTCAAAGGAGGCTTATCGGCAGGACGCGTACAATCCGTATCTGTACGTTTAATTGTAGAACGCGAACGCGAAATACAGGGTTTTAAGCCCGTAGCATCATATAGAATAGATGCCGAATTTTCTAATGAAGAAGGCCAAACCTTTAAGGCCAAGCTTCCAAAAAACTTTTCAACCAAAGCAGAAGCACAAGCCTTTTTAGAAAAAAATGCCAGCGCATCGTTTAAGGTTGCAGATTTAGAGAAAAAACCAGCTAAAAAATCGCCAGCAGCACCATTTACAACATCAACCTTGCAACAAGAGGCGTCACGTAAACTATACTTTTCAGTTAGTAAAACCATGACTATGGCACAACGCCTTTATGAGGCGGGACTAATAACCTATATGAGAACAGATAGTGTGAATTTATCTGATGAAGCACGCCAAGGCGCCCAGGCAGAAATAGAAAGTGCCTTTGGCTCTAAATACAGTAAGCCCAGAAACTATACAGGGAAAACTAAAGGAGCCCAAGAAGCACATGAGGCTATTAGACCAACCAATTTTGCAACGCACTCCGTAAGTTTAGATCGTGATCAAGCACGCCTTTACGAATTGATTTGGAAACGGGCCATTGCATCACAAATGAGTGAGGCAGAATTAGAGCGTACCAATGTAAAGATTGATGCTTCAACACATAATGAAACCTTTACAGCAAATGGGGAGGTTATTACATTTGACGGGTTTTTAAAAGTTTATTTAGAAGGTACAGACGATGAGGAGGTTGAACAAGAAGGTATGTTGCCAGCCATGCGGGTTAATGAAACCTTACTTAATAACTACATTACAGCCACACAGCGTTACACAAGGCCACCGGCTAGATATACAGAAGCCTCTTTGGTGAAAAAACTAGAAGAATTGGGTATTGGGCGTCCGTCTACTTACGCTCCCACTATTTCTACCATACAGAATAGAAATTATGTAGAAAAAGGAACTGTAGAGGGCACCGAACGCCAATATTCGCAAATTACCTTAAAAAAAGGGGTGGTAAAAGATAAATTGCTTACCGAAAAGGTAGGGTCAGACAAAGGGAAATTGGTGCCAACAGATATTGGAATGATTGTAACTGACTTTTTGGTAAATCATTTTGAACATATATTAGATTACAATTTTACAGCCAAGGTTGAGGCCGATTTTGATGATATAGCTGAAGGGAAAGTAGATTGGTCCAATATGATGAAAGCCTTTTATAAAGACTTCCATCCACAAGTTGAAGATGTACAAGAAAATGCCGATAGAGAGTCTGGAGAGCGTGTTTTGGGAACCGATCCCAAAACAGGAAAACAAGTTAGCGTTCGTTTGGGTAAGTTTGGACCTATGGTGCAAATTGGAACTCAAGAAGATGACGAGAAACCACAGTTTGCCAGTTTGGGGCCAGACCAACAACTTAATACCATTACTTATGAAGAAGCTATGGACTTGTTCCAGCTACCCAAAAAACTAGGGGAGTATAAAGGAGAAGATGTAGAAGTAAACAATGGGCGCTTTGGACCCTATGTTAAGTTTGGTAGTTCGTTTGTTTCGCTGCCCAAGGGTGTAGATCCCTTAAGTGTAGAATTAGATGATGCCATTGTTTTAATAAAAGAGAAGCAAAAGGCAGATGCACCAATATATACCTATAAAAACCTTCCAGTACAAAAAGGTAAAGGTCGTTTTGGTCCCTTTATAAAATGGAACAATATGTTTATCAATGTCAATAAAAAATACGATTGGGATAATTTATCCGACGATGATATTGTGGAACTTATTGAAACCAAAATCCAAAAAGATATCGAAAAGGTTGTACACCATTGGGAAGATGAGGGCATAAAAGTAGAAAAGGCCCGTTGGGGTAGGCACAACGTTATTAAAGGAAAGACAAAAGTTGAGTTAGATAAAACGGTTGATGTATCTAAAATGACCTTGGAAGAGGCCAAAGGTTTAATTGAAGCCAAGGCACCCAAGAAAAAAGCAACCAAGCGTAAAGCCTCAGCAAAAAAGAAATAGTTGTTGTAAATATTAGTAAGGGCTTTTAAGCATTTTACAAATAATGGTTTCTTTCTTTTAAAGATTGCAAATTTTAGTAGATTATTTTTATGTTAACAGCATGGCAAAAGTCATTTATTCTAGTGATATTTGTAGATAAGTCAAATTGAATTAAAATGACTCTTATGAATTTTAATTTCCTTTCTCCAGTTTCAGATGCTGTATTGGCTCACAACCAGTTGCTTTCTATGCAAGCTTTAGGAAAGAAAATCAAGATACATTCTGCACAAAATGGTATTCCAGATTTAGAAGGTGTAGATATTGCTGTTTTTGGTGTTATTGAAAACAGAAATGATATAAATTATATAGGAGCAGAGTTTCAACTAGACGAAATACGAAAAACATTTTATGGTCTCTTCCCAGGAAGCTGGAGCACATCCATTGCAGATTTAGGTGATATTAATAAAGGAGAAACGGTAGAAGATACCTATTTTGCCCTTAAGACAACTGTTGCCATATTGGTAAAAAAGAATATTATACCTATTATAATAGGAGGCACTCAAGATTTAACGTATGCTAACTATCGGGCTTACGATAATATAATGCCAATGGTTAATATTGTAAATGTAGATAGTAAGTTCGATTTAGGCGATTCAAACAAACCTATTAAAAACGATAGCTTTGTTGGTAAAATTATTTTAGACAAACCCTATAACCTTTTTAATTATGCAGCCATAGGGTATCAAACTTATTTTAATTCGCAAGAGGAAAAAGACTTAATGGATGATCTTTATTTTGAATCGTACAGGTTGGGAGAGATATCAAAAGATATAACCCTAGTAGAACCTGTAATGCGAGATGCCAATATTGTTAGTATAGATCTAAGCGCAGTAAAAGGAGCAGAAGTGAGTTTAAACCAAAAGGTTTCACCAAATGGCTTAGATGGAAAAGAAATTTGTGCCATTGCACGTTATGCAGGTATAAGTAATAAGGTAAGCTCTTTTGGTATTTATGAATACAAGCCGTCTAAAGATGACGAGTTGTCTTCCATGTTAATCTCCCAAATGCTATGGTATTTTATAGAAGGTGTAAATTATCGGGTAAAAGATGATGACTTCACAGATGATAGGAACTATCAAAAGTTCATAGCACTTGTAGATTCAGACGAATTGGTGTTTTATAAAAGCAACAAAACAGGTAGATGGTGGATTGAAATTCCTTTTTTATCGGAAATCAATAATAAATTAAAGAGACACACGTTATTACCATGCATGCACCAAGATTACCTAGATGCCTGTAATAATAAGGTGCCAGACCGTTGGTATAAAGCGTTTCAAAAGAATTGCGTTTAGAAGGAATAAATAGCTAAAAGGGTCATTTCATCGGTAAAATGCTGTTTTTTTACGATGAAATGTAAATTTTTCAGTAAAAAAGTTGTTTTTTAAAAAATATATAAATATGTTTACGCTCTCAAAATTGAAGCTAAATAATTAACCTCGAGTTTTCTATGGATATGAAGAAGTTTATATTATTAACCACAGTAATAACATTGCTAGCTAGTTGTGGGTCTAACGACAAAGGCGAGTTAGTGGGTGTTAAAGGAAAGAAATGGCACCCTGAAAAACCTTATGGGATGGAACTCATACCAGGTGGCGCATTTATTATGGGTAAGGCCGATGATGATTTGGCCGGCGTACAAGACGCTCCTGCAAAAACAGTTACAGTAAGAGCATTCTATATGGATGCCACTGAGATTACTAATAGTGAGTATCGCCAATTTGTAAATTGGGTAAGAGACTCTATTATTAGGATGAAGCTTGCCATTTTAGCCGATGAGGTTGGTAAACTACCAGAAGATGGTGGTATTGGTGAGTATGCATTTAAAGATGCCGATACCGCAAATATGTCGGTTTACGAAAAATACATGTTTGAAAACTATACAGGTTTAGGACCAACAGGATATGAAGGAAGAAAATTAAACAAAGACATTGATTTAATTTTTGATACTGCTGAATATCCAGATGAATTCTACACAGAGGTTATGGATACCATGTATTTACCTTTAGAGGCATCTTATAATGGACAACGTACTTGGGACGTTAAAAAGTTTAAGTTTCAATATAGCCATATGGATATCCAAGAAGCTGCAAGAAATAGAAACATTAAACGAGAAGATGTTATTTTAAAAGAGGAAATAGAAGTATATCCAGATACAACAGTATGGATTCGTGATTTTGCTTACTCTTACAATGAGCCTATGCACAATGACTATTTTTGGCACGATGCTTATAGTGATTACCCTGTAGTAGGTGTAACTTGGGATCAAGCAAAAGCCTTTTGTGAATGGCGAACCATAAACAAAAACGCTTATCAAAAATCAAGAAAAGGTGCCGCTATGGTAAACACTTTTAGATTACCATCTGAAGCAGAATGGGAGTATGCTGCTCGTGGTGGCCTGCAAGCTGCAACGTATCCTTGGGGCGGTCCTTATACCAAAAGTGATAGAGGTTGTTTTATGGCAAACTTTAAACCTGTGAGAGGGGATTATGCCTCAGACCAAGCACTTTATACTGTAGAAGCAAAATCGTATGAGCCAAATGATTATAACCTATACAATATGGCAGGGAATGTATCAGAATGGGTAAATGCGTCTTACGATCCATCATCTTATGAATATACATCTACCATTAACCCGAACGTTAATGATGATGATAACCAACGTAAAGTGGTTAGAGGTGGTTCATGGAAAGATGTTGCTTACTTCTTACAAGTAAGTTCCAGAGATTACGAGTATGCAGATTCTGCAAGAAGTTATATTGGTTTTAGAACCGTTCAAGATTACATGGGGACACAAGTAACAAAAAACGCTAAAAACAAATAGAATCAAATCAAATCAATAATAAATAAACTATTAATTAACCTACTTAAGTAATTTATACTTAAATCAAAAATTGAAAATTATGGCACAGTCAAAAGCAAGTAAAAAGTTCATGAACATGGCTTACGGATTAGGAGCAGCAATTGTAATTATTGGGGCACTTTTTAAAATCACTCACATGGAGTTTGGATTTATAAACGGTAATGTCATGTTAACATTAGGTCTTGTAACCGAAGCAATTATTTTTGCTATTTCAGCGTTCGAGCCCGTAGATAACGATTTAGATTGGTCTTTAGTGTATCCAGAATTAGCTGGAGGTGAAGCATCTAAAAAAGAAAAAGAAAATCCACAAGGTTTATTATCCAAAAAATTAGATGAGTTGTTAAAAGACGCTAAAATAGATGGCGAATTAATGGCAAGTTTAGGAGATAGTATTAAAAACTTTGAAGGTGCAGCTAAAAATATGTCATCTACTGTAGATTCTATTGAAGCTACTAAAAAATACGGTGAAGAATTATCTTTGGCAGCAGCACAAATGGAGTCTTTAAACAGTTTATATAAAATACAATTAGAAAGTATTAACAGGCAAGCTTCAATCAATGAAGAATCTATTGAGAATGCAGCTAAATTGAAAGAACAAATGCAATCATTAGCTTCAAACTTATCTTCATTAAATGGCGTGTACGGCGGTATGTTATCTGCTATGAACAAAAACTAATTAGGGTTTTCCCAAATTAATAATATTAATTAACCAAAACCTAATTAGACATGGCAGCAGGAAATTTATCACCAAGACAGAAAATGATTAATCTGATGTATTTAATATTTATAGCTATGCTTGCTTTAAATATGTCTAAAGAAGTGCTTTCAGCCTTCGGATTAATGAATGAAAGAATGACCGAAACTAACCAGGCCACAGAATCTAGAAATACAGCATTCTTAGCAGGGTTAGATACTAAAGCGGAAGAACAACCAGAGAAATACCAAAAACTTAAGGCAGATGCGGCACAAATTCACATCTTAGCCGATAATCTTGATGGTTACATTGAAGATTTAAAAAGTAAAATGGTAGCAACGGTTGATGATCCGACAGATTATGAGATTATGGATAAAGGCGACTATTTAGATGAACATTTCTTTATAGGCGGCAGATTAAAACCAGAAGCTGAAGAGTTTTTAAATAAAATGGCTTCATTTAAAAATGGCGTTACTGAAATTTTGTCTACCATTGATGGTATGCAACCCATAGTTAAAGATGTTAATGAAAAATTTAGCACCGATAAAGTTACCAATAGAGATGGTATTAAAATTGATTGGTTAGATTATCACTATAAAGGATTTCCTTTAGTAGCGTCTTTAACAAAGTTAACAGCATTACAATCTGATATCAAGTCAACAGAATCTGAAGTTTTATCGCGTATGTTACAAGGCACGCTTACTACAGAGGTGTCTATGACAAACTATACAACGTTATTGGAAACATCAAAATCAGCCTATTTTAATGGTGAACAGTTTGATGGGCAAATCGTTTTAGGGCGTAAAGATGCTACAACAAAACCAAATAGAGTAGAATTAACCTTAGATGGCGTTAAACTTACCGAAGATCAATATGCTATTGAAGATGGTAAAGTAAAATTGAAAGTAAACACAGGAAGACCTGGTGAGCATAAAATTGAAGGTAAATTGATTTTCTCTCAAGATGGAGAAGAAATTGAAGTACCAGTAAACACTTCTTTTGCTACTGTGGCTAAACCAAATGCAGCAACTATTTCTGCTGATAAGATGAATGTTGTTTACCGTGGCGTTAAAAACCCAATGACCATCTCTTTTGCAGGTATAGCTGATAATAATGTAACAGCCTCTGCACAAGGGTTAAGTAGAGTAAGCGGAAGTAAATATATTATGGATGCTACCAGAATTCAAGGTAGAGAAGTAACCATTAATGTTACAGGTAGAATAGACGGACAAACCGTAAGCGATAGAGCTACATTTAGAATTAAAGATTTACCAAAACCAACAGGTACGGTTAGAGGTGAAGATGGTTCTGTAAGAATGCAAAGAAATTCACTTGAAATTTCAACTATCGGAGCTAAATTTGATGATTTCGATTTCGAATTACCATTACGTGTAACTGGATTTAAATTTAAAGTTCCAGGACAACCTACGGTTAATGTTAATGGGAACAAATTAGATAGTAGAGCAAAAGCTGTCTTATTGAAAGCTAAGCGTGGTTCAGACGTTACAATTTTTGACATTGAAGCAAAAGCAAGTGGTGTTAGTGTGATACTTAAGAAAGTATCTCCAATTATCATTGAGCTTACAAACTAAAATAGTGTGTTAGTTACACTCTAGAATATAAATTAAGATGAAACACCCCATATCGTAAAGTTGAAACTTAACTAGTTACAAATGGGGTGTTACATGTGACCATTGAGAAACACAAAAAAAGAAGCACATGAATTTAAAAAGTTTTTTATTAACCGTTACAACTGTTTTTACAGTATCAGGTGCATTTGCACAAGCCAATATTCTAAATGCCAAAAGCCCAGATGAAATAGGTGTGAGAACAGAGGCACAAAAGGCTATTGATAACGATAAACCGTTGGAATATGGTTATGTTGATGATAGAGATATCCTTTTCTCTAAAATGGTATGGGAAAAAATCGTTTTAGATGAACGTGCTAATTTTCCACTGTACTATCCTATAGATACCAATAATATTGGTAGTGAAAGACGTTCGCTTTATGACGTGCTTATGAAAAGCATTAAAAATGGTGATATCGAGAATATATACGATGATTCTTATTTTAAAACCAAGCGAACCTTAAAGGATATCCAAGCGGCATTAGTTAAAATTGATACCACCGAGTTAGGTATTGAGCAATTGAATGCGGGTGAGGAATTATCGGCTGAATATATTGACCGAAGAGATATAACAGCGGCAGATATTATGGAATACCGTATAAAAGGACTTTGGTATTTTGATAAGCGCCAAGCTGAAATGAAATACAGATTATTAGGAATAGCACCTGTAGCGCCAGACGTTAACTTTATTGATACAGAAAACTCAGATTTAGTAGAGTTGTTTTGGGTGTTTTTCCCAGATGCTAGAGAGGTGTTGCACGAAGCCAAATCATTTAACAACACGAATAGCTCTATGCCATTTTCATTTGACCATGTTTTAAATGCCAGACGTTTTCATGGCTTTATTTACAAAGAAGAAAATGTTCAGGGAGATAGGCAAATTAATGAATATGTGTCTGAAAATGCATTGATGCAATTACTAGAATCTGAAAGGATTAAAAATAAAATCAGGGATTTTGAATTAGATATGTGGACATACTAATTTTATCAAAATCATTAGTAGTAATAAAAGAAGCCCCGCCTAATTAAGCGGGGCTTCTTTTATTGTTTATCTTCGCAGCTAAATGCAAGTAGATTACATTATAGTAGGGATTGGCTTGGCCGGTATTAGCTTTTGCGAACAACTAAAAGCTAACAACAAATCATTTGTGGTGTTTGACAATGCATCGCAACAATCGTCTACTGTAGCAGGTGGTTTATATAACCCAGTAGTGCTAAAACGCTTTACACCTGTTTGGAAAAGCCAAGAGCAATTGGATTTAGCATTGCCCATGTATGCCAAGTTAGCGACAGAGCTAGATGTGGTGTTAGATTATAAAATACCTGTATATAGAAAATTTGCGTCCTTAGAAGAACAGAATGATTGGTTTGCAGCTTCAGATAAGCCCATACTATCAGATTACCTATCCGCAAAAATCATTAAGAACAACAATCAAGCTATTGAGGCGCCATTTGGTTTTGGTGAAGTATTAGAAACTGGTAGAATAGATGTAAAAACATTGATATATACCTATAAAGGCAATCTAAAGAACAAGGAATTATTAGTTGAATGTGCCTTTGACCATGCTGATTTAGAATTTAAAAAAAACCATATTCAGTATAAAAATATTGATGCTAAATATATCGTGTTTGCTGAAGGCTATGGTGTAGTGAAAAATCCATTTTTTAAAAACTTACCCTTAGTTCCTGCCAAAGGAGAATTACTTACCATACACAGTCCTGAATTACAAATAGATTATGTGTTAAAAGCAGGCGTGTTTTTAATTCCATTAGAAGACAATAATTATATAGTTGGTGCAACATACGAGTGGAAAGATTTAACCCATAAAATAACAAATACTGCAAAAGAAGACTTGTTGGAAAGATTAAATAAAATTATTCATTGTCCTTATACAGTTATAGACCAGGTAGCTGGTATTAGGCCTACGGTTAAAGATAGGCGTCCATTGGTAGGCCAGCACCCAGACTATAAAAAGATGTTTGTTCTGAATGGTTTGGGAACGCGGGGTGTTATGATAGGGCCTTACGTTGCCAAACAACTTTATGATTTTATTGAAAACGGTAACCCTTTAAATAAAGAGATAGATATAAATAGGATTTTATAATTATTTCTTGACCAAAGATTTGTCATAGTGCATAAAAATATTGATCCAAATATTTCGAGATAGCCTAATAATAACAGGTAAAAAAACAACCAAAGTCCCTACAATTGATACAAAAACCATGTTGATACTCGCCTTAAAAAAGAAAAAAGAAATAATAAAAGCCGCTACAGCAAAAGCAATGCCTACAGCATAACTCACATACATAGCGCCATAGAAAAAAGAGGGTTCAATCTTATATTTGGTTTTACAATGGCTGCAATTTTCATGCATGTCCAAGACTTCAGAAAGGTTATAAGGATTTTTATTCTTATACATAGACTCTTCGTGACACTTAGGGCATGTTCCCGTAAAAATACTATATAATTTAGAGCCTTTTTTAAACATATTATTTAATGTACTTTTGCATTCTCATTTACAGAACAAAAGTAAAGCATATAAATTAAAGTACTGTATCTTAAGTTACATTTCTATGATGAACATTCATAATTTATCGATCTCATTTCAAGGGGAGTATTTGTTTGAAGATATTACATTTAAGCTTGGTAATGGTGATAGGATAGGCCTTATTGGAAAAAATGGCGCCGGTAAATCTACCATGCTTAAGATTTTGTCAAAAGAAATGGAACCTGATACAGGTCAAATAGCAACCGATAAAGAACTTAAAATCGGATTTCTAAAACAGGATATCGATTTTGTTTTTGGTAAAACTGTATTAGAAGAATCCTACGAAGCTTTTACAGATATAAAAAAAGTGGAAGCTAAGATGGAAGCTATTAATACACAACTGGCCGAGCGCACAGATTATGAAAGTGAGGGCTACCACCAATTAATGATTGATATTAATGACTTGCAACACCAATACGAAATATTAGGGGGTTATAACTATCAAGGTGATACCGAAAAAATTTTACAAGGATTGGGTTTTAAACGTGAGGATTTTAACAAGCTTACCGATACTTTTTCAGGGGGCTGGCGTATGCGTATAGAACTGGCCAAGTTACTGCTTCAAAATAATGATATTTTGCTACTGGATGAGCCTACAAACCATTTGGATATTGAATCCATTATTTGGTTGGAAGGATTTTTAAAGAACTATGCGGGCGCCGTAGTTATAGTATCTCATGATAAAATGTTTTTAGATAATGTAACTAATAGAACCATTGAAATTTCACTAGGCAGGATTTACGATTATCCCAAGCCCTATTCCAAATACCTCATATTGCGTGAGGAGCTAAGGACGCAACAGTTGGCATCACAAAAAAACCAGCAAAAGCAAATAGAGCAAACAGAGAAGCTCATTGAAAAGTTTAGGGCAAAAGCATCGAAGGCTACTATGGCACAGTCGCTTATAAAAAAACTGGATAAAATAGACAGGATTGAGGTTGATGCGGACGATAGCAGTGTTATGACGCTTAATTTCCCAGTTTCCGTAATACCCGGAAAAGTAGTTGTTGAAGCTGAAAACATATCTAAAAGCTACGGTAGTAATGAAGTTTTAAAGCAAGTAGGCTTGTTGATTGAGCGTGATAGTAAGACTGCTTTTGTTGGACAAAACGGACAGGGGAAATCTACTTTAGCTAAAATTATAGTTGGCGATATTAAGTTTGAAGGGCAATTAAAACTGGGTCATAATGTTCAAATAGGGTATTTTGCACAAAACCAAGCCGAGTATTTAGATGGGAACAAAACCGTTTTAGATACAATGATAGATGCTGCTAATGAAACTAACCGAAGCAAAGTAAGAGACATTTTAGGATCTTTTTTATTTAGGGGAGACGAGGTAGAAAAATATGTGCGTGTGCTTTCAGGAGGCGAACGCAACCGTTTGGCATTGGCAAAACTTATGTTACAACCATTTAATGTTTTAATAATGGATGAGCCTACAAACCACTTAGATATAAAGTCTAAGAATGTTTTAAAGGAAGCTTTAAAACGGTTTGAGGGGACATTAATTCTGGTATCTCACGACCGCGACTTTTTACAAGGTTTAACTAACAAGGTCTATGAGTTTAAAGATCATAAGCTAAAAGAGTATTTAGGTGATATTGATTACTATTTAGAGCAGCGTAATGTAGAGAGCCTAAGAGACGTTGAAAAGCGAACCGTAATTAAGGACAAACCCAAAGAGAAAAAGCAACAATCTTACGAAGAGCAGAAAAAGCTAAAGTCTCTTAACAATAGGCTTAGTAATGTTGAGGCTAAGATTAACCAATTAGAAAAGGATATAAAGGCAATCGATTTGGATTTGGAGGTTAATTACGAAGCTATAACGTCTAAGCCCAACTTTTTTGATTCTTACCAAAAACTAAAAACCGATTTGCAGGAATTAATGGAAAAATGGGAGGATATCCAATTAGAAATTGAGCAGATTGCTGATTAATATTAAGTTTTTTTTAACTTAAATAAAGTAGTTATTAATTAAATTTAAAACTTATTCCATCTTAAACTTAATGAATGCGTAAAATTATACTTTCTGCATTAGGGGTTGTACTTATAGTAGCCTCGGTATTATTTGCCAAATATCTCATAGCAAATAAAAACAAACCAGTGACCGTTAAAGATAAAGTTGTAAAAACGGTATTTACCGATACGGTTAAAAACAGCACCATTCAAATTGTTATTCCAGCCAATGGTAATTTAGTTGCAAAAAGGCGGGTAGAGCTTTATGCCGAAGTACAGGGTATTTTTAAAACAGGTAATAAATTGTTTAAGCCCGGTCAACAATACAGGCAAGGGGAGCCTTTAATACGTATGGACGATTCAGAGTATTTTTCCAATGTACAAGCCTCAAAAAGTGACTTATATAATGCTATTTCGGCCATCATGCCAGATTTACGTTTAGATTTTCCTGAAGTTTTTCAAAAGTGGCAGGATTATTTAAATAGTTTCGATTTAAGAAAAACCACCCCTAAACTGCCCGAGATGTCTTCAGAAAAAGAAAACTATTTTATAACAGGAAGGGGTATTGTATCAAGTTATTACAATGTAAAAAACCAAGAGCAGCGCCTCTCAAAATATACAATTGTGGCACCATTTTCTGGAGTATTGACAGAAGCCTTGGTAACCGAAGGGTCTTTGATACGAAGCGGTCAAAAGCTGGGGGAGTTCATCGATCCGTCCATTTATGAAATGGAAGTAGCCATTAGTAAATCAGATGCCAGTTTGCTAAAAGTTGGAGAAACAGTGCGTTTAACAAGTTTAGATAAAACCGAAACTTATGAAGGTGTGGTGTCTCGAGTTAATGGTAGTATCAATACCACTACACAAACCATTACCGCTTACATAGAAGTAAAAAATGAAAGTTTAAAGGAAGGTATTTACCTAGAAGCAAATTTAAATGCCAGGAAAGAAGAAAATGCTATTGAGATCAACCGGAATTTGTTGTTGGAAAACCATCAAATCTTTGTGGTTAGGGATAGTATTCTGGATGTTGTAGATGTAAAACCTATTCATTTTTCGCAAACAAAGGTTGTTTTAAAACATGTGCCCGATGGCACGGTAATCTTGAGCAAGCCAGTTCCGGGTGCTTATGCAGGGATGTTGGTGAAAAGCTATAAAGACTAATATAATAAGTTAATAATTAACTGGTAGAATGAGAAAAATAATTGCTTACTTTATTAGATATCATGTAGCTGTAAATGTTTTTATTTTAGCTTTTTTTGCTTTTGGTGTCTTGGGCATACTATCACTTAGGTCCTCATTTTTCCCACTTACCGATTCTAAAATTATTACTATAAATATAACATATCCTGGTGCTTCACCTCAAGAAATTGAAGAGGGCATAGTGCTTAAGATTGAGGATAATTTAAAGGGGTTACGTGGTATTGATCGTGTTACTTCAGTTTCAAGAGAAAACAGTGGTACCATAACCGTAGAAATCATTAAAGGAGAGAATATTGATTTCATGCTTTTGGAAGTAAAGAATGCGGTAGATCGTGTGCCTTCATTTCCAACAGGCATGGAGCCTTTGGTAGTTGCTAAACGCGAAGAAGTTAGAGAAACTATATCCTTTGCCATAAGTGGAAAAGAGGTGCCTTTGTCAACGTTAAAACAACTGGGCAGGCAGGTTGAAAACGATTTGCGTGCTATGGATGGTATCTCCCAAATAGAAGTTAGTGGTTACCCCAATGAAGAGATTGAAATTGCAGTTAACGAAACCAGTTTATTGGCTTACAATATAACCTTTTCAGATGTTTCCCAAGCCGTAAGCAGCTCTAATATCTTGGTTACAGGCGGTAATATAAAAACTGATACCGAGGAATATTTAATTAGAGCCAACAACCGTTCCTATTATGGCGACGAACTTTCTAATATTATTGTAAAAGCAGATAGCGATGGTAAAACAGTGCGTTTAAAGGATGTAGCCATTATTCGCGACCGTTTTTCAGAAACCCCTAACGCTATGTATTTTAGTGGGCAATTGGCAGTAGATGTTGCCATTACTAGTACCAATGTAGAAGATTTAATATCTTCGGCCGATAAGGTAAAAGCCTATATTAAAAACTATAATGAGAAGCATAATAATGTTCGGCTAAATGTTGTAAGAGACCGTTCCATAACATTAAATCAGCGTACAGAATTATTAGTTAAAAATGCTATGATGGGGGTTGTGTTAGTATTGATTTTCCTGTCCATTTTTTTAAAT
Source organism: Aestuariibaculum scopimerae (assembly GCF_059428085.1). NCBI lineage: Bacteria > Pseudomonadati > Bacteroidota > Flavobacteriia > Flavobacteriales > Flavobacteriaceae > Aestuariibaculum > Aestuariibaculum scopimerae. Next base: position 2,157,199 of record NZ_CM182089.1, read on the forward strand.
ACTCGTGTTGCTTTTTGGGTAGCACTGGGACTTCCTATCTCTTTTTTAGGAATGTTTATTTTTGCCAATCAGTTTGATGTTACAATTAATGTATTATCCCTTTTCGGGATGATTATTGTTATTGGTATTTTAGTAGATGACGGAATCGTTATTGCAGAGAACATATACCAACATTATGAAAAAGGCAAAACCCCTATACAAGCGGCTGTAGATGGCACTATGGAGGTAATCCCTCCTGTAGTTTCAGCCATTGTAACTACACTTTTGGCCTTCTCTTTGTTTTTGTTTTTAGAAAGTAGGATTGGAGAGTTTTTTGGTGAGGTTTCGGTTATAGTTATACTTACATTATCCATATCGCTTATTGAAGCCCTAATTATTTTACCTGCGCATTTAGCACACTCAAAGGCTTTGAGAAAGCAAAAAGTAGAAGAAAATCCATCAAAGTTAAAAATGTTTTTCTCTAAAATGCGTTTGCTCAATAAAATAGGAGATGGCGTTATGGCATTTTTAAGAGATAAAATTTATACTCCGCTTTTACATAATGTTTTAAAATTCAAATTACTTTCTTTAGGTGTTTTTGTAGCGCTTTTAATAATAACAATTGGTGCCGTAGGAGGTAGTATTATTAGAATGACTTTATTTCCGGCTATTGCCAGTGACCGCGTTTCAGTAGAATTGGAAATGCCTAACGGTACCAATGTAAAAATAACCGATTCCATTATCTCTATGATTGAACAAAAATCATTGATAGTGAACAAGGAGTTTTCTGAAAAGTATTTGGCAGGAACTGGAAAAGAACTCTTTGAAAATACAATTTTACATCTAAATAGTAGTTCCAGTGCCCGTTTGGATATTAATATGTTACCTGGAGAAGAACGCCCCGATGTTATCAATGCCGATTTGGTATCAAACCGATTAAGGGAAATTGTAGGTCCTATAGTTGGTACAGAACGCCTAATTTTTGGGTCTGGAGGTAACTTTGGTGGTAACCCCATTTCAGTATCTTTACTTAGTAATGACATTGATGAATTAAAAGCTGCTAAAGTTGAGTTAAAAGAAGTGCTATCAACCAATCCGCTTTTAAAAGATGTAGCTGATAACGATCCGGCAGGTATCAAGGAAATTAGATTGGAGCTCAAGGAAAATGCTTATTTGTTAGGCTTAGATTTAAGAACTGTGATGGCACAAGTAAGAGCAGGCTTTTTTGGGGCACAAGCCCAACGATTTCAACGCGGACAGGATGAAATTAGGGTATGGGTGCGATATGATCGTACCAACAGGGAATCCATAAACGATTTAGACGGCATGCGTATTGTAACACCATTGGGTGGGCGTGTTACTTTAAAGGATATTGCAACATATAGTATAGAGCGGGGTGATGTATCCATAAATCATTTAGAAGGACAACGTGAAATACAAGTTTCGGCCGATTTAAAAGACAGAAACACAAGTTCAACGGATATCTTAGACAACATCAAAAATAGTGTCATACCCGATATCCAATCCAGATATCCCACCATTCGGGCTTCCTACGAAGGACAGAATAGAGAAGCTAGCAAGTTATCTAGATCTCTGAAAAAAGCAGGAATACCTATTTTAATCCTTATTTATATTACCATAGCTTTTACATTCAGAAGTTATAGCCAGCCATTATTATTGTTGTTATTGGTGCCTTTTAGTTTAACATCGGTTGCTTGGGGGCATTGGCTACTTGGTTTTCCAGTAAACATTTTATCACTTTTGGGTATTATTGCATTAATAGGTATTATGGTAAACGATGGCTTAGTGTTGATTGGAAAGTTTAACTCTAACCTAAAAGACGGTATGAAGTTTGACGATGCCCTTATGGATGCTGGTAAATCCAGGTTTAGGGCCATCTTTTTAACATCCCTGACTACCATTGCTGGTTTGGCACCTTTACTATTGGAAAAAAGTAGACAAGCACAGTTTTTAAAACCAATGGCTATTTCTATATCCTTCGGAATTGCCTATGCCACTATTTTAACTTTATTGGTACTGCCATTATTCTTATCGTTTAGTAACAGTATCAAGAAAAACACTAAATGGTTGGCAACAGGTAATAATATTACAAAAGAAGAAGTGGAACGTGCTATAAAAGAACAACATGAAGAAAATGAATATTAGGCCTTTTGTTTTAAAGTTGCTAGTACTCACTGCATCGGTTTCAATATCTGCGCAGCAACAATTGGTCACACCCAATGATGCTGTTGCTTTGGCATTAGATAATAATTACGGTATTAAATTAGCGAACAATTCTGTTGAAGTGGCCAAGAACAACACCCATATTTTAAATTCAGGATACTTGCCCACACTTACCGGAAATGCGGGCGCCATTTATAATCTAGACAATACAGAAGCAGAGTTTTCCAACGGATCAGTTACTGTTTTAAATGGAGCCGAAAGCTCCAGATATAATGCTTCCATTAATTTAAACTATACATTATTTGATGGTTTAGGTAGATCCTATAATTATAAACAACTCAAAGAACAGTACCAACTATCGGAATTGGAAGCTAGAGAAACCATTGAAAACACTATCCTGCAGTTGTTTGAAGTTTACTACAATGTGGCCCAATTAACAGAAAACATGTTAGCTATTCAACAAACACTCTCCATTTCAGAAGACAGACTGGTTAGGGCCCAATACCAATTTGAATATGGACAGAGTACCAAATTAGCCGTTCTAAATGCTCAGGTAGATATCAATAATGATAGTATCAACCTAATTAATGCCAATCAGCAACTAAAAAACTTCAAGCGCGATTTAAACGTTGTTGTGGGCAATGTGTTACCAGAAGACTTTAATGTAGCTACCAACATTAATTTTCTGCTGCAGCTTAATAAAGAAGATTTGTATGCTAAAGCCTTGGCTAAAAATACAGCGTTGTTACAAGTAGATACCAATATAGCGATTAGTGAATTTAGCATGAAATCAGAACGTGCTGCTTATTTGCCAACAATTGGATTAACTGGTAGTTATGGTTGGAATGAGAACAATAATAATGCAGCTTCATTTTTGGCAGTTTCAACAAATACAGGCTTGTCTGGAGGTATTAATTTAAGGTGGAATTTATTTGATGGAGGCACAGCTATTACAAGAGTGAAAAATGCCAAAATCAATATAGAAAACCAAAAGCTGCTTAAGGAGCAGTTAAAAATCGATTTAACTCGTAATTTTAATAATGCTTGGGATGATTACCAAAACAAATTGAATATTTACAGAATTCAAGAAGCGAATATTGTAACTTCCCAAAATAATTTTGATAGAACACAGGAAAAGTTTAAAATTGGTCAAGTCAATTCCATTGAATTTAGGCAAGCCCAGTTAAATTTACTAAATGCCGAATTAAGCCGCAACCAAGCTAAATATTTAGCAAAATTGGCAGAGCTGGAAGTCTTGCAACTAAGTGGCGAACTCTTGAACTTTAATTTTGAATAGTAATAATAGTTGGCATTATGTGGCGTTCAACCAAGAAACAGCAGGTTTGTCGGGATAATTATGTTAAAATTTTATGCATTTCATCGAATAAAATAGTTTTTTATCTACTTCTAAGTTACTTTCGTAGTAGAATTAATCCCAAATTTATTCAGTAATGAAGACTTTAAAACTTATAGTTATATCCTTTTTTATAACAGCACATGCATTTGCTGGCGTATCTTCAAATGAAAAACAGGCTTTAGTAGCACTATACAATGCAACCAATGGTAGCGAATGGAATACTTCGTGGGATTTAAATGCTGCTGTAGATTCTTGGTATGGTATAACTTTGGAAAATGATAAAATAGTTGAAATTAACCTACAGTTTAACAACTTGCAGGGCACTTTGCCTGAAGCAATTGGTAACTTGGTTAATTTAAGAAAATTGAATTTAGGATTCAATAAGTTAACAGGAACCCTTCCAAAATCCATAAAAAATTTAAAAGCCTTAACAACCCTAGAGTTGTTTATGAATGGCTTTGAAGGACCTATCCCTACAGAACTGGGAGCCCTAAACAATTTAGAGTCTTTAAAATTATATAGTAATAAGTTTACTGGCGAGATTCCTGAAGCTTTAATGGGGTTAACCAATTTAAAAGAATTATTATTGGGAAGTAACTTTTTAATAGGAACTATTCCAAATCAAATTTATGCACTATCTAAGTTGGAAAAATTAAGTTTAATGGATAACAAATTAGAAGGTGAAATTCCAGTTGAGATAGCCCAATTAACAGAATTACAGGAATTAATATTATCTACTAATCAGCTTACAGGTGATGTGCCCATGGAATTTATGAACTTAAAAAATTTAAATACCATGATGCTTAGTGATAATAACTTAAACCAAGAATACATAACAGTATCTGGCAACCACCCTCCAGGGCTTATGTTTTTAGAAGATCAAAATAGTGCTACAGCTGCTATGGATATTGAAAAAGATTAAATAAAAGAAGAGGAAGTTTTAATTATTATATACAAATTAGTTTTTAAGGGATAGCATATTATATGCTATCTTTTTTTATCTTAACATATATGGAGGCGCACTATTTTACATGTCCGTATTGTTGGGAAACCATATCTATGTTGTTAGATCATTCTGTATCAAAACAAGAGTATGTAGAAGATTGTGAGGTCTGTTGTAACCCTATCCAAATTACCGTACGGTTTTCAAATTTACAATTGATACACTTCCAAGCAGATAGCTTGGAACAATAATTTTTTAAGGTTTTATGCTTGTAGAAATTAAAAAGGATTGTATATTTGCAGTCCAATATCGCGGGATAGAGCAGTAGGTAGCTCGTCGGGCTCATAACCCGAAGGTCACTGGTTCGAGTCCAGTTCCCGCTACTAGGAATGACAAGGGTTTCAAGAAATTGAGATCCTTTTTTTATTTCTATGTACAACATATGTACAACAAAATTTACTTTTAAAGGTGTCTGCTTTAAAATCTAAAACCAAATAGAGTCTCAGAAGCATCCTTATCGCTAAGATTCAACACAATCTCTGAAGAATCAAACTTAATAGGTTTATCGTTCTCATCAGTTGGTAGGTCATCCTTTATAACAGAAAAAATGTATTGTAAATCAAACTCTTCAATAAGTTTCCTGATTAGCTTCATAAACCGGCTCTTTACCCCATTATCTTCGTTTGCTAATACATCATCATGATATACAAATCTGTAGTAGGACTGTTTGTTATATGCAGTTAACAAGGCTAAATCAAATGCCACACAAAATAATTTTCCATAGGTAAAGCCATCTCCTTGGGCTGTATCTCTTTTTATATCTCCTTCAGAAATGACTTTAGGTTGATTAAAATCCACATTGTTTGATGTGTTTATATTCCAAGATATGTAAGCATCTTCATTTAATATAGCCTTGTAATACGATCCAAATTTATTTCTTATTTCCCTATAAATAATGTTGGAGTCTGTATTTTTGTATTGGTCGCCAATTTTTTCGATTGTTTTATCAAGTTTTTGTTTAATATCTTTTATTTCTTTTTCCTTCTGAAGGATAGTATCAATTGTTTTTAATTTTTCTTGTAGTTGAATTAATTGGCCCTCAATCTTCACTAATCCCTTTTGATATTCCTTGAATTTTTTAAAAACATTAGATTCTTGTAAAAAAGAAAGTAATTCCTCTTTTTTATCATTGAGTCCTTTCAATTCCTTTTTAATTTCCTCTAACTCTGATGACTTTGTTTTTAATGTTGTTCTTAGTAGCTTATTCCTTTCTAAAGTTATGTTCTTGTTGAATTCAATTAAGTCTTCATAATCTTTTTTCAATTGGTCAGAAAAAAACATTTCAGCTTCTGTAAAGACTTTTTCAACTTTCTTTAAATCAAAAGAAAATTTATTTTTGATTGATGATTGTAAACGATTGATATCGAACTCTAAATTATAAGCAATAGTATTTAATTCACTAATTCTCGTTTCAACATCTTCAACCCCTTCTTTTATTAATCTTTCATCTTGTTCGTAAAAATTAAATCTATCAATTTGATGTTCAGCTTCTTTAGTTTGATTTTCTTTTAATTGAATCTGAGCTACAAGTTCATCTCTTTCTTCTACCTTGACTGAAAATTCATTCTTTAAATTGTTAATAAATTTAGATATGTCATCAATTTCATCATCTCGTTCATATTTCTCTTGCAAAAGCTTTCCATTAAAACCTAATAAATCAAACATAAAAGGTTTCCAATACAAATCTCTGCCTTTGAATTTTGTTAATCGATATATATCTGCATAATCACCTTGTTGTCGAATACTGTAATTAATTGACTTTCTATAATCATATTCTTCTTTGCTCCTGAAAAAATCAAAATTTAAATATTCAGCAAGAGCATTTCTTGCTTTATCAATTGATATGTTATCTTCATCCCAATTTTGAGGAGGATTAAATCCATCTGTTTCTTGCTCATTTAGTTTTAATGATATCTTACTATTATTAGAAACACTTCTTTTTATTGTTAAATATTTTCCATTATTCAATAGTATTTCTAAATAAAAAATATAAGAGGTAAAAACCCCTGTTCCTTTATCGTTTTTAGTAGTAAATAAAAAATGATTTTTAGGAGAAAGCTTTTTAAGAAGCATTATATCTATTAGCTCTGAGAGCAATGTCTTACCAAGATTATGTGAATTCTTTTTTTCAGAAATTTTAGTTTTTACTTCTGCATAAATCACATTAAGACCAGGGTTGAATCTAATGTTTTTAAAATTTTCTTTGTTTGTATATAATTTACTGAGTTTCATTTATGCTAAAACAGTCATTATTTGATTCATATTCAATCTTCCCTAATAAAAATAAAAAATTTAACGCATAAGGATAAACTTCGGTGGCATCTTCACTTAGCTCTTTCCTAATAGACTCGAGTAATTCGTCATATCCTACTTTTTCTCTACGTTTAAATTGCTTAAGTAGAAATGCAGTAATGTTTATTACTGATATATCGAGATTTGTATGTTTATCTGGCTTTAACATCACTTCAGACCAATTGAACAGGTATAATACATATAGTGAAGAAATACACTTACAAATCTTTTACTGCCCTTTAGGGAAGTGCTTCCGTCACAAACCAATTTATATATATATAACAATACTTCCTCAAAGGCACCAAAATCATCTCTTTTGATTAAAATAATTTGGCTTAATTCATTAACACAATCGAAATAACAATCCTTTAAATGGCTGTTCCTAGGATTTTGCAAGAAACTATCAACTTTATAAAAATGTTCTAATGATTTCTCAACAATCACCTGCTCGAAATATTCCTTTCCTAAACTGTTTTTCTCATTTTTATCTTGAATCTTTATGCCACTATAGTCGTATTTTACTTCTTCAACCTTCTTTTTGATTTCATCACTAATTTCATCCAGTTGTTTTTTAAATTCGGTTATAACGGCCTTTATTTCATCTTCCGAAAAATCAAAAGGCAATATCAGTCTATCCAAACCATATTGCTTAACAATCTTTTTATTGCTATTCAAATATTGATTATTAATAGTTTCCAATCCAATGATTTCAACATTATTTAGCCCAACTTCTAATTTTATTTGTTTCCTTAAGGACTCACCTTTTACACCAGTATATTTTCTATTTGTAAATAGCAAGTAATTTTCAATATCACCTGAACCTTTGAGCTTTTTTAATCTCTCTATTTCCTCTTTAACAACAGTTTCAAAAGCTGAATCTGAGCAACTAGCTATAGGATTAGTGGTGTGTTTTGATTGTATAATAAATTTTCCACTCCAATTTTCCGAATTAGAGGGGTAGTTATTAGCTTTTCCATCAAACCTTCCGTCCCTACCACCATCTTTACCTTTTGAAAAAGTAACAAGACCTGTACCTAGAATTTCTTGACAAATTGTGTTTACCAAGTTTTCAAATTCATCATCGGATAGAAGTTCAAGTCTATAATTCATTATTTATTTTGAAGCTCACTATTAAATTACTCAAAGGTACCAATTATTATTACTTTGTCCAGTCTAAATATAAGATTTATCCTTACTTGAAATTAATTTTTTAATTTACCGCAACTCAATATCCGATTCTTTTGTAGCCTTCCCTAAAAATAAGACAGCATAAAATTCAAATTTACTAATTTTAAATTTTAAACTGTCAGATGAAAAAAAGTAGATTTACCGAGAGTCAGATTATCAAGGTCTTGAAGGAAAACGAACAAGGTCGTGCCGTAGGTGATATAGCACGAGAATTAGGTATCGACAAGAGTACCATTTATTATTGGCGCAAAAGGTACGGAGGTATGGAAACGAGCCAATTAAAACGCTTAAAAGAGTTGGAGGAAGAAAACCGCAAGCTCAAGCAGATGTACGCAGATGCTAGCTTGGATAACCAAATGCTTAAGGATATATTGTCAAAAAAGTTCTAAGGCCTTCCGACAAGAAGCACAGGGCGGTTTATTTAATCAAGGAATATCAGGTATCTATACAAAGGGCCTGTGGTGTTGTGGATTTAACCCGTTCAATGTGGTATTACCAAACCAAGCGTGATGACCGTGAAGTAATCGACAAACTCTCTGAATTGGCTTCGGAACTTCCAACCAGAGGATTTGATGAGTATTACAAACGGATTCGTCGCGAAGGCCATAGGTGGAACAGAAAACGTGTACTACGAGTATATAGGCAAATGAAACTTAAACTGAGACGTAAACACAAAAAGCGTATAACGGGCAGGGTGAAACACCCTTTGGAAGCACCTGAGTCATTAAACATGGTTTGGAGCATGGATTTCATGTCTGATACACTTTCCGATGGAAGAAAGGTACGGATACTGAACATTATGGACGACTGTAATCGCGAGGTATTGGCCATAGATCCAGGATTGAATTATCCGGCTAGAAAGGTAGTAGAAACCCTAGAACAGTTAGAAGAAGAGATTGGCCTGCCACAAACAATTCGTTGTGACAATGGACCTGAATTTATATCCAAAACCTTAAACGCTTGGTGCAAGCGAAAACGAGTAGAAATACGGTTCACCCAGCCAGGTAAACCTATGCAAAACGGATATATAGAACGATTGAATAGATTTTATAGAGAGGATATACTGGATGCGTATTGGTTTAACGATTTGCACCAATTAAGAACATTAAGCAATCAATGGATGGAAGATTATAATAGTAATCATCCACACCAATCACTAGGGAACAAGTCTCCTAGAGAATATAAACCTAGATTCGGTGAAGAATTCTTCATCGAATCTGATGATATTAATGAAAATTTGTTGAATTTAGTAGTGTCTTAATTTGGGTAAGGCTACACTTTTAGCGTATTTTTTTATCAATTCTTAAGCATCAGCTTTTTATTCAAGACGTCATATTCATAATTCAATGTATTCTCATTTATTATTAATTGAACTACTTCCTCAATTACATCTACATCCGCATATTCTTCTAAAAATATGAGCAATGTAAATAAAATTGTTAAATTTTTATAAGTTAAAAATTAAGAACGAAGAAAAGAGTTTGTAATTGGGTGTTTTATTTAACCGTTTTACGCACTCTTTTCTTGTCTTACTTTCTTTGAGAAAATATTTTGATGGCTATTGTTCTTGATATTGATGCACCTTAAACAAAAGGTTATCATTAATTGCCTTTTCCATCGTCCCTTCTGGAGTTGGTAAATTGTTATCGTTGGCAATAATAGTCATCTGACTTTCTAAAGCATCTGCCCAACAATAGAGATGGAATGAAGAAGGTGTTCTCACCCCACATTCCCATTTGCTGACCAATCGATCGGCTACACCCAACATATGGTTTAATTCATCTTGGGTAATCCCAAGTTGCAACCGCCGTTGGACGAGTAGTTTCACGACTTCTTTTAGAAAGTCCTCTCTAGTTTTAAACGGGTAATCAAAGTTCATATTCATCATATGTCTCCTTTCGGCTCACGTTTTAAAAACTAAGTTGCGAGGACAATACGCACCCAATGGTTAATTTTCCATAAAACTACAAGAAGAAAATACTCGGTTATTCAATTTTGGGTTGTTTGTGTGCGTTTTGTTTTGAAAATACCTCTTTAAAACCCTTCTCAACTTAACTGAGGAAGGAACTCTAAAATGCCAAAAACTATTGAAAATAATTCCGTTATACTTATAGACCCCGATGAGGAAGCAGAAGTTGTTGCCCACCTGCTCCTTAAAATGAATGCGTTTGTGTCCATTAAAACAGCAGAACTGGCAACAACCTTAGACAAAATGACCCAATATAGAGAACGTAAGGCGGGACGGTTTCCCGAACTTGTTACTTTAACGCATCATGGTCGTAGGAAAGCTTATAGGATACGGGATTTAGAAAATTGGATGAAAGACCCATCGGTCTATCATTCTTCAAATCATCAGGCAGAAGATTAATTTGATGTGTGGGTTTAATAATCTTTGATCTAATTTCATCAAAACTAGGGACGCTCTCAACATTTGGGCTATTTATTATTATTTCAATAGCTTTACTGAGAGCGTCCAATGCCATCTTTTTTTCATTATCATAGGTATAAAGGTCATAAATGCCCGTGACATCTGAAGTTGTGTGATTAAGAACCATAGAGGCAAAATCACGTCTCCCGAATAGTCCAGCAATCATTGTTGCACCAGTTCTCCGTAAATCATGAGGGTAGAAACTTTCATTTATGCCGAATTTCTCAAAATGCCTACGAAAAACCTGAGATAAAGTCCAAACCTTAAAGGGTTTGTATTCTTCATCAATAACTTGACTTCTACCGTTGTATTTACGATGTGAAAAAATCCATTCGCTAGAAGAAGTATGTTCATGAGCCTCACGGATTATGCGGATTGCCAAATCACTTAAAAACAGGCGATGCATTCTTCCGTTTTTTGACGTAGGCATTGTCCATACACAGCCTGATAAATCAATATCATTCCATTTCATTGTTCTAACCTCAATAGAACGTGAAGCAGTGCATAACAAAAACTTCAATGAAAGTTTTAACAATGGGCTTACAGGTATGTTTTCTAAACTATGCCAAAATAGGTATATTTCTTTCGGACTTAGAAAGCGTTGTCGTCTTTTTTTGGGAAGGTTTAGCTTAATACCAATGCAAGGATTGTTGCTTTGTTTTAAAAGTAACAACCCTGCCCCATAATTAAACAGTCTCTTGGTATATTTTAAAAGATGACTTGCCGCACTTGGCGTACCGTTTTTAACCTTAGCATTGATAACCTCGGCTATTTCTCGTGGGGTTACCTGAGATATTCTTTTGTTAATGATATTCTGCCCCAAACCAACCAAGATAGACCTACATTCTCTATCATAGCTTTTTTTGCCAGTTTGTTTTGAATGTTCCCTATAATGCTCCAAAAGCTCCAAGACAGTGAGGTCGTTTTTCTGTTGGTCTTTCTTTAATTGCTTTTGTTCTAATGGGTCTATACCCAGATCGACATCAGCCATAATGTTTATGTAGGATTGACGTGCCTCTACGATAGATAAGTGAGGGTATTTCCCAAGCGTCATTCTACGAAAGCCGTTTTTGGATGGGTATTGTATAACCCACTTCTTCGTTCCAGAGGGCATAACGCGTATTCCAAACCCTTTATACCCATCAAACCAAAAAAGGGTTGCTTTTTTAGGTTCTTCTAAACTTTCGATGTCACTACTCGTGAATTTAATAGTGTGTTTTCGTTTTCGACCAGTCCCCTTATTTGAAAAACTGTCTATATTATTGCTGTTATTTGATGTTTTCCTACGATTGCTCATGAAGGCTTCCTTTCTTAAAATCAAAAATTTCTATAAAAATTTAGGATTTATTTTGAAGGACTTAAGGAGCTATATGTACGCACAAGATGTTTAAAAAAATGGCGCACCCAGCAGGACTCGAACCTGCAACCTGCTGCTTAGAAGGCAATCTCTTAATTGATTAAAAACACAAACAACTAAAGATAACCGACTGTTTTAGTTTCGCTTTTTGCCTTTGCTATAAATCTTATCATTTTTACAGATAAGGTTTGTCTATATAACTGTCCAAATTATACCATTAATTATGCGTAATGTGAATCAGTTTATTGCATTCATGTCTCTCCGAATAATTTATCAAAGCTATCTACAGGCCTTAAAAAAAGACAAGGATTTGCTTGTGCCAATTCCTCCTTGCTTTTTTAAGGCTCTCCGATGTTGCCAAGAAAATTATTTAAGGAGCAACATTATGAATACAAAACACTTAAAACACCAGTTACGCGCCATTATTGATGAGAAACCCAATACACTTGAAGCCTATGTAGCAAATGAAGCTTTGGAACACGAAGATATAACAGCCTTCTTTTCCGATTTACAGCATCATGGGTGCGCCAGTGGTATGATCTCTTCACTTATCTATTACAACGACACACATGCCTTCTATGACCAATTTTACGATGAAATTGAAGAATTGCGTTTAGACTATGAAGATAATTTCGGCGAACCTCTTAAAGTCCAAGGTGATTTAAAGAATTTCTTTGCTTGGTTTGCCTTTGAGGAAACTGCTTGTCATCTTTTAGAGAACTTAAATTGCTAAAAAAGTAAAAAAGCAATCTATAATTTATTCCAAACTCTTTTAGTATAATTGGTTAATGTCTCTAGCAATAATGACTACTTTTATTCTGAAAAAAGATAGTAGCTATAAGTTTTAATCTATTTCCTCATCGGGAATATAAGTCCTGACATAATCCTTTGCTTCCTTAAGTATTTCTTTCGCTTTTGCAGGGTTTTCTTTTAGTAGTCTGACATATGACCTTCCACAATTAGCATGTTTTGAACGGTCAGAAAGCAAGTTCTTTAATATTATCTCATAATCATCAGGATTATCATCTTCATCAAGAATACCAACAATAGCTAAAATTTTTTCACAACGTTCTAAAAAAAGCCTTCCTCTTTCATCTGCTCTTCCTAAACGGAAAAATTCAATAGTAGTTATCGCCTTTTCAAAATCCATCCCATTTTTTTTAACGGGAACAGGAATCGAGCCTTCAAATGTAATTAGGTCTTCGCATTTATCACCAATCTCTCCAATGGGAAATAATAAAAGTCTTTCTTCTCCATCCGACTCTGTTAAAGGATTTTCCATTTTGGCATTGTATTCACCTTTAATTGGAAAACGATCTTTTTTTAATGCTTGATTACATGGTCCACAAGCAATGGAGTAGTTCAACAGGTTGTACGTCAGTAAGTGATAACCTTTGGAGTTTTTTGGGTCAGTAATCTTAATGTTTAAATCAATATATTCTTTAGAAGCTTTCCATTTTGTGATTCTGTTTTTAGGTCTAAAATGCTCAATATCGTGTACTCCTTTACCAGCAGTTCTGCCTTCTAACTCAGATTCACAAAAAGCACACTTATTGCCTTGAATCTTCATGAAAACTTCTTTTACTTCACTCCATATATGGCTTTCATCTGTAACCTTTCCTGCAATTCTATATGAATCTGTTCTTTGAGTAGCCCTATTCAACCAATTCGGCTTATGTTCATCAATAAGGTTCTCGATATATTTCAGATTAATATTTTTACCCTTATTGTCCTTTTTATATGAAATCATATCGCTTCTCCTTTTGCCATTAATTCCATTAACTCTTTTCGGGCTTCAGCGTTACCCATAGACGCTTTAAAGGAAAGTACTCTGATTTTATCCGCAACAGAATCATTCCTAGTACTTTTAAGTCCAAAAAGGTCAGAAACTAAAATTTGGTCTGAATCTAAGCCATAGGTGTTTCTTTTGTCCCTGATAGGGTAAGAACAGCCTTTTTCGTCCGTTTTTAAATAGATAATATTCTGCCATTCAACACTTCCAACTACCAAAGGACTATGAGTTGTTACAAAAAATTGAATTCTAGGTAATGCTTCAGCTAAAAGCGGAAGGATTTTCATTTGCCAAGCTGGATGAAGGTGTAAATCAATCTCATCAATTAGTACAATACCTTCATTGTCAACTAATTTTTTTCCCTTGGGACAAGTTTGCTCTATGTGAAAAAGCAAATCACCTACCCATCCTAAAAAAGCTCTGTAGCCATCCGACAAGGCATTGAACGGAATTAAACTTCCTTTCTTTTCAAATATATATTGGTCACCTTCTAATTTTTCAGTAAGCTGAAAATGCTCACTACCTGTAATTTTTGATAAAAGCCCTAATATTTGAACATAACGTCCCTTATTATTATTTTTCATTTTAGGTAGCCAAGCATCTAGTGGCACCAATTGATAGGTCTCCTCAAAAAGACTACGAACTTTATTTATTCTGATTAATTTGCCACCCTTTCTTAGAGTGGGGTCAAACTTCTCTGGTAATTCAACTGTTCTACTAGCTCCGTAACCAACCAAGAACATAGAGGCAGGATCATTATCAAATACTGGGTGCCATTCTTTACTTTGATTATGATTCCAAGAAATCCTATCCTTAAAATCATTACTTGGTATAACCTTTAGAGAACTCTCTACCCTTCCATATTTAATACGATCTTGTTGGTTTGATTCAAAGTAAGCATTCAAAAAAGCAACTTTCGGATTTTCTTTGGGCGACCTGCGCACCCACATAAAAGGTTCAATAGTCCCTAATTCAGGAACAGCAGGTCCTAATGTTGATAGGGCGATAGCTTTTAAGAAAGCTGTCTTGCCAGTTGAGTTATTGCCTAGTATAACATTAATGTTTTCATGTCTAACATTCTTTGCATCAAAATCTTGTGATTGGTTATGGCTAGAAATTTTCGGGTATAAAAATTTTAAATCATCGAATTTTTCAAAAGATTTAAAATCTTGAACACTTAGACTTTTTATATACATAGATTTTTATTAAAATTTTAAATTCGTTTCCATTTCTCAAGCCCTTCACTAAAGTACTCATCTCCTTTTAAGTAAATAAGTTCGTTGTCTCTGGTGACACTAAATTCTATAGGTTGATTTCTAATTCTCCCATTTCTCCAATTTTCAAAACATTTTTTAATGAGATTTATATCTTCATCTTTTGTTAAGTCCATATCCAAGTCATATAATTCATTCATTAATTCAATAACAGTTGGATCGGAATTTTTATCAACATGGATTATAGGGGAAAGACGGATAAATCGATCTTCAATATTGTCAGAGGCTGATTTTGATAAAAACATTAACCCTACAAAATTTGCCCAATCAGGTGGTTGAAATAAAATTGTTTTAGCTTGATTCATTACGGTTTCTTTAAAGTATTCAAATTGGAACTTATAACGCCAAAACAATAACTTTTTTTTCCTTTCTTTAATGGTAATTGATCTAACCTGATAAAATCTATCTTTTTGAGCTTTAGACATAAGTTTATTGGCATTCCCTAACGAAACAACAGTTATATCATTTAATGGTATTGATAGCCTAAAAGCTTCTATAATACCAGCTACCACGGGATTATTAAAACCTCCTAATGCCCCATCCCATAGATAATACCAGATATCTGATTTGCTTGCCTTTATTCTTGCTGGAAAATCAAAATATTGTACTGGAGCGTTAGAAGATCCATGGATTGCTTTGGTAAGAGGAACAAATTCTTCAGATGCCCCTTCAGGAGTATAAGATCTGAAAAATTTAGCTCTATTGTTTAAAGCATCAAAAGTAGAAACAATTATCTTTAAAGAAGGCTTGCCAATTACATTTGGTAATTCATCCATCGTCGTTTTATGCGCAGTTGGGAATAGTTTCTTGAAAGCATCATATTTTCTACTGGAACTATATTTAGGGCCAAACGAAAACATCTTGGTTAAAGTTACAGGCCAAAAAGTCTCCCAAAATGAATTTTTGCTAAAAATGCTTTCTCTTACTGATTTGTCATCAAAAAGGGATAACGCTTCATCAATTGTCCAATCTTCAGCTAAGGCACATAAAACAATACTCCCGCCAGAATTCGCAATAACCATATCAAATCGTTTTAATATGGCACGCCCTTTTAATTCTGGCATTTCATCTTTGTATCTTTCTTTTAATGTTAATAATTGGAGGATTGCCCAACTTCCTCCTCCATCAAGCGATAAAATTTTATACATGGTTTTTTAAAATAATAGATATTTCCCAAATGTGGGAAATTGTCTCTAAAGTAGTGAAAAAGAATGTATTGAAGCAAAATCTCACAATCTTTTTTTAATTTAACTATAATTTTATTAGAATATTTTTCTTTCCATGCCTCCGAATTTTTAATTAGAAGGTATGGGATATGAATAGTCTCATGTATCTTATTGTTTTATTTCTTTTTTCTGACACATTGACAGTTGTAAATAATTGGTATTCATTTGGATAGGGTTTAATAATACTAAATAATTATCCAATGCAAAAAATTAGAGAAACGGAAAAGTTAATCATATACAAGGAAGTCAAAGGGGATTCGACGGAGTTCTTTCGCCAACATAAAGAAGATGAAACTAAACAGAAAGTTTTAATCTATAAGGTAGTTGGAAAAAATTTTGAATATTATTACGAAGGAGCTGTAATAAAAAAAATCATATTTGAAGGCTTTGAAGATTTGCCCTATGCAATAAGTAATGTGGGCTATGGCTTTCGAGAAAGAAGTTTAGATAATTTTTTCAAATATAATTTCGATGATAAAAGAATTGATACTATAAAAATATCAGAAATTCTGAACTCAGAAATTAATGGAAAAACATTAATTCTCAATTATGAAGAACTTCAGTCTTTGATTTCAAAAATTAATGTTGAGCAAAGAGCATGTAATGATACTAAAAAGATTTTAATTAAAAATCTTATTGTAGATGCTTTCCCTGCTGTGAATTTTGACTATCAGGAAACGAATAACAACAAAGAACTTATCCTTAGAAATCTAAATGACAAACTTATTGATAAACTAACTGCTGATGATATAGAGAAACTTGGAGAGTTTTATGTAAGGGCAACTCGAAAATTTAAGGCTACTCATATTGTTAAAAAAATGTCCGCAGGATTAGTAAAAAACGCTAAATTAATAAGCCTTCAAGAAATAATTTCTAAATATGAGGAGCATTTAAAAAAAGACCCACCGGAAAGTACATGGCAAGCTTTCTTTGATGAATATATTACCCTTTTTGATAGCCGCTACGCTCATAAATTGAATTACAAAAACATTGCTACTGGATTAACAAAATATCCAGATTTAGTTCTAGTAGATATTTATGGCTATTTAGACTTTTATGAGCTGAAAAAAAGCGGTACAAAGCTTCTTCAATATGATAGTAGTCATAAGACTTGGTTTTGGTCTAAGGAGGTCTCAATGGTAATTTCACAAGTGTCAGACTACCTTCAAAAGGCAAAAGAAAATGCTCTAAGTTATTCTCAAACAATAAAATTAGAAACTGAAACTGAAACAGAAGCAGGTTTAGATGTTAGTATTATAAATCCTAGAGCAATTATTGTTATTGGTTCAAATAAAGAATTGAATTCTGATAAAAAGCGAAATCAGTTCAAAAATCTGAGGGAGAGTCTTAAAGATGTCGAGTTTGTGCTATATGACGAACTTTTAGATAGACTCAAGAATTTGCTTGATTCTATAAAGTTAGAAAAAAAATAACAAATTTCAATTCATGTTTTTTGCTTCAATTTCCATTCAAGAGTTATATGAGTAACGAATGCATCATTTTCATTGATTGAACTCAGATAGCGTTTATCAAAAGCCTTAATGGATTTAACATTAAATTGCCTTAGTGCTTCGTAGATTGCATCCAAACAATATCCCTTTAAGGTGATTAAATGTGTGGCGAAAAATATTTTAATAATACGCTCTCCATTTTCTTTGCCCATCCATGACGTGATGTAATGCGAATAATGGAAATTCTGCCTAGTGCCATCTAAAAGCTCAAAATCAATCGTTTTGGTATCTCCTGTTTCAAACACGGTAATGGTGTTTGGGTCTTTGGTTGTTTTTTCCTGAGAGTGGTCGCCTTTGGCAATCTGTAAGCTAATAAAGTTATATTTCTGGCTCATAATCCTTGTTTGGTGTTATGTCTTTTCTTGTTTCCTTATGACGTGATTGGTCAATGTCAATCGTTTTGATTGCAAAATCTTTTTCGGTCAGCAACTCAGTTGCCCCTTGGCGGTCACCCGATTTTTCAATATGGCTTAATAAATCTTCACGGTCATCCGTGTAAATGGTAACACTCTCACGCCCCCTCGATACAGAAACATAAAACTGCTTTTGGTTGGATGCAGGGAATGTAACAGCAGGTTGGGCAATAATCACATTATCCACGGTTTTTCCCTGTGAACTGTACGAGGTGGACGCATAGGCATAATCAAAATTCCCGTGATCGTGGCTTAGGGTAAAAGTTGAAAGCTTGGAATTTGACTTTTTCACACCCTCAATTTGACCATTGGGCTTTATTTTTGAAACCGTTAAAACCGCGCCATTATTTAAGCGTTTTCCTGAGTCATCATAACCATTTTTAGTGATTTTAATTTCATCACCTTTGCTGATACGCACTGCATGGGTACTATAAACATCAAAATCTTTAGCCCTGCTTAGGGGTAAAATATGCTGTGTGCCTTGCTTGTCCTCAACCCTAACGTTTTTATTTTCTGCATCGATGACCCTAAGCACCGCCCCCTTTTTTAAATTGGGCATATTTTGATGGAGCTGAATGATATGTCCTTTTATGTAAGAACGACTATCTGACTTTTGAGCATGGGTTAAATACAAATTCTCATAAACGGTAAATTCTTTTTCTCGCTTGCCAATAATCTTGTTTTCTTTAAGTCCTTCTCTTATCTCTTGATTGATTTCTTTTGCCTTGGCACGGGTGGGAGAGATGACCAGAGCAGATTTATTGTCTTTTCTGCTTTTTAAATAATCATCGACAACGGCTTGTGATATTTTATCCGATGCGATCTCTTGAATTGCACCTTGTTCATTGAGCATATCAAATCCAGTAGCAATATTGCCGTCACTAATTTCCTTTACAGCCGATTTATAACCGTCTTGTTTTTGGCGATAAATGGTTTCCATGGAAACGTGGGGGATATGGGCAACCGTTTGTAATATCCGCATTGCATCCCCTCTTTGTACGGCGTTATGTTGCCTTGGATCACCAGAAAGGATAAGCCTTGTTTGGTTTTTATCGGCTATGGAGAGGACTTCAGACATATCTTGCGACCCCAACATGCCAGCCTCATCAATCCACATAACCTGCCCCTTGGTTTGTTCCTGTAAATCTTTATCCAATAAAAACCGCGCAACGGTATCTGCTTTGTCAAAACCTTCCTTTTTTAATACATCACGGGAGGCTTCTGCCGTTGGAGCAAATAAAAACACTTCTTTTCCTGTGTTTTCAATTTCAGGAACAATCACTTTTAATAATGTCGTCTTGCCCGTCCCTGCACCGCCCTTAATCATGGTTAATTGGTCTTGGGAGGTCATCACATGGCGGATGGCATTTATTTGTTCGTCATTTAAGTTCTTAAATTGGGATATTTTGAAATCCGTTTTTAACGGACGTAGCTTGCCAATGCCATTTCTGGCCATGTTGACCATTTTTCGCTCTTCCGCATGGACAAGTTCGGTAGTGCAAAGTTTTTGACTACCGACTTGGACTTTAAAAATACTCTCATTCTTTAAAAAAGCCGTGTCAATATCTTCCAAAGAGATATTTGTTGTATCAATGGCATGTTTATAGCCTTCAGTTAAAATCTGGCGTTCACGTTTGACAGAGGCTCTGGTAAATACATGGGAAATTGCATGGTCTATGGTTTGTTTGGCATCAAGGGAAATATCGGTTGTTTTAGCCTCGCTTTTCTCATCCTTATCAATACCTTTTTCAATGAGTTGCTCTCGCCACATATCCTGTAATTGAGGCATGGTAAGATTTTTTTGTTTCTTGGCACGGGTTCTTGCGCCTAATTGGTCGAGTTCTTTTGGGTTAGTAATGCCTTTTTCAATGGCTACTTGCCCAATTAAATTGGTGCGTTTGGAAAAATGGTCAATAGCACGTTGGGGGATAACGGCTAATTCAAAGCCATTTTTGGTCTTTCGGATGTCATACCCCATTGTCGATAATTTATCCGCCAATCGTTTTTGAAAACGGGCTTGATGATAAGGCATGTCTTTTTTGATATTGTGAAATTGCCCTGCCTTAAATCGCCCTTCTGTCTCATCCCAAGTCGCATTGAAGGTAAAGCAATGACAATGAAGGTGTGGGTCTGGTGGGTTATTTGCAACGGCGCGTGCCGTTTGATGAACAAAGTTTGTCCATATTAATTCTCCAGTATGCCGGTCGTCATATTGCCCTTGTGTTCGCACCCTTGTTTGGGTGTCAGCTTCAATATCCAACATGGTTTCTTGAACACTTTCTTCAAAGGCTTGTAAAACTTTTTTATCATCACTCAAGGCATGGAGAATGGAAACTGATTTTGGGCAGTGGAAACTAATGTCATAACCGACACGCCGATCTGAAACTGTACGAGGGGTTAATGAACCGCCATCCTTTGGATTGGTATTATCGCAAAGTTTTTCAAAGGTTTCTTTGTCTATGCGTGTGTTTTCAATGCCTAACCGTTTGGCTATTTTACCATTAAATTGACCATTGAGTTCCTGGTCTTCTAAATAATAGTCAGCCTTGGAAAGGGCATCACGGAAATAGTCTTTAGCCTGAGCGGATGTTTGGCTCTGGTACATTCGTATCATGTTGAATATTGCCTTAAATTAAAAAATATCTGTTTTTAAGGAATATCCGTGGAGAGCAATACGCACGATAAAACTACGCATTATTTTTTACATTTTTGGATTTTCTTTGTGTGCGTAACCGTCCGAACCTCTTTGGGTTACATATTTCAAGTCAGATGATGACAGGCCTTAACACCAACGCGCTTATTTACCCTTCTCTTGCCCTCACCAAAACTTCCGTGTGGTTACGGGTAAATAAGCTCTGCCTTGATGTTTGGATAGCCACATCATCTGAAATGAAACTAACAAAGGAGATTACAAGATGACGGATAAAACAAAAGAAAACCAAGCCAAAGGTAAAAAGCCAACCCATACGCTTTATACAAACAGCTATGTCGATAATGCCCCTAAGCTTGTTAAAGTTGGCGTGGTTTGGAAACATTCAAAAGGGGATGGGTTTAATATTGCCCTGAATGACATTGTTGCCTTTGAAAACAAAGACAATGATGAAGCGGTATCAAATACGGCTTCAAAAAATCAGCCCAAACCATAATTTAAGGGAGCGAAAGCTCCCTTATTTGCTTTTACTATTTAAACCTTTATCCATGAAAAATTGTAAATTTATGCTATGAATGCCTCATCCGATAATATCAAAGCCATTGCGTTTCAAAATGATGCTTTTCGTTCTGAAATAGGCAGTTTTAAAAGTAATTTCCCTGCTATTAATGGTAAATGTGTGCTTGGTAAGGATGTTTCACATTTGACCAAGGAACATGTCAATGAAATCATTTATCGAACCCGAGATTTTAATGGGTTTGATAGATATAACGACCCGAACGGTGAGCATAATAAAGGACGGTTTTATTATGGTGCAATTAACAAGGATGTTGTTTGGGAAATTCATTATTATGCAGATGGGATATGCAGAAAACCTAGCCAAGACCCGTCCGATGTTTCTAAAACATATCGGGATTTAAGAATTAACCTTGAACCAAGATTATAATTATTCATCCCAAAAACACTTCATAGATTTGTTCGGTAGATGTTAGGGGCTTTTTGGTTTGTGCATGGAGCGAAGGTCTGTGCGCTTTTCCTAATGTTGGTTTTTATAACTTAACCTAAAGATGACGTAATTTTATTTGTTCTCAAAAAAACAAAATAATATCTTAGGGCTTCTAAAATCCTAAAAATAAGACAAATGGGCTTTAATGATAAAACCGATTACGAAAAAGAAAAGGAAAGATGGGGCAAGTACGATGCTGTTCAGCGTAAAATACAAGAGCAAGACCGAAAAAAAATATTAAACCAATCAGGAAATAACAATGGAAACAAAGGCTGTATGTTTATGCTAATGTTTTTGATTGTAGCATCCACTTCCTGTGTTGTGTTCCTGTAAGCAATTTAAAATATACATTAATTCTGCTTAATTTATATGTTTGCAACCTTCATAAATAAGGGAGCAACACGACTCTTTGCTGTGCGTTTATTCTAAATAGAACAGTGCTAAAATGGATCAGACATCTCCCCTAAGCGGTGCTTGAGGTAGTTTTTAGTTTTTACCCTAAGAATTATTCTGGTTTTGGGGCTTTGCTTTTAGAGGATGTGGATACTTCATTTTCCTCTGCGGCTTTTAAAGCTTGCCAACGTTCATAAGTTAGCTTAACGGAATTTCTTGTCCACAGCTTTTTTCTCATCGTTTTAATGCCGTTTTCATTTAAATAACTTGCTTTAGAACCAAATGATTTGAAGCCTTCTTTATCAAGTTTTTGGAAAGTATGCCCCATACTAAGAGCAAATAAATCAGCAGATTTTTTTATTTGTTTTCCAATATTAGCATTGCCCAATTTTTTGTTGTCCAGTTTTTCAGATAAATAACAAAGTGTCTTGGAGAATGCTTCAGCTATCTCACTATTATTAAGAGATGTAAATTTTATTTTTTTCTCAACAACCAAGTCAACAAATTTATTATTATTGATCAAGGGGAGAATATCATGAATCACAATTACATCAGCCTGATTGGTTTCAAATTCATAGATAATATCTTCTATTAGGTTGGTGGACTCAGGTGATAATACATTTATTGCCAAGTGCTTATTTCCTTTTAGTACCCGCCCATTGTAGCTAAATCTGCGGCTTGTCTTACCTTTTATGCTAATTTCTACATTATTTATTTTGACTTTTTTATAAGGAACTTCAATAGAAACATTAGCTTTTTTAGAAGGTTTAATTAAAGATCCTTCAATAATATTTTTTTCTATTTTTTTTATGCCATAATCTTCCTCTAAAATTCTTGCTAATTCAAGAACTTCTTCCTTTGACATTGTGTCATTTTTTGTATGTAGATGTCCCTTAACGATGCCATCTTTTTTCATAATGTTATTGTCTTTTTTATAAAAATACAATAAAAAAATTAAAATAATTTCCGTATTAAATTATTAATTATTACATTCGTATTAAATTATTAGTTTAATACGTTTTGTGTTGATAAAAAAGAAGGAAAGTTTTTAGATGAATCTTATGACCTCCTGAGTATGTGATTTTTTCAATTACATGATGAATATGAATTTTAGTCAGGTTATCAAACCTGAAATAGATACGTAGCCTACAATCTTGATCCCTATTGAGAGATTTTGAATCTCAATTTAGTACGTTGTTTAGCAACGGTGAGAATAAGTTTTAATTTTAAAAATGAACCTTATGAGCAATCAGGGATTAATTGTTACTTATAAAAAAGGCGAAGACTACCTTAAGATATACAGCCATCTTGATGGTAAAACGAGAGATGTTCATGTTTCCGAAATTCCAAATAAGAAAAGGAAAAATCTTTTAAGGATGCTTGGGCATAACCTTGTAATCTCCACGTTATTGTAATTTTTTTTCAATTACATGATGAATATAATTTTTGTCAGGGTATTAAACCTGAAATAGATACGTAGTCTACAATCTTGACCCCTATTGAGAGATTTTAAATCTCGATTTAGTACGTTGTTTAGCAACGATGCGGAAAAAATTTAATCTTAAATTTTATAATTATGAGCAATCAAAGATTCATTGTAACTGCGAAACAGGGGAGCGGTTACGCACAAGTTAGAAAAGAAGGGAGCAGTACATTTAAGACTGTGACTTTTACTTCTTTGCCACAACGTGTACAAAACGACTTGAAAAAGAAGTGGTAGACCTCTTAATGAATGTCCTTGTTGGAGAGCAAGAACGCATTCAGTTGTTGATGGCTTGATGTTGAATAGCGCAATTTAATATTAAAGTCTGCAATCCATCTATCGGACGCGGTGGATGGTTTTTAAAGGATACTGGCTCTTAGTCCAGTTAAATAATCTAATATTTTATTTTTTCAATTTTTTAGACAGCAAACTTCTACAAGTTTATTGTCAGCATACCTATTGTCTAATTCTAAATAAAAATATTATGAACGATTACTTAGAGCGGGTTCTTTTTGAGTGGGATTATGGCGACTTCTTTCAAATTCGTGATGCAGTAGAGGGCATTTTTACCACTGGTGGATTAGGAAGTGGTAAAACATCAGGATTCGGTAATCATATTGCAAAACATTATCTAATGAATGGTTTTGGTTTTTTGGTCTTAACAGCCAAAGAGAATGAAAAAGACCTTTGGGTTAAGTATTGTAAAAAACACTGTAGAGAAAAAGACCTCGTTATTTTTAGTCCGACTTCTGGTCATTGTTTCAACTTTTTTGATTACGAATTAAATCGAAAAGATGGTGGTAGAGGAATAATACACAATATAGCTGATGTTCTAAAAACGGTCATTAAATCAGGATATGATGATAGGAATGGAAACGATACTGCTTTTTGGGATTCAAGCTTACAGAAACTCTTAGTAAACGCTGTAGAGCTTTGCTTTATCAGTGGGAATAAACGATTTGAGCATATTTATCAAATTGTTCAATCAGCCCCTAGAACCTTTGAGCAAAGAGATAATGCGAATTGGCAAAAATCATCAAAGTGTTATCGAGTTATCCATCACATTACATCAAACTTAAAAGCGAGTGAAAAGACCTCGGATACAGATGAGTTAGCTAAGCGGGTTGAATTAATCGAAGGATTTTTTTTAAAAAGCTGGATTACTTTAGCCGAAAAGACAAGGAGCATTGTTGAAGAAATGTTTTTTGCCTTTGGAGATCGTTTTATGCGTGACCCTATGTACAGCCTGTTTAATGGTAAAACTACGATTACTCCTGAAGATACTATACGAGGAAAGATTATCATCTTAGATATGCCTGTGCTTGTTTACGATGAAATAGGTAGAGATGCCCAAATATTGTGGAAATATATCTGGCAACGCGCCATGCAACGCAGGAAAATAAAAAATAGGAGTAGACCTGTGGTGCTTTGGGTTGATGAGTTTCAGTTATTTATCAATCCTGAAAAGGATGTTCAATTTCAATCCATTGCGAGAGAATATAGGGTATGTACTGTGTATATCACTCAAAACCTTCCAAACTTTTACCTCAATGCAGGTGGTGGAGATATTGGAAAAACACGTTTTAAAGCCCTTGTTGGAAATTTAGGAACAAAGTTCTTTCTCGCTAATTCTGACCCTGAAACCAATGAATACGCCGCTGATCTGATCGGCAAAGCTTGGCAGTGGTCAGACAATAAAGGGATGTCTATAGGAGAAAACATGTCCCACAGTTCAGGAAGTACAGAAACCTTAACCCATATAATTGAACCATCTGATTTTACGATACTTAAAACAGGTGGCCCACAAAACAATTTTATTGTGGAGGCCATAGTGCATCGTCAGGGGAAATTTTTTAGATCAACAAATAGCAATTATGAAATAATAACATTTAAACAAAACACATTATGAGACGACAACAAAACACACCGCAGTTACGAAAAGGGAAACAAAGCATTTTTAGAATAACACAAGCAGGACGCGTTAATTTTCTATTTGACTTTGTTACGACTATGCTTTTTTCCCTTTCTTCATATCCAAGTTATATCTCAGAGATATTTATGAGGAAAAAATTTGGCGAACGCTATTTTACAACAGCTAATGCCATCTTAATTTCAGCCATTATGATTTTTATATGGATAAAAGCAGGACACCAAGGACAAGAATTTTTAGGGATTGCATGGCTTCCCTTTACGGCTCTAATTCTTTGGAAGTCGATAAAACATCGACTTGAAATAAAAAAGTTTGGCGCGACATATGATTTTGACCGCTACAGCTATTCTGATGGAGAAATATTTCCCTTTTGGTTTGATTTAATTGGAACTGAAATCTTAGGCGTAAAAATTACAATATATCGTGTATATATTCTGTTAGAACCAATGATTCCCATTCTATGTGGTTTAATCTTATTAATACTTCCTTTTACGAGAGGTATTGGTTTTTTGATTTTGATAAGTGGGTTGTTTTTTGGTTTTAGAAACTTCATGAAAGCACATATGGCTAGAGGTAGTGTATTGGACGCGATAGATAAGATTTTAGTTGATAGATGGAAATATGATGTCTTGGTTGAGGAAAAGCCAAAGAGTGAAACCAGAGGGCTTTCTTTGCCGATTGACTTACCGAGAAGTAGAGAAGTAAGGGAAGATTTGGTCAATTCGCTTGATGTTTGGGAAGACGATTTAGACGAACCTGAACCCGAGTTGGCTTAACAAGAACCTGCTTTGGCGTATTCAAGCATAATGGTATTGACGACACCAACATGGAATTCAATTTTCTTATCGAGGTCTTCTTTGGAAAACTCGCTATTATCAAACCGTTTCAAAGCACTGCGTATGCACAATTCGCCAAACACTGAAAGTTCAACTGGCGGTTCATATCCCAATCTTTCACAGACAATTTCACGGGCTTGGATTTTATAATCCAAGTCCTGTGTTACATAGGATTCAAGTTTGTCGGTACTGACTTCAATTCCGTGATAAATTGGCATGGAAACCCTCTAAAAGTGATGATTAAACCTAACATAAAACTTAGTTTATGTCAAAAGAAATAGACGAGTTAAAACTCATTGCAGTAATCGAAATAGGTAAGAGTAGCCAAAAAGTCCAAGACCTTATTACAGAAAAGAATAATGAGATAAACAGACTTGAAAGGGGACAAAAAAGTAATTTTAAAAAATTTGACCCTGCCCCTAAACCAAGTGGCGACATTCGGATTGCAAAAATCCATACCAAAGAAAACTATTCACCAGAGGCAACTAAACAGGCAATTCAAAAAACAGAAGATAAATTTGCGAGGGATTTGAAATCTGCAATGGAAGAGAAAGCCTTGGAAACTGACCAAGACCACATTCTTCCCTCCATACAAGAAATTGAAAAAGATGATTTGCATATTTTAGTAGAAAGAGGGCTTTATGCCTATAAAGAACGGCAAATTGAAAAGGAAAAAGAATTAAAGCAGTCTCTCGAATTTGATTTAGATGATAAAAGTAATTTTGAGGATTATCCCATCTATCTTGATTTTGAAGCTAATTCAAAGGATATGAATATTGAAAAAGCCCCTTCACCCTCAGATGATTTTGAATAAAAAGCCCACTTTTTAGTGGGCTTTAAGTTTTACAGTCCTAAACTATTCAAGCTTGATAGATATAATTATAGCTTCACCAGAAAAAATTCGTAATGTATCTACCGATAAGTTACTTACATCTATTTCTACATTTGTATAGCCCGCAGGTATATCAACATCCGTAATCTCTTTTAATACGTTAGAACCATTCAAAACACTAACTAAGGTACTACCCGCGCCATTATTGTGCATGTAAGCAGTTATTTTTGAAATGCCTGTTATATTATTCAAATCTAATTCAATCGTTCCTGGCCAAATACCAATTCCTTGAATTAAGTTTTCAGGGCTTGATTCCGCACTGTCAGATTTAAAATTGAATCCATCCACCGAGAAAGAAGTGTCCGTTTTGCCAATATTTACGTTTTCAAGGGATATGGTAACGGGTTCAAAATCTTGTTTCGGGTCATCATTGTCTTTAGAACAGAGAGACAATGGCAAAGTCATAAGGGTCATAAATAAAAATTTGTAACTAAATAAAAGTGTTTTCATTGTGTGAGATTGTTGGGTTTATTGTGGTTGTGTAACTGGTTCAAGACGTTTTCCTCCTTGAACGATAGCAGTTTCTATAATTTTTACAGGAAACTTATTTCCTTGTGTTTTAAACATTCCAATAAAATCATAGTGGGGTATGTCTACCTCGTTATGACTGGATGTATTCAAATTGCTATATTTTAGGCAGTTTAATTCGTAATTGACGTATTCTATACCGTCGCCACCAATGTAAGTTCTATCCTCACTATTGAATTTGAATGCTTTGAGAATGTTGCCTTCCTTATCTTTCCCCAAAGGAGGAATGTCGTCTGCTAAACGTTCTTCTTTTGCTTTAATGGTAAAACTACCTTTTTCAATAACGCGTACGGAATTGTCTTCATAAGGCAAAGTCCAACCTTGATTTTCAAAAGTCATAGACGAATCAATAATTAGTTGAGCATTAGCGATATTTTCAGCACAGAAAATGAATGAAATAGTTACATTGTTTCTTTCTGTATCGTTTGTATTGTATGCTGAATAAGCATCCTTTGTTGTTTTAGGATAAGAACCGTCTTTATTATAGCTACCGCCTGAAATACAATGAATGCTAACACTATCAGGAATGTTAAGGCTTTTTCGATAAAAAGAAGTGCCATGATATGGCATTTTCTTTCCTTTTATTACAGCAACATGTTGTTCTTTCCACGCTCGTGTAAAATTACCAATCCAAAGAGTGTTGATATTTTCAGAAGGAACAGCATTGTTATCATTTTTGCCACCTTCTGTATCAGAACTATCAGTACTGCATCCTAACACCAAAAAGGAGCATATCGCCAAAATATACTTTATTGTTTTCATTTTGTATGATTTTTGAATTAATTATTGTCGCAATATTTCCAGCCATCATTGGTCTTTGTGAACTTTAATGTTTCAGTGATTGTTTCTTTTGGATTGCCTAAATTTAATGTTGCAAAAGGTGTAATATCTGAAACTTTGTATTGTACCTTTACTTCTGCTATATTGATGGCAGGAACTTCATGGATTTCTAAAACTTCATCGACAACATACTGATAGGTTTTAAAAAAAGCTAATGTCTCTGTCATTTTTGAAGGTTTGTATAAGTAAGGCTTTGCTTTTTCGGTAAGCTGAACATCATAATACTGGTTTTCTTTCAAATAATTATTCTTTTTATCCGTCAAGGTAACTCTCAAGTAGCCTTCATTGGCGAGCTTTTTATAATTCTCTATTCTGTTTTTAGAATCTGTGTTATCTGGTGACATAGAAACTTCTCCAATCATGATTGGAATGGATTTTTGTTCTGGGTCAGATTCCAAACATTCATTAATTAATTTCTTTGCTTTTGATTTTGTTAATTCTTCTGAATTACAGGAAAAAATGGCAAGCAACACTATTCCCATTAACATTATTTTTTTCATTATGTAAGATTTAGTTTGTTCTTTAGTTCGTCTGCTCACATTACAGCCAACAATTGGTCTATTCAAGTTTGGGATTATTCAACTCGATTTAGAACCATAGGAGGAATATTATTAGTGTCCTCAAATGTTTCAGGTCTTCTTTTGGTTGGATCGTTGGTGCTAGCCAATCGCATTTTGTTTTCTGTTAAAAATTCTACCAAATATAATATCCTGCCGGTTTCTTCATTATTTTCTGCTTTATAGTATATTATATCCAACCATCCAGGTTTTTTAGAATAGTCTATTTTATATTTCACTTTGTATTTGACTCCATCTATCACATAATTGTCGCCACCAATAGTTTCAAAGCCAAATGTCCCAATAATATCTTCCGAATTTTCAAATATTAAATCAACTGTACCATTACCCCGAATTTCAGATTTCCATTCTCCAACATGGTTTTTGGATTTATCGGAACATCCAGTAATAAAAAGTACTATGATGGTTAGAGTGAAGCAATTAAATAGTTTTGTTTTCATTTGTTATTGATTTTAAGTGATTATGATTTTTTGTTTAGTAATTCTGTGATTTTATCAAATAGGACAAAGGCATTGTCTTCAGAAAGACCTGTTGCTAAGGCAACTTTTCTATTGCCATACAAAAACTCAATTCTATAACTTGCTTTATGGATGGCGTTTCTCATTATTTCTGACGTTGCTCTGGCACCCGAAGATGCCACAGATGTCGCTCCAACGGCGATAGCCCCCATGCCTCTGCCTGCTACAATAAATCCGGTACTTCCATTATCGGTTGTTCTGTACATATTGCCTTTAGGGTCTTTGATATAGATTTTCTGTATATCCTTAATAGCATAATTACTGCCCCCAACACCTATATATTCCTTGCTAATGGTAAAGGTTTTATCCTTTCTGGATTTTTTAATAAGTTGAAATACTAAAATTGTTAAACCGATCGGTATAACAAGCCAATGAAAAACAAGACCTGTACTACTATTGGTTTGAGGAAATATTAAACTCGTAATTGGTGATATGATTAATGGATACATAAGTATTACCAAGACAAATATGCCGCATCCCAAACCTACTCCAAACTTGTCTTTTGAGTAAGTGACATGATGGGTATCACCTATATGGTCAATTTTAAAATTGTAATTTGCGTCAATATTTTTTGCCATGCTTAGGGGGTTTTAGGGGTGTTAATAATGTAATTTTGATAGAAATCCTGCCATGTTTTAAAGTTCTTTTTGGAAAACGACCCTTCAAAAGAAGTGTCTTCTTTATCTCTAGCTTCGGCTTGTCCTTGCAACAAGCCCTGTTGCATGATTCTAAACTCAACAGTTTCTGCATTAATAATTGTTTCTAATTGGCTTTGAGTAATTCTATATCGTGCATTTGTTTTTGAGTTTAAACTTGTTGAATAATCAGAGTTTAAACTCAAATTACTTTCTTCGTTAAAAGAGCCGTCCGTAGATAATGCCACTCTTTCGTCATCTGCCAAAAAGATTAATGATTCTCCATCCATTACCCAAAATCTAGAATCATCTTCTATGGTAATTTTTAAAATGACCGATAATTCACTTATGCTATCATTTAAAATGTGGTTTTCTAGTTGTAATCGGGTTGTCATTATACTTAATTGTGCCGATTTATTTTTGCTTATTAAACTGAATGCACCTTTTAAGACACTACCCGCAACAGCTCCATTAATTTTAACCTTATTGCCCGTCATACGATAGGTGGTTGTGCCTTCAAACTTATCGTGGCTTTCTTCTACATTCACACCAAGCAAATTATTGAGCCCACCATTTTTTTTCTCTTTTTGGGCATATATTGAAATAGTCCCTAGAAGAGCCAGACATATTAAGAATGTTGTTTTTTTCATTATTTGATTTTTATATGTTAAATAATAGATTTAACACAAGGCAGGTTTAATAAAAGGGGATTTGAAAGCATTAGGAAAAACTTTCAAGGGTCACGGATATGGTTAAGAAGAGCATTCATACGGCAAAAAAATAGCGTGGAACTTAATTGTGTCTCTTCTGTAGAGGTACTGGTATACCTTAATCCAAAGACAGCAACTAAGCCCACGCATTACCGCAGGCATTAGCAACTTAGTCTTTCGCTTGGATTAAAATGAAAATTACCAGTTTTCTACAGAAAGCGAAATTCGTTAGCTAATGCTTATATTATAATTATTTTTTATTTATCTAATAATCTGTTCTTTATACAATTCATGTTTAACGAATCTAAGATAGAGATTCCAATAACCCTGCCAAACATTTTTTTGATTTTTATATGAATGGTCAAAAAATCGGATTAAGTTCTTATCTCAAAAAACACATAAATACCTATATAAAACTAAGCCCACACCTAAAGATGTGGGCATTAGCAATTTGTCTTTCACTCGGATTGTAATAAAAACCAGTTTTCTACAAAAAGTGAAAGGACTTTATTAATTCATTTCGGTTCTTTGTCATTCCAAATTTACCGTATTAAGCCAAAATTTTGACTGGGGATTTAGTTTACGTAGATGCCGTTTAGTTTTCGTTATATGTAGGGATCAGCAACAATGCTCAACGGTTAAAATAAAAATATCTAAATTAGAGACGAAAACTAACCTAATACCTCTCAATGAAGAAGAACAATTGCTACGTTATAATTATATTTCTTTTGAATTTTTTTATTCTTTCTGCTCAACAGAAAATTATTGATTCACTGGAACAGCAACTCATCCTTTCAACTAATGGCTTAAGTCGTGTTGAAAACCTCAATGAAATAAGTTGGTATTATGCCCATTCCAACACGCAAAAGGGCATAGAAAAAGCAGATGAAGCGATAAAACTTTCAATTGAAAATAATGATTCTTTGCAATTGGGTATTGCATATGAACGTAAAGGCTTTAACTACCAAAATAGAGGAAGTGACTCGCTTACCATTTTGCAATACAAATTAGCCGAAGATGTTTATTCCCATATTGGACATTCAAAAAGATTGGCAACCCTTTCATTCAACTTAGGCAACTTTTATTTTCGTAGGTCAGATTATAAAAAATCATTACCGCTTGTTCAAAAGGCTCTTGAAGTTTACACAAGTGAAAATGATACGGTAACAATGGCTAGGATATATAATCAGGTAGGCTTAAACTATCTTTATTTAGGCGATTATTCTACATCACTTGATGCCTTTCAAAAGGGAGCATTTCTTTTTGAACAAATAAATGAAAATGAATCTTCTTTCTTTGCAGATATACAAGGGAATATTGGCATGCTCTATGAAAAGCTTTCTGAGTATGAAACCGCAATGGAGTACCAAAAAAAAGCCTTAAAAATTCATAAAAAAAATGACAACCAAATAGGGATTGCCAATACTTATAATAGCCTAGGCAAGTTATATAGTGTTCAAGATCAAAACCAAAAGGCATTGCAGATGTTCAATGCTTCCTATGAAATCAAGAAAAAAAGAGATGATAAATATAGCACGGCAAGTGCTTTGGCGAATATAGGTATCGAATATCACGCGCTGAAGAAGAGCGGTAAGGCCTTGGATTATTTGAACCAATCCAAATCGATCTATGAAGCATTAGGTCATGATTCTAACCTTGCAATAGTACTTACAACTATTGGGGAAATTTATATAGAAAAACAACAGCCGCAAAACGCCAAATCATATTTTGAGTCTGCTTATTTGCACGCTAGAAAGGCAGAAGATAAAAGGCAGATGTTTTTAGCTAAGGAGGGCATAGCAAAAGCGGCATTTGTAACGCAAGATTATAAAAATGCCTATACTGAACAGCAAGAAGCTATATCCATTAAAGACAGTATATTGTCGAATGAAAAAAGAGATGAATTGGCAGAGCTAAAAGCCAAATATGAATACGAAAAGGAAAAAGCCATCCTTCAAGCGGATTTTGATAAAAATAAAGCAATTGACGAAGCCGAGATAAAACAGCAAATCTTTGTTCGAAACACAAGTATTGGCGTTGGCATTTTTAGTATGGCTATGCTAGCCGTTGGTTTTACTTTGTTCAGGCGCAAAAAAGAAGCTGACCTTAATACCAAAATTGTTTCATCAAAACTACAAACGTTGAGAGCGCAAATGAATCCTCATTTTATTTTCAACTCCCTTAATTCCATCAATGATTATATCCTTAGAAATGAAAAGCACGAGGCAAGCAGTTATCTTACTCGTTTTTCTACAATGATGCGTAATATCCTTGAAAATTCAAAAGAAGATGAAATACCCTTGAATGAAGAAATAGAGTTTTTGGAAACCTATATAAAACTAGAGCAACAAAGACTTAACAATGCCTTTACTTACAACATTTCTGTTTGTGATGACATCGATATTGAAGACACCCTTATACCACCATCACTATTACAGCCTTTTATTGAGAATAGTATCTGGCATGGCTTTTCTGAAAAAAAAGAAAACGGGCTACTTACAATCGCATTCATGCAAGAAAAGAACACGCTCATTTGCGC
This sequence comes from Aestuariibaculum scopimerae, assembly GCF_059428085.1. Classification (NCBI taxonomy): domain Bacteria; kingdom Pseudomonadati; phylum Bacteroidota; class Flavobacteriia; order Flavobacteriales; family Flavobacteriaceae; genus Aestuariibaculum; species Aestuariibaculum scopimerae. The sequence continues at coordinate 2,190,741 of NZ_CM182089.1, forward strand.
TATTGATGATAACGGGGAAGGGATAAACAACAATAAAGTTTCCAATAAAAAATCATTTGGGACAACTAGCGCAAAAAACAGATTAGATTTATTGAACGAATTAAGAGGGTCTAATTCGAAAATTGATTTCATTAATAAAAAAGAGGGGGTTCGCGTTGAAATAAGATTACCCTTATCCCTAGATCAGTAACCGATGATAAAAGTGCTCATAATTGATGATGAACAACATGGTATCAATGTATTAATAGACCATTTGAAAAGATACGATGATTACATGGTTTGTGGTACGGCAAAAACAGTTAAAACTGCCGTTGAATTGACTCGTGCGTTTCAGCCCAATCTCGTCTTTCTTGATATTGCTTTGAAAAATGAAACAGGGTTTGATTACCTGAACACCTTTCTTCCAAGCATAGATTTTAATGTCATCTTTACGACAGCGCATGATAATTATGCTGTCAAAGCGTTTGAATATAGTGCGCTCCATTATTTGTTAAAGCCGATTGATTCCAATAAGTTTCAAAATGCGCTTTCAAGGATGAATGAACAGATCGACCAACAAGAGCAGTTGGAAAGGTTACAAAGTCTTGAACACAATATTGAACAGCCAAGCACTTATAAATTAATTCTTATTTCTACTACAAATAGAAATTATAAAATAAGCACAAAGGATATTTTATTTATAAAAGCAGATAGCAATTACAGTCATTTTCACTTAATAGACGGCACGAAAATAATGGTAGCTAAAACACTAAAGTCCTATTTAGGGTTAGCCGAAGAAAGTCATTTTTTTCATGTGCATAAATCTTATCTAGTAAATACAGAACAAATGAAAACTTATAGTAAAAGAACTAGCAAATTGACGATGAATGATGCCACTTCTATTCCGGTGGCAATAAGAAGGCAAAAAGATTTTACCGACACCTTTTTTTCTTAGAATGGTTATCAAATAAGGCTTAAATCAGCAAATGATAAATAGGTTTCATCCGTTACAATGAGGTGATCCAAGACTTGTAAATCCAATACTTTTCCACCTTCAACAAGCTTTTGGGTAATGCTCTTGTCCGCTAGACTAGGTTTGGTATTACCTGACGGATGGTTATGTCCTAAAATTATTGAGCAGGCACGTGTAAGCTTCCCCAAAAATCGAACTGTTTAGAAGTAGAAAAATAGTTTTAACTTTAAGCAGTAATTATGAGAAAAAGCAAATTCAGTCCGCAACAAATTGCAAAGATTTTAAAAGAGTTTGATAACGGGAAAAGTGTTGAACAGATTACCCGGGAATATGGGGTTAGTTCATCTGCCTTCTATAAATGGCGTGAGCGCTATGCCGGGATGAACGGCAAAGAACTAAAGCGCATCAAAGAACTGGAGGAAGAAAACCGCAAGCTCAAACAGATGTATGCCAATCTGGCCTTGGACCATCAAATGGCCAAGGAGATCATCGAAAAAAAGCTTTAAGGCCCTACCGTAAAAGAGTAATAGCCAAAGAACTTATTCATTACGGTATTAGTAGGGCGTGCCGTGTTTTAAATATGAGTAAAAGTGTCTATTATTATAATGCGATAAATAAAGATGACACAGAGATTGAGCAGGCATTGCTTATAAAAGCAGAGGCACACCCAGAAGAAGGTTTCTGGAAAGCCTTTGACCGCTTAAAGGCAGAAGGGAAGCCCTGGAACCACAAACGCGTTCATCGTGTTTACCAGTCCATAGGCTTACCGTTAAGACGCAAAGCCAAAAAGCGTCTGCCCACCCGTGTTAAAGAGCCTTTAGAAGTCCCCAATACACTTAATCATACTTGGAGTATGGATTTTGTAACAGACGTACTGGAAAACAAAAGACGATTTAGAGCATTTAATATAATTGATGATTATAACAGGGAGGCACTGCACATAGAGATAGATTTTTCCTTAACCAGTAACCGTATAGTATGGGTTTTAAATCATTTGGTAAACAGGAAAGGAAAGCCTAAAAAAATACGTATGGATAATGGCCCTGAATTCATAGCAAATATTACTTCGGTTTGGAGCAAGATGTATGGTATAGATTTTCAATATATCCAACCGGGAAAGCCAACCCAAAATGCTTTTATAGAACGCTTTAACGGTTCTTATAGAAGAGGTGTTCTAAATAGATATATTTTTGAGACTCTAGAACAGGTTCGTGAACAAACTCAGATTTGGATACATGATTATAACTATAACAGACCTCACGATGCGCTTGGAAAATTGTCCCCAAAAAAATATGCAGAAATCAATTGTAATGGGGGTAACCCCATTACAATTGAAAACAATAACTTTATAGAAATTTTAGACAATTAAACAGTTCTAATCTGGGGAAGCTTACACACGGGCTTTAAGCGCAGAAGAAAATACGAGTTTAGGGTCAATAAATGTTCCTGAGACGCCACCTTTTGATAGGGGAACAATACCCATACAATGATTATTTCTATCCAAAAGAAGAATTTTAAATTCCTCCATCAGATTAATGGTCAAATCATTCCAGTTCTCCCGAAATAGAGCATAGGCATCCTGTGAGCAAGTGATTTTAGGGCGGTCACTTGCCTTTACCTTGCGCTTGTAGGTGAGTTCAATTTCACTGATTTTAAAGAGGTCTATTTTTGTCATGGAGAGAAACTCTCACAACAAAAAACTAATTTGTACGCACTTAAAATTAATCCAAAAAATTAATTTGGTAAGACGTACTACGTCCCTCACCTTCAACTTTAAAAACGTTTAATTCTACAAGTTTTTGTAAATCCCTTGTGGCGGTCGGTTTAGAGGTTTGGTTAATCCGCATATATTTTTTAGCGGTCATGCCCCCCTCAAATCCTTTAGGTCCTTCATCCAACATGCGTTTGACAGCTTTTATTTGTCGGTCATTTAACTGTCCTTGGTAGTGGTCAAACAATTTTGCTTTTTTCAAAGTAAAATCAATCAGGGCTTCGGATTCATCCTGTGCCATTAAAATAACATCTATAAAATAAATGAGCCAGTCCGTGATTTCATTACTGCTTTGTCCTACTTTCAAAGCGTTGTAATAGGCTTTTTTGTTTGCTTCTATTGTTGATGATAGGCTTAATAACAGAGGATAACCAACCGTTTGAGATAATACTTTTTCAGCAATAGCACGACCAATTCGTCCGTTGCCGTCTTCAAAAGGATGGATGCTTTCAAAGTAAAGGTGTGATATTGCCGAACGGATTGGGGCATGTTTCATCTCATGTACCCCTTTAGGAGCGGTATCATTAAACCATTGAATGAAATTATCCATTTCCAAGGGAACTTGTTTTGAGGGCGGGGCTTCAAAATGAACCGTTGGTTTGTCTACTCTGCCCGACACCACTTGCATAGGGTCTTCGTGAGTACGCCAAGCACCAACGTTAATTTTTGACCCCATAGGAAATATCATTTTGTGCCAATCAAAAAGCTTTTCCTTGGTCAAGGTTTCTGCATAACTGTTTTGTATGTCGGTTATAAGAGTTGCCATGCCTTCCGCGCTTTTGTCTTTAACCGTAGCTTGATTGGTGTTAAGTCCTAAATTATTACGGATAGAGGAAAGCACGTCTATTCGACTGATATACTCGCCTTCAATCTCAGACGTTTTAACAGCCTCAGCAACCATAATATGGATCATGGCTTGGATATGGTCTTCTTTAGGTAGAGCTTTTAGAATACCGCTGATACGACCTGACTTTTCAGCAAAGGCATAGAGTTTTTCCTCTAGCTTGCTTAAGTCATAGCTGAATTTTGTCCAATCTTTTTGTTGCCAATTATATCTCATGAGCCGATTATATCATATAATTGGCTCAAAAATACATAAAATAATGAGCCGATTAGCAAAATTAATCGGCTCATTTAAAAAATTTATTGAGAAAATAGGAATATTTGTTTTGAAACAAGCTACATATCCATATCAATTCCTTTGTCTTTATTTTTGCTTTTATCATGGCTATCGAGATTAATATAGGGCGTTTCAATATTGTCCAAATCCAAAGGTGGGATGATCTGTTTGTCTTTATTGAGTTCAATATCCTTTGCGTATTGTTCCATACCTTCTTTCATGGCTTGAATGCGGTTATTACCTGCATGAATGTCCTTTAAAATATCAGGTTTTAACCCTAGCTCTTTGGATAACTCATAACCTTGGTTAAAAGCTTCTTTGTATTCCTTATCAACTTTTGTGTTTTCCTGCATAACTAAAAGGTTTCACGAACATGACTTTCAATATATTCATTGATAGAATCACGATCATAAAGAATGATGCGTTTTTGGGGTTGTGAATATCTGATTTTCCCCTCGTCTCTTAATTTCTGCAACGTTGTCTTTGAAGTAATGTTGAGCAAGGACATAGCTTCCTCTCCATCAATCCACTTGAAAGGTTTATCCTTACCTCGCTTTTCTTCTAGGTGTTCAATCACCTTATCGAAAAGCTTATAAAATGCTTCTTCCTGTAAACAAACGACTTGCACGATATTTTATGTATGAGAAATTTCGTTATAAATATAAAAATTATATATTTAATCGTTATAAAATAATCTTCAATGAAAGAAAAAGGACAAACCCAAGAAGACAATATTCCTGTAGCAATTTATGGTTTTGTTAATAAACTGATACCGTCGAAAATTTCTAATTTCATTCGACTTTTTTTCTTCAGTATTACTCCTGATGTTCCTTATGATTTAAGCAAAAGGATGCAGTCAAAAAATTATTGGAATCCTATTGTATATGGATTTTTAATAGGGTTGTTTTTATGTTTTTTTGTAACAGCAGGTTTTTGTTGGCATGAGGGTGTGCTTTATTTTGATGAAAACACCATGGTAGACCCAATATTTTCAAAAGTTACTTTCTTTTTTGAAGATCGAGTAAATATTATAATGTACACAATCATTACCCCTGCGACTTTTAGCTTAGGCTTAGCTATGCTTTCAGCTACCTTTAAAACATGGGGGCAATTAGATAGCGTTATGAGTAAAAAGAGAAGTGCTTTGTTTGATTGGAAAGGATTTATACTAATTATTTTAATATTAATTGCTTCAAGTGTAGCTATTTCAAATTATATAAATGATATAGTAAACAATAATAGCGAGCTTGGAATTAAAGCTAATGAACTTCATTTTTGGTTTTTGGGAAATCCACTAAATGATAATCTAGTCAAGCCAATTACAATTTACTACACTATCCTAAATTTCTTAATCTTGGCATTTACGCTAACTTGTGTGGCAATTTTTGTTACAGCAGTAAGACCAATTATAAGATTATCGGATTATTTATCAAAGAAAATGGAAATGGGTGAAGAGGAGAATATATCAAAAAATATTGTTGAACGTCTATCGGCATTTGCTGATGTGTATTTATTCGCAAAGCTGTTGTTAGCTGTAGTAATGATTCATAGTATAGTATGGAGCCATTCTCCATTAGCCCTTACAAGTAATTTTAATATTGAACGTGGATTTATTTTATTTGTGAGTTTGTTTTTTATAGCAATTCCTAGATTACATTTTGAATTCGAATGGTTTCGAACATCATTGATTTATAAAGAGAAAGGTATTGAACTTGAACCTAAGCCAAAATTCATAAGAGGATTTAATTATTATGCTATTTATGTTGCAGATTATATAATTGTTGGAGGCTATTTTTTATCCGTAACTGGACTATTGGATTTTGGGACATATCAAGGGATTTAGAAATTAATCACTTTCTCTAACGCATCATCGGTTTCTTTGTGCATAAAATTTGCTTGATAATTGACAGTCGTTGTAATTGAAGAATGGCGATACAGTTTTTGAAGCATTTGAATAGGGATTTTATCGCCAGAGATATTACCGAAACTATGGCGCGCAATATGCATAGATAATTTTTTCTCTATACCTAATTTTTCGGCCACCGTTTCAAGACGTCGATTAAGGCTTCTAGTAATCGTGTTTTTGCGGGTGGCTAACCTTTGAGGGTTTTTTAAATCTGCCTCCTTTAAAAAATCAAAAACTAAAGCTTTTTTATTTTCTACGTCCTTGCTGTAAATATCTAAGATAGCTTGTGCCTTGTCAGGAATAACAAGAGACACCAGTTTTTCATTCTTTCCCATACGATAATGTAAACGCTCGTCTCTTAAATCAGACCATCTCAATTTTATAACATCGCCAACACGGATGCCTGCAAAATAGAAACTCAACAACCAAACATGCAATGCTTGTTGTTGCGATGGCGTTAGATTTTTGGCATTTTCCAGTAATTGAACTTCTGCAATCGTAAGCCCGATTTTTTCACTTTCAGGAAACTTGATTTGCACCTTGTCTTTTCCAAATGGATAGTTTTTGGTATCTACAAGATATTCCTTAATGGCTAGATTATAAATTGTTCTAATCAAAATAAGATAATTGACAGCAGTTCTAGGGGAGACCCCTCTTTCGTGTAACAGATGGGTTTTAAACCTGTTGAGTAGATTGACGTCCAAATCAATAAATTCTAAATATTTTGCGCCCAAAAAGCGTTGAAATATTTGAAGTCTGCCCTTTTCGGTTCTATGTTGCCCTATCTTATTTCTTTTAAGGAGTGATGCCAAATGTATTTCAGACACAGCAAAAAAATCAACGTTATCTTCGCCAGTGATTTTCTTTTTAATGTTTGTTAGGGATGGTCTGGCTTCCTCTGTTTGGGCATCTAAAGCGATAGTATGTGCTTCGCTTAATTTCTTTAAAAGGAAATTGTTCAGCCTTGATGAATTTGGGTGTGATTTCTTGGCAAGCCCTTCTTTCTCGTTCCAATCCTTTTCAAGAATGTATTCACCAGTAAACACAAAACGAGATTTGCGGTTTTGAGTAATGCGAAGCGCAATAGGATAAGAACCATTCTTTTTCTTGTAATTTTTTCGAAGGATTATCTTTACCGTTGCCATATCTGTTTATTTGGATTGGTATAAAGATACAAATTCTCTGTACAACATATGTACAACAAATGCTGCTTTTTGATGGTTTTTATTAAATTTACAAAAAAGACAAAATCGTTGAAAACCCCATAAATAAAGGGGTTTTTGAATACATTTGAAACCATTTGAAAACACGATTCAAAGAACTCATAACCCGAAGGTCACAGGTTCGAGTCCTGTTCCCGCTACACAGAAGCTCTTTGAAAAATCAAGGAGCTTTTCTTTTTTTGTTTAGAACCATTTAGAGGATAAATTAACTAATAAATTGTGTTCCACATCTTACCACTACAGATGTTCCTATACATGAGGGATTTCTAGACTCAACACCCACTTGAATTTAATGTCTTATCTTTAGGATTACTTATGGATGAACAAAACAACTATTATTGTTCTTGAGCTGAATTGTGGAAATAAAGAGATATACAAATAATAAATCACGGCTTTCCCTTCAATAATACTAACTAGTAACCAATGATAAAATTCTTTAGAAACATACGAAAAACACTTTTGAATGAAGGTAAAACCACCAAGTATCTAAAATATGCCATAGGAGAAATTATATTGGTTATGATTGGAATTCTATTGGCACTTCAAGTCAACAACTGGAATGAGAAAAGAATTCAAAGCATAAGCCTCAAAAAAGCTCTTGGACAGATTATAAATGACTTGAAGCAAGATGAGGAAACTTTGAAAATTTATGAAGAGATGGAACATAAACACCTTCAATATCTGGAGGCAATCTCAAACAGGAATTATAACAACATTAAGTTAGATTCAATACTGCATAATCTAGACCATTACATATACTTTTTTGAGAGTAATAATGCTTATTCAACTATAAAATCAAATGGTCTGTTCTCGGAAATTAAAAATGAGGGTTTAAAAGGTAATTTGACAAACTATTACGAAAGGCAATATGACCATTTAGAAGCTTCTTCTGAATTTGCTGAAACCTTTACCAATGATAGAATAGTACCTTTTGTACTATCGAATTTGGATTGGGATGAAAACAGAATAGTTGATGAAACCCTAGTTAAAGAAAGGATGGCTACGACCAATCTTTTGCAACTTGTCAAATTTCAAATAGATGTAAAAAGATATTGTATTAATCAAATTAACTATGCACTTGCACTAAATAATACTTTGAGAACAGAAATTAAAAAGGAAATAGATAATCTAAAATAACTAAAGCATAACAAAATCCATAATCAGAAGCCAATTAAAAACCAGATTGTACCTATTTGAAAATATAAACACTCACATTATGTCCAATCACAAATGTTCCTATACATGGAAGATTTCTAGACTCAACACCCCCTAAAATTTAATTTCTTATCTTTAGGAATACATATCGATGAACAAAACAACGATTATTGTTGTTTCTGAGCTGAATTGTAGTAGTAGAGCCTATTTTATCATCAGATAATCATTTAGTATTCCTTAAATCTAGCCCAATTTTTGCTACATATCTAACATCATCTATTATTCTTATGGTAATTAAAATCATTTTAAAATGAAAAAAATCATTCTAATAATTACCCTCGCAATTTTATTCAGTAGTTGCAAACATGAAAACAAAAACGGTTCAGCCATAAAAAATGAAGTACAATCCTTTTTAGAGAACTACAATACTACATACAAAAAACTTTATTATAAATCAGAGCTTGCAAGGTGGGACGCTAATACACATATTGTACCTGGCGACACTATAAATGCATATAAGGTTCAAAAAACAAAAGAGGCACTTGCCAATTTCACGGGAAGTAATGAAAATATAAATAAAGCCAAACAATTCCTGAAAAACAAAGATGTTTTAGATATTGAACAGGTGCGCCAACTGAATGTGATTTTATACAAAGCTGCCGATAACCCCGAAATTGTTTCTGATTTAGTATCCCAAAGAATAACAGCCGAAAATACTACAACTGAAACTCTTTTTGGTTTTGATTTTAAACTAGATGGAAAATCCGTAACTACGGGTGAAATAGATAAAGTACTAAGAGAATCTAATAATTTAAATGAACGTTTATTGAATTGGGAAGTCTCTAAAGAAGTTGGCATAGATTTGAAAGATGGCTTAGAAAAATTAAGGGACCTACGTAATGGAACTGTAAAGGCTCTAGGGTACGATGATTATTTCAGCTACCAAGTGTCTGACTATGGAATGACAAGGGAGGAAATGCTTTCTGAAATGAAAAAAATGGTAAAAGAAATCTGGCCACTTTATCGAGAACTTCATACTTGGGCACGTTATGAATTGGCAAAAAAATATAATGAAGGTGTACCAGAGTATTTACCAGCACATTGGTTACCCAATCGATGGGGACAAGATTGGAGCGTATTGGTCAATGTAGAAGGATTAGATATCGATGCTGCTATTGCAGATAAAAATCCTGAATGGATGGTGAAAGAAGCTGAAAATTTTTATATAAGTATTGGTTTTGATGCCTTGCCAAATAGTTTTTATGAAAAATCAAGTTTGTACCCGCTTCCTGCTGACGCAGCATATAAAAAAAACAATCATGCTTCTGCTTGGCCTATGGATTTAGAAAATGACTTACGTTGTTTAATGAGCATTGAACCTACAACTGATTATTATGATACGGTTCATCATGAACTGGGCCATATTTATTATTACCAATACTTTTCAAACCCTGATGTGCCACCAATATTACGAAAATCAGCAAACAGAGGTTTCGATGAAGCTATTGGAAGTTTATTAGGGTTTGCAGCCATGCAAAAACCTTTTTTGACTGAAAAGGGATTAGTGGGTTCAGATATTCATATAGACGCAACTCAAAACTTATTAAAGGAAGCTTTAAAATATGTTATATTCATTCCATGGTCAGCGGGTGTAATGACAGAATTTGAAAATAAACTGTACTCAGAAAATTTATCGAAAGACGAATTCAATAAAGTTTGGTGGGAATTAGTTAAAAAATATCAGGGCATTATACCCCCTTCAGAAAGAGGTGAAGCCTATTGTGATGCCGCTTCTAAAGTTCATATTATTATGGATGCCGCTCAATATTATGATTATGCAGTATCCTTTATTTTGCTATTCCAGTTTCATGACTACATTTCAAAGAATATACTCCAACAAGACTCTCATGCTACTAATTATTATGGAAGTAAAGAGGTAGGAGAATTTTTGATAGATATACTAAAAACTGGAGCCAACAATGATTGGCGAACATTGCTCAAAAAAAGTGTTGGAAGCGGTATGAGTGCCAAACCCATGTTGGATTATTTTGCGCCATTGATGACATATCTGAAAGAGAAAAATAAAAACAGAACATATACCTTACCCGCAACTATTTAAAAATAGTAATGCCCCCTACATTTAATACTATCACAAATGTTCCTATGCTCGGTGGATTCTTTGCATTAACATCTACTAGAATTTAATGTCTTATATTTAGGATTACATATTGATGAACTAAACAACAGCTGTAGTTGTTCCTAATTTGAATTGTCGGGATAAAGAGAGATATTTAAATAACAAATTACGAGTTTCCATTCATTATAACCAACCACTAACCAATGATAAAATTTTTTAGAAAAATTAGACAAAATTTACTTTTTGAAGGTAAAACTACCAAATATCTAAAATATGCCATTGGTGAAATTGTTTTGGTAGTGATTGGTATTTTGATTGCTTTGCAAATAAATAATTGGAATGAGAATAGGAAGGCCAATAAAAAATCCAGAAACTACTTAATTGAGATTAAAAGTGATTTAAAAGCGGACACCATCCTTTTTAATACCGCAATAAAGCACTTAAATAATTATATTGCCGATGAGGAATGGGTTTTAAACGCTACCGATTACACCTACAAGGATGCCGATAGATTATGGGAGTGTATAAGTGGTTGGTATATGCACTTTAGTGTTAATACTCGAACCTTTAAAGAAATGCAAAATCAAGGTAGCTCTAAATTAGTTGGGTTTAATGCACTCTCAGAAAAAATCAATACGTATTACACAAGTATAAATGATAAAACTGAAAGAGCCGCTGCCTGGGAAATGAAAGATGTAACTGAACGACAAATTTATTTAAGGGATTTAGAAGAAACAATAGAAATAAGTAACCACAGAATGAAAGTTTGGGGAGTTGGCCTAGTTAAGAAATCCTTCCCAATGCGACAGGACTCTATAACTAATTCTGAATTAATTATAGCCTTTGCCAAATCCATTCGTGGTCGCAATCATTTTAAAAATAACTATGTAAGACACCTAAGAACAATAAAAACGTTTATAACAGTTACTACTGAAGCCAAAGAACTCATAAAAGAAATAGAAAAAGAATTACAAAACTAATGAAAGTACATTAACTTCTATAATCAATAGCTTATTGAACACTAGAGATATTGCATCTATTTAATAATGTACCCCACCCACATTTATTACTTACACAGACGATGGTTTAACTGGAGGTTGATTTTTCAAAATCAATTATTTTGATGATGTCACTGATTAAGGTATTTCGGTTCGATAATTCAACCTTTCCCGCTACAAAAAAAACATAATTTTAATTATGGGTTTTTCTTTTGAATAAGGTCGTATAAATAGTAGTATTGCAGAAGTGCCTTTACTTAGGTCACTATTTACTTTTATTCATTGAGTTCTATATACTTTTTTGTCAAGAAAGATTCGGCTTGGGAAATAGTTTCACACAAAACCGTTGTTACTGGACTATATGTTTTTTCTAAAGCTATGGAAGATAATTTTGAAAACAAATCAGGAGATATAATGCTAATATTATATCTTAACCCATATTCAAAATTTAATGGAAAAAAATAGTTGCTAATCCAATCAACTAACCCGGCCCAAGCGCCTTCAATTTCTTTGGTATCATGTACATGAAAACGACATTTGGTTCTTTTCCACTCTTTTTTTTGCCATTCATACATGCGCATGGAAGCCATTTTAACTTCTTCTTCAGAACAAGGCCCTATCCATTTCATCAAAAGATAGTTTTTTTGTGGCTCATAACTTATTTTTGCATAAATCGTGCCTTGGCTATTTCTGATTAAATCAACAACTATCATGGGTTTACAAAACTTATTTAAACAATCTCAGGGAAAATAAATTTCACCTCATGAGATGGTGCATGTTTAAAAACTCTATCTAAGTTTAAGCTTTCAATATTAGGAACTTTTTTTAAATCTGGAATATCAGATTCGCTTTTAATTTCATCTCCAATAACCCTAAAGTAATTGAGCAAATTACCTGGTGTTAGCAAAACAATCATTTTACCCATAGTCTCTCCTACATTTTTAAATGTATGTACAGCATCGGACGGGACATGGATAACACTCCCAGGAAAAGCTTTAATAGGGTTTTCAGGATCGTTTAAAACAAACTCAAAAGTTCCTTCTAAAACATAAAACAATTCTTCGTCTGGGTGCTGATGTAATGGAGGACCTCCTAAAGGTGGAACACACTCCTCAAAAATGGCATATTGATGATTGGTTTCTTGTTCGTTTACAAGAACACTAATCAAGTCTGTTAAAACTAATAACTGTTCTTTTTTTGAATTAAATAACATGATTTTAAGATTTAAAATTAATTTGCTTAGACAAAGGACCTAAACTATATTCAAACTTAAATTGATTTGAATCAAGAAAACATTAAATCGAGAATTTCGCTCTATATCTGCTCAAGGTTTCGGGAGTAATCCCTAAATAACTAGCAACATAGTATAAAGGAATTCTTTTAAATATTTTAGGGTGTTCTTCAGTTAGCTTTTTAAACCTTGTTTCGGGATTGTCTAGTAAAAGGGTTGCGGTCCTTTTTTCAGCTTTTAGAAATTGCTCTTGTAAAATAACTTGCGACATAAAATGGAAGCTATCATGCTTTGATATTAATTCCATTACCTTTTCTCGTGTTAAAGTAAAAATTTGACACTTTTCTATAGCAACTATGTGCGATATAGATGGTGTTTGGGAAATGAAACTTCCTAAAGATCCTACTAATGAGTTTTCAAAAAAGAAATCATTGCAAGTTTCCTTTTCGGGTGATTCGTAAAACAAACGCATTGATCCTTTGGTTAAAAATCCAATTTTAGTACACACATCACCTAATTTTAGAAAACTCTCACCTTTTTCTAAATGAACGTCTTCAAGTGCTTCAGACAAATAATTGAGTTCAATCTTTGAAATATTAAAAGCCTTTTCAATGTTGAAAATTAAATTTTTCATAGTGGTGGCTAACAGCCTTTTTAAGTACTTCTAAATTTATTTAAAAATGTGTTTAGTTGATCATTTATATTTGAAAAAGACGCAGGAACCTTCATTATGTTACAAGCGTTAAAAATTTATAGTGAATACAACTAAGTGTTTATTTAACTCTTACAAACTTATGTTATCCAATACAATTCAATCTTGATTCAAATCAATTTGTTTTGTTCTCAATAATCTCATTTTTGCAAAAAATATTTTATAATAATGAGCACAAGATTAAAACTACTAAAAGGAGGAACAGTACTGACCTATAATAAAGAAAAATGGGTGTGCGATACCTTAGATGTATTAATACAAGACGATAAAATTATCGACATAGCCAAAGAGCTTAAAGCTTCCGAAAACACAATGGTAATAGATGCTTTAGACAAATATGTAATTCCCGGATTGGTTGATACGCATCGGCATGTATGGGAGGCTGCCTTTAAAGGAATAGCTTCAAATTGGACTTTAATGGAATACTTAACCAAGTTTTTAGGAGAAATTGCCCCAAAAATGACTCCAGAAAATGTTTATTTAGGAAATCTACTGGGTGCTTTGGAGGCTATTAACTCTGGTGTAACTACTATTTTTGATTGGTCGCATATCATGAATTCTAGTGAACATACCGATGCTGCCATTAAAGGGTTAAAAGACTCTGGAATTAGAGGACTGTTTGGATATGGAACTCCAGGAACCTCTGTTTGGGAATGGTTTTTTGAAAGCAAGTTACCACATCCATATCTTGCTAAAGATGTAAAACAAAAACATTTTAACTCACAAGATGATTTAGTGCAAATGGCTTTAGCTATTAGAGGGCCTGAATATTCTACACTTGAGATTGCAAAAAATGATATTCAAATGGGACGAGAATTAAATCTGCCCATCTCTATGCATATTGGCGGAGGTTTGTTTGGCCCTAAATATGATGGCGTTCAAAAATTAGCAAATGAAAAATTATTGGGACCTGACTTAAATTTTGCACATGCAAATACTTTGTCGCACCTTGACTTTGAGTTGCTGGCAAATTTTGGTTGTTCAGTCTCCATTACACCTGAGGTTGAAATGCAAATGGGATTAGGTATTCCCGCAACAGGGCGTGTCATGCAATATGGAATAACCGCTGGTTTGGGTGTTGATATTGTTACAGCTACTTCTGGTAGCCTTTTTAATCAAATGCGTATGGCCTTACAAGTAGAAAGAGCGGTTAGAAATGACCTGAGCTATAAAAAAGGCGAAATGTTGAACTCTTTGACCATTGACTGTAAAGATATTTTTAAATTAGCAACTATAGGCGGTGCAAAAGCACTTGGATTGGAAACTAAAATTGGATCTATTGAAGTAGGAAAGCAAGCCGACTTACTTTTAATAGATGCTAAAAGTATACACAAGTATCCCACAGCAAACCCGCTTTCATCCTTAGTGCTTTATAGTGTAGAGCAAGATGTTAATACTGTTATAGTATCTGGAAAAATAATGAAGAAAAATGGAGTTTTGATTTACAATGACATAGATAAATTGATTAAAAAAGCACTCCATTCATCACAAGATATATTAGAAAAACCGCTTTCAAATTAAAAATCAATACCTAAATTATGACAGATTTGATTGTGATGTCCTTCATGGAATTAGTACTGGATTTTGTATAGCCTGCATGCGTCTGGTTCTACAAAATATTTAAAAATAATTCATGGGAAATTTTTAAAGTAATGCTAAACTTAATTAAATAAAACCGAAAACCTTGAAATTCCATTATTTAAAATCTGGGAGTATATTATGAAGGTTGTTATATTTATAGCACGTTAAAATTAAATTAATATACAAGTGGAATTAACCTTGTTTGATCACTTAAAATCTCATGAAACCCTAGGTTCACAAAAAATGGATTTAACTAGGTATGAGTATTTGCTGACTCCTGGAGTGGTAGAAAATTATATCTATTTTGTCGAAGAAGGCGCTTTGCGCCTTTTTTATATGTCTGAATACGAAGAATATGATATTAGGTTTGCATACTCAGGGAATTTAATCACTTCGTTGAGTTCCTTTTTAACAGATAATTCTTCAGAATATTTTATTCAAGCTATTAGAAAGAGTACTATTTACAGAATCCCTAAGAAGGAATTTTTTGAATTTGTTAATAGCGATATAAAATGGCTGAGAGATTATGTGGGAATTATGGAAAATGTAGTGCTACAACAATTGGAAAGAGAAATAGATATCTTAACAGAGTCGCCCCAAGAAAGGCTTAAAAGGGTTTTACACAGAAGTCCCAAATTATTTCAGGAAATCCCCCTTAAATATATAGCTTCTTACTTAAGGATGACCCCAGAAACTCTTAGCAGATTACGTAGCAAGCTTTAATTAAATTCTTGATTTGAATCAATTTTTATTTGTAACACAAGTTAGATTTTTGTAAAAAAATATTTAGCAGATGTTGACACATGACCTATTTGAAGAATTAAATGATATTTCTAATAAAGCTCTCCATTTTGGTATAGCCTTAAAAAATTTAGATGACAGCCAGTTAAACTTTAGGCAACATCAAAATCAATGGTCAATTTTAGAGTGCTTAGAGCATTTAAACCTTTATGGAGATCATTATCTTACTGAAATTGAAACCATTTTATCGAAAAGCAAGAAAGTCCAAAACAAATTAACATTCAAAGGAAGTTTATTAGGAAATTACTTTGTTAAAATTATCAAACCCAAAAAAGGTAGTTCAAAAAAAATGAAAACAGCAAGCACCATGAACCCTTTAAACAAAAAGCTGGATAAAACAACTATTGACAGGTTTATTCAGCAACAGGAGCATCTGCTGCTTTTATTAAAAAAATCTAAAAACTATTCATTGGTAAAAATTAAGATACCCACAACACTTTCAAGATTCCTATATCTAAGCTTAGGAGATACATTAAGGTTTGTAGTGTTTCATAACGAAAGACATCTTTTGCAAGCCAGTCAATTACTTCAAAATATGAACATAGAATACAAATTTTAAAAATAAAAATGAGAACAAAGAAAATTATAACATGTCTTTTATTACTTATATGTAGTGGTATACAGGCGCAAATGTCATCGCATCAAATAGATGATTTAGTAAACGAGGCTTTAAAAAAGTTTGATGTAGTTGGAGCTGCTGTTGGAATTGTTAAAGATGGAAAAATTATACACGCAAAAGGCTATGGTTATGCCTCATACAACACCAAAACATTAGTTAACGAGCATACTTCATTTGGTATAGCATCTAATAGTAAAGCTTTTACTGTAGCGGCATTAGCTATTTTAAAAGACCAAGGTAAATTAAATTGGAACGATAAAGTGATCGATTATATTCCAGAATTTAGAATGTACAGTCCATACGTTACAGAAAATTTCACAATTACAGATCTTCTAACACATCGTAGTGGTATTGCAGAAGGATCAGGAGATCTTATGCTATATCCTGATGGCGGAGATTTTACAATTGACGATGTCGTTAAATGTTTTCAATATTTTAAACCCCGTGCTGCATTTAGAACAGAGTTTGACTATAGTAATCTTTTATATTGGATAGCAGGCGAAGTTGTAGGCAGAGTTAGTGGAGTTAGTTTTGATGATTATGTAGAGGCCAATATTTTTAAACCCCTTTCAATGCCAGATTCTTTTGGGAAGCTAAGTGAGCATCATAAGAATCAAAATATTGCAATGCCTCATGTTATTGACAATCAATATGGTTTGAGGCAAATTGAACCTTTCCAGGAAATCATTAATAGTGCGCATGGCGGGTTTGATTCTAGCGCATATGATATGTGTCAATGGATGCTTGTTCAACTAAACCAAGGGAAGTATGGTAAAGATTTAACTGAAACCTTGTTCTCTGAATCCAGTCAAGAAGAAATGTGGAAAGTACATACCGTTTTAGATGTTAGAACCAGCCCGCATTACAACAATCATTTTTTTGGTTATGGGTTAGGGTGGTTTGTATCTGATATTGCAGGTAAAAAGAGTATTCTCCATACAGGAAGCTCTCCTGGTATGCTCTCTAGAACCTGGTTAATTCCTGAGCTTGATTTAGGTGTAGTTGTATTAACCAATACTAGCGATTCAGGGGGAAGTCTGTATTCCGCGGTTTCCAAAACTATTATGGATACTTACTTAGGACTAGAAAAAGTAGACTGGATAGACTACCACTATCAGTCATTAATAAGAAGAACCGAAAATGAAGATTTTGTTACAAAAAATGTTGAAGAACAAATTTTAAAAAACAAAGGGATAAAAGTAGAAGCAGTTAATTTAGTTGGAGTATACGAAGACCCTTGGTTTGGTAAAATAGAAATTTATAAAGAGAATGAACAACTATGGTTTAAATCGTATCGTTCTCCAAAATTAAAAGGGCCTATGTTCTATTATAAAGCAAATAGCTTTGTTGTAAAATGGTTAGATAGAAGCCTTCATGCAGATGCCTTTGTTAATTTTCTATTAGATGAGGAAGGAAAACCATATCAAATAAAAATGAAAGGTGTTTCACCAGGTATAGACTTTAGTTATGACTTTCAGGATTTAAACCTCAAAAAAATATCTAACAGATAATCTTCAATACTAAACGTTTTTTTAGAGGAGCCGTCTAGAGCATGTTCTCTCAGGCGGCTTTTTTGTAAATATACCTTGCGTATATAAAATTAGAACCAACCTATTTTCTTGATTCAAATCAAGTATAACAATTTTATACTGCTTTTATTTTGCTATTGGATTTTAGGGGATTTTATAGTGGTTTTCTATTAACACCCCAAAGTGATTTCCTTTAATAAATATTTTATCAATAAAAAAAGAAACAGTTATGAAAAAAATTAAAAAAAAGAATTTGGTATTGATATCTTTTGTCCTATTAGTGCTTTTGTCTTGCCAAGATGATGATACATCACAACCTATACAGCCTATTGGTTCTGTGCCTGAAGAATTAGTAGGTGTTTGGGTCGACTCGTGGAGCTTTTACATGAATTATGAGTTTGACCCACTACTCTACAACCCAGCCTCTAACAAATGGTTCTCAGGAGCACTCGATCCTTGGTCCATGAACCCTGTTCCTGCACTTGGCATAGAATTTAAAGAGAATGGCGATTTTGTTCATTCAGTAGTTGTAAGCACCAGCACTGGAGGGTGCCAAGTTTACACAGCCGAATACTTAAAAGGAATTGTAGACGGCGCTTCATTAGATCAAATAATTTTTAAACCACAGGTTAGAAGAATGAAACACCATAGTGTTTGTAATCCAAGTATGGATTTTGATAGAGACGAACCTATTAGTAATTACGCAATTACGGCTGAGATTTCTACAACTTTAAACAATGCAGGTCAAGAAATTAGTGAATTAAAAATGACCGATGAACACGGTGCTTTCTTAAAGTATTACAGATTAAATCAATAAAAAAATAATATAATGAAAAATAAAATTTTAAACTTAAAAGTAGCTATTTTATCATGCATTGGTTTAATAGCATGTCAAGAAAACGATTCAATAGATAGTGTTAATCCATTAAAAGCCAATGCTGGTTCAGATATACTGGCAATTGTTGGTAATACAGTTACATTAGATGGCAGTAAATCTACGGACTCTGAAGGCGATGAATTTTTGTTTGAATGGTTAGTAAAAAGCCAACCAGCTAATAGTGAAGCTGAATTAATTAATAAAAACCAAGCCAAACCATTATTTACACCAGATAAAGCAGGAGATTATATAATTCAATTAAAAATTTCAAAATCTAATTGGGAATCAATAGACGAAATTAAAATCATAGCCTCTGATGTTGGTACACAAACCATTGTCATTTCTGAAGATATCACTCAAGATATGGTTTTAAACAATGTTTTTATAGATGATTATCATTTGGTAGATTACTTGATTACCCAGCCAATTCAATTACATGCCAAGTTAACCATTATGCCAGGTGTAAGAGTGGCATTTGCTGAACATGCTTCTCTAAAAATTACTCAAGAAGGAGCTTTCATTTCTGAGGGTGGTTCAACTGAAGAAAATAGAATTTACTTAACAGGCGAAGAAGAAATCCCGGGCTTTTGGAATGGAATTTATATTAGCTCTGATAATCAAAATAATAAATGGAACTACACAGAAATGTCATATGCTGGTGGTGTTGCAGAGTGGAGTTCAGAAGCCATAGGGGTATATTTAGATGAGAATAGCTATTTACCAATAACCAACTCTTTTTTCAAGGAAAACTCAGGAATTCAAGTTTACTATTCGGAATTTTCGCAAATATCAGAGTTTAATGGTAACAATATGCTTGGTGTAGAAAACAACAAACACAATCTTTTAGCGCCAATAACTCAAATAAGCAATATAGGTACAAGCAATCAAATTTTAAATGGAGATATAGCCTTTAAAAATTCTATTTTGAACAATGGTGAGAATATAGATTGGCCAAGTTATTTATATACATCTTTAGACGGTATCAAACTACTTAATGGAACCACTTTAAACATTCCAGAGTACACTCAAATAAGAGTTGCACAAAACAAGAGAATTGATGTATTAAATGAAAGTAAAATAATAGCAGAAGGCTCTCAATCTGGTATTATTTATTTCATGGGTTTAGAAGACATTTCTGGTTACTGGAAAGGTATTTATATAGAACATAGTGGAAATAATCATTCTGTATTTGATTTTGTAGTTATTAAGAATGCAGGAAGCGAACCTTTAGCTGGCAATCAAGCGTCATCTTTCCATTTAGGGGCTTACGGAGTCGCCTCTATTGATAACTCTTCTTTTAATAATGGTGCTGGTGATGGTATTGAAGCTACCTCTGAAGGTTCAACCATTTTGTCTTTTACAGGTAATTATATTCGTGGACACCAAGGTTACCCTATTGCAGTGTCAACTAAAAATGTAGCAATTTTAGATTTCTTAACGTTTTTTAGTAATAATGGTAAAAATCAAGTTAGAGTTGATGGAAACTATCCGATATTTTTTGATAGTGAAACTATTTGGAGAGGGTTTCAGCAAACCAATATAACCTACCATATTAATGGCTTGGGGAAGGACTTAACAATTTGGTCGGGTTTAAGGTTAATGCCAGGAGTAATCCTGGAAATGGAAGAAAACTCAAGAATTGTAGTAGAAAGCGCTAATGGAAAAGAGGGGTATTTAAAAGCTTTAGGAATTATATCCAAACCAATAATAATAAGGAATATATCAGGAGTTTCTGGGTCTTGGTATGGAGTGACTTTTTCAAACACTCATATAAATAACTATTTGAATTATGTTGAAGTTTTACATGGTGGAAAACCAGTTGACAATAGTTTTTCAGCAAATATAATTATTGATAACAGTCCGGAAGGACGATTAAGTATTTTAAATTCAAAAATTGGTTATAGTGGACAACATGGAATTTCAGTTTTAAATCAGTCTAGAGAGAATTTAGCAGATGATAACTTAACATATGTAGAAATTCCTGGTAATAATGTTTATGAATGGTAGCAATTTTATTGCAGCCACATAAATTCTATTGATTTTTTTGATATTTGTTTTAATAGGTAGTTCATTTTTAAAAATAATTATAGGGTGCTTGGCTATGATTCCTACTAAAGAATCTAGAGTTTTTTTAGTAGGAATCATTCAAGTAATTAACTTAGGTAGCAATGAATTTTAACTATTACATGTCATTTTATTTCCTTCAACTTTAGTTGGAGGTTTTTTTATAAGCGGCATTATTCTCCAATCAAATTTTTAAAGCGGTAAAACAGATTTACCGTTTTTAACATCTAATGCCAATTCATTAATAGTGTTTGATTTTAAGTTTTTTATCAATACGGTTCTTGATTTGTTAGCTAGGTGATGTATTGGACAAGGGTTATCAGAATTACAAAGTTCCAAACTCAATAAACAGGCATTCAATTTTCTTTCCCCATCTATAGCGTTAATAATGTCCATAACACTTCTTTTTTTATCACTTTCACTTAAATAGAATCCTCCTTTAGGACCACGTGTAGATGATATCAACTTTTGTTTTGCAAGTTGTTGTAATAATTTAGCAATATATGCCTGTGGTACATTTATAGGCTCTGAAATATCTTTCACCATAATTTTTTTTTCTTCATTAGAGTGTATGGCCAAAAACAATACAGCTTTAATGGCATATTTAGTGGAATTTGAAATCATTTGCTTAAAATATTTAACATGTCAAAATAAAAAAGATATTTTTGTCTTAAATATGATTTTTATCATGTTTTATAATTAGTCTACATTCTATTTTTGTGTTGTTAAATCGAATTTTTAATTAAAAATAACTTAAAAATCAACATGAAAGCAATGTTCAAATTATTCTCACTCATATTTCTTAGCTTATTAATTAGTTGTGGTGGGAAAAGCGAAAAAAAGAAAGAGTCATTTTCTTATGAAAAAGTGATTACTACTGAAACAAAAGCACCGGCTGAAACTAAAACGGTTTTGGCTTCAGAAAAAGTAGATCTTACCAATAAAGGTGTTGGGCCCATAACGTCACTTGAGTTAAGTGATGAAATTGATCAAGCTATGGTTACCCACGGACAAGAAATTTACAATAAAATGTGTACAGCTTGTCATAGGCCTAACAAGAAATTTATTGGACCAGCACAAGTGGGAATATTAGATCGTAGAACACCAGAATGGATTATGAATATGATTTTAAATCCTGAAGAAATGGTTCAAAAAGATCCTTTGGCTAAAGAACTATTAACAGAGTTTAACGGCGCCCCTATGGCTAATCAAAATCTAACTCAAGAAGAAGCCAGAGCAATATTGGAATACTTCCGAACATTAAAATAACATTTAAATGAAATCCCATGATAATTACTCTCTCAGATACACAGATAATTATTAAGGGTATTCTATCTGATTAAATAAAAAACAATAAAAACAAACAGATGAAAACCAAACTAAACATTTTATTAACCCTTTTTGTTGTCTTGAGTATTTTTGGCTGTAAAAATAATCAAGACCCAGAAACTAAAGACCCTTCAACAGAAGTAAACAATACTACTGAGAAAAAACAAGGACAAGCTTTTATTAAGGATGATGAATCTAAGCCTAATGTTTTACAAATAGCAATTGGTTCAAAAGACCATACCACTTTAGTTGCTGCTGTTCAAGCTGCTGAACTAGAGAATGCCTTAGTAAACGCAGGCCCTTTAATGGTATTTGCACCAACAAATGAGGCTTTTGCTTTGCTACCAGAGGGAACCGTTGAAAACTTATTGAAACCCGAAAACAAAGCAAAGCTTGCTCTTATATTAAAACATCATGTTACTCCCGGTAACTACTCAAAAGCATTTTTAAAGAAATTTAAGCACTTAGGTCAAGCTAGTAATGAAAATGTTAGCGTAGAGGTTAAGGGTGAAGATGTTTTTGTAGGGGGCGCAAAAATCATTGCAAGTGTCCCAGCTGGAAATGGGATTGTTCATGTTGTTGATAAAGTAATATTACCTGAAAACTAATACTAAATAAATATTATAATGAAACAAATTTTAAAAATATCAGTTGGATTTATAATTATTGTTCTTGCATTTACAAGTTGCAATAATGGAAAATCTTCAAAATCTAATGGCGCTTTAAGTTCAAGCGCTGCTGAAAAAGTATATGTAGCTCCTGGAGAGCATGACGAATTTTATGCCTTTATATCTGGAGGTTTTAGTGGTCAATTATCTGTTTATGGATTACCATCTGGCAGATTGTTTAAAATAATTCCTGTATTCTCCCAAGATGCAGAAAAAGCTTGGGGATATAACGAAGAAACTAAACCAATGCTAAATACTTCTCATGGGTTTATACCCTGGGATGATTCTCACCACCCAGACATTTCACAAACCAATGGGGTTGTGGATGGCAGGTATGTTTATATTAACGCTAATAACACACCTAGGATAGCTAAAATTGACTTAACAACATTTGAAACTACCGAGATTATTGAAATACCAAATAGCGCAGGTAATCACAGTTCTTCATTTGTAACAGAGAACACAGAATATGTAGTAGCCGGAACCCGTTTTTCTGTTCCAGTTCCCCAAAGAGATATGTCAATTAAAGATTATAAAGGTAACTTTAAAGGCGCCTTGTCTTTTTTGAAAATAAATCCTGATAATGGTGAAATGGCAATTAAATTTCAATTATTAATGCCAGGATTTAACTATGATTTATCTCACCCTGGGCGTGGTAAATCTCATGGATGGTTCTTTTTTACAACGTACAATACCTAAGAGGCAAATTCTCTTTTAGAAGTGAACGCTTCTCAAAATGATAAAGACTTTATTGCTGCTATTAACTGGAAAAAAATAGAGGAATATGTAAATAATGGCGGTGGAACTAAAATGCCTTCAAAATATGCACATAACATATATAGCGACGAAACACATACAGCAACTTCTACCATGATAAACGAGGTGTTAACCGTAAACCCCTTAGACGTCCCAGGAGCTGTTTATTTATTACCTACACCAAAATCTCCTCATGGTTGCGATGTAGATCCCTCTGGTGAGTATATTGTTGGAAACGGAAAACTTTCGGCCAATCTTACTGTTCATTCATTTACAAAAATGCTTGATGCCATTAAAAACAACAAAATTGATGGAGAAGCTTATGGAATTCCAATTTTAAAATTTGAAGATGTTCTAGCGGGTTCTGTAGTACAACCGGGCTTAGGGCCATTACATACAGAGTTTGATGGTAAAGGGAATGCTTATACTACCTTCTTTATTTCTTCTGAAGTTGTAAAATGGAAATTAGGCACTTGGGAAGTTATAGACAGAAAACCAACGTATTATTCTGTTGGCCATTTAATGATTCCGGGTGGTAACTCTGCTAAACCTTTTGGAAAATATGTGTTGGCCATGAATAAAATTACAAAAGACCGCTATTTGCCAACAGGTCCAGAGGTAACACAATCCGCTCAATTATATGATATTACGGGCGATAAAATGGAACTTTTATTGGACTTCCCTACCGTAGGAGAACCCCACTATGCAGCTGGTTGTCCTGCTGATATTATAAAAGTTAATTCAAAAAAATTATATCAGCTAGAGGAAAACAACCATCCGTATGCTGCTAAGAGTGATGCAGACACTAAAGTGGTGCGGAAAGGAAACGAAGTTCATATACAAATGACAATGATTCGAAGCCACTTTTCTCCTGATAATATTGAAGGTATTAAGGTAGGAGACAAGGTATATTTTCATGTTACCAACTTAGAGCAAGATTATGATGTGCCACATGGAATAGCTATGATTGGAGCAAATACGTCTGAGCTATTGATTATGCCTGGACAAACTGAAACATTTGTTTGGGAGCCTAAAGCGGTAGGTGTTTGGCCATTTTACTGTACAGATTTCTGTTCTGCTCTACACCAAGAAATGCAAGGTTATGTAAGGGTTTCTCCTGCATCATCAAGCATTGATTTGTCTTGGTCTTTAGGTGATGATTTTTAATTGTAAATAACTTAAAAAAGGCGAGAGCATTATGTCGCTCTCGTCCTTTTTTTAAGAAATAGTTAAACCCATTAATATTTAATACCATGAAAAAGTCAAACATCATAATGCTTCTTGCTGCTATATTGCCTCTAGGCTTATTCCTGTTTCCACTATGGAGCATTACTTTAGAGGCGCCACAATATCCTACACCCTTAGGCATGAATATCTATATTAATGATTTTGCAGACGCTAACCCACATGATATTCAAAATATTAATTTAATGAACCACTATGTGGGCATGAAATATATCCCAGATGCTATTCCAGAATTCAAAATTTTTCCGCTAGGAATTATTATAACAACCATAATAGGGTTAATTATTGCTTTTAAGGGAAACTACAAATGGTTTTTAGCATGGTTTATATTAATGATTATATTAAGTGGAGCTGGAATTTATGATTTTTATTTATGGGAGCATGATTATGGACATAATTTAGATCCAAAAGCCATAATGAAGTTTACCAATCCAGATGGTTCTATTATGGGGTTTCAACCCCCTTTATTCGGGACTAAGCATATTCTAAATTTTACAGCGCACTCGTATCCAAAATTGGGCGCCTTCTTTTTAGGGTTAGGAATTGTAATTTCTTTGTTGGCCTATTATGTTGGTTTAAAAAAGCATAAGAAACTTTAAACATTTAATACTTTAAAAAATGCAATCAATAAGATACTTTTTAACGTTTTTATTACTAGCGCTCTATGCAAGTTGTAATGTATCTCCTCAAGCAATAAACTATGGCTCTGATGGCTGTTACTATTGTAAAATGACAATTGTAGATAAGGTTCATGCAGCAGAAATTGTTACAAATAAAGCAAAGGTGTATAAGTTTGATTCAGCCGAATGTATGATTAATTTTTTAAAGGAATTTGATGCTTCATCTCATGTAGAACTGTACCTGGTTAATAGCTTTTCAGAACCAGAAATATTGATTGATGCTACTAAGGCAACCTTTTTAATTAGCCAAAACATTCCCAGTCCAATGGGCGCATATTTAACGGCTTTCAAAAATGAAGACGAAGCTATTAAAATGCAATCTAAAAAAAGTGGAAATCTATATACCTGGCAAGAATTATTAAAGCATTTTAAATAATATTTAAGGGGTTATTTTTTTATCATGAAAAACATTAAAGTATTTTTTGCACTCTTTTTATGCCTATACTTTTTACAAGTAAAAGCACAAAACACAATGCATTGTGCAACGTGCAACATGCTTGTTAGAGATAATGCCCATAAAGCCAGAGCTGAAAAAAATGGTGAGACGCTCCATTTTGATTCGGCCGAATGTTTGATTAATTATTTAAAACCCTATAACCAAAATGAATTTTCTTCAATAGAAGTTTCAGACTACAGCACACAATCCTTTATAAATGCAAAAACGGCATTCTTTTTAATTAGCAAATCTATCCCTAGCCCTATGGGAGCCAATTTAACAGCTTTTAGTAATCAGGAGGTCATTAAAAGCATTATAAGTGAAAAGGGCGGACAATTATTTACTTGGAACACAATTGTTGCAAAGTTTAACAATCCTCAAGAAAACAGTTTAAAAATTATTAAACATGATCATTACAGGCCAGATGCCCATGCCCCAATAGGCGTTATGGGCGACCATTTACACCAAAAAGGAGAGGTAATGGTTTCCTTGCGTTATATGAACATGGCTATGAAGGGAAATGTATCAGGGTCAAACAATATTTCTAATGCAACGATATATAATAATTATATGGTAGCACCTCAAAAAATGAACATGGAAATGTATATGTTGGGCGTAATGTATTCTCCCTCAAATAAACTAACCCTCGCTTTAATGCAAAGTTTTTTAATAAAAAACATGGATTTAACAGCAAGAATGATGGTAAATAATATGGCTATGTTAGAAAATTTTTCAACCGAAAGTTCAGGTTTAGGCGATTTAAAATTAGGCGTTTTATACGGCATTTTTAACCATAATGAAAAGGCTTTACATTTAAATATGGGTTTTAGTATTCCAACAGGAAGCTTATCTAAAAAAGACGATACACCTATGGGATCTAATATAAAGCTACCATATGCCATGCAACTTGGAAGCGGCACTTTAGATATAGCATTTGGGGCCACATATAAAGCGGTTTATACAAATACTTCTTGGGGCACACAAGTTCTAGGAACATTTAGAACGGGAACCAATAGTGAAGGTTATCATTTTGGAAACACCTATGAATTAAACTTTTGGGGTGCTTACAAACTGTCACAAAATATCAGCATATCTGCAAGGGTACTCGGAATTGATGAGGGCGGAATAACAGGAGCAGATGCCGAATTAAATCCAATGATGGTCCCAACAGCCAATACCAATAATTATGGAAGCGAAAAGATAAAATCCTTTATTGGGTTTAACCTGTCATTTCCTGTAACATCAAGTTTAAATGATTTTAGATTTGGTGCAGAAGCTGGAGTGCCAATCTATGAACATTATAATGGCATTCAAATGAATGAAAATTTAACCATTAATGTTGGTGTAAAATATAATATATAAACACCCATTTAATGGGTAAAAACAATAAATATAACATGAAATTATACTTTCAATATAGTGTTTTGGTTTTTGTGATTTTGTTATCACAAGTAGCGCGTGCACAGTATATTGAAGTGTGTAAAGGTTGTAACATCCAATCACTTAAAGAAGCTATTTTAAAAGCCCAGGATTTTGATACCATTCTTGTTAAAAAGGGTGTTTACAAAGAAAACAATATCCAAATAAATAAACCATTAACAATTATTGGAGAAAATTATCCAGTTATAGACGGGGAGTTAAAAGGGGAAATTATCACAATAGTTTCAAACCATGTTAGTGTAGATGGGTTGTTTATTATTAATGTAGGCACAAGTTATACCGAAGATTATGCGGCCGTTAGAGTAAAACGAAGCAAGCATTTTGAAATAAAAAATTTAGTGCTGGAAAAACTGTTTTTTGGTATCTATCTTGAAAAAGCCGAAGATGGAATCGTGTTCAATAACAAGATTGTTGGTCAAGCCGTTGAAGAGTATAATTCAGGAAATGCTATACAACTGTGGTATTGTAAAAGAATCAGCATTCAAAATAATATTGTACAACATGTTAGAGATGGCATCTATTTAGAGTTTTCAGATGATTGCATTATAAAAAATAATGTAAGCACAAACAACCTTCGTTATGGTTTGCATTTTATGTTTTCAAATAACGATGTATACGAAAACAACGAGTTTTCTAAAAATGGGGCAGGCGTTGCAGTTATGTTTTCAAAGCAAATAAAAATGTATAACAATGTATTTAAGGAAAACTGGGGCACCGCCTCTTATGGCGTCTTGCTAAAAGAAATTAATGACGCCGAGATTATAGGCAATACTTTTGAAGAAAATACCATAGGCATTAATATAGAAGGCTCCAATAGAATTGTATATAAAAACAATAATTTTATTAATAATGGTTGGGCTATAAAAGTTAGGGGTGCCTGCTATACAAATCAATTTATAGGGAATAATTTTTTATATAATTCTTTTGATGTTTCATATAACAGTAATATAAACGACAATGTTTTTGATAGAAATTACTGGAGCAATTATACGGGTTACGATTTAGATAAAAATGGTGTTGGCGATGTGCCGTACAGGCCCGTAAAACTGTTTTCCTATATTGTAAACAGAACACCAGAAACCATTATATTACTTAGAAGTTTGTTTATTGATATTATTGATTTTTCCGAAAAAGTATCTCCGGTTTTTACGCCAGACAACTTAATGGACAATAATCCTTTAATAAAAAGAATACCATGATTACTATTCAAAATCTACATAAAACATTTGGAAAGAACATTGTGCTAAGCGGTGTTAATTTAGATATTAAAGAAGGCGGTATTTTTGCAGTTCTTGGCCCTAATGGTTCTGGAAAAACAACGCTTATAAAATCAATTTTAGGAATGGTAATTCCAAATAAAGGAAGTATTCATTTATTTGGAAAAAGTATTAAAAACAATTCCGATTACCGAAATAAAATTGATTACCTACCCCAAATAGCAAACTTTCCAAGTAATTTAAAAGTAAAAGAATTAATCACCATGATTAAGGATTTAAGGGGTAATACAACACATGATAATGATTTGATAAACCAATTTAAGCTTCAACCTTTTCTTGATAAAAAACTAGGAACCCTTTCAGGAGGTACCAAGCAAAAAGTCAATTTGGTTTTAACCTTTATGTTTGATAGCCCAATTATTATTCTAGACGAACCAACATCGGGGTTGGACCCCATATCCTTGTTACGTTTAAAAGACTTAATTCAATTTGAAAAAGCAAAAGGCAAAACCATATTAATTACATCCCATATCATGAGTTTTGTTGAGGAAATATCAGATGAAATCGTTTTTCTCTTAGAAGGACAAATTTATTTTAAAGGAACCATTGGTGAACTTAAGGAAAAAACCAACCAAACAGATTTTGAACATGCCATTGCATCAATATTAACAAAAAACCATGCTTAAGATATTAAAATATAGTTTTTACGATTTAATGCGTAGCCGTTGGAGTTATGTATACTTTGCTTTTTATTTATTACTCAGCATTGTTTTATTGTTTTTAAATAACGATCTCTCTAAAGCAGTTATTACTTTAATGAACATCATCATCGTTTTAGTGCCTTTAATAGGAACTATTTTTGGGGTTATGTATTACTATAACTCCAAAGAATTTACCGAGCTGCTTTTAGCGCAGCCTTTAAAACGATCCACCATATTTTTGGGTCAATATCTAGGTGTTGCCTTATCACTATCAATGAGTTTAATTTTAGGATTGGGGCTCCCTTTTGTCTTTTATGGATTATTTAAGTCTAATGCCATTTGGGACTTTTCACTATTAATCACCACAGGCACCTTCCTTACATTTATTTTTACGGCACTGGCATTTAACATAGCCTTATCAAATGAAAATAAAATTAAAGGGTTTGGCTATGCTATCTTGTTATGGTTGTTTTTAGCCATTATATATGACGGTATATTTTTATTGTCGCTTATATTTTTTGAAGACTATCCTTTAGATAAACTGTCGTTAATAGGTACAATGCTAAACCCCATAGACTTATCAAGAACACTCATTCTGTTAAAGTTGGATATTTCAGCATTATTGGGTTACACGGGGGCTGTTTTTAAACAGTTTTTTGGAACAAGTTTAGGACTCATTGTGTCCTTTATAATGTTAACACTTTGGGTTATTTTTCCCATTTTCAGAATTGTTTACAAAGCAAAAAGAAAAGATTTTTAAAATCGTCCATTTAATAATTCAATAAAAATCAAAATAAAACAGTAAATCATTTAAAATAAATTAATTATGAATACAATAGATAACAAAACTGTAGCAGAAGTCGTTGCCGAAAACATTAAAACCGCCCATATTTTCAAAAAGTTTGGAATAGATTTTTGTTGTGGGGGAGGTATCACCATAGAAAAAGCTTGCCAAAAAAAGCAGCTAGATTATTCCCAAATTAAAGCAGCCTTATTAAATGTAGAAGAAGCTCCTAAAGCCTATAATTACAATTCATGGAAGCTTGATTTTTTAATCGATCATATTATAAACATCCATCATAGCTATGTAGAAGAATCAATTCCGTTAATTTTACAATATTCAAATAGAGTAGCCGAAGTTCATGGGCATCATTATACTGAAGTTATTGAAATTAATAAACTTTTTAGTGAAGTAGCAAACGAGCTAGCGGCTCATTTAAAAAAAGAAGAGCATGTTTTGTTTCCCTATATAAAAACACTACTATCGCATAAAGCCGAAGGAAAACCATTAAACACCCCGCCATTTGGAAACATTAATAACCCCATAGCTATGATGGAACACGAACATGAGTCTGCCGGAGCCATATTTAAGGAAATAGCCAGGTTAACCAATAATTATACACCACCGCAGGACGCATGCAATACATTTAGAGCGCTATATTCAAAATTAGAAGAGTTTGAGCAAGACTTGCACCAGCACATTCATTTAGAGAATAATATTTTACACCCAAAAGCTAAAAAGCTAGAACAAGAGCTTGGTATTATTTAAAAATGTTACTTAAGGATAGCGGTTGTAGCTTAAACCAATTATAGAGGCTTCTTCCCAAAAAGCAAAAACAAGATGGCATCCATGCGGTCACCTACGCGGCTACGTAAGGCCGCAAAGGCCCTGCCCATGTGCACCTCAACGGTATTAACAGAAATACCCAAATGTTTGGCCGCTTCAGGATAGGTAAGGCCTTCCTGCTTGCACAATAAAAACGTTGCCTTGCATTTTTTGGGCAAATTGTCTATTTCCTCCTTTACCAAGGCAATAAGGCGTTCTAAGTCATAATCGCTATCCTCATGGAACAGGCTGTCCAAATCGGCAATATATTTTTGTTCCAGGGCCGAGGTGGCCGTATCTTTTCGATACTGATCTATAAATTCGTTGTAAACCGACCGAAATAAAAACTTATTAAGCGCCATATTGGGGTTTAAAGTGGCGCGTTTTTCCCAAATGCGTACCATAACGTTCTGCACAATATCTTCCGACTTAAAGGTGTCGTGCGACAAACTATTGGCATAGCCACAAAGCCTATTGTAATAGGTCTTTACCAAGTAGTCATAGGCTTTCTCATCACCTTTAATAAGATGTTCAATAAGCGTTTTAGGGGTGGCAAATGCATTTTCCAAAAGAGCTTTTTTTAAGGGATTTCGAAAACAAAGATATATTTTTTTACAAAAAAATTAGTGGTGTTGCATTTTGGCTTCGTTATTAGGGTAAAAGTGTTTTAAATTTATAAGATGGATTCAAACATCGAACCAATAATAATAAAATTCCTTACCCGCAACATTTCTGGTGCGGAGCTTAAGCAGTTAGAGCATTGGCTGGAAACCCCGGCCAACGAGGCTCAATTTAAAAAATACTGTCGGGTTAACGCCTTAATTAATATGAATATAGGGCAGTACCAAACCGAGCAGGCCAGCAAAAATATATTACAGCGCATCCGCGAGCAAAAAAGTGTGTTCTACAAGCGCCGTATGCAGCGTCTTTACAAGTACACAGCCGCCGCTGCCGCCATTTTGCTAATAGCAGCAATCACCATTCTCTTAATTCAGAATTCAGAATTCAGAATTCAGAATTTGGAACCCATCATAGTAAATAACCAAATAAAAACAGGCAGTGATAAAGCCACGTTAACGTTAGAAGACGGCACCATAGTGCCTTTGGAAAAAGGCATCTCATACCAAACAGCATATGCCAGCAGCAATGGCGAAGCCATCACCTACACAGCTAACCGCAACAGTGAGCAACAAACGACTAACCGACAAACAACAAACACCTTAACAATACCAAGAGGCGGCCAATACCAACTAGCTTTGGCTGATGGCACCAAAGTCTGGCTAAACTCCGAAACCCAATTAAAATACCCGGTAGCCTTTATGGACGGCCAACCCCGCGAAGTCACCCTAGTATACGGCGAAGCCTATTTCGACGTCTCCCCAAGCACAGAAAACGGTGGCTCTAAATTTAGAGTATTGTCACCCCAGCCGAATGTCACTTCGAGCAGGTCTAATGTCAATGCAAGTGGAATGTCATCTCGAGCGCAGTCGAGAGATCTCACACAGATTGTTGAGGTACTAGGAACCGAATTTAATATAAAGGCTTACAAAGACGAACCCCACATATACACCACCCTTGTAGAAGGAAAAGTAGCCATTACGCCAATGGCCAATGGCCAAAACCCAACACCTAACACCCAACACCCAACACCCAACACCCAACACCTAACACCCAATACCCAATCCACCCTAAACAAAACCACCAATACCCTAAGCATAGCCACCGTAAACGTACGCAACGCCACTGCCTGGAAGGACGGCGTATTCTATTTTGAGGACAAACCCCTTAAAGACATCATGAAAGTACTAGAGCGCTGGTACAATATGGAAGTCGTATTTAAAACCCCGGCCTTAAAAGACGAGCAGTTTGTAGGTATTTTAAAAAAGAACCATAACATTAAAAACATATTAGATATTATAAAAGCCACCAAGGTTATAAATAATTATGAAATACATGAAAGCACTATATATCTGGAGTAGCTGTCATTGCGATGAGGAACGAAGAAGCAATCTCTTTAACAAAAGAACGTCTTTTTATGGGTGAGACTGCTTCGCCCTTATGGGGCTCAGTGACGAGATTAAAAACTAAAATAAAAACAATTAAAGCAAACATTAACCACTAAAACCACAACATATGAAAGATAAATAACTTAGAAGAGATTCCTGCTTCCGCAGGAATAAAAAAGGAACAATGTTTAAACCCGCAAAAGTTACAAAACACTGTCCCTATAGATTATCAGTCAATTTTTAATAAACTAACCAATAACATGTAAATTTATGGAAATAAAATTAACCAAAAGCCTTTTTCGCCCTATAAGTATGGGGATTGGAAAAAAGCTTATAATAGTTATCATGCGAACCACACTATTTTTGTTCTGTATGTCGGTGTTTAGTCTCTCACCTGGCAATTTAGTGTCCCAAAACACTAAAATAACCATTACTGAAGACAAAACCGTTACCGTTGATGAGGTATTTAAAATCATTATGGCGCAAACCAGCGACTATATGTTTATATACCATAAAGATGTTTTTAAAAACCTTCCCAAGGTACAACTTAAAAAAGGCAAAATAAGGCTTAACACCCTACTTAACCAAAGCCTTTCGGGGGGGCATTTAAACGTGGTACTTACCCAAGATAATACCATCCTTATTAAAGATGCCAATACTAGGCAGCAAATACAGGTATCGGGTAAAGTTACCGACGAAAACGGTATGGGCATTCCCGGCGCTACCATACTAATAAAAGGCACCACTAAAGGCACGGCGGCCAATATGGATGGGAATTATAGTATTGTGGTGCCTAATCCTGAGAATGTTTTGGTGTTTTCTGCTGTGGGGTTTGGAACGGTTGAAATTACTGTTGGGAATCAAAGTGCCATTAATGTGACCCTAAAAGAAGAAGTTGGGCAGTTGGATGAAGTGATATTGAATGCAGGGTATTATAAGACGACTGATAGAACTAAAACAAGTAATATTTCTAAAGTTATAGCCAAGGAGATTGAAAAACAACCAGTAACATCCCCTATTATGGCATTACAAGGTAGAGTTCCTGGTTTAGATATAGTTCCTACTAATGGGGCTGCTAGTAGTGCACCCCAAATACAAATTCGTGGAAATAATAGTTTGAGATTTGACGGTAGTTACCCTCTTTACATAGTTGATGGTATTCCCATTGAATCTAAACCTTTAACTGGAAATTCAGAATTTCTCAATTTCCTTGACCCACTTGTAGCCCTAGACCCTAGTAATATTGAAAGCATTGAAGTTCTTAAAGATGCTGATGGTACAGCTATTTATGGTTCCAGAGGCGCAAATGGTGTCATACTGGTAACCACTAAAAAATCATCAAGAAAAGGTAAAGTTCAAGTAGATTTAAATCTTTATCAAGGCGTTGGCCGTCTTACACAAAAACTAGATGTGTTAAATCGCGAACAGTATCTTGAAATGCGTATGGAGGCACTAGCAAATGACAACAATAGACAACCAAATTCAACTGATTATGATCTTAACGGAGTATGGGATAATACTCGTGAAACAGATTGGCAAGAATTATTTTTGGGGGAATCAGCAAGGATCAGTCAAAGCTCATTAAGTATTTCCGCTGGTGGGGATAATACTACTTTCCGTTTAGGAGGTAGTTATTATAAAGAAAATACTATTTTCCCTGGTAATTTTGGTTTTGAACGAATAAATGGATTCTATAATATGAACCATACTTCTTCAGACCAAAAATTTAAAGCGACTCTCAATATTACTTATGGACATAATAAAAGTCACTTATTTGACGATGCTGCTCTATTTGGTAATTTATTAAGACTTCCTCCTGTTGCACCACCGCTATATGACGAAAACGGAGAATTAAATTGGCAACCACGTTCTAATGGACGTAGTTCATGGATAAATCCTTTGTCTGTAATGCGTAAAACAGATGATGTTAGTAGTAATGCTCTAAATGTAAATGCTGTTTTAAATTATGCCATACTTCCCCCACTTAATTTAAACTTAAATTTAGGATATCAGGATCTTGATATGGAGCAACTAACCAAAGAGCCATTAAGTTCTATGGATCCCAACAGCTTCTTTTTTGCAAATGCAACAGGATCAAATTCTTTAGGTACATCTAAACGAAGCTCTTGGATTATAGAACCTCAATTAAATTTTATCAAATCATGGGGGTCACATAATTTAAATATGCTCTTTGGAGCAACTTTTCAAGAAAATATTGATAGGTTTAGAAGAACAGATGGAACAGGATATACTTCTGATTTATTGTTAGGATCCTTGCTTGGAGCCGCCAATGTAGTTTATGATGAAGATTTAGACTCTAAATACCGCTATGCTGCTCTCTTTGCCCGCATTGGTTATAATTATAAAGAGAAGTACTTAATAAACCTTACTGGTAGGAGAGATGGATCATCACGATTTGGACCAGGTAACCGATTTGGTAACTTTGGAGCTGTAGGATTGGCTTGGATATTCTCCGAAGAAAATTGGTTAAAAGATTCAAAAATAATAAGTTTTGGTAAGCTGCGCTCTAGTTTTGGATTAACGGGTAATGACCAGATTGGAGATTACATGTACTATGATATTTACTCTCCAACTTCACAGGTTTATCAAGAAGTTAAAGGCTTAAGCCCACTACAATTATTTAATCCTGATTATGCTTGGGAGGAGACTAAAAAGCTTGAGGTAGCTTTAGAAATGGGTTTCTTGAAGGATAGGATTTCTATGTCTTCAAGTTGGTATCGCCATAGGTCTTCAAACCAGTTGGTAGACTACAGATTACCAGCAACATCTGGTTTTCTTTCAGTAAATTCTAATTTTAACGCTACGGTTGAGAATTCTGGATGGGAATTGTTATTAAATACTGTCAATATAAATAGTGATAATTTTCGATGGACAACTTCTGTAAATTATACAATACCTAAAAATAAGTTAATAAGATTTGACGACATAGAAAATTCTACTTATGCAACTCTTTATAAAGTAGGAGAACCGCTTACTGTGGGAAGATATTATACCTATACAGGAGTTGACCCAATAACAGGACTTTACACCGTTGAGGACCTTAATGGAGATGGTAATATTACTGAAAATGACGATCAGCAGTTCATGAGTTTATTAAAACGGGAATATGGTGGAATACTAAATACTTTCAACTTTAAAGGATTGGAACTCTCATTTCTATTTCAATATGTTAATCAAACTCGATCAAGATCGGATATCTTTCCCACCCATCCACCAGGACGCATTCAAACGAATACAACGGTGAGTGTCTTGGACAGATGGCAAGAAGAAGGTGATATTACCGATACACAGAAAGTTTTAGCTAATTTTTCAATTTTCACACCTTGGGGATATTATATCAATAGTAATGAAAATATTCAGGACGCTTCATTCCTTCGTTTAAAAACCTTATCACTTTCATATTCTTTACCAGACTCTTTTCTGGATGTAACGAAGCTTAAACAGGCTAAAATTTATCTACAGGCACAAAACTTATTTACAATTACAAACTATATAGGCCTAGATCCTGAAACTGGAAATGAACTACCACCTCTTAAGATGATTACAGGAGGAGTTGAATTAAAATTTTAAAAATTAAAGATTATGAAAATTAAATATATTATATCTGTGTCACTTATTTTAAGTTGTTTGTTTTCCTGTGAAGATTTCATTGAAGTTGATCTAGCCGATAAATATGTGTCAAAAGACCAAGTGTTTAATAATGATCAAACTGCTGAAGCCGCTATTATAGGCATTTATCATGATATCGTATTAGATGGAGAATTTATTAATGGTACCGAAGCCAGTACTACTGTATTATGTGGGTTATTGGCAGATGAATTGAATTATATTGGTACTAATGATAGTTATTCTCAATTTGAAGCAAATGTATTGATGCCTAATAATTTAAGAGTGTTTCAATCTTGGCAATCGGCTTATCAGACAGTTTATGCGGCAAATGCAGCATTGGAAGGATTAGCAATATCTACTGAAGTCTCTTCAGACATTAAATCCCAGTTAACAGGTGAGGTATATTTCATCCGAGCCTTTACCTATTTTTATTTAGTTAATTTATTTGGTGATGTACCCCTTATAACAACTACAGATTATAGAACAAATTCAGTTTCAGAACGTCAGCCAGAAAATAAAGTATACAACCTCATAATAGATGATTTACTTAAAGCTATTGATAATTTAAGTGAAGATTATATTGCAGGAGATAAAGCGAGACCAAATAGAGCTACAGCAAATGCCTTACTAGCAAGGGTTTATCTATATCAAAAAAATTGGGGGCTTGCTGAGCAATTAGCAACAGAAGTAATAAATGATTCTCGATATGAATTATTAGACAATTTAAATGAAGTTTTCTTAGCAAATAGCCAAGAAGCCATTTGGCAATTACCATCTGTTTTAAGTTATATTAATACATACGAAGGAATTCATTTTGGTGATGGAAATTCTGAAAATGTATTAACAAATGATTTGATAGATTCTTTCGAAGGAAATGATCAACGATTACTTAACTGGACTAAAAGTTATGATAACGGTGGTGATATTGTACACGTACCGTTTAAATATAAAGTATTCATGTATAGTCAACCAATAACCGAGTATTCCATGGTATTTCGTTTGGCAGAGATGTATTTGATCCGTGCTGAAGCAAGAGCGCAAGGGGGTGCTTTAAATAATGCAATTGAAGATTTGGATATGATCCGGGAAAGAGCGGGTTTACCTTTAATTAGTGATACAAATCCATCTATTGATCAACAGGCTTTATTACTTGCCATTGAACAAGAAAGACGTGTTGAACTTTTTACAGAAAAAGGGCACCGTTGGTTTGACTTAAAACGTACTGGTCGTGCACAGTCTGTATTAGAAAATATCAAGACTGGTTTCACTATAGAAGATTTTCTTTATCCAATACCACAAGATGAATTGGATTACAATCCAAACCTTGAACAAAATACTGGATATTAGCTTGCTATCTTAAATTATTCATAAATGCCACAGCCATGCATGGCTGTGGCATCAATTATTTCAATTTTACAACCTAAATTATTATGACAATAAAGTTTATCACTACACAATTAAGAAATATTGTTAGTTTATTTTTTATACTTATCAGTATTTGTTTATGTACAGAGACCAATGGGCAAATAAAAAAAGAACAACTTTCTATGGACCCACAGTTACGTTATGGCAAATTAAAAAATGGTCTCACCTATTATATTCGCTATAGCAGCGAAGAAAAAAATAAAATAAACTATAGTCTAATAGTGAATACTCCCAATACTGATAGTACTTATGCCGAGTTTGCACATCTAATTGAGCATATGGCCTTTATTAATACCAAAGACATTTCTTCTTTAAAAGAATTTGTTGAAGAAAAGTATAGTTTAAGATTAGGGAAAGGTATTAATGCAGGAACAAATTTGTACAATACTTTTTACTACATCAATGGATTGCCTAATACTAATGAAGCCATTAAAGACGGCTTATTGATTCTTAAAAATTGGGCGTATGCCTTAAAACTCGATTCTAACGAAATTGCACGGGAGAGCATGGTAGTAATAGAAGAATTAAAAAATGGCAATTCTGACCTCAATACATTGCCCACTACCCATCAATATTATAAAAAAATAAAATTGAACTCGATTTATCAAAATATATCAACCAAACGCAATAGAATTAATAGTATAAGTTCTGTTAACCAACAAGAATTAATTGATTTTTATAAATATTATTACAGACCTAATGGACAGGCTATCATTATTGTTGGGGACATAAATGTCAACCAAATGGAACAGCAAGTTAAAGAGTTTTTTTACGATCTTAAAAAAGCTAAAAAATGGACTAAACAACAAAAATATATCAATCCAAGACTTGATGGTAAGAACAGATTTGTTGTTACAAGAGCAGATAATAATAAACCAACATATAATCTAAATGTTATTACTAAATGGCCTATCACAAAAATAAAGACAAGAAGTGATATTAAACGCTTGGAAGTATATGATCTATATAATGAGATGGTTAATAACAGATTTAAAAAAATAAACCAAAAAGGTAAGTCAATTATTGCTTCCCATAGTTTATTTTCAGGAGCTATACCTGGATTGGATACTTTTACTACCTCATTATATAGGGTTGATAGTTTGGAATCGTTGAAATCTTCATTTCAAGAATTAGTACGTAGAGTTGAACAAATCGTACGGTATGGTTTTACAGATGTAGAATTACAGTATGCAAAGGAAAATCTACTTGAAAAACTAAAAAAATCTAAAGAGAAAAGAGGTGTCAAATCTTTGATAGAAAATTACAAAAATCATTTTACCAACAATAATATACCTTTAGACCCAGAACAGGAGTTTATAATCAAGGATAGTCTTATAAACCATATCACATTGAAGGAGGTAAATGACATGGCTCAAAAGTGGATAGCCAATAAAAATAGGGATATTGTTTTGGAGGGGCCTAACCAAGAAAATATTCCAGACGAAGCCACAATACTAGAATGGATTAAAGAAGTTCAAAGTGATGAAATAAAACCATATGTTCAACAAACTTATGAAATAGAGCCGATTATTAGTAATGAAAAGTTAGAGGAAATATACAAAGGTAAATATTACTTGGTTACAGTTCACAAGGAGGAGGCTGGTATTACCATAATCAAATTAGAAAATCATGTGAAAATTATACTCAAACCAGTTGTACATGATGGATCGGATACTATAACTAAAGATATTATATTTAAAGGCTTTTTCTCTAATAGAAGTCTTATTGTTAATGATAGTTTATATTGGTTGGCAAAACATGCTCCTTCTGTAATTGATAGAAGCGGGGTAAATGGATTAAGCAATGCAGACATTGATTATTTTAAGAGCCAAAAAAAGATTTCAGTATCCCCATTCTTTAATGAAGATTCAAGAGGCATTCTTGGATCTGGCCCTATAGATCAATTAGAGTCTATGATGCAGTTGTTCCACCAATATATGGTTAGTCCCAATAAGGACATAGCCGTTCTTGAAGATTGGAAAAAAGAACAAATTAATAGAATAAATAATATGGATAAGCTTTATTCTTTAAGTGCTTATCGTGATTCGTTAAATATTATTCAAGATGGTTTCAAAAGGTACTCATCTAGGGTGCCAGCAATAGAAGATATGGAACTGGAACAAGTTTATCGAGCATATGAAGAGTTATATCAGAGACCTGAAGGGATGACTTTTGTTCTGACGGGCAACTTTAATGTAAAAAAAGTCACTTCTATACTTGTAAGATATTTAGGGTCTTTGCCTAATAAACCTACTGACAAGGATAATCTTAAGAATTTATTTGGAGGTAATGATTATAACGAAAAGGACTTAAAGAAAAGTATAAATAAAACATATTTTATAGGAGATCAAAATCAAGCAAAAATAGATTTATATTTTTATGGAATAATGAATCCCATTTCTGATAAAGAAAAGCTGAAATTTCAGATTTTAAGGAATGTATTATACGAAGTATTACTTAATCGGTTACGATTTGATGAAGGGTCAGTCTACACTCCAATGACATTGTACAACATTTCCGCTTCAACAGGAGAAACGAGGTTATTAGCATCTTTTAATTGTGCTTTTGAAAATGCAAACCATTTAGCTCAACTTACAAAAGAAGAAGTAATTCTGTTACAGAAAAAAGGTCCTGATGCAGTTTTATTGGAAAAGGTTAAAAATTACATGATCAATGAGGTTTCATCCTATTCCAATATGCAAGAGTGGAGGGATTATTTAACTGAACAAATTTTATTTGGACTCAAACCTGAAGCCATTGCGGAATATCCTAATATTATAGAAGCAATTAAGGTTAAAGATATACAAGAAGCTGCCCAAAAGTATTTGAAAGAAGAACATTTGATGGAGTTTATCTTATTACCAGAGAAGCTTAAGCCTATGTAAAAACAATGTACGGCACTTTACCCCGCTAGCACTCGTTGCAACGAGGGCCATCAACAGTGAGACACAGCATAAATGACTAAGAACCCCTGAGGCCCTCCCAATAAACATGGGTCTCAGGGTTTAAAAAAACACCCTACTATGCCAATAACCAAAACAAACCTATACCACCAACTATATCTAATAAAAGACCCCCAAAGCCCCAAAACCATAGCAAGCCTAAACGGGCAACACCTAAAACTGGTAAAATTAATGGGGGTATCTGCATGGCAAAAACACGACACCCACGACACCCTAGTTTTGGTTATAGAGGGCCGTTTTGTATTGCAGTTGCGTGATAAGGATATACAGTTAATGGAAAATGATTTTATTGTTATACCTAAAGGTGTGGCGTATTGTACGATAGCGGATAAAGAGGCTTGTGTAATACTTTTTGGGGAGGAAAGCTTGCCGCCACGCGGCAAGCGTGTTTTTGTTTAAAATTTCACTACCCCGAAATAATACAGGGACATGTTTAAAAAACTATTAGACCTTATAAAAGGGCTTCTTATTATAATTGGTTTGGCCCTATTAGGCGATTTGCTAACCTGGTTGTTTTTGTATTTGGTTTTTGGGTAGGGGGAGTTTTAATGTGATGATTTGTTAATGTTTCAATATGGAAATGTGTTGACTAGTCGATTTGGAGATGAGTTGATTAGCTGATTAGTTAATTTGGAGATGTGTCAGTTGGATGGTCTGATATGGGGGGATTTTAAAGTTGCCCTATTTTTTTGCCGCTTTACGGTTTTCCGTAAAGAACATTCATTGGTATGGATTAGCTTTGTAAGTAGCTCAGTAATTTAAGAAGCGACATTTAAACCCAAGTTATGGGTAATGGTTACTGACAGCATGCTCTAATGTGTTGGGGAATGCGGCAACTAGCAGGCAGGGAAAGAGATGTGCTTTTTGTTTTTTTGGGGCTTTGTGACGTTTGTGACTTTACAGGGCTGAACTTGAACTTTGATTTGTGCTTTTGTTTTGTATAAAAGTTTACTTTTTTTTGTATGAAAAGTGTTAGATGTTATGAGTTTTTTTTTATATTTGAGGTGTGTATATAATAGAAATAAACACACTAGTGTGTTTGTTTAGTTGTTGGCAGCAATTTAACCAAACCAAGAAACAATGATTGCAGGACAGACCAAATTCAACCTGAAAATCTTTCAAATCGATAAATCATATTATGAATTTAAAGATGCGTCTGACAAAGAAATCATTAAAATTATCCAAAACAATCACGAAAAAAAATTAAGACATAAATTTCAAGATTCAACTCTCATAAAACCTGAAGTTAAATATGAAAACGATGGAAAGTTCAAATTCTGGTCTTACTGCTATAATCAGCCAAAAGAAAAATATTATTGGAAATTATTCTTGCCCGAAAGTTTAACGGAAAATCAAAATTTTGAAATTATAGAATTTTCCTTCGTACTCTTCATTAAATACAAGTCCGAAATTTACTGTGTAATTAGCGGAAGTGGAATGAGCGTAATTAGGAAATTTATAAATCCGAGTTTTGGAATCGACTTATATCAAAGAATTGCCAAACCCAAAGAGGATATAATTCAAGAATTGGAAATCCGAGGAGTTGCCAATAATATTTCTCAAAAGAAACAAATTTTCAATTTCAATCAAACTATTGCTGAGACATTGGAATATTCGGAAGTTCCAACTAAAATTAAGCTTCAAATAAGAGATGAGCTTAAACTAAATGAGTTCAAAAAGTATTCGTTAAATGACGACGTTGCCTTACTAGAAGTTGGCTCATATTTTAGTATTAGAAAGAAGCTAAACTTCGATGAACTCAAAGTTTTAATTAAGGATATTCAAAAAATTAGAAAAAACAACAAGCCTGTTCAACTAACATTATTTTTCAAGATTAATGAGCCCGAACTAGTTGACGAACTAGACGAAACACTAAAGGAAATAATAGTCGATGATATTTTATTACACAATACACCTGATAAAGTAAAATATAATCAAAGTGATGTTATAGAAGTTGTACACCCATCAAAATTAGAATTGTTTTACGAATGCAACAGCTTTTTAATTCGAGCAAAATTTTCAAGAGGTAAAACCGATGTCACAGTTAAGAAAAGAGAACAACTATATTTTGAATGTACAAAACACATTTTTGACAACTTAGAAGATGTTAGAGATAGGTTCAAAATAAAAAGGAAATTATTTAAACTTAACATTGTTGGTCTGATAAATAATTCAGAGAAAACATATGGGCATTTTTTCTCGCATATAACGGCAGAAATTGACTATTTAGGACAGAAATATTTTAAGATTGACGGTCATTGGTATTTACTTGATGATGAGTTTTTAGAATTAATGAATAACGATGCCAAAGAGTTTTATACCAAATATAGAATGGTAGAAGAACTCTTATTAAAATGGCCAAAAAAGAAAGACGAGGATTTTTATAACAAGAGTCATAATCACCTTAAAAATTATTTTGTCTTAGATAAGGTAATTAATGATAACATAGAACTTTGCGACTTAATGGTTATAAATGACAAAAAAGTTTATTTCATTCACGTAAAGAATGGTTTTAATACAAAAATGAGAGACTTGTATATTCAAGTTGTCTTATCAGCTAAAAGGTTGTCAAATGACTTAAAAGACAGTAAAAAAAGTATCTATTTCCAGAAAACATTAAAACTTTACAATGAACGAAATCCGACTAAAAAAGTAAATGTTACGGAATTAATTGATAGGTTGAGAAAAGACCCGTCACAAGCGACTTTTGTAATGGCATTTAAAAATAATCATTATGAAGGAAAACCTATTTTGGAAAGGATTGATTTGTGTAAATCTAATATTGCTAAGTACGCATTAGTACAAGTAGTAAAAGAAATGCAACAATTCAAGTTCGGAATTGAATTAATAGATATATCGGACAGATAAAAACTGCTGCCAGCAACGTATATAAAAAATGGCGGTTTAGTCGCTTAAACAAACGAAATTTAATAAATTAAAGGTCTTTACAAAATCGAAAAATTAGTGAGTGAAATTCGCTACTTTTCATATACAAGACCGTTATCCATAAACTGAAAATGACAACAACTGAATTAAGAAAGAAAATTGCAGAATCGGAATTACCAGAATGGTTCAATTCAACTACTGCGAATATAAGTTATCCACATATCAACTTTTCTATTCAGTTAGAAGGTTTGAGTTCAATACATAAATGGATTACACAACAAATTAAGGGATGGGAAGATTATGGTTCACTACCTAACGAATTTGAGCAGTCAAAAAGACATTTCAATAAGTTAAAGTTAAGAATTGAAAGTTTCATTAATTCTTATCACAATCAAACGAATTCAGTGAATTTAGATAGTTATTGGAGGGAAGAATCAGGGCAGTTATCGAGTAATTCATATTTTTTCACTTCTGACGCACCACTTACTGCATTCCTGATCGACATACATCAGAACAAACCGGCTTACTTTCAAGGAGCTTACAACTACATTGTTGACTCATTTCGTATGAGTAACAGAAATGATTTTGTCGGCTCTTTATTAGCTTATGAGTTTGAGTCAAAGGACTATTCGGAAATCATAAACAGACGGAACAAAGAAAAAAGCTCAATAAGCAAACTACGCAATAGTTTTCAAGAACAACTTAATGAGTCTG
This sequence comes from Aestuariibaculum scopimerae, assembly GCF_059428085.1. Lineage (NCBI taxonomy): Bacteria > Pseudomonadati > Bacteroidota > Flavobacteriia > Flavobacteriales > Flavobacteriaceae > Aestuariibaculum > Aestuariibaculum scopimerae. Next base: position 2,235,119 of record NZ_CM182089.1, read on the forward strand.
AAAAAGATTTAACAGAACACCTAACCAATGCTAATACTGATTACGAAAATTATGTAGAAGCAATAGATACTTTAAAACAAGATAAAGAAGCCCTAATTAATAATTGGTTTGAAGGTAATGAAGAAAATGAAGGAATAAAAAAAGAACTAATTAAATTTTTTGAGGAATCTAAAGAGAGAAGGAAAAATCTAGAAATTGCTTACGACAAAAAACTTGAATTATCGAAACCAGCAAGATACTGGCAAACTAAAGCAAATACTTATTTTAAAAATTATAAGGCAGCTAGAACCATTCTAATGGTTTTAATTGGTTTTTGTACATTATTACTGGGAGCTATTTTAATAGTAGCACCTGATTATATTTTCAAACAAGTATTTAAAGGTAACGAAGTAACTGTTGTTCGTTGGTCTTTAATATTTATAGCATTTTTAGCATTAATGGCATTTGCTATAAGAGCAGTTAACAAAGTTATGTTTAGTTCTCTTCATTTATCAAGAGATGCGGAGGAAAGACATGCTTTAACTTTCGTGTACTTATCATTATTAAATGAGCAAGGAACGTCAATGGATGCTGAAGATAGAAAACTGATTTTACAATCCTTATTTAGTCGTTCAGATACAGGGCTCTTAAAAGAAGATTCAGGTCCAACAATGCCGAATGATTTCATAAGTAAAATAATTAATAAATAATCTCAAAAGAAAACCCCTGCTGCTGCACGAAACCGATAGGTTCGACGTAGTCAAACCGTTAGGTTTAACGCAGTCAATCCTTTCGCGTGGTAGATTAGAATCAAGATATCCACACCTGCTATAAAAAATCCTCCAGACTTGTAAGTATTTGTTATTTATGTATATTTGAGTGTATTCAATAAAAATAAACACCCTGGTATGTTTATCCGGTTGTTATAAATAATTATGAAGAGAGCCAAGAAAGTTTTAATTAGCCTAGTTCTTTTTTTCTTATTCATTGCAATTTTATGCTCTTGTAATATAATTTGGAAATCCCCATCGTTTTATAATGTTAAGGAAAATAGAGAACTGATTGCACCGATAATGGATATGGAAGCATACAAAGAAATTTGGCAATCACATAGAAGGCCATATTGCTACACTATTAGGTCGAAATCAAAAGGTGAAGTGCATATTCTTGGTGTCGAGCATACCACAGACCCAAATCATTCCCAGTTTGATACGATTCGTAATTTGTGGGATCAAGCAAAGCCTACCTTTGCCCTTGTAGAAGGAAGGTTAGGTTTCTTATTTACTTGGTTTCAAGACCCCATTGACAAATATGGTGAGGGTGGATTGGTTTCTGAATTAGCAAAAAAGGATGGAGTTAATTTATATACTTGGGAACCTACTCGAGATGACGAAATTGAAATCTTGATGAAACAGTTTCCTGTTGAACAAATAGCGATGTTTTATACGTTCCGTCCTTATTTCAGTAATATGCGACACGGCAAGCCTGAAAATCCAGAAGAAAAATTACAGGAATATTTAAAAAGTAGAACCAATTATAAACATATTAAAGGTATATACCAGTCTTGGGAAGCGCTTGATAGCATTTGGCAGAAAGATTACCCTGAAATTGATTGGAGAGACTACTCTGATGAACAAGGGTGGCCCAAGGGGTATCTATACGATATATGGAATGCATCCAATTTATCCAGAGATTTTCACCTGGTGCAAATAATCGCTGAACTAGTTGAAAAAGAAGAAATTGTTTTTGTTACTATGGGAGCTAGTCATGCGCCTCGAATTGAAAACACTTTAAGAAGCATGATAAAATAACTATTTATAACACTGGTAACCGTTGCTCAAGCCCATAATTTATATAAACAAGATATATTTAAGTCCTGCTACCGTACAAAACCTTAAGGTTCAACGCAGTCAATCCGTTCGTGTGGTAGATTAGAACCAAGATGCCTACACCTGTGCAAAAAATCCTCTAGACGTATAAGTATTTGTTGTTTATGTATATTTGAGTGTATTCAATAAAAATAAACACCCTTGTATGTTTTTTAGTTGTTGTGGGTATATATAAACAAAGCTCTAAAATGAAATTAAACTTCGCCAAATATTTAATAATAATTCTGCTTTTGGCAAGTTGTGGCAACAAGAAAAAGGAAATTAAAGAATATGGCGTTAGACAAAAAGATTCGGACAGTTTAAATGTTTCTATTCGAATATCGGAATTTGACAATTATAAAAATTTTCTTGACCGACTTAAAGAAATTGTCTGTTATGACAGTATTCCTAAAATTGTCTTAGAAACGGAAAACAAAGTACGGAATATCTATCCTATTGAATACTGTGAAAACCCAATGTTTCTTCCAAGATTTCGAAACACGTTTTTCATTCAAAAAGATAGTATTATCAAAAATAAAAGAAAAGTAGAGTTTTCTGAATTGGGTGTTTTAATGAAACAAAACTTTGAGAATATGGGAGAAAAAGCTGATTTTGCGGACAGTCCAGAAATGGTTTTGTTTATTTTTGAATACTACGAAAATAAAGGTGTCGACGGAATTGAAAAATATTTAGAGGCAATTACAGAGTCTTATGACTATATTCAAGCTGAAGACGAACTAAAAATTGCTTTTTGGACAAAAATGGATGTTATACCTGAATCCGTAAATGGAGAATTACGATATAGAACATATAGAACAACTGAATAAATACCCGCTGCCGGGGCGAAACCTTTCTCGTGGCAGGTCGCTTCGACTCCCGTCGAGTGCTACGATCTAAAACTAATTGTCTAAGCTGCCGGGATGTACTTTATAGTTTTCCAAAAAGTAATCAATATATTCAGGAATTTTGGTTCCCAAATAATAAGGCAAATTCATTAACAAATAAGGCGTGCCTTGCGGCGTCTTTGCTTCAACCACTGAAAACGCACCGGCATAAGGGTGGTTTCTTAAAATTTTGTAACAAAGTAAATGCAGATTGGGTGGTAACCGATGCTGTAACAGGTTACATCATGTGTAAATATTTTAGATGTTATTTTACTTTTTAATCAAAAAATACAATAACAATGATTCTTATTGTAGTTTTTGTTAAAAAACGAAAATAAGAGGTTTTGCTATTTTACTTTTTGGTAGATTTGTAAAATAGTAATTATTTAATTTACAGTTTATGCAAAATTTTAAAGCCGGAGGTTATGTAAATCAAGGCTATTATAAAAGTTTTCAACCTACACTTGTGGATCGCGTGTGGCAATTAGAAAATATGGACGTTATACAACTTTTGAGTAAAGCCGACAGACAATTGGGTCGATTGGATATGTATTCGGAATATGTTAATATTGATATGTTCATTCAAATGCATATTGCCAAGGAGGCCACACAATCTTCAAAAATTGAGGGGACTCAAACAAATATTGAGGAAGCTTTCCTTTCCAAAGAAGATGTGAAAACAGAGAAAAGAAATGATTGGGAGGAGGTTCAAAATTACATCATGGCCATGAATGAAGCTGTTAAAATGTTACATACATTACCATTCTCATCTCGTCTTATCAGGCAAACTCACAAAATCTTATTACAAGGTGTTAGGGGAGAGCATAAAATTCCCGGAGAATATAGAAAAAGTCAGAATTGGATTGGGGGAGCATCTATAAGCGATGCCATTTTTATTCCGCCTGTGGACACTAGTTTACCTGAATTAATATCAGATTTAGAGAAATTTGCCAATAATGATACCAATCCGCTTCCGGATTTAATCAAGGCTGCTATAATCCATTATCAATTTGAAACGATACATCCTTTTCTAGATGGTAATGGGCGGGTAGGACGCCTTTTAATTACTTTATATTTGGTGAGTGCAGGCATTTTAAAACAACCCATTTTATATTTATCTGATTTTTTTGAACGACACAGAATGCTATATTATGATAATTTAATGCGTGTTAGATTTCAAAACGATATGGAGCAATGGCTAAAATTCTTTTTAACAGGCATTATAGAAACAGCACAAAAAGGGGTAAAAACATTCGATGGTATATTGCAGCTCCAAAGGAATATAGATTTGAAACTTAAAGAATTGGGAACACGCAGTGGAGATGCTTACAAAGTAGTGAACTACTTATACAATAAACCCATTGTTGATGCACAAACTATTAGTATCATTATTGAAAAATCCCTTAAAACGGCTTACGCATTAATTACGGATTTAGAAAAACTTAAAATTTTAAAAGAAGTTACCGGTGCTAACCGTGGTAGGTTGTATTTATTTGAAGATTACATGGAACTTTTTAAAAAGTAATCAATATATTCAGGAATTTTAGTTCCCAAATAATAAGGCAAATTCATTAACAAATAAGGCGTGCCTTGCGGCGTCTTTGCTTCAACCACTGAAAACGCGCCGGCATAAATTCTAACGGCATAAGGGTGGTTTCTTAAAATTTTGTAACAAAATAAGGGCAGTTTTTTCGAATTCTTGTAACAAAGTAAAGACAGATTGGGTGATAACCGATAAAGAATATCAATTCTCACTAAACCCACCGGCTGCCGCGGCGAATCCCTTCGCGTGGCGGGTCGAATAGCTTTAGCTATTATCTAACCACTCCAAATAACTATCTTTTGTAATACAGTCAAAAGAAGCTTCGGGATAGTTTGTAGCGAAGGACGCCAGAATTTTTATAGCTTTCTTGGGGGAGTATTTAAATTCATAAGCGCTAATAACACCATTTTTTAATTCTATTAAACCCATCCAAAAAAAAATAAAAAAAAATTAGTGGTATTAAATTTGGGCTTCGTTAATAGAACAAAACAATGTATAACCCTAAAACCCAAAGACCATGACCTAGAAACACACACACCACTCGAAATACATTTATTAAAAAAAGCTTGGCCCTAAAAAGGCCCAAAATATGATTAACCTAAAGAATTAATAGCAAACAAGATGAAAAGAAAGAAATACTAATACATAAAAAATTAAAGTACCAATGAATCAAACCTTTGAACAATTCGAAGCAGAGATAAAAACAATACAGACCAACACCCCAGACCTACTGGAACAATGCGAACAGGGCGCCCAGTGCAGCCAAAAGTACCTGTGCCAGATACAGGCCATGGCCCTAGGGGCCGACTTTGCCGCCAAGAATGACATACGGGCCTTCCGCAAGGAGCAACTGCCCCAGGTGCTGGGCCACTGGATCTTTTACCGCGAGCACTACACCGTACAGATAAACCTGCCCCTGGGCACGGTAAAAAAGCAGATCAAGTACCTGAACAGGGAAATCCAGAAAAGGCAGGACTATATAAACACCCACCAGGACCTGTACCGTGCCTACAAGCGTGGCGACACCACCCTGGAGACCATCTACCTAAACACAGAGAACAACACCCCCTGCCTAAACGCGGGACCCTATTGCCTGTTCAGCATCCCCGGCCTAACCACCGGGATCGACAACATCCTGGCCACCCTGATAGCTTACGAGCGACTGATAGAAACCCTAAGGGAGCAGATAGCGCTGTTGGACCTGGACACCACAGCACCCGAAGCAGGGCCGCAGAAAAACGCCCTGTTGCGATGGAAGGGTACCAAGCGCGAGCTGGTGGAATGGATCTACATTGTCTATACCTGTGGGTTTATCATCAGCAAGAACAAAAGCCTGGCCGAGACCATGCGCATCTTCGAGGAGCTGTTTGGCATGAGCCTGGAAGGCTACCGGAGCATCATACAGGAAATTAAAAACCGCAAGATGACCAAGGCCAAGTTCCTGAAAAAGCTCATAAAAATGTTCGTGAAGTATCTAGCGGTTGGGTGAGTGCTTTAACGCGGGCGAAGTGGCTCCCCGCTTCTTTTCCGAAGAGGGGACGATAATTGCTTTAGCAATTATCAGGGGAGTTAGATAGTCACTACAGGTTTTTTAGTCCTTAAAATGAGAGGCAATTTCATCCAAAACCTGTATCAGGGAATCAAAGACCATTTTGTTCTCAAACCGTAGAACCCTATAGCCAAAACTTTCCAGGTACTTGGTCCGTCTGGCATCATAGGCCTCTGCTAAGGGATTGTTGTGTACTTCCCCGTCCAATTCCACAATCAATCGTTCGGCAGCACAATAAAAATCGACAATAAAATAGCCTATGCTGTGCTGTTTTGTAAATCTTCTGCCTCTAAGCTGTCTGGCCTTTAAATGCTTCCAAAGGAACGCTTCGGCAGGTGTCAGGTTGTGGCGCAATTCCTTTCGGAAATTTTCAAGCTCTTTTTTGTTATGGACTTTCTGGGACATAAAGCGAATATAGATAAAACTTAAATAATTAAATAAGATATGTTTTAAATGTTGCTTTATGCTTTAAAAATGGCCTACTGTTGCTATAAAACTCCCCGGATTGTTGTTGCACAACAATCGTCCCCTCTTCGGAAAAGAAGAGGGGAGCCCATATCGCGTTCCATTTAAACTTAGAAAAGACTATTAGTATTTATTCGTGTATTCGTGGCTAATTTTCATAAGGCTTGATGTTTTTCAGTTTTAACATATTTAAAGCAATCAATTGATTTTAAATACCCGCTCTTGTCTATCAAAAACCTAAAATAATCTTTCGTACGCTTGAAAGATTAAGTATGTTTATTCCTATTATTTTTGACATATTTGCAACTGAAAAAATGACAAATAAAAACAAATATTGATAATTGTAAATACAATTGTATGTGAAAAGTTTTTGGATTATAGAGGAAATGGATTTAGAGTTTACGATATACGATTGTGTTGAAGTAGCTGTGGGTGCAAACCCTCCGTCCTGCGCTAGGGCGCAGGCCACCTCCCTTTAACTAAAGGGAGGAGCTGAGTGCAGACTTTTTAAAGAAAAACATTCGGCTAGCACGAGTGAAGAAAAAGAAAAAAGAAACGTTCATTGAAAATAAAGAAAAGAAAAGACGCTGAACTAATAATAAACCAACTAAAACACAAACATTATGAAAAAACAACATTCAACTTAGCAAGTTCAGAGTTCAGAGTTCAGAGTTCAGAGTTCAGAGTTTGCTTACTCAGACGAAATTAAAAAGCCAGACGAATCTGGCTCCCCTATTGTGCCGTTTACGGCGGCATAAGAGGGGGGACCGAGCGTGAGTAAACAGTCCAGTGGACTGTTTCAGCGAAGGTGCCTGGTGGCGCGCTGGAATTGCAAAGCAGCAATCCGGGGAGTTTAAAAGCAACAGTAAGCAAATCCGAGTAAGCAACAACTAACCGACTATACAACAACCAACTAAACAGTAACAAACAACTAACCAACTATACAACAAACAACTAAACAGTAAGCAACAACTAACCATTTAGAATAAGAATAGAAAATAATAAAAACGTTTAACCATTAAAAACAGAAATTATGGCAATTAAATTTTATTTACAGCTTAATGCAATAACCCCCGATCCGAACGACCATTCGGCCAAGGTACAACTAGCGGGCATCCGCTATACGGACGATATTATTGAACTGGCCCTAAAGCGTGGTACTACATTAACGCGAACCGACCTAAAGGCAGCCTCCAACCTATTGAACGAGGTAATAAGCGATGAGGTGGTTAACGGCTATTCTGTGGTAACGCCCTTGTTTAGTATGCGCCCGGGCATTAAGGGGGTGTTTATTAATGCGGCCGATACCTTTGATGCAACGCGCCATGCCAAAAAGGCCAGCGTATCGGCAGGCGATTTGGTAAACAAAAAACTGCGTGAGGCGAAGGCAGAAAGAGTGGCATCTAGTGCACCATCGCCAACCCTCTTAGAGTACACCGATGTAAATTCTAACACCACCAACAGTTTGCTTACGCCTGGTGGTATTGGTAAGATTATAGGTGAAGAACTGAAGTTTAATCCCGATAACGCCTTAGAAGGTCTGTACTTTGTGCCTACCGATGGCAGTGCAGAGACCAAGGCCAATATTATTGCCAAACGTACCGAGGGGCAATTGATGTTTGCTGTACCAGCTACGCTGGTAGCGGGTACCTACGTCCTGGAGGTGCGTAAGGGGTATGGTAACAATGCCAACCTGCGCAGTGGCGTTCTGGACGATACGTTGGATGTTGTTTAAACAAACCAGTATTTAAAAGCGGTTAATTATGTAAAAACCATCGTGCTTTAGGCCTAAAGCACGATGGTTTTTCTTTTTAAACAGACAAACAAACTGTTTATCTATTTAAAACCAACTTGTTTGTCTACTACGAGCAAGTTGTTTATCTACTGTTAGTAACTTGTTTATCTATTATAAGCAAGTTGTTTGTCTACTATGAGTAAGTTGTTTACCTATTGTCAGTAACTTGTTTTTTTTCTTAGCTCTTAGCTCTTAGCTCTTAGCTGTTAGCTGTTAGCTGTTAGCTGTTAGCTGTTAGCCATTAGCCGTTAGCTGTTAGCCGTTAGCTTCTGTAAATGCTTTTAAGATTCCCCATTTCAGTATGAATACCTGTCAATACCCAATACCTAAAACCTAGCACCCAAAACCCAACACCAAACACCCAGCACCCAACACCCAAAACCCAACACCCAAAACCCAACACTATATTTTTTTCAACAAGATCTTCTCATTTGTAAATTGGTTGGCTGCATCCAAAAACGCAACCATCAGCTCCCAGTTGGAATTGGGTTCGTAATGGTGCTTGTATTGTTTAGAGGTGGTAATTACCAAGGTGTTTCCATCTAATGTTGCTTCACTAATAAATGCTCCCGTACTATTATCGACAGACCTATTTAATTTATCTAAACCAGTAGCGGTATAGCCGCTTGGCAGGTTAAAGGTTATTTTGTTGTTATAGCATCTGGGGTGGGACATATGGATGTTCTCGGTACGTGTGCGTTGTTTATCTGTTAAATCGATTTGTTCGGTAATAAGCTTTCCTATTTCAACAATGTAATTAGGTCCCGCTTTTTTAACAAAGGCATTTTTAACTTTAAAAGATTCGGTGTACGTAAAATAAGTATCCAAACCATAACGCCCTGTTTCTTTAATTTCAAATGTATAGTCTTCCACATCATCAAGTCCGAACTCCGCTTCAATGGCTTTTTTAAAGCGTTCCTGTTGGTTGTCCTTAAGTTTTGTAATGATGGCATCCAATTCTTTTTGAAACTTGGCCTTATCTTTTTTTCGCCTTACATGGTCTACAAACGATTGGCTTTGGTATTTTTCGTAATCTTCATACACATAATCTGTAAAGAGTAAACGATCGTATTGTTGGTCGCTTTTTTGGTGGCCCTTAAAGCTATTGGTTGCAGTAATGGTAGCAACTGTCATATCTTCGTTAAGTGTAAAGCTAATGTCCTTTTTAGATTCGTTTTGCGCATAGGTACTCTTAGGCAATTGGCCATCTTTAATACCGTCAATTTTATTTTTAGAACTTGTTAATAGATAAATATCGGTACCTTCAACCAATGGCGGAAATTCGTTAACAGAGGTGTGTGGCCCAAAGTACTCTAAATACAAGGGCGTTTCTGTTATAACCTTTAAAAATACATTAACATTCTTTTCAATCAACAAATCGTCTATAGTGCCATCAAATCGTTTTTTGGCCACGACAATTTCATAAGCGATTTTTTCGCGTTTTAAAAATTCTGTAAAATGCCTGATAAAATGTTTTTGGTCATTTAAGAATATAGACCTCGAACTGTAGTACTGAAATGGGTAATAAATAGAGTTGGCCTCTTTAAGGTACATGGCCTCTACATACCGTGTTAAATAATGGTGCCTCATGTAATAATAGGCAGCGGTAACTTTTTCACTATCGCTTTGAAAGCTTATATCTTCTAGAAAATTGCTAACTTCCATAACCTCGCCATCGGGTTTAAAACGCTTGTCGTATAAATCAAGCACTTCTTCTTTACTAACACTTTTTTTAATGATGGTTTCTTTTTCTGGTAGGAATGCCATGGCCTGGTCTTCAAACTTACCCGAACGCGCAAAGTACACTTGAAATTTATAAGTGGGCAGTTCTACAAGCGGGAAAAACCACCTATTGGGCTCGTACTTGTTAATATTGGAAGCTTCTAAGCTGTAGCGCCTTAGGTTGTTCTTATCGGTTTCAAGTTCCTTGAGCTCGGGCGCACCGTTAAAAGAGTTAAAGTTTATAAAAAAATCATTTTCAGTTTCAAAAAACAGCTTGTAATCAATAATAGGGTAATTGTCTGATAAGGTTGTTTCAACAGGATCAAACCCAAATGCATAATGCGACTTAAAAGGGTCTTCTTTATAGATGTAATAATCGATAATATCGCCAACCTCTAGATTGGAAATTGCAATTTTAGTTTCATTATCTACCTGTACAGATTCCTTTTCAATATCGATTTCAATTTCGTTGCCATTGGGTTTTATGATCTTGATACCAGCATAGCTCCCTGTTTTTTGTTTTACATTGAATGCAATTGGTATGGGAAATACAATAACTTTGGCCGGCTCTTTAAATAGGTCTTTAAATGAAAATTCAGAAAAGGTTTTTATGGCCGATTTATCCAATAGTTTAATACGTTTTCTTATAGAGGTGGTATAGGTAACATTTTTTGCAAACTTGTGAAAATCATAATTTTCGTTTTTGTAAAGAATAACGGCCGATTCGTTTTGCCATTTTTCGGGGACCTCATAGGCATTTTTGTGCGTATCGTGTTCGCCCCAGAAAAAATCTTTAATTTTAAGTTCTTCTTTTGTTTGTGCTGTTCCACAAAGAGAAAACACCACTAAAACGGTGCATAGGATTTTAATCTTCATCAGTTTGTTTTATATTTTGGTTGTTGCTTGCCTTAGAATGATACATGTACTTATAACTTGGTTAATACAATTTGTTCGTTGTAAACATGTTTTAATTTGGAAATAAAAGCGTTCCAAGCTTCAAAATCTGAAGTTTCTATTTTAGCATTTTTAAGGTTAAAGGATTTTTTATATGTAATAATGTTATTGGTTTTGGTAAACGTTACGGCCATATCAAAATTTTTATGGGAAACACTTATGCTTTCGGGTATTTGTGTAATGGTGTAACCAGAAGGTATTTTTAAAGTGGTGGTCGATTCTAAAAAGCGTTTAAAATCAAAAACATAATCGGTTTCTCTTTTTTCCAATAAAAAGTTGTCCAATTCCTTGTCAAAATCAATATCAATATAGACCGTATTATCAAAAGCGGACACCGCATTTTTAATACTCATAGTATAGGATATGTTTAGGCTTATATCGCGATCTAATAAATTGGTTGTTTTAATATCAGATACTTTTATGTTGGTACTGCCATTGCTAAGATAAAAGTCTAAAAATTCTTCTTTTTTATCGCGTTTCAAATTATCGAAATTATATAGCAAATGGGTTCTGCTTTCACCGTGAAAGCTTTTAGAGCCGGTGCCCTTAAGAAGATTATCGTGTAATGTTAGTGAATAATTAAAAACTTCCTTGTTAAAGTTTGATGCCACTTCAGGAACCGTTTCCAGTATAAAGCCCTCGCCATTTTCTATAAGTGCCTGTTTGCCTTGAATGCGATTGGCATATTCCCCAAAGGCATTGAATTTTTCGGTGCCGTCTAAAAACAGTATGTTGTCATCTTTTAGTAGGGCGCAGATCATGTGGTTATCAACCGCTAGGTTGGGTATGGAATAATCGTAAACAATACGGTTGGTGCCAATCCAGGTCAGCCGGGCATCAAAACCAGCCTCAATAAGCATTTGTTTGGTTAAGTTTGCCATGCCCTTACAATCGCCGTACCGTTTGTTGAAAACACTAGAAGCCTCATCGGGTTTAAAGCCTGCAATACCGTCTTCAAAAGCAATATAACGAATATTGTCCTGCACCCAGTAATAGATGTTTTTTATCTTTTCTTCATCGTTTTGGGCATTTTGAATTAATGATGCGACTTTTTCCTTAATTGTAGAGTTGTCATTTTCAAGGCTATTAACCAAAGATTTATACCAGTTGTACAAATCTTGGGTGGTATTGAATATGGTTTTTTTGTCACCATTCAAGGTGTAAGACTTCGCTATAATTAAAATGTGCGGATAGATATAAGTGGGGCCGGGGGTATTGGGTTCCTTATAGGCGGCCGGGATATTCTCTAAGGTAAATGTATAGGTTTTAGTACCGCTATTGGGGTTGGTGGTTTGGTGCTTAGTAATGGCATGGCCATCAAAATTCATCTCTTTAAGCTCTAGTTCTAACCAACTGGGCACCTCAAAGGTGATGGTTTTTTTTAAGATGGGATAGGCATCATTAAAAAAAAGTTTGGTAAAGTATTTAATATCGTGATATTCCTTTTCTATATGTGTGTTGACTTTATAGCCTAAAAGCGGAAAGTTAATGTTGGTGAATTTTACGCGGGCATCATTATAAAATAAATCATCACTGGTATAAGCTTCATCCTTTATATAGGGGTGCATGCTCTTGTTTTTTATGTTGGTAACCTCAAAATCACTAATAGAGGTTTGCTCGTCATAAAACGAATGCTTTTGAATTTTTGTCCAAGAATCTATATTGATCATAGATTCGGTAGACTCTTGGTTGGCGGTTACTTTTTGCTCCTTTTTATTAAAATCAAACACAATATAATCGGTACTCTCTTGTAATACAATGGCATCGTCTGGATACTGTTCTTTTAGTAATTTGGCAGTTTTGATGTCATTTTCGGTAGGCTCTATTTTTTTTTGGGAAAAACAGTTAATGGAAACTAATAAAGCAACAAAGAGGAAATAAATGGTTTTTGGCATTGTAAATAATAAATTATAAAAAGCTAATATATAGTTTAATATTAAGTGGGAAAAATCATTTTTTAAAAAAATTATGCAATTCTTTAATCAATTTATAAGTTCTTAAAGATTTTTTAGCCTATTGTAAAGGACTCACAAAATTATTCATTGCTTAATTAAAATTTTTGGCTATTATTGGGGCGGGAGTGAAGTGGGGGTCTCTCAGTAGACGGTCTCGGTTTGCAGTCTCAGTGGACGGTCTCAGTGGACAGTCTCAGTCTCAGGGAACAATTAAAAGTTAAAAAACAAAACGCCAGTTATGAAAACATACAAAGTCAATCACATTCCAAAGCAGCAGTTGCTAATTACTGGTAAGGCTGATGATTTGTTATGGGAAAGCGCCAATAGGATAATCGATTTTCAATCGCCCTGGGAGCATACTATAGATACCAAAACCGAATTTAGGGCCTTATGGGATGGGGCCCATTTATTTTTTGTATTTAAAGTATGGGATGATACGATACATATAGATAAAACGGACGATAGTTTTAAGAGCATCAATGTATCTGATCGGGTTGAGTTGTTTTTTAGACAGGACGCAACGTTGAATCCGTATTACTGCCTGGAAATAGACCCTACACCAAGAATTATGGACTTTAAGGCATTGCCCAATAAGGTATTTGATTTTGAATGGAATTGGCCCAAAACAGGTTTAATAGTGAAGTCTTATACCCATGATAAAGGGTTTAGTGTAGAAGGCAAAATAAGCATCGCCTCTTTAAAAAGCCTGAATTTAATACACAATAATAAGATAGAAACAGGCATTTTTAGGGCCAAATACTGTAAAGTAAAAGCATTGGGGTACGAACCGGTTTGGTTAACTTGGGTAGACCCTAAAACAGAAACGCCAAACTTTCATATAGCCAGCTCCTTTGGTGTTCTGGAATTACAACAGCTTAATTAATGTTCTATATAAGAACTCAAATTTTCAGAATTTACAATATCTATAGGAAGTAATTTTAAATCGGGGATGTCTTTATTAAACAAAAAGTGTTCAGCCAAATACGTCAACCCAAGATAGGTTTGCATTTTAGGGCTTTGGTGTATTAAAAACGCTATGGATTCATTTTTTAAGAAACCAATATTTTCTTCCAATAAATCGTAACCAATAACCTTAATGTTTTTAATGTTATTGTCCTTTAAAAGCTCAACAACATTAAATGCCTTAGAAGTGGTAACAAAAATTCCAGAAACACGCTCGTGCGCTTTTAAAGTTTCCTTAATTAACTTGTTTAAGTTCTTTTGGTTGGCATTAATGGTAAAAATATTATAGTCCTTTAAGGTGCTAAAGTAATTTCTAAAGCCCTTTTCTTTTTGCTGCATGTGCAAGGCGTTGCTAAAGCTCTCATCAATATGGCAAATAATAATATCAGATTTCGCTGCGGCTATCATGTGCATTAATCTGGCCGCAACCCTGCCACTTTGGTACAGGTCTTGCCCAACAAAGCTCACGATCTCATCAGAATCTATTTGGTTGTTAAAAGTACTAACAATAATACCCGCCGATTTGTAATTCTTTGAAACATTAATACTCTCCTTAAAAAATAAAGGCGTAAGCAATACGGCATCTGGAGCTAAGTTTAAAACCTCTTTATTTACATCTTTAAAGGATTTTGTGCTGTTAGGGCTAAAGAAAAACAATTTAATGGCAATGCCAAAAGACTTAAATTCTTCAATGGCCTGGTTAACACCTTTTGTACAGGGCTCCCAAAAACTGTCTTCGGCCGGATTGGGTAATACCACACATATTTGATAAATTTTATTGTTTTTTAAATTTCGAGCAATAGGATTGGGTTGATAATCAATTTCCTCAAGCAACTTGGTAACTTTTTCTAATGCTTTTTGGGATACTTTACCTCTTTTATGTATAACGCGGTCTACAGTTCCTTTAGAAACACCTGCTAGTTTAGCTATATCTTTAATGGTATACTTCTTCATGGTAACAAATATATGAAAAGTAAAGGTTAATATTACAAAAAATGTGCTCGATAACACTTTTTTTATGTGTTCGAGCACATTTTTGGATCATTTTCTTTTTTTATTAAAAATAAATAAATACATTCGCTAAAATCATAATGGAAAATTGATGTTTTTGTAACAAAAAATTAACATCAAATCTTATCAAAAAAATAGGATAGTAAGTATTGAAAATGAAGAGAATTATATCATTAGCACCAGGGAGAACATGTTTGTTTGGAGATCATCAAGATTATTTGGGCTTACCTGTAATAGCATGTGCCATTAACAGAAACATTAAGTTAACGGCCATAGAAAATGAAGAACGTGTTTTTAACATTAATAAACCAAACATAAACCAAAAAAGGGTTATTGATATAGATGCCGAAATAGGTGTTATTGAAAAAGGGGATCATTTATTGTATGCCCTAAAAGTATTAAGGCGATATGGTTGTGTACCCACAACAGGGTATGATATCGAAATTGTTGGCAATTTACCAATCAATGCAGGTACCTCAAGTTCATCGGCAGTGGTTGTTGCTTGGGTGCATTTTTTGGTTAAGGCGTTTGGGGTAGATGCAGAAGTATCATCAGAATTCATTTCGCAAGTCGCATATGAATCTGAAGTATTGGAACAAGGCGCACCTGGAGGTAAAATGGACCAATATAGTATTGGACTGGGGAATATTGTTTATTTAGAAACGGGGCATGATTTCTCATATGAAATAATCAATGCCAATTTAAAAGGTATTATTATTGGCGAATCTGGCATACCAAAGGAAACCGTTGGCCTTTTAAGCGAACTAAGGGGAAAGGCCCTTTTGGCAATTAATAAAGTGAAGAGCGAGCTGCGCGATTTTGACATAAAAAAAGCAAAGCGGGAAGATTTAAAATATTATTTGAATTATGTGCCCGATGATTTGCAAAGTTATTTATACGCTGCAATTGTAAACCATGATATTACCCAAAAAGCGTTGGTTGCATTTAAAAGAGATACGCCAGATTTTAAGGAAATTGGCAATTTAATGAACGCGCACCATACTATTTTAAAAGACATTTTAAAAATAACAGTGCCTAGAATTGACGATATGATTTCAGGGGCTTTAAATGCTGGGGCGTTAGGGGCTAAGATTGTTGGTTCTGGTGGCGGAGGCAGCATAGTGGTTTTGGCGCCAGAAGGAAAAGAAGATCAGGTAATACAGGGGATAAAAAACGCAGGGGCTATTGATGCTTACCAAGTTGAGGTAGATCCAGGAGCCAGAATACTTGAGACCTCAAAAAAAATAAAAGTATAGAGAATTACTAACACCAAAATAATTAATTAAAACTAACTGGAATGAAACACGAAATAACAACACGAACAGCTATTAAACTTAAAAACCGAAAAATGTTGGAGCACTTTTCGGTTATAATAAGTGACTTAATTTAATCTCTAAATACTAAATCACAAGTAAAAATATGAAAAAATTAAAGAAGCTACTCAGCATAATGAGTAATGAGTTGAAATTTGATTTAAGAATAAAACTAACTCTAGCAATATTGTTAGTTACTTTTATGCAAATTAATGTGAAAGTTTATTCACATACATTAGGTTCTTCTTTAGATGTTAAAGAGGCGAATGTGCAACAAACCATTGTTACTGGAAAAGTTACAGATGCATCGGGTATTCCTTTACCTGGAGCTTCTGTACAAGTAAAGGGAACTACAGTGGGTGCTGCAACAGATTTTGATGGCGCTTATAGTATAAGCGTTCCCGAAAATGGTACAACACTGGTGTTTACGTATTTAGGTTTTGTGTCCAAAGAAATTTTAATTGATGGGCAATCTACAATAAATGTTACCATGACAGAGGACAATACAAGTTTAGATGAAGTGGTGGTTGTAGGGTATGGTACGCAGCGAAAAAAAGATATAGCAGGAGCCATTTCAACTGTTGAAACCGAAGAGTTAGTACTGTCATCCTCATCTTCTATAGGTGATGTGCTTAGAGGTAAAGTGTCGGGTTTACAAATTACCCAAAACAGTGCACAACCAGGGGGTGGTTTAGATTTTCAAATTAGAGGTGCAGGGTCTATCAATGCCAGTAACCAACCTTTAATAGTTGTTGATGGTTTCCCAATTACCGACTTTCAACAACCGGGAACGGGTAATAGATATAATGGCGGTACACAAAGTATTTTAAACTCTTTTAACCCCAATGATATTGAAGCTATATCTGTTTTGAAGGACGCAAGTGCTACATCCATATATGGAGCCAGAGCAGCCAATGGTGTTATTTTAATCACCACCAAAAAAGGGGTTTCAGGAAAAGTTCAAGTAAGTTATTCGTCGTCTTTTTCACTACAGGCTTATAATGATGATTTTGATGTATTGAGCTTGCAAGAGTGGATGAAATTGAGAAATGATGCTGCTTACGAAAATTGGTTGTTTCAAAATAGGGTAGAGCCATACAGTAGTGGCAATACAAGTAGCAGAACTTTGGAAGAAGCTATTGCCAACCCCGTTAATGGTGTGGCGTTTACTAGATTTTATTCAGACGGTCAAATAAATAATGCAGGACAAAGCACAGATTGGTTGGGCCTAGTGACAAGAGATGGTAGTGCACAACAGCACAACCTGTCTTTAAGAGGCGGTACACAATCTACAAAATACTTTTTGTCTGGTAACTTATTCGAACAAAAAGGGGTTTTAAAAAATTCAGCATTTGATAGAGCATCGCTAAGATTTAACTTAGACCAAAAACTGAATGACTTTTTAGCGGTTGGTATGAACCTAACCATGAGTAGAATTAATAATGATAACAGCCAATTAGGAGGCGATCGTTACGAAAATTCAGGACTTCTTAGGTCTGCATTACAGTATGGCCCACACATACAGGCCATAGATGAATTTGGGAATTACCCAATAAATCCAGATAACTCACAAGAACCAAACCCTTATTCTTTACTTACTATTACAGATAAAGGGGTGATAGATAGAACGCTTACAAACTTTTTTATGGAAATAAGACCGCTAACAGGGTTAGTGGCCAGATTACAAGCGGGTATAGACCAAGGTTACACAAGTAGAAATACCTACTTGCCTAGAACAACCCTTTACGGAGCATTAGAAAATGGTAGGGCTACCATAGCAAATGAAAAGAAGAATGATGCCCTTTTTGATTTTACCTTAAATTACTCTAAAATTATTGATAATGACCATAGTTTTAATTTCCTAGTTGGGTATTCAAGACAAAAATACCGATCTGAAAGCGCTTCCTCTGGAAACAGTGATTTTTTAACGGATGCTTTTTTATGGAATAATATTAATGCGGGCGCAGGAACCAAAGTATTGGCATCGGCCAAATACGAAAACAATTTAGTGTCTTATTTTGGTAGGTTAAACTATACCTATAAAGAACGCTATATATTGTCATCAACCATTCGTAGAGATGGTTCCAGTGTTTTTTCTAAAAACAACCGATTTGCTATTTTCCCATCAGTTGCTTTGGGATGGGATATTGCTAATGAACCTTTTATGGGAAGCTCAAACGGCAACATATCGCAGTTAAAGCTTAGAGTAGGATATGGACAAACAGGAAATGCCGACATTGGGTCCAATGCCTTTGCAGCCTATTATGCACAGCCAGCTTATCTAAACCCTGATGAGTCTATTTTAGTTGGTGTATTTCCATCTAGATTGGAAAATCCAGACCTAAAATGGGAAACCACTGAAGAAATAAATATTGGTCTTGACTTTGAATTTTTTAAAGGCAGATTATCAGGATCCGTTGAGGTTTACAATAAGGAGATTTCAGATTTATTACAAATAAAGCCTATCAACTCCTATAACGAAATAAATCAAGTTTGGGCCAACGTAGGGTCTACACAAAGTAAAGGTATTGAAGTAACATTGAATACAGTGAATGTGGATACGGAAGATTTTAAATGGAAAAGTACCCTAACATTCTCTAAATTCAAGGACCGCTGGAAAGAGCGAGCGCCTGATTGGAAACCCAGTATTTATCAAAGTGTAGATGATCCTATTCGTGCACGCTACACCTACCTGTCTGATGGTATTATGCAAGTAGGAGAGGTTGTTCCAGCACAACCAGATTTATTTCCTGGACAAATAAAGATTAAAGACATCAACGGTTTTTCTAGAGACAATTTAGGCAACCCCGTAGTTGATGAAAACGGACGGTTTATAGCTACAGGAGAACCAGATGGTATTATAGATGAGGCCGACATTGTGCTAACAGGGTCTACAGATCCTGATTTTATAGCTGGTTTTAGTAACAGTTTAAGCTATAAGAACTTTGAACTTAACTTCCATTTTAATGGAATGTTTGGTAGACAAATAGTAGATGCTACCGATTTGGCATTGGGTGTTTCAGCCGATGGTGTTTGGCAAAATGGCCGTAACGCTTTAAGAAATATTTACAATAGATGGACACCAAATAATCCAACCAATAGCAGGCCGGCATCGCATTATGGCTATACACAATACAGTGCTGGGGATTTCTTTTTACAAGATGCTTGGTTTATACGTTTGCAAAATCTATCATTATCTTATAGTCTGCCCTCCAAGCTAATTGGTAAAATACTGGACAGTGCAGCTATTAGGTTTGACGCTCAAAATTTATTTCTTATTACACCATTTGATGGTGTAGATCCTGAAACAAATGGATATGACAGTAGGTTACAAGGAACAGATCAAGACCCTACTAACTTAGTAGCAGCATATCCTAATGTTAAGACTTACACATTAGGTATAGATTTGAAATTTTAAAAAAATAAATGATTATGAAAGAATTAAAATTAATAACGCTGGGGTTTTTGTTAACCGTAACATTTGGGTGCAACCCCGAGCTCGAATCAATTAACTATGATGAAATTAACCCAGCTATTTTCCCAGCTTCTGAAGCAGATGTAGAAGCTCTGGTTGTAGCGGCGTATTACCCACTAAGAGGCTCTTGGTGGAATGGTATCCATACAACATCAGAACGTGGAATCATGTTTGTTAATGATGCCACTACCGAGATACTTCAAGGAAATTTTGGTGTGCAACAATTGGCAACACTAACCAGTTATGTGCCAACAAGTGCCGGGGTTACGAGATTCTATGACGATTTTTACAATAGAATTAGTTCTAATACATTAAGTATAGACCGATTGGAAAAATCTTCTGTAAATGAGAATATTAAAAAGCGAGGCATTGCAGAACTTAAGTGTGCCAGAGCTTTTTTAAGCTATGAACTTTTTGATATGTATGGCCCTATTGTAGTGGCGCCTTTGGAAGTTTTGGAAAACCCATTAATTGAAACACCATTAGCTAGATTGAGTCATACAGAAATGGTAAACTTTATTGAAAAAGATTTATTGGATGCTGCCGAAGACTTACCGAGTCCAGAAGATGCTGCTTATGGTAGATTTAGCCAAGGCTTTGCAAGAATGTTGCTAATTAGGTTATACCTGCATGAAAAAAGATGGGCAGATGTAGAGGCACAGGCCAACGCCATTATGGCTATGAACTATTACGAGTTAGCAGACGACTATGTAGACATGTTCAGCAAAGAATCCCAAGCCGATAATAAAGAGGTTATGTTTGCAGTTCCTGCAGATTATGCCGGTACCAGTGAAAACCAATGGCAAATGATGGTATTGCCATCCAATTATCCAGTAAGAGGTGGTTGGGCAACCATTCAAAGCTCATGGATGTTTTATGATTCATTTGAACCCAATGATGTTAGAAAAACAAATTTAATAGCCGAATATACAGGTACCGATGGGGTAACCTACAACAGATCCAATCCAGGAAATGTTATGCAAATGGGACCCCTACCATTAAAAATTGATGAAGATGCTGCTAGAAATACAGCATTGACCACAGTTGATATCATTTTATACAGATATGCCGATGTTATTTTATCAAAAGCAGAAGCCATAGCAAATAAAAATGGTGCTCCCACCCAAGAGGCCATAGACTTGGTGAACGCCATAAGGGATCGTGCTGGCCTAGACGATATATTATTGGCGAATTATTCAGATTTAGATGCATTTAACGAGATGATTCTTTTAGAAAGATCTCACGAATATTGGTGTGAGAATGGACAGTATAGATCTGATTTAATAAGGCACAATAAGTTTGTAGAGCATGCCATAGAATTAAACGGTAGTGCCAGTCAAGCAGCACCTTATAAAGTACTATATCCCTTTTCGCTGGATAGGATTAGTGAAGGTAAAGGGGTGTTTATACAAAACCCTGGATATAATTAATATTAGTTTAGTTGGATAAAAGGGTTGGTTTAAGATGTACTGTTTTGAATTAGTTTATAGTAACTCAACCCTTTTTAAAATTAAGAATAAAACTTAAACACATAATAATGGACTCTAGAAGAGATTTTATAAAAAAAGCAACTATTGCAGGTACAGGTTTAGCGTTAATGCCAGGTTTTACATTTGGAGCAAGCCCAACTTTTGAAAAGCTTAAAATAGGTATGATTGGGGTTGGACTTAGAGGCACCAATCATTTAAACAACCTCTTGTCAAGAGACGATGTTACTGTTACAGCTATCTGCGATATAGATTCTAGTAGAACAAAACTTGCCGTAGAAAAAATAACAAGCAAAGGGGGTAAAAAGCCCTTGGTTTTTGGGAAAGATGATTACGACTACAGAAACCTCCTGGCATTGGACAATGTAGATGCTGTTATAATTTCAACACCTTGGTTATGGCATACACGTATGGCCAAAGATACTATGAGGGCTGGTAAATATACAGGTTTAGAGGTGTCTGCAGCAAATACCCTTGAAGAATGTTGGGATTTAGTGAATGTACATGAAGAAACCGGAACCCATTTAATGATTTTAGAAAATGTAAACTACCGCAGAGATATTATGGCCGTTTTAAATATGGTACGGCAAAATGTTTTTGGGGAATTGATTCATTTTAGATGTGGGTACCAACACGATTTGCGTGAAGTTAAATTCAACAACGGTAAACAGCCTTACGGTGGGGGTGTGGAATTTGGAGAAAAAGCAATGTCTGAAGCCAAATGGCGAACCCAACACTCTGTATTAAGAAATGCTGATTTATACCCAACCCATGGAGTAGGCCCAATAGCTGCCATGTGCGACATCAATAGAGGTAACAGATTTGTGTCCTTAACGTCCCACGCAACCAAAAGTGTTGGTTTGCATAATTATATTGTTGAAAATGGGGGTGAAAACCACCCCAATGCAAAAGTTAAGTTTAAGTTGGGCGATATTGTAACTACCACAATACAAACCGCTAATGATGAGACTATTATAGTAACCCACGATACCAATTTGCCAAGGCCCTACTCACTAGGCTTTAGGGTACAAGGCGCCAACGGTTTGTGGGAAGTAGACGGAAACAGAATCCATATAGCTGGCGTTACAGAAGCCCACCACTGGGATGTTGCTGATAAGTGGCTGGAAAAATATGACCACCCCTTATGGCAAAAGTATGGCGAAAAAGCTAATGGTGCGGGACATGGAGGCATGGACTTTTTTGTAATACATGCTTTTGTAGAATCTGCCAAGCGAAACGTAGCACCTCCTTTAGATGCTTACGATGCTGCTGCCTGGAGTGCCGTTACGCCATTATCGGAAGCTTCAATAGATAATAACGGAGAACCCCAAGACTTCCCTGATTTTACAAGGGGGAATTGGGTTAAAAGACAACCCTATAATTGGATAAAAGATGATTATTAATATGGGTGACATAAAAAAAATAACTATTAAAAAAACAACTATGGAGTATAAATTAATAATAGTATTGCTTTTTAACATCATGCTAGGTTGTGGTGGTAGCAGTGTTGAAGACGAAGACCCAGTAGATGATTCAATAAGCAATATAACATATAATGCCTCTAGCGAGGTTATTTCTAACCCAGAGCGTGGCTTCATGCATTTATGGAAGGTGTATTCAGAAGGGACGCCACTTAGTGTGGCAACACTACAAAATTTAAAGAACGAGCATGTTACCATAATCAATCGGCTTTATTATTTAGAAGCCTTTAAGGATTCCGATTTAAGTACAGCCGAGCTGGATTTGATAAAAACAGACTTAGAAAGATTAAGAGATGCAGGTGTTAAATGTGTGTTGCGTTTTGCTTATACAGACGATATAGATGGAACAGATGCCCCTCTTAATATTATAGAATCCCATTTAGATCAATTAAAACCAATAGTTACAGCGCATGCCGATGTTATAGCATTTGTACAGGCAGGGTTTATTGGAGCTTGGGGGGAATGGTACTTTTCAAGTAACGGACTGGCTACAACGCCCAATAGAAAAGCGGTTGTAATGAAAATGCTGGAAGTATTTCCAAAGGAAATTAAGTTGCAGGTAAGAACCCCATTATACAAGCAAAATATTTTTGATTATACAACAGCAATAGGAAGTGATGTTGGTTATGGTACATCCAATCTTGCACGTGTTGGATTCCACAACGATTGTTTTTTGGCCAGTGCAGACGATTATGGAACCTATCAAAATATTAGTGCCGAGAAAAATTACATAAGCCAAGAAGCCTTCTTTGTACCTACAGGAGGCGAAACCTGTCCGCCAACCGATGTACCCATTGCCAGTTGTACAAAAGCAGAAACAGAAATGAAATTGTTAAAATGGACGTATTTAAATCTTGATTATTACGGACCAGTACTACAGGAATGGAAAAACAATAATTGTTTTACAGACTTTCAACGAAAATTGGGCTACAGGCTTTTATTAAAATCGGCAGCACTAAAAAA
This sequence comes from Aestuariibaculum scopimerae, assembly GCF_059428085.1. NCBI lineage: Bacteria > Pseudomonadati > Bacteroidota > Flavobacteriia > Flavobacteriales > Flavobacteriaceae > Aestuariibaculum > Aestuariibaculum scopimerae. Next base: position 2,258,526 of record NZ_CM182089.1, read on the forward strand.
AGAAGCTACTGTAAACAGTAACTTTCAATTAAATGCAACCCTACAAAATGTAGGCTTTGCCCCAGTTTATAATGTTAAAAACACGCTTTTAATATTTAAGGCCACCAATGGTACCCTATATGAGAAAGCTTTAAACTTTGATGTTAGGAAAGTAACACCAGATTCTGATTATGAATTAAAAGAAACCGTTAGTCTGTCTGGTATACCGGCAGGCAATTACGATCTCTACTTAAAAATAGAAGATCAATCGGAATCATTAAAAGATAGACCAGAATATACCATTCGTTTAGCGAATACAGATACTTGGGATGCTTCCACTGGACTCAATAAGTTGTTGCATACACTAACAATTAATTAAAATTTAATCTCTAATAAAATAAATCATGAAAAAAATAAAACATTTATTCTATTTTATCGCCTTTCTGCTCTTAGCAGGGTGCGGATCGGACGATTCAGTTGATTCAGGAAACAACAATATTGTAGCAGATTTTTCTTTTACAAGTGATGGCAGCATATTTACATTTACAAACCTGTCTGAAGGAGCAACCAGCTATAGATGGGATTTTGGAGATTTAAGCTTTTACTGTGAAAAAGAAAACCCAACATATCGATATGTTACTGTTGGGGGAGATATAGATGTTACCCTAACGGCCATGAATGAATCGGGCGGGGAAGCATACATAACTAAGACCATAACCGCACCAGAGGTTCTAAACATAGATATAGATATTGACGGTGATTTTGATGATTGGCAACAAATAGACTACTTGTATGAAGAGGCCGATGGTGTGTCTATGAAAAGAATTAAAATATGGGGCAAAGGCGACTATATCAGTGTATATTTAGAAGGTAATACAACCATGCAAATGGAATTAGTGGATATGTATATTAATTCTGATGGTAATGCCACTACAGGTCTTTTAAGCTGGCAATGGCCTAATGGATCGGGTGCAGACTATCTGTTTGAAGGACCTTTGTTAAGCAACTCCTGGGGTGCTTTTTACCAACATGCCGACCCAAATGGGGGATGGGCTTGGAATTGGTTAGGGGGTAGTCAAAACATGATTTCTTCTGGAATTGTTAATGTAGATGCCCAAACCAATGCCATTGAGTTTAGTATCCCTAAAACACAATTAGGATCGCTTAGTAATTCCATTAGTTTTGGTTTTTCTGAATTAACCAGTGGTTGGGCCAGTGTGGGTAACTTTCCAAAGGTAACCGCCACAAGTAGTTTTGTTACTTACGAGCTTCCTTTGGAAGAACTGCGTCTTTGTGAATAATTTATAAATGTATTCTACGATTTAACAGCAATTATATCTTTCCAGGTGTTTTTAAATACTAAAACATCTGGAAATGTTTTAAAAATACAGAACCTAAAAAAACATACTATGCAAAAAAATCGTTTAACGTCCATTGATGCATTAAGGGGCTTTGATATGCTCATGATTATTTTTGCAGATCGTTTTTTTTATAGTCTTAATGAAGGTGCCCAAACTGATTTTACAAATGCTTTAGCCAATCAATTTTTACATCCAGAGTGGTTTGGCTTTCATTTTTATGATATTATCATGCCATTGTTTCTCTTTGTTGTTGGTGTGGTGATTCCCTTTTCATTAGAAAGGCGGGTAAAGGATATTGATAATAAATTTAAATTATATCCGCACCTTATTAAGCGCTTTATAATATTGTTTATTTTGGGGTGGATTGTACAGGGCAACCTACTTCATTTAGATATTAATAAGTTTCAGGTTTTTAGCAATACACTTCAGGCCATAGCTGTAGGATACTTATTTTCATGCATAGCGTATATCCATTTTAGCAAAAAAGCCAGATATCTGTTTTTTGTAGCTTGTTTGGTTGTTTACGCCCTATTATTAGAATATGCAATAGTACCTGGGATGGGCAAAAGTCAGTTATTGCCAGATAAAAATATAGCCTTATATATAGACCATTATGTTTTTGGACGTTTTGATGATGGCTACCAATATACTTGGTTGTTAAGCGGACTTGGATTTATTGCAACTACATTGTCGGGGCTATTTGCTGGTGAATTGCTTCGTTCTAGTATGCCAAGAGTTAAAGTAGCTAAATATTTAATAGTTATTGGAGGTATTGCCATGGCTTTGGCCTTGGTATGCAATATGTGGCACCCCATAGTTAAAAAGATATGGACAAGTACATTTGTCCTTTGGTCATCAGGAATATCATTTATTTTATTGGCTGTATTTTATTGGGTTATAGATATTAAAGGCTACATAACATGGTCTTTGCCCTTAAAAGTTATCGGTATCAATGCCATTACAGCCTATGTGCTATCCCATGTTATAGATTTTCCATCAATTGCCAAGCAAGTGCTTTTTGGTTTTGAGCAGTTTATAGGACCATACTATGATGCTTTTGCAACAATAGGCGGATTTGCCATCTTATATTTATTATTGTGGTATATGAACAAAAACAAGACCTACATAAAGATTTAAATGCTATGGTATGAACCAAAAGCAAACCAGTATAACAGCCTTTAAGGTGGTAGATAATCACCAATTGGAAAGCCTAAGCGCCTTCAATAAGTTTGTTAATTGGCTTAGTGGCGAGTTTACTTTATACCTGCAAGAGCCATTGGAACCACATGGATTAATCATTTATTTCCCCACGGGGCATTTTAGTATTTCTAAATTAAAAACCAATTGCACAGGGGTTGAATTTAAAATGGAAGTTTTAAGCAAAAACCTTATGGTTGGACAAGCCATTCATGAAAAAGTGGTTAAGGTTTTAAATCATGTTAAGTTATTGTGCATGCCATTAAGTACAAACAGTACTGCTAATTAGCAGTTTTATCTCTTCTATAAAACGTTCGGCCAAAGCATCGGCTTTTTTTTGTGAGGTACTTTCTGTATAAATTCTAATAATAGGTTCTGTGTTTGATGTTCTTAAGTGTACCCATTCCTCTTCAAAATCTATTTTTACCCCATCTATAGTGGTTACTTGCGCATCATTTTTATAAGTAGATGCCACCTGGTTTAAAATGGCGTCTACATGAATTTGTGGAGTAAGTTCTATTTTATTTTTACTCATAAAATAGTTGGGATAACAATCTCTTAGCGTTTTGCAAGACATTTTGCTGTGTGCTAAATGAGATAGAAATAAAGCAACCCCTACCAGGGCATCCCTGCCATAATGTGATGCAGGGTAAATAATACCGCCATTTCCTTCGCCGCCAATAATGGCATTGGTTTCTTTCATTAAGGCCACCACATTTACTTCACCTACCGCGCTGGCTTGATAACTACTTTGGTGTTTTTTTGCAATATCGCGTAATGCTCTAGATGATGATAGGTTAGAAACCGTATTTCCCCGGTTATTTTTCAGTACATAATCGGCACAAGCTACGAGTGTGTATTCTTCTCCAAACATCGATCCGTCTTCACAAATAAGGGCAAGCCTATCCACATCTGGATCTACTACAATCCCTAAATCGGCTTGTTCTTTAACAACAAGGCTTGAAATATCGGTAAGATGCGCTTTCAAGGGTTCCGGGTTATGTGGAAAGTGTCCGTTGGGCTCGCAATACAATTCAATGCAGCTAACACCTAATCTTTTCAATAAGGCAGGAATAGCAATGCCACCTGTAGAATTTACAGCATCTAAAACCACTTTAAAGTTGGCTCTTTTTATGGCTTCGGCATCAACCAATTCTAAATTCAGAATGGTATCTATATGCTTGTCTATATAACCTGTTTTTTCCTGATAAATTCCCAAATCATCTACTTCGGCAAATAAGTAATCTTCACATTCAGCAATCTTTAAAATAGCCGCTCCATCTTGAGCGCTTAAAAATTCGCCTTTTCCGTTTAAAAGTTTTAGGGCATTCCACTGCTTTGGGTTGTGGCTTGCGGTGATGATAAGGCCACCATCAAGCTGATCTAAAACCACGGCAACTTCTACGGTTGGTGTGGTGGATAAGCCTATATCAATTACGTTAATGCCTAAACCTACTAAGGTGTTACAAACCAAGTTACTTATCATCTTACCTGATATTCTTGCATCTCTTCCTACAATAACAGTGAGGGTTTTTTTAGAAGATTGGTTTTTAAGCCACATACCATAAGCTGCAGCAAACCTTACGGCGTCAATAGGAGTTAAGTTATCATCTACCTTGCCCCCAATAGTACCTCTAATACCTGAAATGGATTTTATTAATGTCATGTTATTCTATCATTCAAAATATAAGGCTACCATAGTTTAAACATTATAAAAACTATAAGTAGCCCTAATCAATTTAACCAAAAACTAATTCTTTATTAATAGTCCCATCTCACAAAGGCCTCCATGGCAGCATAGTGGGATAATCCTAATTCATCATATAAATTGGCTGTTTCCTTGTTCCTGTCTTCAGCCCGTTGCCAAAATTCCCGACTGTCTGAACCCTGAAAAACAACACCATCTTTTTGCGATTGGTGTTTAAAAATACCTTTGCGTTTTTCCAATACTTGGTCGGGCCCCATGGGAACGGCCATTTCAATCTCATCAATACCCCATTCCTGCCAGGCGCCACGATATAGCCATAGCCAGCAATCTTTCATAAACCTTTTTGGTTTCAATCGTTTTACGGCTTCAAAAATGGCATCCAAACAGACTTTGTGGGTGCCGTGTGGGTCTGCCAAATCACCTGCAGCATAAATTTGATGGGGTTTTATACGCTCAATTAAATCCATGGTTAGTTTGATATCTGTTTCACCCAAGGGTTTTTTCTCAATAGTTCCGGTTTCATAAAAAGGTAGCTCCAAAAAATGTATTTGCTCATCTGGCACCCCTACATAGTGGCAGGTAGATCGTGCCTCGCCCTTTCTAATAAGACCTTTAATATGCCTTACTTCGGGAATGTCTATTTCACTGGATTTTTTATTTTTTAGGAACGTGCGGGCCTTTTTAAAAATACGATTGGCTTCTTTGTTGTCTATTCCAAATTTCTCATTGTAATCGCATACAAAACTTGCAAACCTAAGAGCCTCATCGTCGGCCACTGCAATATTGCCAGAGGTTTGGTAGCCTACGTGTACTTCATGTCCCTGTTCTTGAAGCCGCTTAAAGGTACCGCCCATACTTATGATGTCGTCATCGGGGTGCGGACTAAAAATAAGTACGCGTTTACGGGCAGGCTCGGCTCTCTCTGGGCGTTTGCTGTCGTCGGCATTGGGTTTGCCACCTGGCCACCCAGTAATGGTGTTTTGTAGTTTGTTGAATATCTTGATGTTGATGTCGTATGCAGGACCAGAATCTGCTAACAGGTCACTCATTCCATTTTCGATGTAATCGGCATCAGTAAGCATTAAAATGGGTTTCTTTAAATGCAGAGCAAGCCCCAGGACTGCTTTTCTAATAAGCTTATCCGTCCAAACAACCTTTTCAACCAACCAGGGGGTATTTATACGTGTTAACTTGGAAGCCGCAGCAACGTCCAGAACAAATGTGGCGTTGTTGTGCTCTTGTAAAAAGGATGCGGGCACTTGGTTGGTTACAGGACCTTCAACTGAGGCCTTAATGATATTTGATTTTCTTTCGCCCCAAGCCAATAAAATAACACGTTTAGCTTCCATAATCTTTTTTACACCTAAGGTAATAGCTGTTCTGGGTGTATTGCCCAGTCCAGAAAAATCATTGCTGGCTGCAACTCTGGTGATATGGTCTAGAGCTACCAAACGCGTTTTTGAATTTTGTAACGACCCAGACTCATTAAAACCAATATGGCCATTTCCACCAATACCCAGTATCTGTAGGTCGATGCCTCCCAAAGCTTCTATTTTTGCTTCATAGGTATTGCAATAATCGGCAATGGCTTCTTTGGATAATGTACCATCAGGAATGTGATAGTTCTCGGGTAAGATGTCTACATGGTTAAACAGCAGTTCTTTCATAAACCTAACATAACTGTTCACAGAATCTGGCTCCATAGGGTAGTATTCATCCAAATTAAAGGAGACTACATTTTTAAAACTCAAGCCTTCTTCTTTGTGTAAACGAACCAATTCAGCATACAGCCCTTTGGGAGAGGATCCTGTGGCCAGCCCTAAAATGCAGGGTTGTCTTTGTGCTTGTTTGACCTTGATGAGATCAGCTATTTCTCTAGCAACAGCCTTAGATGCTAAGGTAGAGTTCTCAAAAACGGTGGTTCCTATGTTTTCAAAACGCTTTTCAAACCCGGTTGCTTTATCTATACTGCTCTTTAACATTGTTATTGATTTATTTTTGATAATTGATTTTATAAAATAATGGTTTTGATTTTTTTCCAAACGCGGGTTAATAAATACCCAGAAACGATGGCCACTACAGTTATTATAATGGCAGTTTTATAATTTCCATAAATCCAATAGCCTGTTGCAAACATGCAACTGTAAATAAGAATACAACCTAAAAGCATGGCCAGGATTCCTGAAGGCACGCTCCACGTTTCCTCATTGTCTTTTAAGTTTATGTTTTCCAATTTAGCATCGTTTACAACTTTGGCCCATCCGGGACCACCAGGCTGTATTTTTTTATAGAAGCTTTGTAATACGGTTTTAGATTCTGGTTGGGTTATAAAGGTGGCTGCTAACCAAATAATGGTGGTAACTAGTACTAGTAAGGGAAATTCTGCCCAAGATGGAAATATCCCATCGGTGCTGTTAAATAGAATCACACCTATTGGGGTTAATTTCAACACAATGGAAATAATACCAGAAGCAAACATAGCGGTAATTTCACTCCACGCATTAATACGCCACCAAAACCACCTTAATATAAATATAAGTCCAGTGCCTGCACCAAATGCCAGTAACAATTCAAATAATTGTAATGCGTTTTGCAAAGCCAGTGCAAGTAAGGCACTTAAAACCATTAGTACAATGGTAGAAATGCGTCCTACGGCAACCAATCGCTTTTCAGAAGCTTCAGGATTGATTTGCTGTTTATAAAAATCATATACAATATACGATGACCCCCAGTTTAACTGTGTTGAAATGGTACTCATATATGCAGCAGCCAATGAGGCCAATACAATGCCCAAAAGGCCACTGGGTAACTTGGTTAGCATGGCAGAGTAAGCCAAATCGTGCCCCAATTTATCATTGGCAATATTTGGGAAGGCTTCATGAATACTTGCTAAATCTGGAAATACAACCAAAGAAGCCAAAGCAACCAAAATCCAAGGCCAAGGACGTAAGGCATAATGCATAATGTTGAAGAAAAATGTAGCACCAATGGCATGGTTTTCATCTTTGGCAGCTAGCATACGCTGTGCTATATAACCACCACCACCAGGTTCGGCTCCAGGATACCAAGAGCTCCACCATTGAACAGCTAACGGAATAATAAGCAAGGTAATAAGAGCACCTTTATCATTAAAATCAGGTAGTAACGATAATTTGTCTGCAACATGTTCATTGGCCAATAATGTTTGAATACCTCCAACTTCTGGAATATTAACTAAGTAGTAGGCTGCTCCTATGGCACCTCCCATAGCTACAAAAAACAATACAAAGTCGGTATAAACAACACCTTTAAAACCACCTAAGGCGCTAAAAGTTACAGTAATCAACCCAGCGCTAATAACCGTTTGCCAAGGCTGTAAGTCTAACATAATACCACCAATTTTAATGGCGGCCAATGTTACTGCCGACATGGTAATGATATTAAAAAATACCCCTAAATAAATGGCCCTAAACTTTCTTAAAAATTTAGCAGGAGCCCCACCATATCGAAATTCATAAAATTCGATATCGGTATTTACATTCGATTTCCGCCACAGCTTAGCATATACAAATACAGTAAGCATACCGGTTAACAAAAAGGCCCACCAAACCCAGTTACCAGATACCCCATGTGTTCTCACAATATCGGTAACCAAATTAGGGGTGTCTGTAGAAAAAGTTGTAGCTACCATAGAAAGTCCCAATAACCACCAAGGCATGGTTCTTCCTGAAAGAAAGAACTCAGAAGTGTTTTTGCCTGATTTTTTTGAAACATATACGCCTATAGAGAGTGTAATGGTAAAAAAGAGTATTATTAACAGATAATCAAGGGTACTTAAGGAAATCATATGTTTAGTTTTTTATTAATAATTGGTTGTGGTAATATACAATAGTTTCCTTTATGGCGTCATCAATACTGTATTTAGATTTAAAACCCAGGTTGTTGAATTTTTCTGGATTAGCTTTAGAGTGTTTAATATCCCCAGGGCGTTCATCTAGAAAACGTATCTTGGATTTTGAGTTGGTGATGTCAATAATTTTTTCGGCCAATTCCAAAATAGAGGTGCTTTCACCCAAGGCAACATTATAGGTGCCATGACCTTTAGAAGCAGCCAAAATATTGGCATTTACCACATCTTTAACATAAATAAAATCGCGTGTTTGTAAGCCATCACCATAAATGGTGAGCGGTTCATTTTTCAAGGCTTTATTAATAAAGATGGGTACAGCAGCAGCATAAGCAGATTTAGGGTTTTGTCGGGGCCCGAATACATTAAAATAACGTAATGAAACCGTTCCAATACCATATTGGTCTGCATACATGTTTAAATAATACTCTCCATCCAATTTGGTAATGGCATAAGGAGTCATGGGTTCTGGAATCATGGTTTCTACTTTGGGTAGAACAAGATTGTTGCCATAGTTGGCAGCAGAACTGGAAAGTACTACTTTGCAGTTGCCCTGTTTTTCGGCGGCATTTAAAATGTTAATAGTGCCTATAGTATTAATGTCAATACACTCCTTTGTTTTTAATAACGACTCTGGAACACTCACTAAGGCTGCTAAGTGAAATATGGCATGGGTATCTTTAGCTAAAGTCTCTACAAGCTCCTTGTTACGTATATCACCTTCTACAAATGTTACATTTAAATGCTCTAGGTTGTGTTTAAAACCCGTTCGTAAACTGTCCAGCACACACACCTCATGACCTTCTTTGCTAAGTTGCTCAGCAATATGGCTTCCAATAAAACCAGCGCCTCCTGTTATTAAATATTTTTTCATGTTCTCTATATGCATTTGTTAGCTATGTTCTCTACCCAACTACTATTCAACCTTTGTAAAATAAGGTATTCTATATAATGGCACATCTATTTCAATGGTTGTATGGCCTTTAACAATTTTACCATCATCGGCTTGCCATTTGCCTTTGGGCAATACAACCGTGCGCTTATAAGTACCTTTAGTTACAACTGGCGCAACAATAATATTATTACCTAATACAAACTGATCTTTTATGAGTTCATAGTTATTGTCTGGAAAAGCCAATGCCATAGGTTTTACGATAGGTTCGCCAGTTATAGAGGCTGCTTTGGCAAGCTCTAGAAATAGCGGTCCCATTTTAGTATGTAATTGGGCTGCTTCTAAACAATACTGGGCATTTTCTTTTGATAAAACCCGCCAAGGTGCCACCGAAAATTGCATCATGGGCATTAAAGCGTGCACTTGTGCAGACCGCACAACAAGCTCTTGGTCTATAGCATCAAGATTAATAAAGGACCCATATTCACCGCCACCAATCATATCGGGGCAGGTATAAGCATATCCCATTAAACTTTGAGACATCTGGTCGGGTATTAACTTCTGTAAATCTTCCCAATTATGCCCTTTGTCTCTTAGGCGTTGGGCTAGGGGCAATCCTGCCATTTTCCATGAAGCGCGGTATTCATTTAAAGGATAATCTAATCCTATCTCGGCAAATAGTGCAGTATGGTCGTTAGGTACAACAGTTTTATAAGATACAATGTCGTGTTCGTAAAAATAGGCATCCCCTGCATCAAATTTAAATCCGTCTACACCGTAAGCATCCACTAAATAATCCAGTTTATCTTTAAACCATGCTTTGGTCTTGGGGTTGCTTAAGTCTAAACAAGCACTGGCGCCATTCCACCAACGTATAATGGCGGCTTTATTTTGAGTGTTAGCCCAAAGCACCTCTTGGGTTTCATCAGTATCTAGTAACAACATGCCCTCTTTAGCCAAATAGCGAAATACTTCGGAGTCTGGACTTACAAATGGACAAACCCATAGCATAACCTGAAAGCCCATATTGTGTAACTTTTCAATCATACCTTTAGGGTCTTGGAACCTCTTTGTAGAAAACTCCCAAACACCGTAATTTTCTTGCCAATTATCATCAATCATCAAAACCCCCGGCGCATAGCCATTATCTATAATGCCTTGCGCATAGTTTAGAATATCTGTTTCATTTTGGTTATATATTAACTCAATCCAAGTATTGTATTGGGGGTGTGTAAATAATGTTTCCTCGGGGATTTTTCCGTTGGGTGGAAAGAAATGCTTTGAGGCATATGCGTAAGCATCTCTTAAGTTCTTGCCGGCATCTCCAAAAACAATCTTGCTGGTTCTGGAAGTAACCGCAATATGCCCGTTGTTAAGAGAATATTTAATAGGGTTTTCGCTCCAAATATACCGACCTTTATTTGATAGTAGTAGGGGTTGTGCTTGATTACCCTCATTATTGGCCCACAAATCGTGGGTGGTTTTAGAAGTTGCACTGTATGGGGTTTTGTGACCTTCCGTACTCAGGCCACCCCACCAGTATTCTCCAGTAATCATTTCAATGGCTAGGGTATCGGCTTTTTGGCCAAATAGGTTCATGCCGATAAGTAATAGCAGCCCTGTAATAATAATGGATTTTGTTTTCATAGTGTGGTTGTAGTTAATTGTTAACATGTTGCCAAAGTTTGTCAGGATAAACATGGTTTTTGTTTAATGCTTCAATAGCGTTTTGAACGCGTACTTTATCTTCCTTATAGGTAACCCCAAACCATTTGGCATCCGATTTTAAAACCTTTACGGTCGCTATCTGGGAGTGTAACATTTCGTTAACAATGGAAGGCATATAAAACTCTGCCTTTAAATTGTTTTTGTTTTCTTCTAAAAATGTTTCAAAAAGTGTATTGCCAAATTCAAAACATTTAGGCGTAAAGCCAAAGAAATTCATAGATACAATGGTGTTTTTATCAATGGGAATAAATTGACCATCATCATCTTTCCGCATTAATTGGCCGTTAATTTTTTCAATATGGGTACGTTCAATAATATCTGTTAAATAACCGGCTTCGTTAACCTGACATTCCCCTCTGGAAACAAATCCATAATCCGATATCGTATTTTTTAACAAGTAGGCCATTGTGTAAAAATTATAAGAGTTTTTATCTTCTAAAGCTAATGCTTCTGCCATAATCTTAAAGGCTTCCCTACCGTAAAAATCGTCCGCATTTATAATAGCAAAATTTTCATCTATAGCATTCTTGGCCATTAAAAGGGCATGCCCCGTACCCCAAGGTTTGGTTCTTTGAGGGTTTACGTATTTTTCAGGCACACTATCAAGCTCTTGGTAAACATAAACCACTTCGGCTTTGCCTTCCAGTTTTTCATTAAAAATGGCCTTAAACTCCTTTTCAAAACTCTTACGGATGATAAACACAAATTTGTTAAAACCAGATTGTAAGGCATCATAAATTGAAAAATCAATAATAGTATCACCCTCAGGTGTAAACGTGTCAATTTGTTTTAGCCCCCCATAGCGGCTTCCCATACCAGCAGCTAAAATGACAAGTGTGAGTTTTTTTGTTTTTTGCATGGTGTAACGTTTCGTTTATTAAAATGATTTTCCTGTCTTGCTTTTGAGTTAATTACTTGAAAATCAACTATATATTTGTATTTGGTTTCAATAATGTCAAATCGATTTGTAGCAAATCTACATATTATTTATACAAGAAAAAAGAAAAATCAAATAAAATGTGCTCGAACACACTAAATAAATGTTTTCGAGCACATTTTGGATTGTGTGTGCGTTTTAGGCATATAAACAGGATCATCCAAAAAAAGACAATTGTTCAAGTAATTCTCATTGTGTAACCTATGTTACTAAGCTGGGTAACATAAGTTGCTAAAGAATAATAATTATCCCCCTAATTTTGGTTTTTTAAATAACAATGAACACCATGATTCATAAAACATATATATTACTATTTAGTTTGTTTAATTTCGTTCTAGTATTGAATAGCCAAGAAACCATTCAGTTATCCAAAGCTGAAGTTTTAGAACGCGTTTCAAACCAGAATACAGCTATTAAAATTTCCCAAGAAGAATTCAATAAAGCTAGGGCCAACTATAGGCAAACCCATGCGGTATTTTTACCAAACATCACGGCCAGTCATACGGCAATGGCAACAACAAATCCTTTAATGGCATTTGGTTCTAAATTAAACCAAGAAATTTTAACAGCATCAGATTTTAATCCTGCATTACTAAACAACCCTTCTAAAACTCAAAACGTTGCAACAACATTTGAAATACAGCAACCATTAATAAATGTAGATGGGGTGTACCAGCGTAAAGCTGCAAAATCTCAAATGGAGGCAGTGTCTTTACAAGCCCAGCGCACTGCAGACTATTTGGCTTTAGAGGTTGATAAAGCATATATGCAATTGCAATTGGCCTATAAGGCTGTAGATGTTATAGAAAAAGCTTTGAAAACGGCTATGGCAAATAAACAATTGGCCGATAACAGTTATAAACAGGGCTACTTGCAACGAGCAGATGTTTTAAATGTAGACGTTAGGGTTGGTGAAGTGCAAAGCGAACTTCAAAACGCCAAGAGCCATGTTCAAAATGCATCAAATTATTTGTCTTATTTAATGAATGATGACACGTTTGTAGTATACCAACCTACCGATAGTTTAGTGTTAAACACACTGGCGCATCATAATAAAACCATTTCTGAAAACCGGAGCGATATAAAGGCCATGGCATTGGTGAGCAATGCCTATAGAGCCATGAATAAAGCAGATAATATGACATTTTTACCACGGCTAAATGCTTTTGGAAGTTACCAACTGTACGATGATAAACTTTTTCAAGCCAATGCCAATGGGTACGTTATAGGCGCACAATTAAGCTGGGATATTTTTAAAGGTTCCGAGCGCTTTGGCAAATCCCAAAAAAGTAAAGCCGAATACGAAAAATCCAAACTAGAATATAATCAATACCTATCGCAAAGTAAACTAGAGCTCAATCGGGTAAAGCGTATGTTAATGGATGCAGAAACGAAATTGCATGTTACCAAGCTTGCGTTGGAACAATCGGAAGAATCCTTGAGAATTAGAACCAACAGATTTAAAGAGGGCTTAGAAAAAACAGCTGATTTGTTGCGTTCTGAAACACAATTTGCACAAAAACAATTAGAATACTATCAAACTATTTTTGAATATAACTATGCACAGGCATACCTAAAATTTTTAACAAAAGAATGAAAAAAACATATATACTAGCAACACTTTCCATAGCTACATTGTTAATGGGTTGTGGCAGCGACACTAAAAAAGGAGACACTCAGCAATTACAAGCAATTCCTGTAACCATAAGTCAGGTATCTGCAAATAGCAAAACACCCTTTTTAGCCGTTAGCGGAAAAGTTCAAGCAGAAAACAGTGCCAATTTAAGCACTAGAACCATGGGCTATATTACCAGTGTACCTGTTACTGTTGGCGATACAGTACATAAGGGGCAACTATTGGTAGCCATAAACAATACGGATTTGCAAGCAAAAAAAGCTCAGGTAAATGCCAGTGTTATAGAGGCTACAGCTGCTTTTAATAATGCCGAGAAAGATTATAACCGCTTTTTAAGCTTATTTACAGATAATAGTGTGTCGCAAAAAGAATTAGACGATGCCACAACGCGGTACCAAATGGCCAAAGCCCGTTTAGAAGCTGCAAAGCAAATGGAAAACGAGGTCAATGCACAATTTGCCTATACCAATATTACAGCACCTTTTAATGGTGTAATTACCAGCAAAAGCATAGATAAAGGCGACATGGCCAATCCGGGACAGCCATTAATATCTATAGAAGCTCCTGGAGCGTTCAATGTTATGGCCATGGTGCCAGAAAGCGAAATCCCTGAAATTAAAACAGGAACCACAGTACATGTTCTAGTAAAGGCCATTAACCAAACCTTAAAAGGCAAAGTAACAGAAGTTAGTACATCTGCAAGCCAAACAGGCGGGCAATATTTAGTGAAGGTCGTTTTAGAAAAAGCGAAAGCCAAAATATTCTCGGGGATGTTTGCTACTGTTCAATTTCCTGTTGAAAGACATTCAAAAACCCCTAATATGGTTTTAATTCCAACAGAAGCCATTGTAACCAATGGTCAATTATCCGGAGTGTATACAGTAAGCCAGAGTAACACAGCTATATTGCGTTGGTTGCGTTTGGGAAGGACTTTTGGTGATCAGGTAGAAGTGTTATCGGGTTTGTCAGCTAATGAATCATATATCATCACTGCAGAAGGAAAACTGTATAACGGTGTAAAGATTACTATTCAATAACTATAAATTACAATTCAACATGAAAGAAGGTTTAGCAGGAAAAATAGCCAAGCTTTTTATAAGTTCTAAGCTTACTGTACTTCTAATGATCGTTTTTATGGTTATTGGGGTTTATAGTTCATTTTTAATACCCAGAGAGGAAGAACCACAGATAGACGTGCCCATGGCAGATATTTTTGTGGGATATCCAGGCGCTAGCCCAACCGAGGTGGAGTCCAGGGTTGTAAAACCATTAGAACAGCTTATTTCAAACATTAAGGGTGTAGAATATGTCTATGCAACCTCTATGAAAGAAAAAGCGATGGTAATAGTTCAGTTTTATGTAGGCGAAGATATTGAACGCTCCTTTGTAAAACTGTACAACGAAATCAATAAGCACATGGACCAAATGCCGGAAGGGGTTACCTTTCCTTTAATTAAAACCCGTGCTATTGACGATGTGCCTATGTTGGGTTTAACCCTTTGGAGTGAAAACTACGATGACTACCAATTAGGGCGTATAGCCCAAGAATTAGAAACCGAAATAAAAAAAGTACACGATGTAGCCATAACACATAAAATAGGAGGTAGAAACCGCCAAGTGCGTGTGGTGTTGGATAAGGATAAATTGGCATCCAGTGGTTTAGACTTTTTGTCAGTTTCAGAAATGATTAAAGCCAACAATGCACAGTTAAACTCAGGAACGTTTTATAAAAACGATACCGAGTTTGTGGTAAATACAGGTAAGTTTTTAGAAAGTACCAGCGATGTAGAAAACCTCGTGGTTGGGGTACAGCAAAACAAACCCATTTATTTAAAGCAAATAGCCAGTATAATTGATGGTCCAGAAATACCCCTAAACTATGTAAGTTTAGGATTTGGTCAGGGCAGTGGCAAGGCCAGTAGCTACCCATCAGAATACCCAGCCGTAACCATTTCCATAGCAAAGCGAAAAGGGGCCGATGCCATGAAAATAGCCGAAGTAATCATAGATAGGGTAGCACATTTGCGTACACAGTTAATACCAGACGATGTACATGTAGAAGTTACCAGAAACTATGGCGAAACAGCGTCGCACAAAGTATCAGAATTATTATTGCACCTTATAGGGTCTATCATAGCCGTTACCTTTGTAGTTATGTTGGCCATGGGCTGGCGTGGTGGTTTAGTGGTGTTCTTATCGGTACCCATCACTTTCGCATTAACCCTGTTAAGTTATTATATGTTAGATTATACACTTAACAGAATCACCTTATTTGCCTTGGTTTTTGTAACGGGTATAGTTGTAGACGATTCCATTATTATTGCAGAAAACATGCATCGGCATTTTAAAATGAAACGTTTGCCCTTTAAACAAGCGGCCCTATATGCCATTAATGAAGTAGGTAATCCAACCATTTTAGCAACCTTTACAGTCATTGCTTCCGTACTTCCAATGGCATTCGTGTCTGGTTTAATGGGGCCATACATGGCACCCATGCCCATTGGGGCCTCCATAGCCATGATATTGTCCCTGTTCGTAGCCTTAACCATAACGCCGTATTTGGGTTACATTTTTTTACGTGAAAAAAACAAAAAAGGAACAGTAGAAAAACCTGAGAAACAATTAGAGACAACATATATTTATAAAATTTATGAAACGTTTGAACGGCCGTTAATAGAAAATCGTAAAAAGCGTTGGTTGTTCCTGGGTGCTACCTTCCTGCTTTTAATGGGATCTATGGTGTTGTTTTTTACCAAATCGGTGGCCGTTAAAATGTTGCCTTTTGATAACAAGAACGAGTTCCAAGTGGTTATCGATATGCCAGAAGGCACTACACTAGAGCGTACCGCATTAGTGGCCCAAGAAATTTCACAATATTTAGCAACACGCCCAGAAGTTGTAAACTATCAAAACTATATAGGAACTTCAGCCCCCATTACATTTAATGGATTAGTACGACATTACGATTTGCGTGGCGGGAGCAATATGGCCGATATTCAAGTAAATTTATTAGACAAAAAAGAACGCTCGGCCCAAAGTCATGATATAGCCAAGTTGCTGCGTCCAGATATTCAAAAAATAGCCTCAAAGTACCAAGCCAATGTAAAATTAGTAGAAGTACCACCAGGCCCTCCCGTATTATCCACCATAGTGGCCGAGGTTTATGGTCCAGATTACAACAAGCAAATAGCCATTGCCAATCATGTACAAGACATTTTAAAAAACACCGAAGATGTTGTAGATATTGACTGGATGGTAGAAGCCGATCAAGTAGAATACCAATTCACCGTTAATAAAGAAAAAGCCATGCTTTATGGGGTAGCACCAAAACAGGTCGTGTACACCATGAATATGGCGCTGTCTAACAGGCCAGTAACAACTCTGTATGATGAAGATGCAGTAAACCAAATAGGCGTTGTGTTGGCTTTAGATGAAAAAGAAAAATCCACACTACAAGACATCTCACAATTAAAAGTAAAATCGCAACAAGGCCATTTAGTGCCCATTGCTGATATAGTAGATATAGAAACCGTTACAACAGCAAAAAGTATCTATAGAAAAAACCAAAAACGTGTGGTGTATGTATTGGCCGATATGGCAGGAGAACTGGAAAGCCCCGCTTATGCTATCTTAGGTATGGAGGAGCAGCTAAAAACCATACCATTGCCACCAGGGTATCAAATTAGTGACCAGTATTTAGGGCAGCCCGATTATGAAGATAATTATACCGTAAAATGGGACGGTGAATGGCAAATTACACTCGAAGTTTTTAGAGATTTAGGCATGGCGTTTCTAGGGGCCATCATATTAATTTACATTCTAATTGTAGGATGGTTTCAAAACTTTAAAGCACCAGTGGTCATGATGGTAGCCATTCCACTATCATTAATAGGCATAATTTTAGGGCACTGGATCATGAATGCCTTTTTTACTGCCACTTCATTTATAGGAATGATTGCATTGGCAGGTATCATGGTGCGCAATTCGGTACTGCTTATAGATTTTATCAACCTGCGTTTAAAAGATGGCGTTCCCCTAAAGCAAGCCACTATCGAGGCAGGAGCCGTACGAACAACGCCCATTTTATTAACCGCAGGAACTGTGGTTATTGGGGCCTTTGTCATTCTTTTTGATCCCATATTCCAAGGTTTGGCCATTTCGTTAATGGGAGGTACTATAGTCTCCACCATATTAACCTTATTGGTTGTGCCCTTAGTGTATTATATGATAGAACGAAAAAAATATAAATAATAATAAAAAAGATGCAATTAGTAATAGTAACCGCCGTAGAAGCTTTTCATAAAGATGTTATAAAACTCTTTAGACAAGCAGGTATAGAAAGCTTTAGCGAGTCTGAAATAGATGGGCATAAGCATTCCAATGCTTTAATAATGTCTTCCAATTGGTTTGGAACCCAACATGGAGGCAATGAATCCAATATGTTTTTTTCGTTTACCGATGAAGCAAGTATAGATGCCTTATTCAACCTAATAAAAGCATATAACAATCATTTAGAAACCAATAATCCCGTTAGGGCCATTGTGCTTCCTATTTTAAAATTCATTTAATCATTTCTGGAATTCTGAATCCTGAATCCTGAATCCTGAATTAGGACAATGTCATTCAGAGTGAGCATGCGAGCGAAGCATCTAAAAACTAAAAGTGAAAAACTAAAACAAGTTCAGAGTTCAGAGTTCGAAGTTCAGAGGTGGCAGTCACAGTCGCAGTCGCAGTTAAAGACCAAGGCGTCTAATAATCGAAAAATCTAGTAATCTAAAACTAAAAGTGAAAAACTAACAGTGAAAAATACCGCGTAGCGGTTTAAGTATTGTAGAAATGTAGAAATGTAGAAATTGTAGAAAAAAATAAGATAAAGCACCGATTCCTCGTAGAGGATAAACTCAAACGAAATTAAAAAGCCAGACGAATCTAGCTCCCCTCTCGAGAGGGCTGCTACCGGGTGTACACAAATATGTTAAAACTAAAAAATATCAAGCTTTATGAAAATTAGCCACGAATACACGAATAAATAGGTGCTCACGGTTGCGTAAAGTAGCAGAGACTAGTCATGGCACGAATCATTTTCCGCCTTTGGCGGAAACACCAAAGCCTGAAAGGCTTAAAATTAGTGTGATGTCTAGCTTTTATTACGCCATGCTTACGTCTTTATTGATGACACATTCGTGTATTTGTGGCGTTTTAGAGACGTGTACACACGGTAGCTTCTTTTGAAGAGGGAACGATTGCTGCAAAGCAGTAATCAGGGGAGTTTAACAAGCAAGAGTAAACACATAAGAGTAAGAAAAACAACTAACCGACTAAACAACAACCAACCAAACATTAAAACATTTAAAACAATCTAATACAAAAAAAATGAAAAACAGAATAGTAAGAGGAATAGCAGGAACATTTATCCTAGCAAGTTTATTATTGGCCATATATGTCAATCAAAATTGGCTATGGTTCACAGCCTTTGTAGGAGCCAATTTATTACAGTCGTCAATAACAAAGTGGTGTTTAATGGATACCATTTTAGAAAAGTTAGGTGTAAAAGATTAGCTTATAGATTGTGTCTGGCGTTTGGCAGTTGCTAAAAAATAAATGCTAAATGTAAGTGCTTATAAAATATATTTTAGATTGATTAATTTCCCAAAAAAATAGTATCTTTATACCACTTCCCTAAAGCACTAATTGTTTGTATAAATAACATTTAAAACAATTAAACATGCCAGCATTTGAAAAACCACAATTTACATTCAACTTTAATCTTAATGATGAATTACAGCACCTAAAGACCCATAAAGCCACACGGCATATTCCTGAAAAAACCGACGATAAACTATTAATAGCCTCATGGAACATTGCCAATTTAGGCTTGCAGGATCGGTGGCAAGCCCACTACCAGCTTATCGCAGAAGTAATAAGTTGGTTTGATATTATAGCCGTTCAAGAAGTGAATGACAAGTTAGAAGGATTAAGGGCCGTAGAATCTGAACTGCCATCACACTACGATTTAGTGTTTTCCGATAAAGGCGGCAACAACGAACGCTCGGCATTTATATACGACAACCGCGTGGTTAAGCAATTAGAACTGGTAGGAGAAATAGGGGTGCCACCCAAAGACCACAAGTACATTAAAATAAAAGATGTAGACCAAAAATTTACGGGTTTTGATAGAAACCCTTATTTATGTTCCTTTCAATGGCGGGATACCATCCTAATCCTTATTACCGTGCATTCCTTTTCCGGGGGCGAGTCCAAGCATGATTTGGAACGTAGGGCCTTAGAAGCTTATGCCATAGGGCGTTATGCCGATTTAAGGAATGGTTCGGCCAATGCCTTTTCTAAGAACATTATTGCCCTGGGCGATTTTAACATCCCTAAAATTGAAAAAGGCGATACCGTTTATGATGCGCTGGTAAAGCGGGGCTTAAAGCTGCCCGAGCATTCCACCAAAGTGTACTCAAACATATCCAACGACAAGATGTACGACCAAATGGCCTTTTTGCCTTCTATAAAATCTAAAATACAGGGCCACGGCGTATTCGATTTTGATTCGGCCATCTTTCCCAACCTCTGGCAAAATGCCACCCCAATAAACTTTAGGGCCTATTTAAGATACTATATGTCCGACCACCGCCCACTTTGGATGCAGTTGGAATTTTAAACCCCTTTTAAGTAAAAGTATTTTAAACGTTTTGCATACTCAAACCATGCATACAAACGTATTTTTAACTTCAAAATAAACAACTGCAATAAACAACGCAGTAGCATGTAGCACTACAAACCTATAATACTATCCCTATGTAATAACCAATACCAAGACTTATTTTTGTAACCGTACCAAACGACCGTTTGAAGTACTACCAAACAATTGTTTAATAGACTACTCCACCTTTTAAAGACTTAAGGACTTTAGGGATGTGTAAAAACAAATTGAGAAAATCGGTGGCAGAGAATCGTTCCCGGATAAGGTTATAGGCTTTGCACATTTGAGCTTGCACGGTTTTGGGTGAAATATCCAACTCAGAGGCAATCTGCTCATAGCTTAATTGCTCGTATTTACACAAAATGAATACTTTTTTACAACGCTTGGGAAGCGCATCTATGATGGTTCTTAATTTTTTAATGCGTTGTTGACTAGCAATGTCGTCCTCTTCAATATGATCCATTAAGTAAGTGTATTTCAAGCTATCCAACAAATTGGCTTCCCGTTGTTCTTTTCGGTAAGCATCAATAAACGTATTGTAGGCCATTTTAAATAAAAAGGATTTTATGCTCTGGTTGATATTTAAGTTTTCCCGGTTGTTCCAAAGCTTAATGAAGGTGTCCTGAATGATGTCCTCCGTATTGAAATTGTTTTTGTTATAACTATTAATGAAGGCCTTAAGTGGATCGTAATACATATCATAAAGGCGTTTAAAAGCTTCCTGGTCCCCAGATTTTAAGGCTAATATAAAAGTTTTGATATCATTGTTAGGGTTCATAAGCTAATACGCATTCCATGCAAAAGTCTAAATTTTAGCCATAAAACAAAAAAAATAAACCATAACATTAAAAAAAAGTAAAAAAAACATAGGCATTTTTTAAAGTGGCTTCGTATTAGGTATGATTAAACAATAAGACGGTGAATAAAAATATAGAAAGAATAATAGCTCGCTACTTCGACCAAAGTATCACTGAACAAGAAGAACAAGAGCTTATAGATTGGATAAACAATGGACACAAAGACATTTTCAAGGCCTACGTTGTGCTAAATTTTTCCGTAGAATTGTCAAAAAAGACGAGGCAAAAAGACAAAGAAACGTCCTGGAAGACCATTTTGGCAGACATCAATAAAAAACCGACAAAAGTACGCCCCCTTTACAAACGATCCTATTTTAAATATGCTGCTGCCGTGTTTATAGGGCTGTTTGCCATTGGTTATTGGTTTACCCAAAAACCAGCACCCAACCCCAATATTATTGTCAAAAACCAAATAAAAGCAGGTAGCAACAAAGCGACGTTAACCTTAGAAGATGGCACGGTAGTGGCTCTGGAAAAAGGAACTTCATACCAAACGGGATATGCGGTTAGTAATGGGGAACAGATAGCTTATAGTGATAATAGAGAGAAGAGAGAAAACCTGCCTGTCGGCAAGGTAGGGAATAGAGAGGTTATTCAATATAACGTATTAACGGTTCCAAGGGGTGGGCAGTATCAATTGGCTTTGGCTGATGGTACTCGCGTTTGGCTCAACTCTGAAACCCAATTAAAATACCCGATAACTTTTATGGACGGCCACACCCGAAACGTCGAACTTGTTTATGGTGAAGCCTATTTCGACGTCTCCCCAAGCACCGAACACCAGGGCTCCCATTTTAAAGTTATAAACAGTGGTCAAGAAGTCGAGGTGCTTGGCACCGAGTTTAATATTAAGGCCTATAAAGACGAAAAAAGCATTTTTACAACATTGGTTGAAGGTAAGGTTGCCGTTAGCACAGGTGAAGGGGTTCAATTATTAAATCCTAACCAACAGGCAGTTGTATTGGAAGGCGCAAAAGAAATTTTAACTTATAATGTGGATGTTTACCCGAATGTGGCATGGAAAGACGGCGTTTTTAGTTTTAGAGAAAAAGAGCTAACACATGTGGTCCAGGTTTTATCTAGATGGTATGATACCGAAATCGTTATTAAAGAAGAAGCAATAAAGCATTTGAAAGTGAATGGGTTATTAAGAAAAAATCAAAATTTAGAAGCTATTTTAAATGTAATTCAAGAATCTATAAATATAAAATATGAAGCCTATGAGAATAAAATAATGATATCAAAAAGCAACTAAACAACAAAAAAAAGGAATGAGGTTCAAATCTCCACAATGCAAACCATCATCCCCTTGAATACTAATTAATTAAATCAATGTTTAACTAACTAATTTTACAAATTTATGCAAATTAACTCGATAACCTCAGTTTTTTGTTTGCAAAAACAAAAAGTAATTCTAAAATTTCTTATGAAAGTAATTTTTATTTTGTTCTGTACCGCGGTGTTTAGTATGAGTCCTAAGAATGTGTTCGGTCAAAATAAAACGATAATAATTCCGGAAAGCAAAGATCTACCTATAGAAGATGTTCTGGATATGATAGGAAAGCAAACGGATTATACATTTATTTATGATTATAATCTTTTTAAAGATTTGCCAATGGTGAATCTTGAAAAAGGGAAGGTCAATGCTAATGAATTGCTTTTATTATGTTTTTCCAGAAAAAACTATAGTATTAAAGTAGAAAATAACACCATTGTCATAGAAAAAGACAATGACATGTTGCAACAACGATTAACCGTAACAGGTAAAGTAACAGATAAAAGCGGTATGCCTTTACCGGGAATGACCGTGTATGTTACCAATGTTGAACCGCAACAAGGGACAATGCAAAAAGACTTCATTGTTAGAGGAACATCCACTGATTTAGATGGTAATTTTACTCTATCGGCAGAAAAAGGCTATTTTTTAGTTGCCTATGGCTTAGGGTTTGAGTTTTATTATGTAGAAATCACTGAAGATATTACGAATATAAATATTCAATTAAAAGAAAAGGTAAGTGCTCTTGAAGAGGTGGTACTTGTGGGATATGGTTCTACAAAAAAGAAAGACCTTACCGGTACGGTGAGTACGGTGAAATCTCAGGAGATTGAACAGATAAAAACCCAAACCATAGATCAGGCATTGGTGGGTAGGGCACCGGGAGTATATGTAAATGCTTTAAGTGGTCAACCTGGAGCTGGTGCAATTGTACACATTCGTGGTTTAAGTGCTTTACGCGGTGATAACCAACCTCTGTATGTGGTAGATGGGGTTCCTATTGTAATAAATCCAATATTTGAATCCAACGGGTTAGGTACTTTTGGTAGTCGTGAAAATCCATTATTGGCTATAAACCCTAATGATGTGGAGCGAGTAGACATTCTTAAAGATGCTTCTGCTGCAGCCATTTATGGATCGCGTGCAGCCAATGGGGTTATTTTAATTACCACCAAAAGGGGCAATAAAAACCAAAAACCAAGATTTACTTTTTCACTAAATTCTACCATTTCCAACCCTGTTAACTACTGGGATGTGCTTTCGGCATCAGAGTACAAGGCGTTTGTAACGCAAAATGCTCAAAACAGAGTCGATGCTGGTACCCCGGGGGCAAATGACGCTACTATTTTAAACAATCCCGATGCTTTTTTTGGTAACGAGAATACCGATTGGCAAGATAAGATTACTAATGACAATGCCCTCTGGAACGATTACCGCTTTGGCCTTTCAGGAGGTACAGAAAACCTAAATTATTTAGTGTCTGCAGGGGTGACCGATCAGGAAGGTATAATGATAGGCAGTAAGTTAAACCGTTATAGTGTTAACGCCAACTTAGATGCCAATGTTAACAGTAGAATAAAAACAGGATTCTCATTTAACTATAATTATTCGGTAAACAAAATCTCCGGGGTTACAGGATTGCAACAGGGAGCAAGCTTTAGGCCGGACTTAGGCGTGTTTGATGAAAATGGACAATACACCACTGTTCCTGCTTTAGGTGGTGCTTTGGGACCTAACATTCTTTCAAGAAACCCCGTTGGTGGTAGTGGCTTGGCTACTAATAATCGCATAGGACAGTATTTGTTTGGCTCTGTATATGGTGAGATTAAAATTGTAGAAGGGTTAAAGTTTAGATCACAGATTAACGTTTCTCTGGGTAACGATCGTACTTCAAACTTTTCACCATCGTTTTCAGACTCAGCTTTGTTTAACCTGTACTACGGAGATATTAACGAAGCCACGCTTAGTAGACAACGTAACGATAATTATGCCACTGTGTTTAGTAATACCCTAAACTTTAATAAAGCATTTGAAGGTGGACATAGGCTAGATGCAGTACTGGGAGTATCTTGGGATAGAAATCGTATGGATTTGGAATCTCAAACCTATGCCGGGTTCCCAGACGATTTTATTTTGACCGATATAGGCTCCGCACAACGTGTGGATGACTTTTCCAGTGAGGCTATACAAGGTGCGCTAACCTCTATTTTTGGGCGTTTTAATTACAACTATAAAGATCGTTATTTAGCCACTTTTACAGCGCGTAGGGATGGCTCTACCAAATTTGGGACTAACAACAGATATGGATTTTTTCCATCTGGTGCCTTGGCTTGGAATGTACATAACGAAGACTTTTTTAATGTAGCAGCCATCAATCAGTTAAAGTTAAGGGCATCTATGGGTAGAACAGGTAATGATAACCTGGCATCGTTTACCTATTTGGCGTATATGTCCTCATTAGCCAATCAGGGCTCTTTTTACGGTAATAACAATGGTATTGTAATTACTGGTTTACCAAATCCGAATATTAAATGGGAAGAAACAGACCAATTGGATCTGGGACTGGAGTTTAGCATGTTTAACAATCGCCTTAACGCTGAGATTGTGTATTATGAGAAAAACACCTCCGGAATTATTCTATTTACGCCCTTACCTTCAGAAACCGGTTTTGCAGCTTTCAATGCCAACGTTGCCGATGTAAGTAATACCGGTTGGGAAATTACTCTAGGTGGTGATGTGCTTAGAGGAGAGTCCTTTAACTGGAATTCATCTTTTAATATATCTTTCCCTAAAGGCAATGTAGATAACCTTTATGGGGGGTCTGTATTTAGCAGTGGTAGTAGCCCTGCTATTATGGAGGGGCATCCTATAGGTGTTATAACAGGCTATATAGAGGATGGTATTGCTCAAACCCAAGCAGAAATAGATGCCTTAAACGCCGGGGCGCCTGATGGAAATTACTATTCGGGATTAAGACAACCGGGCGACTATATATACAGAGATGTTAATGGTGATGGCGAAGTTACTTCGCTAGACCGTACGGTACTGGGAGACATCAACCCTGAGTATTACGGTGGCTGGAATAATACAGTGACCTATAAAAATTTTGATTTTAATTTCAATTTTCAGTTTGCCCAAGGACATGAACGGGAGTTGGCTAATAGTTTAAATCTATGGTTAAGAGCGCATCAAGATCCTTTTAGCAATACGACGTCTATAGTATATGATACCTGGACTCCGGATAATCCTAATGCCACATATGGTAGGTTAGGAACTGCAGCCCAAAGTTTCAGTAGTACATTTGTGGGCGATGCTTCATACATACGTTTACGTTCCGCATCTGTTGGTTATACTTTTACCGGAGACTGGTTGAGTAACATAGGTGTTAATTCGGTCAAATTTAGTTTATCTGGTAACAATTTGTTTACCATCACTAACTATCCGGGCTTAGATCCCGAGTCGGTTAGCAGACCAAGAGGAGGATCGACTTCAGATTTAACCAGAGATGAGGGGTATGCATACCCATTAGCTAGAACCTTTACTTTGGGTGTAAATATTAATTTTTAATTAAGGAAGATTATGAAAACAAAAACATACATATATACAGTTTTAATAACATGGATGCTTGTGCTAACATCTTGCCAGTTGGCAGAAGAGTTGGATGAATTTGAACCCTTATATTCATTGCCCGCAGAGAGTGCTATTTCAGACCAAATCTCGGCAGATTTGGCATTGGACGGGATGTACTCTTGTTTAAGGCAAACCGAAGCCGGTTTTCCATACTATACAATATTAGGTAGTACCTTAAGTGGTGTGAATTCTGGAGGTTATTTTGCAACGGGCGTAGAAGATATTAGCCTTTTAAATAACGATCCGGTTGCTGATGGATCTTCCTTAAGAGGGATGTATACAAACTTATACACCCTTGTAAACAGGGCTAACTGGGTGATTGAAGGGACTGAAAAATTGGAAGCATCAGATTTTAATGACCCAAGCAGACAAACCGGAATTATAGGTGAAGCCAAAGCCATGCGTGCTTTAGGACATTTTTATTTGTTGCGTACCTTCGGTCAGTTTTACGATACAGCCTCTAGTTATGGCGTTGTGTTAAATTTAGCACCTGCAAAAGAGGCTACCCCCAGACCCAGAAATACGGTTGCAGAGTGTTATGATGCCATCCTTAGCGATTTGGATGATGCCATGGTAGAGGCACCCGACCTACGTTATAAATATTATGCCAGTAAAACCTTTGCAAAAGCCTTAAAAGCAAAAGTGTTGTTGTATATGGGCGAGTATGGACAAGCAGCAATTTTGGCCAAAGAGGTTATGGACGATTCAGGCTCTAATTTTGGATTGGCACCTACCTTTGATGCGCTTTTTGATCATACCGGAACAACCGATTATTTAAATTCGGTGGAATCACTCTTTAATGTGTATGCCGATTTGGATGAAGGTATTGGTAACGGTAATTTTTGGGATGGTTTGTTTGCAAATGTTTCAAATGATTATTATGAAATGGGTGAGACCGGTACAGTAACTATTAGTGGACAAGAAATTAATTACGATGGCCCCAGAGTGGCCTTTATGCAACAGGGAACAGGAGTTATACCGGGCTTAAATGGTAATTTTAAGTATAAACAACGTTCGGTATTTTTATACGAAACTTGCTACCATTTACGTATGGCAGAGGTGTATTTAATCTATGCCGAGGCTGATGCCAGAGCCACTAATGCAGTATCTACTGATGCTTTAGCAGCTTTAAATGCGATTAGAACAAGAGCAGGAGCTACCACTACAGGAGGTGATGGTTTTGAAACCTATCCAAACACCATCTCCTATGATGAGTTTTTGGAAGCCGTTCGTATTGAAAAAATCATGGAACTAGCCACCGAAATGGGCGAGGAATGGTACGATCTGGTACGTTACGATTATGCCGATGGATTTGGTACCGGTTTTCAAGTATCTGATGTTAAGGCTACGGCTACTAACCCCGATAAGTTTATTATGCCTATCCCAGCAGCATCTATTGATGCGGGACAGAATATTGTAGATCAAAATCCTACCTATAACTAAACTCCTTAATAAACCCTTGGACTTTGCATTAAAAAGTTCAAGGGTTATTTTTTTCCCACTGTAAAATTTGATATCAGCTAAAGTGGGACATTAACTTTTAAATATCTAATGATACGTATATGGCCATTATAAAAACTTTAAAGATTTATATAGTACTTGTTTTAATAGGTGTTACCTCTTCTTTGTACGCCCAAGATTGCAAGGTGCTTTTAAAAACTATTAATAAAAGTTACAAAGGCACATGTAAAAAAGGTAAAGCAGATGGGCATGGTACTGCCATAGGTATAGATACCTATACCGGTAATTTTAAAAAAGGATATCCTGACGGGAAAGGTGTTTACACTTTTGGAAATGGTGATGTGTATGAGGGAGAATTTAATAAAGGTAAGAAACATGGGGAAGGCGTCTTTACAAAAGCTACAGGTACGGTGCAGAAAGGCTTTTGGAAAAAAGATGATTACATAGGTATGTACGAGACAGCCTATAAAAAGTTAGACAAATCTCCAAATGTGTCGTCGTACACTATAGTTTCGGCAAAATCCGGTACCCAAAGTATTCGGTTTTACATTAAGGAAAATCAAAACAATGTTAGAAATCCCGGTGCCAATATTGTGCTTCATTATGGGAATTACAGCAATGAGATCAAGACCCGCGATTACATAGAACTTTTAGGGGTAACCTATCCTTTTAAGGCAAAGGTGTATATAAACCAAGAATATATTGAGTTTGAGTTATTCAATGCCGGTAGCTGGAACATTACCACCAATATTACCTCTATAAATGGATTAAACAATAATTAAACATAAACTCATGAAATATTTAAAAATTTTAGCCTTAACCCTATTAATAGTTGCTTGTAAGGACAAAGAAGTCCCCTTAGGAGATAATGAATATAGTATGATTGGTCATGTTACTGGTATGGAGTCAGGAAACCTTTATTTTATTTCGCTTAGTCAAGGAACTCAAAGCATAGATACGTTAAAAGTAGAAGCTGGCCAGTTTAGGTATAGGGGAGGCATAGACGAGCCTGTAAAAACAGTATACCTATCTACACAAACAGAAGTAAGAACAACCAAAGATCCTTATATTACCTTGTATTTGGAGCCAACCGCTATGGAACTTAATGTGGATGTAAACAACCTAAGAGACGCTAAACTTACCGGTTCTAAAACCATGGACGACTATTACCGTCTTGAATCTGAAAGAGCCGCTATAAAAGACAAATACAGCGCCCAATTTGCAGCTTTTGAAGCCAATAGAGAACAAATAGCACAGGCTACTACCGAAGCAGAAAAAAAGGAACTAAAATGGAAAGACAACGATTTAAGAGCGGCTTTAGAACCTTATTACGATGAGGTTAATGCATTTTCAAAAAGCTTTATTATTAATAATCCGGAATCCTATATAAGTTATACAAACTTATTATTCAGTTTAAAGCAATTTACACAAAAAGAAGCCCGGGACATCTATAATAAGTTTCCCGCTGCGTTTAAAAAAGGGAATCAGGCAGAACGTATAGAAAAAAATATTGAAGATATGTCTAAAGGCATACCCGGAGCCCCGGCAGGCGACTTTAGTACCATTGATATTAATGGCGAACCTATTAAGTTGGCAGATTTTAAAGGACAATACCTTTTAATAGATTTTTGGGCATCGTGGTGTGTGCCCTGTAGAAAAGGCAATCCACACCTGTTGGATGTATATGCCAAATACAAATCCAAAGGATTAGAGATCCTTGGAGTGTCAGACGATGACAATAACCCCGATGCTTGGCGAAAAGCCATAAAAGAAGACGGGATAGGTGTATGGCGCCATGTACTTAGAGGGATGAAAGTAGATCGATCTAATGGCGGCTTTAAGTTATTAGACGATGGTGTAAGCAGGGACTATAATATTTCTACGCTTCCAACTAAAATTTTAATCGACCCTCAGGGTATTGTAATTGGTCGCTATGGCGGCGGCGGCGGAACCGATGCAGATATGGATAAAAAATTAGCAGAGATTTTTAATAATTAACATCAATAATAGCTCATGAAAATTTTAAAATTAAGTACGTATGTAACAGCACTTTTATTAACTGCAAATTCCATAGTGGCACAAAACGTTTCTCTAAAAGGGAATTTAACAGGTAGTGAAGACAAAACGTTTGTAATCTCTTATGAAAAAGATGGAGCGCCGGTTAGAGATACCATACAGCCTGTTAAGGGAGCATTTACCTGGAACGCTCACATGGACGAACCCCAAAAGGTATACCTCATGTTTGATAAGGGCTATTTCGATTTTTTTGCTGAACCCGGAAGCTTAACTATAGAGGGAACAGTTGGCGACTACCAATCATTTAAAGTTTCAGGATCGGCCCTTCAGGATGAAGTTATGGCTTATAACGCCTCAATAAAAGATATTTCGGATGCATTGAATAATGCCTACCAGGAACTGCACGTTGCTTCCACAACGGATAAACTGGCTATTGAAAATAAAATTGAAAATTTAAGAGCACAGAGAGACCAGGAAGCTAAAAAATACGTTGCGGAACACCCTGAAAGCTTTTTTAGTTTGAATTTGGTATCCGATAAAACGATTGTGGGTAATTACGAAGATGTATTGCCTTTTTATGAGCTTCTAGATACTAAAGTATTAAAAACCAAAGCGGGTAAAAAGCTATCTGAGCGGATAAACGTTATTAAACGAAGTGCTATAGGATCTGAAATACCGGATTTTGTTCAAAATGATGTTGACGGGAATCCTGTGAGTTTAGCTTCTTATAAAGGAAAATATGTATTTATTGATTTTTGGGCCAGCTGGTGCGGTCCATGTAGAGCAGAAAACCCCAATGTGTTAAAGGCCTATAATAATTATAAAGACCAAAACTTTACCGTGCTGGGCGTGTCTCTGGATGATAAAGCGGATAAGTGGAAAGAGGCCATTGAAAAAGATCAATTACCGTGGACACAGATTTCAGATTTAAAGGGTTTTGAAAATGAAATTTCAACGTATTTCGGCATAAGAGCCATTCCACAAACCTTATTAGTTAGTCCCGAGGGTAAGATTATTGCCAAAAACCTAAGAGGTGCCATGTTGCATGAGAAACTTGCTGAGATACTAAATAATAACTAAAGTAAATCATGAAAATACAGAAAATAATTACAGTTTTTACAGCTTTATTATTGTTGTGGGGTTGTAAGTCAGAAAAAAAATCAAGCCCTGTTTCAGCATCGGAAGCTTATACTATTAACGGAACTATTAAAGGTGTTGATGACGGGATAATTTACCTTAAGAAAAACGATGTACTTAGCAGAACAACCCAAACATTGGATAGTACAACCATTACAAACGGGGAATTTGTATTTAAAGGGCATACAGATACACCGGATCAGGTGTTTTTGCAAAAGGGGGATCATGTTGTTAGACTGTTTTTGGAAAATGCCGACATACAGATTACTGCGGATGCTTCATTAGCAAAAGAAAGTTTCGAAGGAATGACTGCGACCATTACGGGTTCGAGGCTAAATGAGTTGTTTGCTGAACAACAAGCTAAGGAAAAAGCCATCAGGAATCAAGACAAATATGCAGAATTGAATCGTTTGCATAAGGCATATAATGAGGCGCAGCAAGCACGTGATAGGGAAAAAAGCAAGGCATTGTATGAAGCTTTGGGTAAACTCGAGCCGTTGTCTAACGAGTATTCATCAGAAATCTTAAAATCAAAGTTGGCATTTGTAAATGCACATCCCGGCTCTGCAGTAAGTCCTCAAGTTTTAGGCTTTATGTTCTCTGAAAGAAGCTTGAATGTAAGTGACATGGACAAATTGATGGGCACATTTTCCGGGGATGCCAAAAACACTAGTATGTATAGGTATTTTGATGATGAATACAAAGCCATAAAGCGTACAAGTCCGGGGTCTATAGCCCCGGAATTTACCCTGAAAACTCCCGAAGGTAATGATTTTTCATTATCTGAAACCAAAGGGAAATATGTGCTGTTGGATTTTTGGGCATCTTGGTGCAAGCCTTGTAGAGCATCTTACCCACATTTAAAGAAAGTATACGAAAAATACAAAGATAAAGGGTTTGAGGTGGTAGCCATATCTACAGACTCTAACCATGAGGCGTGGAAAAAAGCTATTAAAGAAGACCAAACCACATGGATTCATGTGATAGACACTTTTAACCGTCCCGGGTTTCCGGCAGATACGAGTACGTTATATGCTGTACCATTTTTACCAACCACATATTTGTTGGATGAGAATGGTACGATTCTGGCAAAAAATCTGCATGCGGATGAGCTGGACAAAAAAATGGAAGAACTATTCGGGTTTTAAGAAAAACGCAAAAACATAAAACATATGACACATAACAAAAATACACAAAAAGCAATCCGTAACCTTACTGTGCTAATGGTTACAGCAGTGATGTTATTGGGTACAAAGGCTTTAGCACAATCGGCTCCAAAGCAAGAATTAAAAATTCTGTTTGTGGGTTTTGAACCTAATAAACCTTTGCCTGAAAATTTTCAGGATAGATCAAGTGTTACTGGTGGGATGAGCCCGGAACGTTTTAAGGAAGACTATAAAACAAGGATGCCCGAGTTTAAAAACTATCTCGAAACATATTTTAGCCATGTAAGAACTGTAGATGCTAGAGTGTATAAGCCGGAAATGTCAGCAGATTATGATGTTACTATTTTTGATCAGGTTATTGAACCCTGGAAACCACAGGTTAGAGAAATGGTAGACGGTAAAATGAATTATGAACCTGCTAAATATTTAATCGAGGATTTTGACCATGCCACTATTTTTATAGGACATACAGCTCCGGTAATGGGGCAAAGTATCGGTTCTAAATTGGACTGGCTATGCTTGTGTCTGGATGCTGATGCCCATCATATTAAAACAGAGCACCCCATTTTTAAGAGGCCATTTCCCGTAGCATTGACTCTTACGGAAAAACCTACCCCGGATGGTATTTTCCATTATCCCTCAGGTAAGGACGTGCCCAAACAGATTCCTATGTGGCGTGTGCAAAAGGAGGGTTATAAAGAAGGCAATGGTTACAGGGTAGGTATGGTTGCCAGAGGCGAAGGCTTTTTAGATTCTCCAGATACTGAATACATATCCAGTGGTGTAAACACCAAAGATGTTGGTGCCGTTGCTATTGGTCGGCATGGAAATTTCTTTATGTGGGGCTTTTCGGGGTCACCGGATTATATGACCGATGAAGCAAAACAGGTATTTGCCAATGCCATTCTTTACATAAAACAATTTAAGGGGCAAAAACCCATTGCAAGAAAATATAACGACCGTATCGCAACCAAAGATTATATAGACAATATTATAGGGCGACTTAATAAAGAATCATTTGAACAAACGGTTCAATACTACAAGGATCTTAATATCCAAAGAGAAAAAACAGTCAAGGAACTTAAAGAAAAAAAAGCAAAAGGAGAACAGCTAACTGAAATGGAAGAAGCCATCTTAAAAGCTCAGTCCCGACCTATGACTATCCCCAGTTGGGAGCAGTACGTACAGCAAAGCGCTAGGGATTTTTTTAAACCCGAATACTTAGATAATGTAGAGCTTTTAAAAACCTTCTTGAGAGAGAACAGAACCTATATGTATTCTGAACCCGATGGATTTTATGCTTTAAAAATTGATGAAGACCTCAAGACCATAGGGGTTGGTAATGATACGGTAGCATTTTTTGAAACCGTTATTCCGTTATTAAACGACGCTAACCTATCTGGTGTGGCAGCAACAGTATTAAAACGCTATACCGGTATAGAACAATCTCAGACAGAATGGGAACAATGGCATAGTACCAATAAACACAGACTATTTTTTACAGAATCTGGAGGCTATAAATGGTTAATCGATACAACAAAATGAGATTATTAAAGTGTTATTTAATGTTGGCTTGTTTCATTTTTATATCAAAAACTGGTTTTTCTCAGACTGAAAAGGAGGCAGATTTTAATCAACAGGTTGACAAAGTGTCTAAGGAATTCAAGGTCTTGTTGCCGGATATATTGGATCCCGTTAATGTGAATGCTACAACAGTTTATAATAAAGCTAAAACACAATTGGCAGTTATTGTAAAGGCTTCTATTTTACATGGGTGGCACATTTATGCGCTTGTACCTTCAACACAGCCTTACATACAATATGAATTGCAACTCCAGTTGCCCAAAGGAGTAACGCCCATAACAGATTGGCAGTTACCAACACCTTATCCTTACGAGGAAGGCATTTTTGTTTATAATGGTGAGCTGGTATTTATACGATACTTTGAGGTAGAACAAGGTGCTACAGGAAAATTGGAGGTAGGGTTATACTATCAAACATGCGATATAAATCAATGTTTGCCCCCTAACATCAAATCATTTAATTTAACGTTATAAGTAATGAATATAAAAAATCAAATAAATATAAGTATTGCATTTTTGGTAATACTGTTGTCTGCACAGATATCCAACGGCCAAGACCATGTTTCCAAATTCAAAAAGGTCCAAAGCCTAGAACAAATAGAGGAATATCTATATGAGCCCAATGGATTGAAGCTATTGCTCGTACAAGATAATACAGCCCCGGTAGTTACGGTGCAAGTGGTTTACCAGGTAGGGTCAAAACACGAAGTTCCGGGCAATACGGGCTCTACCCATTTACTTGAGCATTTAAATTTTAAAGGAACCCCCACGTTTAATAAAAGTAAAGGAACTTCTATTTTTTCTGTTTTACAAGGTGTAGGTGCCAACATGAATGCAACGACCTGGAATGATAGAACTAATTATTATGAAACGATACCCAGTGATAAAATAGAAATAGCCCTTCATATAGAGGCCGATAGAATGCGGAATTCTTTATTGCTAGAGGAAGATAAAGAAGCAGAAATGACGGTCGTGAGAAATGAATTTGAGCGCGGTGAGAACAATCCCAACAGGTTGTTGACCAAAGAAATGTGGGCTACGGCATATATGGCGCATCCATACCACCATAGCACTATAGGTTGGCGTTCCGATATTGAGAACATGCCAATTGAAACTTTACGGGAATTTTATAACACATACTATTGGCCAAATAATGCGTATTTAACCATTATAGGAGACTTCAACAAAGAGAATTTGTTTAAACTGGTGGACAGGTATTTTGGGAAAATTACAAAAGCCCCTCATAATATGCCCCAACCCTACACAGAGGAACCCGAACAATTGGGGCCAAGGCGGATCACCGTAAGAAAGCCGGGCCAGCAAGCCATAGTTACCATTGGTTATAAAATACCGGGCATGTTGCATGAAGATTTACCGGCATTAAATGTTTTAAGCCAAATTATTGGAAGAGGGACATCCTCTATCATTAGTAAGACATTTGTCGATACAGGGATGGCATTATATGGTTATGCCAGCGCTTCGGAGTTTAAAGAAGTGGGCCTATTTACCATAACTTTAGGGTTTGCTCCAAACCAATCCCATGAGAAAATGAACCAAGAACTGTTGTCTATGGTGGAGAAAATCAAGAAAAATGGGGTTTTACAAGCTGATGTGGATCGAGTGGTTTCAAATTTAAATGCAAAAACGATTTTGTCCAGAGACGGTTCGGCCAGTATTGCCAGCCAACTTAATGAGGCCATCGCGGGAGGCGATTGGAAAGATTATATTAATGGAGCGATGCGCTTGAGCAAAGTAACAGCAGATGATGTACTACGTGTGGCCAAAACGTATTTAAAAGAAGATCAAAGTACCACGGGGTATTTTATTCCGGAAATACCAGGAAGTAATGGAGATAGTGCTATGAAGTCTTCGCCATTAACACCTGATGATGATAAGTATTATTTTAGGAATCCAAATTCCAAAGACTTTAATGGTCAAGAAATTTTAGGGATTTCAGAAGATTATTCTGTAGGTTACGAACCGGTTGAATTTAAAGATAAAGACAGGGAATTTGAAAGAAAGCAAGTAGCAGGTATAGATGTGGTCTCTGTTAAAACCGGAGCTAAAGATTTTGTTACGGTAACGGCAAGTTTACCAATAGAAGGATTTTTGTCTGTTAATAAAAACAATGAAATTCCAAGTTTAACGACCCAAATGTTAGATAAGGGAACTACCAGAAACGATAAGTTTAGTTTTTCCGAAAAATTAGAGAAGCTAGGTGTAACTTTAAGAGTGGAAGCATCAACTTTTACCATTGATATACATTTTAAGGCATTAAAGAAAGATTTAAACGAGGTTGTGGAACTGCTGGCAGAAGAGCTTAGGTACCCGTTGTTCGATCCCAAAGAATTTGAACTATTAAAAACCCAAAGAATCAATAGTTTAAAACAGGGTTTGACCGATCCGGGAACCCAAGGATCTATTGCGCTATCACAGGCCTTGTATCCTGAAGGGCACCCCAATTACCAACCGGACATACAAGCGTCTATTGATAATATAGAAGCTATAGGTTTAGAAGATTTGAAAACGTTTCACAAAGCGTATTTTGGACCTTCGGGGATGCGCTTGGTAGCGGTAGGGGATGTAGATTTAAAACAACTTTATGCATCCATAGGCAGTGCCTTTAAGGGATGGAAAGGTGGCGTAACCAGTAAAGCTACTTTTCCTGAAGTAAAGAAGACAAAAGCAGAAACAAAAGTGGTTACCATACCTCAAAAGCCCAGTGCCAATATGTATATAGGGCAGTATACCGGGCTAGAAATAAACGACAAGGACTATATGCCTTTTTATATAGGAACAAGTATTTTGGGGCGTGGTTTTTCAGGACGATTAATGCAAACCGTAAGAGACAGGGACGGCTTAACGTATGGAATTTATTCCAGCCATTCAGGCCATTCCAAAGTAGGTGGTTTTTGGCGTGTTGTAGCAACATTTAATCCGACTTTATTTCAGAAAGGCTTAGATGCCACCATGGTTGAAATAAAAGACTGGGTAGAAAATGGCGTTACCGAACAAGAACTGGCCACTTATAAGGCGAATTTAACAGGAAGTTTTAAGGTGGGCATGGCCACAACGGGAGGATTGGCCAATACCATTTTAAGTTTTATGGAACGCGGTTTAGACCCAAGCTATATAGACCAATACCCTAAGGATCTTGAAGCTGTAACGCTAAAGCAAGTTAACTCGGCAATATCTAAATATATTGATTTGGATAGGTTGGTTGTAATAAAGAGCGGGTCTTTGGACGCAAGCGGACAGCCATTGGAATGATCTATAAAAGAATGGTCAATATTGTTAAACGTTTAAATTCTTATGATATCAATTAACCTAAGCTCCAAAATTAAATGGCTGTTTTTTTTACTGGTTTTTACCGGCGTGTTCTCTCATGCTATTGAAACCCAGCTTGTAGTAAGAGTAAAGGCAAAGGATGCTAAATTCATAGGTTCCTCTTTAGGAGGAGCCTATGTTGTAATTAAAAATGCACTTACAGGAGCCATTTTATCTCAAGGGAAAACAGAAGGTTCAACGGGAGATACCGATTTGATCATGAACGTTCAAAGAAAAAGAGGTATGGATATTTCAAATCAAGATACAGCAAAATTCACGGCTAGTATTGACATTGATGAACCATTGTTTATCTCCATTGAAGTTTACTCCCCTATAAGCAATAAGCAGGCTAGGGTAAATGCTAAAACAGAATTGTGGTTAATTCCGGGAAAACATATTCTGGGTGATGGTGTTATTATTAAAATACCTGGGTTTATTGTTGATATTTTAGACCCCAGAACCCATCAATATATTCCAATGGCTGCATTGGAGAATAGCCACCTTCAACTAAGAGCCAACATTGTTATGATGTGTGGCTGTACCATTAATAAAAATGGGATTTGGGATTCTGAAAAAATGGAAGTCAAAGCAATTGTTAAATTAAACGGTAAAAAGCTTGATGAAATACCGTTAAAGTTTGTTTCAACCAATTTGTTTGAGGCACGATTGACCATTGAATCCCCCGGGGATTATGAGATTATAATTTACGCTTACGATAGTGCTTCAGGTAATACT
Organism: Aestuariibaculum scopimerae; assembly: GCF_059428085.1. Taxonomy (NCBI): domain Bacteria; kingdom Pseudomonadati; phylum Bacteroidota; class Flavobacteriia; order Flavobacteriales; family Flavobacteriaceae; genus Aestuariibaculum; species Aestuariibaculum scopimerae. The sequence goes on from NZ_CM182089.1 coordinate 2,295,747, forward strand.
GGGGTAGATAAAGTTAATTATGTAATTTACAGTTAGTTATGTGGATTACTTTGGTCATTCAAAGCCAGAAACAATACCAAATCATCATCCACATTATAAGCCTTACGGATTTTTTCGTAGGCTGTTTTCAAATGCTTTTCCACGGTTTTGATAGAAATTTTTAAAAGCTCGGCAATCTCCCGGTTTTTGTACCCGTCCCGCTTGCTCAATAAAAGAACTTCCCGACATTTAGGAGGAAGGGTGTCCACCAAAGCACTCACTTTCTTTATTTTTTCTTGCAGGGCGTCGTCTTCCTCCATATCATACACCAACCCACCAGTTGTATTGCGTTTAAATCTTTATAAGTGATGAGATTTCTATAGAAAACCCTAATTTAGCATTAACAGGGTCTATTTGGAAAGCTACAAGCAATACCCCACAAAAAGAGAGTGGAGCAATTTCTGTTAGTATAGATAAAGACATAGAAGGTCAAACCAGACCAATTCTTAGTAGTGTTGGTGCCGATCATTACAGCACAGCCTCTATAGTCTATGAACCTATAGGTATTGATGATGTTGGTCCTTATGCCGATGAAGATAGTTCATTGGCCATTATAGAAAATGAATTGACAACTGGTATAAAAATAGTGCCAAATCCGGCATCAGAAATTTTTCATTTGCAATCGGAGACCCAAAAAATAGAATCCATTGCAATATATACAATTACTGGAAAACAGCTCATGGAACTAGATAATGGTGTAGCATCATCAATAGATATATCAGCTCTAGCCACGGGGTTATACTTAGTGCAAATAAAAACGGATATGGGTATGCACATACAAAAGTTAATTATTAAATAAATGATAAGGCTAAGGACTATAATTAGTGCAGGCTTGTTGGCTGGAAGCGTAATGACAAATGCACAAACGGTCTTAAAAGCCAATGGTACAGGGAATACTTATCAAACCATTAATGCTGTACTGGCACCATCTTATAATGTTTTAGAAACACCCGATTGTGCCCATCCTACACATTACCGAAGTATGGGACGACATCCTAAAAAAGCACGTTTTTGTTTTTCATGCCCATGTTAATGAAGACAATGACCGTTGCAAAAAATTCGATAGACAGCGTACCGAGATAAAAACATATAAGCAATCGCCAGACAGTCTTTTAGGGGTACAAGGAGAAACCGTTGTTTATAAGTGGAAATTTAAACTGGATGATAGATTTCAATCCTCAAAAAAATTCACTCACATTCACCAAATTAAAGCTGTAGGTGGTCCCAAAGCAGCAATGCCCATCATTACCTTTACTTTGAGAAAATCAAAAGTTGATGCATTCGTTATAAGGTATGCATCCCACAGCACTCAGGAAGATTTAATAAGTGTGCCTTTGGATGATTTTAGAGGTGTTTGGGTGGAAGTTCAAGAACAAATAACTTATGGAGACAACAACCAAGGGCATTACCAAGTTAAAATAATTAGCTTAGTTAGTAGCAAAGTCCTTTTAACGTATAACAAGAATGTATTTAGAATGTGGAAAACCGATGCGATGTTTTTACGTCCCAAGTGGGGTATATACAGAAGTTTACAAGATATTTCAAGCCTAAGGGACGAACAAGTCAGATTTGCAGATTTTTACATTAAAGAGCAATAATATTCTCAATTTGAAAGCCATAAAAACAGCCTCTTAAAATATTTAAATTTGCGTTTTCGGTTTTTAATTTATAATTTTTGCCCATCAATTCATAAAATCAGGGGGCTGTTTTTAAGAATATATACAACAAACTAAACTAACTAAACATTAGGGCAGTGCCAATTACCAAAGTTATAGGTAAAGGTAATTGGAGGGCCTAACTACTAATGAAAGATCTTGTTTTACAGGAAATATGTAAACAAAATCAAAAAGCATTTAAAACGTTTTTTGATAAGTATTACAAAGATTTTGTGCAATATGCCAATGGTTATCTTTTTAGTCAAGATGCCAGCGAAGACATTGTACAGGAGATATTTATTTATGTTTGGGAACATGCCCATACGCTAAACATAGAAAGATCTTTAAAAAGCTATATGTATGCCATGGTTCGCAACAGGTGTATCAATTACTTGAAATCCATAAAAATCACCAATAGATGTGAGCTTAAAGAGCTTAACACGAGTTTAGTTATAGACAATCCTTTTGATACAAATGATGAAAAGAATGACCAGGTGGTTTACAATCAAATTTTAAATGTTGTAGATACCCTACCCGATAAAATGCAACAAATTGTAAAATTAAAATTTCTGCATAATTACAAATATGCAGAAATAGCTAGCGAACTCGATATCTCCATCAATACCGTTAAAACCCAACTTAAAAGAGCCAAGATCAGGATTATAGACTTGGTAAGCTTAATGGTATTGCTATTACAAATTACGCAATAATGCACCTCTATTATTTAGAACTTGACATTTTTTTACACACTTTTTTATAGATATCTTCTTTTTTTGTCACCCGTTTTTGTTTTTAAGTTGTCTTAAGAGTATATAAGCAGAAAAGGTGCAAGAATGGAATTTAAACTAATTATAAAAAAGCTTAATAATAAGCTTACTTCAGAAGAAGAAATTATTTTTTCTGAATGGTACCAGGAATCAAGCAGGCATAGAGACTATTTTAATGCGGTTAAAGCGAGCTATAAAAAAGATTTAACCGATATAGATGTAGAAAAAGCGTGGTTGCATATTCAACGTAATTTAAAAGCATCAAAGCCAAAGAAACACTATTGGCCATATGCCGTAGCTGCTTCTGTGGTACTATTAGTCGCTTTAGGTATTGCGTTCAATAAAAGTCAGGTTGTAGAAACAAAGCCGGCCCTAGTTGAAACAAACAAAAACAGCATTGAGACAGGAACCGATAAAGCCATACTTACTTTAGAAGATGGGACAACCGTAGCCTTAGAAAAAGGCCAACAATACGTGTCTGATAATATAGAAAGTAATGGCAAGGAGCTTATATACAAAACGTCAAAAAGTAAACCAGAAATAGCCTATAACTATTTAACCATTCCAAGAGGCGGTCAATACTTTATTAAACTATCCGATGGCACGGAAGTATGGCTCAACTCCGAAACCAAATTAAAATACCCAACAGCATTTGTAGATGGCCAAGAGCGTGTTGTAGAATTGTTGTATGGTGAAGCCTATTTTGATGTATCACCTAGTACAGACCACAAAGGTTCTAATTTTAAGGTGTTAAACCAAAACCAAGAAGTTGAAGTATTAGGAACCGAGTTTAATATTAAGGCCTATAAAGGTGAGAATGCAATTCTTACAACTTTGGTAGAAGGTAAAGTAGCGGTAAGTAATGATAGTTTTAAGGAACATTTACTGCCAAGTCAGCAATCTAAACTCGATATAAAAGCCAATAACATAAGTATAAAACAAATAGATGTTTATAGTGAAACATCTTGGCGCAAAGGTATTTTTAGCTTTAAAAGTAAATCCTTAAAAGAAATTATGGACGTGTTGTCCCGTTGGTACGATGCCGAAATTATGTTTACAGATCCCGAACTGGAAAAAATTAAATTTAACGGGGTGCTGAGTAAAAATGATAATATAGAAGATATATTAAATACTATTGTTAACACAAAATTTATTAATGCCTATGAAATAAAAGCCAAACAAATTATTATAAAATAATAGAATTAAGAAAGGGAACAAAGTCAATACCTGGACAGTAACACGCTTTATCCCCCTTTAAATTATTAATCGATTAACTAAATGTATAACCAACTAATACGCAAATTTATGGAAATTAAATTTACTAACCCTTTTTTCTTTTCTAAGAAAAAAGTGAAGCTAATTATTATGAGAACTATTATACTCTTATTTTGTTCAACCGTTTTTAGTCTTTCTCCAAGTGAAATATTTTCTCAAAACTCTGAAATAACAATTGATAAAGATAAGATTGTAACAGTTGACGAAATTTTTGATTTATTAAGAGAACAAACTAAGTACACGTTTATTTATCAAGAAGACCTGTTTAAAGACTTACCAAAAGTACATTTAAAGAAAGGGAAAATTAAAATAAACAAGCTTTTAGAAGACAGTCTGGCAGGTAGAGGGTTTAATTTTAACTTTACCCGTAATAACAAAATTGTAGTTGTAGAAGAACCACCGGTGGTTGAAGAGCAACCCGTACAAAGCCAACAGATTTCAGGAACGGTAACAGATTTTAACGGACAGCCACTACCCGGGGTAAACATTCTTGTAAAAGGTACCACTGTAGGAACCCAAACAGATTTTGATGGAAAGTACAGCATTGAGGTTAAAGAGGATAACGCCATTTTGGTATTTTCATATCTGGGCTTCTTTACCCAAGAAATTGCTGTTGGAAACCAAACAACCGTTAATGTTGTTTTAAAAGAAGATGTAGCTAAACTTGATGAAGTTGTTGTTGTGGGCTATGGTTCACAAAGGCAAAAAGATCTAACAGGATCGGTATCTTCCATGAAGTCTGAAGACTTTAATAAAGGGCCGCAACTAAGTGCCCAACAAGCCATGCAAGGTAAAATGGCGGGGGTTGTAATAGCACAAAATAGTGGTAAACCAGGTGGGTCCAACACCGTTAGAGTTCGTGGAGGTACTTCGCTAACGGGTGTAAACGATCCCCTGTATGTTATTGATGGTATTCCCATTTCTACAACAGCGGGTGTAAGTTCGGCAAATATTAGAGGGAATGGTACCGACTTCTTCGATCAGGAACCAACCAACCCTTTAATGACCATTAACCCGAACGATATAGAATCGATAACGGTTTTAAAAGACGCTTCATCTACAGCCATATATGGGTCTAGAGGTGCTAATGGGGTAATTGTTATTACCACTAAAAAAGGAAGTTCGGGTAATTTAAAAGTCACCTTAGATGTTACAGGCGGTGTATCAACAGTAGCCAATAAACTGGACGTGCTTTCTGCTGATGAATACCGACAAATCAATGACGATTTAGGGTTAACCTATTCCGATTTAGGGGCAAACACCAATTGGCAAGATGAAATTTATAAAACAGCTTATACACAAGATTATAACTTATCATTTTCTGGTGGAACAGGGAAGACTACCTATAGAGCATCTTTAGGGTATGGTGATCAAGAAGGAGTTTTAAATGGGTCTAAACTAGAACGATCTAATTCCAGAATTAATGTAAACCATTCTGCTTTAGACGATAGATTAACTTTAGACTTAAGAGTTAATTATGGTAGTACATTTTCAAACAATTCACCAGTATCAAATACCGTGGGTAGTGAAGCGGGAACCAGTATTAATTATGAGTCTTATGTATTCAACCCAACCTATCCCATTTATGATACAGATGGTAACTACAACCATGTACCACCTTATAGAATAAATCCGGTGTCCTTTGCAAAAGATGTGATAGATGAGGTTACCAACAATCGGTTTTTAGGAAACTTATCCACAACATACAAAATTATTGAGCCTTTAAGCGTTAATGTAAACTTAGGCTATACAAACCAAACCATTAATAGGAATTCTTATATAAGTAAAACAAATCCTTTAGGAGAAGGGATGGGTGGTTATGCCAGCGTTCAAAAACTACAGGATTACAGTAAACTATTGGAAACTATTTTAAGGTACAACCAAACATTTGGCAAGCATAGTATGGATGCTATTGCAGGGTATTCATGGCAGTATTTTGTTAATGAAGGCTTGCGTAATGTTGCTTCTGGGTTTTTATCAGATGAATTTAAATGGTATAGCTTACAAGCAGCCAGTACCATAAGCAACGTATCTACCTTTAAAGGTAGCAATACCTTAATATCTATGTATGGTCGAGTTAATTATAACTTTGATGATAAAATATTAGCTACAGCTACCGTAAGACGTGATGGCTCTAGTAGATTTGGTTCGGGGAACAAGTGGGGTGTTTTCCCTTCAGGATCATTGGCATGGAGAGTTTCTAACATGGATTTCTTTAAATCGAATACCATTTCCGATTTAAAAATTAGAACCAGTTATGGGGTTACTGGTAACCAGGAAATAGGGAACCTAAATTCCATTACAACTTTAGGGGCAACAACTACAGGATATATTGTAGGCGGACAAAGAATTACAACGGTATTGCCACAGCAATATGCCAATCCAGATTTACAATGGGAGCAAACCTCGCAATTCAATGTAGGTATAGATTATGGGATATTAGATGGTAAGATAAGAGGTAGTATTGATTATTACCATAAAAAAACAACCGATTTATTATTACGTATCCCAGTGCCATCACCAACAGCAGTAAGTACGCAATTAGCAAACGTAGGTAGTGTAGAAAACAAAGGGATTGAATTGGAAATTTCTGCAGATATCATCGATAAAAATGATTTTTCATGGAGTTCTTCTTTTAATTTAAGTAGAAACAGAAATAAGGTTTTAAGCCTTTCTAACGAACAATACCAAGGTAATGATATTAAAATAGCACCACTACAAGGGCAAGGGTTAACAGCAGGTATTTTTGCACAATTAATACGTCCTGGTTTAGCCGTAGGAACCTTTTATGGTAGAGAATTTCAAGGTATTGAGAACGGTGTAGAAATTATAGATTCAGAAGAAAAAGTAATAGGGTCTGCGCAACCAGATTTCACCTTTGGTTTTAGTAACTCATTTACTTATAAGCGATTTACCTTAGGGTTTAATTTTAGGGGATCTGTTGGAAACGATGTGTTTAACCTAACGGCCAATAATCTGGGATACCTAAGTAACTTGCCAGGGCGAAATGTATTTAAAGAAGCCCTTACCAGTGGTGTTTTAAGAAGTCAGCCAAAACAGTTTTCATCTAGATGGATCGAAGATGGCTCATTTTTAAGATTAGACAATATTACCTTAGGTTACAATTTCAATCTAGAAAATTTCTCTGCAATATCCAGTGCCAGAGTATATATTACAGGCCAGAATTTATTATTGATAACAGGTTATTCAGGTTTGGATCCCGAAGTAAATTCAGATGTGTCTGGTACAGGTATAGCACCGCTAGGAGTCGATTATTTAGCTTATCCAAAAGCTAAAACCGTTAGTCTAGGACTTAACGTGTCGTTTTAATAATCAATCAATTTAAATAGGAAGAAATTATGAATACATATAAAATAAAATTAATAGTTACTTTATCCGTTTTCGCATTGTGCCTATCAGGGTGTACAAATTTAGATGAAGAAACCTTTGGAAGTTTATCGCCAGACACCTATTATAATACCGAGGAAGAAGCCCTTTCTTCTGTAGTTGGGGTATATTCAGCATTATCTAGTGTGTCCAGTATTGACCGCCCGTGGCGATTACAAGAATATGGAACTGACGAATTTGTTATTCCAGGAAGAGCAAGTGGTGGATGGTACGATATTAACGTTATCAATATCATTGAACATGCTACAACAGCTGTGAATGCAGATGTAAACAGAGCTTGGAGGTCGCTTTTTCAAGAGATAGGTATATCCAATGCAGTTTTAGAGAGCTTACAAGCATCACCTAACAGTGATAACCTAAAAGAGTTGATTGCCGAAGTAAGAGCTTTAAGAGCCTATGGATACTTTTTTGCTATGGACCTATGGGGCAATGTGCCTATAGTTACGGTAGCCAGAATAGATCCTAACAATTTACCTACCACAAGCCCAAGAACCGAGGTGTTCAATTTTATCGAAACAGAAATGTTAGCAGCCATTCAAGATCTGCCCTCTATTAATTCGGTGAATAAAAGCAGCTACTATCCTCGATTTACAAAAGAGGCCATACAAGGAGCATTAGCTTCATTGTATTTAAATGCTGAAGTGTATACAGGAACACCTAGATGGTCTGATGCCGTTTCTATGTGTAATGAAATTATAGCTACAAATGCCTATGATTTAGAACCCGATCTAGTGGATAGTTTCACATCACCGAAACAACAAAATTCTGTTGAGTTGATAGCATCATTTTCTATAGACCCCACGCAAAATGCAGGTAACAATCAATTTATACTATATACCAATCATGCACCAGACAAATTAAAGTATAACTTGCCATTTACACCAGCTAATGGATTTAGTACATTGCCAGAAGCACTTAACAGATATGAGGATGAAGATAATCGTAAGCTGTTAATAGAATATGGACCACAATATTATTTAGATGGTGTTACACCACTAACGTACCCAGATGGTACACAATTAGATATTATTCCTGTTCAGGATTTAGTAAGTGCCGCCGATAATGAAGGGTATAAAGTACTAAAATATACGCCCATTGGAGCATCGTTCTCTGGGTTTAATGCAGATAACGATTTAGTTTTGATGCGTTATGCAGAAATATTATTAATAAAAGCGGAGGCTTTATTTAGAGATGGCAATACAACACCAAGTATTGCATTAGATTTAGTGAACCAAGTAAGGGCCCGCAGTAATGCAACACCCCTTGGCAGTTTAACATTACAAGATATTGAGGATGAACGAGCCAGAGAGTTTTTGTGGGAAGGACACCGAAGAAGGGATATGATTCGTTTTGGAACATATTTTACAGAAACATGGTCCTTTAAAACAAGTACTACAGAAGCATTTAGGGGTGTTTATCCAATTCCTGAAGAGCAGATTACTGCAAATCCTAATTTAACCCAGAACCCTGGGTATTAGGCGACACGAACAGAAGGTTTAAGCAATTAAACAACTGATGCTTTACAAGAGATGAAGGTAGGCCCTTCATGATCGGGATGCAGGTTTCGGTCATAAACAGCTCTTAAGTTGCTTCGGTTAAGCAGCCGAGGTGAGGAGCGTTAAGAGAAAAGGTAATAAAGAAATTATCATGTACGAACTAAGAAGACGAATGCAAATGAACCAACGACGAGGTGTCGAAAGGATTAGACGATGTCAAAACCAAAGTCCAGTATCGCTTTGGGACAAGTACGGGAATCACCTGTTTATGCCCGTATGGCATCCGGCGTACAGTTGGCGTGAGCTTAGTTCAGGCTCTTGTAAGGAACGTGTGAAGCTGTCGTCACGATGTCAAGGGAAAACTTCAAGTCGGCGCACCGACAAGAAGGAAAGTACCAAAGCGTGGCACGGTGGCAGAAACACCCGTAGTAGTTATGAAGTACCTGTAATGGGTACGGAGCGAAGGGGTGTTATTATCCAGTCTTATCAACTGCTAGAAACTGGCATTGCGTTAACCAATGAGAGGAGGTATACAGATGCATAAGACAAGACCGTTTACAATCGAAAGGCAACTGATAAAGAAAGCCTGGCTTCAAGTAGCCTCCAATAAAGGCAGCGGGGGAGTAGATGGGATGACCATAGAAACCTTCCAAGAAGGAGAAAAGGCACATCTCTACAAACTGTGGAACCAAATGAGTTCGGGCAGTTACCTGCCCCCCGCCGTAAAGTTGGTAGAGCTAAAGAAGAAAGACGGGGGCATACGCCCCTTGGGCATCCCCACAGTAACCGATCGAGTAGCCCAAACAGTAGTAGCGATGAGTATAGAAGCAGCACTGGACGCAGTGTTCCATCCAGACTCATACGGGTACCGACCCAACAAATCCGCCCATCAAGCATTAGCCCAAGCACGGAAACGATGCTGGCAATACAACTGGGTCTTGGATTTGGACATACGGGCGTTCTTTGACACACTGGCTCACGACAAGCTAATGAAAGCAGTAGAGAAACACACCAAAAGCAAATGGGTACTACTATACATCAAAAGATGGCTGGTAGCCCCCGTGCAGAAACCAGATGGCACCATAGAGGCGAGAACGCAAGGCGTTCCACAAGGTTCCGTAATCGGACCGCTCCTAGCCAATCTGTACCTGCACTACGCTATGGACACATGGATGGTAAAACACTACCCAGACAGTCCCTTTGAGCGATATGCCGATGACAGTGTCATCCACTGCCGAACAGAAGCAGAAGCGCAGAGCCTGCAAACAGCACTAGCCACACGCCTAAAAGCGTGCGGACTAGAATTGCACCCGCAAAAGACAAAGATAGTTTACTGCAAGGACAGCAACCGAAGAGGAACCTATCCCAACATACAGTTCGATTTTCTGGGCTATACATTCAAACCCAGAGAGGCACAGAACAGTAAGAGGAAAGAAACCTTTACCTGCTTCCTGCCAGCAGTAAGCAACAAATCGATGACCTCCATGCGGGAAAAGATGAGAACGTGGCAAACCCTAAGACAGGCGTGGTGCGAGATAGAGGACATCGCTGATGAAATCAATCCCACCATACAAGGCTGGATTAGTTATTACGGAAAATTTTACAAAACGAAATTGAAAAGCTTTATGCGAGAAATCAATCTAAGGTTAGTAAAATGGGCGCGAACCAAGTACCTGAAAGTTCGTCCGAGCATACAGAAAGGACTGTACTGGCTGAAAAGAATCAGCGAGAAACAACCAGACCTGTTTGTTCATTGGACTTTTGGTGCCAAACCGACCGACGGTCGGGTAATAGGAGCCGTATGATGCGAGAGTATCACGTACGGATCTGTGAGAACTTCAGGCTGAAATGCCTGGATTTACTCGTTGAATTTAGTTTAATTTTTTTTGAGTTTATTACCCATGTACTTTTTAAGGTGCATGGGTTAATAATTTAAGTTGTTTTTTAATTTTAAAGGATATATAATGGAAATGAAGAGAATGATTTTAAGTATATGGTGTATGGCCTTTGTGGTTATAGCCTGTAAACAGTTAGGAGCCCAAAACACAGCGGTTGCGATTCCTAAAGATACCTCATTTAATGTAGCGGCCGAATATAAGAAATACAAGCCCCATTTTCCATCTCTAAAGCTTCTCAAGGATGCTTTGCCAGATCGCGTTTTAGAACAAAGAGACGTTGTTTATACAACATTGAAGGACACACCTTATGGTGATAGGGATTTGCATTTGGATATCTTTTATCCAAAAACAATAGGGAAATACCCTGCCATTATATTTGTTCATGGTGGGGGATGGCGATCTGGAAACAAATCCCATTTTGTACCCATAGCACAGCAATTGGCGGCAAGAGGATATGTAGCCATAAGTGTAGAGCACCAATTATCTATGGAGGCCAAATACCCAGCGGCTGTTTACAATATAAAAAGCGCTATTAGATGGATGCGTGCCCATGCCGATTCTTATGGGATCGATGCGGATAAAATTGCAATTTCGGGCGGGTCTTCAGGTGGACAACTAGCCCTACTTGTTGGCTTGACCAATGGCGTGGAAAATAAAGAAGGCAAGCAGGGAAATCTAGGTTTTTCTAGTAACGTACAAGCAATTATAGATATTGATGGTGTAGTTGATTTTATGGCTCCCAGATCACTTAATTTAAATCGCAAGCCAAACTCTCTTGACATTGAATGGTTAGGAGGGTCTTTTTCTGAAAAACCAGATACATGGAAAGATGCCTCTGGAATTTTTTGGGCCCATGAACAGTCGTCACCCATAATGTTTTTAAATAGTGGTTTTCCGAGGTTTCATGCAGGTCAAGATGAGTTAATTGCCATGATGAACGATTGGAACATTTATACCGAGGTCCATAAATTTGATGAAAAAATACATACATTTTGGTTGTTCAATCCATGGGCTAGCCAAACCGTTAATTACATTGATAACTTTTTAACTCAAGTATTTAATTAAAAATTCAAGAAATACCCATGAGCATTACATTTATACATACGAATATGATTATTGACTTATAGAATAGGGGGAAGAAGATGGCAAATAGGACAAAAGAAGCCATAACTATTTTAATTTGCATTTTTAGTTTTTAATAGCTACTTTAAGCCTTCTTAACTAAACTAATTAAGGCTTACTCATGTTCAATAAAACAACCATGTTCCTTGCCATGTGTTTAATACATACCATGGTATTTTGGCCCCAAACCACTACTCCTGCCAATCGTCCTAATATTTTAATGATTCTTTCCGACGACCATAGCGTTCCTTATTTGGGTTGTTATGGTAATGCGGATATGAACACACCCCATCTGGATCAATTGGCTAAGGAAGGTGCACGATTTAATCAGGCTTATACCAATGCACCTCAATGTGTCCCCTCACGGGCTACTATATTAACAGGAAGAAATGTACTGGATGTGCAAATGTTGCGTTTTTCAGCTCCATTGGATAAAAACATTATCACCTTTCCAGAGCTACTAAGAGCAGAAGGATATTACACGGGGATTTGTGGACGCCGCTACCATTTGGATGGCTCTGGAAGAAAAGCGGAAGAAACTATTGCTGCCTTTGAAGAATTTGGCATGGTAACTTTTCCTGACAGAGTTGACTTCCTGAAAATAGGATATGGCAAAAAAGTAAATATACAGGTTAAAGAGTTTTTGGATGAGGTACCTGAAGGGAAACCTTTTTTCCTTTGGGCCAATTATGACGACCCCCATAGAAAATTTACAGCGCCAGAATTTGAACCAGACCCAGAACATATTACTATACCCAAAGGATTACCCGATACCGAGTTGTTAAGAAAAGACCTTGCAGCCCATATTGGAGAGATTAACCGTGTAGATCATTTTATAGGGGAAGTTATTGAAGATTTAAAACGTCGTGGCGTTTATGATAATACCGTGGTGCTATTTATGGGCGATAATGGTGCGGCTTTACTCCGAGGCAAAGGTACTCTGTATGATTGTGGCATACATGTACCCCTGCTTGTAAGGTACCCAAAACTGATTAAGCCAGAAACTGTTTCGGATGCACTGGTCATGGGAAGTGATATTGCATTGACTTTATTGGATATAGCAGGTGTGGCTCCTGATGCAAAAATGACGGGTAAAAGCTATAAATCCATTTTAGAAGGCGGGACAGAAGCTATTCATCAATACGGATTTGCGGTAAGGGGCTCTCACGGACAACCATTACCTGAAACAACAGCCGATTTCGACTTGTCTAGAACGGTATTTACAAAAGATTACAAACTTATTTATAACCCACTATATCACATGCCCTACCATCCGGTAGATTTTGCCGATACCGATATGTGGGCAGATTTAAAAGAACAATATGAGGCTGGTACGTTAGATGCAAAATTTACCTCTACCTATATTTTTACCAAAGATAGGCCTATGTTTGAGTTTTACGATTTAAAGAAAGACCCCAACGAATTTGTGAACCGCTTTGACGATCCAGAATATAAAGACATACAGCACGAACTCATGGCACAATTGCACCGTTGGATGATTATTTATCGGGATATTGTACCCTTACCCATATTGCCAGCATCCATGCAGAAACATTGACGGCATGTTGATGCGTAAATTGAATAGCGTATGGTATTATATATAAATACTCAGAAGGAAGTTTTTAATAATAGGTTAAATTGCCATATCAATTATCAATTTCCATAATTTTTTCTACAATTTTAGCTGCAATTATTTCTTGTCCAGCTTCGACCATATGTACACCGTCGGCAGCATAATAATCCATAATGCCCAATAGAGGATCAAAAACATTAATGACATGGTATCCGTGGTTTTTTGCCAAAGAGCTTAGTTGTGGTACAAGGTTGGCAATACGGTCGTTAGAACCTACATACTTATATATAATATCATAAGTACGGATAGGGGGAGGGGTTACATAAATAAATACAGGTTTGTGTTTCCTACTTATTGGATGTGTATTTATGGCCTCTAATAAAGCTTCAAAATTAGTAATTACTTCGGCTTGCCGATCCGCAAATACATTTTTGGTGTCATTAGTGCCTAGATTAAGAATGATATAGTCGAATGTTTTGTTGCCAATTTGCTTTTGGGCATCATCTAAAAATACACGCATGTTCCTAAGGCCATTTAATATTTTTTTACCGTTGTTGTCAAAACCTATCGTTCTGCCACCTTGAGAATTATTTATAATATATGACGCTGGCATCATAGCTTTTAATTGATCTACCCAACCGCCTTTATGAGCACCATTAGAATCTCCTAAAGTTAAAATATTACAGGCTAGCTTAGTGGTATTGGGTTTAGTAGGTATTAATGCCAATGCCTGGGGGATTTGTTCATGTCCCCCTTCAAAGATGGTTAGTGCGATGTTTTTATACTGTCTTGATAAGTAAATATTTCTTCCAAATAGCGTATGGTCTTTATTAAAAAGAGGGTTGTAACGTTTAGTAACTAAACTGATAATGTCTTCTCTAGAAACTAAACTATTATCAGTAGCAGCTTTGTCCATAATAGTATCCAGGTTTGCGATACCGTACTTAAGTTCGCCCACCAAACGGTTGTACATATTGATGGCCTGCGTTATGGGTACAGAGCCTGTATAACCGTCATGTACACCTTCATAGATGTAAAGCTTAGCATCTTTACGCAAGTTTTTAGGGTACTTTTGAAACAATGGAGAACGGGCTATGGCTTCTTCGGTATTAAATAGACTGTCTTTGGATGTGGCTTTAACAATATGATCAGCATATTTTTGTTTACGTCCAACAGACTCCCAATACCAAGCTTCTAAATCAGAAATAGGAGCCCATGCCGAAAAAGATTTAATGGGATATTTCACATTCATATAAGCCGCCAAGGTGGCCATGCCGCCACCAGAAACACCAACAATATGCACATCTTCAGGATCAGAATTGGTATGTGCTAAGGCATAGGCTATGGCATCCTCTATATCGGAAATTACATACTTGCTGACGGTAGATTTTGGTGTATTATTAACCCCTCTAAAATTTGGGTGGATGTAATTCCAGTCGCGTGCTAGGATTTCCTTGTCTAAAGGATCTTTTTGGGTGTAATCGTTGCTCCAGGTATGCAGACTTACAATAAGAGGCTTTTTGGTTTTACTTTTAGAAGCATACAGATAGGCTTCTTGTATCTCATTATCCATAGATGATGGAATTTCTACATGTGTAAATGCTTTGTTCCAATCGTTTTTGTCAGTATTATCCCAAGCGGGGTCTTTTTGTGCAAATAGATTAAGGGTGAAAAAAAGAAAGCAATAAAAAATAAAGGGCTTTAATTTTAAAAAAGGTTTCATAGTTATTTAATTGGTATGTATTAAAAAAGTTTATGGGTTTAATGCTGTTGGCAATAACACAGTTGGGAATGATTGATAACAAATGGGGCGTACCCAACGTTTAATTGCATGAGGGCCTACAGCCGTAAATCTAGAATCGGAGGAAGCTGGATAGGGTCCTCCGTGTTGCATGGCTGCACACACCTTTACACCAGTAGGAACATCATTAAAGATAATTCGACCAACACGATAAGTTAAAGCATCAATAATGCTTTCTAAGTCTTGGTATTCACTTTTCTCGGCAATAATAGTACCTGTTAATTGGCCTTCCAATTGTTCAATAACTTTTATGAGCATAGCTTCATCTTGGCATCTTACGACAATAGAAAACGGACCAAAAACTTCTTGGTGGATTTTAGGATTGTTTAAAAAATCGATTCCTGAAACACTAGCTATTTGTGATGCCGCATAATTGGCTTTTAAATCCCCTTGAATTTTGCCTATAGTTTTTACACCACTTTGTGTAGTTACACTATTACCATTTTTGTCAAACCCACTCTTAATATTGGGGTGTAACATGCATTGAGGGTCTATGGCAATCGTTTTTTCGGCCAAATCTTTAATGAAAGCATCAGTTTGTTCATTATCAATAGTTAATAGCAATCCTGGATTGGTACAAAATTGTCCTGTGCCCAATGTTATAGAATTGGCTAGAGTAGTGGCAATATCTGCTGCGCGGTTGTCAAGTGCTTTTGGTGTAATAACTACGGGGTTAGTACTCCCCATTTCGGCAAATACAGGTATGGGTTCTTGACGTTGAGATGCCAAATCAAAAAGAGCACGACCACCAACAATACTACCTGTAAAGCCTACCGCTTTAATGGCAGGGTGTTTAACTAAGGCAGCCCCAACAATTTTTCCGCGACCCAATAAATGGGAGAATACACCATTTGGCATGCCAGTACTTTTGGCTGCTTTAATAACGGCATTAGCGACTAATTCAGAGGTGCCCGAATGCATTTCATGAGCTTTTACAATCACAGGGCAACCAGCTGCTAAGGCACTTGCCGTATCACCTCCTGCAGTAGAATAGGCAAAAGGGAAATTACTGGCTCCAAAAACAGCAACAGGACCTAAAGGAATAACAGTTTTTTTAAGATCAGCCTCATCTATTGTATTATCTTTCCAGTCATCATCAAAAACCAAACTGGCAAAAGTACGTAATTGAAATAAGGTTCTACTGCGTTCACTCAAGGCTCTTGATTCGGGCAATCCAGACTCTGTAATGAACATATTAATCAGTTCTTGGTCTAGGGCTATTATGTTGTCTGCAATAGTATTTAAAAATTTTGCCCGTTGCTCTCCAGTGGTTTTTCTGTAAACTTTAAAAGCTTCTAGGGCTAAGTGTGCAGCTTCCTGTATTTCATCTTCAGTAGCTTCAATAAAAGCCGTAGGATTTTCAATGTTTAACTTAGGGTTTATGGTTTTGTGGCTAACGTTACCGCTTGCACGAAGTATATTACCAATGTAATTTTTTCCTGTAATCATGGTTTTCCTGAAATTAAAAATGAATGTGGTAATTAGCGTACGCTAATTTACTGTTTTTATGGTAGACAAAGAATTTAAAAAGAATTTAATAGGTCATGATTGTTAAAAATCATATAATACTATCCGCTATCTGATTTTAAATTTGTTACTTTAGCATCTTAAATTTTAAACCAAATTAGTAAGATAATGAAAATAATGAAGTATTTAAGTATTGTTTCAGTCGCTTTAGTTATAACATCTTGTAATAAAGGGGGCGTGACAAATAAATCATTAACAACTGAAATTGACTCTGTAAGCTATGCTATAGGAATGGATGTGGCCCGCAATGTAGGAACTACCTTTACCGATTTTGATAATGAGTTATTTATTCAAGGCTATATGTCTGTTGTAGATTCTTTAGATGTCCTAATAGACCAAGAAGCTGTTCAAGGAATTATAAGGGGTTATATGAGCAAAAAACAACAAGAAATGGCCAAAAAGCAACAAGAAGAAGCAGAAGCCAAAGCACTGGAAGAATATGGTGATCGTAAAGAAGCTGGTGAAAAATTCTTAGAAGAAAACAAAACCAAAGAAGGCATTAAGGTAACCGATACAGGATTGCAATATGAAGTTATTAAAGAAGGTAGTGGTGAAAAACCAACCGCTTCATCGCGTGTTAAAGTGCATTATCATGGTACCTTGATAGATGGTACTGTATTTGACAGCTCAGTTGATAGAGGTCAACCAACACAATTTGGAGTAAGCCAAGTAATTGCAGGATGGACAGAAGGATTGCAATTAATGTCTGTAGGATCTAAATACAAATTCTATATTCCACAAGAGTTAGCATACGGTGCTACTCCAAGAGGGAACACCATTAAACCATTCGATCCGCTTATCTTTGAAGTTGAGCTCATCGAGATCATGAATTAAGAATATTCTAGGCATCATAATTCAAGACTTGCAAGGTCTCCTAAACCTTGTAAGTCTTTTTTTATTTTATAACCAAAAATCATTGTAACTTTGCCTTATTAAAACTTTCAACTTTTAAACTAAAACATGCACAAAGCTGGTTTTGTAAACATTATAGGGAATCCAAACGTAGGCAAATCTACCTTAATGAATGCCTTCGTGGGAGAAAAACTATCCATTATCACCTCAAAAGCACAAACTACACGCCATAGGATACTGGGCATTGTTAACGGTGACGATTTTCAGGTGGTTTTATCCGATACCCCAGGAATTATTAAACCAGCCTATGAGTTACAGGCTTCTATGATGGACTTTGTAAGGTCTGCTTTTGAAGATGCAGATGTATTATTGTATATGGTAGAAATAGGTGAGCAGGCCCTCAAGGATGAGGCCTTCTTTAATAAGATAACCCATTCTAAAATTCCTGTGCTGTTACTTATAAATAAAATTGACACCTCCAATCAGGAACAACTGGAAGCGCAAGTGCAGTACTGGACAATAAAAGTACCCAATGCCGAAATCTATCCCATTTCTGCCTTAGAAGGATTCAATGTTAAGGAAGTTTTCAATAGAATTATAGAGTTATTACCAGAATCGCCTGCTTTTTACCCAAAAGACCAAATAACTGATAGACCAGAACGGTTTTTTATAAATGAAACCATTCGTGAAAAAATACTATTGCATTACAAAAAAGAAATTCCTTATGCTGTTGAGGTAGATACCGAAGAGTTTTTTGAGGAAGAAAGCATTATAAGAGTGCGTGCCGTTATTATGGTAGAACGCGAAACACAAAAAGGGATCATCATTGGACATAAAGGACAAGCTTTAAAGCGCGTAGGTGTAGAGGCTAGAAAAGATTTAGAAGCCTTCTTTGGAAAACAGATTCATTTAGAGACCTATGTAAAAGTCAATAAGAATTGGCGCAGTAATCAAAACCAGTTAAGACGCTTTGGCTATAACAATTGATTATTGATCACTGATAATTGATAATTGTTAATTACTTTTGCACCATAAATAAAAATCATGAGCAACATCGTAGCCATAGTAGGTCGCCCAAATGTAGGCAAATCAACGTTTTTTAACCGTTTAATTCAGCGTAGAGAAGCTATCGTTGATGCTGTAAGTGGTGTGACCAGAGACCGCCACTATGGTAAGAGTGACTGGAATGGTAAGGAGTTTTCCCTAATAGATACTGGTGGCTATGTTTTGGGTAGTGATGATGTTTTTGAAGCCGAAATAGACAAACAAGTAGAATTAGCCATAGAAGAGGCTGATGCCATTATATTTATGGTGGATGTAGAAACCGGTGTAACTGGTATGGACGAAGATGTAGCTAAACTGCTTAGAAAGGTAACAAAACCTGTATTTTTGGTTGTAAATAAAGTAGATAACGCTAAGCGTGCCGATGATGCCGTGGAGTTTTATTCCTTAGGATTGGGTGATTATTATACCATAGCCAGTATAAATGGAAGTGGAACAGGCGATTTGTTGGATGCCTTAGTAGATGCTTTACCAGAAAAAGAAACCGTTGCTGAAGATGCCTTGCCACGTTTTGCTGTTGTAGGACGCCCCAATGCAGGTAAATCATCTTTTATAAATGCCCTTATTGGTCAAGACCGTTATATAGTAACCGATATTGCAGGTACAACACGTGATGCCATCGATACCAAATACAACCGTTTTGGGTTTGAATTTAATTTAGTGGATACGGCTGGGATTAGACGAAAATCTAAAGTAAAGGAAGATTTGGAGTTTTATTCCGTAATGCGAAGTGTACGTGCCATAGAGCATAGTGATGTATGCTTATTGCTTTTAGATGCCACACGAGGTTTTGATGGGCAAGTACAAAATATATTTTGGTTGGCAGAACGTAACCGTAAAGGCATTGTTATTTTGGTCAATAAATGGGATTTGGTTGAGAAGGACCATAAATCTACCAGAGACTATGAAAAAGCCATTAGAAAACAAATAGAGCCTTTTACCGATGTGCCCATCATTTTTATTTCTGCCTTATCCAAACAACGTATCTTCAAGGCTATTGAAACAGCTGTAGAGGTGTATCAAAACCGTACAAAAAAAATAAAAACCAGTAAGCTTAATGAAATCTTTTTACCACTTATAGAAAATTATCCCCCACCAGCTTATAAAGGCAAATACGTAAAAATAAAATACATCATGCAATTGCCTACACCACAACCACAATTTGCTTTCTTCTGTAATTTACCGCAATATGTAAAAGATCCATATAAACGTTTTTTAGAGAACAAACTGCGTGAACATTTTAATTTTTCTGGAGTACCTGTTAGTGTTTATATGCGTAAGAAGTAGCTTTGTTAGTTGTTGTTATTCTAGTATATGAAGGCTAATTGCTCGCTTATTTGTAGTAAATTCTAATTAAGCTAAATTTCATCAAAGTAGTATATTATATTTGTTAAAATTAAAAAAGCATGTCGAAACAAGTTTTGATTTTTTGTATCGTGCTAAATTCTATAAATATATATGCACAGAGAATTATTCAAAACCCTAGATACATATACAGCAATATTCCTGGAAAAATAGCTAAGGTGGAGCTTACTGAAAAGGAAACGATACTTCATTTCCACGTAAACCTTAGTGGAGGTTGGATTTTTATTCCGTGGGAAACCTACATTGAAGATTCCTCAATTAAAGGCAAACGTTTGTATATTACAAAATCTGAAGGGATAGAGATTTCTGAGAGGTATTATATGGGTGATGTCCAAGTGGTAAAATATAAATTGTATTTTCCACCATTAGACAAAGATGTTGAGAAAATCAATTATGCCGAAGCTAACCCAGGAGGCTCGTGGCATATCTTTAAATTAAATCTTCCTAGAAGTGAAATAGATTATATATCTGCCAATCCACAAAAAAAATCTAAAGATGTTATTTTACAAGGAGGCAGACCCACAGGATTACATGTGGCTTCAGAGGAGCCTTACAGCATCGACTCGAAACGACCAGAGCAACTGCCCAAAGACCTTTTTGGAAATTGGTATGATAAATATGGCACGCTAATATTAACAATTACACCTAACTATATCCTGTCAGATACTAGAATTCACTACTATAGGGGCATTCAATGGGAACATATCGATAAGTTCGGTATTCAGACCACTGGTGGACTATTTGAGTTTTTCAACCTCAGTGTAGATGAGGTTACAGTTAAAAATGAGCGACTCACCCATTTAAAAAGAACATCCACCAATAATCAAATTCCAAAAGCCTTATTGGGAGATTGGCAAAAAGGTACTAGGGATAAAATAACAGTGACAGAAACCGCTTTTTATTTTGATGATGCTCGGTTTACCAACAACCAAAACAATAACAAATACAGGATAGACCATGTGGCAATATCAAATGAAGGTGAGACTATTTGGTTTGTATTGCACCATAAGGCCTATTACTACATTTATATAGCCCGAAAAGTAAATGACAATTATGTACTGCATCCCAGAGGATATGATAGTGCCAACTATAAAAAAGTTAATAAATAATATAAGAAACATCCAGTGTTAAAATTGCGAATAACATATTTTTTAGTCATTATGTTAGTCCCAGTATGGGTCTTGGGGCAGGAGGTTGATATGTTGCCGTCCCAGTTGCCAAAAGAAATTTTAGGGAGTTGGGTGGATGAGAAGAATAATGTGGTACTAATTATTAAAGAAGAATATATAGTAGTACAAGATGAATTGTGGTATTACCAGGACATCTCTAGAGAACATGCTGATAACTCTATCATTTACTTTACCTGTGTACGGAATGCCAACATCAAGTACATTAGCATTACCCTCTCAGAAGTCAATACCAAAAGTTTATATATAGATGAAGGTTATAAAAAAGCAAGGCTTATCAAACCTAAAACTAAATTAAGTAACCAGAAACAGTTGCCTGTCAATTTACTTGGGAATTGGTATGCCAACAACAGCATACTTAAAGCCCGCCATAACAAAATACTTTTTTCCGGTAATGATTATGTGTTGGATTATATAGCGTCCACAGATGGAAAGCACTATCATATGATATTATATAATAAAGGTGACTATTATTTTTGTTTTAATCAGATAACCAATGTAGGTCATGTACTATATGCCGATTTCTTTGGACAGACCCAGTTTAACAAAGAAACATTATTTCAGAAGTATCGCCTCGAATTAATTATCGGAGGGATTATATTGCTCATAATTTTAGGTTATTTTTTAATACGGTGGAGAATAGCACGAACCCAAAAGAGAGAGCGCGTTAAGCGTAAACTTGCAGAAGTACAGCTAAGAAGCATCCGATCTCAAATGAATCCCCATTTTTTGTTCAATGCCTTAAGTGCTATCCAAAACCTAATAAACAAAGGAGATAATGATAGGGCCAACCATTATCTAACAGAATTTTCACAGCTTATGCGTTCAACTTTAGAGACCACAGAAAAAGGCTTAGTGCCCCTATCAGATGAAATAGCAGCTATAGAAAAATATTTGGAATTAGAAAAATTGCGATTTCCTTTTGAATATACCCTTAAAATAGATTCCACCATTAATATGCATAATCTGGAAATTCCTGCCATGCTCGTACAGCCCTTTGTAGAGAATGCCATCATTCACGGACTCAACGAAGCCCATGGGGAAAAAACATTGCTAGTAGAATTCAAAATAGAAAAGAACAATTTATGTTGTTTTGTGATAGACAATGGTGTGGGATTTCATAGTTCCCGCAATAAAAAGAACAAGAGTTTTAAAAGAGAATCGTACGGTATTAAATTGGTAACGGACCGCATAAGCCTAATTAATGAAACGTATAAAACCCATGCGACTGTTAAAATAACTGATATTTCAGAACATCAGACAGGTAAAACAGGAACCATTGTTGAAGTCCACCTACCTTTAAACTATTAATATGACAATTAGAAGCTTACTCATAGATGACGAATTGCACAATCTCGAAAACCTGAAAGGTTTGTTGGAAAAGCACTGCCCCGGCATAGAGATTATAGATGTGGCATCATCAGCTCAAGAAGGTATCAAAAAGATTTTAGAGCATCAACCTGATTTGATATTTCTGGATATTGAAATGCCCAAAATGAACGGCTTTGAAATGTTGGAGGCTGTTGGTACTGTCGATTTTGAAGTTATTTTCGTAACAGCCTACAACCAATATGCCCTACAAGCCATTAAATCATGTGCCTTAGATTACCTGATGAAACCCATCGTAACCTCTGAAATCATAGAAGCTGTATCGAAAGTAGAACAATTGATTAACAAGAAAAAGGAAAACGAAAAACTAAAGACCTTAGTAGACAATCTTAAAAACATCAACCAACCGCAAAAAATAGCATTACCCACAGCCGAAGAACTCTTTTTTGTTGCCATAGATGATATTATTAGGTGCAAGGGCGAAAATAACTATACCAAATTCTACCTTACCAATGGTACTGCCATATTGGTGTCGAGAACTCTTAAAGAATGGGATGATTTATTGGCTGGGCATCAATTTATAAGGACCCATCAATCTCATTTAATAAATAGCAAGTACGTTACTTCTTTTGTGAAAAAAGATGGAGGTTACATACTGATGAATGATGGTAGTACCGTGAGTGTATCCAAACATAAAAAAGAACAAACGCTTAGCAGATTGGCATCACTAAAGTAAATTCTAGTCCAAAGAGACAAATTACTAATTTGTGGTAGTAAAAGACTCATTTTTAGTGAGGAAACGGTCATGTGTATCATACCTTTACTATATATGAGACAAACCGTAACCCTTCTGTTTTTTATTATCACCATGTTAACATGGTCGCAATCCAGGTCCTTTAAAGTACAGGGAATACTCACCACCGAAGATACCAATACCCCTTTAGAATCCGCTACCGTATATTTAGAACACCCTAAGGACAGTACGTTGGTAACGTATACCATCACAGATAAGAACGGTAACTTTTTATTAGAGGGCGATACCGGCGATAAGCAGCTCAATCTCTACATCTCTTACGTAGGCTATCAAACCTATTACAAACCACTCATTGTAGATGCCGAAGCAATCAACTTAAATACCATTACCATGAGAACCGATACCAATGCCCTGGAGGAAGTGCTCATCACCTCCCGGGCGCCGGTCACTATAAAAAAGGATACCTTAGAGTTTAATGTATCTTCCTTTAAAACCCAAAAAGACGCCAACGTTGAAGATTTACTCAAAGAATTACCGGGTGTAGAAGTAGATGATGAAGGGAACATAAAAGTTAATGGCAGAACAGTTAATAAAATACTGGTCAACGGTAAATCCTTTTTTGGCGACGACCCCACCATAGCAACACGCAATCTAAGTAAAGAGATGATAGATAAAATACAAGTGTCAGATACCAAAACCGATGCCGAAGCCTTCGCAGGAGAGACTGGTGATGGAGAAAATAAAACGGTTAATCTGGTGGTAAAAGAAGACAGTAATAAAGGTGTTTTTGGTAGACTGGCAGTAGGAGCGGGTACTGATAAACGGTATGAATACGCGGGCATGTTTAATCGGTTTAATAATGATCAGCGTATTAGTATACTAGTAGGCGAAAACAATATCAACTCACCGGGATTTAGTTTTGGTGAAATAAGGAAAATGTTTGGTTTGGGTAATATCCGAATTGGCTTTAACAGCAATGGTTCTTTCAGCATAGGATCCAGAGTTTTTGGAGTTGGGGAGGGTATTACCACTTCCAGAAGCCTAGGAGGTAATTATGCTGATACATGGGGAAAGAAGATTGATATCACAACCAATTACTTTAATTCCAAAAGTGAGTCTGAAAACAAAACCCAAACCCAAAGAGAAAATATTTTACCGGATCGGCGGTATTTTAATAATACAAATTCCTATACATTAGCGAATAGTGATAATCACACTGCTAATATGCTATTAAAAATAGAGGTAGATTCCACCTTACTTATTTCTATAGAACCCAATTTTACATATGGTAAAGTTGAAAATAATTATGACAGTACAGAACAAACCTTTGATGAAAGTATGCAGTTAACCAATGCTTCCACTAGGAAGTCCTTTACTACAGATGAAGCAAAAGACTTTAATAATGATTTTAATATTACTAAAAGGCTAGGCCATAAAGGCGCCTTTTTAAAATTAAATGTTAACAATTACTTTCAGGATAGAACTTCTAGAGATTTGTTGGAAACAACACTTAATATTTATGGTGATAGTCCGGAGCAAATAATTAGGAACCAATTACAAGATGGAGATCATAACATCACCCGTTTTTCCACAAATCTGACTTACCGATTGCCTTTAAAAGAAAAGGTGTTAGCATTGGATTTTAAATACCAATACCGCAAGGAAGTCACCAAAAACATATTAAATAGCTATGATTTTGATGAAAGCAATCAGCGTTATGATACTAATATAAATGAAGAACTAAGTACCAATTACAAGTACAACAATTTGGTTAATATTCCGGCATTGAGACTAGAATACAATAAAGAACAGTTGCGTGCCTGGATGGATGTGAAATATTTGTTTAGAACTTTGGAAAACACCGATGCTCTCAGGTCTAATTTTAATTTAAAGCGTCAGTTTGAAGCACCGGAATTCAGCATAGGCTTTACCTATAAATTTAATGCACAAAAAAGATTAAGCATGGATTATAGATTTGATAATAATACACCTAGAATTTCCCAACTTCAAGCTTTCAAAGATGTTACAAGCCCTTCGAATACCATTGTTGGAAATCCATACTTAAAACCTGATAATACACATATGTTTTCCTTTAATTACAATGCATACAATACACAAAAAAGACGTAATTTATACCTGTATTTGTATGCCTATATTTTCAATGACAGAATTACACCAAAACAAACCGTGAAAGACGATTTAACCCGTGAAACCACCTTTGTAAATGTGGATGGTAGTTACAGACTATACAGTAATGTGTCATATAACCGAACCATTAAAAAGGACAGTCTTAAAAGTGTTGACCTATTGACAGGAATCATCCCCAATATAAACAGAAATATAAGGTTTAATGGTGCTATTCAATATGCAAGCGTTGTCCATACGCTAACCCCTTACTTAGGATTTAGATGTGTTTGGAACAATATACTGGAATTACGTCCACATTATAACATATCTTTTACCAGAAACACCTATAACCTACAAAATTTTAAAGACGAAAGCTTTTTGTACCATGCCGTAAGTCTGGCATCCACTATTCATCTGTCAAAAAAAATAGAATGGCAGAACGATATGCGTTATTATTACAATCCTAACATTGCACAAGGCTTCGATAAAAGTTCCTGGTTTTGGAACGCCACCTTGGCCTATTCATTTATGAAAGACAAGGCGAGCCTGACACTAAAAGCGTTCGATTTATTAAACCAAAATACTAACGCACGCAGAACCGCTACCGATAATTACATACAAGACTCGCAGAACACCGTTTTAAAACGCTATTTTATGCTAACCTTTAGTTGGAAGTTTAATACGTTAGGAGCCAAAGGGGAAATGGGTAGAGATAGAGGATATAGAGTGATAAATTAAAAATTAATTATTTTTTAAGGAAGAGGGAAGGCTACATAACGATAAAACCTTAATTTGTCTAGATCAAATATTCGATTTCGAGGATTGTTCCACAAGGTGCTATTTAAAAGTTAAAATGTGTTATATAATAGACCCACTGCAAATTTTTTAAGCTATGAAAAAAAGAATTGTTATTCCTGTTCTTTTCTTAATGAAAGGTTTTTGATCTCCTTCCTGTAGGCAGAACAATTTAAAATTGAGCAAATAATGATGAATTTTAAACAGATTATTTGCATATAATAGATAAACACCTTGATTATAGTGCATAAGTAACTTACTAATAGTCGATAAACAACTTACTAATAGTCGATGAGTAACTCATTAATAACCTATGAGTGACTTGCTAACAGTAGATTAGTGACTTGCTAACAGTAGACTAACAAAATGGGTTAATAGATAAATTGGTAATTGAAATGCTATGGGATAGTATCCTTTAAATGAATTTACCAACTCCCACCAGCACCTCCGCCAGAAAAACCACCACCACCAAAACCACCACCGAAGCCTCCTCCGGAACTTCCACCAAAGCCTCCAGATCCTCCACCAAAGCCCCCACGGCCCATATTACTTAAAATGATCGCATCCCAGATATCAAAGCCACCATGTCTATTGCCACCTTTACCACCGCCGCCACGTCTGTTCTTAGAAATGGAAATAATGATGATAATAAAAATGATCAATAATATAAAAAGTAACTTAGGTGGGAATGATGGATTTGATGTTTTACGACTGCCTTTGTAAGCACCCGTTAAAACCTCAAAAATAGCATCCGTTCCTTTACTAAGGCCTTCGTAATAATCCCCTTTTTTAAACTCGGGAATAATAACATTACGCGTTAGTTCCCCAACAATCCCTGCAGTTAAACGGTCTTCCACACCATAGCCAGGGGAGATCCATATCTGTCGGTCGTCCCTTGCCAATAGAATAAACACACCATTGTCCTCTTTAGCCTGACCAATACCCCAGGCTTGCGCCCAGCGTGGCGCCAGGAGTCCGATATTCTCTCCTTTGGTAGTACTAATAATAGCCACAACAATCTGTGTAGAAGTGGTATCAGAATATTTAATGAGTTTGGTTTCTAAAACATGCTTTTCTGAAGCCGATAATAAATCTATATAGTCATAAACACTTATCTGTTCCTTAGGGACTTTAGGTATGTCAAATTGCGCAAACGCACTTTGCACCGCTAACAACGACACTATCACCGTCATCACCACCGTGACCGGTACTGAGACCGCGACCGTAAACCGCGACTGTTTACTAACCCTATCCTTTTGAAATATCATCCGAAAGTTCATTAATATCCCCATGTTCCCAGGGAAAGTGTTTTTCAAGTTCTTCACCAGCCTTAAGAATGCCATCTACGAGTCCTTGTTTAAAATTACCGGATTTAAAATGCATTTGCATAACATCCTTTGTACTGTTCCAAAAGTTAGGCGGCACTACATCATTAATGCCTTTATCACCATAGATTACAAAACTTTTATCTGCCACTGCTACATAGATTAGTACACCGTTTTGTTCTTTGGTTTTGTCCATTTTTAAATAGTGGAATACCTCTAAAGCACGATTAAAGGCATCACCATTGGAAGTTTTCTCAATATGCACACGAATCTCTCCCGAAGTATTTCGTTCAGCAGTTCTAATGGCATCAATGATTTCCTGTTCTTCAGATTTAGAGAGGAAATCTTCTATTTTAGACATAGTGTTTTTAGTTAAAATCGAATTCTACATCCACAGGTTGATCGGCACCGGCTTCAGAATCGAAATAAGGTTTGTCATCAAAGTTTAAAATCCCGGCCAATAACGAATTAGGGAAGGTTTTAACATGCACATTATAAGGCTTGATAGCTTCATTGTAGCGTGTTCTGGCTGTTTGTATGGTGTTCTCAGTGCTGGTCAGTTCATCTTGCAGTTTGAGGAAGTTCTCATTAGCTTTCAACTCCGGATACCGTTCCACCGTTACTAACAAGCTTTTTAAAGCACCGCTTAAGCCGCCTTGTACTTGGTTGTATTGTGCCAGTTGCTCCGGCGTTAGGTTGTTAGGGTCTATGCTTATGGATGTAGCTTTAGCACGGGCCTCAATAACATCCGTTAAAGTTTTGCGCTCAAAATCGGCCGCACCCTTAACCGTATTCACTAAATTGCCAATAAGGTCGTTTCTACGTTGGTAAGAGGTTTGCACATTACCCCAGGCTTCTGCAACGTTTTCATTGAGTGTTATCGCCTCGTTATTAAAAGATTTAACCCAGGAGTAAATCCCGATAACTACAAGAGCAACAATAATCCAAGGTAGCCATTTTTTCATAATCGTAAATTTAAAGGTGTTTTTTTATTTTTATAAGTTGGTTTTTAACGTCTTCCAGTTTGCTAATAATTTCAAAATTATTAAGCGTTTCTTTTTTGCTTTCTTTAAGATGAATTTTAGCTCCCTCTAAAGTAAAACCACGTTCTTTAACCAAATGGTAAATTAGTTTTAGGTTTTTAATATCTTCAGGAGTAAACTTTCTATTACCCTTAGCGTTCTTTTTAGGTTTAAGTGCATCAAATTCTTTTTCCCAAAAACGTATTAATGAAGTATTTACACCAAAAGCT
Source organism: Aestuariibaculum scopimerae (assembly GCF_059428085.1). Lineage (NCBI taxonomy): Bacteria > Pseudomonadati > Bacteroidota > Flavobacteriia > Flavobacteriales > Flavobacteriaceae > Aestuariibaculum > Aestuariibaculum scopimerae. Next base: position 2,324,356 of record NZ_CM182089.1, read on the forward strand.
TTGGCTACTTCGCCAATTCCGTAATATCGTTTTTCGGGTAAATCTATATACATTAATCTAAAGATTGGTTTTCTAAAGAAGCGTGCTCCAGCATTTTGCTAAACTCTTCGGCAGTTAAGCTTCCATAGTAAAAGTTAATAGGATTTATGCGTTGGTCGTCCTTAAATATTTCATAGTGTAAATGAGGGGCTTCAGAGCGTCCAGTACTACCAACAAAACCTATAAGGTCACCCCGTTTTACCTTTTGATTTTTTCTAACGTTGTATTTATATAAGTGCGCATATAAACTAACATAGCCATAACCATGGTCTATTCTAATATGTCTTCCATATCCAGTAGCTCCAGCATCGGCACGTAATACAATACCGTCACCAGTAGCATAAACTGGTGTGCCCCTGGGCGCTGTAAAGTCCATGCCCCAATGCATTTTTCTAACTTTAGTAAACGGGTCTGATCGCATACCATAGCCCGATGCCATACGTGTTAAATCTTCATTACTTACAGGTTGAATAGCCGGTATGGCAGCTAATAGTTTTTCTTTTTCTTCAGCTAGCACAGCAATTTCATCAAGCGATTTAGATTGAACAACTATCTGCTTTTGCAAGATATCCAAACGTTTATTACTTTCAATAATCAGTTTTGAATTGTCAAACCCTTCCAAGTTTTTATATCTGTTAATCCCACCAAACCCAGCTCGACGCTGTTCTTCAGGTATGGGGTTAGTTTCAAAGTAAACCCTGTAAATATTATTGTCCCTATCGGCAATATTAGCCAAAACAGCCTCAGCTTGGTCCATTTTTTTGTTGAGTAATTCAAATTGTAATTGGGCGTTTTGTAGCTCGCGTTTAAGAGCACGCTCTTTGGGCGACTCAACATACTGGCTAGCTATAAAAACAAACATAAAACCAAAAAGTGCAGAAGCTAAAATAAATACAGACGCATACTTAAAAGTAGTTCTTTTTTTGCGCTCTATTTTTTTATAAGAAAGCGATTCAGAATCGTAATAATATTTTACCTTACTCATTTCTTAATTTATACTATTTTTGCACTTTATGTTAAGAGCAATACATAATTGAATTTTAAAAACAAACGACCAAACTGCAAATTTATTATCATAGATTGTTTAAGATAATAAAAGCAAAGCGGCACTTTTTAAAACTTAATTTTTTATAAAGGAGAGTAAAGATAAAAATAGTTTTGTAATTAATATAATTTAAAAACAAAGTAACCCATTTACGTTAATGAAGTCACAAGAGATTCGATCTAAATTTTTAAGTTTTTTTGAAGATAAAAAGCACAGTATTGTACCATCGGCACCTATGGTTCTTAAAGACGACCCCACCCTTATGTTTGTTAATTCGGGTATGGCGCCTTTTAAGGAATACTTTTTAGGAAACGCTATACCCAAAAACAATCGTATTACAGATTCACAAAAATGTTTGCGCGTTTCGGGAAAACATAACGATTTGGATGAGGTTGGCTATGATACTTATCACCATACCCTATTTGAAATGCTTGGCAACTGGAGTTTTGGCGATTATTTTAAAAAAGAAGCCATAGCTTGGTCTTGGGAATTGTTAACAGAAGTCTATGGAATTGATAAAGATATTTTATACGTAACGGTTTTTGAAGGCAGTGAGGAGGATAAGCTTCCCATGGATACCGAAGCTTATGATTTATGGAAGGAACTTGTACCAGAAGATAGAATCTTAATGGGTAACAAAAAAGATAACTTTTGGGAAATGGGAGATCAGGGTCCCTGTGGCCCTTGTAGTGAAATCCACGTCGATATCCGTTCATCTACAGAAAAAGCTAAAATCTCAGGAAAAGATTTAGTTAACAAAGACCATCCACAGGTTGTAGAAATCTGGAACTTAGTATTTATGCAATACAATAGAAAAGCTAATGGAAGTTTAGAGAGTTTGCCGGCAAAGCACATTGATACAGGTATGGGCTTTGAGCGTTTGTGTATGGTATTGCAAGGAGTACAGTCCAATTACGATACCGATGTGTTTACGCCCATCATCCGCGAAATAGAAACCATTACTAACAAGCATTATGGTAAAGATGAAAAAGTAGATATTGCCATTCGTGTGATTTCAGACCATGTACGGGCTGTAGCCTTTTCAATAGCCGATGGGCAACTACCAAGTAACACTGGAGCAGGTTATGTAATACGCAGAATTTTACGCCGTGCAGTACGTTATGGCTTTACATTTTTAGATAAAAAAGAACCATTTATATACCGATTGGTCGATGTGCTAAGTGCTAAAATGGGTGAGGCCTTCCCGGAAATTAAAACCCAAAAAACACTGGTAGAGAATGTTATAAAAGAAGAAGAACAATCCTTTTTAAGAACCTTAGATCAGGGATTGATACTTTTAAATGGAATTGTTGAAGAAACCAAAGACAACATTATTTCAGGTAAAAAGGCTTTTGAATTGTATGATACTTATGGGTTTCCAATTGATTTAACAGCATTGATTCTTTCAGAAAAAGGATTAAAGTTAGATGAAGAGGGTTTTAATACCGAGCTACAAAAGCAAAAGGACCGTTCGCGTGCTGCCAGTGAAATGAGTACAGACGATTGGACCATCCTTTCTGATGATGCTGAAGAAGAGTTTGTAGGCTACGATACCCTGGAAGCCCAGGTAAAACTAACCCGATACCGAAAAATGGTGTCCAAAAAAGACGGGGAGCTATACCAGTTGGTATTCAATCTAACCCCGTTCTATCCGGAGGGTGGCGGACAAGTAGGCGATAAGGGGTATTTAGAAGATGTACATGGCGATGTGGTGTATATATTAGATACCAAAAAAGAAAACAACGTCATCATCCACTTTGCTAAAAACTTACCCAAGCATATCAACGAAAGTTTTAAAGCCGTGGTAGATGCCTCGCAGCGTTACAGAACCGCCTGTAATCACACAGCTACCCATTTGTTACATCAAGCTTTAAGAGAGGTTTTGGGGCCCCATGTTGAACAAAAAGGAAGTGCAGTACACGCTAAGGGTTTACGATTCGATTTTTCGCATTTTTCTAAACTAACACCCGAAGAGTTAAATGATGTTGAGAATTTTGTAAATGCCAGAATAGCAGATAAATTGCCGCTTATAGAAAAAAGAAGTATTCCAAAAGAAGAAGCCATTGCCGAAGGCGCTATGAGTTTGTTTGGGGAAAAGTATGGTGATAGTGTACGGGCTATTCGTTTTGGGCAATCTATAGAACTTTGTGGAGGTACCCATGTGAATAATACAGCTGATATATGGCATTTCAAGATTGTATCAGAAGGAGCAGTGGCTGCCGGAATTCGTCGTATTGAAGCTATTACAAACGATGCTGCTAAAGCATTTTTATTGGAAAACAGTGAAGCTTATTCCAAAATGAAAGCTTTGTTAAACAATGCAAAGGAACCTGTAAAAGTACTCCAGAACTTACAGGACGAGAATACCAACTTAAAAAAACAAATAGAAGCCCTATTAAAAGATAAGGCTAAAAACATAAAAAGCGAACTTAAAAGCGAACTCACCAATATAAATGGCATTCAATTTTTAGCAAAGAGACTAGATTTGGATGCTGCTGGACTTAAGGATGTTGCTTTCGATTTGGGAAATCAACACAACAATCTGTTTTTACTATTTGCAACTGAAAGAGATGGAAAGGCCTTGTTGTCATGTTACATATCTAAGGAGCTAGTAGCAAATAAGGGTTTAAATGCCGGACAAGTTGTTAAGGAACTCGGAAAATATATTCAAGGCGGTGGAGGTGGTCAACCCTTCTTTGCTACAGCAGGAGGTAAGAATCCACAGGGTATAGATGAAGCTCTAGTGCACGCTAAGGATTATGTTAAATGAAACTTCAAACCAATATACCACTAAAAAAATCATCGAGTAATCTAATAGACTATAATTCAAATATATTGCTATTAGGTTCTTGTTTTGTTGAAAACATAGGTGATAAGCTGGCATATTTTAAGTTTCAGCATTTACAAAATCCCTTTGGTATTTTGTTTCAACCCAAAGCTATAGAGGTTTTGGTAGTAAATGCCATTAAGGGAAAAGAGTATACAGAAAGTGATGTGTTTTTTCAAAATGACCACTGGCATAGTTTTGATGCACATTCCAAACTTAGTAATACTTCAAAAGAAGACTTGTTAAATAGTTTAAACAATAATTTAAAGGAAACACAACAAAGCATAAAACAGTCAACCCATATAGTTTTAACACTTGGAACAGCTTGGGCTTACCGGCTCAAAAGTACTAACACATATGTTGCCAATTGCCACAAAGTGCCCCAAAAGCAATTTGATAAGGTCTTGCTACCGATAAATGCCATAGTAGCGTCCTTAATATCAACATTGCATGCCATTAGAAGTGTTAATAATAGTGCAACAATTATTTTTACTGTGTCACCAATTCGACACATAAAAGACGGCTTTGTACAGAACGCCCAAAGTAAAGCCCATTTAATAGCTGCTATTCATCAATTATTAAGTACATACAAAGAAGATAACCTTTCTTTATTTTATTTTCCATCCTATGAAATTATGATGGACGAATTGCGTGACTATCGTTTTTATGCTGAGGATATGATCCACCCAAACCTAACAGCCATGAATTACATATGGGAAGCATTTAAACAGGTATGGATGGCTCCCAAAGCAACCCCTATCATGAATGAAGTCGAAGCTATTCAAAAAAGCATACAACACAAGCCTTTTAACCTAAATTCTGAAGACCACCAAGTATTTCTAAAAAAATTAGAAACTAAAAAAGCAAGTGTTCAATCTCAATATCCTCACATAACGTTTAATGGTTGAGTATACAATAAAACTATGTAGAATACAGTATATGCTTACAGGTTTAAACTATAAATCTTATTGAATAAATTGGTAACATTAAACGTGACAGATTTATAATTGCGATTAACCTTATTTTATAACACTTAATCGAAAAATTGATTGAGGTTCAACATATTAAGTTAAATTTAGGTTGCTATTAATCAGTTCATATTTAGAAACATCAATTGTAATTATCAACACCATGAGTTACGGTTGGTGTTTTTTGTTTCTGAGATTACCAAAAACTTTATTCTGGGTATTAAAACTTCTCTAGCATATATAAAAAGCTAAGCTAAGCGTAATAATTATATAACTTTAAGTTAATGATTGTAATAACAATCTATCTTATTTTTGTAATGCGTTTAGTTGGTTAGTTTTACATTAGTTAGGCTCCTTATGTCGGAGTAAACTAATGTTTTTTTATGTATATTCGGGTTTTATTAAACTTAGAATTTATATTACAGCATGGAACAATCTTACGTTACACTTAATGTTAAAAACAAAGTTGGCTACATTGAGTTCTTTCATCCTAGTCACAATGCCATGCCCACCAATATTTTACTTAAGCTTGAACAACTTATTCTAGAAGCTGGGAAAGCAGAAAACCTTCATGTACTTGTTTTAAAAAGTGGAGGCAATAGAACATTTTGTGCGGGTGCAAGCTTTGACGAATTAATAGCTATTCAAGACGCCTCAACAGGAGAAGCTTTTTTTTCAGGGTTTGCAAGAGTGATCAATGCCATGCGTAAATGTCCCAAACTTATTATAGGAGTAGTACAAGGGAAAGCTGTAGGTGGTGGTGTAGGCCTCGCCGCAGCAACCGATTATTGTTTGGCAACCCAGCATGCGTCTGTTAAGTTGAGTGAGTTGAGTATTGGCATTGGCCCTTTTGTTATAGAGCCTGCCGTTACAAGGAAAATAGGGGTGTCGGCGATGTCGCAAATGACCTTAAAGCCTGATACTTTTTTTACGGCAGATTGGGCAAAAAACAATGGGTTGTATTCAGAAGTATTTGATACCATAGATGAATTAAATCAAGCTGTTATAACAATGGGCGAGAAGTTAAGCAGTTATAATACCGAAGCTTTAAAGCAAATGAAATTAGTTTTTTGGAAAGGTACAGAGCACTGGGACACCTTATTGGTAGAGCGCGCCAAGATTAGCGGGTCTTTAGTTTTAAGTTACCAAACAAAAAAAACATTAAAGCAGTTTAAAGAAACTTAAACACTTACCTTTTGTTCAATAATAGTTAATCCGTCATCAATTAGCCTACCCACCTCAGGCCTGTTTTGTTTAACGGTTTCCAAATGGTTTAAAATACGTTTGCATAGTATCCTTTCGTTACCAATAAAAGCCAGTTCATAAAGCTCAACAGCCAGAAGCCAATCGTTCGGGTGGTTTTCAGTAAGTGCTTCCAGAACCTTAGTTCTCGAAATGGTATTGTTTTTTCCTTCTCGGTAATCTCTAACTTGTTGATAAAGCGTTTCCAGCTTTAACCGTTCTTTGGATTTTTTAATGTGTATGGTTTTAGAAGAAGGCTCATGCGTAATTAGGTTAAAACTGTTTAAATCTGCTGGACCAGAGAATGCTGATACAATAGATTTTCCAACGGCCATATCGTAAGTGCCCCATTCTGGTTTAAACAAAATTTTATCTTGATGTGTTACCGTGCAATTTTTAAAGCTGATAAGAATGATTTTTCCTTGCAAGTTACGCTTTCCAGTTATAATCTCTCCAGAAACCACAATACCACCTTCAAACTCCAAGGTGGTTGTTTTTTCTTCATAAATATGGTATGCGCTTAAATCACGTGGACTCATGTCCTCTATAGCTATATTAATACCTTTAAGTTTACCAATAGGTGTTCCAAAGCCATTTTTATGTGTTATAGTGCCATGCCCAACCAATTCTTTTTCTCTATAAGCCAATGCGGTTTTGCCGGTAGTTTGAATATAAATAGGTTGTCCATTTTCTTCAACCACATCAGAGAATATACCAGAAATTTGCAAACCTGTACTTAACTCAACACTGCCCAAAGCTTTAGATTTAATTAACTTATTAACACCAGAAAGTCCTCCTTTACGTAAAGCCATAGTATTGGCGAACTCCTCCAATACCAAGCTTAAATGGGCAAAGTCCGGTGTAACAAATAGTTGTGGTTGAGGTTTAGTAATATCAAAATCTTGGTAAGTAGCTTCAATAGTATAGGGTAATTTTTGTACCGCATCGGTCATACACCAGGCACTTTCGCCTATAGAGGACAACAACCCAGCACCATATATCTTAGGATTTTCAAGAGTACCAATTAAACCATACTCAACGGTCCACCAATGTAAATTTCTTATCAGCGCCATTTCACTTGGTGCGCCCATATTGTTTTGTAGGTCTTCAACTTTCTTTTCGGCAGCTGCAATATCTTTATTGTTAGAATCAGGAGCTTCTTTAATAATGGATAAATGCCTAACTGCTTCATACAGTTCATAATCTTTGGCTGACGAAATTGCTTTACAGCCAATTTCTCCAAAACGGCGTAAATATTCGGCGTATTCAGGATTAGCAATAATAGGTGCGTGCCCAGCTCCTTCATGAATAATATCAGGTGCAGGGGTATATTCAATATGTTCCAATTGCCTAATATCGCTGGCAATTACCAACACATTGTAAGCCTGGAATTCCATAAAAGCATTAGGAGGAATAAATCCATCAACCGCTACAGCAGCCCAACCAATATCCTTTAAAATACGGTTCATACCATACATATTAGGAATACTATCAATAGAAATGCCTGTTTGTTTTAATCCCTCTAAATACGATTTATGGGCAACCGACCCTAAAAAGTCAACATTTTTACGCATAACGTAACGCCATACTGCTTGATCTATTGCAGAATAATCCTCATAGTTTTGAGGCTTTATATACTGCATTAAGTGTTTGGGTAAGCGGTGTAAAATAGGGTTTATTTCTATTGATTTGTCCATTATTTAGTTGTAAATGTCTTTTAGTAAAAATACAAATAATGCAAAAAAACTTTAACAAAAACATGTTAAAATAAAAAAAGCAACTTTTAAAAGTTGCTTTTTTTAGATGTGTTATTGTTGCATGCCAGGAGGGTACTTTTCCATAATTTTAGAAACAAACTCCTTAATTCTAGCTTCTTTCTCTTCCATATTATGTGTTAAGTATCCTGTACCCATACCTTGCCAAACAAGTTCTTTTTTATTAGCGTCAATTAGGTCGATGTAAAGAACACCTTCAGTAGAGCGCGAAACGGTGTTGTAATTGTTCCAATACCAAGGGCTCCAACCCCAACCATAGCCATAAGGGCCAAAATTGTTGTTATAGATATTCACTTTTTCACGTGATTTGGTAAAAAGACTTACCAGTAAATCTGGGTTTTCAGATTTAGTAAAGCCTTTAGCCAAGAGTTCCGCTTCAATGGCACGTAATATTCTGCGCTTATCTAAATCGCTAATTTCTGCTTTGTCTATACCTGTTTTATAGAATGCAAAAGTTTTGTATTCACTAAAATTTACATTCCTGTCATAATCAGTAGCAACTCTAACAGAACTGCAAGATACTACCACAATTAGCAAAGCCAAGAGCGGCAAAGTTTTTAATAATTTTTTCATAGCTACATAAAGTTTATTAGTTGTAAAATTCTTTAACATCACACTTTTAAAGCGTTTTTTTATTTATAATAGCATCAATAATCATACCAAGCAATCTTGCTAAAATTTATCGCAACGCACCGGTTTTCTTATCAAAGCCATAGGGGCAATGTCTACAACCACTCTCGCAACAATAACCTCTTTTTAATAGATATTGCTCTGTAAAGCAACGATAGCCTTCAGGGGTGAGGTAAAAATCGCCTTTCTCAATCGGTATTATTTTTTTCATGTTATAACAAAGATAATGTATTTAAACATTATTTTTAAAAGCGCCTATACCCGATTCTTATTTTAAAATATTTTTTAAAGTATCTTCGCATTCATGGTTTTCAATATAGAACATAGCGTAAATCAACAAATCAAATTTCCTAATAGTAGTAATGTAACATTGTATCTAAAAAGGGAAGATGCTATTCATAAAATCGTCTCAGGAAATAAATACCGAAAGCTAAAGTATAATTTAAAGGAAGCCTATAAAAAGCATTATAAAACCTTATTAACATTTGGTGGTGCCTATTCAAATCATATTGCAGCTGTTGCTTCGGCAGGACAATTGTTAGGTTTCAATACCATAGGAGTTATTAGAGGAGAAGAATTGAGCACAGAAATAGAAAATAACCCAACGCTAAGCTATGCAAAGCAGTGTGGTATGCGGTTTAAGTTTGTTACTAGAGCAGACTACAAAAGAAAGAACGAAACCAGTTTTATAGAGAATTTACAAAACACTTTTGGTCATTTTTATCTGGTGCCAGAAGGTGGAACCAATACGCTTGCTGTTAAAGGCTGTGAAGAGATTTTGAGTGAAGCCGACAAAGATTTCGACTATATATGCTGTGCTGTTGGTACTGGAGGGACGCTTTCGGGTTTAATAAATTGTTCAAAACCTAGTCAACAAGTTTTAGGATTTCCTGCCTTAAAAGGAGACTTTTTACAGCAAGATATTAGTAAATTTGCAAAGAAAACCAATTGGGACTTAATTAACGATTACCATTTTGGAGGTTATGCAAAAATAAATACCGAGCTGGTAACGTTTATTAATCACTTTAAAAAACAGTATGGTGTTCCACTAGACCCTGTATATACAGGTAAGATGATGTATGGCGTTTTTAATTTAATTAAAAATAATTATTTTAAAACAGGCTCAAGAGTTTTGGCCATTCATACAGGTGGGCTACAAGGTATACCAGGTATGAATGGTATGTTAACAAAAAAAGGATTGCCAATAATAGAATAGAATTATGAATAAATTAGGGTTAGTAATATGTTTAGGATGTTTGTTTTTTAGTTGTAAATCCAAAAAAATAGCTACAACACAAAAACCAAGGCATACAACCGAACGTGTTGTTATAAAAGAAAACCCACCAGCCAAGGAACCCAATAAAGTTGTTAACAAGGTTTATGCAAATGATACCGAAGCTTATATAGATACCTATAAAGACATTGCAAAAACCGAAATGCAATTGTACAATATTCCTGCAAGTATTACCATTGCCCAAGGGATTTTGGAATCAGCTTCAGGAAAAGGACGACTATCAATAGAAGCCAATAACCATTTTGGTATAAAATGCCATGAATGGACGGGGGACCGTATTTACCATGACGATGATAGAAGCCAAGAATGTTTTAGGAAGTATATCGATGCCAAATACTCCTTTAGAGATCATTCATTGTTTTTAAGTGAAAGAAAACGTTATGAAGGACTCTTTAAATTAAAGAAAGGCGACTACAAAGGATGGGCCAAAGGACTAAAAGCGGCAGGCTATGCAACAGATAGAAAGTATCCAGATAAACTTATAAGCCTTATAGAGAGATATGATTTACATAGGTTTGATGAGGAAGTTTTAGGCAATCATTACGAAAAAGAAGTAGCTGTTGCTAACAATAACAATACTGTTTATATAGTACAAAAGGGAGATACCCTTTACTCCATTTCAAAAAAATATAGCACAACCGTACAGGCCATACAGCAGCTTAATGGGCTAAGCGACACCAATCTTAGTATAGGCCAAGAGTTGATAATAAAATAAACACATTTTTTAGATGATTTATAAACGAAGTAGTGCCTTGTTTGCACAAGCAGAAACCGTTATTCCTGGTGGAGTAAACTCTCCAGTAAGAGCATTTAAAGCTGTGGGAGGAACACCCATTTTTGTAAAAGAAGCCAAAGGCGCTTATTTGTATGATGAAGATGACAATAAGCTTATAGACTATATAAATTCTTGGGGACCCATGATTTTAGGGCATGCCCACCAACCCGTTGTAGATGCCGTTGTGGCTAAAGCCCAAAAAGGTACATCGTTTGGAATGCCTACAGAAATAGAGACCCAAATAGCCCAGTTGGCCGTTTCTATGGTACCCAACATAGATAAAATACGATTTGTAAACTCTGGAACAGAAGCTTGTATGAGTGCCGTAAGATTGGCCAGAGGATTTACAGGGAAAGACAAGATTATAAAATTTGCTGGTTGTTATCATGGGCATAGCGATTCATTTTTAATTCAAGCAGGAAGCGGTGCCGTAACTTTTGGAACCCCCAATAGTCCTGGTGTAACCCAAGGTACAGCCAAAGACACATTACTGGCAGAGTATAATAACATAGACAATGTAGCCCAACTTATAAAGGCCAATAAAAATGATATAGCATGCATTATTATAGAACCCGTAGCTGGTAACATGGGATGTGTGCCTCCCAAGAACAACTTTTTACAAAAGCTTAGAGACCTTTGTGATGCCAATAATATATTATTGATTTTTGATGAGGTTATGACGGGTTTTCGTTTAGCAAAAGGGGGTGCTCAAGAACTTTATGGTATTAAAGCCGATATTGTTTGTTTTGGAAAGGTTATTGGTGGCGGACTGCCCGTTGGGGCCTTTGCAGCACGTAATGAGATCATGAGCCATTTAGCACCCTTAGGTCCCGTATACCAAGCCGGCACATTAAGTGGTAACCCTTTAGCTATGGCAGCAGGATTGGCAATGTTGACAGAGCTTAATAACGATGCTAACATATTTAAAAGATTGACCGATAAAACTGAGTACTTACACAAGGGAATAGCAAAAGTATTAAATGAAAACAAGGTTACGCATACCATAAATAGAGTAGGTTCTATGATCTCGGTACACTTTGATGGTGCTGAAGTCATCGATTTTAAAACAGCAGCAAAAGGTAATAACGAAACCTTTAAAGCCTTTTTTCATGGTATGTTGAATGAAGGTGTTTATATAGCCCCAAGTGCTTTTGAAACTTGGTTTATTACAGATGCTTTGTCTTATAAAGATTTAGATGCTACCATTATGGCCGTTAACAAAGTAGCTAGCACCTTATAAAAAAAGCGTACCTGTACAGGTACGCTTTCATCAACAAACTATAATCAATAATTAACCAAATAAGTATTAATTACCAACTACTAAACAATCATCTTCGCTTTTTAAATCCATCACCTTTTTTCATATTAGCCATTTTGTTAGCCATTCTTTCACGAGATTTTTCCCACTTTACATATTGCTCACTACTTAATATGGTTTTCATATTAGCTTTCATGGCAATTTGGTCATCTAAACGTGCATTCATCATTTCAAGGCGTGCTTCTTTTGTTGGTCTTTCCAAATCACCGTTAGCTCTTTTTTCCCTAAAAGCTTCCATCATATCTTTACGTTTCTTGGCATTTTCAAGATTGATCTTATAAATAGCTTCTTGTTGCGATTTATTTAAGTCTAAATGTAAGGTCATTCTTTTAGTCTTTAGATTAGCAGCTTCCTCTGGGGTAAGCTTACTCATTCTATGGGCCATATCCATTCTGTTTGGCCTATCTTTTCTTTCTCCCTGCGCAATGCCTTGTATAGAAATTAAGGCCAGTGCTAGTATTAATAATTTTTTCATAGTATAACAGGTATTGTGTTTAATTACCTATAAGACTTTGTGAAATTAAAAAGGTTTAAAAGCAGTTATAATTTTAACTGTAAGTTAACAAACAACAGTTTAAAAAAAGCAAAAGCACTATTTAAGAATGGGAATTTTTATGCTAACACAAGTTTGAAAATCGGGAGCATTGTTTACACGGAAATCCTCATTGATGTATAGTGATAATAAAAATTTAGGATGTCCATAGGTATATATAAAAGTCCAATACGATAAAGCACGGTATAATGTAGAGATACCGTGTTGCCAACCGCCATTAATTTCTTCCCATTTTCCAATGAGCCGATAATAGGAACGCTCTTTTACCTTGTTGTATCGCGATTGAATTTGATAATTGGCACTTATTGAGTTAAAGTGATTTCTTTTTGTATACTTTGTTAGTTCTATGCTCCCTTCAATAGTTGCTAAAAACGGATTATTTCCTAAATCCACATTATCCTTAAAGTCAATAAGATTTTTATGCAAAACGTTCATACCTACAGCCGTATTGAGCTCATAATTATTTTTTAGCTTAAAGACTTTAATAGCATTTGCAGACACACCAAAATCTAAAGAGGTATTGTATTTAGAAGTGTTAATGCCCAAGTGACTTCCAAAATTCATATATATACCCTTGGTGTTGTTAATATCCAAATTAGGATAGTAGTAATGGCTAAATTCAATACCATTTATCAAGAAATCGTTGTTGTGCAATTCCAGGACCTTGCCATTACGGTCGGTGTATTTAAAGTTTAGTTTGTTTAGTCCATAATAGCGTCTGCCATAGGGGTCTTCACCACCAGCAATATTACTGTGGAACCACTCCAAAAATTCATCACTTGTAAACAAAGAAAAAGGGTACTTGCCTTTAGTAATTAAATTAGTGCGTAAAGTTACACCCAACTCTTGCCTTTTTGTTAAAGGCATATTAATTCCCAACCGAAACTCTTTAATAACCGCATCAATAACAATGTTCATATAGTCTGCAGGAGTTTGCTCTTGATTTATAAAGTAAAAATTTCGGTGGTACCAAATAAGTTTACTTTGTTCTTTTCTTACCTCGGGATCTTTAGGTATGTAGGTCTCTACAAAAGGTTGAAAGTTGTTGCCACTAATAGAGCTAAAAGAAACAGTAGTGTTTTTAGGAGGAGCAAATTTAAAATTCTGGTTAATACGTGCACTAAAAATACCAAAATGATGTGTAGCCAATATACTAGGCCTGTCTATACCGTTTTTAAACAGTAAACTATCTTGTTGTGCTGTTAAAACAAAACAAAAGCATAAAGAAATTGTAAGGGCAATTTTTTTTAGCATTCCGTAAAAATATATAAAGTTTTTTAATTGTTTTAGGGAAGTGTATTATTGAAATATTAAGGGTGAAAAAAGCAGTTTAAAAAGCATGTTTTCTTAAATAATTAACATTTGGTAGTACTTGGTCTTAAATAAGTTTTAAAATTTAAAATTATAATGTTAAACATTTCTAAATAACTTCATAGATTAAAAATTAATTACAAATCTTTGCACTGTAGTTAATTTGAGGACATATAATTTTCGTCAAAAAATTTCATACTTTTTATTGAAGATTATTTAGTTAATAAATTAAGTTTAGTTGGTTAGTTTGTAAAAACCCGGTGATTCTAAGTTACCGGGTTTTTTATTTAATCGTTATTAAAATGAAATTGTAACAGCTTATATAAATGTTCTTTTTTAAATGGCTTTGTTAAGTAGTTGTTCATGCCATTTTCAATAGCTTTATTTATGGCATCGGTAGTTACATTGGCAGAAAGTCCAAAAATCACCACATCCTTATCCAATTTTCTTATAATTCTAGTCGCTTCCCAACCATCCATCTCAGGCATATGTATATCCATAAATATAAGTTGGTACCTTTTTTTCTGTATCCTATTTAAAGCGATTTTTCCATTTTCGGCTGTATCGGATTTTAAGCCAATATCAAGCAGGAACTTTTTAAGTACCATAATGTTAAGTTTATTGTCATCAACAATTAAAACGCTTAAATCAGAAAAGTTAATATTTCTTTTGGTATCGGCAAGCGTATCTTTTTCATAAGCTTTAGTAATATTAAAAGGTACCGAAATAGTAAATTTAGTGCCTTTTTTATGTTCGCTTTCTACAGAAATATGGCCACCCATTATAGTTAGTAAATCCTTAGAAATGGCCAATCCCAATCCACTGCCATCATATTGTTTCTTTATACTATCTTCAATTTGCGTAAACCTATTAAAAATAGTGTCAATTTTATTTTGAGGTATACCAATACCCGTATCTTGAATGGTGATGTTTATCTCTAATTGGTTTGCTGTAACAGTTTCAGAATAAGATACTAAAACACCTCCCTCTTTAGTAAACTTCAATGCATTTTTAAGGATGTTGTTAAGTACCTGTAAAAGTTTATTTAAATCGCCAGCTACATAAGTGCCCGTTACATTTTTAAAGTCGGTTTTTAAATAAAGCCCCTTTTTAACAAACAAAAACTGGTTAACTTCAACAAGCTCAGTTATTTTTTTAAAAGGGTTAAAAACAACCGTTTCCAATTCGGTTTTTCCAGATTCTATCTTATCTATTTCTAAAATGTCGTTTACTAAGTTTAGGAGATTACTTGACGACTTATCCATTAAATCTACATACTCCCTATGGGTTTTACTTAATTTCCCATCCTTTAAAAGTTCAATAAATCCAATAATGGCATGTAAAGGCGTACGAATTTCATGGCTCATATTAGACAAAAAATCAGTTTTAGCTTGCGAAGCCTTTTTAGCCCGATTCTTTTCCTGATTTAATTTTTCATTGAGTTGAGTTAATGCTAAATTAGAAGCAATAGCTAATGATGAGGCTTTTTTGATTCTTAAATAAAAGTAAACAAGTAACGCTACAATAAGTGCTAAAAATAAACCAACAGAATAAGCTATATTTATAATGTTTTTGCCCTCGGCCATAAGTAATCTATTAGTAGGATATACCTTTAAATGCCACAATTGTTTATCTGCTACATCTGCTACTATGTTATTTGAATAAACAATATTCTTATTGGTTTTAAGTTTAATGTTTTTGTTAACTTCATAAAAAAGGGTGTTTTCATCATCAAAAAGTTCAATCGCATATTGGTCTTCAAGATAATCAACGAATCTGTCAAATTTGGTATTAAAATCCATGCCACCCGTTATGGTTCCTTGAAAGGCATTGTTAAAATATACAGGCACATCTACTAAAAAAGCATGACCGTTTTGCGTTAATTTTAGCCAAGAAGTAATATTGGTTTTTCTACTTTTTGAATGTTTAATCCATTCGTCCCTACGGTATTCTAGCTTAGAAATATTTAAGTTTAAAGCTTGCTCATTGCCCTTGTAAGGATTTATTTTTTTTATAACCATAGAGCTGTCAATCCACTCAATAAATTTAAAGGATGGATTTTGCTGCAGCAATAGTTCGGCGTCATGTTCCCAATTTTTAAAATAGCTTCCATTGGTAAATTCCAGCCTGCTCTTAACATTCTCTAGTCTAGAGATGTCCGATTTAAGTATTTGGCTAAACTCATCAGATAACAATTGTCCTGCATTGTATAAATCCTCTTTAATAACAGTATAGTGGTTATTTATGGACTTTAGGTATATAGAGGTAATAACTGTTACAAGAGATGTAAAAGTGATTATAGGAATAATAATGTCTGAATTTATTTTCTTTATCATATACTACCAACCACTCTTGTTTTTTGTAAGAGCTAAAGATAACTTTTTATGTGGAATAAGAGGCTATTACGCGATATATTCAACCATTAAATGGTCGTCTGTTTTAACCACCTTGGCTACTTTCTTGCCTGTTAATCCTTTAATGGTTTTGTCCCATTTTTTGTTACTTAAACCAGATTGCTCTTTAAGGGTATTTAATGCTATAGGCGAGTTGGCTTTAAGTGCATCAAATACGGCCTTTTCGTCCTCGTTTAGTTCTACTTGCTTTTTCTCAGGTCGCATTTGCGGGAAAAACAAAACCTCTTGGATAGATTGATTGTTGGTTAAGAACATAACCAAACGGTCCATGCCTATACCCATACCCGAGGTAGGGGGCATTCCATATTCTAAAGCACGTAAAAAGTCGTAATCAATAACGCCCGTAGCTTCATCATCTCCCTTTTTAGCCAATTCTATTTGGTGCTCGAAACGTTCCCGTTGGTCAATGGGGTCGTTCAACTCAGAATACGCATTTGCAATTTCCTTACCACATACCATGAGTTCAAAACGCTCAGTTAATTCCGGATTCTCGCGATGTTCTTTACATAACGGACTCATTTCTTTGGGGTAATCAGTAATAAAGGTTGGTTGAATATAATTTCCTTCACACTTTTCACCAAATATTTCATCAATAAGCTTGCCTTTGCCCATGGTATCATCCACTTCAATACCCATTTCCTGGGCAGCAGCCCTAATTTCTGCCTCCGTTTTGCCCGTAATGTCAAATCCTGTAAAGTGCTTAATAGAATCTGCCATGGTTACCCTAGCATAAGGCGCCTTAAAATCTATCTCATGCTTACCAAAAGTGGCTTTTGTGGTACCATTAACTGCTATAGCACAATGCTCTAACAAGCGCTCACAAAAATCCATCATCCAGTTGTAATCTTTATAAGCTACATAGATTTCCATGGCCGTAAACTCGGGGTTGTGGGTACGATCCATACCCTCGTTTCTAAAGTTTTTAGAAAACTCGTACACCCCATCAAAGCCACCAACTATTAAGCGTTTTAAATACAGTTCGTTGGCAATACGCATGTACAGCGGAATATCTAAAGCATTGTGGTGTGTTACAAAAGGTCTGGCAGCAGCACCACCAGGAATAGACTGTAGCACAGGTGTTTCTACCTCAAAATAGCCAGCATCATTAAAAAATTGGCGCATGGCGTTAAAAAGTTTAGTACGCTTTACAAATACGTTTTTAACCTGTGGGTTTACCACCAAGTCGGCATAGCGTTGCCTATAACGATGTTCAGGATCTGTAAAGGCGTCATATACCACACCATCCTTTTCCTTAGGTAGTGGCAGCGGCTTTAAAGCTTTACTAAGTAAGGTGAAATCTTTAACCTTTACGGTTTTTTCACCAACTTTAGTGGTAAACAAAACCCCTTCAATACCTATAAAATCTCCAAAGTCCAATAGTTTTTTAAAGACTTCGTTGTACTTGGTTTTGTCATCTCCAGGGCAAATCTCATCACGGTTAAAATAAACCTGTATTTTACCTTCAGCATCCTGTATTTGTGCAAAACTGGCTTTTCCTTGAACTCGAATAGACATTAAGCGCCCAGCAATAGTAACCTGTTTGCCTTCTTCAAACGCATCTTTAACCTGTTTGGAGTTAAAATTAACAGGGTAAAGATCAGCTGGGTAGGGGTTAATTCCTAACTCGCGTAGTTTGTGTAGTTTTTCTCTTCTAACGATTTCTTGTTCTGAAAGCTGCATGCTAATTAATTTTAAATACGGTGTTTTGTTACAGACGCCTGCAAAATTACACTATTTTCAAAATATTAGCATACAACTTATGGGTAGATTTTAATTTAGGAACAAAAAGAAAAGGAATCTTATTTAGAGGCTTCTTCCAATTTTAAAACTTCACCTTTAATTCGCAGTAACTTAGCGCTTTCTGAAGCATTTGATAGTACTGTGATAGTCTTTTTAAACATACCTATTCTGTTGGTGGCATATTTTACTTTAATTTCGCTGGTTTCGCCAGGCATTACAGGCTCTTTGGCGTAAGAAGGTACGGTACAACCACAAGAGGTTTTCACGTTTGTAATGATAATAGGAGCCTTGCCCGTATTGGTAAATTTAAATGTACGCTCGCCATTATCGTTTTGGTGAATGGTACCATAATCTATAACATCCGTTTCAAAAGTTAGAACACCAGCATTTTTATTAGCTGTTGCATCTTGAGCAAAGTTTGTTGCGTAAACAAATAAGCATAATAGCAACGCTATTCTAGAGGTTGCCGTTTTTAATGTGTTGATTGCATAATTCATAATGTTTTGTTTTTTGATTATCAATGTGGCAAACATCACAAATAAATTGCCAAAAACACAGAAAACGAAGGTTTAAATGAGTACTAGTACCAGGGTTGATTTTTTGTAACTAACTGTTAAATAATGATTTAATTTCATCACGCGATTGCACGTTCAGTTTCTTGTAAATATTGTTTACATGGGTTTTAACTGTACTTAAACTAACAAAAAGAGCAGAGGCAATTTCTTTATTAGACTTTTCTTCAAGTAACAAGCCAAGAATGTTTTGTTCCTGTTTAGTAAGCTGTTCCTTAGCTTTGGTTATGGTTTTTGTTTGTTGGTTTTTGCGGGTTAACCAAAACCATACATTACCAATAATAGATAGGCCTAGGGTTAAGTACAGTAAGTAATCCCAATTAAAATTAGAACTATCTAGATTATCAATTATATATTTATCAGAATTTAATTCGGCCCGGTATTGCTTGGTATAGGATGCATTGGGGTATTGCTCATTAAGTCGGGTTAACAAGGCATCGTAGTACGGGTTTCTTTTTAGGTCTTCTAAATAATGCTCATGTAGATCGTTGCGCCTATCCGATAAAAATGCATAAATATAAAGTTCTGCAATAGGCTCATTAAGCTTTTCGCCAAAATCCTGTAAGGTTTTAAACCATTTTTTATTGTTAAGCTTGCGGTTTGCTTCACTTCTAAACTCACTAAAAGCAAATTTCATTTCTTCCTTTAGCGAATCTATCCTAACAAAAGCAGATGCTTTTTCGTTGGTGGAGTTAATGTCGCAAAACATTTGCTTATCAAACGAAAAAGGAAATACAATGGTATCGTTGTTTTTTGCTATAAATACCACCTCCCTGCTATCATCGCAATACCCATCAAAGTGGTTTTTGTTTTGTTCCTCATCAAAACAATTGTCAACATGAATTCTGTAAATTCTATTATCACTTTCCAGTTGGTTGCCCGTAAAATGAAAGTACCCCAAGCTATCGGTGGTTACTTTGGCAATAATCTGTTCAAAATACACTCCAGAAATCTTTCGGTAATCCTCAATAATAGAGAGGTAAACATTATTGTGCCACTGCTTATTATCTACATGGCCGCTAAAGCTGTACTGCGCTTTTACAGTAAAAGACGCCAATACAAAAAGCCACAAAAGCATGTTTGTTCTCATGCTACTAAACTACTATAATTTATTTTAAAATGAAATATAGAAAGTGCCATCTGCCAAAAATAAAAGTGCTATTGCTATTTTACAAAATTGTGGGACTATTTGGGACTAAATGGGACGATTTGGGACGATTTGGGACTAATTGGGAATACCCCCTAAAAAAAGGAGTGTTTTGTTCGAGGTTTGTTCGAGGTTTGTTCGGGGATTGTTCGGGTGTATTTTTTTAAGATGGGGGTTTGGCTGAAGAAAGCTAGGTTTAAAGTAGGAGAAGTGTGGAGTAAATACTAAAAAACACAACATCCTTTTTAAAACAAGAAATATTATTGATTTATAGTGTTATGTGGAATTTAGTTACGGAAAGATTATATTTAACCAAATAAACAAAACAACTATGAAGTTAATAAACCGTACCATTTGGGGTTACACTATTTGTAAATTATTATTGCTACTACTAGGTGCAATTACAGTATTTGGGTGCAAGAGCCAAGACAATGAGGTTTACCTCTTTTCATATTTTAAAGACAATGGCGCAGATGGGTTGCATTTGGCAGCCAGTACCGATGGTTACCACTGGGAAGCACTTAATAATGGCGCCTCTTTTTTAACCCCCCAAGTGGGAAATGATAAATTAATGCGCGACCCTTGTATTATTAAAGGGGGCGACAATAAATTTCATATGGTATGGACGGTAAGTTGGAAGGAAAGGGGTATTGGCTATGCCAACTCTACAGATTTAATTCATTGGTCGGAACAAAAATACATTCCAGTAATGCACCACGAGCCCAAGGCAAGAAATTGCTGGGCCCCCGAGTTGTTTTATAATGAAAGTAAGCAAGAGTATCTAATTCATTGGGCCACGACCATTCCGGGTAGATTTAAATTAACAGACACTTTGGGAGACTCTAATTATAATCATAGAATGTACTATACTACAACCAAAGATTTTGTGAATTTTACAGATACTAAGTTGTTTTACGACCAAGGTTTTAATGTTATTGATACGCACATAGAAAAAGAGGGCGATAAATACATTATGTTTTTAAAGGATGAAACGCTATTGCCACAACCCGAAAAAAATATTAGGGTTGCTACAAGTGAAAGATTAGAAGGCGGGTATTCCAGCCCATCAGAGCCCATAACCCCCAATTGGGTGGAAGGTCCTACAAGCATGAAGATAAATGGAGCGTGGATTGTGTATTTTGATATGTACCGACAACATAAAATGGGAGCAGTAAAATCTGCCAATTTAAAAGACTGGATTAATATTTCTGAGCAAGTTACGTTTCCTGAAGGTACCAGACACGGCACTGTTTTTAAGGTAAGTGAGCAGGTTTTAAATAATATAAAAGCATTGAATGCTACTAACTAAGTGTTTTTGTGAACCTAAAGTT
Organism: Aestuariibaculum scopimerae; assembly: GCF_059428085.1. Lineage (NCBI taxonomy): Bacteria > Pseudomonadati > Bacteroidota > Flavobacteriia > Flavobacteriales > Flavobacteriaceae > Aestuariibaculum > Aestuariibaculum scopimerae. Next base: position 2,345,337 of record NZ_CM182089.1, read on the forward strand.
GTAACAATTTAAAGGGAGTGGCGTCAAGTTAACGTCATCAATCAATTAAATTAAAAATTAAAATGAGTTTCTGGAGAGTTTTACTGTCTATAATATGTCCGCCTCTAGCGGTTTTAGATAAAGGCTGCGGTTCAATTTTTATAGTGTTCTTATTATGGCTTTGTGGCTGGGTACCTGGGGTTATTGCAGCCTTGGTTATTCTTAATAATCCAAAGAATTAAAACTAAAAAATATCGTAATTTTGCAGTCTATGAATAAGCAAATTGAACTGCAGGATTTAGGGCTTAAGGATTATAAGCAAACGTGGGATTACCAAGAGGTGTTGTTTAAAGGTATTGTAGATACCAAAGTTAAGAACAGGCGTGAAGACACAAGCCTTAAAACCAATAATTACTTCTTGTTTGTAGAGCATCCGCATGTATATACTTTGGGAAAGAGTGGCGATGCAGAAAACATGCTTTTAAATGAACAGCAACTTACCGAAAAAGGGGCAACGTTTTACAAGATTAATAGGGGGGGCGATATTACATACCATGGACCTGGTCAAATAGTTGGATACCCTATTTTAGATTTAGATAACTTTTTTACTGACATACATAAATACCTGCGTTTTTTAGAGGAAGTAATTATTTTAACGCTTGAAGAATATGGTATAAAAGGGGAACGGAGCACTGGTGAAACAGGGGTTTGGATAGATGTTGGTACACCTTTTGCCCGTAAAATATGTGCTATGGGCATACGTGCAAGCCGTTGGGTTACCATGCATGGTTTTGCATTGAACGTAAATACTAATTTGGGATATTTTGATAATATTATACCTTGTGGTATACGCGGTAAGGCCGTAACGTCTTTAAATGTGGAGTTGCGCCAAAGAACAATTAATGAAACAGAGGTAAAAGAAAAACTTTTAAAGCACTTTACAAATCTGTTTGAAGCTGAGTTTTTTTAATTGCATACAAAGTTTGGTGACTTCCAGATAATGACATCATTCTCCATAATGGTGGTGCTGAATGTATCATCACCAACAAAGCCCAATACTTCACCTTCGCAATTATAAACAACATAGGCGCTATTACATGTAGTGCAACAATTACCTAGAATAAATATGGTATTGCCATTGTAATCGGTCTGGGAAATGTAAGCCTCGCCAGACAGCCCCAAACTAGATGCTTTTTGTTCTTGTGCGAGATCTTTCAGCCAACCTAAGTCTTTTATAGGATTTGTAACATTACAGGTATTACTAAGATAGGCATCGTCTTCTTTGCATGCACTATATATAAATACTGCAAATAATAATAGAAGTGTTATATTTTTCATAAAGCCGTTTTAGTACATAGATGCAATAAATTGTTTATGGTTGCGTTAGTTCTCGACATTAAAGAAAACTTTGTAATAGTGCATTTTCTTTTCGTCGTCGTAACCACGCTCTAAATACTCTGCCGAGGCATCAGGTGCATCGATATCCAGTTTAATTTGTATATTGGTATCTAGCTTAATGTCAGTTTTAATCTTCTTCTTTTCTTTAGTAACAACACGTTCAGATACATCAAATTGGTTTCTTATTACAAGATTTTGTTCGCCTTCAAAAGTCTTTTTATAGTCATCAAATAAGACTTTGTGCTTGTCTTCTTCAAAAATATCATCTTTAAAGTTTTCTATATTAACCACTTCATGTTCTTTAAAAAAGTCAATTGTTTTGGCTAAAAAGGTGTTTTGTTCTTGGGCGCCGTAACTGGTTTTTAAGATTTCGGTTGAAAAGTCTTTGCAAAGTGCTATGTATTGTTGGGTGTGCGAGTTGGCATCATCTGCATATTTAATGTTTAAAAACTGATGGGTCCAATAATGCGCATCATAACTATTATTGTCAACACTAAAAACTATGGGGCCTTCAGTATCTGATTGATTTAATATTAAACAGCCTTTATCTACTTTTTTAGAACTAATGCCCTTTTGTACCAACACATCGTAGCTGTTATTTTCTAGATAGGTTTGAAAAAAGTTCACTTTGTTCTCTATTTTAAAAACACCCAGGGCATTGGTTGTTATGTCGTTAAATTCTATACTTTCAAACATAACAACCAACACATCACCTGTTTTTATGTTAGCTGATGTGGACTGCTCATATAAATGCATAACAATATGTTTTGAAACCTCTACAAAAGCCTCGTTATCATTAAAAATTTGGCTGCTATAGCTATTAATTTCATTTAATGTAATGTTGGCGTGGTGGTTAAAACGGTAGCTTTGTACTAAACTGCTAAAAGCTCTTAACATAAAGGGGAGCATAAGGTCGTAACTGGCTTCATCAAAATCAACTAATTTCTCTGAAAAGGCATTTTTAGTATCGTTAAATTTATTACCTACTTTGTGAATAATACATTTTGAAATAGAGGCATTTTTTCTTGAAATCATGGTTTGCTTTTTAATAATGCAATAGTACTAATTTCAACAGAAATAAGCATAAAAAAGAACGCCAAAGCAAAAACTTTGACGTTCAAGATTTGAGGACTTGGGTAGTGGTTAGTGTAAAAAAAAAAGTTAATGCATAGGTGTTTTATACCGAGACAGGGCTCAATATAAAAATTACCTGAGTTGTTTTATGAAATGAGATGTTGTTTAAATTGTTGATTAATAGCTGGCTTAAAGATAAAAATTCCTTTTACATATACAAAAGGTTCTATGAAATACTTTGCCAGTAGAAGAATGAAAGCTTTAATTTAATTGATACAATAAAATAGAGTTGCTTTCGCCTTTGGTTACAAATTCTAAGTTTCTGTCTTTATTAATATTGTCTAGTTGCATTACAGAGTTTCCATATACAGGGAAATTGGGCAGTAATTTTGCCTGGCTATCGTATAGGTACACTTTATGGGCCTGTAAATCGGTAATGGCCACATATATTTTGTCGTATAAGTAAAACAGTTCTGGTTGTGTGTAATTGCCGTAATCAATCTCTATGGTATGGCTTTTTATGGTAAGTTTATTGTCACTTTGGGCCACCAATGATTTGCTGGAGGTTGTAATGGCATGCTTTTCAGACAGATTAAGATTTTGGGTAGACACGCCGCCCTGGGTATCAATGAATATAATTTGGCCCTCGGCGGTTGTAGTTGTAAAAGTATTGTTGTACAAAAATACAGGCTGGTTGGATAATGTTACGGATGTTTTTGGGGTAACTCTGGTTCTACCGGTCCTGCTTAAAATATAAAGCTTGTTTTGGCTTTTTAGTACCAAGTAGTCCTTGCTACCAATTCTAAAATGCTTAGGGGTGTTGGTTATGGTACTATTGGCAGATTTAAATGTAAACCCATTTACAATGTTGGCCTTTACATTATACATCAACACGTTTTTACCTTGGGTAACCAATAGCCTGTAGTTTTTGTTCTTATCATAATCGAAAACGGCCAATGGTTGGGTGATTTCATCATTAAATATCATGGGGAATGGTTTAACATCATTCCCGTTTCTGTCAATAACATAAACACGGCTAGGTGTAGCAAATGCCAGTTGAAGTCTGCCGTTTTTGTAAATATCAATTTGTTCAATAGTGCCCAAAATGGCTCCGTTGATTTGTTTCTTCCAAAGTATTTTTCCTTTATTGGATATTAAATACAAATTGTTTTTAACATCTTGAACCACTATTTCTTTTTCTTTGGTAATGTGGTTGGTTACAAATTGGGGGTTATTTAAGATGTCGGTATCTAATTTTATGTTCAATTCTTCTGAAACAGCATTTTGTAAAGCTCTTGCCTTGCTCTTTTGTATAACACCATTTACATGTGCAAAATGAGTGTCATAAATAAACTGTAGGGCCGATGCGTTATAATCTTTTAAATTAAAAGCTGTTGTTTCTTCAAAATTAGTATTTATCGCTTGTTTTAATGTTGCTGGATTTGTAACTACTAGTAATGAAGATGCGTCGCTAAGTTGTTCTGCGATGTTGTTGAAAAAATCTTTCTCGTTTAGGGTGGTTTTGTTTTGGTAATTAGTAATAATGCTTTGCAGTAATTCCATATTGTCGGCAAACACAAAAAAGTTATCCAACAAACAATATTTGCTAGCATTTTTAAAGGTTATTAGTGGGTGGAATGTTGTGTAGAACAATTGGGGTTCACTAAAACTATAAATGTCTATTTGCCTAAAGGTTTCAATCTTGCTCTGTTCGCTAATAAGGGCATCTTCTGTAGCGATAACATCTAGTGAATTTAAAACGATGGCACGATCTTGATCTTGGTAAATAACACCCACTTCGGCCACATCATCAAACAAAGATGTGTTATTCACTATACTATCTTTTTTGTTGAAGCTAGATAGGTTGCTTATAAATGTTTTGGAATTATTGAAGGTAAAACTTAAAAAACCATCACTATTGGAAGGTGTTATGGCTTTTGTTAGGTTTTCTTGAGGGACTGTGTTTTTAAAGATGTTTATGAGACTATTGCTAGAATCGGTAGCCTTTGTAATACCATTAATGTAAATGGCATCTTGACTTATATCGGCATCTATGGCAATATAATTGGTGAATGATCTTAAGTTTAGTGAATCTTCAATAAAGAGCGTTTTTATAAATGGGTTATCGGCTTTAATAATCGCAGATAGTGTTTTGTCGTCACTTGTGGTTTTATATGTTTCCAGTAAATCTGCGTTGGTTTTGGGGCTTGAAAAAACGGTATTGATAATATTTTTTGATGATGTGGCAAAAAACACGCTATCTATTACGGTACTGTAAAACACCTGGTTGTTCAAGGTAGACTTTGTTATAGTTTTACTCTTGCTGTTAAGAGTTTCCTCTATATAATTTTTAAGGGAGTCTGTTTTAAATAGCTGCGGATAATATTTTGTAATTACCGAATATTGAAGACTGTCTTGGTCATCTTTAGAAAGGCAAATTAGCACAGTGCCTTTTGGGTTTAAAACTGTAACGGCTTCTAATTCATTCTCCAGATTTTTATAGGAATTGCTTGCTGCAAATTTTTGCAAAAAATCACTATTGTGAATATTGCTTTTTAAATTCTCAAAATTTGAAGTTTTAATAACCAAAGAAGCATCTTTAGGAACAAAATCTATAAGGTTTAAGCGATTTGTTTTGGTGTTTGTACAACTAAAAAAGAGTATTAAGAAGAGTGAAAAACAAAGAAATCTCATAAAATGAATTAGTTTTTACAAACCTACATATTTTTCGTCTAAAGTCTTATATGCTATTTGCTCAATTCTCTACCCTTAAAAATCCAATTTTAATTGTTCGGGAAGTAATCTAAAGGATTTTCTGTGGTATTTGGTTATGCCATATTTTTTAATGGCCTCGCGGTGCTCTTTAGTTGGATAACCTTTGTTTTGTTTCCAGTTATACATGGGGAATTCTTTGTGAATGGTATCCATATAGGCATCTCTATATGTTTTGGCGAGAATAGAAGCTGCTGCAATGCTTAAATATTTGCCATCACCTTTTACAATAGTTTCGTAAGGTATATTTAAATAGGGTTTAAATTTATTACCATCAACTATAATAAACTTAGGCTTTGTAGTTAGTTGGTCTATGGATTTATGCATGGCCAATATAGATGCATTTAGGATATTTATAGTATCAATTTCCTCTTGAAAAACATGAGCAACACCAAAAGTAAGAGCATCAGCTTCAATAATTGGTTTTAAGAGCGCTCTTTTGTGTTCGCTAAGTTTTTTAGAATCTGTTAAAATAGGGTTCTTAAAATCATTATTGAGTATAACAGCTGCAGCAGTAACTGGACCCGCTAAACAACCACGCCCTGCCTCGTCTGTACCGCATTCTAAATCTAAATTGGAATGATTAATTAATAACATAGGTGTAAAAATATTGTCAAATCTATAATTTTATACACATAAACAGCTATGTGTTCGTAAATAATAGTACTCTTTTTTAACAACCTTACAATAGCTATTGTAATATGTGCATTTTTAAGTAGTTAGTTTTGATTATATGCTAATTATAGCACGGTAATTTTGATAAAAAAGTAAATTCATTTTGTTTTTTGTTTAATATTTTTTTGTTTTTCAAATACAATTTTTGTTTATTTAAGATAATATTTAGATGTTTGCAATCGACTAACTCAAATAAATATTTTAAATTCGTCTTAATAAAGATGGTAAATATTTAAAAACAAAGCCAACATTTTGTGTTGGCTTTGTTTATTTAAAATATTTGCACTTTCATAACGTTCAAATAATTACTTTTGTTTTCAAAAATTGAATAATAGAATGTGCATAACGAACAGGTCGTTATTATCTGAAATTTTAAGCATGCAAATTAAACCTCAAAAAAGAATAGTAAATACCAAATGTATATTTAAATTAATTCTAGGTTACTTTTTACTATTTCAATTAAGTACAGTTTTTGCACAAAAGAAACCCAGTAGAATAGGTAGGGAACTAGGGCTAGGAGAGGTTAATGATTCGGTTAAATCCATTAAAGATCAAACTAAGATTACCGATTACTTAATTATTTCGCATGCAAATGATACGACCTATGTAGACACTACATTGACCATAAAAAAAGAATATAAATTTAATTACCTAAGAAAAGACAATTTTGGATTGATGTCTTTTTCAAACCTAGGGCAGACTTATAATAGCTTAACCTATGATTTTCAAAGTGTAGATTTAATGCCCGCTTTTGGTGCACGGGCACGACATTTCAACTACATGGAAATTGAAGATATAAATTATTATCGGGTACCGACACCTTTAACGGAGTTATTTTTTAAGACAGCTTTTGAGCAAGGACAGTTGGCCGATTCGTTTTTTACAGTAAATACATCGCCACAATTCAATTTCTCAATAGCTTATAAAGGACTACGCTCATTAGGTAAATACCAACACATATTAACAAGTACAGGTAATTTTAGGTTTACAGCTAACTTCCAAACAAAAAACAAAAGGTACCAAGCAAAAACCCATATAGTTACACAAGACTTAATGAACCAAGAAAATGGAGGTTTACAAGAAGATAATGTAGAATATTTTGAAACTGGTGATGAGGAATTTTTAGATCGTTCTATTCTTGAAGTTAATTTTGAAAATGCAGAAAGCATATTGTTAGGAAAGCGTGTGTACCTAGATCATGAATATAGGATAGTTAGGAAACGGGATTCTTTATCAAAAAACAAATTGAGTTTAGGGCACATCATGTCTTTTGAGGATAAATATTATCAATACGATCAATCTAGTGCCAATAGTTTTTTTGGTAGTGCTTTTGATTCTAAAATAAAGGACCGTTCTACATTAGAAAATTTTTATAACCAGTTACAGTTAAATTACAGTAATAACCTATTAGGTGATTTGCAATTTAATATTAGCAACAACAATTATAATTACGGTTATGATAAATTGGTTGTGTTAAATGGTAGTACAATTACCAATAGGTTAAAAGGAGATGTGTTTTCGGCAGGTGGGAAATACTATAAAGAATACAAAGGGTTTAGTTTGTTGGGAGAAATGGGAGTTAACATATCTGGAGATTTTGACGGTAATTATATAAGAGGAACAGCCTCATTTAAACTTAATGATGATATTTTTGTTAATGCAGCTATAAATCATAGCTCTAAAGGGCCAAACTATAATACACTCTTATATCAAAGCGATTATATTGATTACAATTGGCAAAATGGTTTTAATAATATAGAAACCCAGCAAATAGCTTTTCAATTAAGGTATAAGGACTTGGCAAATATCAAGGCAGACTATTCCGCAATAAGTGATTATGTATATTTTAAAAAGGATGAAACTTTACAGCAAGTTAGGCCATTTCAAAATGATAGAACTATTAATCTTTTGCGTGTTAAACTTGAAAACGAAATTAAAGTTGGAAAGTTTGCTTTAAACAACACCATTTTATACCAAAATACCGCAGACATTAACAAAGTATTAAATGTGCCGCATATCACAACACGTAATACATTGTATTTTTCTAGTCATGTATTTAAAAAGGCGCTTTATTTACAAACAGGCGTGACTTTAAGATACTTCACCAAGTACTATATGAATGATTACAGTCCGTTGTTGGCAGAGTTTTATGTTCAAAACGATCGAGAGTATGGAGACTTCCCTATGTTGGACTTCTTTTTAAACGCAAAAATTCGTCAAACACGTATCTATTTAAAGGCTGAACATTTTAATTCTGCTTTTACTGGATATGATTATTATTCAGCACCAAGTTATCCTTACAGAGATTTTACTGTACGTTTTGGAGTTGTTTGGAACTTCTTCTTGTAAAAAAATAAATCTCTTGTGGTTTGTTTTTATCTAAAAGGGGTGTGCTTTTATAATTATTTTGAGTAACAGTTAGGGGTATTGGGTATCATTTCTTTTCCCGTAACTCCCTGAGAATAAGGTGTCCGGTTTGGGGTTGTGCGAAAGGTCAAAAAAAAGGTCAAAAAAAGTTTGGTTCGAACGGAAAAAGGGTCGTATGTTTGCACCCGCAAAAACGGGTATGTCCGTTTGGGCGACGTTCAGGAGATAGCACAGTGGAATAGAAGTTTGGGGGCGATAAAAAGGCCCCGAAAAAAAACTTTGGAAAAAAAGCACAAAACTATTGCGGGGATAAAAAAAGGGTTTTATATTTGCACCCGCTTAAGCATTAAAGGGCTTAGGTGAAGCAAAGGAAAGAAGTTCATAGACATATTGAATCGACAGCGTAGACTAAGTTTTCGGACTTAGTTGAATCAAAGAGAACAGACCATTTTGAGTACCGGAAATTCAATTTCGAGTTGTTAAGATTATTAAAGATTTAACGATGAAGAGTTTGATCCTGGCTCAGGATGAACGCTAGCGGCAGGCCTAACACATGCAAGTCGAGGGGTAACAGGGAGCTTGCTCCGCTGACGACCGGCGCACGGGTGCGTAACGCGTATACAATCTGCCTCTTGCTGCGGGATAGCCCAGAGAAATTTGGATTAACACCGCATAGTATTATTGGGCCGCATGGTTCAATAATTAAAGGTTACGGCAAGAGATGAGTATGCGTCCTATTAGCTGGATGGTGCGGTAACGGCGCACCATGGCAACGATAGGTAGGGGCCCTGAGAGGGGGATCCCCCACACTGGTACTGAGACACGGACCAGACTCCTACGGGAGGCAGCAGTGAGGAATATTGGACAATGGGCGGAAGCCTGATCCAGCCATGCCGCGTGCAGGAAGACTGCCCTATGGGTTGTAAACTGCTTTTGTACGGGAAGAAACCCCCGCTCGTGAGCGGGGCTGACGGTACCGTAAGAATAAGGATCGGCTAACTCCGTGCCAGCAGCCGCGGTAATACGGAGGATCCAAGCGTTATCCGGAATCATTGGGTTTAAAGGGTCCGTAGGTGGGCGATTAAGTCAGAGGTGAAATCCTGCAGCTCAACTGTAGAATTGCCTTTGATACTGGTTGCCTTGAGTCACTGTGAAGTGGTTAGAATATGTAGTGTAGCGGTGAAATGCATAGATATTACATAGAATACCGATTGCGAAGGCAGATCACTAACGGTGCACTGACACTGATGGACGAAAGCGTGGGGAGCGAACAGGATTAGATACCCTGGTAGTCCACGCCGTAAACGATGGATACTAGCTGTGCGGGATTCGTTCTGCGTGGCTAAGCGAAAGTGATAAGTATCCCACCTGGGGAGTACGTTCGCAAGAATGAAACTCAAAGGAATTGACGGGGGCCCGCACAAGCGGTGGAGCATGTGGTTTAATTCGATGATACGCGAGGAACCTTACCAGGGCTTAAATGTAAGTTGCATGATCTAGAGATAGGTCTTTCTTCGGACCACTTACAAGGTGCTGCATGGTTGTCGTCAGCTCGTGCCGTGAGGTGTCAGGTTAAGTCCTATAACGAGCGCAACCCCTGTTGCTAGTTGCCAGCGAATAAAGTCGGGAACTCTAGCAAGACTGCCGGTGCAAACCGCGAGGAAGGTGGGGATGACGTCAAATCATCACGGCCCTTACGTCCTGGGCTACACACGTGCTACAATGGTGGGGACAGAGAGCAGCCACTTCGCGAGAAGGAGCGAATCTACAAACCCCATCACAGTTCGGATCGGAGTCTGCAACTCGACTCCGTGAAGCTGGAATCGCTAGTAATCGCATATCAGCCATGATGCGGTGAATACGTTCCCGGGCCTTGTACACACCGCCCGTCAAGCCATGGAAGCTGGGAGTGCCTGAAGTCCGTCACCGCAAGGAGCGGCCTAGGGTAAAATCGGTAACTAGGGCTAAGTCGTAACAAGGTAGCCGTACCGGAAGGTGCGGCTGGAACACCTCCTTTCTAGAGAAAGACGACCGGAAAAGAAAAAAAAGGGAAAAAGAATGTTTGTTCTCATTGCTGTTGATTTAAGATATATTAGTTGTTGGTTGGCAGTTGATAGTTGTTGGTACGGACCGATAACGAGCGACCAAAAACCGATGGCCAAAAGAGTCTCATAGCTCAGCTGGTTAGAGCGCTACACTGATAATGTAGAGGTCGGCAGTTCGAGTCTGCCTGAGACTACAGGATGATTTTGGGTTCAGGGTTCTGGATTCAGGGTTAAAAAAAAGGTTCATTAAATATTGAAAAGGAAATTCTAGAAGCGGGTTAGCGGGTTATGAAACTCATAACTCATCACTCCTAACTCCTAACTAGAGAAATGGGGGATTAGCTCAGCTGGCTAGAGCGCCTGCCTTGCACGCAGGAGGTCATCGGTTCGACTCCGATATTCTCCACAGACTGGCTGTAAGCGATAAGCTGTAGGCCAAGAGCAAGCAAAAAAGCTTAGGGCATATGGCCCAAGGCGTAAAGCTTGGCCAAGGTTCATTGACATATTGGAAAAAGATACATGAAAAAAAAGCGATTGATTGGGATCAATTACGAGCGATCCCAGATTAATCAAAACGATCGATGTACATTTAATGATATCTATTGTTAAAAGTACAAAGATATGTAACTCATAAAAAAGCAAAAAGTACAATAAGCTAAGCAAGGGCGCATGGGGAATGCCTAGGCTCTCAGAGGCGAGGAAGGACGTGATAAGCTGCGAAAAGCCGCGGGGATCGGCACACACGAATTGATCCGCGGATGTCCGAATGGGGCAACCCAGTGCAGTGAAGCTGCATTATCCTTTACAGGAGGCGAACCCGGGGAACTGAAACATCTAAGTACCCGGAGGAAGAGAAAACAAAAGTGATTCCGTCAGTAGTGGCGAGCGAACGCGGATTAGCCCAAACCGGTGCTGTTACGGCAGTGCCGGGGTTGTAGGACCACGCCATTCGATACAGATTGAACCGGAGCCGTTTGGAAAGACGGGCCATAGCGGGTGACAGCCCCATACGGGCAAGATCTGTAGAGATAGTGGTATCCTGAGTAGTGCGGGGCACGTGAAACCCTGTATGAATTTGCCGGGACCATCCGGTAAGGCTAAATACTCCTGAGAGACCGATAGTGGACCAGTACCGTGAGGGAAAGGTGAAAAGAACCCTGAATAAGGGAGTGAAAGAGAACCTGAAACCATGCGCTTACAAGCGGTCGGAGCCCATAGGGGTGACGGCGTGCCTTTTGCATAATGAGCCTACGAGTTACCGTTGCTGGCGAGGATAAGGCATTAAGTGCCGGACCCGTAGCGAAAGCGAGTCTGAACAGGGCGCTTTAGTCAGTAGTGGTAGACGCGAAACCGTGTGATCTACCCATGGGCAGGCTGAAGCTGTAGTAACATACAGTGGAGGGCCGAACCGGTTGACGTTGAAAAGTCTTCGGATGACCTGTGGGTAGGGGTGAAAGGCCAATCAAACTCGGAAATAGCTCGTACTCCCCGAAATGCATTTAGGTGCAGCGTACCGTTAGTTTTATAGAGGTAGAGCTACTGATTGGATGCGGGGGCTTCACCGCCTACCAATTCCTGACAAACTCCGAATGCTATAAAATGCTGCGGTGCAGTGAGGGCATGGGTGCTAAGGTCCATGTCCGAGAGGGAAAGAACCCAGACCATCAGCTAAGGTCCCCAAATGTATGCTAAGTTGAAATAACGCGGTTGGACTGCTTTGACAGCTAGGATGTTGGCTTGGAAGCAGCCATTCATTTAAAGAGTGCGTAACAGCTCACTAGTCGAGCGGTCCGGCATGGATAATAATCGGGCATAAGCATACTACCGAAGCTATGGCATCGATAAGATGGGTAGGGGAGCATTGTAGTGTCGTCGAAGGGGTGCTGTGAGGCGCCCTGGAGAAGCTACAAAAGAAAATGTAGGCATAAGTAACGATAATGCGGGCGAGAAACCCGCACTCCGAAAAACCAAGGTTTCCTCAGCTATGCTAATCAGCTGAGGGTTAGTCGGGACCTAACGCGAACCCGAAAGGGGCAGTGGATGGACAACAGGTTAATATTCCTGTACCCGCTCAAGACAAAAGTGACGGAGGCGTGAATTTGGTGCGAACTGACGGAATAGTTCGTTGAAGGGCGTGGTAACACCCCGATAGTACACTGAGGCTCCGGCCGAGGTGATAATCCAGAGTAGCGACTTCCAAGAAAAGCGATTGAAGCGGCCCGTACCCCAAACCGACACAGGTGGTTGGGATGAGAATTCTAAGGAGCTCGAGAGATTCATGGCTAAGGAACTAGGCAAAATAGACCCGTAACTTCGGGAGAAGGGTCGCCACGCCTCGGCGTGGCCGCAGTGAAAAGGTCCAGGCGACTGTTTATCAAAAACACAGGGCTATGCTAAATCGAAAGATGACGTATATGGCCTGACACCTGCCCGGTGCTGGAAGGTTAAGTGGAGATGTTAGCTTCGGCAAAGCATTCAAATGAAGCCCCAGTAAACGGCGGCCGTAACTATAACGGTCCTAAGGTAGCGAAATTCCTTGTCGGGTAAGTTCCGACCTGCACGAATGGTGCAACGATCTGGACACTGTCTCAGCCATGAGCTCGGTGAAATTGTAGTATCGGTGAAGATGCCGATTACCCGCTGTGGGACGAAAAGACCCCGTGCACCTTTACTATAGCTTAGTATTGGTTTTGGACAAGTAATGTGTAGGATAGGTGGGAGACTTCGAAGCGGCGTCGCCAGGCGCAGTGGAGTCATTGTTGAAATACCACCCTTTGCTTGTCTAGAGTCTAACCCCCGTTGGGGGGACAGTGCTTGGTGGGTAGTTTGACTGGGGTGGTCGCCTCCAAAAGAGTAACGGAGGCTTCTAAAGGTGCCCTCAGCACGCTTGGTAACCGTGCGCAGAGTGCAATGGCATAAGGGTGCTTGACTGAGAGACCCACAAGTCGATCAGGTTGGAAACAAGAGCATAGTGATCCGGTGGTTCCGCATGGAAGGGCCATCGCTCAAAGGATAAAAGGTACGCCGGGGATAACAGGCTGATCTCCCCCAAGAGCTCATATCGACGGGGGGGTTTGGCACCTCGATGTCGGCTCGTCACATCCTGGGGCTGGAGAAGGTCCCAAGGGTTGGGCTGTTCGCCCATTAAAGTGGCACGCGAGCTGGGTTCAGAACGTCGTGAGACAGTTCGGTCTCTATCTACAGTGGGCGCTAGAAATTTGAGTGGATCTGACCCTAGTACGAGAGGACCGGGTTGGACAAACCTCTGGTGCACCAGTTGTTCCGCCAGGAGCACTGCTGGGTAGCTACGTTTGGAAGGGATAAGCGCTGAAAGCATATAAGCGCGAAACCCACCACAAGATGAGATTTCTTTAAAGGGTCGTGGGAGATGACCACGTTGATAGGCTACAGGTGTAAGGGCAGCAATGTCAGAGCCGAGTAGTACTAATAACCCATAGGCTTATTGTACGCCTGTTTTTTTTAGAGTACAAACAATAATTTTCGTGTATATTGACCTAAAAAGGTCCTTTTTCCAGTATGTTAAGATATTAGGTCCCGTACCAAGTACGGGATAAAGATTTAAGGTGGTTATAGCGACGGGGCTCACCTCTTACCATTCCGAACAGAGAAGTTAAGCCCGTTAGCGCCGATGGTACTGCGAAAGTGGGAGAGTAGGTCGTTGCCTTTCTTGGGTCCCGGACATTCATTTGTCCGGGACCTTTTTTTTTGGATAGGCCCCGACCTGTCGATAACCGGAAAAAGCCTCTGGGAACCCCAGTGTTTATAAGGCTTAAAAAACGTGACTATGATTTTTTTTTTCTAAGCAGGAAATTATAATTTCTTAACTGCAGAATTTATTTTTCATGCTTATGTTTTTTAGTGGCATAGGCAGAGATAAAGTGTAGATTTTTTTTTCAATAAAATACATCATTTTATTTATTCTTTTTGAAAATTTGTACATCCTTTTTGTTTTATAATTGAAAACTTTATAATTTACTGTCATTCAATTATATATTTTAATTCTTATGAAAAATAAATCGAAAGGAAGTATTGATTTTTCTTGTAATATCTCTGATGAGGAACTGTTCAGTCGTCGTAAATTTATCAAGACCACTGGAATGGCAGTTAGCTCTGTCGCTGCAATGTCTTCTCCTTTGTTTGGATCTGCATTTTCTCAGCAGGATCCTATTGCTCAAACCAAGTACGGGAAAATTAGTGGTATCAAACAAGCGGGTGTTAATGTTTTTAAAGGGGTTCGCTATGGCGCAGATACTTCTAAGAGACGTTTTCAACCGGCATTACCACCTGAAAAATGGACTGGAATTTTAAAAGCTACAGAATATGGTGCTTCAGCTCCACAAGGACGCCGTGGCGTAGATTATAGTGAAGATTGTTTGTTTTTAAATATTTGGACTCCGGGACTGAAGGATGGCGGTAAGCGTCCAATCTTATTCTATATCCATGGTGGGGCATATTCCAATGGTTCAGGATCTTCCTCTTTATATGATGGTACAAATATATGCAATCGGGGGGATGTAGTTGTTATTACTGTAAATCATCGTCTTAATGCCTTTGGGTATTTATATTTGGGGCTTCTTGGAGGGGAAGAGTTTCAATATTCCGGTAATGTGGGGCAACTGGATTTGATAATGGCATTAGAATGGGTTAAAGAACATGCAAAAGCCTTTGGAGGTGACCCTAATAATGTGACGGTATTTGGTCAATCCGGCGGCGGTGCTAAGATAGCATCATTGATGGCAACACCAATTGCGAAAGGATTGTTTCACAGAGCCTGGACTATGAGTGGTCAACAAGTTACCGCCGCAGGCCCTAGAGCAGCTACCCAAAGAGCAGAACGGTTATTGGAAGCTTTAAATATAAAACTCAACGAATTAAACAAAATTAAAGACATCCCCGTAGATGCTATACTGGAAGGCATAACAGTTAGGGATTTATCACGTGTTGAAGATAGAAGTCTTTACTTTTGTCCTGTGATGGATAGTGTGGTGTTGCCAACACATCCATTCTATCCTAAAGCTTCACCTGTTTCAGTAAATATACCTATGGTCATTGGAAACACTAAAAGGGAAACCCGTGCTTTTTTAGGAAGAATTCCAGGGGTTGAAGCATTAACTTGGGAACAATTGCCGGGTCTAATTCAAGTTAATCAATACGTAGACATTAGAGCGGATGTTGTTATTGAACGCTATCGGGAAATGTATCCGGAATATTCTCCAACTGAAGTATTTTTTGCGGCGACTACAGCTGGGCGCTCATGGCGAGGAGCTGTTATGGAAGCGCAGGAACGTGCTAAACAGTCTGGTGCTGCTACGTATGCTTACCAATTAGATTGGGGTAGAGCGAGTCATGCATTGGATATTCCATTGGTGTTTGATAATACAGAAGTGCGATCGTCTTTATCCGAAGGGAATGAAAAGGACAAGGAAATGGCTCGGATTATGAGCGAAACATTATTAGCTTTTGCCAAAACAGGAAATCCCAACAATGCAGCAATACCAAACTGGGAATCATATTCTATTGAGAAAAGAGAAACGATGATTTTTGATCTTCCAACGCGAATGGAAAATGATCCCAGAGGTGGTGAGCGCGAATTATATAGTCGTGTACCTTTTGTGGAAAGGGGCACGTACTAGTATCAGTAGCGATTAAAAACAAAAAATCCCGTAAACAGTAATGTTTCGGGATTTTTTTGTGGTACCTCCAGGAATCGAACCAGGGACACAAGGATTTTCAGTCCTTTGCTCTACCAACTGAGCTAAGGTACCTCGCTAAAGCGGTTGCAAATATATATTGATTTTTGTTATTCGGCAAGAGAAATTAATAAAAAATATGATGGTCCATGTGTTTTTTGCTTTATTCTAATTAGGTGTTTTATAATCAATATAATAAGTTAAATAGGGGTAATAATTATTTGTCATTTTGTAAATTTATAGCTTTTAATAAACATGAATTTAATTATTGATATTGGAAATTCTTTTGCTAAGCTTGCAGTTTTTAGTAATAATGAACTGAAAACTAAGCAAATGGTTGCATTAGATTCGATTATAGCTCATATAGTAAACATCAAGAAAACTCATAAAGGTGTAAATAAGGCCATAATATCATCAGTTTCTAATCTAAAAGCAGTTGATATTGAAGCTATTAAGAAACATTTTGATTTGTTGGTTTTAAGCGCTTCCACAAAGCTGCCTTTTATTAATCTTTATAAAACACCTAAAACTTTGGGAGTGGATAGAATTGCTCTAGTTTCTGGTTCAGTAAATAGGTTTCCTAACAAAAATGTGCTAGTAATAGATGCGGGAACCTGTATAACATATGACTTTGTTTCTACACAAAACGAATATCTTGGAGGGAGTATTTCTCCAGGGCTACGAATGCGCTATTTGGCCCTAAATAATTTAACAGCAAATTTACCGTTATTAGAAACAGAAATACCAAAAAACCTTATTGGTAACACAACAAAAGATGCCATACATGCTGGTGTTGTTTATGGTGTTTTAAATGAAATAGAGGGGATAATTGATACATATAAGCAAAATTATTCAGATTTAACAGTTATTTTAACAGGAGGAGACTCTAATTTCTTGTCAAAACAATTAAAAAGTAGCATATTTGCCAACTCCAATTTCCTTTTAGAGGGATTGAACTTTATTTTACAATTTAATTCAAACGAATGATAAAAAAACTTGTATTAATTTTTATTGCAGTCATTGTATTTAAAAGTTACGGGCAAGAGGGGGTAGCCTCACCTTACTCATTTTATGGTATAGGAAGTCTAAAATTTAAAGGTACTGTTGAAAATAGAAGTATGGGTGGGTTAAGTATATATACAGATAGTATACATGTTAATTTAAGAAATCCAGCCTCCTATGCAAGTGAAAATTTAGAACTTTGGAATAAAGACAATCGACCTGTTAAATTTACCGTAGGGGGCAGCCATACGAGTTCGGATTTAAAAAGTAACTCAGGAAGTGATAAAGCATCGTCAACAACTTTTGATTATTTAGCACTATCTATTCCAGTAGGAAAATTTGGTTTTGGTTTTGGGTTGCTTCCTTATACATCAGTTGGATATAAATTAGAGTCGTTAAACAGTGAAGGTAATATTTCAAATAGGTTTAGGGGAGAAGGAGGTTTAAATAAAACATTTTTAGGAATAGGTTACCAAATTACAGAAGGACTAAGCATAGGTATTGATGTTCAATATAATTTTGGTAATATTCAAAATAGTACGGTAGCATTTGATTATGATAACGATGGTGATTTAATTCAATACCAATCAAGGGAAAACAATAGATCTGATTTAAGCGGATTGAATGTTAATTTAGGTGTTTCCTACAAGAAAATGTTAAATGAAAAGTTAGAGATTGTTTCTGGGTTTACCTATACACCAGAAAGTAGTTTAGCTTCAAAAAATGAAAGATCTTTTTCAACTATAACTATTTCGTCTTCAACAGGAAGAGAGTTTGAGCTCAACACTATAGATGTCGACTTAGAAGCACTTGGTTTAAAGGACACAGATTTGGTATTGCCATCCAAGTATTCAATTGGTGCTGGTATAGGAAAACCTAGAAATTGGTTTATTGGTGCGGAGTATACTTTACAAAAGACAAGTGATTTTTCTAACGCACTGTATACTAGTAGCGCAACTACTTATGAGGATGCTAATACAATTTCTTTTGGTGGATTTTTTATTCCAAACTATAACTCCTTTACAGGTTATTTTAAAAGAGCTACTTATAGAGCAGGTTTACGCTTTGAAAAAACAGGTTTAAATATAAATGACGAATCAATAAAAGAGTTTGGCATATCTTTTGGAGTAGGCTTACCAATAGGAAACGGAATCTCTAATGCCAATCTAGGATTTGAGTTTGGAAAACGAGGGACGGTTAATAACAATTTAATACAAGAGAATTTTATAAATTTTCAAATAAGTTTATCTTTGAACGATAGATGGTTTGAAAAGCGTAAATATCAATAACAGAATAAAATAACGATCATGAAGACGAAAATTACATTTTTATTAGCGCTATTGTTTGTAGGGCTTAATTTAAGTTTTGCACAGCAAGATGAAGAGTGCGTAACTAAGCTTTCCATATTCCATGAATATGTAAAAGCAAAAAATTTTGATGCTGCCTATGAACCGTGGATGACGGTAAGAAACAAGTGCCCAAAATTCAATAATGCTATATATGTTGATGGTGAAAAAATATTAGAAGATAAAATAGAGAAATCTACTGGTGCTGAAAAAGCTGCTTTTATAAATGATTTATTAAAACTTTGGGAACAAAGAGGCGAACATTTTGCAAGTAAAACACCTAAAGGACAATATGCAGCACAGGCTTGCCAATTGATGTATGATGAAAGAGTGTTATTGAACAAAACAGACGAGGAACTGTACAGCTGTTTTGATACTGCTTACAAATTAGACAAAGCAACATTTACAAACCCCAAAAGTTTATACACGTATTTTTCTTTGATGGTTGATTTATACGATGCTGGGAAAAAACCTGCAGCAGATCTATTTAATAAGTATGATGACATTGCAGAGAAAATAGAAGAAGAAGTAAAAAACTATTCTGAAAAATTAAATGTAATTATAGAGAAAGAAGAAGCTAATACACCTTTAACTAAAAAGGAGCAACAATATAAAAGATATTATGAAAGTTATTTAACAGCTTACGATCAGGTTGCTGATGGTATTGATAAAAAGTTGGGTGACAGAGCAAATTGTGAAAATTTAATTCCACTTTACAAAAAAGGATTTGAAGAAAACAAAACCAATGCTGTTTGGTTGCAAAGAGCTGCTGGTAAAATGTCTGAAAAAGAATGTACAGATGATCCATTGTTTTTCGAATTGGTAAACGCTTATCACGAATTAAGTCCTTCGGCGAATTCTGCTTATTACTTAGGAATTCTTAAAGATAAAGAGGGTAAACCCAATGAAGCTATTAATTTCTATGAACAAGCTCTTAGTTTAGAGACTGATAATTTTAAGAAAGCAAAACTTTATAATTCAATTGGTTTAAAATTAAAAGCTAAAGGAAGTTATAGTAAAGCTAGAAATTATTTTAGACAATCCCTTAAACTAAATCCCTCAAATGGACGTCCACATTTATCAATTGCAGCTATGTATGCAGCAAGTGCAAATGATTGTGGAGATACTACATTCAATAAAAGAGCGGTATATTGGTTAGCTGCAGAAGAAGCTAGAAAAGCAGGTCGAGTAGATCCAACTTTAAGCAAATCATCAGCGCAATCTGTAGCAAGTTACGAAGGAAGAGCGCCATCTAAATCAGAGATATTTAGTTGTAGTTGTTCAGGTCAAGTAATAAAAATTGGATGTTGGATAGGAGCTTCGGTTACCGTTCCACAAATTTAATGAAAACACATATTAAAAATAATATATTGAACATAGTCACCGTAATTACGGTGACTATGTTTTTTTCATGCGATAGTAACTTCAAACAGGTTCAAAAAATAGGTATTTCAGAAAATGAACCTATTGGAATAGCAGAAGATATTAATTTAAAATATACCGATTCAGGTAGAGTAACAGCCAATTTATTGAGCCCTAAAATGTTGGATTTTACAAACAGGGACTTTCCTTATAATGAGTTTACTGAAGGTATAACATTGTACCTATATGACGATGACAACAAAAAGAGTATAGTAGTCTCAGATTACGCTATTATTTACAATGCCACTAACCTTATAGACCTACAGGATAATGTTGTTATCACAACAAGCGACAATAGAGTTTTAAGGACCAATCAATTGTATTACGATCAAAAAAAAGAATGGTTGTTTACCAATAAGCCTGTAACATTTACCACAGAACAAGATAGTATAAGCGGTAATGGCTTCGATTCTAATTCTAAATTCACCAATGCACAAGTTTTAGAGGTTACAGGTTATATAAATATTGAAGACTAATTTTACTTATATTTACATATTGCTACAGGCAAACTAAAAACTTTCAATTTTTAAACTATACAAATGAAATACTCTAAAATTTTTCAATATGCTTATTTGGTTTTTGCCGTACTGTTTTTATATGATGGTATAGTTAAATGGGGCGATGGCACCAATGGTGCATATATTTCATTAGGATTGGCAGCTTTAGCTATTTTTATGTTTTTCTTTAGAAGGCGGTTTAACAAAAAGTTTGACAATAGGGATAATACAAACTAAATGAGTGTTTCAGTACTTATTATCATTGTTTCATTATTGCTCTCAGCCTTTTTTTCAGGTATGGAAATAGCATATGTGTCTTCCAACAAAATACATATTGAAATTGAAAAAAAACAAGAAGGTGTACTTTCTAAAATTCTAACAAAACTTACAGCAAAACCTTCAAAGTTTATTGCTACAATGTTAATAGGAAACAATATCGCTTTGGTAATTTATGGATTATTCATGGGCGATATATTAGTTAGCTGGTTTAAATCGATGGTACCAACATCCAATACCTTTATAGATTTAATGTTAACAGATTTTAGCCTATTAACCCAAACCATTATTTCTACACTACTTATTTTAATTACCGCTGAGTTCTTGCCTAAGGTGTTTTTTCAAATATATTCCAATTCTCTAATAAAAGCATTGGCCATACCCGCTTACTTGTTTTACATGCTATTTTCTTTTGTTTCAGATTTTGTTATTTGGATTTCAGATTTTGTTTTAAAACATTTTTTAAAAACAGAAGGCGATCAAATACAGCTTGCATTTACAAAGGTAGAATTAGGCAATTATATAAGTGAGCAAATGGAATCTGTAGAAGCGCACGATGAAGTAGATTCTGAAATACAGATTTTTCAGAATGCTTTAGAGTTTTCAGAAGTTAAAGCCCGTGAAGTTATGGTACCTCGTACCGAAATAACAGCGGTTGAGATTAATGATTCATTAAAAAGCCTTAGTGCTCTGTTTACCGAAACGGGGTATACTAAAATTTTGGTTTATAAAGACACAATTGATGATATTTTGGGTTATGTTCATTCTTTTGAATTGTTTAGAAAACCCAAAAATATCAAAGCTATGATGCTTCCTGTTGAGTTTGTGCCAGAAACAGTTTTGATTAAGGACGTGTTGAGTGTGCTTATAAAAAAGCGAAAAAGTATTGCCGTTGTTTTGGATGAATATGGCGGTACTTCGGGGGTAATGACCGTAGAAGATATTGTAGAAGAATTATTTGGGGAAATTGAAGATGAGCACGATACAATAGATTTGATAGAAAAGAAAATAGATGACGAAACGTTTATGTTCTCTGCGCGTTTGGAAGTAGATTATGTAAATGAAACCTATAAGTTGAATTTGCCCGAAAGCGAAAACTATGAAACACTAGGAGGCTTAATAGTGAATCATACCGAAGAAATTCCGGCGCATAATGAAATCGTTAAGATAGATACATTTCAGTTTACAGTTTTAGAAGCATCAAACACAAAAATTAATATGGTAGAACTTAAACTTTTAGAAGTAGATTAACTAAAAATAATTAAACAACCAACTACTTTTATTATTAAGCAGAAAATAGTATTTTCGCGCACAATATTTTGCCAAATACCAATTGGCAACCAACTTAACAAGCAAAGTCCCAACAAGGGTTTTTAAAATTATCGACAGATGGCAGTATTAAATAAGATTAGACAACGTTCCCTATTTTTAATTATAATTATAGCGTTAGCGTTATTCTCTTTTGTGTTAGCAGATTTATTTAAAAGCGGAAGCTCATTTACACAACAATCACAAAATATAGTAGCAACTATAAATGGTAAAGATATTACCAGAGAAGACTTTTTACAAAAAGTAGAAGCAGCTCAGCGCCAAGCAGGTCCAAATGCAACCAACGCACAAGTAATGAACCGTGTTTGGGAACAAGAGGTAAGACAGGCCGTAATGGAATCCCAGTTCGAAAAGTTAGGCATAACCGTGGAAAAGGATCAAATGCGTGACCTGTTAAAAACAGCTTTGGCAACTAGTCCAGAATTTTTAAATGAAGCAGGATTGTTTGACGAAAATAAGTTAAACGAATACATTGCTAACCTACAAGAAACATCACCAGTAGGATATGAGAGTTGGGTTAATTATGAAAAGTCTTTAGCAAATAATGGTTTACAGCAAAATTACTTTAACATGGTTAAGGCTGGTTTAACAGGAACACTAGCCGAAGGTGAATTAGAACACAAGCTAGAAGGCAATAAAGTAGATATAAAATATGTTCAAGTAGCTTACAGCTCCATTCCAGATAGTCTTGTTAAAGTTTCAAAATCAGATATTTCAAACTATATAAGCAAGCATAAAAATCAGTATGAAGTAGAAGCTTCAAGAGACATCAAATTTGTTCAGTTTAATGAAGTTGCATCAGTTGAAGATGAAAACGCCATTAAAGCAGACATAGAAGCTCTTTTGAATGATAAAGTTGAGTACAATGAAGTTTCAAAAGCAAATGAAACCATTGTTGGGTTTAAAAACACAACAGATAATGAGGATTTTGTTAATGCACATTCTGATATTAAATTTGATAATCGTTTCTTGTTTAAATCTAGTTTGCCGGCAGCAGTTTCCGATAGTATCTTCAGCCTTAATGAAGGAGAAATTTATGGTCCTTATAAAGACAATGGTTACTATAAAGTATCTAAGCTAATTGCGGTTAAACAAATACCAGATTCAGCTAAGGTAAGACACATATTAATTCCATTTTTAGGATCGCAAAGTGCGGGTCCAGACGTTACACAAACCGAAGCTCAAGCCAAAGCCACGGCCGATAGCTTATTAGCAGTTATAAAAGCAGATACATCTAAGTTCCCTGAGTTGGTAGAAGCATTTTCATCAGATCAGGGTAGTATTGAAAATGGAGGTCAATATGATTGGCACCCTTATAATACTATGGTTCCTGAATTCAATGAGTTTGAGTTTGAAGGAAATGTAGGAGATATAGGAGTGGTTAAAACTGTTTTTGGATTCCATATTATTGAGATTGAAGGACAAAAAGCCAAGAAAAAAGCTGTACAGGTAGGCACTATAGCGAGAAAGATAGAGCCATCTGAAGCTACTATAGATAAAGTATTTAGAGATGCTTCTAGTTTTGAAATTGCTCTTGCAGACAAAGACTTTGAGGCATTGGCAAAAGAAAATAATTATACCGTACGCCCAGTAAATGGTATAAAAGTACTAGATGAGAGCATACCAGGTGTTGGAAACCAAAGACCCATAGTGCGTTGGGCTTTTGAAGAAACAACCAATGTAGGCGATGTAAATCGTTTTAACATACCTAATGGGTACGTAATAGCCCAATTGGTAGCAAAGCACAAAAAAGGATTAATGCCAGTTGAAGAAGCATCGGCCAGCGTTATGCCAATTATTCGTAAAGAAAAGAAAGCTGAAATGATTAGAGAACGTGTATCCGCCTCTAATTTAGAAGATTTAGCCGCTGCTGAAAATACAAGCGTTAAAACAGCTTCAGCCATTAATATGAAAAACCCAACTATATCTGGTGCAGGAAGAGAACCTTTAGTAGTTGGAGCAGCCTTTGGTTTAGAAGAAGGCGAAACATCAAAATTAATAGATGGAGCCAATGGTGTATACATGGTTCAAGTAACAAAAGTAACACCTGCGGTAGTATTAGATAGTTATCAAGCTGCAGCAAACAGAGTACAACAACAAAAAATAAGCGTTGTAACAACCAAGTTATACAATGCTTTAAAAGAGGCAGCGGATATTGAAGATAACCGTGTAGAAATTCAAATTCAGTAAAAAGCACAACCTTTTACTTATACATACAAAAAGGCGTAAACATTGTTTGCGCCTTTTTATTTATGCAATAAACCAACGGTCTATTTCGTAATAATACCTTATCTGTAATCAGTACATTTGATTATGCAATTTATTTTCATATTTTTACTCAATGATGTAATCGATTGCAGCTAACTAAAAAAGATAATTTTTAAACTCAATTAAACCAATATATATGGTAAGTGGCATTATTCCTCCTTTAGTAACACCATTATTATCCGACAACCTTTCTCTAGATACAAAAGGGCTTAGCAACCTAATAAACCATATTATAGATGGTGGGGTACATGGCGTGTTTATTCTAGGAACTACAGGAGAAGCGACTAGTTTAAGTTATAAAACCAGAATAGAAATCATTACAGAAAGTTGTAAAATAGTTGATAATAGAATTCCAGTTTTTGTTGGTATTTCAGATACGTCTATTGAAGAGAGTTTGCATTTGGCCCATATAGCCCATCAATCGGGTGCTTCGGCAGTAGTTGCAGCACCACCATTTTATTATGGACTGGGACAAGAAGAACTGTACAAATACTATTGGAGTTTAGCAAGCCAATTACCCTTACCACTTTTCTTGTACAATATGCCCTCGCATACAAAAATCAATATCGATAGAGGTACCGTTGTTCGTTTATCTGAACACCCCAATATTATTGGTTTAAAGGATAGTTCGGCCAATACGGTTTACTTTCAATCGCTTTGCCATCTGTTAAAGTCAAAAAAAGACTTTACATTATTAGTTGGACCCGAAGAGATTACTTCCGAAACGATCTTAATGGGTGGATGTGGCGGTGTAAATGGGGGAGCAAATATTTTTCCCAAACTCTATGTAGCCCTTTACAATGCAACTATAGCTAAGGATTTTGACCGTATTAAGGTACTGCAAAACCTGGTTATGGAAATAGCTACTAAAATTTATACCTTGGGCTCTTACGGGTCTAGTTACCTAAAAGGCATGAAAGGAGCCCTTTCTGCATTGGGTATCATTGAGGCTAATATAGCGCCTCCATTTAGCACGTTTGACGAAAAAGAAAAACAAGAAGTTATTAAGAACATAAAGCTAATTGAAGCAGAAATAGCAAAAGTACTTTAGTGTTACTACACTATAACCCTAACCACGTTATACCTACTTGTGCTAAAAAAGGATGCTTTATCTATTAATGAAAAGTAACCTAACAACTAACTAAAATAGTATTAATGAACACAATCGACATCATTGTTTTTTTTATATACATAGCAGGTATAGCCCTTTTTGGCGGATCCTTCTTCAAGAAAAATAAAACATCATCATCCTATACACTAGGCAATAAAGATATTCCAGGTTGGGTAGTAACCATGTCTATTTTTGCCACTTTTGTAAGTAGTATTAGTTATTTAGCATTACCGGGCAATGCCTTTCAATCCAATTGGAATGCCTTGGTTTTTAGTTTGTCGCTTCCTATAGCAACACTAATAGCTGTAAAATACTTTGTACCATTATATAGAAAAATTAACAGTCCGTCGGCATACACGTTCATGGAGCAACAGTTTGGTCCTTGGGCCCGCATTTACGTTTCAGTATGTTATTTGTTAACTCAGCTTATGCGCATAGGTACTATTTTATATTTACTAGCACTTACACTAAATGCTATTGTGGGCTGGGATATCGCTACCATTATCATCTTTACGGGTTTAATAGTCGCAGTATATTCCATGTTAGGGGGCATTACCGCCGTGCTTTGGACCGATGCCATACAAGGCATTATATTAATTGCAGGGGCAGTGGTTTGTATTGGTTATATGTTTTTTAGTATGCCCGAGGGGCCCTCACAGATATTTACCATAGCAGCAGAAAACAATAAATTTAGCCTAGGAAGTTTTAGTTTAAACCTGTCTGAACCCACATTTTGGGTTGTTTTAGTGTATGGTGTATTCATTAATTTGCAAAACTTTGGAATAGACCAAAACTATGTACAGCGTTATATGGTTTTAAAATCTGATAAGGAAGCCCAACGCTCTGCATTGATTGGCGGACTCATATACTTGCCCATTTCAGCGTTGTTTTTGTTCATAGGAACCTCATTGTTTTCATATTACCATTCGGCAGCAACACTGCCAGTAGAACTGCAGGATATGGCCAAAGGCGATAGTGTTTTTCCGTATTTTATAGTAAACGCTTTGCCTACAGGCATAACAGGTTTATTAATAGCTTCAATATTCGCAGCAGGGATGAGTACCATTTCAACTAGTTTTAATAGCTCGGCAACCGTGTTTTTAACAGATTACTATAACAAGTATTTTAAAACAGATGCTTCCGATAAAAAACGCATGCAAGTGTTGTACACAGCTTCAATAATCATAAGTATTTTAGGGATAGGCATTGGTATTGCCATGATAAATGTTAAGAGCGCCTTAGATGCTTGGTGGAAACTATCATCCATTTTCAGTGGTGGTATGCTCGGGCTTTTTCTATTGGGCATATTTACTACTAAAACAAAAAACGTTAAAGGAGCCATTATTGGAATGATAGCGGGTATATTGGTCATTCTGTGGTTAACGCTTTCCAATAGGTTTTTTGGTGAAGATGCTATTGGTGCCTCCTTTCACACCTATCTAACCATAGTGTTTGGTACTATTGCTATTTTCTTAGTAGGCTTTTTAGCATCCATAGTGCTAAAACCTAAAAAAACACTTTCATAATTATAGAAATTCAAAAACCATATAAAATGAATTATAAAAATTTAATAGGGCAGTTACCAAAAATAGGCATTCGTCCCGTTATAGATGGCCGGTTGGACGGCGTTCGGGAATCGTTAGAGACCACAACCATGAACATGGCAAAGAACGCTGCCGAATTTCTGTCCAGTAACCTAAGGCATGCCGATGGCAGTAAGGTAGAATGTGTTATTTCAGACACCTGCATAGGTGGGGTAGCAGAAGCGGCCGCATCGGCCGATAAATTTGCAAGAGAAGGCGTGGGCGTAAGCCTTACCGTAACACCGTGCTGGTGCTATGGAAGCGAGACCATAGATATGGACCCCCTTATGCCAAAGGCCATATGGGGCTTTAACGGTACAGAGCGCCCAGGAGCCGTGTACCTAGCTGCAGCTTTGGCGGGGCATAACCAAAAAGGGCTTCCCGCATTTGGTATCTATGGAAAGGATGTACAGAATAGTGGCGACGAAAGCATACCCGGGGATGTACAGGAAAAGCTGTTGCAGTTTGGTAAAGCAGGCTTGGCCGTAGCGACCATGAAAGGCAAGTCATACCTGTCCATGGGGTCCGTTTCCATGGGGATAGCAGGATCCATTATTGATGCCGATTTCTTTGAGAGCTATCTGGGCATGCGCTGTGAAAACGTTGATATGTCGGAGTTCATCAGACGTATAGAACAAGGAATTTACGATAAAGAGGAGTATGAAAAAGCATTGGCGTGGACCAAAGCTAAGTGTAAAGAAGGTAAAAACTATAATCCTGATGGCAAAATAAAATCCAGAGAAGCATTAGATGCCGATTGGGAGTTTGTGGTAAAAATGGCTCTGATAGGGCGCGACCTAATGATAGGCAACCCCAAGCTTAAGAATCTGGGCTATGCAGAAGAGGCCCAAGGCAGAAATGCCATATCAGCGGGGTTCCAGGGGCAGCGCCAATGGACCGACCATTTCCCGAACGGGGATTTTATGGAGGCCATATTGACCTCGTCCTTCGATTGGAACGGTATCCGCCAGCCCTTCATGTTTGCTACCGAAAACGATAGCCTGAACGGCATTTCCATGCTGTTCGGCCACTTGCTAACAGGTGCCGCCCAAATATTCAGCGATGTTAGGACTTATTGGAGCCCCGAGGCCGTAAAGCGCGTAACAGGGCATACCCTAACAGGCGATACAGCCAATGGGTTTATACACCTTATCAACTCAGGGGCCTCGGCACTCGATGGTACCGGCCAACAATCCATAGACGGGAAACCGGCCATGAAGCCCTGGTGGGATATAACAGAGGCCGAAGTAGAAAAATGTTTAGAGCACACCACCTGGGGGGCCGGCATGTTGGAATACTTCAGGGGTGGCGGTTACTCATCAACCTTTAAGACCAAAGGGGGCATGCCCGTTACCATGTGCCGTATAAACATAGTAAAGGGCATTGGCCCCGTACTGCAAATTGCCGAGGGAAAAACCATAGACCTGCCAGACGATGTGCACCATGCCCTTAACGAGCGCACCAATCCCACATGGCCTACCACTTGGTTTGTGCCCAATTTAACAGGGCAGGGACCATTTAAGGACGTGTACAGCGTTATGGCCAATTGGGGAGCCAACCATGGCGCCTTTACTTATGGACATATTGGTGCCGACTTGATTACCTTGGCATCTATGTTGCGGATTCCCGTAAACATGCACAATGTACCAAGCGATAAAATATTCCGACCCAGTGCCTGGGCTTCTTTTGGCATGGATCCTGAATCTTCAGACTATAGAGCTTGTACAACCTATAAGGCATTGTACGGGTAATTTTTCTATACATTACGGTTAACCGTAAAATTATTTCAAAACATTTTGTGAGAGTACCCCAAAAGCTTCAGGTTTTTGGGGTTTCTTTATGAAACACAAACATAATTATTAAAAAAACAACCTGTTTGTGTTAGTCTTAATGCTTTATAAATAAGGGTTATGGTAAATCTTGCCTCAAAAAATGTTAAAATATCATTTTTTTTTGCCCCAATTGTGGTTAACCGTAAAATAGTTTAAAACCGCCTTTTTAAGTTTGTCTCAGAAGAAGGCATAAAGTTTCTTTAAACTTAAAACTGTTTAATAATCATGAAAATAACCTATAAGAGATCCGTCATAGTTAACCTTGTAACTAAAACCTACAAGTCAGTTGAAAATATAAGTATGAACCCTTCCATAAAATGGCTCGTGGCTACAAAAAGAGGCAATGTAGTACTGCGTAAATGTCTTAAAATATAGAAACTCGGTTTTATAAATTAAATAGCACTTTAAATTAAATTAAATAATGAATGGTACAATAGATTCAAAATTATCCAAATTCACCATTACTATTGAGAATTCTTTAGGAAATGAAGTTATAAAGGCAGGTGTATCGGCCTTTGGTTATGATGAAGTTAAATTACAAGAAGGTCTTGCCTTGTTAAATCAAACAAAAGATTTACACATTCTACAAAAGAAGGAGTATGGAGACCAATATGAAGCATCCGACGAATTGGGTACTGCC
This sequence comes from Aestuariibaculum scopimerae, assembly GCF_059428085.1. Lineage (NCBI taxonomy): Bacteria > Pseudomonadati > Bacteroidota > Flavobacteriia > Flavobacteriales > Flavobacteriaceae > Aestuariibaculum > Aestuariibaculum scopimerae. Next base: position 2,374,664 of record NZ_CM182089.1, read on the forward strand.
CATGCCTCGGCGCAAAGTACTTACATGGCTCATGTAAATATAGGTCGTGTAGCATTTAAAAACGAACACGGTTTACGTGAAGCATTACAGTTAGATGGCGCAAGAAATAAGTCTTACTCAGGATGGATAAAGCAAGCCAGTGTGTTTTACGCCAATGCCTTAAAAAGTGATGAAGTTAAAGCAAGTATGGCAGCCTATGGTATAGACGAGGCCAAGTTATTGGCAGCGCAAGCTGAAGTGAAAAACGTAGAAATACTTTTGGCTGCCCAATACAAAGGAAAAGAGGAAGCACAAGACGCTATGGCTAGAGACGAAGCTTTTGACGCACTTCAAGAATGGATGAGTGATTACACGGTAATTGCACGCATAGCACTTACAAAAAATCCGCAATACCTAGAAATGTTAAGTGTTGTAGAGCCCTCATAAAAAAATTAGATATAGTTGGCTGGGTTATTTGTTTAATTATGTTTGGCCTGTCGTGCATTTGCATGGCAGGTTTTTTTGTTTAATAGGGTAGTACCATATTGCTATAAGGCAATAGCGTATAAAAGCCTTTACTTTTAAAATATGGAGCAGGATCTTCCTGCGAAGTAACCAAAACAAAATCACCGCCCCAAGCCCCTAAACTTTTAACACTTCCATTAAAATCCTTAAACAAGGCCTGCTTTACAGGTTGCTGTTTTATAACTTTAGAAATGGTGTTTTCGTGGGCATTCAGTAATGTTTCAAAGGCTGCTAAAGTTTTGCAATCTATAAGTTTTTCAGTAATATCATTAATCTCAGAAATAGCAGTTCCCAAATTCGTTTTGTTAGCTTGGTACGTAGCAATACCATCTCTACTGTTTTGCTTTTTGTTTAAATACACAAAATACAAATGCGCTTTAAAGTCTGGTTTAAAAGGCACCTGTTTAATAACAGGTTGCATATCCTTTAATTGATAAGTAATGGCATGGTTGTGCTGTGCACAGGCAATATCGTAACCACTGCCCCCAAAGGTTTTTTCTAGCAATTGAAAGGCGTTTACATGGGCCCATTGTGCCACATTATTAATTAAAGTAGATGAGGTGCCCAATCCCCAATCCTTTGGAAATGACAAAGCGGTAGTTATTTGATAGCCTGTTTTAGAATTTAGGAAATTGGTATTTAAAAGTTTAGCTGCCTTTAAAATTTGAAGGATTCTTTTAGCAATAGCATGCTGTGGCACGGTTGCAGGGTTTGCAATATCATTAAGGGTAAATACACCCTCAAACCAAACAGCGCCATCTTTATTAAGGCTTTTCCAAACAATGTGGGGGGTATCCATAGGTTGTACATCTAGTGTTTGCCCAAATACTGTAGGCAAAGCAAGCGATAAAGCCCCATCTAAAACCACATACTCTCCAGTAATGAGTAATTTTCCATTGCTTTGAAAGTTCAAACTCATAACTCTGAATTCTGAATTCTTAATCGAGAAAGCGCCTCAACCACTGCACTATGCGATACCGTATGGGTTTTAAAATGCTCGGTTAAAGTAGCCTTTTCAGCATCGGTGGCTTCAAACTGATTTAAAATATTCATTAAATGCATTTTCATGTGCCCTTGTTGAATGCCCGTAGTAGTAAGTGATCGCAAAGCCGCAAAATTTTGGGCCAAGCCAGCCACAGCCACAATCTGCATCAATTCTTTTGCAGTTGGGTGGTGCAATAATTCCAAAGAAAGCTTAACCAGTGGGTGCAAGCCTGTAAGTCCGCCAATAGTTCCCAAAGCCAATGGAATGTCCATCCAAAACCGAAATACACCATCTTTAATTTCAGCATGTGTTAAACTGCTATAAGAGCCATTTCTAGCAGCATAGGCATGGGCACAGGCTTCTACAGCCCTAAAATCGTTGCCCGTTGCCAATACCACGGCATCAATACCATTCATAATACCCTTGTTGTGGGTTACAGCACGGTAAGGTTCAATTTCAGCAATTCTCACGGCTTGTACAAACTTGTTGGCAAACTCGGTAGTAGATATGCTTTTATCCACATGCAAATCCTCAACCTTACAACTCACCTCCGCACGTACCAAACATTCTGGCACATAATTAGAAAGAATGCTCATAACAATCTGGATGTTTTTTTCATTAGCAGAAAATCCATCAAAAGTTAAAGCTTCCTCCTTAAAAGTTTTGGCAAACTGCTCTAGGCATGAGTTTATAAAATTAGCACCCATGGCATTTAGGGTTTCAAAAGAAGCGTGTAATTGGTAATAGCCCTCCATAGCGCTTGTTTTATTACACAGTTCTATATTTAAAATGCCACCGCCACGTTTTTCCATGTTTTTGGTTATGGGTGCAGCGGCTTGTATCAGCTTTGGTTTTACTTTATTAAAATAACGTTGTAGGGTTTCAAAATTACCATGGTACATAAAATGTACCTGTCCTATTTTAGTAGTAGAAATAACGTTGGTTTTAAACCCGCCACGGTCCATCCAAAATTTAGCCGCTTTACTGGCGGCGGCAACAACCGAGCTTTCCTCTATAGCCATAGGAATAGTGTAAAGCTTATTGTTTATTAAAAAATTGGGGGCCACACCTAATGGCAGGTAGTAATTGGTTATGGTGTTTTCAATAAATTCGTCATGTAATTGCTGTAACTTTTCGTTGGTGTTCCAGTATTGTTTTATAATACGTCTGGCGTCTTTGGCATTAGAAAAGTAAGTTTCAACTATCCAATCAATTTTTTTAGATTTTTCCAGTTTAGAAAACCCGGCAATAGATTTACTCATAAGTGTTGCTTTACGCTGCAAAGATAGGATATTCTAAAAAGGAATGTGGAGAATCTTTAATTTATGAATGTTTCCCAGACGTTATTTAAGTGTTAATAAAAAAGGTTTTTTGCATAATTTTTAGTAAACTTGACCACATTTTGTGAAATAAATATTTTTTTTGATGAAATACCAATTATTTTTCTTTTGTGTTTGTGCTTTTTTTGTTACAGCACTTTCAGCCCAAACAAAAGAAATTAGCTTAGAAGAGATCTGGAACGGAACATTTAATACAGTAAAAATAGACGTTTTACATTCCATGGCCAATGGCAGGCAGTACTCGGTTTTAAATTTTAATAGAAGTGATAGAAGTGAATGTTCAACGTCTATTGATGTTTACGATTATAAAACCCTGGAAAAGGTAAAAACCCTTGTATCATCACAAGATATTGATGCGCTCAAGTGTTTTACAGACTATACATTTAGTAATGACGAAGAAAAAGTGCTATTGGCTACGCAGCAAGAAAAGATTTACCGCTATTCAAAGAGAGGCCTTTATTTTGTGTACAACATTAAAAATAAATTGGTAACCCAAGTTGCCGATGTGAAAATTCAGGAACCAACCTTTTCGCCCGATGGCAGTAAAGTGGCCTATGGTTATAACAATAACATATATGTTAAGGACTTAAATTCTGGAACAACTACACAAATAACGTTTGATGGCGAAAAGAATAAAATTATAAATGGCATTTCCGACTGGCTTTATGAAGAAGAGCTTAAGCTTGTTCGTGCTTTTGAGTGGAATGCCGATGGCACTAAGATAGCCTACCTTCGTTTTGATGAAACCCTTGTGCCCGAGTTTTCCATGGATATTTATGGCGATAAACTTTACCAAACCCAACAGGTGTTTAAATATCCAAAGGCTGGTGAGCCTAATGCTATTGTTTCGCTTCATATCTATAATGTTGATACTAAAAAAAGCAACGCCATAAACGTAGATAAAACCTATGGTGAATTTTATATCCCTAGAATTAAATGGACCCATGATCCAAATGTTCTAAGTGCGCAATACCTTAACAGAAAACAAAATGCATTGGACTTATGGTTGGTGGATGCTGAAACCAATACTACCAAATGTGTAATTGCCGAAACGGATGAGGCCTTTATTCGTGTAACGGATAATCTAACCTTTTTAAAGGATAATAGCTTTATTTGGACCAGTGAGAAGGATGGATACAACCATATTTACCATTATTCTAAAACGGGCGATTTAATTAACCAAGTTACCACAGGCCTTTGGGAGGTTACCAAGTATTATGGCTATGATGCCAAAACCGATCGTATATTTTATCAATCTACAGAGAATGGTTCCATCAATAGAGCAGTGTATGCCATAAAACTTAACGGGCGTGATAAAACCAGATTAACAAAAAGCGATGGTACTAACGAAGCTTCGTTTAGTGCAGACTTCTCATATTTTATAAATACATTTTCCAGTGCTACAACACCACCAGAATATACATTAAATAGTGCCACTACGGGTAATGTTGTTAAGAGTATTAAGGACAATGATGCACTGGCACAAAAACTTTCAGAATATATAACATCCAAAAAAGAATTCAGTACTATTCACGTAAATGGGTACGATATGAACATGTGGATGATTAAGCCCGCCGATTTTGATGCCAATAAAACGTATCCACTATTCATGTTTCAATATTCAGGGCCTGGTTCGCAAAGAGTGGACAACAAATGGCACACCAGTAACGATTATTGGTTTCAACATTTAGCACAGCAAGGCTATATTATTGCTTGTGTAGATGTGCGCGGTACAGGTTATAAAGGTGCCGCTTTTAAAAGGTTAACGCACCACGAGCTGGGTAAATATGAGGTTGAAGACCAAATAGCTGTTGCTAAACAATTGGGGGCCTTACCCTATATTGATGCCTCTAGAATAGGTATTTGGGGGTGGAGTTACGGTGGCTTTATGAGTAGCAGTGCCTTATTTAAAGGCAATGATGTATTTAAGATGGCCATTGCCGTTGCCCCTGTAACAAGTTGGCGCTTTTACGATTCTGTTTATACTGAGCGCTATTTGGGGCTGCCACAAGAGAATGCCAGTGGATATGATAACAATTCACCTATTAACCATGTGGATAAGCTTAAGGGCGATTTTCTTTTAATTCATGGTTCGGGAGACGATAATGTGCATGTGCAAAACACCATGCGACTTGCCGAAGCTTTAATTCAAGCCGATAAACAATTTGATTGGGCCATTTACCCCGATAAAAACCATAGCATTTATGGAGGAAATACGAGATTACATCTTTTCAAAAAAATGACTAACTTCATCAACGAAAATTTAGGTGATAAGATTAAGAAAACAAAAGCAAAATCTAACATAGAATTGAAGATTAAAGGATAAAACTAATAAACTAACTCAATATACAACTTATGGCAAATGCGACTAAATTACCACATCAAAAAGAATTATTTGGACAACCAATAGGATTATATATTTTATTCTTAACGGAAATGTGGGAACGCTTTTCTTATTATGGTATGCGAGCATTGTTGGTTTTATACATGACTACTTCTACTTTAGGAGATGACCCACGAGGTGTAGGTTTAGGTTGGACAAGTAAGGAAGCATTAGCATTATATGGTTGGTATACGATGTTAGTCTATGTTATGTCCATTCCTGGAGGAATGATTGCAGATAAATTAATTGGACAAAAAAAATCAGTTTTAGTTGGTGCAATTATTTTATGTTTAGGTCATGGTGTTTTGGTTTTAACAGATATATGGGCTTTTTATACCGGATTAGCTTTAGTGATTTTAGGTGTGGGCTTATTAAAACCAAACATTTCAACTATGGTAGGGGGCTTATACAAAGAAGGTGATATTAGGCGAGATAAAGGATTCAGTATTTTTTATATAGGTATTAATTTAGGGTCCTTTTTAGCTACAATGTTTGTTGGAGTTGTTGTTGCCAAATGGGGGTGGCATGCTGGTTTTGGTTTAGCTGGAATTGTAATGTTGATTGGCTTGTTGAATTATATTTTAGGCCAAAAATACTTAGCTAAAGTTGGAAATTTAGAACAATCAACTGAGGGGCAAAACGAAGTTTCTTATGGTAAATTATATTCAAAATTGTTTAAATCTAAAAAGCATCTAATAATAGCAGGAATCTTGTTATTACTTTCAGTTTATGGTTGGTATACTATGGATTGGGGGTATGGTCTTTTGTTCATTTTTTTAACTGCAATATCATCGTTACTTATGATGATATATAATGAATTAGATAGTCAATTGTACAAAGATCGATTTATGGTTCTTTTACTTTCTTTTATAATGGTTATTATTTTTTGGGGAGCATTTGAGCAAGCAGGAGGTTTAATGAATTTATATACTGAGACAAAAACAGATAAAATGCTATTTGGATGGAAAGTTCCAACTGTAATGTTCCAAAGCTTAAATGCAGGATTTATTATTTTATTTGCGACTTCGGTAGCAGGATATTGGGCTTCAAGAAAATTGAAAGGAAAAGAAGCTTCTTCACTATTTAAAATGGCATTGGGAATAATTATCATGGGTTTTGGATTTTTATTTATGGTTTTTGCGGCTATGGAGTTTGAAAAATCTGGATCGTCAAATATGATTTGGCTTGTTCTCGCATATTTTTTCCATACAATTGGCGAATTATGTATTTCTCCAGTTGCTCTATCATTTATAACAAAGTTAGCCCCAGTAAAATATGCATCTTTAATGATGGGAGTTTATTTTGCAGCTACCGGTTTAGGTAATAAAGTAGCTGGAATTGTTGGAGAATCAGCTTCTGATTTTGGTGAATATACTGTTTTTTCAGGAATCCTAATTTTTACAGTGATAATAGGTATATTATTTACATTATTATTAAAGCCTCTTAAAAGACTAACCCACGGAGCCGAAGATAACGAGCGCAACTTGGTGGAAGATGAAATAGCCGAAGGCTATAAACTAGCAGATAAAACAACCTAAAATTTATATACATGAGTACAAATTCAACCGATCAATATTTTAAAACAACAGTTCTAGGGCATCCCGCAGGGCTATTTGTATTGTTTTTTACAGAAATGTGGGAACGTTTTTCCTATTATGGCATGCGTGCTATTTTAGTAATATTCTTAACAGGGTCCCTTATTGGCGACAACCCTGGTTGGGAGTGGGGTACACCTGCGGCCCTATCGCTTTTAGGAACGTACGCCATGCTGGTATACCTTACACCTCTAATTGGTGGTTGGTTGGCCGATAATAAAATAGGATATAAAATGGCCGTGGTTATTGGTGCCTTGCTCATGACCATGGGGCATGCATCTATGGCGGTTGAAACACCCATGTTTTTATACATTGGTATCGCTTTTCTAATTTTAGGGAATGGCTTTTTTAAGCCGAACATGACATCCATCATCTCCAAGATGTACGAAGGGCATGATGAAAAGAAAGACGGGGCCTATAACATTTTCTACATGGGCGTTAATGCTGGAGCATTTTTAGGAATTATGCTATGTGGATGGGTAGGAGAAAAAGTTGGTTGGAGTTATGGCTTTGGCCTGGCAGGAGTGTTTATGTTATTGGGGATGCTTCAGTTTTATTTTGCACAACCCTTGTTTGGCAATATTGGTGATAAACCTGTAAAAGTTGTGAAAACTGCAGAGGGAGCAAAAGACATTTCAAATGAAAAACCAGTTGTAAAACTAAACAAGTTTTTAACCATCGATTATTTATTGATTGGGGTCTTTACAATTTCCGCACTTATTTTTATTATAAACGATCCACTTAGTAAAATTGGTAATATTCAAACATTTAATTTTTCAGTCGCAGGTATGAGCGACTCACTCTTTTTTGCCCTTTTAGCAGCAGTGGTTTTTGTTTTATTATTAATAATAAGAATACCAAGATACGTTGCTATTGAGCGTGATAGAATGATAGCATTTGCTATTTTCAGTTTGTTTACCATTTTCTTTTGGGCTGCTTTCGAGCAAGCAGCAGGTTCTTTACCACTTTATACTAGAGATTTTACAAACAGACTTTTAGAAGGTAATGCTGCAACTACATTTAAGATTGTAGATTTAATAGTAACGGTCGTACCATTGGCCATAATTACATATGTGTTGCTTAGTTTGTTTAGACAAACCTTTAATAGAATAGGATTGTCCAACACCATTTTAGGTTGTAGTTTTGTTATTGTTTGGGGTATAGTAATCTATAAATTGTATATTGAATACCAATCAACTGAAACGGAGGTACCGGTTACTTGGTTTGCCATTCTTAACTCATTGTTTATTATTATGTTTGCGCCACTATTTACCAAATGGTGGGATAGCCGATATAATCCACCTGCTTCTGTAAAATACTTTTTAGGATTGCTATTACTGGGCTTAGGTTTTGCCTTTTTGGCTTTTGGTGCCAGACATGTACCTGCAGGAGCAGAGAGTGCCAGTTTAAGTATGGCTTGGTTGGTGCTGGCTTATTTGTTTCATACGTTGGGTGAACTTTGTTTGTCGCCCATGGGATTATCTTATTTAAGCAAGCTTATTCCAGCTCGTATGATTGCCTTTATGTTTGGAGTGTATTATTTGGCAATTGCCATAGGAAATAAATTGGCACATTATATTGGAGGTGATATAGAAAAGATTACCCAAGAGCACAGTTTATCCACCTTCTTTTTGATCTTTACAATTATACCTATTGCATTGGGTATTGTTTCATTATCGCTACATCCGTTGCTTAAAAGGCTCATGCATGGAGTCCGTTAATCGAAAAAATAGTTAAAAAATATTCAAAATGCCCCAAATTTGGGGCATTTTTTGTAAGTTCGGAATAAGTTTTGCAACAGAATGACTATGAAAAGAACAGTATTTATATTGCTTTTAGCTGTTTTAACTTCGGTTGGCAGTATGGCACAGGAGATAAATTGGATGACGCTGGAACAAGCAGTGGCACTTCAAAAAAAGACCCCTAAAAAGATTATGATTGATGTTTATACCAATTGGTGCGGACCGTGTAAAATGCTTGACAAAAACACTTTCCAAAATGCCGATGTGGTTAAGTATGTAAACGCGCATTACTATGCAGTAAAGTTTAATGCCGAGGGTAATGAAAGTGTGAATTACAAAGGAAAAACATTTTCAAATCCTGGTTATAAACCAGAATTGGCAAACCGACGAAACGCTGCCCATGAACTGTCGCGTTATTTTCAAATTCAAGCCTATCCTACCATTGTATTTATGGATGAAAAAGGCGATTTAATTGCACCCATAAAAGGCTATAAAACGCCACCGCAATTAGAGTTGTATTTAAAGATGTTTAAGGCAGATGACCATAAAGGCATGGACTCGCAAGAAAAATTCAATGCTTACTATACAGCGTTTAAACCCGAATTTAAAGGTTAACAATTACTAAAGGTTAATAATAAAAGCGCCCTTTTTACCCGTTTGGTGGAAAGGGCGTTTTCTTTTTTTGCAGGTTGTTTGCCACCTTTCAATATAAGATTTGTAATTACTGCCATCGGCAATAATGCATTTGGGGTTTAAGGAATCAATTAAACGATTTATATTTATTTTGGGCGATTGCCTTAGCAGTACATAATCTGGGTGAAACGACTTTACATTGTAAATGCCCAAACTATCAACAACCAACAAGCGCATGTTGTTAAAAATGTAAACAGATTGCAGGGTGTCTTTTTCAATGTGCTTAATATGCTTCCCAACGCTATATTGGGATATGGTGCTATTGTTGGTAATAGAATCAAAATCACTAGAAAGGGTCATCCTACCATGTGTTGTATGGCCCATTAATGTATGTCGGTTTGCGTGAAAGATGATAAATTCCTCATGATGTCCAGTTGCAGTATGGTATATTAGAGTTAATTGACCAAACATGAAGGCTATTAAAAACGCTGTTAAATTTAAATAATGGCGTTTTATTATAAATAGAATGCCCGTAATAATTAATAAGTAGCTAGCTAGTACGTACCCTATACTAAAAGGGATTTCCTTAACTATAAAAGCGTCTTGTTGTGCAACCCAGGCAATAAATTGATTTAAGTAGGTTATAAGGGTGCCATAAGTGCTTGCTATTAGGTTTGGCAGTATATTTAAAACAGCCAGAAAAATAACGAGCAGCCCCAAACCTAAAATACCACCCAGTACGGGAATAACAATTAAGTTGGATATAAAGAACAAGCCAGGAAACTGATGAAAATAGTACAGGCTAACAGGAAGGATCCCCAATTGGGCGGATAAGGTTACGGTAAGGGTACGCCAATAAAAATGAACAATGTTATTCTTTGGCTGCCAGAGTTTATGCATTAAAGGTTCTATGCTTACTATGGCAAATACAGCTAAGTAACTTAATTGAAAACCAACATCAAATAAAAACAGGGGTTTAAATAGCAGGATAATTAGCATGCTTATGGCCAAGGTGTTGTATATGTTGGTAGGTCTTTTTAAATGCATAGCAATGGTTAAAACGCTAAACATGGTTACCGCACGGGTCACAGAGGCCGATAAACCTGCTATAATGGCAAACCCCCATAAAAAGGCTACCAATAAAATAGTTTTTAAAAGCTTACCGTGTTTAAGGTGTTCTAGAGGTTTAAATGCAAAACTTAGTATTATTAAAATAATCCCCACATGCAAACCCGAAACAGCTAAAATGTGTATGGCCCCTGCATTGGTGTAACTGGTGTAAACAGCTTTACTTATATCTTGGCGTTGGCCCAGCAATAGTGCATTGATGATCGCCAATGTGTTTGGTGTAAAATTATAGGGCTTTAGTTTATTGTTAATGTGGGTTCTTATAGTATTGGCTATTCCAAAAAGCGTTGTGGTATGGGTACTCACTTTAAGGAGTGCTTTATTGCTAATAGTTATTTGATGATATACATATTGTTTTTCTAAATAGCTTTTGTAATCAAATTGATGCGGATTTAATGCTGGTGCTATAGCTTTTAAAGTTGTTTTAGTAATAAAAGTGTCGTCCACATCCAAAGGTTTGTGCAAGCTGTCTTTTTCAACAAGCAGTAGTAGTTTTCCCGTTACCTGCTGGTGGTCCATCCCAAAAAGGGCCACCATATATTTGTTGTAATAGCGATTGGGTTTTAAAACCTCGCGTATTCTAAAAGTAATTGTTTTAAGGGTGTCGTTGGGTGTTGCCAGAAAATGGGTGTAGTGGTTGGCATGGTTTTTTTCATCATGCAACTGGGTTGTTAAAATGCCTACCCAAATCATGGTAACCAAACTTAACAGGCCAAACCAGGGTGTTTTTGTAAATTGTTTTTTGGCAATCATGTACAAAACCAATAGCCCTACTAGGCATAAACCTATCGCATAGCAACTTATAAGCAAAGGAATGTCAATTAAAAAAGCCAAAACAATGCCAGCAATTAGGCAAAGGGTTAATTTAATGATGGGGAAATTAAGCAGTTTCATGCCAAATGCGTACACTATAAAACCCTACGAACTTCAACAAAGGCTTTCTTCCAGTAATCTTCAGAAAGGTTAGAGATAATAACACCACTGCTTGTGGTGGCATGGATAAATGAGATATCTCCATTTTCTATAGTAATAATAAGCCCTACATGGTTAATTTCATTACGTCTGTTTCGGGTTTTAAAAAACAACAAATCGCCTTTAGAAGCTTTTCGCAGGGGCACTTCCTCACCCAATTTAGCCATATCCCTTGAAATTCTGGGCAATATAACCTCGTGGGCTCTAAACGATTCAAACACCAAACCAGAACAATCCATACCCGCTCTGGTAGCGCCGCCCCATTTGTATTTTACCCCCTCAAACGCTTTAGCATAGTCTATAATATAATCGGCTTTAGACTTATATGGTGTTTCTAAGCCGTCTGGTGTGGTTGAAGTGTTGTCATTTACACGGCGATCACTATCATTACTATGGGCATCATCACTTTTAATAATATAGGTGGAAGTGTTTGCTTTTTTTGCTTTTGCCCGTTTAGACGATTTACAACTATGCAAGCAAAGTACAATAAAGAGTAGGGTCATGAGGCGTTTCATTGGTATTGTTTAACTTTTTAAAGATTTAAAAATCAGTTTTGCGGTTTTTTCACTGGCTCCTTTGCCACCAAGAACTTTTTCCAGTTCGTAATAGTTTAAAAATATTTTACGGCGTTCGTCTTCATCCAAAATACGAGTGAGCTCTTTTTTAAGGCGTTTCTTGTTAAAGTCATTTTGAATGAGTTCCGTCACCACCTCCTTGTCCATAATAAGGTTCACCAGCGATATAAACTTTAAGGTAATAATCCTTTTGGCTATTTGATAGGATATGGCACTGCCTTTATAGCAAACCACCTGGGGTATTTTAAACAGTGCGGTTTCAAGAGTGGCCGTGCCCGATGTTACCAAAGCAGCCGTAGAAACACTTAGTAGATCATACGTTTTATTGGCAACAAATTTAACATTGTTAGATTGTATAAACGATTGGTAAAAACTGTAGTCCTGACTAGGCGCACCAGCAATAACAAATTGGTAATCGGTAAAATCGTCTACCAAGCTAAGCATCACAGACAGCATGTTTTTAATTTCCTGTTTTCTACTGCCGGGCAATAGGGCAATAATGGGTTTGTCGTTTAACAGGTGGGTTTTTCTAAATTCAAATTCACTTACTTGCTCCCTATCTGCAATGGCATCAATAAGCGGGTGCCCAACAAACGTAACCTCATAGCCATACGTTTCGTAAAAGGGTTTTACAAAAGGTAATATTACGTACATGGCATCAATATCCCGTTTAATGGCTTTTACCCGGCTTGCCCTAGAGGCCCAAACCTGTGGCGAAATATAGTAGTTGGTTCTAAACCCTGCTTGCTTGGCCCATTTGGCTATACGCAGGTTAAAGCCCGAATTATCAATAAAGATAATCACATCTGGTTGAAATCCTTTAATGTCTTCCTTGCAGTTGGAAATATCCTTAAAAATGGCAGACAGGTTCATGATAACTTCGGCAAACCCCATAAACGCGCGTTCCTTGTAGTGTTTTACCAAGGTACCGCCAACCGCCTGCATGAGGTCGCCACCCCAAAACCTAAAATCGGCATTCACATCTTCTTTTTGCAATGCTTTCATTAGGTTAGAACCATGTAAATCACCCGATGCCTCGCCAGCTATAATGTAATATTTCATACTCTCTACTCTCTACTCTCTATTCTCTTCTCTCTGTTCTCTTCTCTCTACCCCACATCAAAAAAGCTTAAAAACAAAGGTAAAAACAGCAATAAAAATAGTTATTAATAACACGCCCCGTGCTCTATAGTCTTGTCTTTTTCTTATAAAAACAAAAAAAGCCGCTAAATTTAGGATAGCTCCCAAACTAATAAGTTTACCTAAAAAGCCTTCACGCGAGGCCGCTACAATAACGGTTGTAAAATCGTCGCCTTGCCCCAATAAAGTGGCTGCAAAAAACAATCCAATACTATTGGCAATTAAGCCAACCAGTATGCCTATAAAAATCTCCTTTTTAATCATTAAAATTCCAAGTATTTAAATTTTGAATAAAGTGGTGCGCCGTTAAATCAAATTGCACAGGAACCACCGAAACATAACCATTTTCCAGGGCCCATTCATCGGTGTCTTCACCACCATCTAAATTAACAAATTTTCCTGTAAGCCAATAGTAATCCCTGCCTTGCGGGTTTTTACGCTTGTCAAATTCCTCAACCCAATTCGCTCGGGCTTGCCTGCAAACCTTAATACCTTTTATGTATTCTTTAGATAGGTTGGGTATGTTCACATTAAGCACAATGCCTGTAGGTAGGCCATGTTTTAAAACATTCTCGGTAATGGTTTTTACAAAAGCCTTCGAAGCCTCAAAATTGGCGCTCCAGGTATAGTCCAATAACGAAAATCCAATAGCGGGAATCCCCTCAATACCAGCTTCAATGGCAGCGCTCATGGTACCGGAGTAAATCACGTTTATAGACGCGTTAGATCCGTGGTTAATACCAGATACACACAGGTCGGGTTTGCGGTATAATTTCTCTCTAATGGCCAGTTTTACACAATCGGCCGGGGTACCAGAACAGCTAAATTCTGTTTGGGGGCCATCGTTTACTTGAATCTGTTCAACATACAGGGTAGAGTCGAGTGTAATGGCATGCCCCATGCCACTTTGTGGGCTGTCGGGTGCCACCACCACCACATCCCCTAAGGTGTTCATTATACTAACCAGGGTTCTTACTCCGGGTGCATTAATACCATCATCATTGGTTACTAAAATAAGTGGTCTGTCTGTCATATAGCATCAAAAAATAATGTGTCGCTAAAATACGTAATTTCCTTAGGAAACGTTTTAATTATCCAGTTTAACAAAAAATTAGTAGCTTTCAACCCTGTTGGCATGGTTTTTTCTTTATTTTAGTAAAAAAATGTTGGGCATTTATTGAGCCATTGAATATTAACCGAATGAAACAAATTATGAAAAGGAATATAAAAGTTCTATTATTGTCGTTACTGTTGGCCTTTGCGTCGTGCAGTTTTACCACCAAAAAGTTTGATAACCCAGATAAAGATAAATTATTAATTCAGGTAATAACCTTTGTTTTAGAGCAAGGCCATTACGACCCATTAGCTTTTGATGATGATTTTTCACAGGAATTGTTTTCCGATTACATCGAGATTCTCGATCCGGTAAAGCGTTATTTCTACGCATCGGATTATGCCGATTTTGAAAAGTACAAGTTTACTATCGACGACCAAATCAAAGCCTCAGACATTACCTTTTTTAATGTGGTACACGAGCGTTTAATAAAACGTATTTCTGAAGCTAAAGAAATTTATAAAGAAGTGCTTTCCAAGCCCTTTGATTATTCCATTGATGAATCTTTTGATACCGATTCCGAAAACAGTGAGTTTGTAAAAAACAAAAAGGAAATGAAAGAGCGTTGGAGACAACAGCTTAAATTTTCAACGCTTACCAATTACGACGATCTGTACGAGCAGGAAAAAATGGCTAAGGAAAAAGATCCATCCTATAAGATGAAAAGCGAAGCCCAAATTGAAAAAGAAGCCCGCGAGTCTACCTTAAAATCCATTGATGTTTACTTTAATGATAATATAGACGACTTAAGACGTGAGGATTGGTTTGCCATTTATGTAAATACCCTTGTTGAAGAGTTCGATCCGCATACCTATTACCTGGCTCCTAAAAACAAAGAGGATTTTGATGAAAGAATGTCTGGAAAACTAGAAGGTATCGGGGCACGTTTGCAAAAGCGTATGGACTATATAAAAGTGGTCGAACTAATTTCTGGAGGTCCAGCATGGCGTGGTAAAGAACTGGAAGTAGAGGACTTGATTTTAAAAGTAAAGCAAGAGGATGAAGAATACCCCGTAAACATTGTGGGTATGCGTATTAACGACGCCATAAAATATATTAAAGGCCCTAAGGGCACTAAGGTAACCTTAACCGTTAAAAAGGTAGATGGCACCATTAAGGACATTACCATTACCAGAGACGTTGTAGAATTGGTAGAAACCTATGCCAAATCGTCTGTTGTTAAAAAAGACGACATGACTTTTGGGGTTATTAACCTACCATCATTTTATGTCGATTTTCAAGATTACAAAAACATCAATGCAGCCAAAGATGTAAAGGCCGAAATAGAGCACTTAAAGGCCGATGGCATTCAAGGCTTGGTATTAGATTTAAGAAATAATGGTGGGGGCTCCTTGCCAGCCGTAGTAGATATGGCCGGTTTATTTATAAAGGATGGTCCTGTGGTACAAGTGCGTTCTACGGGCGAAGCCAAAGAGGTGTTAAAAGACCGGGACAAGTCCATTTCATGGGATGGTCCATTGGTAATTCTGGTAAACGAAATATCAGCCTCAGCCTCAGAAATCATGGCAGCAGCCATGCAAGATTATAAGCGTGCCATTATTATTGGTGGTAGCCAAACCTATGGTAAAGGAACGGTGCAAAACGTTATCAATTTAAATAACTTGCTGCGTAACAATACCAGTGGCGATCTTGGTGCCCTGGCACTAACTACCCAAAAGTATTACAGAATCAATGGGGGGTCTGTGCAGTTGGAAGGCGTTAAGAGTGATGTAAAAGTTCCAGGACGTTTTAGTTTTATCAATGTTGGCGAAAAAGATAAAGACAATCCATTACCTTGGGATGAAATTGATGCCGCCAATTATACCCCTTGGGAATATTATTTTGATTACGATGCTACCATTGCGAAAAGTAAGGAACGTATGAGTAATAATGAACAGTTAAAACTTATTGAGGAAAATGCCAAATGGGTAAAAAATCAAATTGATAACACAGTGGTGCCCTTAAATTACGAAACCTATAAAACACGAGTAGAAATGAATGAAGAAGAGTCTAAACGCTTTGATGCCATCAACAATTACAAAACCAATTTAACGTTCGATTCTACAGCCTATGAAAAGTCCTTGTTTGTGCAAGACACGACCGATTTAAAGGAAAAACGTAAGCGTTGGCATGAAAGCTTAAGTCAGGATATCTATATAGAAGAGGCGCTTAATGTCTTAGAGGACTTAAAAGCGGCCTATCCTATTAAAAAAGTAGCTGCTACAGTGAAAAAATAAATCGTATTTATGAGTCATACATCAAGCTCATTAAAGCAATTGGCGCTCCAAAAGTTTAAAAAGAACTTTTGGGGCGTTTTTAGTTTTGGCTTTATTGTTTTGGTAGGGCTTGTATCGGTGTTTGCCTATGTTTTTGCTCCCGATAATTCACAGTATGCCAATCAAATGCATTTGGCCATCCATTCCAAAAAGCCCGGATTTAAAGTAACCATGCTTACCATACCTGCACAGGTAGATAGCCAGCAAAGTGCCTTTGGTAAACTGTTTTTTGGGCATGTTAATGCAGATACCGAAATTCCTATTTCAAACTACCGCGTTAGTGGTGATACTTTGGTTTATAAAGCCTATGCTTCCGATGGTTTGGAAGGGGTAGAAAAAGCCCTTAGTTTAAATGCATTTCAGGACCAACCAGTCGATCATTACATCACCGAAAAAACCTTTGTATTTGGTACCGATAAATACGGTAGGGATTTATTGAGTCGGGTTTTGGTAGGGGCCAGAATTTCGTTTTTTATTGGCTTTGTGGCCGTATTTATTTCGTTGCTTATCGGGATTTTTATGGGGAGCCTGGCTGGGTTTTATGGCGGCAAGGTAGATGCCATTATTATGTGGATCATTAACGTAACCTGGTCTATACCCACCTTACTGTTGGTTATTGCCATTACTTTGGCATTGGGTAAAGGCTTTTGGCAGGTTTTTATAGCCGTAGGGCTTACCATGTGGGTAGAAGTGGCCAGGGTAGTGCGCGGCCAAATAATAAGCGCCAAGGAAATGCAGTATGTTACAGCGGCACGGGCTTTGGGTTACAATGATTTTAGGATTATAACCAAACACATTTTACCCAATATCATGGCACCGGTCATTGTTATATCGGCGGCCAATTTTGCGGCGGCCATTTTAATAGAAAGTGGCCTGAGCTTTTTGGGTATTGGGGCCCAACCACCTATGGCCAGTTGGGGTGCCATGATAAAAGACCACTACAATTACATTATTTTAGGAAAACCCTATTTGGCCATGATTCCAGGGCTTTGCATCATGAGCTTGGTAATGGCATTTATGTTGGTAGGGAATGCTTTGCGCGATGCTTTGGATGTTAAAGGGTAGTTCTTGGTCTCAGTCTCAGTCTCAGTCTCGGTCTCAGTCTCAGTTTTTGGATTTAATTAGCTATGGTTAATTCAGCAAGTCTAATACCTCTTGCCAAACCACATCGCTTACGGGCATGCCTTGTTTTAGGTTTTTGGCTTTAATTTGTGGAGTGCGCTCCCCAGGATAATACATTTTAGTGCCTGGTTGTATGGGCTGGGCTTGGTGGGTATAGTCTATAATTTCTTTTAGGAGCGTTTCCCTAAAATGGGCATCTTTAAACACTTCTGGGTATATGCAAATATATACTTGCGATACCCCTACTTCATAACTTCTTAAACTAATTTTATAAGTGGAATCGCCCGCAGCAAGCACTGTAGCTAGCATATCGAGTACCAGGGATAGGGCAGAGCCTTTCCAATAGCCTATGGGCAAGCCACGACCGTTGGATAGAATTTTTTCAGGGTCGTTGGTAAGGGCATTGTTTTCATCCCAGCCCCCTGGGTATGGCAGTTGTTCGTCTTTTAGTTTATAGTCGTTTACCTTTCCAAAGGAAAATTGCGATAGCGCCATGTCCAGCACAATATGCCCTTCTGCTCTGGGTATGGATATAATCAGGGGGTTGTTTCCAATCCTGCTATCGGCGGCACCCCAGGGTGGCATATTGGGTTTCGTGTTGGTAAACAGTATGGAAATACAGCCCGCATTGGCAGCTTGCCAGCCGTAGTAACCGCCCCGCATCCAATGGTTGGTATTGCGCAGGGCCACAATGCCCATGCCGTGTTCTTTGGCCAATGCAATGGCCCTATTGGTACTGCTTATGGCATTTGTAATACCAGGTCCTAAACGGCCATCCCAGCGTTCTATATTGCCAAAGCTTTCTACTTTTTCTATATCCTGGTTTACGTCAATAAACCCCTTTTCAATAAACTCAATAAACAATGCTACCCGGTTAATGCCGTGCGAACTAATGCCACAAAGGGTGTTGTCTGTAAACACCGCAGCTAAGGTTTTGGCCCTATCGTCTGTGCAGTTGTATTTTTTAAATAGTTTAAAAAGGGTGTCCTGCATCTGTTCAAAAGTAATTAGCATAGCTCGCGTTTTTAAGGGTATTTGTTATGGGTTTTTTATTTGCAATTCGCTGGGCAACTGCTCCAAAGCTCTTACCAGGAGGAATAATAATAACGGATCATCTTGATCAAAGGCCTCCCGTATTTTTTGGTAAGCCAAACGCATTTGGCCCTCCACCGTTTTTTTAGAGATGTTTAGTTGTGCAGCAACCTGGTCGTATGTTAGTCCCTCAAGCTTACTTAGCTTCAGGATCTCTTGGCAGCGGGGTGGCAACTGGTCTATAATATGCAGTAATTTTTCAAGCCGCTCCTGTAAATATTCCGATTCCTCTAAAAATTGGTCCTGCAAGGCCCGTTGTTTTAAATCGGCAATAATCTCTATATGTATTTTATGGCGTCGGTAATAATCAATAAACAGGTTATGCCCCATTGAAAAGAGGTAGTGCTTATAGTCTTGCTCGGGTTTAATGGTTTCCCGCTTTTCCCAAAACTTAAAAAAGGCTTGTTGTGTTAAATCCTCTGCTTGGTCATGGTTGCGCGTTAGGGTGTTCATGTATGCCAATAGCGCGTCGTATTCGGTATCAAACAATTGCTTAAAAGCCTGTTCGTCACCTTGTTGTAACCGTTCTGTAAAACTTTTTTGTTCCATAGATTGCTAAGCCTGCATGCTTTAATATGGGCTAAATATATAAAAAGATTTGGGAATGGGGCGTGAAGTACAAAGTACGAGGTACAAAGTACGAGGTTTGAGGTACAAAGTATGAGGTATGAGGTACAAAATTCAAAAAAATCCCGTAACTTGTATAGGTAATGGATGTGTGTTTAGCGTTTTTTAAAAAATGTAAAAGTCTGGTTATTAGTTTTTTATAATAAAAATTTAAAATTTTTGGTCTTTGGCTTAAGGGTTTTTTAAAACTCGTTCGTAAGTGTGGTATAAAGCAAGATAGCATGAACAGCGATATGCAACATTTGGTTTACAAGGTATTGGAAAATACCATTAGCCCCTCCGAGATGGAGACCTTACAGCTATGGTTAGAAAAGCCCAAGAATTTCCAAGCCTTTAAGGCATACATGACAGCCGATTACCATTTAAACCACCTGTACCGCCATACCCAAAAAGAAGTGGCGTACAACAAACTGTTACAACGCATAGCCCAGGCAAACAAACCCGCAAGGCGCTTACGTACCGTATGGATAAAATATGCCGCAGCCGCCATTTTTGTTGGGCTGTTAGCCGTAGGCTATTGGCTTACCCAAAACCCAACACCTAGTACCCAGAACCCTATAATAGTCAACAACCAAATAAAAACAGGTAGTAACAAAGCCGTCTTAACATTAGAGAACGGCACAGAAATCGTCTTAGAAAAAGATAGCCTGTACCAAACAACATACGCCAGTAGCAATGGCGAGCAACTGGTTTACAACCCGGCAAAAGGTAGCGTATCGCCTAAAGCCTATAGCGTAGAGCGGGCAGTCAACACCTTGACTGTCCCCCGTGGCGGCCAATTCCAAACCACCCTGGCCGATGGCACCAAAATATGGCTCAACTCCGAAACTCAATTGGTTTACCCCGTTAGTTTTGCAGCAGGCCAACCCCGCGAAGTCACCCTCGTTTATGGCGAAGCCTATTTTGACGTATCCCCAAGCACCGAACATAAAGGTTCCAAATTTAGAGTCTTGTCCCCAACGCTGTCATTGCTAGGAACGAAGCAATCTCCCAACACCCAAATCGTCGAAGTCCTAGGCACCGAATTCAACATCAAAGCCTACAAAGACGAAACCAACATATACACCACCCTAGTAGAGGGCAAAGTAGCAGTCACCCCAAGTACAGTTGAGAAGTCTCAATACGCAATACCCAATACTCAAATCTTAAAACCCAACACCCAATCCACCCTAAACCTACAAACGGGCCAAATTACGCTGGCTAAAAACGTAAACGTTAGCAACATCATTTCATGGAAAGAAGGCATTTTTGACTTTAAAGATAAACCCCTTAAAGATATCATGACCGTACTAGAGCGCTGGTACGATATGGAGGTAGTGTTCGATAACCCAGCTTTACAGCAAGAACACTTTAATGGTAGAATCCATAAGCAATTTAGTATTGAAGACATTTTAAACACCATAAAAGCCAATAATAATATTAACAACTATGAGATTCATGGTAGCACGGTTATTTTAAAGTAACAAAGCATTGGAAGTGAAAAACTAAAAGTGAAAAGTGAAAAGTGAAAAGTTTGAACAAGTTCAGAGTTCAGAGTTCAGAGTTCGGAGCGTCTAATAATCGAGAAGTCTAGTAATCTAGAAATCTAAAACTAAAAGTGAAAAATACCGCGTAGCGGTTCAAGCATTGTAGCAAAAATGTTATAACGCTACATAAATTCCCCGTAGGGGATAAACAAAAACAACTAAAAGTGAAAAAATATTTTATATAAATAAGTAAACAATTTAAATAAAAAAGTAATAATAGGTATATTTATAGAGGCTAGAGGCTAGAGGCTAGAGGCTAGAGGCTAGAGGCTAGAGGCTAGAGGCTAGAGGCTAGAAGCTAGAAGCTAGAAGCTAGAAGCTAGAAGCTAGAAGCCAAAAAACAACCACTAAAACTTAAAACATGAAAAAACATCCAACATGAAATAGAAAATAGAGAAGAGAATAGAGAAAAGAGACACCAATCGGAGGTCAAGGGCCATGAGGCAGTCCCTCGGCCTATCGAGGGTATTGCTAGAAAATCAAGTGGGGCCAAGCGTTAAGAAAATGTCCGGTGGACATTTTTAGCGAAGGAGCCAGCCGGCGGGATGGAGAGGCTAAGAGATAAAAAGCTGTTTGAGGGGAGCGATAGCGGACCGAGTTCTTTTTATCTGTGGCGGGTTATCGCGTAGCATTTTCAGCAATGGTCTCGTAAGCCTAGATTTTTTTGGTTACTTTTTTCATCAATGGAAAAAAGTAATGAAACAAATAATAATAAAAGTAACCATTAACCACTAAAAACCAGAACAACATGAAAAGACATCCAACATGAAATAGAAAATAGAAAAGACCTGCCTGCCGGCAGGCAGGGAGAAGAGAGAAGAGACTTTACAAGGTTATGAGTTATGAGTAATCACATTCGAGTGCGAAAACAACTAACCGACTCTACAACAACCAACTAACCATTTAAAACAGCAGTAAGCAGTCTTTAATCTCATACCTAGATTCCTGCGTGCGCAGGAATATAAAAGGAGGAAACAGTTCGCAACCTGGAAAGTATCAAACTGTAATCCCCCTAAGCATATTAATTAATATAAATACTAACTAATACAACGTAAATTTATGGAATTAAAATTAACTAACAGTTGTTTCTTTAAACGACTTATAACATTGGTTATGAAAACATGCATTTTCTTGTTATGTGCCACGGTGTTTAGCTTAACACCCATAGAGCTCGTATCTCAAAACACCAAAATAGTGATAGACCACGACCAAACGGTTACGGTTGATGAGGTGTTTGATATGATACGCGCACAAACCAAGGACTATATGTTTATATACCACACCAGCCTGTTTAAAGACAGCCCCAAAATAGCACTAAAAAAAGGCAACATACCACTTAATGCCTTATTAAATAAAGCTTTAAACCATAACAAGCTTAATATAATAGTAACCCAAAACAATACCATTATCATTAAGGATGCCAATACCATACAGCAATTACAGGTAAGCGGTAAGGTAACCGACGCCCAGGGCATGGGCATACCCGGGGCTACCATACAAATTAAGGGCACCACCAAAGGCACGGCGGCCGATATGGATGGCAACTACAACATAGTAGTGCCTAACCCCGAAAATGTACTCGTGTTCTCCGCCTTAGGCTTTGCAACACAAGAAATAACCGTAGGCAATCAAAGTACTATAAACATCACCCTAAAAGAAGAAGTAGGACAGTTGGATGAGGTGGTTTTAAATGCGGGGTATTATAAGACTACAGAACGCACCAAAACAGGGAGTATTGTTAAAGTGACTGCAGAAACAATTGAGAGACAACCAATAAATAATCCTTTGCAAGGAATTCAAGGTAGAATGTCGGGGGTATTTGTTGAACAGTTAGGAGGAGTCCCAGGAGGAGCTTTTACAGTCCAAATTAGAGGATTAAATAGTTTAAGGGAAGGAGGAAATAATCCTTTGTATGTTATTGATGGAGTCCCTTATACATCAGAAACTTTATCATATGGTTCTCAGGCCAGTTCTATATTATTTGCTCCTAATCCACTTAGTATGTTAAATCCTTTGGATATTGAAAGTATTGAAGTTTTAAAAGATGCTGATGCTACTGCCATTTATGGCTCAAGAGGATCAAATGGTGTTATTTTAATTACGACAAAAAAAGGTAAGGTAAGAAAAACTAATTTGGAATTTAATATTCAAACTGGAATAGGAAGTTCTTATGATTTTGTTGATATACTTGATACGGAACAATACTTAGAGATGAGGAGAGAGGCTGTTGATAATGATGGACTTACGGGGCTTATAGGTAATCCTTCTTATGATAAATATTGGCCCGATTTAACTTTATGGGATACTACAAGGTATACAGATTGGCAAGAAGTATTATTAGGTAATAGTTCTCAAATAATTAATGCTCAAAGTTCTATCTCTGGGGGAAATGATAAAACACAATTTCTTTTAAATGGTGGCTATTATCGGGAGACCACAGTTTTTCCTGGGGATTTCGATTATCAACGAGGATCTGGACATATTAATATTGGTCATAAATCAGATAACGATAAGTTTACTTTTAATTTGTCAATTATTATGGCGAATGAAAATAATAAATTGCCAAGCAGTGATCTAAACAGTATTGCATTAACACTACCTCCTAATGCACCTAGATTATATAACGAAGACGGGAGTCTCAATTGGGAAAACGGCACGTGGATTAATCCAATGGTTTATACAGAACAGCCGTACGAAAACAAAACAAATAATATAATTTCTAGTTTTTCTTGCGGCTATAAATTATTCAAAAATCTAGAATTCAAAACTTCTTTTGGGTATACATTTAATCAGATGAGAGAGAAACGTCTTTTTCCTGAAAGTAGTCAAAATCCTTTGTTAAGTCCTGTCAATCGAACAATTCTTTCTAGTAATACACTAAATAATTGGATTATTGAACCACAGGTTAGATTTTTAGAGTCGTTTGCTTTTGGGAAAGTTGAATTACAGGCTGGAGCAACATTTCAGAGGAGCTTTTTGGATGGAAACATAATTAATGCTGAAGGATTTGAACTAGAATCCTTAATGGATGATTTGGGGTCGGCTACTGATATATATGTTTCATCTCAATATAGAGATTATCGGTATAATGGTTTTTTTGCGCGAATTAATTATGATTACAAAAATCGTTATTTTATTAATCTTACAGGTCGACGAGATGGTTCTAGTCGATTTGGAAATGGTAATAAATTTGCAAATTTCGGAGCTATTGGTATAGCTTGGATCTTTTCTGAAGAGGAATTTGTTAAAAAAACCTTCCCTTTCTTAAGTATGGGGAAAATACGTAGCTCATATGGAGTAACGGGAAGTGATCAAATAGGTGATTATGAGTATTTAGATAGTTACAAATCCAATGATGTGTACGTTAAGAATGGGCTTATTCCATCGCGTTTGTCCAACTCTAACTACCGATGGGAAAGTAATCATAAATTAGAATTTTCTATGAACTTAGGTTTTTTCAACCATCGACTGAACTTATCTTCGAGTTGGTATAGGAATAGAACATCTAATCAATTAGTAGGTCTTTCATTACCAATTATTACTGGTTTTCAGGAAGTGCAATCCAATTTTCCAGCGACAGTTGAAAATAAAGGCTGGGAATTTGAATTGGAAACGATAAATATACGTAGTAAAAATGTCAATTGGAAGACAAGTATTAATTTGAGTTTTAATCAGAGACGATTAGTTGCTTTTCCTAATATTGAAGGTTCTAGTTATGCTACTACTTATAAAGTAGGTGAGCCAATGAATATTTCTTTGAGATATAAGTATGATGGGGTTGATCCTGTTACTGGATTCTATGCGGTAGAGGATTTGAATGAAGACGGTGATATTTCCTCAACTGATGATCGGTATTGGTTTTTACCTAAGCCTGTAGCAGCTTTTGGGGGGATGAACAATTCTATTTCATTTAAGAATATCCAATTAGATTTCTTTATTCAATGGGTTCAAAAATCATCAACTAAAGCTAATTTTGGAATGCCAGGCTTATTGGGGAATCAACCTATTGAAGTAATGAACCGATGGCAAAAAGAAGGAGACATCACAAATGTTCAGAGGTTTTCTGCAAGTTCTACGTCAAGTTATAATCTTTATTCAGCAAGTGATGAAAATTATTTTGACGCATCATATTTTAGACTGTCCAATGTTTCACTCTCTTGGACCGTTCCTTCACATCATGCCAAGGTATATTTAAGTGGACAAAATTTATTTAACTATAAGATGAGCTCTTCATTGACTAATGGTAGTGTTTACTTTCTATCCCCTATTCGAGTTATTTCTTTGGGAGCTCAAATATCTTTATAAAAAAATAAATAATTGACAAAAGGATTAATATCGCATAAAAAAAATAATCATGAGTATTTTAACATACTTAAAAACATTAAAAATATGAAAGCAATAAAAAATCAAACTTGTTTTTGGCTGTACTTTTTACAATATTGCCAGGAAAATATAAAACTTATCTTAATTTCTTATTTGACTTGTTGTGTCATGTCCTGTGAGGATTTTGTAACGATTGATCCTCCTACAAATGAATTAGTTACAGGGACAGTTTTTGCTAATGACAAGGCTGCAGATGCAGCAATGGAGGGGGTTTATTTTGAAATGACCCAAAGCGAACACTTTTTGAGTGGAGCAATTTACTCTAGTTTGCCTTTATTTGGTGGATTAAGTTCTGATGAGCTTAATTGTAATAGAAGCTCCCAACCGTTAATTGAAATTTTTGATAATAATTTGACTGCAGATCATAACACAGTTAATAATTTTTGGACTAGTGCTTATGAGACTATTTATAGATGTAATTCTATTCTGGAGGGGTTATTTGAAGGGAATCAGATAAGTGGTGATTTAAGAGGTCAATTAGTTGGGGAAGCATTGTTTATTAGGTCGTTATGTTATTTTTAT
Source organism: Aestuariibaculum scopimerae (assembly GCF_059428085.1). Taxonomy (NCBI): domain Bacteria; kingdom Pseudomonadati; phylum Bacteroidota; class Flavobacteriia; order Flavobacteriales; family Flavobacteriaceae; genus Aestuariibaculum; species Aestuariibaculum scopimerae. Next base: position 2,400,323 of record NZ_CM182089.1, read on the forward strand.
TTGGTAAATATATACGGAGGAGTCCCATTAGTAACTACAACCAATTATAAGGTGAACTCAACTAAGAAAAGAAGTTCCAAAGACGATGTTTATAATCAGATGATTGCTGACTTAAAAGAATCGTTAGGTACTCTTAATTCTAGTTATGAAATTGGAGGTGACGAACGAGTTAGATGCAATAAATGGGCGGCTGTAGCATTGTTGTCTAGAATCTATTTATATTTTGGTGATTGGGATATGGCTGAGAAAACTTCGTCAGAAATAATTGAGAAATCAGACCTCTATAAGCTTGTTGTTGATCTTGATAGCATTTCACTCAAGAATAATAGGGAGTCTATTTTACAAATTAAATCAATAAGGACGGCTAGAGATACTTATGATGGACTTTTATTTAATTCACCTACTTCTTCTTCCCGAATACCTGACTTTACTCTAACATCTCGTTTATTAAACTTATTTAGTTCTGAAGATTTGAGATTTAATAATTGGCTTAATAATAGAGTCATTAACGGTGTATCATACTATTATCCTTTTAAGTATAAGGTACGTTCTTTTTCATCTTCAACGGGTGATCATACTGAATACTTAACCGTTCTAAGGTTGGCCGAACAGTACTTGATAAGAGCTGAGGCAAGAGTAATGTTGGATAAATTAGTTGAAGCTGAGCATGATATTAATATAGTCCGCAATAGAGCAGGTCTTGATGATATAACGGCGGTCAACCAAAACGACATGATGATGATAATAGAGAATGAACGTTGGAAAGAGTTTTTTGCTGAGTGGGGACATCGCTGGTTTGATCTTAAAAGATGGGGTAAAGCTGACCAAGTACTTGGGAAAAGTGTAGATGAGGGAGGTAAGCTAGGTTGGGATTCTACAGATATATTGGCACCAATTCCAGAACGTGAGTTGACTACTAACCCTTATTTGGTTCAAAATCCAGGATATTAAATGTTGGGAGACCCTGAAACTGTTGTTTTTGAAAATCAATAACAACCTTAAACTTTATTAACGACTTTACTTGCTTCTGTTTTGATTAAAGGATGAATAAACTCATATCATCAACTTAGTAGTAAAGTTTCGGTTTTTGTACTATTCAAAATGCACTCAACCATGCTTAAGGATGAATTGGTTATAGCGTCAAAGGATAAGGAAAGGAATAAATTTATAGCGTTTAGGCTATTATATGGTATAAGCCAAATTGAACTCATTACTATAAAAGCATTACAAATCATGCTAGCGGTATAGTTTCTAAATAAGAATAATGAATATAAATAATTTTAAAACCAAATGAATATAATAAATAATCAATATTATTTTTGGACACTCTTTTTTAAATACTACTCTTTGTTTAGATATAGTATAACTGTTTTTTTGTTCGCTTTTGTATTACATCATGATTCTTTTTATGCTCAAAGTCAAGTTTTGAAATCTGACTTTACGATAGGTGGAAAGGCTCCAATCTTAACAGATGTATCTTGGTTGAGAGGAGGTCCAGTTGATGCTTATGAGAAAGGTAAATTTTATGTTGTGGAATTTGGAGGGACATGGTGTGCAGGATGTAGAGCAAATATTCCTCACTTAACTAAGCAAGCACAAGATTTTCCTGAAATAAATTTTATAAGTATTTACTTGCAGGATGGAGGGGCGGTTTTTGAAACTGAAATTGAAAAAGTGAAGCATCAAATGGAGATAATGGGCGATAAACATAAGTTTTTTACTGTAGGTGTGACTTCTATGAATGGAATACATAGAAAAGGAGGGGTTCCTGTTTCATATATTGTCGATGATACTGGTGTTGTTGTTTACTCCACATTTGGATTAATTCCTGATGAGATTTTACGATCTATTTTGTCCGATGGATTTATTGATGATTCGTTGAAAGAATTGGATAACAAAATAAGAAATGAGAATAAAGAGGTACAAGTTGTTTTAGATAGAGCTAAAAAAAATAGAGATTCTGGAGAATTCATTTTATCCTATTCAATTTTCGATAGTTTGATAGGAGCATATCCAAATCGAGTCCATCTTTATGCTGATATGTTTAATACGCTTGGGGGTATAAGTGATCCATGGATAAATAAAATACTTTACAGGAGATTAGTTTGGATGCTTTCGCATGATATGGTTGGTTTCTCTTGGTCAAAGTTTATTAGTACGTTGTATTTAATTCCAATCGAATATCGCCGATATGAATTGGATATTAAGGTTGCCGATCGAGCACTTGATGATTTGATTTCACAAGGAGCAGATATAAAATCTATCCAACACATGCTATGGCACAAAGGTTTAATCTTTGCTCAAATGGGAGAGTATCGAAAGGCATTAGAGACTGATTCAGTTGGGTATAGAAAGGGAATCAGGGCTTGCTACAATTATCTTTTAAAAGCTTCAGAGGTTGGGCTTAATTTCGCTAATAAGTGGTTGAATAAACAGGGTGAGGATTTAGATTGGGTTTCTATTAGTAGATTTGTATTAAGTCAGCCTAATGATTCGTTAGCTATTGATATTTTGAACTATGGAATTGAGGAGAGGTTTGGGGTAGAAAGGGCTTATATTTTGGATGCAAGGGCATTTTTATATGCAAAACAAGGAAAGTTAGATGAGGCAATTCGAATGCAACAAGTTGCTATCGAGGAAAGAATTAAATATAATTATTCAAGAGGTGTTTCAGATGACAACACATTAAGTGGTTTTAAAGAAAATCTTTTGTTATTTAAAAAGAGACAGAATCATGAAAAGAGTAATGATGATAGTTTAAGTGTAGGTGATGATGCTCCGGACCTAGTGATTCAAAAGTGGATAAATACAGATGCAAATTCTGTGTTCAAATTTCAAAAAGGACGTGTTTATTTAGTTGAGTTTGGAGCTGTCAATTGTGCTCCATGTAGAGTTCTTGCCCCTCACCTTACAGAACTTAGTAAAAAATATGGTGATTCCCTCACTGTTTTGAGTATTCATGTTAAAGAGAATTCTTTAAGTAATCCTAAAGATTTAAGATATGTTGACCGTGTGGAAAATTATGTTTCCGAAATGGGAGATAAAATTGGGTTTTCGGTAGGTGTTGATGTTCCAGAGCAAATTACATGGAGGAAATGGATGGTGGCTTCTGGTAGAAAAGCCATCCCTACTAGTTTTATAGTTGATCAATTAGGTAAGATTGCTTGGATAGGTGAGACTGCTAATCAAGATGTTATACTTGAAGCAATTGTTAATAAATCTTATCAAATTATTGAAGACAATAAAACTTTGAAAAGATCAAATGAAGAATTTTTAAAGGTAGGTGATGTGGCTCCTGATTTATTAGTTTCTGAATGGCTGAATACAACTGATACTATTGCTATAAAAAAAGGAAAACCCAGTTTTGTTTTTATTAGTAATGATTATGGTTTATTGGCATCTCGAAAAAGCAGATATATTTTAAGTAAAATAAGGAAAGAATATAATGATAGAATTTCTGTGATTAATATTTATTCTGTTAATAAAGAATATGAAGTATTAAAGAATTCATTTGCTAATTACTTTGATAAATTTGAAGGTGAATTTTTGGTTGGGATAGATTCTTCAGATGGTCAGACTTTTAAGAATTGGAATGCAAAGGTAGGTCCAAAAAATAATGGTGCCATTGCGTACGTTATTGATTCAAAAGGGGATATTATTTGGATTAGTAAATACTATGAATGGATAAATGATATTGCTGATTTGAAATTTGTTTTGAATTCAACTCTTATTGATTACGGTGTTGAGGCGGGAAAAGAGGTACTAGAGGATAATCAACAAATAGAAAAATCAATATTGAAATACAAAGATTATTTATCTGATGGTAATTATGATTTAGCATTAAAAAAAATGAATGAATTGATTTTTCTTAACCCCGATAATCAAGGACTATATTTTGTCAAGTACAGGGATTTTTACAACCATTATGATATGAAAAGTCAAGAAGCCAACGATTTTTTACGTTCAATGCTATTAAACATGCCAATTGGGTATTTTTGGTGGGAAGAATTATTATTAAGAAACAAGTATATTCAGCATGCTTTTTTTGAACATAGTCATGATAGTTTTGACCTAATCCTGAAGGTTTTTAATAGGGTAATTAATGAATCAGAGACACCTGAAATTGCTACTAATTTTATAATTCAAAAGGCTTATTTTTATGCAAAGGTTTATGAAAGAGATAAAATTAGTAGCCACCTTAGAGAGTCATTGAGTGTACTTGAAAATGCATTAAATAGTGAATGGATTCAGCAAAATGATAGAAGCTATAAGTTATTAAAACGTTCATTTTATGAAATTAAGTTTCGCTATTTGTTGTCTAAAAATAATCGTTATGCTAATTCATTTTTGAAATGGGTTTTTAAGAATGAAAATGTATATTTTTGGGAGGGACTTCTTCAATACTCCATTAAATATCAGAAAAACCCAAAGTTTAATTTGCTTTTAAAAATGGCTGAATTTAATATCAATAGATTTGACCCTGATCCCTCTGAGGCTTACTCGTTTAATGTAGTAGCATTTTATGCTAGATCAATTGCAGTCAAAGCAGATATATTTCGTCGGATGGGAAAATTAAATAAGGCAATAGACCTATTTGAGAAGGCTGTCTCGATTTGTGAAAAGTTTCCAAACAATCCTAATACAGATAATTACAAACAACAAATTATTTTTTGTAAAAATAAAATGCGTTAAATTGTTATCAATATCTAAAACTATATTAACAAACCCCACTGCAAATAACCATAAGGATACATTTCAAATTTTGCATTAATTTTTTATTGGGCATCCTTATGGATTGGCGGTGGTTTAATTAAAAGTGTAAACACCTACTTGCCGCTTGGCGGCAAGCGTGTTTTTGTTTAAAATTTCACTACCCCAAAATAATACAGGTACATGTTTAAAAAACTATTAGACCTTATAAAAGGGCTTCTTATTATAATTGGCTTGGCCCTATTAGGCGATTTGCTAACCTGGTTGTTTTTGTATTTGGTTTTTGGGTAGGGGTAGAGATTATTAGATTTTTGGATTTTTAGATTTGGAGGCTCTGTGAAGTTTGTAATTTTGCAGGGCTTTTATAGTACCACTCACTGTAAATGATACTTTAAGATACTATTCGTTTTGAAAACGTCAACTACTGGATTATCAGCTTTTCCCAGATTTCAAAAGTTGAAAATAATGAATTAGAAAAAGTTGTATTTCTTTATGAATCTGCTCACCGAAAATCACATTTAAATAAATATAGAAGAGAAAAGAAATATTCAACTAAAATGGAATTTTGAATTACCAAAATAAAAGCCCTCGCCACCACCAATCTCAATGCCCAAGAATTAGAAGAAATCTACGACAGCCGCGTCCGCTCACGCATGCGCCAACTTTTCAATTTGATTGCTTTTAATAAAGAAAGTTTGGATAAGAGAAAATAAAGAACAACATCACCTCAACACCACCTCAACACCGGCAAACTTATACGAAAACACCAAATTAAACTTTGGCAAAAAATTCAAAATCTACCAAAACTTAATTACTCTTTTAATAAACCAATTTTTAGAAACGAAAGTAAATTTTGCCCACGTATTTAAAACAAGGGCAATTTTTACCCTCGTTTGTAAAACGAGAGTAATTTTTTACCAATTGGAAAATGCAGGTCTGGGTAATCTAAAAACAGTTGGTAATTATTTAAAAGAGTTGGAAGCCAATGGTTTTCTCACAAGTGAACAAGTAGGTAAAGAAAAGCTATACCTTAATTTTAGATTATTAGAAGTTTTAAAGGGTTAATTAAAGAACACCTTGAATATTAAATATCCAAGGTGTTCTTTAACGGTAATCAAGAAGCTTTTTTCTTCTTTCTCCCAATACCGATGAGGTTTAAAAATGGAGTAACACGACCTCTACCAACGTTAGTGCTTAATGCTGGGCAATCATGGTAAATGCGTTCTGTATCAATTTTGTTTTCGCAAAAATCAATACAAAATCCTAATTCTTCCTTATACTTGAATGGGTGAATTCTATTCAAAAAGTCTGTAACACCTAAAGAAGAAACTGTTGCATTTAATGAAATAACAGGAGGGCTTTTTTCATTAGCTCCTTTTATGTACTTCTGTTCTTGTCGCTTTTTATATTCTTCAGGATTTTCTTTTATAAGTGATTCTCGCTCCAAGTCTTTAGAATCATACATGCCTCTTGTAAATAAAGATGAACCTCCAGGAATTAAATATCTAACCCATCCAACAATGGAGTCAATACCACCATTACCATCAGCATCCAATCCCATAGCCATATCAGTATAACCCATGATATAATAAGTTGTAAGTCTATTTACTACATCTCTGGGAAGATACCCATCTGTACATCCAAAAATGTGATCACAAAAACTTAATGCTTCCAATACTTCAATGGATTCGGTAACATCACCAATTATGGCAGTAACTTTAACGTCAAGTTTATACTCGGCAATTTTCTCCTTGAAGAAGTCAACCTTATATTTACCAATATCATTTATAGAAGCTCCAAACATCCTATTTAGATGTTCTTTTCCTATTTTTTTATTATCTACAAGAACCAATTCTCCAATTCCACTTCTAGCAAGTTCTAATATTGTTGGTGTTCCTAGTCCACTACACCCCACAACTCCTATTTTCATTTTTTGAAGTTGTGAGATAGTTTTCTTTCCAAAAGATTGTTGGTTACGTACCATATAATCAGGTAACTCAATTTCTAATTTAGTTGAATAAAAGTAATGTTGTTCCTTTCCAATAACTGCAATTTTTGAAACATTGATAAATTTACCATTAGGTAAAATAACTCTTCCAAAGATGGTTCGATCAGGTAACATAACAAAGCTTCCAACAGGTCTATTATCATCAAAATAGGCATTATAATAATCAAATAAATCCTTGTCGGATTTGTCATCTGTAATTGAAAATTGATTATATCCTCCTGGATGACAATGAAATTTAACAATGGTCAGTCCATTTTTTGATGCTTCTTCCAAAAAGGATTCAGAAAACTCTGTTGGCCAACTTATGAAATCAGGATGCCTCTCGCATATTTCATAAGGGATTGGAATTAGTTTATGCAATAATATTAAGCTTTCATCTTGGGATGAATCAAAGCCACACAAACCTAGCATAGCACTTTCATTTTCATCATGAAAAAGATAATGATGTAATTCACCAGATTGCTTTTGCGTAATTCTCATTGTATATTTCATCGCTCCAACTCCTTTCTTAAAAAAAATCTAATTAGCTCAATATGGGTTTCTATACAGTCAACACCAATAATCCAAGGATTATCATTGGTTCTGTGACGGCTCCATTGTTGAAATATTTCATTACCAAATTTTCTAGGGGACACTTTAATCAAAGGCCTTTTATCAGCTCTTGAGAGATGTGTCTTAAAAAAAGCCATGTCTAATTGCACAGAATCATATCTGTCAGGAATGATAATAACCATGTCAGATTGTGTTACATTGTATCCATTCGGTATATCAAAATCTTTTAGATATAGCAAATTAAGATTATCTATTCTTTTAAGTTCCCATCGCTCTACAAATGTAGTATCAAGATAGTTGGTGTCTTTTGAAGAAAGGGAGCTTTCGCTCCCTTTATAACCATCATTAACCTTTTTTGGCCTCGCTCTAAAACGCTCAGCCCCTGGATCTGATAAACAAACCGTTTGATTAAGAGGAATTATCTCTTCTTGGCCGTGTCTAATGAGGATTAAATCATAATCACTAGGTTTATTGTAACCAGCTATTGTTAATATTTCTGTCCCAGTAGGACATTCTGTTTCTGTTTCGTAAATAGTGTTATTTACTTTAAACTTAAATTTGGCTTGCGCCTTTTTTGCTTCCATATATTTCATTTTTTTATGGATTAAACATGTTTATCAATACTGATAAAATTTTTCAACCCTACCTTTTAAAACAGCCCAGGTTAACTGCTGTTCAGGTAAAATATTTGTTAAAGCAATTGTTTATGAAGAAAAATATCTATACATTTGTTTAACGAAATAAAAAAAGGAATGCTTCAATTAAGGTGACAAGCCTTTTGAAGTTTAGTTTACCAGACTAAAAATTATTCCTAAAAGTCTTAATCCAATCTGTTGCTCCAACAACAAATTGGATTTTTTTTGTTTCATGTCGGCACTTATTTAATTATTGCATCACAAATATACTAAAAAAAATAATTAATATATTTTTTGTTGATAACAATTTTGTTAAACTTTATTTAGCCTTAAATATTATTGACTTGTTACAAACAAATATATAATAATATTATAGTAAATTCATTTTGTGTTTACACAAAGTTCTTAATTTTTATTAACAAATTTCAAAAAAAATATTAACATTTTATTGATAATAAGGAGTTAATAACTATATTTGCATACTCTTTTAAACCAATTCTTTTTATGCAAAACAAAATCATTCACCCAGGTATTTTACTTGATAATATGTTGAATGAAAGAAGTTTAAGCCAACGAGACCTTGCCTCAAGAATTGACGTAGCTCATTCTTTGCTCAACAATATATTAAAAGGTAACAGAAACATCAATGTCCATATAGCTATAGCGCTTGAATCAGCAGGGTTTAAGGATGCTAATTATTGGCTAATGGAGCAAATGAAATTTAATTTATATCAGGCTCATAAAGATAAAGATGTAATTAAGAAGACGAAGTCCATAAAAGAGTGGAATGACATGGAAGAAGAAGGTATTGTGCCTTTATCTTTTTTTAAAAAGCAAAATATAGGGATTAATACATCTGATGATATTAACAAAATTTATGAAATATATGGTGTAAAAGACTATGAAGGTCTAAAAAATAGGGTAAATGAATTTAATCCAACATATTTTAGAAAATCATCTAAATTCTCCGAAAATAAAAACCATGTGGTAGCTTGGTCTTTGATGGCTAAATATAAAGCACACCAAGAAAAATTGCCAAATTTCAAACGCTCAAATGAAGTTTCTTTATTGAACGAATTAAAGAATTGTTTTTATGAAAATGAAAATGTTATTTATAGAACAAAAAAAATATTGAACAAATATGGAATAATATTCTTTACTTTAGATCGTCCTCCACAAACTCCAGTGGATGGGAAATCTTTTATGTCAGGTAAAAGTCCAGCTATTGTTCTTTCTTTGAAGTATAAAAGACTCGATAATTTTGCTTATACACTATTTCATGAACTTGGGCATGTGTTTGAACATTTGACAAATAAGGAACGACCAGAATTTAGAGAAGAAGAATTCTTCATTAGCAATAGTAATAATTCTGATTTAGTTGAATTTGAAGCTGATTCTTACGCCAGCAATAACCTAATTGACCAAAGTTTGTGGAGTGATTTTATCACACTCAATAGGGACTTCACAGATGATGTAATTTTAAGTTTCTCTAAAGAACATAAAATTCATCCTGGCATTGTATGGGGGCGTGTTTGTTATGAGCATAACGAATATTATAGTAAAAGGACCATTGTGAGGTCTATGAATAAGCTTGAGGTTTAATTACAGATTAGATTTGTGACTAGAAACCCAGCATTACGAAGTCTCCTGACTTCGCAGTTCTTGGCTAACGCTTGTTTGCAACGAGAGCCAACAACAGTGAGATATAGTATAAATCATTAGAAAAAAAACCTGGCTACCACACGAAACCTTTAGGTTCGACGGAGTCAAATCGTCAGATTCGACGCAGTCAATCCTTTCGCGTTAAGAGTGTATCACCAAACAACAACCATAACAAACACAAAAGCATAAGCCTGCCCGCTCTAAAATGTGTTAAACTTTCAACCGCATTGTTTTTAAAGAGATAATAAGGTTTAAAAGAATTTAGTTACTTTTAAAGGAATAAACCTAATGCAGGTAAATGTAATGGCGTTTATCTGGATACAGAAACCATTAATTAGTACATTATATAGAGATATAACCAGTTGGCAGCAAGGCAAAAACGAACAAAATATACATTTTTGCCAAATGTCAAATCCTTCACAAAAAGTGATTACTAAATTTGCTAAATGAACGATTTTATAGAATACATATTACAGTTTGGAAATTTGAACCAACAGCAAATTGACTTAATCACAAAGACAGGATCAGAAATTACATTAAAAAAAAACGATTTCTTTTGGGAAGCGGGAAAGCAAATAAAGTACGTGGGATTTACTACCAAAGGTGTATTGAGGGTTTATTATTATAATAACCAAGGTGAAGAAATCACCCGTTACTTTATTGAAAAAAAACTATTGATTCTTTATGGTCATAGTATCGAATCAAACTACATCCCTTCAGAATATTTACAAGCCATAGAGGAATCCCAACTTGTTATTTTCAAAAAAAAAGATTGGAAAGAAATTTCAGAAACTATAGTTGTTTGGGATAGTATCATTCAAAAAATAATCGGGAAACAACAAAGAGACAAATTAGACAGGAGAAGCCTTTTGATTGAACAGGATGCGCAGACCCGTTATGTTGAATTTATGCAGAAATTCCCCAACCTAATCAACCGTATCCCTTTATCCTACATCGCTTCTTATTTAGGCATCACTCAATCTACATTAAGCAGAATTAGAAAAAAAATCAGCTAGTTGGGCTTTTTGCCTTATGTCAAAAGATTCCATTTTTTTAAGCGTGAACTTTGTGTCATTGAAAATTTAACTTTAAAAATTAAGCAAAATGGAATCAAGAAAATTAGGAAACAACGGATTAGAAGTATCTGCATTGGGATATGGTTGTATGGGATTAAGTTTTCCAGGAGCACCTGCACAAAATGAGTCGATTAGTGTGATTCGTTCAGCATACGAAAATGGAATTACTTTTTTTGATACGGCACAAGCCTACGGAGAAAACGAAATATTAGTTGGTAAAGCCATTGAACCGTTCCGAAAAGACGTAGTTATAGCTACAAAATTTGGTTTCAAAGAAGGAAATCCACGCTTAGGGACAGACAGTCGCCCAGAAACAATAAGAGCAACAGCGGAAGCATCGCTTAAACGGTTAAAAACCGATTACATTGACTTATTTTATCAACACAGAGTTGACCCAAACGTACCTATTGAAGAAGTTGCAGGTACTGTAAAAGAATTGATTCAGGAAGGAAAAGTAAAACATTTTGGTCTTTCGGAAGCTGACAAAACATCCATTCGTAAAGCACATTCTGTACAACCAATTACGGCTTTGCAGAGCGAATATTCAATGTTTTATCGAAAACCTGAAAAAGAAATCATTACAACGTTGGAAGAATTGGGAATCGGATTTGTAACATTCAGCCCGTTAGGCAAAGGTTTTCTAACAGGAACAATTACAGCTGATACTGAATTTGACGAAAAAGATGGTCGAAATATGTCGCCCCGCTTCAATAAAGAAAACAGAGAAGCCAATCAGAATTTAGTAGATTTAGTCGTATCAGTTGCCAAAGACAAAGATGCTACTCCTGCTCAAATTGCATTGGCTTGGCTATTAGCTCAAAAACCTTTTATCGTTCCTATTCCGGGAACCTCCAAAATACATCGAGTGCAAGAAAATATTGGTGGAACAAAAATTTCTTTATCAAATGATGAATTAAGCAGAATCAATTCAGCATTGGAAACTATAAAAATTGTAGGTGACCGCTACCCAAAACAAATGCAAAAGAAAATTGGGAAATAGATAAAAGAAAGCCCAGCTGCCAACAAGGTATAAACGCAATAGCGGTTTAAGTGTAAACTTGAACCGTTTTTGCTTTTAATTAAGTATCTTACAAACTGAAAATAAAGTGTCTTAAATCCGCCCCCTGCTGGTGCCCGTTTGTAACGGTTATCTCGCTTCGCGAAAAAGTTTACCTTCTGCATCTGAGTGAAACTATTAAGTTCGACAAAGTCAACCCTATCGTGCTCTAAGAGTAACACAAAACAACAACCATAACAAACACAAAAGCATTAGCCCGTCCGTTCCAAAATGCATTAAACTTTCAACCGCATTGTTTTTAAAGAGATAGTTATGATTAAAAGAATTTAGCTACTTTTAAAGGAATAAACATCATGTGGATAAATGTAATGGCGTTTATCCGGATACAGAAACCATTAATTAGTACATTATATAGAGATATAAGCAGTTGTAAAGCATTTGACCGAATGGAATGAAAAGAATATTAATCATATTACCAATCATAATTTTATCAATGGGATTTTCTCTATTTAATAAACAACCAAAAGAAAAAATAAAAAAAACGCTTTACAGCAACGGGTATAGTGCATGCCCTTTGGGACACGCACCATACCCAAACCGTTAGGCTTAATATCTCTCAAAAAAGATTTATTCTACAATTTTACCATTTGGCTGTAATAATTCAAAATTTAACCCACTAACCAATAAAAAGAACACTATTGAGTAACGATTTTTATAAAACATCCATTTTACCATTTAAAGGAATAATCATCAAATTATGTCGAGCGTATACCAACTCGGAAGAAGATTTTGAAGATTATTACCAAGAAGTGTGTTTACAAATTTGGAGGAGTAAAGACAACTTTCGTGAAGAATCTCAATGGAGTACTTGGGTGTATCGAATTTCATTAAACGTTTGTTTAACCTTACTTAAGAAAAAGAAAAATAATGTTCAACATTATGTGTCAGATTCTATAACCGTTGAAGGAACCAAAGACAACCACGCTTTTTCAAATGAATCTCTAAATTTATTATACGATGCTATTCGAAAACTATCGGAAATAGATAGAGCAATCATTATGTTGTATTTAGAAGAAAAATCACAAAAGGAAATCGCCGAAATTATTGGAACAAATCCTAATAATATTGGTGTGCGCGTTAAAAGAATAAAAATTAAATTAAAAAAAATATTAGATGGAAAAATCAATTGAAAATATATGGAAAGAAGGTTTTTTAGAAAGTGACGCATTAGTAGCTCCAAAAATAAACAACTTATACAACCAAAAATCAATTCATGTCATTGATAAATTTAAAAGAATGTTTAAAATAAATTTGATTGCAATTATTGCTTTCTCATTTATCTTTTTAATTATCTCGTTCTTTATAGGAATACCAATAACAGGTGTCATTTTTTTTGTTACCCTTTCTGTACTCGTTTTTATTAATAAGAAGTTATTAAATAATTTAGAGAAAATAGATTTAGGTGCAAGTAGTTATCAATACTTAAAGGCATTTAACCAATGGAAAAATAAACAGATAGCTATCAATAAAAAAATATCAAGATTTTTGTACCCAATTATATTTCTATCTATGATTTTGGGATTTTGGTTTAAAGATGCAGAGGGTATGCCTTTAGGAGAAAGATTAGTAAATGAAGTTCTCAAAGGTTTTCCTGATATCTATTTAATATATGGAATCCCAGTTATAGGAATCGTTATCGCATTATTAATTTTAGTTTTACTCGCATTTTTTGGAGATCGAATTTATAAATGGGATTTAAACATTATTTATGGAAGGGTATTCAAAAAACTAGAAGAATTGATGGCTGATATAGAAAGCTTAAGGAGCTAAACACTTCTTAATAGCACGTGATTATACCACTTTTTAAAATTTTTCAAAAAAATAAGCTTTAAGTGTAATATTTTTAGTTGTCAGCCACTAACCAAGAAAACACTAAAAATTATGACGCTAAAAAATGCAATTAACTTTTTTGAAAGTTTGGTAATTGAGACGAGTAGAAAATCTGAGATAAAGGTTTACCAAGAATTTATTCAAATTATAACCAGTTTAGAAATGAAAGATTTGTCTAAAAATGAAATTCAATCTATAGAAACGGAATTGGATAATTTAAATTTAAAATCAAACTTTGTGAACCGAAAAAAATATTTTAAGAAAGCTCTTAGTGATTTTAAAAAATATTTAAAAGACACCTTTTCCTTAACTCCCAAAGGGTATTACACAACTTTTTATGGTGCGTTAGGATTGATATTTGGTTTGCTATTTGGGGTTGCAATTTTATCTAACCTAGAACGCTCGTTGGGTATTTCTTTAGGTTTAATTGGTGGAATGGTAGTTGGTTCAATTATGGGCCGTAGCAAAGATACTGAAGCTAAAGCTACTGGAAAGATGCTCTAATTAATATACGAAATAAACTAAGTGCTCTGCGAAGTTTGCAACTTCGTATTTTCCCCGCAATCAAACCCTTAGGTTCGACGCAGTCAAATCTTTCGCGTTAAGAGTGTATCACCAAACAACAACTAATAACAAACACAAAAGCATAAGCCTGCTTGCTCTAAAATGTGTTAAACTTTCAACCGCATTGTTGATAGTTATGATTAAAAGAATTTAGTTACTTTTAAAGGAATAAACCTAATGCAGGTAAATGTAATGGCGTTAATCTGGATACAGAAACCATTAATTAGTACATTATATAGAGATATAAGCAGTTGGCGCACATGCAAAAGGACGAACAATGACACGACATAGAATATTGATAATTAACGGGTGGTTCCTTGTAGTAGTGGGCTTTCTTCAAGCCATCATGACAATTATTGGACGCTTTACAGGCAACGGCATACTAAAACAGCTCCATGACGACCCATTAGGAGCCATCGGAATGTTTGAAGGGTTTATGCTGGCAGGACTATTTGGCATCGTTTTCATCAGAACAGCCAAGACGACTGACAAATTGAGATTTTGGAACTTACTTGCCTGTTTCATCCACTTGACACTTGGGACAGCCAATATTGTTTTCTGGACTGATACATTTGTAGTTATTAACGCTCAAATACTCGGGACAGTTGCGACAATACTTCATTTCGCATTTGCCCTGACAGAAGGGCTTATGGGACTAAAAAAATAAAAAGAATAAAAAGCACGATGCACCAACAAAGGCTAAGAAAACATGCTGGCAGAAAGGGTAAAATAAAATTTAGTACACAAAATAAATCTTTGTTCTCGACTGACAGTGACGTGTTCCAATACCCGCACGTTTCTTAGCCAAGCCGTTGGCAACAATTAGACAAATCGAATTATAATGATAAAATTGGAACAATTTAAATCCAAAGACTTAGAATATTTATCAAAATGGATTGACAATGAAAAAGATTTATTCCAATTCGCTGGAGATATGTTTTCTTTTCCAATAACAGAAACTCAAATTGTAAAATACCTAAATGATAATAATAGATTTGTTTTTAAAGTCGTTTATGGTGAAACCATCATTGGACACGCTGAAATATATTTAGAGGATAAATGTAACGCTCGACTTTGCCGAGTATTGATTGGAAATACAAAATTTAGAGGAAAAGGAATTGGAGAGAAACTAATCAATGAACTATTAAGAATGTCCTTTGAGGAATTAAAAGTTGACAGAGTAAACCTAAATGTTTTCGATTGGAATATTGGAGCAATAAAATGTTATGAAAAATCAGGAATGAAAATAAACAAAGGAATTACCAAAGAGGCAAAATTAGGAGAAGAAAAATGGATAGTTATTAATATGTCCATAAATAAAAATGAGTGGAAAAAATAAAAAACTGTTGCCAACAACTCTGCGAAGTTTGCAACTTCGCAGTCTTCCAACAACACCGACAAATCTATACAAAAACAACAAATTAAACTTTGGCAAATTTTATATTTTCTGCCAAAGGTTAATGCTATTATGTTTACATTAATCTTATTTTGTTAACCCTGCTCTGCGAAGTTTGCAACTGCTACTACTGGAAAGGCATAACGCTTTTAGGTGGTAAGGTTAAGTGTATAAAGCATTACGGTTGTTTATAAACGGGGTTGTATGGTTTTTTTTGTAATGTATTATGTTGTTAACCAATTACTTGTGTTGGTTGTATAAAAATCGTATCTTAACAAATCTTTCCCTATCGGTCTAGTAATAGCATAAGAATGCTAAGGGTCCTTAAGTGGCGCCTTGGTAAATTTTAACCAATAATTCTTAAGCTATGTCCAAAACATTTTTTGCGCTCCTTTTAGGGGTTTTCTGTGCCATAGGAAGCGTAAACAGTCAGAACAAATCTGTTCAGACCCATCACAGAATTAAGACCTTCACAAATCAATATGCAAGCCATTCTGGTATTGACTTGATTGCAAAAGACTGGCAATATATACTAACCATGCGAGATTCGGCATCTGCGTTTAAAGCCCTTACCAAAAGGGACCTGGCCCAGCTTAATAAAACCATGGATGCCATTTCCAAATTTCTTGACAACCCAGACAACCGTATCCACCAACTGGTTAAAGCCCGTTCCTTGGTATTTAATACCAATTATGTAAGGCAGGTGCACCCAGATAAATTTTTGGTGCTGGAAAAGCGCTATACCAATCTTGGTAATGGGGCTATTGCCATGCAAAAGGACAAACGTAGCCAGGAAATTGCAAATCTGGCCAAGGCCTACCAAGACCTAACGCTAGAGGCAACCAAGACCGTTAGGGCACATGCCATTAAACCGTTAAGCCACTACAAAAACCTGATAGATAGTGATATGGAACTGGTTCATGGTAGTACCGCAGACTCTATAACGTCCTACAGGATGGAAAGCTTATTTAACCGGCTGCCCCTTAGGGGTTTAAATATAGATATGGGCTTGGGCATATCTATTGATACGAATGACCCTTATATACCGCCACCATATACGCCACCAGGGCCAAAGCCAGCCGTGGGACTTTCGGTGGTAGGAACCACAGATACCTCCATTAATATTGGTTGGGTTGATGTTTCTGATAACGAAACGGGCAGCGATATTTTAAGAGAAGACACCGTGGGGTTTAACCTTATTGAAACCTTGGGGCCCATTCAAGAATTTGAAAACACCACTTATAACGACGATACGGGGTTACTGCCTGATACTAGGCACTGCTATAAAGTAAATACGTTTAACGACCAAGGCACCAGTAGCTCGAGCATTACATGTGCCTATACCAAGGATACTTTACAGATTCCTGTTTGGCGGGTGCAGCTACGGGTGCAAGTGGCAGACCTTAATAATGCGGGAACAAATAAAACTATGGCGGCTACATTAAAACCGGGCAATGGAAGCCTTTTTCAAACCACCTATTTAGATTATGGCAGGGATGATTTTGAACGTAACAAAAGCTATTTGTTCGACTTAAATTTTAAGGGTATAGAACATTTATGCGATATAAAAGGCTTTTCGTTTTCCAGCTTTGGTGGCAGCGACGACGACCTGTATGTTACAAGCATAGCATTATTGGTAAACGAACGGGAGGTTTATTTTCAATCTTTTGGTAGCACCTCGGCCAGTGTTCTAAAACTAAAGACCTATGGGGCTTATCAAGTAGATTATAATGAACTGAAAGGGAACCCAAGATATCAAGAGTACATTAATGCCCTTATGGTTTTCCCCAGGCTGGTGTATTTGCCTATTTTAACCCAAGTAAATGGGCAAACGGCCTTTATTATTACCAACGAGCAACTGGTGTCTAGGGTAGAGGCCCTTGTGGGGCATAACCTAAAATCGAGCTATAAGCTTCGCGACAATTTAAAGTGGGGCAGTATTAGTGGCGATCCAGTAGAAATAGAAAAGATGAATGATACCATCATGTCGGTAGATCTCGATTTAAGGGCCGTCCTGCCCATTTTACCAGACCCTGCTGTTGATGTCGATTTTGAGCTTGTTTTTAACGCGTCCTGTAGCAATAACAGCATTGTATTTACCTACTACTCGCAAAATTATACAACCAATGCCAGTTCATCCTTTTGGCAAGATATGCAGTCTTTAGGGCTATCGGCTGCTGCCGCGGCGATAATAAACTATTATTCTGATGGCATTGCGCCACCTTCGGTAGGAGGCACCATTACCCTGGGGCTTGGAGACCTTGTAGGCCTTAGCTGTTCTAACGTTACAATGGATATTACCCCAGATGGGGATGTGGTTTTTTGTTGTATTGATGAAAATTAGAGAAGGCCTTAGTAAACAGTTAAAAACTGAAAATTAACAACCCCAGCCACAGCAGTAGAACCTTGAAGGTTTTTTGTGGTTGGGGTTATTTTAAAAAACAGAATGGGTAATAAAATCTTCTAAAAATATAAGAAATTTAGCTATATTCGATGTGTGTGCTGTATTTAAAAAACGGCAATGCAAACTTCCCAAATCTATTATGTAAAATAGTTTATAACAAATAAAAGGCAACATGGGAAAAAAAGATGATTCTGAAAGAAAACTTACTATTCTTTTAAACGATTACAATATAACAAATGAAAAAATAGAACAGTTTTTAAAGGCACAGGTTGGTTACTTTGTTTCTGGTAATTTAATTGTATTTGGAATTTTAGGGGTGTTTGGTAATTCTAAAGAAAGCTTAGGCTTTACCGAAATATTATATTTAATACCAATAACAATACTAACTTATTTTGGGGTTATTATGTACCACTATCAAAGAACGTTAGCGTCGCAGGGATACAAAAAATATTTAGAACAAAAAATTAATGATCTTGCAGGAGAAAAATTGATTTTTTATGGCCAATTGGGTATGAAATATATGGAACGTGATAACAGGTTTGTTGTGTTTAATTTAATATCTTACGGTTTGTTGTTTTTAATTTCAATTTTTATATCCATTTTAGCTACAGTATATAATTTAGAAGATATTAGTAATATTATACTTTACTCGGTAATAGGCGTTACTGTTTTAATATTAACTTTATTTTGTTGGGCAGTTATTAAGGTAAAAAGTACATCATCAGAAATTTATAAAATAGCTATTAAAACAAATAAGTCAAAAAAATAAATCATCGACAATTAACTGTATACATGTTTTTGTTTCAAAAAAACTATATGCTATAATACCGCGTATGCGGTTAAAGTATTGTAGAAAATCATTAGGATGAATCCATTTTCCCCGTATGGGGATAAACAATACGTTTTTGCTAACTATATCTATCAATATGTGTAACCCCTGCTCTGCGAAGTTTGGAACTTCGTAGGGCCTTTATAGTAGCTAATACGCATTATGTTCTGGCATAATTTTCATGCTATTTAAGCCGTTCTAATCTTCCTTTTCTTTTTACTAGGTTTTTATAGTCCCATTGAATTTCTCTGGATTTTTGAAGCCATCTTTTTAAGTCGTTCGTGTCAATATCAAGCAGGGTATTGTAAAAGATGGATGCGTCTTTAAATTTCCCGCCTTTTGTACTTAAGGCTTCTTCGTTAAAATCTGAACCGCTCCAAAACATGAGCCTTATGCCCTTTTTCTGTTTACTATAGCCAACAGTAGGATTGCCGTTTAAGAACCAAACAGGGTGTGCGTGCCAAATTTTGCTTTCAGCTTCGGTTAATTCACTGTCAATGCACTTAGCGAGTAAGTTACAAATTTCTTTGTCTTCCAAGGTTTGCCTGTTGTTGTATGCTTGAATTTCAGAGCTCATATTTTTTGTGTTGTTTTATTTGGTTTAAACATGGAAATTTAAGAAAAACAACTATAATTTAGTAATTCCATATAATACTTATATTAAATAGCATAACTAAGTAACTAATATAGTTTTGGTATAAACATTGTTTTAAAACAAATAAATTATATAATTTTGTACAATATTTAAAAACTATGGCAATAGCAATTAAATCAATACCCATATTAAAAGATAAAGCGGCAGTACACTTTATATCTAAAGTCACTGAAAACTCTGCAAAGAAGTCTTCTATTGATTTTTCCCAACAGGCTTCTGTTGCATCAAAAATTTTAGCTAAAGCCAAATTATAAATAATAGCTTTGGGGTTTTTACTTGATAGCTGTACACTAAAACCTTATAATCAAAACATCATAGATAGTTGTAAGCCTTTTGATTGTGACCATCAGGATTTAAACGATTTTTTTTGCTAATGATGTAAATAACTATTCCTCGGAGCTATTAGGTAAAACATATTGTTTTACATTAGATGAAGATCCTACGGTAATTGTTTGTGCATTTACCATCTCAAATGATAGTATAAAGACAACACATTTACCTAATTCAAGAAAAAAGAAAGTAATTAAGGAAATTCCCAGACAAAAACATATGCGTAGTTATCCTGCGGTGCTTATAGGGCGTTTAGGCGTTCATAAAGATTATAGAATTATTGAAGGAGAAGAAGATAACACAGGTAAGCAGTTAATGGATTTTATTAAATCTTGGTTTATTGATGGAGCCAATAAAACAGGCTGCAGGTTTATAGTTGTTGACTCCTACAATGAACCAAGAGCACTAAGATACTATGCAAAAAATGGCTTTGAAGGTCTATTTAGTACAGAAGAACAGGAAAAAGAATATACAGGATTACCTGAAGGAGCAGACTTAACAACAAGACTTATTTTTTTGATTTAATTATTCTGGCAAAGGGATAACATTTGCTATTGTTTTATTTTTACGCTCCCGACATAACACCGACAATAATCCAATGATAGACCAATATAAATGCCATCCTCGTTTGTAAAACGAGAGTAATTTTCCACTATGTTTACCCTTGTATTAGCATAAAGGGTATTAACTAAACCCTTGCTGAGCTTCGACTTCGTTTTCCCCGTATGGGGATAAACAATACGTTTTTGCTAACTATATCTATCAATATGTGTAACGCCTACGCCGTAAAGGGTTAACGGGTAATAATTTGTTCTACAATACTTTATGTCCTACGGACAAGTAAAAATATTGAAAAACCAAAGTTCCTTACAGTTGTGGTTACAAACTTTGGTCCAGCAATGGCAGTTAGCATTTTTAACAAAACCACCTAATACTATTTAGCTTTGGTTTTGCGCTTTTGTTTGTTTCTTACATAAATTAATTTATGTCGGCTTTTAGGGTTTTCCCGTTGTTCAATATCAAAGCGGTCGGTAGATTTTATAAGCGGTGTTAGCTTTTCAAAACCATAATTCCTCGAGTCGAAATTGGGTTTCTTTTTCTGTATTAAACTGCCCACATCCCCCAGAAAGGCCCAACCATCATCATCCGATAGATCGTTAATGGTGCTTCTAATAAGGTTGATGTCTTTTTCGGTAATCTTATCTACAGAAGGCTCGGCAGTTTCTTTGTTGTCAACCTTTTCTTCGGTTTGTTTCTTTAAGATTTCTATATAAATAAATTTATCGCAGGCTACAATAAACGGGTTAGGTGTTTTCTTCTCACCAATGCCTATAACTTGCATGCCGGCTTCTTTTAGTCGGGTAGCCAGTCGTGTAAAATCACTGTCGCTGGATACCAGACAAAACCCATCAACCTTATTACTGTATAAAATATCCATCGCATCGATAATCATGGCAGAGTCGGTCGCATTTTTGCCCGAGGTATAGGCATATTGTTGTATGGGAGTTATGGCATTCTCCAATAGCAGGCTTTTCCATTTATACAGGCCCGGTCGGGTCCAGTCGCCATAAATTCGTTTTATGGTAGGATTGCCGTATTTGGCAATTTCTTCCATCATTTCCTTAACATTGGCAGAGGGTATGTTGTCGCCATCTATAAGAACAGCGATATTTTTGCTTTGATTCATTCTGTAAATTTAACCAAAGATAAGTAAATACTTGGCAACAGGCTTAATTAAAAGCCGCCCGAAATTCCAAAGGCGTTTGTTTGGTTTTCGATTTGAATAATTTACTAAAGGATTGCGGATGCTCGAACCCGAGGATATAGGCGATTTCACTCACCGATAAATGGGTGGTAGAGAGCTGTGTTTTGGCAACCTCAATAATTTTGTTATGGATGTGTTGCTGGGTGGTTTGCCCTGTTAGGCTTTTTAGCATACTGCTAAGGTAGTCGGGCGTTACATGCAACTTTTCGGCCACGTCGTGTACGCTGGGCAAGCCGTGTTCTGCCGCGGTGTCTTGGTTTAGTGCGGCGTTTAAGACGTCTTCCAATTGTCCTAAGAGGGCGTGGTTAGATACCTTGCGGGTTAGGAACTGGCGCTGGTAAAACCGCTCGGCATAGTTAAGCATAAGGGCGATTTGTGTGATGATGATTTCCTGGCTGAACTGATCGATATTACCCCGGTACTCCGACCGGATGTTTTTTAAAATACCTGCAACGGTCTGTTCTTCTTTATCGGATAGAAACAGGGCCTCGCGTACCGAGTAGTTAAAGAAGGGGTAACTCTTAATGGTTTTTGCCAAGGAGGTACCGAATAGAAAATCAGGATGGACGGCCAGGATCCATCCCGATGGTGTTTTATGGGCGTTGGGTTGTAACTCCACACTAATAACTTGCTCGGGCGCAAAGAAGGTCATAAGTCCCTCGTCAAAGTCATAAGACTGCTGACCATAGCGGTACTTGCCCACCACATCCTTTTTTAAGGACATGCTGTAGAATTCCTGCACCCACTTGAGCCTGTTGGTGGGCGATTCGTGTTTTACCTGCGCATAGTCAATCAAACTAATCAGGGGATGTTCCGGTTGTGGCAAGCCGTTAAACCGGTGCAAGTCGCTTATGGTTTTAAGTCGTTCCATGAGGTGTGCAATTTACAATATAATCCTTAAATATTTTGTCCGCCGGACACTTCAATACGCTGGGCGTTGACCCAACGGGCGGCTTCGGTACATAAAAAGGCGGCAATGCCCCCAATATCATCAGGAAGCCCTACGCGTCCTAAAGCGGTAGCATCTGCTACGTGTTTGTTAAGCTGTGCGTTATCACGTACCGCACCCCCTTGGAAATCGGTTTCAATAGCACCCGGTGCCAAGGTATTGGCCGCAATCCCTTTGGGGCCTAATTCTTTGGCAAGGTAGCGGGTAAAGACTTCAATACCCCCTTTCATCATGGCGTAAGCCGCATAACCGGGTAGGGAGAAGCGTGCCAGTCCGGACGACACGTTTATGATGCGTCCGCCGCTGTTGATGTACGGAATGGCTTCTTGGGTTAAAAAGAACACGCCTTTAAGGTGCACGTTTACCATGGCGTTAAACTGTGCTTCGGTAGTATCGGTAATGGGTTGAAAATTACCATACCCGGCATTGTTGATTAAGAAATCGAAATTTTTAGAGCCCTCGGTGGCTTCCAGATAGTCGGTAACGTCGGTTATAAACGCTTTAAAGGTCTCGGTTTTCGTGGTGTCCAGTTGAAACGCTCTGGCGGTTCCGCCCTGCGCTTCAATGGTATTTACGACCATATCGGCCTCGGTGTTATTACTGTGATAGGTAATGATGACATGAATGCCTTGTTCGGCAATTTTTAATGCCATGTTTTTCCCCAATCCGCGGCTTCCGCCGGTGATAATGGCTGTTTTACGCATGGTGTTGTTTTTTTAATGTTTTGATACAGCAAAGTTGCGGAAGTCTTGGCGAACCCATGTAGCCAAATCCGGGAGGGTTGTAGTTGAAAAAGAAAAAGGGACCCCATGGGTCCCTTTTAATTATACTTACTTAAATATTTTGGATAAGCCTTCTTCCTGGCGATAACCGTAAAGGTTGTTAGTAGGGTTAGCCTTATCTGCTACATACCATGTCAACATGCATGGTTGCCTTAATGGTGGCTCCCGATTGTGATAGGTCTTGTTTTTGTGTAACGCTCAAGCGTAGGGTCGTGGTATTAAGTTCTTTAATAGTATAATCAACCGAAGCCGGACCGTCCACCACATCGATGGCACCGGGTGTTGATATGGAAAATACATCGCCGGTTACCGTAAGGGTATTGCCTTTAAGAGACCAGGCACCTTCAGACTCAAAATTATCTACAGGGACTACTTGCGAGTAGTCTTGACCATTAATGTCGTAGGTAAGAAGCATGTTGTAAGACCCTTGCGATTGTATTGTATTTGGGCTATCGGTAAAAATAACGGTGGCATCTAAATCTTGACCTACACCCTCAAACGTAGAGGTTAGAGTAGTTCCGGAATAGCTGGTAGTCGTTTCACCGTCATAGGTAAAGTCGGTCAACGTCCAGGTACCCAAAAGCTCTTCATTGTTTACAGGATCTCCACTGTCACTGCTACAACCGGTTAATGAAATAGTGCCCATACATGTGATGGCGATAATGAATAATCTGAGTTTGTTTTTAATCATAATTGAAATTTATGTTAATAGTTATAAGAATATGCCTGCTAAATTAGATAATATAAATGATTGCAGTGTAATCTTTTTATTAACATATTGTAAACAGAAAAAGGTAATATGGTATTTTAGTATCTTTAGGCACTCAGGAAAATTATTTGCAAGTTTTGGTGCTATTATTGGATCGCTGGTTGCGATTTTTAAAAAGGCAGAAACGTTTTAAATTTATGGTAAACAGGAAAACTGGGACACGTTTAGGGCGGTTAAGCAGAAAAATTGCTTGTATTTAAGTAATAAATGAAATATTTAAGGTTAGTTATTCGTCCGTTATTTATGGGCGCCATGTTTTACTTATTTATATTATTAGCCAATAATTCACATTTGGTTGCAGATGATGTTATTAAAACTTGTACCGCTTTAATAGCCGGAGCCCTGTTTATGTATTTGATGGTTTATGCTGTGATTTATGATAGGCTGAGTTTAAGTGTTGCCGGTATTGGATTTATAGTGATGCGTGTTTTGTTTTCCATAGGCATGCCGATTTATTTAATAATTAATCAGGTTTTTTTTAAGGACGATTCTGAGTTAAAGCCAGCAAATTCGTTTATGCCAAAATCTAACAAGGAGGTTATTGTAAATTTTGATAAATGCCATAAAATTAAGTATGGGACTTTTGTTGTAGGAGGGTTTGACACCATTGTAAGGTACTCTGAAAATCAAAAAGATTATGAAACAATAAAGACCTATAACAACGAAGTGACCAACAGAATTTCGTGGTTAGATAGTTGCTCGTATATTAGATTTGATGAACATTCAGGGGCGGTTTGGGAATATGTGAAATTGGGGGATTTTGGTAAAAATGGGCATAGTATTTATACAAGACCTGCTAGAAGCTATGATCTGTCTGAGGAAAAGATTGAATTTGTAAGCTCGGTTAAAGAATAAAAGAAATAAATAATGAAGAAGATAGTAGAAACTACGCTATTGCTATTATGTTTAACAGCATGCCTAAGTTGTAACAAGGAAAGTGAGCGCCGGCAGGTTCACATTCAGGGCCGGGTAGAAGGTACATTACCTGTGGCTATTGAATACACGACGCCTATGGAAGGTACTTGGTTTTATGGCAATAAAAAGACGGTTACTACGGACAGTTCAGGGCACTTTAGTATGACCATAGCTGTTGATAAAGCAGCGTTTGTATCCTTATATATTTCAAGGAAAGCAGATGGGGTGTTGCTGGTAGAACCGGATAAGACTTATGAGGTCGTTTTTGATTTGAATAAGACCGAAAAACCGTTTATGGTGACATCGGCCGACAGTGCCTTGCAAAGTTTTTACAACCAACGGCCGCATCCCGAATTTTACATGCTTGCCCTAAACGATTTTTACAGGGATTCTATACCCTCGATTGCATCTAGAATAAAGACCCTTAAAACGGACGATCTTCGGGAGCTGTCGCAATTACAGGAACAGAACACGATATCGGAACAGGCCTATGAGTTGGCGGTGTTGGATAGGCAAGTGTACTACACTGCTTTAGAAACCGGCGTAGCCGGCATGCTATTAAAAAGGTTGTTGTATGAAGGAAAACAGGATCAGGCAGAGGCACTCGTTGCTTTTTGGGATGCTACTATTAGTATTGAGCAATTAAAGGCAGCAGATTACGAACGCTCCCCCTGGTTTTATGCCTTGGTACACAATACGTTGTGGTATAATAAATATGCCCAAGACCAACCCAATGCCGAGACCATGACTAAGATGAACGATGCCGATAAGCACTTGTATTTTAGAAGGGATGCCGCAAAAGAATACCTGAAAGGCAAAGCACTGGAATATTATTTAGCATCCTTTATATATTTTGAAAGTTGGCAGACCAGCGACTATTCTAAAACCATGCTAACACTTTACGAGGGGTTTAAAGAGACCTATCCGGACAGTCCGTACAACCCTTATTTAGCCGAGGTCGTACAACCCATTGTTGATTTTCATAATACGCTAGAAAACACACCTGCGAATACGAACATACGCCTGGTAGAGCACCCGGAACAGATAGACACCTTTGATGCGCTTATGAAACAGTTTGCCGGACACAAGGTTTTTGTGGACATATGGGGCACTTGGTGCGGTCCTTGTAAAAAAGAGTTTGAGCATAAGGCGGAATATTCCGAGGTGCTAAAGTCTAATAACATAACACCGCTTTATATTTGTGAGGGACGATCTAGTAAAGAAAAGGTTTGGAAGGAGATGATCGCGTATTACGATTTGGAAGGCTACCATATACAAACCAATACGGCCTTGCTGGAAGATATTTTTAAACGGTTTGGCAATCGGGGATCGTTTGCATACCCGCGGTATTTGTTGGTAGATGAACAGGGGCAGGTGGTAAACGACAAGGCCAGTTACCCTTCTAAAACAGACCGGCTGGAAGCACAAATACAGGCGGCTTATGAAGCATCATTATGATAAAAAATAAAAGGGGACTGTTGAGTCCCCTTTTTAAATGCTTACTTAAATATTTTGGATAAGGCTTCTTCCAACCGATAGCCCCTAAGGTTCTTATCGATTACTTTTCCCTGTGGGTCTATTAAAAGATTTGTTGGGATGGCTTTGACATCGTAAAGCACGGCAGCTTCATTTTTAAAGCCCTTTAAATCGGATACGTGTGTCCACGGCAAGCCCTCTTGTTCTATGGCTTTAAGCCAGGCGTTGCGCTTGGTATCCAACGATACGGCCAACACATCAAAACCTTTATCGTGATATTTGTTATAGGCCAAAACCACGTTGGGGTTTTCGGCTCTACAGGGTGCACACCAGGAGGCCCAAAAATCCAAAAATAGATAGGAGCCTTTAAAGTCTGACAGACTTACCGGGTTGCCATCGGGGTCGTTTTGGGTAAAGTCCAGTGCGGGTTTGCCAATACCGGTACGCTTTTTATTCACGCTTTCTATAAATGCAACGGCATTTTCACTGGTTTTTAAGGTGTCGGCCAATGCGTCATAAATGGGCATTAGTACGTCTTTGTCAAAACTTTTATCGGCAAAATCCTTGAGTATTTTTAAACTGAAATACGAATCGGGGTTTTGTTTGGCGAAAGCCAATAATGCTGAATCTTCACGTTTTTTGTGAGCGTTTCTAAAATCCAATAATTCTTTTTGCAGTTGTTCTTTTTCTTTAGAAGAGGCGGTTTCTTTAATAGCGGTACTAAGGCGCGAAAACTCATTCATATAGGCTTTAGAAAAAACAAGCTTATTATAGGCTTTAAAATCGGCGTTTATTTTTGAGCCTGTAATAGTGGCATCTTTAAGCTGGCCGTCCACTTCTATAACTATATTGTCATTATCTAGATATAGTGTGAGCATATCATCAATGTCGTTTAAAGACGTTAAACCCGAAGCGTCCTCTTTTTTAAGCAGTAAGGCTATTTGGCTCGGTTCTGAGACCGCGTTGCCCTTAAAGGTAAAAACGCCGTCTTTGATACTGACGGAGTCTATAATGGATGCTTTGCTAAACCGCATGATGGAGCTTGCCAGATACATCTTGGCATTGGGGTTATCTAAATGGCTCATCTTAACGGTGATGCTGTAACCGTTAGGGGTGTTTGCATTGTCCTTGTTGCTTTTACAGCCACTCAATGTTAAAAGGGTGTAACAAAGCAAGATACTTTTTTTTAATAGCATAATATATATTTAAAAACGGTTTAAAAAAGGAACCCATACTATTTTAAGCGAATTCATAAAATAGTATGGGTTTTATTGCGGGTTAATAGCCCGGGTTTTGTGTTAAATTAGGGTTTTTAAGGCGGTCCTCATTCGGTATGGGGTACAAGACCGCTTCAGGAACCCATCCGGGTTTTGCGGCTCCAAAAATGGCATCGGCCTGTCCGGTACGCTTCACATCAAACCAACGGTGCGACCACTCGCCAAAGAGTTCTCTGGCCCGTTCGGCATAAATATCCTGTAGCATAGCAGCCTTGGTCGTTGCCGTGGTACCTGAAAGTTCGCCTCGCGAACGAATCACATTTAAATCAGACGCGGCACTGTTTAAGCCCGTAATGTTATCTTGCTGTGCTCTGGCTTCGGCTCGAATTAGGTACATTTCTGCCAATCTCAACACCATGTTAGCTTCTGGCTTTTCTGGCCCAGAGGTGTTGGAATAAGACTTGTACTTATAAGGTCCAAGTAAAGTAGGGGTTAACCAAATATCGCGTCGTGCATCATCTGCCGGGATATTAGCAGCAAATGGGCCCGTTAAACGGTAACGTGGTGAGGCAGGAGAGGTTAAAAATAAATTGACTTTAGTGTATCTATTGTCACCATTGGCCAATTGGAAGATGCTTTCGCGCGAATCGGCGTAAAATACATCTTCTAAAGGCTCTAATTGATAAATGTTATTGTTAATAATTGTACTTGCTAAGCTTTCGGCAGCCCCCCAATCTTCTTGATAGAGTTTAACCCTAGCCAATAAGGCTGTGGCCGACCACTTATTGGCCCGATAGCGATCGCCTGCTTCTGTATAGATTGTACCACTTAGTGTGTTTTGGGCATCTATTAAATCAGTTTCAATTTGTACATATACATCAGCTACGGGCGTACGGGGTAACAGTCGGATTACATCATAATCTGTATCTAAATTAAGAGGAACGTCGCCCCAAAGGTTTACTAAATAGAAATAGCAAAAGGCCCTTATAAACTTAGCTTCACCAATCAATTGAGCTTTTATTTCGGGTTCTATAGCATTCGAGTTGGAGAGGTTGTTAATTATATTATTGCATTGATAGATAATATTATAAAAACCACGCCACATATTTAAAATGGTACTGCTATTAGAAGCAATAACATTATCTATGAACATGGTTTCCTCAGTAGAGTAACTCGTTTTCTCCAGTTCATCTGAAGACAGGCCAACCATTCTAAATATAAATAACGTGGCGTTACTATAGTTGGTATAGGCATATACGCCGCGCATGGCTGCTTGTGCAGAGCCTTCACTGGAAAAGACATCATCGGTGCTTACCAAATCTGGTGGTAAGTCTACGTCAACGAAGTCTTCACAACTGAAACAACAAAAGAGTGCCAAAACAAGAGCGACCGGTATGGTTTTATTTAAACGAAGCATTATGTTTTTATTTTTTAATTTCATGACGAATAGTTTTAAAAATTAAAGACTAATTTGAACACCTAAAATAAAGGTGCGTAATGGAGGTAACCTATTAAGCGTTGCCGATTCAGGATCGCCGACTTTATACGGTGAAAAGGTTAATAAATTTTGTCCCTGTGCATATACACGTAATGAACTCATACCAATGTTTTCCATTATTTTTTCTGGAAAATCGTACGATAGGGCCACGTTTTTTAAGCGTATGAAAGAGACATCAGTATATCTGAAATCGGAGAAATAGGCAGGGACATGGCCGCCATTTAAGTTAAAAAGATCAAAAAACGACGCTCTTGTGGTGAATTTTTGTATATCGGTTACATCGCCCGGGTTTTGCCAACGGTTTAAAACCACATCGGGATAGTTGATACCGGGTGCGCCCACAGGACTAGTTAAAGAGGTATATGAACCAATCCAGTTGGATCCTTTTTGCTTTCTAAATTGAAGCAGGAAATCTAACGTAAGGCGCTTGTATGTGATGGTGTTTTGAAACCCTCCGTAATACTCTGGATCGGTATTGAGCAGAGGTACAAAATCACCACCCACTTCTGCATCGAATACACCATTATCGTTATAATCCTTTACCTCGTAAAGACCGTTTTCGGGGTTTACGCCAATAAGATCGGCTCCAATCACCGTGTTTAGGGATTGCCCAATTATGTAGTAGCTATTGTAAGATGAGTCTTCAAGACCTGGGAATTCCAAAAGTTTATTGCTCGGGATGGTAATATTAAAACTGGTGCTCCAACTTAAGTCTTTTGTATGGATATTATTGGAAATCACTTGTAATTCTACCCCTTGGTTTTGTACCAACACATCTTTTAAATTGTTTACCACGTTATTGTAGCCGGTTATGCCCGGTAGCGGATAGCTCACCAACGGATCGGATGAATTGTTTCGGTACCATGCGGCCGAGAATTGGAGCTTGTTTTTAAACAAGTTCAAGTCCATAGCCACCTCTGTTTTGATATTCTTTTCCCAATGTAAGGCCGAATTGAATAGCGAAGATGGTACTAATGCCGTTTCGCCATTGTAGTTGTTTAGCCCGAAACCAGATTCATACACATCATGGTATTTATAGTTTCCAATTTTATCATTTCCGGTAACTCCATAACTGGCTCGTAATTTGGCAAAGCTTATAAAGGATACATCTTTTAAAAAGGGCTCGTTGCTTAGCAACCAGGCGGCTCCCACGGCACCAAAATTTGAAAATCGGAATGCAGGACCAAAACGACTGGAGCCATCGCGTCTTCCGGTTAAGTTTACAATGTACTTGTTGTTGTAGTTGTAATTGATACGCCCAAAAAAGGCGCTGTATTTGTACTCCGAAAAATTACTGTCTGGCGTACCGAACATTTCTGGTGTTACGACCGATAAGGTACCAATCAAGTCATCATCTTCATAACCTCTGATGTTGATTTTATAGCCTTTGTCTTCCTGACTTTGAAACGAGCCACCAAAAAGGATGTTTAAGCTGTGGTCTCCAAACACGCGGTTGTAAGTTACTTGTGGTTCTGCAATCCAGCTTTTAAAGGTTCTGTGACCGAATAGGTAGGAGCCATCGGCCCCGGTTCTATCCAAAGGATTTACCGATTTGGAGGTCCATTTACGGTCTTCATCGGTGGTGATAATGTTATAGCCAATACTACTTCTTACCGTAAAGCCCGGGAAGAATTCATAAGACAGTACGGCATTGGTATTGAGTGTAGTGATTCTGGCTTCGTACTTTCTTTTGGTGTATGCTAAGGGATTATCTGTATCGTATCCTCCCTCATTCCAGGCGATATCTCCGTTATCTTCATACAATTTATAATTGGGAGGCAAGGATAAGGCAAAAGAAAGATCGGTGGATGTACTGGTATTCAAAGTAGACGTATAACTTCCGGTAAAAGTCCCTGTAAATTTTTTGTTGGCAGAGTTGGTGGTTGCACTAAATCTGCCCGAAGCTCTGGTGTTGGGAAAATCACCCGGAATCACCATAGTTTCTTTGTGGTAACTACCGCCTAAAATAAACTGTGTTAACTCCGTACCACCTGATACAGAAGCTTGTACATCGGTGGTATACGCCGTGCCTCCAATTAATTGTTTGGCAAGATTGTTGTCTCTTAAAGTATCGTATTGTACCAGATCGTACACGCGGTTTCTAACAGACAGGCTGGGGCTGTTGGCCATGGTTTCCAGATCCAGACCATCATTGGCCAAGGCTTCTTTACGCATGGCTACGTACTCTTTTGTGGTTAACATGTTTGGTAAGGGGGCCATACTTACCCCGTTGGAAACGTTGAGGTTGAATTTGGGCTTGCCTTTTTTTCCTTTTTTGGTGGTAATTAAAATAACACCACTAGCACCGCGACTCCCGTAGATCGCAGTAGCATCAGCGTCTTTCAAAACTTCTATACTCTCAATATCCCCAATGTTTAAACTATATAGTGGGCTGATACCACTAAGCGACGAGGCGCTGATGGCCGAGGGTAATTGGTTGAGTGTTTCATTGCCACTGGCTAATGGAACATTGTCTATAATATATAGAGGCTCATCGGAGGCCCCGTTAATATTATCAATTTGTGTACGGCCGCGGATTTCCACTTCAAACGCTGCTCCGGGGTTCCCATTGTTTTGGGTAATGACCATACCGGGAACACGGCCCTGCAAGGCAGCCATAGGATCGGTAACGGGCGACAGGCTTAAATCTTCGCTGGATACCTTACTGATATTTCCTGTTTTTAAACGCTCGGTTGTAGAATAATAACCAGCATTAATAGTGACTTCTTCTAGGGTGCTTACACTTTCTTTAAGGGTAATATTGATGGTGTTTTGATTGCCCACAACAATTTCTTGAGGCTCAAAACCCAATGCGGAAAACACTAGAACATTTTCTGGATTGGCTACTGTAAGGGCGTAAAGGCCGTCAAAATTTGTCGCGGTTCCTTTGGTGGTCCCTTTTATAAGTACCGTTACACCGGGGACAGCCATCCCTTTTTCATCAATGACCTTACCTGAAACCCTGAGCTGTTGCTTGGTTTTACCCTCTTTGATAATAATGGTATTGTTAAGGGTAACGATGATGTTTAAATCTTTACCCGACAAACTTTTTGCCAATAAACTGTTGGTTGTAATGGTCCCTTTTTGTACTTGAATGCTTGGGAAATCTTCAAAAATGCCTTTTTCATATATAAATCTGTAGTCGGTTTGATACATAATCAAATCGAATACTTCGTCTACGGTCAAACGCTTATCGGCATCTATTTTCACTTTAGAGTTTTGGGACAACATACTGTTTGGCGTAAAACTAAATACGGCGGCACAGCATAAGAAAATAAGCGTTTTTGTCATAATTATCAAGAGTCGTTTTCTTCTAAGGAATCCGACATTAGTTAATTTTAATTCCATAAATTTGTAATGTTATTGGTTAGTGAATATTAATCAGTAATCTTAAATAGGGGGATAAGGTTTTTGCTTTCGACGGTTTAAACTTTACTCCCTTTTTTTATTCCCGCGAAATCGAAGATTCATGAATACCTTAATTTAAGATAAGATGAATGAATAAGGCGGGAATCTCAGGTTTAGAGGTTTAGCTTACTTGTTAGTTTTAGCGGCGGATGGCAAACTCTAAACTCCTAAACTTACTTTTTACGTTGGATGCTGTTTCATAATCGTGGTTTTTAGTGGTTAGTTTTTCAGTGATCATTTATCAATTAACATTGATCAGTGATAAATGTTAATTGTTTATTGTTATTTAAGAATAATCGTCTTCCCATGTATCTCATAGTTGCTCAACGACACCGATTTTATAGCTGATAGTATTTCTTCAATACTTTGATCTTTACTTAAAATACCTTTAAACTTTACTTTTTCAATAGCTTTATTTTCAAAAATAACTTCCATGTCATACCAGCGGGCCAATACTTTCATGATTTCTTTTAAGGATCCATCTGTAAATCTGAAGATACCATCTTTCCATGATATTTCGTTATAAACATTTACTGTTGCAACCGTTATTTGATTGGTTTTTAAGTTAAGGCTGGTTTGCTGGCCCGGTACCAAGGACTGTGTTTTACCATTGTAGTGCACCAACACCTTGCCTTTTGCCAAAGTGGTGTATACATGCGATTCGTCTTTGTAAGCTTTAACATTGAATTCGGTTCCCAATACCTGTATTTCCTGTTGGTTATGAAGTACTTTAAAATCGGCCCCCAGATGTTCAGTACTGTGGGACACTTCAAAATAGGCTTCCCCATAGGCTAATTCTACTAGTCGACTTTCGCCCTCTATAAAACTGATTGGGTATTTTAATTGGGTTTCAGAATTTAACCAAACTTTGGTACCATCAGAAAGCTTAATAAAAAACTGCCCGCCTCTAGGTACTGTTAAAATATTATATTCTATCTCTTTTTTTCCTTTTTCTCCAGATTGATAAACAATTTCTTCTCCATTGCTGGTGGCATTATCATTTTCATAAAACGCACCTTGTTCCAGTGCTAACTCTGAGCCATCTTCTAGTGTTAAAGTGGCCTTATTTGTACCAATTTCAATTTGGTTATTAACTATAATAGGTTTTTGTAATTCACTTGTATGGTCTCCTTTACTTAAAATTATGGTTAATGCAAAAATGAGTATAACGGCGGCAGCATAACCGGACCATCTAAATACCTTGATGCGGTTTTGTTTTTGTTTTTGCTTTCTTAACTCTGCTAAATATTTTTTCTTTACCTTTTCAGGATTAAAGGCGTTTAAACTCGAATCCATTATATAGTTTGTCTTTACATAACTTTGGAATATTAGATTGTTTTTAGGGTCTTTAAGCCATTCTTTTAAATGCTCCAAATCATTAGTATTTGTTTCATTCATAAGAAAATTAATACATGCCTTTTTATCTCTTTTAGTCATTTTTATCTAAAGCTTATATTATTAATACGGATGAGATTTAATACTACCCACAATTTTCAAGAAAAAAATTATAAATTTACACAAAGTTTATGCGTATTTAACACTTAAATTACTTGTATACAGATGAATGACAAAATCCTTATTGAAAATTTAATCCAAGGAAATGAAAGCACTTATACTTATGTAATGGACCACTATTATAATAGATTATGTGTATATGCATTAAACCTAACTAAAGATAAATATAAAGCTGAAGATGTTGTTCAAAATGTGTTTTTAAAACTGTGGTCTAAAAGAAAACAATTATCAACCGAGCATGCTATTAAAAGCTACCTTTACAAATCTGTATATAATGAGTTTATAGACCAATATAGGAAAAGTAAATTAATGTCGCCTCTTGAAGAGGAGCATGTTAAACACCTTAATGCAATTGTTGAGGACCAGGATATTAATGAAACCAATAGGTTGATTGAAATTGTAAAAAAGGAAATTGAAAAATTGCCAATAAAATGTAAAACAATTTTCACTATGGCTAAATTGGAAGGATTGACCTATAAGGAAATTGCAGAGTATCAAAAAATTTCAGTCAGAACCGTTGAGAACCAAATGCAAAAAGCTTTTGAA
This sequence comes from Aestuariibaculum scopimerae, assembly GCF_059428085.1. NCBI lineage: Bacteria > Pseudomonadati > Bacteroidota > Flavobacteriia > Flavobacteriales > Flavobacteriaceae > Aestuariibaculum > Aestuariibaculum scopimerae. The sequence continues at coordinate 2,434,892 of NZ_CM182089.1, forward strand.
ATTATAAGGCAAGAAGTGGGTGATAAAATAGACACAATTTTGTTTCTTCTTTTTAAAAATGAAAGTTTAATTCAATTTCATGCCCTGGCTAAGTCATCACCTTATAAAATGATTTAATAGGCGTTAATTCATCATGTATTGTTTGTTGTTTTTACAATGCTTATTTGCGGAAGCGTGGGTTTATTTTAGGAAGGTCAAACAATAAAAACAAAATACCATCCATACGTTCACCAATTTTTTTACGAAGCCGCGCATAGGCATTAAGCATGTGCCCTTCAACAGTTTTAATGGAAATTTTAAGGTATTCGGCTATTTCTACATTTAGAAGCCCCTCTTTTTTACTTAACAAAAACACCTCTTTGCACTTTGTAGGCAATTTTTCAATTTCCTCCTTCATAATCTGTATGGTTTGTTCCAGATCTTGGTCTTGATCTTCAACCACTTGGTTAAGTGTATCCATATATTGTTTTTCTATGGCCATAAAGCTACGTTGGTAGCGTGCATAATCTATAAACTCATTATAAACGGTTTTATATAAAAAGTTTTTTAAGGACTTGGTGGGGTGTAGGGTCTTACGTTTTTGCCATATCCTTACAAAAACGTTTTGTACCAAATCCTCGGCCACGGCCATATCATGCGTTAGGCTTGCTGCATATACACATAATTTGTGATGATAGGTTTTTAATAAATGGTCATAAGCCTCGGGCTTACCTTCTACAAGGTCAGCTATTAAGGTTGCGTCCGATTTATAAACCGTTTTCATTTTTTTTTTAGATTCAAAAATTGCTAAGCCATTTTGTGTTCAATAAATATTAATTAAACTTATAAATTAAAACACATACAAGGCGGGCCATTTTACCAAATGCGCATGCAGCAAATTAAACAAAAAAGTTTTTTAAAAAAAATAGAAAAAAATTCGAGGGTTAATCATTTTAGCTTCGTTATTATAAAAAAGGCATAGATGAAATCACTTAAAATAGATAAGATTCTTATTCGGTTTTTAAACCAACAGGCTACAATGGCAGATTTAAATACCCTGAGCAATTGGTTACAGGACAAGCGTAACCACGGTTATTTTAGGTCTTTTGTAAAAGCCAATTATGCTATGGATGTTCATGCAAAAACATTTGATGTTTCTAAAACCAGAAAAGTTATTATGGCTTTAATAGAAAAAGAACAACGCCGTAAAAACACACACCAACTGTATAACTATTTAAAATATGCCGCAGCAGTACTGGTAATTGGGTTTATGGTAGCGGACTATTTGTTTAAGGATACCTTATTTAGCACTCCAAAAAACCAGCAGCCCATTATAGTAAACAACCAAATTAAAACGGGTACCGATAAGGCTATACTAACCTTAGAGGATGGCTCTAATATAACCTTAGAAAAGGGCACCAGCTACCAAACTGCCAATGCCATTAGTAATGGCGAACAGATAACATACCAAGCCATGTCGTCTCAAGCGGCGTTGCGGGTAAATACCTTGACGGTGCCTCGTGGGGGGCAATTTCAATTAACCTTGGCCGATGGCACCAAAGTTTGGCTCAATTCTGAAACCCAATTCAAGTATCCGGTAAACTTTATTGATGGCAAAAGCCGAGAGGTAGAACTGGTTTATGGTGAAGTTTATTTTGAGGTATCGCCAAGCACCGAGCATTTGGGGGCCGACTTTAAGGTGTACCACAACAACCAGGAGGTAAGGGTGTTGGGTACCCAGTTCAATATTAAAGCTTATCAGGGTGAGGCCAATATCTATACCACATTAGTAGAAGGTAAAGTTTTGGTAAGCATAGATGATTATAAAAAACAGTTACAACCAGGACAACAAGCGGCCTACAATATAAGCACAAGAAACGTTCAAGTTAACCATGTAGATGTTTTTAGGGAAGTAGCTTGGAAAGAAGGTGTATTTAGCTTTAAGCATAAATCGCTTAAGGAAATTATGACCGTACTCTCGCGTTGGTACGATATGGAAGTTGTTTTTGAAAATAAGGAATTGGAAAATGTTAACTTTATTGGAACGCTTTATAAAAAACAGCCTATAGAAGATATCTTGGCATTTATTCAAGGAAGCATAAACACTTACGAAATAAATAATAAAACGATAATACTTAAATAAATACAAAAGCCTATGGGGAAAAAATTATTCTAAAAAAGCAAAGGGAATAAAGTTTATATCTCGCTAAAAATGTAACACTTTATCCCCCAATAACATTATTAATCAATTAAATCATTAACTAACTAATAACAAGCAAATTTATGGAAATAAAATTAACTGAAAGCCATTTCTGTTTTAGAAAATGGCTGCTAATAAACACTATGCGCACGTTTATATTTTTGTTTTGTACAACGCTATTCAGTCTCTCACCAAAAGAGATCTTATCTCAAAATACAAAAATCACGATTGATGCAGATAAAGAAGTCACCATCGATGAGGTTTTTGACTTGATTACTGAGCAAACAAAATATGCCTTTATGTACGAGGAAGGTTTATTTAAGGACACCCCAAAAATAGCACTTAAAAAAGGCAACATTCCACTTAATGCCTTACTAAATAAAACACTGGCCCATAACACGCTTAATATAATAGTAGCCAAAAACAATACTATTATTATTAGGGATGCCAATACCATACAGCAAATACGGGTAACGGGTAAGGTGACAGATGAATCGGGCATGGGCATTCCCGGCGCCACCGTACAAATTAAGGGGACTACTAAAGGTACGGCTACTGATATTGATGGCTTGTATAGCATAACAGTACCAAATCCTGAAAACGTATTGGTTTTCTCTGCTTTGGGATTCGCAACACAAGAAATTACAGTAGGGAATCAAAGTATTTTAAATGTTATTCTAGTAGAAGAAGTAAGTGAGCTAGGAGAGGTGGTTTTAGAATATTCATCAGGATACCAAAAAATACCTAAAGAAAGAGCAACAGGTTCCTTTAACCAACTCAATGCTAATATTATACAAAGATCAACAAGTACAGATATTATCTCAAGACTAGAGGGTATTGTTCCTGGTTTGCTATTTGATGAAAGAAGAGGGGAACAGCCCTCTTTAAGTATAAGAGGCGTTAGTACTATTTTTGCAGACTCACAACCTTTGATAGTTGTTGATGGTTTTCCTTATGAAGGCGAATTGACAAATATAAACCCAAACGACATTGACAACATCACTGTATTAAAAGATGCGGCGGCGGCATCCATTTGGGGTGTAAAAGCAGGGAATGGTGTTATAGTTATAAATACTAAAAAAGGAGTAAAAAATAAAAAAGCATCCATTAGATTTAATACCTTTTTAACAATATCTAATACGCCTGATTTGTTTTACGATAAGAGAATGTCTTCAAGTGATTATATAGATGTAGAAACTTTTTTATTTAATGAAGGTTATTATGATTTTGATTTAGGCAATACAATTGATCCTCCTGCTCTTTCACCAGTTATTGAAACTTTAGATGCTCTTAATAATGGCCTTATTACACCATCTCAAGCAAATAATCGTATCAATGCATTTAGAAATATTGATGTTCGTAAAGAAATGGAAGATGCCTTTTATAGAAACAGTATCAAACAACAGTATGCATTAAGTTTTGATGGTGGTTATAATAATTATGATTATTATCTATCTATCGGTTATGACAAAAATTTGAATAACCGTGTAGATAATGAGTACAATCGTATAAGCTTGCTTACAAAGCATAATATTAGTTTGGGAGACAAACTAGATTTAAGTGCGATTATTAACTATACAAATTCAAAGAATATAATTAATGCAACTAACTCAATTCTTTTTGACTTACAAAACGTTTATCCATATGCACAATTGGTTGATAATAATGGTAATGCACTCTCAATAGCCAGAAACTACAGAAACTCTTTTGTTGAGGATTCTGGTCAATATGGGTTCTTAGATTGGTATTATCGACCAGTTGATGAACTTAATTATACCGAAAATAATTCGAAAGTTAATAATATTCGAACCAATTTTAAATTAAAGTACGTAACGCCTTTAAAAGGCCTATCTGCTAATATAAGCTACCTTTTTGAAAAACAAATTACAAACAATTATTTTCATCAAACCGTAGATGCTTATTTTGTTCGTAATTTAATTAATTCGGCATCATCAATTTCAAATGGAGAGGCAGCAAGTATAATTCCATTAGGAGGGATATTAACTAAAGGTGATTTAAATTTAGATGTTCACGATGTTAGAGGTCAGTTGGATTATAATTACAAAAATGAAAATCATGAGTTACAGGCTATTGCTGGTGTTGAAGTTAGGTCATTTAAAATAGATGGCTACACATTTAGAAGCTATGGTTATGATGAAAGCACGGGTACTTCTCAACCTGTAGATTATATATCTTTCTACCGATCGTATCCTTCAGGTTCATTTTTAAAAGTACCTTATTTATCATCAAATACAGGTATTCTGGAAAGGTACAGATCTTATTATTCTAATTTGGGATATACTTTTCTTGATCGCTATTCACTTTCATTAAGTGGTCGTATCGATCAGTCCAATTTATTTGGAGTTAAAACAAATCAAAAAACCTCACCACTATGGTCAGTGGGTGGGAAATGGAAGTTAGGCAATGAAGCATTTATGGCTATACCTTGGCTTTCTGATTTAAGTTTGAGGGCGACCTATGGGTATAATGGTAATATCGATGATTCGGTTACAGCATATACCACAGCTACATATGGTTCAGCATTATACACAGGCAGAATTGCGGCGAGAATTATTAATCCGCCTAATCCAGATTTGAGATGGGAAAAAATAGGAATTTTTAATCTTGGTCTTGATTTTAATATTAACAATAGTGCTTTTCTGGGTACAATAGAGTACTATAAGAAAAAAGGGAAAGATATATTAGGCGATAGTGCTTTAGACCCAACAACAGGCTCAACATCATTTAGAGGAAATGTAGCAAATATTGAAGGAGAAGGTATTGATTTGAGTCTTACAGCAAATATTTTTAGAAAATCCAATTTAAATTGGAAGAGCACCTTCATTTTTAGTTATATAACTGATGAAGTAACAAAATATAATGCAGACCCTCCTACAATTCTAAATTACTTTTCAGATGCTAGTTTAACAGGAAGTCCTTTTGATATAACCCCTACCGAAGGACAACCCCTTTATGGTATTTATAGTTTTCAATGGGCAGGTTTAGACCCTCAAACGGGTGACCCTATGGGCTTTGTTGACGGTCAGGAAAGTTCAGATTATTCAGCAATTTTTGATGCTACTGAATTTGATGATTTAGTATTTCATGGAAGAGCTCTACCTAAATATTTTGGTTCTTTTATGAACACAATTTCATATAAAAACTTGTCTTTATCTTTTAATGTAACATACAAATTAGGTCATTATTTTAGAACACCTTCAATAAACTATTCGTCTTTATTTGCTGGTGTAAGAGGCCATAGTGATTTTGAAAATAGATGGCAAAATACTGGAGATGAACAATCTACCTATGTTCCTTCTATGGTTTATCCGGCAAATGGATCTAGAAACACATTTTATGAGAATTCTGAAGTTTTGGTTGAAAAGGCAGATCATATTAGGTTCCAGGATATTAGATTGGGTTATTTAATAACAAGGGACAAGCATCCCAAATGGCCTTTCAATAGTCTCGAAACATATATTTATGCCAGAAACCTTGGTCTAATATGGGCTGCTAATGATAAAGGCTTAGACCCAGACTATAGCGTTAGCCGTATTGTTCAAACGGGTTCCATAGTTTACCCAGAACCACTATCAATTTCTTTAGGATTTAATGTCAACTTTTAAAAAAAAATTATGAAAACTTTAAATAAAATACGTCTATATAGATCAGCCCTTCTGTTTCTTTTGATACTGCCTTTTTCATCTTGTGATAATGTGTTCAGTGAGGATTGGCTCGATGAGAAAAGAGATAAAAGTCTAGTTGTTCCAACGACGCTTAAGGACATGAGAGATCTTCTCAACAACACAAATTCGTTAGGATATGATTATTTAGGTAAAGCCATGGTGGGTATGGATGATTATTATCTAGCCTATGAAACATGGGAAGCAGCATACGATATGTTAAAAAATTGCTATATCTGGGAATCAGATGGTTTTGAAGATTTTTCAGGTTTCGAATGGGATGGGTCTTATGAACAGATTTTTTATGCAAATGTAATACTTGATGGTTTATTGAAAATTAACAAAACCAATGCTAATGAAGTGGAATATGAGGATATTAAAGGAGGTGCATTATATTTTAGGGCTAAAGCGTTCTATAATTTGGCCCAATTATTTGCTACTCCTTATGATCCTAACTCTGCATCTAGCAATACCAGCATACCTTTAAGATTAGTTTCAGATGTAAATGAACCTGTAGTTAGATCCACAATAGAACAAACCTATAGTCAAATAGTGTCAGATTTAATAGAGGCTGAACAATTGTTAAGAGATGTGCCTTTAAATAAATTTGACGCTTCCAAACCTGCTGCTTTAGGTATGTTGGCAAGGGTATATTTAAATATGGGAGATTTTGAAAATGCATTGGAATATGCTACCAAAACTTTAGAGCACCCACATGAAATGGTTGATTTTAATGATTTAAATAGCAGCAATTCATACCCAATTCCCCCTTACAATGATGAAATATTTGTTCAACATGTAGTATTTCCAAAATTTATAAATACAGTATATCTGGATGAAGATTTACTTAACTCCTATGCTTCCAATGATTTAAGGCCTGGGATTTTTTTTAGGTCCTTAAGTGGTAACCGCTATAGGTTTAAAGGTAATTACACAGGTAATTCTAGTTATTTTGGGGGTATTACTGCAGGTGAAATGTATATGATATCTGCCGAATGTAAAACTAGGCTAGGGAACTATCAGGATGGCCTTCAAGATTTAAACTTTTTAATGCAACATAGGTTCGATAATACGTTTACGCCATTTACTGCAAGCAGCCAAAATGATGCATTGGCTATAATTCTTCAGGAAAGAAGAAAAGAATTGCTATTTAGGGGGTTACGGTGGTCAGATTTGCGGAGGCTAAATAAGCAAGGAGAAGAGATCACCATCCAAAGGGATTTAAACGGTCAAATTTATTCACTTTCTCCAAATGATTCTAAGTATGTTTTACCGATACCTTATTACGTAATTGAAATGTCTGGGATTGAACAAAATTAGAGTTAGGCTATTTATAGATATTTAAATTTTATGAAATTATTCTTTTATATTTTCTGTCTTTTTTTTGTTGCTAATTTATTTGGGCAAAACAATTTAAATAGTTTGTTAACAAATAATAAAGAAGAAATTTCTAATGATACATTAAAAGTATTGCAAATAGGTGATGTTGTTCCCGATTATGTTTTTGATAAGGTTTTAAATTATGATGGGAAGACATTGGATTTATCTAATATTAATAAAGAACTTATAATATTAGATTTCTGGAGTGTAGGTTGTGCTGGATGTATTTACAGTATGCCAAAAATGGAAAGCCTTCAAAATAAATTTGAAGATCAAATACAAATTTTATTAGTAACAGCAGATGACGAAGAAAAAGTCAAAAATGCAGAAGAGAAGATAAAAATATTAAGAAACGTTAATTTACCTTCTGTAGTTGATGAAGAAAATTTTTGTAAGCTATTCCCTTTCAGGCTAGTACCTACACATGTATGGCTTGATGGTAATGGAAAAATACTTCAGATAACTAATGGGCGCAACACTACAGCAGACCAAATTCAAAAATACCTTCAAGGTGATGATGTAAAGCTTCCTGTAAAAAATCAACAGAGAGATTTTGATACGTCTGTTCCATTATGGGTAGAAGGTAATGGGCGCCAATTAAAATACATGTCGTATTACTCCTATATAATGAGGTATAATCCCAATTCGGGTGGGTTGAGAGGTATATTAAAAGATTACAATGGTACTGGAAATGTCTATAAAATAAACGCTTACAATGTAGATCTACTTAATCTTATAGTAATGGCATATGGAGGACTTGAAAAGAGTATGAAATTATATGGTGATAATCCTTTTGACCACAGTTCGAGAAGGGTTTTAGAAGTTTCTGATACAGAAAAGTATCTTGTGCCTAAAGATAAAACTAAATATGATGATTGGATAAAAGAAAATGTGTATTGCTATGAGTTGTTTTTACCAAACTCAACTAGTGAAAAAGTATTTGAATACATGCAGCAAGACCTGAAAAGATTTTTTAATGTTTCGGCTGTCGTAGAAAAAAGATCAATAAAATGTTGGGTTTTAGATATTTCTGAGAAGGATTTTGAAAAGCTAAAATCAACCAAGTCTGCATTTAAATCCAGTGTAGATTATAACACACAATTCTTAACTATAGAGAATTTACCAATATCTTATTTAGTACAAAAACTTCAAAATGCTACTTTTAAAGAAGATGTAAATCCTATTATAGATGTAACCAATTATTTAGATAACATCGATTTGAAAGTGAATGCTGATATATATAGGGATAAAGAAAATGTTATTAAGGAGTTAGAAAAAGCAGGTTTTAGTTTAGAGTTAAAGGACAGAATAATTGATGTATTAGTTATTAAGGAAATTTAAACACTCTGCGAAGTTTACAAACTTCGCAGAGTATAGTGTTTGTATTTCTACCGGATAGTTGGAATGTTAACACGCTCTGAAGTCTCAATTTCATAGCCACTCTGTACTTTAATAATCCTGAACCAAAACTTCTGTAGGAATATGAAGCGTAGTGCTTAATTTTCGTATCATATCCAAAGTGAGTTTGCGCTTTTTGCTTAAAATTTCGCTGACACGGCTTTTAAAACCCATAACTTCTACCAAATCCTTTTGCTTCATACCCATTTGTTCCATTCGAAACTTTATGGCTTCAATAGGGTCTGGCATGCCAATTGGAAAATGGGTGTTTTCGTAACGGTCTATTAAAATGGAAAGGATTTCCAGTTCATCACCGGCTTCGGTTCCTTTTTTGGCATCAAAAATCACCTCAAGTCTATCAAGGGCGTTTTGATAATCTGCTTCGTTTCTAATAGGGGTTATTTGCATAATTTAAATAGTATTTGCATCAATCTTATCATATTCGGCATGTGTGCCAATAAACCGTATCCAGCATACTTGGTATTCAAAATTGAATTTAACAATTAAACGATAATGGTTGCCTTTAATGTTATAAACAATACGATTATCCTTTAAAATACTGGCACTAGGGTATTCCTTTTTCAATTCGTTGATAGTCTGCCACTCAGATTTTTCAGTTTCCCGATACCATGATTTTAAAGAGGCTTCACAGTCTGCATGTTTTCCCCAAAAATCACGTAATGTTTGTTTTGCAATAACTCTCACGTAATATACGTTTGATACAAATATATAAAAAGTTACCGAATTGGTAACAGTGTGTGATAATATTTTAACATTTGCTAGTGGAGATGACTTGCCTGCTTTGCGAAGTTTGCAACTTCGCAACTTAGCAGTCTTCTAGTTCAACGGAGTCAATCCCCACCACAATCCTAATTTTTTTAAATTTTTTTTCACTTGTAACATGTTGTTTGTAAGTGTTTTGAGTTGTTATGTAGTAAAAAATCATAAAAAAGTTCGTCAGCACTTAAGGGTTTTTAAAAACTCGTTCGTAAGTGTTGTGAAAGAATTAATATGCGAATTAAGATTTAAATAACGACTATTTAAGATGTATAATATACATTTTAAAGCGTATTAACTAACAATGATACAGATATGATATTACAAACTTCAAAACTACCACCTACAACACTATGGGCCAAACTAGGCAAGGGCTTAAAAAAATCCCTTGGTTGGCTAATAAGCTTATTGATGCTCTTATTAAACCTATACCAATGCCATAGTACCAAAAGTGTGCATGCCAAATTGGATGCGGCCGAACAGCGTATTACCAATGCCCAGGACCAACTGGTACAGGCCAAAACCGCCATAGACAGTATGGAGGCCGGGCTATGGCATTACCGTGCTATTGACACCGAAATTGATGAAACTATAGAGGCCCTGCTTTACGAGTGGCAGGAAACACTAAACCGTATAAAGCCCCAATTAAACACCTATGAACAACAATGAACAAAAAGACGACCTTTTTGCATCACAAGATCATCATATTAGCATTACGGCAACCCATACCCTGGGTATTTTGGAAACCGTAACAAGGCTATTGAAAAGCCGACCGGGGCTAAGCATTAAGCGCTGCATGGTTACCACAACCCAATTGGAATTTATCGTTACGCTAAATGCCCACTATGGCATTGTAAACCTGATGGAATGGTTGGGTACAGTAGCGGGAGTGAAAGCGGTGGAGGTGGCGATGATTTTGGAGGCAAGACGAGACTAAAGAAATTAAGAATTAAAAAATAAACACATGCAAAAACGAATACTAAACCTACTGCTTTTAATGGCATGCATAGCAACAGCCCAAGAGCAACCGCAAACCAAAACTTTGTTGAACGACAGTACTGTAGTAACGCTAGATTATAACTGTAAGCAGATACTGGAAAGGCTGTTGGAGCAGGAGCAAGTGCATTTAGACAGTTTGCAAACCCTATTTGCCCAAAAGCAAAACAATATGGAAGGCCTGTTCCAATTCATTAGGGTGCATAATGTGGAATTGCGAACCCGACTCTTGCTAACCGATATGAAACTTTCGGAACTGAACATTAAGTTACTGGCCACCAAAGCACACTTTAAAAAAGAACAGCACAAAACGGTTTGGCGTACCATAGGTGCCGGAGTGGGTGGTGTTGTGCTAGGTATTGTAATGGGCGTTTTAATTCATTAAGAATTCAGAATTCAGAATTCAGAATTCAGGATTCAGGATTTAGAATATGATACGTTTTAAAACAATAGAATCATTCAATCATTCAATTTTTTAATCATTTAATTTTTTAACCATTTAATAAATATGTAATTATGAGTAATTTAACAAACAACAGGATTAACACCGTATTAACCCCAGAAGCTATTACAGCGATGAACGATGCGCTAACGGCTGCAGAAACAGCTTTTCAACCGTATACTTTTGCACTCACCACAGGCGAGCGCCAAACCTTGCCCAAAATACAGGGCAGTAACAAGATATTTACGGAAGATGCCATAACAGCAGCAGTGAACAATCCGCAGCTTTTGCCCGGCTATTTTAGTGCGGATGAAATGCAAAACGACATGACGTTTTTTGCCCAGTTAGAACCGTTTATCATGCGGGTGGCCTCGCTTTTGGAAAGGTTAAGTGATAGCCAAATGTTGGCAGGAAGTGAAAGCTATGTTGCGGCACTGGCATTTTACCGTTTGGTAGCTGCAGCGGCCAAAGCGGGACAGCCCGGTGCCGATGAGGTGTATAAGGCCTTAAAAAAGCGGTTTTCGCAAAGTCAGCAACCATCGGGCAACACACCGTCTTAAATAGGGGGGCTTCTAAACTACGCTGGCCTGGTTTTTAACTGCGCAGCCCTGCCTTTTAACTCGGTGGGCCGAGCAAAAAACTGGGCGGGCTTAGTAAATAACTCGGTCAACTTGGTTTTTTACTGGGTTGACTTAGTTATTTGCTCGGTTATCCCACGTATTAACTGCGTTAGCGGTGTTAATAGCTGGGGGGATGTTGTTTTTTACTAGGGCGCCGTTGTTTTTAACGCTATGGACGGTAATCTGTTTGAATTTTATAAGAAAGTCGTTATCTTTATAAGGTGACTTAAAACCTTTAAGCATAAAAGTGGAGACCAGAAACCATTGTAAAAACGGGGTAAATCTATAAAGCCATAGGCGTAGGACATAATTAAGTTAACATGGAAACTAATAAAATAATAACAGTATTTGGTGCTACAGGAGCACAGGGTGGTGGACTTGCAAGAGCCATTTTGGCCGACAGCAATTCGGCTTACAAAGTAAGGGCGGTTACCAGAGACACGAACTCGGATAAGGCAAAAGCATTGGCCGCATTAGGCGCCGAAGCGGTACAGGCCAATATTGATGATGCCGATAGTATTAAGAATGCATTAAAAGGGGCGTATGGTGCCTACTTTGTAACCTTTTTTTGGGAGCATTTTTCGCCTGAAAAGGAATACCAAGAAGTTAAAAACTTTATTCAGGCAGCCAAGGAAGCAAACTTACAGCACATTATTTGGTCAACCTTAGAAGATACCAGAAATTGGGTGGCCTTAGATAACGATAGCATGCCAACGTTACAGGGTCAATACAAAGTGCCCCATTTTGATGGAAAAGGAGCTGCAGATAAACTTTTTGAAGCAGCCGGGTTACCTGTAACGTTTTTAAGAACGTCTTTTTACTGGGACAATTTTATCTATTTTGGAATGGGCCCCCAAAAAGGGGAAGATGGCAATTACTACATTGCCTTTCCAATGGACGATAAAAAATTAGCGGGTATGGCCGCAGAAGATATTGGTAAATGTGCCTATGGGATATTTAAGAAAGGTAGCGAATTAATTGGTGAAACAGTAGGTATAGTAGGCGAAAAACTAAATGGCGATGCCATGGCAGCAAAACTGTCAAAAGCCTTGGATATTAATGTTATTTATAATAATGTAAGTCCAGAAGCCTATAGGAACTTTGGCTTTCCAGGGGCCGATGATTTAGGGAACATGTTTCAGTTTAAAAGAGATTTTAACGACGATTTTAATGGGATACGTAGCGAATCGCTTTCTTTGGAATTGAATCCCCAAATGCAGGATTTTGACGCTTGGCTTTCTTTAAATGCGTCACGCATTCCTATTGAATAACATTAATGGGCATGTGATTGCATGTGCCCGTTTAAACCGTCAATATATTCCAAAACGGCCTCTTTGCCCATGTTGTTGGTGGATGAGGTAATGAAGTAATTGGGCATGTCGGTCCAGCTTTCCAGAATAACGGCTTTATAGGCTTCAATATGCCTGTCTATAGCCTTAGGTTTTAACTTATCGGCCTTGGTAAAGATGATGGAAAAAGGAATGCCGTTTTCGCCCAGCCATTGCATAAATTCCAAATCGATGGTCTGGGGCTCGTGCCGAATATCTACCAACACAAAAGCGGTAACCAATTGTTCTCGCAGACTAAAATACTGGGTAATAAATTTTTGGAAGACCTTTTTAGCACTTTTAGATACGCGGGCATAGCCATAACCCGGCAAATCTACCAAATGCCAGTTTTTATTGATTAGAAAGTGGTTGATGAGTTGTGTTTTTCCCGGTCTGCCCGAAGTTTTAGCCAAGCTCTTTCGGTGCGTTAACATATTGATGAGCGAGGATTTCCCAACATTACTGCGACCAATAAAGGCATATTCTGGCAACATGCTTTTGGGGCATTTGGCAACATCGGAGTTGCTTACTACAAATTCAGCCGATTTTATAAGCATGTATCAAAAGGGTTTTTACAAGTTCCTGTCCTTAAGCCAAGCCTCCAACAGTTGGTTAAATTCGTCTGGGTGTTCCATCATGGCAGCATGGCCACATTTGTCTATCCAGAACAAATCAGAATCTGGTAAAAGATCATTGAACTCTTCGGCCACTTCTGGCGGGGTTACCGTATCGTTTTTACCCCAAATAATACAGGTGGGTGTGTGCATTTTTGGCAAGTCCTTAGCCATATTATGGCGTATGGCACTTTTAGCAATGGCCAGGGTTTTAATAAGCTTGTTTCTGTCGTTAACCGTGGCGTACACTTCATCCACAATAGCTTTGGTTGCTACATCAGGATCATAAAATACCTCTTGGGCTTTCTTTTTAATCACCTCGTAGTCACTGCGTTTGGTGTAGCCACCGCCCATGGCACTTTCGTACAGTCCGGAACTGCCTGTAATCACTAAGGCTTTGATTTTGTCGGGGTATAATTTTGTATGGTACAGGCCAATATGTCCGCCAAGCGAGTTGCCAAGTAAAATAACATCTTTATAACCTTTAAATTCTATGAAGTCGTGCAAGTACTTTGCAAAACTCTTAACATTGGTTTTAAGTAAGGACATGGTGTAGATGGGGAGCTCTGGGATGATGACTTTGTAGCCCCTTTCACTAAAGTATTGGGTTACCGAATCAAAATTACTTAAACCGCCCATTAAGCCATGTAATACTATAATTGGGGTACCTTCACCAGCTTCAATATAGCTGTAGTCATTCTCTTTTTTTAAACGATGCGTCATTCAATCAGTTAGTCGTTGCTTTAAAAACAAATATAGTTATTTCATTGACAAAATAACCATTTTAATTAATTCACAAAAATAATATATGAATTTAAAGATGTTAACAAAAGCTGTGTTACCAAATAATTATTTATAACGCATTGATACTAAGTGGCCGTTGCGATTTCAAGGCGTAAAACGCATAAATAAAGTGCCGTTAATCGAAAAATTATTAACAAAGTGGTATAAAGTGGTAAAATGTGGTAAAATTTTCAATATATTTGAATCATTAACTAAAAACCACTGAAAATTTACATTGGACTTGTTAACAGGAACATACGATTGTAAGGTAGATGCAAAAGGCAGGCTAATGATGCCGGCGCCGTTAAAAAAGCAACTAGCTACCATTTTAGACGATGGGTTCGTGTTAAGGCGTTCGGTGTTTCAGAAGTGTTTGGAGTTATATCCCATGGCAGAGTGGCAAGCGCTCATGCAAAAAATCAATAAGCTGAATCGGTTTAAAAAGAAGAACAACGATTTTATTCGTCGGTTTACGGCGGGAGTGAAAATGGTTGAGGTAGATACCAATGGCCGCTTATTGATACCAAAAGACCTTACAGTGTTTGCGAACATTTCAAAAGACATTGTGGTAACAGCCGCCATAAACATTATAGAAATATGGGATAAGGAATTGTATGAACAAGCCATTGATGATGCAACAGTAGATTTTGCGGATCTGGCTGAAGACGTTATGGGACAAGATGACGATGACTATGGAATATCATAACCCGGTACTTTTAAAGGAAACCGTTGATGGGTTGAACATACACCCAGATGGGGTGTATGTAGATGTGACATTTGGTGGTGGCGGGCATAGCAAGGAAATATTAAAACGTCTTGGTAAGCATGGTAAATTGTTTGCCTTTGACCAGGATTTAGATGCTCTTGAAAATGCTATTGATGATGACAGGTTTACCTTAATTAATGAAAACTTTAGGTATATAAAACGCTTTTTAAGGTTTTATGGTGTAAGGGAAGTGGATGGGATTTTGGCCGATTTTGGGGTGTCGTCACATCAATTTGATGTTGCCGATCGCGGTTTTTCAACACGCTTTGAAGCCAAGTTGGATATGCGTATGAACCAGCAAAGTGAACTGTCGGCCTACCACGTGGTTAACAATTATGAGGAACAGGCCCTTCGGGATGTGTTTTATCAGTATGGGGAGTTAAGGGCGGCTCCAGCCATGGCGAGATTGATTGTAGAGGCCAGACAGGTAGCACCCATAGTAACCAGCGAACAATTAAAAAAGGTGTTGAAGCGGTTTTTGCCGCCACGGCATGAAAATAAAGTCTTGGCACAAATATATCAGGCCATACGTATAGAGGTGAACCAAGAGATTGAGGCTTTAAAGGAATTTTTGCAACAAACCCCCGAGCTTTTAAAAACGGCTGGACGTTTAAGTTTTATATCCTACCATTCCTTGGAAGACCGTTTGGTAAAGCGCTTTATAAGAAATGGTCTATTTGAAGGGGAGCCCGAACGCGATATGTATGGCAATTTTGAAGTGCCTCTGAAAAAAGTAAACGGGCTTATAGTGCCAACAAAACAAGAAATAGAAAATAATAGCAGGGCAAGAAGTGCCAAGCTTCGCATAGCTGAGAAGATTTAGTAGGTTTTGCAACTTAAAAGAGAAAATGAAAAAAAACATCTATAAAATATTAAAAGGCACTTTTTTGGTAAGTGACGATGCTTTTAAGAATTGGAGGTTTATCATTTTTATTTCTGTACTGGCCATTATTATGATTGCCAGTTCGCATAGTGCAGATAAGAAGGTGTATGAAATAGCAAGGTTGAAAAATGAGGTGAACGAAATGCGTTCGGCCTTTATAGATGGACGCTCTAGATTGATGCGGTTAAAGATGGAATCGGCCGTTATCAATGCCATGAAAGAAAAGGGCATAGCGCCTTCGGTGATTCCGCCCAAAAAGATAAAGATTAAATCCCAAAAGTAAAGAAAGGTTTTGGCTGTAACAGAAAAAAACATATTAAACCGATTGTATTTTATAGCAGGATGTATGTTCGTCTTCGGTATTGCTGTGGTTTTTAAGTTGTTCAGTATTCAGTTTATGCAGGGCGATAAATACAAGGCCATGGCCAGTGAGCGTGTGGTTAAGAATGTGGTCATTCCTGCTAACCGAGGCAATGTGTATTCTGTTAACGGTAATTTATTGGCAACCTCCATACCCAAGTACGATGTACGTATTGATGCCATAACACCATCGGCTAAAACATTTGAAAAATATCTAAAACCCTTGTGCGACTCCCTGTCCGCCTACTCTGGGCGCCCATCAAGCTATTACCAGAACGGCATACGAAAAGCACGGGCCAATAAAAACAGGTATTACCTATTGGCGCGAAATATTGGGTATTCGGATTATATACGATTACGCAACTTCCCTTTATTGAACTTAGGTGCTTTTAAAGGCGGGTTAATCGTGGAACAAAAAACGAAGCGTGAGCACCCCATGGGGGGCATTGCACAGCGCTCTATAGGTTATGAGCGTTTTGATGATCAAGGTAATGTAACCCGAGCGGGTATTGATGGCGCTTTTGGGGTGAAGTATTTACGAGGTACAGCTGGGCAACGTAAAAAGCAACAAATAGGCAAAGGGCAATGGAAACCCCTAAGTGATGCCAACGAAATAGAACCTAAAGATGGGTATGATGTATATACCACCATTGATGTTAATATACAGGATATAGCGCACCATGCGCTTTTAGAGCAGCTGGAGTTTTATGAGGCCGAACATGGTTGTGTGGTGGTGATGGAAACCAAGACAGGTGAGGTACGAGCCATTTCCAATTTAGGAAGAAATAAGGACGGCCTCTACTACGAGCGTTTGAATTACGCGGTAGGAGAGTCGCACGAACCAGGGTCTACATTCAAGGTCATGGCACTTATGGCGGCCTTGGAAGATAAAATAATAGACACGTCTACTGTAGTAGATACCAAGTTGGGATATAAGCAATTTTATGGCAGACCTATCTATGATACCCACGGCTATGGAAAAATTTCTGCTGCTAGGGCTTTGGAGGTGTCTTCCAACATTGGGTTGGCAACCATTATAGACGAAGGGTATTCCAAACAGCCCCAAAAGTTTATCGATTACTTAAAGGGTTGGGGCTTAGACAAACCTTTGGGCTTGCCCATTGTAGGAGAGGGGAAGCCTGTAATTCCGCAACCAGGGGATAAAATATGGAGCAGGAGTGCCTTGCCTTCTATGGCCTTTGGTTATAATTTAAGGCTAACACCCCTACAAACATTAACCTTTTACAATGCCATTGCCAATGATGGTGTGATGGTAAAACCTCGATTTATTAGAGAGGTTAAAGAGTTGGATGAGGTTATTGAAGCCTTTGATAAAGAGGATTCGGATGATAAAATTTGTACAGAGAAGACCTTAAAGGAAATTCAGGACATATTAAAGCATGTGGTAGAACGTGGTACCGGACATTCGCTTTATTCCCCTTATTTCTCTATGTCAGGAAAAACGGGAACTGCCCAAACCGAATATTGGATGGAAGATTGGAAGGAAAACAAAAGATATATTTCCTCATTTGCTGGATATTTTCCAGCAGATAATCCCAAGTATTCCTGTATTGTGATTATCCATAAGCCCAGTACCAAAAAAGGCTATTACGGAGCCGATGTATCAGGCCCTGTATTTAAAAGAATTGCCCAAAAAATATTTACCGATACGCCTATTGTGGATGAGGTAACATCGCTGGACGTGCAGGTGGCCGCTGTTGAAGATGAGTTTGAAAGCTATTACAAAACGGCACAGACCTATAAAACCATCATGCCCAATGTAGTGGGATTGCCCGCTATGGATGCATTGGCATTGTTGGAGAACATGCAGGTAAAAGTAAAAGTAAAATTACAAGGAAGCGGTATTGTGAAAAAGCAATCCATCCATGAGAATATAAAATTGAAGAATAACCAAACCATTGTTTTAACAGCTTCATGATAGCATTAAAGGACATATTGTATAAAGTGACTATCAATGCCGTAGTAGGTAGTACAAGTATAGAAGTGGCTGCTATCGATTTCGATTCCAGAAACATAAAGCAGGACGATGTGTTTGTAGCTATAAAAGGCAATATAGCCGATGGGCATACCTATATAGATGTTGCTACCAAACTGGGGGCTACTGCGGTTATTTGCGAAAGCTTACCCAAACAATTGAAAGAAGGGGTAACCTATGTAGAGGTGGATAACACCAGTAAAGCATTGGCCATTATGGCCTCCAATTTTTATGAGGCACCATCTGAAAACCTAAAACTGGTTGGTGTAACTGGTACCAATGGGAAAACAACCGTAACCAGTTTGCTGTACCAGTTGTTTAAAAAGGCAGGGTATAAAGTAGGTTTGTTGTCTACCGTAAAAATCATGGTGGATAACCAAGAGTACACGGCCACACATACAACGCCCGATTCGATTACCATCAACAAATACTTGAAGGAAATGAACGAAGCCGGGGTTGAATATTGTTTTATGGAAGTGAGTTCGCATGGTATTCACCAATACCGTACGGCAGGCTTGCACTTTGAAGGGGGCGTGTTTACAAACTTATCGCACGACCATTTAGATTATCATAACACCTTTGCTGAGTACCGCGACGTTAAGAAATCGTTTTTTGATGGTTTGCCAGATAAGGCTTTTGCGCTTGTAAATGTAGATGATAAAAATGGTTTGGTGATGTTGCAAAATACCAAGGCAAAGAAAATGACCTATGCCTTAAAAGGGTATGCCGATTATAAAGCGCATATACTGGAAAACCAATTTGGAGGCTTATTGCTTAAAATCAATGATGCCGAGGTGTGGACCCGGCTCATAGGGAGCTTTAATGCTTATAACGTATTGGCTATTTATGCCACTGCTGAATTGTTAGGGCTTGAAAAAGTGGAAATCCTTCGATTGATAAGTGAGTTGGAAAGTGTAAGTGGTCGTTTTCAATATATGATATCCAATGAGAAAATCACAGCAATTGTTGATTATGCCCATACCCCCGATGCTTTAAAAAATGTTTTGGAAACTATTAATAGCATTCGTACCAAAAATGAGGCCTTAATAACCGTGGTAGGTTGTGGTGGGGATAGAGATAAGGCCAAGCGCCCTAAAATGGGCCATATTGCTTCTGCATTAAGCACGAAAGTCATTTTTACAAGTGATAACCCTCGAAGTGAGGTGCCAGAGGATATTCTTAAGGACATAGAAAAAGGCGTGGAGCCCCAAAACTATAAAAAGACATTGACCATAGTAGATAGAACACAGGCCATAAAAACAGCTTGCCAAATGGCACAGCCCAACGATATTATTTTAATAGCAGGTAAAGGCCATGAAACATATCAAGAAATTAAAGGCGAACGCTTTGATTTTGATGATTTTAAGATAGTAAACGCATTTTTAAAAGAATTACAGAAATAACCAATAACAATGTTATACTACCTATTTGAATATTTAGAACAACAATTCCAATTACCGGGCGCAACCCTGTTTGGGTTTATAACCTTTAGGGCGGCTTTGGCTATGATTTTATCATTGTTAATTTCTACTATTTACGGTAAACGCATTATACGGTTTTTGCAAAAACAGCAAGTAGGGGAAACCATTAGGGATTTAGGCTTGGAAGGCCAGCAAGAAAAAGCAGGAACGCCTACCATGGGTGGTATCATTATTATTTTGGCAACCCTAATACCTGTGGTTTTATTGGCACGATTGGAAAATATTTACATCATACTATTGATTATCACCACCATTTGGATGGGCATTATCGGGTTTATAGATGATTATATTAAAAAATTTAAAAAAGATAAAGAAGGCTTAAAAGGGCGTTTTAAGGTTCTTGGCCAATTAGGTTTGGGCATTATTGTTGGCACAACGCTGTATTTTCATAGCGATGTTACCATTAAAGAGAAATTGCCCGTTGCAGTACAGCAAGAGCTATTGGAGGCAGACCCTAAAGTGTCCCCAACAAAATTGTTTGACGAAGAAGAGAAATCAACCAAAACAACCATTCCGTTTGTAAAGGGCAACGAATTTGATTATGCCGATTTAATAACTTGGATAAGTCCCGAATTGGAAAAGTATGCCTGGGTAATATTCATCATAGTCACTATATTCATTATAGCCGCCGTATCTAATGGGGCCAACCTAACCGATGGTATCGATGGATTGGCAGCGGGGACTTCGGCCATTATTGTACTCACTTTAGGGATTTTTGCATGGGTGTCGGGTAATATCATTTTCTCCGATTATCTCAATATCATGTATATCCCAAGAGTTGAGGAGATTACGATTTATATAGCGGCTTTTGTAGGAGCACTGATTGGGTTTTTATGGTATAACACCTATCCGGCACAAGTGTTTATGGGCGATACAGGAAGCTTAACCATAGGCGGTATTATTGCAGTGATAGCCGTAGCGGTAAGAAAGGAATGGTTAATACCCGTACTATGCGGCATTTTTTTAGCAGAAAACCTATCGGTAGTTATGCAGGTAAGTTGGTTTAAATATACCAAGAAGAAATATGGCGAAGGCCGCCGCATCTTTAAGATGTCGCCTTTGCATCATCACTATCAGAAGTCGGGATATCATGAAAGTAAAATAGTAACGCGGTTTTGGATTATTGGGATTTTGCTCGCGATACTGTCGATAGTAACATTGAAGATTAGATAGATGAAGCGACTGGTGGTGCTAGGAGGAGGCGAAAGCGGAATAGGTACGGCGCTTTTAGGAAAGGCAAAAGGTTACGAGGTTTTCGTTTCCGATAAAGGGGAAATAAAAGAAACATATAAACAAGTTCTTATACATAATGAGATTGCATGGGAAGAAGCTACACATACTGAGGCAGAAATTTTAAGTGCCGATGTGGTTATGAAAAGCCCTGGAATACCTGACAAGGTGCCTTTGGTTAAGGCCATTAGAGATGCGGGCATTCCTGTGGTTTCTGAAATAGAGTTTGCTTCAAAGTTTACAAAGGCCACCATTGTGGGCATTACAGGAAGTAATGGAAAAACAACCACTGCTACCTTAACCCACCACATTTTAAAGCAGGAACTGCATGTGGGCTTGGCAGGAAATATTGGCGACAGTTTTGCCAAACAGATTTTGGAGCATGATTATAAAAACTATGTGTTGGAAATAAGCAGTTTTCAATTGGATGACATCGTGGATTTTAAGCCACACATAGCTGTGATTACAAACATAACACCAGATCATTTAGACCGGTATGATTATAAGTTTGAAAACTATATCGCATCTAAATTCAAGATTGCAGAAAATCAAACCGCAGACGACTATTTGATTTATGATGCCGATGACCCCGTGTTAGCCAATTGGTTGGAAACACATCCCATACAGTCAACATTATTGCCTTTTTCATTGAATAAAACCATTGAGAACGGCGCATATTTAGATAAAGAAAATATAACAATAACAATAGATAACAACAAAATAACTATGCCAACAACGAGTCTTACATTAGAAGGGAAACACAACATTAAAAATGCAATGGCTGCTTCTACTGTAGCGCATTTACTGAAGATTAGAAAACAAACCATACGAGAGAGTTTAGAGAACTTTCAAGGGGTGGAACACCGTTTAGAGCACGTTCTTAAAATTAATAAGGTGCAATATATAAACGATTCCAAAGCAACCAACGTAAATGCTACCTATTATGCCCTGGAAAGTATGGATGCACCAACCGTTTGGATTGTTGGAGGCGTAGATAAAGGTAATAATTATGAAGAGCTATTTCCTTTTGTAAACGAAAAAGTAAAGGCCATTATATGCTTGGGCTTAGATAACAGTAAATTACTAAAAGCCTTTGGCAATATGGTAGACATTATTGTGGAAACGGAGTTTATGAGCGAAGCGGTTAAAATAGCGTACAAGGTTGCCGAATCTGGTGACAATGTATTGCTATCACCAGCTTGTGCCAGTTTTGATTTGTTTGATAACTATGAAGACAGAGGGCGTCAATTTAAAGAAGCCGTAAGAAATTTGTAAAATATGCAAGCACTGTTTAAGAACATAAAAGGTGATCGGTTAATATGGGCCATTGTGGCACTGTTAGCTATTCTGTCATTTTTACCAGTTTACAGTGCAGCCAGTAATTTGGCATATCGAGGCGGCAATGGTAATACCTTTGCATTTTTTGTGAAGCATTTTATGCATTTGTTTTTAGGTTTTGCCATTATGTATGGGGTACATAAAATACCCTATCGTTATTTTAGGGGTTTGTCATTAATCATGATTCCTATTGTATTGGTGTTGTTGGGCATTACCATGCTGCAAGGCACTACCATTGATGGCGCCAATGCCAGTAGGTGGATTCAAATCCCTATTGTAGGTATGTCGTTTCAAACCTCTACATTGGCATCAGTCGTGCTTATGGTGTATGTGGCCAGGTATATGTCTAAAATTAAAGACAAGGCGATTACCTTTAAGAGTTCCATTTTACCACTATGGCTACCAGTGTTTTTAGTCTTGGTACTCATACTTCCCGCAAATTTATCAACCTCGGCCATCATGTTTTTAATGGTGGTGATGTTGGTGTTCTTGGGCGGATATCCCTTTAGGTATTTAGCTGTTATTATTGGATCGGGGGTTTTAGCCCTTGTACTGTTTGTATTGGTTGCAAAAGCCTTTCCAGAGGTTATGCCCAATAGGGTGGACACTTGGATGAGCAGAATTGAAAGTTTCTCGAATCCGGAGGATACCGAAGCAGACTATCAGATAGAAAAAGCAAAGATAGCCATAGCATCTGGGGGCATTCAAGGTTTGGGCCCTGGTAAGAGTATACAAAAGAACTTTTTGCCACAATCATCTTCCGATTTCATTTTTGCAATTATCATAGAAGAATACGGGTTGATAGGTGGTTTTTTCATTTTAATCCTGTATATGTGGCTGCTGTTTAGAATTGTAATCGTGGCGCAAAAGGCCGATACCATTTTTGGTAAGTTATTGGTGTTGGGTGTAGGCTTGCCCATTGTATTTCAGGCATTGATAAACATGGCCGTGGCTGTAGAGTTGTTTCCAGTAACGGGGCAAACCTTACCACTAATAAGTAGTGGTGGGACATCTATTTGGATGACCTGTTTGGCCATAGGGATTATACTAAGTGTAAGTGCTAAACGAGAAGAAATTAAAGAACAAGAATATATAGACGAAAATCCATTGGAAATTCTTTCAGAAACCATTTAAGTTGTGAGCAGTAAATCCAAGACATATAAAATTATTCTATCAGGTGGCGGTACAGGCGGGCACATTTATCCTGCGGTAGCTATAGCGAATGCATTGAAATCCCGATTTCCGGATGCAGAGTTTTTATTTGTTGGCGCTAAAGACCGTATGGAGATGGAAAAAGTGCCACAGGCTGGTTATGAGATTAAAGGGCTTTGGATTTCTGGAATTCAACGCCAACTAACCATGAAGAATCTCTTGTTTCCGTTTAAATTGATAAGTAGTTTATGGCGAGCCAGAAACATTGTAAAAGCATTTAAGCCAGATGTAGCTATTGGCACAGGCGGTTTTGCCAGCGGCCCCTTGTTGTATGTGGCTGCAGCCAATAACATTCCAAGCTTAATACAGGAACAGAATTCGTATCCGGGCATTACCAATAAACTACTGGCCAAAAAGGCCAAAAAGATTTGTGTAGCTTATGATGGTTTGGAGCGGTTTTTTCCAAAAGATAAGATAATAAAAACGGGTAACCCAGTGCGTCAGGGACTGTTAAATATTGAAACAAAAACCGTTGAGGCCAAAAACTTCTTTAATCTAAAACATGGAAAATATACCTTGTTGGTTATTGGAGGGAGTTTGGGAGCAAGACGTATTAACGAATTGATTGAAACAAAACTGGATTTTTTTGATACCCAAAACGTACAGATTATTTGGCAATGTGGTAAACTGTATTACCAAGATTATAAAATTTACAATAATACCAATAACATTCAAGTGTATGAGTTTTTGAACAATATGGATTTTGCTTATGCTGCAGCAGATATAATAATATCTAGGGCCGGAGCCAGTTCGGTTTCAGAGCTTTGCATTGTTGGTAAGCCAGTTGTTTTTATACCCTCGCCCAATGTGGCCGAAGATCACCAAACCAAGAATGCTATGGCTGTCGTAGAGCGGGATGCCGCCCTAATTATTAAAGAAGAAGATTTGGACGTGGATTTTGAAAATAAGTTTTCACAACTCATTGCATCACCAGAGAAACAAAAAGCCTTAGGTGAAAACATAAAGAAATTGGCATTGGTTAATGCTACAAAAGATATTATAGATGAAGTAGAAAAACTTCTTAAAGACAAAACATGAACTTAAATACCGTACATAGCGTTTACTTTATTGGCATTGGAGGCATTGGCATGAGTGCATTGGCACGCTATTTTGTGGGTCATGGTAAAACGGTGGCTGGGTATGACAAAACACCAACCGAAATTACCGATGATTTAATGGGTTTAGGTGTGCAAGTTCATTTTAGTGATGCGGTTAAAAACATTCCAGAACCCTTTTTAAATAAAGAAACAACCTTAGTGGTTTATACACCTGCAGTACCAAAAGAGCATGCCGAATTGGCTTATTTTAAAGAGTTTGGTTATACGGTATTAAAGCGTTCCCAGGTTTTGGGAACGATAACCGAAAACACCTTTTGTTTGGCAGTAGCGGGTACACACGGTAAAACAACAACAACAAGCATTTTAGGGCATTTAATGTATGTTTGTGATGTACCAGTGACAGCCTTTTTGGGAGGCATTAGCGAAAATTATAATTCTAATTTAATAACCAAGGGTACCGAGGTAACCGTAGTAGAAGCCGATGAGTTTGATCGCTCATTTTTAACCCTTTCGCCCAATATAGCCTGTATAACCTCTATGGATGCCGATCATTTGGATATATATGGTGATGCTACGGCGTTAATAACATCCTTTAAGGACTTTGCCAATAAAGTAAAACCCAATGGTGTTTTGTTTGTTAAAAATGGCTTACCCATTAAGGGTATAACCTATGGTATAGAGGATGATTCTGATTATAGTATTCAAAATATAAAAATAGAAGATGGAAGTTATGTTTTTGATGTAAAAACACCAAAAACCATACTTGAAAATATACAATTTAACCTACCTGGGAGACACAATCTGTCTAATGCACTAATAGCCTTGGCGATGGCTGTAGAATATGGTTGCCCTCACCGGCAGCTCGCCAAAGCTTTAGCGTCTTACAAAGGTGTTAAGCGTCGATTTACATACCAAATAAAGACCGAAGATTTGGTTTTTATTGACGATTATGCACACCACCCCGAAGAGATTAATGCTGTGTACCAAGCCATTAGGGAAATGTATCCCCATAAAAAAGTGCTCGCTATTTTTCAACCACATTTATTTAGTAGAACGCGAGATTTTGCCAATGCCTTTGCAGATAGCCTGTCACAGTTTGATGCCATAGCGTTACTGGATATTTATCCAGCTAGAGAACAGCCCATAGAAGGGATAACATCGGCATGGTTGCTAGATAAAATAAATAATGAAAATAAACGATTAGTAAGTAAAGATGTTTTGGTACAAACCATACAGCAAAGTGGGGCACAAGTGATATTAACCATAGGTGCCGGAGATATAGGAGAACAAGTTAAACATATTAAAAAAGCATTGTGTGTTGCGAATTAACTGGGGATACATAAAAGTGGTGGTTTTATTGGTTTTGGCCGTGTTCTTGTTTGCTTTTGCATCGAGAAAAAATGCTGCTAGAGCAGTGTCTAAACCACAGATAACATTTGTTGGAGAAAATAACCTTTTTGTAACCAATGAAACTGTTAGTAAATTGTTAATACAAAATTATGGGAGCGTTAAAAATGTAGCCAAAGAAACTTTAGATTTGAATGAGTTAGAAATTGCCCTAAAATCTAATCCAATGATAAAGACGGCGGAAGTGTATGTTACTGTAAACGGTACACTTAATGCCGAAATTGAACAAAAAACACCTATTGCGAGGGTAAGTACCAATGCGTCTTACTACATTGACGATGACGGTTTTTTTATGCCGCTATCAGCCAATTATTCAGCTCGTGTGCCTTTAGTTACTGGTTATGTTGAAAAAAATAATTTGAAAAATATCTATGTAGTTGCAAAAAAAATTACAAAGGACGAGTTTTTAAAAAAGCATGTTATAGAAATTCATCAAAGTTTAGATAACACCCTTTTTTTAAGGCTTAGACAATGCCGTTTTTTAGTGCAGTTAGGTGATGTGAAATTATTGGATAAGAAGATTAATAATTTAAAAGCGTTCTATCAAAAAAGTTTAAAAGAGCAAACGCTAGATAAGTATAGTAAAGTCAATTTGCAATTTGACAACCAAGTAGTATGTACCAAAATATAAACAATGGAGCATAATTTAGCAGTAGGGTTAGACATTGGAACCACAAAGATTGTGGCTATGATTGGCCGTAAGAACGAGTACGGCAAAGTCGAAATTTTAGGCATTGGCAAGTCTAAAAGTTTGGGCGTGCACCGTGGTGTGGTAAATAATATTACCCAAACCATTCAATCCATACAGCAAGCAGTTCAAGAAGCTGAGGTGGCTGCAGATATGAAAATTGAAGATGTTACCGTTGGTATTGCAGGACAGCATATTAGAAGTTTGCAGCATAGTGATTACATTACCAGATCCAATTCTGAAACGGTTATAGATGATGATGATATTGATAGGCTTATCAACCAAGTGCATAAATTGGTAATGCTGCCAGGAGAAGAGATTATACATGTGTTGCCACAAGAATATAAAGTTGACGGACAAGCAGAAATAAAAGAGCCCATTGGGATGTATGGTGGACGTTTAGAGGCCAACTTCCATGTTGTAGTGGGGCAGGTATCATCCATTAGAAATATTGGCCGTTGCATACAGAGCTCAGGCTTAAACCTGGAGGGAATTACCTTAGAGCCTTTAGCATCAGCAAATGCCGTGCTTAGTCAAGAAGAAAAAGAGGCAGGCGTAGCCTTGATAGATATTGGAGGTGGTACCACCGATCTTGCCATTTTTAGAGATGGCATTATTCGCCATACTGCCGTGATTCCTTTTGGAGGTAATGTTATTACAGAAGACATTAAAGAAGGTTGTTCCATTATTGAAAAGCAAGCCGAATTGTTAAAAATAAAATTTGGTTCTGCTTGGCCAGGTGAAAACAAGGATAACGAAATAGTATCCATACCAGGCTTAAGGGGTAGGGAACCTAAGGAAATCACCCTTAAAAACCTTTCAAAAATCATACATGCCCGCGTTGTGGAAATTGTTGAGCAGGTTTATGTAGAAATAAAGAATTACGGGCACGAGGAACAAAAGAAAAAACTTATTGCAGGAATTGTACTAACAGGTGGCGGTAGCCAATTAAAGCACTTAAAGCAATTAGTAGAATATATAACAGGTATGGATACCCGTATAGGCTATCCAAATGAGCATTTAGCTGGTGATAGTGATGATGATATTACGAGTCCGCTTTACGCCACGGCCGTAGGGTTGGTGTTGGATGGACTTAAGCGCCATGAACGAAGGAAAGCTGAGCAGCAAGAAGTAAAGCCAACAGCCAACGATGAAGAAGCACCCGTTGAGGATGTAAAACAGAAACCCATAAAAGAACGTCGTTCTTTTCTAGATAAATTAACCGAGCGTGTCAAGGATTTTTTAGATAACGCCGAGTAAGAGGATTAGTGATAAAAAAGTAAACAACAAAGAATAATATACCAGTAAAACAGAATTTATGAGCAGCAAAAAAGAATTCGACAGTATCGCATTTGATTTACCCAAAAATCAATCGAACGTTATTAAAGTTATTGGTGTTGGCGGCGGTGGCAGCAATGCTATAAACCACATGTTCCAACAAGGTATAAAAGGCGTAGATTTTTATATTTGTAATACCGATGCCCAAGCACTTCAAAATAGTGGCGTGCCCAACAAAATTCAGTTAGGGGTTAACCTAACCGAAGGATTGGGAGCAGGCGCTAACCCAGATGTTGGTGAAAAATCGGCAGTGGAAAGTTTTGAAGACATTTCAAGCATGCTAGACTCCAATACAAAAATGGTTTTTATTACCGCAGGCATGGGAGGTGGTACCGGTACTGGTGCAGCGCCTATTATTGCTAAAATGGCTAAAGATTCTGATATCTTAACCGTAGGGATCGTAACCATGCCGTTCCAGTTTGAAGGAAAAATGCGTATAGAACAAGCCCAAAAGGGTATTGAAAACTTAAGAGATGTTGTTGACTCTTTAATCGTGATCAATAATAACAAGCTTCGTGAAGTTTATGGTAATCTTGGATTTAAAGCAGGATTCTCAAAAGCTGATGAAGTGCTATCTACAGCTGCTCGTGGTATAGCCGAAGTAATAACGCACCATTACACACAAAACATCGATTTACGGGATGCAAAAACCGTATTGAGCAATAGTGGAACGGCCATTATGGGATCGGCCTTGGCATCGGGACAAAACCGTGCCAAAGAAGCTATAAGCAAAGCTTTGGATTCTCCTTTACTTAACGATAATAAGATTACAGGTGCAAAAAATGTATTACTGCTTATTGTCTCTGGATCTCATGAAATTACCATTGACGAAATTGGTGAGATTAACGATCATATTCAAAACGAAGCAGGCCATGGTGCCAATATTATTATGGGTGTGGGTGAAGACGATACCCTAGAAGAGTCTATTGCGGTTACTATCATAGCTACTGGATTTAATATTGAGCAACAGGACGAAATTTCTAATACCGAATCTAAAAAAGTGGTGCATTCCCTTGGTGATGATAATGAGGCCAATGCAAAAAGTGATAAAGACCCCGTAATTATAGCTCCAGTTATAGAATTAACCGAAAAGAAAGAACCACCTGTAGTTAGGCATACGTTGGATATAGAAGAGGTCGAACCTGAAATGCCTAGTAAAGCAGCCAACAAACCCGTTCAAAAAACTGAGCAGAATACACCTTTAAATCCCGATCCATTAATTCCTACCTCCAGTGCCATTAAGGATCTAGAGGTAGATTATGAAGAAGTAAAAGGCAAAATTCAGCAAGACGATGATTTTGTTATCAAGCCTGTAACTAAAATGTCGAAACCTGAAAAGATAGAAGTTGAAGAAGAGCAACAAATAACATTAACATTTGATTTGCCATTATCTAAAAAAGATGAAGATACAGGTAGTGAAGATGTGGTATCTTTTGGTATAAAAGATGATGAAGTTAAGGATATTTCAGTAAATGATTATGTAGAGCTTATACCCGTAACAGAATCTAACGAAGAAGGAGACGTGCGTTATGCACTTGAAGATTATATTGAAGTAGAATCGTCTATGAATAAAAGACAAAAAGATTCTGGTGAGTTGGTAGAAGAAATGGATGAGGATATTGTTTTTGAAAAGAAAGTTATAAAAGAAGAAGCCGCTGCAGAAGAAGATGTAGCAGCCGAAATAGACCCCATAAACACCCCTATTTCAGAAATGCTTAAAGAACGTGCCGAGGAACGCAGACGTAAGATGAAGGACTTTAATTATAAGTTCAATAATGCCAAGATTGATGATATAGAAAAAGTACCAGCTTACAAACGACAGGGGGTTCACTTAAATGAAGCCAAGCATTCTTCGGAAACAGATATGTCTCGAACCAGTGTTGGTTTAGATGATAATGACGACGTGCAATTAAGAAGTAACAATTCCTTTTTACACGATAATGTAGATTAATTTAGTACACTGACCTTACTTTAGTTATGAACCCGAAAGGCATCCCTCAGCTTTTCGGGTTTTTAATTCTTATTGGTTATATACTGGAACTTTTAAGCACTAAAATATAAACAGTAACATTTTATAGTTTTTTTTAACGGTGCCTTTAGGGACTTTTTTTATATATTCGCATTCTAATAAAAACGTACCATGAGTTTACAACAAGATGTTATGACGGCTTTAAAAGCAGCTATGAAGGCTAAGGACCAAACCGCTTTAACAGCTTTACGTGCTGTAAAATCGGCCATTTTATTAGCGCAAACAGAAAGTGGTGGACAAGCAGGGTTAACAGAAGAGCAGGAGCTTAAAATGCTTCAAAAGTTGGTAAAACAAAGAAAGGACAGTGCTGCTATTTATATAGATCAAGGTCGGGAAGACTTGGCAGCGCCTGAATTGGCAGAGGCAGAGGTTATCAGTCAGTTTTTACCAGAAGCCATGTCTGAAGACGCTATAGAGCAAGTGGTGGTAGAAGTTATCACAGCAGTAGGAGCAGAAGGCATGAAAGATATGGGTAAGGTTATGGGTGTGGTTACCCAGAAATTGGCTGGTAAGGCCGATGGCAAAACCATATCTAGTATAGTTAAGGCTAAATTATCTCAATAAATAAGAGGCTGCGTAGTTCAACTGGATAGAATATCAGATTTCGGCTCTGAGGGTTGGGGGTTCGAATCCCTCCGCGGTCACGAATAAATAAAAATTCCAAACGTTAAATCAAGCTCGCTTGAATTTATAAGTTTGGAATTTTTATTTTCAAAGCGGAGCTTTGAGGGATGACGAAAGTAATCCCATCGGATCATTGGGGGATGACAATGGTAATCCCAATTCAGTGTTAAATCAAGCTCGCTTGAATTTATAAGTTTGGAATTTTTATTTTCAAAGCGGAGCTTTGAGGGATGACGAAAGTAATCCCATCGGATCATTGGGGGATGACGATAATAATCCCAATTTAGTGTTTAAATAAGCGCGCTTGATTTTATAAGTTTAGATTTCTACTAACTTATAGCTTCAAATAATTGAAAACAAATCTCTATTTTTTTAATACATTTAACGTAATTAAATTTTAAAACCGACGTTATTATTTGATGCCAACCCTAATAACCACCAAAGAATTTAGCTTAGGTAGCAATATCATTCTTGGAATTTTACTTGCTGTTTTAGCCTATATTCTGTTTTACTATGCCTTTAAACTACTGGAGATGGGCTATGTGCTTAAGTATAAAAAACCTTTGTACAACCATATATATTTTTACTTAAGGCGCTTGAGTGCTAAACAAAAGCATATTTTAACACATCAATTTTCTTTTTATAAAAAATTAACACCCAAACAAAAGCGCCACTTTGAGCATCGTGTGGCCTCTTTTATAAAGGATAAGGATTTTATTGGCAGGGAGGGGATGATTATTAATGATGAAGTTAAGGTATTGGTATCGGCCACGGCTGTGATGCTCACCTTTGGTTTTAGGGATTTTTATATAGGCTTGATTTCTAAAATAGTGATCTACCCCAAAAGGTTTTACTCTAAAACCAATGAGGCCTACCACAAAGGGGAATTTAACCCTAAATTAGAGACCCTGGTGATTTCTTGGGAAGATTTTACCAAAGGCTTTTTTAACGAAAAGGATAATTTAAATTTAGGGATTCATGAACTGACCCATGCCATACATTTTAATAGTATTAAGGAGCGTGATGTAAGCTCTACAATTTTTAGTGATTCTTTTAAAGAACTCTCTGATTTATTGGTTAACAATAATACATTGCGTATAAGGCTTATGGAGTCGGATTATTTTAGAAAATACGCCTTTACCAACCAATTTGAATTCCTAGCTGTAATTATTGAGAATTTTATTGAAACCCCAAAGGATTTTAGGGCACAATTCCCAGAAGTTTATTTAAAGGTAAAGCAAATGCTAAATTTTACTGTAGCGGGGTATTAAATGATTTAATCATGACTTTTGTCATGCTTTATTGCTGCGTAGTTTAATAACTTTAGTGTGCTAACTGTAAATACGCTTGTTATGATACGAAAAGCACCTGTATCTATGATAATGACAGCACCTGTTATTACATTAAAGAAGAAAGATAGTTTAGAGACTGCCGAACGCCTTTTTAAAACCCATCATATACGTCATATTCCTGTTGTTACGGATCATGTTATTGTAGGTATGCTAAGTTATACGGATTTATTAAGGCTTAGTTTTGCTGATGTTACAAATGATATGGATATAGATGCAGATGCTATGATCTATAACATGTTTACTATTGAGCAAGTTATGAAAAAGAACATTGTAAGTGTGTCTACATCACATTCTATAAAAGAGGTTGCCGAGATCTTGGCCGCTAGGGAATTTCATGCGCTACCGGTTGTAGATGATAATAAGTTAGTAGGGATTGTTACCACTACAGATTTAATAAAATATTTGCTAAAACAATTTGATAGACGATAAATTGTGGAGTAGCCCTGCATAGTATATTATCCATATAAAAAAACAGTAATAAAAATAAATATTAATTAATAATAAAGTATATGAAACAGCGAACCCCAGTTTCTGAGATAATGAGTAAAAATGTTATTGCGCTTAAAAGAGGTGATACTTTAGAACACGCTGAAATGTTATTTAATACCCATAGAATAAAACATATTCCGGTGGTAAGCTCTGATGTTGTTATTGGCATGGTAAGTTATACAGATCTGCAAAAAATAAGTTATGCTGAAACAACTAATGATGAGCATGATGTTAATGCGGTTGTATTTAATACATTTACAATTGAGCAGGCAATGACCAAAAAGGTAGTGACTATTGACAGCCAAACTACTATAAAAGAAGCAACCATTTTATTAGCAGAACGCGAGTTCCATGCTTTACCTGTAGTAGATGATGGTATTTTGGTAGGTATTGTGACCACTACCGATTTATTGAATTATTTTATAACGCAGTATTAAGAATTAGCTGCAGTTTTTAATTCTTTAATGGTTTCAAGCGGGTGCTTGCTTTTAAAAACAAAACTACCTGCCACTAAAACATCGGCACCTGCATGAGTAAGTGCTTTGGCATTAGCCGTGGTAACACCGCCATCTATTTCTATAATGGTAGAGGCCCCTTTGCGTGCAATGAGTTCTTTTAACTGTTTTATTTTGGTATACGTGTTTTCAATAAAACTTTGTCCGCCAAACCCAGGGTTTACACTCATGATAAGTACCAAATCAATATCATTTATAGTGTCTTCCAGTAGACTTACATTAGTGTGTGGATTTAAAGATACGCCTGCTTTCATACCTTCGGCTTTTATGGCCTGAAGTGTACGGTGCAAATGTGGGCATGCTTCGTAATGTACAGTTAAGATATCACTCCCAAGATTGGCAAATGTTTTTATGTAGCGATCTGGTTCTACGATCATTAAATGTACATCAACCGTTTTTTGGGTATGTTTGGTAATGGCTTTTAGTACGGGCATGCCAAAAGAGATGTTAGGCACAAATACGCCATCCATGATATCAATGTGGAACCAATCAGCATCGCTTTGGTTTACCATTTCTATGTCGCGTTGTAGGTTTGCAAAATCGGCAGCTAATAGGGAAGGTGCTATAAGTTTTGTGTCCATCTATCTTTTAAAAGGTTTTGACAAAAATAGTGGTTTTGTTTTAGGTTTTAGCCAATTTTAATTGCAAAGTTTTAATTGCGATACACATCATACATATAAAAAAACAAACCCCCGGTAATCAGCCGGGGGTTCTTTCATCAATCAAAAAACGAACAGTTATGTGTGTAACTGTTTGTTACTGTAATTTAGTCGTAATTAAATATAATTACTATCCTAAATAGGTCTTTAATATTTTACTTCGAGACGTATGTTTTAATCTACGAATCGCCTTTTCCTTAATCTGTCTTACACGCTCACGTGTTAGGTCGAAAGTCTCGCCAATTTCTTCTAAAGTCATTGGGTGTTGATTACCCAAACCAAAGTACAAACGGATAACGTCGGCCTCACGAGGTGTTAAGGTTTCTAATGCCCGCTCGATTTCTGTACGTAGCGACTCGTGCAATAGCTCCTTATCAGGGTTTGGCGACTCACCACTGTTTAATACATCGTATAGGTTAGAGTCTTCACCTTCTACCAATGGGGCATCCATACTTACATGGCGTCCAGAATTTTTCATAGACTCTTTAACATCGTTAATGGTCATATCCAATTCCTTTGCAATTTCTTCAGCACTTGGTGGACGTTCATGACTTTGCTCTAAAAAGGCAAAGGTTTTATTGATTTTGTTAATAGAACCAATTTTGTTTAAGGGCAAACGTACAATACGTGATTGTTCCGCTAATGCTTGAAGAATGGATTGACGAATCCACCAAACAGCGTAAGATATAAACTTAAATCCACGTGTTTCATCAAAACGTTGTGCAGCCTTAATTAGGCCTAAATTACCTTCATTAATTAAATCGGGTAATGTTAAACCCTGATTTTGATACTGCTTAGCTACCGATACAACGAAACGTAGGTTGGCTTTGGTTAATTTTTCCAAAGCAATTTGGTCACCTGCCTTAATACGCTGTGCCAATTCAACTTCTTCATCTGCGGTAATTAAGTCAACTTTTCCAATTTCCTGAAGGTATTTGTCTAACGAAGCTGTCTCTCTATTGGTAACCTGCTTCGTAATTTTAAGTTGTCTCATTTAATAATTTTTTCCTCTAAAAGTTAAATATGAATATTGTTATTCAGTGATTATACGTACAAAAGATAAAAAATGTTACAAAAAAATTGAAATTATTTTGCATACATCGTTAGCAAGATTGAGATAATCTAACAAAAGGCTTGTAAACACTGAAATGTACGGTAGAAACCAATGGGTACAAAAGTGTTATGTTTTTTTAGATCTTTATTAATGATTTGTTGGGTAAATTAATGGCCTCTAGCATTTCTTGGGTAAATTTATAGTGCCCCCTAGCGGTAATTAACCTAAAGCGTGATGATTTTAGGGTACTAAGTGTGTTAAGAAATAACCATTTGGATTTTAAAAGTTTAGGTTTTTCAGATTTTAAACTGATATCAAAATAATGTTTTCTACCTTCTTTTTCTGCAACAATATCAGGTGTGATAGAGATATCGCTACCAGATTTAAGGTAAGATTTCGGGGTCTCATATCCATCTAAATCGGCTTTAATATTTTCAAAACCGTGGTTCTCTAAATAGGTGATGGAATCTTCTAGGATGTTTGAATATTTTGCTTTGTCTTCGTAAATCATAACCCATAAGATAATGAAAATAAGCAGAAAAGCAAATTTTTAACGAGATTTAACGTTTGCTATTCAAAATCAAATGCATCATTGTCAATAATAATACGCTCTCGTAACCTATTGATTTTTTGGTGCATGCGGTTAAAGAATAAGGAACGGTCTTTTTCACCTGCATTTACTAATAGCTTGGAAATGCTCATTTGTTTTTCAAAAAACTCGTACATGAGTTCACAAGTAGGTTGGTGCTCTATTTTAAAGTAGCTAATTACGGTAAAGGGGGTAAAAAATATTTTTTGATAGGGTGTTTTTACCATGATGGTATTGCTCATGGTATGTATGTCGTTTATATATAGGTTGTATATAGATTTATTTTTTGATCCAATTAAACATTGCTGTATAGCTTGTTTTTCTACATGCCGAATAACGTCTTCAATATCGGTACAGATAAGAAGGGCCAGTTCTTTAGAAAGGGCTCCAGCCTCAAAATAATATAATACTTGCTGTAAGGACCCATTGATGGTGGTATTGTTCCAAATTTCAGTGATATTGATGTCTTTATAAACTTCTCCTAAAGTAAAAGCTTGCTCTAGTAAGGATTCTGGAATATCCTTTATAAAATCGCTAAATGATACTTTATTGCGGGTCATTTCTGGATCCACATCTTTAAGCCATACATACATTTTGTATCGGGATAAATAGGAGTCTTTAAGTGTGTGGAACAGTGGAATGTCTTTTGCCGAATAAATCATAGAGGCACTTTTAAGCTTGGTTAAGGGAATAACACTGTTATAGGATTGCTTTAACCACAGTTCTAAATCTGCCTTGTCGTGTATGGGGGGCGATATATCGGTTGTTATCGTATTTTGGCTACCAACTTCAAACAATTTATTTAATGAAATTTTATAGTGCTTAGCTAATTTAACACTTTCATCTAAAGACAAGCTGGTTTTTAAATTGATGCGTCGGTAGGCGGCATCATAACCAATATCTAAAATACTGGCAATGTCTTCTACAAAAGAGGTGTTGTCTTGCGATTTGGCCTTTAAATACTGGATAAATTGCTCTTGCATTTTTTAAGAATTGTGAGTAGGAAAGCAGGTGATTTTGTGAAAAATAAGAAAAATAAATGAATTTTTAAGCATTTTGGTCTAATGATTATCAATAAATGCAAAGTAAGTTTGTGTAATAAGAAGGAGAAACAAATTTTTTACGGCACAAACCAAAAGCTATTAACAATGAAAACATTACAACAACAAAAAAAAGAATCGGGGGTGTTTAAAAGGCTTATACAGAGTGGCTTGGATATGTATCTTTATTATGTGGTAATTAGTAAAGATTACAAACAGCGTCTTAGCCAGGATATTCCCGAGCAAGCAACAATGAAATCGTATTCTGGTTTAGTAACTTCATTCAATATTTCATAAAATCTTCACGCTTTAAGGCTTGTAAAGTTCAATAGGCCCCGCCATATTTTATATAGTTGATAAATAGTAAGTTACAAGCTTCAGTATTTTGATTCCCTAAATAAACTTTTCAGACATTTTTGCTATCTTCGTTTTAAACGAAGTAAATTATTATTTAAGGACAGCCTTTAAAGCGGCTGTGCTTTTGGTTTTAGAGCAGGTATCTAATATAATGCGTAGCTTTTTAGTATGGACTTAGTGTCGGTCATAAACTTTTTTCTTATAGCTGGTGTCATTCAAGGCTTTGGCTTTAACCTTGTCACCTTATTTGTAAAAAAGAAGTATGATAAAACCATTGTGTTCTTAAATTTAACGGTGTTGTTTATTTCGTTAAACAATTTACAGCGATGGCTTATAGATAATGGCTATTCGTCGGATATGTTTCTTTTGAAAAACATGTTGGTTCCCTGGTATGTTTTAATTCTTCCCATGTTTTATGCTTTTACCATCCATTTTATAAAGGTTGAAAAACGGGTGAATGATTTTATTAAACCAACATTGGTTCTTTTTGTTGTAGAGATTGTTATTAGACTTTGCCTTATTTCTTATGTATACCATGAGGTGCCCAACCGGGATACGTCTTTAATCTATAACTATACAACCATTGAAGATATTTTTAATTTGTTGTACAGTCTGTTCTTTTTCGCAAATACCTGTTTGCTCATTTTTAGACGTCACTATTTATTGGATTTTATTTTGAGTTATGACGATTTAAATTGGATAAAATGGTTTATCCGTTTGGGGGCTTTTGTAATTGCATTTTGGGCGTTTGCCGTAATTATAAAAACAGTTACTGGTGATGAAACAGCCTATATTCCACTTAGACTAAGCTCGTCAATACTTTTGTACTGGATTGGATATCAAGGTTTTTATAAATACAATGTAGTGCAAGACCGAATTTCTTTAAGAAGTACTATCCATACCGATAAGGTGTTGATTGGGGCAGACAACCATGTAAAATCGCAGGAGCAAGGTAGTAGCGATATTTATAATGAAAAACACCAAAAAGAATTTGAAAACATAAAAAATCACATTATTAAAAACAAGTTGTATTTAGACCCGCTTTTAAGCATGGAAACCATCACCGGAGAACTGGGTATGAGCAAGAGCCACTTTTCAAAGCTTGTTAATACCTACAGCCAATATAACTTTTCAGACTTTATAAATTATTTAAGGGTACAACAGGCCAAAAAGTTTTTGTCTAATGATGAATTTAGTGCCTATACCATTGTGGCCATTGGTTTGGAATGTGGTTTTAACTCCAAATCAACCTTCTATTCGGCTTTTAAAAAATTCACTTCAGAAACACCTACAAGTTTCAGGCAACGCTTTTAGGTGTTGTTTTAGAGCTCTGAGCGTCCGAGATTATCGTTGGACATCCTAATATTTACACCATAGAACATCTAGGACATTAAAACCTGGTGCTACTAATAATTTTATGATTAGCAAATAATCTAAAAACTTTTAGTTATGATACCAGTTCTAATTTTATACGTTTTTAAAAGGTTTAAGCGACACGCTACAATAGCCAAACGTAAAGAAGCTATTAAAAGAATAGCTTATAGGGTAAAGGCCTTTTTCTTAACACTATTAATACTAGGTACATTGGCTTTTAATAAAGCTGATGTAAACAAGGTGGCTACATACCATGTTATTAAAAATGATGCTGTTATTGGAGAGATTAAAATAAAAAAACAAGTTGTTGGCGACTCGATTATTTATGCTTCAGAAAGCCACATCAAGGCAAAGCTTTTAGTAACATTTAATATTACCGCAAAAGAAACTACGATTTATAGGGATCATGTTATGGTGTACTCTTCCATATTCCGAACCCTAAATGATAAGCCTAAAACAAATCAACAAATCCTTCTAAAGGAAGCGGGCTATCAGCTTAAATCAGTTAAAAGCAACCAAAAACTGAATTTGAAGCATATTAAGCACAACCTCATTACGCTTTATTTTAATGAGCCTAAAAGTATCCAGACTGTGTTTTGTGATAATTTAAAAGCTATGGTTGAAGTTAAACCCATGGGGGACAGCAAATATAAAGTGTTGCTGTCAAAAAATGCCTATAACATTTTTTATTACAAGCACGGAAGATGTGTAAAAATAGATGCCGTTAGCAAATTGTTTAATGTAACATTAATTCCTATAACATCATGAACGTGTCTGCTACAACAGGAGTGCTTTTTACGGTGATTTTCTCTACATATTTTTTGGTGAGCCTTGTTTACAAAAAGATTGGGGTTGTTAATTTGGAAAAAGCACTAATGACCACCAATGGTTTAAGGCTTTTAAATTTAAAGCATGTATTGGGCATGGTACTTTTTGGAGCACTTCCTTTTTTAATGGTTCCTGAGTTAAGATACCTTATAGAAATCATATCTGTACCAAAGTTAGCTGTTTTAACGTCATTTTTAACGATGCTGTTTCTTTCAGCTTATGTGTCTTACAAGGCTTTTACAAAACAGCAGTCTATACACGAGACTAACACGGTAAATTTTAGTGTTTCTAATGTGTGGTTTTATTTTATAATAAGATTTTCGTTTTTGCTTTGCTACGAGTTTTTCTTTAGGGGCATTTTATTGTTTCTGTTTCTAGAGTTTACTGGTTTAGGGGCAGCTATCCTTTGCGCGACGCTTTTATATGTACTCATTCACATATTCGACTCTAGGAAAGAAGTATTAGGCGCCATACCCTTTGGAATACTGCTATGCCTTTTTACTTACTTAACACATAGCATATGGTATGCATTCTTAATGCATTTGGCCTTGTCGGCAGTTTATGAAGTTTCCATGTTTAATCATTTAACTACTAAAAGAAAGATATTATGAAAGTATTAGTTACAGGAGCCACTGGATATATAGGACATCAGTTGGCTTTAACATTGGCCCAAGACGGATATCAGGTCATGGCTTTGGTAAGGGACTTGTATTCAGACAAGGTGCCACAGCATAATAATATCCAACCATTAAAAGGGGATATTTGCGATTTAGACTCTGTAAGGCATGCAGTTAAAGGGTGTGCCTATGTGTTTCATACCGCGGCCTATACCAATTTAAAATGCAAACAGTTAAGCCTTTTTTATAATACGAATGTTTTAGGTACTGAAAATGTATTGCAGGCAGCCTTACAGGCCAAAGTAAAGAAGCTTATTTACACGAGTACACTTTCGGCATTTGGGCCATCGTACAAGGATATTCCCATTACCGAAAACCAACCACGTTTGGAATCGTATTCAAATGATTATGAATTAACAAAATGTATGTCGGAAGAGCGGGTTAGAGCCTATGCCAATAAAGGCCTTGCTTGTATTATTTTGAATGTTTCAAAAGTATATGGTCCAGGTTTAAAGACTTTTTCCAGTGGTGTTAATAGACTGGTACAGCTTATTGTGAAAAAAAACTATTTAATAGTACCCGATAGGTTGTGGGTCACTTCTAACTATGTATATGTGAACGATGTTGTAAATGCCCATATACTGGCCATGAAAAGCCCAATTACAAATGAAAAATATATTATAGGGGGTGAAAATATAAGTTATGAAAAGCTTTTTAATAAAATTAGGCAACTCTCCAAAAGCCATATTAAAATAGTAAGAATCAATTACCCTTTTTTAAAGGCCATGGTTTCTTTTATTGGAATGCTTCCATTGGTTGTTGGTGGTATGTCAGGAATTACTCCCCGTATTCTGGACGCCTTGTTTGTAAATCGGTTATCGATTTCTGATAAGGCCAAAAATGAATTGAAATATACAATAACCCCCTTAGAATTGGGATTACAGCAAACTATAAACTTTTCACAATGAAACCGTATACATTAATAACAGGAGCAAGTCAAGGGTTTGGTAAAGCCC
Source organism: Aestuariibaculum scopimerae (assembly GCF_059428085.1). Classification (NCBI taxonomy): domain Bacteria; kingdom Pseudomonadati; phylum Bacteroidota; class Flavobacteriia; order Flavobacteriales; family Flavobacteriaceae; genus Aestuariibaculum; species Aestuariibaculum scopimerae. The sequence goes on from NZ_CM182089.1 coordinate 2,475,392, forward strand.
TTGCTATTGAATATGCAAAAAAACATATGAATTTGGTATTGGTAGCACTTCCAAATTCTGGTCTGCCAGTACTAAGCGATTTTCTAAGGTTGAATTTTAATATTGATGTATTTTACTTAGAAATGGATTTAAGCACCAGAGATAATTGTATAAGATTACATCAGCTGGTAAAGTGCCATAACATAACCATTAAGTATTTGGTAAATAATGCGGGGATGCTAAGTAAGGGTCTATTTGGAGAGATGTCTGAGGATTATTTTCTAACACAAATACGCGTAAACGTATCAACCCCTACGTTACTGATAAAGCTTTTCATGGAGGATTTAAAAGCACAGGCACCTTCAGGTATTTTAAATGTAAGCAGTATGGCCAGTTTTTTTCATCTTCCAAGAAAGCAGGTGTATGGTGGCACCAAGGCCTATTTGCTGTCCTTTTCAAAAAGCTTAAGGAAGGAGTTAAAGCCTTATAACATTACGGTTTCTATTGTTTGTCCTGGAGGCATGAATACTACCACAGGTTTATGCATACAGAATCGACATTTAGGTTGGATTTCTAGACAATCCATTATGAACCCGGAAGACGTTGCCAAAGTCACCATCAAGCAATTTATTAATGGTCATGAAATAATTATTCCAGGCCGTGTAAACAAAACATTCATGGTTTTGGATGCTTTGTTGCCAGCTGCACTTAAAAATAGGCTAACAGCCCATGCTATCTAGTGTAGTTTGTCCAGAATTATCGTCTATGCATAATCTTGGACAGCCCTTTTTTAAACCCAAAATATATTTGTACAAAGCACAGAAATTATGCAATTAGTCTTTAAAATAATTCTCATTGTTGGATTGGTATTTCAAATAAATGCCCAGAATACCAAGTACAATTTTATTGAGGCACTTAATGGTTCTGAGATAATGACTATCAATAAGTATATAAACCTTTTTGACTCATTAGATATTTTGATAGAGCCACAGACTGGTGGATTGTTTAATAAGTCCTTTAGCTACGTAAAGGGTGTTTACAATTTAAAACAGAAGTATAATGATTTTGATCTTGGCTTTAAACTAGGCTTTACATGTAAAGTGCTAGGTTGTATAAGTATGCAATCAGTATATAATATAGGTGTGTTGAATTTTGAAAACCAGAAACCGGATAAAATTCCTGGCGCTCATATTAAAGCCGTATTGACATATATTTTCTAATTAAATAACTAACACAATGAAAACAATTTTAAGAATTTTAAAAACAATGGCTCTTTTAATGATTATCACCTCTTGTGGTGTTAATAGGGTATACACAACCGGTTCCTATGGGTCTATTAAGTCTTACACCGAAAAAGCACATTATGTAGATGAAAAAACATCGAATACGTATGCTTCTGCGTCGTTAAGTATGGGGAAACACCCTCAGTATGATGCTGACTTTAAAGATAAAAAGACCATTTTTGATTTAAAAGTTCATCGTAATACAACAGCACGTCATTATAACTTTTATTACGGGGCAGGTTTTTCCTTTGGGTCTTATCATTTTACAGAAGGGTATAACGACTTAATTACAGACGGTGAGGTAAAAAAGTTTTATAATATCAATGCAAAAGCGGGCATTAATTACACCTACTCAAGGCCTAAGATGGATTGGCGTTTTATTGGTGTTGAAATGGCTTACTTAAATGAATTTGGTCCTTATCAAGATAAATTGGCTATGCTATCTAAAAGTAGCGATGAGGCACTTGTGGTAGCCAATCCAAAATCTATGCTTACCTATAACTTCTATTCGGAATATGTATTTAAAACGTCTGAAGATAGTGCATTTGCATTAGGATTGTATATAGGTGATTTGTTGAATTACAGAGCTCCTGAGGAGTATGAAGGCGGCACAGGCTTTAATGGCTTTACATTTGGTTTAAGAATTAAGAAATGGACCTTTAGCGCTATCTTAGAAGAAGGGCAGGGTGATATTAAATCCACCATCATAGGACTTACCTATAAATTATAATAAATAAAAACAGTAATCATGAAAACAATAACAAAAAAATTAGTAATAGTACCTTTTTGTGTAGCTTTAATGTTTGGAATACAGGCTTTTGCGCAAAAGAAAACAAATTCAAATCAATTATTTTTAAGAGTGTACAATTTAGAAGGTAAAAAAATAGCAAAAGGCCATGTGGTTTATATTAATGATTCTATTTTAGGGATTCATGGAAACCAAGAAGAAATAAAATTAAGATACCAAGATATAGGACAAATAAAAGCAAAACATGCCCATGGTAATAATGTACTTATTGGGGCGGGTGTAGGTGCTGCTACAGGAGCGATTATTGGAGCATCATCGGCAGATCCTGATGCCTGGGTTTTTGGATATACAGCTGGTGAAGGTGCTTTGGCTTTTGGGCTTGTAGGTGCTGCGGCGGGTAGTGTTGGAGGTCTTATTTCAACAGCTTTTAAAAATTCTGAAACTTTTACTATTGATGGAGATGCAGCATTATGGCATACTTTTAAAAATAAGATAACATACCAACTTGTTAATAAATAAATTAATCATTTAGGATTAGAAGACCTGCATTTAAAGAATAAAAAAGGGCCGTGTAAAATATTTTATACGGCCCTTTGTAAATTACTAACGCATAAATGTTTAGTTATTTTCTCTTGGTTTTCTGTCGTCACGACGGTTACCATGTCCTCGATTGTCTCTACCACGGTTATCGCGTCCACCACCACGGTTATTATCTCTAGGTGGTCTAGCTACATATCCTTCTGGTTTTGGTAAAATGGCTTTGCGAGATACTTTTTCTTTTCGTGTTTTTGGGTCAACACCAAAGTATTTCACTTCAAAAACGTCTCCCATGTTAACCACATCACTAACATTTTCAGTACGCTCCCAAGCCAATTCGCTAACATGCAACAACACTTCGTTTCCAGGTGCTTGGGTGTATTCTACAACAGCACCAAAGTCCAACATTTTTATTACTTTCACTTCGTAAACACTACCAACTTCAGGCTTAAACATAAGCGAATCTATTTTAGCCAATACAGCGTCAATACCTTCTTGGTTGGTACCTAAAATTTCAACAATACCTTCCTCTGTTACCGGATCTTCGTTAATAACAATGGTTGTTTTGGTTTCTTTTTGTAATTCTTGAATTACTTTTCCGCCAGGACCAATCAAGGCTCCGATAAACTCATTAGGGATTACTCTGGTAATCATTTTAGGTGCATGTGGTTTCACTTCTGAATTTGGTTGTGCAATCGTTTCAACCAATTTGTCTAGAATGTGTAAGCGACCGTCTTGTGCTTGTTTTAAAGCTTTTACTAGAATTTCATAGCTTAAGCCTTTAACCTTAATGTCCATTTGGCAAGCAGTAATACCATCTTTGGTACCTGTTACTTTAAAGTCCATATCTCCTAAATGATCTTCATCTCCTAAAATATCGGACAGTACAGCATACTTACCTGTATCAGTATCTGTTATAAGCCCCATAGCGATACCAGATACTGGTTTTTTTATAGAAACCCCAGCATCCATAAGCGCCATTGTACCAGCACATACTGTTGCCATTGAGGAAGATCCGTTACTTTCCAGAATTTCTGAAACGATTCTTACGGTATAGGGGAAATCAGATGGCACCATGCCTTTAAGGGCACGTTGTGCTAGGTTACCATGACCTATTTCACGTCTGGAAGTTCCACGTATAGGGCGGGCTTCTCCTGTTGAAAAGGGAGGAAAGTTATAGTGCAAATAGAAACGCTCTTCGCCTTCAAAGGATGGCATGTCTATCATATTGGCTTCTCGACTGGTACCTAAGGTAACTGTCGCTAAAGCTTGTGTTTCACCTCGTGTAAAAATAGAGGATCCATGAGTAGAAGGTAAATAATCTACTTCACACCAAATAGGTCTAATATCAGTTGTTTTACGACCGTCTAAGCGTAAACCTTCATTTAGGGTTAAATCGCGCACGGCTGTTTTTTCAGCTTTACTATAATATTTAGATATTAAGCCTCCAAGTTCTTCTTGTTCCTCTTCTGTAAAAGAGGCGATAATGTTTTCTTTTATTTCTGCAAATGCAGCTCCTCTTTCATGTTTTGAAGAGCCAGCTTTGGCAACGGCATAGACTTTATCATACGCCATATCGTGTATTTTCTTTTCTAAAGCTTCATCTTCAAGTTCTGACTCGTATTCACGAACTTCTTTTTTACCAAATGCTTCGGCTAATTTTACTTGAGCTTCACACTGTACTTTAATGGCTTCATGGGCAAATTTAATGGCCTCGGTCATTTCTTCTTCTGAAATCTCTTTCATTTCTCCTTCAACCATCATCACAGAGTCGGCTGATGCTCCTATCACCATATCTATATCAGATTTACCTAATTGTGTTAGAGTAGGGTTAATGATGAATTCACCATTTATACGTCCTACCCGAACTTCAGAAATAGGTGTTTCAAAAGGAATGTCACTTAATTGAATGGCGGCCGATGCTGCCAATCCAGCCATAGCATCTGGCATGACATCTTCGTCATGCGACATTAGCTGAATCATTACCTGCGTTTCAGCATGATAATCTTTTGGGAACAATGGGCGCAACACACGATCTACCAAACGCATGGTCAATACTTCTCCGTCACTTGGTCTAGCTTCTCTTTTGAAAAAACCGCCGGGGTAGCGGCCTGCTGCTGCAAATTTTTCGCGATAATCTACCGTTAAAGGTAAAAAGTCTACATCGCTTTGCTGATAATTGGAAACTACTGTACATAACAGCATGCATTTTCCAGACTGAACAACAACAGAACCATGTGCCTGTTTTGCCAATTTTCCGGTTTCGATAGAAATTTCTCTACCGTTACCTAGGTCTATGACCTCTTTAAAAACTTGTGGAATCATAAATTTTTTAATTCTAATTAAACAATGGTCGTTGTGTTGTTGTGTGTAGTTGTTGTGACCAATGAAAAACTGTAATTAGCTTCTTCAATACGGGTTTATACTCTACGTAGAGTTATATTTAAGCAAAAAACCACGCTAAAGGCGTGGTTTTTTTTATTTTCTTAATCCTAATTCTTTTACTATGGCACGATATCTTAAAATATCTTTCTTAGTTAAGTAATCTAGTAACGCACGACGCTTACCTACTAATTTTACCAAAGAACGCTCGGTATTATAATCTTTTCGATTGTTTTTTAAGTGTTCTGTTAAGTGATTAATTCTGTGCGTAAATAACGCAATTTGACCTTCGGTTGAACCGGTATCATTCTTTCCTTTACCGTGTTTAGCGAAGATCTCTTCTTTTACTTCTTTTGATAAATACATGCTAATATTATTGTAAATAATTGTTATGTACACGAAAGGCTTTCTTTCGAGCGGCAAAGATAGTGTTTTTAAGTTGAAAGTTACAAGTTAAAAGTTAGAAAGTTGAGCCTAACTGAAAACTGCAACTGCGACTAAAATCTGCGACTGCGACTGTGAAAGTGACTGGGACTAAGCCCTGAGTGGTTGATTTAAAATAAGGTCTAAATATTGGTTGACTTTATTTTTTAGGTCTTTACGCAATGTAATAAAATCCAAAAAGCCATGTTCTAAAAGGAATTCTGAAGTTTGGAAGCCTTCTGGCAACTCTTTTCCTGTAGTGTCTCTTACAATTCGCGGACCAGCAAATCCTATTAAAGCACCGGGCTCACTAATATTAATGTCTCCTAGCATAGCAAAGGATGCTGTAGTTCCACCTGTAGTTGGATCGGTACACAATGAAATATAAGGAATTTGTGCATCAGCCAATTGAGCCAATTTAACAGATGTTTTAGCCAATTGCATAAGCGATAAAGCCGCTTCCATCATTCTAGCACCTCCAGATTTGGAAATAACCATTAAAGGTATTTTCTTCTTTAGGGCATAATCGGCAGCACGTGCTATTTTTTCACCTACTACACTTCCCATAGATCCACCAATAAAGCTAAAATCCATACAAGCTACAACTAAATTCTTTCCTTTGGATTTACCAACAGCTACACGTACGGCATCTTTTAAGTTAGTTTTTTCCTGGGCAGTTTTTAAGCGGTCTGGATATTTTTTGGTGTCTACAAATTTTAGCGGGTCTTTGGATTCTAGACTGGCATCTAGTTCTTTAAATTTATTATCATCAAAAAGGATTTCGAAGTATTCTTTACTACCTATACGCACATGGTATCCATCTTCTGGACTTACATAAAAGTTTTTCTCTAGCTCTTCGGCATCAACAATTTTACCTGTGGGAGATTTATACCATAGCCCTTTAGGGGTGTCTTTTTTCTCTTGCGTGGTAGTGGTAATTCCTTTTGTTTTTCTTTTAAACCAAGACATATTGACTTACGATTTACGATTTATGATTTACGATTTAGCATTAACAATGCTAATATATCGCTAGTAATATTACGGAATAATCATTTTAACTTATTAAAAATAAGGATTTTAAAATTTTGATAGCGTCCTATTTAAAAAAGTAAAACGAAAAGCCCGACCACAAAATTAAAGTTTTATTTTAATTCTGTGGTAACGCTATCGTAATTTTATAAGGTATTTATGTTATTTAGGTCTTCAAACGCCTTTTTTAAACGCTCTACAAAGGTTTTTTCTCCTTCACGTAACCAAACTCGTGGATCGTAATATTTTTTGTTTGGAACATCATCCCCTTCAGGATTTCCAATTTGTGATTGTAAGTAGTCGGCTTTGCTGCTCATATAATCGCGGATACCGCTCATGAAAGCATACTGTAAATCGGTATCAATATTCATTTTGATAACACCGTAGCTAATACCTTCTCTAATTTCTTCAACAGAAGACCCTGAACCACCATGAAAAACAAAATCAATATGGTTTTGGCCAACCCCGTATTTTTCAGAAATATATTCTTGAGAGTTTTTTAAGATTTTAGGAGTTAACTTAACGTTTCCTGGTTTATACACCCCATGTACATTACCAAATGCAGCCGCAATAGTAAATTGGTCGCTTACCTTGCTAAGCTCTTCATAGGCATAGGCTACTTCTTCTGGTTGCGTATATAATTTAGAATCGTCAACATCAGTATTGTCAACACCATCTTCTTCACCACCGGTTATTCCCAATTCTATTTCTAGGGTCATGCCCATTTTGCTCATGCGCTCTAAATAGCCTTTGCATATTTCAATGTTTTCTTCAATGGGTTCTTCAGAAAGATCTATCATATGCGAACTGAAAAGGGATTTGCCTGTTTCGGTATAATGCTTTTCACTGGCATCTAGTAAACCGTCAATCCAAGGTAATAATTTTTTTGCGCAGTGATCGGTGTGTAAAATTACGGGAACACCATAAGCTTCAGAAAGGGTGTGTACATGTTTTGCGCCAGCAACAGCTCCTGCAATGGCGGCTTTTTGGTTATCGTTACTTAAACCCTTACCCGCATTAAATTGTGCACCACCATTTGAAAATTGTATAATTACGGGAGCATTTAAAGCTGCTGCAGTTTCCAGTACGCCATTAATAGTATCAGACCCTATCACGTTAACTGCTGGTAATGCGAATCCTTTTTCTTTTGCTAGTTTAAAAATAGCTTGAACTTCATAGCCTGTAGCAACTCCAGGTTTTATATTGTGTCCCATATGTATTTAAAATTTTGGTTTATAGTTTGTGAACACCAAAAGTAATCAAATTTTAAATAAATAGTTGTGGTTTTGGGGCATGAAAATGTAAAAAGAGACTAAAACGTTATAGTTAAATATGAGCCATTTAGGGTTTAAAAAGGGTAGTTTATACCTATATTATATACGGCATTGGAAAAATTATAATCATTAAACCATCTGTTTTCATTTTGATAGGATGGATCGAGTGTTTTGAATCCAATATCAAACCGAAAAACGAAAAAGCTAAAATCGTAGCGTAATCCAAAGCCAGATCCTATGGCAATATCCTTTAATGAATTAAAGCTGGAAAAAGTAGCATTATCATTTTCTACATCATCCAGTACATTCCATATATTGCCTGCATCTATAAAAACGGCGCCATTTAGATCTTCAAATATGTTAAAACGCTGCTCGATGCTTAGGGCGAGTTTTAAGTTGGCTTCATTAAACTCATTAGAAGACTCCGAACTACCAGGGCCTAAATTATAGGCAGTCCATGCACGATTATCATTAGCGCCTCCAGCAAAAAAACTTTTAGAAAAAGGAATGTTGGTAGAATTGCCATAGGGTATGGCCACGCCTAAAAAGCTACGTGTAGCAAGTACATTTTTTTTACCTAAATCCCAATGCTTTACATAGTCGAGCTCAGCTTTCACAAATTGGGAGTAGGCAACATTAAAAATCTCATAGCGGTTGTTTTCATTTTTTTTCAATCCGATAACTTTGGATATTGCAGAAAGCGCATTACCTGCTAATTCCAGTTTGCAGCGAAATATTGAAAAATCTTCATCAAACAAATTAGTCCGCTCATCATTGATTAAACTAAAACTAGAAGATAGTATTAAGTTGTTTTCTGTGAGCCTGGTTTTTCGTTCGTTTATGGTATTAATGGTTGTTAATTGATTGGATGAAATTTCGTTAGGTGTTGGAGTTCCCAGAGCATAATTTATAAAAGCATTGGCTTCTTTTGGAATCACTAAGGTAGAATCTGACGGGATATAGTTTACATCTCTGGCAATATTGTTCAATGAATTGAATGAATTATCGTAAACCCTAAAATAGTTTTCAACATTTAAGTTTCTAACGTATTGCACATTAAAAACATCTAATCTATCAGTAACCTTTCTTGAAGGTTGCCAATTGTAATTAAAAATACCCGTAAAGGTTTGCTTGTCTAACCCAATATTGGTTTGGCTAGTTGTAGATAAACTTATTCGGGTGCTGGGCGACATGTATTTTGGGATAATATTTTCGGTATTGAACGGGAAAAAGAATCGCGGAATGGTGAGTTTTAAATCGAGTCCATATTCGTTAATATCAAAAAAGGGATCCTCTATATTATTTTTGTCTTTTGAGGCCCCAATAGACCCTATGGCAGACAGCTCTAAGGTTTCGGCTCCCCTAAAAATATTTCGGATTAAAAGACTGGGGTTTAATGAAAAACCAAAGGTTTGTATATTACTTTGGGAGATATCTGTACTAAACCCTAAACTGAATTTTTTTAAAGGGGTTAGCCTAATGGTATCAGATAGGGTATTGTCGGGGTTTTCAATATAATCAATATTTGGGTACTTAAATGTGCGTAACTCATTAATATGTCTATATGTAAGTGTTCGGTCCCTGTCCTTAAAAATAGTTCCTGGATTAATGAAAATGGCATCAGTAAGCGCTTTTGGGCGGTAACGTATTTTATTATAACTGTAGATGTTATAACCATTATATGAAATAGAGTCTAGGAAAGGCTTGTTTCTGTTTTCAAAAGCATCGTCAGTAATAATACTAACATCTTTTATTTTATAAATTTTAAAAGGGACGCGCTTTACGGAGTCTGGAGTTCTAATGGCCCTATTTTGAATTTGCACACTTACGTTTACATTTTTATTGGTACCAATGGTATCGATTTCAAAGGTCACATAATCTTGATTAAAATGATAAACCCCCAAGTTTCGTAGTTCACTTGTTATGCGGTCGCGCTCTTGTTCAAAATTAATGGTTCGATATTGGTCATGCTTTTGTAGTAAGCTATTACGCTTAATTTTTGTGTACAAAGAATCGATGACGGGTGATTTAATGATTTCAGAAATGGTATCCAGTTTATAAGGTTTGCCAGTTTCAACAATATATGCAATATTGGCTCTTTTATTTTCTTGCCTATCAATGTTGTACGAAGCATTTACATCAAACCAGCCATTGTTAATATAATAGTCTTGCAGCCGTTTTACAGATTTTTTTGTTTTTTCCTCATCAACAATTACGGGTGCTTCCCCCGTATTTTTTAGCCAATTGTTGAGCCCTATTCGGGTTTGAACATCTTTGTCCAATTGCTTTCTAGATAACATCTTGGTCTTCCATGCTAATTTTTCAGGATCATGATAAATTTTATGGGTTAAAATGGAATCTATATTAGGGCGTGCTAGATTATATATATGTAGTCTTAATGGAATGCCTACCGCGGGTATTTTGCTATTGGGTTTTTGGTATAATAAGTTGTTTATGGTTTCGGTATTGTCTTTTTTACCATTAATATAAACTTTGTTATTGGTAAGTAAATGCTCGTTTTCGCCCACCCGCTTAACAGCGTTGCATGAAGCTAACAATATGAAAATTACAACTAAGTATATTATTTTTGTAAATGGTTGTTTCAAATGAAATTAAAATTAATTCAAAATTACATGGTTAAAAATGGGCTGGGGTTAAAGACCTTTTATGTTAAGTTCAAAAATACATTATTTCTACAGAAAAAAATATTTAAATAAACTAAGACTTAATCGGCAGTATTTTCATTTCTTTATAAAATAAAACTGCTGCGTAAATTTCAATACATGCTCTCTAAAAACCAAATAAAACTAATAACGTCTTTAAAGCAAAAAAAATATAGATCGCAACATGGTTTTTTTGTTGTTGAGGGGGTTAAGACCATAAACGAACTGTTAAAATCGCATTTAGAATTACATGTTTTATATACAACCGAAACGTTCAATATCCTTGCCAAACAAGAAATTTTGATAACAGATTTAGAATTAAAGCGCATAAGCTTTTTAAAAACCCCTAATAAAGCACTGGCTATTTTTAAAGTACCTAAGCCCAAGCCCATAAAAAATTCAGGCATTATTGTAGCGCTTGATGCAGTAAGAGATCCTGGTAATTTGGGGACTATTATAAGGCTTTGTGATTGGTTTGGGATACAGGAATTGGTTTGTAGTACGGAGACGGTAGATTGTTTTAACCCTAAAGTTATCCAAGCTACTATGGGGTCTATTACCAGAGTTAATATTAATTATATGGATTTGGAGGAATTTATTAGTTCATCTAAATTGCCAGTATATGGTGCTTTTATGGAAGGCGCATCGGTTTACAAGGCATCGCTGCCAGAACACGGTATTTTGATTATGGGTAATGAGGCGAATGGTATTTCCAGTGCTATTAAGGCCGTTATAACCAATAAAATTTCCATACCTAGGTTTGGTGATTTGCAAGTGGCTGAAAGTTTAAATGTAGCCACCGCCACGGCCATTTTATTAAGCGAATTTAAACGTCGTTTTTATTGAAATGTAAAATTAATGAACACCCCTCTGGTTTTCATACTGTTAATATTGCTGGTCCAAGGACTATTGGGGTCTTTATCCCTAACCAATTCATCATTAATGGCAAATAAACCACGAATGGAAGGTGTAAACTTAAAGTTATGCAAATAGAGGTCTATGCCAAAGCCAAGTTCATAAAAAAGCATGTTTTTTTTTGTTCTAAACTGGCCATTGCTATTATCATTTGGATTGGATTCGTTACTTGATAAGTTTAAGGCAGTTGAAAAACCACCAACCACAAAAGGTTTAAAATTGTTTACGCGTTTGGTGGAAACTTTTACCAATAGCGGAAAATGTATATAGGTAGATTTTACCTCTCGTGTTAAATCAGAATCAGTAAATGTAGTACCATCAAAATAGGTCTGGCTATAATAAAGTTCTCGGGTTGTAATAACCAATCCAGGTTCTAACCGTAAGTCTATAAAACTATTAATGCGCATATTACCAATGAGTCCTACACTAAAACCAGGACTTCTTTTTACGTATATATCACGTAAATCTTCATTGTAGTCGAAGTTAAAATCATAGTTGTTAATTCCTAAAAAGTAACCCCAACGCAAAAATTTATTATCTGTAGAGCCGCGCCCTTGATTTGCATCATAAGTTACTTTTTCTCTTCTAAACAATTGGGCATTAGAAGTTTGTATAAGTGAAAAGAATAATATTAATGCAAAAAAATGCTTCATAGTTTTATTTTGATGATTTATAGATTGTCGCAACACCAAAAGTTTGAGGAAAATCTTCAACACTTATAAACCCAATTTTACGTAAAATATTGTTTAAGGCCTCGCCATACGGAAAAACGGATGCCGATTCACATAAATACTTATAAGCACTTCGGTCTTTTGAAAATAGCTTACCTATTAAAGGAAGCATATATTTGGTATATAAGGTGTATCCTTGTTTGTAGGGTGTCTTTGTTGGAACTGAAGTTTCAAGGATAACAAAAGTGCCATTAGGCTTCAGCACCCTGTAGATTTCCTTTAATCCGCTTTCAAGTGATTCAAAGTTTCTAACACCAAAAGCAACAGTAATGGCATCAAATGTGTTGTCTTGAAAAGGCATGCTTTCACTATCCCCCAAAACCATTTCTATTTTATGCTCTAGACCTTTATTTTTAATTTTTTTTTTGCCAATTTCCAGCATACCACTACTTATATCTAATCCAATAATCCTAGAAGCATTGGTTTCAGCTAGGTTAATAGCCAAATCACCAGTGCCTGTAGCAATATCCAAGATACTTTCTGGGTGACTTTCTTTAACTATGTTCACTACTTTTTTACGCCATTTAATATCAATTCCGAAAGAAATAACACGGTTTAGTCCGTCATATTCCCCAGAAATGGTATCAAACATTTTTGTGACTTGTTCCTTCTTTCCTAAATCACTGTTCTTGTATGGTTTAATTTTTGACAATGCTATATTTTTTGGCAAACCTACATAATTTATTCCGACTTTAAAATATCAATTAAAACCTAAATGTATTAAAGCCGCAGGATTATTAGAAGATTACTTTTGTTTTTTTATTAATTAATTGGTGGTAAAACGATAAATTACCTTGTAAAAAGTAATTTATAGTATATTTGTACTACTTTTTGTTTGAAGCTTTTGAATTATAGAAGCGAGGAGAGAATAGAGAGAGAGGGAAAGACGGCAGGTGTTCAGTGTCTAAAGACGAAGCGGTCTAAAATCTAATAGAAAATACATGAAAATAATTATTGCTGGTGCTGGAGAAGTTGGATTTCATTTGGCAAAGTTATTATCTTACGAATCGCAAGAGATTACCTTAATAGATACCAACAAGGAAAGTTTAATACATGCCGAAACCCATTTAGATATTCGTGTTATTAAGGGTGATGCCACATCAATTGCCATTTTAAAAGAGGCCCGCGTTAACATTTGTGAATTATTTATAGCAGTTACTTCTAGCGAAACAACTAATATTACCGTTAGTGTATTAGCAAAACAACTAGGTGCTAAAAAAACCATTGCTAGAATAGCCAATACCGAGTTTATAAACCATAAGGACGAAGTGGGCTTTACCAAGTTTGGTATTGACGAGTTGATATCTCCAGAATCTTTAGCAGCTTCGGAGATTGAATTGTCATTGAAACAATCGTCCTTTAACGATAGCTATGAGTTTGAAAATGGGGCGCTTGCTATGGCTGGATTAACACTTTCCAGATCGGCTTCATTTGTAGGGAAAACGGTTAAGGAGGCAGCAGCCATTTTTCCTGAAATACATTTTATGCCTATAGCTATACAACGTTTTGGTACCCAATATACCATTATTCCAAGAGGTGACACTAAGTTTAAACGAGGAGACAGCGTGGTATTTATTACCTCTGAAGGAGGAGGTGAAGAATTATGCAGGTTAACAGGAAAATCCAATAAAGAAATTAAGAATGTCATGATTTTGGGTGGTAGCCAAATAGGGTTTAAAACAGCCCGGGATTTATGCGAAAAGCATTTTAACGTCAAACTTTTAGAAGAGAACAAGGAAAAAGCTTTTGATATTGCTGATGAGTTACCAGACGTTTTAGTAATAAATACCGATGGTAGAAATGTCGATTTATTGGATGAGGAGAATATAGGTGATATGGATGCTTTTATTGCCCTAACAGGAAACTCTGAAACCAATATCATGTCTTGTCTGGTAGCAAAATCAAAAGGCGTTAAGAAAACGGTGGCACTTGTGGAAAACATGGATTATTTTGAGTTATCACATTCCATAGGTATAGATACGTTAGTCAATAAAAAATTATTGGCAGCCAATAATATTTTTAGATACATCCGTAGAGGGGAGGTTGTTGCCATGACAAAGTTGAGCAATTTGAATGCAGAATTGTTGGAGTTTGAAGTAAAAGGTACGTCGGCTGTATGCAATAAGTATATCAAGGATATTGATTTTCCAAGATCGGCTATTATTGGGGGTGTTATTAGAAATGGTATTGGCATGATAGCCCTTGGAAGCTTTAAGATACAGGAAGGCGACCGCGTGGTAGTTTGTTGTTTGTTGCAATCCATTAAACGAGTAGAAAAGTTGTTTCTTTAAATTGTGAAAAGACCTTGAAATTAAACTACAAAATCATTTTTCATTTTTTAGGACTACTGTTATTATTTAATGGTGGCTTTATGCTTTTAGCGACCCTCGTTAGTGTAATTTACAGAGACGGTGTTACGTTTCAAATATTTATTGCTGGTATTTTAACGCTTTTAGCAGGGGGGATTGCCATGGTGCTTACCCGCAATCATAAAAAAGAAATAAATAAGCGTGAGGGGTATATTGTGGTATCTTTTGGGTGGATTATTATGTCTTTGTCAGGTACTTTGCCTTATGTTTTAACTGATAGTATTCCCAGCTTTACAAATGCTTTTTTTGAAACCATGTCGGGATATACCACAACGGGGGCTTCCATTTTAACTGATATTGAGGCAATTCCCTATGGAGTTTTATTTTGGCGCAGTACGACACACTGGATTGGAGGTATGGGTATTATTGTGTTGGCCATAGCCATTTTACCTTTATTAGGTATTGGTGGTATGCAGCTATTTGCCGCAGAAGCACCAGGGCCTAGTGCTGATAAATTACACCCAAGAATCACTGATACGGCCAAGCGTTTGTGGCTTATTTATTTTGGCTATACGGCAGCAGAGACCTTGTTTTTAAAATTGGCAGGTATGTCTTTTTTTGATGCCATAAACCATTCTATGGCAACACTGTCCACAGGAGGGTTTTCAACAAAAAATGCCAGTTTAGCTTATTGGAACCACAAACCTGTTATTCAGTATATAGTCATACTCTTTATGTTTTTGGCTGGATCCAACTTTGTGTTGAGTTACTTTGCATTTAAAGGACGTATTCAAAAAATAATTCGTGATGAGGAGTTTAAATTATACTTTAGGTTTATAGTTATTTTTACAATAATAGCGGCCATTATTATATATTTTAGGGCCGATGTATCGGTGTCATCTATTTATCACCCCATGGTTTGGGGAGAAGCTGAAAGTGCTTTTAGGCATGCATTATTTCAAGTGCTTACGGTGATTACAACCACAGGTTTTATTACTGCAGATTATACCTTATGGACTCCTTTTTTAGTAGTTTTCTTTTTCGGACTCATGTTTTTAGGAGGATCGGCTGGAAGTACATCGGGTGGTGTAAAAGTTGTGCGTCATCTCCTCCTTATCAAGAATGGCTTTTTAGAATTTAAGCGCACCTTACACCCAAATGCTATTTTACCAGTAAGGTATAATACCAAGGCTATTTCGGGCAATATTGTTTTTAACGTCTTAGGTTTTTTTATTCTCTACATGTTATCATTTATTATTGGGGCATTGGTCTTTTCAATGTTTCAAATAGACTTTACTTCAGCTATTGGGCTGTCGGCCTCAAGTTTAGGTAATATAGGACCGGCACTTGGTGACTTTGGACCCGTAAATAATTATTCGGCATTACCGCCATTGGCGCAGTGGTGGTCTTCGTTTTTAATGCTCATTGGACGTTTGGAATTGTTTACAGTGCTTATCTTATTAACACCTTTCTTTTGGCGTAACAGGTAAACTAAGGGGTATTTAATATGCTACCCTGGATTCTAGATATATTCACCTTAGTTACAAACCAGATAAACCCCTGTTCTACATATGGAGGCAATACGTTTGAAATTGGATTACCCCTCGTTTTATGCCTGTTGGTACCCTTCTTGGAACTTATTAACCCCTCGTTCGGAACGAGGCAACAAGATTTTCCGAGCGAGGAGGAAACAGATCTGGAACTGAGAGGTGTGATGTTTGGAACGTGTTATGAATATATTTTGGCATGTAAGTTTTGATGTATGTTAATGTTTGGTTTTTATAAAAGCGGGATGTTATCCAAAAACCAGATGGAACTAACTCCCCTTTTCGAGAGGAATGTCATTGTATTCAACGTAATAGATAGGATGACAAATTTACAGCCCTAATCCACAGCATCTTCAATTTCATCACCAACATCTTCTGCGGCATCACCAATGCCATCACCTACATCTTCAACACCATCTTCAATTTTTTCGCCTGTGGTTCTTTGGTCTCTGCAACTTGTAAAACTGGTTCCAAGTATTAGGGATAAAATAAATATATATGCTAATTTTTTCATGGTTATAAGTTTTAATATTTTATTTGTTTTGAAATGATTTTTGTGGAAGCATACTGTATGGCATATCCCAACAACCGTTTAAATAGGTTGTTAGACTTGCCTACGATTAGCTTTTTTGAAACATAACCGCCTGTTATACTCAATAAGGTTTCCAGTAGATTGTTTTTTGCTATTTTATTTGCTTTAATATCTACTATGGCTCTATTTAGAAGCTTTGAAGGATGTAGTTCATTGTAAGTTTTGTTTAACTCGGTTTGCAATACTTTATAATCCTGTGCTTTTTTATGCTCTAAGACATGTATTTTAGCTTTTAACTCGGTACTTTTGTTTTTATAAATAGTCATAATTATTCTAAATCAGTTTTGTCGTGTTGCGCTTTTCCTGTTTTCAATAATTTGGCAATTACCAAATTGGTAATGGGTGCTTTAATAAGCGGTTTACTGAAAAAATAAAGTACTACGGCTATGATTAAATAGAATACAGATACGATTAAAAACCCCAAAAAATAATTTTCCATTTGCTGACCTATAAATAGGCTTATGGCAATGTTTACAAATAATGTAAATGTGGCTATTGCTAGTACTAAAACAATTCTTGAGGCTAATGACGACACTATGTCTGCAGTGGTTTCAATCGCATATAGCTTATGCAATTCTATACTAGTTTCTGTGTAATTTTTAGCCTTTTCGTAAATTGATTCAACGTGACTTGCAATGGGTTCCATATGTTTAAACCTTTTCAGTTTCATTAACGACTGCTTTTTTAAACGCTTCTTTTTTGGCGTTTATGGCGTCTTCACTTTCTTCTTTAACTGTAGTGTATTTTTCTGAAACACTGTCAACAATGTCATCTATGTTTTCTTTTAATTTGTCTTTGGCATCTTTAGCTTTTGATGCTATTTTTTTTCTGGTTTTATGTCCTTTGTCAGGTGCAAATAAGATTCCTAAAGTGGTTCCTACTGCGACTCCTGCTATAATACCTGCGATTGCTTTACTTGTTTTCATAATGTGTGTTTTTAAATATTAGTATTAAATTTAAGATCTGCCTACTTTAGACAGAAATGATATTAAACGCCTCGACCTCCAATTAATCTCAATAGGATTGCTATAACGGCAATGACTAGTAAGATATGGATTAGGCTTCCTAAGCTGTACACAAAGAATCCTAATGCCCAACCTATAACTAGGATGACAGCTATGATGTATAGTAAACTTCTCATAATTGTTGTTTTTATATTAATGATCGTTATCGTTTCATTTTTATGGAAAAATTCAACGCTATAAAAACCGTTATTTTAGAATTTGTCTTTCTACTGTTTCCATATTGTTTAGTGCTTGCTTTAGTATGGAATTTGTTTCTACTGATAGGGCTTTAAATTCAACATTATTTGTTGTTGTAGAAAGCTTATTTAGTAAATCAATTTGCGTTTTGATTTTTTGGGCAATTAAATCTAACTGGCTCTCAATAAATTCGCTAACATCTTCGTTCTTAGTTGCATTTGTTTCAATATTCGAATAATTGGGTATTGAAATCAATTTTTCGCGAGCCAATGCTTTGTAATCCTTAAAAATAACTTGGTGCGTGTTTTCTAAATTGTTTACTGAATTTAAAATTTTATTGTTGGGTTTGGTATTTGTAATCGCCTTGCAAAGTGCTATAATATCCAAACTGTTTTGAGAAGCTTTGACCAATAATTTAGCCTCATCTTTATTGGTTTTTATTCTGTTTTGTTTTTTAATGCTCAAGTCGTTTTGATTGTTGTTTTTAAATATGAAATTACAGGACACCATGTGTACAAGTGTAAAAGAGGTGACAAGTGTTACTTTTAAAAATGACTTGATGTTTATGTTCTGTTCCTTTTTCATAATACTTATAGAACTTATTTAATAAGTACAATACAAAGGTCGGGAATACATACACTTTTTATGTTACAGCATTTTTGTTAATACTTACAAGATTTTAATATTAATGACTAACAGTGAATTGATTTAATATCAAAAAATAAAAACCCGGTTTTATTTTGAAGGTAAATACACGGTAAAGATAGCACCTTTATTAGGTTTGCCTTTAGCAAAGATGTAACCTTTGTGGTTTTCTACAATTTTTTTGCATATGGATAAACCAATACCTGTGCCAGAGTATTCATCTTTGTTATGCAGCCTGTTGAAGAGCACAAATATTTTCTCGGCATATTTATTGTCAAAACCAATGCCATTGTCTGTAAAGGTTATTTTATGAAAATAGCCTTTTTTTGATTTTTTTATATTAGGAATTTCTGCAGCTTTCACTTTTGCATATACAATGACTATTTCTGGTGTTCTATCAGGTGCTCTATATTTAATGGCATTTCCAATTAGATTGCCAAATAGTTGTTGTATTTGAAAAGGAATAACCTTAATAATTGGAAACACATCTGTTTGTATTACTGCATTTTCTTTTGAAATAGTTTCGGCCAAATCTTGTTTGGCACCTTCTAGAAGCAGGTTGAGGTTAGATTTCTCAAATACTTTATCAGCTTTATTGGTTCTAGAGAATTGCAGTAAATCATCAATTAATGAACGCATTCTGGTAGCGGCAGTTTTAATCCGTTCCACATAACTTTTCCCTGATGCTGATAGTACATCGGCTTCTTTTTCTTCCAATCTAGATAAAAAGGTCTGTATTTTTCTAAGGGGTTCCTGTAAATCATGACTCGCCACATAATTAAAAGCCTGTAGTTCTTTATTGTTGCGCTCCAGTTCTAAATTGCGTTCTTCTAACATTTTAAAGTTTTTAATCTCGTCGGTCACATCGGTTGTGGTTGCCAGTAATTGCTTTTTACCTGCTTGGTTGGTAAATGTTTTTCCAAATGTTTTTAAATGCCTAATAGTGCCATTTTTATGTATAACCCTATAGTTAACAAAAGGTAAGTCTTTGATGTTCAGCATTTTTTCAAAAGCCTTACTCAATTTATTTTTGTCTTTAACATGCACAAACCTCATAAAATTTTCTATGGTTGGTGCAAAGGATTGGGGGGCTTCACCTAAGAGGCGATAAAAATTGTCTGAACAAACAAATTTATCTTCGTCAATATACCAGGCCCAATTACCATGATTACTAACAATTTCTGATAGATTGGCAGATTCCTTAAAAACTTCTAATTGCTCGTTGGAAGCTTTTAACTTTTTTAGGTTAGACGTAATTTTAGCATAGGCTCCGTACATAAGCAGCAACGACATTAATAACACTAAATAAAGAAAAATAGGTGTGAATTTAAGATTTTCCTTAAGCGCCGTTTGTTGTTCACTGAGCAACCTGTTTTCAAGGGCTATCATGTCCTTTATTTTAGCACGGACCGCATCCATGGCCTTTTTGCCATCTAAAAAATTTGCTTTAAAGTTGGGGTTCTCTAGGTTGGAGACAGAGGAGAATCGAAAGGATTTTTGAAAACAGGCCATTCTGTAATCAATTAAATTATTAAGTTCTTTTAGATTTTCCTGTTGGATCGGATTATTTTTGGTGAGTTCTTTTAATTCAGCAAAGCTGTTATTAATGTTTTCTCTTCCAGAGTTGTAGGGGTCTAAATAGTTAGGGTCGTTGGTTATAATAAAACCACGTTGCGCTGTTTCGGCATCTTTTAAATAGGATAAAATTTGCTCTAGTTCTACATTTACCCTATAAGTATGCGTGACTAAACTGGAGGACCGAGATAAGTTTTCCATGTTTTTGTAAGTCATCCCACCTACAAAAAGTATAACAAAGGAGCAGGTGAAAAAAACTGTTTTCACAAACCAAGGTGCTTTGTATATACTTTGAATCATGATACTATAGCCTTAATAAGAAGTTATCTTTATTTAGTCCGTTAGTATGGTATTGCCAATTGGTGGTAACCACTTCGGAAAGTACTTTTTTAAGCACCTTAAAGCTACTGGGCTTTTTTATGTAGATATTGGCACCTTGAACAAATGTTTTTTCGATGTCTTCCTCGGAAGCCGATGTGGAATAGATGGCAATGGCCATATCATTAAATTTAGGGTTGGCTTTTATTTCGTTTAAACATTCCAAACCAGATTTTCGTGGCATATTCAAATCCAGGAACAATACATGGGGCAATACGGCATCATCCATTTTTAAATAATCCATTAAATAAACACCATCTTTAAAGGTTTTTACTTTGGTACCTATTTTTAGTTCATCAAAAGCTTCGGTAAAGAACATACGATCATCGTCATCGTCATCTGCCAGTATAATATGAACATAGTCTTCTTGCATAATAAAAGGTATTATCTATTAAGGTTTAATTTACGCCGTTCTGAAATGATGCGCTGGAAGGCAGATGGTGTAATACCTGTAGTGTTTTTAAATTGTGTGCTTAAATGGGCTACACTGGAATAGTTAAGTTTAAAAGCTATTTCGGTTAAACTTAAATGATTGTTTATAATCAATTGTTTAGAGTATTCAATTTTTTGCAAAATGATAAAGTTTTCTATGGAGGTATAGGTTACTTCAGAAAATAAGCTTGATAAGTAGCCGTAGCTATGTCCCAACTTATCTACTAAATAGGCCGAGGTTTTTACATTTACAGTAGTATCTTCATTAAAAACCATATCTATAATGGTATCTTTAATTTTCTGCACCAAAATACTTTTTTGGTTTTCAATAACCTCTATGCTAAAGCTATTTAAGGTGTTGGTGAGCGTTTCTAATTTTTCTGGAGGCAGCTTTTCTAAAAGCTCAACTTCGCCAAAACCAATTATATTATATTTTATGCCTTGTGCTTTTAGGGTGTCTTCCAAAATTCTTTTACATATGGCATGGAAATCGAACTTTAAATATAATATCATCTACTTGTGTATTGGTTTTGTAAATTTAGTATATTATTATGTATTCACATGATGGGGTGGGTGTTAAATTAAATAGTGCCTAATAACCTGAGTTGACCAATCAACCTAATTAATCATGAAAAATTGAAGACTTTTGGGCACTTATTATATTATAAGTTAGAAATCATGCTATGCAATTCTTTTTTGGTCTTGCCCAGTTTTTGTTGAATTTTACCGAAAGTTTCTTCTTCTTTTCCATCAATCAATAACAAATCATCATCTGTTAAAGAGGCATATTTTTGTTTTAATTTCCCTTTAATCTCATTCCAGTTTCCTTTTATTTCTTTAGTGTTCATAATGTATGTTTTTTTAAATGTCATTATATCATATAACAACTTCTAGTTACAAAGTTAAACCTTGCACCAGCTATGTGCCTTACATAATTTTTATTGTTTGTTATAAGATTGCTATTAGGCACAAAAAAAGCCACTACTAAGTAGTGGCTTTGTATTTATTTATGTGTTTATGTTCTAGCTAACAGCTTCCTTGATGCGTTTTATAGCTTCAATAATTTGCTCTTGTGAAGCCGCATATGAAATCCTTATGCAATTAGGGTTTCCAAAGGATGCACCATCAACCGTTGCCACTAAGGCTTCTTCCAATAGATACATAGAGAAATCGGAAGCGTTATTTATGGTCTTTCCACGTAATGTTTTACCAAAGAAATGTGTAATGTTAGGAAATACATAAAAGGCACCTTCTGGTATGTTGGTCTTAAAACCTTCAATATCATTTAATAGCCCTAAGATTAAATCACGACGTATTTTAAACTCATCAATCATATATTTAACCCGGTCTGGCGATGCATTAAGTGCTGTAATAGTGGCACGTTGTGCAATACAGTTGGCACCACTGGTAATTTGCCCCTGCATTTTATTACAGGCACGTGCAATTTTTTCTGGGCCACCAAGATAGCCTATACGCCAGCCAGTCATGGCAAATGCTTTAGAAACACCATTAACGGTGATGGTGCGGTCGTACATGTCTTCAAATTGTGCCATGCTTGCATGTTGGCCTACATAATTGATGTGCTCATATATTTCATCAGAAACGACATAGATGTTAGGGTGCTTTACCAAGACATCTGCAAGGGCTCTTAGTTCTTCCTTACTGTAAATAGAACCACTGGGGTTGCAGGGAGAACTAAACCAAATCATTTTAGTTTTAGGTGTAATGGCAGCTTCCAACTGATCTGGAGTCATTTTAAAATCAGTTTCAATAGATGTTTTCACTTCTACAGGAACTCCATCATTCAACTTCACGATATCAGAGTAGCTTACCCAGTAAGGACAAGGCATGATTACCTCGTCACCTTTATTTACCATCACACCGGCAATGTTTGCCAACGATTGTTTGGCACCTGTTGAAACAACGATTTGTGCAGGTGCATATGTTAAGTTATTATCACGCTTAAATTTTGTGATGATGGCTTCTTTTAAGTCTCCATAACCATCTACTGGTGAATACGAATTGTAGTTCTCATTTATGGCTTGTATAGCAGCATCTTTAATAAAATCTGGTGTATTAAAGTCAGGTTCTCCCAAACTTAAGCCAATAATATCTTTGCCTTCTGTTCTTAATTCTCTTGCTTTGGCAGCCATAGCTAACGTTGCGGACGTTGCCATGTTTAAAATTCTATCAGATAATAATTGCATTTAAAAAATAATAATAGTTAGACTTGTAAAGCGGGTTTCATACCCATTTCGCGTAAATGCTTAAAGTGGGCAATAATGGCCTTACGTGTGGTTTTGTATTCCTTATAGGGTAAGTTAAACTCTTTAGCAGTTTCCTTAACTATTTTTGAAATTTTATTATAGTGTATATGGCTTATGTGTGGAAAAATATGGTGCTCCACCTGATGGTTAAGTCCGCCAGTAAACCAATTTACAATTTTATTTTTTGTGCTAAAATTAACTGTAGTTTTAAGTTGATGAACCGCCCAGGTATTTTTCATAGTACCATCTCTTTCTGGTAATGGCATTTCGGCTTCTTCCATAACATGGGCCAGTTGAAATACTACACTTAAAATAAGTCCGGCAGTATAATGCATAACAAAAAAGCCAATTAATATTTTCCACCAGGTGATGTCTAAAAACACCATAGGTATTACAATCCATATGGCAATATAAATCAGTTTTGAAATCACTAATTTACTCCAGTTCCATACAGGGTTTGGAAATTTGCCATACGATAATTTACGTTTCATATAGCGACGCATTTGAACAAAATCGGTGGTAATGGCCCAGTTTATAGTTAAAAGTCCATAAAGCAACACAGAATAGTAGTGTTGGAATTTATGGTGCCATCGCCACTCAGAATGTTCTGTAAATCGTAAAATACGGCCAGCTTCCAAATCTTCATCATGTCCATGAATATTGGTGTAGGTATGGTGCAAAACATTGTGCTGTACTTTCCAGTTATAAACGTTTCCAGCAAGGATGTAAATACTACTTCCCATTAAACGGTTAATCCATTCTTTATTGGAAAAAGATCCGTGGTTGCCGTCGTGCATTACATTCATCCCAACACCTGCCATGCCAATACCCATAACAATAGTTAGTAGAAATTGTGCCCAACCAGGAATATTTAAGGTCAATATTAAAAAGTAAGGCGTTAAAAATATTGAAAACATAACAATAGTCTTGGCCCATAGTTTCCAATTTCCTGTGCGCTTTACATTATTATCTTTAAAGTAATCATTAACACGTTTGTTAAGTGTCCTAAAAAACTTTGCAGAGTCTGTTCTTGAAAAGGATAGGGTTTGTTTTGTCATGGTACTAATTTTATAATCTGGTTTAGCTTTGGTTGGTTATGCTACATGTGGCGCAAAGATAGGCATAAACGAATTGAAGTTATAACCTTTTTTTGTAAAAATATGCATGTAAAAAACATATTTTTGTTGAAAATTTAACAGGAATGGAACTTATACTGAAATACTTCAAAAATTTAACCGATGACCAAATAAGTAAATTCAGGGCATTAGGAGCGCTTTACCAAGATTGGAATGTAAAGATCAATGTTGTGTCTAGAAAAGATATTGATGAGTTGTACTTAAGGCACGTGTTACATGCTATGGGTATTGCAAAAGTCATCCATTTTAAGGACGGCAGTAAAATTATGGATGTTGGTACCGGTGGAGGCTTTCCTGGCATACCATTGGCCATTTTATTTCCCAATTGTTCATTTCATTTGGTGGATAGTATTGCCAAAAAGTTAGGGGTTGTAGATGAGGTTGTAGATGGTTTGGGTCTAACCAACGTAAAAACAACCCACAGCAGAGTAGAGGATATAAACGACACGTATGATTTTATTGTGAGCAGAGCTGTGGCTGCCATGCCAACATTTGTTCATTGGGTAAAAGGTAAAATAGCCAAAAAGCAGCAAAATGATTTAAAAAATGGTATTCTATACTTAAAAGGCGGCGATTTAAGTGAGGAGTTACAGGATTACAGAACGGTAACAATATATGATTTAAGCAATTTTTATGCAGAACCATTTTTTGAAACCAAAAAAATTGTGCATTTGCCCATGAAGTATAAAGGTTGAAAAGGTATTATAGCGCCTGTAAGGCATCAAAATTTTCTTTGAAGTAATATAATTGGTTTTGGTACCAATAGGTGTTTTCAAATGCTTCCAAAGTGTTAGTGTTCAATTCAGGTGAAATAATGCTCTTGGCTTTATCAAAATAAAATTTAGCATTTTTGGGATCGTTGGCTTTGTAATAGGTTAGTGCTAGGCCAATCATGGCATCGAAGTCCAGGGCATCAAAGCGTAGGGCGGTATTATAATCAGAGATGGCTTTAGGGAAATTTCCAAGTAATAAATAAGAAGTGCCTCTGTAAAAATAGGCAAAGCTATTGTTATCATTAAACTTGATGGCCGAAGAGAAATCGGAGTTGGCTTTTTGGTAATAGTTAATACTCAAATAAAACACGCCTCTATTATAGTAAGTGTTTGTATTAGGATCTATGGATATGGCAGTGGAATAATCATTTAGGGCATTTAAAGGCTTGTCCAGTGCCTCAAAAGCTGCAGCCCTAAGCGCATAGGTTTTTGTTTGAAGGGGAGCTACATTAATAACGCTATTGAAAATGTAAATGGCACTTTCATAATCTTCCAAATCGTACTTTACACAACCCCAACTATACAGGGCGTCAATAAAATTGGGATCCAGTTCAAATGCTTTTTGGTAATCCTCTTCGGCACCCGCATAATCCTTTATGCTGTATCTGGAGTTTCCTCTGTTGTAATAAGTATCTGCATCGGGCTCCATCAAAATAACTTTGGAGTAATCTACAATAGCACCGTGGTAATCACCTAAATCATTTTTAGCCAACCCCCGGTAAAAGTAAGCATCCAGATTTTTTGGTTCTAGCTCAATAACTTTAGAGTATAGCTCAATTTTTTCATTTAAATCGGTCGATCTTGTAGCAAGTCTAAAGAATTTATTGGCCTGACAGAAAGCTGTAAACGGAATAAGAAAGAGAACTATTAAGGAGCAATTTGGTTTCATTTAAGTAAAAATGATTAGTAAGTTTTAAATACTAAAGTTAATAATATTTTTAACAGTAAGGGCTGTTATTTTTTTCTGTAATAAAATTATTTGAAATAATACTCATAAATAATCATGCCAAAGTGTTTTTTTTAATAAAAATTCATTTCGTCGAATATTTTATGCGTTTTATCGTGTGTGAATGAAAAATAATACTATATTTGTGGCGTAATTTGCTATTTATTATTTTAAAGTTTTATGGAAAAAATCTCTCACTCAACTTTCCTTACTCTCAAGGTATGCCTACTTTTCATTTTATTTAGTTTTTTTAGTCAAGCACAGGATATTCAAGTAGATATCATTGGGGGTACAACAGTTTCGTATGGTTCAACCATTGGTATTTCGGCAGGAAATTCAATTTCTTTTAGAATAACAAACATTAGAACTGATTGCGATAAAGTTAAAATTGAAGACATTAACATTACTAACACCACTGATTTTTCTTTAACTTCAGATAAGGTACCAAAAAATGTGGATGCCTTAGATTGTAAAGGGAATAATAATGTGATAGATTTTTCTATTACTAATGTTAGTGGTAATTGTAGCGCATCTACCAATATCAATATTGAAATTAAGAAGAACCCCAATTTTATATTTACATTTTCTATTGGAGGCGCGCCAGAAATTAATGTTTTAGGAGGCAGCCCATCTGCCGATATTCCAAATGGTACAACCACCACCACGGCTACTAATGGTACTTATTTTGGAGTGATTGATGAAGGTAGTACAATAACCAGATATTTTGTGATTGCTAATACAGGAAGTTGCCCTATGAGCATATCGTCAGTTACAAGTTCATTAAGCGATTTTGTTGTGCCTTCAAACTATGTACTTACAGCATCTTATGTGCCTTCTTACTTAACGGCTACGGTTGCAGTAGGCGATTATGTTATTCTGCCTGTTACATTCGTGGCTCCAGTGGGAGGCTCGGGTACCTTAACTTCTACGATATCTATTTCAAATAATGCTAATACTACGTTTACGTTTAATGTGAGTGCCGAGATGTTTGATTTTAATATACCTGGTCCGGGGGGTATCACGGCCAATTTTAGGCTTTGGTTAAAGTCTACCAGAGGTGTTACCAAAGATGGAAGCAATAAGGTTTCCAATTGGTCCGATATAGGAACCAATGGTAAAGATGCCATACAGCCTACAGCTTCCAATCAACCAACATATATGGATGATGCCTCTTATAACATAAACTTCAATCCAGTAATAAAATTTGAAAATGATGGGAGTAGCATTGAACAATATTTATATAATACAGATAATGGTTTTTACAGTCAGGATATTTTTATAGTCATGATTCCAGATGCTACCATGACTAACACATCGTCTAGAAACACTATATTTTCAGGGATCGCTTCTGGAAGTGCTGGAGATATGACGGGAATTGGTTTTGGGGATTATTCCACGGAATTTACAGGAGAAACATTGTCCTATAACCAAGACATTCCTGGAGGAGGAAATTATAATGGTGAGGCAGAATTAAATACTACATATGCCAATGCAGGCATTATTAACATTAGAAATGATGCCACAACAGTAACTGCCCAGGAAATACTATATAATTCAAGTTTGTTAACAACGACTTCGGTTAACGACAGTCCTTTTGCCAATGTGGGATCAGTAGATGTGGATGATAATATTCTAGGAACGCAATATTGGATTGGTAGAAATTTTGATACTCAAGGAAGTTTAAATGGTAGGGTAGCAGAGGTGTTTACATTTGCTGAACGTGTTCCCGATGCTGGCAGGCAAAAAATAGAATCGTATTTAGCCATAAAATATGGTATAACTTTAGGAAGTTCTAATGAAGCAAATAAAAACTATGTCAATTCTTTTGGAACCATTGTTTGGAATATAGGCTCCAGTTCTGGATATAATTACCATGTAGCAGGAATTGGTAGAGACTCCATTTCAGATTTAAACCAAAAGCAGTCCAAAACATTAAATACTTTTAATGAAGTAACCATAGGTTTGGAAGGCATCTTTGCTACTAATAATTTGAATGTTAATGAGTTTGGGGCCGATGGCGATTTTTTGGTATGGGGTAGCAATAATGAAGCTTATACTGCGGGCGGTAGTAACACTACAGAACTTACCACAGGGATAACTACATCGGTAACTCGAATTTTAAGGCAATGGAAAATTGTAGAGTCCACCGAAAGTTCCAGTGATGTAGGAAATGTATATGTTTCGATACCAGAGGCGGCTTTTTCCAGTTTTACGCTGGGCACAGATGAGCAATATGTTTTGGTGGTTTCCAATAATAGTAATTTTGCCGACAACCATATTGTGGATGTCATTCCGTTAAAGTCTGATGGGAACTCTAATTTGCAAACATGGTATGATTTTGATGATATTAAATACTTCACCTTTGGTAGGGCCTCCAAATTATCTGAAAATCATGCTATAAGCATTGCTTCAGGTGATTATTTGGTAGGGGAGTCTTCTTTAAACTTAAATGTGAACGACTTTACCATTTCAGCTTGGGTAAAAGCGGATGTTTTAGAAACAAGCACCAGAACCATTATGGCTAAGGGAAGCAAACTTCAATTGCGACTTAATAGCTCTCACCAAATTGAAGTGATGGTTGATGATGCAGTAATACCACGATTTACATCATCCATGCTGCTAAATGATAACAAATGGCATCAAATAACCTTTGTTTACAATAGCGGTACTATTTTCTTGTATGTAGATGGAGTTTTAGATAAATCGGAGCAAAATGTAGTAGCCCCCTCGCCGAATTATAACAACTTTTCAATAGGGGCATTATATATAGACAAAAATAATATTGAAAACCCATTTTTAGGTGCCATAGATGAAGTATACATTTGGGACCAAGGTTTAACTGAAAACCAAGTTAGATTTCTAATGAATCAGGAAATAGAACTAGGTGAAGGTGATTACGTAACAGGAAAAGTCATTCCCCAAGCAGCTTCTAGTAATGAGACGTCTACTATATTATGGAGTAAATTAAGAGGGTATTATGACTTTAATTCATTTTATGGTACTACAGTTGAAGGCTTGTCCGACAATAATAATTTCCTTAGAATAAAATATTTAAATAAAGATAAAACAGTTGTTGCCAATCAAAGTATACCTGTACCATACGTTTCTGCATCAGATGGAACATGGGATGATACTGCAACATGGAGCAATAGTTCTGATCAGGTCATTCCCAACTCCTTGAGTTTAGATGGTGTTACTGTTATTGATTGGAATATTGTTGAAATTTCCCATGATATTACTTCTGGAGATAGAGATATTTCTCTTTTGGGTTTAATACAAACAGGTGGGACACTAACCATTGCAGATCCTGCTGAAACTCTAGATGAAACGAATTCAGGTCATGGTTTAAGTATTTCACATTATTTAGAACTGGATGGTATTATAGATTTGGTTGGCGAATCACAATTAATACAAACAGAAGGTAGTATTGTAGATGCTGATAGTGGTGGCTATATTGAAAGAGATCAACAAGGAACAGCCAGTGGGTTTAATTATAATTTATGGACATCATCGGTATCCTCTATAGGTGGTGATACGAGTACAAGGGGAACTGGTATTTCTATATCAGGAGCCACTTATACTATTGAAGATGTTTTGTTTGATGGAACATCATCGTCGTCATATTTAGATATCAATTATAGTTCGAGTGCTTCGGCTGCTGATTCTAGTACGCCTACAAGTCCTATAACTATAAGTACGCGTTGGTTTTATAAGTTTTATGGACCTACGAATGATTATGATAGTTGGATTAAAATTAATGAGAGTTCAACCTTGTCGGTTGGAGAAGGGTTTACCATGAAGGGCTCTTCAGGTTCTACATCTATTTCTACATCTCAAAATTATGTTTTCAAAGGTTTGCCCAATAATGGAGATTTTACCTTGGCATTAAATAAAATATCCGGTACCCAGGATGTGGATCGGTTAATAGGAAACCCTTATCCATCAGCTATTGATGCTACAGAGTTTATATTGGATAACATGAGTATAGCCGATGGTGGTTATAATGAGTCTGGAACCATTTTTAATGGTGCACTATATTTCTTGGACCACTTTGGACAAGAAAATACCCATGTGCTAAAAGGTTACGTAGGGGGCTATGCAACACGAAATTTAGTGGGAGGTGCCGTCGCCATTTCAAATGATAGTAGAATAAATGATAACTTAACAACGGGAACAAAAGTACCAGGACAATATATTCCTGTTAACCAAGGCTTTTTTGTAACCACAAGTTTAGATGGTTTTAACAATGATAATGAGACGCCCATCTTATCGGTAGATGGCGGTAATATTGTATTTAAAAACAGTCAGCGTGTATATGCTACCGAAGATGGCTCTACATCACTGTTCCTGAAGTCTGGAAAAAAGAAAAATCCATCAGAACCGTTTGTAGATAATATAAGGGAACAAACACCTTTGGTCCGTTTAATGTACGACTCGCCTTTAGGCTATCACAGGCAGCTGGTACTGGGAGCAAACAGTAAAGCTTCTAGCGATTTCGATTTAGGTTATGATGCCTTAATGCTGGATGTTAATGAAGAAGATATGTATTGGGCTTTAAATGGAAGAAAATTTGTTATTCAGGGTGTTCATAGTTTCGATGAAACCCGGGAATTTCCTTTAGGGTTGGTTGTTAAACAAGAAGGTATTGTAACCATTAGATTAGAGGGTATAGAAAATGCTACATCTTATAATATGCCGTTGTTTATATTGGATGGGGTAACTGGTGAAACTCATAAGATTAATGACGAACCATTTGAGATTTATTTAAAGCCAGGTACTTATAACAGTCGGTTTAAATTGAGTTTATTCCAAAGCAATTCAGCTAAAAAAGTTGAAAAACAAGAAGCGGAAGAAGACTTATTGCATGATGATTTATTTGTTTATTATGATACTAATGTATCTGAAATAAAAATAATAAACCGCCGAAAATTAAAACTTTTAGGGGTGTCCCTATATAACATATTGGGACAAAATATAACATCGGTTGACGCCAAAAGCACGACTTCTGATTTAGCAGTACCCGTAGATGTTGCGTTAGGTATTTGTATTGTTAAAATAGAAACCGCTGAAGGCATTTTTAAAAGAAAAAAACTGCTATTGACTCGTGATCGATGATTATTTAAAAAAATAGTATCAATAAAAACCCCACAATAAGTGGGGTTTTTATCTAATTGTACTTAATGATTTATCCTAAAAATGGATATCTGTAATCTGTTGGCGTTACAAAAGTTTCCTTAATTAATCTAGGAGACACCCAGCGTAATAGGTTTTGGGCACTTCCCGCTTTGTCATTCGTTCCAGAAGCGCGAGCACCTCCAAATGGCTGTTGCCCTACTACGGCACCTGTTGGTTTATCATTGATATAGAAGTTACCGGCACTATTTTGTAGAACTGTGGTAGCCTCGGTAATGGCATATCTGTCTTTAGCTAAAATGGCACCTGTTAAAGCATATTCACTTGTGCTGTCAACGAGCTTCAATGTTTCAGAATAAGCATCGTCTTCATAAACATAGATCGTTATTACGGGACCAAATAACTCTGTACACATAGTTGTATACTTAGGGTTTGTTGTTACGATAACCGTTGGCTCAATAAAATAACCTTTACTTTTATCATATCCTCCACCAATAATAATTTCTGCATCAGTATCCGTCTTAGCTTGGTCAATATATTTGGCTAATTTATCAAAAGAGCCTTCATGAATTACAGCAGTTATGAAGTTGTTCATGTCCTCTGGAGAGCCCATTTTGAAGGAGTTGACATCTTCAGTAAGAAATGCTTTTACATCGCTCCACAAGCTTTTTGGGATGTAAGCCCTAGATGCGGCACTACATTTTTGTCCTTGAAATTCAAAAGCACCACGTGCAATAGCTGTTGCCACTTGTTTGGCATTTGCTGTTTTATGAGCAATTATGAAATCTTTACCACCAGTTTCTCCCACAATACGTGGATAGGTTTTGTAACTATGTATGTTATTTCCAATTTGTTTCCATAATTCTTTAAACACAAAAGTAGATCCCGTAAAGTGAAGTCCCGAAAAGTCTGGACTTGACAATACGGTTTCTGTAATCATAACAGGGTCTCCAAAAACTACGTTAATAACACCAGCTGGAACTCCTGCTTCTTCAAAAACATCCATAATGACTTTGGCAGAATATATTTGACTATCACTTGGTTTCCAAACCACTACATTGCCCATAAGTGCCATGCAAGAAGGTAAGTTACCAGCAATAGCAGTAAAGTTAAAAGGAGTTATAGCATATGTAAAACCTTCTAAAGGGCGGTATTCAACACGGTTCCAAGCATCACTGGTGCTCTCAGGTTGCTCAGTGTAAATATCCGTCATGTATTGCACATTAAAGCGCAAGAAGTCTACCAATTCACAAGCTGAATCGATTTCAGCTTGATGGATGGTTTTGGATTGCGAAATCATTGTGGCAGCATTTATTTTGTTTCTGTATGGACCAGCAATGAGCTCTGCTGCTTTTAAAAAGATACCTGCTCGCTGTTCCCAAGGCATTTGTGCCCAGGATTTCCTGGCTTCCAGTGCTGTTGAAATAGCCTCTTCAACATGTGCTTTTTCAGCCAAATGGTAAGTCCCAACAATGTGTTTGTGGTCATGTGGGGGCGACATGGTTCTTGTATTGCCCGTAGATACATACTTTCCATTGATATATAAGGGCACATCAACGTTGCTGCTAAATAAGTCTTTGTATGTTTTTAGTACGGCTTCACGCTCTGGCGAACCAGGAGCGTAACTTTTAACGGGTTCGTTAATTGCAATTGGTACATTAAAAAAGCCTTTTCCCATGATTTGTTTATTTTTGTTGTTGAATTATCAATAATTGTGCTGCAAACTTAAGAATTTTCAAAGGATTTATTTGAACGAAGCGTCTTAAAAGCTCGTTAAAGTTTGGTTATTTTTTGTAAGTTGCTCAACTGTTTTAAGACAATAAAATCAATGTGTACCGTAACAATAGTTCCAAAAGGAAAAAATGATTTTATATTAACGACCAATCGTGATGAAGCACCTAAACGAATTTCATTGCCTCCGGATTTTTATGTCATAAATGAAACAAAATTATTGTTTCCCAAGGATGAATTGGGTGGTGGTACTTGGGTTGGGTTAAGTGAAAAAAACAGGGTGATTTGTGTGCTTAATGGGGCTTATGTAAGACATAAGCGCCAGCAAAGTTATAGAAAAAGTAGGGGCATCGTTGCTAAGGATTTTATGCTATGTAATACTGTGGGAAGCTTTGTTGAAAGCTATGATTTTAAGGCTATTGAGCCTTTTACGATGGTTATAGCTGATTGGAATACCAGTTTAAAGTTTTTTGAGTTGGTTTGGGATGGCAGCAATTACCATTTTAATAAATTGACATTAGAACCTAAAATATGGTCTTCTACAACATTATATAGTGATGCTATGAGATGTTCTCGTAATGAATGGTTTAACGATTTTAAATCTGCTCATCACCTTGATGCATCTTCTATATTAAAATTTCATAAAACAGCGGGTAGTGGTAATGACGATTATGGTGTTATTATGGATCGAGGATTTGTGAAAACTACTAGCATTACTCAAATTCAAAAGCAAAAAGATGCGCTTGTTATGCGTTATGAAAATCTTCAAGATCACACTGTTACTGTAAAACACATTAATCTCACTCAGTCGGTAAATGAATAATACGGGCATCATTTTAAC
The DNA here is from genome assembly GCF_059428085.1 of Aestuariibaculum scopimerae. Taxonomy (NCBI): domain Bacteria; kingdom Pseudomonadati; phylum Bacteroidota; class Flavobacteriia; order Flavobacteriales; family Flavobacteriaceae; genus Aestuariibaculum; species Aestuariibaculum scopimerae. Next base: position 2,508,863 of record NZ_CM182089.1, read on the forward strand.
ATTGGCTTACCCAGAAACCATTGTGATGGTATCTAAAGAGTGGTTTTCTCCTTTTTTGCAATATTTTGGTATTGGTAAAAAGAATTACCTAAAAGCAGGTCACGCTGCGTTGGTTTTAATCAATAAACAGACGGGTATATTGGAATACCATGATTTTGGTAGGTATATTACACCAGAGCCTTATGGGAGAGTACGGGGGAGTGAAACCGACAACGAATTGCATATCCCGATAAAAGCTATTATTGAAAAAGAAGCCATAGTTAATTTAGAAGCTATTTTGCAATTCTTGGCTACCCACCCTAAGATAACACATGGTGATGGTAAATTAGTGGCATCGGTTTGTAAAGCTGTAGACTACAGGAAAGCCAGGCAGCACATAACCATGATGCAAGAAAAACATTTTATTAGGTATGCAGCCTTTATGAAGAATGCTTGTAATTGTGCCCGTTTTGTTACAGATGCACTCATAGCATCGGTAACGGATGTCTTTATAAAAAAAGCTTTGAAAAAATCAAAGCGATTTACACCAAGTACTGTTGGAAATGTTTTGTTGGCAGATACAGAAAACAATGTGTTTGAAGTTTCTGAGTTGGGTGAAGTGTCAGAATTTAAGGGTTCGCAAAAAAGCGAGAACTTGCGTTGTTTTTTAGATCCATTAAAAGACCATAAACCTAGTTTTATAGGAACCTTAAAGCCGCGCCATGTTGATGCATTGCACGAAAAAGCACAATGGCTGCCAGGAATAGCTGCAGGTGCTTGGTTTGAATTGCATGAGACCGATCATGACAAGGTCTATCAGTATAGGCGTATATCGCCTTATGGTCACGTTGATGTCCATGATCTGTTTTGTGTTGAGAATACTTCATTTAACTACCATGAAGCCTTTGAATTTATACATTATTCAAATTGCAGCTTCTTTCATATAAGGCAGCATGGAACTGTTTTTAAGTTTGAACGGTTAAAAAAGAATATATACTAGTTAATTGCAAAAGGAGCACTTAATTTAAAGGTAGGTATAGTAACCTTAAACTTTTTGGTAGTGGTGAAATTAACCATATTGTAATGGCCATGCATGGCACCAAATGGTGATGTAAGTAAGCAACCAGAGGTATAAGTATGTGATTCACCAGGTTTTAAAACAGGTTTCTTGCCAATAACGCCTTCACCAGAAACAATTTCTACATTGTTTAAGGCGTCTAAAATAGTCCAGTGTCTAGCATTGAGTTGTACAGAATCCTTGCTTTGGTTTTCTATAGTTATAGTATAGCCAAAAGCATATTGTATTTTATAGTTTTTATAAAATGAGCCTTCGTAGTTAGTTTCTACTGAAATTTTTATGCCTCTTGTAACTTGTTGAACCATGTTATGTATTGATATACAATATGTTTTGGTTGCTAAAATAATAAATATTACATAGTAAATAGTAATTTTTAGGGTCTTTGCTTCAAAAAAACTGTTAAAAGGTATATTTAGTTTGAAATATTTACAGAGCTTCCTGCCCCAATACCAATTATTTTATCATAACGTGCCCCCAAATCCCTGTAATATACAATTACCTTATAGTCGTTTTCTGTTTGATAGAAGTTTCCACTTATAATCCCCTCATTTACACTACCATTGTTGTTTGTAGTTACATATTTGTAATTATAAAAGCCTTGCTTTAATAATATTTGACACTTAAAGAGTCCGCTGTCTTCATCGTAACTCATTTTGTTGGTTTCATCCAGAGCATAATTATTAAAATTACCATAGACATATACAGGTAATCTGGTGTCAAAATTAGAATTGGGAAGTAGTGAAAAATGCATCCAAACATAATCTGCTTCAATACTTGGGTTGTCTGCATCAACAACAGTTATTACATAATTTCCATTAATATCTGGGTTGTAGGTATAAGGTTTGTTGGCCCTTTCTATATTTGTAAATAAATAGTTATGATAGAGCTCTTGCAAATCAATAAATTGAATTCCGGTGTTGGCAGCCCTAACGTCCTTGTTTTCAAAGAATAGATATTCGTTACCTCCCCAAAAACTAGTTTCGGTGTCGTATTTGTAAATAAGTTGGTTGCCTACAGTGTATAAAGGCTTTAAGTTTTTTATGGCCGTTTTTAAATTGTTGTTTTGAACAATTAATGCTTTTACTGTTTGTTTGGGATTGTTAAATCGGATGCTATTTGAGGTTATGGTAATATCCACACGTTGCTTTTCTTCAATAAAAGCTATGTTTCTGGAGCGTTTTATACTAACTCCAACAGTAGCTTTGTCTTCATATATCATGAATTTTCTAGAAAAAATAAGGTCGTTATAGCTATTGTAAACATAAATCATATAGTTGCCTGAAACTTTCAAGGCTTTAGTTTGTTGATTTGGAATGGTTAATTTGTAATGCGAATAAATTTGATAGGTGTTAAAAGAATTTTGATAGCTCCTTATTCTTTGGTTGTCAAAACCACTCAAGTATTCAGATTTAACCAAAACCGAAGGAGTCCAGTCGTAATTGTAATGTTCAATTTTATAATAGTAATCGGCTTCATTCCCATTAAGGGCATCAAACTCCAAAACAAGATATTCACCAAGTTTTAAAATAGGCAGTTGGGTTTCAGGTGTATTGCCTTTGAAATTAATAGTCTTAATATAGTCTGGCGGATTTACTTCATGGATTTGTGCAAACCCAATCGAGTAAAAAAGCAGCGAACACACGGTGTATTTAATAGCTCGTATCATTTATTTGAAGAATATGTTGTAAATATATACAAAATTAATGCCTTGTTGGCAAGGTGTTATTTAGAATGAATACAAATAATAAACTATAATAAACAAAATATATTATTACTGTAGAAATTTGTATTTTTGCAGCGATTTTTAGACAACTAATTTCAATACTTCAATATAAAAAATATGTCAAACGACATTCGCATTAAAAAAGGTCTAGACATTAAGCTTAAAGGTGAAGCAGAAAAAAACCTAGAAAAGGCAATTTTAAGTAACTTTTATACCTTAAGACCTGAAGACTTCCATGGCGTTATACCTAAATTAATTTCTAAAGTTGGGACCAAAGTAAAGGCAGGAGAGCCTGTTTTTTTTGATAAGTCTGATGAAAACGTAAAGTTTGTTTCCCCAGTTGCTGGAGAGATTATTGAAATTGCCCGTGGAGAAAAACGTAAAATTTTATCGATTAAAATACAGTCTGATAAAGAACAGGTGTATCAGGACAATGGTAAGTTCGATATTGAAAACGCTAAGCCAGAGGATGTAAAGAACCATTTGTTGGCATCTGGTTGTTGGCCCTTTATAAAACAACGTCCTTATGATGTTATAGCCAAACCTCATAAATCTCCAAAAGCGATATTTATTTCTGGTTATGCCAGTGCACCTTTAGCTGCCGATTTGGATTTTACCCTTAAAGGTAAAGAAGCCGAGTTACAAGCCGCTGTTACAGCATTAGGCAAGTTAACCAAAGGTAAGGTACATGTCTCAGTTGGAGCTAACTCCAATTCACCTTTAGCAGGGCTGTCTGGAATTACACTTCATAAAGTTTCAGGACCGCACCCATCAGGAAACGTGGGTACCTTAATAAATAAAGTAGACCCTATAAACAAGGGAGAAACCGTATGGACTGTAAATGCCCAAGATCTTGTAATAATTGGAGAATTGTTATTAACTGGAAAATTTAATGCTGAACGTATTGTGGCATTAGTTGGGTCTACCATAGAAAAGCCAAGGTATTTCACTACAAAATTAGGAAGTGAAATAGCCACGATGATTTACGATAAAGGTATTTCTAAGGATGCTCATGTACGCATCATATCAGGTAACGTATTAACCGGTAAGCAAATTAATCCCGATGGTTATTTGGATTATTACAGTAATGTGGTTTCCGTAATTCCAGAAGGTGATGATTATGAATTTTTTGGCTGGAATAAGCCTGTATTCAATAAAATATCTACATCTAGGGCTTTAACATTTTCGTGGTTAAACCCTAAAAAGAAATACGATTTAAATACCAATACTAATGGCGAGCACCGTGCTTTTGTAGTAACTGGTAGTTATGAAGAAGTGTTTCCTTTTGACATTTATCCTATGCAAATACTAAAAGCTTGCATGTACAAGGATTTAGACGAAATGGAAGCCTTGGGAATGTATGAAGTGGCACCAGAAGATTTTGCCTTAACAGAATTTATATGTGTATCTAAGCAACCACATCAAAAAATAATTAGAGAAGGTTTAGACTTAATGCTTAAAGAAATAGGATAAAATGGGTTTAAAGAATAATTTACATAAACTTAAAGAAAAGTATAAAGGCACCAAAATGGCGCCAGCATTTAATGCAATACATACTTTTTTATATTTGCCAAATGAGACCGCACATAACGGAACTCATATAAAAGCAGCCGATGATTTAAAGCGTACCATGAACACCGTAATTATGGCAATGGTGCCATGTTTGATTTTTGGTATGTTCAATGCAGGATACCAACACAATTTAGCTGTTGGTGATATTGCATCTGTTTCAGCTGGATTTTTAAGTCCTGAATTTTGGACATTGGATAACTTCCTAATTGGTTTCAGGAAAATTCTGCCTCTGGTAATTGTTTCCTATGGCGTTGGACTTGGTATTGAATTCTTATTTGCAGTTATTAAAAAACACGAAGTAGAAGAAGGTTACTTAGTAACCGGTATGTTAGTGCCACTTATTGTTCCGGTAGATATTCCACTATGGATGTTGGCTGTGGCAGTAGCCTTTGGTGTGGTTATAGGTAAAGAGGTTTTTGGAGGTACAGGAATGAATATCCTTAATCCAGCACTTACTATCAGAGCCTTTTTGTTTTTTGCTTATCCTACTTGGATGTCTGGTGATAAAGTTTGGGTTGAAGGAGCCGTTGCAAGAGATAAAGCCATTGCTGCGGGCCAGAACCTAGATGCCATTTCAGGAGAAACCATTTTAGGTAGTTTAGCGCAAAGTAAAGAGATTGCTTACTCGACGGCAGATATGTTCCTGGGATTCATTCCCGGTTCGGTAGGAGAGACTTCAACCTTGTTGATTATCTTAGGAGGTTTGTTTTTAATCTTTACTAAGATAGGAAGTTGGAGAATCATGTTGTCTTCTGTTATAGGTGCTTTGGTTATGGGATTGGTATTCAATCAAGTTGTCGATGCAGGCATTATAAACGAAGGTAGTAAATTTTATGGTCTAATGAATACCCCATTCTGGCACCATTTAATTATTGGTGGTTTTGCTTTTGGTATAGTGTTTATGGCTACCGATCCTGTTACTGCTTCGCAAACCAACAAAGGAAAATGGATTTACGGATTTTTAGTTGGGTTTATTTCCATATTAATACGTGTATTCAACCCAGCATATCCCGAAGGCGTTATGCTAGCCATTCTTTTAATGAACGTGTTTGCACCAACCATAGATCATTATGTGATTAAAGGTAATATTAAGAAAAGAATGAAACGTTTAAAAGTTAAAACGGTTTAATAATGGAAAAGAGAACGGAAAAAAACTCATATACGATTCTATTTGCCATAGGTATGGTACTTGTGGTAGGAACGTTGTTGGCATTTGCAGCATCATCGTTAAAACCAAACATTGATGAAAATAAGCGTTTGGAAAAGCAACAAAATATTTTGTATGCTATGGGAGTGAATGAAAACGATGAAAACAGTGCAAATTTTGTGTCCACAGATAAAGTAGCGGATGAATTTTCAAAGTACATAAAAAAGCAATTGGTTATAGAGGAAGGTAGAGTGTCTGAAGATGACCAAGCCTATTTAATAGATGTTAAAAAACAACAGACCAATGCCAAAACCGGTGGGATTAGAAAATTACCGCTAATGGTTGGAGAAAAAGAAGGTAAAACATACTATATAGCCCCTATTAGAGGTAAAGGTCTTTGGGATGCTATTTGGGGTTACATTGCTATGGATGAAAATATGGTAATTCAAGGCGCCTATTTTGACCATGCGGGAGAAACACCAGGTTTAGGGGCCAATATTAAACAGCGGTTCTTTATGGACGATTTTATTGGTGAGCATTTATTGGATGCTTCTGGTAATTTTAAAGGTGTTGATGTAGCCAAGGGTAATGCAGATCCAAAAAACGAAAATAAAACAGATAATGAGGTTGATGCCATTGCTGGAGCTACCATTACAGGAAATGGTGTTACAGCAATGATCAAGAGTGATTTAAAGCTTTACAAACCTTTTTTCGATAATCTAAAAAATAATTGATCTATGGGAATTTTATCAAAAAAAGATAGCAAACTGATATTAGATCCATTAGCGGACAACAATCCTATTACCATTCAAGTATTAGGTATTTGTTCGGCTTTGGCTATTACTGCCGAACTAAAAGCCTCTATAGTAATGGCAATTTCTGTTATGGCTGTTTTAGGTATAGGGAATGTGGTAATTTCATTAATGCGAAACATTATTCCTTCCAAAATTAGAATTATTGTACAGCTTGTAGTGGTTGCAGCCTTGGTAATTATTGTAGACCAAGTTTTAAAAGCTTTTGCATATGAATTAAGCAAAACACTATCAGTGTTTGTGGGACTTATTATTACCAACTGTATCATTATGGGGCGTTTTGAGGCGTTTGCTTTAGCAAATGGTCCTTGGAGGTCATTCCTAGATGGTATTGGTAATGCAGCTGGTTATGGCTTAATTTTAATTATAGTAGGGTTCTTTAGAGAATTGTTTGGTTCTGGTACTTTATTAGGATTTAGTGTACTGGGTGACGCTATAGAAAAAACAGGATTGTATAAGTATGGTTATGAGAATAACGGATTTATGTTATTATCACCCATGGCATTAATAGTTGTAGGAATCATTATTTGGGTACAACGTAGTAGAAATAAAGCATTAATAGAAGATCATTAATTCCGAATTCATAATTAAGAATATATGGAACATATAGAATTATTTTTCAAATCAATATTTATAGACAATATGGTATTTGCCACGTTCTTAGGAATGTGTTCTTATCTGGCCGTGTCTAAAAAAGTAAGCACAGCTATAGGTCTTGGTGCTGCTGTAATTTTCGTTTTAGCTATTACAGTACCTTTAAACTGGTTATTGGACCAATATTTATTACAGCCAGGGGCCTTAAAATGGTTGGGAGCAGAATATGCCGAGTACGACTTAAGTTTCCTATCATTTATCATGTTTATTGCTACTATAGCTACTATGGTACAATTGGTTGAAATAGTAGTAGAGAAGTTTTCGCCCTCACTGTATAACTCACTTGGTATCTTTTTACCACTTATAGCAGTTAACTGTGCTATTTTGGGAGGTTCATTATTCATGCAGTCTCGTGAAATTCAAACCTTAGGTTTGGCAACAACATATGGTATTGGATCTGGAATAGGATGGTTTTTAGCCATTCTGGCCATAGCAGCTATTCGTGAAAAGATTAGATATTCCAATGTACCGCCTGCATTAAGAGGCTTAGGTATTACATTTATTATAACAGGATTAATGGCCATTGGTTTTATGAGTTTTGGAGGAATGTTAACAGGTGGTGACGATGATTCTAAAAAAGAGGAAAAAACCGTTAAGGTCGATTCTAAAAAAGACAAACAAGAAGAAGTGTTAGCTAACAACATAAAAGGAAATGAGTAATATGATATTAGCCGCAGGTACCGTAGGAACAATATTAGCAACAGTAACAGCATTTTTAATTATTACGCTTTTATTAGTAGTATTGCTATTAGTAGTTAAACAAAAATTGTCGCCTTCAGGTCCAGTAAAAATAACCATTAACGGTGAAAAGGAGATTGAAGTAGGATCAGGAGGGAGCTTGTTATCTACTTTAGGCAATGCAAAAATATTTCTACCATCTGCATGTGGTGGAGGTGGAACATGTATTCAATGTGAATGTCACGTACTGGAAGGTGGTGGAGAAGCATTACCTACCGAAACCCCTCATTTTACACGTAAAGAATTAAAAAGCGGTGCACGTTTAGCATGTCAGGTTAAAGTAAAGCAGGACATGAACATTACTATCCCAGAAGAGGTTTTTGGTATTAAGAAATGGGAAGCAACCGTAGTGCGTAACTATAACGTAGCGTCATTTATAAAGGAATTTGTTGTAGAAATCCCAGAAGATATGGGTTACAAAGCAGGAGGGTATATTCAAATAGAAATACCGCCATGCGAAGTAAAATACTCTGATATAGACATTACAGCACATCCACAAGAGCACGAAACGCCAGATAAATTTCAAGCAGAATGGGATAAATTTGGTCTTTGGTCCTTAGTGATGAAGAATGATGATACGGTTGAGAGAGCCTACTCTATGGCTTCTTATCCAGCCGAAGGTCGCGAGATTATGTTGAATGTTCGTATTGCAACCCCGCCATGGGATAGAAATAAAAATGGCTGGATGGAAGTAAACCCTGGAATAGCTTCGTCTTACATATTTAATCAAAAGCCTGGAGACAAAGTAATTATTTCAGGTCCTTACGGTGAGTTCTTTATTAACGAATCCGATTCTGAAATGCTATATGTAGGCGGTGGAGCAGGTATGGCTCCTATGCGTTCACATTTGTACCACTTGTTTAAAACCCTTAAAACCAATCGTAAAGTAACGTATTGGTATGGAGGACGTTCTAAACGTGAGTTATTCTATTTAGATCACTTCAAGCAATTAGAGAAAGATTTCCCTAATTTTAAATTCTATTTAGCACTATCAGAACCGTTACCAGAAGACAACTGGAAGGTTAAGAAAGACATTAATGATACTGAAGGGGACGGGTTTGTTGGTTTTATTCACAATTGTGTGATCGATAATTATTTAAGCCATCATGAAACACCTGAAGATATTGAGTTATATTTCTGTGGGCCACCATTAATGAATAAAGCGGTTCAAAAAATGGGAGAGGATTTTGGAATCCCAGATGAGCACATAAGATTTGATGACTTTGGAGGATAATAAACATAAATAGCAACTAATAATAAAATAAAAGCGGCTTTTTCTCAGAAAGCCGCTTTTATTTTGCCATTTTTAGATTGGTTAGGCCTTTGGAGGAATGGGGGCTGGTACTATGTTTTCAACAGGTTTTTGGTTTTTTAAATAAGCAAAAATAGCCTTTAGATCATCATCAGTAAAATTTTTATAATGTTCCCAAGGCATTGGCGGTAATAAAGGTCTACTGTCTTCATGACCTTTAAAAAGTCCTTTTTTAATACAAGTTAAGAATTGTTCTTCCGTCCAAGTTCCTATACCCGTATCGTCTGGTGTTAAATTAGCGGCAAATGAAGTACCCCATGGCCCTGTAGCTGATGTAAGTCCCATAGAAAATAAAACATACGATTGCGCCGTTGCTGGATCGTAAGGCGGTAATGCTTCCTCTGCTGGATGGCCAGAAAGTAACCGATCGAGGTCTAGCTCCATGCCTTTCTCTGAGAATTTTTTTGGTGAGTGGCAATCATGACATCCATTAGTATTAACAAGGTATCCACCGCGTTCAACTGGATCAACAACAACGGTTTCAACAGGTTCATATTCAAATGGGGCTTTGTCCTTTTTGTTGGAATTACATGCGTACAATACCAGACATAGGACAGTCACTGAAAATAAGACATTTGTTTTCATAAACTGGTTGGTTAGTGTTAAATAAATAATTAATATGAAGATACATATTTCGTTTTAATTTAAAAAAACTTTATTTATGCCACTAGGCCTCCATAATTTCAATAACTCAATAATGACTACTAAAATATCATGGGCAAGAAAAACTTAAACAATATGATAAGCAGTAATACAGAAATAATGTTCAGTACAATGCCTACTCGAGCCATTTGGTTAACTTTAATATAACCACTGGCAAAAACAATGGCATTAGGTGGGGTGGCCATGGGGAGCATAAAGGCACAGCTACTGGCAATGGTTACAGGAATTAAAAGGTATAATATGGGAATTTCCAATCCAATGGCAATTCCGGCCACAACGGGTGCCAAAACAGCAGTTAATGCTACATTGCTCATCAACTCCGTCATAAATAACATTAAAATAATTAATAATGATGCTGTTAGTAAAATGCTAATATTGCTGTTGGAAATATGGTTAGCTACGGCATCTACAATACCAGTGGTCGACATGCCCTCGGCTAATGCCAAACCACCACCAAAAAGTATTAAGATGCCCCAGGCCAGATTTTTGGTGTCACCCCACTGTAATATAAAATCACCTTTTTTTAAATTAAAGGGAACTGTAAACAAAGCTAAAGCTCCAAAAACACTAATCATAGTATCAGAAAGCCCTAGAGCAGGTATTATAGAATTTAAAAGGCTCCTAAAAATCCAAAGAAAGACTGTAACCCCAAAAATGAAGAGTACATGTTTTTCCTTGGGAGATAGTTTCCCAAGCTTTTGAAGCTCCAAATCAATAAAATCTTTAGAAGCATTAAATACTAATCCTTTATTTGGGAAAAGCCATTTAACCAAAACCAAGTAAATGATTCCAATTAAAATAATAGAGAAGGGCAGTCCTAATACCATCCATTTTACAAATGAAATTTGAATGTTGTACTCATTTTCAAGTAGCCCAATTAAAATGGAGTTTGGGGGAGTACCTATAACAGTGGCAATACCACCTGCATTAGCAGAAAACGCAACACCAAGCATAACGCTAATAGCAAAGTTTTGATCTTTTTTTGTAAAGCCATCGGTATCATTAATAAGCAACTGTATAACAGACATGGCTATAGGCAACATAACTACGGTACTGGCCGTGTTGCTTATCCACATACTCATAAAACCAGTAGCAATCATAAAGCCTAAAACAATCTTATTGGGTGTTGTGCCCGTTTTTTTAATAATGCTTAAAGCAATACGTTTATGAAGGTTAACTTTCTCTAAAGCCAATGCCAGAACAAAACCTCCAAAAAACAGAAACACGATAGGACTGCCATAATTAGCACCTACAGCATCCATGGGCATCACTTTGAAGAGCGGAAATAGCAGTAATGGTAATAAGGCTGTAACCGATATAGATACCGCCTCAGTAATCCACCAACATACCATCCACAGCGCAGAAGCAATTACAAACGTGGCGTTTATAGAAATGGTTTCAAAGGTGTAAAATTGAAGAAGAATAAATAATATGGGGCCTAAGAAAAGTCCAATTTTTTTAGAGCTGGAGTGCGCTTTCATTAATATAATTCTTATAAATGGTTTAGTTAGTGTTTTTAAAGTTAAACAATTTTTTATACTAGCTTAACCAAATTATTAATATTATTTTTGCATTATGGGTAAACCTCTAACAAAACAAGAACTACATAATTTGGCCATGAACCATGTTGGAAAAGATTTGGAAGAACGTGGCTTTGAGTTTATTGCCATTAATAGTAAGCTGAAAAAGCACCCACAATTTGTTTGCATTGATAAAAATAAACAGTATTATTTTGTTATAGTAAGGGTGGTTATACTACCAGATAATCCAAATAATTATGATGTGGTTTGGATGGAAACTTTTAAAAAGCATGCCAGAGAACAAAATGCTAAAGTGCTTTATGCGGGTGTAGGTATTGGCAATTTAGAAGGCGGAAAGCGTCCTATCTATCTAAACGAGGATTATTTGTTGGAATACAATGGTATTCAAGTTTTAGAAACCAATCTTAATTAAATGAAATACTTTTTAAGCCTGTTTTTAGTGTTATTTATTATTTCTTGCAATGAAACCTATAAAACAACCAAGCTAGCTGGAACTGCTTTTGGAACAAGTTATTCAGTAATTTACGATGGTAAAGAAAATTATGAACTCCAATTTGATAGCCTGTTTGCCATTATCAATAAATCGATGTCTACTTACCAAACAAATTCCATGATTTCTAAATTGAACAGGAATGAAGACAGCTTGGTGGATTCCCACTTTATAAGTGTTTTTGAAGCATCTAAGCGTATTTATGAGGAAACCGATGGTGCTTTCGACCCAACTATTGGTGCTTTAGTGAATGCGTGGGACTTTGGCCCTGAAGGAAAGATAGTTACACTGGATAGCCTTAAAATAGATAGTTTAATGTTCTCAGTTGGTTTTGATAAAGTAACTAGAATTGATAATAAAGTGCAAAAACCCAAAGAAACTTTTATAGATTTTAATGCTATTGCAAAAGGTTATGGTGTGGATGTGTTGAGTGATTTTTTGGAAAGCAGGCATGTAGACAATTATTTAGTGGAAATAGGCGGCGAAATACGTGTAAAAGGTATAAACACTGAAAAAAACACGCCTTGGAAAGTAGGTGTGGAGATGCCCCATTTTGATGGCACCCAATCTATTTTAAAAGCCATTAGTTTGCACAATGAGGCTATGGCAACTTCTGGCACTTACCGAAAGTTTAAGATTGATGAAAAAGGTAATAGATATGCACATATTATAGATGCCAAAACGGGTTATCCTAGTAAAACTAATCTATTGAGTATATCGGTAATAGCAGATAATTGCATGGAGGCCGATGCCTATGCCACAGTTTTTAAAACTATGGGAATTGAAAAAGTAAAAGCGTTTTTAAAGAAACATCCCAGTTTGAGAGTGTTCTTGATTTTTGATAATGAACATGGTGAGCTGGAAACGCTCTCTTTAAATGGATTTCCAGAAGTATAACTTATTTGTAAACCACAGGAATAATTTCTCCTTTAGCTAGGCAGTAGCTATTTATATCTTGCTCTGAAAAATTGGAGGTATAATCTACAGCATCCACTTTAAAACCTACCTGTTGTAATTTGTCAAAATAATCGCGACCGTACACTCTTACATGGTCGTATTGACCAAATATTTTAGCCCGCTCTTTTTTATCAGTAATGGCATTGTCCTCAAAGGTATCTATTCTACTTAAATCCTGTGGTATTTGAAAAATTCCCATACCTCCAGTTTTCATAACACGGTACAACTCTTGCATGGCTTTTGTGTCATCAGGAATGTGTTCCAGTACGTGGTTACATAAAACCAAATCAAATGTATTGTCTTTAAAAGGCAGTTCGCATATATCTGCTTTAACATCGGCCAATGGCGAGTTTAAATCTGTTGTAGTATAATCTAAGTTGTTCATCTTTTTAAACCGCTTGTAAAAAGCCTGTTCAGGAGCAAAATGGAGTACTTTTTTCTTGGCTGAAAAGAAATCTGTTTCGTTTTTTAGAAACAACCATAATAAGCGATGTCTTTCTAAGGAAAGAGTGGATGGTGATAATACATTGAGACGTTGGGTGCCATAACCATAGGGTAAAAAGGTTTTAAAACTTCTACCATCAATAGGATCAGTATAGGTATTGCCTTTTAAAGTGTAAGCTAATATAGGTCGTATAAAGTAACTTAGCCTTATCAACAAAGGTCTAGGAACAATGTTTAGTATTGTTTTTATAAGCTTTTTCAATGCATTTAATTTGACACATAAGTGTTATAGAACTAAAGCTTTTTGTCTAAACTCGTCTTCTTCGTTCGAGGTAATACCAAGGGCGTCATAAATGTATGCAAAGGTAGAAAGTAACTCTGGCTTGCCTTCAACAAGCGCTACATTATGCTCAAAATGGGCGCTGGGCTTATTGTCAAGGGTAGTAATGGTCCAGCCATCATTGTGTTGCTTTATGCGGTGTGTTCCCATATTTATCATAGGTTCAATAGCTACTACCATTCCCTCAATAAATTTTTTACCCCTACCACGTTTGCCATAGTTTGGCATTTCAGGGTCTTCATGCATGTCTTTACCCAAACCATGCCCAACCAATTCCCTAACCACACCATAGCCGTGATCTTCGCAGTATTTTTGAATGGCATAGCCTACATCGCCAACACGGTTGTTTTTTTTAAACTCCCTTATACCAACGTATAGTGATTCTTTGGTAATTCTTAGTAATTTTTCAGTTTCAGGAGCAATTTCCCCAACAGCAAAGGTATAAGCATGATCGCCATAAAAACCATTCTTTAAAGCCCCACAGTCAATAGAAATAATATCTCCTTCAACTAGCGGGATACTGTTGGGAATACCATGAACTACTTGAGTATTCGGACTCATGCAAAGGGTATTTGGAAAATCATATAAGCCCAAAAAACCAGGTATGGCACCGTGGTCCCTAATACACGTTTCGGCAATTTTATCTAACTGTAATGTTGTAACGCCTGGTTTAATTTCTTTAGCTACTTCTCCTAATGTTTTGGATACTATTAAAGCGCTTTCACGCATCAACTCTATTTCTTCTTTTGTTTTTGTAACGATCATTTTTTTAAAATAATGGCAAAGATACTTAAAATGCTATGATTGACTTGTTTTAAGACTGAAAAAGCTTTATTTAAAGAGACTGAAGAATCCTTTCTTCTTTTCATGAGTGGGAGGGGCACTGTTTGTAAGCATTTGATAGATTTCTCCCCAACCTAAAAAGCCACCAATATTTCTATCATCAATAAATAAGTCGGCATGAATTTTTCTACTCACGGTATCGTTATATATTTCTTCAGGAAAACTTTTGTTAACAGCATAGAAATGTATCCCATTAGCTTCACAAAACTTAACTGCTTCATCTAATCGGGAACCACTGCGGTAGGTCCATAAGATAAGGCGGTGCCCTTTTTCTTGTAACATCTTTAAAGTTTCAAAGGCAAAAATGATGGGCTTACCTATTTTAGGGTAGGCGTCTTCTACTATGGTGCCGTCAAAATCGACAGCAATAATAAGTTGTTCGTTAAAATTCATTTAAACTACAGACTTGAGTTTTCACAAAAGTACAATAATTTATCTTTCCTTGGTTTTAAACAAGTGCATGCTGCGTCATGGCTTCAGGTTGTGCTATTCCCATAAGTTTTAAAATGGTAGGGGCCATATCTCCCAAAATACCATCATTAATGGTTTTTAACTCATTATCTATTAAAATAACAGGTACAGGGTTTGTTGTATGTGCTGTATTTGGCGACCCATCTGGGTTTATCATGGTTTCACAGTTTCCATGATCGGCAATTAAAAGGGTGGTATAGCCATTGTTTAGGGCTGTAGTTACAACATCCTTCACACAAGTGTCAACAGCTTCACAGGCTTTAATGGCTGCTTCCATAACACCAGTATGTCCAACCATGTCGCCATTGGCAAAATTTAAGCACACAAAATCCACCTCGCCTTTTTGTAATTCAGGAACTAGGGCATCTCGTAATTCATAAGCGCTCATTTCGGGTTGTAAATCGTATGTTGCTACTTTTGGAGAGTTTCTTAAAATACGGGATTCACCCTTAAAAGGAGCTTCCCTTCCACCAGAAAAGAAAAAGGTTACATGCGGGTATTTTTCTGTTTCGGCAATGCGAATTTGAGTTTTATTATGTTTTTCCAATACCTCCCCTAAAGTTTCATTTAGGTTTTCTTTATTGAAAATAACTTGAATGTTTTTATAAGTATCGTCATAATTTGTAAGCGTTACATAATGCAAATTCAGTTTATGCATATTTTGCTCATGAAAATCTTTTTGTGTTAAGGCTTCAGTTAATTCGCGGCCACGATCAGTTCTAAAGTTAAAGAAGATCACTACATCGTCATCTTTAATTTTTGCAACAGGTTCACCGTCATTATTAACCATAATTATTGGTTTAATGAATTCATCGGTAATATCGTCGTTATAACTTTTTTGAATGGTTTCGGTTATGTTTGTTGAGGTTTCTCCTATGCTATTTACCATAGCATCATAGGCTAGCTTTATGCGTTCCCACCGTTTATCTCTATCCATAGCATAGTATCGACCCGTTACAGTAGCTAGTTTACCATTGGTTTTTTCTAAATAGGTTTCCAGCTCGGTTAAAAACCCGAAACCTGATTTTGGGTCTACGTCCCTACCGTCGGTAAAGGCGTGGACATAAGTATTTTTTAAACCAAAATCGTTTGCTGCGTCCAATAGTCCAAAAAGGTGGTTAATATGGGAATGTACACCTCCATCACTAAGCAAACCTAAAAAGTGAACATCTTTATTATTGGTCTTTGCATAATTAAAAGCATCAACCAGTACTTTTTCAGTATTAAGTGTTTTATTTTTTACTGCTAAATTAACTTTCACTAAATCTTGATACACAATACGTCCAGCACCAAGATTCATGTGGCCAACTTCACTATTTCCCATTTGCCCTTCAGGTAAACCTACATGAAGGCCGTCTGTTCTTAAGGTAGCAAAAGGATATTTTTTGTAAAGGGAATCTATAAACGGTGTATTGGCATGATCGATGGCTGAAACTTTAGGGTCTGGAGAGTTTCCCCAACCGTCAAGTATCATTAAGATGACTTTTTTGTTCATATTTATATTAAAATTTTAACAGTATTCAAAGATACTGAAGTTTGATAAATAAAGTAAAATTAACCACTTAAAAACCCCTGTAATGTTCACTTTTTGATAGAAATTAAAAAAAAAGCTGCTCCGTTAATGATATGTGAATTAAACGTTAAAAATCTGTTATAAAATACTTTTTATGTAACAGATTAAAAATTTTATCGTCTCTTTAATATATCAAAAAACGAAATCATTAATCAAATTAAAATCTTTCATCATGAGAAAAACAATCATCATTTCTGCTATTGCATTATGTTTTACTGTAATAACTGTTAATGCAAAAACTGTAGTTCCCCAAGTAAAAGACACCAACGTTGAAGCCGTATTTAAAGTAAATTCTTTTTGTGTTTCTATTGCTAAAGGCGATATAGAAACTGTGAAAAAACTCTTGGCTAGAGGTGAAGACGTTAATCAAAAATCTGAAGGTATGACACCTGCCATGTATGCTGCTAAGTATAACCGGGTTGAAATTTTAAAACTTCTAATTCAGAGAGGAGCCAACTTAAAAGTTAAATCCAGTAAGGGTTTAACAGCAATGAAATATGCAAAACTACATGGGGCAAAAGATGCTCAAAAAGTTCTTGTTGAAGCATTATCTAAAAAATAATTAGAAACCTATATATAATTATTTTGAGTTAGTCACTCGTAAAAGCTATGGTAAATCATGGCTTTTACTTTTTTATTGATCTTTATATTTCTCTATAGCGGCTTTTATCTTTTCAATCCTGTTGTCAGGATCGGGATGTGTGCTTTGAAATTCTGGAACACGGTTAGGGCCTGCAGCATCTTTTAAAATTTCCATAACGCCAATCATTTCTTCAGGTGTATATCCGGATTTTATCATAAACAACACACCCAATTCATCACTTTCTAGTTCATCATCCCTACCATTGGTTAGTAATGTGTTTTGACCAATACTACCTACTAAATCTCCAATATCTGCACCTACAGAACCTGCTGTGGCCAGTCCTTGCCAATACTCGGTTTCTGCAATCCGTTCAGCGCTATGACGCCCCAAAACATGTCCTATTTCATGACCCAAAACACCAGCAAGTTGGTCTTCGTTTTCTAATTTCGAAAATAAGGCATAGGTTATAAAAATCTGCCCACCCGGCAATGCAAATGCATTAATTGTATTTGAGTCGTTTAGTAGATGAAATTCATATTGGTACGGAGTATTTTCAGCAATACTGTTTTTTACTAGTTTGTTGCCAACTTGGTCTACCAAAGCTTGATACCGATTGTTTGGGTGTAACCCACCATACTGTTGTGTTATTTGTGGGGCACTTTGCAAACCAATTGCTATTTCTTTGTCTGGAGACATCGATATGGTTTGTGTTCTACCTGTATAGGGATTAACTTCTCTTTGGCTACAACGCTTCACCACAAAAAATAAAGCAATGGCTAAACCAATTAGAACTCTATATTTTAAATTTTTACGTTTCATATGCCGTAGTTTAAGCACTAAAATACAAATTAAATGGTTTGTATTTTATAATGTTTTGTACATGA
The DNA here is from genome assembly GCF_059428085.1 of Aestuariibaculum scopimerae. Classification (NCBI taxonomy): domain Bacteria; kingdom Pseudomonadati; phylum Bacteroidota; class Flavobacteriia; order Flavobacteriales; family Flavobacteriaceae; genus Aestuariibaculum; species Aestuariibaculum scopimerae. Next base: position 2,526,667 of record NZ_CM182089.1, read on the forward strand.
TATAGTGCTTGCCTATTTCTTCAATATTAAAGGGGGTGCCAATAATTTTAAAATTGTTTTTCTTATAGAAATTAACCGCTACCTCTCTAGCGTTGCACCAAACCACTTCAATGTGTTGTTGCCTTAAGAGTGTTTCGGCATAATTAACAATGCACTTTCCTAATCCCATGCCTTGAAATTCATTTAACGTGGCCATGCCTCTTAATTGGTATTGCAACGAGGTACGCAGTAATGGGTGCGAGTTCTTTAAAAATGAGCTAACACCAACAAGTCGATTTTCAATATACAATCCTAGATGAAAGGTTGTATCCAGCTCATCACCATCAAAAATACAACTTTCAATAGGCCTGACAGGTCTTAAAATGGGATGTCTTACGGCAAATGTTTCAGAGGCACTTATTGTTTTTATTGTGTGGTTTAATGGCTTGTTCATTATCAGGGATGAAATAATAAGCCAAACATAAACAAAATTATTTTTTAAGGTGTTGAGATTAACCAAATTCTTTAATTTAGCCTAAAAACAAATATGGCATTTGTATTTAAAATTCTTGACAACGAGGAAATATTGGATGTGGTTCCCTTGGTGGAAATCTTAAATAATTATAAGATACCAAGACAAGTTTTGGAACAACGTTTTAAGGAAATGGCTGCTCAAAACTATGAGTGTGCGGTAGTTTACGATAATGACAAATTAATGGGGGTTTGTGGATTGTGGTTTTGTACAAGGCACTATTCAGGAAAGAGTGTAGAACCAGATCATGTTTATATTGATGAAGCATATCGTGGTAAGGGTATTGGCAAACAGTTTTTTAAATGGATTTATAACTATGTTAGGGATAAAGGTTTTGAAACCATAGAGTTAAATACCTATGTAAGCAACCATGCTTCGCATAAGTTTTATTTTAATGAAGGCTTCATTATATTAGGGTATCATTTCTTAAAAAAGTTGTAGTTTTTTCTTGTACTATAATAAACGGTTTTTATATATTTGCAATCATTATTGCGGGAGTAGCTCAGTTGGTAGAGCGTCAGCCTTCCAAGCTGAATGTCGCCGGTTCGAACCCGGTCTCCCGCTCCAAGTTGAATGTTGTCACGCCCGAAGCGTGATTTCCCGCTCTAAAAAACTTCATGAAACATGAGGTTTTTTTATTTTAAATAATTAAGCTCCGTATCGGGGTTAACCTCATAAGGAACTTTATTGTACTCAAAAATACGCGCTTTCAGAGTTCCTTTTAAAACAATGGAATTTCCAGAAACATGTAACCAACTGCCTTCCCGTAAGCCAATAACAGGTGGCGAATTATAATGGTGGAATTCTTTAATGCGGGTTTCCCTGGTTTCTCCCATGTGGGTGCTTGTGGTATCAGGATCTAGATAATGCGGATTGATATTGAATGGAACCAAAGCCAGTGCATTAAAACTGGGAGGGTACACAATAGGCATATCATTGGTCGTTTTTATAGTAAGTCCGCAAATATTGCTTCCAGCACTGGTACCCAAGTAAGGCGTGCCATTCATTACAACAGTTTTTAAAGCATCAATTAAATTGTTTTTGTACAATTGGTAAGTAAGTACAAAGGTGTTACCACCTCCAACAAATATAGCTTCAGCCTTAGTAACAGCTTCAGTAGGATTGTCAAATTCATGAACCCCCTTTACAGTTTTGTTAATTTTAGCAAAAGCTTTTTTTGCGGTTTCAGTATAGGCATCATGAGAGATTCCTCCTGGTCTGGCATAAGGAATGAATAAAATGCTTTTGGCATTCTTAAAAAAGACTTCCAAATCATTTAAAATATATTCTAAATAACCACTACCATGTATGGTAGATGTACTGGCAATAACAATATGTTTCAATGGATGTTTCATTAATTGAATTTTAGAGCATAAATGTATATAAATGCAAGGTTTAACAAAAGTTTAAAGTCATTTTTCATTTTATTTAAGACTTCATGAGCGTTCTTTATATTTTAAAAAAAGAGATGTGAAACATATATTACTATTGTTTATTTTAACAGTCTATATAACTTCAATGGGTGGCCAAACCGTTGAGCGCATTGAAGTTAAGGGCGTAGTTTTTGTAGATGATAATGATGTTGAGAATATTACAATTTTTAACACATCTTCAAATAAAGGAACTATAACGAATAGTGAAGGTGAATTTGTGATTGAAGTTGCTTTAAATGACCAAATTGAGATTTCTGCTTTACAATTTGAATCTGTTACTGTTACAGTAGATGAATCTGTTATAAAGACTAAAGAATTAAAAATCTATTTAAGAGAACACATTAATAGTCTTGATGCCGTTTTATTAAGACACGGTCTTTCTGGCAATTTGGTTGTAGATGTTGAAAATGTAGAACCACCACCAGTAATTAAAATTTATCTTGGTAATATGAATGCGTTAGACGCAGAGAGTAAAGCTCTTGACAATAAAGTTATTGAAGACGCTTTAAATTCTACAATGAATAAAGGACAGTTATACAATGGTATCAGTTTCAATAAACTATTTAAAGCCATTTTTAAATCTAAAAAAAATAACTCTGTTAAAAGTGAACTGTTACAAGAACAGAAACCTAAGGAACTGTTAGATGTTTACTCCCATACTTTTATTAGTGAAACATTTAATATTCCATTGCAAAGTGTAGAAGCTTTTTTGGCCTATGTTGAAAAAGAAGGAATACCCCAAGAATTATTAGAAGATGAAAATGAGATACGCCTTATAGAGTTTTTAATTAAGCAAAGTAATGAGTTTTTAAAAAAGGATTGATATTGAAAATTAGATATTTTGTACTTTTTTTAATCACTTGCCATTTTCAAGGCATGTTTTCTCAATCTGTCGAAATTATAGGTAAAGTGGATGGTAATACTGATGTTGAAAACATACATGTTATAAACAGCACGTCACAAACTTTTACGATAACGAATGCCTATGGGGAATTTAGGATAGTGGCGAAACTATATGATACAATTCAATTTTCATCGATACAGCATAAACCCAAAACAGTTGTTGTAAATAAAAACATATTCTTACTAAAAACACTTAGAGTGGTTATGGAAGAACAGATAAATGAATTAGATGAAGTTGTAGTGGGCAAAATATTTACGGGAGATTTACGGTCTGATATTAAAAGTATAGAAGGTAAGACTCCCATTAATTTTTATGATGTAGGCATTCCAGGATATACCGGTAAACCAGCAACTCAAAGTGAGCGACGTTTGAGCGAGGCAGGGGAATTTACGCCAAGAATGTTACTAGGTGCCCTTACGGGATCGGTGCCTTTAAACCCCATATTAAATGGTATTTCTGGTAGAACAAAAATGCTTAAAAGAAGAGTAGATCTTGAAGAAAGAGAAACCCTTATGCAAAGTATAAAAGCCCGATTGGCAAAAGATTTTTTTGCTTCAAACCCTATGGAGGAGGATTTAAAAATGGACTTTTTTTATTTCTGTGCCGACGATAAAAATTTTATAGCCTATTGTAAAGACCAAACCGATTTTAATATCCTCATCTTTTTAAGAATGAAGTACAGGCAATACAAAGAGAATCTTGCCACACTAAAGAACTGATTTTGGAATGCTTTTTGAAAAGACTAAAGGGGTATTAAATCTATAACAATAAAATAATTACATTAGCACCAAATATTAAAAATGAAGTTTTTTAAGATTATATCACTGGTTTTGGCATTATCATTTTTTGCGTTTAAAACCGTACATAAATACTATATAAGTGTTACGCAAATAGAATATGTACAAGAAAAACAAGCTGTACAGATAATTACAAGAATATTTATTGATGATTTTGAAAATCTCTTACAGGAACGTTATAACAAAGCAATTACATTAACAAGAGAAAACGAAGCCACATTAGTAAATGATTATATAGAAATATATTTAAAGGATAAAATTAAAATAAAGATTAATGGTAGTGAAGTTGAAAATATGTCTTTTATAGGGAAGGAGTATGAGGCAGACATTGTTAAATGCTATTTGGAGATAAGGGGCATAGAGCGTATTCAATCATTTGAAATCAGCAATAAAGTTCTATTCGATTTGTTCAGTGACCAACAAAATATTATTAAAACCAAAATTAATTCTAAGCAAAATAGCTTTATTCTTATTCCTCAAAAAGACCATATACTGTTAAAATTTAACTAAATAAAAGTTAATTGTCTTTATAATTCCTTGTATTCTGGCGTTTTTTGTAACAATTATGTATTGGTTAGCACCTATATCCAAAATTCATTAGAGAAATAACAATTTAGCTATGTTAAAATTTAAGTATTATATGCTGTCTGTGTTTTTTATTTCAGCAATTTCATTTGTACAAGCACAGGAAAAAGCAGAACAAAAAAAAGGACACACAAATACAAACAAGTTCAGACAATTATATGACGTGTTTGCAACCCCCAATATGTATAGGTCTGCCTCAGGAGCTCCAGGTTCAGCATATTATCAGCAGCAGGCAGATTATGAAATGGATATTGTTTTAGATGATAAAAATACTAAGCTATCAGGGTTTGAAACCATTACCTATACAAACAACTCACCAGATAACTTAAATTATTTATGGGTACAGTTAGACCAAAACAAAAGGTCTAAAAACTCTAAAACACCATTAATTGAATCTACAGGTGTAAAGCCATGGGCCACACCAGGACAATTTACTTCTGGGTTTCTACAAGATCCGTTTGATGGCGGATTTAATATTCAAGAAGTTAAAGACACTAATGGTAATGCACTGCAGCATACAATAAACCAGACAATGATGCGTGTTGAACTGCCAAAGCCATTAAAGAGCGGCGAAAAATTTTCATTCTCAATTAAGTGGTGGTATCAAATTAATGACCACGTGCCATTAAGAGACCGTTCAGGATATGAATATTTCTCAAAAGACGGTAATAGAGTCTATGTTATTGCACAATTTTTTCCAAGAATGGCGGTATACAATGACGTTGAAGGGTGGCAAAATTCCCAGTTTTGGGGATATGATGAGTTTGCATTGCCATTTGGTAATTACAAAGTGAGCATTACGGTGCCGGCAGACCACATTCTCGATGGTACGGGTAAGCTAATGAACAGAAAAGAAGTGTTTTCAAAAACCATGATGAGACGTTATGAGCAGGCCAAAAAATCATATGACAAACCTGTTTTTATTGTAACCCAAGCAGAGGCCGAAGCTGCCGAAAAAGGGTTTTCAAATAAAACTAAAACATGGAAATTGTATGCTGAAAACGTCCGTGATTTTGCTTTTTCAACTTCTAGAAAGTTTATTTGGGATATGATGGCCGTTAAAATAGGTGATAAGGATGTAATGGCAGTCTCTTTATACCCTAAAGAAGGAAACCCGCTTTGGGAAGAATGGTCTACCAAAGCTGTAGCCAGTACTTTAGAATCGTATTCTAGAATGACATTTGATTACCCTTATCACAAAGCCATATCGGTACATGCCAAAAACCAAGGTATGGAATACCCCATGATTTGCTGGAACCATGGTCGCCCTAAAGAGGATGGTACTTATACCGATCATGTAAAGTATGGTATGATGGGGGTTATTATACATGAAGTAGGTCATAACTTTTTCCCCATGATCGTAAATAGTGATGAGCGACAATGGACTTGGATGGATGAGGGACTCAATACGTTTGTGCAATATGTGGCCGAACAGGAGTTTGGAGAAAAATACCCAGAAGCTTTATCGCCACAAGACACCCATTTTCCTTCCGACCGCGGACCAGCACAATTGATTATTCCTTACATGCGTGGTACCCAAGATTTAATGGCTCCAATTATGAGCAAAGGAATTAATGTATACCAATTTGGTAATAATGCCTATGGTAAGCCAGCAACTGCCCTAAATATTTTAAGGGAAACAGTTATGGGACGAGAATTGTTCGATTATGCTTTTAAAGAATATGCACGCCGATGGATGTTTAAACATCCAACACCAGAAGATTTCTTTAGAACTATGGAGGATGCGTCAGCATTTGATTTGGATTGGTTCTGGAGAGGCTGGTTCTATACTACCGACTGGGTTGATATAGGTGTAAAAGATGTAAAAAAATATTATGTCTCTTTCGGACCAAACCAATACATAAAGGATTATTTAAAAACAATAAATAAAACAGTAAAAGACTTAAAACCGTTGGTATATTTGGTAGAAGAAGGCAGTGAAGAATATACTGAGGCTATGAAAGAAGGGTCGCCTGTAGAAAATTCACAACCGCTTAAAACATACTTAATGGATAATTTTACAGAGGCTGAAAGAAAGAACATAAAAGCGCCTAAGTACTTTTACAATGTAACTTTTGAAAAACCAGGCGGATTGGTAATGCCCATTATTGTAGAATATACTTATGTGGATGGTACAACAAAAACAGAAACATACCCAGCAGAGATATGGAGGTTAAACGATTATGAGGTTAGTAAGGTTATTGCTTCCAATAAAGAAATTGTAGGTATTACTGTAGATCCTAATAAAGAAACCGCTGATGTTGATACTTCCAATAACTCATGGCCAAGAGAAGCACAGGTAAGTGAATTTGAGCAATTTAAGAATAAGGTAAAAGGTTAACTTAATTCACCTTAAAAACCCTAGTGTTTATGTGGACTAAAAGAGACGCGCATCAATCCATGGATTCATGTGCGTCTCTTTGTTGGTTCATGCTTATCAATTTACCAATTGATGCGCACCAATTATAAGAGGAGGCTGCAAAGACATCCGCATTTCTTTTATTGTGTAAAAACATCTCACTATATTTGCGTTGTGAAATTACATACTACATTTTTGTTTATTAGTGGTGCAGAAATAGTTTTTATACTGTTTATTGTGGTTATGGTTTTTGGTGCAGACAAATTACCAGAAATAGCCCGTGGTTTAGGTAAAGGCATGCGTACACTTAAGGATGCCACTAACGATATTAAGAATGAAATCACTAAAACTGCCGAGAAAAGTGGTATTGATACCAGTATTGTGTCCGATGTAAAAAAAGAAATGGATGGCGTTAAAGACGATTTAGACGACTTTACTGGTTCGGTAAAACGAAAATTATAAAACTTATTTTTTTCTGCTAATGGTTAACCCATCCCTAATGGGCAACAAAACGGTTTCTATTCTAGCATCTTCTTTTAAAAGTGTATTATATTCTAAAACAACTTGAGTTGCAAGGTCTTTCGAGTCTAAAGGTTCAACCACCTTTCCATGCCATAATACATTATCTGAAATGATGATGCCGCCGGGATTTAGTTTATCAATTATTAAATGAAAGTAGTTAACATAATTGGGCTTGTCGGCATCAATAAATATCAAGTCGAAGGTTTTGTCTAAAGAAGGAACAATATCCAGGGCATTGCCCAAATGTTGAAATATTTGATGCCCATATTTAGATTTATCAAAATACCTGCGTTGGAAATCCACAAGTTCTTCATTAATATCTATGGTATGCACTTCGCCATCTTGTTGCACGCCTTCAGCCAAGCATAAGGTTGCATAGCCAGTAAATGTGCCCAACTCTAATATGTTTTTTGGATTAACTAGTTTAGAAATCATACTTAGTACCCTGCCTTGGTAGGGGCCACTTAGCATAATGGGCTGTAATATTTTTTGGTATGTTTCTCGGGTAAGTTGTTGTAACAATTCTGGTTCGTTTTCAGAATGTGCAACAACATAATTATCAAGTGCCTCTGGTAAAAAATGCATTAAGAAAGAATTCTATTGATTAGTTTTTGTTTGCTGGGCTCGTCATCACCACAAAGCCATTGTATAACATTATCTTGCCAAATGGCATGGTATTCATCTTGGTTTATAATATCTCGTTCCATAGCCAAGTCCAATATTTTTCCTGGGTAAGAAGATTGCTTAATATTTTCCATTTCACCCAATGGATACGGATCGTCCAACCCCATTAAAACTTGTTTAGCGCCTTGGTTTTTAATTAACAATTCTAATCCTCCAGTATCATGAACCAAAGTATCAAAGAAAATATTTTTATGGCCAACGGCTTTTCTGGGATGGTGTTTTCCTTCAAACAAATCGGGTCTGCCATCAAACCCTTGTATGCGGCGCCCTATATTAATTTGGGCCAGTTGGCCACCATGGGCAAAACATGTACGCATATTGGGATATTTTTCTTGGTATCCATTTAGGGTTAAAAAATGATAAGCATCAGCACATTGGGCAAGCATCCATATTAAATGGAAGCGCCAGGAAGTGTTTTCCAGTTTAATGAACTTCTCACCATCGTAAGGGTGAATTTCAACAGCTAAATTGTATTTATTGGCCAATTCAAAAATAGGCTCGTTTTCTTCATCAAAAATACAACGCCAAGTACCAATGGTATCCATAAAATGTGTTGGAAGGCACAAAAGCTGCATGCCATGTGTTTCCACGCAACGTTCAATTTCCCAACAAGCACTTCTTATAAATCCAGGATGTACTACAAAACCACAGGTAAACTTGCTTGGGTTTTCATGTTGAATACGGGCATTAAAATCGTTTTGAAATCGCAATGCTTGTTTCATTTCTTCCACCCGTAAGCCATTACCATATAACTGGGAAAGATTTAAAACAACAGCATGGTCTATATTATTATGTGCCATCCACTCCAATTTTTCATGTAAAAAGAAACTGGAATGGGTTACAGGCCGACTCCAATCTTTCTGGAGCATAAATTTCCGGTCTTTATCAACCCAAAAAATGCCTTTCTCGCGCATAAATGCAGGAATCTCTTCTGGGTAGGGAAGTAAATGCGAGTGACCGTTAATACGCAGTTTACGATTCATAAAAATTAATCGATTTTCACTTTTTCTGGTGGGTTCATCACATGCCCGCAATTAGGGCAGGTACGTTTATCCAAATTGCCGTAATATTTATCAAAAATCTTAGGCATATCGGTTTCTATATTTTTTAGCTTAAAATTTTCTTCATAAAGTTTGGTGGTACATTGTTCGCAAAACCAAACCAGGGCATCTTGTATGCCTTCGGGGCGCTTGTATTCAATAACCAAGCCCACGGTATTGGCACCACGTTGTGGCGAATGTGGTACTTTTGGGGGTAACAAATAAATATCACCTTCTTTAATATGAACATCTTTTGGTGTGCCGTTGTCTATTATTTTTAAAACAATATCACCTTCTACCTGATAGAAAAATTCTGGGGTTTCATTATAGTGATAATCCTTTCTACTATTGGGGCCACCAACAACCATAACTATAAAATCACTGTCTTTCCACACCACTTTATTGCCAACAGGTGGTTTTAAAAGGTGTCTGTTTTCTTCAATCCAATCCTTAAAATTTAATGGAGAAACTAATTTGCTCATTATCGTGTGTTTTAAAGTATAAAGTTACAAAGATTTTGTTCTACCACCATCAACAGGTAAGTTAATTCCGTTTATATAACCTGCCGCTTCACTGGCCAAGAATACAATAGCATTGGCTGTTTCTTCAGGCTTTGCAAAACGTTTTGCAGGTGCATATTTTTTCATGGTTTCAGCCATTTCCTCTATAGAAGTTTCAGCACTGTTGGCCTTGATTTTAATAATTTCATTCAAACGGTCGGTTTCAGTAAAGCCTGGCAAAATATTATTTACGGTAATGCCAAAAGGGCCAACCTCTACAGATAGGGTTTTACTCCAATTACCAACACCACCCCTAATGGTATTGCTTACGCCCAAGCCTGGAATGGGTTCTTTTACCGAGGTGGAAATAATATTTATAATTCTACCAAAACCCACTTCTTTCATAAAAGGAATGGTAGCTTGCGCCAGTACATGGTTGCATTTCACATGTTGTGTAAAGGCACTATCAAATTCGTCTAAGCTTGCTGTTAAAATTTCACCGCTTCTAGGCCCCCCGGTATTATTAATTAATATATGAAAGCCGTGGTTTTTGTCTATAAATTTAATGACTTGCTCTTGTAACTCTCTGGGGTTCGAAAAGTCCGCTACAATAAAATCATGGGATTCACTATTGGGCAATTCTGCTAATACTTGTTTTATTTTTTCTCGGTTTCTAGCTATTAGTGTTACTTTAGCACCTTCATGGGCTAAAGCCATGGCTGTGGCTTTTCCAATGCCAGCTGTACTACCACAAACTAATGCGTATTTGTTATTTAAGTTTAAATCCATGTTTTTAGATTGAAAGATTGAAAAATTAAAAGATTGATAGATTGAAAATTTAACGATTTAACAATTTGTAATAAGAAACTATAATACTTAGAGTATGTAAAGTTAGTAATCATAATTAAAGTTATTTAATCTTTAAATCTTTTTAATATTTAATACAAACATTTTTTGCCTCTGTAAAAAAGCGTAAAGCCTCAAAACCACCTTCACGACCCACCCCAGATGATTTGGTGCCACCAAAAGGCGTTCTCAAATCGCGAAGCATCCAAGTGTTTACCCAAACAATGCCAGCTTGTAGCTGATTGCTCATTTGCATGGCACGTTTTAAATTGTTGGTCCAGAGCGTTGCCGATAGACCATATTTTACTTTATTGGCCATTTGCAGTGCGTCGTCTTCAGTATTAAAAGGCATGATGGTTACTACGGGACCAAATACTTCTTCTTGGTTTATTCGGCATTCATGGGTTGGTACTTCTATAATAGTGGGCTCTAGGTAATAGCCGTTTTCGTAACCCTTAACGGTTGCTTTTTTACCTCCATAAAGGACAATACCATTTTCTTTTCTAGCAATTTCTATGTAGCTCAATACTTTTTCTAGATGTGATTTTGAGACCAATGCACCAATATCTGTTTCTTTATCTGATGGGTGCCCCACCTGCAGTTGTTTTACTTTTTCAATAAAATCTGTTTTGAATCTTTCATAAATAGATGCTTCAACAAAAATACGGCTACCACATAAACAAATTTGGCCTTGATTGGAAAATGACGACCGTACTGTTGTTTCTAACATGTCTTTATAATCGCAATCGGCAAAAATAATATTAGGGTTTTTACCGCCTAACTCCAACGAAAGTTTCTTGAACATGGGAGCAGCTATTTTAGCAATATGTGCTCCCGTAGTTGTACCCCCTGTAAATGAAATGGCCTTAATGTCTGGATGCTCAATAATGGCTTGTCCTGTTGTTGTACCTAAGCCATGTACAATATTTAATACGCCTTTTGGCAAACCAATTTCATTACAAATACCGCCCAGTAAATAGGCTGTCATAGGTGTAATTTCACTGGGTTTAGCAACAACACAATTGCCTGCAGCTAGGGCTGGTGCAATTTTCCAAGTAAATAAATAGAGTGGAAGGTTCCATGGAGAAATGCACCCTACAACACCAATGGGTTGGCGTAAGGTATAGTTAACAGCATTTAGGCCTACACTTTCATGACTTTCGCTGGCAAATTGCGTGATGGCATTTCCAAAAAAGCGAAAGTTACTTGCTGCTCTTGGGATATCTACAGTTTTAGCCAGTTGGTAGGGTTTGCCATTGTCTTTACTTTCGGCTTCGGCAAATTGCTTTAAGTGAAACTCTAACGATTCTGAGATTTTTATAAGGATTCTACTGCGCTCTTCTACAGGTGTTTGAGACCAACTAGGAAAGGCCGATTTTGCTGCGATATAAGCATTTTCTACATCAGCTTTAGAACTATTTGGCGTTTTCCCGTAAACTGTACCATCAGAAGGACAATAGTTGTCTAGCCACGCATCATGTAATGGATCGTGAAAATTACCGTTTATGTAGTTTTGAATTTTAAGCATTATAATTTTTTATAAGCCATAACCTTTATTTCTATTACTAAATCTGGATGGGGCAATTGGTGTACGGCAACTGTGGTTCGTGTAGGTCCTGTTTCTTTATCAAAGAATTCAGCATACACTTTATTATAGCCTGCAAAGTCATTCATATTTACCAAGAATGTCGTTATATCTACAACATCCTTTAACGTAGCACTTTCTTTTGCGAGATTTTTTTCAATGTTAAGCAGTACCTCCCGGGTTTGTGTTTCAATATTTAAATGCTTTGTTCCCATGTTATCAATTATATCCACCCCAGCAATGGAATTATCTGTGCGTCTGGAACTGGTACCAGAAACAAATATAAAATCTCCAACACGTTTGGTGTGCGGATAAGCACCTCTGGGCGTAACGGGTTTGTCCATAATTATCATTTTAGTCCCGCAATTCTATCATCTTCTAGAATGGCGTTGGTTTCTTCTTTTATTTTTGCTAGGGTTATTTTTAAATCATCATTTAAATCAATTTTCTTATCAGCTAGCATATTTAAAATGGCCTTATCTTGGGCCCTTCCCTTTAGCATGGCTTCCCGATAGCCAATGCCTTCATTAAAGGTTACCAAAGAATATTTAGAGGCGTAATCCTTTGGGAATTGTTTTTCTAAAGCCATTTCTAAGTTACGTTTTTCTCTAAACATAACATGGTTTACATGGCCTTTCATTTCATGAAAATTGTCAATGGCCAAATCTGCTATGGCATCGGTGTCTTTTTTTCGCTTCCTTTCGTAGGTTTTAAACAGGGTTTCCCAATCGCTTTTGCTTGTTGGTGGGTTGTGAGTTTCTAATACAGTGTCAAACTCAACAACATCCTCAAAGGAGGCGTTCATTCCTTGTCCGTAAAACGGTACAATAGCATGGGCGGCATCTCCCATAAGCATGGTATTGCCTTTGTAATGCCAGGGCGAACATTTTACAGTACCTAAAGGTGATGTTGGATTTTTAAAAAAATCGTCGGCCAAATTGGGCATCAAGTCCAAAGCATCCTTAAAATAGGTGCTAAAGAAATCTATAACACGTGCTTTAGATGTTAAGTTGTTAAAATTGTATTTGCCTTCATCATAGCTTAGGAAGAGGGTAACGGTAAAGCTACCATCCATATTGGGAAGCGCAATGAGCATAAAAGCATCACGACCCCAAATGTGTAAGGCGTTTTTATAGGTTTTGTAACCACCTGTTTCTGTTGGCAAAATGCTCAATTCTTTATAGCCGTGTGTTAAATACTGTTGCGAGAAACTAAACAGGAATTTTTTGCCCAAAAAGTAACTTTTGCGCATGGCTGAACCTGCACCATCGGTAGCAAAAATAACATCGGCATCTTCTACAAACTCACTTTTGGTTTCGTAATCGTAAAATAGAGCTGTGGTATTTTCGAAGTCGACCGACTTACATTTTTTATTAAAGTGGATGGTAACATTTTTATGGGTTTCGGCCTCATCCAAGAGTAATGCGTTTAATTGGCTTCTGGAAATAGAGTTAATGTATTCATGTTCTTTACCACTATAAGGAGCCAAAATGGTTTGGCCTTCTGTATCATGAAGCATGCGCCCATGCATGGGAATACAGAGTGCTTTTACTTTTTCTGCTATGCCCACAAGTTTCATGGCTTTATTACCTCTATTGGAAAAAGCTAAGTTTATGGAGCGTCCGGAATCTAAATTGACTTTCCGTAAATCGGGGCGCTTTTCATAAACGGTAACATGATACCCCCGTTGCCCCAAACGCAGTGCCAATAAACTGCCACAAAGTCCAGCACCAATAATTAATATGTTTTGCTGTTTAGGCATTTAAAACTTGTTTTAAGCGTTCCACTAATTCATAAACATCTTTAAAGGAATTGTAAAAGGGCGTTGGGGCACAACGAATTACATCAGGTTCGCGCCAGTCGCTAATTACGCCAGCTTGGGTTAGCTTATCATGTAATGCCTTATCGGCATTTTTTACTTGAATAGAAAGTTGGCACCCACGTTCGTCAGGATTAGCGGGGGTAATTATTCTAATGGTATCTTCACCCAAAGTTTTTAAAAGAAATTCTAAATACCCCGTTAGTTTTCTTGATTTTTTGGTTAATGTTTTTATGCTCACTTCCTCAAATAAATTTAATGAAGCCCGAATGGCTGCCATAGATAGTATGGGCGGATTACTTAATTGCCAACCTTCAGCACCAGGTAACTGGTCAAACGCACCTCGCATATTAAAACGGGTCTGTTTGTTATGGCTCCACCAACCCGTAAATCGGTTTAAGGTTTTGTCGTGGGCATGGCGCTCATGTACAAAACAGCCGCCTAAACTTCCTGGCCCAGAATTTAAATACTTATAGGTACACCATACTGCAAAGTCGGCACCTGAATGATGCAGATTCAAAGCCACATTTCCAGCGCCATGTGCACAATCAAAACCCACTTTACACCCATACTTGTGCCCCAGTGTGGTAATGCGTTTTAAATCAAAATACTGCCCTGTGTAATAATTAACACCACCAACCATAATAAGGGCAATCGTTTCACCGTGTTCTTCCATGATCGTTTCCAAATCCTCATATCGTAGTAATTCTTCACCTTCACGGGGTTTCCAAAGTATAACACCCGTTTTATCATCGTAGCCATGGTGGCGTAACTGCGACTCTACGGCATACTTATCCGAAGGAAAGGCATCCGATTCAATCAGTATCTTATAACGGTCTTTAGTAGGTTGGTAAAACGAAACCATCATGAGATGCAGATTGGTAGTTAGCGTGTTCATTACAACCACTTCAATGGGTTTAGCACCCACAACATGTGCCATGCTATGGGTTAAAAGCTCATGATAAGGTAGCCAAGGGTGTTTGGCTTCGGTATGGCCTTCAACACCTAAACGGGCCCAATCGTCCAGCATCTCATTGATATATGTTCTTGTTAAAGTGGGCTGAAGGCCTAGGGAGTTTCCCGTCATATAAATAACCTCATTACCTGCGGTATCTTTCGGGATATGGAATAAATTTCTATAATTGACTAATGGGTCTTTTTTGTCTAGTTCTATAGCAAAATTGAGCCCTAATTTATAATCAAACAATGCTTTTTATTTTTAGGTTTCAAACAAAAATAAGCATTCTAAAGTTAGAAATAAAGTTACAAAAGACACTTAATATTGGTAGGTAATATTTTTTCGTATATTTAAAAACTTCTATAAATACTGTTTTTATGAGCAAAGTAAAGGAATATACCAATGGTGAAGTTACCGTTGTTTGGGATGCTAAAAAATGTATCCATTCTGCCATCTGTGTAAAAGGATTGCCCAGTGTGTTTAGGCCTGGGGTAAGACCTTGGGTACGTATTGATAAAGCTACGACTGAAACTATTGTGGATCAAGTAAAAAGATGTCCATCAGGAGCTTTAAGCTTTTATATGAATGATAAAAAAGATAAGACGGCCGAAATATTGAAAACTAAAGTTGAGGTTTTGGAGAATGGTCCTTTATTGGTTTATGGTACATTGCATGTAACACATAAGGACGGTAACCAAGAAATTAAAAACCGAACGACAGCATTTTGTCGTTGTGG
Source organism: Aestuariibaculum scopimerae (assembly GCF_059428085.1). Classification (NCBI taxonomy): domain Bacteria; kingdom Pseudomonadati; phylum Bacteroidota; class Flavobacteriia; order Flavobacteriales; family Flavobacteriaceae; genus Aestuariibaculum; species Aestuariibaculum scopimerae. The sequence goes on from NZ_CM182089.1 coordinate 2,541,946, forward strand.
TGAATCTAAAAACAAACCTTATTGCGATGGCTCGCATGTAAAGAAAAACTTTGTGGGATAACAAAAGAAAGCCCTTCCGCTAAAGTAACGGAAGGGCTTTAAATATATAGAGACACTTTACGTGGAATTTTCTTTGTACACTTTATATACGTTTTAGTTTAACCTTTCGGATTTTTTAATGTGATTCTTTCAACAGCTGGGGAAACTTAGCCTTAAAGCGATTTAGCCTGGGAATGGATACATTTTTAATGTAGGAGTTGTTAGGGTGCAAACGTTCATAGTTTTGATGATAATCTTCTGCAACCCAAAATTTTTGAAAAGGATACACTTCAGCCGCAATGTTGGTATTTAATTTTTTGGCTAGTGCTGCTTTCTTTTTTAGGATGATTTGTTTTTGTGCTTCATTTTGATAGAATATAATAGACCGGTATTGAGAACCTATATCGTTACCCTGGCCATTAACCTGTGTAACATTTTGCGAACCAAAATAAACATCTACCAAAGTTGCAAAACTTACCACGTTCGGGTTGTAAATTACCTCTACGGACTCGGCATGGCCTGTTCTGCCTGTATTGCTGGCTTCGTATGTTGGATTTTGGGTGTGGCCTCCAGAATACCCACTAATAACTTCATCTACGCCTTTAACGCTTTCATAAATAGCCTCAACACACCAAAAACACCCACTAGCAAAGTAAGCACGGGCTTTACCATCTTTAATAGGGACTTCTACTGGTTTGGCATTGATAACGGCATTTTGGTTGGCTTTGTTTTGGGCAGAATTTTGACAACTGATAAAAAGGGATAGAACAAGTGCAGCAATGATATGTTTCATGATTTTTTTTGTTGTTTAGACGCTACATGTTTAAAAACCTTAACAAGATTATGTTAAGGTTTTCTAAAATTACAGATAGTATTTAATTGTCAAGTTTAAAAGTAAGTTGTTCTTAAGCTTAAAAGTAATTTGTCCCTAAGTTTAAAAGTAATTTGTTTTTAACTTAATAGTAAGTTGCTATTAAGTTAATAGTAAGTTGTTTTTAAGTTAATAGTAAGTTGCTGAAAGGTTGATAGTGACTTGCTGTTAGGTTATAAAAAAAGCCTTTACAATAAGTAAAGGCCTTTGATATATATTTTTGGATATGGTTTATCCTAATTTGGAAAACAGTTTTTCCATTTTTTCTTTTTGTTCTTCAGCCAATTGGGCATCTACTAGAATACGACCACTGTGTTCGTCGGTAATCACTTTTTTACGAGCAGCAATTTCTACTTGAATTTGTGGAGGAATTGTAAAGAAAGACCCACCTGAAGCACCTCTTTCAATGGGGACCACTGCTAAGCCGTTTTTTACGTTCTTACGAATTCTATTGTAAGCGGCTACTAAGCGAGATTCTATTTGATTTTTGTAATCTTCAGATTTTTGAATTAAGGCTTGCTCTTCTTTTTCAGTTTCAGCTAAAATGGCATCTAGCTCACCTTTTTTATGTTTTAAGTGATTTTCGCGTTCTTTTAAACGCTCTTTGGTTTCGGCAATCACTTCTTTTTTCTGCTCAATCTGTGCTTTAAATTCCTTGATGTGCTTTTCTGCCAATTGAATTTCTAATTCTTGAAACTCTACTTCTTTGGTTAAGGAATTATACTCTCTGTTATTTCTAACGTTTTTTTGTTGTTCTGTGTACTTTTTTATTAAAGATTTAGCTTCTTCAATAAGATTTTTTTTAGAAAGAATGTCGTTATCGATAACTTGTAAGCTAGAAACTAATTTTTCTAATCTAATGTTCAGTCCAGCAACTTCATCTTCTAAATCACGAACTTCTAATGGAAGTTCTCCGCGAACATTTCTGATTTCATCTATACGTGAGTCAATGAGTTGTAAATCGTATAAAGCTCTTAAACGCTCTTCTACAGTTACTTCTTTATTTTTAGCCATACTTTAAAAATACTTAACAGGATTGGTATTTGTGTTTGATAAAATGATTGCAAAATTAGTAAATTTTTTTGTAAGATGCGCTACTAAACCGTTTTTTGTGAATTGCTCGCTTTCATAATGTCCTATATCGGCTAAAAGGATGCTATTTTCGGCTGTAAAAAAGTCGTGATATTTCAAATCGGCTGTTATAAAAGCATCAGCGCCAGCTACTTTAGCGGCATTGATGGCAAAACTGCCCGATCCGCCCAACACGGCTACTTGTTGTACTTTTTTATTTAAAAAATGGGAATGACGAATGCATTCGGTGTTCATTTTGGCTTTTACATAGTCTAGGAACTGTAATTCGTCCATTGGAGATTCTAGACTTCCTATCATGCCCATGCCTATATTTTGGTTTTTGTTTTCTAGTGTTATCACTTCATACGCCACTTCTTCATAGGAATGTGTTTTAAAAAGTGCCTGCAAAATTTTGTGTTCTAAATGTTTTGGAAACGTTACGGTTATTTTGGTTTCTTCTTCTGTGTGCAGTGTGCCTTTTTGCCCTTTGGTGGGATTTGTATTGGTATTGCCTTTAAAAGTACCATGCCCTTCTACATTAAAGCTGCAGTTGGAATAATTACCAATATTGCCTGCACCAGCTTGAAACAGTGCAGCTCGCAATGTTTCTGCCTCGTTTTTTGGAACATAGGTAGTTAGCTTTTTTATGGTTTCAGATTGTGGGATTAAAATACGTTTTTTTGTAAGGTTTAATTGATTACAAATCATGTCGTTAACGCCGTGTAATGCATTGTCTAAAGCCGTATGTATGCTATAAATGGCAATATTGTTTTCTATGGCTTTTATAACCACGCGTTCTACATAACTCTTGCCTGTAAGTTTTTTTAAACCCTTAAAAATGATAGGATGGAAGCTAACAATGAGGTTGCAGTTCTTTTCAATGGCTTCATCTACAACGGCTTCAAGCGTGTCCAATGTTACTAGTACTCCAGTTATTTTTGCATGTTTATTGCCCACTAAAAGGCCCACATTGTCAAAATCCTCGGCATAAGATAAAGGGGCAAGTGCTTCTAAATGGTCAATAATGTCTTGAACAATCATAAAATATTTTATTTGTACCAAAGATAAAATATTCTACTTTAGCCGTAATGAAGTTAATTAGAAAAATAGCTTTTCCGTTAGTGCCTGTTTATTATGTTGCAACTTATTTACGGAATATGTGTTATGATTTGGGGATAAAAAAATCGCAATCCTACGACTTTCCCGTAATATGTGTTGGCAATTTAAGTGTAGGTGGTACGGGTAAAACCCCTATGATTGAATATTTGATTGATTTGCTTAAGAAGGATCATTTAGTGGCGACTTTAAGTAGGGGGTACAAACGTAAGACAACAGGTTTTCAAGTGGCCAATGAATTTTCTACGGCAGCGGCTATTGGTGATGAGCCTTTTCAGTTCTACAATAAATTTAAAAATGACATTGTTGTTGCGGTTGATGCTGATAGGGCCCATGGTATCAATCAACTGCGTATGATGGAAAGGGAGCCCGATGTGGTTTTGCTAGATGATGCTTTTCAACATAGAAAAGTGGCTGCAGGCTTGAATATATTGCTTACTACTTATGGCCACATGTACACGAATGATGTGGTGCTGCCCACGGGCAACTTGCGTGAGCCAAGAAGCGGCGCTAAAAGGGCGCAGATTATTATTGTTACTAAATGTCCTGAAACAATTTCAGATTCTGATAAACAACGTATTATTAAAGCGATTGCTCCTAAACCTTACCAAAGGGTGTTTTTTAGTAGTATTGTTTATTCCAGTACCTTGTTTTCTTTAGAAACTACTAAAAGTATAGGGGACCTAAAGGATTTTACTTTGGTAACAGGGATTGCCAATGCGGGGGTGTTGGTTGACTTTTTAAAGCGGAAGGGCCTTGCTTTTGAGCATTTAAATTTTAAAGACCACCACGAGTTTTCGCAACAAGATATAGCCGAATTGAAAAAAAGAAAGCTTATTGTAACTACTGAAAAGGATTTTATGCGCCTTAGGCATTATACATCCTTAAATGATACCTTGTTTTATTTACCCATTACAACACGTGTTACTGATTCTGGTACTTTTAACAAGCTTGTTAAGGACTTTGTTAAGGCTTAAGCCGATGTAGGCTTGTTTTTGTTTGATGCCAAGGCGTTGTAAAGTTTTTTCTCGAATTCTTCTTGCTTAAATGGTTTGGGGATAATATCGGTAAACCCAGCTTCTTCAAACTCATGCATTTTATCTTCAATGGTAACAGCTGTTAAGGCAAAAATGGTAAGCTCTTTATCAAACGATCGTACAATTTTAGTTGCTTCTATACCACTAATACCTGGCATGTGAATATCCATAAGAATGATGTCGTACTTATTGGCTTTTATCATATCTACGGCATCTTCACCATTATCTATAATATCACACTTAAGATTCATTTTAGTTAAAATCTTTTTGGTGATCATTTGGTTTATTTTATTGTCTTCTACTACTAAGATCTTAACATTTTTAAGGTCTAAATCTTTTGTGTCGCCTTTAAAGTAAGTTTTAGAGCTGTTATCTGCTGCTTCTTTAGTAGCTGTATACTCCAAAGGAATTTCAAAATAAAAGGTAGTTCCTTTGTCCAATTCACTTTTTACATAAATCTGTCCTTTCAAGATGTCTATTAAGCCTTTTACAATGGAAAGCCCTAAGCCGGTACCACCATATTTTCGGTTAATTTGTATGGACCCTTGAGAAAAACTTTCAAACATGTTCTCTTGCTTTTCTTGGCTAATACCTATGCCATTATCTTCAACCTCAAAACGTAAGGTGTAAATTTTGCCTTTTTCTTCAATCTTGTATATTCTAATCCAGATATCACCATCTTTGGTAAATTTAATGGAGTTACCTATTAGATTGATAAGGATTTGGGATATTTTTAACTGATCGGCAATAAAGTTCTCCGGCAAATTCTTATCGTATTCTAAATGTATTTTAACATTATTGTCTTGAGCCGAGTTGTTTAGGGCCAAAACAATATTGTTTATTTTCTTTTTAAGGTTAAATGGTTCTGGCTCTATATCAACCTTATTAGCTTCAATTTTATTAATTTGAAGAATGTCATTAATAAACGTTAACAAATAGTCTCCTGAAAACTTTAACGATTTTAGGTGCTGTATTTGCTCTGGTTTTGGGTTTTCTTCTAAAAGCATATTACTTAAGCCAGTAACGGCGTAAAGCGGTGTACGTAATTCGTGTGTTACTGTAGATAGGAAATTAGCTTTTGTTTTTGATGCTAATTCGGCTTTTTCTTTGGCAATAATAAGTTCTCCATTCTTTTTGTGGAGCATATTATTTGTTTTTAACCGGATATTGTTGTTTTTATATAGCGATAATGTTAATAACGAAAGTATGGTAATAAGCGCCACACTTAAAATGGAAATAAGGGTGCCCAAACTTTTGTCGTCTTCAGCTTGTTCCAACTTCTCTACAATTTCATTGTTCTTCTCAATGGCATCGTTAAGTAAATATTGTGTTTCTTGCGCTTTGGATGAGTTTGAACGTTTTATGTTTTCTAGTGAATCTGAAACCTCGATATGCTTCTTTAAATATTCTCTTGAAAGTTTATAGTCTTCTATTTCGTTATAAATGTTACTAAGCACTAAGTAGCCCTCATCTAATGTGTTTAGAAAATTATGTTCTTTTGCAATTTGTACACCTTCATTGGCTATAGAAAGGGCTCTTTCATTATTGTTAAGCTTGTTGTAAATAATACTTTGGTAGATTAACGCATCACTTTGGGTTTGTAATTGATTCTCCTTTTTGGCTAGTGCTAATGATTGTTCAATAATATCTCTGGCTTTTCTATAATTTTTTAAATAATAGAATGTTTTTGCCTCACATAGAAGCACTTCTGCCAACTCGGCATTTAAGCCTTCTTCTCCAAACTTGGTTTTAGCGGCCGTATACGAATCGAGTGCTTGGTAATAATCTTTTTTCGCAGAATAAACATCACCAAAAATTTTATAGGACCGGCCTAAGTTTTTGTTGTCATTAATAATGCGTTGTACTTCAATGGCTTTGTTAAGAGACTTTATGGCTTTGTCTTCTTCTTCTATAATAAGCTGTAACTTTCCTTTTACAGTATAAATTTGGCCAATACTTTCTTTGTTATCTAATTTTTCGGCCAATGCTAAGGCCTCATCTAGATTTTTTTGAGCTTTAAAATAATCGTAGTTCTCTAACTCGGTTTGAGACTGCTCAATGCGGTAATTAATGTTATTTTGTATTAGTTCGGGGTCTTCATCTATTGTTTTTTGAGACCAAACACTAATGCTTAATAACATCATTAAAATGGATATGTAGCGTATAATTTGGGACATTTTAATTAATTATTACCGACAAATATAATTATTTTATCGATAAAACACACTTTTTTTCCGATAAATTGCATATTAGGTCGATAATTCTTTTAGAATAACCAGTTTCATTATCGTACCAACCTATAATTTTTACCATGTTTCCAATAACGGATGTCATACCTGAATCAAAAATACAGGAATGGGTGTTTCCTACAATATCGATAGATACTATTGGTGCTTCGGTGTACTCTAAAATACCTTTATAATGGTTTTTTGATGCTTCTTTAAAGGTATTGTTTATGGTTTCTATGCTAACAGGTTTTTTTACGTTAAATGTAATATCGGTTAATGAACCATTAATTACGGGTACGCGAATACCACAACCACCTATGACTTCGGACAATTCTGGAAATATTTTTGTTAATGCTTTGGCAGCTCCTGTAGTTGTTGGGACTATAGATTGGCTTGCTGCACGAGACCTTCGCAAATCTGGATGTGGCTGGTCATGTAAGCTTTGGTCTGTTGTATAGGAATGAACAGTTGTAATATAGGCCTGGTTAATACCGCATAATTTGTTTATAATGTCAATCATAGGTGCGGCATTGTTTGTAGTGCATGAAGCGTTTGAAATGACGGTCTCAGAACCATCTATAATAGTATCATTAACACCTAAAACAATGGTCTTTATATCATCATCAATAGGAGGAACGCTTAGAATTACACATTTAGCCCCATTGGATACATGATGTTGTAACTGCGCTGTTGTTTTGAACTTTCCAGTAGCTTCAACAACAAAGTCTATATTATAGGGCTTCCAGTTAACATTTTTAGGATGCTTGTGCTTTAATAAGGGTATATTTTTGTCGTTTACCGTAATATGCCCATCATCATACGAAACATAATTGTTAAAAATTCCATGAACACTATCGTATTTAAGCAAATGGCTTAAGGTTTTGGCGTCGGCTAGATCATTAATGGCTACCACTTGTATATCATTATAATCCTGTAGAAGCCTAAATACACGCCTACCTATCCTACCAAAGCCATTGATAGCAATATTAATCATAACTAATTGATATGTTTTTGAGCTTTATATGAAGAGCGTACCAATGCGCTACTTTCTACATGACGGAAGCCTAACTCTAAGCCTATGTCTTCATACTCCTTAAATTGATCGGGAGTAATGAACTGTTTTACAGGAAGGTGTCTTTTACTAGGTTGCAGGTATTGCCCTATAGTAACTACATCTACATCATTGGCTTTCAGGTCCTGTAATGTTTCAATAACTTCCTCACGAGTTTCTCCCAAGCCCAACATAATGCCCGATTTTGTGCGACGTTGTCCTTGTTGCTTTAAATATTTTAAAACCCCCATACTTCTATCGTATTGTGCTTGAATTCGAACTTCACGAGTTAAACGTCTAACGGTTTCAATATTATGGGAAACTACTTCCGGTGCTACATCTATAATTCTATCAATGTGCTTTTCTATACCTTGAAAATCTGGAATTAGTGTTTCCAATGTGGTATTGTGGTTCATTCTGCGTACTGCCTTAACGGTTTCTGCCCACATAATACTACCCATATCCTTTAAATCATCTCTATCAACACTGGTTAGAACGGCATGTTTAATATTCATGATCTTTATAGATCGTGCTACTTTTTCAGGTTCATCCCAATCAACAGTTTCTGGGCGACCTGTTTTTACACCACAAAAACCACATGAACGGGTACATATATTTCCCAAGATCATAAATGTAGCAGTACCTTCACCCCAGCATTCGCCCATATTGGGGCAGCTGCCAGATGTACAAATGGTGTTAAGTTTATATTTGTCTACCAAACCTCTAAGTTCTGTGTATTTTTTTCCTGTTGGAAGTTTTACACGCAGCCATTTGGGTTTTGCTTGTCGCTCTGGTAAGGTATTTGAAATTGTTTCTGGACTCATACTAAAAAATAAAGCACAAAGATACAAAGTATTCTTTTAAAAAGGTCTTATAAAGTAGTTAGATACCATATGCTAAACCCTATTAAAAAGACTATTCCCATCCAGCTTAAAATATGGAGCCATTTTGATGGATGCCAATCCTTGGGTGTATGCTTACTTGATATTAATATATAATTCATGATGGCATAAAATGGCGCTGTAATAAAGGATAGAATGGTAGCTATTTTTATGAGAAAACCCATTTCTGAAGCCCAGAAGAAGAAAATGAAAATAGTTCCAATGGTCAATAATACCATCCAAAATAAATAACCAAACCTTGAAGATTTTTTAAAAAGTAGTTGGGTTGCTTTGGTCATAGCCCTAGGTGATGCATCTAAAGTTGTTAATGTTGTGCTAAACATGGTTGTAAAAGCTGCAATGCCAATAATAATGTAGGCCCAATTACCCAAGTTCTTGGTATACATTTCAATTAATTGTTTAGAGAATATACTAGCAGAATCGCTAAATGTTTCACCGCTACTATACATTACCAAAGCACCTAAAAGCAAAAATCCTAAACCTAAAATAATGGTGCTTACGTAGCCAATATTAAAATCGAAAAGGGCAGATTTTGGTGTGTACTGGTTTGTGTCTTGATTTTTTTCGATGGACCAAAGCGATTGCCATATAGAGATATCCAGTGGGGCGGGCATCCATCCCATAAAAGCTATTAAAAAGGCAATATCCAAAGGTTCTATTGGTAATACCTGCACCATTGAAAAGTGTTCTTGGTTATTAGATAGCGCCATACCAACCGCAACAATTGTACTAATGGTTAATGTAATGACAATTATTTTCATTAATCTGTCCAATAATTTGTATTTGCCTATAATGAGAAGGGAAAAACAAACAACAAGAATGATAACGGTCCAGGTTTCGGTACTGCTTATAGATACGTGGCCAATATTTAAAGCACCAAAGCCCGAAAATAAATTTGAGGCCAAGCCAGCGGTAACAATGGTTACACCCGTTTGTATGGTGAATATGGTTGCGAAATTTAATATGTAATAGGTTGTTAATACACCTTTGCCCAACTTTTTGTATCCATCTAATAAGCTTTCACCAGTAGCTGTTGCATACCTTGGGCCATATTGAAAAAATGGGTATTTAAATAGATTTACTAAAAACAAGGCCCATATAAGCCCCAGGCCAAAACTCGCACCCGCACGAGTAGATTGTACCAAATGTGATACGCCAATAGCGGCACCAGCAAACAGTAAGCCAGGGCCTAGGTTTTTTAGTTTAGTTGTCATTCTTATTTAATTCTCTTGGATAATTTTGGCTAATAATTTTTTAGCTCGTAGCAATTTAACTTTAACATTATTTATAGGCTCTTTTAATTGTATGGATATTTCTTTATAGCTTAACTCCTGAAAGTACCTTAAGTTTATGATGTTTTGATAATGGGGTTTTAATTTTTTAACATCACGCAGTAATTTTGCTAAATTCTGCTCGGTTATTAGCTTGTCTTCTGGTGTAGGGGATTCATCTAAGATTTGATAGACAGATTTATCATCATTGGAGATAATTTTGGAAATAGAATGCTTCTCTTTTCGCAATAAATCGATGTGTATATTCTTTGATATGGTTATTAGCCATGTTTTGAATTTGTAGGATTCATCAAATGTTTCTATCCTGTCAAAAGCTCTAGAGAATGTTTGTATGGTAATGTCTTCGGCGTCATTTTCATTTTCAATGCGCTTTAATTGAAAGCCATAAACATCATCCCAAAACGTATCTAATAAAAAGTTGAACGCTTTTTGATCATTTTTTTTTGCTCGCTTAATGGCATCACTTATTTCCAATGACTTGGTTTTGATATTAGATTATTTATAAAGATAGTTAATTGTACTATAATTAAAAAAACTTCTAAAAAAGGAATGAAAACCAGCAAATCGGTTTCGTTTAGTTTTTTTGAAGATACCCCTATAACTATATATTGAACGGTAATACGGATTAAAACCAATGCCACCACAATTTGCCAATAGTGCATAGCCATTAATAAAACAGCAGATAAACACCAGAACAATAATTGATTTGAATATAGTAAAGCCAACAATACTTTATGACTCAATTTATAGTGCTTTGCAGTAGAGATATGGCGCCTTTTTTGTTTTATCCAATCCTTAAAAGTTGTTTTTGGAATGGATGTTGTAAAACTATTTCTAGAAAAACAAATGGCGGTATTTTTTTTTGTAGCAACTTGGTTTACAAATAAATCGTCATCACCTGACCGCACTTTTATATGTTTGATAAACCCATTGGCATTGAAAAACTCTTTTTTTGTGTACGCTAGGTTTCTTCCAACACCCATATACGGCATACCCATTTTGGTAAAGGAAAAATAGGTGACTGCGGTAATTAAAGTTTCAAACCGAATGAGTTTGTTTAAAAATGAATTCTTGATTTTTGAATAGGCGCCGTAACCTAAAATAATGGATTTTTTGTTGTTGAAGTGTGCGCAAATATCTTGTATCCAATATTTTGAAACAGGTATGCAATCAGCATCGGTAAATATTAAGTGCTCGTTTTTAGAAGCTTTAATACCAAGTGTTAAGGCATATTTTTTATTGCCCCAAAAGGCTTCAATATTTTTAACATCCACTATCTTAATATTGTTGTGAAGTTCCTTGAAATGCTTCATAACTTTAAGTGTGTGGTCACTTGAAGCATCATTGATTAGTACAACCTCAAAGTCGGGATAGTCTTGTGATAAAATAGAAGGCAAAAAACGCTGTAGATTTTTAGCTTCGTTCTTAGCACAAATTATTACGGAGACGGGTATTTTATTTTTCGGTCTTTTTTTGGGTTTAAAAAAAGCAAACTTTCCAAAAATGAGTAAATAAACTATAACTTGAATGGTTACTACAGCACAGAATGCGTAGAATAAAAAATCAAGTAAACCCATAAAGTATTATGAATGTTGTGTTTCGTTGCAGGTTTCAAATTGATCGGGGGTTTTGCCGCAAAAGCCACAGGCTTCGCCATCTTTATTTAGCATTGGGTTTTGACTTGCGCAAGTACCAGCAAATTTGCCATCTTTTTTGGCCCATATTTTTATGGCAATTCCAGCAATTCCTAATCCCAATAATACCAATGTAATTAAAAGAAGTTTCATGTTAATTTATTTTATGCAAAGGTAATGCTTTTAAAGATAAATTGACAACGAGATTATAAGATAGTGACAATTCAAATTTAATTTTTGTAAAGTTTTACGTTACAATAATTCTTATCTTTAGTTGGTTAATCTTTAAAATTTTATTTCATGAAAAAATTATTTGCAGAGTTTTTTGGGACATTTTGGTTAGTTTTTGGTGGTTGTGGAAGTGCAATTTTCGCGGCAGGCTATCCAGAACTAGGTATTGGTTTTGCAGGGGTAGCATTAGCTTTTGGTCTAACCGTGTTGACCATGGTTTTTGCAGTTGGTCATATTTCTGGAGGACATTTTAACCCAGCCGTATCTTTAGGTTTATGGGCAGGAGGCAGGTTTCAAGCTAAAAACTTAATTGGTTATATAGTAGCTCAGTTAATTGGTGCAATTGCAGCTGCAAGTGTGTTGTATTTAATTTTTTCAGGAAAATCAGACTTTGTTAATGTTGGTGGTTTTGCTGCAAATGGTTATGGTGAATTGTCTCCTGATGGCTATTCTATGACATCTGCATTAATAATTGAGTTTGTTTTAACGGCATTTTTCTTATTAATAATTTTAGGAAGTACTAATGAAAGAGCACCGAAAGGTTTTGCTCCCATTGCTATTGGTCTTGGGTTGACATTAATTCACTTAATAAGTATTCCTATTACTAATACATCGGTTAATCCTGCTCGTTCTACAAGTCAGGCAATATTTGCAGGATATGATTTTACAGCACAATTATGGTTGTTTTGGTTAGCCCCTATTGCAGGAGCCATTGTAGCAGGTTTTATACATAAAACGTTATTTGATAAAGAGTAACTTTTTATGAATTAAAGACAATAAAATAATAAAAAGCCCCACTTAATTTTAAGTGGGGCTTTTTACATGAGGGATTTTGTAGATAATATACTTGTTATTTTAAATCTATTTCAGCTACTGAATTATCTAAAGAAGCTGTAGTATTGCCACCTTTGGGCTCAATTGTTATATTTAAAGCAAGAGCATCTTCTGTATAAGGAATGGCCTTAAGCTGTCTGTCTGTTTCACTTAAAATACCCAAACTAACCATTTTACCTTGTAATTCTGCCCATATTTGGTAACATTGCTCTTCTGGCAGTTGAGGTAAAGAAACTACATCAATCATAGAGGTCTTTTCTTTGGTATTTATATAGGCAACTGTTTTTAAATTTTTAGCACGATTGTTACCTTGCATAATGTATTTATAAGTTTCCGGGTCATTAAGCTGTTTAAATTGTTGCATAATGTCGTCTAACTTTTTATTATTCATTTCAATATCACTACGTAAATCAAAAATCTCATCGACTACAATCTGGTTTTCTTCACTCAATTTCTTGTTTTGATTGTAAAAAATGTATGAAGTACCGGCAAATAATAAAGCTGCAATGCTTGCTGCAATACTATATTTGTACCAAGATTTATAGGTCTTTGAAGATTTCATATTTACTACAGGTGCCTCATCAAGTTCATCTAAAATCTTGTTTAAGATACCTTTGGGAGCTTCTACGGCATTGCTTTTGGCAACTATTTCCAAATTGGATTGCAATGTATTGTAGGCATTTTGTACTTCTGGGTATTTTGAAATATAGGTTTCAACCTTTTCTGTTTCAGCAACAGTAGTTTCACCTAAAAGATATTTTTCTAATAGGCCAGAATTTAAAAAAGTAGTTATTTTCGCATTCATGACGTTTTTAAGTTAAGGATTGTAAATTTTTTTCAATTCACGTAATCCAATTTTTAATCTCGATTTTATAGTTCCCAGTGGAATATTTAGTTCATCACTGGCTTCTTGTTGTGTCATGCCCTCAAAAAAGAGTGCATTTATTACTATTTTATATTTTTCATCTAAGCTACTAAGGTGTTTTTTTATATCTAAAACATCCTCATTTAGTTCAAATGCTGATATCTTATATACGATTGAAGTTTCTATTTGGACTTCTTTACCGCTTTTATTTTTTTGTGATCTAACTTTATCTATGGCTGTATTATAGGCAATTCTATATAACCATGTAAATAGCTTGGCTTTGCTTGCATCATATTTTTTTGAATAGCGCCATATTTTTACAAAACTTTCCTGTAGAACATCTTGTGCAGTATCATCGTCTGATATAATCTTTTTTATAACGCCATATAAAGAATCTGCATAGTTTTCATATAGCAGGGAAATAGCTTTTTTATCACTACGTTCCAAAAGGCCAACTATTTCTTTTTCAATTGGAGATGTCAAGTTTAATCAAGATTAAAAGTTAAAATTTTAATGGTATAAAAACACCAAAGTTAGAAATTTCTTTTATATATTATATAATATTTACTTCTGCTTCAATATAAATACCAAATAGACGTCTTACAGTTTCTTGGATTAATTTTGAAAGCTTTAGAATATCTGCTCCTGTAGCATTGCCATAATTTACCAAAACCAGAGCCTGGTTTTTATGTACACCATAATCACCAAAACGCTTACCCTTAAACCCAGCTTTTTCAATAAGCCATCCAGCTGGAATTTTCATGTGCTCTTCTAAGACGGGATAAGCAGGAATATCTTTAAAGTTTTCTAACAATACATTGTAATGTTGCTTAGTAACAATAGGGTTTTTAAAGAAACTACCACTGTTTCCAATAATTTTTGGGTTAGGTAATTTACTTTCTCTAATCGCAATTACTGCATTGGATACATCTTTTATGCCTGGTGCGGTTATTTGCATTGTTTTTAATTGCGACGCAATAGCACCATAGTCCATATGTAATGTATGGTGGTGTCTTGTAAGCTTAAAAGTAACACTTGTAATAATATATTGTCCTTTAGCCTCTTGTTTGAAAACAGAGCTTCTATAATCGAAGTTACAGTCTGTTTTCTTAAATGTTTTTATTGTTTTAGTAGCAATGGCAATAGCTTCACAAGATTCAAAAGTATCTTTTAATTCAACACCATAAGCACCTATGTTTTGTATTGGCGCTGTGCCAACATTACCAGGAATAAGTGATAAGTTTTCTATACCCCCGTAATTATTATCAATACACCAAAGTACAAATTCATGCCAGTTTTCACCAGCATTTGCTTTTATATAAGCAAAATTAGCATCCTCACTTATAACTTCAATACCTTTAATGTTTATATGTATTATAAGCCCATCATAATTCTGCGTAAGTAGCATGTTACTACCACCACCTAAAATAAGTTTGTTTGAATAGGTTTTTAAGTCTAAGACAGTTTTTAGGTCTTTAATACTAGCAACCGAAACAAAGTATTTTGCAGTAACATCAATACCAAAAGTATTATAGGGTTTTAAAGATATGTTTTGTTTTATTTGCACTAATCTTTATAAACTTTTAAAGCTTCTTTTATAATGTTTACAGCTTTTATCAAGCTTTCTTTATTAAGCACATAGGCAATTCTAACTTGGTTTAACCCAATACCAGGGGTCGAGTAAAACCCACCAGCAGGTGCAACCATAACAGTTTCACCGTCAAAATCAAAATGTTCTAACAACCATTGTGCAAAATAATCAGAATTTTTTATTGGTAGCTCTGCAATACAGTAAAAAGCGCCTTTTGGTTTTCCTACTTTTACACCTTCAATCTTTTGCAATTCGCTAATGAGTATATCCCTTCTTTCCACATATTCGGCAATAACATTGTCAAAATAGCTCTGTGGTGTATCTAAAGCAGCTTCACTGGCAATTTGTGCATAAGTAGGCGGACTTAAACGTGCTTGCGCGAACTTAAGTACCGTTTGCATAACAATTTTATTTCTAGAAATAAGACATCCTACACGGGCTCCACACATGCTATAACGCTTAGATACAGAATCTATTACTATGGTGTTTTCATCCAATCCTTCTAATTGCATAACAGAATAATGTGTGTTGCCATCATAGACAAATTCACGGTAAACCTCATCGGCAATTAAAAACAGATCATGCTTTTTAGCTAAAGAGGCTAATTTTTTAATTTCATCTTCAGAATACAAATATCCAGTTGGGTTTCCAGGATTGCATATTAGTATTGCTTTTGTTTTTGGTGTAATGAGCTTTTCAAAAGTTGCTATATCAGGCAAAGCAAAATTGTTTTCAATACTACAAACAGCAGGAACAACATTAACGCCTGTAGCAGTTGAGAACGCTAAATAATTTGCATAGAAAGGTTCTGATACAATAACTTCATCTTCGGGATCCATAATACTACTAAACAAAAACAACAATGCTTCACTAGCGCCAGTTGTTACAATAATATCGTTGTGTGAAACACTAATTTGATGTTTTTTGTAATAGGCCGCTAATTTTTTTCTATAGTCGTCAGATCCTTCAGAACGAGAATAAGAAAGTATCTCTATGTCGTTGTTTTTTACAGCCTCTAAGGCTACTTCGGGGGTTTTAATATCAGGTTGCCCAATATTTAAATAATATATAGTTTTTCCATCTCTTATGGCTTGTTCGGCATAAGGAACTAATTTTCGTATTGGCGATTCGGGCATTAATTGCCCTTTTCTGGATATAGTTGGCATTATTATTAGTATAAGGCGCAAAGTTGAGAAAATTATCTTAAAGTTTTTTTAAAAAACGGACTAAAATAGATGCCGTGTTTTAAAGATTTGTAAATTGAATAGATAAATGTTCATGCATGCCTTTATGAAAAAAATCATTACGTGCTTCATATTTCTTTTTTTAAGTCAGGTTGTTTTACCCCAAGACCAATTTATAGTTCAAAACAAGCGACAGTCTGATAAGATTAAATTTAAACTTATAAACAATTTAATTATTATCCCTGTTGAAATTAATGGTGTTAAGCTATCTTTTGTGTTAGATACCGGTGTAAGCAAGCCCATTATATTTAATTTCTTAAATGTGTCCGACACTTTAAAGATAAAGCATACAGAAAAAATCTTTTTAAGAGGATTGGGCGAAGGTGAATCTGTGGAAGCATTGAAATCGGACAATAATATTATAAAGATAGGCGATGCCATTAAATTTAGCCAAGATTTATATGCCATTAACAATAATAACATGAACTTTTCACCTAAACTTGGAGTACTAATCCATGGTATTATAGGGTATGATTTGTTTAAGGATTTAATAGTTGAAATTAATTATTCTAGAAAATATGTAAGACTAACAAACCCTAAGGCTTTTAGATATAAAAAATGTAGAAAGTGTGAACAATTAAATTTAGAATTTTATAATAATAAACCCTATATAAATGGTGTAGTTCATAAGGATAAAAAAGATATCCCTATAAAACTGTTAATCGATTCGGGTGGAAGTGACTCGCTTTGGTTATTTGAAGACGATTCCCTAGGAATTAAATCCAATAACAATTTCTTTTACGATTTTTTAGGCCACGGTTTAAGCGGCAGTGTATATGGAAAGCGCTCTAAAATAGATGGATTGTCATTAAAGAGCTTTAAATTAGAAAAAGCAAATGTTGCATATCCTGATGCTTCATCAATAACAATAGCCAAGCAATTTAAGGGTAGAAATGGCAGTTTGGCTGGAAATATATTAAAACGGTTCAATATTATTTTTGATTATCAAAGAGCTATAATAACACTAAAAAAGAATCATTATTTCAAAGAAAAGTTTAGCTACAACAAAAGTGGTATCGAGTTAGAACATAGTGGTGTACGTTTAGTGAAAGAGGTGGATAACAAGATAGCATCAGAAAGGTCTGGATTAGAGCAAAGTGAAAGTGCCATTAAACACAATAAATTTATTATAGATACCCAATATAAAGTAGCATTAAAGCCAGCATATGCTATTGTAGAGTTAAGAACAAATTCGCCAGCTTACGAAGCAGGATTAAAAGTAAACGACGTTATTTTGTCTATAAACGGACGGTCAACATATCAATATACCTTGCAACAATTAACACATTTTTTCTATGACGATGCGGGCACGCGCATAAAACTAAAAGTAGAAAGAGGGGGCAAAAGCTTATATTTCAATTTTAACCTAAAAGATCCGTTATAAAAAAAGAGCCAAGTTAAATTGGCTCTTTTTCTATTAATTATATTATAACTAATTTATTGTTGCTGAACAATACTTTTACCTTTCTTTTCAAGAACACTACCGTCTTTGCTGTCTACAACTTCACCTTTAATTTTTAAAGCCACCGTAGGGGTTTCAGCATTAGATATAACAGTAATTGTTTTTCTAATAGGGTTTACTCTATTAGTATCATATTTAACTTCAATCTGTCCGGTTTTACCAGGTAGAATAGGATCTTCAGGTTTTTTAGGAATAGTACAACCACAACTAGATGACACTTTAGAAATAATTAAAGGGGCATCACCGGTATTTGTAAATTCAAAAACACGCACACCATCAGAACCCTTTTCTATAGTTCCATAATCAATGGTGTCTGTTTTAAACTCTATTTTCGCTTGGGCGTTAAGAGAAAAACTGATTAATCCGATACATAAAATTGTAATTAATTGTTTCATGGTTTTATATTTTCATTAATTAATTTTCTTAACATTTTTATGGCATACGCCCATAAATTATGCATTTTTTTCATCATTATGCATGTCAAACATAGTTACTTTTTCTACATTCTACAAAATTATTAGACGAATGGTAAATATATTAACACACTAAAATCGGTCAAAATCCTCATGTCTTTTCTTATGATTTCTCTCACCTGTAAAATAAAGCCCAGCAATTCTTATCATAATATGGCTTTCACAGAAAAAGAAATATAAGTACTTTTGCAAATCAAAGTTCAAAAACTATTCCAAAGTATGCAGATGCCTTCAAAATATGATGCCAGTCAGGTAGAGAACAAATGGTATAATTACTGGATGAAACACCAATATTTTCATTCAGAACCCGATGCAAGAGAGCCGTATACCATAGTTATTCCACCGCCCAACGTTACTGGGGTGCTTCATATGGGGCATATGCTTAACAATACCATACAAGATGTTTTAATACGCCGTGCGCGTTTAAAAGGAAAAAATGCTTGTTGGGTACCAGGAACAGACCATGCATCTATTGCTACCGAGGCCAAAGTTGTGGCCAAGTTAAAAGAGCAGGGCATTGATAAAAATAATCTAACCCGTGAAGAATTCCTTAAGCATGCTTGGGAATGGACCCATGAATACGGAGGTGTTATACTTGAACAACTTAAAAAGTTAGGTTGTTCATGCGATTGGGACAGAACCAAATTTACGATGGATGACGATATGTCAGAAGCCGTTATCAAGGTATTTGTAGATTTATTCAACAAAGGGTTGATTTATAGAGGGTATCGTATGGTAAATTGGGACCCCGAAGCCAAAACAACGCTATCGGACGAAGAAGTGGTCTATGAGGAAAAGCAAGGCAACTTATATTACTTAAATTATAAAATTGAAGGTAGTAATGATGTATTGATCATTGCTACAACACGACCCGAAACCATTTTTGGAGACACCGCCATTTGTATTAATCCAAATGATGGACGCTTTACACATCTTAAAGGCAAAAAAGCCATTGTACCAATTTGTGAACGCGTTATTCCTATTATTGAAGATGATTATGTAGATATGGAGTTTGGTACAGGTTGCTTAAAAGTAACCCCTGCCCATGATGAAAACGATAAAACCCTAGGCGATAAACACAATTTAGAGGTTGTTGATATTTTTAACGATGATGCCAGTTTAAATAGTTTCGGATTGCATTACGAAGGTCAAGACCGTTTTGTGGTTCGTAAGGAAATTGTAAAAGAGTTGGAAGCTAATGGAGCTTTGGTTAAAACAGAAACCCATATTAATAAAGTAGGAACGTCTGAACGCACCAAAGCGGTTATAGAACCAAGATTGAGTGATCAATGGTTTTTAAAGATGGAAGCTTTGGCAAAACCGGCTTTAGAAGCCGTTTTGGGTAACGACCCAGAGATAAAGCTATTTCCAAAGAAATTTGAGAATACCTATCGCCATTGGATGGAAAACATTCGCGATTGGAATATTTCTCGTCAATTACTATGGGGGCAGCAAATACCAGCCTACTATTATGGTGACGGAAAAGAAGATTTTGTAGTGGCCGAAACTATTGATGAAGCCGTAGAACTTGCAAAACAAAAAACCAACAACCAGCAACTAACAGCCAAAAACCTATGCCAAGATACGGATGCCCTAGATACATGGTTTTCATCCTGGTTATGGCCCATGAGTGTATTTGATGGTATTAGAAACCCCGATAATGCCGATATAAAATATTACTATCCTACTAACGATTTGGTAACAGGACCCGATATTTTGTTCTTTTGGGTAGCCCGTATGATTATTGCAGGTTATGAATACAAAGGCCAAAAACCCTTTAACAATGTCTATTTAACAGGTTTGGTGCGGGATAAGCAGCGGCGCAAAATGAGTAAATCCCTTGGGAACTCACCAGACGCCTTAAAACTTATTGATACCTACAGTGCCGATGGTGTTCGAGTAGGATTGTTATTAAGCAGTGCTGCTGGTAACGATTTAATGTTTGATGAAGCCTTGTGCCAACAAGGTAAAGGCTTTGGTAATAAGATATGGAATGCTTACCGACTGGTTGATGGTTGGGATGTTAATAATACTATTGAACAACCCAAATCCAGTAAAACCGCAATAGCTTGGTACGAATCAAAATTTCAAAAAGCCTTATTGGAAATTGAAGACCATTTTAGCAAGTATCGATTAAGCGATGCGCTAATGGCAACCTATAAGTTAATTTATGATGACTTTTGTGGTTGGTTACTGGAAATGGTAAAACCAGCTTACCAACAACCCATCGATGCTACAACTTACAATGCCATTATAAGTATTTTTGAAGCTAACTTAAAAGTAGTGCACCCGTTTATGCCATTCTTAACAGAAGATATTTGGCATTATATAGCAGAACGCACACCAGAAGAGGCTCTTATTGTAGCCCAATGGCCCGAAACGAGACCAGTTAACGAAACACTAATTACCGAGTTTGAATTTGCTTCTGAAGTTATTTCAGGTATTAGAAACATTCGTAAAGAAAAAAACATAGCCTTTAAAGATCGTATCGGTTTTTCAGTCATAAACAATGAAAATGTTGCGTCCACTTTTGATAGTATTATCATAAAACTGGGTAATTTAGAAAGTTTAGAATACGTTTCAGATGCCTTAGAGGGCGCCATGACATTTCGGGTAAAATCCAATGAGTATTTTATTCCTATGGCAGGAAGTATAGATGTTGAGGCTGAAATTAAAAAACTCACCGAAGAACTTACATATACCGAAGGGTTTCTAAAATCTGTACAAAAGAAACTAGCCAACCAACGTTTCGTTGCAGGCGCTCCGGAACAAGTCGTTGCTTCAGAAAGGAAAAAAGAAGCCGATGCCTTGGCTAAAATAGAAACCTTAAAAGCAAGTTTAGCAAGTTTAAATTAATAGGCTATAGCACTAAATTATCTTAATGCCTTTGGGAGCATTAACCGTCGATTTAATTTTACCGCTGGGCATCTTGGTGTGTTTTACTTTTACAATTCCAAGAGGTGTAGGGAACGTTCCTTCTGCCCATTCTAAAGCTCCCAAATGGGGTTCAATCTTTAAGGTTTTACACCCTGCTTCCATAACCTTTATGCCCAAAACATTTTCAGTAAGCCAAGAGGTAACGCCAGAGGACCACCCGTGGCACAAACTATGTCGGTAACTGGGGTAACAATATGCTCCAAAAGAACCATGAATATCATTCATGCCCTCTGGTGTGAACTCATCAAGTCTTGCAGAATTTTCCATCCACTCAATATTAAAGTCTTCCCAAAACGTTGTGGCTCCCATATCCAGCATACCGCCCCAATACGAGTCAATAATATCAAGCGCTTGGTGCTGCATGCCCGCCATAGATAAAGCATCAAGCATATAAAGTCCGTAAAAAGTAGAAAAACGTGCCGCACCATCTACAGCAATCACTTCGTTACAGGCTTTAACTGGATCTAGAATACCGGCAACAGCCATTAATGCCGCTGCTTGTTTTAGGCTATTGTGGTCTTTAACATTTCGGTTTAATTTATCAATAGCCTTTTGGCATTGCGCCAATGCTTCTTTTTCGCCTAAAATATGGCATAGTTTCATGGCATCCTTTAATGCCCAAACCAATAGGGCCCTATAGCCAGCTTCAACACCTTCTTTATTAGGGGTAGAAGGCCAGTCTAAGAACCGAAATTTGCCTAAGGTTTCAGAGCCATCCTCACTAATCTTCGAATCAATTTGGTCTATTAATCCCACAATGTATTTTTGGTGTTTCTTTAAAAAATCAATATCGGCATTCTGCATGTACCAATCGTGGTGTATAATTAAGTACCAAAACGAGTATGAGCTCATGCCGTTCATCCAGTTGGGAAGCGGATATTGTTCACAGGCCAAATCCAGACTTTTAGGCACCACCTCGTTGTAGCCAAACACTTTGGTAATAGTAATGAGTTCTGGGTGAAAATCGCCCAGCCACACCAATCGGTCACGCTTAATGCCATCCCAAAGGTATTCTTGCATATTTAAATGGGTGGTATAGGCACCTGTTAACCAAATAGAATCTAACCGTGGATTACTGCTTTTAAAAGTGCCTAAATATGGAATATCGCGATACCGCAAAATGGCTCGGGCCTCTTTTAAGTTAATTGTTGTATTAGGTTGAAGCAAATCAATACGTACAAAGCGAAACCCTGTATTGCCAATTTCAAACAGGCCTGTTCGTGGTATTTCTACAATAATATCGCGTTTAGCATGGTCGTCAGTAGAAAAACCCATCAGCCAATCCGAATTGTAGGTTTGGCTGTTTGCTTCGCCAACCGATTCCCCAAAACGTATGCGTACTAGGGAAGGTTCTCTTCTAGAAGATCCACCCATAACCAGTTGAAGGCCACCATGAATTTCTTTACCATAATCCAGTAAAATGGAAGCAGTATCGGTTTCAGTGCTTTTTGCAGAACAAAATTGGGTTACACGACTCATGTCTGATTGACTGTTGCCCATTTTAAGAAGTACCTCGGTGTTTTTTATTAATTTACCAGTAGTATCAGAAGTCCACATAACGCGCGTAGGCGAAATATAAGTTCGGGTAAATTCATCTTTTTGTGTAATGCCATCATATTCAGACCCAAAAACAGGTGGTAATTGGGCATGGCAATTAAAAACGAATATAAAAATAGCAAAAATTGTAAAGAAAAGAATAAATTTAGAAAAGGTATGTTTCATTTTGTCTAATAAATTAAGAATAAATGTGAAAGTATTACAGTTATAACAACTTATTTGTCTTTCATAAAATGTATTTTCATAAACTCTAAAAACACATCGTAGTCACTGCGTACAGTGCCATGTCCTCCAGCATGCATCAAATATCCAAGATCATGTAAAACAGGTATGCCAGCAGCAGGCCAAGTGTCAACTTCTAATCCCTTTTTACCTAATAGTTCAAAAACAGGCCCAGCAGCTACAGCCGCAACAAATTCTCCTTTGGGATCCGACCAATTATCCGTATCGCCAGTTTGTAAAAGTAGCGGACGGGGGGCCATCAAGGAAATTAACATATGGGCATCAATAGGCGAAGTATTTGGATTATTGCCATATTTAGCCCGATTTGCACAAAATTGATAGAAATAACGCGTAGAATCGATCATATGTTTAATGGTTTCACCATATTGACGTCTGGATATGGCAGCACCCCCTTCACCTGAGCAACTAGCAATAACCATCCCAAACCGATCATCGTTAGCACCGGTCCACAAAGCCGTTTTTCCCAAGCGGGATACTCCAAAAAGGGCTACCTTTTCCGAATCTATTTGCTTATCTGTCTCAAAATAATCCATAACACAGCTAAGACCCCAAGACCACGCCGAAATAGCACCCCATTCATCAGGAGCCGGAGCAGAATGGCCAGGTTTTAAATAATGCCCCCGAATACCATATTCAATACCTTTTGGAAAATCAGGCTCAATATCACCATAGTAAATCGTAGCAAACCCAATACCATTGGAGATGAATTTTTCAACATCAAACGAACTAAACCGTCTGCCTTCCGAAGCAGGTACACGCATACCTTCACGGGTCCATCGCATACCTTCACGAACACCAGGGTCATTCACAGAAAGACAATTAGGAGCAAATCCTATTTGCAAAAGTATTGGTGCTGGTTTATTAGTTTTGGCAGGCGTATAAATAAGAAGGTCTGCCTTGTAGTTCGCAGTATCTTTTGTGAAATATATAGTAACCTGTTTTCTAATAGCTGTTCCACCAAACACCAAAGTCCCTTTGTCAAAAACATTAAAGCTAATAGTATTTCTATCGGGCATCTTGCCAAATTGCTCGCTTCTAAACAATTCTAGGATTTCCATACGTCTTTTAGAGTACCAAGTTTTAGCATCGGTTACCTTTTTGCCATTTTGTAAAATCAATGGGTTAGGAAGTGTATACGACGGGACTTTAGATTCGTCGTAATTAACAGGAATACCTGCCACTTCAATTGGGGCATTTTGGCAGGTAGTGGACAAGGAAAAAAGAAGGGCTAGAATAAATACAAAAGAAGTTTTAAAAGAAATGGCACGTAGTTTAGAGATTTGTGTTTCCAATGGTTTAATGGGTTTAGTTTAGTTGTAATGATAGCCTAACAAATTTAGAATTTTTTATTAAAAATTGTCGTGTTATATAATATGTTTTTGTATAACCCTTTCATTTTCAAGTAAATTGTAAAAAAAATGGTAATACAATATAAAATAGTAAAGTCACTAAACTATACCTTACATACTTAAAAGTAAACCCTAAAACTAACATTGGGTGTAATGCCCAAAGATTGATTTTCTACTTTGTTAACCATATTCTCATCATCTAGGGTATAATAGGCGTTAATAATATTCTTTTTGTTTAGAATATTCCAAACAGAAGCACCAATAATGGCATGCGCCGAATTGGAAATATCAAAACCATAAGTAGCGGAACAATCGGCTCGTAAATAATCATCTAAATTAGAGCTATTTGCAGCCTCATAGGTTATTACATCGTCATCGGGGTCGTCATTGGCGCTACGTAGGGTCGTAGGTTTTCCAGAATGCCAATTAAGCCCCAAAGCAAATTTTATTTTATTAAAAGTATAAGTACCCGCAAAAGTAACGGCATGTGTTATATCGGCATTATTAGGAAATGGGTTGCCGTTATTTAAAGTATTAAATGTATAATTATTAGTGCTATAGGAATACGAAACCCAGGTACTAACAATATTACTGAATTGTTTATTAAGCAAGAGGTCCAGTCCCTTAATTTCATAACTTCCAATAGCGTTTGTAAATTGGTATTGGTTTTGAAATCCTTGGCTTCGTGTGGTAATACCATTTACCTTTTTGATATAGGTTTCGGCACTGATTAAAAGTCTGTTTTTGTTGTAATGAACACCTGCCGATAATTGTTTGCTTTTTAAAATGGGCACTGGGTAAATGTTTTTATTGTTATTTACAATAACTTCGGTATTATTATTAGTTAGTACCCATCGGCGCTTTTCTATACCTAAAAAATCATTTTGTAAATCGATAATCTGCGAAGCGGTCTGGCTTTTAAATTCGCCCAGGATTTCAAACCTGAAATTATTAAGAAACCGCTGACTAAAGCTTAGCCTGGGTTCGGCAAACAGCATGTTAAACTTTTTAATATAGTTTAAGCGGGTGCCAAACTTTAAATGGGTTTTGGCAGCGTAAGATAACAGGTCGGTTTCGGCATAAATGGCATGGCTTCTAATAACTTCCTTAATATAACTCCTAAAATTAGGATTGTTAACGTCCTCTAAATTACTAATGCCCACTTCGGTAAACTGATAGCCACCGTTTATTTTAAACTGATTGTTGGGGGCGTAATTGATATCCATTTTAGCAGAGCCATCGTATACTTCATTTTCTTGAATTAAACGTTGGTCATTAAATATATCGTAGTTGGTGGCATCTAAATCGTAATTTGAAATATAAATTTGCGAGGTGGTTGATAGGTTTTTGCTCCAAGCTCTGGTATAGGTAATGCCTGTTGCTAGGTTTTGTTGCAGTAGCTTGCTGTTTAAAGCTTCACTTCTATCATTGCTGGTAGATTTTTCGTCGTAGTTCAAACTGTTGTTAACATTTAAAAAATGAAATCGCACCTTGTCTTTTTTAGTGATATCGTAGAGGAACTTTAGAGTGAAATCATAAAAGTAAAACTGTTCGTTTTGCGAAATAGAATAGGTATTGTCTTTGTTATTGGATAAATCGGAATCCTGAAAAATACGTTTAAAGTATTGGTCGTATGTTGGGGTTAGTATTAAATCGGTTACCGATCGGCGCGTAGATAACTGCAGTTCGGTTTTCTTAGAGAGAGGTATTTTGGCATAGCCATCGGCATTGATGAGGTTAAAACCTAAGCCAGCCTTAAATTCATTGTCAATTTCATTGGGCAATTGCATGTCAATTACACTAGAAATACCATCGCCGTACTTAGCACTGGTACCATTTTTATAAATATTGATACGCTTAGTGGTATAGGGGTTAAATGCAGAAATTAAACCAAAAAAATGTCCAGATTGGTACATTTTAATACCATCCCATAGCAATAGGTTTTGGTCGTGTGTACCACCACGTACGTTAATGTTGGATACCGTTTCATCGGTGCTTAAAACCCCCGGAAGTGCTTGTATGGTTTGCAATACATCAGGTTCTATAAGTCCCGGTAAAATACCAAAGGTTTCCGGTTTTAAGGTTACGGTTCCATCATTAAACTTGGTAATACCCGTGGTTAGGTAGTTGCTTACAATTACTTCGTCTAAATGTTGGGTGGTAACAATGGTTTTATTGGTTTTAACAACATCCTTGATTACGACAAAGCGGTCGTTTAATACCTCAAAATCCAGCTCAGTTTCCAATTTTAAAAAGGCAATGGCTTCCGTTAGGCTTAAATCTGGGCTGGGCACATAGGCTTCTTTTTCTTTTATGGTAGCATCTACATACGAAAAACTAACTTGGTAACGTTCCTCTAGCAGCTTTAAAATGGACAAAAGTGGTTGCTTGTCTCTTTGAATGGTTTGTGCATATAGATTTGTAACATTCAAAAAAAACAATAAAAATAAAATAACAAGCGTGCCTTTTCTATTCACGTTTTAAAGTTATAGTATTATTTGTTTTACTATATGTTACATGCAAAGGTAGGGTAATAGATTTTAAAGCAACCTCTATATTGTTATGTGCAAAACTACCTGTAAACAATTGGTTGGAGTCTATATTTATTAAGGTAAAATCTACCCCATATTGCCTTTCAAATTCTGCAATAACTTCTTTATATGGCAAGCTTTTAAAAGAGCTTTCGTTATTTAGCCACGAAGGTGTTGTACTGTTTTCTTTTTCTTTAGCAATAATTTCCCCATCTATCATTAAAAAACTGTCGCCAGGTTTTAATTTGGTTTCTTGGGAATTGAAAGTAACGCCAACCAACCCTTCGTAGCATATAACTTCAAAATAACGATCTCTTTGTTTTACATTAAACTGTGTACCATAAACTGTTACCGTTCCAGCTTTTGTTTTTACTTGAAAAGAAGACCCTTTGGCAACTTTAAAAAAGGCTTCGCCTACTAGTTCTACTTCGCGGTCTTGCTTCCAATCCCGTTTGTTAAATGCCAAAAACGACTTGGCGTTTAAGCTTACACTAGAGTTATCGGGCAACTCTACAAATGTTTTTTGGGCAACATCTGTGATTATGGTAGTATCTATAGTTGTTGTATAATAGTATAGACCAAAACAAATGGCAAGAATGGCCGCAACACGCATTAAAGGTTTAAACCAATGCATAGCAGGTTTGTTGGTGCTTTTTATGGTTTTTAAAACACTTTCCAATTCGGTATCAGTATTGTACTCACTAGCCTTAAAGGACTGTAAACCATTGTTTAGCTTAACCAAATCATCATAGTCTTCAAGCTTTTTAAAGGCCTCAAGTTCTTGATCATTTAGATTGTTATCTAACCATTTCGATATTAAAGTTTCTCTTTTCATGATTTCTTATACAACTATATAACAGGTTACTTTTATTTTTTCCTACCCTTACAATTATTTTTTTCTTTTTTTATAACTGCGTAGCGGCCTAATCTATAATCAAAGCCCCTCAATATCCTTCCGCAACTTCTCCAATGCTCCATAAATACGTTTCTCCACCGCTTTGGTAGATATGTCTAAAAGCGCAGCAATTTCCTTAAAGCGTTTGCCCTCTACACGGTTCATCATAAACGCTTCACGCTGGGCATCGGTTAAATTGCTAAGGGCCTTTTGTATTTTATCATGGTATTCGGTTTCCTGCATAATAAACTCAGGATTCTCGTTGGTGTACATTTTGGGTTTGGTTTGCTGGTGTTTTAAAACCACTTTTTGGTGGGCGGCTTCATTCAGCATTAAATTATTGGCTGTGGTAAACACAAAACTTTTGGCTTTATCTGGGCTAATCTTTGCACAATTTTCCCATAGCTTAATAAAGGCTTCCTGTACTTTATCTTTTGGGTTAAGCAGTTCGCCAAACTTATAATATAAAAAGTTGTGTAAATCTTTTGAGTATTTATTGAATATAGAAGAAAATAAACGCTCTTCACAAATATTTTCTTGTAGTTGTTTCTCCATATATACAGGTAGTTGGTAGCACTAAAATAAAAAAAAAGGAAACACAGGGTAGGAATTTTTAAAGTTATCCTGTTTTATAACCAAAAAGCTATGTTGAACCCAAATTTTAAAATCATGAAAACTAAAATGAGAACATTATTACTATTACCTTTTTTTGCTCTTTTATTATTGACGTCTTGTCAAGATGAAGTCCTAGACATTACACCACCAGAAGAAGCCGAAGCCCTTACTGCAAGTTCTGAGCTTACCGCTTTAATGGGCGCCACTTCTACCATGGATGGATCTGCCGATAATATTATAGACCAAGCCAATTGCTTATCTGTAGAATTACCGGTAGTTGTAGTGGTTAATGGTTTGGAAGTTACTGTAGATTCTAAAGAAGATTTTCAAGTAATTGAAGCCATTTTTAAAGAATTTGATGATGATGAAGACCATCTGGAAATTGTTTTTCCTATTACTATTATTCTGACAGACTACACCGAGATTGTTATTAACAACCGTGAAGAGTTAACGGTATTAATACAAGATTGTAAAGGTGAGAATGAAGCAGATGACGATATAGAATGTATCGATTTTCAATATCCAATATCATTTTCTGTGTACAGTACAGATTTTCAAGTAATTGATGTGGTTACCATTGAAAACGACAGACAATTGTACCATTTTATACACCGTGTTAAAGAAGGTGATGTGTTTGCTAGTATTAACTTCCCTATAACTATGGTGTTAGCCGATGGATCTACTGTTGTGGTAAATAACAATTCAGAACTACAAAACACCATTAAAGAAGCTAAAGATGCTTGTGATGAAGATGATGATAATGATTATGGTGATGATGATTTTACTAAGGAACGTTTAGACGAACTGTTAAAAACCTGTCCATGGGTAGTGTACGAGTTTGAAAGGAATGATGATAATTTAATTGAACAATATAGAGAATACGTTATCGTTTTTAAAGCAGATAATGTTGTAAAAGTTAGAAAGCGTGGAGGCGATATGCTTACTGGAACTTGGACAACCCGAGTAACAGATAACGGTGCGTTAATAAAATTAGAATTTGATACGCTGGTAGACTTTACCTTAGAATGGTTTGTTTATGATCTAGAACCTGGTAAAATAAAACTATATCAAGCTGGTGGAAATCGAATTATCTTAAAGAAAAACTGTGATATTGTTATAGATTATACCAAAGAAAGAATTGAAAACTATTTGCAAGAATGTTATTGGAGAATAACGCGTTTAAGCATTGATGGTAGCGATAATGAAAAAGATTATATAGGTACACCATTAAAATTCTTTGCCAATAATGTTGTGAAAATTAGAGTTAATGGTGAGTTTGTTACGGGCACTTATAATATCCTTCCTTATAATACAGGCTTTGTGTTGCAAATACAATTAGAAGGCCGTCCAAATTTACAGTTAGAGTGGTTAATTACCTTCTTAGAGCCTGGCTTAATTAAGTTAGAATCGCTTGGAAATAGAGATAACAAAATGGTGTTAGAAAGACATTGTTTTGAGGTTGATGACGATTTAGTTTACATAGATACTTTAATAGCCAATGGTACTTGGGAAATAGCTTTATACCAAGAAGGTGATGTAAATAAAACCGAGCATTATGCTATGTACACACTGGATTTCTTTTTAACAGGCCGTGTACAGGTTACCGATCCTAATAATGGTACTATTAATGGCTCGTGGTTAGCTTACAGAAAAGATGCTTTGTTTCTTGGCATGCGTTTTGAAGATGTAGAACCGTTTGTAGTACTAAACCATAGATGGCGTATTAAAGAAGTAACTACAACCAGAATAGAGTTGAAAGATTATAGTGCCACTGGTACAATAGAACGCATTTTAGTGTTGGAAAAGAAAGGTTAATTTGTTATGGTTAAAAGTGAAACTTATCTTTTTGATTGGTTAGGTTAGTTATTAAGTTTCCTTTTATAAGGGCTGTTAAATGAAACATTTTAGCAGCCCTTTTTTTGTTTTTACTTTTTGTATGGCTATACTTCTATAATACACATCAAATCACTAAATTTGCAGTTCTTAAAATTTTAATAACAATTATGTTTAATAATTTAAGCGATAAGCTAGATAAAGCCTTACATGTTCTTAAAGGACACGGAAGTATTTCTGAAGTTAATGTGGCCGAAACTTTAAAAGAAGTTAGACGTGCCTTATTGGATGCCGATGTTAACTTTAAAATAGCTAAAGAATTTACCAACAAAGTTAAAGAGAAAGCCCTAGGGCAAAATGTATTGACCACTTTACAACCAGGCCAGTTAATGGTTAAGATTGTAAAAGATGAGTTAACAGAACTTATGGGGGGCGATGCTGAAGGGATTAACCTGTCGGGTACCCCAAGCGTTATTTTAATGTCTGGTTTACAAGGTTCTGGTAAAACTACATTTTCTGGTAAGCTTGCTAATTATCTTAAAAATAAAAAATCTAAAAAACCACTATTGGTAGCCTGTGATGTGTACCGCCCTGCTGCGATTGACCAATTGCATGTTGTTGGCGACCAAATAGGTGTTGAAGTTTTTAGCGATAGAGGTAACACCGATCCTGTGGCAATATCTAAAGCAGGTATAGCCCATGCAAAAGCCCATGGTTATAATGTGGTTATTATAGATACCGCAGGACGTTTGGCAGTAGATGAGGTGATGATGAATGAGATATCTAACATCCATAAAGCCATCCAGCCACAAGAAACCTTATTTGTGGTCGATTCCATGACCGGACAAGATGCCGTTAATACGGCGAAGACCTTTAATGATGTCTTAAATTTTGATGGGGTTATCTTAACCAAATTAGATGGTGATACACGAGGTGGTGCTGCCATTTCCATTAAATCGGTCGTTAATAAACCTATTAAGTTTATTGGTACTGGTGAGAAAATGGAAGCCATAGACGTGTTCTACCCGTCTCGTATGGCCGACCGAATTCTTGGTATGGGAGACGTAGTGTCTTTAGTAGAACGTGCCCAAGAACAATTTGATGAAGCCGAAGCACGCAAGCTGCAAAAGAAAATCGCTAAAAATCAATTTGGGTTTGACGATTTCTTGAACCAAATTCAACAAATCAAGAAAATGGGAAACATGAAAGACCTTATGGGCATGATTCCCGGTGCTGGAAAAATGTTAAAGGATGTCGATATTGATGATGATGCCTTTAAGGGTATAGAAGCCATAATTCATTCTATGACCCCAAAAGAACGAAGCAATCCATCGATTATCAATGCCAGTAGAAAGCAACGTATTGGTAAAGGCTCTGGTACATCGGTACAACAAGTTAACCAACTGCTAAAACAATTTAACCAAATGAGCAAAATGATGAAGATGATGCAAGGCGGTGGCGGAAAGAAGATGATGCAGATGATGAAGAATATGAGGTGATTTAGTCTCGGTCGCGCTTTTCGGTCGCAGACCCAGTCCTAGCTTAACCAATGCTTATTTTTTTATGGATTTTAAAGATCTTTTAGCATACAAAAAAGCATTTGATTTGTCAATGGAAGTTTTTATGATAACAAAAACATTTCCAAAAGAGGAAACATATTCGTTGATTGATCAAATAAGAAGGAGTTCTAGGTCTGTCTGTGCTAATGTGGCTGAAGCTTATAGAAAAAGAAATTATTTAAAGCATTATGCAAGTAAGCTTACAGATGCTGATGCTGAAAATTCAGAAACAAGTACATGGTTAGATTTTGCCTTAGCTTGTGATTACATAAACAAAGAGCAGCACCCAAAATTAATAAAAGAAGGACAAGCAATTGGCAAACTGATAAATTATATGATTAACAATCCATATAAATTTGGAGTAAAAGAAAATATTATACAAAAACACTAGATCGCAAGAGCAACAGAGAAAAACTGAGACTAATACCAATGCCACGTCTGAGTAAAAACTGAGACAGTGACTGCGACTGAGACTAAAACTAAAACCAACAATATGACCATTTTAGACGGAAAGAAGATAAGCAGTGATATTAAAGATGAAATTGCTGCTGAGGTAAAAAAGATGCGAGATAAAGGCGAAAAGGTGCCACACTTGGCTGCGATTATCGTGGGGAACGATGGGGCTAGTTTAACCTATGTAGGTAGTAAAGTAAAGGCTTGTGAGCGTGTTGGTTTCGAATCAACCTTAGTTAAAATGTCTAATACAACAAGTGAAATAGAATTGTTGGATAAAATAAAAGAGCTAAATGAAAACCCCGAAATAGATGGGTTTATTGTACAGCTACCTTTGCCACCTCAAATTAACGAACAAAAAGTTTTATTGGCTGTTAACCCCGATAAAGATGTTGATGGATTTCATCCTACCAATTTTGGAAAAATGGCTTTGGATATGTCTACGTTTATTCCAGCAACGCCGTTTGGTATTTTAGAATTGTTAGATCGTTATAATGTTGAAACTAAAGGAAAACATACGGTTGTAATTGGGCGTTCGCACATAGTTGGCAGACCCATGAGTATCTTAATGGGACGCAAAGGATTTCCTGGAAATTCTACAGTAACCCTAACACACAGTCACACCAAAAACATTACGCAAATTACATCTCAGGCAGATATTATAATATCCGCTTTGGGTGTTCCTAACTTCCTCAAGGCTGAAATGGTAAAGGACGATGCTGTTATTATTGATGTGGGTATTACACGAGTTGCTGATGAATCTTTGCCTAAAGGATATAAAATTGTTGGTGATGTAGATTTTGATAATGTTTCAAAAAAAGCAAGTTATATAACGCCAGTTCCAGGAGGAGTTGGGCCTATGACAATTGCTATGTTGCTTAAAAACACCTTGTTAGCAAGAGAACAACATAAAACGTCTTAGTGCTCTTATCTGGTGCAGGAAATTTTCCAGGTTGGATATACAATGCTTTCGTCTTTGTTTACCCATTCGCCAACCCATTTATAACCAGAATCACTAATATCATAAAACGTTAAACGATAAAAACCATCCATGCCATTGGGTGCTTTTTGGTCCCGATATAAAACAATATCGTTTCCTTTCTTGCCGCCCTCCCAAGCGGGTAATGTTGGTGAAGCTTTTTTAGTAGTATAATAATGAACATACCACTTACTGCTGTCAGCGTCAAACAGTCTAATACTGCCTGAATGTACGCCATCAGCTTTTAAAGTTTCATCCTGTACAGCCATACCGTTCATAATATATTTAAAGCGCCAAGTCATATCTATAGCATTTGCCCAACTACCATCCTGATTTCTGGTAGTGGATTTACAATCACATTCCCCTATCATTGGTCCAAAATCCTTGATCTGTTCAGGAGCCTTTGGGTTTACCTTTCCATAAGGCCTTGCATTAGAAGGTTCATATTCATACTGTGCTAATGCAGTTTGGGTTATAAAAAAGCTTATAAAAATAAAGTGTCCGATAAAAATAATATTTGTTTTTTTCATAATGCTGATTTTTGTTTTACCAAATCAATGAAAAAATGTGTCACAAAATTTTTAATTGCAGAGAGTGGAAGGCTATTTGCAGTAAGCTTTGTTAATAATATTGTAATATACTTTAAGAAATGAAGTCTTTTACACTTTTAAGATTGCTTTTAGAAATAGGAATTTCAATACCATTACCAAGAATAAGTTTTGGTGAACTGGATAGGTTTAATTCTTTTACCAAGTCCATGTTGGCAATAGCGGTTCTATGAACCCTTAAAAAGTTATTGCTTAATTTATTTTCAAGCGCTTTTAATGAACTTCGCATGGTGTACGATTGGTTGTTGATGGTATGAACTTTTACACAATAATCATCAGACTCAATCCAACAGATATCTTTAACAGGGATGATTTTTCTTTTATTGCCAATCTTGATGTTAAGTATGGAGGCTTTATCATCAAAGTTCTTGCTAAGTTTTTTGTAAAGGGCTGTATTGGTTTTTTTTAACTCCGAAAGGGCTTCAATTTTAATGTGCAACTGTAAGTTTGTAAAATAAAAGTGTGTAATGATGGCTACGGCAATATACCCTAGGGTGTATATGGGGGCTTTTTGAAAGGTAAAGAACGTGATGTATTCATTAAACAAAAGGTGAAACGAAAAAGAGTCGTTATTGATTAAAAGCTGGATACCCGAAATAATGATAACACATAAAAACACTAAGCTGAAAATAATAAATGCATATTTTATGTAATTAATGGCAAATAGCTTTTTGTAAGATTGTTTTTTTGTATACCAGATTAAAATTATTGATAAAAATACCCAAACAAGCCATTTATAAAGTTGTGTTTTTAGCAATTCAATAAACCGTACATTGTCGGTTAGGTTAAATCGTTTTACATAATATAATTGTTGTGATGTCTCAAATAATACAGCCATGATAAAAACACACAAAATAATAACGATGTGTTTTTTTGATAACGTTATTTTATTCAGGATTTCAAGCACGTTATTTAGTTCTTTTTCTTTTAATAGTTGGCGGCTTATACGTTTTGGTTGAAGTGCTAATTAATCTATTGAGTTCTTTAAACTCTGCGTTGGTCAATTCTCTATAGCTTCCAACAGGCATGTCCAGTTCAATGTTCATAATTCTAACACGCTTAAGGGTTTCAACATCATAGTTTAAGTATTCGCACATGCGACGAATTTGCCGATTGAGTCCTTGGGTTAAAATGATTTTAAACTCGTATGTATTTAATTTTTCAACATAGCACTTATTGGTTACTTTGTTTAATTCGGCTAATGGAACACCACCCGCCATACGCTCTATAAATGTTTGGGAAATGGGTTTATTAACTTTAACAATATATTCTTTTTCATGATTATTACTGGCACGGAGAATTTTGTTTACAATATCGCCATCATCCGTTAAAAGAATTAAGCCTTCACTGGGTTTGTCTAACCTTCCAATTGGAAAAATGCGTTTAGGGTAGTTTATATAATCAATAATGTTATCCTTTTCAACGCTGGTATCAGTCGTGCAAACAATGCCCACAGGCTTATTAAAGGCCAAGTACACAAAATGGTCTTTGGTGTTTTTTATTTCTTTACCATCTACATGTACCACATCATTTGGTGCTATTTTAGTCCCCATGTCTGGTACAGCACCGTTTATTGTAACACGCCCCGCTTCAATAAGTTTGTCTGCTTCCCTACGCGAGCAGTAGCCCACTTCGCTTAAATACTTGTTAATCCGTTTTAACTCTTGTTCCATGGCTTAAAAGTACGACAAATCTAGGCGTTTAAAAAGTCGGTAATATGTGTATATACTTTTTCAGATTTAAGTCCGTGGCCCAATCCCTTAGTCTTAATAAGTTTGGCAGACTTATAATGCTTAACAATATCCAATGCATCTCTAAAGCTAATAATTCTATCCTTTTTGTCATGAATAATAAGGCCTTCGGCATTAATGTTATTGGAAAAATTTTCAACAGAATAATATTCGGGTAAATTACCAAAGTGTTTAAGGTAATAACGGTTCATAGCTTTAACCACCCTTTTGTTATATCCCATTATAGTAATATAATTATTAACCAAACTTAAAAAGTTTGAAGGAGCACCCAAAGCTACCAATTTCTCAACGGAGCTGTGCTTGTATTTGTTTAAAGCGATTACGGAAGCCGTTGCCCCAATAGAATGTCCAATGATGATGTTGACATTAAATTGCTTAACTACTTTGTCTATGCATTCTGAATATAACAAGGCGTTAAAAATTTTGCTGCCAGAGTTTCCGTGTGCTGGGGCATCCAATGCGATAACATGATAGTCTAGGGGGATTAAGATTTCAATCAAATCTTTCCAACGGCAAGCATTACTTTCCCAGCCATGTACCAGTAGGATGGTTTCTTTGTTTCCAGGCCAAGAATAGGTTGCTATGGCAATGTCTCTATGTAAAACTTGCTCTTGATTGGCAGATTCTAAATAATTCACATCAACCATGTTTAGTTTTCCTTTTTTCGGACTTGAAAATATTTTAATGGCTAGCTTAGCTGCATAACCAGGGTAGAAGTACCCAACTAAATTGATGAGTTTTCCAAAGCTTTTAACAATAAACGTATGCATGCTTAATCCTCTCTGTTTGCTAGATCTATAGAAAAGGCAGGGGTGCAAATGGCAATGTATTCACAAACCTCGGTAAACGGATTGGAATATTGCACTCTGGTATTTTTTTCAATTTTAATAGACTGCCCAGCTTCTAGAACAACAGTTTCGTTTTCTATGATGAACTGTTTTTTACCTTTTATTATAAAGGTGTATTCATCAAATTTAGGAGTTTGAAATGGTTCGCTCCAACCTGCAGGTGCTTTCATGTGGGCTATACTAATAGTGGTGTTACCATCAGTTGCTTTGCCAAAATGTTCTTTAATTATTTTTCCATCTGTGGTAGGAACTACAAATGGTGCGTTTTGTAAAATGTATTTTTTCATTTCAAGGGTTTTCGTTTTATCATGCCACCTTTTAAATCTTTCACAATACCCATTATAATAAAAGCATGCCTATCAATCTTATCAATTTCGGTTTGTAATTTTGCCAGTTCAAGTCGTGTTACTACTGTATAAATGA
This sequence comes from Aestuariibaculum scopimerae, assembly GCF_059428085.1. NCBI lineage: Bacteria > Pseudomonadati > Bacteroidota > Flavobacteriia > Flavobacteriales > Flavobacteriaceae > Aestuariibaculum > Aestuariibaculum scopimerae. The sequence continues at coordinate 2,578,468 of NZ_CM182089.1, forward strand.
TATCCTTGTCATAATGCTCGTTAGAATTAAATCCACCCTTACCGGCATAAATGGTACAGGCTCTTCTTAACTTTTCAGTAATCATAATGCGCAGTTCTTCGTGTTTGTTTGAAACGATGGTAACACCAACATATTCCTCTACACCATCCACAACAAAATCTACAGTTTTAGCTGCTGCTAAATAGGTTAATATGGCATATAGAGCAGTTTCAATAGATAAAATATAAGCTCCAACAGAAAATATGATAATATTAATTAATAATAAGACATCTCCAATGGTTAATGATAGTTTTCTACTTAAAAATATGGCCAAAACTTCGGTGCCATCTATAACACTACCACCACGCATAGACATGCCAATACCCAAGCCTAAAAAGAAACCTCCAAATACAGATATCAATAATTTATCGTCTGTAACTGTTGGGTAATCTACAAAATGGACCACAAAGGCCAAAAATGATATGGCAACAATACTGCGAATGGCAAATTTTAAGTTAATGGTTCTAGAGGCCAAGATTAAAAAAGGTAGGTTTACTAAAACTAAAAAAATACTTAAGTCTACTGAGGTAACATTCTTAAGTAGTAATGAAATACCTGTTGCACCACCATCTATAAAGTTGTTGGGAAGCAAGAAGCCTTTCAGTCCAAAACCAGCAGAAAACACACCTACTATAATAAAAATGTACTCTTTAATGGCATGAGATAATTCTACCTGTAGATTCCTTACTAAGGGAACAATTTGTCTTTTGCTTACAGGCTTATTAGCTTGTTTAGATTCAAGCTTTTTTCTAGCAACGTCAACTAATAGTTTAGATAAGAATGGGTTCATTAATTATTCCAATTTATAAAGAAGTATTTCAATTTGGCACCATCAGGGATGTGTGTTGCTTCAAGTTTAACATTCATATTAAACCTAAGATTTGCTGGGAGTTCTTTTTTGTCTATGGTAAAACTGGCATTGATTTCATTAACAGTCACAACCACCGAGTTTATTAAGTTGTCAATCCTTGAAATCTTATAATTATTAGCTATATCATTAAAAGTACTAAGTGTTGAAATGTTTTTGTTGGTTTTGTAGCGTGGATCAATAATTTGGACACTTTCAATTGTCGATGTAGAGTCTAACTCATGTTCAGGCGTTAGGGTTAATAGTTTGGCACCATTTTTATCAAATACTTCAATGTTGTTTTTACTTTCGGCAAATTCATCACCACTAATAAATTTAGTAATAGAATCATTAATAAAAATAGTTTTTAGGTCTTTAACCTGTGTGGAATCGGTTAATAAACCAATGTGTTGTTTTGATATTTCGAACGGATCTTGCTCTTTTTTACAATTTGTAAAAAGGATGCAGACTATTATAAGGCTTAGGTATATATATTTCATATTTTTATTGTTTTAGAGGTCATACCTGCCTTGCAGGCAGGCAGGTGGAACACCTAGATAATCATACTCGTGTGTGTGAATATAATTCTCATGGGTGTTTCATCTGTTTGTTTTTATTTTTTCATCACCTTTGTTAAAATGCCAAATACACTACGAATAAAAGTAGCACTGGTTAGCACTTTTACAATGGGGTTCATAGCTGTACTTCGCCGTCTTGAACTTACAGTACGTTTTTTTGACGCTGCTTTTTTAAGAGCTTCTTGTTCTTTCTTGGCTTTTTCTTTGGCTTCTTCAGCTTCGGCTTGTTCTATTTTTTCATTTAAAAGTTCGTAGGCACTCTCTCTATCTATAGTTTCATTGTATTTTTTTACCAGTTTGGATGTTGCCAATAATGCACTTAATTCATTTTCGGTAAGTACATCCATTCTGCTCATTGGAGCACGCATCATGGTTGCAGCCAATGGGGTAGGGCGTCCTTTTTCGTCTAAGGCAGAAACCAAAGCCTCTCCAATGCCCAATGAAGTTAATACTTCAACTGTATCATAATACTCAGAATTTGGATAGTTTTGCGCGGTTAATTTTATAGCTTTTCTGTCGTTTGCAGTAAACGCTCTAAGGGCATGTTGGATTTTTAATCCCAATTGTCCTAAGACTTCTTCAGGAACATCAGTTGGGTTTTGGGTAACAAAATAGAGGCCAACCCCTTTACTGCGGATTAATTTTACAATACTTTCAATTTGATTGAGTAAGGCCTTTGATGCTTCGTTGAAAATTAAATGGGCTTCATCAATAAACAGTACCAATTCTGGGCGATCACTATCTCCTTGCTCAGGGAATGTGGAATATATTTCGGCCAACAAACTAAGCATAAATGTTGAAAATAGTTTGGGTCTGTCTTGAATATCGGTAAGCCTTATAATATTGATATACCCCCTTCCGTCATCGTCAATCCTAAGTAAATCTTGAACATCAAATGATGTTTCACCAAAAAACAAATCGGCACCTTGTTGCTCCAGCTCAATAATTTTGCGTAAAATGGCACCTGTAGAGGCCGTTGAGATACGCCCGTAAGCTTGGGTAAACTCATCTTTACCTTCCTGGGTAGCATATTGTAATATTTTTTTAAAGTCTTTTAAATCCAGAATAGGAAGCTTATGGTCATCACAATATTGAAATATAACGGCAACAATACCAGATTGTACATCAGACAAATCTAAGATTCTAGAAAGTAAAACTGGTCCAAATTCACTAACGGTTGCTCTAAGGCGAACACCATCTTGCTCTGAAAGTGTTAATATTTCAACGGGAAATTTCTTGGCTTGAAAAGGTAGGCCTATTTTAGCATGGCGTTCATCAATCTTAGGATGTCCAGGACTTGGTTGTGCCAACCCACTTAAATCACCTTTAATATCCATTAACAAGACTGGGATGCCTCGATCACTTAAATTTTCAGCCAATACTTGTAAAGACTTTGTTTTTCCTGTACCAGTAGCACCAGCAATGAGTCCGTGGCGATTTAAGGTTTTTAAAGGAATTTTTACATGTGCCCCCGTTACCGTTTCGCCATCTAGCATGGCGGCACCAACAGGAATGAAATCACCTTTAGTTGCATTTCCTTCCGTTATATAGTTTATAAAAGCTTCCTTTCTATCCATAGAAAATAATTTCGTATAAAAATACACGAAACTAGCGGAAGAAAAAAATGGTTTTGGGAACGCTGTAAACATAGCATATCATATTAACGGATAGATTGCCCCTAGGAATTAATAGCTTTAGAGCTAAGGGCTGTTTATGAATTATTGTTCTATAGATGTAAAAAGGTACGTAGCTGCACCTAAAAGGTTGGCGGGCCTAGTTAATAACTACGCTGGCCGACCTTTTAGGTAGGCTAACGTACTTCAGAACTAATTAAGCGTAGTAAAAAGGTAAGCCAGCCTACCAAAAAGGTTCGCCAATGTACCTTAGAGGTAGGACGACGTAGTAAAAAGGTACGTCAACGTACCTTTAAGGTAAGGCGGGGCACTTTAGAAGTAGGTAGGGGAGCTTCGCAAGCACCCCTAGTGATATATCCTGTAATAGAAAATCAAAACACATTAAAATAATCAAACGAATACGTATCTTTGCAAACTATGAATAAGCAGGTACAAGAATTAGTAGATAAAGGCGAAATGTTACCTTTAATGGAGGAGTTTTACACCATACAGGGCGAAGGCTACCACAAAGGTACTGCAGCGTATTTTATAAGGATTGGGGGTTGTGATGTTGGCTGCCATTGGTGTGATGTTAAGGAGAGTTGGAACGCTAAGTTACATCCGCCAACAGAAACATCTAAAATTGTAGCGAATGCTAAGGCGTATAGCGATACGATTGTTGTAACTGGAGGTGAACCTTTAACTTGGGACATGACGCTACTTACCTCAAGGCTTAAAGCAGAAGGGTTGCAAATACATATTGAAACCTCAGGGGCTTATAAACTAACGGGTATTTGGGATTGGATTTGTTTATCGCCCAAGAAAATGAAATTGCCAACCCATGAGGTTTATGAAAAAGCCAATGAGCTTAAAATGATTATTTATAATAAAGACGATTTTCGTTTTGCAGAGGAACAAGCAGCTAAGGTAAACAAAAACTGTATTTTATATTTACAGCCCGAATGGAGTAAGCGAGATAAGATGATTCCTGAAATTGTGGATTATGTTATGAAAAACCCCAAGTGGAAAGTGTCATTGCAAACCCATAAATATTTAAATATACCCTAAAAAAACGTCTTGAGCTAACCGTGCATCAAGACGTTTTAATAATGAACAATAAATAATAAAAAATATTACGAGCCAATAGGTACTGCAACTCTAACAGTGTCCCAAGCAAGATGCATGGCACCATCGGCAAAAGCAATTGAAAAGGCCTCAACGGCTTCGCCAGAACTAACAGGTGCTTTAATTCTTAGTGCATCATTACTTTCATTATAACTATATGCACCCCAAACATCGGTGTCTTTACTTAAGATAATGGTCCATTCAGAATCGCCAGGAATGGTAAACATAGAATAAGTGCCAGCCTTAACCATTTTGCCACCAAAATTAGTATCTTGATAGAACCTGATTTCTGTGGCTTCATTAGCGCCAGTTCTCCAAACTTTATCGTTGGGCGCTAGTTTGCTTAAGGACCTTCCTTTAAGTTGCGGACGGCTATAAATAACCTTTACCATGGGAGTTGCATTCCTACTTGTTCTGTAATAAGCAATGTCTAGTGGACTTTTATCTAAACCAGAAAATTTTTGTGCATTTATGTTTACAGATACTAGCATCATTAAAGCGAAAGCAACGGTTGTTAGAAATGTCGATTTTTTCATAGAAAATAGTTTTAATTGAATTAGTTAATAATTAAGGTGTTTAAAGATACCTTAAAAAGGTCTTAAAATTTTTGTAAAATATCTCTAAGGATGTTAAAGTTTAAACGCAATTATCCTATTTCTTAATGAATCTTAAGGATTCACGACCTGTATTGTTATGGAAATTGATAAAATAGATGCCCGAAGAAAGGGATTCAACTGAAAAGGTATAATTTTTAGTGGTTTTTTCTTTAATAGAATCTAAAGCCAGTTGTTTTAGGAATTTCCCGCTGGAATCGTACAGTTCTATAAGTAAGTTGTCATCTGTATTAAAAGCAACACTGAATTTTAAAACAGCACCTACAGGATTATTTTGGAACCTGATATTTAAAGGTGTTCTACCACTTATTACACGAGACCCAACTCCTAGGGTCTCCTCAGTGAATTTATAAATTGTTGTGCCACTGGCATAGGCCAATGTTGGACTTAAGATAAAAATTCTGTTTAATACACCGCCGGTATTTATATCTGTCCAGGTTTGTCCGCCATCAGTAGTTTCATGAAAGCCTGTTGTATCGCCACCCATCCAGCCTTGGTTTTCATTTATAAACCCTACAGCTTGAATGTCAGTTTCAGGAGCGTCAAGGCTATTCCATGTTAAACCACCATCAACAGATTTAACCAACTTACCAATATTAGGTGTTACTGCAGTAATGGATCCAAAAATAATATTGGGATTACTTTCCAAAATTTGCATTTTCCAGAAATATTCGCCTGTAAGGTTTGTGTTGTAAAGTTCTGTCCATGTTGTACCGCCATCGGTAGTTTTTAAAATGGTTGCGCCATTATCATTTCTTCCAGAAACAAAGCCAACGGTTTCTGTTAAAAAGAAGATTTCTACAAGGGCATTGGCGTAAGCAGACATGTCAATGTATTGCCATGTTGCTCCGCTATCAACAGATTTAATAATGTAAGCGGGTGTAAAATAAGCGCCACAACCATATATGGTTGAAGTACCAACGGCATCTAGACCACAGATTGCTGACGGGTTGGGTGACAGGTTTGTTACTTCTGTCCATGTATCGCCTCCATCTGTGGTTTTAAAAAAAGCGCCATTTAAAGTGCCAAGAAAACCAACACTTTCATTTAAGAATTCTATGTTTCTAAAATAAAAGCTACTGCCAAGCATGGCTTCATTTAATTTTAAGGACCAATTTTTTCCACCATCGGTTGTTTTGTAAACGGCTGCATTGTATCCATTGGCAGCCCAGCCTATATCATCATTTATAAAAAACACGTCATCAAAACGTGTTCCATTGGTGTTGGCAGGAATATCAGATAGCGTTTGCCAAGTGGCTTGCGCTGGGAGATGCAAATAAAAGAGTGAACATAATAGTATTAAAACTCTCATAAATTCAGAATGTTATTAGCGACTGGTTATAGCATAAGCCTCTGTAAATATATTTATTTTTTAATAGCCTTCACGTTCATTTCTTCAATCTTTTTATCTGATAATAGGGAAGGAGCCCCAAACAATAAATCTTCACTGGTGCCAGTTTTTGGGAAAGCCATCACTTCTCTAATGGATGCTTTCTTCTCCAAAATCATCATCAAACGGTCTACACCCCAAGCAATACCACCATGTGGTGGAGCACCATAGTGGAACGATTTATACATGGTGCCAACACTTTTAAGCATGGCTTCTTTATCATACCCCATGTTTCTGTAGGTAGCTTCTAAAATTTCAGGTTTGTGGGCACGCACAGAGCCACCACCAATTTCGTAGCCATTTAGAATTAAATCATACTGTTGTGCAATAATGCTACCAATGGCATCATCATCTCCTTTCATGTGTTTGTCAATATCATAAACGGCAGGCATAGAGAATGGGTTGTGGGTAAAAGTCCAACGTCCTTCATCTGTCTTTTCAAACATAGGAAAATCGACTACCCAAGCTGGTCTTAACTCTTTTGGATTAATTAACTTTAACATACTGCCCAATTCTTGGCGCACCGCATCTAGAGCTTTGTTGGCCGTTGTGTAATCGGCAGCTGAGAAAAATACAATATCCCCCACTTGGGCATCGGTTGCTTTAATAATACCAGCGGCAATGTCTTCACCCAAAAATTTAATAATAGGGGATTGTAAGTCTTGTTCATTAACAATAATATAGGCCAATCCACCTAAACCATGCTGTTGTGCAATGGATGTTAATTTTTCTATTTGTCCTTTTGACAGACGTTTTTTGCCCTGTTCTTTAGCCGAAACTTTAATGCATTTAACAATGCCACCTTCATCAATCGGCTTACTAAATACTTGAAAAGTGGTGTCTTTTACTATGTCTGTAATATCTTGAAGTTGTAGGCCGAAACGCAAATCTGGGCGGTCACAACCGTATTTGTCCATAGCCTCTTTATAGGTAATGATTTCAAACGGACGTAATGTCCATTTGTTACCATATATCTTGGTAACAACCTCATTAAACATTTTGGTGTTTAAATCCATAATTTGCTGCATACTGGAATATGCCATTTCTAAATCCAGTTGCGTAAATTCTGGTTGTCGGTCGCCACGAGAATCTTCATCCCTAAAGCAACGTGCAATTTGAAAGTATTTTTCATAGCCACTTACCATAAGCATTTGCTTAAATTGCTGAGGTGCTTGTGGCAGCGTGTAAAAGAAACCGGCTTGTTTGCGTGTTGGTACAATAAATTCACGAGCACCTTCGTCGGTTCCAGCACTTAAAATAGGTGTTTCTATCTCTAGGAAGTTTTGCTCATCCAAAATATCGCGGATGAGTTTAATGACTTTATGTCTGTTTACAATCACACGACGCACATCATCATTTCTGTGGTCTAAGAATTTGTATTGAAATCGGGTGTTTTCATTTGTTTTTGTGGCACGCTTAATTTCGAAAGGCAAAGTTCTGGAGAGGTTTAAGATATCCAATGTTTTGGCTTCCAGCTCTATGGTACCAGTTCGTAAAGCAGCGTTGTAATCATCTTCTTTACGTTGTACTATGGTTCCAGTAACGGTGATAACCGATTCTGGTTTCAGTCTTACAAGCTCATCTAAGTTGGGGAAGGATTCTCTGCTTAAACGTACTTGGAATTTTTCGGCACTGGAATCGCGTAAATCAATAAAAATTAATTCGCCGTGGTCCCTTACACTAGCTACCCAACCTGCAAACGTAACATTTTCTGAAATGTTTTTTTCTGAAATATCGGTAATGACATGTGTTCTATAGGAATCTTTAATTACCAAAGGAATTTCAGGTAGTGCTTCTTCTTGTGCTTTGTTGGTTGTTGGTTTAGAGATAATGGAATCATTCTCCACTCTGAATTCTGAACCCTGCCTGCCGGTAGGCAGGTCCGAACTCGTAACTTGTTCAAGAATCCCTTCACGAATTACTTTGCCAGAAGCTCCTTTTCCAATAATAGCAATAACTTTTCCAACCAAAATACCAGATTTACCTTGGTTTCCAGCTTTTATGTCGTTAACTATCCCCTCATTTTCTGAAATGACTTTTTGTATGGCATCCTGAATTTGAGTATCTGAAATGGCATGTTCTTTAAAATAGGATTTGTAATCAAAATTGGGATTGGCCAATAACGATTTTATGGCATTTTGCGCCAGTACGGGCGTTACCTTTTCATCTTTAAACAAACTAAATATTTCAATGAAGTCTGAAATATTTTCAATGCTTATATAGTCTTCTGGTTTTATATTGTTTGTTAATGTTTTGGCAACGAATGAAGGCTCCTTAATAGCATCATTAATAGCAACAAATGTTTCAGAACGTAAGGAGTCGGCAGTAAAAAACTTGGCATCTTGGGGCAATACACCACCTTTAATTAAAATAGATTCTACTGCAAACGGTAGGGTGCTAATATCAACATCAATTGACGAAACGGCTTCTTTAATACTTACAAACGGTAAATCGGGTTCAGATATAAACCGATAATCAGCTTCAAACTCTTTTTTACGCATGGTTTTGGTCTGCTTTAAATCGGCATCCCATAATACGGTAGTTTGTTCGGGCCTAAATGCTTTGTGCTCTATGTAATAGTTAAATTGTTTTTCAACTTCTTCTTTCAAGGCATCGACCATAAACTTAAAGGAGTTCAAGTTTTTAATTTCGGTTCGTGGGTTTAAATTGTAACTGTGCTTTTTGCGTAGTGATACAGACACATCCGATTTAAACTCTCCTTTTTCTAAGTTAGCTTCCGATATTTTTAAGTTTTGAACGATACGCTGTATGTATTGTGCATATGTAGAGGCATCTTCAATATGTCGAATACAGGGTTCGGTAACAATTTCTATTAAAGGGACCCCAGCTTTGTTAAAGTCTACCAACGATATGTTTTTCTCGTGCATTAACTTAGCAGCGTCTTCTTCAATGTGTACTTGCGTTAAATTAACAGTGAATTGTGATCCATCATTACGAAAACACGATACTTGCCCATCTGGAATAATAGGGTTGTGAAATTGAGTGATTTGAATGTTCTTTGGGTTGTCTGGGTACTCGTAATGTTTTCTGTCCCAAGAAATCACATCATTCTCAAAGGTTGATTTTACTGCTTTTCCAAAGTAAATAGCCTTAAGAATGGCTTCTTTGTTTATAGCAGGTAAAACGCCCATTTGGCCTGTACATACCGAACAGATATTTTTGTTTGGGGTTTCTATTTCTTGGTTAGGACAAGAACAGAATAATTTGGTTTTTGTATTTAACCGAACATGTGTTTCAAGTCCGATAACCAATTCTAACTCATGGGCTTTTAAAGCAGCATCTAATTGTTCCAGTTCCATTATAGTATGTCTTTTAAGAAGTTAGCAAACTTCAAAACAAGTTCGTCATTTTTTTTAGCGGCTGTAACCTGTAAACCAGTTTCAGTCCCTTTAGGAATAGTTAGCGTAGGCAATTGTCCTAAGCTAAATCCAACGGTATAGGCATCCGATAGGTACATGGCTAGTGGGTCTTTTAAGCTATTGCCAATTTTGGGAGGTGTATTTGGTGTTACGGGCGATAGAATAATATCAACCTCCTTAAAATCGTCTTCAAAATTCTCTGAAATGGCATCACGTAAGGCTAAGCTTTTTAAATAAATTTCATCAGAAAAGCCTTGTGAAAGTACTTGGTTGCCACCAACAATCCTGCGCTTGGTCTCTTCAGAGAAATTTTCAGAGCGTGTAATGGCGTAAGATTCCTTAAGGTTTTTATCCTCAATTCTATTGCCGTAATTAGAGCCATCTAGGCGAGATAGGTTAGAGGCTGTTTCAGCCATAGCCAAGGTATAATAAGTTGAAACAAGAATATCAGATTTAAAGAAATCCAGTTCCTTGATAAGGATTCCTTTGGCCTTTATCTTTTCAATGGTATTTAAAAAATCTGTTTTAATTTTTGGGTCTATGGCATCGTTTTCAATAAAGTCCTTAAAATACCCAACACTTTTAATACCCGAACCATTCAAAATGCTTTCTGCTTTAATGGCTTCAGAAGTGTAAGTGGTTTGGTCTTTGGCATCTTTGCCACTCATGGTATTTAATACAATACGGATGTCTTCAACCGATTTAGCAATTGGGCCAACACAATCAGTAGATGATGCATATGCCATTAATCCGTAGCGAGAAATGCGTCCGTAAGTTGGTTTTAAGCCATATACATGGTTGTAACCGGCAGGTTGCCGTACAGAACCTCCTGTATCACCTCCAATAGAGAATACAGTATAATCTTTAGCAACATTCACGGCAGAACCACCACTAGATCCGCCCCCAACCAATTCTGGATTTAAGGCATTCTTAACGGCGCCGAAAATGGTATTTTCACTAGAGGAACCATGACCAAAGCTATCGCAGTTTTCTTTTACAATGGGGATTGCCCCGGCGTCTAATAATTTTTGAATAGCTGTGGCAGTATAAGCCGATTTGTAATTTTTCAACAAATTGGAACTGGCCGTTGTATAAGTACCTTGAAGCATAAATACATCTTTAATACCAAAAGGGATGCCTTCCAACAATCCAATAGGCTCACCCTGGGCTATTTTAGCATCTACTTTACTAGCTAACTCTAACGCAAAATCTTCCAAAAGGGAATTAACGGTACGGTTGGTGTTAGCTTTTAAAGCCTCTAATTTTTCTTGAATAAGCGATACACAAGAAATTTGTTTAGTTGCTAATTGTTGGTGTATGTTTTGTATCTGCGATTCCATAATTATTCTTCTATAATTTTAGAAACCACTAAAAAGCCTTTCTTTTCTTTAGGGAAGTTTTCAATAATGAGCTGTTTTTCTATGGCAGTACTTTCTATAACCACATCGTCCCTTAAGTCTTCCAAAGACACACAATTATTGTTAGTAGTATTAAAAGCGTTATTATTAGTTGCTTGTGCATTTTTTATCACATCAAATAACTTGTTCACAGCTTCGCTGGGCTGGGCTCCTTTAATACTCGACAAGATGTCGACTGTCATAATTTTACTCATGGCTTTACTATTATAGATTAAAAAAAGCCTTCCAAATTCGGAAGGCTTCATATAATTTTAAACAATAACCTTCCTATCCTAAAGCTTAGGATTATTGAAATTATTATTGTTATTAATTGTCATAAATTCTTTTTTCGACACCAAATATATACAGAATTAATGTATTAAGCATAATTTTTTGTAACATCCTCTACTGTATTATCAAATTAATAAAAAAATGAAAGTTAATTTATTACTTCTTCAAATTATTGGCACTATTACTTATTTTGGTTGCTTATAGCATTAAAATTTGTAGCTGTAAATTGAATTTTTATTCATAAAATTCAAAAGAAAAACACCCATAAGTAAGTTTTAAGCCATTTTGTATTTTTCCCAATTAAAATCTTAAATAAAAAACTCTAAAATCGATTTTAAGGCACTTTTTAGACGATTTAAGGCACTTTTAAGTAATTAACAATTGTTGATAATTATTATTCAAACTCGTTAAAAAGCTTTTTGAAAGCCTTATCATTTCGTATATTTGTTAGTGCTAAAAAATGATGCTTGCGCGTCATTTTTTTATGATATATAAAAACGAAACTAAATTTAATAGATAAAAAATAAATATGAGCGAAGCAAGGGAAGAATTTAACAAACACGGTTATTCGGCTGATAGTATTCAGGCCTTAGAAGGCATGGAGCATGTACGTATGCGTCCTTCTATGTATATAGGTGATGTTGGCGTACGTGGTTTACACCATTTGGTATATGAAGTTGTAGACAACTCTATTGACGAAGCATTGGCTGGGCATTGCAATAACATTACTGTTACTATTAATGAGGATAATTCCATTACAACGGAAGATGATGGACGTGGAATTCCTGTAGATTTACATAAAAAGGAAGGGGTGTCTGCCCTAGAAGTGGTAATGACCAAAATTGGTGCCGGCGGTAAGTTTGATAAAGATTCCTATAAGGTATCTGGTGGTTTGCATGGGGTTGGTGTAAGTTGTGTAAATGCCCTATCAGAGCACTTAAAAGCGACGGTTTATAGAAATGGACAAATTTGGGAACAAGAATATGAAAGAGGAAAGACATTATATCCTGTAAAGCAAATAGGAGAAACAGACAAGCGTGGTACGGTAGTAACGTTTAAGCCAGATTCAACCATTTTTACGCAAACTTTAGAATATAGTTATGACACGTTGGCAAGTAGGTTACGTGAGCTGGCATTCTTAAATAAGGGTATAACCATTCATATTGTAGATAAAAGAAACAAAAAAGAAGATGGTTCTTTTGAAGGGGAGACGTTTTATTCTGAAGAAGGACTTAAGGAGTTTATCCAGTATCTAGATGCTACCAGAGAGCCCTTAATGAACGATGTGATTGCTTTTGAAGGTGAAAAAAATGGCGTACCTGTTGAGGTGGCTATGGTTTATAACACATCATATGCTGAAAACCTACACTCTTATGTAAATAACATCAACACACATGAAGGGGGTACCCACCTATCTGGGTTTCGTCGTGGTTTAACACATACACTGAAAAAATATGCAGACGAATCTGGTTTGCTCAAAAATTTAAAGTTTGAAATTGCAGGAGACGATTTCCGTGAGGGATTAACTGCGATTATATCTGTAAAAGTGGCCGAGCCACAATTTGAAGGGCAAACAAAAACCAAATTAGGAAATAGGGAAGTTTCAGCCTCAGTAAGTCAGGCCGTTTCTGAGATGTTGACCGATTATCTTGAAGAGCATCCTGATGATGCTAAAATAATTGTTCAAAAAGTAATATTAGCGGCTCAAGCACGCCACGCTGCACAAAAAGCACGTGAAATGGTGCAGCGAAAAACGGTTATGAGCATTGGGGGGCTACCTGGTAAATTAAGTGATTGCTCAGAACAAGACCCTGCAAAATGTGAGGTGTTCTTAGTAGAGGGTGATTCTGCAGGTGGAACTGCAAAACAAGGGCGTGATAGAGCCTTTCAAGCTATTTTGCCATTACGCGGTAAAATATTGAATGTTGAAAAAGCCATGACCCATAAAGTTTTTGAAAATGAAGAGATAAAAAACATTTTTACAGCTTTAGGTGTTACCATTGGAACTGAAGAAGACAGCAAGGCATTGAATTTGTCGAAGTTGCGTTATCATAAAATTGTTATCATGTGTGATGCCGATATTGATGGCAGCCACATAGCGACATTAATTTTAACGTTCTTCTTCCGTTATATGAAAGAGCTTATTGAAGAAGGCCACGTTTATATTGCAACACCACCTTTATACTTAGTTAAAAAAGGAAACAAAAAGTCTTATGCTTGGTCAGATAAGGAACGTGATGCCATATCGGAAGAATTTGGAGGTAGTGTAAGTATTCAACGTTACAAAGGTCTTGGGGAAATGAATGCAGAACAACTTTGGGACACCACTATGAATCCTGAATTTAGAACCTTGCGCTTGGTACAAATAGATAATGGTACCGAAGCTGATAGAATATTCTCTATGCTAATGGGGGACGAAGTACCACCTCGTAGAGATTTTATTGAAAAAAATGCCGTTTATGCTAATATTGATGCGTAAATTTTAATAAAATTATACCATTCTTATAACCCTGATATAAAGCTGTCAGGGTTATTTTTTGTATTGTTTCATCGTTTAAATGCAAATTTTTACGATTAAATGTTGTTTGGTGTGGTTTTTTTCATATTTTTGTTCTAACCAAATTAAAAAAAATGAAAAGAATTGCCCTAGTAATGCTGTTGCTTGCAGCAACCATGACTTCAACAGCTCAAAATGACTTAGATGCGCTTTTAGCTGCGGGTGTTGAAGATGCCCAACGTTTTGCCAACGATTATTTAGCACCAGGTACCGATGGCCTCATCTATAGTATGAACGCCAACTGGTTTAATTCAGGTGATGCAAAATCCATTGGAGGTTTTGAGGTTTCTGTTATTATTAATGCAGCTACAGTAAAAGATAAAAACAAATCATTTTTAATGAATACAGACTTGTACAATAATGTACAGTTTGTTCAAGGATCCAGCTCACAAATGGTTGCAACTGCTTTAGGAGAAAACAATCCAGATGTGGTTGTAGAGGTTACTTATGACGATCCTATTTTTGGGAACCAAACCGAGCAAATAACCCTACCAACAGGTTTGGCTTCAGAAAACATCAATATATTGCCAACCGCTTTTATTCAAGGTGCCATTGGTCTTGTTAAGGGTACAGAATTAAAGGCACGCTTTGTTCCTAAAATTAAAACAGATGATGTAACATTTAATATGTATGGTGTGGCATTGCAGCACGAGTTTACCAAATGGTTACCTTCAAATAAATTGTTACCAGTTTCTATATCGGGCTTAGTAGCCTATACACATTTAGATGCTTCTTATGATTTGACAGATTCCTCTATTATTGATGGTGAGGACCAACGTATGGAAAATGCTACCAATACATGGTTAATACAATTAATTGCCTCTACCAAATTGCCAGTTATTAATTTTTATGGTGGTTTTGGATATATTAAAGGGAAGTCAGAATCTGATATGCTAGGTACCTATCGTGTTTCTAATGGTGTTATAACCTCAGAGGAAATTGTAGACCCTTTTTCAGTAAAAAGTAATGTATCTGGAGTAAGAGGAACCATTGGAACAAAATTAAAATTAGGGTTTTTTAGATTGAATGCTGAATACCACCTAGCAGAATTTGATGCTTTTTCTTTAGGTGTTAATTTTGGATTTAGATAATAAAAAGTTTAAAAAAATATAGTTGTTTAGTTTTAGTTAGTTTTTTAGTAATTAGTAATTAAAAAGTGTAAGATTTAATCTTGCACTTTTTTTATTTAGAGTATATAAATTTGTATTTTTGCGTGATTAAAATTATATAGTCCAATCATTTATACCATTTAAATGTAATTCCACTATATAAAACCAAAAAGTATATTTCATAAATACATTCATATAACCAATAAATTTATTAAAAACTAAGACATGAAAGTAACAGTAGTAGGTGCAGGAGCAGTAGGTGCAAGTTGTGCGGAGTATATTGCCATTAAGGATTTCGCTTCAGAAGTTGTTTTATTAGACATTAAGGAAGGCTATGCAGAAGGGAAAGCCATGGATTTAATGCAAACAGCGTCTTTAAATGGTTTTGATACTAAAATTACAGGTGTAACAAGTGATTATAGTAAGACAGCAGATAGTGATATTTGTGTAATTACTTCAGGAATTCCTCGTAAACCAGGAATGACCCGTGAAGAATTGATAGGTATTAATGCCGGTATTGTAAAATCAGTATCTTCCAGTTTAATTGAGCACTCTCCCAATACTATTATTATTGTAGTGAGTAATCCTATGGATACCATGACTTACTTAGTCCATAAATCTACAGATCTGCCTCAAAACAGAATTATAGGTATGGGTGGTGCTTTAGATTCAGCACGTTTTAAATACAGATTAGCAGAAGCTATTGGTGGTCCTATTAGCGATGTTGATGGTATGGTGATTGGAGGCCATAGCGATACAGGTATGATTCCTTTAACACGTCTAGCAACCAGAAATGGTGTGCCAGTTGCCGAATTTTTAAGTGAAGACCGCCTAAATCAAGTAAAAGAAGATACTAAAGTTGGTGGGGCTACGCTTACTAAATTGTTAGGTACTTCTGCTTGGTATGCACCAGGAGCTGCGGTAAGTGGTTTGGTTCAGGCAATTGCATGCGATCAAAAGAAAGTATATCCTTGTTCGGTGTTTTTAAATGGTGAATACGGTCTAAATGATATCTGCTTGGGCGTGCCAGTTATTTTAGGAAAAAACGGCATTGAGGAGATTATAGATATCCCACTAAACGATGCTGAAAAAGCCAACATGCAAGAAAGTGCAGCAGCTGTTAGAAAAGTTAACGAGATGCTATAAAGGCATAATCAACAATTTAAATTAGATATTTATTGTAAAGACTGTAGAAATACAGTCTTTATTTTTATATTTGGCGCATGAAAGCAAAATGGTACTTTGGTGCTTTATTAATTGTATTTACACTCTTAGGGTTATATCAGAATCAAATTTCTGTACCTAACCAAGAGATTGTATTAAAGTTCACAGATACTAGTATTAGTACTGATGAAGCTAAAAGCGCCATTGTAGTTGTTAAAAAACAATTGCAGGCCATTGGTGCTAACTCATTTCATGTAAAGGAACTACAGGACGGCCAATACAAAATCACCTATTACAGTACTACTGATGTTGAAAGCATAAAGGGCATACTTTCTAAGAAGAGAAACCTTGAAATAGGATATTCTGATAATGATACGCACGGAAACACTTCAAATGTCCCTGCTAATAAAAAGCCAAAAAACTATAAACTTGATGTTTTTGAAATCCATAAAGCCAATGACCTAGACTCAGGTTTTGGAGGGAAATGTGTTACCAACATCAAGCAGGATTACGACCGATTTTACAATCCCAATGTCTATTTTATAAATAATGGCATTGATACTAGGGAAACTAATAATATTGAAAAAGTTGCATTTAAACTTTTTAAGAATATTGCGTTTGCTATAAACAATACTTCACGAAGCATACCAGAGGTTAGGGCAGGGCCTATTGCCTAGGTTTTTGTCGTTTTGACCAAAAGGAAAAATCTCATTAGTTGTAATAGAGCAGTTAGTGAAATTTTAAAAGTACCGGGTTAAGCCCCCAGTATATTACAATGATTTAAATAACCAAAAAACAATACGTCAGACTGAAACAGTTCATACCTGTTGTCTAACAACATAAAAACAATAAACATGCAAAACAAAGGACTAGTAAGACTATTTGCTGTATTATTCGGATTAGTTAGTATTTATCAACTCTCTTTTACGTTTAAAGCAAATCAAATTGAGCGAAATGCCGAGGAGATGGCAATTAATAAAATCCCTGATACTGAAGACGATTATCGTGCTAAACGAAGTGCAGAAGAGACCAATTATTTAGAATCGATAGCTACCGATACCGTGTTTAATATCGGTATTGCAAAATTCACCTATAATGATGTGAAAGCCAAAGCCATGAATTTAGGTCTTGACCTAAAAGGTGGTATTAATGTAATTTTGCAGGTATCTGTAAAGGACATCTTAAAAGGCTTGGCCAACCACACAAAAAACCCTGTGTTCAACAAAGCATTGGATGATGCTTCTGAAATGCAGAAAAATAGCCAAAATACTTATTTAGAAGATTTCTTTATTGCTTTTGATGCTATTAAAGGAGATACTAAATTAGCATCTCCAGATATTTTCTACACCAAAGCATTGGATGGAGAAATTGATGGTAGCATGACAGATGATCAAGTTAAGAGCGTAATTGCAACAAAGATTGATGAATCTATTGTTTCTGCGTTCGAGGTATTGCGCAAGCGTATTGACGAATTTGGTGTTACTTCGCCAAACATACAGCGTTTAGGAACCTCTGGTCGTATTCTAGTAGAGTTACCAGGTGTTAAAGATGTAGAAAGAGCAACTACGTTGTTACAAAGTACAGCCCAGCTTGAGTTTTGGGATGCTTACAAAGGTGAGCAGTTTTTTAACTTTTTAGGTCAAGCCAATGAAGTTTTAAAGGATGTAGTAGATACTAAAGTTGATGAAACGACTGAACCTGAAAGTCAAGATGAAGAGGATGCAACAGACTCTCAAATTGATGATTTATTGGGAGATGCCACTACCGATTCTACAGCAGTTGAAACGGTAAACCCTATTTTTGATTTGATTCGTGGACAAGGCTATCAAGGAGGTCCTATTATCGCTAAGTTTGAAATTAAAGATAAAGAGAAGGTGCTTGAGTATTTAAACATGCCACAGGTAAGAGCTTTATTGCCGGCAGAAATGCGTTACACCAAATTTGCATTTGGTAAGCCCGAAAAAGATAGTGAGCTTGTTGATTTGTATGCATTAGTAGGTAATAGAGATAATACACCAGAGTTAAGTGGTGCGGTAGTAACCGATGCCCGTAATGCTTTTGGACCTACAGGTAAACCAACGGTATCTATGCAAATGAATGCCAAGGGCGCTAAGATTTGGGAACAAATGACAGGTAAGGCTTATTCGCAAGGAAGTCAAATAGCCATTGTTCTAGATGATATTGTGTATTCTGCACCGGGTGTAACAACAGGGCCTATCTCTGGAGGAAGTTCAGAAATTTCAGGAAACTTTACCTTAAATGAAGCAGTCGATTTAGCAAATGTTTTAAGAGCAGGTAAATTACCGGCATCGGCCGATATTATTGCCAGCGAGGTGGTAGGGCCATCTTTAGGTCAAGAAGCTATTGATAGTGGTACCATGTCTTTTATCATAGCATTGGTATTGGTATTGGTATGGATGGTTGTTTATTACGGAAAAGCTGGAGGCTTTGCCGATATTGCTATGGCATTCAACATTCTTTTAATATTTGGTATTTTATCAGGATTGGGAGCAGTGCTAACCTTACCGGGTATAGCAGGTATCGTTTTAACCATTGGTATGTCGGTGGATGCTAACGTACTTATTTTTGAACGTATTCGAGAAGAAATAACCAAGGGTAAAGGCCAAAAAGAAGCTATACAGGACGGTTTCAGTAATGCGTTGTCTTCTATTTTAGATGCCAATATTACAACCGGTTTAACCGCATTAATCTTATTTGTGTTTGGAACAGGGCCAATTAAAGGTTTTGCTACAACTTTACTTATAGGTATAGGAACTTCTTTATTTACGGCCATTTTTATTACCAGATTAACTGTAGATTGGTATATAAACAAGGGTGGTAAATTAGACTTTGCTACTGTTGCAACTAAGAACTTATTTAGAAACATTAATATTGAGTTTTTAAGAAAACGCAAAGTAGCCTATATTGTTTCTGGATTGGTTATAGTATTAGGTTTAGGATCTTTAGTTAGCGTTGGTTTAGACCAAGGTGTCGATTTTGTTGGAGGTAGAACCTACCAAGTACGATTTGCACAAGATGTAAGTGCTACCGAGATTACAGGTAAATTAGTAGATGCCTTTGGTAGTGCCGATGCTAAAACTGTAGGGGCCGATAACCAATTGAAAATCACAACTAAATATAAGGTGAACGAAGCAGGGGCTGAGGTTGATGAAGAAATCAGATCTATGCTATACAATGCCTTACAGCCTTACTTAACAGGGATTACCTACGAAGAGTTTATAGATAACTCTAATGTAAATAAACAGGTTGGTATTATGGAGCAGTTTAAGGTTAGCCCAACCATTGCCGATGATATTAAGCAAGCCTCTTTCTGGGCTATCTTAGGATCGTTAATTGTGGTATTCTTATACATCTTATTCCGCTTTAAAAAATGGCAATACTCCCTTGGTGCTGTTGCAGCGGTATTCCATGATGTATTGATTGTATTAGGGGTATTCTCTTTAACTTATAAGTTTATGCCGTTTAGTATGGAAATAGATCAGGCTTTTATTGCTGCTATTTTAACGGTAATAGGTTACTCGTTAAATGATACCGTGGTTGTGTTTGATAGAATTCGTGAGTATTTTAATGAGCATACATCATGGGAGTTTAATCGTGTTGTAAATGAATCTTTAAGCAGTACATTAAGTAGAACATTAAATACCTCGTTAACTACGTTGGTGGTGTTATTGGCCATCTTTATTTTTGGTGGTGATTCTATTAGAGGATTTATGTTTGCTCTTATTATTGGTGTAATTGTTGGTACGTATTCATCGTTGTTTATAGCAACACCTGTAATGTACGATAGTGTAAAACGATTAGAGGGTAATAAGAAAGAAAAAGAGCGCTAAATTTATTTCAGCTTCTCTAATAAAAAAAGGTGCCATATGGCACCTTTTTTTATTATCAACAGCTTGATACAACAAATCGTTTTATTATATACATTTGCCTAAAACAAAACCACACATGTTTTATAACTTAACCTTTATATTTTTCACTTGAAAACAAAACAGCAGGGGTACAAAAAATTCCTTTTTGTATCACGTTGGGGCGAATCATTGGATATTGTATACGCCATTAAACTAGAGGGACACCACGTTAAATTATTTATTGAAGACAAGGCTTCGAAAGAGATTGGTTATGGCTTTGTAGACAAGGTTAACCATTGGGAAAAGCACATTGACTGGGCCGATATTATTGTATTCGATTATACGGGGTATGGAGAAAAAGCTACTCAATTACGTAATGCGGGTAAATTGGTAATAGGTGGTACAGTATATACCGATAATCTGGAACTTGATAGAAATTTTGGTCAGGCCGAACTTCAAAAGCACAAAATAAAGGTATTGCCCTCTAAAGAGTTTACCTCTTTTAAAGAGGCTATAAACTATATAGAATTAAACCCCAATTCGTATGTGTTGAAGCCTTGTGGTGAGACCCAAGAACTAAAACAATTGCTGTTTGTTGGTAGTGATGACGAGGGACAGGATGTAATTAGAATCCTAAAAGCCTATGAAAAATCTTGGGGCGACGATTTTGGAAATTTTCAGTTGCAACGCAAGGTAAAGGGTGTAGAAATATCTGTTTCTGCTTTTTTTAATGGTCATGATTTTATTTATCCTATCAATATCACATTTGAGCATAAAAAGTTGTTTCCTAAGGAGTTGGGGGTTTCAACAGGTGAAATGGGGACGAGTATGTTTTGGACCAAGGATTCTCCCATTTTTGATGCAACACTGTTAAAGTTTAAGGATACCTTTGCCAAACATCAATTTGTTGGGCACATAGATATTAACTGTATTGTAAATGGCAATGGTATTTATCCTTTGGAGTTTACTTCCAGGTTTGGGTATCCGCAAGTATTCATCCAACGGGCCGGTATTAATGAGCCCTTGGGAGATTTATTCTATAAACTTGCATCTAAACAGAAGTTTAAGATACATGTTAAAAAAGGATTTCAAGTGGGAGCGTTTATTGTAGTGCCACCGTTTCCTTATGAGGATAAAAAAACATTTAATCTCTTTTCTAAGGATGCCGTGGTGGTATTTAAAAAAAATAACAAGGAAGGTGTGCACCCCATGCATTTAAAGCTGGTAAATGATGAGTGGCTTATTACTGGTAATACAGGTATTGCCGTTTTGGTTACGGGTATTGGTAATACCATGAAAGATGCCCAAAAAATGATGTATAACCGGATTGGTAATGTTATTATTAATAACGCTTATTATAGAACGGACATTGGTGATCGTTGGACTGAGGATTCTGATAAACTTTGGTCCTGGGGTTTGTTGTAACTAATTACAATGCAGCATGACTTTTAAGTGCACGACAGATTATCAATCATTTTTCAATATCCTGCCTAAAGATTGGCAAGAGAGTATTTTGCCTATATGGGAAATGTATAAGAAAACGACCTCATGCTATTTGCTTAAAGATGGCGAAGCCATTGTTGCAGGAGGCTTAATGTTTACCACTTGTCCGCCCGATATGCTATATGCAAAAGAGGAGTCCAATAGCTGGCTAAAGAAAGGCTATAAGTATTTGGGGTTTATATATGTTATTGAAACCCGCAGAAACCAAAACCTGGGTTCTATATGGCTAAACCATATAAAAGAAACCCTCCCAAATACAAAATTCTGGCTAACCATTGAAGATCCCCATTTGGACGCATTTTATGTAAAAAATGGATTTACCCGAATCAAATCATTGTATAATGAAGGGGTGGAAGAGGGGTTGTATATTTTTCCGTGTTAAATCTTACAACAAATGTTTATTTCCTATCAAAAGCTAACACGATCCCCAACAGATAACCCCCAAGCATCAGACATTCCAGCATTCACCTCTAAAACATATTTTGCTGGTGCATTGGATGGTAATGAACTTTCGTTAAATGGTTGGGCCTTTTTTTGAAAACTTACAATGTTTTTTTTATCATCAATATAAATGATGTCTAAGGGTATTCGGGTGTTTTTCATATAGAAGTAACGTTCTCTAGTATCATCAAAAACAAATAACATCCCCTGATTTTTTGCCATGGAATCGCGGTACATTAATCCTGTTTGAATATCAAAATCGGTGTCGGCAATTTCAATATCTATTATTACCGTAGTAGAATCAGATTTATGAATGGTTAAGGTGCCTTCCTTTTTAAATTCAACTTTGGTTTGTGTAACTACTTTTTTATCGTTTTTGCACGAGCTGCTACTTAGGGCTACAATAGCCATTAAGCCAAGGGTTGTTATCTTTAATTGCTTTAAAGACATGTTATTTAACGGGCGATTTGGGTTTATATACAAACATAAAATACAGACCGATTAAAATAAACGGGATACTAAGCCATTGCCCAGTATTAAGGCCAAACCAATTGATGTATTCTTCACCTTGTGGTTCTTTAACAAATTCTATGAAGAAGCGAATGGTCCATAACAGAATTAAAAACAAGCCAAATAAGAAACCTGTTTGGTCTTTTTTTATTGTTTTTGAATAGAAATACCAAAGTATTAAAAACACAAATATGTAGCAGAATGATTCGTATAATTGCGCAGGGTGCCTATAAGGTACGGCTTCCAATAGGTTTTGGAACTGCGGATTATTAGTTACTGCGTTGTAGGCTTCTTGAACATCTTTTATGCCCGTTAGCTGTACAATTTGATTTTTATAATATTCATCTTGAATAAACCGAACCCCTAGCGAGGAATCGGTTACTTTACCAACTATTTCTGAATTGATAAAGTTTCCTATTCTTATAAAAACAGCTCCAGAGGCTACCGAAATCACCACGCGGTCTAAAATCCATAGCAATGATTTGTACTTATATTTTCTTCTGTACAAGTACATACCTATAATGATGCCTATGGCTGCGCCATGACTGGCCAGTCCTTGAAAACCTGTAAACTGTATACCGCCTTTAAAACTAAAAGGTAAAAAGATGCTAAAAAAATCTTCTGAGATCAATTCAGATTGGTAAAATAGTACATGCCCCAAACGCGCCCCAATCATGGTTGCTAAAACCGTATAAATAAATAAGGGGTCTAAATACTCCAAAGACACTTTTTCTTTTGTAAAAATGCGTTTCATGATGTACCAGCCCAGAATAAATGCGATTACCCACATAAGGCTATAAAAATGCAATTTAAAGTCGCCAACGATGTTAATGCCAGATATTGGGTTCCAATCAAATTTTAATAGATGCATGGTTTTTAGTTGTTAGTGGTTAGTTGCTGGTTGTCGATTGTTTTCATATCTTATTCTTGAGTCTAATCTACAATAATTCAATAATTTCAATTTCAAATATCAAGTTGGTTTTTGGAGGTATATTTCTGTTGCCTGTTTCGCCATAAGCTAAATGGTAGGGCACAAATAGGGTAGCTTTATCACCTACATGCAATTGTTTTATACCTTCTTTAAGTCCTGAGATCATGCGTGCATTCGGACTAATATCTGCTTTAATGGGCTGGTATTGGTCGGTTGCTTTTCTACGCTCGTTGACCGCATCTTGGGCTTCGGCAATTTCCAATTTACTGGTTTCTAAAAAGGTACCGTTGTCATAATACACGGCATAGTGAACCAATACTTTTGAAATTTCGGTAAGCTTTTTACCGGTTCCTTTTGCTGTTACAGTATATTTTAAGCCCGAGGGCAATGTTAGGGTTTGGGCTTCCTGGCCATTAAATTTTTCTAGATTGGCTTTTCTAAGGGCCTCAGCTTTAGCCACTTTTTCTTTTTCTTTTCTTTCTACCTCGGCAAAATGCTTGCTAAATGTATCTGCCGCCTCAAAGGCATTGGCATCTTTACCTTTTCTTATAATATTCAATTCCTCTAAAACCACATCTTTTAAAGGTTTATCATTGCCATCGGTTTTTACATTTGAAATGCTGTCCAATACGTCTAAACCAATTACCAACTCACCAAATACAGTATGGCGCTGATCTAGATGGGGCGACGGGACTTCTACAATAAAAAATTGGCTTCCGTTAGTATTGGGGCCAGAGTTTGCCATAGATAAAATACCAGGTTTGTCATGCTTTAATCCAGGAACAAATTCATCTATAAATTTATAACCAGGGTTTCCCGAACCTACACCTGTTGGATCGCCTCCTTGAATCATAAAACTATCAATAACCCGATGAAAAATGGTGCCGTTATAGAATTTTTTATCTCTGTATATACTATCTACCATCTTGTTGGTGCCTTCGGCCAACGATGTAAAGTTGGCTACGGTTACAGGCGTTTTATCGTAGGCTAATTTGGCTACCATAACACCTTTAGAGGTAATAAATTCGGCATACAAACCATCTTCTAGGTCTGGATACTGTGCTTTGCAAGACGTTAATGCCAACAAAGCTACCGCAAAAAAGATTTTAAAGGAATTCATTAGTGAACACATCACAAAATTGGTTTAATCTATTTGACCTTGACTAATTGAATTTAAAGTTACTTTACAAATTAAAGGCGTATTGCTACCTATTTTATTTTCATCACCATAATAGCCATAAGCTTTTTGCGAAGGAAACAAAAATGTTACAGTTTCACCTGTTTTCATAAGTTTTAAACCTTCACGCAGCCCTGTAAACAATTCTTCTTTGTCTATGGTATAGGTTTGTGTTTTAATATCTTCTATCGAGTATATTAATTTACCGCTAAAGGTTTTTACATCGTAGTTGTAGGTAACAATATCACCAAAATTAGGGGTCTTTAAGGTGTCTATATCTGTTTTTATGTTATAATAGTACCAAAAACCACTTTCGGAGGCAATGTATTCATTATCTTTTTGTTGGGCCATGTACTTATCTATAAGTGCCTGTTCTTTAGCATTTAGCTTTTTATTGCGCTCTACAGAGGCATCTATAAACGAGCCGGTTTTTACAGATACAGGCCTGCGTGCTTCGGGAGATTTACACCCTAAAGCAAGAAGTAAAAGGGTTAATATGAGTAATCTATTCATCATTTAGGGCTTTTTTATAGCTAGGCAATATACTAATAAATTTTTCAACAGTGTCTTTTAAAGATAAATGACTTTTACCGCCTGCAGCATTTATATGGCCCCCGCCATCAAAATAGTTTCGCGATAGCTCGTTAACAGAGAAGGCACCTTTAGAGCGCAATGATATTTTAATAATCCCCTCCTGTTTGTCTTCTATAAAAATAGCTGCTAGTATAATATTTTCTATAGATAGCCCATAATTCACCACGCCTTCGGTATCGCCTTTTTTATAATCGTATTTGTTTAACTCTTCCTGGGTAAGTGTTATGTAGGCCGTTCTATATTCTGGGATAACTTTTAAATTGGTTAATGCACAGCCCAACAACTGTAAGCTTTGGTAGCTGTTTGTATCATAAATATTATTGTGTATTTGTGCATTATTGGCGCCTTTTTCTATCAGGGCGGCTATAATTTTATGGGTATTGCTGGTAGTGGAAGGGAATCTAAAGGACCCCGTATCAGTCATAATACCAGTATATAGGCATGTTGCTATATCGTCATCTATCAATTGGTTGTCGCCAAGCATGTTTATAAAGTGGTATACCATTTCACAGGTAGAACTCTTTGTTACATCACTATATGTATAATCGGCATAGCCATTGGGCTCTTGGTGGTGGTCTATCATAATCTTAACGGCCTTGCTCTCCGTTAGTATAGCTTCCATATTTCCCGTTCTGTGCAAGGCATTAAAATCTAATGTAAAAATAATTTCGGCAGCCTGTATAAGTGCTTGGCAGGTTTCGGTTTGCGCGTCGTATTTTAATATGTTTTTTTCACCTGGAATCCACTTTAAAAAAACAGGATAATCGTTGGGGGATATTACCTGTACATCATGGTTTAACTTTAAAAGATAAAGGTATAACCCTAGTGTGGAGCCTATGGCATCACCATCGGGATTTTTATGGGGCACTATAACTATCTTTTTTTTAGTTGATAACAGCTGTTTTATGCTATTCGTATCATGTTTGTTCATAGAAGACGAATATACAATTTTTTTAAAATTAGAAGGGCTTGTTTTTAATGATAAATACCTTACTTTTGCAGCGCAATTATAAGGAGGTTTGTTAATCTGTTTTTCCAACCATATGGTATTGGTTTTTTAAGAAAGCAAGTTTGCAAATCATTTAAACGATACATATTTAAAAAATATAGAATGGCAACAAATAGAACTTTTACAATGATAAAGCCAGATGCTGTAGAGAATGGGCACATTGGCGCAATACTAGAAAAAATTTCAGCTTCAGGGTTTAGAATTGTAGCAATGAAATTAACCCAAATGACCAAAACAGATGCTGAAACTTTTTATGCAATACATAATGAGCGACCATTTTTTGGTGAGTTGGTTGAATATATGACCCGTGGCCCCATTGTAGCTGCTATTTTAGAGAAAGAAAATGCGGTTGAAGATTTTAGAACCTTAATTGGTGCGACCAATCCTGCTGATGCTGCCGAAGGCACCATTAGAAAGCTGTATGCAATTTCCATTGGCGAAAATGCAGTACATGGTAGTGATAGTGATGACAATGCTGCTATTGAAGGCGCATTTCATTTTGCTGGTAGAGATATGTTTTAAGAGAGATTCTTCGCTTCCTGAATGACAAAGAACTGTTTTGAATGAAAAAATAAACCCCTGCCAATAGCAGGGGTTTTGTGTTTTAAAAAAATTAAATAGTATATATTAAATTACTTTTACATTTACTGCGTTTAATCCTTTTTTACCTTCTTTCAGTTCAAATTCAACGGTGTCGCCTTCACGAATTTCGTCAATTAATCCTGAAATGTGAACAAAATGTTCCTTTTGTGAACCTTCTTCAATAATAAAACCAAAGCCTTTGGCATCGTTGAAGAATTTTACTGTTCCTGTACTCATTTTACTTAAATTATTAATTATTAATACTATAAATGTAATGTAAAATATTTTTAAAAAACGAGTATTTATTGAAATATTTTTTAGAATTTTTTAAATAGTTTGAAATAATTATAAGGGCAAGTGGTTTTAGTGCTAAGAAAAAAAGACCGTCTAAAACTAGACGATCTTCTTTTTTTGTAATTGTTAAAGTATATGTATTAGATTACTTTTACGTTTACGGCGTTTAATCCTTTTCTACCTTCTTGTAGATCGAATTCCACGGCATCACCTTCACGAATTTCATCGATTAGTCCTGAAATGTGTACGAAATGTTCTTTGTTGTTGTCATCTTCAACTATGAATCCAAAACCTTTAGAATCGTTGAAGAATTTTACGGTACCTTTACTCATTGTATTTATTTATAAAAATTTAAGCAACAAATGTAATATAAATAATAATAGCTTGTTGCTTTTTATTGGTTTTTATTTTTTAAATTTTATTTTGTAATTATCTTAAAACCAGTTTTTTAATAATTTCTTTACCTAAAGATTCGTTAAGCATGTTAATTATTTTTTGTTTTCCATAGCTTAACTCTTCCCGCAATACACTAGAACTTAACTGCACATAAAGGGTGTCGCGCTCTAAATTTACCGAAGTTGTATAATTATTAACACCGTTGCCCATAAGACTTTTCCAAGCATCGGCAACATTAACCTTGTTTAAACCTTTTTCTAAATTATTGGTTTCTACAAATTCCTTGAGCGCATCTGCTATACTAATATGTTCGTTATTGCGTTTTGCCATGGGGGCTTTCATTCATTATAACAAAGGTAGGGTATTTTAAGTGCCTATGCTTGATAACTTTTTAACATATTGCCGCTATAACCTAAATATTTCATAAGATTGATGGGCTTGTTTTACGGCATTTTCGGTACGGTCTGCATGGGTATCACTTATAAATAGTTGTCCGAAATTCTCATCGTCGACCAATTTTATGATTTGAGCTACGCGGTTTTCATCCAGTTTATCAAAAATATCATCCAGTAATAAAATAGGGTTTACGCCGCTTTGGGCTTTTATAAAATCGAACTGTGCTAGTTTTAATGCTATTAAAAAGGATTTTTGTTGCCCTTGACTACCAAATTTTTTAATGGGATGGTTTTCAATATTAAATAATAGATCGTCTTTGTGTATGCCTACGCTGGTGTATTGCAGTGCCTTATCTCTATTGATGTTTTTTTGCAAGAGGGTGTTTAAACCGCCTTCAAATAAATCGCTATTATAAATTAGGTCTACAATTTCTTTACCATTGCTTATGGCTTGATAACGCTGCTTAAAAATGGGGATAAATGTTTTTAAAAAGGCTTCGCGCTTTTCAAAAATCAAAACCCCAAAATCATCTAACTGCTTATTGTACACTTCTAAGGTGTCTTTATTGAAGGTATGGTTTAGGGCAAAATATTTCAGTAAGGCATTGCGCTGTGCCAAAACTTTGTTGTAATTGATAAGGTGGTTTAAATAGGTTTTATCGCTTTGCGAAATAACACTATCTATAAACTTTCTACGGGTATCACTACCTTCTATGATGAGGTCTCTATCGGCTGGCGAAATAATCACTAAAGGTAAAAAACCAATGTGCTCGCTAAATTTATCATAAGCTTTACCGTTGCGCTTAATTACTTTTTTTTGCCCTCTTTTTAAACTAACAATAACTTTTTCATCTTTGTCATCCTTAACATAATTACCGTTAATAACAAAAAAATCGGTGTCGTGTTTAATGTTTTGGCTTGCAATGGGGTTAAAGTAGCTTTTGCCAAACGACAGGTGGTAAATGGCGTCCAGTACATTTGTTTTTCCAATACCGTTGTTGCCAACAATGCAGTTTATTTTTTTGTTGAACCTAAAGTCCCTGCTTTCGAAATTTTTGTAATTTAGTAATGAAAGTGATTTTAAAATCATAAAAAAAGTAACTTAATGTGTATTAAGAGGGTACAATCCCTTGTAAGGAAGTGCAAATTATTGAAAAATATCAAATAAATAACCCTTTAGTTATGAAGAAAAATTATATTTTTGCGGCGCATTAATTTTTAGACAAAATACATGGCAACTTATAATAAAAGAGGTTATAAACCAAAAACCAAAGTAGAGAAGGAGCAAGATTTAGAAACGGGATCAACAACTGCTGAAGTTTTTAATACATTGGATGAAACGGCATCTAAAACAGAGGCTTTTGTTGAAAAGAACCAAAAATATATTATAATTTTAATTACTGCGATTGTTGTGGTAGTTTTAGGATATTTGGGTTACAATGAATTTATAGCCAAGCCTAAGCAAGTAAATGCTATGAACGATATGTTCCAGGCCCAAAAGTATTTTAACCAGGCGGTTAATGGTGTTGAAAAAGATTCCTTGTTTAATTTAGCATTGCACGGTGGTGAGGGTAAATATGGTATGTTGGACATTATCTCTGAATACAGTGGTACACCTTCTGCCAATTTAGCAAATTATTATGCAGGTACAGCATACTTAAATTTAAAGGACTATAAAAATGCTGTAAAGTATTTAAGTGATTTTGAAAGTGATGATGAGATATTGGCGCCTTTGGCCAAAGGAAATATTGGAGATGCATTTGTTCAATTAAATCAGCCAGAAGATGCTTTAAGTTATTATGAGGAAGCTGCTGAGATGCGTGACAATGCTTATACAACACCTATGTATTTATATAAAGCAGGCGCTATTGCGTTAGATTTGGGGAATGCAGATAAAGCCCTTAAGTATTTTAACAGCATTAAGGAAAACTATCCTAATTCTACAGAGGCAAGTACTATAGATGTGTTTATAGGAAAAGCTCAAGTATTGGCAAATAAATAATATGGCTACGGCAAATAAAAACTTATCGGTTTATGATAAAGCAACAATCCCAAACGCGAGTAAATTTCGGTTTGGGATTGTTGTTTCTGAATGGAATGACACTATTACCGAAGGCTTGTTCCAAGGGGCGTATGATACGCTTATAGAAAATGGGGTATTGCCCAAAAATATTGTACGATGGAATGTTCCTGGAAGTTTTGAGCTTATTTATGGAAGCAAAAAAATGCAAGAACAAATGGTAAATGCCGTTATTGCCATTGGTAGTGTTATTAAGGGAGAAACCAAGCATTTTGATTTTGTTTGCGAGGGCGTAACCCAAGGTATAAAAGACTTAAATGTGTTACACGAAACGCCCGTAATTTTTTGTGTACTAACTGATGACACCATGCAGCAAGCCAAAGCACGTTCGGGCGGAAAACATGGCAACAAAGGCACAGAAGCTGCTATAGCTGCCATAAAAATGGCAGCACTTAGAGAAAATAGCTAGTACACTTTATTTTTTTAAGCTCTACTTCCCAGAATTTAGTATTTGTATTAAGGGTTTTGTTAACAATTTTTGGCATTTCAAAGCCCCGCCTTTGCCTATTTTTAAGTATTTTTGAGGTATAAGAAATTGTTAGATTTGTTTAATCAGCGCAAAAATAAAACCTTTAATTACCGCTCTAGATTTTCTAAAGAAGATCATGAAGAAATGCCTGATGAATCTTCAGAAACACATAATTTTATTTCTAAATGGCAGGCTGAAAGGAATAAAAACCGTAAAACTAGAGGCATCATATCTTTGCGAACCTTATTAATAATTTTGGTATTGTTATTGATTTGCATGTACCTATTGGATTCTAAATTCAAATTAACTTAAAGCTTGGATACTATGGGGATTTTAAAATTGCGGAAAAATAAAAAATTTAGCTATAAGCCACGTTATTATGATAATAAAGGGGATGAAGGCAGCCCATTTGAAATTAAACATAAGTTTGATGATTATAGGAAAACTGTAGGAAGTAATACGGGATTAAAAACAAAATTTAACAATGCTTTAGATGATTTTAAAAACAATAGAGATAAAGCAGCAAACAGACGAACTTTAATTATTGTCTTGATTCTTGTTTTACTATTTCTTTTCATCATCGATTTTGACTTATCTATATTCTTTAAATAATATATGGCAGACATTATACAGCTTTTACCCGATCATGTTGCAAACCAAATAGCGGCAGGCGAGGTAGTACAACGTCCTGCGTCGGTAGTAAAGGAGTTGCTGGAAAACGCCATTGATGCAGATGCAACTACTATAAAGCTTGTTATTAAGGATGCTGGAAAAACACTTGTGCAGGTAATAGACAATGGTAAAGGTATGAGTGCCACCGATGCACGATTGAGCTTTGAAAGACACGCGACCTCTAAAATACGTCATGCTGATGATTTATTTAAGTTGCATACCAAAGGGTTTCGTGGAGAGGCTTTAGCCAGTATTGCGGCCATTGCCCATGTAGAACTAAAAACCAAGCAAGCACATGACGATGTTGGTCATGCTATTGTTATTGAAGGCAGTGCGGTAACCTCCCAAGAGGTTGTGGTAACCCCAAACGGGACATCCGTTTCTGTAAAGAACTTATTTTTTAATATTCCTGCGCGCCGTAATTTTTTAAAATCGAATGCCGTGGAATTACGCCATGTTATTGATGAATTCCACCGTGTGGCATTGGCACATCCCAATATATGTTTTGCTATGTATAACAATGGTAGTGAAATATTTAACTTGCCTGTTAGTAATTACAGGCAACGCATTGTTAATATTTTTGGAAACAAAACTAATGAGAAATTAGTACCCGTTGAAGAAGATACCGAAGTGCTTACCATTTCTGGTTTTGTTGGAAAACCTGAGTTTGCCAAAAAAACAAGGGGCGAACAATACTTTTTTGTAAACAATCGTTTTATTAAAAGTGCTTATTTAAATCATGCCATTGTGTCTGCTTTTGATGGGTTATTGAAAAATGGGACCCACCCTAGTTATTTTTTAAACCTAACTGTAAACCCACAAACGATTGATATTAACATCCATCCTACTAAAACAGAGATTAAGTTTGATGACGAGCATACATTATATGCACTATTACGATCGGCGGTTAAGCACAGTCTTGGTCAGTTTAATATAGCACCTGTTTTGGATTTTGACCGAGATGCGAGCTTAGATACACCTTATAGTTTAAATAAAAAGGAAACCAATTCGCCAACCATAGAGGTAGATAGAAGTTTTAATCCGTTTATTGATGAGACATCTAAGCCTAAGTCCAATAAATCCAGTGGATATAAAAAAGAAGCTGCAACCGATTGGGAAAGCTTGTACGTTGGCTTGGAGTCTAAGAGCACCAAGACCCAACAAGAAGATTTTAGTGAGTTGCATTTTGAAAGTGAAGAAACAACCCTATCGGCCTTTAACGATACCCATAAGGTGACGCAGGCTCAAACCACCTATCAGCTTCATAACAAATACATTGTTAGTACTATAAAATCGGGCATGTTGATTATTGACCAACACCAAGCGCACCAACGTATTTTGTATGAGGATTATCTTCAAAATATGACTGTAAAAGAAGGTGTTAGTCAACAATTATTGTTTCCACTTCAATTGCATTTTTCCACTCAGGAAATTGAAATTATCAAGCAGTTAAAAGATGATTTGGAACATACTGGTTTTGTGTTTTCAAATGTTCTTAAAGATGCTATTGAGATTACCGGAGTACCTATTAATATTCCTGAAAGTGAAGTGTCTATTATTTTAGAACAGCTTATTAGTGATGTTGAAAATGAAGTGCCCGATAGTAATTTTAGTGCTACCGATTTACTGGCTAAATCTATGGCGAAAAGTTTAGCCATTAAAACAGGACAGGCCCTGTTAAAAGATGAACAGGACCATTTGGTAAATAAATTATTTGCCTGTAAAGAACCCAATATATCACCAACAAATAAAACGACGTTCGTTACTATGAGTGTTGATGAATTGGATAAAAAATTTATATAGATTATGTTAAGGATTTCTGATACTGTAAAACATATAATAATTATAAACGTGCTCATGTTTATAGGTACTGTAACCATAGGTAACGGTATTTTTTATGACTGGTTTGCATTGTATTTTCCAAAAAACAATGATTTTCAACCGTGGCAAATTATTACCCATATGTTTATGCATGGTGGTATTGCCCATATCTTTTTTAATATGTTTGCCCTATGGATGTTTGGTACTCCCGTTGAGCAGGTTTTAGGAAGAAATCGCTTTTTGTTTATTTATTTTTCTGCTGGATTAGGAGCCGTGGCGTTACAATTTGGTTATTATTATTATGAATTCATTCCTAATTTTAATGATTTGATTGCCTCTGGGTTATCGTCTGATCAAATTACCCAAATGCTTTCAGCAAACAAGGTTTTTGATGGTATATCCAATACACAATTATTGCAATTACAAAATATTTTTCCAGTGTTTAATGCCACTATGGTTGGAGCTTCGGGTTGTATTATGGGCATTTTAGTGGCCTTTGGTATGATGAATCCCAATGCAGAATTAATGATGCTGTTTTTGCCTATTCCTATTAAGGCTAAGTACTTTATTCCTGGTATAATTATTTTAGATTTAATATCTGGGATAACAGGACAATCCTTTTTTAGTCCAAGTAACACCGCGTATATGGCACATGTTGGTGGGGCTTTGGTTGGTTTTATTATTATGTGGTATTGGAAAAGAAATCAGTTTAACCAAAACAGGTGGTATTGATGGGTAGTTTGTGGGATGACATAAGGAATAAATTGAAGCACCTTAACGCTTTAGAAAAAATAATAATTGTAAATGTTATTATTTATGTTTTTAGTTTCTTGTTGAAACCTTACATGCATTGGTTGGAGTTGCCCAGTGGATTTTCTGAACTTATTTCTAAACCGTGGGCCATCATTACCTATGCTTTTTTGCATTACGACTTTTTGCACATTCTTTTTAATATGCTTTGGCTTTATATTATAGCCCAAATGTTCCTGAACTTGTTCAGTCCTAAAATGGCATTGAATATTTATTTTCTAGGCGCTATGAGTGGGGGCATGTTATTTATGCTGTGCTATTCATTGTTTCCAAGTGTTTTTAATGCTAATTCAACGTTAGTGGGGGCCTCGGCAGCTGTTCGTGCATTATTAATTTTTATATGTGCCTATTTACCCAATAAGGATGTGCGTTTTTTTACGTTTAATATAAGGCTTTGGTATATTGGTTTGGCAATAGTTATTTTTGATGTACTGGGTGTTTTTGCAGGAATAAATAATCCTGCAGGTAATGCTGGTGGTAATTTGGCGCATTTGGGAGGTGCTATACTAGGGTATTTTTATGCCAAGCAATTACTAAAGGGGCAGGATATTGGTAGAGGTTTTGAAATGATTGTTGATGCTGTAACGAACATGTTTAAATCTTTTAAAAGAACGCCTTTAAAGACGGTTCATAAAAACAAGGGTAAAGTAGGGGGGTATACTAAAGCTGATTTTAGTGAGTTTAATGACCAAAAGAAAATTGATATTATTTTGGATAAGATTAGTAAAAGTGGCTATGATAGCTTAACGGCTGAAGAAAAAGATTATTTATTTAGAGCAGGGAAGTAAGAACACGCTGATTGATAGATGAAACTCATGAAAAATTTAAGCACTATAAACAAAGTTATCTATGTTCTTAATGTATTGGTCGTGGTTGTGCTTTTGTTTTCGTATGCATTGCCTTTTTTTCCTCCTAAAACATTTTTAGTACTATCGGTACTTAATTTGGGTGTGCCGTTTTTGGTTTTAAGCAATGTCTTGTTTTTTTTATACTGGCTTATCAGGCTAAAAAAGTATATGATACTCTCATTGTTCGCTCTTTTTATAGGCTATGTTCTATTTGGGTCTATCTATAGATTTTCGTCTTCTAAAAAAGTAGAAAGCCCGAATAACATAAAGGTTATGAATTATAATGTTAGGTTGTTTAATCTTTATGAGTGGATTCCTGAAGACCATATTGAAACTAAAATCGTGGATTTTATTAAGAATGAAGATCCTGATATTTTAAGTATTCAAGAATACCACCCCACTCCAGAAGTTGATTTAACTGCATTTAAATATAAGTTTGAAAACATTTCGGGTAATAAAGTAAGGCATGGACAAGCTATTTTTTCGAAGTTCCCAATCATTAATTCGGGATCTGTAGAATTTCCAAATACTCCTAATAATGCTGTTTTTGTTGATGTTGTAAAGGGCAATGATACCGTAAGGGTTTACAATGTTCATTTAGAATCACTTCGTATTGATACTAAAATAGAAAGTTTAAGACATGAAGATTCTGAGCGGCTTTTTAATAGGGTGGGGTCTACATTTAAAATGCAACAACTGCAAACGGAATTGTTTTTAAAACACAAACAAACGTGTAAGTATAAAATGATTATTTGTGGCGATTTTAATAATACGGCCTTTTCTTATGTTTATAGAAAAATTAAGGGCGATTTGAATGACACCTTTAAAAAAGCGGGTAATGGTTTTGGGCGGACTTACGATTTCAAATTTTTTCCAGTTCGCATTGATTTTATTTTCTCAGATCAAGCATTTTCGGTAAATGGCTTTAAGGCTTACAATAAGCATTTTTCTGACCACTATCCTATAATGGCAACGATAGCATTAGATGAATAAATTACATTAGTGCGCAATCTACAGTATCTGCAATGATATGTATTACCAACCCTAAGGCTATTAATCGTATTTTTTTGGGGATTAAAAGCAAAATATAAAGTACGATGGCATAATAGGAATGCAGGGGGTGAAAATTGATACTGCACCTATTGGGGTTAAAAACTGGAGTGGCTAAAAGATGATCTAGGTCAATCCACATACCGGACAGCATGATTAGGAATGCTATCTTCCAATGTACTTTGTAAAAAACAAGAGCAATTACCAGAGGGATAAAAACATGACAACCATAATGGGCTACTGTTTGGAACATTATTGAATTGTTACGGTTTGATTTTCTAGGTAATTTATTGCATTAGGGCCTTCATTAAATAACAAATCCAGTATACTTAAGTTGGGGATAAAGCCATGCTTGTCATTAAATACTTGGGTATAACTATCAAATACCTGTGGTTGTTCTTTTTTAGCATGTACCAGGGGTCTATAATCGGCCATGATTTCAACTGTTTTTTGGTAGTGTGTGGTTTTTGATATTTTTAAGTTGTATTGCAAACAATTGCAAATAACTTCTAAGCACTTTAAATTGTAATCTAAAATATAATCTACTTTTATATTGAATAAAGGGGAAAGGTCATCTTCATAATATTCAAAAAAGGGAGATGTTCTATATGCTGAAAGCAACGATTTCCAATGGAGTGCTTGCCACTTTGTTTCATTAAAGACTTTAACGTCTCTGTATTTTTGCCTATTTTTCTGTGAATGAACCACAGGAATATTTAAAGCAAGTTTTCCATTGGCTCCATATATATATGCTCTATTCCTATAGGTCTGCTTTAAAAAATTATCCTCAGTTTCAAAAACAACATTTTCAGCTTGTACCATGGCAGCAAAGTGTGCTATGTTAGGAAAATATGTTGGATGCATTAAAACAGTCATTTGCAACAGGCTAAATAGTTTAACAATGTTACTTAGCTATTTTTTTTACGATGACGGTATTTGCTATAACCAATCCAACCTAATAATAAAACAAGGAATGGAATTAAGTATGATGTAGGTTGCCCACTACCACCTACTGTCGTAAAGAAACGTTCCCAACGTGGACTCTTGCCATCCCAGCTCATCCAAATAAAGACGGGTTTACCAACCACATGATCAAAAGGCACAAAGCCCCAAGCTCTGGCATCTACCGAGTTGTGACGGTTGTCACCCATCATCCAATAGTAATCTTGTTTAAATGTGTATGTGCTTGTTACTTTGCCATTTATTAAAATTTGATTGCCTTTTACCTGTAGAGTGTTGCCTTCATATTCGGTTATAATACGTTTGTAAAGTGGTAAGACTTCTAAATTGATATCTATGGTTTTTTCTGCTTCTGGAATGTACAGGGGACCAAAAAAATCTATGTTCCAGTTATAATTTGGATTGTGGGGGAAAATATTGGGGTCTCTAACTCCCTTTTCTTGTATATTACGTGTTGCACTAACTACATTGGGGTGGTTTTTAAATTTTGCTAGGGCTTCATCCGAAATAGCAGAGAAATAATAGGTGTTTTGTTGGTTTATAATACCAAATCCATCTGTTATATCATAGCGTTCTTTTAAATACTGTGGATTGAACTGATTTGCTTTGGGCTGTACATAGTAACTGAATTGCAAATGTGCCCTATCTGGCAATACGTTTTGTTTTCCGTTAATGTAAACATAGCCATTTCTAATTTCTAATGAATCACCTGGAATAGCTACACAGCGTTTTACTAAATTAGTTTTTTTGTCTATGGGTTTGTAGTAGTTTCTGTCTGGATGAAAATCATTCATATTCAATAGCGTATCTGCTGGTTGATTGAATACCACAATATCATTTCGTTCTATAGATTCAAACCCCGGAATTCTTAAATAGGGGAGTTGCAATTTATTTTTCCAAGAGTTACTACCCTTATGGTCATCAAATAAATATGATTTTGTTTTTAAAACTGGTATGGTGTCATGTACCATTGGCGCTGCTACTGTGGTCATAGGCACACGTGCTCCGTAGTGAAACTTACTAACAAAAAGAAAGTCACCAACTAATAAAGATTTCTCCAGAGATGATGAAGGAATTGTAAATGGTTGAATAAAATAGGTGTGAACTATGGTGGCTGCTACAATAGCAAATAAAATAGAACTGGTCCATTCGCCAGAACTTGATTTAGGATTAAGGTTTCTGTCTTTTACATATTTTACATTGGTAGCATAGTTTAAGTAATAATTATAAAACCCTAGTGTTATAACGGCTAAGAATGTGTCAGTTTTGGTGTTTTTACCAAAGCTTCTGGCGGTTTCAACCCAAACGACAATAAGCATAATAAGGTTTACTATGGGCAAAAACAATAAGATAACCCACCACCAGGGGCGGTTTATAATCTTCATTAGTACAATACCATTGTAAATAGGCACAAAGGCTTCCCATGCCTGTCTACCTGCTTTAATGTATAGTTTCCAGGTACCTAAACCATGAATTATTTGAATTATTAAAATAAATATAAACCATTGCATGAGTGTCATAACCGAAACGTTTTAAATTTTTAGTTTGATGCTAAATTTAGCAGCTTGTTACAGATTCTTTTATTATTAACCAATATTTAACACATCATTCATGGTAAAAACTCCTATTTTATTTGTGGCTATCCACTCTGCTGCTATTACAGCTCCCAAAGCAAAACCTTGTCTATTATGTGCTATGTGTTCTATAGTTATGGTATCTACTTCACTTTCGTAGGTAATGGTATGTGTGCCAGGAACATCTTCAATACGCTTAGCTACAATTGGAATGCTGTTATCACTAGTTTTGTCTAATTTCCAACTGTTATAACCGCTATGCTTTTCTATAATACCGTTTGCCAATGAAATTGCTGTACCACTTGGTGCATCTAGTTTTTGGGTATGGTGAATTTCTTCCATACTCACATGATACTGGTTGAGAGTGCTCATCATTTTTGCTAGTGTTTTGTTAAGTTCAAAAAAGATGTTAACACCCAAGCTATAATTTGAGGCATAAATAAAAGCACCTTTTTTTTCTTCACATAGTGCCACGGCCTTGTCATAATCTTCCAGCCATCCCGTTGTTCCCGAAATTACAGGAACACCATTATTTAGGCAATTGGATATGTTACTAAACGCTACTGATGGAATACTAAAATCTATGGCTACATCGGCTTTTGTAATATCGTAATCTTTATCATCTTTGTCTATCTTTAAAACAATGTTATGGCCACGCTTAATGGCTATTTGTTCTATGGTTTTGCCCATTTTACCGTATCCTAGTAAAGCAATATTCATAATTAAAATTTAAAATTTAATGTTAATCCAAGATTACTTATTGCGTCAATCTCATCGATTTTAAAATGTGGCGCAAATGATAAATTTTCATCTACATTATATTGTAGTAAATGAGCATCAACATTAGCGTCAATAATGTTCAAGGCATAAATGCCAAGAGTTACTAAAAGCGAGATTTCTTTGTTTTTTCTATAAAATTTTTGACCTCGCTCTAAACCCTCTGTTGTTACTCTTGGGGTTGTAAGTTGGTTTCCTTGTGAATCAAAATAAAATTCATCAGTTTTAAAACCAGCAAGCCTACTTTTATAGGCATCTCTATATCTGTTATATTCTTTATTATTGTTTAAATAGAAATATACCCCTGTCCCTAAAGCAGCATAAACAATAGGTATTTTCCAATATTTCTTGTTGTAAGCCTGTCCAAGTCCTGGTAAAATGGCCGAATAGAAAGCAGCTTTTGCTGGGGCGAGTGGATTTATAACTTCTTTTACTTCAATAATGGAATCTATAATAACTTCTTCTGGTAGCTCTTCTTTTTTGTTTTTTTTATCTTGTGCTGATAAAAACATGCAAAATAAAAGTGCGAGTACACTTGTTATTAAAAGTTTATTTGGCACCTTCAACTAATTTTTTAATTCGGTTAAAATCTTCTTTTGAATGGAAGGGAATGGTAATCTTCCCTTTTCCATTTTTAGAAACTTTAACGTCAATTTTATGTCCAAAGTATTCAGAAAATGCACCAATACCATCTTTAACGTATTCTGGCACCTCGCTTGTTTCTTTTTTTGGTGTTACTTTAACTTCTTGATTCGTATTATAATTGCGAACTAGGTTTTCTGTATCTCTTACCGATAGTTGGTTGGAAAGAATTTTTTCGTAAATATCCAATTGTATTGTTTGGTCTTCGATGGCAATTAATGCGCGACCATGTCCCATAGAAATAAAACCATCACGCATACCAGTTTGGATGATAGGGTCTAACTTTAACAATCGTAAGTAGTTAGTAATGGTTGAACGTTTTTTTCCAACACGCTCACTCATTTGTTCTTGGGTTAAATTAATTTCATCAATTAAACGTTGGTAGGATAAGGCAATTTCTATAGGGTCTAGATCTTGGCGTTGGATATTTTCCACTAAAGCCATTTCTAATGATTCCTGATCGTTTGCTATTCTTATATAGGCTGGAATGGTTTCTAGGCCTATTAGTTTTGAAGCTCTAAAACGACGTTCACCAGATACTAGTTGATAGCTGTTAAAACCTAACTTTCTTACTGTTATAGGTTGAATAATGCCAAGCTCTTTAATGGAAGAAGCGAGTTCTTGTAAGGATTCTTCACTAAAGTTTGTTCTAGGTTGAAACGGATTTACCTCAATAAAATCGATATCTAATTCAATAATACTGCCAATAACTTTATCTGCATTCTTGTCTTGAACAGACTTAATGTCATTACTTGGGTCTTTTAAAAGTGCCGATAAACCTCTACCTAAAGCTTGTTTTTTTGTTGCCTTAGCCATAATTAAGCATTTTTATTGATGATTTCTTTTGCCAAACTTAAGTAATTATTAGCGCCTTTGCTAGCGGCATCATAATTAATTATACTTTCTCCATAACTTGGTGCTTCACTTAAACGTACATTACGCTGTATGATGGTTTGAAATACCATATCATTAAAGTGTTTTTGTACTTCCTCTACCACTTGGTTGGAAAGTCTTAAACGCGAATCGTACATAGTTAACAATAACCCTTCAATGTCCAGTTCTGGATTATGGATTTTTTGAACACTTTTTATAGTGTTTAGCAGTTTTCCCAAGCCTTCTAAAGCAAAATACTCGCACTGTATTGGTATTATAATAGCATTGGCGGCTGTTAGGGCGTTAAGCGTTAGCAATCCCAATGATGGCGCACAATCAATGATAATATAATCGTAATTGTCCTTAACGTCCTTTAAGGCATTTTTTAGCATGTATTCTCTCTCATCTTTATCAACTAGTTCTATTTCAATAGCAACTAAGTCTATATGTGCTGGAATAATATCTAAATTCGGCGTTTCGGTTTTTATTATAGCTTCTTTTGCTATGCTGGAATGCTCAAGAAGTTGGTAGGTTCCAATTTCTACAGATTCTACATCTATTCCTATTCCAGAAGTTGCATTTGCTTGAGGGTCAGCATCAATAAGTAATACTTTTTTTTCTAGAACGCCAAGAGAAGCTGCTAAATTTATAGATGTTGTTGTTTTACCAACACCTCCTTTTTGGTTAGCAATTGCAATGATCTTACCCATTAAATGATTTGGTTTTAGTAACGGTAAAAATACAATTATTTATCATTAATAAAAACGTAACTTGTTAACAGTTGTCGATAATTGATTTGATGTGCTATTTAAGCGTTTTTATTGAAAATAAATAAAAGAAATGGGTTAAAATATGATGATATGTTATCAATCAATTAGAATCTCCAAGATCTTTATGGCCGTATCACTAATTTTAGTTCCTGGCCCAAAAACGGCTACAGCACCAGCATCAAACAAATATTGGTAATCTTGCCTGGGTATAACCCCGCCAACAATAACCATGATATCATCGCGACCGTACTTTTTTAATTCGTCTATAACTTGTGGAACCAAGGTTTTATGGCCAGCAGCCAGTGATGATATTCCTAAAACGTGCACATCGTTTTCTACTGCTTGTTTAGCCACTTCATTTGGTGTTTGAAATAGCGGACCAATGTCTACATCAAAGCCTAGATCGGCATAACCGGTAGCTACTACTTTGGCACCACGATCATGACCATCTTGTCCCATTTTTGCAATCATAATACGGGGCCTTCTGCCATCTTTTATTGCAAATGAATCGGCAAGTTCTCTAGCTTTTTTAAAGCTTTCGTTATCTTTTATTTCTTTACTGTACACTCCTGAAAATGATTTTATTTGCGCTTTGTAACGTCCAAATTCGGCTTCTAGAGCATAGCTTATTTCTCCAAGTGTAGCCCTTTCTCTAGCAGCTTCGATAGCTAAAGCTAATAAATTTTCTTGTCCTGTACGTGCTGCATTGGTTAATTTTGATAGGGCTATTTTTACTTTATCAGGATTTCTGGATGACTTTATTTGGTCTAAGCGTTTTATTTGTGCATTTCTTACGGTTTGATTGTCTACTTCAAGTGTAGAAATGGGATCTTCGTAATCTAATTGATATTTGTTAACTCCTACAATTATATCTTGATTGGAATCTATACGAGCTTGTTTTTTTGCAGCTGCTTCCTCTATTCTAAGTTTTGGAATACCAGCTTCTATAGCTTTGGTCATGCCTCCAAGACTTTCAATTTCTTCAATTAGTGTCCATGCTTTTTCAGCAATATTGTGTGTTAAAGTTTCAACATAGTAACTACCAGCCCAGGGGTCGACAGTTTTTGTGATTTTCGTTTCTTCTTGTAAAAATATCTGAGTGTTTCTTGCTATACGTGCAGAAAAATCTGTGGGTAGTGCAATGGCCTCGTCCAATGCATTGGTATGTAAACTTTGAGTCCCCCCAAAGGCAGCTGCAGCGGCTTCTATGGTAGTCCGTGCTACATTATTAAAGGGGTCTTGCTCAGTTAAACTCCACCCGCTAGTTTGGCAATGAGTTCTTAATGCCAGGGATTTTTCGTTTTTGGGATTGAATTGTTTTACTAGTTTGGCCCAAAGCATACGCGCGGCACGCATTTTGGCAATTTCCATAAAATGGTTCATACCTATGGCCCAGAAAAAAGACAGTCTGGGAGCAAATGCATCTATATCCATGCCAACCTCCAAACCTTTTCTAATATACTCTAAACCATCTGCAAGTGTATAGGCCAGTTCTATGTCACAAGTGGCTCCAGCTTCTTGCATGTGGTATCCGGAAATACTAATGCTATTGAACTTAGGCATATGCTTGCTGGTAAATTCAAAAATATCTGATATAATTTTCATAGAAGGCGTAGGTGGATAGATATAGGTATTACGCACCATAAATTCTTTTAAAATATCATTTTGTATGGTACCTGATAACTGTTTTGTTTCAACACCTTGTTCTTGTGCGGCTACAATATAAAAGGCCATAATGGGTAATACGGCACCGTTCATGGTCATGGAAACCGACATTTTATCCAGAGGAATTTGATCAAAAAGAATCTTCATATCCTCAACTGAGTCGATGGCAACCCCTGCTTTTCCAACATCACCAACAACGCGTTCGTGATCGGAATCATATCCTCGGTGAGTAGCTAAATCGAATGCTATAGAAAGGCCTTTTTGCCCCGCGGCCAAATTACGCCTGTAAAAGGCGTTACTTTCTTCGGCATTTGAAAAACCGGCATACTGCCTAATAGTCCAGGGCCTAATAGTGTACATGGTACTGTAAGGACCTCGAAGGTTTGGCGCTATACCTGCTGCAAAATTAAGATGCTTAAAAGTTGCTATGTCTTTTTTTGTATAAACAGATTTTACATCAATACCTTCGGCAGTTTTGAAATTTTCCAAGGTATTTGTAGTAGGCACTTGGCCCTTTGAATTTAATGTGATATGCTGAATGTTTTTTCTTGGCATTTATTACTGCGGAATTTTATTGAAATCTACTTTAGAATCAGGTTTTCTAAATTTATTTTAGAAAAATCGATATCAAATAAACTGGCATAATATAAATCGAAAGCCACGTACGAAGCTAGATACTTATCAGAAAGGGTGTTACGGTATTTGTTAGATAAAGGAGCCCCGAACAATCTTGGACTCATACTATTTGTTGATATTAAAGCATTTAGTGTGGTTTTTAGACTTTCGTCCTTAATATTAGTTGCTATGCAATCCAAAAGTGGCCCATTATAATTAAGATGGCTTTGCGGATTGTTGGCATCCCATAAACTATCTTCTTTTTTTAAGGCTTGGAATACTTTAACAGTATGTGCCGATACCATATCTTGCAATTTTGCTCTTTTGTATATGGCTGCTCTAATAAATTGATTGTAGGCTTGTAATAGTGTCGTGTTGGATTTGTCTTTCCCGTAGAAGTTTACAATATCATCTTCAAAAGCATAAACCGCTTCTTGGTACAAGGCAGAATTT
Organism: Aestuariibaculum scopimerae; assembly: GCF_059428085.1. Lineage (NCBI taxonomy): Bacteria > Pseudomonadati > Bacteroidota > Flavobacteriia > Flavobacteriales > Flavobacteriaceae > Aestuariibaculum > Aestuariibaculum scopimerae. The sequence goes on from NZ_CM182089.1 coordinate 2,622,352, forward strand.
AAATTATCACAGAATTGTATTGTGGGTTTATCGGCATATTTAAAATCATTAAATACATTTTCTTTTTTACAACTAAGTATTGTAATGGTCAAGAGAACTGCAATAAGTTTACAATTGGTTTTGATATTAGTTTTCATTTTTTAATCGTTTTTGTTCTAATGCTTCTGCTAATCGTTTTTCTATTATAGGTTCTATTAAGGTTTTTCTTTGGTTTGTTTTCACAAAGGGGTAAAGCTCTAACTCTTGTTTCATTGCATCATTGGTATTAATATACTTATTGGTGCCTAATAATACGGTTTGCCCCGTATTGAATTGTAACTGTTCTTTTTGGGCGCTTTCTTTTATTTTCCTTTGAACGGTGCCTGTTTTTAATTGTTTTAAAAAGCCTCCTTGTATTTCTATATTCTTGAATAGTTCTAAAGCTTTTTCGGCTAATTGCTGCGTTAATGTTTCAATATAATATGTTCCATCAGCAGGGTTATCGACTTTGTTGAAATAGCTTTCATGTTTTAAAATTAAAAGTTGATTGCGGGCTATACGTTCACTAAAATCATTGGTTTTGTTATAAATGGCATCATACGGTAGATTATTAATAATATTAGCCCCACCAAGAATGGCGCTCATACATTCTGTAGTTGTACGCAGCATATTAGTATTATAATCGTATATGGTTTTATTGCGTTTAGTAGGTGAGGCTACAATATGTATTTGTGTGTTTATCTGGTATGTTACTGCCAAGGTTTCCCAAAGTACTCTTAAAGCCCTTAATTTTGCAATTTCAAAAAAATAGTTGGAGCCTAGGGCTACTTTAAAAGTAATTTGAAGCACTTGTTTGGTTTTTGCATTCCATTCAGTTTCAAGAAAGTTTAAATATTCATTGGCATGAGCCAAAGCATAGGCCAGTTGTTGTACCACATTAGCCCCAGCATTTTGGTATAAAGAGGTATCTATGCTAAAGGCATGGGTTTTTGCAACAATGTTTTTAAAGTTGCCAAAGTCACTTTTTAAATTAGCAAACCAATTACCTGTTTTGGCTAAGTTGCCAATAATATCAGTTTCAACGTGTATAGTTGCTTTGGTAGAAACAGTTAAAACTTGTTTAATGTATTCAAAATCTAAAAACTGTAATTCAAGGGTAATACCAATAGTATCAATATCCTTTATTAAGTCTTTTACTGCTATATCCTGTGTTGGAACAATAAACTTAATATGGTCTGCTCCACGGGTTATAGCTTCAATGGCATGTTTATTGGATTTATCAACATCTGCAACAAATATTGTTTGACAAATATTCCATGAAGTGGCTTTGGTATTTGAAATTTCTGGTAAACCTTTAAGGTCATCGGTATTGTAAAAAGGTTTTACCGAAATGTCATTATTTGTTTGCCAAATTAGGGTTTCATTATAATCAGCACCTTTTAAATCAAACTGAATTTTTTGTTTCCATTGTTTGGTAGAAACAGGATTAAATTCACTAAATAAATCATTAGTCATCATTTTTGGTTTTTAGGCTATCTTCATATTCGATGATGTAAATTTCTTCATTGTCACGTTTCATATAATATTCTTCTCGTGCAAACTTTTCCAATCCTTCACCGGTACTTAGTTTCTTTATGGCTTTATTGTCTTTTTCAATTTCTTTTTTATAGTATTCTTTTTCATCTTCAAGGGCTTCAATGTCATTATTTAATTCGTGATGTATAAGCCAAGAGTTTGTATCAAAAAAAAGCATCCATATTAGAAACAATACTAAGATGAGTACAAAAATATTTTTTAATGGTTTAAAAATTTTATGCTTAAATAATGCCATGTTATAATCGATTGTTTATAATAGTACGAACAATATCTATGGCTACGGTGTTGTACTTGTTGTTTGGTATAATAATATCCGCATATTCTTTCATAGGTTCAATAAATTGGTCATGCATGGGTTTTAACGTGGTTTTATAACGTGTTAAAACCTCTTCTAAATCTCTACCTCGCTCAGTTATATCTCTTTTTAATCGGCGTATTAAACGCTCATCGGTATCGGCATGTACAAACACTTTAATATCAAACATATCTCTTAATTCTGGATTAGTTAGAATTAGAATGCCTTCAACAATCATCACTTTCCTTGGGTGCGTTAAAATAGTATCGCCCGTTCTGTTATGCTTAACAAAAGAATAAACAGGTTGAGGTATGGGTATATTGTTTTTTAGATCCTTTAAATGGCTTTCCAATAAACCGAAGTCAATAGACCTTGGATGGTCAAAATTTATTTTTACGCGCTCCTCGTAGGTTAAATGCGAAGTGTCCTTATAATAAGAGTCTTGAGAAATAATGCCAACTTCCCCTTCAGGAAGTTCATTAAGTATCTGATTTACGACTGTAGTTTTGCCACAACCTGTACCGCCAGCAATTCCTATTATAAGCATAAATAAATTATTTAATTAGCTTATTGCAAATATATCATTTAATAGTTAATATTATTGTTTTTTGATTTTTGAGACTTCTTATTCGGAAACCTAGATAGCATTTTATTTGCTTAAATTTTGTTAATTTTTGGATGAGTAATTATGTTTCTGGAATTATTTTAAGTATACCTTTACCTTCTACACTTATATAAATATAGCCATCGGGACCTTGACGTACATTTCTAACCCGGCCTATATTTTCAAATAATTTTTCACGCTTGATAACCTTGTCGTTTTCAATGACCAGATGTTCTAAATATTGAAATTTTAATGAGCCTACCAATAGATTGCCTTTCCAGTCTGGATAAATATCAGATGTAACAAAGGTCATACCGCTAGGTGCAATGGAAGGTACCCAATAAAACAGAGGCTGTTCCATACCTTCTTTTTCTGTAATGTCGGTAAACGAGGTTCCACTATAATTGATTCCGTAAGATATAACAGGCCAACCATAATTTTTGCCTTTACCTATTATATTTATTTCATCACCACCTCTTGGTCCATGTTCATGAGTCCAAATAGCTCCAGTTTCAGGATGTTTGGTCATGCCTTGGGGGTTTCTATGACCATAGCTGTAAATAGCCTTTTTAGCACTAGCGTAATCCGTAAATGGATTGTCTGAGGGAATGCTGCCATCCTCATGAAGTCTGTAGATTTTTCCACCATCTCTGGTAATGTCTTGAGGATTAATGTCGCGTTCGCCACGTTCACCAATAGAAAAGTATAAATAGCCATTGTTATCAAACTCTATACGAGCGCCAAAGTGTTGTCCATTAGTTGTATTTGGTGTTGCTTTATAAAGTATTTGTTTATCTACTAAAGCATTGTTTTCCATTTTTGCTCGCATAATAGCTGTATTGCCACCACTACCTTCACCCTCAGGTGAAGCATAAGTCATGTAAATCCAACCGTTGGTTTCATAATTAGGATGGCATTCCAAGTCTAATAACCCACCCTGCCCTCGTACATAAATTTCAGGTAGACCAGAAATAGACGTTCTAGTTCCATCCTTAAAATGAATAAGTGTTCCAGCCTTTTCAGATATTAGCATGCTACCGTCTGGTAAAAATACCATACCCCAAGGAATATCCATATCAGGAACAACTACTTGTGTTGTGTAATTTATGTGAGATGGGGTTTCTACTTTAATTTCAGATTCTGTTTGTTGGGCACAGGAAATGCATGTTACCATTAGAACCACTAAAAAGGAATAAATTAATCGCATATGTTTAATTTTTTAAGTAAAATATTGTAGTGGTTAGTTGCTTAAAGTTATGAAAAAAAATATTTTTACTATTAGCAATTGCTAAATGAATAAAAAAAGTATATTTGCAACCCAATACAAAATAACTTTTTCGGGGTGTAGCGTAGCCCGGTCATCGCGCCTGCTTTGGGAGCAGGAGGTCGCAGGTTCGAATCCTGCCACCCCGACATCAATCTAGTAACAACTAGAATTAAAACACTGTTAATCTATGATTTTCAGTGTTTTTAGTTTTTATGCATTTTATTTGATATCAAATAAAAGCATCTGTTCGCAGTAAAAAAAGGTGCCCAATTCCTAGGTCTATATTAATAGATATTAATAGGAAAGTCATTAATTCCGATTCGTCAAGACCTTCTTATCCTAAACTAACAGAAATATTGGACAATTTGGTTGGTAAGTCCGTTTCTTCAGGTTAAATAAAAATCAAAAACATCTTAACAGAGTTTAATATTCTCTGTCTCTTTATTGCAATTTTATTATTGCCTACTTATATACTTTTAGAGTTTAATTATTTATTCTAAAAGTTTTGAATAGAATCATATCTTTTCTTGCCTTAAACATGTTATTAACAAAGTTGTTTATCACATGAATAAAGGGTTATTAAATTGTTTTATGAAATTTCAAAACAAACCGATTGATGGAGGGGGACGGACTTGTGTGTTACTAAATTAAACCTTAATAAACTTAAAAAAATAAAGATGAAATTTTTAAACAGAACTAAGACTCTATGTGCATTATTCCTTTTTTCAATCACATTTATTAATTGTCAATAACATAATGAAAGGAAAGAAGAAACAACTTTTTCAAAGCAAGCATTGTTGGATGATTTTAAAGTGTACAGAGGGGTTTAGAAAAGTAATCCTGCCGTAGCTTTAAAAACAAGGAAATTAGTATAATCCTCCAAAAATAAATTTTAAACACTACATTTGTAATAATTGTTTAAATGACAATTTTTATCATATTAATATTAATTAAATATTTTTAAATAATTATGGCAAGTTTTGGAGCAAGTAAGGTTTTTTTATTAGATGATGAAATCGAGTGGGAAGACCTTGGAGGCGGAATCAAGAGAAAAATTATGGGGTATGATGATAATATCATGCTTGTAAATGTTAAGTTTGAAGCCGGTGGTGTGGGTGCAATGCATAAGCACCATCATGTACAGGTAACCTATGTAGCAAGTGGTGAGTTTGAATTTACAGTAGGAGATGAAGTTAAAATTGTAAAAGAAGGTGATGGTCTATACATACCACCAAACACTATGCATGGTACAGTTTGTAAAAAAGCAGGTGTTTTAATAGATGTATTTAATCCAATTCGTGAAGATTTTATGGGATAACATCTTGTAAACTATATAAAAAAAGGGTTTCATTAGAAACCCTTTTTTTATTGTATTTGTTCACTATTTATAACTTCAGCATTTGCATTAGCGTTAGAAGAAGTTCTAACAATCAATTCAGCATTTAATATTATTTTATTCAACGTTTGTTTAACAAAAGGTTCTTTTGCTCGCTTTAAAAATGTTAGGGCCGCTTGTTTTCCAATTTCAGCGCTATGTTGGTTCACACTTGTAATAGTAGGCGTAACCATTGCAGTAAATGGTTCATTTCCAAAGCCAACCAAAGCAATATCCTCAGGCACTTTAATATTGTTTTCTTTTAGGACCTGTAAAGCTCCTAAAGCAGCATAATCGGCCGATACGTAAACGGCATCTGGTCTATTTTCCAAAGCCAACAACTGTGTCATTTTTTCTCGGCCATCTTCAATAGTTAGACTACTCTCAATTAGTAATGTATCATCTAAGGGTAGCTTGTGTTTTTTTACAGCATCAACATAGCCTCTAATCCGGTTGTTAAAAATGCGAGTATGCCTATAACCACCAATGTGGGCAATACGTTTGCAACCTTGTTGTATTAGGTGTTCTACAATCATGTGGCTACTGTCATAATCGTTAATACCTATATAATCAACATTTAAGTCGTTCTCGCCACGGTCAAACAAAATTAAGGGAATGCCTTTAGATTTAACTTTTTCATAGTAGTCCAAACTCACTGTTTCGTTAGCCATAGAGGCAATAATACCATCTACTTGGGTAAATAGGAGGGTATCTATGTTGCTACATTCTTTTTTAAATGATTCATTAGATTGGGTAATAATAATATTGTAGCCTTTTTTGTTTAATACCTCTTCAATGTTTTGTATGACTGAAGAAAAAAAGTTACTGTTTGTTCTGGGTACAATAACACCCACCAAATTACTTTTCCCTCTACGTAATGCACTGGCTAGGTGGTTAGGTTGATAATTTAACTCCTTAGCCACTTTTCTAACTGCAGCTTTTGTTTTATCACTAATACGGGAATCGTCATGTAAAGCCTTAGATACTGCAGCGGGTGAAATATTTAAAACATTTGCAATGTCTTTTATGGTGGTTTTTTTTTTGTTAGTCAATTTTTTATATATTTGCTTAATCGTTTAAGCAAAAATACTGTAATAGTTTTTATAATCAAAATGACTTAATGGTTTTATAAGCGTTAATAAGTATCTGAAATACTTGCTTAAACGATTAACTAACTTAAGAATAACTAAAATTAACAATTAAAAAAATGAGTAAAGTAGTAACATTTGGTGAGATTATGCTACGATTGGCACCTGAAGGATTTTTAAGATTTTCGCAAGCAAGTAGCTTTGATGTTGTTTATGGTGGTGGCGAATCTAACGTAGCTGTATCACTGGCTAATTATGGCGTTTCAGTAGATTTTGTAACACGTTTGCCTAAAAACGATATAGGAGAATGTGCCATGATGGAAATGCGCAAGCGTGGCGTTAATGTAGATAAAATTGTTTGGGGTGGAGATCGCTTAGGAATTTATTTTTTAGAAACAGGAGCAGTATCTAGGGGAAGTAAAGTTGTTTATGATAGAGCACACTCAGCAATAGCCGAGATAAAGTCGGGAATGATTGATTGGGATGCTGTTTTTGAAGGTGTAGAATGGTTCCATTGGACGGGGATTACACCAGCCATTTCTCAAGGAGCAGCAGATGTTTGTTTAGAAGCGGTTAAAGTAGCGAGCGCTAAAGGTATTACAATATCTACAGATTTAAATTACCGAGCAAAACTATGGAAGTATTGTGACGATGCACATAGAGAAGCTGTTATGACAGAATTAACTTCTTACTGTGATATTGTTTTAGGAAATGAAGAAGATGCCGAAATGCATTTTGGTATAAAACCAGAGGGTATTACAGTTCAAACGCAGGGGCATGATGTAAAGGCAGAGGCTTTCTTATCTGTTTGTAAACAAATGATGGAAAAATTCCCAAGAGCCAAAAAAGTAATTACTACTTTAAGAGGTTCTATTTCAGCTTCACACAACACATGGGCAGGCGTATTATATGATGGTAAAAAAATGTATGAAACCCGTCAGTACCAAATTACCGATATTGTTGATAGAGTAGGTGGTGGAGATAGTTTTATGGGAGGTTTGATCTATGGATTATTAACTTATCCTGATGATGACCAAAATGCACTGGATTTTGCAGTAGCAGCATCTTGTTTAAAACACACAATTAAAGGTGATGCCAACTTAGTAACTGTAGACGAGGTTAAAAAATTAATGGGTGGCGACGCTTCAGGTAGGGTTGCACGATAAAACAAAGAATAATGGCACAATATACAAGATTAGAAGTTGCTCAAGCTATGAAAGATACAGGGATGATTCCTTTATTCTTTAATAGTGATATAGAGTTAAGTAAAAAAGTATTAAAAGCTTGCTATGATGGCGGAGCTAGACTTATGGAGTTTACAGCCCGTGGTGATTTTGCTCATGAGGTATTTGGCGAGTTAACCAAATATGCTATTAAAGAACTTCCAGGAATGATTATGGGAGTAGGCTCGGTTACCGATGGTGCCGCAGCATCCTTATACATGGCATTGGGGGCTAACTTTATAGTAACTCCAGTACTAAGAGAAGATATAGCCATAGCTTGTAACCGTAAAAAAGTACTTTGGTCTCCAGGATGTGGAAGTTTAACTGAAATAGCTAGGGCTGAAGAGTTAGGCTGTGAGATTGTTAAATTATTTCCAGGAGATTTATACGGTCCAAAATTTGTAAAAGGAATAAAGGGACCACAGCCTTGGACCAGCATTATGCCCACTGGAGGTGTATCGCCAACAGAAGAAAACCTTAAAGGTTGGTTTGATGCAGGAGTTACCTGTGTTGGAATGGGGTCTCAATTGATTTCAAAGGACATTATAGCCAATAAAGATTATATTAAGTTAGAACAAGACGTTAAGGCGGCAATGGCAATTATAAAATCCATTAGAAAATAGTACTAAAATTTCAATTAACAAAAAAGGCTGAACTTTATATGTTCAGCCTTTTTTATTCATAGGATGTATCTCATTCAACTCGTACATAATTTTCGGCATATATAGGGTGCCCTAAACTATCCAATTCTATTTGGGTAAACTTATCTTCACTAATTATAATATTAAAATCAAATGTCTTTTTAGCTTTAATACGTTTTATCATAGCTTTAGAACCATATTCAAGATCTTCCGTCAATATACCATCTTTAAAAGTATAATCACCTACCCCAAACCAATCCAAGGAGTCCCATGTACGCAATCGGCTCCACATAATTTTGCTTTCAGAAAACATTTTCATTTGTTTATAAGATTCAGAAGGCTTAATCGTGTCAACCGAGCCATCCTCCCTGTAGTTTAAAAAACTTACTAATTCCCAAGCGCCTTTTAAAGAAGGTGCCTCTGGTGTCATTTCAACTTTATTTTTGTTGTTACAAGACAAAAAAAGTGTGGTGCAAAAAATAAATAAAATGGGTTTCATAGTTGGCATATTAATTAACAATTAAATTACTACAATTTACAAAAAAAAGAGAAGAAAAGGAATTAGATAATCACTAATTATAACATAATAATATCTTTTGATAATTTTAATGTAAGATTTGTTTCAAAAATTCTACTTTTGTTATTGATTAAATTAATAGCAATTATGTCAGATACAATAGAAAGAGTAAAATGCCTGATAATAGGCTCTGGTCCTGCTGGATATACGGCAGCAATTTATGCTGCTAGGGCTAATATGAAACCTGTATTATATCAGGGAACACAACCTGGAGGCCAATTAACCACCACCAATGAAGTTGAAAACTTCCCAGGCTACCCAGATGGCATTACAGGTCCAGAAATGATGATAGAATTACAAAAACAGGCCGAGCGTTTTGAAACCGATGTACGCAACGGTTGGGTAACAAAAGTTGATTTTTCAGGAAGTATACACAAAGTATGGGTTAACGATACCAAAGAAATTCATTGTGATACTGTAATTATCTCAACAGGGGCTTCGGCAAAATATTTAGGATTAGAATCCGAGCAAAAGTATTTAAAGCTGGGTGGCGGAGTTTCTGCATGTGCCGTTTGTGATGGATTCTTTTACCGTAATCAAGAAGTTGTAATTGTGGGAGCGGGCGATTCTGCTTGTGAAGAAGCACATTACCTTTCAAAACTATGTAAAAAAGTAACCATGTTGGTACGACGCGATGAATTTAGAGCCTCTAAAATCATGGCAGCAAGAGTACAAAATACAGAAAATATTGAAATACTGTTTAACACAGAAACCGATGAGGTTTTAGGAGACGGACAAGTAGTAACTGGGGTTCGTGTTTTTAACAATAAAACAAACAAAAAGCACGAAATACCAGCTACAGGCTTTTTTGTAGCTATTGGGCATAAACCTAATACGGATATCTTTAAAGACTTTTTAAAGCTAGATGAAACGGGTTATATTATAAACGTACCAGGCACCTCAAAAACAAACATTGAAGGTGTTTTTGTATCTGGTGATGCAGCAGATCATGTTTATAGACAAGCGGTTACAGCAGCAGGAACAGGTTGCATGGCTGCTTTAGATGCCGAGCGTTATTTAGCAGCAAAAGACGCTACGTTTGAAGTGTCGACGTCTACTTACAATTAAAATAGTATTATAGGGCTTATAAAAAAGCCGGAGAATTATATTCTTCGGCTTTTATGTTTTTAAAAGTCTAAAAAATGTGTTTTCTTTGCGGGCAGTAAAAAATATCGGGATGTGGCGCAGTCCGGTTAGCGTACACGGCTGGGGGCCGTGTGGTCGCAGGTTCAAATCCTGTCATCCCGACGAAACGGATATTAAAAGAAAATTTTTAATATGTAATTAATTGAAAACCAGTAAAATATATTTTTACTGGTTTTTTTTGTAGTCATTTGATTGCATATTTGTTAGTGTCCTATTTAGTGTCCTATTTTTTTAGAAAATAAATTTCTAAATTTATAGTCTTACCCGTATTTATATTTCGGGGCGATTTAGCTTTCGTTCAAGGTAATGTTTAACCCAAACGAAAGTAATGACAAACACTCACACACTAAATGTCCATTTTTGGTTGAAAAAAGCATCAATCAAGAAGGATGGATCAACTCCTATTTATGCCCGAATCTGGATAGATAGCTCACCAATTGATGTCAGCACAAAAGAAAGTGTTCTTGAAGATTGTTGGTGTACCAAAAGCAATCGGGCAAAACCAAGAACCAAAAACGCAAAATACATCAACGATGTTCTTGATGATGTATATTCCAAAATTAAGAATGCTTATAGGCAGTTAAGGGTAGAAGGAAGACCAATTTCGGCAAGAGCCGTAAAATTGCGTTATCTGGGTAAAGATACTGTGGTTACAACAATAAAGGATCTTGTAAAATACCACAAGGACAACGAGCTTAAAAAACTCGAATCAGGAACTAGTAAAAACTACAATGCTACAGAAAAATACCTTGACCGTTTTCTCATAAAAGAATTCAAGTCGACTGATATCCATTTGTCACAAATAGGATATACTTTTGTAGTGAAGTTTGAAGACTACCTGCGTAACTGCCCACCACTTTTAAAATCAAAACCTCTTGGCAATAACGGTATCATGAAGCACATGGAACGTTTGCAAAAATTTACAACTTTAGCGTTAAAGCATGGTTGGATCAAAACCAACCCATTTGCCCTGTATCAGTTGAAATTTGAGGAATTTGATTGTCACTTTTTGGAACAGTTTGAAGTTGATAAAATTGCTAAACAATCACTAGTAAATGAGAGCATTTGCTTGGTCAGAGATTTATTTGTTTTCTCATGCTATACGGGACTTTGTTACATTGAAATCAAGAATTTGAAAGAATGTGATATTGTTAATGGAATTGACAATGAAAAGTGGATTATGGTCAGACGCCAGAAATCTAATACGCCGGTAAAACTTCCTTTATTGGATGAAGCTCTGGAGATTTTGGGAAAATATTCGAATTATCCCACAGAATTAAATAATTATTCACTTTTACCAGTGATGAGTAACCAAAAAATAAATCAATACCTAAAGGAAATAGCCAAGTTATGCGGTATTGGCAAAAACCTTACCTTTCATGTGGCCAGACATACGTTTGCCACTACGATTACTCTTTTGAATGAAGTACCTATTGAAACTGTATCAAAGATGCTGGGGCATAAAAAACTGTCAACCACGCAAAAATATGCTCGGGTCATTGAAAAAAAGATTAGTAAGGACATGGTGCAATTGAAAAAGAAATTAAAAAGTCCAAAAGGTGAGGTAGAATATAGGAAAACAGGATATGATCATTTAAAGATTGTATAAATATGGTATCTGTATATACAACTATGCCGAAAAATGTCTATAATTTTTCATTAATTATGGAAATCCACAAGTTTTCACTAGTTAACAATTATTAACTTTATAGCTTAACCAAAGAATAAAAAATATGCCTAATATAGATATAATCAATGAACTAAAAAGGCTCTTTGATTTAGCAAAACGAGTAGATGAATTTGAATTTGTAAATGTCCTTATTGGTTATAATGGAATGGGTGACCAAAGATTCCTGTCACATTTATATGAGAGTGAAAGGTTAATTAATGAAATTAAAACCCTTATGGATAAAACATCTGATAAATATACAAAGACTCGTTTAGGGCTGTTGTTATATGGACATATATTTGAGATGGATGAACTCTATAATGTTCTTGGCAATTTATTAAGAATTTCCAGTGCTCAAAATTTACGCTATATTCCTAATTTATATAATAGATTTGACCAAGACGATATAACACCTACCAAAAAACTTAAACGCTTATTAGATCACAGTATTCAGTGCCGATTTGATGATTTTATAATACAATTGCAATCATTATATTATAATAGAATACGTAATGCTTTTGCACATTCATCATATTCTTTGATTGATGACGAGTTTATTATAATTAAAGGGAAACAAGTTGAAATTGACGGAACATTTAAAAGATCTATCAGTTTAGATAATTTTTTACTTCCAACAATAGAAAATGCATTATTATTCATCAAAGAGTTTTTCTCCTTACTAAAGGAGCACAAAATGTCATATAAATCCAATAAAATAATTCAAGGTAGTTTAGGAAACATTGAACCTATAATGGTTTTAGGTAATCCTGAAGATGGATTAATAGGTTTTGAAAGTTTTTCAGGGAGTTCTATAAAAATAAAAAATGCCTATGGCACAGACCGATTTATTGAGGCAATGAATATTCGATTAACAAGCACAAGTGACGCAAACAAATTATTGCTTGAAGAAATAGAATCCTATAATGAAAAAAAACGTCCTTCTGGATCAGATTTTGAGAATTTAAAGGTTAGAGTTCTTGCAACAGGAGAAAAAGAACTTATTAGAAATTTGTCCGTTGTTGTTTATAATTATGCCAATAATACCTTTAAAGCCGGAGAAGCTAAACCTGTGGCTCAAAGGGAATATATTATGAAAGCGGCATTGCCTTACTATGACACTGCAATTTCACTGGATCCGACTTTTGGAAGACCTTATCTCAATAGGGCTTTATCAAATTTAAAATTAGCCAATTTTAATGAAACAATAAATAATCAATTGAGAAGGCAATTATTAGAAGATTTAAAAGAAGCTTTAAAATACGAACCCACCATGTTCGAAGTTTTCAGTAATTCAGGTATGTTACAAATGGAAATAGCATTTGAAGAAAAAGAAATTGACAAAAAGAAAACAGAACTTCATAATGCTATAGAAAATTTTAAAAAAGCACTTGAGCTTTATCCTAATGATGATATTGTTTACGAAAGGTTAGCTACCTCTCATTGGGAGTTGGCAAATATTAGTGATGACAACAATAAAGAGCATTTTGAAAATTCCATTGAGAATATTGAAACAGCTATACAAAAAAATGACAAGTTATCTTATAACTTACTATTTGCTTCCATTCTAGGTGAATATGGAGATTTTGATGAAAAAAATTTAGAAACGCATTATCGTAAAGCTATAGGAATTTTAAAAAAATTAGAGGATAAATATGGCGTAAATACAGAAATAAAGTTTCGTTTAGGTAATAAGTATATGTCTTTGTCAATGCATTTGGAAAGCATTGAATATTGTGAAAAAGCATTTGTTGAATATAATGAAGCCAAAAAAATAACTGAATCTGATATTAAAGTATTAAATAACATAGGTTTTTGTTTACTACATAAATTTCGCTTGCTTAATGGTGAAGAAGCACAAAATGCTTTAGATAACTCGATTTCAATTTTAGAAGAGGTCATCGAAAAAGATAGTAGCCATACTAATGCATACATTAATTTAGGTATAGCCTACATTGAGAAGTATAAACTTGCTTCTAAAACAAACGAACACTTTTTAGAAAAAGCAATAGTCTTTTTAGAAAGAGCAGAAACATTCGAAAAAGGATGTTCTATTCAACTTTCAAGAGCTTATTCCTTAAAAGGAGATGTGAAAAATTCAATATTATGGTTACAAAAATCTCTGGATAATGGTGAGATTTTAGAAAAAGATGATATTATTGATAATGAAGATTTTGATAACATTAAAGAGGATAAATCTTTAAAGAATATTTTTAAGAAAGGCTCAAAAAAATAATGTCAAAATCTAAAGGAAGAAAACAAAAAACTAAAAAGCAAAAGTCTGCTGCCAAGATTACCTATTCCTTAAACAAGGATTTAAATATAGCACTAAATGACTTAGCTATTAAGAGAACAGGAGGAACTGTTAATTTTAGAGGAATAGGATTTCAATTACTCTATTCTTGTTTTACTCTTTTAAATGAATTAGATAACTCAAGCCCAGGCAAAGTTGTTCGATTGGAGGGTATTGAAGACCTGGATATTATTGAGATCGATAATAATCAATATATTCAACTCAAATCTTCAATTAATACAATAGATGCAGGTAGTTTCTGGGAAATGGGAGTTTTGCAAAACTTTTTAGAAGCATTTAAAATCAATCCAAACTGCAAATTAAAACTTGTATATAATTTTAAACTCTCTAAAGGAAACTTAAATGATTTAGCAATTAAAAAAATATCAGATAAAACTTCTACTTTTTGGAAACAAAAATTTGAAGACTCATCATTAAATATTTCTAATATTAATTTTGACTTTTTTATAAAAAATATTGATTTCATAAAAGTTTCCGAATCTTTTTTAATAGAGCATTGTAACAAGCATTTACTTGAAAGATTTAATATCAATATAGGTGTAGAGAACCAATATCTAAAAGCTCTTTTTTATAGTTCATTTAATTGGTCTAGAGAACGTACTCCAGTAAAATTTTTAGATTTAAAAAATGTATTTCAGTCGGTAACGGATTCTTTTTCGAAAAGTCCTACTAATCCAGCAATTGAAAATAATTGGATACAAAAAATAGATTTTGATGATTTAACACACTCAATAATAAGAGATGACTATTACGCAGGTAAAGCAGCAAGGCCAATTCATATCGCTCAAAATTTACCAGTAAAAAGGAGTGAATGGCATAATCAAATTTTAAGGGAAATAAGTGAGAACAGTATCGTAATTGTTAAATCTTCAAGTGGTCAAGGAAAATCTACTTTGGCTTGGCAAACCAGTTTTGATTTAAAAATAAGTGGGTATTCCATTTACGAATTAAAATATTGTAGTGATAATAGCAATGTTGCTGGTTTATTTGATTTTATAAAATCACGTGTACAGATTGGCGAATTGCCTATTATTGTAATAGACGGACTAAATAATACTTTATCTAAATATTATGAATTAATTGACAGAACACATCTTCTACCTGTAAAATTTATAATAACTACTCGCCATGTAGATTGGTATAAATATGGGTTGGATTTATCTAAGACAAGTATTAAAATTATAGATATAAGCTTATCGCTCAATGAGGCAAAAACAATTTTTTTAGAACTAAAAAAGCGAAATAAAATACATTCAGGAATTTCGAACTGGCAATCGGCATGGGAGAGCATTGAATCTAAAGGATTACTAATTGAATTTGTGTACCTATTGACTAAAGGGGAAATGCTATCTAATCGTTTGAGATCCCAAATAAAAGAGATTAATACAGAGAAAGATGCTAATTCAAAAGTAGAAATACTCCGTCTTATTTCAATTGCAGATGTTTTAGGTTTAAAAATTAAGTCAATAAATCTTATAAATTATATCGAAGAGAATATTGGTTTTACAACAGATAGAGGAGAGGCTTTAAAACAACTTGAAAAGGAATTTTATTTAAGGTTTGACGAAGAATTTATTGAAGGACTGCATCCAGTAAGATCACAACATTTAGTAGATATATTAAACGATTTTATACCTATTACGGAAACCCTTTTGTCCCTCTATAAGATAATCACTGAAGATTTTATCTATGATTATTTTATTAGTATTTCCCCATTTATAAAATCGAATTCGAAAGATTCATTTTATAATGAATTAGCCAAACTAGTTTCAAAGCAAAAGTTTTCTGAAATGGTTTACGCAATAGACGGTTTAATGCATAGTGAACCTTTACAGTATTGGACAGAAAACAAGACGGTTTTTAATGAAGTCTTTAATCACGGTGGTATCGAGCTATTTATTACTGAAACACTGCCTTTTACTAAACTGGACACAATTAAAAACCTGAATGAAACTCTAGGGAAAAAACTTTCTGGTCTAAATTTCTTTTCACAGAAGTCCGAAGAACTAACTCTATATGATATAAAAGAGTCTGATATAGTAAAATTCACTAATTATTTATCAAACCATATTGACTCTAATTTAAATAATATTGAAAGCTATCAAGGTTTAGGTTTTCTTATTAAATGGTTTAATCAATTATCGGTTTCGGTACCGTTGAGAATTGAATTAAGTGAAAATAAATTATTGGAGGTATTAAAAAATGAAAGTATCGATGAAGCCTCTGAACTTTTTAGCTATTATAATATTACAAGTCCCAAAAGGTACTCGCACTTTGTGAAAAAGCAGAAAGACTTAATTATTGGCATATTGAAAAGAAAAACCAATTCTTTATCTATAAAAGAAAAAGGTAAAGATATCCATATAGAATATTTATTGGATAAAGATGCTGATAAGACAAATGAGTTTAGCGTTTACAGGATTCAAACTGTTTATAGACTATTACCAATTTATGATAGGTATTGTACTAAAGCGATAATTCTTCCTTTTCCAAATGAAGAAATTTATGAAGTTGTTTTGCAGAACTCAATAAAAGCTATGCCTAAAGGAAATATTATAGATACCTTCGATATACACATTAACCAAATATGGAATAATACAATACTTGATAAGTATCGTTGTTCTTCAAATTATGAGTGGCAAAGTCAATACATAGAAATACGAGAGGAGTCATTGAAATTTGCAAAAATATGCATTCGGTACTTTGAATTTTCAATGGAAGGAAATCAATCTAGGTTTAAATCTTCATTAAATCAATTAATAGCACAGATAAAAGCTTTATCTAATTTATTGAGTAAGACAAAAGGATATACTCGTTTATCAAGGAAATACTATGATAAAGGCCAATTTTCCGAATATGAAAAACAAATAAACAATTGGTGTTCATCCTTAAGAAATACTCTTAATCAATTAGCTAATATAGTTGAGCCGAAGCAAGATAATGAAAGAAATGTGGCTTTTATAAACTTGAAAGCAGTGTTTTATAAATTATCAGAAATGCAACAATCATTCGATACAATAGTAGAGAATTCTTTTATGTATTATGATACTGTTAGGTTAAAAGAAGAAGAGCAATTATGGTATAATAGATTACTCGTTACGGTTTCATTTTATATATTATTCTTTATTAATTCCAATCGTAGTAGAATATTTAATTCTAAACAAACAATAAAGAGATGGTGGGAAGTAAATAATGCAAGAAAGCTAACGCAAATACATCAAATAATTTCAGAATTTGAAAACGAATCTTATTTTTCATTTCATCTGCCAAATAAAATTATAGAAACCGAAACTTTAAGTGAGGTTGCTATTGGCATAACAGGATTGACGCCCGAAAATTTTGAAGAGGAATCCCTTTATCTAATTCAAGGTTTAGTGGGCTTGGCTTCTACGGAAATAGATTTTTTTAATTTTATAAATATCCAGGACTCACAAGCAATAAGTAATGGTTTTAGGGTTCAGAAAGTGTTTTTTGAGAGATTTAGAAATTTTTTAGAGACAGGTGAATTTCAAGAAAGTAATTATGGAAATCCATTACCTATAATCGTTGATAAATCAATGCTGGATTCTCTAAATGGTATAAGATTAAAGGAAATACCAATAAATGAATATGCAGAATCATTTACAAAAATGATGTTTACAATATGGAAATTATCGGAATATAGAAATAGACTGGACAAAGGAAATAAAGTAGAACATGATTGGTTAAATGAAATTGAAAAAGAATACTGTACAGAGATAAAAAGCTATCTTGATAAGTTTGAAGTTACTGACAAATTTAAAAGTAATATTGAAGAATTCTTAATAGATAATTTTACGATATCAAAAGATGAGATAATAGATACATTAACGGATCATCTTGTTAAAATGAATGGTGAATAGAAGAAAGAACAAGATTTCATTTGGATTTTGTAAATCCGTTCAATTACCTACAACATACCTTTCAAATACTTTTCTTAAAAAAACCTGCATTAAACAATGTAATGCAATAATATATTCATATACAGACTAAATAAGCACATTTCCCTTCATTTCATTTCGAGAAAAAAGCTTCTTTAAAAAGTCTTGGACACAAGCCTAAAAGTGAATTCACCATTTTATTAGGGAATTGACTTTTAGGCTTAAGTCCGCTTGATAGGAATTCCATATCTGCATGGATGCCACTTCCTGTCTATTTGAATTTCACAATCTATTTCACTCACTTCCCAAACCCTCACAGGTACACTTTTTTTGCCAGTAAAACAACAACATTCATTCTTAGCTGACAGCACTTTAATCCCTATTTTTTATCTAAAAGGTAGCAATCAAATTGAACGTCACCGAAAACTCCCAGTTCAAAGACTTGTTCGCAAATAGACAATTTTGTTTCTGAGTCAAATCTCGTTTGATTCATTCTTTCTGCATCAGCAATGTAAACTATCCACATTCGCAAATCAATTATATCTTGATTTTCGTATAGAATTTTTGCAATTTTCAAATCAGGCTCTGACGCCTTTATTAAAAACGTCCATTTTACAAATCCAGCCATTTGAGCTATGACATGTTGAGCCTTCATTAGAGTAAAATTTTCTTCATCAAGGTTGAAATCGTAAATAACTAATTCGATATCGAAATGTTTTGGCTCAAATTCATATGACAATTCACCAAGTTCATTGTTAAAGACAAGTTTTCTAGTTTTAAAATCTCTGTGTAAGTTTTTAGATTGAAGTTTAAAGAAATCAATAGTTTTCATAATATAATCCGTTGTTCAAAGATTATTATCCAAGAGATTGTGCGTTCGTATACTGTGTCGGATAATAAGCCTTGAGGGTTTATATTATCTATTATGGTCGATGAAATCTTTGCACGAACGAGCAGGCATACCATAAACACCTTTTCAAATTTAAACATTTTGTTCTAATTTATTTCCAGACAGAAATTTTTTTTCACAATATTGGCCATTTAGCATTTTCCCACTCCATTCCGTTTCCCTGCATTCCGGGAAAAGAGCTTCACTAAAACAGTCTTGGACACAAGCCTAAAAGTGAATTTATCCTTTTAGTAGGGAATTAACTTTTAGGCTTAAGTCCGCTTGATAGGAATTCCATATCTGCATGGATGCCATTTCCTGTCGGGTTGAAATTTCACAACCCATTTAATCTACTCTCCGAGTGCTCACTGGGACACTTTTTTTGCCAGCAAAACAACAACATTCATTCTTGGCTGACGGCATAAAGCCAGAGCTCGTGCCTCGCTCTTTTTTATACGTCCTGCCAAGCCTGAATATTGAACTCCATCAAGCATCAAAAAAAGGTAACAGCTCACAGCTCTATGGGAAGTAAATCAAATCATCGGATCATGAAATCATATCAAACCATACAAAAAGGAAGCAGCATCCAAAAAATCAAAAAAGGAAAACGCTTCAGATATAATAAGTAAATCAATTATTAATTTTTAAATATTTTATTATGAGTACACTAAAAAACAAAGTACAGTTAATCGGACACGTTGGACAAGACCCAACCATTACACAACTTGACAACAAAAAAGTAGTCGCCCAATTCTCTTTGGCTACAAACGACAACTTCAAGAACGCCAGAGGCGAGAAAAAGGAAGAAACCGATTGGCACAGTATCGTGGCATGGGGCAAGGTTGCCACCATCATAGAAAAGTATGTTGGCAAGGGCACAAAGATAGGCATCGAGGGCAAACTTAAACAACGCTCCTATGAGACCGAAGCAGGTGAAAAACGCCATTATACGGAAGTCGTAGCAAATGAAATATTGCTTTTGGATGCTAAAACTACAAATTCCAAAACTGAATAACATTTAAAAATAAAGAGGGCAGTCTCGTCGAAAAGTATTGCCCTCTTTTCATTATTAATCCTAAACAGAAAAACAATGAACAGCAAAGTTAACGAAATAAGAATTAGTTACCGAGAAAAATTAAGTGTGGCATTAGCCCCTGTCATTAAAAGTTCAGAGGATGCAGCAAGTATCATCTATAAGAATTGGGATATAGACACCATTGGATTGCACGAATCTTTTAAAGTCTTGTTATTGAACAACTCCAATAAAATTAAGGGTATTTATCAATTGTCCTTTGGGGGTATTACAGGTACATTGGTAGATATCCGTATCCTGTTTGCCATTATCCTAAAGACACTTTCTGTTGGTGTTATTTTGGTACACAACCACCCAAGTGGTAAACTAAAACCCAGTGAACAGGATAGACAACTCACGGAAAAAATAAAGAACGCTTCCAAGCTGTTTGACGTGAAGGTACTTGACCATTTAATATTGGCTCCTGATGGAAGTTATTATAGTTTTGCCGATGAAGGTATTTTATAATTTAAAACGAGAACCATGATTTATTTGAATTATAACAACCTCGATGCATACACCCAAGACCTTTTGCTTTCGGTATCAAAGGAAGATGTCGAAAGTAAAATTGGGGATGATTTGAAACAATACGCCAAAGAGCACCATGTGGATTATGATACACTATTGGACGAAGAAGCTATCAAAAATTTGTACACCTATCAATACGTGTTCAATATTTAATTAATGCTAAAATAAAATGCAAATTGACCTTTTGACTTTCAAAGGGTCTTTTTGTTTGCAGATTTCCCAAGCCTATTTTGAAAATCTGACGTCCAAATTGGCAACATCTCCAAAAATCATTTTCTATGATACCAAAACGAGCCATTTGTGACCATTCCATGTTTGAATATTTAACCCCAAACAGATAACTTTAAAATAGCTGAAATGCCCAAAAAAGCAACTGACCTTTCGACTGTCGCTCAAGACAGGCTTTTAGTCAGGTTGTTTGGAATTTCGTCACGCTTTTGCGTGACGAAATGGAAGAGCAAGAGGGTAACACGTTTCACGATGTTACTTTGTTTGTTTTTGGTGCAATCCCTTTTGAATAAAGGGATTGTAAGGATTTTGGATTTTGGCACAAAATGTGTCATTGGGTCAAAACCCTTGTGACCGACCATAAACACTGAAAAAAAATGACCCAATTGAATTCATATCCAAAAAATGGACAACTTTTATACCATACGATTTAAACGAACCACAGCCAAACGGTTCAAACGGTTTTCAAGGACGGTTTCCAAATCCTATTCGGAATCTATGGAACTCATGATCCATTTTTTTGAGTGGCACGGGTTTCTGCCATCGGATCAATTTGGAAAAAGCATCATCCAGGAAATCACCAAAAACAGAAAACGTACAGAAGCCAGCATTGCCATCATCAAGGACATTGAAAAGCACCAGACCAAACCTACCAATATCATGTTGCAATCTTTATTGGAAGAAACGGACGCTATTGAAAAAGAGGAAGAGGGCATCCACGATTTTGGCACACCAACACTCATCACTGAAAATGAAGAACTCATTTATTACAGAAACAAATATGCCGACAACAAAAAGCATTACAATGATCTGAAAACCCAAATGGAAATGCTAATCCAAAAGACCAGCTATATCAAAGGCAGTTTTGGAAAAGGATATTATCGCTTGGACATCACCAAAGCCGAATTTGAAAATTTAAAACAACAATTAAACCATGTACATCACCATAACACCACAAAAACTAGGAGCTAGTTACATGCAAAGTGTTTCTGATTTTGTGGCCTATCTGGAAAAGGAAAACGACGGAAAATCCATGGAGGAGATGGAACACTTTTTTAACCAGTACGGTGAGGAAATATCCAATACCGAGGTCATTCGTGACATTGATAAAAACACGTCCAAACTTAAAAAGACCGAGCCTAGGTTTTACTCCATAACCGTCAACCCAAGTACCTATGAGCTCAAGCGATTACAAAATAGCAGGGAAGATTTGAAACGCTACACCCGAGCACTCATGACCGAATATGCCAAAGCCTTTAATCGAGAGATCGATGGCAAGCCTGTGACGGTAAATGATATAAAATACTATGCCAAGATTGAACATGAGCGCACCTATAAAGGTACGGACAAGGCCATTAAGGAAAATGCGCCCTATCATGGTAAAATCTTAAGCTTAAAGAATGACATCCAGCAAATTAAAAGTGGCAAGCTGACAGGAAATATTAAAGCGAAACTAAACCAGATCAAGCAACTTGAAAAAGACGCACCCCATAAAATAAATGGACAATATATAAAACAGGGCATGGCCAAGGAAGGATCACAATCCCATATCCATATCATCGTCAGTCGAAAGGATGCATCCAACAGGTTCAGTTTGTCCCCTGGAAGCAAATACAAAGCCTCTGAAGTAGAGATGAACGGAAAAATAGTCAAACGGGGATTTGATAGGGATTCATTTTTTTCAGCTTCAGAAAAAACCTTTGACAAACTGTTTACCTACAGACGCAATTATGTCGAGACCTACCAAGCCAGGAAACTACTCATTAAAGACCCTAAAACCTATTATGCCAGTATTATGGGCCTACCGACCAATGAGCGTGCCATAGCTTTTAAACTTATCAGCAAAACAGGCATAAACACGACACTGATGAACATCCCAACAAACAAAGTGCAATTGGTGCTTAAAGGCATCAAGCAATTAAAACGAGGCACAGAACGTGCGATTCAATCGGGATCTATAGGGATATGATAGCAAACATTTTACATATTATAAGTATAGATATAGGTTTTGCACTTGTGTTTTTAGTGATCTTTAAATGCTTGAAAAAGGCATTTTTTATTAATCTTATAGTGCTGGTACTAATAAGCTGTATTTTTTGGAAGTTGAATCCGAATGCTATCATCATATACACACTAACTATTGGGATTCCAATATTATTTATAAACACGGTCTTATATGTATATATGGATAATGACGGGAATCCTAAAACCAATAAAAAATACCAAGTCCATTTTAAGTTAAAACGCAACACGTTTAAGATTGACAATGTAAGACGAGGAGTGTCCATCATTGGATCGGCTGGAAGTGGAAAGACAGAAAGCGTCATTTATAATTTCTTGCAACATTTCAGCAAGCATGCCTTTAGTGGTATTATACATGACTATAAGGATTTTGAACTCACGGAAATTGCTTACCCACTTTTTAAGGACAGGAACATAGATTTTTATATCATTGCATTTGATGAGATTCATTATTGCGTGAATCCCATTGCCCCAAGATACATTCCCAATGAAGAAAGTGTCAATGCTCTATCTAAAGTCCTTATTGAAAATCTATTGGAGCAAAACTTATCCGATGTTTCAGGTAGCTCCAAGTTTTTTACCGATGCCGTAGAAGGCCTTTTGAGTGGGCTTATTTGGAAGCTAAAGACAAGCCACCCCAACTACTGTACCCTGCCCCATGTTATTGCCTTGTTTCAATATATTAACACTAAAAACCTGGTTGCCTTTTTGAGTTCTGATTTAACTTCCAGGTCCATGGCAAGTGCCTTTATCAATGGTATAGAATCCGAAAAGCAAACGGCAGGTGTTAAAAGTACCCTAGCCAATGCCTTTAAAAAAATAAGTTCCCAAAAAATATTTATGGCTTTATCCAAAGATGAAGTGCCCCTGGATATCAATAACAAATCCAATCGAGCGGTTATTTCAATAGTCAATAACCCGAAATATGACGATGTGTATTCCCCTATTATAGCAACTATCATGCACACCATGATCAAGCAAATGAGTGTACGCCATCAAGAGTCGTCATTTATTTTAATGGAAGAAGCCCCAACTATTAAACTTCTCAATATGCACCGCATTCCGGCAACCTTAAGAAGCTATGATATAGCCACCATTTATGTGATGCAGGATAAAATTCAAAATGACATGCTGTATGGGGACAAGGCCAGTAAAGCCATTTTAAGCAATCTGTCCTATCAATTTTTTGGTAAGGTGAATGATCCAGATACCGCCAAATATTATGAACGATTTTTTGAGATCGTAAAGGCACAAACCACAAGTGTCAATCAAGGGCATAATCTCAATTTTGATACCAGAATTACCAAAGGCGAGAAAGAAGTTTCAAAACGTCGTGCTGATGTATTTTTTAGATTAAAACTGGGTGAGTTTATTACATTTTCCGATGGGAAGGACCAAAAAGTACAGTTTAAATTACAGCATATTCAAAAGCAAATTCCTAAACCCACAACCCCTTTTTCGAATGATGATATTCAAATAAACTTCAAGCGGATACATCGGGAGGCGCAATCTATATTTGGAAATTAAGTCTTTATTTACAATACCTAAGGAATTATCATAACCAATTAAAATTCAGTTATATAATATCTCTTTAAGCAGTGCTAATTTTAGCATCTTTTGGAAGTTTCAATTTTTTTATTATACCTTTAAGCCACATTCAACTCCATTTTACGAATTTCAACAGTGGAAAAAAAGACGGTATATAAGCACTTTAATTTTCAGGGAAATGAACAACATCATAAAGCTTCAGTTCCTGACGAAAAAAACATGCTTATGACCGATTTGCAGTTATGGCAAGAATTCCAATCCGGTAGTGAATCGGCGTTTGCCAACATGTATAAATCACATGTATCATTGTTGTACAGCTATGGGCTTAAACTTGTTTACGATAAGGAGCTGGTTAAGGATTCGATACAAGACCTTTTTATAGAAATATGGGATGCCAAAGAAAAGTTGGCAAAAGTAAAATCGATCAAGGCTTATCTTTATAAAGCATTACGCCGTAAATTAATTTCCAAAGCTTCAAAGGAAAGAAAGAAATTTGATAAAAATCAAGACTTGAACAGTCTGAATACAGAAATACCTTCCACAGAAATTAGTCTTATCGAGAAACAGCAATTTGATGCCAAGAGAAAAGCTTTGGAAAAAGCAATATCTTCACTTTCCAATAAGCAACGGGAAATCATCCATTTAAAGTTTTATGGGCGATTAAGCTATTCAGAGATTTCCGAGATTATGTCCTTGGATAAAAAAGGCACCTATAATTTAATGGCACGGACCATTCAGATTTTAAAAGACCTTTTGGTTTCAATCGTTCTGTTAATCTTATTGTTCTCTGTTCTTTAAGCTATTTTTTTTTAATTAAATTGCTTTCCCTTCATTATTTTCAATAAATCCACCATTTTTCAAAATATTTTTTCAACTGTTAAGGCCTTAAAACTCAGTGCTTTTTAATTTTCATTAAAAAAAGTTAAGTTTTTATGAAGTAAAAATGAAATTTTCTTCTCTTAACTATAAAGAGCCTGATTTCAATATTAGATTCTGAATTGAAAAGCAATTAAAAACAGCAGATGAAATACGTTCATTATACGGTTGAAGATTTTGTAAAGGATGAATACTTTCAAAAATGGATTTTGGATACAGACAGCATGACTTCTAATTTTTGGAATAATTGGATGGCGAAACATCCTGAAAAGAAAGCAACCATAGAGGAAGCTAAAAAACTCATTCTTTTGTTGGGTTTTGATAGCGACAAACTTTCTAGTACTGATTTTGATACGATGTGGCAACACATTATTGAAAAAAGAAATATTAAACCAGTTGCACCGCAAATACTACCAAACAGAAAAACTAGAAGCTTGTATTGGAAATATGCAGCTGCCGCTTCTGTACTTTTAATAGTAGCACTTACAGTATTTCTTAATAAAGAAAACGATTCACCTCAATTTATAGAACCCATTATTGTTAATAACCAAATTACAACGGGTATAGATAAGGCGACCCTAACATTAGAGAATGGAGAGGAAGTAACTTTAGTAAAAGGAACGTCCTTTCAAACTCCAAACGCGGCGAGTAATGGTGAAGAGATTATATATAAAGCAGGAGAGCATTATACAGGTGAAATTGCCTATAATTACTTGACCATCCCAAGAGGTGGACAGCATAAAATCACTTTAGCTGATGGCACCCAAGTATGGTTAAATTCAGAATCTCAATTAAAATACCCAATAGCATTTGTTAAAGGCGAGACGAGACAAGTAGAGCTCGTTTACGGTGAAGCTTATTTTGATGTCTCACCAAGTACAGAACATAGAGGTTCAAAATTTAAGGTGTTTAATAGTGGTCAGGAAGTAGAAGTATTGGGTACAGAATTCAACATTAAAGCTTATAAGGATGAAGCTAATATATACACCACACTTGTCGAAGGTAAAGTTGAAGTTACAGCAGGCAATACGAGCAAAATATTAGCACCTTCTCAACAATCTAATTTAAATACAGTTTCCAATAATATGAGTATTCAAGAGGTAAGTGTACGTTCTCATATATCTTGGAAAGAGGGATTATTCATGTTCAAGGACAGATCATTAAAAGACATTATGTCTACATTATCTCGTTGGTACGATATGGATGTGGTTTTCGCAGACCAAACTTTAGAAGCTATACCATTCAACGGAGCATTATATAAAGACCAAAGCATTATAGATATCCTAAACGATATCAAAAACTTCGGAGTCATCAAAAACTACGAAATCAATAATAAAACCATAACACTTAAGTAATGAAACGAAAAACATAAAAGTAAAGTAATACGGCCTACATTTTAATTCTGTAGAAAAAAAAGCCAACAGGTAGCGATGGCTGCGGAGCATTGCCAAGTGTAACGGTTGCAATGCGCACGATAAACTGTTGGAGCCGATTTTTCAAGAATTAAAATTAAGCCTAGATTTTTTGAATACTTTTTCATCAATGGAAAAAGTATTGAATAAAAAGAAAGTATAAAAAAAAGAGAGCGAAGTTCAAACATTTCGACCCGTTAAAACTTCAACTCCCTAAAAAGTGAAAACTAAACTAATGTCTAATTAGGACCGAACGTTAAGAAAACATCCAGTGGATGTTTTTAGTGAAGGAGACAGATGGCGCGCTGGGGTATTATTTTAGTTAATCAAAGAACACGATCAAATATAAATTAATTAAAACCAGAACAATAATATGAAATAACAAAATACTAAAGAAAAAGGAGGACACAGTCTATACCTGGAAAGTTCAAACTGTTAATCCCCCCTATAGCATTATTAACTAATTAAATGATTAACTAACTAATAATACACAAATTTATGGAAATTAAATCAATTAAAATCCATGCAATCCCTATAAAAATAGGAATCAGCAAACGGATACTATTAATGATTATGAGAACATTCATTTTCTTACTCTGCACAACGGTCTTCAGTTTAAATACTGATATCACTAATGCACAAGAAAAAGTTAAAATCGACCAAGACAAAGTCATGACTGTCGATGAGGTGTTCGATATGATTATCGACCAAACTAAATACAGTTTTTTGTATCCTACAAACTTATTCAAGGACGCACCAAAAGTAGATGTAAGAAAAGGAGTGGTAACGGTTAGTAAGTTACTGCAACAAACATTGCCGAAAGGCAAATTTAATGTCATATTAGGTGCCGATAACCGCATTACTATAAAGGAGAGAAGTAAACTCCAACAACGCCAAGTCTCTGGTAAAGTAACTGACGAAGCAGGTATGCCACTAGCAGGAGTAACAGTACAGGTAAAAGGCACTACCAGAGGTGTAGCTTCAAATTTTGATGGCACATATAACATTACAGTAGCCGATGCAGCTAATGTATTAATGTTCTCATCTATAGGCTATACAACACAAGAAATAGTGGTTGGAGCGCAAACAACTATAAATGTTGTTATGAAAGAAGAGATTAGCCAGTTAGATGCCGTAACCATTAACGCCGGGTATTATAATGTTACCGAACGAGAGCGTACAGGAAGTATTGCTAAAATAACTGCCAAAACCATAGAAAAGCAACCTGTAAACAATCCTTTGGCTGCAATGCAAGGCCAACTACCAGGTGTAAATATTACCCAAACCACAGGAGTTCCTGGTGCGGGTTTTAATATCGAAATCCGCGGACGTAACAGTATAAACTTGGGTTCAGACCCTCTATTTCTTGTAGATGGGGTGCCTTATGGTTCTGAATCATTGGGATCATTGTCTGTGGATCAAGGACTAGGAATTATTCCTGGAGGGAACATAAGCCCTTTAAATGCTATTAGTTCAGGAGATATTGAGAGTATTGAGGTCTTAAAGGATGCAGATGCTACAGCCATTTATGGATCTCGTGGTGCCAACGGAGTAGTACTGATCACCACCAAAAAGGGCAAGGCTGGAAAAACAAAGATTAGTGTTAATTTGAGTAATAGTTTTGGACAGGTAACTCGCATGTTGGATTTAATGAACACCGAGCAGTATTTAGAAATGCGTTTCGAAGCCTATGCCAATGATGGTAGAACACCTAGTTCAAGAAATTATGATGTCAATGGTACTTGGGATCAGACCCGCTATACTGATTGGCAAGAAGAACTTATTGGAGGTACAGCCTACCGTAACAATGCTCAATTGTCATTTTCTGGAGGCTCTTCCCAAACACAATTTTTAGTGAGTGGTACCTATCATGATGAAACCACAGTTTTTCCAGGAGATTCAAAATATAATAAAGTATCCATACACAGTAATATTGGTCACCAATCAGTTGATAACCGTCTAAAATTAAATACATCAATTAATTATACAGCTGAAGATAACCAGCTTCCTACTTCTGATTTAACTAGAATAGCCACTACATTAGAACCTAATGCGCCTGCACTCTACGATGAAGAGGGAAACTTAAATTGGGAGAATGGAACGTTTAACAATCCTTTGGCCGATTTAGAAAGCGATTTGCGGGCACAAACTTATAGCTTAAATGCAAATACAATGCTATCTTATCGATTACTGCCTAATCTAGATTTGAAAACAAACCTAGGTTATAATGATGTTCGTTTGGAATCTTTTAACACACTTCCAAGTACCCGAAATTCTCCTTTCACTGCCAATGGTCTACTTCTCGATCCGAGTTTCTCAATCATTACTGTAAATAACACAACCCGTCGATCTTGGATCATAGAACCACAAATTAATTGGCAGCAGCATTGGGGAGATGTTAGCTTAAACATATTATTGGGCTCTACTTTTCAACAGCAAACCTCTCAACAGTTAGTTCAGCGAGGAATAGGTTTTTCAAGCAATATTTTAATACATGATTTGAAATCGGCTACTACTACGTCAATTGTTACGGATGAAGAAAGCCAATATAACTATCAAGCAGTTTTTGGAAGAGTAAATTTTAACTGGAAGGACAAATATATCCTAAATTTAACGGGGCGTAGGGATGGCTCCTCTCGTTTTGGGCCTGGGAGACAATTTGGAAACTTTGGAGCTATAGGTGGAGCTTGGATTTTTTCAGGCGAAAACTTTTTAAAGGATAATTCGTATTTAAGTTTTGGAAAACTTCGAGCCAGCTATGGCATAACTGGTAGTGATAATGTTCCTGATTATGCATTTTTAGATACGTATAGTACAACTACGAATAATTATGATGGAGTTTCAGGACTCAACCCTACAAGACTATTCAATCCCATTTTTGGGTGGGAAGAAAACAAAAAGTTGGAAGCTGCTTTAGAATTAGGATTTTTAAAAGATCGAATCTTTCTTTCGGCATCCTGGTATCGTAACCGATCTTCTAACCAGCTGGTTGGTATTCCCTTACCCACAACCACAGGCTTCAACACTTTAACAGCGAATTTTGATGCAACGGTAGAAAATAAAGGCTTTGAGATTGATGTACGTACTACAAATATTAAGAAGGACAAGTTTAAATGGAGTACAACCTTTAATATCTCGGCAAATAGAAACAAATTATTAAGATTTGATGGGCTGGAAAATTCAACCTTTGCCAACACTCTAGAGGTTGGTCAACCATTGGACATTAGAAAGTTGTACCGCCTTACTGGCGTAGATCCAGATACGGGTGTGTACCAGTTTGAAGATTTTAATGATGACGGAATTATCAATGCATCTGATGACCGTCAAGTGATTAAAGACCTTACTCCAAAGTTTTTTGGTGGTTTGGGGAACACTTTAACTTATAAAAATTTACGATTGAATTTTTTCTTCCAGTTCAAAAAACAAGAAGGAACAAATTATATTTTAGGTTCACAAAAACCTGGAACGAGATCCAATCAGTATGTAGGCGTATTGGATCGTTGGCAGCAACCAGGAGATATGGGGCCAACTCAAATATATAGCCAAAGTTCAAGTGCCAATCGACCAGCCAATACGGCTTTTAGTAATTATACAAGTAGTGATGCCATAATTACCAATGCCTCTTTTATTCGTTTGCGTAATGTATCCTTGACCTATACAATTCCAAAAAATATAATTTCTAACATAGACGCCAGTGTTTACTTGCAAGGGCAAAACCTGATTACAATTACCAATTATAAAGGCTATGATCCAGAACAACTCTTTAGTGTAAGTTTGCCTCCCCTTCGGCAATTTACTTTAGGATTAAATTTAAGCTTTTAACCTTAACATGTATTATGATGAAACTTAAAAAAATAATAATAGATATTAAAGAGCTTCAAATCTCTTACTCAACGTATAGATCAAAAGCAATGAAGTTATTTTGCTTACCATTAATACTAATCTTTTTAAACGCTTGTACAGATTTTGTAGAAGTAGATCTTCCAAAAAACCAATTAACAGCAAAGGCATTATTTGAAGATGTATCAACGGCAACGGCTGCTCTTGCAAATATCTATGCCCAAATGCGCGATGCTGGATTAG
Organism: Aestuariibaculum scopimerae; assembly: GCF_059428085.1. Lineage (NCBI taxonomy): Bacteria > Pseudomonadati > Bacteroidota > Flavobacteriia > Flavobacteriales > Flavobacteriaceae > Aestuariibaculum > Aestuariibaculum scopimerae. Next base: position 2,652,680 of record NZ_CM182089.1, read on the forward strand.
TGTCTGGTGGTATATTAGATGAGAATATGGGTTTATATGCAGATGAACTAGATTATATTTCTACTGCAGATGAACAACATTTTTATAACCATAGTATTTTACCCGCCAACGGAACTGTAACTGGTTGGTGGGACCGTACCTATAGTCTTATCTATGCAGCTAATGCGGTTGTGGAAGGGGTAGAGAATTCCGTTTCTTTACCTTTGAAGGATAAAAATCAGTTGATGGGTGAAGGCTTATTTATTAGAGCTTATCTTCATAGCTTACTGGTCGAACTTTATGGTCCTATTCCCTACATCTCCACTACAGATTATATAACCAATACGACGGTGGAGCGTATGTCAATTGATCTGGTATATGAACAAGTTATTGCAGATTTAATCCTAGCTAAAAGTTTATTAGATGAAGATATCACTGGTGAACGGGTACGTCCATATAATATGACAGCAACTGCCTTATTGGCACGTATTTATTTATATACCCAGCAATGGGAGGCTGCAGAAATTACTGCCAGTGAGGTTATTAATGCTACGACATGGGAACCAGATCTAGACAAAGTGTTTTTAAAGAATTCCTCTGGGAGTATCTGGCAATTTAAACCCGATCCAAACGGTGCTATTAAGAATACTTACGAGGGAAATGTTTTTGTTGTTTTACCAACATCAGGTACTGATTTTTCAGCCTTGACCAATGCCTTATTAGGGGCATTTGAAACAGATGATCAACGTTTATCTCAATGGACAAATAGTGTAATAGTCGACTCTAACACTTGGTATTACCCCTATAAATACAAAGAAAGATTAGACAACACTAGTTCGTTGGAATATTCTGTGTTATTCCGTTTGGCAGAACAATATTTAATCCGTGCAGAGGCAAGAGCGCAATTAGGAGATACCTCTGGAGCACAGTCAGATTTGAATATGATTAGAACCAGAGCAGGATTACCCAATACAACGGCATCAACTACAAACGATTTGTTGGATGCCGTTCTCCAAGAAAGACGAGTAGAGTTATTTACAGAAAAGGGTCACCGTTGGTTTGATTTAAAACGACTAGGAAAGGCTAATGAGGTTATAAGTGCTATTAAACCAGGTTGGCAAGCAGGCGATATTTTACTACCCATTCCTGAATCCGCAATTTTAATCAATCCTAATTTGCTGCCACAAAACGATGGGTACTAGCATGACGAATGCTCTTCCTGTCTTTCATTGCTAAATAATTCATTTAAAAATTTTAGCCAGAGCATGGAAGTAACGTGTTAGAGATGAATAACTTAAAATTAAACAAACAGATCAAAGAAAGAAAAGGGTTTGATGTTAATAATGATTAAAAAAAATATGATAAAAATGAATAGAGTAAAACTAAACGATCTTAAATTAAGCATGTTAATAATGCTTATGTTGTCTTGTTTTATCAACAACATACATGCACAAAAACCTTCAGACAGCTCTAAAGCAACAAAAATACAAGCAGATATAGATTGGAAGAAATTCAATAGTGCAAAAGATAATTTACTATATGGTAGAGAAGAAATGGATGCTTATTATAATGGCACTTTCCTTATTAGGAAAAAAATTGAAGATAAAAATCGCAAAAAACATGTACAGATGGCAGAAGCGTTTTTGGATAGATATCCACGACATAAACATTATGACGATGTTATGACTTGGCTCATTGGTGCCGAAAGTTCTTACCCTTATTTCCTCCCTGAAAAAATATCAGATAGTTTAACACAGTATTTAAATGTGAAATTGGATACATTGCCAAAATCTGAAAGGCAATCCAAATTATATAGCCTAATACGTGCCCTACCTGTGGATGAGCTGGCTAGAGCAAAACATTCAAAAAAAGGGTTTGATTTAGTTACAAACATACTTACCTCCAATGCATCGATAGAGCGTAAATACAAAGCAGAATTTATGCTATTTTGTCGTGACCTTGTAACAGCTAGTAGAATATATAACGTTTTACCAAAAAACAATGAAAAACTAGAGGTAGAGTATTGGAAGCAATTTGAAATCCAATTCTGGGACTCATTTCGATTGCGTATGGAAGCACTTATGAATAAATACGGAACCTTGGAAGTAATGGCTAATGATATCAAAAGATGTTTGGAGTATATAGAAAAAAAATCATCGGCAGCAGGAGGTGTCCTTTGGGGCTACTTCTTTGAGAAAACGGGGTATAACAACCCAAATACCAGCCAATTAGGTATTAAAACGTTACATAAGTTTATAGCTGATAATATATCGGCTAGAGAGGCATTAAAACAAGCTGATGCTACCAAGCCATTTGACATGGCGTTTACAGCTATGGATGGTACAAGAGTAGACCTCGCCAAAATGCGAGGTAAAGTGGTGTTGATTGATTTTTGGACAACTTGGTGTGCTCCCTGCATTAAAGAAATGCCTCATGTAAAGGCAATGTATGATAAATACCGTAAACAAGGTTTTGAAGTTATTGGGATAGTAGCAGATGGTGCTGGTAACCAAAGCAGAGTATCAGAGATCCTTATAAAAACGGGAGCCAATTGGCCACTACATTTGGAAGGGGGAACGAATACATCTATAAGTTTTATCTCATTATATAAAATCAGATCATACCCTACTGTATGGCTATTAAATAAAGAAGGAATCATAGTCGATAAAGAAGCAAGAGGTGAAAAATTAGAGCCTTTGATCCGTAAGCATTTGGGGTTAGATTAAATAGTAAAACACTAAAATATGCTAATCCAAGAAAAGAACATAATCACGATTCCACCTAAAGTTAGAAATTGCAAACTTATTATTGGTTTGCCAATCAATAATAAGTTTAATCCAATAATATGAAAAATAATAAAATAATAAAAAATAAACTGTTTTTTTTAACGCTGGCTATAGCAATTATTGCTTGCAAGGAAGAACCAAAAAATTACGTCACGCTTTCTGGTAAGATTACAGATAAAATTAGTGATTCATTAGTTATTAAAAAGTCTTCATATTTTAAAACTATTAAAATAAATGAAGATGGGACTTTTAGCGATACATTAAAAGTTAAAGACGGAAATAATATTTTATTTATTGATGGAAAATCATACGATATTATTCTTAAAAATGGCTATGATTTGAATCTATCATTTAATGCAAAAGAGGTTGAAAAAACCCTAAAATATTTTGGATTTGGTGCTAAAATAAATAATTATTATTTAGAAAAATTGGCTATAATAAAAGAAGATAGGAGTATGTATCCTCCTATTTTCATGAAGGAAGATGCTAAAATTGAAATAAGAGAACTTCAAACTAAACTATTTGAATTAACGGAGAATATTAAAAATGTAGATTCAATATTTTACGTAAGTGAAAAAAGCAAAAATGAAAAAATAATTGAAAACAAGTTAAAAAACTATTATGAATATAAAGAAAGAGTCAAACATATAAATGCACAATTTACTGACCGTATTGGCAAACCATCCCCAACTTTTAAAAACTATGAAAACTATAAAGGAGGAACAGCCTCTCTGATTGATTTAAAAGGTAAATATCTTTATATAGATATTTGGAGTACTCAATGTCCCCCTTGTATAAAAGAATTTCCTTTCCTTAAAGAGATCGAAGGTAAATATCATGGTAATAAACAGATTGAATTTGTAAGCATTTCTGTCGATAAAGCAGATAGAAAAGAAGCTTGGAAAAAAATGATTGCAGAGAAAGGACTGGTAGGTATTCAATTATTATCAGATAAGGGATTTAAATCAGAATTTATTCAAGCATATGCAATCAAAAGTATTCCCCGCTTTATATTAATTGACCCTAATGGCAATATGGTTAGTGCTAACGCTCCAGCGCCTTCAAATCCTAAACTTATTGAGTTATTCAATGAGTTGGGAATATAATTTCATGCTACGCTATTGTTGCTGTTAAATTATAAAATAAGCATTCAGATTGTTTTGAAACAGGCGATTTTCTAAAAAAATATACATCATTAGATACTGTAGGCGAGTACTAATGGTCAATGAGTAGAAATTAAAAAGAATATTAATGAACATAAATAAAACCTATTTTAAGTTACTGATAATCACCCTTTTGTTATCAAGCTGTGGTAGTACAAAAGCCGTAATACCGTATAGTATAAACACAAATACATCTACAATTGTAGCCAAAAAAGAGATTCTAACAGAATTAGAATTTCAAGATTGGCCTTATGCCGATATATTTACAGATTCTATTCCAGGAATAAGCCTTGATAAAGCTAGTACGTTTCTTAAAGGTAAAAAAGTAACTCCAATCACTGTAGGAGTTATTGATTCTGGAGTTGATATTGAGCATAAAGACCTAACCCAATTTATTTGGCAAAATGATGATGAAATTCCAAACAATAAAAGGGATGATGACAACAATGGTTTTGTAGACGATGTAAATGGTTGGAATTTTTTAGGCAGTACCATTGGTAATAATATATATCCTGTGCAACTGGAACTCACCAGAATGGTTAAAAAGTACGAGTCAAAAACTTTAGATGAGATTATGGAAACTAATCAAAAGGATTATGACCTCTATCAGCAACAAAGAGAACTATTCAATCAAAAATCAACTAGGGTCAATGAGATCCATAACACCCTCATTCAGAAACTTGAAAAGACTCCCAACGATGAGAAACTAAAAAAAGCCCTGACTCATTTTGAATCTCAAAAGAAGTTTCATTATAATCTAGATTTTTCACCCCGAGAAATTATAGGAGATAATCCCGATGATTTATTTGACTCCAATTACGGTAACCCCAATGTTATTGGATTTAAAGACAAAGAATCACATGGCACACATGTAGCCGGTATCATAACTAGTGTGATAAGTAAAAGTGTAAAATCAGCAAATAAGAGTTTCAAGATAATGCCTATTCGTACGATTCCTAATGGCGATGAGTACGATAAGGATGTTGCCTTGGCCATTCGTTATGCGGTAGATAATGGTGCCAAGGTCATCAATATGAGCTTTGGCAAAGAGTATTCAGCACATCCAGATTGGGTGTATGACGCTATTGATTATGCCAAAAAACATGATGTGTTGTTAATTATGGGAGCAGGTAATAGGAGTAAAAATATGGATAATTCTACAAACTATCCAAATGACACCAAGAACAGTGACATTGAATTTGTGGATAATGTGCTCACAGTAGGTGCTATTACCCATGATTTTAATAAACAATTAGTGTCACAGTTTTCAAATTATGGCAAAAACAATGTGGATATTTTCGCACCAGGATCAAAGATATATTCCACAATTCCAGGTAATAAATACGATTTTATGGATGGGACGTCCATGGCAGCACCTATGGTAAGCGGCGTGGCTGCTTTGATACGTTCGTATTACCCAAAACTTACGGCAGGTCAAGTAAAACAGATCATCATGGATTCAGGAGTTAATGTTGATTTTAAAGTCAATGTTCCAGGGTGGGCCAATAAAGAACAATTGCTTAATGAACTATCAGTATCCGGTAACATTCTAAATGCGTATAACTCTTTATTACTAGCAGAAAATCGATCCAATGGCATTAAATAAATTAAATGCACCCATGAGAAAAACAATCATACTAGTTTTTAGTCTTTTTATAGGCCTGTCCATGTCCGCCCAAATTCTAGCCCCTGCAAAATGGCAGTGCAGCATATCAAAACAGGACATAAAGCAAGGAGAAGTTATAGAGCTTATTTTTAAAATCGAACTAGATGACACTTGGCATCTATATAGCAACATCCAAAATTACGAATTGGGTCCACTACCAGCGGTATTCAAGTTCCAACCCAAAGAAAGCTATCAACTTATAGGAGAGGTAAAACCCATAGGTTTTAAAGCAAAGTACGATGAGATTTTTGAGGTCAACGTTAACTATTTCGAACATACCGCAGAGTTTCGCCAAAAGGTAAAAATCCTATCCAAAAAGGCTGTCATTAAAGGGTATTACGAATATCAAGTATGCACTATGGTAGATGGCAAGTGCATCATGGGCGATGACGAGTTTCAGTTCACAATAAATACCATAGAATAATATGGCAGAACTATGGTCTTTTTTGATACTGGCTTTCACTTCAGGCCTTGCAGCATTGCTAACGCCTTGTGTATTCCCTATGATACCCTTAACTGTTAGCTTCTTTGGTTCAAAAAACTCTCCCCCTTTGGGGGGAGTACGCGAAGCGGGAGGGGGGTTAAAAAAAGCCCTATTATATGGCTTTTTCATCATCCTCATCTACGTAGTAGCTGGAACAATTGTAGCACGTATCAATGGCCCAGAATTTGCTAATTGGTTAAGCACCCATTGGCTTCCAAATGTTCTTTTCTTTGTCATTTTCCTACTGTTTGCACTGTCCTTTTTCGGCATGTTCGAACTGACATTACCCAACTCATGGGTTTCCAAAATGGATAGGTTAAGTGGTAAAAGTGGAGTGACCGGAATATTCTTCATGGCATTTACATTGGTACTGATATCATTTTCATGTACAGGTCCAATAGTGGGAAGTATACTGGTATTATCAGCAGGTGGAGAAATCATTAAGCCCATTGCAGGAATGTTTGCTTTTTCCTTGGCACTGGCATTGCCCTTTACATTGTTTGCGGCCTTCCCAAAATGGCTGGAAAAACTCCCAAGATCAGGCGGCTGGTTACAGGAGGTAAAAGTAGTGCTGGGCTTTTTGGAATTGGCTTTAGCCTTTAAATTCTTAAGTATCGCTGATCAGGTCTATCATTGGGGTATATTAAATAGAGAAGTCTATCTGGCATTGTGGATAGTTATTTTCACATTAATGGGCTTTTACCTTTTGGGCAAGATCAAACTACCTCACGACAGTGATAAAAAAACAACCAGCGTCCCAAAACTCATCATGGCCATCATAACCTTTGGGTTTGTGGTGTATTTGATACCCGGAATGATCGGCGCACCCTTAAAACCTTTATCTGGTTACCTACCACCACTCACATCACAAGACTTCAACTTGTCATTGCGAGAAGCTTCGACAGATGGAGAAGCGACGTGGCAATCTTCCAATAATGAGGATGTCACTTTGAGTAAGACAGCATCGAGCGGAGTCGAGATGAGGCAATCTCATAACTCCAATACCTCTAATCAAATCTCCTCCTCGGAGGAGTACCCGAAGGGGGAGGTGGGTAAATGTGAAGAACCAAAATATACCGACATGCTCCACTTACCTCACGGACTCACAGGCTACTTCGATCTGGAACAGGCCAAACTATGCGCCAAGGCCCAGAACAAACCCATTTTCATAGACTTCACAGGCCACGGCTGTGTCAACTGTAGGGCGATGGAAGCAAGGGTATGGAGCGATCCAAACGTATTAAGGATATTAAAAGAAGAGTATGTGGTAGTGGCATTGTACGTAGATGAAAAAACGGAACTCCCTGAAAAGGATTGGTATATATCAACCTATGATGGCAAAACAAAAAAGACGATCGGTAAACAAAACGCCGATTATCAGATAGTGGCATACAATAACAATGCCCAACCCTTCTATGTCCTCATGACACCGGAGGGAGAGCCATTGGTAAAACCAAAAGCCTACGATTTGGACATTGACAATTTTGTCAAGTTCCTAAAATCTGGCTTAAAGGAATATAATCGTTTAAATAAAAAAATAAAATAATGCAATGTCAAAAAAGGGAATGAACAATTATTCAAATTGATTTAGAAAAATAAAGTTGATTAATCTTAATTCTAGTTAAAAAATCATTCCCTTTAAGACTTTAAAATATAAAGATCAAAATAGTCATGTGTAAAAATAACATTAAACAGTAAAATTTTTCATAGTTATTTTTTTTGAATTAGTCATTCTCAAGCAGAATTATTTTGAGTTAGTCGCACGGCATCCTTTTAGTGGATTGGGTGCCGTGCTTTTAAATATTAATTGATAAAAGAGTAGTTTGTTTTTCATAGCAATTTCCCAGGCAGGTAACAGCGTTTGAGCAGTTGCAGCATGGGCGCTTTACAGTATAAAGTTGCCCATGTTTTTATTAAAGTTTATAAAGATTGTAAAAGGAAGTTCTAGAATATGCAATTATTACAACCAAAATATATTAAAATTGTTAAACACCAAGGAGTTAGGCTAGATTTGGAGCATTATTTTCAACAGTTTAGAAAAAATGTGGTGGGTGTTAACCAAACCTTCCAATCGCCTTATGGCTTGCAAAAAATCTTATATGCAGATTGGACAGCCAGTGGTAGGCTGTACACTCCAATAGAGGAATCTTTGTTGCATCAAATAGGGCCATTCGTGGCAAATACACATACAGAAACGTCCACAACAGGAGCAGCAATGACATTGGCTTACCATAAAGCCAGAAACATCATCAAACGTCATGTCAATGCACACGACGATTATGTATTAATGCTAGTAGGCACAGGTATGACTGGGGCAATCAATAAACTACAGCGCATATTGGGTTTAAAAGTCAACGAACATTTAAAGAAATACACACACATCCCAGAAGATAAACGCCCAATGGTATTTATTTCTCACATGGAACACCATTCCAATCATACATCATGGCTAGAGACTATTGCAGAGGTTAAGGTCATTCCCCATACAACAGAAGGCTTTATCAGTACCGATGCACTAGATAGACTTTTAAAATTAAGTCGCGACCGAAGGAATATAGTGGCCATAACCGCCTGTTCCAATGTAACTGGTATAAAAACACCTGTTCATGAAATAGCAGCAATTGCACACCTTAATGGAGCGATCTGTATAGCAGACTACGCCTGTAGTGCGCCTTATGTAGAGGTAAACATGCATCATAACCACTTGGCCAATTTAGATGCCATTGTGTTTTCGCCTCACAAGTTTTTGGGTGGACCCGGAACTCCAGGAATACTAATTTTTAATAAAAGCCTATATCAAAATCAAGTACCAGACCAACCAGGAGGAGGCACAGTCACATATACCAATCCTTGGGGCGATCGTGATTATTATAAAGACATCGAAGTTCGTGAAGATGGAGGCACACCAGGGTATCTTCAAACCATTAAGGCAGCTATGGCAATCCAGCTTAAAGAGAAAATGGGTGTGGAAAATATGTTGGATAGAGAACAAGAATTAAACAATATTGTTTTCAGAAGACTTTCCAACATCAATAATTTACACATACTTGCTGGAGAGCATAAAGATCGCTTGGGCATTTTTTCATTTTATATAGATGATGCCCATTACAATCTTGTTGTAAGATTATTAAATGATCGTTTTGGTATTCAAACTAGAGGTGGCTGTTCTTGTGCAGGTACGTATGGTCATTACTTATTGAATGTCGATAAGGACACTTCAAAATCAATCGAACAAAAAATATTAAAAGGCTGCCTGTCAGACAGACCAGGATGGGTACGTATGTCCATTCACCCAACAATGACTAATCTGGAAGTAGAATTCATTTGTGATGCTATTGAAGAAGTTGCTATATATCACAGGAGATGGAGTTATGATTATAAATATGATGCCGTTAAAAATGAATATCAACACAAACGATTTAAAAACCCGGAACTTGAAATAGTAAAACCATGGTTTAATTAAGAAGTAATCAGATACAATGAAAAAGCTATTGTCCGCTATATTAAGTCTACTGTTTGGCTTTACCACATCTGCACAAAATCAAGATAACGATCATACCGAATGGCGCTTTGCGGTCAAGAAAACAAGCTCCAATACATACAATGTTCATATAACAGCCTTAATAGAACAACCATGGCGTATATATACCAAACTCTTAAACATTCCTGATAGTGAACTTTGTACCATAACATTCGACCATAACGCATTCATCATATTATCAGATGCAATAAAAGAAGTAGGTGTCCCCATTGAAAAGTTTGACAATGCTATAAAGGAAGAGGCAAGATATTATAAAACTGCGGTCAATTTTATACAAAAAGTAACACTTATTGTAGATGAACCCGTAACATTACATGGTACTATCGAGTATATTATTGGTGACGGTATAGACAAAGTAGAAACACATAAAAAAGAATTTAAAATTACAATCAATGAGTAAGCACATTTACAGTAGATATAATTCTGTAAAAGTTAAGAACAATAAAGATTGTAGATGACACTAAATGATTGATATGCAATATATTTATTAAGAAAGCACGGATATAAAAATAAACTATAATTTTTTGAGGGATTGAATTATTAATAGCAAGTAGACCATAGCAGCCCCTAATGCCCTGGTTGCTCTCACGGGACATATACTAATCTAAAAACAGTAGCTATTGAAAACCTACAGCACCCTTATAAAAAACCTTGAAGCGCAACTCAAGGAACTAGAAACGGTCCAAGATGATAGCTTGGACAACTTGAAAGAAGGCATCAAACTAACGGAAACGGTATTAGCACAATTAAAAAACGACGTTTTGGAAAATGGATTCAAGACAAAGGGCGATGAAATCACATTTTTCAAGACCATAAAACCAAAGGTGCATGGAAAGCTGATTTATTTCATTAAACGGTTTCAGATTGAGACCAAATGTCCAATAGGGAGCAGAAAACTACAGATAAAATATTTTGAGAGAGCCATAGAGCATCTGCAAAAGTATTTCCATGACCATTTGGAATTTTACCAATATCATTGCTGTGGTGCCACACATCTGGATACACATTATTATGTGCGTACCTACAATAACTACCTGCATACACAAGCGCCCTATTGTTTCTTTGACCATCGTTTTTCAACGAGCCATGACAGCATCCTGGCAACGATCATGTCCAATGATGAACTTATAAATTATTTGTTGACCAAAATATCAATATTAAAAAGCAAAAGGACGATGGCTGAAATCTATAGGACAATGAAAAGAAAGCATAAACTTAAATGGACGGGCTCGAAGACCTCACTGGTGGAGCTGGGTATCTCCCTATGGCAAAGTGGCGACATTGACCATGGTAATACGCCCAAAAACGAAATCATGTCATTTCTTGGGGAGGTATTCGATATAGACTTGAGCGACCATGAGAACATGGCTTCCCGAATGAAAAACCGAGATGAGCCTACCAAATATTTAAACTATTTGTTGAAATGTTTTAACCGATGGATTCGGAGAAATGACGAGTAGAGAAATGTATATATAGTGCCTAGTAGGCATTTTGCTTATACGGGATAAATTATGTTCATTGACATCTATTTTTAATTCTAGTTGGGCTTATTTGATTCCCTTTGTTGGTATGGGGCCAACAAAAAATAATTTAGCCTAGTAGGCATTATATAGGCGATTTATCCCAGAATAATGCTTCAGATTTGTAAAACGAAAGCTAAATCAGTACAAGCCGTCATTTAAAAAATAAAACCTTGGCGGCTTTTACCTTAAATCGTTTTATATGGCAGCAACAATTATTACAACGGAAGACCTCTATGAGTTCAAAATGGAACTTTTGGAGGAGATCAAGCAACTACTCCAATACCAATCAGGCCATGTTCAAAAGAAGTGGCTCAAGACCCATGAAGTCAGGGATATGCTAGGTGTTTCAATAGGGACATTACAAAACTTAAGAATTAAGGGAGTCTTGCCATATACCAAGGTCGGGAAAATATTATACTACGACTACCATGAGATCATGCAACTCTTGGAGAACAATAAGGTCAACAAAAACTATTAAAGCCCTTGGAGGACATCAACTACATTAAGCACCTTAACGGTGTTTTTCTTCGGTTTTCAAAGGACAGTCGTTTAAACCCGACCCATATCAGCTTGTATGTGGCCTTGTTCCAGTTATGGAACACTAATTTCTTTAAGGAGGAATTCTATATCAACCGAGAGGAAGTGATGGCCTTTTCCAAGATAGGTTCAAAATCCACGTACCATAGATGCATCAAGGAATTGGATCATTGGAAATATATCCTTTATACCCCATCCCATAATCCATTTCGAGGGAGCAGGATCAAGATGTTCGATTTTGGGACAAGCTCTGGACAAGTACTGGACCAAAGCTGTGGTCAAAATGGGACAAGCAATGGACAAGCAGTGGTACCTATATATAAACATATACAAACTATAGCAAAAAATAAAAACTTAAACAAACCACAAATTTTTGAAAATTCAGAAAATGAATCTAGACAAAACGGACACAAACAAAAAGCCAGTGTACCATATCAGGACAACTTAAAAACGAGTAACGATAAAGATTACAATGAGCCCCTATGACTTTGCAAACACCACATATCATCCAAGAGGGAAATGAGCAATTTCAATTGGGCGCACGGAACGGCCAGAATATCCTTTATGATTTTGATAAGATATTGATTTATTTGGATGCTAAAGGCAAATTATTATTTGGCAGGGATTTTAAAATCTATAAAAAAGACCATGAGATACTCTACAAACTTTGCAACTACCAAATCAGGGATTGGGCAGCATGCAAAAAAATGGGAATCGATTTAAAAAATGGGATTTTACTTTCCGGTCCCGTGGGCTGTGGTAAAACAAGTATCATGAAGCTCTTGAGGTATATTACACCCCATTATCCAAGTTATGATGTAATCCCTTCACGCAATATTACTTTTGCGTTTAACCACATAGGCTACAGAATCATTGAGCAATATGGAGACCATCGTTTTTATTGCTTTGATGATCTGGGTATAGAACCTACGGGACGGTATTTTGGCAAGGATTGCAATGTCATGGGTGAGGTATTGCTTTCCAGACACGACCTCCATTTAAAATATAGGACTAAAACCCATTGTACCACAAACCTAAACGCTGAAGAAATTGAGGAACGTTATGGTAACCGTGTAAGGAGCAGGATGCGGGAGTTGTTTAATTTGGTTGCGTTTGATGGTGGTAGTGGGGATAAAAGGAAATGAAGTCAAAAATAATTAGATTAAATAAGGGAAACAGTAAGAATTTATGCTAAAAGTTATTAAATTTAATGTCGAATTAAATTGAATAATAGAAATGGGCTAATGGTAATTCATTGGCTTTTTTATTAGACCTAAATAATTACAAGCCAATAAATTATGCATATAAGTTCACTATCCATAAGAAATTTTAGAAATTTTCACAAATCAAAATTTATCTTTAAAAAAGGTATAAATACTATTCTAGGAGAAAACGGTTCAGGTAAAACAAATCTATTTTTTGCTTTACGTGTATTAATTGATGACAAACTTCCAAGATATATAAGATTTAATGAGTATGACTTTAACCGAGGTCTTGGAGAATGGGCTGGACATTGGATAATTCTATCAGTTACTTTTGATGAACTGGACGCAAGTGAGGAAGCTCAAGTACTGGCAGTACAATCTTCGGGAGATATGGAAGGTAGTAAAAAGACTGGAAGCTACTCGGTTTACTTTAGACCAAAATATCAGTTTAGAAAAGAACTTTATGATTATTCACAGACCGAAGATAAGAGCGTTGTAGGGCTTCAGCTTCTTCTTGATAAACTTACGATTGATGACTATGAAACTTCTTACTTGTGTAGAGGTTCTGGAGATTTTAGCGATGATAATACTTATAGAAAGTATGTTGGCAACTTTGATGCAGTTGAATTCCCCAATCCAGATGATAAAGAAGAATTGATTTTTGGAACGTTTTTGCCAAGAGAAATAAGCGTACATAACGAAGTCTCTTGTACGTTTATCAAAGCACTTCGAGATGTTGAAAGCGACTTACGTTCCTATTCCTCTAACCCACTGATAAACTTGCTGCGAGGAAAAGAAAAAACTGTTGAAATTTCTAAACAAACAGAAATAATTGATAGTATCGATAAACTCAACAACCAAATCAGTTCTCTTAAGGAGGTTAAAGAAGTGAAAGATGGAATTGACAAAAGCATAAAGGAAGCAGTTGGCACTACCTATGGTCCAAACATTGATGTAAAATCAGAGCTTCCAAACGATATGGAAAAACTTTTACAATCTCTCAAATTGTGGGTTGGTGATCCAGATGAAGAAGGCTATATGGGCAAAATATGGGAGTTGAGTTTAGGCGGTGCTAATATGATTTATCTATCTTTAAAGCTATTGGAGTACGAAAAAGTTAGGACGGATAGAATCGCAAATTTTCTCTTGATTGAAGAACCGGAAGCACATATTCACACGCATATACAAAAAACACTATTTGATAATGTTCAAACCAATAAAACGCAGGTTATTATTTCAACCCACTCCACTCATATTTCATCTGTAAGCCGTATAAGTTCAGTAAATATCTTAAGTCGGGCAAATAAACAAACTATGGTGTATCAGCCAGCTAACCAACTTGATGCCGAATATATAACGAGAGCCGAAAGATATTTAGATGCCATAAGGAGCAACTTACTTTTTGCAAAGGGTGTTGTCTTGGTTGAAGGGGATGCAGAACAAATTCTCATTCCTCAAATGTTCAAAAAGGTCTTTGGAATTTCGCTTGATGAAATTGGTGTCAGTCTTGTAAACATTGGAAGTACTGGTTTTAAAAATGTTGCACGGCTTTTCCATAAGGATAGAATTCAAAAAAACTGTGCTATATTAACCGATTTGGATGCTAGCATAGTTGATTTACCTGTGGATGAAGCTCATGATTCTGCTTATGAAAAACATTGCAGGGCTTCGCAGGTTAGTGGTGCAGAAAGAAAGGTGAAACTTGATAAATTCTGCAATAAAAACAACTTTTTATCCTCTTTTTATTCTGGGTATACTTTTGAGGTCGATTTACTAATGAATGGGAATAGCTACGAATACGTGCAATCTCTTGATGAAATTTTTAAACAACAAGCAGCTATTGAGGCTTCAAAGAAAAAATTAGAAGACAAATCTGTCGCAATTGCTGGTGTAGAAGTTTTACGATTGGCAGATAAAAAAGGTAAAGGTTGGCTTGCTTTAGTTGTTGCAGATAATTTAGTTTACAACACATATATTCCAGAATACATTTTGAAAGCCGTTGCTTTTGCATCTTCCCATCTAAATAATGCATCTAAAGCTAAAACCGCTAAATACAGGTTACGAAGAATTAGCCGCAATAAAAATGATAGTTATTTTAAAGCAGCATCAAAAGTTAGTTTTAAGGGTAAAGAAGACCAACAGGTTATCGATGAATATATTGCCAATTTTCCCAATGACCAATTCACCAAATTCTTGTCGTATTTATGATTTTAGATACTTTAAGCGACCAACAAAAAGATGCCGTCGTCAAAGAAGGGAACGTACTTCTAACTGCTTGCCCCGGTAGTGGAAAAACTCGGACCATAATACACAAACTCGCTTATGCTCTAGAAAACATTGATGCAGACAGCAAACAAAGAATAGTGGCACTTACTTTTACTGTAAGAGCTTCCGAAGAAATATATCGCAGATTAAATGCGATGGGCATCAATAGCAAAAGGGTTTGGTCCGGCACTTTGCATTCGTTTTGTCTTGAATGGATCATTAAACCTTATTCCTGTTATTTGCAAGAACTTGAAAATGGATTTTTAATTGCAGACGAAACTTATGCTTCCGACATTATAAATGAGCTTAAGGAAAAACATAAATTAAAGCCTATTGACCCAATTAATTTCAGATTCAATAGGGATGGCACATTTGCCGAACCAAAAACAATTCAAAAAAGGGTTCTTAAAGAATATCACGAAAGACTGCAAGCAGAGAAGTTAATTGATTTTGAACTTCTACTTTATTACTCTTATAAGCTTTTAACCAAACATCCAAAGATAAAGAAAACACTATCCAATATCTTCAGCCTTATATGTGTTGACGAATACCAAGACACACAGGATTTGCTTTATGCAATTATTTCTTCCATAATAACAACTGGGGAAGGCAATTCAAGCCTTTTTTTAGTAGGAGATACAGACCAAGCAATTTATGCCTCTTTAGGAGGTGTTGCCAAAAGCTTGGAAGAAATACAAGTTGAGTTAAATACTTTACCCATTGAGCAACTTACACTTTCAGGAAATTATAGGTCAACCCAAAGAATTATTGATTTTTACTCCTTGTTTCAGACTAATCCAATTAAAATTGAAGCTATTGGTACTAACAAAGATGCTGATAGTATAATAACCTATAATAATACCATTAACAAAGGACATTTGGTAGATGAAATTGCGAGACTAATAGAGTATAGCTTGAATAATGGAATTCCAGAAGATGAAATTTGCGTATTGGTTCCACAATGGTGGTTAATAACTACGATCACAAAACAGTTGAGAGCTAAACTACCAGATGTAAATTTTGATGCATCAGGTTTAGCACCAATGTCAAAAAATCGAAATAATATTTGGTATAAATTATCGAGATTGTTCTTGACACAGCCTAAACCAAAAATATATTCATTGCGGTACAAATGGTGTTCAGAAGTAATTGAAAATTTTAAAGAGCACACGAATACTGAATTCAACGAACAATATCAAACAGAGCGAAATGTATTGAGATTAATTAACTCGATAACTTCAGATGAAACTGAAGGCATCGATTATCTTAATGACTGTTTTGATCAGTTTTTAGATGCCGTTGGGATTGACCAAACTATTTACGCACAACTTCTTATAAATAGGAAGACTTTTTTTGATGTTATAAAAAGCCGCCTTGAAGATCCAGATTTTCAAGTCCCAAGCGACATAGCATCCTTTATGAGTTTTTATAGAGAAATGTCAGGTGTTGTCATTAATACTTGCGTTGGTGTTAAAGGAGAAGAATTTGAAACCGTTATTGCCTATGGTTTACTAAATGGATATATCCCACATTGGAATGATATTTTCAATGCAGACCCTGTTGCTGCTTCAAAAAAACTACTTTATGTTATTTGCTCAAGAGCGAAAACAAATTTGCACTTGATTTCAGAGACTGGCAGACAAACTGCAAAAGGCAATCCATTGGTAATTACCGCAGAGTTGCAAAACCTTGATTTTGAATTTGATGAAATATAAAAAGGGTTATAATTCATTTGTATGGATTTAGAATAAAATGAAGAAAATAAATTTAGAGCAAAAATCATTAAAAATTCAAAAAATAATCTCTCGGTTCACAAAGGAGAGCTTTGTATGTTTTTTTGCTGATTTTATTAGACACCACCCAGAAAGAGATAATATAGGGTTTTCAGAAAAATTCAAGTCGAAATTAAAAGACTCTTTTTACCTAATAATGTTAAGGCTTTCTACACCATTGGAAGGCAAGGAAGAGCTTCATTACTCAAAAGAAAATGATTTAATACTTCAGGGAGTTGCCGATATTCTTTTGGAGATAGTTAGTTTCTATTTATCAGAAAATTATAGTGGCAATGAATTTGATGAGATATCCGACAAAAGACAAAAATTACTTGTTCACGAATTGGCTTTCAAAAATTACTTTCAGAACGGAATATTAAATTACAGAGAGCAAGAGGTAAATAAAGTTATTAGGATGTTTAAACCTTATCAAGATAAAATACAGGAAAGATTAGGAATTGATTTAAAGACCTTAATTGATTTATGTGAACATTCTGAATTGATTTATCGTGCAAAGTCAATTAACTCAAAGTCCTTTATTCTTGATGAAAACTTTGATGAATTAGCCAGATTATCTGCAAATGGACTATTGGCAGAGAATGAATTTTCAGAAAAATTTTTAGACCTTTCGGATGAGACACAAGAAAGAGTTTTAAGTTTTTTTGAGAAACCCTATCAATGTTTACTTTTTACAAAACAAGATTTTCACCCTTCTTTTAAAGAAAAACACATCGACATTTTCTGTGACCTATTCTCGGTTGACATTAATGATACCCACAGTAATCTATTTTATTCCCAACAAAATCCTCTTGAAAATAGACCCATTATAAAAATAACTAATAATCAATATTTAAATGTTTATCAAAAACAATTGCCTTCAGCTCTTTATGATTTACTTTATGCTACTCTCACTTATACTCAAAAAGAAAAAGAACAACTGAATCTTCGTAGAGGAAAAATTGTTTTGGAAAGCCACACTTTAGATATATTCAAAAGATTCTTCAAAAAATCAAAAAGGCTTAAAATTTTCACCAACTATTATATAAATAATCAGCCCGAAGAAAAAGACATATTAATAATTGTGGATAAAAATGCCTATATCATTGAATGTAAAGCGTCAAGATATAGAGAGCCGAGAAGAGTTACAGAACAAGCTTACCAAAGAATTAAATCGGACTTTAACGAATGTATTCAAAAAGGTTATGACCAATGTTATCTGGTTGAACAAGAATTATTAAACAATGAAAAAGTAGTTATCAGCTTTAAAGGTAAATCGGAAGCAATTACCACAAATGATATTTACGAAATTTTTTCAATTGTAGTTACTTCAGAAAGATTTGCTTCCATACAGACTGATTTAGGCTTGTTACTTAAAAAAGATAATATTGAAGACCCTTATCCTTGGTCAATTTATGTTGATGATTTAGATACTTTTTTGAAAACACTCTATAACAAATTTGGTAATCCTGTTAGAAAGTTTTTTGATTTTTTGGAACATAGAGAATTGCTACACGAAAGACTGATATCTAATGACGAATTGGATGTTTGTGCTATGTTCTTGAAAAACCCAAAACATTTCAAAGAACTAAGCAAAAGTGAATATGCTGTCTTTACTGACCCTACTTTACAAAATTATTTTGACAAATTATATTTTAATAAAAAATTGAAATTTAAAATTGAGGATTTTTAGTTTTAAATATCTCTTTGAATACAGTAATAACAATCTTTCTCAAACTCTTTACTATCTCAATTAACAACTCTTTCATAATCCAATGTTTAAATAATAATACAACCCCATTAAAATCGCCAAAGCCACTGCCCTAATGTTTTTGCTCTTTAAAAAATAATCCGCTTCATCAGAATGTGTTACAAATCCTGTTTCGACAAGGACGCCTGGACAAAAATCAATGCCCTCACGTAAAACCTGAAAATTAGCAAACATTATCCCTCGCTTTTTAAACCCTATTTTTTGAGTGCTTACATTTATTAGAGATTCTGCAAGAGCAATGGATGATCTCATATAACCTTTATCGGAAGGGTGAACATAAACCTCAATTCCCTTTGAACTCGTTTGGGATGCATTGCAATGCAGCGAAACAAATACATCTGCTTTTAAAACATTGGCCAATTGGCTTCGATTTGAAAGAGAAACCAAAGTATCCTTGTAACGTGTCAAATAAATATCCAATTCATTATTGAAAAGTGTTTTATTAAGCAATAAAATTTCTTTGGCAATACGTAACGCTACATTTTTTTCTTGAATATGGTTCATGCCTATTGCACCGGAATCGGTTCCACCATGTCCAGGATCGATCACAATGATCTTTTTCTGGGCAAAAGCCAAACATATTTTTAAGGTTAAAATCACTAAACTGACGTTTTTGAGCTTCAGCATCTCTTAATTTTTTTGGGTTATCAACAGGGCACTTCGATTTTTACTTGCATTTTGATTCCAAATAATATCAAATAAAAACATTCAAAATCAAATAATATTTTATTAACAAATAACTGATTATCAGTTATTTGAAGTGTAATATACACTATTTTTCACTTATCTAAATCAATTAAATTTTTAAACCTTATTTGATATGAAAAAATTACTTTATGTGACTGTTTTTTTACTATTCATTTCCAACAGCCTACATGCCCAGATCGGGGGCATCGAGGATTCTGTAAACGATGTTTCCGATACCATCCGAACCATTTTCCCCATCATTCTGGGTGTCATCTTTTTAATTGGCTTTCTCTTCAACGCAGGACACTTCTTTGGTGAAAACGCTGATCTTAAAAAGGGGATTACCCGTGTGCTTGTATTTGTTCTGATTGCAGGAGCGGTTGTTGGCATCTTTACTTATTTGATAGGTATTGTCGTATAGATCGGCCGTTAAACGGCATTTGATTTATACATCAAAAAGAAATAATTAATCATATATCTGGATTGTGAAGAAATTTGAAGTCTATAAAAACATTAGAGAGCGAGCCGTGATTATGGGTCTGCCCATATCACTGTTTGCCCTGATGATGACTGCCGTAATCGGTTCATTACTGTTCATCATTTTTTCGTTCAGTTTTTCCGTTATCATAGGTGTATTTGTATTCAATGCATGTCTATACATAGCCTTAACACATATCACCAAAAATCCTCACCTGTTCCACTTTAAAAAGGAGTTTCCCAAAACCATCAGCAACAAAAAAATAAGCCACTTGAATTATTAGGCATTACACAATGAATTTGAACAAAATAAATTTAGCGGATTACCATCCCATATTGGATATCCAAGGACATATGGTTTTTGCCAGCAATGGCAATGTCGTTTTATGCTATAAGGTCAACCTTCCTGAAATCTACTCCCTGTCCGAAACAGATTTTGAGGACCTGCACGGGTCATGGTTTCAGGCGTTTAAATCGCTTCCCGTAAGTACCGTTATCCATAAGCAGGACATTTATAAAAAGTGTTGCTATACCGCAGATACGTTGCCCAACCAAACCTTTTTGGAAAGAGCAACCCATAACTATTTTAAGGGGCGTGAATATTTAGAGCATCAATCCTATTTATTTTTTGTCCTGCCCTACAGCAAGGCTTTGAACACTTCAAAATTTACTAACCCTTTTAGGAAACAGGAAAAGGGCATCCACAAACAAATGGATCATCAAGTCAAGGAATTCATGAATTCTGTAAATGATGCCATTTCTTTTATTAATAACAGTCGAAAAGTGACAATGATGCCAATGGCACCATCTGAAATCATTGCACTTACGGAGCATTACTTTAATGGTTTTAATGAAGGCTTTGATACCGATATCCAATTGAAGCCTGCCCGACGTGGTGGGAAATCAGACATTGAAATCGGCGAAAACCATTTTGATGTCCTGGCCATTAACAATGAAGGCTGTTTCGGGGATGTGGTACAGAGCAGCAAGACCAATGATAAATTTACTTCAGATGATTTTGTCTTCCATCAGGGGTTTTTGGACGGTCTGGGTTTGAACCTCAATGAAAACCATATCATCAACCAAATCATTTATTTGGATGACAAACACAAATGGCGAAAGTTGCTCGATAAAAAAATTGAGGAGCTTAACAAGAGTTCCAATTTTGGAACACAGAACAAGGTCATTTTAAAGAAGATCGAGGACATTGTTGCCAAGATTAATGCCGATGACAGCTCCAAGATAATACGTGGGCATCTCAATATCCTGTTTTGGAGTCCGGAAGCCGGACAGCTAGGCACTATAGCTTCCAAAATTAAAACGGAGTTTAAGGAGCTGGACATAGTGGCTTACTATCCCAAAGGCGAGGAACGGAAACATTATTTTTTGAATTCCTACCCCTGTTTTGCATCCAATTTCTCCAATGAAGATTTATATGTGACTGATCTAAAACATGCCCTCTGTCTATACATAAACAATTCCAATTACAAGTCCGATGCAACAGGCATCATTTTCAATGATAGGCAACATAACATCCCTGTGCTCAAGGATGTATGGGACGAACAAAAGAAACGCATAAAAGCCAGAAACTTTGCCATTTTTGCACCTACTGGTGAAGGCAAGTCCTTTTTGGCAAACAACATCCTACGTCAATACTTCGAGGCCGACGTTCGGCTGGTCGTCATCGATTTGGGAGGATCCTATTCCAAGTTTGCCAAACTCTATCCCGATGACCATATCATACTACGCTATGAACAGGGAAAGAACCTCGGTATCAATCCCTTTTATATATCAAATATAGAGGATCTGACACCTGAACGATTGGAGGATTTAGGTATTTTCCTTTTGGAACTATTGGCTTCTGAATCGGAAACTACCAAAGCTCGACAAGTAGCCATGAAAAAGGTAATACGCCATTATTATAATCAAGGCATCAATGATGCTTCCTTGGCCAATCTATATCGTTTTGTGGACAGCAAAAAAGATACGCTTTTAAAAGACCTTAAAATATCCGAAGCCCATTTTAGTGTTTATGATTTTCTGCATATCCTTTCGGAGTATGTCGATGATGGACTTTACAGTTTTCTCTTTAATGTCAGCGAAGACCAGACCTATAAGATAGAGGACAAAAGGCTCATCGTTTTTGAACTTGATGAAGTTAAGGATAACAAGGAAATCCTCTCGGTGATGCTAAAACTGATTAAATCCGCTATCCAGCGTACCATTTGGCGCAATCGTTCAGAAAGGGGCATTATCCTTTTTGATGAGTTTGCCAAACAGCTCAAGTTCAAAAATGTACTGGAGAGCGTGGAATTCTATTATCAGGCCATTAGGAAACAGAACGGTGCAATCGGCATCATCTTACAATCCATCAATCAATTGCCGAACAATTCCACATCGGCCAGTATTCTGGAGAACACGCAGGTCATTTACAGTTTACGCAACGAAAAGGGCTATGACGAGCTTCAAAAAAGACTCAACCTGTCCAGCCATGATCTAAACCAACTCAAATCTATCAGGAACAATTTAAACGGTGAACGAAAGTACACGGAGATGTTCATTAAGATCGGCAGGGAGAGCAACATTTTTAGATTGGAAGTACCAAAAGAAGTCTATGCCGCTTACTTGACCGACGGCAGGGAAAACCAGGCCATCATGGCGCTTTATGAAAGGATCAAGGATATGGAGACAGCCATCAAGGAATTTATCAGGCAGGAGTCATTAACAATTGAATTACCAATATACATTTAAACCAGATGGGGACAAAACCCTTAATCATTAAAAAACAACACACATGAAGAACACAATCAAATCATTAGCAGTGGCACTGATCTTAATCATCTTATTGCCCGCACGTGCTACGTGCCAGGGGATGCCGGTGTATGATAACACCAACTTTATCAGTCTAGCCAAGTCCTTGGTGGAATCGGCGAAGCAGACCTCACAATTATTAAAGACCGTTGAATTCCTAAAACAGCAGAAGGAGAACATTGAAACGGTCAATAATGTCATCAAGCAGTTAAAGGCCGTCAGGGAACTTTACAACAATAACCAAAGACTGTATAATATAGTTCAGAACGATTTAAGGGACATTTTAAATTCCCCATACATCAAAGCGGATGAAGTTAAACGGGTTTCTGAATCCTTTAACGCCATTATCGAGAATTCCTTGGAGAGCCTCAATTACATAGAACAGATCCTCTCCAGTGGCAATTTAAAAATGACCGATGCAGAGCGGGCTGAAATCCTAAAGGGCATGGAACAGCAGTCCAAGGAAATGGTGGCAGAGATTGAGTCCAAGACCAGGCGCTACCATGAGATCATCGCCTTCAGGGAAATGCAGGACAAGATTAATAACCGTGAAGCTAAATATTAAGAATAACAGATGCCGGGAATAGTCTTAAGCATAGGATTGGAGTATGTAGATGCTGTCTTTCAGACCATCAAAAACAGTGATTTCTCCCAATATACCATTGCGGGAATGAAGACCCTGGCCGTATTATTCTTTTTGGTCAATATATTGAAGAAGTACAATGAAGGTGTCGCCAGTACCGATGGACATACCTGGGGGTTAACGCCAACGGAACTGGCCAAAAACTTTGTGGTGGTCATTTTGGTCATTTTCTCAACCCAGGTACTAGGGGTGTTTGACAGTATTTTGGTGGCCATTGAAACACAGTACCGGGATACGGCTCCGGCACTCCTCCCACTTCAGATGCAGGATGTTGATCTGGAACAGGATGTGGGTGCTTTGGAAGCCGCCAAAAAAGCCATGGCGATGTTATACGAGGCCTTGGTAACGCCTTTGTATGGGTTAAAGGTTATAGCTTTCATAATAGGCATATTCCTTTGGTTATTGGATTTGTTTATTTACCCTTTGTTCTTGGCGGAACGCTATTTTCTGTTAGGGATCATGCAGGCCTTTTTTCCATTGGTTATCAGTTTGGCCGTCTTTGAAAAATTCAGACCCTTGGCGTATAATTTCTTTAAGCTTTATGCTGGGGTATATATGCTTGTTCCGGCCTTTTTTCTGGTCAACGTCTTTGTGAACAATCTTTATACGGAAGTCAATGATAATTTTTGGTCAACCTTGTTTGGAACGGACTGGGGCAGTCAGTTTTTTGCGCCAATCATCCAATTTGGATCAATAGGGTTTATTGTGCTCCTTAAATTCAAACTTTATAGACGAGCTATAGCGTTCACCTTCAGACTTTTTTCAAACTAACCCTTAATCCAATAGAAAGATGAAAACACCCTATAAAAATATTTACGACATCCTGAAACTGAATCGTTTTATTGTACTGGCAGTGGTCATTGGAGCAACGTTGACCTGTATTGTTTCGATTCTACTTGTGGTCAAGCTTCATAAAGACACGGTGGGCAATGCCTTCGTTGTCAATTCAGATGGCAGTGCCATACCCATAAAATTAGTTTCCCAACGGGAAAACCTGGAAGTGGAAGCTTTGGCACATCTGGAGCTCTTCCACAGGTATTTCTATCACATCGATGCCAGTAATTATGAAAAGCATCTGGAAAAGGCCCTGTGGTTGGGCAACAGTTCCGTAGATGCCCTATACAGACAGAAGAAAGCGGATGGGGTCTATAACCGCTTGTTACAGTATTCCTTGGTGCAAAAAGTAATAAGCATTGAATCAAGGGTTGATATACAAAGTAAGCCCTATACGTTTGAGACCACCACCATCTTTGAAATCAACAGGGGATCGATTATCGATACATACGAACTCACCACGACTGGTAACCTGATCCATGTGGACAGGAACTTTCCAAATAATACACACGGGTTACTGATTACCAATTTTTTTGAGAACACCTTAAGGAAAATAGAAAACAGGGAATAAATTTTAAAATCAATATCAATGAAATTAGAAAAGAACAAGATTGTATTCGCCATCGTCATTTTATGTATCGTACTTTTTATAGGCGGGTATGCTATGATGGTTATGGAGGACGAGGAAGAGCCACTAATAGAAAACAACCAAATACCAGTGCCTAAACTGGAAGATGAACAAAAGGAATATGAATCCAAACTGGATGCCCTCAATGACCTGAAGGAAGTACGCCAGACCAATGCACCGAGCATCTATGATGAGCGTCTATTGGATTCCATGGGGGTTTATGACCCTGATTTGTTGAACAAGGAAAAAATGCGGATTGTGGACAGTATCTATAAGGAAGGGCAAATCACTTATACGGATAGAGGTTTTAATAAACTGCCTTCTAATATCAAACCCAAAGAAACACAAAAGGATTCCACACCACCAATTAAAAATATTGAAGCCTCTATTGAACCAAAAGCATTGGGACTGGAGCATCAACTGTTTTTTGCTTCCGATCCACAGGGTAATCCTGATTTAATAAATAACAAAACCGATGAATTTATTTATGTAAGGGTCGATGGCACACAAACCGTAAGGACTAATTATCGCTTAAGATTACGGCTAGAAAGGGAAGCTCTCATTAATAATGTGCCAATGCCTAAAAATTCACTCATATATGGTTTTATCAGCTTTAAGCCCAACAGGACCATGATCCATATTAAAAATGTCAACCACCAATCTGTCAAACTAAAAGCATTTGATTTGCAGGATGGAAGGGAGGGTATTTATACGGAGAATAGTTTTAGGGCGGAGGCCAGACAGGAGGTCGTTGGAGATGTTGTCGATGATATCAACATTGCAGGTGTGCCACAAGTAGGAGGTATCAAAAAAATATTTCAGAGGAACAACCGGACAGTAAAGGTTACGGTAATGGACAATTATAAACTCATTCTCAAAGCCGATAATCGGCAATAACTCAAAAACAAAATATTATGAAAATCTATACTATAATATTAATTTCTATATGCTCAAACTATTTAGTGGGACAACAAGCTCTAGATACCATTTACGTGAACGATCAAAAAAGTGTTGCGCTGTTCTTTCCAAAACCGATCCGCCAGGGGATAACCGGGAAGGATAACTTTGTGTTTTCCTACAACCGGGAGAAAACACAGTATTTTGGACTCTTACAGGCAACACCTGGAACAGAAAGTAACCTTTTGGCCATCACAAACGATGGCATGGTCTATTCCTATATTTTGAAATATAAGGAGCATTTGACAACACTAAATTATTTTATTACTGAAGAAAAAAGTATTGGCAATGAAAAGGCGGAGGTCTTTGAAATTCAACAAAAAACTAAACCTATTAATCTCGTCGTCGATAAAATACTTTACTATAAAAAATTCAGTGAATATTTATTAAAACGGACTTATACTCCAGTTAAAACCAAAAGAAAAAAGGGGATTAAATTACAATTAGAAAAGGCCTTTTATAATGCATCTGAAGTGTACCTGTTTATTGAAGTTAAAAATACATCCGGAATAAATTTCGAAATAGATTACTTAAATATCTACAGAACCAACGGTAATAAGAAACGGAAAGCCTCTTACCAAAGGCTTCAGCAAGATGTTATTTATAAATATCAAATGCCTGACACTATTAAAGACAAACAGTCCAAGCGATTCGTATTTGTTTTGCCAAAATTTGTGTTGAGCGATAATGAAAAGTTGGTTCTGGAGCTGAAGGAACTAAAAGGAAGTCGAAAGGTTGTTTTAGAGACTGGAATTTAAGAGGTGTTTATCACCTCTTTTTTTTGTGATTAAAAGTATCTTTGTTATAGATATTGAATGGGACGTTCCGTCAGAATCCTTGACCAAATAAAAGTGAACATAGCAAGAATTATAAGGAAAATCAAAACTCTATTTCGGATAGAAAAACAACCTGAACAAAAAATAACTCAATATGTAATTTCAGATAGACAACGTATTGATGGTTCATCAAAAATTTCATTTTTTGTGAACAATGCTATACCTGATGTTAGTGTGACCAGAACGTTTGAGACCGAAGATGAAATCGTTAATTGGCTTATGGCAAGCAACGATTTCCGAAAGATGTTATTTGACAAATTGTTGCCTGAATCTAATTCGGTTAAATATTATTGTGGAGTTAAAGAGCCTATCACAATACCCAATAAAATGCCCGGTGATATTGACATACTTCTTTATGAAGAAGAAATACCAGAAAATGCAATTGGAATTGAATGTAAAATTGTTAAATCTGAATCTTTGGAGAATCAACCACCAAAAATAAACAAGGTAGCTAGCGTACAGAAAAAGGGAACTCAACAAGCTAATGAATACTGTGAACTTGGATTTAGTAAGGTTTATCTTTTGATTATACTATTGGACGACGGACGCAATTATAAAAATCCAAATGTATTGTTCAGAATGACACCTTCGGAATTGTTAAACGAACTTTATGGATTTGATTGGGACACCCGAATGAACAATGATATCGGAATTATTTATGCACACGTCAATCAATTTACTTCAAATCATATTAATCAAACCAAGGGGTTAGGTTTAAGAGTTGAACGACAGGCAAAACAAAATAAACAAAACAATATCTTAACTGAAAAAATTAAGAGTATAAAGGATTAGCACAATTTGAAGCGGGAAGGAATTTGTAGAATATGTGGGAAACACAAAAGACTAACGTTCGAACACGTTCCACCACAAAGTGCTTTCAATTCAAATCCTGTATTTTTTCAAAAATCAGTTCATCTTCACGATAAAAAAAGTCCATTGTTCGGAAAGCAAATTAGAAGTAATCAAGGTGCAGGGGGATATTATCTGTGCAAAACTTGCAATAATCTCACGGATAGTTACTACGGTGAAAGCTATAAAAAATTTGCGTATTTAGGTATGATGGCTTTAAGCAATAGAATTTGGGCATCAAAAAACATAACTTTCGAATATGCTATACAGCCTTTGAATATTTTGAAGCAAGTACTTTCAATGTTTATGTCTATAGACACAAGCGACCAATTATTGAATGTTAATGGTCTTTCGGATTTTATTTTAAGCAAAGAGTCCAATGAACTTCCACAAGGCTTAAGGGTCTTCATTTATTATACCGCAACAAAACAAGTAAGGAATGGATGGGGATTAGCTAGAAC
The DNA here is from genome assembly GCF_059428085.1 of Aestuariibaculum scopimerae. Taxonomy (NCBI): domain Bacteria; kingdom Pseudomonadati; phylum Bacteroidota; class Flavobacteriia; order Flavobacteriales; family Flavobacteriaceae; genus Aestuariibaculum; species Aestuariibaculum scopimerae. The sequence goes on from NZ_CM182089.1 coordinate 2,680,552, forward strand.
AGAAAAAGGATACCACACGCTTGGAGAAATTACTTTTCCTCCTTTTGGATTAGTCTATACCTTAAATTCTGAACCTACCTGTAACGATTTTTTTGAAATTACGGACTTCAAAAATTGTAATTTTAATCAAACTGTTCAAACCAGATTGGAAATGCCCTTTTTGACACCAAGAACCTATATTCCTGGACTATATCTTTAACTTTATTTTTTACAATTGATTTCATTTGATTAATTTTGATATATAGAAAGCATAAATAGCTCTTATTGATGTCTTAATTAGTGTCCTATTTGGAAAATTAAGACATAATATACTGGTAGATAACGGGTTGTGTGAGTCATGTGAACTCTGTCATCCCGACGAACCCAATTTATGTAAAAACAAAGCACTGTTAATTATGTGATTTTCAGCGCTTTGGATTTTTATTGATATCAATTGAAATCAATTAAAACCACTTGACTGGTGAACGATTCGGTGAACTGTTCTTAATCAATAATGTCGTAATTTTAAGGAGCCAATGGGAACAATTTGATGTTTGTACAAACTGATTATTGTTTAACCAAAACCATTCAAAATGCAGACAGACACTACGTTTTCAGTAATTTTCTTCACGAGGAACACCAAAAAGTTTTCCGAAAATCTATCCATTTATGCACGGATCACGGTTCGTGGAAAACGTTCCGAAATTAGTCTAAAAAGGAACGTTCCGGTGAACGATTGGGACAAAAACAAGGGTAGGTGTAGGGGAAATACTATAAATATCAAACTTTTGAACAAATACCTTGACCGCGAGTACGGCCAATTGTTGGACTGTCACAAACAACTTTTGGAGGAGAACAAGGTAGTCACGGCAAGGGCTGTCAAATTACGTTATCTAGGTCAGGATGATGTCCGCAAGACGTTAAGGGAGCTCATAACCTACCACAACACCAATATGGTCACAGTCCTTAGGGCTGGGACGATGAAAAACTATTATACCACGGAAAAGTACCTGCACAAGTTCCTTAACGACAAATTTAAGGTTGACGACATCTATCTAAAACAATTGAACTACCGTTTCATTTGTGACTTTGAACAGTTCTTAAGGAACCACAAAAACATAAAGAAAGAGCTTACCCTAACCAACAACGGTGTTATGAAACACTTGGAAAGACTCAAGAAAATGGTCAACCTTGCAGTGAAATTAGAATGGATAAACAGGAACCCGTTCCAGAACTTCCAGTTGAAGTTCAACAAATACAACAGGCAGTTTCTCTCCGAAAGGGAGCTTAAGCTCATAGAGGACACCAGTTTCACACAGGAACGCTTGGAAAGGGTCAAGGACATCTTCTTGTTTTCATGCTATACAGGGTTATGCTACATCGATATCAGGGGACTTACGGCTGAACAGATATCAAAGGGCATTGACAACAAGGAGTGGATATTCACCAGACGGGAAAAAACGGACGAGGTGGTCAAGGTTCCCATCCTGCCCAAGGCACAGGAGATACTCAATAAATATAAAGATTGTCCAGAATCAGCCATCACCAAAAAGCTGTTGCCCATCTGTTCCAACCAGAAAATGAACAAGTACCTAAAGGAAATAGCCACAGACTGTAAGATACACAAGCACATCACCTTCCACGTTGCCAGACATACTTTTGCCACCACGGTAATGCTCTCCAATGGTGTTCCTATAGAAACCGTTTCCAAACTATTGGGACATACCAAGCTGTCCACTACCCAATTATATGCTAGGGTCGTGGAGACAAAGATTAGTGAGGACATAGAGAACCTGTTGGAACGCATAAGGACAAAGGAAAAGAAACGACCACCAATGATGGCTCAATAGGGGGTATAGCAACGTTTTTAAGGCTGTTGGTTCAGGGGTTGGCAAGATAAATGGCTGATGAAAGAAAAAAGATTTGAGAAAGGAGAACCAATAGGTTTAAAAATGAAGCAAATCCGCATAGCGGATGCGGTAGTTTTCACAATACATAAACCTCCCCATTGCTTAAGGGGCAAGCAGTCTTATCCTTAAAAGCCAACCCCGAATTTTAGCGAAAAAATTTTTCACTTTACAAGGGATGACAGGCCTTTTCAAGGAAAAGTAACCTATTGGGTCATTTTTTTTCAGTGTTTATGGTCGGTTTCAGGACTTTTGACCCAATGGCGCGTTTTGTTTCAAAATTCAAAAACCTTTCAATCCCTTTTAAATAAAGGGATTGCGCCAAAATAAAATCAAGTAACATTGTGAAACGTGTTACCCTCTTGCTCTTCCTTTAGATTCGCACTAGTCATTTACATAGAGCTTTCCTGTAGGATAATTACCAATTAAATGATAGTTGTCCTTAATTCGGGAAAACCTCCACATTTATAGAATGTGATACTTATTCATAACTACAGTAACATTATCCAATGGAGTACCAATAGAAACTGTTTTCAAATTATTATGTCATTTAAAACTACCATCAACTCAAGTCTATGCAAAAGTAATTGAGTGAAAGGTAAGTGAGAATATGCAATTATTGAGAACTAGAAAAGAGGTTAAATTTACACAAGTAAATTCTAGTACAATTATAAGGTTTTAAAGGGTATTCAGTCCAAATTCCCTAGTGATTTCAATGCTGTTTTAGGTGTTAAAAATGCAATAAGCAGAAAATTAATTTGGTAATCGTTTAATAAATTTTACTTAATATTGTTGTAAATTGTAATTGCTATTCAATCAATTTCGAGCACTTTTTTACTAATTACAACCAAAGTTTAATATGTAATTCAATTCCAAAATCGTGAGTAGTTCGGGACATAATGAAATAGATCCAAAAGTTGTAAAAGCACTTAAAGAAGGAAGCAGACTTGCTTTCAATACGATCTTTCATGCTTACGAAAAAAAGTTGTATTACTTTGTTTTTTCCTATACCAAATCAGAGTTCATTACAGAAGAGATTATCCAGGAGGTTTTCATCAAACTTTGGGATAAACGGGATAAGTTGAACCCATCAAAATCGTTAAACGCATTTCTATATATGGTGGCCAGAAATCACACTTTCAATTATTTGAAATCTGTGTCTCGTCGTCAAAATTTAAAAAATGAACTTTGGGGTAGAATAACCAATCAATACGAGAATGTCGAAAGGGATTTGTTATTCTCAAAGTATAAGGAAATTGTGGCAGAAATTGTTGAGCAACTACCCGAAACAAAACGCTCTGTGTATATCCTTTCAAAAGAGGAGGGTAAATCCAATAAGGAAATAGCCTCTCTTCTTGATATTAAAGAGCAAACTGTAAAAAGTTATGTTTCAGAAGTCATGGAAATGATTAAGATTCAATTACGACCTCATGTTGAATCAGCACTTTTACTTGCAATTTTTTTAAGTTATCTATAAAATTTCATTAAAGTAATCCATTTTATTTAATGTTCTAATAATCAATAGATTAATTAGTGTATTTTACTTGGTTATTCAATTGAAATCAATTTTATTTAATATTATTCCACTTTTTTTAAAGAACTTTTAACATTATGAGGTGTATTACTATAAAGACCTTATTAAATTGGCATAAAATATAGCATAAAATCATTTTTGAAATTAATGAAACGAAACAACCTACACATCAAAGAGTTATTGAAGAGATTTCGGGAAAACACCATGACTAAAATGGAGTTTGACCAGCTCATGGAATATATAAGCAAAAAACAAAACGATACTGAAATTAAAGCTTTGTTAGAAGAACATTGGTCAGAAATAAGTGTTAGTAATCTGGATGAAATGAATGCAAACTATTCATCCAAAGAGTTATTGGCCAGTATCATTGATAAAATGGAAGAAAAGGAGGTTGAAATTAGACCCGCATCAAGAAGATCATATTACAAATGGTATGGTATTGCGGCCTCTATTGTTCTCATTGTTTCTGTAACATTCTTTATGAATAAAAGGAATAAAACACCACAATTTGCTGAGCCTATTATAGTAAATAATAACATTGTTCCTGGTTCCGACAAAGCAACCTTAACACTAGGAACAGGAGAAATAGTTGCATTAGAAAAAGGCACCCAATACCAAACACAAAATGCCACCAGTAACGGTGAAGAAATCACCTATATTAATAGTTCTTCCCACGAATTAGTCTATAACTATTTAACGATTCCAAGAGGAGGGCAATTTAAAATGACCCTTTCAGATGGTACTAGGGTATGGTTGAATTCAGAAACCCAACTAAAATACCCTGTAAGTTTTACTGATGGCGAAAGCCGTCAGGTAGAACTTGTATATGGTGAGGCCTATTTTGATGTATCGCCAAGTACGGAACATAATGGGGCGGACTTCAAAGTGTATAATAACAATCAGGAAGTTCAGGTGTTGGGAACCGAGTTCAATATCAAGGCATACAAAGACGAAACCCATATTTACACCACCTTGGTAGAAGGTAAGGTTTCAATAACTACTCATGATCAAAATCAAATCCTAGCTCCAGGAGAACAAGCAACATTAAATACGACATATAACACGTTGCAGATTGCCAATGTTGAGATTTTCGATGAGATTTCGTGGAAGAACGGTTTATTCAGCTTCAAGAGAAAGTCTCTTAAAGAAATCATGCGGGTGCTGTCAAGATGGTATGATATGGATGTAACCTTTGAGAGCAAAGAACTTGAAACTATGGGCTTTAATGGGGCAATACATAAATCAAAAAATATTCAGAGCATTTTGGAAACAATCAAAAATTTCGAAGCAATTAAAAACTACGAAATCAATAACAAGACCATAATCTTAAAGTGATAATTAAGTATGAAAACAATCGACCTATCTTTTAATTCAGTAGTAAAATCAAGCCTTTGGGTCGTGTTGGGCGGTGGAGAATTGCCGAAGCGTAGCGGTTGCAATGCACACGATAAACCAATGGCGCCAGATTTTCAATGTATTAAAAGTAAGTCTTGACTTTTTGAATACTTTTTGGTCAAGCAAAAAGTATTGAAAGAAAGAAGGAAATATAAAATTAAAGCATATCACTCAAGTTCAACTTAAAATAAAAGCTTATGACTTAAACAAATACACTGAAATAAAAAGGAGGAATCAGTAACAACTCGGAAAAGTATCAAACTGAAATCCCCCTAATATCATTATTAATCAATTAAATGTTTAACTAACTAATAACACACAAATTTATGGAAATTAAATTAACTAAAGCCCTTCTTTTCCCAATGAAAATTGGGATTATAAAAAGGCTACTATTAATGATGATGCGAACATTTATTCTATTACTCTGCACAACGGTTTTCAGTTTCAATACAGAAATTGGTATGTCGCAAACAACGGTAAAAATAGATGCAGATAAAGAAGTATCTGTTGACGAAGTGTTCGATATCATTAAATCACAAACCAATTACAGTTTTATTTATCCACAGGACCTTTTTAAGGATATGCCCAAGGTACACCTTAAAAAAGGTGCAATGCGTATGGATAAGTTAATCAATTTGAGTATTGCTTCTGGTAATTACAATGTTGTATTAACCGCAGATAATACAATTATGATTAAAGAAGCCAAAACCATACAACAAATCCAGGTATCTGGTAAAGTAACCGACGAAAACGGCGCACCCATACCAGGCGCAACCGTGCTGATAAAAGGCACAATAAAAGGTACTGCAACCAACTTTGATGGTTCTTATACTCTTACAGTACCCAACCCAGAAAATGTATTGGTGTTCTCGGCTTTAGGTTTTGCGACACAGGAAGTCACGGTAGGTAGCCAAAGTATAATAAATGTTACACTAAAAGAAGAACTCGGGCAGTTGGATGAAGTGATTTTAAACGCAGGGTATTACACTACCACTGAAAAAACAAAAACGGGTAGTATATCAAAAGTAATTGCAAAAGATATAGAATTACAACCAGTTACCACCCCTTTAATGGCACTGCAAGGGCGTGTTCCGGGTTTAGATATTACACCCTATAATGGAACACCAGGTGCTGCTGTACAAATTGAGATAAGAGGAAAGAATAGTATTAGGTCAGATGGTAATTATCCTCTTTATATAATAGATGGATTGCCCGTAGATTCAAGTCCATTGATTGGAAATTCAGATCTTCTGCAAAGAGGTATTGATCCTTTAGCAGCAATGGACCCTTCTAATATTGAAAGTATAGAAGTTTTGAAGGATTCAGATGCAACAGCAATATATGGGTCTAGAGGGGCAAATGGTGTTATATTGATTACTACCAAAAAGTCAAAATCAGGTAAAGCAGAAATTGATTTAAATATTTACAGTGGTTTTGGACAAATAACAAGTACCATAGATCTTTTAAACACACAACAATATTTAACAATTAGAGAGGAGGCATTTGCAAATGCGGGACGTACTCCAGGATCTAGTGATTATGACCTAAACGGAGTTTGGGATGCTTCTAGATATACAGATTGGCAAAAGGAGTTGTTTAAAAGTTCAAGCATTTCAAATGTACAAGCTAGCATTTCAGGAGGTACGGCAAATACATCATTTAGGTTAGGAGGTAGCCATCATAAAGAAACAATGGTTTTTCCCGGTGATTTTGGATATAATAGAACCAATGCCTATTACAGTATGAATCATATATCAAATGATCAAAAATTAAATGCCAAACTGTCTATAAGTTATGGAATTAATAAAAGTAAATTATTTAATAGTAACCAAATTGTGAGTAGTGTATTTACACTGCCTCCAAATGCACCGCCGCTTTATGATGAGAATGGAGATTTAAATTGGGCTCCAAACCCCAGTAATGGACGTGCAACTTTTAATAATCCTTTGGCAGAAAGCCTTAATACAGCAGAAATTTCTAATAATAGTTTAGTTGTAAATAGTTCTGTACTTTATAAATTATTACCTGATTTAAATTTGAATGTGAATTTTGGTTATACTGATTTAAATGGAGAAGAATTCAGAAAAAATCCTTTAAGCGCCATAGATCCGAGTAGAGTATCATCAAGAACAGCAAGCAATTCACTCTCTCAAACCAGAAGATCTTCTTGGATAGTAGAGCCCCAATTAAATTATGTTAAGAGTTTTAATTCACATTCATTAAATATTTTATTGGGTACAACTTTTCAAGAAAGTAAAAGCAATTATTTTGTAACCGAAGGTTCGGGGTATACATCTGATGTTTTTCTGGGGTCTTTATCAGCAGCACCTACGTCCTATATAGGTGGCGATATAGATAGAAATTATAGATATGCGGCGTTATTTTTTCGTTTAGGTTATGATTGGAAAAATAAATATCTAATAAATCTAACAGCTAGAAGAGATGGTTCATCTCGTTTTGGCCCGGGATATCAGTTCGGTAATTTTGGTTCAGTAGGTGCTGCATGGATATTTTCTGAAGAAAAATTTATAAAAAATCTTTCTCTTTTTAGTTTTGGTAAAATAAGAGCCAGTTATGGGATAACAGGGAATGATCAAATTGGTGATTACAAATATTATGATACATATAGTATAGGAGGCTTTTATGATGGTTCTATAAGTTTAACTCCTACACAACTGTTTAATCCAGATTATGCATGGGAAAAGACAAGAAAATTTGATATAGCATTAGAAATTGGTTTTTGGGATGACCGAATATATGCATCAGTGAACAGGTATGAGAATAGATCCTCTAATCAATTGATAGAATACAAATTACCCGTTACAACAGGATTTAGTTCTGTCCTTGCAAATTTTGATGCTACTATAGAGAATACTGGTTGGGAATTTGAATTGCGTACAGTTAATATTCATAAACAAGATTTTAAATGGACTACAGGGTTAAATTTTTCCATACCCAAAAATAAGCTTGTTAAATTTGATGATATTGAGAATTCTTCTTATGCCAATTTTTACAAAGTTGGTGAGCCTTTGAATATTGAACGTTTATATACTTACACGGGGCTTGACTCAACTACTGGTTTTTACACTTTTGAAGATATTAACGATGATGGCACCATTAATGATAATGATAGACAATTTAAAAAACCCTTTGTAAAAAAATATGGAGGAATTAGTAATACTATAAGCTACAAAGGAATTGAGTTATCATTTTTATTTCAGTGGGTCAAACAAAATAAAGCTAAAGCAGAATATCAAACAAATCCTCCTGGATACGGAAGGGTAAATCAATTTGTAGATATTGTAGATAATTATTGGCAAGAAGAAGGAGACCAAACTCCATTTCAGGCAATTACTAGAAGTTTTTCTAGCTTTTCTCCACTTAGTCGTTTAAGACAAAGTGATTTTGTAATAGATGACGCCTCCTTTATTAGGTTGAAGACAATTACACTTTCTTATCAATCAGACATAATTGCCGAAAAGTTAGGCCTTCAAAATTTTCGATTGTATCTACAGGGGCAGAATTTATTTACCATCACCAATTATAAGGGATGGGATCCAGAGACTGGAATGGGATTACCGCCTTTAAGAATTCTTACATTCGGATGTCAATTTAAATTTTAATCTTAAAGAAAAAATTATGAAAATTAATAGAATAATATGTTTTTATTACACCATAAGTTTAATGTTTTTGTCTTGTGAGGATTTTATTCAAGTTGAATTAACTGAATCTCAAGTTACAAAGACTAATGTATTTAGCCGTGATCTTACAGCTACTTCAGCAGTATTAGGTATTTATAACGATATGATTGATGGTAGTTTTATGAGTGGAGATTTTAGAAGTACAATTATGTTGTGTGGCTTATCGTCCGATGAATTGATTAACTACACAGAACAACTGGATTTTATTGCATTAGAATCAAATGAGTTACTCTCTGATAATCCTTATATTTTTCAACAATGGACTTCAATTTACAAAACTATTTATGAAGCAAATGCCGTAATAGAGGGCATAGAGAGTTCTAATGCTATTTCAGAAGGAGTAAGAAATCAGTTACTAGGGGAGGCGAGGTTTATTCGAGCGTTTAGCCATTTTTATCTTGTGAATTTTTTTGGAAAAGTTCCTTTAATTACAACTTCCAATTATACTACTAATTCACAAGTATCAAGAACATCTATCAGTGAAGTCTATGAACAAATTATTACAGATTTAGAATTTTCAAATGAATTTTTAGGTGAGGATTATATTTCGGATGAAAGAACACGTCCTAATCGTGCAACTTCTTACGCATTGATGTCTAGGGTATATTTATATCTTCAAGATTGGGAAAAAGCCTCTCAATTTGCAACTTTGGTCATTGATGATTCGAATTATGAATTAACACTTGATCTTAACAGTGTGTTTTTAAGAGATAGTAGAGAAGCTATTTGGCAATTTGGAAGCATCTATACAACTTCTACAGGAATAAATACAAAAGAAGGACTTTTTTTCCTTGGAGGAGCATCTACAATTAAACATATATTAAGGGATAATTTTGTAGAGGAGTTCAACTTAGAAGATAAACGGTTAATTAATTGGATAACTAGTTCTGTATCAAGTAATGATACATTGTATTACCCTAACAAGTATAAGGTATACGAAAGTGATCAACCAATAACTGAGTATTCTACACTTTTTAGATTAGCTGAAGTTTATTTGATTCGAGCAGAAGCTAGAGCTCAATCAAATAATATTTCAGGTGCCATTGCTGATATTGACCAAATACGTTTAAGGGCGAGCCTTCCTCTTATAGCTGATTCACAGCCTAATATCAGCAAAGCTGATTTACTATTGCTTATCGAAAAAGAGAGACAATTAGAGTTATTTACGGAGGGACACCGGTGGTTTGATTTAAAGAGAACCGATAGAGCCATAGAAGTTTTAGGAGTAATAAAAGAAAATCTCTCTGAATCTGACATGTTGTACCCAATACCACAGGATGAACTTAATGTGAATCCAAATCTTGATCAAAATATGGGATATTAAACCCTAAAAGTTATGCTCCAGAACTTTATTAACAAAGGTATTCTGGGGCATATTCTTTAACTAAGAAAATTATATTAGAAAAAATGAAAAAATGCTTATTATATGCTGTATTGCTTTTACAGTCTTTAACAATATCTTGCCAAAACATATCACAACCTAAATTAAACGATCAAATACCATTAGACCCAGAAGTAAAATATGGAAAGCTTAAAAACGGTTTTACTTATTACTTAAGAAACAATTCAAATTCTGGAGAAGATACATATATTAAATTTCTTATTGGAGCAGGTAGAAAGCAAGAAAGCGAAGATCAACGTGAGTTAGCCCACCTATTAGAGCACATGGCTTTTGAGGGCACAAAAAACTTCCCTCCAGCTTCTGATTATTTTAGAGAAAAGGCGGGTCTAATCTTTGGAAAACAAATAAGTGCGATTACTGCAGGAGACTATACCGCGTATTACATTAAACTAAACAAAAAAAACCTTAACTTAATAGAAGATGTGTTAAAGGTTTGTAGAGATTGGGCAAATCAAATATCATTGGATTCTGTTAAAGTTGATGCGCAAAGAGGAGTTGTGGCAGAAGAACTACGATTTAGAAGACCAACATTTGTTTTAATGGACGAATATGTTAAAAGAGTTGTTAAAAAACCCTCTTTATTATTTAACTACAATGCTTCAATTAAAAACCTGAAGAATTTCAAGTTGTCTTCGCTACAAAAGTTCTATAAAGATTGGTATCGTCCAGATTTGCAAGCAATAATTATTGTTGGAGATATAAATGTCGACAAAGTTGAATCTAAGATTAAACTCTTGTTGTCTGATTTAAAAATGCCAGAGCACTTCCCTGAAAAAGAAATATACTTTGAACCATTAACAGGAAAGAATAACTTTTTTAAAATCGAGGAAGAATCTTTAAAAACAAATATAGTTGGTATTTATGTTAAAGAAAAATATTCTGTACGCAAAAACAAATCTGATTATCAAGAACTATTAATTTCTGGATTATACAATAAAATGATTGCTAAACGTATACTTAATTCAAACAATAGTCCTATTGGGTATAAGTTTAACTGTAAAAAACATGCAATGATTAATATGTATGATTTAATACAAACTGAAATTGCAGTAGACAACAATAAAAATTTAAAGTATGAATTTCAAAGTTTCATTAAAAAAATAGAACAAGTGGTTCATTATGGTTTTACAAATGAAGAATTGATTTTGGCAAAAAAAGACCTGTTAGATGAAAAACAGAATGTAGCAAAAGATTATTTAATTTCCAATGCTCAAATGGTAGACAGTTATCAAAGTCACTACCTTTATGGTAAGTCAGCTCCAGCACCATTGTTTGAATATGAAATGATAAAAGAACTAATTAACAATATTTCTTTGGAAGAAGTTAATAGTTTGTCAAAAGATTGGTTCAAACCCCATAACAGAGATATTATTGTTGCGGGAAATAATAGCAAAATATTACCTAGTGAAGAAACCATAAATAAATGGGTAGCAGAAATAAAAAATTCAGAATTGCCTCCTTATGTTAGTGAGCTATCAACAAAACTTCAAGATGTAAAACCAACTATTAAAATAGATGAAATAATTAATCTTCCTATTACATCACTGAAAAAAAAGTTTAAAATAGAAAAAATTTCTGCCACTGAAGTTGTTTTGGATAATGGAATAAAGATCATTTTAAAACCGTCTTTAAAAGATTTTAATAAAATTGAAAAGGAGAGAATTAATCTAAATGGATTTATACCAGGTGGCACTGAATTGCTTTCTAAAGAAATGTTTTGGGCAGAAAATTATTTATCATCCGTAATTAAAAATCAAGGATTTAAGAATATGTCTGCATCGGAATTAGAACACTTTATGGAGTATTATGATATAAGCTTAGTACCATATATTAAAAAGAATGTAAGAGGTTTTAAAGGCTCTGTTGATAAAGAAAATATAGAACAAATACTTCAACTGTTACATATATTTATAGCGGGGTTAAAGGAAGACAAGTTTGCGTTTAAGAATTGGAAGTCTAAAACTAGGGACGAATTTTTATATAGAGAAAATAATAGAAGATCAAAAAAAAATAGTTCAGAATTCAATAAGTTCAGTAATAAGCTCAATGGAGAAAGCACTCCATCTATAGAAGACCTTGACAAAATTCTTTTGAAGGATGTTTTCAAAGTATATGATTTATACTTTAGAGACTTTAAGAACTATACTTTCATTATAACAGGTAACTTCAAGGAAAAAGAAATTATACCATACCTGTTAAAATATATAGGAAATCTTCCAAAAAAAGAACATAAATATTTTAATCCTGTTGTTAAAAAAAGTAAAATTTCAAATACAGAGTTAATCAAAAATGGCTATGGTAAAACACGAAAAATCATTTATGATGAAGTTTATGAAGGTAAGATAGTATTAAGATTTCATGGTGAGTATAATAATTTGAGTGATAAAAAAATCGTTGAACTTAAGTTTTTAAAAAGATTATTAAGACTACTTCTATTGGAAAGACTCCGTACACAAGAAGGGGTTGTTTTTAGTGTTGCTCCAGCTCTTAATATTCAGTTTAGTAATCCTGATGAGTATGATTTAACCATAAACTATATAAGTATCAACCCAGAAAACATTAATGCTATTATTAAATATACCCATGAAGAAATAGCAAAATTACAAGTGGGAAACATTAGTAAATCATATATTGATAGAAGTAAATCAATTGTTAGAGTAAATGAAATTTATCCAAACGACAGTTATGGATGGAATGACTATCTAAGCAATCAATATTTATATAACAGAGACCCTGAAGCTATAGCATCATATGAAGACATACTGGATAATATAAATATCGAAGATGTAAAAAACATGGCTAATGAATATTTAAGTAAAAACAAATTGATTGAGATAATAGTTATTCCAAATGATTATAAGCTTGAGGTTAATGAGAAAGAAGGAAAATAATATTTTAATAATAATATAATATAGCGCGAAGTCATAAAAAGCTACTTTATAATACTTAATCAAACTAAACATATTTCCTTTTATCTTTAATCTTCGTCTAGTAGGTTTAAGGTTTTTTAAATGATTTGAAGGTAGGAAATTATAAAAAAAGCAGTGTAATAAAGATAAATTTGTGCTTCATTATTATAATACTTATTTGTGAAAAATTTATAATGTGAGCAAACTTATTACAATAGATAAAACATCAGCATCCAGAGCTTTGTATCGTAAAAGAGTCAATACTGGAATATTAAAAAATTTTTCCAAAAGAATATTAATCATTCTATGCCTTTTACTTATTTCCCAAACCTTTGGTCAAACCTTTGAGCTGCCTTTGGATAGTGTATATCTACGTCCCCATCTTGTCAGAGGTAGTTACACCACATTGAACGGTCCCTGGCAATATGCCATCACCGACACGATCACTAACAGTAAACCGACAACCTACAAAGGCACTATCCAAGTACCATATCCAGTGGAATCACAGCTATCAGGTGTCCAAAAGCCACTGTTACCAAGCCAATATCTTTGGTACAAACGAAGTTTCACAATAGATACCAATAAAAGCAAAAGACTACTCCTGCATTTCAATGCCGTGGATTATGAAGCTACCGTTTGGATTAATGGTCACAAATTAGGAACCCATACAGGGGGCTACGACGCCTTCAGTTTTGACATCACACCCTATATAAAAAAAGGGAACAACGAAATTGAGCTACGTGTCTGGGATCCTACCGATACAGGTAGCATCGCTATGGGCAAGCAGACCCTAAAGCCAAGAACCTCGTTCTTTACAGCCTGTAGCGGGATATGGCAGGACGTGTGGTTAGAGGAAGTACCACAGACCTATATACAGGACATCAAGATCACCCCAAACCTGGACAATAGTTCGGTAACCGTGGAAGCCACCGTGGATGGCAATTCCAAAAGCCATGACATCCTCATAGAGGTCGGGAATTTCCAGATACTAGGAAGGGCAGACAGACCATTGACCCTAAAGCTTACTGAAGGAAATAGTCAAAAGGGTATTAGACCCTGGTCACCAGACGATCCCTATCTCTATGATGTGGACATCACGTTAAAGCACAAAGGCAAAACAATCGATAAGGTCCGCAGTTACTTCGGCATACGCAAGGTAGAGATCAAAAAGGATGAGAACGGTCACGAGCGTATCTTTTTGAACAACAAGTACATCTACAATCTCGGCGTACTTGATCAAGACTACTGGAAGGAAGGAGGCTACACAGCACCCAATGACGAAGCCTTAAGATTTGATATAGGCACGATCAAGGCCATGGGCTTTAATACCATCAGAAAACACCTTAAGGTAGAACCGGCACGGTGGTACTACTGGTGTGACAAATTGGGGATACTGGTATGGCAAGACATGCCATGTCGATATCCTATACTCAAAGAAGATAAAGATACCAAAGCATCACGCCAACAGTTCGAAAAGGAACTACAGACCATGATACAACAAAATTACAACCATCCTTCCATCATCACATGGGTACCATTCAATGAGGACTGGGCAGCCTATGATACACTACGTATTGAGCAAATGGTAAGAAAGTTGGATACCATACGATTGGTCAACACCAATTCAGGAAGTAAAACATATAAAGGCCCTTCAGGAGACTTTTCAGTTACCCATCATTATTCCTATCCTGTACTACCTATAAAACATAAAGGCAAGGCGATGGTGCTTGGAGAGTTCGGAGGTGTTGTTGCCAAGGTAAAAGATCATGGATGGCCATTCTCATGGGGACATGGTGAGGTGATCAGTACAGAGGATTTCCAATATCTGTACGAAGATTGGATGACCCGTATCAAGACCATGGAACAACAAGGACTAGCAGCATCGATCTTCACACAACCCTATGATGTCGAACAGGAACAATGTGGATTGATGACTTTTGACAGACAGGTATTTAAGATTCCCATCCATACAATCAAAGCCATCAACGAAAGCTTGTTAAAGCAAACAGCCACAAATACCAAAGCAAAAAACAATGAACAGTACCATAAGAAATAAAGTATCACAAACCCCGATTATTGTTTTGCTTATGGTACTACACGGCTACGCTCAACAAACAGACCATAGAGTATCAACAGATGGGCCTTATATATTCCACACGGATTCTTCAATGATAGCTTACTCCATAAACAACAATGAACTAACAGTCCAAAGGAAAACATACACGCAAAGCTTCAATAAGGCCAAACCAAGCATCAAAGTCAATACAGATATACC
This sequence comes from Aestuariibaculum scopimerae, assembly GCF_059428085.1. Lineage (NCBI taxonomy): Bacteria > Pseudomonadati > Bacteroidota > Flavobacteriia > Flavobacteriales > Flavobacteriaceae > Aestuariibaculum > Aestuariibaculum scopimerae. The sequence goes on from NZ_CM182089.1 coordinate 2,695,654, forward strand.
AGAGAAAACCTTTAGGGCACAACTCAAAGGACCACTAAACAACGAACCGTCAGAATACCCAAGACCTAAAAAACTGTTAGCACTGTCAGACATCGAGGGTAATTTCGATGCCTTACGGTTACTATTACAAAAAAATAAAGTGATTGATGAATATTTTAACTGGATCTTTGGTAAGGGACATCTAGTATTGTCTGGAGATATGTTTGACAGAGGTAATCAGGTAACCGAATGTCTTTGGCTGTTTTATGCATTAGAAGAACAGGCTAAACAGGCAGGAGGCTATGTACATCTTATTTTAGGCAACCATGAGACAATGAACCTATCAGGAGACCTGCGCTATGTCAATGACAAGTACAGAAAAAGTGCAGAGCTTATGGGGATCCCACTAGAAGACCTTTATAGCGAAAATACTGAATTAGGTCAATGGTTACGTACAAAGAACGTTATTGAGAAAATAGTAGATTTACTTTTCGTTCATGGAGGTATCTCACATGAGATAAATGAACTGCCCATGTCCATTTCAGAAATAAACAAAACCGTACGTCCACATTATGCCAATTACAGGGCAACAGAAAATGATACCGTAAAGCTCATTATGGGCAATAACGGCCCATTATGGTACAGAGGCTATTACTACAAAACAGAAGCAAAGGAAATGATTGAGCAGATAATAGACCAAACCCTAAAGAAGTACAATGTAAAACATATAATTACAGGCCATACCATTGTAGCCGATACCATCACGGCTTGGTACGACAATAAAGTAATAAATCTGGACATACCTCATGCAGAGGGAAAATCAGAAGCGTTGCTCATTAAAAGAAATAAATTTTACAGAGTCGATAAAACAGGATTGAAAACAATTTTATTTAAATAATAAATCAAAATGATCAGAAACATAAAAATAATCACGAACCGTAATTTTTTTCATAGTTAATTTTTTGAATTAGTCGCACGACATCCGGACCAAGCGTCAAGAAAATGTGCAGTGTACATTTTTAGCGCAGGAGCCCAGCCTGTCGCAAAGGCAGATTGGGTGTCGTGTTTTCAAATATGAAGGAACAGAAATAGAGAATTTGTTACAGTGTGATTATTTTCACGACCCGACTTAATAGATAACAATATTAAGTCATAGCAACATGGACGCTATGCAAATTGAGGTTGCCCATGTTTTATTTTGGATACTAAATAAGTATGAGCCGAAAAATGAAAGTATTTGAAAAAGATTTTTTAAACAACATTAAGTAATTGACATGTAGATAATTAAAATAAAGCTATATAGATAAGCTATAATTTACGAGGGAATGAACAATTAATAGCAGGTAGACCAAAGCAGCCCCTTAATGCCTTGGTTGCTCTCACGGGACATATACTAATCTAAAAACACTAGCTATTGAAAACCTACAACACCCTTATAAAAAACCTTGAGGCCCAGCTCAAGGAACTGGAAACAGTCCAAGACGATACCCTGGGCAACTTGAAAGAAGGCATCAAACTAACCGAAATGGTATTGGGACAACTAAAAAACGACGTTTTGGAAAATGGGTTCAAGACAAAGGACGACGAAATCACATTTTTTAAGGCTATAAAACCAAAGGTGCACGGCAAACTGATTTATTTCATTAAACGGTTTCAGATAGAGACCAAATGTCCCATAGGGAGCAAAAAATTACAGATAAAATATTTTGAGAGGGCCATAGAACATCTGCAAAAGTATTTCCATGACCATTTGGAATTTTACCAATACCATTGCAGTGGTGCCACACATCTGGATTCACATTACTACGTACGTACCAACAATAACCACTACCTACATACACAAGCACCCTATTGTTTCTTTGACCATCGTTTTTCAACAAACCATGACAGCATCCTGGCAACGATCATGGCCAATGATGAGCTTATAAATTATCTATTGACCAAAATAGCACTATTAAAGAACAAAAAGGCGATGGCTGGAATCCGTAGGACATTGCAAAAAAAGTATAAATTCAAATGGACCGGCTCCAAGGCCGCACTCGTGGAGTTGGGGGTCTCCCTGTGGCAAAGTGGCGACATTAATCATGGTAATACACCCAAAAACGACATCATGTCATTTCTCGGAGAAGCATTCGATATCGACTTGAGCGACCATGAGAACATAGCTTCCCGAATGAAAAACCGTGATAAACCCACGCGATATTTAGACCATTTAAAGACATGTTTTATAAGATGGATTGGAAGAAATGATGCGTGAATTATATTCGACTAAACTAATTATTAAAAAACAAATTGAATTAGTACTATTACATCATAAAATTGTATATTTACCATCTACAAACAAATAAAATTTGTTTTAAAATAGTTCTTTTTGACATTATTGAATAATTCGGTGAATACCTTTGATTTATTAGTTTTAAATCATTGTTTATCAGTGTATTATGTAAATTTAGATAGTCCTGTCATCCCGACTAACCAAAAAAAAGGGATACTTCGGTATCCCTTTTTTGTTTTATGGTATTGAAGTAGCTAAATGGTTAAATGACTTGGGAATATCGGCTTTTTGTTTTGTATTATCGTTTACCAGATGATGCCATTATGAAAAATAAATCTATTGCTCCTATGCAAGATGGACAAGAAGTCATCCGTATGGTACGTCGTCATGCTAAAAAATGGGGTATCAATCCACATAAAATTGATATAATGGGATTTTCAGTTGGTGAATATTTGGCGTCTACGTTTCTACTCATTTCAACGAAAAGGTTTATGAATCGGTTGATACAATTAGTGCTCGACCTGATTTTTCAGTATTAATTTATCCAGTGATTTCTATGGACTTAAGTATCACTCACCAAGGTTCACGCGAAAACTTACTTGGGAAATACCCTTCACCAGAAACGGTAAAATATTTTTCGAATGATTTGCAACAGACAAGATACCTCCTACGTTTATAGTGCATTCCATAGATAATGGTACTGTTCCTGTAGAAAACAGTATTGAATATACATTAGCACTGAAAAAAAAATGAAATTCCTTGTGAACGTCATGTTTATGAATATGGCGGCCATGGTTATGGCCTATGTAATTTTGGAGGTACGGTATCCTCATGGCCAGAGGTGTGTAGAAAATGGTTGAAAGCAAGAGGACTATTACAGGAATAGATGTTTATGCTTGCCTAAAGTTTGGGGTAATGTAAGGCTATTAAATTTTATGGTTTTAGGTCTATGTGATATATTTGTTTTTTTTAAAGTAGAACACCAGTTTTTTAAATGACTTAAAGAAAGGAGCTATGTTTAATGTTAATTTAAAGTTTCAATTTGAGTTCAATGAAAAAAGTAGTTGAATTTAGTGAGTTTAAGTCGAAACTACAAGATGAAATATTTTCATTTTTTTTTGCCATAAAAATTTAAAGACATTTATAAAGATACAAGTAAAAATGTAATGGTTACCTTAATGGGGTTAGGAGTGCCAGTGGACTTTTTAACTTGTTTGCTAAATAATCAGATTGGCGAACACGATAAAGTGTTTTCAACCAAATATATGGTTGTGGACAAATTAAGTGCAGTTGATGTAAAAATGTTACGTCGGGGTGGATTTGTTGTGTATCTAAAACTATTAGAATAAAGAAAATTGAACCTTAAAAATAAATTTAATAAAAATGAATAAAGTAATACTTCTATGTTTTTTAATGATTTCATCATCTGTTATTTCGCAGAATGCTGAAGTACTAAGCCCTAATGGCAAACTTAAGATAAATGTTTTTGTTGAAAACGGTAAACCTATCTATTCAGTGGTCTATAACAATAAGATTATTCTTGAAAATTCACCTTTGGGACTTAAAACCAATGAAGGTACTTTTGATGAAAACGTGAGTTTTGTTGAATCAAGTAAAGGAGAGGTCAATAAGCAATTTAAAGAAGAAAAGATCAAGCAATCGGAAATACTATATGAAGCCAATAGCCTCAGATTCACTATTGCAAATGCTGATAAAAAACAATTATCTATTGTGTTCCAGGTAAGCAATAATGATATCGCCATAAGGTATGAATTACCTGCCTGGGGAGAAACATTATCTTGTGTGATAATAGAAGAAGCCACAGGTTATAAATTTCCATCATTTACCACCTCTTTCTTATCACCAATGATGGAACCAATGACTGGTTTTGCTCGTACTGCTCCAAGTTATGAAAGCGGTTATACAGTGGATGCAGCAATGGAATCTAACACGGCTGAGTTCGGTTATGTGTTTCCCGGATTATTTCATGTAGGAGATAGCGGCTGGGTATTAGTATCGGAAACAGGAGTATCAAGCCATTATTGTGCTTCCCATTTGAGTAACTATCACGATGGTGTTTACACAGTAGCTTATCCCGATATGAAAAACAACAATGGTTTTGGTAGTACAGGTGCCCAAATTGGACTTCCAGGAATTACGCCTTGGCGTACTATTACCGTTGGTGAAACCTTAAAACCCATTGTAGAAACTACCATTCCTTACAGTGTAGTGGACCCTCTTTATGATGCTTCTCAAGATTATAAATTTGGACGTGGTACTTGGAGCTGGATTGTTTGGCAAGATGAAAGTATGAATTATGAAGACCAAGTAAAGTATATAGATTTAGCAGCGGCTATGCATTTTGAGTATATTTTGATTGATGCCTGGTGGGATAGGAATATTGGTTATGAAAGAATGAAGGATCTTATAGAATATGCAAGGTCTAAGGGCGTAGAAGTTTTTCTTTGGTACAATTCCAATGGAAGTGTTAACGATGCTCCTCAAACACCAAAGGATAAAATGAATACGGCAATAGCCAGAAAGAAGGAAATGAAATGGCTAAAAGAAGTTGGCGTAAAAGGTTTGAAAGTTGACTTTTTTGGTGGCGATAAACAAGAGACCATGCGTTTGTATGAAGACATTCTTTCTGATGCCAATGATTATGGTCTCATGGTTATTTTTCATGGCGCTACATTGCCCCGTGGTTGGGAACGCATGTATCCAAACTTTGTAGGTAGTGAAGCTGTAATGGCTTCAGAGATGCTTGTTTTTTTGCAAGACGTTCGAAACAAAGAATCTTTTTATGCTGCTTTACATCCTTTTATGCGTAATTCTGTAGCCAGTATGGAGTTTGGCGGTGTACTATTGAACAATTATTTAAACAAAGGAAATGCCAAAGGGCAAGAACGTTTAACAAGCAATGTCTTTCAATTGGCTACTAGTGTTCTTTTTCAAAACCCTATTCAAATGATGGGTTTAACACCAAACAATCTCAAAGATATACCAGAATATCAATTGGATTATTTAAGAGATGTACCAACCACTTGGGATGAAACTGTTTTTATTGATGGCTACCCAGGTAAGTATGTGGTTTTAGCCCGTCGACATGGAGATAGATGGTATGTTGCTGGAGTTAATGCCCAAAAAGAAGAGTTAAAAATTAAAATAAAGCTTCCCATGCTTGCTGCAGGTGAGACATTAAAAATATATGCAGATGGAAAACAATCTAAAGAAGGGGTGATAAATTTAAAACATAAAAAAAATCAAGAGGTTGAGTTAAAGATTCCTAGTAATGGAGGTGTTGTGATAATAAATTAAAAGAAGATTATAATATTAATAGACACATTAGAAGTACAGTCTAAAAGAATAAGTAAGGAAACACTTGTCAATTTTTTATGCTTCATTAACATGTTGTCTGCTTTCAAGTACAATGCTTCATGCTCAACTTAATTAAGATTGGGAGGATCCGGAAGTTCTTAAATGTATTTAGATATCATTAGTATATCAAATGTAGTGAGTGCGTTTAAATATCTTTCGTAAAAAAAATGAGGAATCACTATAACTGCATTTATTTTTAAATAATCAATTAAAAACAAGCAATGTTTTTGTAAAATTCGTATTCTTGTGTAAGAAGACAATAATTGTTTAAAATGTTATTTTTTCTTTGTTTTCCTAAGTTTTTAATCAATTAAATTTAGATTTGAAGTCCAGCCAGTTACTAATAGCAATTATTTTTTTATCAATTTTAGGTTGTAGTAAAAAAGATGGGCAAACGGCATTAAATAGTCCACCTAAAAATAAAATGGTGATGCCTTCTTTTAATGATACCCCTATTGATAAATCAAATGCTGTTGATGCTAAATATTCTACCGAACAATTAGATAATACAAATGGACTTTCTAACAGTTCTGTAAATACTATTTTTCAAGATTCTGAAAATTTGTTGTGGATTGGTACTTGGGATGGTTTAAATAGATATGATGGTAATAGTTTTAAGGTATTTAGACCGGAATTAAATAATGAAAACAGTCTTACCAACCAAGTAATTCTTAAAATTGATGAAGATAATACTGGACATATTTGGGTGTTGACTGTCCATGGCATAAATAGATATGACAAAAAATCGAATACGTTTAAAAGATATTATTTTTCCAGAAAAGACAAACCTACTTTTTCCGAATCAGAATTCAATATGGCTCTTGATGCTTCAAAAATAGTCTTTTGTGCAGTTAAAGATTGGGGAATTGGATACTTTAATGGAGATATTTTTAAATTACTGGAAATTAAAAATCTACCCAGTAATGCTATTAATAAGATGGTATTCACGCAAAACGGTGAATTACTTTTACTGTTAGATAACAATGAACTTTATTCCTTGAAAATAAAAACCGATGAAGAAGGAGTAAAAACAGTTTCTCAAGTCGAGAAGATTTTAACCGATATAAGAGATTTTGGAATTCTGTCCCAAAACAAAATGTGTTTGATTACGCTTACCGGAGACTCTGTATTATATTCCTTTAATGAAAAAACTGAACATAAAATTAATGAATATGGCATCCATAATATTATATCAAGAACTAAAGAAGGCCATTTGTTATATAATGATTCAGGATACTTTATTATTGATAGTTTAGGAAGAATATTAAATAATACCTGGGCTAAGAAACTAAAGAACCAAAAAATAACAACTTTATTACAAGGAACTGAAAATGTTATCTGGACTGGGACTGATGGGGATGGGCTTTTCAAAATGTACCCACAAAAAAAAGTATTCAATTTAGTTTCCAGTGCTCAAGTACCTGAAATAGATGGAGGTATTGTGAGAGCCTTTTTAGAGGTAAAAGAAAATTCATTTTGGGTTGCAACAAAAGGAAAAGGGCTGTTTCGCTTTTCAAATAAATTTTATTTAAACAAAAACGAACCATTAGTATATCAAAACTTTAATGAAAATAATAGCCCTATAAACAATTCAATATTTTCACTTTGTAAAGGACAGGATGATCTTATTTTTGTTGGAACAGATGGGCCTGGAATTAATGTCTTTGATTTAAAAAAATCAAAACTTATTGGTTGGACAGATATTATTGGGAATGAATATTATTCATATTTTAAGTCTACTTATGCAATTTACCAAGATGATAATGGATTTATTTGGTTGGGGACTAATGGATATGGCATGGTTCGGTTTAAAATCTCACGTTATGGTGAAGCATTAAAAATAACTGATTTTAAACAATATTTGGCTTCGAATGGGGAAAAGGAATCTTTAAGCAGCAACATTATTTTTTCTATTATTCCAAAAAACAATAAAGAACTTTGGATAGGAACCAGATTGGGTGGATTGAATCTTTTTAATAAGGAAACTAGTGTTTTTAAAACATTCAAAAACAAAAAAGATGATTCGCAAAGTTTATCAAACAACGATATTTTATGTCTTCATTCAGATCAAGCAAAAAGACTTTGGATTGGAACAAGTTTTGGCTTGAATTTGCTAGAAGAATTTAATACAGGTGAAGAACCTAGATTTAAAAATTTTACGGTAAAAGAAGGCCTTCCAAACAACACGGTTCATGGGATTGTTTCAGATTCAGAATCTAATCTTTGGATAAGTACAAATTTTGGATTATCTAATTTTGTGGTTAAAGAATCAAAATTCATTAATTATACTAAAAATGAAGGTTTGCAAAACAATGAATTTGCAGACGGTGCTTTTTATCAAAATGATAACACAGATTTTATTTTTATGGGAGGGATTAAAGGGTTTAATTATTTTTTACCATCAAAAGTAGAAGAATCTCAAGTTATACCAGATATTCTTATTGATAAAATTAGTGGCCAAAATCAAGAAATTCCATATTACCAAGGGCTTGTCGTATCTCCAAATTCAAAAACATTTCCGTCTATAACTTTAGAACACAATCAAAACTTTTTTGATGTAGAATTGGCAGCTTTAACATATATAAACAGTGAAAAATGTCAATATTCATATAAATTAAATAATTTTGATCAAGATTGGAATTCTATTAATAATAGAAGAATCATTTCTTTTACAAATGTTCCAAAAGGGTCCTATTCTTTGTGGATTAAATGGTCCAACAGTGATGGTATCTGGAGTAAGCCTGTTCATGTTATTGATATTAAAATCAAGCCTATCTTTTGGCAATCAAATGTCGCCATATTGGTTTATATTATCTTATTACTCCTTTTTACACTATTTGTATGGAGCTATTTTAACAAACAGTATAAATTAAGGCAAAACATTATTATTCAAAAGAGAGAAGAAGAAGTTCATCAAAATAGACTGACGTTTTTTACAAACATTGCTCATGAATTTCAAACACCTTTAACTTTAATAGTAGGACCTGTACAAAAGCTTGCTGAGTCTGAAAATTTGGGAGAGCGAAGTAAAAAGTTCATAAATATGATCCAGAGAAACTCTTCTAGGCTTCTTTTTTTAACACAACAATTACTTGAGTTCAGAAAAGCCGAATATGATTATTTGGAGGTTTCTGCAAAGCAGTTTGATTTGGTACATTTGATTGAGCAAATAGCTGAGCTATTTGATGAATGGGCCTTAGATAAAAATATTGAATATGAGTTAGAATTACCCACTGAATTAACAGGTTGGTTTGACAAAGATAAAATAGAAAAAATAATTTTCAACCTTTTATCCAATGCATTTAAATACACCCCTAAAAATGGAAGTATCAAATTAGAGTCATATATTCTGGGTGATGAAACAAAAACACTTTATATTAAAGTGTCCAATACTGGTAAAGGAATTTCAAAAGAAAAACTGGATTCTTTGTTTGATAGATTTTTTTTAACTGACAAATCAGATACAGACTTGTTTAGGACAGGGATTGGATTGGCATATATTAAAAAATTGGTAACAGTATTGAGAGGGGACATTGATGTGTCGAGCAAGCCAAATAAATCAACTGTTTTTTCAATTACGATTCCCTGCAGTAAGGTATCCTTTAAAATTAACGAAATTGACACAGAAGGAAGTCAAATTTTGATTTCAAATTACCTTAAAAACATACTAGACGAAAGTCCAAATGACACAGAAAGTGTGTTAAATAAAATGTCATCACTTGAAGCATTTTTAGAAAAACGCAAAGTGATTTTGATCGTTGAAGACGAAAGGGAAATACAATTATTTTTAAATGAATTATTAAAGGAAAAGTATAAAATCGTTATTGCAAACAATGGTTTTGAGGCTTTAGAGATACTGAGAAAGAAACTCCCTGATATTATTATTACTGATGTTATGATGCCTGTAATGGATGGGATTGAGCTTTGTAAAAAAGTTAAAAGTGAGGACAGGACATGCCATATACCTGTAATAATGCTTACAGCAAAAAATTCAATTATCCATCGAATTGAAGGATTGGAGAGTGGTGCGAACTCTTACATTCCAAAGCCATTTCATCCAGACCATATTCTTGTTAGGGTTCAAAAACTCCTTGAAGAAAGAGCGCTTATAATAAAACAATTATCACAGGATACATTTTTAGAAAACATAAAAAATCTGCAAGTTAAAAATGATGACAAAGAATTAATACGAAACGTTATTAAATTAATTCGTGATAATATAGAGAATGATAATTTACAAAGCCTGTTTATTGAAGAGAGGTTAGGAATTAGTAACTCTCAACTATACAGAAAAATTAAACAAAATTTTGGTTTTTCTCCTGCCGACCTAATCCGGACTATTAGGTTGAAATTTGCTGCAGAATTATTGAGAAAAAGCAATTTTACAGTTTCGGAGGTGTGTTATCAATCAGGTTTTAATAACCGATCTTATTTCTATAGGGAGTTTAAAAAAATGTACAGTATTACTCCTAAAAATTATCAAATTAAAAATAATTCAAATATAAATCAAGAATAACTCATTTTAATTGTCTTAAAAAGAGGTTATTATCAGTTAGTGTACACTTTTGACGATATAGTGTACACTATTTGTTGTACTCTCAATCTATATTTATCATCAGGTTTTCAAATTAAGATTTGATAATATATTAACTCACTAAACTAATTAATATCATGAAAAAAAGTACTCAAATTATTAATCAATCTAATTCATCATTATTATGAAAAAGCATTTAATGTATAACCTATATTTAATAGGAGCCCTATTATTTGGAAGTGCTTTGAATGCACAAACCATAACAGGAATTGTAACTGATAAGGATGGTCCAATACCAGGTGTAAACATTATTATAAAAGGAACATCGTCAGGAACAGCAACAGATTTTGATGGAAATTATACTTTAGACAATGTTGCTACTAATTCGGTTCTCGTTTTTAGTATGGTAGGCTATACAACTCAGGAAGTCAATTTTAATGGGCAATCCCAAATTAATATCACGTTATTAGAAGATATGCAGGCATTAGATGAGGTGGTTCTTGTAGGATATTCATCAAGAAAAAAGTCAACCTTAACAGGTGCTGTTTCTGTTGTGGATATGGGAAATCTTGAAAAAACAAGGGTCGTAAATGTTACTCAAGCCCTACAGGGCCAAATTGCAGGTGTACAAGTAACATCAAGTACAGGTGCTCCAGGTGACCCTATAGAAGTTCGTATTCGTGGATTAGGAACTATAGGAGACAATAACCCATTATATGTAATAGATGGTATTCCAACAAGAGATATTGGGTTTTTAAATCAAGCTGACATAAAATCCATGACCGTTTTAAAAGATGCTTCTGCAGCAGCTATATATGGTTCAAGAGCTTCTGGTGGTGTGGTGTTAATCACAACAAAAAGCGGAAAAGAGGGGAAAATAAGTTTTGATGTAAACTATTTTACAGGATTACATTATGCCTCTAACTTACCCAATATGCTGAATGCAGAACAATACATGAATACCGTTGAAAAGGCCTGGAATAATTCTGATAGAACTGGAACTAATCCTTATACAGCAGATAAAGGAAGAGCCGATTTTTCAGATACTGATTGGCTGGATGAATTATTTGAAACTGGAAAATCTCAAAACTTACAATTTACTGCAAGTGGAGGAAGTGATAAAGTTCAATTTTTAATGTCATTGGGTTATTATGGTCAAGATGGTATTGTAATATTTGATAATGATAAATACAAAAGGTTAAGTTATAGAACCAACCTTAATGTTGACTTAACAGATCGCTTGAAAATTGGAACCAACCTCCAGTTAACATATGCCACACAAGACAAATTATCATCAAAAGGTGATGCACCAGGAATTATTAGACATGCATTATTGAGGCCACCTGTTATTGGGGTATATAAGGATGTTAATGATCCTACCTATTCTCAAAGAGATCCTTTTACAGATTTGCCTTTTTATTTGCATAATGATAGAGATAATGGCGGATGGGAAAGTGATAAGTACGAATGGTCACAAAACCCTATTGCACTGGCTTATTTCACAGATGATGTAAGAAAAGATTTTAGAACATTTGGAAACATATATGCCGAGTATTCTTTTTTAAAGGATAAAGAATTAACTTTTAGAACCAACGTTGGAGTCGATTTATCATTTATTCATAATAAAACATTTAATGAGAATTTTGGAGATGATGACGGCGGTGGAAATGCTACTGATCAAGGGTTAGGAAGACAAAATCGCCCCAATAATTTAAGTGAAGAACGAGGTGAAGCACGTACTATTACATTTAATAATACATTAAATTATGCAAAAACCTTTAATGATATACACGATATCAGTGCATTAATAGGAATGGAATACATTAATAATTATAGTTCTTCAATTGGAGCTAGCAGAGCACGTTTTGATAATACAGATAACACCTTTAGATATATTGATTATGGTGCAACAGAAGCAGATCTATGGAATGGAGGAAGCGCTTCAGAATGGGCATTATTCTCTTATTTTGGATCAGCGTCGTATGTATTTGATAGCAAATATATGGTTACTGCTAATATGAGAGCAGATGCATCTTCAAGATTTTCAGAAAAAAATCGATGGGGTTATTTCCCTTCAATTTCTGCTGGATGGAAAATTTCAGATGAAGACTTTTTAAAAGATGTCAAATGGTTATCAAATTTGAAGTTAAGAGCTGGTTGGGGTAAATTAGGAAACCAAGAGATAGACAACTATGCCTTTTTAACTTTAATTAGTCAAATAGATGGGAAAGTTGTTGTTAACCGCTATGGAAATGAAGATTTAAAATGGGAAAGTTCAGAATCAACCAACATAGGTGTTGATGTAGGCTTCTTAAATAATAAATTGACTTTTTCTGCAGAATATTATGTGAAAAATACATCAGATATTTTATTGCCAATAGGTTTGCCAAGTATTGTTGGAGATGTTGCTCCTACCATTGTAAATGCTGGTGAGGTTAGTAATAAAGGATTTGAGTTTTCATTAAACTATAGAGAGTCCAGTAGTGAATTTAAATACAGTTTAAATGCAAACATAGGAACAGTTGTAAATAGAGTTGAAAAATTACATCCTAACGTGCCAAATCTTGTTGGACAAGTTACAAGAACACAAGTAGGACAACCACTAAATGCATATTATGGTTATAAAATGGTTGGAATTTATCAAAATCAGGCAGAAATAGACACTCATTTAAGTGGAACCTTAAACCCAAGTGTAAAACCAGGAGATATTAAATTTGAGGATATTAATGGTGATGGAGTTATCAATTCTGATGATAGGAAATTCCTTGGAAGCTCAATACCAGATTTAACATATGGTATTTCGTTTTCTTCATCATATAAAAACTTTGATTTTTCATTCCTTTTTCAAGGTGTCGAAGGTGTTGATAGATACAATGACTCTAAGAAAATATTAGATTATGATACACGTCCATTTAATTATACAACTAACATTTTAGGTGCATGGGATGGAGAAGGTACTAGTAATACAATTCCAAGAGTTGCATTTGAAGATAATGGAAGTAGTAGAGTATCAAGCATTTTTGTTGAAGATGCATCTTACTTACGTCTTAAAAATGTTGAGTTGGGATATACCATAAATGGTATAGAAGGAGTTCAAGATATCCGCCTTTACGTATCTGGTCAAAATTTATTTACAACAACCAAATATACTGGTATGGATCCTGAATCAACAGATTTAATGGATAGAGGAACGTATCCATCATCATCATCCGTTCTGTTTGGATTAAATGTTAAATTTTAAAAGCAATAATTATGAAAAATATATATAATAGTTTAATAGCTATATGCATCATTACAACTTTTGTGAGTTGTAATGATGAACTAACAAAAGAGCCAATAGGACTTCTTACTTTGGATCAAATCGATACAACGCCTACAATAACAACGTTGGAGTCTTCTGTAAGCTCTTCATATCAACTTCTTGCAAGCACCTTGAATCTTATCGGTGAATGGGGTTGGGATGATGGAACTGTACTTAGAAATGATTTTATTTTACAAGACATTGCATCCAATGACATGAATAAAAAATGGAATCCAGATGGTGATCAAGCTTGGATGGATGAGTTTAGTGCTTTTAGTTTTACTGCAGATAATGGTGGATTTAATGGATTATGGCTTTATGATTATGAAGGCATCAATAGAATAAATCTTGCGATAAGTTATTTAACAAATCCTGAAGTAACTCAAGAGGTTGGTATTGCTGATGCCCGCAAGAATCAACTATTAGGAGAGGCTTATTTTTTAAGAGCTTTTTATTATTTTGATTTAGTAAATAATTTTGGTGATGTGCCACTTTTAATAGTTCCATTAAAATCGTTTGAGGAAGCTTTTGATGTAGCAGTAAGAGTGCCTTCTACAGAAATTTGGGGGCAGATAAATTCAGATTTATCAGAGGCAAAATCATTATTACCAAGTTCGAAATATCCCTCTCCCTCTGAACCATGGAGAGCTTCAAAAGGAGCCGTCATTGCATTGCAAGCTAAAGCGGCATTATTTAATGAGGATTGGACAGCTGTAATTAGCCTTGTAGATGAATTGGATGCACTTGGTTTTTACAGTTTAAACGCTAATTATTTTGATAGTTTTGATGTAACAAAAGAATTTTCTGAAAACGAGGTTATTTTTGCATATGACCATGTGTCTGATCAAAACCCAAGAAAAGGCAACGGTTTGTGTGCTTTAGTGGGGTGGGGTTTTATAGCACCAAGTACTGACTTTATAAATGCTTTTGAGCCCAACGACCCAAGATTGTTATATACCGTAGATGTAGCTAATCAAAATGTTTCAAAATTATTAGGCAATACAACTGGTGATTTTAAAGGAAATGATGATGCCCCTAGTAACAAAATTTATATACGTTATGCTGATGTACTACTTTGGAAAGCAGAAGCATTGAATGAAACAGGAGATTACCCTGGAGCTATTACAATTATAAATCAAGTAAGAACAAGGGCAAGAACTACTGCCACTGCAGATGGTTCTATTGTACCAATAGGAACTTTGGCAGATAGACCAAGTTCAACTGATCCAGCTCAAATAAGAGGCTGGTTGATGTCTGAAAGAAGAGTTGAATTAGGTTTTGAGTCTCAAAGATTTAATGATCTAAAAAGATGGGGAACTGCTAAAGCTGTTTTAACAGGTCTAGGAAAGAATTTTCAAGACAAAAATTACTTATATCCAATACCTCAAGGAGAAGTTGATAAGTCAGGAGGAACTATAACCCAAAATCCTGGTTATTAATTAGCCTTTCAAAATAGTTAATTCTTGAGTTTAGTTTAATATAATTTGTTTAAGAGAAGTAGTTGTTAGTTTGCTACTTCTCTTTTAATAACAAGTTAATGTGCTTTGTCATTAACAAACAGACCACACATAAAGCCATACACTATTTGATTTAGTTACAACTAGAATAAATAGGCACTGGAAATATAACTCATGCTATTAGAAAAGGAAAAATAAATTCCAAATTTATATGAAAGATATATCACAAAGACACAGTCAAAACCCTCTTTTGTCTCCTAAAGATTTAAACCCTAGTAATAAAAACATGATTATTGAATGTTTACTTAATCCAGGCGTGTTTGAATTTAAAGGAAAAATAGGGCTTCTAGTGCGTGTGGCGGAACGTACTGTCCAAAAAGAAGGATTATTATCTGTGCCCGTATATAATTCTGTAGGTAAAGTAGAAATTTTAAAGTTTAATCTTGACGATCCAAAATTAGATGCCTCAGATGCTAGAGTTGTTAATTATAATGGGAAGGATTATTTAACAACAATATCTCATTTAAGATTACTTTTTAGTAATGATGGAGTAATTTTTAAAGAAGACAAGGCGTATCCGTCACTTTTTGGTGAAGGAGACTATGAATCTTATGGCATAGAAGATTGTCGAGTAGCAAAAATAGAGGGCACTTATTATTTAACCTATACTATGGTTTCTGATAATGGCGTAGGGGTAGGATTAAGAACAACTAAGGACTGGAAAACTTTCGAAAAGAAAGGCATGATTTTTAGCCCTCACAATAAAGACTGTGCCATTTTTGAGGAGAAAGTAAATGGTAAATATTTCGCTCTCCACAGACCAAGTAGTCCGCAATTAGGAGGTAACTATATATGGTTGGCAGAGTCGCCCGATGGTATCCATTGGGGAGATCATAAATGTATAGCAAAAAGTCGTGAAGGAAAATTTGATAGTAAACGTCTTGGTGCTGGAGCTGCACCTATAAAAACAGATAAAGGCTGGTTGGCAATTTATCATGGTGCTACAGAAGAACACCGGTATTGTTTAGGAGCATTGCTTTTGGATTTAAAAGACCCTTCTAAAGTCATTGCACGTTCTGAAGAACCCATCATGGAGCCAATAGCGACTTATGAACAAACCGGATTTTTTGGGAATGTAGTTTTTACAAATGGCCATATAGTTGAAGGAGATACTATTAAAATGTATTACGGAGCATCAGATGAACATGTTTGTTTAGCAAGCTTTTCAATTAACCAAATATTAAAAACACTAGAACAATCATGATAGATTTAGCAAAAGTAGGGTGGAAAGATTTTACAAGGAGCGCAAAAATATTAATTATTACCAATGTTATTTACGCCTTTGTTTTACCAGTAATAGACATTTTTGTAGCGTCTTATATCATGCGAAATTCCAATGACCCTTCAAAAGTAATTTTTTATCAAATGGCCATTTATACAGGGATACCTATTACCTTTTTTATTAATGGCTATTTACTAAATAGAATTAATATTAAGCGATTGTTCTCTTTAGGTATGTTATTAAGTGGCATTTCTATGGTTTTTATGATGTCCTTAAAAGAAATAAATTATTTTGGACTAGTAGGAGCGGGTTTAATTATGGGAATGTCTTTTGGGTTGTATTGGGCTAATAGAGATTACCTTGTGTTGGCAACAACCAAAGATAGGACCAGGAATTTTTACTATGGGTTGGAAACGTTTTTCTATACCATCATAGCAGCTGTGGTACCAGTCATGATTGGATGGTATTTAATGAATGGAAATGGTACTACTAATGCGGGTGTGAACTCGGGATATAAAGTTGTTACTACCATAGTTTTTATTATAACAATTATTGCCTCAGTAGTTTTTCATTTTGGAGAATATGAAAAACCAAAAAGCGAGAAGTTCCTTTATTTTAAGTTTCATAAACTTTGGAAAAAAATGCTTCAATTAGCATTGCTAAAAGGATTGGCACAAGGTTTTATTGTAACCGCACCTGCTATGTTAATGATGAAGTTTTTTCATTCAGAAGGCGCATTGGGTACAGCTATATCAATTGGAGCTGTAATTGCGGCTGTAATTATGCTCTTTCTGGGAAAATATTCAAAACCTAAACATCGCTTAATAATTTTTAGTACTGGATTAATATGCTTTTTTATGGCTTCTTTTTTTAACGGATTACTATTTAATTCCGTTGGCGTTATTG
This sequence comes from Aestuariibaculum scopimerae, assembly GCF_059428085.1. Lineage (NCBI taxonomy): Bacteria > Pseudomonadati > Bacteroidota > Flavobacteriia > Flavobacteriales > Flavobacteriaceae > Aestuariibaculum > Aestuariibaculum scopimerae. The sequence goes on from NZ_CM182089.1 coordinate 2,712,766, forward strand.
TCTTTATGTTTCTATTATTAATAGCAAGACCTGTTCTTGATATTGCTTATTTCCCCATTCAACTTAAAGTTATTGATGTTTTGTCTAAAATTGAAAACAGAAATGAATTTTCTTATATATTGAACCACGAATTTGGACTATTTGTTGGTAGATTAATAGGGGCTAGTACGTTTCTAGTGATTGCGTTTTTTATAAATGCAGATATTGCACTAAGATATGCCTTATTGATTATTGGAGTACTTCAATTACTTTCTATAATTATTGCTAAACAACTTTTAAAACAACAAGAAAAATTAGAAAATGAAAATGCGTAGAATTAATTATGTAATGGTTTTGTTGGTTTATATAGGTTTTAATTCCTGTACTACCAAACATGCTAAATTTGTTATAGAGAACCCAATTGATCAGATTCAACTAAGCCGTATCGATTCTATGCCCAATCTACCTAAACCATTTAAAATAATAGATTTTAAAGGTTTAGCCAAAGGATTTGATTCGTTAGTCTTTGATGATACTCAAACAGGTGATTATTGGCCTTTAATATGGAAGGATAATTCACGTAAAAATTTCAATCAGGAGACTTTTGGAATTTACACCGCAATGGGAGATTTACGGCAAGGTGCAGAACATAATAACGGGATTTTTCATGAGTCACTTGCAACTATAGGCTCTGTTTTCGGAGCTACTCTTGTAGGTATTGATAAGTCAAATCAAAACGGAAAAAATTATGTTTCCATGTTAAAAAATTATTTTAATTCTGATACCAATTGGAATATTGTTATGAATAACACATGCCCTGAAGTAGCATTGCTTGGAGGTGGCTATGCAAGAGATTGGTGGTACGATGTATACCCAAATGTGTTATTTTATGGATTAGCAAATTTTTATCCAGAAGAAAAGGACTATTCAAAAATTATGCGTTCAGTAGCAGATAAATTTTATGAAGCAGATTCTGTAATGACTGGTAACTATGCGCATTCCTATTTTGATTATGCAAAACTAGAGCCTCAAGATAATTGGATTTGTAAGCAACAAGATGCAGCAGCTGGGCATGCTTATGTTTTGTATTCTGCCTATCAAAAATTTCAAGATCCAAAATATTTAAAAGGGGCAAAATCTTCTTTAGAAGCGCTTTTGGCACAAAAGGACAATAAGTTTTATGAAATATTAATGCCCTTTGGAGCTTATGTGGCAGCACGGTTAAATGCTGAAGAAGGGGCTAATTATGATTACAGTAAAATTCTTGATTGGACGTTTAATGGAACACCAGAATGTAGAGAAGGATGGGGTGTTTTAGTTGGTAATTGGAATGGATATGATGTATCTGGAATCGTAGGGAGTACTGTAGATCATGGTGGTTTTGGGTTTTTAATGAATACATACGATTCTATGTGGCCTTTAGTACCCATGGTTAGGTATGATCAAAGATACGCCAGTACTATTGGGAAATGGATGCTAAATGCGAGTAACGCTTTGAAATTTTTCTATCCTTATGAAATGCCAGATGAACACCAAACCATTCCAGAGCAAAAACAATATACCAAAGGTGTGATTGCTTATGAGGGATTGATAAAAAACGCGCATTTTGAAAAATATGAACATATAGAAGCACCTGTAGCCATTGGCGATGGCCCACATTGGGTTAAAGGAAATCCAGATGTGTCTCAATTTAGCATTTATGGAAGTGGCCATGTCGGTATAGCAGGTTCTATTATTTCAAAAACAAATGTAGATAACATCCTTCAATTAAATTTATTGGCAACCGATTTCTATCGGGATGATGCGTTTCCTTCTTTTTTATATTATAATCCTAATCCAGAAGCAAAAGAAGTCGCAATTTCTTTGGGTGAAAACAGCTTAAAAATTTATGATGCCATAAAAAGAGCATTTATTGTTCAAAATGTAAAAAATAATTTCACATTTACTATAGCTAAAGAACAAGCTTCGTTATTAGTGTTGGTTCCCCAAGATGCTGTTATATCTGAAAAGGACGGCAAATTATATGCAGATGATGTTATAATAGATTATAGATATGCTTCTGCAAAGTAATACATTAAAAAATGGCTGAATTATATAAAAAAATTAGAACAATACTTTTAATTCAATTGTTCTGTTGCATTGGAATTAGTGCATGGGGTCAAAACATCAATCTTAAAGTAGTTGGAACTGCAGAAGCAGGTTTTTATGTAGATATTTATTATGGAACACAATTATTAATTCATAATACGGAAGAATTTAAACTTAAAGTTGCCAATTTAGATGTAAGTGAAACAACCGAAATTAATGATTGGAAAGGTTCAGAATGGACAGGAGATGAAACCATTGTAAAGCTATCAAAAGAGACTTATTTATCGGATTTTGATTTGAATTTATCAATTACCGTAACCTATGAAGTTGTAAACGCCAATGTGGTTAAAAAGAGTATTGATTTATTTCAATCAGGTATGCCGTCATTATATTATACTATTGAAGAAAATTTTAAGCCTTCAGAAACACCTTCCAAATATGTCACTTTTGAGCATGATAATTTTCCAGGAGGTTTTGCTCATGAAATGTTTCCATCTGCTGGTTTTGTGACTCCAAACAATCAATTGGTTGGTTTTTTAATGGATGCTGGCTATAAAAATCATTATACGCGTTCAACACGCCGCAGGTTCAACGGACATGGTGGTGGTTTTGTGGGCATGAGACAATTGCCTGATCCTGAATTGGTTTCAGTTCCTTCTTTAAAAGAAAGAGCAAAAGGACAACAGTATATCCAACAAAGATTTGGAGAAATGCATAACCTTGATGCCGGAAAAGAATTAGTATTAAAAATTAGTCATGACTTTCAAAAAGTTGGAGCTGTTAAAATTAAAAAACAACCTGGACTAATTTCACTTAATTGTAAACCATCAAGCCGTGCAGGATTTGAAATAATAACACCTTTTAAAGACCAAAAGACATATACCATCTCGTTTCTTTCCAAAGGGAATTCGCCCATAGCTCTTAAGCTTTTCAGAATTAAAAACGGAAAAAAAACCATTGAGTTGGAGCATGGCATTAAATATATTGACCAATTTCCCATAAAAGAAAATGAGTGGACACTTTTTAAAGGAAGCATTTTAGTGCCTTATATAGAAAATGACAGTGTTTCTATGTTTATTGGAACACAGTCAGGACAAGCAGCTACCATACAAATTAAAGATTTAAAAATTGCAGAAAACCAACCTCTAAAACAGCCTTACAATAGAATGGATATGGGTAAAAAGGACACCAAAACAAGCTATATATTTGTGGAGCCTTGGACCAATCATCATGATTTTGTGGTGTCTTCTCAATCACGTTTTGCCGAAGGAAAAGGATTTAAAGGGTCTTTGATAGAAAAAATGCTATATGCAAACTTCAACATGCTAACATGGATAACTTCTGTTAATGATTTTACACCTTTAAATGTTCCCAACATGAATTATGCGCCTGATATGTATAATAGGGACTCATTTTTTTCCGTAATTTCTAGTTATAATGAAGCATTAAATTTAAAAATATGGAAGCAATGGGCTAAAACCCAAAATGCTAATGGAGCTGTAGCAACTATTATAACACCTTATATGGGAACTATAGAATGTAAGGATAATGAGGCTACTATCCATTTTTTAATATGGGCTATGCTGAATAAAAGACGCTATGGTGTTACATTGCCTAAAGATAAAATTGATAAAGCCGTAAATTATGTTTTAAATGAATTTGATGAGGATAGAAATGGTATATGTGAATCGCATTTTACACTAAGCCAAGTTGATATAAATAAATATGAACCCAAAACTGATAAACTGGCTGTAAATCAAGGCATGTTTGCTATTGCACTAAAAACCATTAAGGAATTGGGGTATGCGATATCAGATGCATATATTGAAAAAGCCGAAACTGCCTATCTTAACTTTTATGATGTAGAAAGAAAGCATTTGTTGTTTGACAGGGATTTTCCAGATGTGATTACAATGACCGATTTAGAACCAGAATTTTTCTCTTTATGGTTATTCAATAAACCGATGCTAACCGATGAAATGGTGGTTAATCATCTAGAGCAAATACCAATACTAAATAAAGTTCCAAATTCACCACACCCAGAGTATGGTACAACCGCTCCTGTTTGTGTTCGATTAACTGATAACGAAAAGGGATATTCATACTTAACCCCAGATTATCAGCCTTTCCGAGAGTTTGGAGAAGCCAACTATAAAGATGGAGCAAGAGATGGGTTTTATTACAATGGGGGTAGTTGGATGCGACCAGAATACTGTGGGTATGTGGTTGGGCTTCGGCATGGATGGAAAAAAGCAAAAGCACTCATGGAGAATAGGGCATGGGCAGAAATTAATCTCAACCCAAAATGGTCCTACAGTAAAGAGTTTATTCCAACAAAATGGACAACAACAGATACTTGGTGGGAATCAACCAGAGGCTTGTGTTGGAATGTGTTTATACTTATAGCAAATGAAGTTGCAGGACTTCGCACTCCAGAAATGAATCCTGACTTCAAAAAATAGAAGACTGTTTTTGTTGCTGTAGTCTTGATTGAAGTTCAAAATAATCTAAAAAATGAAACTCATAAAACCAGTAGTATTAATTTTTATTGTTTGTTGCATGGTTTCTTGTAAAACTAAAAAGAACAAAAAAGAAGGGACTTGGTGGAAAGAAACGGTATTCTATGAAGTATATATGCCCAGTTACAAAGACAGCAATGGAGATGGTTACAGTGATTTTAAAGGGCTAACCTCAAAGCTGGGTTATATTCAAAACTTAGGAGTAAAAGGTATTTGGTTAACACCCTTTTTACAATCGCCAAAAGTAGATAATGGATATGATGTTTCAGATTATTATAAAATTGATTCCACGTATGGAACTTTGGAAGATTTTAAAGTTTTTTTGAATGAAGCACATAAAAGAAACATAAAAATAATTATGGATTTGGTAGTAAACCATACATCCACAGAATCGATATGGTTTCAAGAGGCCAAAAAATCCAAAGACAATCCTTATAGAGATTATTATATATGGAAAGACAAACCCAACAACTGGGAATCTTTTTTTGGAGGTTCTGCTTGGGAGTTTAATAGCATAACCAGTCAATATTATTACCATAAGTTTGATGTAAAAATGGCCGATCTTAATTGGCAAAATCCAAAGGTAGTTGATGAGATTAAAGACGTTTTAAGGTTTTGGTTGAATTTGGGTGTTGATGGATTCCGACTGGATGTTATCAATTTTTTGACTACTAACGGTATCACTCTTGATAATCCAATTGATGAAAACGGAGATCAAAAACACCTGAATGATATTAACCAAAAAGGTGTTAAGGAAGCCATGAAAACTATTAGAAAAACTGTTAATGAATTTGATAACCGTTTTATAGTTGGAGAAATAGGAAGTGATAAAATAGAAGTATTAAAGCAATACCAGGACACAGAATTACTGGATGTAGTATTCAATTTTAATTTTGGAAGTATAAAAGAATTTTCAGCACAACGACTGTTTGATGAGTTGCAAAGCATGGAGCACAATATGAGCAATTATCCAACCTTGTTTTTTGGAAGCCATGATATGCCCCGCCTAGTAAGTCGTTTAGCAAAAAATAATCCTGAAAGAGCTGAAGCCTTAGCAGCTTTAATGCTAACAGCAAAAGGAATCCCTTTTATATATTATGGAGAAGAAATTGGGATGGAAAACATTGAAGCCAATTCTTTAGATGAAATAAAAGATGTTCAAGGGCGCACACATTATAATTTGGCTTTAAAAAGCGATAAATCTAAAAAAGAAGCACTTAAAAATGGAAATAAGTATAACCGTGACAAATCTAGAAGCCCGATGCAATGGGATGATACTCAATTTGCAGGGTTTTCAAATATAACTCCTTGGATTAAGGTTAATAAAAATTACTCATATTTAAATGTAGCAACCTTAGAGAAAGATAAAAATTCGTTGTTAAATACATACAGAAAACTCATCGCTTTTAGAAATTCGGAGCCAGTTTTGCAATATGGAACATATACTGATTTAAATTTTTCAGAAGATTTAATTTCATTTTCAAGAACATATAAAGGGGAGTTTATTACTTGCTACTTTAATTTCAGCAATTCATCACATGACATAATTTTAAACGGAAAAGAAAAAGTTTTAATGGGAAAATTAAAATTGAGTCCTAATAAATTTTTAATTATTAGGGGTGTTGATTAATATCACAAAAGTTTTATAAAACATTAATGGTCTCTAATCCTACCGTAAAAGGTTCAATATTTATTCTGTTTGCAATCCTATCTAGGAAGTATTTATATAAGTAGTTAATTGTGTTTAGTAGAATCTCTTTTTATTAATTCGGTTTCTAAGGTTATAGTTTTAGGGGTAATTGTTTTTTTGTTTTTAGTAGCCTTGATCTCTTTGTATAATTGCTTAAACGCTGTTTTTCCCATTTTATAACCAGGTTGATTAATTGTGGTTAGACTTGGTGATATAACAGAAGACATAAACCAATTGCTAAAACCAACAATATTAATATCATCAGGAATTTTAACGCCCTGTGAGTTAAATTCAGTCATAGCTCCAATAGCAACTAAATCTGTATTTATAAATATACCATCTACATCTTTATGATCAATTAATAATTGTTTCGCATTCTTTTTGCCTTCTTCAAAACTCATTTCTCCGCATTCACATATATAGACTAATGAAGGGTCGTATGGCAGTCCATTATCCAAAAGGGCTTTTTTATATCCTAGAAAGCGATCAATTGAGTTTTGCGGTAAAAGTGCTCCTCTAAAATGAGCTATGCGTTTACACCCAATGTTTATTAAATGCTGAGTGGCATTATAAGCAGCTTTTCTATCATCTATAATAACTTTGGAACAGTTAACAATTTTAGCAATTTTATCAAACATCACTAAAGGTTTTTCTTGTGCAATTACGTGATTGATATGATTAAAATTAGCGGTGCCATTGGCAAGTGAAATTAAGATTCCATCAACTCGCTGACTTAAAAGTAAATCGATTTGCTTTTTTTCAAGTTCATAAGATTCATTAGATTGTAAGATAATTACTAGGTAGCCTTTTTTTTCGGCTTGAGAAACGATACCTTTAATAACGTTAGAAAAAAAATGATGTACAATTACGGGAATAATTAATCCAATAGTTTTAGATTCTTTTGTTCTTAAATTAACAGCAAACGTATTGGGTTTATAATTAAGTGTTTTGGCGAGTTCTTTAACTAATCCTTTCGTTTTTTTACTAACATCGGGATAGTCTTTTAAAGCTTTTGAAACGGTTGTTACAGATATATTTAACTCTTCTGCTATTTGTTTTAGGGTTACAGGTTTCATGTTACAGGTTTAAATGCTGTTTTAAAAATACAAAAATATTAATCGAAAACGTTTTCGGTTAAATCGAAAACGTTTTCGATTAATAAATGTTTAATATCTTATACTAATAAATATAGATTTGATAAAATTATTAATGGATTTTTATTAAACAACTAAATTAACAAAAGATGAAATTTATTAAATCAAATGGCATTTTAATGATTCTACTGCTCTTATCGGTTAAAACTATAATGGCACAATCAATTTCAGGAAATGTAAAAGACGAGGCAGGAATACCTTTACCAGGTGTTAATGTCATTCTGGACGGAACTACTAAAGGGTCTGTTACAGATTTTGATGGTAACTATGCTATTGACAGTGTAGAAAATGGAACTTATACTTTAATAGCTACTTTTTTAGGATATTCAAAATTCTCGCAAAGTGTTGTTGTTCAGGGAACCAATTTAACAATAGATATCATTATGCATGAAGATGCACAATCTTTAGAGCAAGTGGTAGTAACAGGTGTTGTAAACCCAAAGTCTAAAATTGAATCCAGTGTATCTGTTTCTACGATGGATGCGAAACTTATCGAACAAGCAGCACCAAGAAGTTCAGGAGAACTTTTTAGAAATATCCCGGGTATTCGTGCAGAGTCTTCAGGTGGAGAAGGAAATGCAAACTTTAATGTGCGTGGTGTTCCTATTTCTTCTGGGGGATCTAGGTATTTTCAAATTCAAGAAGATGGTTTGCCATTAAATTTATTTGGAGATACATCGTTTGGAAATGCCGACAATTTTTTAAGGATAGATTCAAATATAGGAAGAGTTGAGGCTATAAGAGGAGGTTCTGCATCTACACAAACGTCTAATGGTCCGGCGGGTATTATTAATATGATTAGTAAAACCGGTTCTAATGAAGGAGGTTCTATAGGAACAACCTTTGGTTTAGACTATCAAACAAGTCGATTGGATTTTGATTATGGAACGCCATTAGGTAATGGTTTGTCTTACCATATAGGAGGATTTATGAGAACAGGAGAAGGACCTAGAGAAATAGGGTATCAAGGTAATAAAGGAGGACAGTTTAAAGTTAATCTTACAAAAAGATTTAATGCTGGCTATGTGCGTGTTTATGGAAAATTTTTAAATGATAAATCGGTGATGTATTTACCAATGCCTATGTTATTGAAAGGAGGCAATTCAAATCCTACTTTTGCTAACTTGCCTGGTTTTGATATTACTAATGATGCTGTGCAATCTGCTTATTTACAACAAAGTGCTGGTACATCGCCATTTACAGGAGAAAGACATGTAAACGACGTGAGAAATGGTAATAACCCAAAGTCTAAGTCAATTGGGGCTGAGTTTTCGTTTAGTTTGCCAAAAGACTGGAAAATATCAGGTAAAGGTAGGTATTCTAATAATAGTGGAGAATGGGTAGCCCCGTTCACTGCAGCGGTTGGAACCATTTCTGAAATTGAAACAACAGCAAGAAACGCATCAAATGCTACAGGAGCTTTAGTATATACAGATGGAGATAGAGCGCCTTTTGCACCTTCTAACGGGTTGGCACAAATAGTTCATATGTTCGATGTTTCTATAGAAGATTTAAGTAACTTTTTTGGTGATATTAAAGTAAGTAAAAAAATTACTGATAATGTAGGTTTTACTGCCGGACTCTTTACGGCTACCCAAAACACTAAAATTGGATGGCAGTGGAGTTCATTTTTATCTGAAGTAAAAGGAGGTGGAGAAGCCCGGTTAGCAGATTTTGATGGATTTTCAAGAAACGGTCAATATTCATACGGAACACCTGTATGGGGTAATTGTTGTCAACGCAAATACAATACAGTACATAATGTAAACGCTCCATATGTAGGGGTAGATGCAGATATTACTGAAAAATTAAATTTTGATGGTAGTGTACGTTTTGAAAATGTTCGTGTAAATGGAAATATTCAAGCTGGTCCAACAAGCCAGGGTAATTTTGATTATGATGGTAATGGAATTATAGAAGGTATAGAGGAAAGCGTTCCAATTATAACAGGAAATGCAGGTCAAATTGTAAACGATAAATACAATTTTGTATCCTATTCCGCAGGACTAAATTATAAGCTAAATGATGTGTCTGCAGTTTTTGCACGCTATAGTTTAGGTGCATCAGGTAGAGCTCCAGATAGGAATAATTATGGATTAGATGGTAAGGCAGATGTGCAATATGATGAAGTTTCCCAAATTGAGGTGGGTTACAAAAAAAGATTTAATATCGGTGTGTTGAATTTAACAGGTTTTATGAGTAACACCGATGAAGGGTTAAGTAATGAATTGAATAGAGAAGTAGGTAATCCTTTTAAAGCATTAGGGTTAGAAGCAGAAACAGCCTTGACCTTTGGAGAACACATCACTTTTAATGGTTCGTTTACCTGGACTAAAGCTGAAATTGATGGTGGTGATAATAAAGGAAATACACCAAGAAGACAAGCTGATTTAGTATATAATTTATCACCTTCATTTAATTTTGGTGAAAACCGTCAGCATAGTTTAGCATTAAGTGTTTTAGGAACGTCTAAATCATACGCACAAGATGATAATGATTTAGTAATGCCAGCATACGCATATTTTAATTTTATTGGTAGAGCTGGTTTAACTAAAGGACTTTCTTTAGTCTTAAGTTTAAATAATATTTTTGATACTATAGGCATTACAGAAGTTGAAGGTAATGGCGATGGTGCCTTTGGAAGTGATCGACTTGTTAGAGCAAGGTCTATTAGTGGTCGTTCATCAACAGTTTCATTACAGTACAAGTTTTAAGAGTTTAGTTAATTGCTTAATTTGAGGTTGATTTTAAAGGGCTGATTTTAACTAAAAGTCTCAGCCCTTTTTTTAAAAAATAAAACATGAGAAATTTTATACTAATGTTGGCATTTGCCTTTATCATAACTAATGTTTGTTTTTCCCAAATAAAGCAGTCCCAAAGTGAGTTGCCAATTATTAAAAAAGAAATTAAAAAAATGATTGTCTATGGGAGCGATACATGTCATTATTGCCTTGAAACCAAATCATTTTTAAAAGAAAATAAAAAGGCTTTTGTGTATTATGATGTAGATGTAAATATGGGTAAACAAAAAGAAATGATATTAAAGCTTCAAAAATCAGGAATATCCTTAGATAATATATCATTACCCATTGTAGAAGTAAATGGAATTTTAATAATGAATGATGTCGATAATTTTCAAGGCTTTTTAAATAAATTAATTTCAAAGAAATAGAATCATGAAATTATCTAAGGTAAAATTATCTTTTTGGCAAATTTTCAATATGAATGTAGGGTTTCTTGGAATTCAATATAGTTTTGGTTTGCAACAAACAGCAGTTAATCCTATATTTTCTTTTTTAGGAGCCGAACATGACCAGTTACCTTTACTAAATTTAGCAGGCCCGGTAACAGGGTTAATTATTCAGCCTATAATAGGCGCCATTTCAGATAAAACTTGGTCTCCACGTTGGGGTAGACGTAAACCCTTCTTTTTAATAGGGGCACTATTAGGTAGTATATGTTTGTTTTTGTTTCCTTTTAGCCCAGCTCTATGGTTTGCAGTAGGGTTATTATGGATTTTAGATGTTGGTAATAATATGGCCATGGAGCCTTATCGAGCCTTTGTAGGAGATAAATTACCCAATAGCCAGTTGAGTTTTGGTTACCAAATGCAAAGCTTATTTGTAGGGGCAGGTATTGTATTGGCTAATGCTTCAATATTTCTGTTTCAAGATTGGTTTGGTGGAGCAGAAACAGTGACAGAGGCAGCAGATAGAATTCCTAAATGGTTGTATTATTCATTTTTTATTGGTGCTGTATTGTCTATATCAACAATACTTTGGTCGGTTTTAAAAACGCCCGAAATTCCTCCATCCGAAGAAGAGTTGAAAGCTATTAAAAGGCATAATGCTATGTCATTGCTAGACCGTATTAAAATGCCTTTCTTAGAAATTATGGAGGCAATAAAGGACATGCCAAATTTAATGTGGAAACTTTCTGGAGTATATTTATTTCAGTGGTATGCCTTATTTGTTTATTGGCAATTTATAGCGCCTTTGTTTGAAGAAACACTGGGGTTCAATAAATCTATGGCGTTAAGTCAGGCAGCCAAAATGAATACGACGTACAACGTTTCTACCATTGTTTTTGCTTTAGTATTAGTGCCATTAGCGGTAAAATTTGGAAGTAAAAAAGTATATGTATTGAGTCTTTTTTTTACCGGTATGGCCATGCTAAGTATTCCATATATTCAAGACCCTTTAATAGCTGTTTTACCTATGATTTTATTTGGGATAGGTTGGGCGGCTATGATGGGTATACCTTATTCCATGGTTTCCAAAGTGGTACCTCAAGAAAGAAGGGGCGTGTATATGGGAATTCTAAACATGATGATTGTAATTCCAATGGGAATCCAAACATTAACTTTTGGGCCTATAGTTAAAAACTTATTAAACAATAGTGCAGTAAATGCTATAATATGGGGAGGTGTGTTTTTTGTTATAGCTGGAATTCTGGCTTTACGATTAAAAGAACCGAAACAGGCAGAGCGTGAGGATATAGAAGTGGTTATATAGAGTAGAGATCAGTAAAATTAATTAAGTAATATAGGTTTGGAAAAAAATAGCAGACATATAGATATACTTTGTATAGGTGAAGTTCTTGTAGATTTTATAGGTCATCAAAAAGGTGTGCTTATAGACGAAACAAGAGATTATCATAGATATTTGGGAGGTTCACCAACAAATGTGGCTATGAACATGGCACGTTTAGGTTTGCATTCGGTGTTGGTAGCAACCATTGGTAAAGATGGTTTTGGTGAATATATTTTAAAAAGGTTGTCAGAGGTTGGAGTAGACACCAATTATATTCAAAAACGAGACAAAGAAACAACCAGTGTTATTTTTGTGTCAAGATCTGAAGGAACACCCGATTTTATATCTTTTAGAGAGGCAGATAAGTATATATTGGAAAGTCAAATTCCCAAAACATTGCTTATGAATACCAAGGTGTTTCATACAACCTGTTTTGCTTTAAGCAAAAAACCTGCACAAGCAACTATTATAAACAAAGCTAAGGAAGCGAGTGCTTTAGGTTGTACTCTTAGTATTGATGTTAATTACTCAGAAAAACTATGGAGTAGCAGGGAAGAAGCTTTACAAGTAATAAAAACTTATTGTAGCTTCAATCCACTTGTTAAAGTTAGTGAGGATGATATGTTTCGATTTTTCGAAAAGGAAATGAAGCATGAAGATATTTTTAACTTTTTTCACGAAATAGGAGTAGATGTCGTTTGTTTAACGCTTGGTAGTAAAGGCGTTAAGTTGTCTCAAAAAAAGGCAAAAACTATTAGTCTTCCAGCAGTAAAAGTAGAACAGGTAATTGATTCTACTGGAGCGGGAGATGCGTTTTGGTCGGGGTTTTTATTTGCTTATGTAAAGCAAAAATCTACTAAAAAATGTTTAGAAGTAGCATTGCAATTGGCAGCATTAAAACTTCAAAATGTTGGTAGACTGCCAGATAATATTAACATACTTTCAAAATTACTTTAAAAAATATAAAATAATGTTGGCTAATAATAAAACATTAAATGGCGTAATGCTTAATGCTTATCCAGATAGTATTGGAAATAATTTAAGTGATCTTATTACCATGTTAAAAAGGCCTGAGTTTAGAGATGTTTTTTCTTTATTCTATGTGCTTCCAACTTTTTTTAATAGTGATTTAGATAGAGGGTTTTCAATAATAGATTATAATTTAAATACCGAATTAGTCTCAAAATCAGATTTAAAAGAATTAGAGCAATTAAACATTCAATTAAAATTCGATATTGTTCTAAATCATTTATCAGTTGCGTCACCACAGTTTAAAGATTTGCTTAAAAACGGAGACCGTTCAAAGTATAAAGATTTTTTTATTGATTGGAATGCTTTTTGGCAAGGACACGGAGCACTAAATGCTGAAGGCATTATAATTCCTAAAACTGAGTTGCTTGATAAATTGTTTATGAGAAAATCAGGATTACCAATTTTAAAGGTGCCATTTCCCGACGGAACAAAAAGACCTTATTGGAATACATTTTATCAAAAAGTAAATGACGATCATAGCTTTTTAGGGCAAATGGATGTAAATGCAAAATCTAAACTAGTATGGGAGTTTTATGAAGAAACCTTAGCTAAGCTAAAAGGTTATGGCTGTAAGATATTAAGGTTAGATGCTTTCGCTTATTTGCACAAAGAGGTGGGCGAATCAAATTTTTTTAATAAGCCAGGAACGTGGAACTATTTAGAAAAGATTAAAAAAATTGCAGATAAAAATAATTTACAGTTGTTACCAGAAATACATGCCGAGTATGGACTTAATCTTCATGATGAGGTAGCTAAACAAGGGTATCAAATTTACGATTTTTTTCTACCAGGGTTAATGATCCATACGCTTGAAACAGGGAATAATCAAGCCTTAATGGCATGGGTTAATGAAATTATTAACAAAGGCTATAAAACAGTAAATATGTTAGGCTGTCATGATGGTATTCCAGTTTTAGATTTAAAAGGAAAAGAAATTGATGGTGTATTTCATAAAGGATTGTTGGATGATAATGAGATTGAAGATATTATGAATATCATTTTAGAACGTGGCGGACGCGTAAAAAACTTATATAATGCCGAAGGTAAAAAGATTTCTTATTATCAAGTAAATGCTACCTTTTATAGTGCTTTGGGCGAGAATGACAAGAAATTATTGTTAGCCCGAGCTATTCAAATGTTTATGCCAGGAATTCCACAAATTTGGTATTTAGATTTGTTTGCAGGTAAAAATGATTATAAAGCTGCTGATAGTGCGGGTAGTGGAGGTCATAAAGAAATTAATAGAACAACACTATCAATGGACGCTATTGAATTAGGATTGAAAAAAGCAGTTGTATTAAATCAACTAGAGCTACTCAAATTAAGAAATACCTCAATGGCCTTTTCCGGCAGTATTAAGATAAACGACAGCGATCCAAAAAAGATTGATATTTTATGGGAAAACAAAAATGAAAGGGCCCATTTAAAGGCAAATCTCGAAACTTTTCATTTTATCATAAATTATACCCAACAGGGGGAAAATAAGATCATAAATTATAATTAATAGGTTTACCAAAATAATTATAACACCATCTATTATATCAAAACTAAAACACCCCTTAAGCCTAAGCCTCTACCTGCAAATCCTTCATACAGTCCTTTAAAAAAGCGTAGGCGCGTCTTACGTGGCCTTCAACCGTTTTAATAGAAATACGCATGTTATCAGAAATTTGCTTGTACTTTAAGCCCGATAGTTTCGTCTCCATAAACACGTCCTTACAGCGTTTAGGGAGTTTGTCCATACAAGCGTGCAGTTTCTTTAAAAGGTCGTTTTTATACGAGGCATCATCCTCTAGGGTAGAAACAAAATCATTTAACGGCGACTCATAAAACGAAGCATAAAGCGCCTCCTTGCGGGCATTGCGCTTAAAAGCATCCATAAGCTTATTGTGCACAATACGGTACAAATAGCTTTTAAGCGAAGCCTTAATATCAATCCGTTTCCTGTGCGTCCATAAATCAATAAAAGCTTCCTGTACCACATCCTCAATCAAGCTTCGGTCTGGCGTATATCTAAGCCCATAACAACACAGGTCGTTATAAAAGTGGTTATAAATATGCTCAAAAGCCTTTAAGTCACCTTGGATTAACGATCTCACCACAAGACCAAAATCTGTGTCTTTCGTATCCATTTAAATTATTAATATATTTATGTAAACATAAGCCAATTATGCTAATTAAAAAAAAATTAAAAAAAATTGGAGGGTTTTTAGCAATTAAAAAGACATAGTAATAAAGGCATTATTATGGACCAAAAACAAATAGACGCTTTAATCATGAAATTTATTGGAAACACCCTCTCCAATAAAGAAGCAGCATGGTTAGAAACCTGGTTGCAAGACCCCGGGCATAAAGCCTACCTAAACACATTTATAAAAACCCATTACCTTATAAATATAAGCACGCCATTTAACCGCGATGCCTCCCTAAAAATTATAAAACAACAAATACTATTAAAAACCCGTCGTAAAAAACGCCGTTTACAATATATGGCCGCTGCCGTACTAGTTGGCTTTCTGGCAATAGGGTATTTATTAATCCAACAATTGCCCACCACCACCCAGCAACCCATTATAGTTAACAACCAAATAACACCTGGCACCAACCAAGCTACCCTAACCCTAGAGGACGGTACCACAGTACCTTTGGAAAAAGGTACCTCATACCAAACAACATACGCCAATAGCAATGGCGAGCAAATCGTTTACAGTTCGGCCGAAAGTAGCGTACCGCCTAAAGCCTATAGCGTAGAGCGAGCAGTCAACACCTTGACTGTCCCCAGAGGCGGCCAATACCAATTAGCATTGGCCGATGGCACCCAAGTATGGCTAAACTCCGAAACCCAAATACAATACCCCGTTAACTTTATAAAAGGCCAACCCCGCGAAGTCACCCTCGTTTACGGCGAAGCCTATTTTGACGTCACTAGCTCTGCGAAGTTTGCAACTTTGCAGCCCGACAGCAGTCCTTTTAGAGTCCTATCCCCCAACATAGCGTCATTGCGAGAAGTTCCGACTATAGTCGGAGGGAAGCAATCTCATCCTGAAACAGACGATTTCAACCAAATCGTCGAAGTCCTAGGCACCGAGTTCAACATCAAAGCTTACAAAGACGAAACCAATATATACACCACCCTAGTAGAAGGAAAAGTATCTGTCACCCCAAGTACAGTTGAGAAGTCTCAATACGCAATACCCAATACTCAAATCTTAAAACCTAACCAACAATCCACCCTAAACCTAAAAACCGGCCAAATAGCCCTAGCCAAAAACGTAGACATATACCGCGAAATTGCTTGGAAAGAAGGCGTATTTAGCTTTAGGCACAAACCCTTAAAAGAGATCATGACCGTTTTATCGCGCTGGTACGATATAGACGTGGTTTTTGAAAACAAAGCATTAGAAAACGAGCGCTTTATGGGAACACTCGATAGGTTTCAAGATATAGAAGACATCCTATCGGCCATTCAAAGCACCAAAATCATAAAAACCTATCAAATAAATAATAAAACAGTAACCATAAAATAAACTAACAACCAAAACACATAAGCATATGACGTAAACCAGCCTAAACACAACAAAAAAAGAAAAGGAGGATATTAGTTTATACCGCGACAGTACCCAACTACTTTCCCCCTTTAAAGACGTATTAATTAATTACCAGCCTGCCAGTAGGCAGGAAAAAATAACTAACTAATAACACACAAATTTATGGAAATAATATTAACTAATGTGCTTTTCCAAAAAGGAAAAGGACTCTTAATGCTCATCATGCGAACATTTATCTTCTTGTTTTGTGCCACCGTGTTCAGTATCACTCCAGATAGTGTATTGTCTCAAAATGCAAA
Source organism: Aestuariibaculum scopimerae (assembly GCF_059428085.1). Lineage (NCBI taxonomy): Bacteria > Pseudomonadati > Bacteroidota > Flavobacteriia > Flavobacteriales > Flavobacteriaceae > Aestuariibaculum > Aestuariibaculum scopimerae. The sequence goes on from NZ_CM182089.1 coordinate 2,729,607, forward strand.
AATTGTAATAAAAGAAGATATAACCGTAACCGCCGATGAGGTTTTCGATCTCATAGACACCCAAACCAATTACAGGTTTATATACCACGAGGCCCTTTTTAAAAACCTTCCAAAAATAGCACTAAAAAAGGGCAAAGTAAGCGCCAGTAAGCTGTTACAGCAAATTATGGCCCACGGTAACTTTAATGTAGTGCTTACCCAAAACAACACCATACTTATTAAACCGGCCAATACCATACAGCAAATACAGGTAACAGGTACGGTAACCGACGCCCAGGGCCTGGGCATACCCGGCGCCACCGTACTTATTAAAGGCACCACCAAGGGCACAGCTACCAATATAGAGGGTTATTACACCATTACCGTACCCAACCCTGAGAATGTTTTGGTGTTCTCGGCACTGGGGTTTGCAACACAGGAAATTACGGTGGGCGCTCAAAAAAGTATTAACATAACGCTTAGGGAAGAAATTAGTGAGTTGGGGGTGGTTGTTTTAAATGCGGGGTATTATAAAACATACAAACGTATAGCAACTGGAAATATAGGTAAAGTAGATTCTAAAGATATAGAGAAGCAACCTATTTCAAATCCTCTTGAAGCATTACAAGGTAGAATACCGGGAGTGTTTGTTGAACAACAAAATGGACTCCCAGGTGGAGCATTTGATTTGAAGATTAGAGGCAGAAATAGTATTGATAGTAGTAATAACCCTTTATATGTAATAGATGGAGTGCCTTTTTCTTCAGAAGCACTATCATCTCCAACTACATCCTTATCAATCTTATCTGGTTTGGGCGCAAGTCCATTAAATAGTATAAACCCAAAAGATATTGAAAGTATCGAAGTTCTAATAGATGCTGATGCTACTGCAATCTATGGCTCTAGAGGCGCTAATGGAGTAGTATTGATAACAACAAAAAAAGGGAGAGAAGGAAAAACATCTTTTAATTTAAGCTTATACTCAGGGATAAGTTCTTTATCTAATAAAATGGACTTGCTAAATACAGAACAATATTTAGAAATGAGAAATGAAGCAGTGGCTAACGATGGGGCTGAGGCCTTTGTAGATAGGATACCTAGATTATTTTATGATATCGCAACTTGGGATACTACAAGGTACACTGATTGGCAAGAAGAGTTATTAGGAAACAATGCAGAAATATTTAATATTCAAAGCTCTATATCTGGTGGTAACAATGACTTCAAATATTTATTTAGTGGTGGTTTTCAATCAAGGGGAAATGTTTTTCCTGGAGATAAAATGTATACCAAAGGATCAGGTTTATTGTCAATTAATCACACTGCTTTGAATAAAAAATTAAGCTTAAACTTCTCTATTAATTATGTTTTTGATGAAAATAACTTAATTGGTCAAGATCTTACAAGATCAGCTTTAACGTTGTCCCCAACCTCTCCGGCTTTGTATGATGATCAGGGTAATTTGAATTGGGAAAACTCTACTTGGCAAAACCCTCTTCAAAATCTACAGAAAGGTTTTGAAGCTCATTCAAATAATTTAATTACTAACGCAGTAATAGGTTATCAAATAGTTAAAAACTTAGAATTAAAAACATCTTTAGGATTTAATGACATAAGAGTAAAGGATGCATACCTAACGCCATCAACATATTATGATCCAGCACTTGGTATAACTCCACAAGAGGGAGCTGAATCAAGTTTTAATAATGCCGACAGTCAATCATGGACTATAGAACCTCAATTAAACTGGAAATTTGATTTTGGTAAGAGTACTATTTCTGCATTAATTGGGGGAGCTCTACAAGTAGAAAAACGTGAACAGAAAGTTATTACTGCTGCTGGCTTTGCTTCAGATGATTTAATTCAAGACCCATCAGCTGCTTCAACTAATTCAATAATTAGTTACAGTAATTCTGAATATCGATATAATGCTATTTTTGGAAGACTTAATTACAACTTTGATCAAAAATATATTGTAAATATTACAGGACGTAGAGATGGTTCAAGTCGCTTTGGTCCAGGTAAACAATTTGCAAATTTTGGGGCAATAGGTTTAGCTTGGGTTTTCTCAAATGAAAAATTCATCAAAAAAGCAAAACCCTTTTTCAGTTATGGAAAATTACGAACAAGTTATGGTATAACTGGAAACGATCAAATAGGGAATTATGAATTTTTGGATTCATATAAATCTGGCGGCATATACGCGGGTAATCCTGGTTTATATCCAGTAAGATTGTTTAATCCTGATTTTTCATGGGAAGAAAACAAAAAATTTGAATTAGGAATAGAATTAGGACTTTTAGATGATCATATTTTGCTAAATATGAATTTTTATAGAAATCGTTCTTCAAATCAGTTAGTAAATTACCCATTATCAAATGTAACGGGATTTGAAGGCGTTAGATCAAATTTAAATGCAACAATACAGAATACAGGCTTTGAAGTTGATTTTCATACAATAAATATTAAATCGGATAATTTTACTTGGACTACAGATTTTAATTTTTCTCTACCAGAAAACAAATTAGTTTCATTTCCAGGAATTGAAGGGTCTCCATATAATAGCATTTATGAGGTTGGTAGGCCATTAAATATTAGCAAAGTATATAAATTAATCGGGGTCAATCCTGATACTGGCATTTATGATTTTGAAGATTTAAATATGGATGGTACAATTACTACTGCTGATCAAACAGAAATAGTAGAAGTAGGTCAGAACTATTATGGGGGCTTCAATAATAGTTTTTCTTATAAAGGTTTAAAATTAGATGTATTTTTTCAGTTCGTAGATCAAACTGGCCCTAGTTCTTTTCGCCTATTTACTACATGGCCTGGAAATAATTCAAATCAACCTTATTATATTATGAAAGATAGATGGCAACAAGTGGGTGATATGGCAAAAACACAAAGGTTTACAACATTTTTAAATTCGGGTGCTAGAAATGCATATACTAGATATAGATCAAGCGATGCCGGAGTTACAGATGCTTCATATATAAGATTGAAAAATGTGTCATTATCTTATCAATTACCAGATAATTGGTTTAAAACAATAAAAAGTAAAATATATTTTCAGGGACAGAACCTTTTAACAATTACTAATTATGATGGTTTAGACCCAGAAGGCTTTCTAGGTTCTTTGCCTCCATTAAAAACCATTTCTTTTGGTTTAGATTTAACATTTTAATATTAAATATCATGAGAAATAACATAAAAAAGATATCATTATTATCTAAAATAAATTACAAATACAACTCTATTTTTATAATACTATTAATGTTAATGTCATGTGAGAGCCTTATAGAAATAGACCCACCAAAATCAGAATTAATTACAGAAACAGTTTTTAATTCAGATGCTACTGCAGATGCAGCAATGTCTTCTATTTATTCTCAGTTTAGAAGTGGTTTTGCATCAGCTGGAACTAACGTTTCAATGATGGGTAGCTTTTCCGCAGATGAATTGGAGTATTTGTCTAGTGTACAAGAAATTCAGGAAATTTATACAAACTCAATTGTTGCAACTAATTCATTAATTTCAAGCTTTTGGAATACTGGTTATAATTTAGTTTATCAATGTAATGCCGTAATTGAAGGCATTGATAATTCAGAAAACCTTACACCTCAATTAAAAACTCAATTAAAAGGAGAGGCTTTATTCATAAGAACAATCTGTCACTTTTATTTAACAAGTTTTTTTGGAGACATACCTTATGTAACTACTACAGATTACAGGTTAAATACTAAAGCGTCTAAAAATACAACTGCAGAAATATTCCAATTTATGATTGACGATTTGATGTCAGCTAAAGATTTATTACCTAATGATTATTCATTTATTGATAATGATGAAAGAATTAGAGTGAACAAAGGAGCTGCATCTGCACTATTATCAAGAGTTTATTTATATAATCGTAATTGGCAACAAGCAGAAGATGAAGCGACCATAGTGATAAATAACACACTATATGATTTAGAAGATATAAATGATGTGTTTTTAAAGAACAGCAAAGAATCGATTTTTCAAGTAGCATCAACAGTAGGAAGCACATATGATGGTTTAGTTTATATTCCTTCTTCCAATGCAACAAGTTTAACATTTGCTGCTCTTACACCTAGTTTAGTTAATGAATTTGAATCAAATGATTTGCGTAAAAACAATTGGATTGGAGTTTTTAGCAGTAGTTCCGGCACTTCGTACTACCCATACAAATACAAAGAGTCTTCTTCTACAACTGAAAGTCCTTTGGAGTATACAACTGTTATTAGGTTGGCTGAAATAGTATTAATAAGAGCTGAAGCTAGGGCCAATATGAATAATATAAATGAAGCACTTGCTGATTTAAATCTAGTCAAAAATAGAGCGGGCCTAACAGATTCTATTGCAAATAATCAAAATGATTTACTAGATGAGATTCAGAAAGAAAGACAATTAGAATTTTTCACAGAGTGGGGGCATCGATGGTTAGACTTAAAAAGGACAGACAATGCCACTCAAATTCTTTCTATTTCAAAACCAGCATGGGACACTTTTGATGTTTTATTTCCAATTCCAGAATCTGAAATTCTGATTAATCCAAATTTAACCCAAAACATAGGCTATTAAATCTAAAAAAATGAAAATCAATAATTATTTAATAGTATTAATTAGTTGTTTAGCACTTAATCTTTTTGGTCAAAACTCATCAAAAGAAGGTATTATAATAGGGGAAAAAATTCCAGAATTTTCTTTGAACAATATAAACTACACCAATAAAACAGTTATAGATAATAATGATTTTAGAGGAAAATGGCTAATTCTTGACTTTTGGTCTTTAGGGTGCGTGTCTTGTGTAAAAAGCTTTCCTAAAATCAATAAAATACAGCAAGATTTTAAAGATAGCGCACAGTTTGTATTAATTGGTAAAACCAGTAAAGAAAGACCAGAGGATATAGAGAAAGCTTATGAGCGATTTAGAAAATTTTATGATTTAAACTTAACTGTAGCATATGACTCAATAATTTTTAAAAATTTTGAAATTCATTATACTCCACACATTATCATAGTTGACCCAGAGGGTGTAGTCAGAGCTAGAACAGTTTCAATTAATGAAGATCAAATAAATTACTTAATTAGGTATAATGATGCATCTAAAATTATACCTGCTAGTTTAGAATATAATGTAGATTTAACCTCTCCTTTATTTGTAAATGGTAATGGCGGAGAGTATGATGATTTTTTATTTAGGTCGGTGCTTGCTAGGTATAAAATAAGTGGAAAACGTTCAATAAATCCCAATATAGACTTTCAAATAGAACAAGGGTGTTTTCAAGGAGCAGGGTTGTCAATTAGGGAAATGTATGCAATTGCATATTTTGGACAAGGAGAAAATTGGAATTCTCATTCTATCAATAAAAATGATTCATTTTTTAACAATCTATACCCAAAGATAACATTAGAAGTTTCTGATACAACGCCATTTATTCCAGACTTTGGCACTGGTAAAAACCTATATAGTTATGCTCTTAAAGCTCCTAAAGAAAACCTGTCAAAAGACAAGTTGAAAAAAATGATGCAGAATGATTTAAATAGATATTTTGGATATGAAGCAAACATAGAGTTCTGTGATAAGCCATTTTTTATTTTAAGAGCAACAGATGAGGCAAAAAGCAAATTAAAGACATCAGGAAGAACTACAGCTATTAAAGGAGACCATTCCGGTAGACAATTAATAAATACTCCTATTAAAACTTTATTAATACTCATAGGTTATTATAATAAGTCTATTCCTCCAGTTATTGATGAAACTGGTATAGTAGGTAATATTGATATAAATTTAGATGTAATACTGACAGATTTCAATGCTTTAAAAGATTGCTTAAGTTCTAATGGACTATCTCTTAGATTAGAGAATAGAAAAACTAGGGCTTTAATAATCAGAGATCCCAAACCAGAACCCCAGAACAATAACTAAAAATGGTAATCAATAAAGTACAAAATATGTAAAAACACACTGCCCCCAGCCCGCCAACCAATAAAAACAATGTTTAACAAGTATTTGTTCAAGTTGGAGAAAAACAAGCTCAAAAAAAAAAGCGGGCCGGGCGGTATGTAACCACCCCCTGTACGGTACCCGAGGAAACCGTACCCTTCACCAAACCCTGCCTTTCTAGGGCCAGCCTATCTGGAAAAGAAAGGAATTGCTAAAAAAACAGGTCTCTCTCACAAAAAATAATGTTAACAGGGCCCGCCCCTGCCGCAACGGCAGGGCCATGCCCAAAAAAATTAAAAAAAACATGAGACAGATAACAGCACTCCTGTTACTGGCGGCCATGGCGCCAAGCCACGGCCAGGCCAACACAAACAAACAGCCCGATACCGCCCAGGTACCGCGGCCCCTGCACAACAAGCTGGTGGACAGCATCATTAACTACAACCTGCGCATGCTGGACCAGCTCGAGCCCCTGCTGCAGGCCAAGAGCACCAATACCGAGCAGCTGCTCGACCTGGTGCGCAACAACATGATATGGACCCGCAGCCATATGCTGCTCACCGACATCAAGCTATCCGAGACCCAGCAGCAACTGTTCCTCACCCAAGAGGCCCTAAAGGAAGAGCACAAGATAAACAACATGCAGACCATAGGCTTTACCGCCGGGGGCGTGGCCCTGGGCATGGTGATTGGGTTTCTTATTCATTAAGTGAAAAGTGAACAGTGAAAAACTAAAAACTAAAAACTAAAAGTGAAAAGTTAAAAGTGTTAAGTCTGTCATTCAGAGACATAATTTTTGGTACCCAAACAGACAAAATGAGATGACGAACAACTGTAATCATAGTGTCAGTTCGAGCGCAGTCGAGAACCTTAAAACAGTTAAAAATGAACACGTTGCAAAATACGTCATCGGTAGGGAGGCAACGACCGAAGAATCTCAACTTGAACGAAACAGTGAAAAACTAAAAGTTTTAACAAGTTCAGAGTTATGAGTTCAGAGTTCAGAGTTGGCTCACTGTTGCGAGGGGCAACTCTGGATTCAGAATTCAGGATTATGAATGGCTCACGGTTGCGGGCATTAAACCATACGCAGGACCGCGCTATAGGTTGATCGCACAGCTAAACAACATGGAGCCAGAACGGACCATGACTGACGGGGAATTCCTTTCCTTGAGGAAAGGTGGCAGTGGTTTTTTCGAAAAAACCGCTGTCGGAAAGGTGACCAATGACCAGGCACCCCCTTTTGGTTGAAAACGAGCAAATGAGCACACAACAGTAAGAAACAACTAAACAACTAAACAACAACCGACTCTACGACAGTCGACTCAACGACAGTCGACTCAACAACACACAACATATATGACCACCAGACCACCACCACCATACCAACAGTAAAAGAACCCTCACTTTTATCAGCCGGTTCTCAACATCTATATTTTTTCTCTAAGAAAGAACACGTTTGATTAATAGCACCGATTAAACTATAACTTAAAAAATAAGATATTGAAATCAAACTTAAACCAATCCGTGGGCAAGCTATCGCTTTGGCCCAAGTTGGGCCGCGCCCTATGGCGGGCCCTGGGCTGGGTCGTTTCCCTGCTCATGTTATTGTTAAACTTTTTACAGTTCCAGAGCGCCCAGAGCATGGCCACCAAGCTGGAGGACACCCAACAGCACATAAGGAACGCCCGCGCAACCCTGGACAGTGCCCAGCGCTACATTATGGAGATGGAGCTGGACCTCAAGGCCTTCGAGGCCCGCGAGGCCAGCATAGACTCCGAGATAGCCTCCCTGCTGGAGCAGTGGCGAAACGATTTGTTGCACATTAAAAGCCAATTGAACGACCATGAGCAGCAATAAGCACACCCCCGACTTTAAGATGACCATTACCGCCACCCGTATCGAGGACATACTCCCCTCGGCACTGGGCATTATAGAGCGGCGCACCAATATTACCCTTAAGAGCATCGTCTTTAAAAAGCGCTGCATGATCCTAAGCCTGTCCGGTGGCTGGGCCCAGGTGTTCAACATGGCCCAGTGCATGGAGACCCTGGATGGGCTTACGGGGTATTTGATTGAACGGAACAGTGAAAAGTGAAAAACTAAAAGTGAAAAGTGAACAGTGAAAAACTAAAAACTAAAAACTAAAAGTGAAAAGTAATAAGTCTGTCATTCAGAGACATAATTTTTGGTACCCAAACAGACAAAATGAGATGACGAACAACTGTAATCATAGTGTCAGTTCGAGCGCAGTCGAGAACCTTAAAACAGTTAAAAATGAACACGTTGCAAAATACGTCATCGGTAGGGAGGCAACGACCGAAGAATCTCAACTTGAAAAGGACAGTTAAAAACTAAAAACTAAAACTAAAAGGGATAAGTAAAACCCCGAGGGTTAAGAAGCTTAGGAAAAAGTAAGTAAGCAAAGGCCAAACCTAATAACGAAGTGGTCTAGCATCTAAATAAGAAAAAATCCCAACAAAATGTTTAATATAAAAAAGTTTATAAAAATGATTAAATTTTGTTTGCAACCAAATCCGGTAACTCCGGATCCGAACGATCAATCCGCAAGGGTAAAGCCTGCGGCTATTTATGATCTGGAAGCCATTGTAAAAAAAGCCGCAAAGCGCGGTACCAGTTTTACCGAAACCGATATAAACGGTGTTATTAACCTGGTGTTTGATGTAATTAGCGATGAGGTAGCCAATGGCAACTACGTAAACCTGCCCTTGGTAAACATACGCCCCAGTATAAAAGGGGTGTTTGCCAATGCTACGGACAGCTTTGATGCATCGCGCCACATTAAGCGGGCCACCGTTACGGCGGGCCTACTGCTTAATGCTAAAATGCAGGCAGCCAAAGTAGAAAAGATTACGGCCGAGCTGCCGGCGCCCGTACTAATAGAGTTTACCGATGTAACATCGGCCACCACAAACAGCTTGCTTACCCCTGGGGGTATTGGGGTGATTGTAGGTGAAGAGCTAAAGTTTGACCCTGCCAATGTGGCCGAAGGCATCTTTTTTGTGCCCGAGGCCGGTGGTGCGGCCATCAAGGCCAGCATTTTGGCATTGCGCACAGAGGGGAAGCTTATGTTTAGCATACCCGAAGCCATAGAGCTGCCCGCAGGCAACTACAGCCTAGAGGTAAGAAAGGGCTATGGCAACAATGCCAACCTTCGTAGCGGCGGTCTAAACGACAGCCTGGAGGTTAGTTAGAGCCTTAAGGCCCAAAAAGAAAAAGCCAGAAACTTTCAGGAATGTTGGGTTGGAAGTTTCTGGTTTGTCTTTCTTCTCCCTATTCTATTCAAACAGTAACATAAGCCAGGCCAACAGCCAACAGCTAGAGGCTAGAAGCTAGAGGCTAGAAGCTAGAAGCCAGAAGCTAGAGGCTAGAAGCCAGAGGCTAGATGCTAGAAGCCAGAAGCCAGAGGCTAGAAGCTAGAAGCCAACAGATTAAGTTAAAGTCTTGAACTGATTAAGTTAATCTGGGTAACTGATTAGGTTAAAGTCTTGGATTGATTAAGTTAAAGATTTTTTGTTTTTAAACTGTTCCATTTTTTTTCAACAAAAAATCAAAAAAAATCAAACATGACAAAAATCATAGTTTAGATTCTACTTTGCCCTGAAATTTGTACCATAATTAATAAACAAAAAAAAACAGAAATGAACACACTAAAGAACATAAATGCGAAAATTTTGGGAGCAGCCATTTTATTTATGGCAACCTTTCAAATAACACAAGCGCAGGAGTTAAAATTAGAAAATCAAGAATCTACATTAAAAGTTTTAGGAACCTCTAGCTTACACGATTGGCATATAGAAGCAGAAGAGCAAAGCGGTACACTAAAATTAAAAAATGCCGAAGCAGGTGAAATAGAAACTTGTACCATTAAAGTAGTGGCAGAAAGTTTAAAAAGTGGCAAATCGGCTATGGACAAAAACACATACAAAGCCCTTAACACCAAAGAATTTAAAACCATTCAATTTAAATTAACCCAGGTAAATGGCATAACAAGTAAAGGCAATGGTGTATTCGCAGTAAAAACAAAAGGCGATTTAACCATAGCAGGCACAAAAAAGCCCATAGCACTAGACTTTACCATACATATTACCAGTACCAAAACAACACTAGAGGGCGAAACAACATTTAAAATGACCCATTTTAATATAGACCCCCCAAAAGCATTATTTGGTACCATAACAACAGGCGATGAAATAACCGTAAAATTTACAACCGTATTTAAATAGAATAAACAATAATCAATAACAAACAAATAATAGAAAACAATAAACACTAACACTTAAATTATAAAAATCATGAAATCAAATTTAAAACATGTAATATTTGTAGTAGCCATATTAGCTGGATTTAGTTTATATGCGCAGAACAGGAGCCTAGACAACTTTAGAGATCCTGATAAAAATGGAGTAAACGTATTTGAAGCACCAAAAGATACCGTTTCAACATTTCAAGACGTAAAACTTAGAATAGGAGGTGCATCAACCTTACAATTACAAGCCTTATCACAAGAAAACAATGGGTCTGCAGAGTTAATAGACATGGGTAGTAACTTTAACTTAGCAACAGCCAACTTAGATTTAGATTTAGCACTAGCAGATGGTGTGAGAATGCACTTAAGAACATACCTATCATCTCAACACCATACCGAAACCTATGTAAAAGGTGGGTATATCCAAATAGATAAGTTAGACTTTATTAGCGAAGGCTTTTTAGGCGACTTTATGAAACATGCCAGAATAAAAATAGGGCATATGGAAAACAACTATGGCGATACACACTTTAGAAGAAGTGACAACGCTATGGCACTGTACAACCCATTTGTAGGTAACTATATAATGGACTCTTTTACCACCGAAGTAGGAGCAGAGTTTTACTATTTCTGCAATAACTGGATGGGAATGGTAGGTATAACCAATGGTAAATTAAACCAAAACGTAACCGATAAAGACCAAACAAGCCCATCATTCTTGGCCAAAATTGGATACGATAGCCAAGTAAGCGAGGACTTTAGATTCCGTTTAACAGGATCTTTATTCCACAGTGCACACAACAATGCTAGAGGTATATACCTATATAGTGGTGACAGAGCAGGATCTCGTTACTACTCAGTAATGACCGATGTAGATGGTAATGGCGATGGCTTTAGAGGTGGTAGAATAAACCCAGACCTAAAAAATGAAATGACAGCCTTTATGATTAACCCATTCATAAAATATGGCGGCCTAGAGTTCTTTGGAGTTATTGAAACAGCATCTGGTAAAAGAGTAACCGAAACAGATAACAGAAGCTGGACTCAAATTGCTGGTGAGTTATTGTACAGATTTGGAGCAAATGAAAACCTTTACCTAGGTACACGTTACAATACAGTAAGTGGTGAACTTACTAGTGGAGATGATGTAACCATCAACAGATTCCAATTAGGTGCTGGTTGGTTTATGACCAAAAACATCTTAATGAAATTAGAATACGTTAACCAACAATACAAAGATTACCCAACTGCAGATTTACACGCAGAAGGTAAATTTGATGGACTCGTACTAGAGGCAGCAATTAGCTTCTAAACCTTGAATTAGTAACCAAAACAAGTCTCTTAAGCATTTGCTAAAAAAACAACATGCTAAACCTGCCAATACTTTTGAGACTTGTTTTATATCTTTAAGGAGAATAGAGAATAGAGAATAGAGAGAAGAGAGAAGAGAATAGAGAGACGATTCAAATTAAGTACCTATCTGCCCAACAGGCAGGTTTAAAACACTTATAAAAACACAATAGTCATGAAAAAGTTTGTTTATTTAGTTAGTACACTTATAGCATTTGCCTTTACAACTAAAGACACCATTGTAAAAAGTACAACCGTTACCATAGCGCCAGAAAGCTCACTAATGGTAACAGGTACCACTAACGTAAACAGCTTTGAATGTGTGTACAATATTGATAGGTTTAAAAACCCCATACCTGTGTATTACCACAACCAAAGCGGTAAGATACTGTTTAGTAAAACAGCATTGGTTTTAGATAATTATGCATTTGATTGTGGGGGCAGAGCCATAAATAATGATTTTCAAAAAATATTAAAATCTGATAAATACCCGCACATTAGCTTAATTTTAAAAGAAATCAATGCCATAGACATCGAAACAAAAAACCATATAGAGGTCTTGGTAGATTTAGAAATAGCAGGTGTTAAAAAGCCATATAGCATTCCAATAGCCATAGAAAAAAACGAGGATATAATAATAAGTGGGGGATTGCGCATATGCTTAACAGATTTTGATATAGAAACGCCTAAAAAGTTTTTTGGTCTCATATCCATAGACAAAGAAATAGAAATCGATTTTAGGTTAGTGGTAGAAGCGTTTGGCGGACAGTAGAATGTGAGAGTTAATAGCAAAGTAAATTCCAAACACCGAAACCAGAAAAGACTTCAAATAATAAATTTGAAGTCTTTTTTTTTATTGTATCTTACCCATAGTATAGACACTATGTTGCCGTATCGTGCTTCTGGTTCTAGCCTTTTATATATAAACGAAATGGTAAAATATCTAAAACTAATAATTATGCGAAATCTTTTTTTTCTAGTACTGGGTATCAGTATTAATTTAGTAAGTGCCCAAGCCCAAGTAAAACCAGAAGTACTGTTGCCAAAAGTAGTAACCGATACTTACCATGGTGTAACATTAGAAGACCCATATCGCTATATAGAAGATTTAAGCAATCCAGAGGTCATTACCTGGATGAAAGCCAATGCCAATTACGCCAATTCCATACTAAACAGCATATCTGGAAAAGAAAAAATATTCAATAAAACCATGGAGCTTATAGATAGGCGCTCAGTACAAGTAGGGCAATTAACAATTACCAAAAAAGACACTTATTACTATCTTAAGCGAGTGCCCGGCGAAGACATATTAAAAATGTACAAGCGCCAAGGCTTTAATGGAGCAGAAAGCCTTTTTTTTAATCCCGAAACCTATTCAACAGATAGTACAAAAACCTATACTATATCTTCAATAAAGCCCAACATACAAGGCGATAAAATTGCGGTTACGGTAGCAGCCAATGGTTCAGAAAACCCAGAGACCTTAATTTTTAAAGCCAATGGCGAGCTGTATCCAGAAACCGTACATTTAGGAACAGGACTATCTTGGCTAAAATCTGGAACCGCTTTTTACTATTCCAAATTAAACTCTCCAGACGTTACCGATATGGATAGACAACTGTTTAATAAAGTGTATGTGCACGAGGTAGGGACAGAGCAAGACAAGGATACCGTAGTGTTTTCTAAAGATATGTGCCCAGAAGTAAACATCAAGGGGCCAGAAATGCCAGTTGTAGTTTATCAAAAAGATTTAGATATAAACCTATTAGCTAAATATACAGTAGATAACCGTTTGCAGTACTATTACAGTAAAGCTACCAAAGACAAGCATACCTGGCAAGTGCTTACAGAACAAGATGATAACGTAACAAGTATAGCGGCAAATAGTAACTTTATGTATTACTTAACCTTTAAAGGAGCGCCCAACTATAAAATACTAAGAGCACCTGCAGCAGCGCCTTCCTTTTTAAATGCTACCACGCTTGTAGAAACCTCTGATACCGAGATAATCACCGAATTTACACTAACAAAAGAAGGGCTGTATTATGCCACCATGAAAAATGGGGTAGAGGCAAGCCTGTACTTTTTGGCAAACCAGGCCACCACTCCCAAAAAAATACCCTTGCCTTTTACAGCTGGGCAATTGGGACTGAGCAATAAAGATAGCAGCTCCAGTGAATTGTGGATCTCTATTTCGGGGTGGACCTCGCCCGGAAAGCGCTTTTTATACAATCCAGTAACCGAAACCTTTACGCACCAGCAGCTCTCTACAAGCGTAGAATATCCAGAATTGGACAACCTAGTGGTTAAAGAAGTTATGGTGGCATCGCATGATGGGGTGATGGTACCCGTTTCTATTATTCATAATAAAGATTTAAAGCTAGACGGACAAAACCCTACCACGCTATACAGTTATGGTGCTTATGGTATTTCCACCAGTCCATTTTTTAGCCCCATAACCCTAGCTTACACCATTTACGGTGGCGTATTGGTAATACCCCATGTGCGCGGTGGTGGAGAGTTAGGGCAAGCCTGGCATAAAGCCGGACAAAAAGAAACCAAACCCAATACCTGGAAAGATGCCATAGCCGCAGCAGAATATGTAATAAAAGAAGGCTATACCAACCCCAGTAAAGTATCTATTTTTGGGGGAAGCGCTGGAGGCATTATGGTAGGACGTGCCATTACCGAACGCCCAGATTTGTTTGTGGCAGGCGCGCCTATGGTTGGTGCTATGAATACCGTTAGGAGTGAAGAAACGCCCAACGGCCCAGTTAATATTCCAGAATTTGGAACGGTAAAAGATCCTGAAGAGTTTAAAGCTTTGTTAGAAATGGATTCATACCACCATTTAAAAGCAGGAACCAAATATCCGGCCATGCTAATAACGGCAGGAATTAACGACCCCCGTGTAATTGCTTGGGAACCAGCAAAATTTGCAGCAAAAATGCAAGCAAATAATGCGGCCGATACCCCTATTTTATTTTTAACCGATTTTTCAGGAGGCCACGGTGGTGGTACCAAAATAACAGATATAATAAATGAATATAGCAATATTTGGGCATTCTTTTATTGGCAATCTGGTCACCCAGAATTTCAACTAAAAAAAGACATGCCCAAAGATTGATTTTAAAACATTTGGTTGGTTATTTTTTGGTAATACTACCAGAAACCGCATCGTTTTTCTCTACCGAAGCGGGGTTGCCATAGTATTTAATGTTGCCACCACTGCTGGCGTTAGCAGTTAGTTCTTTGGCTGTATTAATAGTAATATCGGCACCACTGCTAGCCTTTACCTGGCTAGATTGTGCCATTAGGTTTGCAGCAGAAATATCACTGCCACTGGTGGCTTCAACAATAAGCTGGTTGGTTGTACCAGAAAGGTGTAAATCACTACCACTGGTAGCTTTGCAATTTAAAACCGTAGTAGTAACATCTAAATCCACATCGCTACCACTCGTGGTTTCTATAGATAAATGGTTTGCTGTTATCATATTAGTACCATGCACATCGCTACCGCTAGTGGCTATAATGTTTTCAATACTTTTAAAACGTACGGTTACTTTTTTAGCAGTACAGCTTCCAATGTTTTCTTTGGTGTGTATTTTTAAAGTATTATCAATAACTTCAGTAACAATAAGGTCTTGCAAGTTTTCATCAGCCTCAACAGTAATGCCTTCAGCATCCCCTTGGGTTAAGTAAACATCCAACCCCTCGGTAGCTTTAATGGTAGAAAATGGTTGGTCTATAGGGCGGTCTTCAACAAGTACATGGCCATTGCCACTTACGCCATAATTAAACCCAAAGTTAC
Source organism: Aestuariibaculum scopimerae (assembly GCF_059428085.1). Taxonomy (NCBI): domain Bacteria; kingdom Pseudomonadati; phylum Bacteroidota; class Flavobacteriia; order Flavobacteriales; family Flavobacteriaceae; genus Aestuariibaculum; species Aestuariibaculum scopimerae. The sequence goes on from NZ_CM182089.1 coordinate 2,744,988, forward strand.
AAGAGCACAGGCAAAAGCTTAATATAGTTGTTACAATAATTTTAGCTAGAGTTGTCATAATGATTTGTTTTATTTTTTTGATTGTTGTTTAATGTGTCGTTCAAAAGTAATACGTATAATTAGTGATGCGTAATCCATATTACCGAACGGTTTATTTTTAATACTGAATTGTTTATTTATTCGGAGTCTATTTTAATACCATCAGAGTCAATCTTAACCTTAACAGATTCAGATTCCCCTTTAATGCCATCTTTGTCAATACGCAAGGTCGTGCTGTCGTCCTTTTTTATTTCAACACCATGCTCGTCTATTTTTAAATTGTGTGTGTTTACCTTAACTTCAAAATCGCTATCCTCACAGTCTGCACAAGTAAAACCATCCTCGGTAACCGTAATGTAATGGTTAACATACCTGGGGGACATCTCATTGCGGTAACTTAAAAACTTTCTAGAGTTGGTATGGAAGTAAGCCACAGTACCTTCTGGTAAATACAGCGTAACCCTAATTTTTTGATCACTAAATTTATTATCGGCACTGGTAGACAGATAAGGGTCTAGCACCAGTTCATTTCGGTCATTAAACACATGGTTGTAATCTATGTTTTTAGCACGCGCCAGGGCCTTTTCGTAATTTCTGCCATCGGCACTTTTTTCAATGCTTAACGAAGCCAAAGAATCTGTAGTGGATTTAACATAAACAGTAATATTCGATCTATAAATGGTTTTTTCGCCTTCCTCATTATTGGCCAGTTTAAAAGGGCTTTTAATATAATACGATGAACTGTAAATAGTGTTCTCGGCCATTTTAATCTTTAAAGTATCGTTGGCAGTAATATTTAAGGTTTCTTTTTCTATAAACCGTTCGTTATTGGCATGCTCACTGGCTTCGCGAATACCAATAACGGCCAAACATATAATAGATAGCAGCCATAGCCCCAGCAACGTAAATTTAGCAACGTTACCAATAGATTTTAGGTTGTTGATAAGAATACGTAAACCAATATAAAATAAGAAGAAGAACGGAATACCAACCGCCAAAAAGCTCAATAAAGAAACAAGCCAAAGGGGCGTGTTACCTGCATTAACAATATGTACCAAATCAATGCCCGGAATGTGCACAATATCGGCCACACCCAAAGAGAACAAGCCAATAATCAATGATATAAGTGCCAAAGCCCCTGTAAGGATTAAGATAATGCCTATAAACTTGGCAAATACCTTAAAGAAAAACATAATAACCTCGCCAAGCGTATCAAAAAAAGTTTTAGAAGACGATTTAATATTACTACTGGGCTTTTTTACATGAACGTTCTTGGCAGCGTCTGATACATTTTTGGCAGCGCCCGAAAGCGAATCGCCTACGTTTTTTGCTACATCGCTAACCGTATCTGATACCGTATCAAACCCATCTTTTATTTTTTTTTCAATATTACTGATGTTCACCGGTTCTCCCGTCATCATAATCTTTTCAGCAGTAGTTTTGGCCTCTGGTACCAAAACCCAGAAAAGAATATATATTAATATAAAAGTACCACCAGACCCTATGGTAAGAACAATCCAAAGTAAGCGCATCCATACAGCATCTACACCCAAGTAATGCCCCAAACCAGAAGATACCCCACCAATATAGGAGTTATCGGTATCTCTAAATAGTTTTTTAGAAGGCGCCTGTTTTCTTTGGTAATGCGTACGTGGCTCGTCTTCAAAAATTTCGTCATCCACCAGGTAATCCTCGGGTTGTCCCATAATGGAAATCACTTCGTCCACTTCCTTTAAACGAATTACCTGTTTATCATTTTGTACACGCTCGTTAAAAAGTTCAGCAATGCGTGCTTCAATATCTGCTATAATTTCAGACCGCCCTTGTGAATCTGTAAATGAACGTTTTATAGCCTCAAGATAGCGCTGTAGTTTTAAGTATGCATCCTCATCAATGTGAAAGAATACACCTGCTAAATTTATATTGACTGTTTTATTCATTTTAATGTTTTTTTTGTTTGGTTACTATATTTACTGCATTTTGTAATTCACTCCAAGTAGTGTTTAATTCTTTTAAAAACAATTTACCGGTTTCAGTTAACCCGTAATATTTTCTTGGTGGTCCTGAGGTCGACTCTTCCCATCTATAATTAAGAAGCCCCGCATTTTTTAGTCTTGTAAGTAGAGGATATATTGTTCCTTCTACCACAAGCAATTTTGCGTCTTTAAGAGTGTCAAGAATTTCTGCCACATAGGCATCGTCGTCTTTTAAGACCGATAGTATGCAGAATTCCAAGACGCCTTTACGCATTTGTGCTTTTGTGTTTTCTATCTTCATGTTCTAAAGCGTTTAAATGTTGTGAAACTGTTCATTTTTTGATTGATTTATTGATGAATATTTTATTGATGGTTCTATTTTAAAAAATTGATGGTTAAAGGGTATTTATATTCATGGCCATCCCGTGCCTTTAAACTGGCCAGTATAATTAAAACCATTTCTATAATAAACCCTATAAAGGCTAAAATACCCAAGCCACCACCTATATATAAAAGTGGGGAAGGCTTACCAATATTAATATGAAAATCATGAAGCCCATGAAAATCTATAAAATCGATACCACTAAAGAATTTAAATATAAAAAGGGGAATAGTAAAGGTGCCAATAATTATGGCATATAATAAAATACTTATTTGAAAGTTAATGGCCTGTTTACCGTGGGCATCTATAAATTCTGATTTGTCCTTATTGGAAACCCATAATACAATAGGGCCTATAAAATTTCCAAACGGAATGATAAATCTGCTAAAGGTAGATAAGTGTATAAATGTAGCGATGTTTTTTTGGTGGTTGTCTAACATGATCTTAAACATATAATAGTTTCTTATGCAAATATATATCTTAAAACAGGTATTATGTTACGCATAGTACTATAATTAACATAAATTTAACATTTAATCCTAACAATAATTTTTATAACTTAGTGAAAATTTAATCCATATATAATGGAGATAACACCTCGAAAACTAAACACCTTTGCACTGTTTAATTTACCATCGGCTTATATTTGTGGGGTACGCGCAAAGTATATTGATACCCGTAAATGCATGGTAAGTGTACGGCACCGATGGATTAATCAAAACCCATTTAAATCTATGTTTTGGGCCGTACAGGGCATGGCTGCAGAGTTTGCAACAGGCGCCTTAATGATGACCAAAACTAGGGGCACGGGCCATAAGTTATCTATGTTGGTAACCTCAAACAAGGCAGTGTTTACCAAAAAAGCTACCGGAAAAATTGTGTTTACCTGCAATGATGGTGCTTTAATGGAAGCTACCGTTAAAAAAGCAATTGAAACCAAAGAAGGGCAAACGGTATGGGCTACATCTACAGGGGTAAACAGTGAGGGGGTTGTAGTTTCCACCTTTGAGTTTGAATGGAGTGTAAAAGTGAAACAATAAAGACTAAGCGTGTAACAATTTAATGAAAACAGAAACAAATGGATGTACAGTATAATAACCCATAACAATAAAAAACAATTTAGATGACAGCACACGAAATAGATTATAACATATATGGCGAAGAAATGCAATATGTTGAGGTAGAACTCGATCCGCAAGAAGGTGTTATTGCCGAAGCGGGTAGTTTTATGATGATGGACGATGGCATTAAAATGGAAACCATATTTGGTGACGGCTCGAAAAACGATTCCGGATTTTTGGGCAAGATATTAGGGGCAGGTAAGCGCATACTAACAGGCGAGAGCTTGTTTATGACAGCCTTTTACAATACCCTTTCAGGAAAGAAAAAGGTATCTTTTGCTTCACCGTATCCAGGTAAAATCATTCCTATAGACCTAACAGCGTTTAGGGGCAAGTTTATTTGTCAAAAAGATGCCTTTTTATGTGCCGCTAAAGGCGTAAGCATTGGCATAGAATTTAGCAAGCGTTTAGGCAGGGGCTTTTTTGGAGGCGAAGGCTTTATTATGCAAAAATTAGAAGGCGATGGGCTGGCCTTTGTACATGCCGGTGGTACCATGGCCATGAAAGTATTGCAACCTGGAGAGGTTATGCGAGTGGATACCGGTTGTATTGTAGGCTTTACCCAAGATGTGGATTATGACATAGAGTTTATTGGTGGTATTAAAAACACCATTTTTGGAGGCGAAGGCCTATTTTATGCTAAGTTAAGAGGGCCAGGAACAGTTTACATACAATCCTTGCCATTTAGTAGATTGGCGGGCCGTGTATTGGCATCGGCTCCAAAAGGCGGTGGAAAAGATAAGGGCGAAGGCAGTCTTTTAGGGGGATTGGGCGATCTTTTAGATGGAGACAATCGTTTTTAATGTTATTTTTAGATTTTTATAACAAAAAACATTAAATATTTTTGTATTTTTAGACGTTCTAATAAAAAAATTTTTATTGCCTATAAAACACCTCTACGTTTATTCAACCACAAAAACCTAAATAAGATTATGGCAAGAGCGATGCTTGAGTATACTAAAACTGTACTTAACAAAGTCAGTTTTGACACAACGTTGTTTTGCAGAGAAGTACAAAAGGCTGTGCAGCGATTGCTGCCGTCTGAGATCGAAGAGCTTAAAATATTTATTTTATCTCTTATACAGCAAAACCCAGAATTAAATCAATGTTTAATTTATTTAAAACCATAAAAAAAGGCGGCTAAAAAGTCGCCTTTTTTAATGTCTTAAATGAAGCATTGTTAACAGCTGAATTGTATATTTGCAAAAAAATAAATCAGCTGAAAAAACATATTGCCATACTGCTTCTTATAGCTTTTTCAATACGCCCAGCGTACTACATTGGGCAATTGGTTTATTTTGAATTGCACATAGACACCATTATTCAAAAATACTGTGTTAATAAAGACAAACCTGAGCTGCAATGTAATGGAAAGTGCCATTTAGCTAAGCAGTTGCAAATGCTGCCCCAAGACGACAATTCTGGTAAAGATAATTCCACAGCTTTATTGGTTGAGGCGTTTTACCCCTTGTATTTTCAACATATAAACCACCACGTTAACACAGGGTTTGTAGCAGAAAGTGTAACAAACAATTGGATATGGAAACGCACGGTAAGCACTAAGGCTTGCGTAGATTGTTTTCACCCTCCCGAAATATATCTCAATATAGTTTAAAAGTGTGTACAAGGATACCCCTTATGGTACACAAAAACAGTATTAACTAATAACATACATTATGGTATATAATGGCCTGCCCAAACGCGTTATGTTTTGGGTGTGCTATATATGTGCTATTATAAATTAAATTAAAAGATGAGATATTTTTTATATGCCTGTTTTTTACTGGCACCCCTTGCTGTATTGGCACAAGACCTTACTAATGAACAACCCTCTAATAAGCAACCCTGGAATGGCAACAGACCAGATGGGCATGCCCCAATTTCTGTGATGGGCGACCACACCCACGGTAAAGGAGAATTTATGTTCTCGTACCGCTATATGTTTATGGCTATGGAAGACATAAAAACGGGCCATGATGATACAGACTACCAAGATTTATTAATGCCCAATGGTACTTATATGGTAGCTCCTTACAACATGCCCATGCAAATGCACATGTTGGGAGCCATGTATGCCCCTTTAAATAACATAACATTGGTTGCCATGATGCCTTATGTATCCATGAAAATGGATCATGAAATGGCTAATGGCAATACATTTACAACCCAATCTGATGGATTTGGTGATGTTAAGTTGGGGCTTTTGTACAAGTTCTTTAATAAAAACCATCAGCAATTGCATGGCCAGTTTGCCGTATCATTACCAACAGGAGCTATTGATAATAAGGATGTTACCCCAGCCTCTATGGGTAATGCGGTTATTTTACCTTACCCTATGCAAATAGGAAGCGGTACGGTAGATACAGAATGGGGGCTAACATACTTGGCACAATGCCATGCCCTATCGTTTGGGTCGCAGCTAAAGGGCATTTTTAGGTTTGGAGAGAACAGTAAAGGGTATAGGTTGGGCAACCGGTACAGCTTAAACAATTGGTTGGCTATAAAGGCAACGCCTTGGTTAAGTTTTTCAGGACGTTTGGAAGGCTTGGTTGTAGATAAGATTCATGGACAAAACAGTGCACTAAACCCCATGATGGTTATTACTGCAGATACTAACAACTCTGGAGGGACTTACTTAAACTCTGGCTTCGGGTTTAACTTATATGTCCCCGAGGGCGCATTAAAAAACCTGCGTTTTGGATTTGAAATGGCAACACCCGTTTTACAAGATGTTAAAGGAACTCAATTAAAACAAAAAGAAACACTTACGTTTGGTATGCAGTATGCATTTTAATTGAGCTGTTCATTAAAGTATTGTAGAAAAAACATGGACCACCCGTTAAAATTCTACGTAGCGCCTTGAATGTTAAACACCTAAGGTGTATAGATGGGCTAGGGAAATCATTTTTTCTACAATACTTGATGCTTACGGGCAAAGTTTACTTAGGTAGCGGACTTATAATCTGAACATCCTGAAAGGCAATCGCCCCACGAACCACGCCGGAAATCACATCCTGAAGGGCTTCTATTATTTGCATTTTCAATTCACTTTTATGGTAAATAATGCTCACCTCTCTAGCTGGTGAAGGTTCGGTAAAAAAGTGCAGGTTTTCCTTTTCTCTATCATGTATCTCTAGCGTATGCAAATAAGGTAAAAGTGTCATCCCCAAGCCCTCATTGGATAGCTTTATAAGCGTTTCAATACTACCGCTTTCCAATTGAAAATGCTCATCCGATTGGTTTTTAAAAGCCTTGCACAGGTTTATTACACCATCTCTAAAACAATGGCCATCTTCTAAAAGTAGCATATCACTAATATCCAAATCGGCAACATCTATTTTTTTATTGCTGTGTAGTCTGTGGCTTTTAGGAATGTAGCTTACAAAAGGCTCATAATACAGCACACGTTCTTTAATGTTTTCGTCCTCTAATGGCGTAGCGGCAATGGCTGCATCTAAATGGCCGTCTTTAATGCGTGTTATAATTTCATCGGTTGTTAGCTCTTCAATTTTTAGTTTTACTTTAGGATGCCTTTTTATAAAGTTTTTTAAGAACATAGGTAACAGCGTAGGCATAACCGTTGGGATAATGCCCAGTTTAAATTCCCCTCCAATAAATCCTTTTTGTTGATCTACTATATCTTGGATTCTATACGATTCGTTAACAATGTTCCTGGCTTGGTTTACAATTTTTCTGCCTACATCAGTCAGTTCAATAGGTTTTTTGCTTCTATCAAAAATTTGTATGTCCAATTCGTCCTCTAACTTTTGTATTTGCATACTTAGGGTGGGTTGCGTTACAAAGCATTTCTCGGCAGCCTTGGTAAAGTTTTGGTTTTCTGCAACCGCTAAAACATAATATAATTGTGTTATGGTCATTAGTATCAATTTAGGCTATAAAAATATAAAAACTATCAATAAAACTTATCGTTTTATCTGTTAATTATAAATTAAATTTGTAGTAAATAAAAAAACAAAAAGATAATTATGACATTAAACAGTATAGGTTTAGATACCGTAAAAACGAAAGATTTAGCAAACGATTTAAACAACTTGTTGGCAAATTTTCAAATTTATTATCAAAACTTAAGAGGTATTCATTGGAATATAAAAGGAAAGCGTTTTTTTGATTTACATGTGAAGTTTGAAGAGTTGTATACCGATGCCAACGTGAAAGTAGATGAAATAGCAGAACGTATTTTAACTTTGGGCGAAACACCACTACACACGTTTGATGATTATACAAAAAATGCTCAGGTACCTGTTGGTAAAAATATATCGCAAGATGAAAAAGCCGTGACTTTAATTGTAGATTCTTTAGTAGAGCTATTAAAGATTGAACGTGCTATTTTAAACAAATCGGACGAACTTAATGATGAAGGTACCAATTCTATGATGAGTGATTTTATTACAGAGCAAGAAAAAACAGTTTGGATGATGAAAGCTTGGTTGAGCGAGACCGTTTAAATTGATTGAGTTGATTGATAGTGAAAAAGGCCTTATTTAGATAAGGTCTTTTTTATTTATAAGAGGCCTCTGGATTTAATTTCCAGATATTTATTAATAGTATCAATGGTAAGCTTTTCTGGTGTGGTTAGTATTGAATAGATACCAAACTTTTTTAACTCGTTTACAATAAGGCGTTTTTCAAAATCAAATTTTTCAGCAATAACTTTGTCATATACTTGCTGTACGGTTTCGGCCTTGGTTTTTATTAAGGTATCCAGTTCGGTATTTTTAAAAAAGATAACTACAAGCAAGTGGCTCTTGGCAATGGCTTTTAAGTAAGGGAGTTGGCGGTTTAGGCCATCAAGTGTCTCAAAGTTAGTGTACATTAATATAAGGCTCCTGTTGGTAATATGACGTTTTATATTGGCATATAAGCGACTGAAGTCACTTTCAAAAAAATCGGTCTTAACATTATACAGGGCCTCTAAAATAAGTTGCATTTGCGAACTGCGCCGCTCTGCAATAACCACGTTTTCAATACGCTTAGAGAACGAAAGTATACCAGCCTTATCGTGCTTTTTTAAAACAACATTACTAATTACCAAACTGGAATTAATAGCGTAATCTAAAAGGCTTAAACCATTAAATGGCATTTTCATGGCACGGCCTTTATCTATAATGGCATAGACCGGTTGCGATTTTTCATCTTGAAACTGGTTTACCATAAGTTGGTTGCGCTTGGCCGTAGCCTTCCAATTTATGGTACGAAGATCGTCGCCAAGCACATAGTCTTTTATTTGCTCAAACTCCATGGTATGCCCCAAACGGCGCACTTTTTTTAGGCCGTATTCCAATGAATTTTGGTTAATATTTAACAGTTCAAATGTTTTTAACTGTTTAAAACTAGGGTAGGTGGGTACCATAGTGCCACTATTGAAAGTAAAGCGCTTAGCAACCAGATTTAAAATGGAAGAGGCATACACATTTAAACTCCCAAAATGATATTCTCCCCTTTCTGTAGGTCTTAAAGTATAAGTAATGGTTTTAGATTTTCTGGAAGTTACGGTATCCTTTAAAATAAAATCCCGTTTTTGAAACTGTACGGGAATTTCATCAATAATACTTAAATGGATAAGAAAGGGGTAGTTATTTGTAACGGTAATGGTTACTAGGTTTTTGTCGCCATTCGAAAATTTATCAGGCAACTCCCTGTTGGCTTCAATTTTATGTTTACCGGTAAAGATAATCAGGAAATCTAAAATAAATAATAGTGCCAGCACCCAAATAATCAATTGCGCTATATTAAACAATAGTGGTATAAAATAGCTTAAACCAAATAGTACTACCAAACCAATGCCAGCATAAAAAAAACGGGGTTGTATATAAAAGGGTTTAAGGAATTTCAATTTTGCAATTTAAATGTTATTCTGTTTCTATGGGTTTTCCAATATCGTCTATTTCTGTGTGGTTTCCAATGCCCTTTGGATTGTCACCATATACATTAGGACCTTTTTCACTATCGGCAAAGAGCATCCATAAACTATAAAAGGGAATAATTTGGTACCATCCACTATTGCCTCTATCATGACAACGTTTAGCACCTTGTGCCAATAAGAACCATAGTAGTGGTACCCATGCAATGAAATATATAATTAAGAAATTATCTCCTAAGGCATCTAAAATAAATGCCATTAAAAAATATAGCAATAAATAGACCAAGTAACTTAATCCGTATTCGGTTCTTCTAATCCTGCCTTCAAATGAAAATGGTTTTTTAAACATAAGTAATTAATTTAAATATGAGTTATTTGTAAAAAACTGTAATTGCGACTGCGACTGTGACTGTGACTGTCCACTGCGACTGCATACTAATTAACGCGGTATCTCAACCGTTTCAATAATTTGTTTAATAATTTGTTTACTGGTAACACCTTCCATTTCACGCTCTGGGGTTACAATTACACGATGGTGCAATACGGGTATGGCCGCTCGTTTAATATCCTCGGGTGTTACAAAATCCCTACCAGACATAGCCGCAAATGCTTTACTGGCCTTTAATATGGCAATAGACGCTCTAGGAGATGCCCCTAAATATAAAAACTGATTGTTACGGGTAGCCACAATCAATTCGGCAATGTATTTAAGCAAATGTGATTCTATTAACACCCGACTTACCAACGTTTGGTAATTAACAACTTGGTCGGCTGTTAAAAACGACGCAATGGTATCGGTCTTTAGCTGTTCTTTAAGCTCATGCTCCCTTACCAAAATTTCTATTTCTTCCTCCAAATTAGGGTATTCTACATCAATTTTGAATAAGAAACGGTCTAATTGGGCTTCGGGCAATCGGTAAGTACCTTCTTGTTCAATAGGGTTTTGGGTAGCCAAAACTAAAAACGGTGCATCGAGTTTGTATTTAGTACCATCCATGGTTATTTGCTGCTCTTCCATAACCTCAAATAATGCAGCCTGGGTTTTAGCAGGTGCCCGGTTAATCTCGTCAATCAGGATCATATTAGAGAAAATAGGGCCTTTTTTAAATTCAAACTCCGATTGTTTAAGATTGAATACAGAAGTCCCTAATATATCACTGGGCATTAAGTCTGGTGTGAATTGAATACGGCTAAACCCAACACTTAAAGATCTGGCCAACAGTTTTGCGGTAACGGTTTTAGCAACACCCGGAACCCCCTCAATAAGGGCATGCCCTTTGGCCAAAAGTGCCGCAATAAGCATATCTATCATATCTTTTTGCCCAACAATTACTTTACCGACTTCCTGTTTAATTTGTTGGACACTATTTTGGAGCTCTGATAAATCCAACCGGTTTTTAAACTGTAAATCGTTTTCGGTTTCCTCAGTATTGGTATCTATGCTGGGGGCATTGGTGGTTTCATCCTTTGGTAAGTAGCTACTGTGGTCTTGTTGTTCTGTATTGTCTTCCATAATTAGTTTGTGTAAAAGGCTTCAATGTACCTGTTTAACTTGATTAGGTTTTCTTCAAAAAATTCATTCTTGGTTCTTAACCAATTTATATAATCGATTAGTTTTTTTATCTCGTTTTTTTTCTTTCCGGTTTTAGCAGCCAACTTTATTATAAAGTCATCGTTTAACTCAGATGTATTTAAATTATAATCGCTTCTAATTTTTTCTAAAAAGTACGTTATTTTTTTGTCAATTAAGTTTTTATGGTCTTGCGTTTCAAAATATAAATTAGAGATGGTTTTTACAAAAGCAATGGTGGTATTCTGCAAAGGTTTTATAATTTTTATTATGCGTTGCCGGCGTTTGGCATTGAAAATAATGAATAAAATGGTAAAAATGAGTGCGGTGTACCAAGCCCATCTAAAGGATAATTGTTCTAAAAACCAACTAAGGTTGGATGTTTTCTCAACATCGGCAGTATAACCGGATTGCACTTTTGTGAACGAATCAAAATAAACATTGGTTTCTGGTAAATAGGATATTAGGCCCTCTACATACTCGTGCCTGTTATTTTTTAAGATGTTGTAGTTTGTAAAGGCTTTGGGCTCTAAATGCAAATAAATTTGTCCTTTACCAAAAGGTACTTCAATAAAATTAACGCGTAAAGAGTCTATTTTGGAGTAACCCAGAACACGGTAGTTAGTAGAATCTAAACGCGAAAAATAGTTGTCGCCTTTATTTCTATCGATAACAGAAGGTTTTAATTGTTTGCTTTTAAAGGATACTTGCGACACACTATCTTTTGTATTGGGTACATAGAGCACATCCAATTGCAGGGTGTCGTGAATTTTTTGTGAAAAGTAGTAATCGGAAATAAAAAGGGTGTTGCCGTTATGGACGAAATTTAAAAGAGCATCTACCGATTCATCTTCTAGATAATTGGAGTTTCCTATAATAATATAGTTTCCTGCTGCTATGTGGTCACCATAGCTATCTTGGGCATTGGCTCTTAAATAACTGGCCGGATCGTGGTAAACGGTTCTTATTTTTTGGTCTTTGAACAGCTTGGGCAGTTCTTTGTAAAAGATACTTACACCATAGGGTTTGTTGCTTTTTTCGTTAAAAGATTCTTCCCAATCTACTGTTCTGGTGTTTTTTATGCCTAAAGCTATGGCCCCAAGTATAATTAAGGCTATAATAACAAAAAGGATAACGAGTGGCTTTTTCATTATTTAACTAGACTTAAAAGGGTTGTAAAATTGTTTTTGGCTTTGGTGTATTGCTCAGCATTTAAAGGAAACTCGCCATACCAAATATAGTTGTATAAATAGGAGGTATATGCAAATTTGTGGCTAAACGGTTTATTGCCAATATCGTTTAAATAGTCAGCATTGGTTTTGTCATCTTCAACTTTAATATGGTTTTTTAAACTTAATGTTTTTAAAACCAATAAATAGTAATACCGAATGGCCAGCCTGTAATCGTTCTCACTTTCGGCTTTGATAATTAATGAATCTATATCGGTGCTTTCAATATTATTGGCTGTAATCGTTTCATAGCCTTTTATGGTTTTATTTTGCTTTGTAGTGAACAAACCAGAACCACCTTGGTTAAGCAAGATGTACACTAAATAAACCACGGCAATGGTAATGGCAATATAAAAGACCCAGTTTATGGGTTTTAGGTCTATAAAAAAGGCATCGGTGTTATTTTGTTCTTTAATGGTTGGGTCTTCATTATTATAATCTTCATAATTGCCAGACCCGCTTGGGGTGGAATTTACAATTACGTTGCCTTCATAATTGTACTTGTTACCTGTATAGCGGTCTTTAAAGTTGTTATCAAACTTTCTAATTTGTTGGGGCTCTTGCAAACGGTCAATACAAAAACCAATATGGTGACCAGTAAGCATTAATACTAAAAAGCAGAGTATATGTAATTGGGTTATTTTCAAATGCTAGAGGTAATTAAAGTGGGGTTTTGTGTTATATGCTTTTGAATTTTAAAAGGATATATTAGGTAATAATAACTTATAGCACTAAGTGTAATGAGTATAATACCTACCGATAACCAATGTGGCATAACATTGGAGTACCGGGTAATAAACCCTTCTAAAAATCCTGCAGAAAATGTAAAAGGAAAGGTGCTGATTAAAATTTTTATTCCAGTTTTGGCGCCATGTTTAAAAGAGGTGTATCTGGAATGTGTGGCAGGAAATAAAATACTGGCCCCTAACACCAAACCTGCTGCAGCTTCAATAACGATGGCAAATATTTCCATAGAACCATGAATCCAAATACCGCGAACACTTTCCCAAAACACATCTTTTTCGTAAAAAAAATATTGAAATGAGCCCAGCATGATACAGTTTTTAAATAAGATATAAATAGTACCTATGCCCCCAAAAACACCTAGGATAAAAGACATAATCCCTACCCGTAGGTTGTTTACCGTAATGCCAATAAAGCTGCCCCAATTACTGCCACTTTTGTAAACGGCCACAGGATCGCCCGCTTCAATATTTTCAATGGACATGTTTACATATGCATCCCCTAGAATGGAACGCACAAATTCACCATCGTTGGCTGCAGATATAGCACCAATAAAGGTAAATGCAAAAAAAACAATAAACGCTACATAAATAAACTTACGGTATTGGTAGCAAATTAACGGGACTTCTGTTTTCCAAAACGCCACCAATCGGTTTGTATCCTCACGCTTTGTTTTATAGATTTTTTGAAAAGCTTTAGCCGCTAACTGATTGAGATACACTATAACCTTACTTTTAGGGTAGTAGGTTTGTGCGTATGCCAAATCGTTAATTAAATGGATGTATTGTGAGGCAAGTTCGTCAGGATCTTTAAAGTCATTGTTAAAGATTGCTTTTTCAAAACTCAACCATTTTTCCTTATTTTGCTTGATGAATGAAACTTCCCTCATATATTTGCTAAATTAAAATATAAAATGTCAGAGTTACAAATTAACACGACCCAAAATGTAAAAATAAACTTTAATGCAGCAGGCGCTGGGGAACGTCTATTGGCATTTATTATAGATTCTGCCATTAAAATAGGCTATCTTTTGGTAATGAATATGGTATTTGGAGCCTTTGAGGATATGGACCAATGGTCTCAAATAGGTATTGATACGCTGCTTAGTTTGCCCGTTATGTTTTACACCCTTACGTTAGAGGCTTTATTGGAAGGGCAAACATTGGGTAAAAAGGCACTTAATATTCGGGTTGTTAAGATAGATGGATATCAAGCATCTTTATCAGATTATGTGGTGCGCTGGTTTTTTAGGGTTGTAGATGTTTATGTATTGGGACTTGGTTTTTTTGTAATGCTGTTTAATAGTAAAACCCAACGTTTGGGTGATATGGCGGCAGGTACTGCGGTAATTAACTTAAAGGATAGTGTAAATATTAACCACACGATCTTAGAAGATTTGAGAAGTGATTACCAGCCTACATATCCAAATGTTATAAAATTGTCTGATAACGATGCACGTATTATTAAGGATACTTTTACCAATGCCAGAGCTACAAAAGATTACCAGACCTTAATAAAGCTTAGAAAAAAACTAATTGAGGTGATTGGAATAAAAGAAGTAAAACAAAAAACCGATATGGAGTTTATAGATACCATTTTAAAGGATTATAATTTTTATACCCAAGATATGTAAACAAAAGTTTTTACCCGATACCCAATACTAACTACTAACTACTAACTACTCAATACTAACTACTAATTACTCAATACTCAATACTAAACACCAATACCCATGTTCTACACCATAGATATTTTAGGAACCATAGCTTTTGCCATTTCGGGCGTGCTTGTGGCTATAGACAAAAAAATGGATTTGTTTGGTATCCTCATTATTGCATTTGTAACAGCTGTAGGGGGTGGCACACTTCGGGATTTATTAATAGGGAACACACCTGTTGGTTGGATGAAAGATATCACGTTTACTTATGTAATTATGGCTTCAGCTATTTTTGCAATTATTTTTAGAAGCAAAATCAATTATTTAAGAACCTCTCTGTTTTTGTTCGATACCATAGGTATTGGTCTGTACACATTAATAGGAATAGAAAAAGGTGTTAATGCCGAATTACATCCAATAATCTGTATTGCTCTAGGGACTATGACGGCAAGTTTTGGTGGCGTAATTAGGGATATTTTATGTAATGAAATCCCTGTTATTTTTAGAAAAGAGATTTATGCTACGGCATGTATACTTGGTGGAATTACCTATTTTTTATTAATTAAATTGCCCATACAAAATAATATTGTGTTTATTATTGCTGGTATTGTAGTAATTGCAACTAGGTTATTGGCAGTGAAATTTAAAATTGCTTTGCCCAATATTTATAATAAGCAATGATTTTTAATCAAGAATCAAAACATCCCGAATGTATACATTCTTAACAGGCCAATCCATATCATCGGTTTCAACAGCAGCAATTTTATCTACTACATCCATGCCATTAATAACTTTTCCAAAAATAGTATAGTCGCCATCCAGAAAATGGGCACCACCTTTTTGCTGTACAATGAAAAACTCGTAGGGCGAAGCTAGTTTATGCGGATTGTCTATTTCGCTACTGGGCATTGATATTACCCCTCTATTGTGTTTAAAACCACGCTTGGTATCTGGTGGTAATAAGTACTTACCAATGTTAAACCGCTTTAAACCCGTTTCGCGGTCATCACCACTACCAGCTTGTATAACAAAGTTATTGATGACTCTGTAAAACTGGGTGCCATTAAAATAGTTTTGTTCTGCTAGAAAAATAAAGTTGGCCCGGTGGTATTTTGTCTCGTTAAACAATAAAATGTCAATATCACCAAAGTCTGTTTTAATACGCACGTTATTTTCTTTGTGCTTTTTCTCGTACTCAAGAAAAAATAGCATGGCATTGTCAGAATCCAGTTTAGGATACTTTCTCTCTGTAATGTTTTTGGTGTTTTCTGTAGTATCTTTTTTTTCCAATTTGGTTTCGGTAACCTTGGTGTTCTTTTTTTTATTAGATTGCTTATCTTCACAATTTAGAAACAAAAAGGAAATACATACAAAAAAGATAACGCGCATAAGAGATGGATTTTGATGAGTTTTTAATATCAATTTCAAAAATAAAAAATATACCGCTACCTGCCGAAGCATCTCAGTTTAAAATGGTGCCTCCGTTTCGGCAAGAGCTTTTAAAACAGCAAACAGAGGCTATTAAGAAAGCTAAAAAAGCTGGTGTTTTAGCATTATTTTACCCAGACACCAATAATCAAACCCATTTTGTTTTGATTTTAAGAAAAACTTACAAAGGAGTACATTCTGCCCAAATAGGGTTTCCTGGTGGAAGATTTGAGAAACAAGATACATCCCTTAAAGCAGCAGCCGTTAGGGAAACCTATGAGGAAGTTGGAGTGCCAGTTGAGTACATAGAAGTGTTATGTGCTTTGACAGAAGTGTATATTCCACCAAGTGATTTTTACGTGTACCCTTTTTTAGGGATTAGTAAGGATACCCCAAAGTTTAAAAAACAAGACGAAGAGGTGGAAGCCGTTATAGAGGTGCCCCTCACTCATTTTTTGGATGATAGCAACATTGTTACTAAGCGATTAAAAACATCTTATAGTGTTGAGGTAGAGGTGCCTGCCTTTAAACTCAACAACCATATTGTTTGGGGGGCAACAGCCATGATGCTTAGCGAGATAAAAGACCTGTTAAAAATGACAATTGATAATGGATAATTGACAATTTGCGTTTTCAATTATCCATTATCAATTTTCAATTGCTACATTTGTAGCTGCTAACCAATTTTTTGATGCGTGATTTATGGGATTGTTTAAAAAAAACCCGTTTGGGCATATACTGTTTATAAAAAAGTGGCTGATTCGAATTCTAGGAACATTAACCCATAGACGCTTTCGAGGATTTAATGAGCTACAGATAGACGGCTCAGAAATTATAAAGAACCTTCCCGATACCAATGTACTTTTTATATCAAACCACCAAACGTACTTTGCAGATGTTGTAGCTATGTTCCATGTGTTCAATGCCAGTTTAAGCGGACGCGTAGATTCTATAAAAAATGTAGGCTATCTATGGAATCCCAAACTGAATATTTACTATGTAGCTGCCAAAGAAACCATGAAGGCGGGATTGCTGCCAAAAATATTGGCTTACGTAGGCTCTATTAGCATTGAACGTACTTGGCGATCTGAAGGTAAAGATGTTAACCGACAAGTTAAAATGAGTGATATCTCTAATATAGGTAAAGCTTTGGATGATGGCTGGGTAATTACTTTCCCCCAAGGCACAACCACTCCTTTTAAGCCAATTAGAAAAGGAACTGCGCATATAATTAAGCGTTACAAACCTGTTGTGGTGCCCATTGTTATAGATGGATTTAGGCGTTCGTTTGATAAAAAAGGCATTCGCATAAAAAAGAAAAACATCTTACAGTCTATGGAAATCAAAGCGCCTTTGGACATAGATTATGATAATGAAACTACCGAAGATATTGTTAAGAAAATAGAGTATGCCATCGAACAGCATCCATCTTTCTTGAAAGTGATTTCACAAAAAGAGCTAGAAGTACAGGAGGAATTGAACAAACTCCGGGAGTGGTAATTTTAAGTATTAAATCCGTTAATAACTCCTAATAACTCCCCTTTAAAAATTAGAGCTAAATGTCTATTTTGCACCTCTTAAAATCTAAGAGATAATTAATCTGTGAAAGTCTGTATAGCCGAAAAACCCAGTGTAGCACGTGAAATAGCTGCCGTTTTAGGAGCGAATACCAAGCATGATGGGTATTACGAAGGCAATGGTTATGCAGTAACCTATACGTTTGGGCATTTATGTACTTTAAAAGAACCTAGAGATTACAAACCCCACTGGAAAAGCTGGGATTTGAACAACTTGCCCATGTTGCCCGAAAAATTTGAAACCAAAGTCGTTTCCAATACCGGAATTCAAAAACAATTTAAAATAGTAAAAGGATTGTTTGATAAAGCAGAGCTTGTTATAAACTGTGGCGATGCTGGCCAAGAGGGAGAACTCATACAACGTTGGGTTATGAAAGAAGCCAATTATCATGGAGAGGTAAAGCGATTGTGGATTTCGTCCTTAACAACAGAAGCCATTAAAGAAGGCTTTGAAAACCTAAGACCTGCAGCTAATTACGATAATTTATTTTACGCAGGGTTTTCAAGAGCTATTGGTGATTGGCTTTTGGGTATGAACGCTACACGGTTATATACGTTAAAACATGGTGCTAATAAACAAGTCCTTTCCGTAGGAAGGGTTCAAACACCTACTTTGGCCATGGTGGTTAACCGGTTTAAAGAGATTGAAAATTTTAAACCACAACCGTATTGGGAATTACAAACCTTGTACAGGGATACGCTGTTTAGTTATGAAGAGGGGCGTTTTTTTGAAAAAGAAGCAGGTGAAGTTCTAGCTAATAAGGTTAGGGAAAGTGATTTTAAAATTGATTCTATTACTAAGAAAAAAGGAAAAGAATACGCTCCAAAATTGTTTGATTTAACGGGATTACAAGTCTATTGTAACACCAAGTTTGGGTTTTCGGCAGATGAAACCCTAAAGATTGTACAAAACCTCTATGAACAAAAAGTTGTAACCTACCCCAGAGTAGATACCACATTTTTACCCAATGATATTTATCCTAAAGTATCAGGTATTCTACAAAAACTAACCAACTATGCCAGCTTAACGCAGCCGCTATTGGGAAAGAAGATTAAGAAATCGCCTAAAGTTTTTAATGATAAAAAAGTTACCGATCACCATGCCATTATTCCAACGGGCATGCAGTCCAATTTACATCATAACCATCAGCTTGTATACGATATCATAGTAAAACGCTTTATAGCTGTGTTTTATGAAGATTGTTCCGTTGCCAATACAACCGTAATGGGCAAAGCGGCAGAGGTGTTATTTAAAACCACGGGAAAAGAGATATTAAAAAAAGGCTGGCGCGTTGTTTTTGAAGACCCAAATGGTAAAGAAAAAGAATCTGGTGTGTTGCCAACTTTTGAAAAAGGCGAGAAAGGCCCACATGAACCTTCATTTTTACAGAAAGAAACCAAACCACCCAACCAATTTACAGAAGCTTCTTTGTTAAGGGCTATGGAAACTGCAGGGAAACAAGTGGATGATGAAGACCTTAGGGAGCTTATGAAAGAAAATGGAATTGGACGGCCATCTACCCGGGCAAATATAATAGAGACCCTTTTTAAGCGTAAGTACATTGAGCGAAATAAAAAGCAGGTATTGCCAACCCTTACAGGAATTCAATTAATTGAGACCATTCAAAATGATTTGCTAAAATCGGCAGAATTGACAGGGAGTTGGGAAAAGCACTTAAAAGATATTGAGAAAGGTAAATTTAGTGCTGGGGCTTTTATAAATAATATGAAGCGTATGGTAGACGCTCTGGTTTACGAAGTGCGCAGTGAGACAAAACGTGCTAATATATCGCATGTAGCAACCGAAAAAAAACAAGCTCTAAAAACCAACAAAAGCAAAACCAATGTTACAGCCCATAAATGCCCTAAATGTACGAAAGGGCAGCTTTTAAAGGGAAAAACCGCTTATGGTTGTAGTGCTTACAAGGAGGGGTGTGATTTTATGATGCCTTTTAGTTTTAAGGGAAAGAAAATTTCAGATAAACAATTTATACGCTTGCTCAAAAAAGGATCAACAGTCAACCTAAAAGGTTTTAAGGTTAATGCTACTACAATTGAGGGCTTGGTACGCTTTGATGAAGATTTTAAATTAAAGCTAGAACCCAAACAGGTTAAAGAAATGGAAAAATCGGATTCGCTAACCTGTCCCAAATGTAAAAAAGGAACTGTTGTTAAAGGAAAAACGGCTTATGGTTGCAGTGCATATAAACTAGGTTGCGACTTTAAAGTGTCTTTTGAGACTGTTAGAGCTAAAATAAACGGACAAAAACCAACAAGGGCACTTGTGTACCAAATTTTAAATGAAAGTGCTTAAAACGAACCATAAACATTTTATAATTTACAAACCTTACGGTGTTTTAAGTCAGTTTGCCAGTAATGATAGTAAGCAGCAATCCAAAACTTTTTTGGGTGAGTTGCATGATTTTCCGGAAGGCATTATGCCTATCGGCCGTCTGGATGAAAAATCGGAAGGCTTGTTGTTGCTTACAACAGATGGTAAAATGAGTGATTTTATAAACAGCAAAAAAGTAGAAAAAGAGTACTATGCCTTGTTGGATGGTGTTATTTCAGATACAGCGATCCATCAATTAAAATCGGGAGTTGAAATAGGTTTTAATGGTAAAAAATACCAAACCAAACCATGCCAAGCCTTTAAATTAGAAACGACCCCCAACTTGCCTATGCGTTCTAAAAAAATACGCGATGCCAGGCATGGCCCAACATCTTGGGTATCTATAACCCTGAAGGAAGGTAAGTTTAGGCAAGTGCGTAAAATGACATCAGCAGTAGGCTACCCCACCTTACGATTGGTACGTGTAAGGGTAGGGAGTATCCATTTAAACAATATGCAGGTTGGGGATGTTGTAGAGGTGAAGTGTTTACAGGTTTAATGCTTTTTAAGACTCCAATTGTTTAAGCTCTTTGTAGTTTTTGTTTAATCGCTTTAACAAAATACCATAAACCAGCCAATAAAATACCAGTAAAAGACCAATGGCAGCAGCTAATAGCAATACTACAGTAATGATAAAAACAGCATAAAACTTAAATGTTTCGCCATTAGCAGCGGCACTTTGAACTTTGTTTATGACAATTTGATCTCTGTCAAACTCCAAAAATAAAACAACAATGGTTGAAATCACCGAGTAAATTAAATTAAAGCCCACGTAGTATTTAACCGTTTTACGGGTTTTCAGGATGTTCTCCATAAGCACCTTGGCATTGTCTGTTGCAGAAATGGTTCTGTAGTTCTTGAAAAACAAGTAAAAGAAGTAGGCCAATGTAATGTAACCAATAATAATAAGTGGGGTTAAATAGGCATCTACATCAAGTTCTTCAAAGCGTTTCATACTTTCAGTGTCCTTTAGTAAAAACGATATCAGCGTCCAGAAAGCAAATTCTAGAAGGCTTATGATAAATATCCATTTTACAATGGAAGAGGACTTTCTTAAAATCATCTTATAAATTTCATTATAAGTTAATTTAGGAAACTTGCTATCTTCGTTCTTCCAGTCCTTTTTTAATAAATCTAATTCATCCATAATCTTACGGATTTAAAATGGTTCTTAGCTTGGTTTTAATCCGGTTCATTTTTACACGTGCATTAACCTCGCTAATTCCTAATGTTTCACTAATTTCTCTATAGTCTTTGTCTTCTAAATATAAAAACACCAATGCTTTTTCAATATCATTTAATTGGTGTATAGCTCTGTAAAGAACTTTTAATTGTTGCTCTTCTGTGTCGTCATAAGCTTCAGCTTTTATCTTAAATGATACTCCATCAAAATCTTGGGTGTTTATAGAGCGTTTGGATTTTCTGTAAAGTGTAATGGCGGTATTTAACCCTACCCGATACATCCATGTGCTAAATTTGGCCTCCCCTCTAAATTTTGGATATGCCTTCCATAACTGTATGGTTATCTCTTGAAATAAATCGTTATGTGCATCATAATTATTGGTATACAATCGGCATACTTTGTGTATAATATTTTGATGCTTTTCTAGCAATTCAACAAAACTATGTTCTAGTTCTTTATTCAATTTGATGGTTTAGTTACAAGTAAGTGTCTTTAGTTTGTAAAACGTTACAGATGCACGAAAATAATGTTTTAAAGTATGGATATCAAATAGGGTAGTGGGCTGTTTTTTTCAGGAGCTTATATATGTTTTTTATAGATTAATATTAGAAAAACATATATAAAAACCAGTAAAATGTGGTTATTTAAACTAAAGATTTGGTTTTTTATTATTAATATCTGATTATTAGTGTTTTAAATGTTAACTATAAATAAAATCTATGATGGGTTTTTATACTAAAATCAAGATTTTTTATGACTTAGATATAGCTAATATATAAAAAAAATAATTAGTGAAATAGCCTTGGAAAAACTTGAGATTTACGGGTTGAATTAAGCTTCTTTTTTTAATATAAATTTTTTTATTTAGCGCTTAAAAAAACAAAGTCGGTTGTATGATGTATATTGTAGAAAATAAAATTATGGCATGTTTATTGTTTTTCAAGCTGAACAAACTAAATCTATTTATTATGAAAAAAATCTACTTTTTAAGTTTTATAATAATTGCATTAACACTTTCTTCATGTGGAAGCTCGGGTTATGTATATTTAAATTACCCCCAAGAGCCTGAAGTTTTTTTACCCGAGGGCGCCAACAATATTGTTGTTGTAAATCGTTCTTTGACCAGAGAGGAAGACAAGCAAGCTGAAACCATGGAGGCAATAACTACAGGAGAAATTGCTGGGTCTGATAAAATAGCATCTGACGAAGCCATAAAGGGGGTTTTCGATGGCATACAAAATAAAAGTCATATTAGAATTGTTATGCCCGATACACTTCGTATTTATGGAACAGGTACGCGCCAAACACCCGATAGATTAAATTGGGATAAGGTTATGGCTATATGTAAAGCTGCAGATGCTGATGTACTATTGGTTTTGGAAACATTTGATTCTAATTCTGATTTAATCCGTTCGGCAGTTGTAGAACAAGTGTCCTCAGTTATTACTACAGGTAAGCCAAGTAACCGTCTGCCAATGCAAGCACGTGTTAATGTTAAGAGTTATTGGAGATTATATGATCCATATACTAAAACCATTACCGATCAATATCAGCAAACCTATTTCATGAATTTTGATTTGGTTAATAGCTTACCACCTTTAAATGCACTTCCTGAAACTGCTTATGCAGCTGGATTGGATTATATCAATCGTTTTTTACCAAGTTACTATAGGGTAAAACGCGACATGTACAAAAAAGGAAAAGGGAGTGATAAGCATAGGTTTGCTGCTGGATGGCGTTCTGCCGAAGTGGCTAAATGGCAAGATGCCATAAGTGTATGGAAAGGCATAGTAGAAAATGGCAATCGCAAATCTGCAGGTAGGGCAGCTTTAAACATTGCAGTAAGTTATGAGGTTTTGGGTGATACTGAACTGGCATTACAGTGGGCTCAACGTGCTTACAGAGACTATGGTGACAAACTTAGTCGCGACTATGCTAAGATTTTGCTTAGAAGAAAGCGGTTTGAAATATAAGTTTTTATAAATCAATTTTTAATTATAGTCATTAAAAAACAGTTCATCATTTAAATTATACAGTTCGGTTATTTATAATTTTCCCAATGGTATATCCATTGCAAATTTGTCTCATCAATTAACGGAAAAATTAAATAAAAACCGAGCATGAACAAATTTTTAGCCGCTATTATCTTATTAGTCAGCGTAAAACTATTAGCACAACAAACCGTAAATGGTATTGTGGTTAATGAAAAAAACGTCCCCATAGTAGGAGCCAATATTTATTTAGAGGGGACTTATGATGGAGGAACAAGTGATGAAGAGGGTTTTTTCTCATTTAAAACCAATGAAGTTGGAACAAAAACATTGGTTGTATCATATTTATCCTTTGAAACATTTACCATGTTGGGCGATATCTCATACATGACGGATTTAACTATAAAGCTTCGGGAAGACGTAAGTGCTTTAGATGCAGTGGTTTTATCAGCAGGTACATTTTCAGCAGGAGATAACAGCAAAGTAAATGCATTAAAGCCCCTAGATGTGGTTACTACAGCTAGTGCTTTAGGAGATTTTATTGGTGCACTACAAACCTTGCCAGGAACGACAACAGTTGCTGAAGATGGACGTTTGTTTGTAAGAGGTGGTGATGCAGATGAAACAAAAATATTTATTGATGGCATTCGAGTTTTCACACCCTATACACCAACAACAAATAATACACCAACAAGAGGGCGCTATTCACCATTTTTGTTTGATGATATAACCTTTTCTACAGGTGGATATTCTGCCGAGTTCGGTCAAGCACTATCCAGTGTTCTGTTACTCAATACTATAGATGAACCCGATCAAGAAAAAACAGATATTGGTATTATGAGTTTAGGGGCAACTTTAGGCAATACTCAAAAATGGGAACGTACTTCTTTGAGTTTTAATGCTTCTTATATTAATTTGGAGCCCTACAATGCCATATTTCCTAATAGAAATGACTGGATAAAACCCTATGAAACGTTTTCAGGTGAAACGGTATTTCGAAAAAAAACAGACTCTGGGCTATTTAAGTTATATGGAGCTTTTGATGCCACGCGTTTTGAATTGAATCAAGAAGACATAAATTACAGTGACGATATATATTTTAAGCTCAACAATAAAAACCTATATGTTAATGGTTCCTATAGTGGTGTTTTAAATGATACTTGGACATTTTTTGGAGGTACCAGCTTTACGCATAACGACAATCGTTCCAGAATTATTGATATTGCTAAAGATGAAATTGAAAACGCATGGCATGCTAAATTGAAGTTTAAGAATAGGATAAGCAATCGTTTTAAGCTTTATTTTGGGGCAGAGTGTTTTGCAACACACTTTAAAGAAAACAGCTCAAACATTAATGATGTTGTGTATGATTTTGACGATAATATTTTGGCAGCTTATGCAGAAGCAGATGCATTCATTTCCAACAAAATAGCTTTTAAAACTGGGGTTCGAGCAGAATATAGTGAAATATTCAACGATTATACAATAGCGCCCAGAGTGTCCTTAGCCTATAAAACCTCAGATAAAAGCCAATTATCAATAGCCTATGGTGATTTTTACCAAAACCCATCAAAAATGATTTTGAAATTTGATAATCATCTAAAACCACAAAACACATCACATTATATATTAAACTATCAATATAATGGCGATAGAACATTGTTTAGGATTGAAGGCTATTATAAAGAATACAATGATTTGGTAAAGTATGATGATGCCTATCCAAATGCTAATAGTCGTTTTGATAATGAGGGCTACGGATTTGCAAAAGGAATTGATCTTTTTTGGCGGGATAACAAGACCATTAAAAATTTAGATTACTGGATAAGTTATTCGTTATTGGATAGCCAGAGAGACTATAAAAACTATCCAAACCAAGCACAACCAAATTTTGCCAATACGCATAACCTTTCTATAGTAGGCAAGTATTGGATTGACGATTGGCGCAGCCAAGTCGGTTTTAGTTATGCCTTAGCATCGGGTAGAACATACACCAACCCAAATGTTCAAGGGTTTTTAAATCAAAAAACAAGAGCATATAATAACTTGAGTTTAAACTGGGCATATTTAATTAGTCCACAAAAAATACTTTACGCATCTGTAAACAATGTATTGGGAATTAGGAATATAAATGGTTATCAATACGCTAATAGCCCTGATAATAATGGATATTTTAATAGGAGGGCTTTGTGTCCATCAGCCGATCAATTCTTTTTTATTGGATTCTTCTGGACCATAAGTGATGATAAAAAAACTAATCAATTAGATAATTTATAATAGCAAATATTCCTTATTAAGTTTTTGAATAGTTGGAATATAAGGAAGCGATATCCAAAGTATCTCCAGTTCCTGTGTGTACAACTAAACGATAGCGTAAAACAGTAGGCTGGGAGTTAGATAATGGTACAGGATTAGCACCAGGGTGGGGGTATACAGCGTTTTGCATACTGCCCTTAGATCGTAAAATCCATGGATTTGGAAATCCAGGATTGTTTGGGTGGCAAAGTACACTTATCCCAGCAGGAGCACCATCCTTTCCCAAAGAACCAGAAAAATCCAACCATCCATTGGCTTTTACAGGTAGGTTGTCTGGAGTTACTTCTCCATTGGCTCCAGTAAATGTTATATCATTCACTAGGCGGATTCTTGGTGAAAAACCACCATAGCCTTTAGCATCTTCCGATCCGCCAATACGCATGTTAGGTTCTAAAGCCAACATCGAAATCTCAATATCAATAATTCTATATTGTTTTTTAGACGGGTACACCTTTATTTTGGTCACTTCTTTAACAACTGCTTTTTCGTTTCCATTAGCATCAACCCATTGATGGCTTTTCCATAATACTTCTGCTTGAATGGCCTTAGAGTCATCCAGTGTTTTTAGTTCTTTTACTGCTGTTACGTCCCATTTAAAATCTTTTGTTTCCCATCCGTCACCCAAACGCTTGTTGCCAATATACAACTGGTGCCATGCCCAAAAAATGCCTCTATGGTGCAAATGGTCTTCAGGAAAATCTTCAGTAAGTATTTGGCCGTCTAAACCATAAAGTGGATGAATGTAATTGGCCCGTTTATAGGCCCCATTAAAAGAAGTCTCAGCAATTTGATAGTTAAGTATACTGTCCCGCCCTTCAACAAAAGACGCTATATCATCTTGAATAACAACATTTACATGTTGGGCACATGATATATTGAATAAGCTAAAAATACTGATAAAAGAGAAAAATCGAAGCATAGTTTAGAAAAGTTAAAAGTGAGTATAATATATATAAAAAATACAACTTTAGGCAATGATAAAGAATATTATTAAGGTATAATTTGACGAAATAAAATAAGTTACAGGATTAAAGCGCCTGCTTAAAGACCGCCTAGCAAAAATAATTTTCGAAATTTTGTCATATTTTAAAGTTAAAAACCTGAATACATGTCAGTTATGTGTTAAAAAATATTAAAAAAGATGTCATTTTTACTTAGTGATGGTTTTGGTGCTTTTTTTGAATTATATAAGATGATTATATATAAAAATGAATGTTTAACTTAAATTTTTTAATTATGAACAATGTAGTAACAGTTCCAAAAAATGGAAGTTTAACAACCAATAAAAACAGATTGTCAGGCTTCCCCAATTTATCAACTTGGTTTGAAGATTTTCCACTAGGTGAATTTCCGTCATTATTTTCTTCTAATTTTAACACAGGAATATCGCTTCCAAAAGTAAATATCAAAGAAAATGCCGATGCCTATGAAGTTGAAATGGCTGTGCCCGGATTAAAAAAATCAGATTTTGATATAAATTTAGAGAATAATACACTTTCTATTTCAGCAGAACTTAAAGAAGACAAAGAGGAAAACGATAGTGGTTATACAAGAAGAGAGTTTGGGTATTCATCATTCAAGCGTGCATTTACCTTACCTGAAACTGTTAATGGCGAAAAAATTAGCGCTGCTTATAATGAGGGTATTTTGCATGTGCATATTCCAAAAAAAGAAGAAGCCAAGCAAAAACCACCTAGATCTATTAAAATATCATAGATTTATTAAGATTTCTTGAAAAAGGTAGCTAAATGCTACCTTTTTTTATGGCTTAACATGACAAAAGTCATAGTTGCTTTTTGATGAAAACCATAATTTTAGATATAAAATTTAATTGTCATGTTACTAAAGAAGAACCCAGATATGGAAATTGGCCGAAATAGCAGTATATATTTTGCTATTGGGCTCAATTTAATGTTGTTTTTTTCTTGGCAGGCTTTAGAGTACAAAACGTATGAAAGAGATGAAATAGATATAGGTGTTTTGAATATTGAGGCCGAAGCCGAGGAAGAAATCCCGATAGTTAACATAAACACCCCACCACCACCCCCACCGCCAGTAGCAATTCAAGAATCCATACAAATTGTTGAAGATGTTGAAGAGATTGAAGAAACCGTTATAGAAAGTACAGAGACTGGTCAAGATGATGCTATAGAAGAGCCACAAGTAATAGGTGTGGGAGATGTTAATGTAGAAGAAGTAGAAGAAGAAGTTGAGGTTGCGTTTGCAGTTATAGAAGAGGTGCCTGTGTTTCCAGGCTGTGAAGGTAAATCTAGAGAAGCTACCAAAGCTTGTTTTCAAAGAAAGGTACAGGAACATGTAATAAATAATTTCCATTACCCAGTAGCAGCTTTAGAGCTAGGTATACAAGGACGTGTGTCTGTTGTATTTGTTATAGATTCTAAAGGTGTTACAACCAATGTACGTTCTAGGGGACCTGACAGAATTCTAGAAAAAGAAGCGGAGCGCATTATTAGCTTATTGCCAAAAATGCAACCAGGCAAACAACGGGGGCGCCCCGTTAAGGTTGCCTATGCAGTTCCCATATTCTTTAAGTTTCAAGAAGGATAATGTTTTGAGTTTAGTTATTTATATCGATGAGAAAACCAATGGGCACAATGTTCATTGGTTTTTTTTTATGATTAAAAACTAAAAATAGAATTGCTTCAACATTTCATCCCTAAAAAATAACAATTGGGAACATTGCTTTTTCAAAACTATAGCTTGTAATAGATATTTGTTTTATAATTTAAAAATATAAATACAATGAAACATTTAATCATTATTGCAACCTATTTAGTGTCAGTGGTCGTATCGGCCCAAACAAGCTATGAAACAGGTATGCAGAAAGCTTTTCAGCTTTGGGGAGAAAACAAACCAACAGAAGCATCAAATCTTTTTGAGCGCATTGCGAGTGCCGAACCCGATAATTGGCTTCCTGCTTACTATGCGGCGCAAATAAACATAGTTAAAAGTTTTGGTGAGAAAGATGAAGAAAAGCTTATGGCTCAGCTAAAGAAAGCACAAGACTTAATTAATGATGCCACAGCAATTTCTAAAAACAACCCAGAGATTTTAGTATTACAAGCCCTGTTGCATACAGCATGGGTGGCTTACGATGGGTCAACATATGGAGCGCTTTTGTCTGGTAAAGTCATGGCATTATATGCACAAGCTGAAAGGTTGGCCCCCAACAACCCTCGAGTGGTATATTGTAAAGCAGAATGGAATATGGGAGGGGCTCGCTATTTTGGTCAGGATACCACACCATTTTGTAAAGATTTAGAAACGGCATTAGAACTTTTTGCTAACTTTAAACCAGAAACACCATTTCACCCAAAGTGGGGTAAAGAACGAGCAGAAATGCTATTGCAATCTTGCGGAAAATAAAAAAGAAGCTATCATAAATTATGGCAATGAGAACGTTTAGGAAAAAATTAATAACAACTTTTATACTAGGTGTGATTGTTTTTGCAGTAGGTAATGCACTTGGTGGAGGTTTTAATTTCAATAATCTTAACGAGTTAATACTAAACTTTGCATTGTATCAATTGTATACGTTTGTTTTAAGCTTTTCCAATATGTTTTTCTTCAATTATATGGAACGCATACCATGGAAAAAAGGAAACCAAATAAAACGTATAGTCTTAGGCGTCATAGGTTCAACCATTGTAACATTGGTAGGCCTGTTTATTCTAAGGGCTATAACATCCATTATCTTTAAGGGGCACACACTTTTAGAATTTATAACTAACGAGAAGTTGCAATATTATAAATTCGGACTCTGGATTACATTAGCAATTGTTGCAGTTTTTCATGCCATATACTTTTACAACCGGTATCAACAAAACAGAATAAAAGAGCAAAAAGTTATTGCAGGTACTGCCAGTGCAAAGTTTGATGCTTTAAAAAATCAATTAGATCCGCACTTTTTGTTCAATAGCTTAAATGTGTTGACAAGTTTAATAGAAGAAAACCCAGACAATGCTCAAAAGTTTACTACAGCATTATCTAAAGTGTACCGTTACGTTTTAGAACAAAAAAACAAGGAATTAGTATCGGTAGATGAAGAATTGAGCTTTGCCAAAACATACATGTCGCTTTTAAAAATGCGTTTTGAAGACAGCATTATTTTTAATATTCCAGAAAGAGCAGCAAATCCAGAAAGCAAGGTTGTGCCATTATCTTTACAATTGCTTTTAGAAAATGCCGTCAAACATAATATGGTAACTTCCAATAAACCATTGCATATTAAAATTTATGAATCTGATAATAACTTAGTGGTAGAAAATAATCTACAACCTAAACAAATAGTAAAAAAAAGTAGTGGGGTAGGACTTAGCAATATCATGCAACGTTATGATTTACTAACTAGTAGAAAAATAAATATCCAAAAAGAAGCAAACAGTTTTGCAGTAGCAATACCAATGCTTACAAAACAAATATCAATTATGACAACAGCATCACAATCAAGAATAGATGATAGTTATGTGCGAGCACGTAACCATGTAGAAGAACTTAAAGGGTTTTATTACAGCTTAGTTTCCTATGTGTTGGTTATGCCTTTTCTAATTTTTATCAATTATAAAAGCTTCTGGGATTTTCAATGGTTTTGGTTTCCCTTGTTTGGTTGGGGCTTAGGACTATGTATCCAAGCCTTTAGGGTTTTTGCGGGACACAAATTTCTTGGAAGCAGCTGGGAGAAGCGTAAAATGGAAGAATTTATGAAAGAAGAAGAACAAAAATATTGGAACTAAAAAGATTAGATTATGGAACGTTTACAAACAGATAACCAAAACAAAAGCGCAAATGAATCTTATGATAGAGCAGAGGCCTACCTAAGAGCAGAAAAAAGATTGCAGCAGGTAAAAGGGTTTTATAGGCATGTGTTCTGGTACGTAGTAGTTAATGTCTTTTTAATTGTAATCATGACTGTAAATAAAGAAGCAGGTGACTTCTGGAACTTTGGTACATTTGCTACAGCATTCTTTTGGGGGATTGGTCTAGCTTTTCATGCGCTAAGTGTGTTTGGCAAGAGTTTATTTTTCTCTAAAAAATGGGAAGCTCGTAAAATCAAGGAGTTTATTGAAAAGGAAGAAAACAAAAAACAATGGGAATAGTAGGTCGTTTTTTTTAAAGTTTATCATAGTACCATTATAAGGCAATACAATGAATGTTATTATTATAGAAGATGAAAAACCGTCGGCACGCCGCTTACAGCGTATGTTGCAAAAACGGGATATACAAGTTACAACATTATTGCACTCTGTTGAAGCATCTTTGGAATGGTTTCAAAATAATGAGCATCCAGATTTAATATTTTTAGACATTCAGCTGAGTGATGGTTTATCATTTGAAGTTTTCGAATCTATAGAAATTAAAAGTGCTGTAATTTTCACTACAGCTTTTGATGAGTATGCTCTGCAAGCATTTAAACTAAATAGTGTTGACTATTTACTAAAACCAATAGATGAAGAGGAGCTGTTTACAGCTGTAAAAAAATATCAGGAACGGATAACGAAGCATCCAGCAGTAACCTTGAATTTCAATGATATAAAAAAGCTGCTAGTTAACCCCATAGACCGTATTTATAAAAAACGTTTTTCGGTAAAAGTAGGACAGCATTTAAAGCTAATCAGCGTAGAGGAAGTAGAATGCTTTTACAGTGAAAATAAAGGCACCTATCTGCACACAACAGATGGTAGAAATTATTTATTGGATACAACACTAGAACAATTGGAAAACGAACTAGAGCCCCAAGCCTTTTTTCGTGTAAATCGTAAGTTTTTTGTGAACATAGATGCCATTAGGGATATGTTAAGCTATACTAACTCACGCTTACAGATAAAATTAAATTCTTATAGCGAAGAAGAAGTTATTGTAGCACGCGAACGTGTTAGAGATTTTAAAACTTGGCTTGAGGCGTAAGCTATAATTGCACTTATGGGTATAATGCAATTGAAAAACCAAACAATTAAAGTAATTTTCATAACTTTATTGAATTAGCTTTTAAACTATTAACAACTAGAACCTATACCAGCAATGAAAAAAGCAAACACCACACTCTTCTTTATACTACTAAGTTTAATTGGGGTTTCCCAACAAGCAAAATGGTATACACAAGGAAATTTTGAGCCAGAGCTTCGCATAGCATATACTGTTGAAAACACATTAGATATAGCTAGAGCGCATTGTCCGGTTATCATTAAAAGAACAGATTTCCCTATGCCAGATGTCCATGAATTATGGATTACAGTTGTAGACCCACAATTAACACCTTCACCCGAACCATCAGCAGAATTACTTGAAAGACAGGGTGGGCATCAACTAAGAGGAGAAGCGAATGGGCATGCCTTATTTCACCAACTTGATGATTTAGACAAAGATGGCATATGGGATGAATTGTTTTTTCAGGTTAATTTAAAAGCTAAAGAAAAAAGAATCATTTATATTTATTTGGGAGAAAACACCAGAGGTTGGAATCCACACCGTACACATGCGAACATTGGGAGTTATTGCAGACACCAAATGCCATTTTGGGAGAGTGAAAATGTTGGTTGGAAAATTTGGTTTGCCAATTGTGTAGACGTTTATGGGAAACGAAAACCCTTGCTTATGTCTAACGACCTTTACATGAAAAATTTGGACGGTTACGGGGTTACCTATGAAAATGAAGATTATGGAAGCGACATACAGGGGGTTGATGCAAGTTTTGGAGGAGGTGCTGTATGCCTGTTTGAGTTTAAAGACCATCCAGAAATAGCCAGTCGTCCACGATTTACCCCAACACAGGATAAAATTGTACCGGGAACCAAGTTTAATGCTGGGCAAATTTCAGATACACGCTATGCCTATGAAGTTGTTACAAATGGCCCCATTAGGTCTACAATAAAAATAAAAACCATGAATTGGGATACAGGTAATGGGTATTACGAATACTATCAATATTATACAGCTTATGCAGGACAAAGCTATTGTACCTCTAAGGTTGTTTACACCAAGTTCTTACCTAAACAAATAGGTGTTTTAATGGGGTGCGGTATTAAAAAGAAACCAGAAGAAAATAACTTTATTCAAAAAGGTGGTATCATTATTACATCTGGCCCAGAGAATGTAAAAGACCCAGAAAACATAGATGATCGTGATGCTTGGTACTTACCGTTCATTGGTACAGGTCTGGTTGTTAAAGATGAGTACCATCCAAAGTATCAGTTTATAAAAGAGCATGATGGTAACCATACTTTTCAAGTACAGTCAGATCAAAATAACACCTATGAGTATATGTTGGTTGCAGGATGGTCTGAAGGCGTTGTGTACAATACAAAAGAAAGTTTCAACGAATATGTTGAAAAATGTGCATTAGAATATAACAATCCTGTAGTTACAAACCTAATCAAAACTGAAAGCAAATAATGTGAATTTCGGGTTGATTTATTTTTGGGCAAGCTTGCGCATTATTACCCATTGTTTAAGCATCATCCTAGCATCTTGAGCTGGATAGCCCAACACGGTTTTTCCAGCCTCAACATCGCCCACAACACCAGAACCAGCACCAACAGTGGCTCCAGAATGAATGGTAGTATGATCTTTAATGGAGGCACTTCCACCTATAATAACGCCGTCACCAAGAGTGACTGAGCCAGCAAGGCCACTATGTCCGGCCATGATACAAAAACGTCCCATAATACTATTATGGGCTATTTGTACAAGGTTATCAATTTTACAGCCGTCTCCAATAATTGTAGCACTAAATTTAGCACGATCTACACAAGAATTAGCACCAATTTCAACATAATGTCCAATAACAACATTTCCTATTTGTGGTATTTTTGTAAGACCTCTGCCATCATCACTAGGTCTGTAACCAAAACCATCGGCACCAATACTTACATTGGTGTGAAAAATACAGTAACTACCAATAATGCAGCGTTCTCTAATAACAGAGCCAGACCAAATAACTGTGTTGTTGCCAATAGAGGTTTCATCAAACACACATACGTTGGGGTATAGAATAACATTGTCACCCAAAATAACATTCTTGCCCACATAACAGTGGGCGCCAATTTTACAGCCATTGCCTATGGTTGCTGTTTTATGAATAACCGCTGTTGGATGGATGTCAATATCGAATTCCGGTAAAGGAGGACTAAACATTTCAAGAATTTTTGCCATAGCTAAATCAGCATTCTTTACTTTTATAAGAGCACGGTTTTTCCCTGGTTCTACATCTAGATTATCATTTATAATTGCTGCACAGGCATTTGAATGCTCCCAATATTTTACATATTTGGTACTACCAATAAAGGTAATATGGTTGTTCTTTGCCTGTTGTAATTGTTCAGGACCTTCTATTCGTTCTGTGGTATGACCAATCAATTCACCCTGTAAAACATGGTTAATCTCGTCAATAGTATATAATGTCTTCAAAATTTATAGGGTGTTAGCTGGTTTTAATGAAGTGTTTTGTAAAGCTAGGGAAAAAAAGAGGAAATATAGGGAGAAAGGCAATTATTCTTCTTTAATTCTATTTTCATCAAAAGCAGAAGGCAATAATTTTGGAATAAATTTAACTACCAAAGGCAGTAATATGGCGCCTCCTGGTAACAAAAAGATAGCAAGGCTTGGTATGGATTTAAAAATGTCTAATAATTGTTCCTGCACTTTTTTTTGTTCCTCACTATTTAAGTCCCTTATTGTAGATTGACTGAGCAACACCATAAGCTCTTTACTGTCTTTTAACTCTTGGTATAGGCGCTTGCTGTTTCTGGAGATTAACTTTTTTACCATTTTGCTAGAGTTATTGTAAAAACTCTGGACAATGTTTTTTGAGCTTAAAAGCGCAATCTTTTCCTTGTTTACGTTATAAAAATCATTTACAGCAAGAATGCTTTTAGTAATATAATTTGGGTCAATATCCAAATCGGTGCCCAATTGTATTAAAAAGCGTTCTTCGTTTTCATCAATGGTTCTATCACTCCATGTAGCCATACAGGCCAAATCTAGGATGTAATATTTTTCTAGAGTGCTTTTTATATTTAAAACAGCTTTTTCATAAGAAATATGTTTGTGGCTATGATATCGCAACGAAGCATCTAAAAGTTTAATTAAGCTCTCGTCATATTGATTTTTAATTTCCTTAGAGTTTAAAACGTCTAATGTTATAGTTTCAATAGAGGCCTCTAATTTTTTAATATAATCAATAGAAATAGATTTTCGCCTTAGGTATTCTTGATAAGCTAAGGTATCAACATATAACAAGGCATTAATAATGAAGTAATTAAAGTTCTTGGTTAAAATGTTATCATCAATTTGAATGCGCTTATGGATTATCTTTTCAAGCTGTTCGTTAGATTTTTTACCGCCCATTAAGTCTTGAAAAAAGTTAGTTTTAAGCTCATTGATGTCAGTATAAAAATTAATAACACTTTCTACAAAAGGGGTGTCTGTACTATTGTTATTAGTATAGGTATAGAGAAGTGCTAAGCATAAATTTATTTTGCAAAGTTCACCTTCAGTTAGGTCGTCATTAATTATAATGTTGTAAACAACATTTAAATTACTGCCATAAATAAAGCCACTGGTTCTTAGTGCCTGATAAAAATCTTCTTTTTCATTTTTTAAAAAAGCATCATTCTTAGCGACTTCCAGTAACAATTTTTTTATCCAACCATTAGCCGATGGATTCATATCATGTTCATTTGGTAGGTGTAAATGTAATGCATTCAATATTTATAATGCAAATATTTTCTTTAACAAAACTTTAACAAAACCACTATTTGTGTTTTTCCGTAGGTATGCGTGTAAGTGAAACAAATAATTAACATAAACTTTAAAATTATGAAAAATTACAAGCAAATTTTAGGAATCAGTGCGTTACTAGTAGCTGGTTTAATTTACATCGCTGCAGATCATATTGATGCTCCTGCTGTACAAGGTGGTACAAGCGATATTACAGATTTTTATGCCTTTCAAGGTGAGAACACAAACAACCTGGTTTTTGTTGCTAATGTACAAGGGCTGTTAAGTCCATCAAGTACTGCAGATGCCATGTTTGATGAAAGTGTAATGATTGAATTCAATATTGATAACACTGGAGACAATGTTGAAGATTTAGTAATTCAAGCAATACCAAGAGATGGTAAAATGTTTGTAATAGGGCCTAAAAACCCGGGACAAACAGGACTTAACAGTGTTTTAAATGCCAATGGAGCAAAAGATGCTCTATATGTAGATATTACGCCTTATGGTTCTGAGGCTATTGTAGCTTCTGAAGGTGGCATAAGCATTTTTGCAGGGCCAAGAGACGACCCGTTCTTCATGGATTTTGCTCGATATACTCAAATAATTACTCCAGGAGATAATGATGGTGATGGTATGGAAGAAGGTGCCTTTTTACCAGCAGGAGAAGCCTCAGATACATTTGCGGGTTCTAATGTCATGTCGGTTGTTGTAGAAGTGCCAAAGTCTATGATAGGTGGTACAGGAACAATTAATACCTGGGTAGAATCAAAAAGAAAGCAATAAAAATTTAAAAATTAAATAATCACAATTATGAAAAATATAAAAATAGTATTAAGACTCATTTTAACCTCTGCGTTGCTTTTTAACTGTAACCCAGACGATACCCCAGGAGGGAAAGGTAAATACGAAATCCCAAATTTAGCAGGAACCTATGTTCAAGAAGACCAAATGGGTAGACCTGCAGTAAACACTGTATTTGTTTCATCGGCTAGTAAGGATATGTTTAATGTAACAATTCCTTCAGAACAAGGAGCGGCTTTTCAATCTATGTTTCAAACAAACCTTGAAGCTATAAGTCCAGCTTATGCAAATGAAGGAGATATGAATGCTCTAGGATTAGATGCTGAAACTTTTACAAGTGTTTTAGCAACAGATGTTTTAAATGTATCGTTAGATGCCCCAACAACATTTTATGATGGCACAAACCTTTTAACAGGTAGAGCTTTATCTGATGATGTTATTACTGTAGAGTTGATATTGATCTTTGGTGGTGAAACTGGATTGACAGATCCAGAATATCCAGGATTATCAAATGATAATGTAGATGCAAATGACAAACCTTTTTTAGCCTCATTCCCATATCTGGCTTCTCCTTGGTAGAAGCTCTCTCCTTAACCTTGAAACAAGCAAATTGCTTGCTTGTTTCAAGGTTATTTAAACAAAAGCAAAAAAAACTAAAAAACAAAAACAATGAACCTACGATTATTAACCTTGATATTTTGCATGCTTATAACTTTTATAAGCTGTACAACATCCACAAGAAAAATAACTGATAGCAGCCAATATAATGGTTACTTGGAGTTAACAGACAACAAAGCCTTAAAAGGGACTTTAAAAGATAACGTCTTTTGGAAACAAAAGTTAGAGAAGCACCCAAATCAATTTCCTTATTTAGCAAAAATTGCAGCATCTTATGGGCGTTTGTTTAGCATAACTGGCAGCATAACATACTTAAAAAATGCAGAAAGTGCCTATGTGAAATTGAATGTAGTAACAAATTACGGTAATAGTTCTTATTTAAAGGGATTGGCCGCCAATTACATTTCGCAGCATAAATTTAAAGAGGCCTTAGCGATTTTAACCAAAGCAGAAGCAATAGGTGATAAGCTAGAAGGAACACAAAAAATGTTATTTGATGTACATTTAGAATTAGGGAATTTTGATCTTGCCAAAAATTACCTAGACAAGTTTAGTGACGATGCTGACTTTGATTATTTAATACGTGTCGCAAAATGGTCCGACCACAGGGGCAATTTAGAAGCTGCCATAAAGTATTTAGAAAAGGCCAAAACCAAAGCCGAATTATCTAATACCCCCAACATAAAACAATGGGCTTACACCAATTTAGCTGATTTTTATGGACATAAAGGCGATATAAAAGCATCATACAACTACTATTTAAAAGCATTAGAGCTAAACCCCAATGATGCATATGCCAAAAAAGGGATTGCTTGGATTGTATATTCATATGAAAAAAATCCAGAAGAAGCACTTCGCATATTAAATACAGTTACAAAAACTTACCAGGCTCCAGATTATTATTTGCTTAAGGCTGAAATAGCAGAGTTTAATGGAAATATAGCCATGCATGAAGACCAAATGAAACGCTATGAAAAAGCCGTAAAAAACAAAACCTATGGCGATATGTACAATAAATACAATGCGCTTATTTATGCCGAAGACAAAAAGCAAACAGCATCTGCTTTAAAAATTGCTTATACCGAAATAAAGAACCGTCCAACACCACAGTCGTATGATTTATTGGCATGGACATACTACAACCATGGTGATGTTAAAGAGGCGTTGAAAATTATGGAAAAGCATGTAGTAGGTAAGACCTATGAACCCGATGTGCTTTTTCACTTAGCGCAAATTTATAAAGCCAACGGAAAACTGGAAGAAGCTAAAGATTTGAAGAAAGAATTAAAGGCAAGCCTATTTGAACTAGGTCCTTTAATGGCTCAAAAAGTCGATAATATTTAATTCAAATACAGATGAAACGCTTAAAACAAGCTCTTGTTGCCATGATGGTTATAAATACTGCATACGCACAGCAAATAACAGGTGTGATAGTTAACGAGGCAAATCAGCCTTTGGAAGCTGCCTATATTTATAATTTAAATTCCAAAAGTCATTCGCATTCCTCAGAAAACGGCCTGTTTACATTAAATAATAATGCTGTAGGCGATTCTATAAAAATAGGGCTACTTGGTTTCAAGAACAAGCAAATGGTTTTGAGCGCTTCTAATTTTGATAGCAAGCTAATAATTGTTTTAAAAGAAAAATCATTTCAATTAAAGGAGTTGGTCATTACAGAAACATTAAACCCAGTAAGTACTATCTCAAGGTTAGATTTAAAAACCAATCCAGTGAATTCTTCACAAGAGATTTTACAAAAAATACCCGGGTTGATTATTGGTCAGCATGCTGGAGGAGGAAAAGCAGAACAACTGTTCTTAAGGGGTTTTGATGTAGACCATGGAACCGATGTTGCTATTTCGGTTGATGGTATGCCCGTAAACATGGTATCGCATGCACATGGTCAAGGTTATAGCGATTTGCACTTTGTAATTCCCGAAACCATCAGTAAAATAGACTTTGGTAAAGGTTCCTATTATGCCAGTCATGGCGATTTCACAACTGCAGGCTATGTAGATTTTTCAACTAAAGATTATTTAAAAGAAAGTTCCATAACTGCTTCAGTAGGGCAGTTTAATGCTATGCGAACATTAGGCCTGTTCAATTTGTTGGAAAACACAAAAAAACAGAACGCCTATTTAGCAACTGAATACATAGCAAATGATGGTCCATTTGAGTCGCTCCAAAATTTTAATAGGCTAAATATATTTGGAAAGTATATGGCATTTTCACCACAAAATGATAAAGTGTCCATAACCCTTTCGCATTTTACAAGTAGATGGGACGCTTCGGGGCAAATTCCTGAACGGGAAGTAAACAATGGAAACATCTCACGTTTTGACGCTATAGATAATACTGAAGGCGGTAATACACAGCGTACTAACTTTAATGTGGAGTTTAATAAATACATATCGAACAATACCATTTTAAAAACCAATGCCTTCTATTCACATTATAATTTTGAATTGTATTCTAATTTCACATTCTTTTTAGAGGATCCTGAAAATGGCGATCAAATAAAGCAAAAAGAAGATAGACAGATTTTAGGATTTAATACAGTGGTTACTAAAGAGATTAATATAGGTAGTACAGCTTTAACCTTAAATTCTGGTTTAAGTTTAAGGCATGATATTGTTAGCGATATAGAACTATCCAAAACATTGAACAGAAAAACCATATTACTAAATGTACAATTAGGAGATTTAAACCAAACAACTGTAAGTGCATTTGCGAATGCCTATTTTGACTTTGGAAAATTAAAAATTTCACCTGCTTTGCGGTTAGACTATTTTAAGTTTTTATATAATGACAAACTCCAAACAAATTACCAAACCCAATCTGAAACAAAGACCATTGTTAGTCCAAAGCTCAACTTTTATTACAATGCTTTGTCCAATTGGCAATTGTATTTAAAATCGGGTATTGGGTTTCACTCAAACGACACACGGGTGGTTGTTAGCAGGCAAGGTAAAGATATATTGCCAAGATCTTATGGCTTAGATTTGGGAAGTATGTGGAAACCCGTGCCCGATTTAATTGTTAACACAGCATTATGGTATTTGTTTTTAGAACAGGAATTTGTGTATGTAGGCGATGCTGGTATTGTGGAGCCCAGTGGAAAAACTAAACGATATGGCATAGATTTAGGTTTACGTTATCAATTAAATAAGTGGTTATTTGTAGATAGTGATGCCACATTAACACATGCTAGAAGCACAGAAAATGAAGAAGGAGAAAATTATATTCCACTAGCTCCAGATTTTACAATAGCCGGTGGACTTTCGGTAAATGATTTGCATGGGTTTTCAGGAGGATTTCGTTATCGATATATAGATGACAGGCCAGCTAATGAAACCAATAGTATTGTTGCAGATGGTTATTTTGTAACCGATTTTAATATCAATTATAGTTTTAATGATATAACATTAGGTATTGCCATAGAAAATGTATTTGATGTGGACTGGAATGAAACCCAATTTGCCACAGAATCCAGATTAGACAATGAAGTGCAGCCAGTTGAAGAAATTCATTTTACACCTGGTACGCCGTTTAATATACGAGGTACCATTTCATATAGGTTTTAAAAGCATGCACGAAAGAGAAATATATAAAGGAATAAATGGATTATACCTAGGAATAGAGAACTTATTCCTAGGACTGGATTGCTCATCCCTAAGACTGGGACAGTTATTCTCAGGACAGAGCTACTTATTCCTGGGACTGGATAGCTTATTCCTAGGACTGAATAAC
The DNA here is from genome assembly GCF_059428085.1 of Aestuariibaculum scopimerae. Classification (NCBI taxonomy): domain Bacteria; kingdom Pseudomonadati; phylum Bacteroidota; class Flavobacteriia; order Flavobacteriales; family Flavobacteriaceae; genus Aestuariibaculum; species Aestuariibaculum scopimerae. The sequence goes on from NZ_CM182089.1 coordinate 2,785,381, forward strand.
TTATTCCCAAGACGTAGTGACTTATTCCCAGGAATAGAAAGCGCATTCCCAGGACTTGATAATTTATACCCAGGAATAGATGTACAAAACTTTGGAATATTATTGTGGTTAAGAAGCACAATCATTAGCAAAAACTAAAACATGTGGAAAAGAAAAATTGTTTTTAACAATTTGGTTTTTGGTTTTTTTGTTAGGAAAGCTGCCTAGTTACAGAAATGTAATTGGGCACTTTTATTTACATATTATATAGTTTAATTGTTTTCTATATCACTAATATGATGCTCTAAAGCTTTAACCGAAATTTGGATTTCCATAATCAATAAGGCCAAGGATATAATAAGTAAAATAAGCGCTAAGCCAAAAACCCAAACCGCCGCTGTATGTTGCTTAATGTAAATTAAAAACATGGTAAGTACACAAAGAAGTAAGCTGGTAATTCCAAATATTTGCATAGAGCGAGTTAGGTATAAACGCTTTTTAATATTCTTAATTTGCTTTATTAGCAATTGATCTTTTTTTTCTAGATAACTATCATGTAAATTTCTAACCACAGCAGCATATGCTAGAAACCTATTAGTGTATGCTAGCATGATAAGTGATATTGCTGAAAATAATAGTGCTGGGGTTGTAAGTGTTAATTGTTCCATTATTAAGTAGTTTGTTCAAATTTATGCAACTTTAAGCATGTAGTATTATTTTTAGAAAATATTTTTACATTCGCTTTATGCAAGAAGATTTTTTACACTACATCTGGAAATATAAAAAAATAAATGTAAACCATTTAAAGACAACTAAAAACGAGGCTGTGATTGTATCCTCGGTCGGTCAGCATAATTTAAATGCCGGCCCCGATTTCTTTAATGCCAAGCTAAAAATAGGCAACCAACTATGGGCTGGCAATGTAGAAGTCCATATAAAATCATCCGATTGGTTTTTGCATAATCATGAGCAGGATAAAGCCTATGATAATGTTATATTACATGTGGTTTGGGAACATGATACAGAAGTGTTTAGAAAAGACAATTCAGTTATTCCAACATTAGAATTAAAAGGCGGTATTAGCACAGAACTTTTTGATAAATACCATCAGTTACTAACAAAAAAAGATAAATGGATTAATTGTGAGAACGATTTTCATTCGGTTGACACTTTTGTTTTAAACAACTGGCTAGAGCGCTTGTATCTTGAGCGTTTGGAGCGAAAATCTAAAATTATCAACGAACTATTAAGCAAAACCAAAAATAATTGGGAGGCCGTGTTTTTTATAATGTTGGCAAAAAACTTCGGACTTAAGGTAAATGGCGAGTCATTTTTTAGCATAGCACAATCCTTGGATTTTTCAGTAGTACGCAAAGCACAAGCCAATCAAAAAACATTGGAAGCATTGTTGTTTGGGCAAGCAGGATTGTTAGAAGAAGACATAGAAAATGCTTATTACCAAGACCTGTTTAAAGAATATCAATTTTTAAAGCAAAAGTTTGGACTGGAAAATAATATGGTATTACCGTTGCAGTTTTTTAGATTGCGTCCGCCAAATTTCCCTACAATACGGCTTTCGCAATTAGCAAGTTTGTATTTTAACCACAAAAACCTTTTTTCGAAAATTATAGAATCTCATGATATAAATACATTCTATGAAATTTTTAACGTATCCACAACATCATTCTGGAACTCGCACTATACTTTCCATAAGACTTCTAAGGTATCAATAAAAAAACTTACCAAGCCGTTTATAGATTTATTGCTAATCAATACTATTTTACCAATTAAGTTTTGTTATGCCCACCAGAGAGGAGAAGTGGCCGACCAAATTATAGTAAGAATTGCATCGGAAATAGCCTCAGAAAAAAACAGTGTTATCGGGGCATTTAACAGTTTAAAAGAAGTATCTAAAACAGGCATGCAATCGCAAGCCCTTATTCAGCTTAAAACCGAGTATTGTGATAACAATAAATGTTTGCAATGTGCTATTGGTAATAGTTTAATAACAAGAAATATTTAAAATTGCTATTAAAAAATTATAAAAGTGATAGAAATTATACCATTTGTAGTAGACTATAAACAAAACACTAACGTTTGTCAAAGTTTATTTTTAAATTGCGTTATACAAAATGAAATGAATGAATCGTATATATAAACCGTTACTCTTTTTTCAAAAACATGGTTACTATGTATGCCAGCGTATAGCAGAGCGTTTGGGTATTAGGGCAAAAGTTGTTAGAACAACCTTTATGTACTTAACGTTTGTAACTTTAGGGTTTGGCTTTGCGTTATACTTGTTTTTGGCTTTTTGGATGCGTATTAAAGATTTAATATATACTAAGCGAACATCTGTGTTTGATTTATAATTTATGAACCCGATTATTAAATTTTTTAAAACAAAAGTTTATACCGCTTTTTTTTTGCTAACCTTTATATTAATAATAGGTGTTGCAGGTTATAAAATAATTTCCGATTACTCCTGGGTAGATGCTGTTTACATGACAGTTATAACAATGACTACTGTTGGTTTTGGAGAAGTTGTGCCTTTAGATGAGCAATCTAAAATTTTTACCATATTTTTAATTTTGGCCAGTGTGCTTATAATGGGATATGCACTTTCTATCATTACAGAATATATTCTAAGTAAAAATAATATTGAAGAGTTAAAACGTAAAAAGATGCAAAAAGAAATTGATAGTTTCAAGAACCATGTGGTAATATGTGGTTACGGAAGAAATGGTAAGCAAGCTGTTAGAAAGCTATTAGCGCATAATAAGTCGTTTGTAGTTATTGAAAAGAACAGAGATATGGAAGAACGCTTGCAATTAGATAATGTACCTTATGTAATAGGTAATGCCAATGAAGATGAAGTTTTAATACAAGCTGGCATAGATCGCGCATCAAGTTTTATTTCGGCACTGCCTAACGATGCTGATAATTTATTTGTAGTACTCTCAACAAGGCAAATAAATAAAAACATTAATATTATCAGTAGAGCATCACAAGAGTCCTCTTACGACAAGTTAAAATTTGCAGGAGCCAACAATGTTATATTGCCCGACAAAATAGGAGGTGATCACATGGCATCTTTAGTGGTTGTTCCTGGTTTAATGGAGTTTATAGACAACCTTTCCATAGTTGGTAAATCCAATATTAACATTGAAGAGGTTGGGGTAGAGAAGTTATATAATAAAAAATCTTCAATAAAAACAATAAAGGATTTAGACCTTAGAAGGAAAACGGGCTGTACTGTAATTGGTTACAAAGACCAAAACGGCGAATATATTGTAAATCCAGAAGCTGATATGGAATTATTGCCAAATTCTAGAATTATTGTTTTAGGCAGGCCAGAACAGATTGAAGCACTCAATAGTGCCTACAATATCAGCTAGTTATTTTACTATTTTAACAATAGAAGTTTTAGAAAATGATTTTTTTTTAGCATCTTGCCAACTTTTAGTAAGAATCTTTCAATAAAACTAATTAAACCAATTTTCTATGAAGAAATATCTTCTATTTACATTTACTTCAATCTTACCTTTTTTAACATTTGCTCAAGAATCAACTTCCGAAAAAATTGATAGAGTTTTCAAGGACTACACAGGTTGGTTTGTAGATGGTATTTTTTATGAAATTCCATTTTCAGAAGACTATCAAATTCCGTGGGTGCTGATCGTTTTAATAGGTGGGGCATTGTTTTTTACCATATATTTTAAATTTATAAATTTTACAGGCTTTAGAACAGCATTGCGTGTGGTTCAGGGGAAATATGAAGATATTGAAAAGCATGGAGCCGATACATTATATGGTGACCAAACACCCAATGAAGACCATAACATCATTGAAACATTAAGGGATGATAGCGCGCATGGTGAAGTATCGCATTTTCAGGCATTAACCGCTGCATTGTCAGCAACCGTAGGCTTAGGCAACATAGCGGGAGTAGCAGTGGCACTTTCAATTGGAGGGCCAGGAGCCACATTTTGGATGATAGTGGCCGGATTATTGGGAATGGCATCAAAATTTGCAGAATGTACATTAGGTGTTAAATATAGAGATGTTGGTAAAGATGGTACTATTTATGGAGGGCCTATGTATTATCTAACTAAAGGCTTTAAAGAAAAAGGATTTGGTGGAATAGGTAAAGTTTTAGCCGTAATATTTGCCATTTTTGTTATTGGTGGTTCCTTTGGAGGAGGTAACATGTTTCAGGCCAATCAGGCTGCTGCCCAATTCATAAAATTGTTTGATTTTGAAAGTTCCAATGCAGGCATGTATTTTGGTATGGTAATGGCCGTAATTGTGGCTATAGTCATCATTGGCGGTATTAAAAGAATTGCTTCGGTAACTGAGAAAATTGTGCCTTTTATGGCTGGAATATACGTATTGGCGGCACTTATTATATTAGGAGCTAATTGGCATTTAATAGATGATGCCTTTAGTTTGATATATGAAGGTGCTTTTTCTGGATTGGGAATTGCTGGAGGACTTGTGGGTGTTATGATTCAAGGTATTAGAAGAGGTGCGTTTTCAAACGAAGCAGGTGTAGGTAGTGCGGCCATTGCTCACTCGGCAGTACGTACCAAATATCCTGCAAGTGAGGGTATAGTAGCCTTACTAGAGCCATTTGTAGATACCGTAGTTATTTGTACCATGACAGCCTTGGTAATCGTGATAACTAATTTTGATGGTAGCTTTATGGAATATGGCGTACCAATTAAAGAAGGGGTAGAGTTAACAGCTACAGCTTTTGATAGTGTGATACCACACTTCTCTATTGTATTGACTATTGCTGTAATACTATTTGCGTTTTCAACCATGATTTCTTGGTCTTACTATGGCATGCAAGGTTGGGTGTTTTTATTTGGAAAAGGGAAAATAAGCGATTTGGTTTATAAAATATTATTCTTGTTTTTCGTTGTTGTAGGATCGTCTATTAGTCTTGGGGCAGTTATAGATTTTTCCGATGCCATGATCTTTGCTATGGTAGTACCCAATATTATAGGTGTAGTAATTTTGTCTCCAGTAATAAATAGAGAGTTAAGAAAGTATTTAAAAGCCATTAATGTAAAGCATGATGCTTTAGACGAAGGCGCTGAAGACCTTACCAAGCATATGTAAAATAGTTGAGTTGTTGGTTGTTAGTTTGTCATGTCTCTAACAACTAAAGTCTATCCACTAACAACTAAATAATTAAAAACTAACAACTAGAACATGAGATCCCATTTTAAGCTTTCAAAAGAACAGCGAAATGGGATTTTTATATTACTACTATTAATAGTTGTTTTGCAGAGTGTTTATTTCTTAATAGGTGTGCCCAGTCAAGAAATTCAAGTTGATAATAAAGCCTTGTTGAAATTTAATGAGGAAATAGATTCTCTTAGGAAAGAGAAGATTAAAGCAAGCCAACCCAAAATATATCCGTTCAATCCAAATTTTATAACAGATTATAAAGGGTATGTCTTGGGTATGAGCAATGAAGAAATTGATAGGTTGTTAACTTATAGAAGGCGTAATAAGTGGATTAATTCTGCAAAACAATTTCAAGAAGTCACCAAAGTATCCGATTCTCTTTTAAATAAAATAGCACCTTTATTTAAATTTCCAGAATGGGTAACAAAGCCAAAATCTAAAAACTTTCAAGACTTTACCAAGAGCAATCTGCCTAAAACTTTTTCCCAAAAGCAAGATTTAAATCAAGCAACAGCCCAAGAACTACAAAAAATAAATGGTGTAGGTAAAGTACTTTCCAATAGAATAATACGGTTTAGAAATAAATTTGCAGGAGGCTTTATAGATGACGTGCAGCTTCAGGACGTTTATGGATTAACACCAGAGGTTATAGAACGAATAAAAAATGATTTTACTGTAAAAACACCACGGGATATTGAAAAAATTAATTTAAATACGGCCACGGTAGCACAGTTAGTTACTGTACAACATATTGACTATGACCTAGCACATAGTATTGTAGAACAGCGCCAATTAAGAGAAGGATATAAGTCTATAGATGAATTAACAAAAGTTAAGGGCTTTCCTGTAAATAAAATCGATATAATTAAATTATATTTGTCGCTCGATTGAAAAAGAAAGGATAAATGAATAGTATGTACTTCACCGAAGAGCACCATCTTTTTAGAAAAAGCCTGCAAGATTTTTTGAAGAAAGAAGTAGTTCCATATATTGAAACTTGGGAACAAACAGGTGATATTGATAGGTTTATTTGGAAGAAATTTGGCGATATGGGGTACTTTGGTATTAATTATCCTGAAGCTTATGGAGGCCTAAATCTAGATTTGTTCTATACAGTAATTCTTTTAGAAGAATTGCAAAAAATAAACTCAGGTGGTTTTGCCGCCGCTATATGGGCACATGCTTATTTAGCAATGACGCACCTAAACAAAGAAGGAAGTAAGGCTATTAAGAAAAACTATTTAGCCCCGAGTATATCTGGTGATAAGATAGGTTGTTTGTGCATTACTGAGCCTTTTGGTGGAAGTGATGTAGCTGGTATGCGAACTACAGCAGTTAAGGACGGTGACTACTATATAATAAATGGTTCTAAAACATTCATAACAAATGGGGTTAACAGTGATTATATGGTAATTGCTGCTAAAACAAATCCAGAATCAGGAAATAAGGGCATCAGTATTTTTGTTATAGATAGAGATACTCCAGGTGTATCAGCAACCAAATTAAATAAATTGGGATGGCGAGCCTCTGATACGGGTGAGATTGCTTTCGACAATGTAAAAATACCCACAGCCAATTTAATGGGTGAAGAAAACAAGGGCTTTTCATATATCATGCAGCACTTTTCATTGGAGCGTTTAATTATGGGAATCAATGCCCATGCAAGAGCAGAATTTGCATTGGATTATGCCTTGCAATATATGTCAGACCGTAAAGCTTTTGGGAAATCGATAGATAAATTCCAGGCATTAAGGCACACCATAGCAGATTTGTATTCGGATATGGAAATATGTAAAGAGTTCAATTATTCCGTAGCTTACAGATTAAATAAAGGCGAATACGTTGTAAAGCATGCTACCATGTCTAAATTAAAATCTACAAAAATGGCAGATGAGGTTGTTTACCAATGTTTGCAATTTTTAGGGGGTTATGGTTATATGGAAGATTACCCCATGGCTAGATTATTTCGTGATAGTAGGTTGGGTCCCATAGGAGGAGGCACATCAGAGATTCTCAGGGAAATATTGGCAAAGATTATTATTGATAAAAAGGAGTATAAACCGGCTACATAAAATAATTCAGAATTCAGAATTAGGAATTCAGAATTATTTTTATATTTGCAAACTCAAAATCTAAAAGAGAGGAGGTTAAGACACTATGTTAATAATACCAATTAAAGAAGGAGAAAATATAGATAGAGCGCTAAAGCGTTTTAAAAGAAAGTTTGATAAAACAGGCGTTAAGCGTCAGTTGCAAGTTCGTAAGCAATTTACAAAGCCTTCAGTAGAACGTAGGGCCCAAATACAAAAAGCACAATACATTCAAGGATTAAGAGATGCAGAAGATATCTAGTATATTTTAATCACAAAAATAACAATCCCACTTTTAAGTGGGATTTTTTTTTGTATATTTCAATGTATACTTTTTAACCAAAAGAAATGCCTTTTAAATCCTTTATAGATTACTTGTTGCTTGAGAAAAATTATTCAGTACTAACAGTGAATGCCTATAAAAATGATTTGGGTACCTTTTTGGAGTTTGTAAAAAGTGAATATGATATGGGTTCCATAAATCAAGTTAATTATTCGCAAATACGAACATGGATTGTCGCATTGGTAGAAAACGGGTTGTCTAATAGGAGCATAAACAGAAAAGTTTCCGCATTAAATACGTACTACAAATTTCTTTTAAAGACAGAAACAATAAAGTCCAATCCTTTATCAAAACACAAAGCATTAAAAACCAGTAAAAAAGTTCAAATTCCTTTTTCAGAAACCGAGATAAAAACTGTTTTGGAAGATTGGCACTTTCAAAATGATTTTGAGGGTGTTCGGGATAAATTGATAATAGAGATGTTCTATTCTACAGGTATTCGAAGAATAGAATTGGTGCAGTTAAAGCTAAGTGATATAGATATTAATAACAAAACGTTAAAAGTACTTGGGAAAAGAAATAAAGAACGTATTATTCCGTTAATAGAATCGGTAGCAAAAACCATAAACTCATATTTAGAAGTCCGAGATTCGTTAAGTCATATTGTAGATCACGATTACCTTTTTTTAACAAAAAAGGGTGCAAAAATATATGAAACACTTGTGTACAGAATTATAAATGATTATTTTAGTATTGCATCAACAAAGGTAAAAAAGAGCCCTCATATATTACGGCATTCTTTTGCAACACATTTGCTTAACCAAGGTGCAAATTTAAACGCTGTTAAAGAACTTCTTGGTCATTCCAGTTTAGCAGCAACTCAAGTTTATACTCACAATAGTATAGCAGAGTTAAAAAAGGTACATATAAATACCCACCCAAGAAGTAAAAAATGATTATTAAAATTATTGTCTAACCAAAACAAGTATTATGAAAGTAAACACGCAATCAGTTAATTTTAATGCAGACAAAAAATTAATAGCTTTTATCCAAAAACGTATGGATAAACTGGATTTGTTTTATGACAAGATCATCAAGTCGGATGTGTTTTTAAAAGTAGAAAACACAAAAGATAAAGAGAATAAAATATTCGAAGCAAGAGTGAGTGTTCCAGGAGACAGTTTAATGGTAAAAAAGCAGTGTAAAAGTTTCGAAGAAGGTACCGATATAGCAGTAGCTTCATTGGAAAGACAACTAAAAAAGAGAAAAGAAAAATTAAGAGCACATTTATAATAAAATTTCTTCAAAAATGTTTTGAATAAAAAAATAAATATATACATTTGCAGTCCGTTAGAAATAACGGGCTTTTTTTGTGTGTAAATAACAGAAAAAGCCGATGTAGCTCAGCTGGCTAGAGCAGCTGATTTGTAATCAGCAGGTCGTGGGTTCGAGTCCCTCCATCGGCTCAAGTTCTTTAAAAAGAGTGAATAAATAAAAATTGGGGGAGATACTCAAGCGGCCAACGAGGACAGACTGTAAATCTGTTGGTTTTCACCTTCGCAGGTTCGAATCCTGCTCTCCCCACATTTTATTAAAAGGATTATAAATCATTGCGGGAGTAGCTCAGTTGGTAGAGCGTCAGCCTTCCAAGCTGAATGTCGCCGGTTCGAACCCGGTCTCCCGCTCTAATTTATTTAAGCCGGTGTAGCTCAGGGGTAGAGCGTTTCCTTGGTAAGGAAGAGGTCACGGGTTCAATTCCCGTCATTGGCTCTATAATTAAAGAATGTAAATTAGAACACACTAATAAATATTATATAACTAAGATTAAATTATTTAAAAAACATGGCAAAGGCAACTTTCGATCGTTCAAAACCACACTTAAACATTGGTACAATTGGACACGTAGATCACGGTAAAACAACTTTAACTGCTGCTATTACTAAAGTATTAGCTGATGCAGGTTTATCAGAAGCGAAATCATTTGATCAAATTGATAACGCACCAGAAGAAAAAGAAAGAGGTATTACAATCAATACATCTCACGTAGAATATTCAACTGCAAAACGTCACTATGCACACGTTGACTGTCCAGGTCACGCGGATTACGTTAAGAACATGGTAACTGGTGCAGCTCAAATGGATGGTGCTATCTTAGTAGTAGCTGCTACAGATGGTCCTATGCCACAAACTCGTGAGCATATCTTATTAGGTCGTCAAGTAGGTATTCCTCGTATCGTTGTTTTCTTAAACAAAGTAGATATGGTTGACGATGAAGAATTATTAGAGTTAGTAGATATGGAAGTTAGAGATTTATTGAACTTCTATGAGTACGATGGTGATAATGGCCCTGTAATTTCTGGTTCTGCACTTGGAGCACTTAACGGTGAGCAAAAATGGGTAGATACAGTAATGGAATTAATGAATGCTTGTGATGAGTGGATTGAAGAGCCAGTACGTGATATGGATAAGCCTTTCTTAATGCCTATCGAAGACGTATTCTCTATTACTGGTCGTGGTACTGTAGCAACTGGTCGTATTGAAACTGGTGTTGCTTCAACTGGTGATCCTGTAGAGATTATTGGTATGGGTGCTCAAAAATTGACATCTACTATTACTGGTATTGAAATGTTCCGTCAAATACTTGACAGAGGTGAAGCTGGAGATAACGCAGGTATCCTATTAAGAGGTATTGAGAAAACTCAAATCTCTAGAGGTATGGTAATTACTAAGCCAGGTTCTGTAACGCCACATAAAAAATTCAAAGCTGAGGTTTATATCCTTAAAAAAGAAGAAGGTGGACGTCACACACCATTCCATAATAACTATCGCCCACAATTTTACGTTCGTACAACAGACGTAACAGGTAACATTGCTTTGCCTGATGGTGTAGAGATGGTTATGCCAGGAGATAACTTAACTATCACTGTTGAATTAATTCAACCAATTGCAATGAACGTAGGTTTACGTTTTGCAATTCGTGAAGGTGGTAGAACTGTAGGAGCTGGTCAAGTTACTGAGATTTTAGACTAATACAGTAAATTAAATAGTAAGCTAAGGTATTCCGTAAAAACGGAATACCTTGACTTATGTTTACGGGTTTAGCTCAGTTGGTAGAGCACTGGTCTCCAAAACCAGGTGTCGGGAGTTCGAGTCTCTCAACCCGTGCAGAATAAAGTAAAAGGTAAAATTTCGCTCAGGTCGATTTTGAAAATTGTAGCATCGGAATTTTAATCTATTGAAAAAAATATATAAATGGCTGGAATTGTAAATTATATAAAGGAATCATTTAGCGAACTTAAAAATAATGTAAGTTGGCCAACATGGGCAGAGGCACAAAGTTTAACTGTTTTAGTTGCTGTATTTTCGATAATTTTTTCCTTAGCAATATGGGGGGTCGATACTGTATTCAGTAAGGTCATAGCGTTTTACTTTCAATGGATTAACAGCTAAAAATAGATTATGTCTGAAGTAAGCGAAAAAAAATGGTACGTCGTTAGGGCTGTAAGTGGTCAGGAAAACAAAATCAAAACCTATATCGAGAATGAAATAGCTCGATTAGGCATGCAAGACTATGTAGACCAAGTATTAGTACCTACCGAAAGAGTGATTCAAATACGCAATGGAAAAAAAATACACAAAGAAAAAGTGTTTTTCCCAGGATATATTATGATTCAAGCCAATTTAACAGGTGAGGTGCCTCATATTATAAGATCAGTTACCAATGTTATTGGTTTTTTAGGAGAAACTAAAGGAGGCGATCCCGTACCGTTAAGACAATCTGAAGTCAATAGAATGTTAGGTAAGGTTGACGAATTGGCAGTAGAGGAAAATGCTAATGTAGCGATTCCTTTTACTAAAGGCGAAACAGTTAAAGTAATTGACGGACCATTTAATGGATTTGATGGTACTATTGAGAAGATAAATGAAGAAAAGCGTAAGCTTGAAGTAATGGTTAAGATTTTTGGTAGAAAAACACCGTTGGAATTAAGCTATATGCAAGTAGAAAAAGTATAATAATTGTTACACTATATAAAAGGATACGGTTTTAGCTTCCAAATATAAAAGCGTATCAAACTAAATTATTAAAAATGGCAAAAGAATTAGGTAAAGTAGTTAAGTTACAAGTTCGGGGAGGTGCTGCGAATCCATCGCCACCGGTTGGACCCGCTTTAGGTGCTGCTGGGGTTAATATCATGGAGTTCTGTAAGCAATTCAATGCGAGAACTCAAGATAAACCAGGTAAAGTATTACCGGTTGTTATTTCTGTTTACAAAGACAAGTCATTTGACTTTGTAATCAAAACACCACCAGCTGCAGTACAATTATTAGAAGCGGCCAAAGTAAAGAAGGGTTCAGGAGAACCAAACCGAAAAAAAGTAGCTAAAGTTTCATGGGACCAGATCAAAGCTATAGCAGAAGATAAAATGGTAGATTTAAATGCATTTACTATCGAATCTGCTATGAAAATGGTAGCTGGTACCGCAAGGTCTATGGGGATTACCGTAACCGGAAACGCACCATATTAATCTATAAAAGCATTAAGAAATGGCAAGATTAACAAAAAAGCAAAAAGAAGCTTTAGCAAAGATAGAAAAAGGGAAATTTTATTCTCTTGATGAAGCATCTGCGCTAGTGAAAGAAATCACTAACACGAAGTTTGATGCATCAGTAGACATTGCTGTACGTTTGGGTGTAGATCCACGTAAAGCCAACCAGATGGTGAGAGGTGTTGTATCACTTCCTCACGGAACTGGAAAAGATATGAAAGTATTAGCGTTAGTAACTCCAGATAAAGAAGCAGAAGCTCAAGAAGCTGGTGCAGATTATGTTGGTTTAGACGAGTATCTTGATAAAATTAAGAACGGATGGACCGATGTAGACGTTATCATCACCATGCCAAGTGTAATGGGTAAATTAGGTCCTTTAGGACGTGTATTAGGTCCTCGTGGTTTAATGCCTAACCCAAAAACTGGCACGGTAACTATGGATATCGCTAAAGCTGTAACTGAAGTAAAAGCTGGTAAAATCGATTTTAAAGTTGATAAAACTGGTATTGTACATGCAGCAATAGGAAAAGCGTCTTTTAGCGCTGATAAAATTGCAGGTAACGCAAATGAATTAATACAAACATTAATAAAACTTAAGCCAACAACTGCTAAGGGTACATACGTAAAAAGTATATTCCTTTCTAGTACCATGAGTCCTAGTGTAGCTGTTGATCCTAAAGTTGGTTAATTAGTTAAATACTTTTATTATGACAAGAGAAGAAAAATCACAAGTAATACAGGAGTTAACTTCAGAATTAGCCAATAATACAAATATCTATTTAACAGATATTTCAGGATTAAATGCAGGTTCAACCTCCGATTTACGTCGTGCTTGTTTTAAGGCAAACGTAAAGTTAGCAGTCGTTAAAAACACATTACTTGAAAAAGCAATGGAAGCTTCAGAAAAAGATTTTGGAGAGCTTCCAACAGTTTTAAAAGGCAATACATCTGTAATGTATTCTGAGACAGGTAATGCACCGGCCAAACTTATAAAGAACTTCCGTAAAAAATCAGAGAAACCTTTATTAAAAGGTGCTTTTATTGAGGAAGCTATTTATATAGGCGATAACCAATTAGACATGTTAGTAGATATCAAGTCTAAAGAAGAGTTATTGGGCGACATAGTAGGATTGTTACAATCACCTGCTAAAAATGTTGTTTCAGCACTTAAATCAAGTGGTGGAAAACTGGCTGGTATTATTAAAACACTATCTGAAAAAGAAGGATAGTATTAAACAGTACGCACTTTATTACAATTATATTAAAATTAAAAATTTATTAAAAACGATAGAAAAATGGCAGATTTAAAAGATTTCGCAGAACAATTAGTTAACTTAACAGTAAAAGAAGTAAATGAGTTAGCTACTATATTAAAAGAAGAGTATGGTATAGAGCCAGCTGCTGCTGCTGCAGTTGCTGTTGCTGGTCCTGCTGCAGGTGGCGATGATGCTGCTGAAGCTCAAACTGAATTTGATGTAATATTAAAAGCAGCTGGAGGTTCTAAATTAGCAGTAGTTAAATTAGTTAAGGAATTAACTGGTCTAGGTTTAAAAGAAGCTAAAGAATTAGTTGACGGTGCACCTAGCGCTATTAAAGAAGCTGTTTCTAAAGACGAAGCTGATAGCTTAAAAGCATCTTTAGAGGAAGCAGGAGCTGAGGTTGAGCTTAAATAAGCTTAGCTAAACCAAAACAATAAAGGTTTAGGGCTGTCACGCCATAATGGCGTGACAAGGCCTAAACCATTTTGCGTATATAATTATTACATACGCCACAACTAATATTTTTTAATCAAAATTCCGTCCATTGATGTTGTCAACACAAGCTGAAAGATTAAATTTCTCGTCTATTGTAAATAGAACAGAATATCCAGATTTCTTGGATATTCAGATTAAATCCTTCCAGGATTTTTTCCAATTAGAAACAAAATCTGAAGAACGAGGAGATGAAGGCCTATACAATACCTTCATGGAAAACTTCCCGATCACAGATTCACGTAATCAATTTGTTTTAGAGTTTTTAGATTACTTTGTAGATCCACCAAGATACGCTATCGATGAGTGTATAGAAAGAGGACTTACTTACAGCGTTCCGCTTAAGGCTAGGTTAAAGTTATATTGTACAGACCCTGAACATGAGGATTTCGAGACCATTGTTCAAGATGTGTACTTAGGAACCATACCATACATGACGCCTAGTGGAACATTTGTTATTAATGGTGCAGAACGGGTTGTTGTATCTCAGTTACACCGTTCACCAGGAGTATTCTTTGGGCAATCGTTCCATGCTAACGGTACCAAACTTTATTCGGCAAGGGTTATCCCATTTAAAGGGTCTTGGATAGAATTCGCTACAGATATTAACCAGGTAATGTATGCTTACATTGATAGAAAGAAAAAATTACCGGTTACGACCTTATTTAGAGCTATTGGTTTTGAGCGTGATAAGGATATTTTAGAGATATTCGATCTCGCTGAAGAAATCAAAGTTTCCAAATCTGGTTTAAAAAAATATCAAGGCAGAAAATTAGCAGCACGTGTATTGAACACTTGGCATGAGGATTTTGTGGATGAAGATACAGGCGAAGTGGTATCTATTGAGCGTAACGAAATTATTTTGGATCGCGATACCATATTAGATAAAGAAAACATTGAAGAAATTCTTGAAGCTGATGTTAAAACAGTGCTTTTGCATAAAGAAAGTGCTGAGCAAGGTGATTATGCTATTATACATAACACGCTTCAAAAAGATCCAACAAACTCTGAAAAAGAGGCTGTTGAACATATTTATAGACAGTTGCGTAATGCCGAGCCGCCCGATGAGGAAACAGCTCGTGGTATTATAGATAAACTGTTTTTTAGTGACCAACGTTATTCATTAGGAGAAGTAGGTCGTTACAGAATGAACAAAAAATTGGGTCTTGATATTGAAATGGATAAGCAAGTACTTACCAAAGAAGATATCATTACCATTATAAAATACTTAATCGAGTTAATCAATTCCAAAGCAGAGATTGATGATATTGATCACTTATCTAACCGTCGTGTACGTACCGTAGGAGAGCAATTGTCTCAACAATTTGGTGTTGGTTTAGCCCGTATGGCACGTACCATTCGCGAGCGTATGAACGTTCGTGACAATGAGGTATTTACACCCATAGATTTAATTAATGCCAAGACCTTGTCGTCTGTTATTAATTCTTTCTTTGGTACCAACCAGTTATCACAGTTTATGGATCAAACCAATCCATTAGCAGAGATTACACACAAGCGTCGTTTATCAGCATTAGGACCAGGAGGTCTTTCCAGAGAGCGCGCTGGTTTTGAGGTTCGTGACGTTCACTATACACATTACGGACGTTTATGTCCTATTGAAACACCAGAGGGACCAAACATTGGTTTAATTTCGTCATTATCAGTATATGCGAAAGTGAATGCTATGGGATTCATTGAAACTCCATACCGTCCTGTAGAAGATGGTGTTGTAGATATTAAGAATGCACCAATTTATTTAAGTGCAGAAGAAGAAGAAGAGAAGTTAATAGGACAAGCAACTGTTAAGGTTGATGAAAACGGTAAAATATTACACGATAAAGTTATCGCGAGAATGGAGGGCGACTTCCCAGTAATAGAGCCATCTTCATTACATTACACAGATGTAGCACCCAATCAAATTTCGTCTATCTCGGCATCGCTAATTCCGTTCTTAGAACATGATGATGCAAACCGAGCCTTGATGGGATCTAATATGATGCGCCAAGCCGTACCATTATTATTGCCACAGGCTCCTATTGTAGGAACTGGTTTAGAGCGCCAAGTTGCGTCAGATTCACGTGTACTTATTAATGCCGAAGGTAGTGGTGTAGTACAATATGTTGATGCTACAGAAATCGTTATTAAGTACGACCGTACAGAAGATGAGGCCAAAGTAAGTTTTGATAGTGATGTTAAAACATACCCATTGGTAAAATTCAGAAAAACAAACCAAGGTACCAGTATCAACTTAAAGCCCATAGTAGAAAAAGGTGATAAAGTTGTTAAAGGACAGGTATTATGTGAAGGCTATGCTACCCAAAAAGGTGAATTAGCTTTAGGTAGAAACATGAAAGTAGCCTTTATGCCTTGGAAAGGATATAACTTTGAGGATGCGATTGTAATTTCTGAAAAAGTAGTTCGAGAAGATATCTTCACATCCATCCATATAGATGAGTACGCTTTGGAAGTTAGAGATACCAAGTTGGGTAATGAAGAGTTGACTAACGATATTCCTAACGTTTCAGAGGAAGCTACCAAAGATTTGGATGAAAATGGTATGATTCGTATTGGTGCAGAAGTAAAACCAGGCGATATATTAATTGGAAAAATTACACCAAAAGGCGAGAGTGATCCAACACCAGAAGAAAAACTGTTACGTGCTATCTTTGGTGACAAGGCCGGCGATGTAAAAGATGCTTCTTTAAAGGCATCACCATCATTAAATGGTGTTGTAATAGACAAAAAATTATTCTCAAGAGCCGTTAAAGATAAGCGTAAACGTGCTCAAGATAAAGATGATATTATACAATTAGAAGCTATTTATGATAGAAAGTTCGACGATTTAAAAGAGATTTTAATCGAAAAGCTTTTCAATATTGTAAATGGTAAAACAGCTCAAGGTATCTTTAACGACTTAGGTGAGGAAGTATTACCAAAAGGTAAAAAATTCACACTTAAAATGTTAAACGCTGTTGATGATTATGCACATTTGGTGTCTGGAAAATGGACTACAGATGATCATACGAATCAATTAGTGGCCGATTTAATTCACAACTACAAAATAAAAGAAAACGACTTGCAAGGATCTTTAAGACGTGAGAAGTTCACTATTTCTGTGGGAGATGAATTACCAGCAGGTATTATCAAACTTGCTAAAGTTTATATTGCTAAAAAGCGTAAGCTTAAAGTAGGGGACAAGATGGCGGGTCGTCACGGTAACAAAGGTATCGTAGCACGTATTGTACGTCAAGAAGATATGCCTTTCTTAGAAGATGGAACGCCTGTTGATATTGTATTGAACCCACTAGGTGTACCATCACGTATGAACATTGGTCAGATTTATGAGACCGTTCTAGGTTGGGCAGGTCAAAAACTAGGACGCACTTATGCAACACCTATTTTTGATGGCGCTTCCATAGATCAAATCAACGAACTTACTGATGAAGCTGGTATTCCAAGATATGGACATACCCACTTATACGATGGTGGCACTGGTGAACGTTTTGACCAACCTGCAACTGTAGGGGTAATCTATATGTTGAAATTAGGACATATGGTTGACGATAAAATGCACGCACGTTCTATAGGGCCTTACTCATTGATTACGCAACAACCTTTAGGTGGTAAGGCACAATTTGGTGGTCAGCGTTTTGGTGAAATGGAGGTTTGGGCACTTGAGGCCTACGGTGCATCCAGTACGTTAAGAGAGATCTTAACCGTGAAATCTGATGATGTAATAGGTAGAGCTAAAACCTACGAAGCTATCGTTAAAGGAGAGCCAATGCCAGATCCTGGACTACCAGAGTCTTTCAATGTATTAATGCACGAATTGAAGGGTCTTGGACTAGATATAAGATTAGAAGAATAAAAAAGGTTGGCAGTCACAGTCGCAGTAGGCAGAAATACCACAGTGACTGAGACTGAGACTGAATACTAGAAAATATGGCAAGAAAACAAGATAAGAATACAGTAAAGAGATTTAATAAAATCTCCATTGGTTTAGCGTCACCAGAATCTATTTTGGCAGAGTCTAGAGGCGAGGTTTTAAAACCAGAAACTATCAATTATCGAACTCATAAACCAGAACGAGATGGTTTATTCTGTGAGCGTATTTTTGGTCCGGTAAAGGATTATGAATGTGCTTGTGGTAAATATAAAAGAATTCGCTACAAAGGGATTGTTTGCGACCGTTGTGGTGTAGAAGTAACCGAAAAGAAAGTACGTCGCGATCGTGTTGGGCATATTAACTTAGTAGTGCCTATTGCACATATCTGGTACTTCCGTTCGTTACCAAATAAAATAGGCTACTTATTGGGCTTACCATCCAAGAAATTGGATATGATTATTTACTACGAACGTTACGTAGTTATTCAGCCTGGTAATGCCAAAAATGAAGAAGGAGAGCCATTACAAAAAATGGATTTCTTAACAGAAGAAGAGTATTTAAATATTCTTGAAACTCTTCCTCAAGACAATCAATATCTAGATGATTCCGATCCTAACAAATTCTTGGCCAAAATGGGTGCCGAGTGTTTAATCGAATTATTGTCTAGAATCGATTTAGAATCCTTATCATACGAATTACGCCATAAAGCCAATACCGAAACGTCTAAACAACGTAAAACAGAAGCTTTAAAGCGTTTACAGGTTGTAGAATCTTTAAGAGAATCTAACAACAATCGTGAAAATCGTCCTGAATGGATGATCATGAAGGTTATCCCCATTATTCCACCAGAATTGCGTCCATTAGTACCACTAGATGGTGGTCGTTTTGCAACGTCCGATTTAAATGATTTATACCGTCGTGTTATTATCCGTAATAACCGTTTAAAGCGTTTAGTAGAGATCAAGGCACCAGAAGTAATTTTACGTAACGAAAAGCGTATGCTTCAGGAGTCTGTAGACTCGTTGTTTGATAACACCAGAAAATCATCTGCTGTAAAAACCGATTCTAACAGACCTTTAAAATCCTTATCCGATTCATTAAAAGGTAAGCAAGGGCGTTTCCGTCAAAACTTACTTGGTAAACGTGTCGATTACTCAGCACGTTCGGTAATTGTTGTTGGTCCAGAATTGAAATTATACGAGTGTGGTTTGCCGAAAAATATGGCGGCCGAACTTTACAAACCTTTTGTAATTAGAAAATTAATTGAAAGAGGTATTGTAAAAACCGTTAAGTCTGCCAAGAAAATTATAGACAAAAGAGAGCCCGTAGTTTGGGATATCCTGGAGAATGTGCTTAAAGGCCATCCAGTATTGCTAAACCGTGCCCCTACCTTACACCGTTTGGGTATTCAGGCATTTCAGCCTAAGTTAATTGAAGGGAAAGCCATTCAATTACACCCCTTGGTATGTACAGCATTTAATGCGGATTTTGATGGAGACCAAATGGCCGTACATTTACCATTGGGGCCAGAAGCTATTTTAGAGTGTCAATTATTAATGTTGGCATCACATAATATCTTAAATCCAGCAAATGGTTCGCCAGTAACTGTACCATCACAGGATATGGTACTGGGGTTATACTACATGACCAAGTTGCGTAAATCTACACCAGAAGCACCAGTAAAGGGAGAAGGTTTAACCTTCTATGCGCCAGAAGAAGTAGAGATTGCGTTTAACGAAAAGCGTGTAGACCTAAATGCAGGTATTAAAGTAAGAACTTTAGATATTAATGAAGATGGTAAGTTGGCACCAACAATTATTGAAACAACGGTTGGTCGTGTACTATTTAACCAGCATGTGCCACAAGCCGCTGGATATATTAACCAAGTACTTACTAAAAAATCATTAAGAGATATTATTGGAAGTATCTTAAAGTATACATCCGTTCCTGAAACGGCTGATTTCTTGGATGCCATTAGAACCTTAGGGTTTAAATTCGCATTCCAAGGCGGATTGTCATTCAGTTTAGGGGATATTATCATACCACCAGAAAAACAAGGTATGATTGATAAAGCCAATGGTTTAGTTGAAGGTATTACTGGTAACTATAACATGGGATTGATTACCAATAACGAGCGTTACAATCAAGTAATAGATATATGGACCTCTACCAATGCTGAGTTAACCGAGTTGTCAATGAAGCGTATTCGCGAAGACCAGCAAGGGTTTAACTCTGTGTTTATGATGTTGGATTCTGGAGCACGTGGATCTAAAGAACAGATCCGTCAGTTAACAGGTATGCGAGGCTTGATGGCTAAACCTAAAAAGTCGAATGCTGGTGGTGGTGAGATTATTGAAAACCCCATTCTTTCTAACTTTAAAGAAGGGCTTTCCATTCTTGAGTACTTTATTTCTACACACGGTGCACGTAAAGGTCTTGCCGATACGGCATTAAAAACGGCCGATGCAGGTTACTTAACACGTCGTTTGGTAGATGTATCACAAGATGTTATTATCAATACTGAAGATTGTGGTACACTTAGAGGGGTAGAAGTAGAGTCGTTAAAGAAAAACGACGAGGTAGTGGAAACCCTTGAAGAAAGAATTGTTGGTCGTGTTGCATTAAATGATGTATATAACCCATTAACCGATGAATTATTGGTTGCTTCAGGACAATTAATTGAAGACGATATAGCTAAAGCCATAGGTGAAACACCAATTGAAACCTTAGAAGTACGTTCGCCATTAACTTGTGAAGCTTTACAAGGTATTTGTGCAAAGTGTTACGGACGTAACCTAGCCACAGGTAAAATGGTACAACGAGGTGAAGCTGTTGGTGTTGTTGCAGCTCAATCTATTGGTGAGCCTGGAACACAGTTAACACTTCGTACATTCCACGTAGGAGGTATTGCTGGTAACATTTCAGAAGAGAATAAATTGGCTGTTAAATTTGATGGTATTGCAGAAATCGAAGATTTAAAAACCGTTAAAGGTCAAGATGGCGAAGGTAATGAAGTTGATATTGTAATCTCTCGTACTACTGAAATTAAGTTGATAGACAAGAAAACAGGTATTACCTTAAGCACCAATAACATCCCTTATGGTTCAACACTTCTAGTTAAAAATGGTTCTGAATTAAAACGTGGTGATGTTGTTTGTACTTGGGATCCATATAATGGAGTTATCATTTCAGAGTTCTCGGGTAAAGTTAAATTCGAAAACATTGAGCAAGGTGTTACCTACCAAGTAGAGATTGATGAGCAAACTGGTTTCCAGGAAAAAGTAATTTCAGAATCCAGAAATAAAAAGCTAATTCCAACCCTACATATTGTAGATGGTAAAGGTAATACCATACGTTCTTATAACTTGCCGGTAGGCTCGCACTTAATGATTAATGATGATGAGAAGATAAGTGTAGGTAAGATTTTAGTTAAAATACCACGTAAGTCGGCTAAAGCAGGTGATATTACTGGTGGTTTACCACGTGTAACCGAGCTGTTCGAGGCACGTAACCCATCTAACCCAGCTGTTGTTAGTGAAATAGATGGTGTGGTATCATTTGGTAAAATCAAGCGTGGTAATCGTGAGATTATTGTAGAGTCTAAGTTAGGTGAAGTTAAAAAATACTTGGTAAAACTATCCAATCAAATTCTTGTTCAAGAAAATGATTATGTAAAAGCAGGTATGCCATTATCAGATGGTTCAATAACACCAGACGATATCTTGAATATTAAAGGCCCATCAGCGGTACAGCAATATTTAGTAAACGAAGTACAAGAGGTATACCGCTTACAGGGTGTAAAGATTAATGATAAACACTTTGAGGTGGTAGTAAGACAAATGATGCGTAAAGTACGAATCATTGATTCTGGAGATACCCTGTTCTTAGAAGATCAACTGGCTCATAAAGCAGATTTCATATTAGAGAATGATGAGATCTTCGGTATGAAAGTTATTGAAGAACCTGGAGATTCTACAACCCTTAAAGCTGGGCAAATTATTTCGCCTCGCGAGTTAAGGGACGAGAATTCTATTTTAAGACGTG
Source organism: Aestuariibaculum scopimerae (assembly GCF_059428085.1). NCBI lineage: Bacteria > Pseudomonadati > Bacteroidota > Flavobacteriia > Flavobacteriales > Flavobacteriaceae > Aestuariibaculum > Aestuariibaculum scopimerae. Next base: position 2,807,157 of record NZ_CM182089.1, read on the forward strand.
AAGACAAGCAGCTTGTAGTAGCCAGGGATGCGAAGCCTGCAACGGCAACACCAATATTACAGGGTATTACAAGAGCATCGCTTCAAACCAAATCATTTATTTCGGCAGCATCGTTCCAAGAAACAACAAAAGTTCTTAATGAAGCAGCAGTAGCTGGTAAAGTAGATGGATTAGAAGGCTTGAAAGAGAATGTTATTGTAGGACATAGAATTCCAGCAGGAACCGGTATGCGTAAGTACAGTGACATTATCGTTGGCTCTAAAGAAGAGTTTGATGAAATGATGCAAGTAAAGCAAGAATTGAATTATAATTAATAAATTCAGAATTCAGAATTTAGAATTCTGAATAAAGTAAGGGCTGTTTAAAAAGGCATTAAAGCTGTTATTGCAAGGGTACAAAGCAATCTTTGTTCCTGATTAATGCAGATCTTAGCCTTTTTAAACAGTCTTTTAATTTTAAATACATCACATTATGGCAGACGAAAAAGACAAACCCAAACAAGGACAAATTAATATTGAATTGGATGAAAAAGTAGCTGATGGTACGTATTCCAACCTAGCCATTATCAATCATTCTGTTTCAGAATTTGTAGTTGATTTTGTAAACATCATGCCTGGTGTTCCAAAAAGTAAGGTAAAATCAAGAATCATCTTAACCCCACAGCACGCTAAACGTTTGTTAAAAGCGTTAGGGGAAAACGTGGCCCGGTTCGAAAGCGCCCATGGTGAAATTAAGGATTACGAGCAACCACCCATTCCTTTGAATTTTGGTCCGACTGGACAAGCGTAACAGTATGATTTTCTTGCCATTTAGAGGGAGACACGACTGAGAAGAATCTCTCTAATAAAAGAAACATTCCATTCAAATGGAAGATTCTTCAATGCAGTCTGAATGACATCTTACTTTGGAAGGTATCCAGAATTAACTAGCTTGTTTTTTACCGTTTTTATAATACTTTAAAGCACCCGACGGACATTTTTTAATTTGTTCAATAACTGCTTCTGTCTCGGCGGCATCTAAATTAATCCACGGGATAATGGAGGTTCTAAAAACTTCAGAAAGTTCTTTTGCACATTTTTCTGCATGAACGCACATGCAGGGCTCGTATGTTACGGTAATGTCCTTGTTACTAAATTTGTTTTTATAAGAATCCATATAGCAATTTACATTTGGGGTTATGGGTATCTATTTTTCAATTTTGGTGCAAAAATAATTGATTATTTTATTAATTTGATATTTTTACACTATAAAATTTATGAATTTAAAATTTAAACCCAAATATAATCGACTATTCGTTAAAATTCCGAGGTGAAATGGAATTTAATGCTCGGATAGGTTTGCTGCGTCATTTGTAATGAAAATGCCGAATCTGCCAGAAACACCAATTGGTTTTGTTTGTCCTTGGCCAAAAAGCGTTGTTTAACGCGTATAAACTCTTTATACTCCTCGGGCTTGGCCCCTTTAGGATCTACCCAACAGGCTTTATGGACATTTAGGTTTTCATAAGTGCACTTGGCACCATATTCATGCTCCAATCGGTATTGAATCACTTCATACTGTAGCGCCCCAACGGTACCAATTACTTTCCGGCCGTTAAGCTCTAGGGTAAATAATTGCGCTACACCTTCGTCCATCAACTGGTCGATGCCCTTGTACAATTGTTTCGATTTTAAAGGGTCGGCATTATTAATATATCTAAAATGCTCTGGTGAAAAGCTAGGTATTCCTTTATAGTTAATGGCTTCGCCCTCGGTTAAGGTATCGCCAATCTTAAAGTTGCCCGTATCGTGCAGGCCTACAATATCACCGGGGTAGGACACATCTACAATTTCTTTTTTTTCAGCAAAAAAGGCATTTGGACTGGAAAATTTTAGGTTTTTGCCATGGCGCACATGCAAATAAGGTTTGTTGCGCTCAAACTTACCCGATACAATTTTTACAAAGGCCAAACGGTCGCGATGGTTAGGATCCATGTTGGCGTGTATTTTAAATACAAAGCCCGTAAATTTGGTTTCGTCGGGCTTTACTAAGCGCTCTTCACTTTGTTTGGGCCTTGGCTTGGGTGCAATATCAATAAAACAATCCAACAGTTCGCGCACCCCAAAATTATTAAGGGCCGATCCAAAGAATACGGGTTGTAATTGACCATCTAGATAAGCCTGTTTATCAAAATCGGGATAAATACCCGTAACCAATTCTATTTCTTCTCTAAGCGTTTGTGCCGATTTGTCGCCAATAAGCATATTGAGTTCAGGAGATTCCAAATCGGAAACCTCAATAGTTTCCTCAATATTCTTACGGCTATCGCCACTAAACAAGTTAATATTCTTTTCCCAAATATTATAGATGCCCTTAAAATCGTAACCCATCCCAATAGGGAAGCTTAATGGCACGACTTTTAAGCCTAATTTTTGTTCCACTTCATCCAATAAATCAAAAGCATCCTTACCCTCTCTATCCATTTTATTGATGAAAACAATCATAGGAATGTTGCGCATACGGCAAACTTCCACCAACTTTTCAGTTTGTTCCTCAACCCCTTTTGCAACATCAATAACCACAATAACACTATCAACAGCCGTTAGGGTTCTAAAGGTGTCTTCGGCAAAATCCTTATGCCCGGGAGTATCCAGAATGTTTATTTTGGTATCATTATATTCAAAAGCTAATACCGACGTAGCCACCGAAATACCACGTTGGCGCTCAATTTCCATAAAGTCGCTCGTAGCCCCTTTTTTAATTTTATTACTTTTTACAGCACCGGCCTCTTGTATGGCACCACCAAATAGCAGTAATTTTTCGGTTAACGTTGTTTTACCAGCATCGGGATGCGAAATAATTCCAAAAGTACGTCGTCTGTTAATTTCCTTTATAAAACTCATAGATATCTTGTGCAAAATGGTTGCAAAGATAACAAGGATTTACATATTACAATTTACTATGAGCGAATTTTAACCCCAGAATGCCCATATTTATATTTAACTTGGTATTTTTGTAGGACTATGATAGAAGAAGAAGTTATCCTTGTAAATGAAAATGACGAGCCTATTGGTACCATGCCCAAAATGGAAGCCCATGAAAAGGCGGTTTTACACAGGGCCTTTTCGGTATTTGTTTTTAATAAGCATAATGAGCTGATGCTGCAACAGCGCGCAGCACATAAGTATCATTCCCCCAATTTATGGACCAATACCTGTTGTAGCCACCAGCGCGTAGGCGAAAGCAATATTGCGGCCGGAAAACGTCGTTTACAAGAGGAAATGGGATTTGTAACCGATTTAGAAGATACCATTTCCTTTATTTATAAAGCACCGTTTGATAACGGGTTGACCGAACACGAGTACGACCATATTTTAATTGGCTATTATGATGACGAACCCCATATTAATCCAGAGGAAGTGGCAAGTTGGAAGTGGATGTCGCTAGATGCTGTAAAACAGGATATTTTAGAACATCCAGAACAGTATACAGCATGGTTTAAAATTATTTTTGATAAATTCTACGAACATATAAACATTACAGAAACATGAAGGTAACCGTTAGTAGAAAAGCACACTTTAATGCCGCACACCGGTTGTATCGTAAGGATTGGACCGACGCTGAGAACGATGCAGTTTTTGGCAAGTGCAACAACCCGCATTTTCATGGCCATAACTACGAGCTTATAGTGAGCGTTACCGGGCCTATTGATCCCGAAACAGGTTATGTAATTGATATTAAAGATTTAAAGGACATTATATACACCGAGGTTGAAACTGCTTTTGACCATAAAAATTTAAACCTGGAAGTACCGGAATTTAAAAACTTAAACCCCACCGCTGAAAATATAGCAGTTGTTATTTACAACAAAATAAAACCTAACTTGGACGCCAAGCTTGATTTGGAAATAACCCTTTTTGAAACCCCACGTAATTTCGTAAGCTATGCAGGGCATTAGGTGTTATAATAGCAAAAACAAAACGAAAACATATGACAGACCCATTGTACCCATTAAAATTCACCCCTATTTTAAAAGATAAGATATGGGGCGGACAAAAACTAAAAACCATATTAAATAAAGACAGCGATTTACCCAATATAGGTGAGAGTTGGGAAATTAGCGATGTAGAGGGAGATACCTCTGTAGTAAGCAATGGTACCTTAAAGGGGCGATCGTTGAAGTCGCTTTTAACCACTTACCAATCGGATTTAATAGGCGTGAAGAATTATAAGGTGTTTCAAGATAAATTTCCACTCCTTATTAAGTTTATTGATGCCAAAGAAGATTTGTCCATTCAACTACACCCTAACGACGAACTGGCTGCAAAACGTCATAACTCCTTTGGGAAAACAGAAATGTGGTACGTGTTTCAGGCCGATACTGATGCTAATCTTATTGTGGGTTTCAATCAAAAAGTAACTCCAGAGATATACTTAAAGCATTTAGAGGATAAAACCCTTACCAGTATTTTAAATTTTGATAAGGTTACAACAGGCGATACCTATTTTATTGAAGTGGGTAGGGTACATGCCATTGGCGCTGGTGTGATGGTTGCAGAAATACAGCAAACCAGTGATATTACTTATAGGGTGTATGATTGGGATCGGGTGGATGACCAAGGGAATGCCCGTGAGCTGCACAATGATTTAGCCATTGATGCCATAGATTTTGATATGGATGATAACTTTAGGGTAACTTATAGCAAAACGCCTAACCAATCTAATGAGATGGTTAGTTGCCCTTATTTTACCACCAATTATTTAGTGGTAACCGCACCTATAAAAAAAGAAAACACACACGATTCTTTCGTGATTTATATGTGTGTAGATGGCAATGCCATTATAGAATGCAACGGTAGTTTTGAAACCATAAAAAAAGGGGAGACTATTTTATTGCCTGCAGCCATTAAGCAATATGAAATTAGTTCTAAAAAAGCGACACTATTAGAAGTTTATGTGTAATTTTGCTCCATAAATTAAATAATATAATTATGGCAAATATTAGAGACCTAAAAAAAGATATAAACTATGTTTTAGGTGATATTATAGAAGCTGTATATGTATGGGAATATGCAAATACAGATAAAGACACCAAAAAGAGCGAAGCAATTATAGATGAAGCCATTGCTACTTTTGATGCATTGATAGCTAAGGTAAACGCAAAGAATATAGAGAACCCAAAAGCGCACTTTAAAGCTATTAGTGCCGAGTTGGAAACCAAAGGAAATGCCTTGATTGAGAAAATCAATAAATTAGGCTAAATTTTTTATTTGGACTGCTTGCAGATTTCAATTTTGCGATTATATTTGCATCCGGTTAAAAAGCCGATGTAGCTCAGCTGGCTAGAGCAGCTGATTTGTAATCAGCAGGTCGTGGGTTCGAGTCCCTCCATCGGCTCAAAAACAAAACCGTTTAGAAAGTAAGTATATCTATCAAGCTGAATTTATTTCAGCTTCTCTTTTTAAGGGAGTAAGATTCTGAAACAAGTTCAGAATGACAGACCAAATAACTTTCTAAACGGTTTTTTATTTTACTCTTCTGTTTCCTTAATTTTATCAATAAACAATTGCAGTTCCTTACCATATTTAGAAGCTTTTACCTTGTCGGTTAAAGCATTGTTAATGGTATCCAATAAATTAATTCGGGCGTTATATATTTCGGTAAGTGCCAAATAGGGCGCCACTTCACTATCTCTGTTATTCAATGCAAAGTTTACGGTAAATAAATAGCGCCTTCTTAATAGGTTGTCCGATTTTATTTGAAAACTATCAATAACAGCCGTATTGCCATCTTTTTTGGCCTCAAAATTTTCCTTTATTAAATCGAGGTTTTGATTGTTAAACCGGCTCATCATTTTTCTGTAATCACTCAATACCTTTTGTTGTTCCGACCCGTTAATCTTGGCATCTATAGTAAAGTTTTTTACCGTGGTGTTGATTTCTGTAATGCCCTTATCAGCAAAAAACGTAATCCTATCTTGCTCCGAACTGTTTTTGTCTAAGTACAAATAGAAAACCTCGGGAGTTTCTATGGCACTGTAGAGTTCAAATTCTGGATTGCCATTCACCACCATGGAATCTACTGTAATAATGGTAGAGTCTTGTAGCTTTTTTAGGTAAACGGTGCCTTTTTTTAGGCCTTTAATATTGGTTTTAACTACTAAATCTGGCTGTTCTTTTTGGCAAGAAAAAACCAATAGGGCCAAGATAAAATAAAAAATGTTTTTCATGAATTGGTATGTTATTTAAAAAGGCAAATATCCTATAATTAAATGTGATATGCTACTCTAGGCATTATTTTCTTGTTTTTCAATTTATACGTTAAATATTTATAAAAATATAATGCAAAGGAAGTGTTTTGGCACAGTAATTGAAACATAATTTATAATTACATTCCACATAAAAAGTTTATAGAGTGGTTACTTTAAACTTTAGAATTGTAATTCATATTTTTGGTTGGTTAGTTAGTAGAAAAGCATCCTGTAAAGGATGCTTTTTTCTTTATGTATTATAGAAGTGTGTTTTATTTCTAATAAGGACAGCCACAACTATTATTCCCTTTAAACAGATCACTTAATTTCATACCATCGGTTCTAAGAATATCAATAAAAAGACTAACACGAAGCATATTGGGCTTATACGATCTTAGGTCGGCTAAATTGGTACCATATGCATTGTAATTTATATCCAGTATTTCTTCTTCAGTTTCATTAGTGCCTTGTTCGTATCGAATATCTAGGCCAAATCGGTTATAACGAAACATGATGCCAACGTTAAAGCTAAGTGTCTTTGTTTCTAAATCTGGTCCACCATCACTATAAGGGGTTACTTGTACCCCATCTAGCTCGGTATCTTTATAAAAATTAAAACTGGGACCAGCGTATATATAAATAGGTTTAAATACTTTAACACCTGCAAGAATGGGTATATCTATTTTAGAAGTACGCCATTTGGCTTTTTTTCTAGGCAACTCATAATTGTTATTTAGGGTTACATAGTTAATTTCGGGCCTTATAAAAAAGCTACCAAATTCTACTGCAACGTAACTACCAAGTTGGTATCCAATTTCTTTATTGGGTTCGTGGTTAATAGCAGGTTCGTTATTATAAGCGCGTTGATAAAGCGTACCAATGGTATTGTTGTTAAGGCCGCCTTTAAATCCAAAGGAATACTCTTGTGCTTGTAGGGCTGATAAAAAGCATACACAAGTGATTAATAGTAGGTTATGTTTCATTTTTTGATGATTTTGGGATCTTCAGGGATTAAAATTAATGTGGGCACTTACCTTATGCACAATTTATTCGTTAAAACGAATTGTTTATTCGATGATACTTTTAAAGGCTCTATAAACGGTAAGTTTATTGGGGTTAAATACACATCAATTTTAAAATACAATAACTTTTATTTTAAAATAGCATCTCTAAAATCATTTTATAATGCTAAAAAGTTTTTTTATTTGGACTTTAAGGCACTGTTTTAAATCGTTTTTAGTGGCGTTGTATCATGTATTTCATCGATATATTAATGTTTTTCATCTTTAAATGTTAAAATTTAATGCATTTCATCGATTTATAGTGTATTTTATCGTTGTAGTATTTTGAATAATTATATATTTGACATGTACTAAATAATATACTTTTTAGTTCAATGGATTAATTAATTAATATTTGCATTATGGTTGTTGGTATAGAGACCCTAAATCTACATCATAATAAAAAGCAAATTGAAAGAAAGCCGAGTTTGAGGGAACTCGGTTTTTTTTATGCCTTATTTTATATACATTAGCTTTTATGTTAGATAAGATAAAGATATTTATTAAATATACCTTTAGTCTTTATTGCACTGTTTTATGGGCTCAATTGCCAGAATCTTTTGTGTATGTGGAAGATGTGATACCGGGTATAGTAGTAGAGTTGCGGTATTTTACTGCCAATAATTTTGTGGGGACACCCATAGATGGTTATCAGGCAAACAAACTTATTTTAACCAAGCAAGCGGCTATGGCCTTACAGCAGGTGCAAAGGGAACTGGAAGCTAACAATTTGTGCTTAAAGGTTTATGATGGGTACCGCCCACAGCGATCGGTCGATCATTTCATTAGATGGGCACAGGATTTAAATGATACGATTAATAAATCTATTTTTTACCCCAATGTTACTAAAGAGAACTTGTTTGTAGAGGAATACATTGCCAGTCGTTCTGGCCACAGTAAGGGTAGTACGGTAGATTTAACCATTATTGATGGTAATACAGGCAAAACTTTAGATATGGGGAGTCCATATGATTTTTTCGGACAGATTTCATGGATAGATTACCAAGCGCTTACCGAAATCCAAAAGGCCCATCGCACATTATTGCAAAATGTTATGTTAAAGCATGGTTTTAAAAACTATCCTAAGGAATGGTGGCATTTTACTTTAAAAGAGGAACCGTTTCCTAATACATATTTTGATTTTCCCGTAAAATAACAAACCTGCTCTTTTAAAAGCAGGTTTAATCGTTTTTTGATTGATCTTGTTTAGTTTATTCTTTATCTAAGTTTTTGGTCATGGTAAAACCAATAAATAGCCCAACTCCAGCCATTAAGAAAATAGTACCTGGATAGGCTACATCTTCATTCATGCCTAAATTGTAATGCAGAACAGATGCTATAAAAATACCTACACCTATACTTATAAGCAATAAGGACAAGTTTAAGATAATGATTTTCCAAAAAGGTGCTGCTTGTTGTTTACCCTTTATAAAAATACTAGCATCGGCTCCTTTTTCTATAAGAGCCAGTCGCTCTTTATTACGGGTAGATAAATAAAGGTAGAAGATTCCGAAAATCGCTAAAAAAAGGCTAATGGGTATTAATATTTCTTCCATAATAGTTTGTATTTAATTGATTATTTTTAATGTATTACATACCTTATTGACGACTGCTTTTAAATTCCGGTTACACAAAAGGACAATTTTTTTTTGTACTACCTGTAACCTTAACAACTATTGTGTCGTCTTTATATACAAATGACCACCAACGACGAGATAATCATCAAAAGAATTTTAAAGGGCGATGCCCAAGCGTTTGCCTTATTGGTGGAACGCTACAAAAAGATGGTATTTACTTTGGCATTGCGTATGTTAAAGCATAAGGAAGAAGCCGAAGAGGTTTCGCAAGATACTTTTATTAAAGTATATAAATCATTACATAAATTTAAAGGTGATTCAAAATTATCAACATGGATCTATAAAGTGACTTATAATAGTTGTTTAGATTGTATAAAGAAAAATAAAAAACAGCATAGCCATGTGACGATCGATGCCGTTACGGTTAATCAAATTAAGACCATAGAGAATGCTTTTGACACTTTGGTAGAGGTGGAACGCCAACAAAGTATTCGGGAATGTTTAAATTTATTGCCCGATGCCGATGGATTTTTGTTGACTTTGTATTATTTTGAAGACCAATCGTTAGAGGACATTGCCACTATAATTGGTATAACACCTAATCATGTAAAGGTGAAATTGTTTAGAAGCCGAAAAAAATTAACCGCTATTTTAAGAGACCGTTTAGAACCTGAAATTATTGAATATTATGAAAGACAACGCCGATAATTCTATTGAAAAGTTTATGGACAAAGCCATGCAATCATCCACATTGGAAACGCCTTCATTTGATTTTACATCAAAAGTCATGTCTCAAATTGAAATGCAAAACCGGTATAGTGTTACAGCTTATAAACCTTTAATATCCAAACGGGTTTGGGTGCTTGTTTTTATTAGTGTTGTTGCTGTGTGTGTGGTATCGCTTTTTGGAACTCAAATAGAAAGTAGCCATTGGTTTGGCAATATTAATTATAATATACTTACAGATAATAAACTTTCCCGTGCTTTTCAGGGCTTTAAATGGCCACAAGCAACAGGGTATGCCATAATGATGTTTGCGGTCATGTTAGTGGTGCAAATTCCCTTACTTAAGTATTATTTTAACAGGCGAATGGATATAAGCTAACCCTATTAGTACCAGCGTTTCTTTTTCTTTTTAGAAGCTGTGCTTTTTCGTCCTTTTTTATGCTTGCTTCCTCCTTTTTTAGATCTGTGCACCTCGGGCTTAGCTTTGTGGTTTAGTAGGTAGGGGTGGTCTTCTACAACATCCAGTTGAAGCTGTATAAGTTGTTGTATGGCTGTAATATATACTTTCTCATCTGCCGAACATAAAGAGTAAGCAATACCGGTTTTACCGGCTCGGGCCGTACGTCCTATTCTATGAACGTAGGTTTCAGGAACATTGGGCAAGTCGAAGTTTATAACGGCGTCCAATTCATCTATATCAATACCACGTGCTGCAACATCGGTAGCTATTAAGATATTCACATAGCCACTTTTAAATTTCTTTAGAGCTTCTTGTCTTAATGGTTGGCTTTTATCACCGTGGATACTGGCTACTTCATACCCGTTTTTTAAGAGCGTTTTTTCCAGTTTGTCTACTCCAAATTTAGTACGCCTAAAAATAAGGATATTGCCTTTAATAGTGTTTCTTAGTAAATGCAAGCACAGTTCTATTTTATTGCGTTTGGGGACATAATACAATACTTGGTGGGCATTTTTGGATGTTGAAGCATTCTGGGCAACTTCAATGCGTTCGGGTGTTTTTAAAATGGTATTGGCAAGTTGTTCAACTTTATAAGGTATGGTGGCCGAAAAGAGCAAGATTTGTTTGTTCTTGGTACAAAGGCGCTCAATTTTTTTTACATCATCTATAAAGCCCATGTCCAGCATTAAATCTGCTTCATCTAAAACCAAGGTCTCTACGTAGTCTAGGTTAACAATATCTTGCTTGTGCAAATCCAACAAGCGCCCCGGAGTAGCAATTAATATGTCAACGCCTTTTTTTAAAACATCTATTTGTGGCTCTATGGCAGTGCCGCCAAAAACAACAGTAGACCTTAAGTTGGTGTAGGTGCCATAGGTTTTAAAGTTTTCGTTTATTTGCAAAGCCAGTTCGCGCGTTGGACTTACAATAAGGGCTTTAATTCTTTTGCCTTTTTTGGGAGCATCTTGCCTATCAAACAACATTTGTAAAATGGGTAGAGCAAAGGCTGCTGTTTTTCCTGTACCGGTTTGTGCGGATACAATAACGTCTTTTAGGTTTAAAATATGTGGAATTGTTTTTTCTTGAACCAATGTGGGGGCATTATAACCTGCTTCTGTGACAGCTTTTAAAATGGGAGTATTTAATTGTAAGTCTTTAAATGACATATATGGGTTTTATGGCACAAAGATACATGAATTTTAAATGAGGATTTTTTTTATTTTAATGGCGTTCCAAGTATTATCAATCGTCAATAGTTTGGTTGGCTTTAAGCGATAATCGCCCAGAAAATCCCAATCAAATTCAATATGCAGTTTAGATATCTCACTAATTGTGGTATCGTTGGGATAAAATACCCAAAGTACGGATTGATCCATTAACCTGGGAAATAAAGTTAACATTTGCTCAACAAATGCTTCTTTTGTTTTCACAAAAACCACAGCACATTCTACACAGGATGTAGTAACTAAAGATCCTGAGTGGTTAACACCCTCAAAGGCCTCAAGGAATGCCTCTGGCTTGTTTAGAATATAAACATCCTCGAAATTATGAAGCTTTAATTTTTTATAGAGTTTGCGCATAACTTAAAGATACAAAAAAATGGGATTACTGTAATTTGAAGTTGTAACAAATTTACTTATAGCAGGTATTTAAAATGCAATATTTTAAGACTAATACCCTGTTAATGAATACTATATTTTAACATTTTAAATATAACTTATACCAATTTTTATTTTAAATTTAGAATTATAAATAAGCTTATGAGGAATCTTAGAATTTTAATTATCTCTTTTTTGTTAATTGGGTGTAGCGGTAGCGATAAAGACGAACCAACTGATACTATTAGAACGGAAGCTGATGTTAGAGCTGATTTTCAAAATCTTGATATTAATGATGGCATTAACGATTTTAGATTAGAGTCTAACAACAACAACTATTTTTGGGATTTCAGGATTATTGTGCCTACAAGTGCCAGTTCATCTAACAAAAGACCCCTTGTAATTAGTTTGCATGGTGATGCCAGTGTAAAATCTGATGTGGCCTACAAGGCAACGGCCTGTTTGGCCGAGCCAGGGTTGGATGCCTTGGATGCTTATATTATAAGTCCGAGTAGTAAAGGATTTCTATGGTATGATTCTCCTAATCAAAATCAAATTATAGCTTTGGTAGATTTAGCAACTAGTTATTTGCACATTGATGGTACTAAGGTTGTTGTTACTGGATATAGTGATGGTGGCAATGGCAGTTGGTTTTTTGCACAATATTATGCTAGTTTGTTTTCGGCTTCTATACCCATGGCCAGTTCGTACAAACCTATTAATAACAGTAATGAAGTTCAAAAAATAAACATCCCCATGTATGTTATTCATGGAGCTGAAGACACCTTGTTTCCTGTTGAAACCACTCAAGGCTATGTTGATGAATCTAACGCTGTTGGTTCGGACATTCAATTTGTTGTGGCACCAGATCTAGGGCATTTACAGCCTTGTGATTATGTCTCTTATTTAGAAGATGCCAGTGGGTGGTTGCTAACAGAGGTGTGGAATTAATAATTCAGTGTTTTTTAATTTACAATTAAGTAGCCTTTTAATTTTTCTCTTTTTTTAGGTGGGATGGATTCGCTTTGCACGGCTAATTTTAACAAGGTTTGATTTTTATGTTCTGAATATAATAAGTTAAATAATTGCTCTGTGGTCAAGCTGTTTTTAGCGGCCTTTATAAGTTTAAAAGTATCGTTGTTTTCTACATAACCTTCTTCTAAAACACGTATATATGTACCTGGTCTGCCATACGTAATAAATTGTTTCAGGATATTTTGGGAGCCAAATTTAACCCCTAACTTAAAGCAAGGCTCTCGGGGTTCTGTAATTTGTACCAGTGCCGTTCCCAACTTATAAATATCGCCAATGCGAATTTTAGTTTCATCAAGCCCCTTTACTGTTAGGTTTTCTCCAAACATGCCATAACTCCAATCCAAGTTCGGGTATAGGTTTTGCCAGTAGGGGTAATGGTCTGCTGAAAATAGATAACAAGCTTTAAATGTACCTCCATGGTGTTTGCGGTCAGCTACTTCATCACCTTTTACTATGTCTTTTCCCAAAAAAATAGCTGCATTGGTGGGTGTCTTATAAATACCTGTATTGATTTGTTTTCCATTCCAAGTGATGACAGTGGGTTTGGCTATGTTACTTGAGATGATTTGCATAGTGTTTGCTATTAATTGTAGACTTTTGCGCTATAAAAACGAAGATATTGTATTTATTTTAAAAAAATGCAAAAAAGTAAAACCACTCCATACTTTTTTGTATATGAAAAAACCACTTTGTTTGTGCAAAGTGGTTTTTGAAAATATCATAGGACATGACAGCGTCCATTATGACAAAGCTATTACAGTTACTTTATCATTTCGTAGCTACGTTTAATAAAATTGGTAAGTTCTTCACCTTTTAAAAGTCCTTGAGATAAACGAGCCAAATCCAAGCTTTGGTTAATTAAGCGTTCTTGTTTCTTTTTGGTTTTTGTAGCAAGAATTTCGCCAACCAATTCAGAGTTGGTATTCACCACCAAGTTGTACATTTCTGGCATATTACCCATGCCAAACATACCACCGCCACCAGTAGCTTGCATTTCTTTCATGCGACGCATAAACTCAGGTTGCGTAATGATAAAGGGTGATGCATCACTATCCATAGCTTCTAACTGTACCATAAATTTCTCAGAAGGGATTACTTCTTTTAGTAAGGCATCTAAGGTTTTTTTCTGGTCTTCATCCAATTTGGAAATAGAAGCATCTTCTTTTTGGATTAATTTATCAATATGATCACCATCAACACGTGCAAAAGAAATGTTTTCTTTAGAGGTTTCCAGTTTTTGGATTAAATGTGATACGATAGGAGAATCTAATAGCAACACTTCATAGTTTTTGGCTTTTGCAGCTTCAATGTAACTGTGTTGTGCATCTTTATCGGCTGCATAAAGAATAACTAACTTGTCATCTTTATCAGTTTGGTTGGCTTTAATTTTATTGTAAAGCTCTTCATAGGTATAATACGTCCCATCTACGGTTGGATAAAGTGCAAAAGCATCGGCTTTTTCAAAGAATTTTTCTTCAGAAAGCATACCGTACTCAATAACCACTTTAATATCGTTCCATTTTGCTTCAAAATCCTCACGGTTGTTATTGAACAATGATTTTAATTTATCGGCTACTTTTCTAGTAATATAAGAAGAGATCTTTTTAACAGCACCATCAGCTTGTAAATAGCTACGAGACACGTTAAGAGGAATGTCTGGTGAATCTATAACGCCACGAAGCATGGTTAAGAATTCAGGCACAATACCTTCAACATTATCTGTAACAAATACTTGATTTTGGTATAACTGTATACGATCCTTTTGAATGTTTAAATCACCTGTCATTTTTGGGAAATATAAAATCCCAGTAAGGTTAAATGGATAATCTACATTTAGGTGAATGTTAAACAAAGGATCTTCAAATTGCATAGGATACAATTCACGATAAAAGTCTTTATAGTCTTCATCCTTTAAATCTGATGGTTGTTTGGTCCACGCCGGATTGGGGTTGTTAATAATATTGTCAACCGTTATTTTTTTATGGGGCTCTGTGGTTTCTTTACCATCTTTATCGGTAATTGTTTTAGGAGTAAAGTCTGGATCGTTTATTTCCTTGGTTCCAAATTTAATAGGAATGGGCATAAACTTATTATACTTTAACAACAATTCACGAATACGGGATTCTTCTAAAAACTCGGTAGAATCCTCTGCGATGTGAAGGATGATTTCGGTACCTCTCTCGGTTTTATCATGAGACTCTAGTGTGAATTCAGGGCTACCATCACAAGTCCAATGTGCTGCTGGAGCATCGGTGTGTGATTTTGTTATGATCTCTACTTTTTCAGCAACCATAAAGGCAGAGTAGAAACCAAGCCCAAAATGCCCAATGATACCAGAATCTTTAGAGGAGTCTTTATATTTATCTAAAAATTCTTCGGCGCCAGAAAAGGCAATCTGATTAATATATTTTTCAACCTCTTCTGCTGTCATACCAATACCTTGGTCTATGATATGAAGTTTTTTGCCTTCTTTATCAATTTTAACCTCTATTTGTGGGTTGCCGTATTCAGACTTAGATTCCCCAATACTGGTAAGGTGCTTTAGTTTTAAAGTTGCATCTGTACTATTGCTAATTAGCTCACGCAAAAATATTTCGTGGTCACTGTACAAGAATTTTTTAATGAGCGGGAAGATGTTCTCTACCGATACATTAATGTTTCCTTTTGTCATGATATATAGTTTTAAGAATATTTTATGTTATGAAGCATCCTAAGTCAAAAAAAGTACCAATAATCAAAATGTGACAAACTGGCACAATGCCTTGTTATAGTTTAGGAATTTATGATTTGTTATTTGAAATTTAAATGGAGTTGTTGTACTTTGTATTACTTAAACTAAATAAAGATGTACAATTCTAAAATAATAGGCTTGGGAAAATATGTCCCGGAACATGTTGTGACCAATAACGATCTGTCTAAAATGATGGATACTAATGATGCGTGGATACAAGAGCGAACTGGTATTAAAGAACGGCGTTGGGTTAGAGAAGGTTCAGGTGATACTACAGCTACCATGGGGGTTAAAGCGGCTAAAATTGCCATTGAACGAGCTGGAATAGATAAGGATGACATTGACTTTATTGTGTTTGCTACCTTAAGTCCTGATATGTATTTTCCAGGCCCAGGAGTGCAAGTACAGCATGCTTTGGATATTAAAACAGTTGGAGCTTTGGATGTACGGAACCAGTGCTCGGGGTTTGTGTATGCATTATCGGTTGCCGACAATTTTATTAAAACCGGGATGTATAAAAATATATTGGTAATTGGTAGTGAATTACACTCGCACGGATTGGACAAGACAACACGTGGGCGAGGTGTTTCAGTGATTTTTGGTGATGGTGCTGGTGCGGCTGTTCTAACCAGGGAAGAAGACGCCCAAAAAGGTATATTATCAACACATTTACATTCACAAGGAGAGCATGCCGAGGAATTGGTACTTATAGCACCTGGAATGGGCAAACGTTGGGTAAATGATATTTTAGCAGACAATGATCCTAATGACGAAAGCTATTTTCCACATATGAACGGACAATTTGTATTTAAAAATGCCGTGGTACGTTTTAGTGAGGTTATTATGGAGGGCCTTAAGAAAAACCATTTAAAAGTAACCGATATAGATATGCTAATTCCGCATCAAGCCAATTTGCGTATAGCTCAGTTTATACAGCGAAAATTTAAACTTAATGATGATCAAGTATTCAATAACATACAAAAGTATGGTAATACCACGGCGGCATCCATTCCTATTGCGTTAACCGAGGCTTGGGAAGAAGGCAAGATAAAAACAGGCGATAAGGTTGTGTTGGCAGCTTTTGGCAGTGGTTTTACTTGGGGAAGTGCTATTATTAATTGGTAGGCTATTTATAAATAGAGTTTATGTAAAAAACCCAGAATCCAAAGATTCTGGGTTTTTCTAGCTATTAATCAACTTCAACTAACACTATTCTGTGTGAAGAATCTATATATTAGACGTAAAAAGGGACGTATTATTGCACCAATTTTAATATTTAACGCTTTTTAACATTCATAAAAAAACTCAAAACATATAAGCTTCGAGTTTTTTAATATATACTAATCTTTTTACGAATTCTTTATGTGAAGGTGACTAACTCTAAATAATTATTTCGTTTTTTGGTTAGATAGTATAATACGTTAAACGTTTAATCAAAACTATTATTGTGCTATTATGTAAAAAACTTTAAACTTTAACATTTATAATAACAAAACCCCAAAACACAATTGTTTTGGGGTTTCTTATTTAATGCCTGACAAAATATACTAACCATCAACTATTATGCAGACCATTAAATTATTTTCACATAAATCCGCCACCTCCAGATTTGATGTTGTCGTCTCTATTTTTTCGAGCTTTGGCTCGGTATTTTCCTCCACCAAAGCGATACGTTAAGCCTGCAAACACAGTTCTAAATTCGGGTTTAAACATGGCGGTTTGCTCAAAAGGTCTTAAGCTTAGGACGTTAATTTCCTGTGTGTTTAAAACGTCGTTAAAGTTTAAACTAAAGGTTGCCCGATTGTCTTCCAAAAAGGCATAACGTATCCCTAAATTGATAAAATACATGGGGTCCATTTCAAAATTTAAGCCTGTATTCTTGCCCCTGTACATGCCAAAAGCAGAGAATGTTAAGTTTTTACTGGCTCTAAAATTGTTAAAGATTCTAAAGTTCCAAATAATATTGTCTACTTCTACAGTTTCTGATATAATATCGCTTTCGGTAGGATTGGGTATGGTAGGGTCTATACGCTCGGCAATGCCTTTTTGGGTTTGGGAGTACAAGTCAAAGCTGGCATTGAAATTCCACCATTTGGTAGGGCGATAATTACTTGAAAGTTCAAAACCATATGCAGTGGTGTTTTCAAAATTATCAAAGGTCAATATAATTCTGTTGGAACTCAAATCTGAGCGATCTACATAAACGGCTCTATTAATTTCATCTTCAATGATTCTGTAGAATACACCTCCAGTAATACTTCCTTTGCCAAGCTGTCTGGTATAGTTTAGCTCAATTGAGTTAGTAAATTGTGGTTCAAGTTTTTGATTTCCAAAGTTTGAAATTAAAGGGGTGTTCCACTGTGGAATGGGGTTTACCTGCCACGCTCCAGGCCTGTCAACTCTTCTGCTATAGCTTAATTGGTAGGCGTTCTTCTCTGATGGGGTATATGTAAAGAAAGCCGAAGGATATACCTGAAAGTAATCATTTTCAAACGGAATGGTGGTTTCTGTATTATCCGACAAATCTGCTTCCATGGCAATTGCTTCAACCATTACATTTTCAGCCCTAAGTCCAAACTGGTATGACCATTTTTTAAATTTTTTGCTAAAGTTTATATAGGCTGAATAAATATCTCTACTGTAGTCGTAACCTGTTATGGTTGGAATATAATTGCCACTCTCATTGCGTACCCTGCCATCAGATTCATAATTAATATCATTGTTAAATAACCTTGCTTGTAGGCCCAGTTCTAATTTGGTGCTTTCTGAAATAGGGTTTACATAATCTAAATTTACAGTTGTGTTATTGTTGTCGGTGTCGGTTAATTCAAAGTATGTTGGTCTAGTATTGTTACCAATTAAAATATTATTGGTTTCTATGTCATCGCTAAAGGTATTGTAATCAACTTCCAATTCGATATTATGACCTTCTTTGTTAAAATCCAATTTATAATCAAAATTGTATTGTGATGTAGTATTATGTCCTTGGGTATCGGTGTTTTGATTTTGGTTATTCTGCATATTATCGTTAAACACAAGATTGGATTTAATAAAGTCTTTACCGTCATAGATATTTTGATTTGTAAATATGGAAATAGTGTTTTTTTCATTCAAGTAAAAATCTACACCAACTTTATATAAATGGGATTTATTGTTGTTGAGCATGTCTAAGGATTGGAATGAGTTGTTCTCTATTTGCGAAATGATGCCCTGATTAACATTTTTAGAGATGTTATTGCCATAACTACCGTAAAAATTAAATTTACCATTTCTATAGTTCATGTCAATTGAACTGTTAAATTTGGCTTCCAACTGATATCGTAACCCAAGGTTTAGATTACCATTAAAGCCAATTTTTGTGTTTTTATGAAGTATAATATTGATAATTCCGCTCATGCCTTCAGGATTGTATTTGGCGGAGGGGTTAGTAATAAGTTCAATTTGTTTTATGGAGTTGGATGGAATTTGCTTTAGCAATTGGGCAGTTGGAATGTTCGATAATTTACCATCAACCATAACCCGTACATTTTCGTTGCCACGCATACTAATGTCTCCTGTTTGTGCATCTACATTTATAGAGGGTACAGCAGCCATCAATTCGGTTGCCGTTCCCATATTGGCTAAGTCTTTCCCAATATTAATGACTTTTCTATCTACTTTTTGTTGAATGGACGAAACTTCGGCAACCACAGTAACTTCATCTAAACCCTCTGCTGCTTCTTCTAAAAAGATGTTACCCAAGCTAATATTATAATTGCCTTTATTAATTAAAACTTGTTTGTTAATAGTTTTATAACCAATATATTGTATGTTAACAGTTACATGCCCTTCTTCTATTTTATCAATTTTAAATGTGCCATCTTCTAAGGTAATGCCACCAGTTATAATTTCGTTTTTTGCGTTTTTAATAATAATATTTACATATGGTAAGGGTTGGTTTAATTTAGCGTCTAATACTTTTCCAGATATAGTGCCCAGTTTTTCGGTATTTGCTCTTGTGAGTGGTATATGTGCCTGTGTTGTTGCTATAACAAATAGCAAGCACATGAAAAGTAAATTTTTCATTTTGATTGATCTATTTTTTGATTGATACAATGTAGACGACCTGTTTGAAATTCTGTTACTATATTTGGTACGTATTAACATCTTTTTAACATATGAACAAAAAAACATTAGTTCTAGGAGCATCTTTAAAACCAAGTAGATATTCGAATTTTGTAATACAAAAGCTTGTTTCGCAACATATTGAGGTTGTTGCCTTTGGGTTAAAAGCAGGAGAAGTAGCAGGTGTGCCCATTAGTACCGAATTAATACCTTATACCAATATACATACGGTAACATTATATCTTAAAGCAGCAAACCAAAAGAATTATTATGACTATGTTGTTTCGTTAAATCCAAGTCGTGTTATTTTTAACCCTGGTACAGAAAATCCAGAATTCTATAGGATTTTAGACGAACATCATATTTTTTATGAAGTAGCCTGTTCTTTAGTTTTGCTTTCTACGAATCAATATTAAGCCCAAAAAGGTTATTAAGCCATTTATAATTAATATTTCAAATCCAATTTGGTAACCATTTAAAAGATTGACCGAGTACTTGTTGACGAAGTATGATAGTATTGGTGAAATAATAGCTATTATCCAGACATATTTATCCTTTAAGTTGACTTTAGTGAATATGCCAAAAGCAAATAAGCCAAGCAAAGGACCATAGGTATAGCCCGCTGCTGTAAATAGCTCCCAAATAACGGAAACGTCCTTAAATAAGATATCAAACAAAATAATAACGAACACCAATAAAACGCTAATGACCACATGGGTTTGTTTTCTAATGCGTTTTTGTGTGGCTTTAGGTTTTTTATCCAACTCAATTATATCTATACAAAACGATGTTGTTAAGGACGTTAGTGCCGAATCGGCACTACT
Organism: Aestuariibaculum scopimerae; assembly: GCF_059428085.1. NCBI lineage: Bacteria > Pseudomonadati > Bacteroidota > Flavobacteriia > Flavobacteriales > Flavobacteriaceae > Aestuariibaculum > Aestuariibaculum scopimerae. Next base: position 2,827,502 of record NZ_CM182089.1, read on the forward strand.
ATAGGCTGCGGCAATAAGCCCCAGTATAAAGAACGCAGAAGTAACAACCCCTATTTCGGGCAGCATGGCAATGGTTGGAAACAGATTGTCCTTATCTGCAGTAATGTTTTGCAAGCTCGCATATTGGGTAAGAAGTAACCCTAAAACAAGGAATAAAATATTAACAAAAATTAAAATAATACTAAATGATATCATATTCTTTTGCGCATCTTTAATGTTCCTACAGGTTAGGTTCTTTTGCATCATATCTTGGTCTAGACCTGTCATGGTAATGGTAATAAACATGCCAGCTAAAAAGCTTTTAATAAAGTATTGGGCATCATTTATATCATCAAAGAAAAACACCTTACTCATACTATTGGTTTTTACATTGGCATAAATTTCAGAGAGACTGTTCAAACCCAAAGCCGAGGCCAGGAATATAATGGTAACAACTACTGATATAAGCATGAATAGAGTTTGTAATGTATCGGTAAAAATAATTGTCTTTATACCACCCTTAAAGGTGTAAAGCCATATTAAAGTAATGGTGATGATTACTGTAACTGTAAATGGCACTCCTAATTGATTAAATACAAGCAATTGTAACACTTTCGCAACTAAAAATAACCTAAAAGAGGCACCAACAATTCTGGAAACCAAAAACGCTACAGATCCGGTTTTATAACTGGTATTGCCAAACCTACCTTTTAAATAGGTGTAAATGGAGGTTAAATTAAGTCTGTAATAAATGGGCAATAAAACATAAGCAATAACCAAATACCCAAAAAAGTAACCAAAAACAACTTGTAGATACCCAAATTGCTTAGCTTCCACAGCACCAGGAACTGATATGAATGTAACCCCAGAGAGTGAGGCGCCTATCATACCAAAAGCTACCAAATACCAAGGTGCTGATTTGTTTGCTTTAAAAAAAGCATCGTTAGAGTCTTCTTTCCCAGTAAAATAGGAGATGAGTATCAATACTCCAAAATAAGCAGCTATAAGTAAAAGGATTTGCGTTGCAGACATGCGTTTTGTTTTTCAAAGCCAAAATACAAAATAAGTTTGCAGTCTCTAGAATTTTATTCTTTAAATAGTATTCCATAATTTACTGTAAAAAGTATTAAATTCGCAACTATGGAATTCTCTTCTAAATTATTGGAAAAAGCGGTTAATGAAATGTCGCAACTACCAGGTATTGGTAAGCGTACTGCACTGCGTTTAGTATTGCATTTGTTAAAACAGCCCAAAGAGCAAACAACGATGCTTTCGGAAGCTTTATTGAATATGCGTCATCAAGTTAAATTTTGTAAATCCTGCCACAATATTAGTGATATGGATTTATGTGAAATTTGCGCAAATCCTAATAGGGATGAATCCATAATTTGTGTTGTTGAGGATATCAGGGATGTTATGGCCATAGAAAACACGAGTTCCTATAAAGGTCTGTATCATGTACTGGGAGGTAAAATATCACCTATGGATGGTATCGGGCCACACGATTTAAATATTCAGTCTTTAGTCAATAAAGTAAAAGTAGGCCAAGTAAAAGAACTTATTTTTGCTTTGAGCTCTACTATGGAAGGGGATACCACAAATTTTTATATATTCAAACAAATTCAAGATTATAAAGTCTACACATCAACTATTGCTAGAGGGATTTCGGTTGGTGATGAGTTGGAGTATGCCGACGAAATTACACTGAGTAGAAGCATTGTTAATAGAGTCCCCTTTGAAGCTTCATTAAAACTATAGTATTTTTTTAAATAATATTTACACCTTTGAAACTCTCCGTTGTTATTTTAAATTATAATGTACGCTACTTTTTAGAATTGTGCGTAAAGAGTGTTTATGCCGCTATTGAAACAATAGATGCAGAAGTTATAGTGGTGGATAATAATTCAAACGATGGTAGTTGCCAAATGGTGAAGACCTTGTTTCCTGAAGTAGTACTTGTTGAAAATAAGAATAATTTTGGCTTTTCAAAAGGAAATAATATAGGCGTATCTAAAGCAAAAGGAGCCTATGTATGCGTTTTGAATCCGGATACCGTAGTGGCAGAAGACACCTTTGTAAAGCTTTTAAACTTTGCAGAAAGCAAAGAAAATATGGGAGTGGTTGGTTGTAAGCTTGTAAATGGAATAGGCGTGTTTTTGCCTGAAAGTAAGCGTAATATCCCTTATATAAATGTAGCTTTTAAAAAATTGTATGGCAATTCTAAGGCTTACTATGCCAATCAAATACACGAAAATGAGGTTGGGGAGGTAGATGTATTGGTTGGTGCATTTATGTTTTTAAAAAAGCAGGTATACAATGCTGTAGGAGGTTTTGATGAAGATTATTTTATGTATGGAGAAGATATAGACTTGTCTTATAGAATATTAAAAAGCGGTTACAGGAATTACTATTTTGGGGGTACTGCCATTATTCATTTTAAAGGGGAAAGCACTTTGCGAGACCGATATTATGCCAGAAGATTTTATGGTGCCATGCAAATATTTTATAAGAAACACTTTAATAAAAATTATGTGTTTGATATGTTGGTTTGGTTGGGAATTAGAATGGCTTATATTTTTAGAAGAACACCAAAAAGCAAACAAAAGCAGGTAGATAGTTATGTGTTTGTATCAAACAGGTTAAATGAAAGTTTAAAAACAGCATTGCAAAAGCCCATAACCTGCCGGCCAGATTTAAGTTCTATACCCCAAAAAGAAAGGGTAGAAGTTATTTTTGATGGTAACAAGTTGAGTAACAAAGACATTATAGCAATGATGCAAGATGCTATAAAAACAAAATCACTAACCTATAAAATATTACCTAAAAATTCTGGTTTTATATTGGGAAGCGACAATGCAATTTGTAGAGGGGAAATAATAGATTTTAATTAGTTTTATTGTAAATAATCTAAAAGAATTAATGTTTTTTAAGTAATTTTGCAACCGTAAACAAAAAAACAAGTATTACATTATAGATATGGCAAAGTTTGAGCTTAAGTTACCAAAAATGGGAGAAAGTGTTGCAGAAGCAACAATAACATCTTGGTTAAAAGAGGTTGGTGAAACCATAGAACTTGACGAAGCGGTTTTGGAAATAGCAACAGATAAAGTGGATAGCGAAGTGCCAAGTGAAGTAGATGGCGTTTTAGTAGAGAAGCTATTTAATGTAAACGATGTAGTTCAAGTTGGCCAAGTGGTTGCTATTATAGAAACACAAGGTGATGATGAGGAACCAGAAACAGAAAGTTTAAATGAAGATATAGCAGAAGAGGCATCCGTTGAAGAAGTGGTACAGAGTATACAAAAAGTAAAAGAAACATTAGCAACTCCAGTCGTTTCCAGTGAAAATAGATTTTACTCACCACTTGTTAAAAACATTGCAAAACAAGAAGGCGTTAGCCAAGAAGAATTAGACGCTATAGAAGGAACAGGAAAAGACGGGCGTGTAACAAAGAATGATATACTTGAATATGTTAATAACAAAAGTGAAAGTAATAAAGAAATGCCATCAAGGACGGAATCGCCTGAGCCTGCTGTAAAGCCTGTGGATGTTCCAAAGCAAGCCAAAACAATACCAACACAAGAAGAAATATCGCCTAAACCATCTTTAGTGTCTAGTGGAGACGATGAAATTATTGAAATGACCCGTATGGGAAAAATCATTTCACATCACATGGTCGAATCGGTTCAAACGTCTGCACACGTTCAAAGCTTTATAGAAGCGGATGTAACTAAAATATGGAATTGGAGGAAAAAAGTAAAAGATGCTTTTGCAAAGCGTGAAGGAGAAAATTTAACTTTTACGCCAATTTTTATGGAAGCCATTGCAAAAGCCCTTCGTGATTATCCTATGATGAATATTTCAGTACAAGGCGATACCATTGTAAAGAAGAAAAACATCAATTTAGGAATGGCAGCTTCCTTGCAAGATGGTAACTTAATTGTTCCTGTTATAAAAAATGCGGATCAGCTAAACTTAGTAGGCATGACCAAGCATGTTAATGACTTGGCAGCAAGGGCACGAGCCAATCAATTAAAACCAGACGAAATACAAGGGGGCACCTACACAGTTACTAATGTAGGAACCTTTGGAAGTATTATGGGTACACCTATTATTAATCAGCCGCAAGTTGGTATATTGGCATTAGGGGCCATTCGCAAAGTGCCAGCAGTAATAGAAACCCCAGAAGGCGATTTCATAGGTATCCGTTACAAAATGTTTTTGTCGCATTCCTATGACCATCGCGTAGTTAATGGGGCACTTGGCGGACAATTTGTAAAAGCCGTAAAAGACTATTTAGAAGCTTGGGATAGTAACCGAGAAATATAAAATACAAGTAAGAATAGAATAAAACCAATCGTTTTATCGGTTGGTTTTATTTTTTACACCTTATCATTTAGTATATTTACCTTTTTGTAAAATTCACGTAATGCAACTTAATTTAACCAAGCCCATTTGTTTTTTTGATCTTGAAACCACTGGGGTAGATATCTCTAAAGATCGTATTGTAGAAATATCTATATTAAAAGTACATCCCGATGGCAAGGAAGACAGTAAAACATGGTTAGTAAACCCTACTATTCCCATTCCAAAAGAGGTGACTGCTATACATGGTATTTCTGATGAAGATGTAGCCGACAAACCAACCTTTAAAGAAGTTGCAAAAGACATTTTTAACATGATTAAAGACTCCGATTTAGGAGGTTTTAATTCCAATAGGTTTGATATTCCACTTTTAGCTGAAGAAATGTTGCGAGCTGAGGTAGATTTTGATATGAATAACCGTTTAGCTATTGATGTACAAACCATTTTCCATAAAATGGAGCAGCGCACATTAAGTGCAGCCTATAAGTTTTATTGCGAAAAAAACCTGGAAGATGCCCATAGTGCCGAAGCCGATACAAAAGCAACCTACGAAGTGCTTAAAGCACAAATAGAAAAATACGAAACTATTGAAAATGACACCAAGTTTTTAGCAGAATTTAGCTCAAGAAAACGATTTGCCGATTTTGCGGGGTTTATTGTATTTAACAAAAAAGGAGAAGAGTGCTTCTCTTTTGGAAAACACAAAGGAAAATTAGTAACTGAAATTTTAGAAAAAGAACCAGGCTATTTTGGCTGGGTGCTAAATGCCGATTTTCCATTATATACCAAAAAAGTATTAACGGCTATTAGACTTAGAAGCCTTAATAATAAATTACTTTGATGTAATAGGGAGAAGAGATAGTTTTAAATAGAGCTAAAAAAATCTAACAGATAATGAAAATCATTTGCATTGGCAGAAATTATACAGATCATATAAACGAATTAGAAAACGAAAAACCAACCGATCCAGTAGTGTTCTTAAAGCCAGATACCTCTATATTGTTGAAAAAACAACCTTTTTTTATTCCTGATTTTTCAAACGATATTCATTATGAGGTAGAGATTTTAGTTAAAATCAATAGATTAGGAAAGTATATAGATAAAAAATTTGCCCATAAATATTATGATGAAATAGGCTTGGGAATCGATTTTACAGCACGAGATTTACAAAGTAAATTAAAAGAAAAAGGATTGCCTTGGGAAAAAGCCAAAGCTTTTGATGGCGCAGCAGTTATTGGAAATTGGTTACCTGTTTCTAGGTTCAATAATGTGAATACTATTGAATTTTCGCTAAAAAAAAATAATAAAATTGTGCAATTGGGAAATACAAGCCACATGCTTTGGAAAATTGATGAATTAATAGAATATGTATCAAAATATTTTACTTTAAAGATAGGAGATATTATCTTTACGGGAACTCCATCGGGAGTAGGTAATGTAATTGCAAACGATAAACTAAAAGGATTTATAGAAAACGAAGAAATGTTTTCAATAACAGTTAAATAAATGGAACAACATTATAAACTATTTAGAGTACGCGAGTTAGCAGACAACGACGAAGATTTTATTGCCACATTGGCCGAAACTTTTTTAGAAGAAGTACCGGTTGATGCAGAAAGGCTTAAAGTAGCCGTTGCCGAAAAGGATTATTTTAATGCCTACCAAGCAGCACACAAAATGAAACCAACAGTGGATTTATTTGAACTTGGAATACTCGATATTTTAATTGAAGTACAGGATTGGGGCAAATTTGAAAAAAAGGACTTGGATATAAGCCCTAAACTTGACATAGTAATTGCAGCCGTTGATAATGCAGTTGCCGAGATTAAATCAGACTTCAACTTATAATGCTAGCTGAGATCATTACTATAGGAGATGAACTACTCATTGGTCAAGTTATTGATACCAACTCAGCATTTATAGCAAAACAGTTAAATAAAATAGGGGTTTCAGTATACCAGATAACCTCAGTTCAAGATGATAAAGAACATATTCTAAAAGCACTAAAAGAAGCCGAAACCCATGTAGATATAGTGATTTTAACTGGTGGGCTGGGACCAACAAAAGATGATATTACCAAAAAAACAATAGCTGAATATTTTAGTGACAGATTGGTTAGGGATGATGCCGTTTTAGAGAATATTGAGTCCATTTGGGCATTGCATGTTAGAGGTGCACTATTGCAGGTAAACAAAGATCAGGCATTGGTACCATCAAAGTCCACAGTACTTATGAATACATTGGGCACAGCTCCAGGAATGTGGATTGAAAAAGAAGACAAAGTTTTTATTTCACTTCCAGGTGTACCACATGAAATGCAAGCTTTAGTTGTAACGGAAGTCATTCCCAAATTAAAGAGCAAGTACAATTGCCCATACATTCTACATAAAACCCTATTGGTCTACGGTTTAGGAGAAAGTGCTTTGGCCGAAAGAATTGAGTCTTGGGAAGATGCTTTACCACAGCATATCCGGTTGGCCTATTTACCAAGTTTGGGAAAAATGCGCTTACGCCTATCAGCAAAAGGTATGAGCCAAAAACAAGTTATTCAAAGTGTAGAGGATCAAATACAAAAGGTACTCCCTTTAATTAAAGATGAATTTTTAGGATTTGAAGAAGAAGAAGGCTCTGTAGAAGTTGTTATTGCAACCCACCTTACTAAGTTGAGAAAAACATTAGCTATAGCCGAGAGTTGCACAGGAGGTAAAATAGCTGAGCAATTTACGGCTAATTCAGGTGCTTCATCTTATTTTAAAGGAGGTGTGGTAACCTATTCTACAGAATCAAAAGTAGATGTTTTGGGGGTTTCAAAAGCTGATATTGATACATATTCGGTTGTAAGTGCCCAAGTTGCAGAATCTATGGCTAAAAATGCCTTGCGATTATTTCAATCCGATTTTGCAGTAGCTACTACAGGAAATGCAGGGCCAACTAAAGGAGAATCGGATGCCGATATAGGCACCGTATATATAGCCATAGCAACCCGTACAAGCGTTTATTCCGAAAAATTCATGCTTGGTAATCACCGTGTAAAAGTGATTGATAAAGCAGTAAATAAGGCCTTGGAAATGCTGCTAAAAGAAATTTTTAAAAATTGATAATAATTAAGTTGTTACAAATTAAAGATTTTGTATATTTGCACCTCGATTTTAAGCAACAAGAAATTTAAAGTTATAGATAATGTCAAGAGTTTGTGAACTTACAGGAAAAAGGGCAATGGTTGGAAACAACGTGTCTCACGCATTAAATAGAACTAAACGCAAATTTAACGCGAATTTAGTGAAGAAACGTTTTTACATTCCAGAAGAAGACAGCTGGATAACTTTAAAGGTTTCTACATCTGCATTAAAGACCATTAATAAAATAGGTATTTCTGCAGCAATTAAGGAAGCAAAATCTAAAGGATTTTTAAAATAATACCTATTAATAGTTAGAGAAATGGCAAAGAAAGGTAATAGAATACAAGTTATATTAGAATGTACCGAGCATAAAGAGTCTGGCAAACCAGGAACTTCAAGATACATTACTACAAAAAACAAAAAGAATACGCCAGATAGAATTGAAATTAAAAAATTTAATCCTATACTTAACCGTATGACCGTTCATAAAGAAATTAAATAATTTATAAATTTTATAAATTTTTAAATATAACATATATAAACCATGGCAAAGAAAACAGTAGCAACGTTACAAACATCTTCAAAAAGATTAACAAAAGCGATTAAAATGGTGAAATCACCAAAAACTGGTGCTTACATGTTTGTTGAGTCAATTATGGCGCCAGAATTTGTAAACGATTTTTTCAATAAGAAATAATTACAAAGACGTTCAACATATACAAAGCTGCTTTCATTTTCGAAAGCAGCTTTTTTATGTTTATATTTGAACACTTTCTTAGCATGTTGATAAATAATAGCCAATATTGAAATGAGTTTTTTTAAAAAAATATTTTCTTCTGACAAAAAAGAAACCTTAGATAAAGGTTTAGAAAAAACCAAATCCAGTTTTTTTGGAAAGTTAAGTAAAGCCGTAGCCGGAAAATCACGAGTTGACGATGAGGTTTTAGACGATTTGGAAGAAGTATTGGTTTCTAGTGATGTTGGTGTTAACACAACCCTAAAAATAATTGAGCGTATAGAAAATCGAGTAGCGAAGGATAAGTACATGGGAACGGATGAGCTCAATAGCATACTGCGAGAAGAAATAGCAAGTTTATTAAGCGAAACCAATATAGGTGAATATACTGAATTTACAATACCTGAGGACAAGAAGCCTTATGTTATTATGGTGGTGGGTGTTAACGGTGTTGGAAAAACTACAACCATAGGTAAATTAGCATATCAATTTAAAAAACAAGGACTTAAAGTAGTGCTTGGGGCTGCAGATACCTTTAGGGCTGCGGCGATAGACCAACTTCAAGTTTGGGCAGATAGAGTAGGTGTGCCCTTAGTAAAACAGTCTATGGGAAGCGATCCAGCTTCTGTTGCTTTTGATACCTTACAGAGCGCTGTTACCCAAAATGCCGATGTGGTTATTATTGATACCGCAGGACGTTTGCACAACAAGGTGAATTTAATGAACGAATTAACCAAGGTAAAACGCGTTATGCAAAAAGTTGTAGAAAATACACCGCATGACGTATTGTTGGTTCTGGATGGTTCTACAGGACAAAATGCCTTTGAACAGGCCAAACAATTTACGGCAGCAACCGAGGTATCATCATTAGCTGTTACAAAACTAGATGGTACAGCCAAAGGAGGCGTTGTAATTGGTATATCAGACCAATTTAAAATACCTGTCAAATATATAGGTGTTGGTGAAGGTATTGAAGATTTGCAAGTATTCAATAAATTTGAGTTTGTAGATTCTTTTTTCAAGTAGGCCGTACTTCTCATACATGCAAAAAAGCACTTAGCCGTGTTAAAATACGAACAGGCAAGCTATTTTTTTGTTGTTTAAAAAACGATATCATTTTTATACATACCACAGTACTAGTGTGTTATTAAATTAACACAAATAATTTTATTAATTTAACATTTCATTAATAGGGGTTATTGTGTTTTAATACGTCTTACTTAGAAAGCGTGGCTTTAAGATAAATATAACATCTAATTGTTGAAATATAATTATTTTTGGGCTGGTCAATCTAAAAAAGACTTTGGTAGAGTTGCTTTAAAGTAACTCTATTTTTAAATACTAAATGAACATGAAACAAAAACTAAGTATTCTTCTTTTATTATTGGCAGGTATGTTTTCAGTATCTGCACAGGTTTTAAAGCCTGTAAAGTGGGTAACATCTGTTGAAAAAGTATCTGATACAGAATACACTTTAATAACAACAGCAACCATCGACAACGAATGGCATTTATATTCCCAAAACGTTCCAGAAGATGGCCCCATACCAACGACGTTTACCTATAATAATGAAGCAGATGCTTTTAAGTTGATTGGAACAACTTCAGAAGGAGAAGGACATACAGTTGATGATCCTGTTTTTGAAATGAAGATTAAGTTTTTTGAAGATAAGGCCGTTTTTAAACAACAAGTAGAAGTTACTGATTCTGGATTATCAGTTATTAATGGAGTGGTTGAATTTATGGTTTGTGACGATTCCAGATGTTTACCACCTACTGAAGTGGATTTGGTGTTTAAACTTTCTGATAATAAGCAAGCCGAAACAGCTTCTGTAACACCACCTGCTTCAGATCAAGATGTCACATTAAAAGAGACGACGGATAATATCTCTACGAAGACATCACAAAGAGGTCTTTGGACCATATTTTTCATAGCCTTTTTATCGGGGTTTGCTGCCTTATTAACCCCATGCGTATTCCCGATGATTCCTATGACAGTTAGTTTCTTTACCAAACAAAGTAAAACCAAAGCTGCGGGGATTAAAAATGCCATTATCTATGGTATTTGCATCATAGTAATTTATGTTTTGTTAGGGTCTGCAGTAACGGGAATATTTGGAGCCGATGCTCTAAATGCACTGGCTACCAATGTTTGGTTTAACATTATTTTCTTTTTGCTACTGGTTGTTTTTGCAGTATCCTTTCTGGGAGCTTTTGAAATCATGTTACCCAACTCTTGGGCAAACAAAGTAGATTCTAAAGCAGATAGAGGAGGACTTATTGGTATCTTTTTTATGGCATTGGCCTTAGCTATAGTATCTTTTTCATGTACGGGACCTATTGTAGGAACGCTATTAGTAGAAGCTGCTTCTAAAGGTGGTCTGGCGCCTATTATTGGTATGTTGGGCTTTTCCTTAGCTATTGCTTTACCATTTGCCTTATTTGCAGCATTTCCTGGATGGCTAAATTCACTACCAAAATCAGGTGGGTGGTTAAATACTGTTAAGGTATTCCTAGGATTTTTAGAACTGGCTCTGGCTTTTAAATTTCTATCCCAAGCCGATTTGGTATTACAAGCACACCTTTTAGAACGTGAAGTGTTTTTAGCTATTTGGATAGCCATATTTGGAACCTTGGCACTTTATCTTTTTGGTAAAATACAACTACCTCACGATTCACCATTAACCCATATTTCTGTTGGTAGACTTGGTTTAGGCTTGGTAGTACTGTCATTTACAATTTATATGATCCCCGGACTTTGGGGTGCACCATTAAATTTAATCAGTGCGTTCCCGCCACCACAAGAATATAGTGAGTCGCCTTATGGTGTGGGATACAGTAAGTTTGAAAGTGCTATTGGTAATGAAAATGGTCATGCTGAATTACCCGAAGGAGCCCACCTTTTGGCTCCTCACGATATTTTAGCCTTTAATGATTATGATACAGGCTTGGCATATGCCAAAAAAGTAAACAAACCTGTCATGATAGATTTTACGGGTTGGGCATGTGTAAATTGTAGAAAAATGGAACAAAATGTTTGGCCTAAACCTAAAGTATTGGATATTCTTAAAAACGACGTGGTATTGATTTCGCTGTATGTAGACGACAAGCGTAAATTAGAAGATGACGAGGTAACAGAATCCCAGCTTCGCCCAGGAAGAAAACTCAGGTATATAGGTCAAAAATGGAGCGAACTACAAACCATTAAATATAAAGCTAATTCACAGCCGTTTTATGTGCTTATGGATCATGATGAAGAAAACCTTATCGATCCAGTAGCATACACACCCAATGTAGACGACTATTATAATTGGTTAAAAGAAGGTATATCAAATTTTAAAAAATAATACAAACCCATAATAAAACAATAACAATATGAAACGTATCATCTATTTATTAAGTATCACTTTAGCATTTATGTCTTGTAAGGAAGAGGTAGCTAAAGATTATGTAACACTCTCAGGAACCATTGCAAACCCAAATTCCGATTCCTTAGTAGTAGCACAACGTGGTATCATTAAGACCATTAAAGTAAACCCAGATGGTACTTTTTCAGATACTTTAAAAGTAGAAGCCGGAAGTTATATTCTCTTTGATGGCGTTGAGCAATCCAGAGTATATTTAAAAAATGGTTACGACTTAAATATTACCTTAAATACCAAAGAATTTGATGAGACTATTACGTATCAAGGTAAGGGGCAAGAGGCCAATAATTATTTGGCTAAAAAGAATTTACTGAATGAGAGTTTCTTTAACGATTCCAATATTTATGAGTTGGAAAGAAGTGGGTTTGATGAAAAACTAGAGAGTATGACACAGGAATTCAAGGCTTTATTGGCTGGTACAAAAAACTTAGATTCAACATTTGTGGCCTTACAGGAAAAAGAGTTGGTAAGCATGCAAGAACAAATAACTTCCAGTTATGAGAGAAATCAGGCTTTATTGGCTTTAAACGGACAACCTTCTCCAAAGTTTGTGGACTATGAAAACTATAAAGGAGGCTCTATGTCCCTTGACGATTTAAAAGGCAAGTATGTCTATATTGATGTTTGGGCCACTTGGTGCGGGCCATGTAAGCGTGAGATTCCTTTTTTGAAAGAAGTTGAGAAAAAGTATCATGGTAAAAATATCGAGTTTGTTAGTATCTCTGTGGATAGACAAACGGCTTATGACAAATGGCGAGCTATGGTAGAAGAAAAAGAATTATCAGGTATTCAATTGTTCGCAAAAGAAGACCAATCATTCATGCAAGCTTATAATATTAGCGGTATTCCCAGATTCATCCTTATAGACCCACAAGGCAATACAGTAAATGCTAATGCTCCAAGACCATCCAGTGAGAGTTTAATCGATTTATTTAACGAATTGAACATTTAGTAATCAATAGTATAATTGATTTTTCAAACATGAATTTTATAAGTGAAATCGTTAAGCGAAAATCTAAAGCATCTAAACTAGAGGCTTATTTTAAACCATTTCGTGATAAAGTGATTGGCATTGACCAAGAATTTGAATCGCCATACGGGAAAAAGAAAATAATTTATGCAGATTGGACGGCAAGCGGAAGGTTATACAAACCTATAGAGGAAAAACTACGCCGTGAAATAGGACCTTTTGTAGCCAATACCCATACCGAAACGTCTATAACCGGTAGTGTTATGACCCATGCGTATCATGATGCTAGATTACTTATAAAAAGGCATGTAAACGCCTCAAAAGACGATGTGCTTATAACCGTTGGTACAGGCATGACGGGGGCCATTAATAAGTTTCAGCGTATTCTAGGTATCAAGTTGAATGAAAATTTAAAAGACCATACCGAAGTACCTGAAGAAAAACGACCTATTATTTTTGTGTCGCACATGGAGCACCATTCTAATCAAACATCATGGTTAGAAACCATAGCGCGTGTTGTTGTAATACCATCAAATAATAAAGGGCTTCCTTGTATAGATAGTCTTAAAAAATTATTAGAAGAACATAACCATGTGCCCATAAAAATAGCGGCTATAACAGGTTGTTCTAACGTTACAGGAATTAGGACCAATTACCATCAAGTAGCTAAGGTAATGCATGAAAACAATGGTTTGTGCTTTGTGGATTTTGCATGTTCGGCACCTTATGTAAAAATAGATATGCATCCAAAAGATGAAGCACAATATCTAGATGCCATAACATTTTCTCCGCATAAGTTTTTAGGAGGGCCAGGAACTTCAGGGGTATTGATTTTTAATAAAAAATTATATAAAAATTTAGTACCCGACAATCCAGGTGGAGGTACGGTGTCTTATACAAACCCCTGGGGAGATCATGATTATATTGATGATATAGAAACACGTGAAGATGGTGGTACTCCTGGGTTTTTACAAGCCATAAGAATAGCACTTTCCATACAACTTAAAGAGCAAATGGGCGTTCAAAATATTCTAGACCGCGAGCATGAGTTAACCGATATTATTTTTAAGAAGCTATCCAAAATAAATAATCTAAAAATTTTAGCGCCAGAACATACCGATAGGTTAGGGGTTATTTCATTTTATATAGAAGATGCACACTATAACTTAGTTGTTAAATTATTGAATGATCGCTTTGGTATACAAACCAGAGGGGGCTGTTCTTGTGCAGGTACTTATGGGCATTATTTGTTGAATGTAGATCAGCCAACGTCTAAATCCATAGAAAAGAAGATTTTAGAAGGTTGCTTAATAGAGCGTCCGGGATGGGTACGTATGTCTATACATCCTATAATGACCAATGCGGAAGTAGAGTTTATTTGTGATGCTATAGAAGTTGTTGCTAAAAACCACAAAGCTTGGGGAGAAGATTATAGCTATGATGCTATAAAAAATGAATTTGTGCACCATAGTAACACGTCTACAGAAAAAAAGATTATCCATAATTGGTTTAATTTGTAAACTGTTGATTTAATACGGTTTATATTATTTTTTATAAATTTATACTTATATAAATATTATATAGAGATTAAATTTATGTTTTATGGCACACAACATTTACCATAGTTTTGTTATAAATGCCCCCAGAACAGCTGTTTTTGTGGCCATTACGCAACCAAAACATCTAGATAATTGGTGGACTCTTAAAAGCTCTGGCAATCCCGAAATAAATACCGAATACAATTTAAACTTTACAGATGATTACGATTGGTATTGTAGGGTTTCCAAAGTGCAACCCCATGAATCTTTTTATTTAAAAATGACTAAAGCTGATTCCGATTGGAATCCTACTACTTTCGGATTTGATTTAGAAGACACCAAAGGCGGTACTATGGTTAAATTTAGCCATGTAGATTGGCCAGAAGCCAATCATCATTTTAAATATTCTTCTTTTTGTTGGGCTATGCTGCTTAATGGTTTAAAGGAGTATGTTGAAAAGGGAACAATTATCCCTTTTGAATCTAGAAGTTAATTTATTAAAGCATTTATTTTGGCCCATAAATCATTATCGAAAGACGATAGTGCAAAATTATCAGCATCGGCAGCCTCTCCCATTCGTATAACAACCAATTGCTTGCTAGGAACAATATAAATTTTTTGATCGTTTTTACCCAAAGCAGCATACATATCAGCAGGTGCATTGGGTATAAGCGTACCGCCAAATTCAACTTGCGATTGTGGTAAATGAAAACTGGATTTACCATTTAGCCACCACAAATAACCATAAGCCATATTAATGTCTTGCGAAGTATTGGTAGCTTCACTCAAGAAGCTTTCAGGAACAATTTGTGTACTGTTCCACATGCCATGGGCATAAATAAGTATTCCAAATCGAGCCATACTTCGGGTATTGCTCCAATATACACTTAAATCCCCTAAATTGGTCCAACTGCCTGTCATACCAATTTTATCACGTAATTTAATGTTAAAGTAAGTGTTCCATGTTTGGCCACTGGCTTTAGCAATAACATCCTGCATTTTTACATAAACATTGTGGTAGGCCCAACGGGTTCCAGCATCGGCAACATATTGAAGATTTTCTGGAGATACATCATCGCCCAAACTATCATCCAAACCAGAGTTCATAGACAATAAATGTTTACAAGTAATTAGGTTTTCTTTATCTATGGGAGCACTCGTCCATCCTGTTCCTAAATAATCAGACACCTTATGGTCTAAGGTTAATAAACCTTCATTTTGTGCTATTCCTGAAACAGTAGACGTTAGGGTTTTTCCAGCACTGGCCCAGTACCAAGGAGTAGACGCGGTATGGCCATTTAAGTAGTGTTCAACAACAATTTTACCATGGTGTAATATCATAAAACTTTTGGTGTTTTTTTCTTCCAAGAAATCAATCAAGGGTTGTAGTGCACCTTCGTTCCAATTTAAACTAGCAATCGATTTTGTTTCCCAGGTAGCAGCGTTTGTTGGTGGGTAGTATAAAGCAGTATCAGCAGGGTCAGTATTAGTGTCGTCATTGCTTGAAGAACAACTTACAACAAGCATTGCGCTTAGTATGATAAAGTAGGGCAGCTTTTTCATAGTTAGTGTTTTAATTTATGACCATCAAATATACTAAAGGTTTAACCGAAATGGAATACTGTATTCTAAAAATCTAGCGTTCCAACAATCTAGCCATCCAAAATTATGTATCTTTGCGCCCTCATTTACCATAAATATGCGCACAAAATCTCTTAAGAAAAACAAGATAAATGTTGTAACACTAGGCTGCAGTAAAAATGTTTACGATAGCGAAGTGTTAATGGGGCAGTTACAAGCCAGTGGCAAAGAAGTTGTACATGAAGAAGAAGGTAATATTGTAGTGATTAATACCTGTGGATTTATTAATAATGCAAAAGAAGAGAGTGTTAACACCATTTTAGAATACGTACAGAAAAAAGAGGATGGTGAAGTAGATAAAGTATTTGTAACAGGTTGTTTAAGTGAACGTTACAAACCCGATTTAGTAAAAGAAATACCTAATGTAGATGAGTATTTTGGTACCACCGAGTTGCCTGGGTTATTGAAAGCATTGGGTGCCGATTATAAACACGAACTTATAGGTGAGCGTTTAACAACTACACCAAAAAACTACGCCTATTTAAAAATAGCAGAAGGTTGTGACCGCCCTTGCAGTTTTTGTGCTATTCCTTTAATGCGTGGCAAACATAAAAGTACTCCTATAGAGGAGGTTGTTCTAGAAGCTGAAAAATTAGCTGCCAAAGGTGTAAAAGAGCTGATTTTAATTGCTCAGGATTTAACGTATTACGGACTCGATTTATACAAAAAGAGAAATTTGGCAGAATTGCTCGAAGCCCTTGTAAAAGTAGATGGGGTGGAGTGGATTCGGTTGCACTATGCCTTTCCAACAGGGTTTCCAATGGATGTGCTGGAAGTTATGAACCGTGAACCTAAAATCTGCAATTATATAGATATTCCATTGCAGCATATTTCAGATGCTATTCTTAAGAGTATGCGCCGTGGTACCACTAAAGAAAAAACCACCAAGTTACTAAAGGACTTTAGAGCATTGGTACCAAACATAACCATTAGAACTACATTAATAGTGGGGTATCCTGGAGAAACAGAAGCTGATTACCAAACTTTAAAGGAATGGGTAAAAGCTATGCGTTTTGAGCGTTTGGGTTGTTTTACCTATAGTCATGAAGAAAACACCCATGCCTACAATTTAGAAGATGATGTTCCAGAGGACGTTAAACAGGCACGTGCCAATGAGATTATGGAAATACAATCGCAGATTTCCTGGGAGTTAAACCAGCAAAAAATAGGTCAGGAATTTAAAGTAGTAATCGATAGGAAAGAAGGTAACTATTTTGTGGGACGTACAGAGTTCGATTCGCCCGATGTGGATAACGAAGTACTTATTGATGCTAATAAAACCTATCTAAAAACAGGAGAATTTACAACCGTAAAGATTGTAGAGGCTGCAGACTTCGATTTGTATGCAGAAGTGGTCCATTAAATATCCAAATAAACGTATTTTTTTGATGTAAATGTTTTCTATTTTTGGGAAAACAAAACCCAATGCATGCCCATTTATTTTCAAAGTTTATTAATACTTTAAGTACTACACCACTTCATATTTTAGGTGGTAGGGATGAATGCTTAAATTATGTAGCACTTGATTTATCTGAAACTAACCAAGCCCTACAAGCTATTGATATGGCATCTTCTAAAAGCCTAGAGCACTTTATCGATACGTATGTTAATAAGCAACAGGGCACTGTTGCCTTTGGTGGATATTTAGAAGTTAGAAATTTATACAAACGGAGCACGCATTTTAATAATCAAAATCCAAAAGTCGAACGTAATATTCATTTGGGGATAGATTTATGGTATCAGGCCCATACACCTGTTTATACTCCTATAGATGGTACAATACATAGTTTTAAAAATAATGCAAACTTTGGCGATTATGGGCCTACAATTATTTTAAAGCATGTCGTTTCGGGTGTAGTGTTCCATACCTTGTATGGGCATTTAAGTATGACGTCTATTGAGGGCTTAGAAATAGGTAAACCATTTAATAAAGGATCTCTGTTGGGTACTTTGGGAACCACTCAAGTAAATGGTGATTACCCGCCACATTTACATTTTCAAATTATAAAAGATTTACAGGATTATAAAGGTGATTACCCAGGGGTATGTAGTAAACAAGATCTGGAGTTTTATAAATGCAATTGCCCAGACCCTAATTTGTTGCTTAAATGGAACTCTTAAGGTTAAATCTATGCCATAGAGGTGTTCCAAAAAAGCAAACTTATACATGTGATGTCCTAACCTTACTATGGGAGGAACCTTAACCTTACTATGGGAGATACTCTAACCTTACTATGGGAGACACCTTAACCTTACTATGGGAGACACCTTAACATTACTATGGGAGATTATAGGATGTAAGGGTCTAAATTATTAGGCATCAATTTTTATAGAAGTCATCGTCAACGAACCCCCTACAGGTTTGTCATTAAATATAGTAATATTTTCATTGTTTTCTTTTAGGGCTAATACGTAAATAAGTGGTAAATAATGCTCTGGTGTAGGTATCGCTAAATCGAAGGCTTTGCCCTGTGATCTAAAATCAATTAGTTTTTGGTGATCGTCGTTTAAGATATATTCCTTCATAATATCGTTGGCCTCGGTAGCCCAATCGTAGGCAAAAGTATCATTCAGTTTATTCCATGCTACCATCCTTAAGTTGTGTACCATATTGCCACTGCCAATAATAAGTATCCCCTTTTGCCTTAAGCTAGCTAGTTGCTGTGCTAATTCGTAATGGTACTGTGGCGGTTTGGTATAATCAATACTCATTTGTATAATAGGAATATCAGCATTGGGGTAAAGGTGTTTAATAACGCTCCAGGCTCCGTGGTCTAGACCCCATTTGTCATCCAGTTCTATTTCGGTTTTGGTAATGATGCTTTTAGTTTCTCTAGCTAGTTCAGGACTTCCGGCTGCAGGATATTGTACATCAAATAGGGCTTGGGGAAAGCCCCCAAAGTCATGAATGGTTCTTGGATTTTGCATGGCCGTAACCTGTGTGCCTTTAGTTTCCCAATGTGCTGAAATACAAAGTATAGCATTAGGCTTTATGAGTTCTCGCCCTAGTTTTCTAAACGATGCCACAAACTCATTTTCCTCAATAGCATTCATCGGGCTACCATGCCCTAAAAACAACACAGGCATTTTGCTTGTGTTGTTTAAAGCGGTAGTCATTTTATTTAAATCTTTTAAGGTCATGCTAGAACTTATTAATGGCCATAATGTCAATAATTTAATAAATTTTGTCCTATTCATTTCCTAAATGATTTAAGGAATTTGATATCTAATTACAAAGCATCGCTTATGGATTTTTCCATAGGGGTTGTAGGTCTCCCTATTAAGGTTGACAATGTATGATTGTTACTAAATAAATCACCTTTGGAAGCAGACACGTCCCAACTAGCCAGACCTTTAGCTAAACCTTCAGGCAAACCTACTTGGGCCAAAATACCTGAATAACTATCTTCAGGCAAATTGTTGTAAGGAATGTTTTTGCCTGTTTGTTTTGATATTTCTTTAGCTAAGTCTGATAAAGTATAACTATTATCTCCTGCAAGCTCGAATGTTTGTCCTTTATTTTCTTCATTGGTGACAACCACCGCTAGTGCTTCAGCATAATCCAACCGGGCTGCCGAAGAAATTTTCCCGTCCCCGGCACTACCTATAAAAGCTCCATTTTTAATTGCACTAGGTATAGATTCGGTATAGTTTTCTGTATACCAACCATTACGTAAAATAGTATAATCAATTCCCGAAGCTTTTAATGCTTGTTCTGTCGTTAAATGTTCTCCAGCCAAGCTTAGAGAAGAAGAATCTGCTCTAAGAAGACTTGTGTAAACAATCCAGCTAACGTTTCGTTTTTTGGCAGCCTCGATTACATTTTTATGTTGGCGAGCTCTTTGACCTATTTCATTTGCAGAAATAAAAACTAAACGATCAATATCATTTAACGCCTTTTCTAAGCTTTCAGGATTATTATAATCAAATTTACGAGCTTCAATTTCTAAACCTTTGGCTTTTTCTGTGGAACGTACCAAAGCAACAAGGTTATCGCTGCTTACTCTTTTCTTAAGTTCGTTTACCACTAATTTCCCTAATTGGCCGGTAGCGCCTGTTATTCCAATTTTCATCTGAGTATATTTATTGTTTTTATTAAAGTTTCTATTGTATATTTGATTAATAAAAGTTTTTAACTAACTTTTAGTTAGTCAAAGGTATAAAATAAGTCACTATAAAACAATAAGTTACAATTTTGTGATTTACTAACTTCAAGGTTAGTTTAGTTGATAATCAATATGTTATGAAAGAAGAAAATGAAAATAAATTTGCTGAGCCAGAGCAATGCCCTGTTAGAAATGTGTTAGATAGAATAGGAGACAAGTGGTCTATGCTAGTTTTGCTTCTTTTAGAAGAAAAAGGGGTGTCGCGATTTAATGAAATAGATAAACACATTGCCACCATATCCCAAAAAATGCTCTCGGTAACTTTAAAGGGACTAGAAGCCGATGGTTTGGTTAAGCGAACTATTTATCCGCAAGTACCACCAAAAGTGGAGTATGAATTAACAGAACTTGGTAAAAGCTTAATACCGCATTTAAACAGTTTAGTGGGATGGGCAAAAGATAATATGAAAACTATTGAAGACTCGAGGTTGGAATATCAGAATTAAAAAATCCCGACAGACATTGTCGGGATTTTTAAGATTATATAAAAATAAAAGATATTAGTCCTCAACCAAAACCCAATCGCCTTTAGCAATTAAGGGTTCGGCCTGTTTATATTTTAACGTTTTGTTTTCACCATTCATAACATGCTTTATAGTAACACGGTCGTTACGTCCAATCTTTGGTCGGTCGCGTACAATGGTTTCAACTACTTCAGGTTGGCGTTGTGTATTACCAGCAGCTCTATTTTGTGCAGAACGTTCATCTAGATTAGGAATTTCGTCCTTTTGAACATTTAACTTCTCTTGTTTACGGGCTCTGGCTTCTTGGATGGTGTTTTGTGTTTCCTGTGGCAGTTCCCCTTTAAACAAGAATGAAATAACATCTTTATTTACTTGATCAATCATAGCTTTAAACAATTCAAAAGCTTCAAATTTATAAATCAATAACGGATCTTTTTGTTCGTGAACAGCTAATTGTACCGATTGCTTTAACTCATCCATTTTACGTAAATGTGTTTTCCAAGCATCGTCTATAATGGCAAGAGTGATGTTCTTTTCAAAGTCATTTATTAGCTGTTTACCATTGGTTTTGTAAGCTTTCTCAAGATCGGTAACTACATTTAAGGTTTTAATGCCATCGGTAAATGGTACCACGATACGTTTAAATTTATCACTTTGTGTTTCATAAACATTTTTTATGACTGGAAAGGCAATATCAGCATTGCGTTCCATTTTCTCCCTATAATTCTCAAAAGCAGCACGGTATATTTTTGAAGTGATTTCTTGAGCAGTTAGTTTGTCAAATTCAGCTTCACTAATAGGCGAACTCATAGAGAAATAGCGAATTAACTCAAATTCTAGGTTTTTGTAATCGTTAGCAGCTTTGTTAGTCTCGGCTATGCCTTCGGAGGTATCAAAAATCATGTTTGCTAAATCCACGCGTAAACGTTCTCCAAATAAAGCATGGTGGCGTCGTTTATAGACCACTTCGCGTTGTGCGTTCATAACATCGTCGTACTCTAACAAGCGCTTACGCACACCAAAGTTGTTTTCTTCCACTTTTTTCTGGGCACGCTCAATAGATTTAGAGATCATAGAGTGTTGGATTACTTCACCTTCTTTAAGTCCCATGCGGTCCATCATTTTGGCAATACGCTCACTACCAAATAAACGCATGAGGTTATCTTCAAGTGATACATAAAATTGAGAGCTTCCAGGATCTCCTTGGCGTCCAGCACGACCACGCAATTGGCGGTCTACACGTCGTGAGTCATGGCGCTCGGTACCTACAATGGCTAAACCTCCTGCTTTTTTAACTTCGTCAGTTAATTTAATATCGGTACCACGACCTGCCATATTGGTAGCAATGGTAACTTGTCCAGACCGTCCAGCTTCAGCAACAATATCAGCTTCTTTTTTGTGCAATTTCGCGTTTAGCACGTTATGCGGAATTTTACGAATGGCCAGCATCTTGGCCAACAATTCACTAATTTCTACCGAAGTGGTACCAATTAATACGGGACGACCAGCTTGCGATAGCTGTGTAACTTCCTCGATAACGGCATTGTATTTTTCACGTTTGGTTTTATAAACCAAATCGTCTCTATCATCTCGTGCAATGGGACGGTTGGTTGGAATTTCAACCACATCCAATTTGTAGATTTCCCAAAACTCACCAGCTTCGGTAACCGCAGTACCGGTCATACCAGATAGCTTGCGGTACATTCTAAAGTAATTTTGAAGTGTTACGGTAGCAAATGTTTGGGTGGCGTCTTCTATCTTTACGTTTTCTTTAGCCTCGATTGCTTGGTGCAAACCATCACTATAACGACGTCCGTCCATTATACGGCCCGTTTGCTCATCTACAATCATTACCTTATTGTCTATTACCACATATTGAATGTCTTTTTCAAATAGGGCATAGGCCTTTAAAAGCTGGTTTAAGGTATGGATACGTTCAGATTTTACACTAAAGTCTTTATAGAGTTCTTCTTTAAGTTTGGCTTCTTCTTCTATAGGTAGTTTTTGGTTTTCAATTTTAGCAATCTCTAAACCAATTTCTGGCATGATAAAGAAGTCTGGATTGTCTTTTCCTGAAAGATATTCAATACCTTTATCTGTAAGTTCTACTTGATTGTTTTTTTCTTCGATAACATAGTACAATTCGGCATCAACTTTTGGCATTTCGCGATTGTTGTCCTGCATGTAGAAGTTCTCGGTTTTTTGAAGAAGTTGTTTTACACCTTCTTCACTTAAAAACTTAATAAGTGCCTTATTTTTAGGGATACCACGGTAAGCACGTAATAAGAGGAACCCACCTTCTTTGGTGTCACCTTCTTTGATAAGTTTTTTGGCTTCGGCCAATACCCCAGTTAGGTATTTACGCTGTACAGAAACAATATCGTCTACTTTAGGTTTTAACTCGGTAAACTCATGGCGTTCACCTTGTGGAATGGGGCCTGAAATGATTAATGGTGTACGGGCATCGTCCACTAAAACAGAGTCTACCTCATCGACAATTGCAAAATGGTGCTGACGCTGTACAAGATCATTGGGCGAATGCGCCATATTATCACGTAAGTAGTCGAAACCAAACTCGTTATTGGTACCATAGGTAATATCGGCGTTGTAAGCATTTTTACGGGCTTCAGAATTGGGTTGGTGGTAATCAATACAATCTACAGTTAGACCGTGGAATTGAAAGAGTGGTGCCATCCATGCGCTATCACGCTTTGCTAGATAATCGTTTACTGTTACAAGGTGCACCCCTTGTCCGGATAGTGCGTTTAGGTAAATGGGCAATGTTGCTACCAGGGTTTTACCTTCACCGGTTTGCATTTCGGCAATTTTACCTTGGTGCATAGCAACCCCGCCTATAAGTTGTACGTCGTAGTGTACCATGTCCCAAGTGATGGGCTTACCGGCAGCATCCCATGAATTGGCCCATGTGGCTTTGTCGTCATCCAGTGTTACGTAATCTTTGGTGCCAGACAATTCCCTATCAAAAGTATTGGCTGTAACTGTAATGGATGTATTGTTTGTGAAACGTTTTGCGGTTTCCTTAATAACGGCAAATGCTTCGGGAAGTATTTCGTTTAAAACACCTTCTGTGGTGTTATAGATATCATCTTTAATCTTGTCAACCTCTAGGTAGATATCTTCACGTTCGTCTATGTCTTCAGTATTTTCAGCTTTCTCAAGAAGTGTCGCTATGTTATCGTTTAGGGGTTTGGTGGCTTCGGCAATTTTGGCTTTAAACTCAGCTGTTTTAGCACGTAGAGCATCGTGTGATAGCGCTTCTATTGCTGATTCAAAGGATTTAATTTTATCAACTACAGGCATGATGGCTTTTACATCTTGTTTAGATTTATCGCCAACAAACACCTTAAGTACAGAATCTAAAAAACTCATGTGTCTGTGATTTTATGTTTATTCTAGGGTATTCCCTAGATATTTTTATTAGTGTAATCTTTACAAAAAGAACATTCAAAGATACATTTTGTAATGCGTTTTTGTAAAGATTAAGGATAAAAAAAAGTCTCTTACCGAGACTTTTAACTTTTCTTTATGCTTTATTAATATTCATCCTCATTCCAGAGGTAATCTTCGTCCGTTGGATAGTCTGACCAAATTTCATCTATTGAATCGTAAGCATCACCTTCATCTTCAATAGACTGCAAATTTTCAACAACCTCCAAAGGGGCTCCAGTTCTGATAGCGTAATCTATTAACTCGTCTTTTGTTGCTGGCCAAGGTGCATCACTTAAATAAGATGCTAATTCTAAAGTCCAATACATATTGTATGCGTTTAAATTTTGTGCAAAAATAATTTTTTAGTTTAAACACACAAGAAAAAAATGAAATATTTGATTATTATTTAAAAGAACGTATATTTTTTGCTGTGTAAACAACGAAATTATTATTTGCTTTGTTAATATTTTAGGCACACTACAAAGATTATTGGTTATTACTGGTAATTTAGTAATGGTGGTTATTCCTTTTCGGGAATCCACTTAATCTCTTTTGCCTGTAGATCGTAGGACAACTTCCGTGCCAACACAAAAAGGTAGTCAGATAGGCGGTTTAGGTATATGAGTGCATGTGATTCTACAGGAGTGATGTCATTAAGTGCTACAGCCAAACGCTCTGCTCTACGGCATACACAACGGGCAATGTGACAGAATGACACCGTTTGGTGTCCTCCAGGTAACACAAAGTGTGTCATAGCAGGCAATGCATCATTCATGGTATCCATTTCCTGTTCTAACAGTTCTATATCTTTATTGGATATTTTGGGGATGTTTAGGCGCTCTTTGCCACTTTTTAAAATAGCTTTTTCTGGATCGGTTGCTAAGATAGCTCCAATGGTAAATAACCTATCTTGAATCTTAATAATGATATCCTTGTAGTGGGGATTGATTTCTTGATCTCTTATAAGCCCTAAATGTGAATTTAATTCATCTACAGTTCCATAACTTTCAATACGGATATGGTGCTTGGGCACACGGGTGCCGCCAAAGAGTGCTGTGGTTCCTGTGTCGCCAGTTTTTGTGTAGATCTTCATGCTGCTAAGTTAAAAGTTAAAAGTTAAAAGTTAAAAGTTTTTTAGTGGTAATTATGCCATGATTGGTTTTCACCCTTCCGTCCCCACGCTTAGGGCGTGGTGCCACCTTCCCTCCAGGGAAGGAATTCCTTGTTTGTAGGGGTTTGTTTTTAATGCAAAGTTAGGTGTTTGTTTACATAAAATAGCTGATAATAAGTAATTAGGGATTGAAACATAAAATAACTGATATGAAATTCCTTCCCTTTGAGGGAAGGTGCCAATTGTTTTTCTTAAAAACGATTGGCGGAAGGGTGAAATTTTAAAAACTAAACCCTAATTATAAAATGTTCTTTGGCCTGTTCTTTTCTGAAAAACACGAAGCCCCAGAAGAACGTGTCAATCGTTACGGTTACTTTGGGGTGGTGTTTTATGGCTTCCCAGGCTTGGGTCATGCCTTTGGACCAATGGATATCGTCTATTATAAAGACGGTGTTGTTGTGCGTTGTGGGCAGGAGTGTCTCAAAATATTGTATGGTAGCTTCTTTTTTGTGGTTGCCATCTAGGAAGATAAGGTCATAGGTTTTGGGTATTAGGTCTTTGAGTGTATCGTTAAAATGTCCGGTGATTAGGGATATGTTGTTTAATTGCTTGGCTTTGAAGTTGTTTTTGGTGACTTTGGAAATGTTGGGGCAGCCTTCTAGAGTGGTGATGTGGGCTTTGGGGTTAGCTAGGCTCATGGCTTGGGTAGCGATGCCTAAAGAGGTCCCTAATTCTAAGATGTTGGTTGGGTTGAAATAGTGGGTAATACGGTATAGAAGTTTAGCCCGTTTATTGGTGGTTCCGGCATGTTTTGCGATGTCTGAAATACGGCGTTCTTGTTGTTTGGTTATGCGGGATCCAACGCCTAAATCGGTAACTGTTATGCTGTTGCGGTCTTTGAGTAGGGCATTTCGATAACTTTTGAGTCTATCATACTCAGGGTATTTTGCTTTATCATAAAAGCATTTGGTGACCAGCTCGTAAACAAAAGGGGAGTGGACTCCATGTTGGTTGGTGGACTTGATTAGGTATTTTAGGTATTGTGTGATTAAATGATTCAAAGATTCAATAATTTAACTTTCTAGTTTGGAGGATAGTTCAAACCAACGGGTCTCTTTGGCTTCAATAGTATCTAATAGATCCTGCAGTTCTTGAGATAACTTATTAATAGCGTCTTGGGATAGCTCGGGGTTGTTGAATTTGGCCTCTAGTTGTTTCTTGTCGTAATCTAAGGAGTTTAGCTTGCTTTCTATGTTTTTAAGTTCTTTTTCTTCGTTATAGGTAAGTTTACTGGCCTCGTTCTTTTTCACGGAGACTTTGTCTTTTTTGTCTTCGGTGGTATTGGAAACGACTGGTTGGCTGTCTTCATATACACGGTAGTCGGTGTAGTTGCCGGGGAAATCTTCAATAATACCTTCGCCTTTAAATATGAATAGGTGGTCTACTACTTTGTCCATAAAGTATCGGTCGTGTGATACGACGATGATGCAGCCTGGAAAGTCCAGTAGGAAGCTTTCTAATACGTTTAGGGTTACGATATCTAAATCGTTTGTAGGCTCATCTAGAATGAGGAAGTTTGGGTTTTGTATAAGCACGGTGCAGAGGTAGAGGCGCTTGCGTTCGCCACCACTTAGCTTTTCTACATAGTCGTATTGTTTTTTTCGGTCGAAAAGGAAGCGTTCCAGTAATTGTTGTGCGCTTATTTGACGGCCTTTTTTTAGTGGGATATAGTCGCCAAACTCGCGGATAACGTCTATTACCTTTTGTTGGGGCTTTACGGTTATACCGCTTTGGGTATAGTAACCAAACTTGATGGTATCGCCTGTAACTACTTTTCCAGAATCTGGTGCTGTGGTTTTGGTGAGTATGTTTAAGAAGGTGGTTTTTCCTGTGCCATTTTTACCGATAATGCCTACGCGTTCACTTTTTTGGAAGGTGTAGTCGAACTTGTCTAGTATGATTTTGTCTTTGAATGCTTTGGATACTTTATGGAATTCCAAGATTTTACTGCCCAGGCGCTCCATGTTAAGTTCTAGTTGTACTTGGTGGTCTTTACGGCGTTGGTGCGCACGGTGTTTTATATCTTGAAAATCGTCTATGCGTGATTTGGATTTGGTGGTTCGTGCTTTGGGTTGGCGACGCATCCACTCTAGTTCTTTTTTGAACAGTTGTTTGGCTTTTCCGGTTTCTACTTCTGTGCGTTCTATACGGGCATCGCGTTTTTCCAGATAATAGGAGTAGTTGCCTTTGTAGGTGTATAGCTCGCCTTCATCCAGTTCGATAATTTCATTGCATACGCGTTCTAGGAAATACCTATCGTGGGTTACCATGAACAGTGTGATGTTTTCTTTGGCGAAAAAGGCTTCTAGCCACTCGATCATTTCTAAATCGAGGTGGTTGGTAGGCTCATCGAGAATGAGTAGGTCGGGTTTGTTTATAAGGGCATTGGCGAGTGCCAAGCGTTTTTTTTGTCCGCCGGAAAGGGTACTTACCTTTTGGTCCAGGTTTTCGAGTTTTAGTTTAAAGAGTATTTGTTTGTACAGTGTTTCGAAATCCCAGGCTTGGTGTACTTCCATTTGTTCGAAGGCTTTTTGGTATGCTTCGGTGTCTTCGGGGTTTTCCAGGGCTTTTTCGTAGGCTTCTATTACTTTAAGAATGGCATTGTCGCTAGCAAAGATGGTTTGTTCTACGGTAAGCTCTTTATCAAATTTGGGGTCTTGGGAAAGGAAGGACACGGTTATGCCTTTTCGGTAGGTTATGGTACCGTTATCGGGCTGGTCATCTCCTGAAATGATATTTAATATGGATGTTTTGCCTGTTCCGTTTTTTGCTACAAAGGCTGTTTTTTGGTCTTTGTGTATGCTAAAGGATAGGTTTTGGAAGAGGGTTAGTTCTCCGTAGGATTTGGATATGTTTTCGACTGTTAGATAGTTCAAGGTGTCTGTTTTTTTGCAAAGTTAGTGTGTTGCCATGAATTCACGAATTATTTCTTTGGTATTTGGTGTTTGTTGTAATATGTTGATTTTTATGTATTTATGTTTACTTACAGTTTTTAACTTATGCTTTTTTATTGTTTGTTTGAAATAACTTACTTGGTTAACTAAGGGTTCATGATATGGTTAACTATCGTGGCATTATGGTTAAGTAGTGATGAACCTGTGGTGAACCTGTAGTTAATTTGTGGTGAACCTTGGGTTGCTGTGTGGTGTGGTTTTGGTTATGTGTTGGTACAACTGCATGTTTTTTGTGGTTTTTATTCTTACATTTTATTGTTTTTTATTGTAGAAAAAAGTTTAATATTTTTTTAACATGTTGCTTACGTCTATAAATGTTAATTCTTATGTATATAAAAATAGTTACGGACAGTTTCTTTCCCCTCGAATAAACTAAAAGTACATTTTTCCGATAGGCCTATTGGTATTTTAAGATTCTCAAAAAGTTTGGGAACATTTGTTTAATCAGAATTTGAGTTGCTTTAAAAATAAAGTATGCAACACGGATTCACAATACATAGAAGATATGGCGAAGCAGAAAGGATACATAGGTATCGACGGCTCCTTAGGGGAGTTAAATTTTTATCGTAAAAATGGAATAAATTATATTAGACTTAAAGGTGGTGTGGATAAAGAACGTATTGAAAGTGATAAGGCTTTTAAGCGTACTCGTGAGAATATGAGCGAGTTTGGTGGTGCGGCAGTGGTTGGTAAGGCTTTGAGAGGCGGGTTTAAGTCTGTTATTAAACGTGTGGCTGATAGTAGGCTTGTTGGAAGATTAACGGGTGTTATGAAGCGTATTAATTCTAAAGGCACTGGTATTAGAGGTCAGCGGTCGTTTGAAATATTGGACAATAAAGCGCTTTTGGTTGGTGTTGATTTTAATAAATACAAACCGTTAAATTCGGTGTTTTATGCACCTAATACACCTCCTTCCCTGGATATGAACAGAAGTATTTCTACTTGGGTTATACCAGATTTTAATACGTCTAATTATATTAATGCCCCTGAAGGAGCTACCCACTTTAAATTAATTTTGGCATCTACTGTTTTAAGTGATTATGTTTATAATTCGACTGATAAGGTTTATGGCCCTGTAAATGCTGAAGAAGATGGTACGCACGGTATTGTTTTTAGTAATGAAATTGCATTGGGTGGTATGGTTGGTGCTGATACGACGTTGACTGTAGATTTGGGGTTTGGTGCTGTATTACCGGATACGTTGGGTGTTATTAGTGCTGTTGGTATTGTTTTTTATCAGGAGCTTAATGGCTTGTTTTATGAATTGGCCAGTGATAATTCGATGCGGATTGATGCGGTGGGGTGATGATTTTTAATTAAATTATTTTGGAAAGGCTGTCTTTTTTAAGATGGTCTTTTTTTTCTTTACTTTCTTTATTCGTCCATTCTATTTTTTTAGAGGAACTCATGATATGCTCCGCAGTTCATTGATGAAGAAAGTAACAAAGAAATCTAGGCTGATTTTTAATTCTTTGAAAATCCGCTTCAAGGCTCCTGCCTTTCCGCCGGCTGGCCCGTTCGCTAAAAATGTCCACCGGACATTTTCTTAACGCTCCGTCCTGCGTTGCAACCGCTTCGCCTTGAACGCCTTCACGCCATCTGGCTCCTGCACTAAATCTTTCTACTAGAAAGATTCTTAACGCTTGGCCCTACTACGGAATTAAAAATAGGCCAGGGGCCTGCCTAGTGGTCTTTGTTTGTTGATTGATTTTGTTTTCTTTCTGTTTTCTTTTTTTTTGCTAATGGTTCTTGTTAGGCTTCGTTTGCTGCCTTTGTTGCAAAATGTATTTTGCTCTTCTGTAATGCTTGAACTGACAAACTGCTTTTGAACTGGTATTTGGAATATGTTGTTTTTGAGAGAATTGTCAAAATTTAAATTATAAGTTTTTATATTGTGGGTTAAAGGTTATATTTGTCTTTAAACACATTATCTGGAATGAAACGATTGCTCTTACTTTTCTGCTTAACAATCTGTATTTTATTTTCTTCTTGTATTACGAATAAGGATGTGGTTTATCTACAGGAAAAGGGCACTGTTGTTAGTGATTCTCCTGGGCTAAAGGAAACGTCTAAGCCGTATCGGGTTCAGGTTAATGATATTTTAAGTATTCGGGTGAAGGCCCTTGATGAAGAGTTGACTTCTATTTTTAACCCTGTGGATGTGGGTAGCAATAATGCCTCCCAAAATGGTTCTCAGTTATATTTTAATGGGTTTACGGTTGATTTACACGGAAATATTAAGTTTCCTATTTTGGGTGAATTGAATGTGTTGGGCTATACGATTGCTGAAATTGAGGCTTTGGTTAAAAAGGAATTGTTGGCACAGTATTTTAAGGAGACTGCTGAAATATTTGTAACGGTTAAGTTGGCTGGGTTACGCTATACGGTGACTGGTGAGGTAAATGGTACGGGGGTTAAGACGCTGTTTCAAGACCGTGTGAATATTATTGAGGCGCTTGCTAATGCAGGTGATATAAAGGCTACGGGTGATAGAAAGGATGTTTTGGTGATTAGGCAATACCCGGACGGCCAACAGATACACCATATTGATTTAACGGACATTGCGGCTATGCAATCGCCGTTTTATTATATTCAGCCTAATGATATGATTTTGGTAAAGCCTTTAAAGCGTAAGGTTATTGGTGCAGGGCAAACGGCTATACAAAATATTACCACTATTGCGTCTATATTTTCGGTGATTGTGTCGACTTATTTTTTAACTAAAAACCTGTAATGTAGTTATGCTTGATGAATTTGAATCTTCGGACGCTATCTCATCAACTTTTGATATCAAAAAGTTTCTGTTTAGGGCTTTGAGTTATTGGAAGTTTTTTTTGGTATTGTTGGCTATTGGGTTTTTTATTGTGTACCAAAAAAACATTCGGGAAGAGTTTTCATATCAATTAGGCACAAAAATATCTGTGGAAAATGATAATAACCCCTTATTTACTTCTAACGCCAGTTTGACTTTTAACTGGGGTGGGGTAACGTCTAAATTACAGACCATTATTGTGACTTTACAATCTAGGACCCATCATGAAAAGGTGGTGGACCGGTTGGAGTTTTACAAAAGCTATTTAAGGCAGGGACGTTTTAGGAAACAGGATATTTATAAGGCCGCGCCTTTTCGGTTTAACCATGATTACAATGCCCCACAGCTTATTAATATGCCTGTAAAGGTTACGTTTACTGACCCTAGTAGTTATGAGCTTGAAATTGATTTTCAAAATCCTGTGGTGGCAGCCCAAAATTATATTACCAAGACTATTACTAGAATTGATGTGCCCGTGGGGATTTATAAGGAACAATTTCGCGTAGGTGATACGATTGTACTTCCGTATTTTAAAGGTGTGATTACTTTGGCTGAGGATAGAAAACCTACTGTTGGTGAACCGTTTTTTATACAATTCAGCAATTTTGATGGTGTGGTGTCCAGTTATCAAAATAGAACAGGTGTTTCTAATGTACAGGGATCGCCCATACTGGATATTTCTTTAATTGATAAGAACACCGAAAAGATTGTAGATTACTTGAATGCTATGGTTTCTGTTTTGAGTGAAGATCAATTGGAGCGTAAAAACCAGTATTCCACCAATGCCATTAAGTTTATTGATGAACAAATTTTGAGGGTTAAGGAGGAACTGTTGGATAATGCGGATGCCTTAAATGCCTACCGTAAGGAGAATAAGATTTATAATTTGGATGATGAGAGTGCGTTACTTAATGATAAATTTGTTAAGCTGGATAATAATAAGGAATCTATTAATAGGCAATTGGACTATTATGCCAATCTTAAAAATTATTTGTTAACCAGTAGTTCGTTTACTGATATCCCTGCGCCTTCTATTGCAGGTATAAGTGATGGGAATATATTGAACAATGTTTCTAAAATTAATGAGCTGTCGGTTCAAAAATCGAAATTACAGTATTCTGTGCGTAAGGATGCGACTGTTTTTGATGATTTAAACCGACAAATAGAGGGGTTGAAGAATGTGTTACTGGAAAATATTAGTTCGGTAACTAATGGTTTAAAGCGCGAGTTGGACCAGGTTAACAAGGACTTGAGCTTGGTGGAACTGCAGTTTAGTAAATTACCTGAGGACCAACAGCAGCTTATTAATATTGAGCGCCAGTATTCCTTGAGTCAGCAAACCTACAACCTCTTTTTGGCTAAGCGTGGGGAGGCTGAGATTATAAAAGCGTCTAATGTGTCGGATATTTTGGTGATTGATCCTGCTAAGAATACAGGTGCTACGGTGTTGGGTAGAAACTTAAATGTAAGGTATATATTGGCCTTTTTTCTGGCTTTATTGATTCCTTTGTTATTAGCTTTTGTTTTGACCTTTTTGGATAACAATATCCATAGCCCCATGGATGTTGAAAAGTTAACCAAGATTCCTATTTTGGGTGTGGTGGGTAAAAATAAGTTGGACAACAATTTGGTGGTGCATAGAAAGCCCAAATCGGCCGTTGCGGAATCGTTTCGGGCCATTCGGTCTGGACTGCAATATTTTTATAAAACCCAGGCTTTAGTAGGCGCTAAAACAGTTATGGTGACCTCGTCGGTAAGTGGAGAAGGGAAAACCTTTTGTTCTATTAATGTGGCTACGGTATTTGCGTTAAGTGGAAAGAAAACGATTTTATTGGGTTTGGATTTGAGAAAGCCCAAGATATTTGATGATTTTAATATTGAAAATGATTTGGGCATTGTTAATTATTTGATTGGACAGGAGCCTTTGGATAGGGTGATACAAAAAACGGATATTGCCCATTTGGACGTGATTACGTCTGGCCCGGTACCCCCAAACCCCTCGGAATTGTTGCTTCATGATAAACTGGATGAGCTTATTGATGATTTGAAAACCACTTATGATTATATTGTATTGGATACGCCCCCTATAGGTTTGGTAGCGGATGCACTGGAGTTGATTGAGCATGTGGATGCCTCGTTGTATGTGATTCGGCAAGATTATACCAAGCGGGAGATGCTTAATTTTATTAACGAAAAGTATAGAACCAAGCAGGTTAAGAATATAAGTATTATTTATAATGGTTACGACCAAAAAGCTAAATACGGTTATGGCTACGGCTATGGTTACGGTTATGGCTATGGTTATGGTAATTATGCGAATGGGTACCATGAGAGTAATTCAAAGCCCAGTTTTATAAAGCGTTTTAAGAAGTTTTTTAGAAAAAGCTGATAGGGTGTTAGTTGCCCTTTAATTTATTAATAGAATATTTGTTGTTTTGAGCAATTCATCCAAAAATACAGATTGGCTTTATACCATTTCTCCCAAAAAAAGATTTATTGACCTTAATTTTAAAGAGATATGGCATTATCGGGACTTATTGTTGTTGTTTGTAAAACGTGATGTAATAACACTATATAAACAGACCATTTTAGGGCCTTTATGGTATTTTATACAGCCTTTGTTTACAACATTAACTTTTACGTTGATATTTAATAACTTAGCAAATATACCGACAGGAAATGGTGTTCCCTCGTTTTTATTTAATTTAGCTGGATTAACTTGTTGGAACTATTTTAGTGTTTGCTTAACTGGTACTAGTAGTACGTTTTTAAATAATCAAAGTATTTTTGGTAAGGTATATTTCCCTAGAATTATTGCTCCTTTATCTGTTGTTATTTCAAACTTGGTTAAGTTTGGTATTCAATTATTGGTGTTTATAGGGTTTTATGTTTATTTTATATTTTTTACAAGCAAAGCTTTTCAAGTTTCGCCTACACCTTATATTTTGTTGCTTCCCGTATTAATAGTACTGATGGCTTTGTTGGGATTAGGGTTTGGTATGTTAGTATCTTCTTTAACCACAAAGTACCGAGATTTAACTTATTTGGTTGGTTTTGGCGTGCAGTTGCTTATGTATGGATCGGCGGTTATGTACCCATTGTCGTATTTTAAAGCACAATTGCCTAATTATGCTTGGTTGGTAGCATATAACCCAATGACCGTTTTTATAGAACTGTTTAGGTATATGACTTTAGGAGTAGGGACGTTTTCGGTAACTACTTTTTTATATGCAACCTTAGTAAGTATATGTTGTTTTTTATTGGGACTGATTGTTTTTAATAGAACAGAGAAAAATTTTATAGATACTGTGTGATATGAAAAACAGTGATATTGTATTAAAAGTAGAACATTTAAGCAAGCAGTATCGATTAGGTTTGGTAGGCACGGGAACCATAAGTCATGATCTTAACCGTTGGTGGCACCGCATTCGTGGCAAAGAAGATCCGTATTTAAAAATAGGCGAGGTTAATGATAGAAGTATTAAAGGGACCTCTGATTACGTTTGGGCATTACAGGATATTAATTTTGAAGTAAGGCGTGGCGAAGTTTTGGGTATTATTGGCAAGAACGGTGCTGGAAAATCGACGCTTCTTAAGATACTTTCTAAAGTAACGAGTCCAACTACTGGTGAGATAAAGACCAAAGGACGTATTGCATCGTTGCTAGAGGTAGGTACAGGTTTTCATCGAGAAATGACAGGGCGGGAGAATATTTATTTAAATGGCGCAATTTTAGGGATGACCAAAAAAGAAATTAATTCTAAAATAGATGAAATTATAGCCTTTTCGGGCTGTGAACGCTATATAGATACTCCTGTAAAGCGTTATTCTTCAGGTATGACTGTAAGATTGGCATTTGCAGTGGCCGCGTTTTTAGAGCCTGAAATATTGGTAATAGATGAAGTGCTAGCGGTAGGTGATGCTGAATTTCAAAAAAAAGCCATTGGTAAGATGCAAGACATTAGTAAGGGGGATGGTAGGACGGTATTGTTTGTTAGTCATAATATGGCAGCAATTCGTAAACTATGTAATAAAGCTATTGTACTAGAAAACGGAAGTATTGTTTTTGAAGGAACTCAGAACGAAGCTGTTGACTTTTATTTAAAGGAAAAAAAAATTAAAAGCAGAAATAGAATTAATTGATAGAGAAGATAGGACAGGTAGGGGGGGGATAAAATTTTCAAAAGTTGAATTATTAAATGAGTTTAACAAAAAAATAGTTTCAATCACTTCAGGCGAATTTTTGAGAATAAACATTTATATAAATATTGAAGAGAAAATTAAAGAAAATTTAGTTTTTGGGTTATCAGTAAAAGATGTAAATGAAAATATAGTAGCAATGATTGTTTCTGATGAAATGGGGGTTAACATAAATGAAATTATAAATAAAGGTTACATAAGTATAGATTTTAATAGACTTTTGTTAAGAGGAGGGGCTTATTATCTTACATTATTATTGTCTAAGAAAAATACTGAAAGAGAAAATCACCTTGATAGAATTGATAGTGGTTTTCTTTTAACTGTGGATAGAGGAGATGTATTTAATATAGGTAAATTAAACAGAGGTAAAGCAACCACTATACCAATAGTGAAAATTAGATAGATGAAGGATAGTTTTAGAAAAATCTTATATGCGAGGATGAGCCTATTAGGTTTTATTAATTATAAAGAGAGTTGCTATTTAGATAAATTTTCTCATATATTCATAGCATGTCTTCCTAAATCAGGAAGTACTTTTATAGCTAATGTTTTAAAAAATATTACTAAATATGAATTTATTCAACTTCAACCTATTAGAGGGACTAATGATCATAATATAGATAGATTAACTTTATTAGAAGCCCTAAACAAGAACACTATTACCCAATTGCATGCAAAATGTAATGACAATAATCTGCTATATTTAAAAAAATTTGGAATAAAAGTTGTCTTTTTGAATAGAGGTATTTTAGACTCATTACGATCATTGCATAATCATATTTTAAATGAAAATAACAGGTGGTTTATGTTTTCAATCTCTAAAGGATTTAGTAGTTGGGAAATCGAAAAGCAATTTGATTTTATGATAGATTTAATTTTACCTTGGTATGTCAATTTTATTGTTTCTTGGAAAAATGAATTAGATAATAAGAATATAAAAGTTTTAGAAATAAATTTTGAAGCTTTTAAATCAAATAATATTTTAGAGATAAAAAAAATACTAGATTTTTATGATTTTCAATATTCAGATGAACAAGTTGAAAAAGGTTTAAAAAAATCTTATTTGGATAAAGACAAATTACGGGTTAATAATGATAATAAAAAAGTATATTATCAATTTTCTAATGTTCAGTTAGAGAGAGTAAAAAAATTACTAAACTACTATCAAGAATATAATATTAGATTATAATAAATGAAAAACTCATTGACTTTTTATAATAATTTTGATAAAAAATTATTAAAAGATTATGTTTTTGGTAATAAAAGAATGGAATCGGCAATAATAAATTTAGGGAGATTTATACCAAAAGATTCTAGTTCTATTTTAGATATAGGTTGTGGTATTGGTTGGAGTAGTCATGAATTTTCTTTAAGATTTACCAAAGCAGAGATAAAAGGTATAGATTTAAGTCCAGTTTTAATTGATAAGGCTAGATTGTTATTTGATAGGTATAATTTACAATATGAGGTCTTTGACATTACAAAAGAATTGCCAAAACAAAAATATGATGCAGTATTAATGATTGATGTTTATGAGCATATTCCAAAGATAAATCGTTCCTTTTTTCATAAAGCATTGAAACAGTTGTTGAAAGATCAAGGACGTTTGATCTTAGCCTGTCCATCTAAACATCATCAGCAATGGTTAAAATTAAATAATCCAAATGGATTGCAACCAGTAGATGAATATCTAGATTTTTATAATATAGCCTCTTTAGCTCGAGACATTAATGGAGAAATAATTTATTTTGAGTACCAAAATATCTGGAGATCATTAGATTATTTTTACGCGGTAATTGAAATTGAACCAAAATATATTAGCAGTTGTTTAAGATTTAGTGATAATTATAAAATAGAAAATAAATTATCCAGGCATAAAAGGGTTAAATCAAGGCTGAATTTAAATATGGAAATTGAGCAACCTAAATCCAAGGTAAGTTTTAATCAAAAGATTTTAGATAATTTGAAATATATAAAAGCATTAATTATAAATAATAAAAAAAGAAACTATTAATATTTTGAATTTAGCCTTTT
This sequence comes from Aestuariibaculum scopimerae, assembly GCF_059428085.1. Classification (NCBI taxonomy): domain Bacteria; kingdom Pseudomonadati; phylum Bacteroidota; class Flavobacteriia; order Flavobacteriales; family Flavobacteriaceae; genus Aestuariibaculum; species Aestuariibaculum scopimerae. Next base: position 2,864,525 of record NZ_CM182089.1, read on the forward strand.
TTTCTAATAAACCCTATCATGAGAGCGAAACTTTTATAAAGGCTCAGATAGACAAGTTACCGTTTAATATTATACAATACTGGGGTTATGAAGTGCCGTTTAATATAAAAAAGAGAGATTGTTTACTGGTTAGAATTTTACGACGTTTTAAATTATTAAAAAAAAATAACTTTGAAATTCTAGTTAAAGATCTTAGAGATTATAATATAAAAGTAATATTGGCACAGTATGGTATTATAGGAGCAAAAGTGTTACCTGTATGTCGCTTTTTAGATTTGCCTTTAGTTGTTCATTTCCATGGGCATGATGCTGTTAGAAATAGTGTTTTAGAATCTTATAAAGCAGATTACATTACAATGTTTAATTATAATAAAACTGTAGTTATCTCAGTGAGTAATGAAATGACTGAACGTTTGATGCAAATTGGATGTCCTAAAGATAAAATAGTTTATAATCCTTATGGCCCCGATACTGATTTTTTTAACTTGGAATTAAGCTATAAAAAACTACAATTTATTGGTGTAGGACGTTTTGTAGAAAAAAAGGCACCACATTTAACAATATTGGCTTTCTATAATGTAGCTAAAATTTATCCAGATTCTGAACTTATAATGGCCGGAACAGGAATATTGTTAGATAGTTGCAAAGATTTAGTAGAAGCTTTAGGTTTAAAGAATCAAGTTTTATTTCCTGGTCGAATTACGCCCAATCAATTTAAAACTTACATAGTAGAATCGATAGCTTTTGTACAACATTCTATCACTGCCCAAGATAACGATATGGAAGGAACGCCGGTAGCAATTTTAGAAGCAAGTGGAGCTGGTTTACCTGTTGTTAGCACATATCATGCTGGAATTCCAGATATTGTTGTTGATGGAGAAACAGGACTGTTGAGTGTAGAAAAAGATATTGAAGCAATGTCTAAGAATATGATTTGGATACTAGATAATAAGAGTCTAGCTATAAAGATGGGTAAGGCAGGCAAAGAACGGGTGTCAAGTTTTTTTACAATGGATAAATACATTTCTAAGCTTACTGAAGTTATTTTATCTGTAACTATAACAACAAATGGTAAAAGAAAATAATTTAATATCCATAATAATTCCAACTTTTAATCGTGCCCATTTAATATGTGAGACACTAGACTCTATTTTGGACCAAAGTTATGAATATTGGGAATGTTTAATTATAGATGATGGCAGTGATGATCATAGTGATTCTGTTATTGGTAATTATGTAAAGCAAGATAGTCGCTTTAGATATTTTAAAAGGCCTAGTAGTAAAAAAAAAGGAGCTAATACTTGTAGGAATATAGGTTTGCAATTTGCTAAAGGAGAATATATTGTATTTTTTGATAGCGATGATTTAATGACTCCTAATCATCTAAAAGTTAAGTATAAAGGTATAAAAGAAAATGATTGTGATTTTGTAATAACAAGAACCAAATATTTTAATGCTGATAATTCAGGAATAGATAGTTATTACACTTTTCATACTTACCCTATTACATTATATAACTATATTACACAAAAATTAAATTGGTTGACACTGGATGTATGTGTTAAATCCAAACTAGCTAATGCAATTAGATTTAATGAAAATTTAAAATCAGGACAAGAGTATAACTATTTTAGTAAACTCTTAATTATTTCAACCAATGCAGTTTTTATTGATGAGATTGTATCATTAAGAAGATATCATAATGATTCTATAAGGAGTAAACTAGTTTTAAAAAAAGATTTGAACGAAAGTACTTTTAGGGTTTGTTGGTTTACTTATTTAGATATAAAGCATAAGTGCGAGAAGAAATCACGTCTGTTTTTGTTAAAAAAATGTATCTATGTTTACTATTTAGAGAGAAAAATGTTTATAAGGTTTAAAGTTCCTTTTATCATGGCTGTTTTAAAAGAATATGGTATTAATGGTGTGAACTTTTTACTTATGTTAGGTTCTTTAAATTTCTTTGGAAAAGGATATTATTTTTATAAAAAGATAAATTAATATTTTATTTAAAAGTATTTGACGAAAAAAATATTATAGTAGAAAAAGTTATTATTTGAAATCTTTAGTTTCCATTATTATTCCCACATACAACCGAGCTAATTTTATAGGTGATACCCTTAATTCTGTTTTACAACAAACATATAGTAATTGGGAATGTGTTGTGGTGGATGATGGTTCTACTGATGATACTGTTGAAGTAATTAAGGATTTTGTAAACAAGAGTGAACGCTTTAGATTTTACCAAAGGCTAGCCAAAATGCCTAAGGGGTCTAATACTTGTAGAAACTATGGTTTTGAATTGAGCAAGGGCGATTTTATACAATGGTTTGATGGCGATGATACGATGCACCCAGATTTATTGGAAAAGAAACTTAATTTGTTTGCGGAGAACCCTGATTTAAACTTTGTTACTTGTGGGTTTTCTACTTATAAGGATGGTGATTTTGTTAAGGAGTTTAAAAGCAAAAAAAGCGAAAATTATTTAAGAAGCTATTTGTTTGATGAGTCGTCGTCTTATGCTTTAAACACGGCTAATATTTTATGGACTAGAGAAACCGTTGCTCCCATATCATGGGATGAAACTATTTATAAATATCAAGATTTAGATTTTATTTTTAATGTATTAACCCAGTATAAGGAGGTTAAAGGAGGGGCTATTGATGCCAGTTTGATTAAGGTTAGATTGCATAAGAATTCTATTTCAGCTAATAATAATGTTAAAGAAGTAAGTTCGAAGCTAATGGTAAGGAAAAATATGTATTTAAAGTCCCATGAACTACATGACGATTTATTAACCAAGCGCCTTTACCATTTATATTTATTTGAAATTAGAAATGCATTACTTTCTAAAGTGTATTTTATTTATCTGAAGGAGGTATTGCTGGGCCCCATAAAAGTAAATATGCGGCTGGGTTTTTTACTTATGTTTTTTCCTTATTTAATTTTAAAAAGAGGTGTTTCATTTTTATCGGATATGATTATGAAGCACTCTTAAATTTTTTTTATGAACCATAAATACGTACATACCGAAGACGTTCACAATTTTAATGCTCCAAAGGCTGTAGTGCCTTTTTTAATGGATGTTTTTAAGCCAACTTCGGTTATAGATGTTGGGTGTGGTTTGGGTACATGGTTGCATGAGTTTAAGAAACACGGTGTAATTGATGTTTTAGGTGTTGATGGTGATTATGTGGATAAGGAGTTGTTGAAAATTGAGCAATCGGAATTTGTTGAAAAAGATTTAGAGAAACCTTTTAGTTTTACAGAGAGGTATGGTTTGGTTTTATCTTTAGAGGTCGCTGAACATTTGTCGGAGTTGGTATCCCATTCATTTGTTGAAAATCTTTGTAAATTAGGCGATGTTATTGTTTTTTCGGCTGCTATACCAAACCAAGGTGGACAAAACCATGTTAATGAGCAGGCACCTCAATATTGGATTGAAAAGTTTAAACATTATGGTTTTGAGGTGTTTGATGTTTTAAGGCCATTATTTTGGGAGTATGCCCAAGTTGATTGGTGGTATAAACAAAACATGCTGATTTTTTGTAAAGATGGTGAGTTTAACAAGAAACTGTTGGCTTTTAAAAGTTTTAATGGAGCCCATTTAGTGCACCCCATTGTTTTTAAAAACCGTTCTCTTGAAGCTGATACACGGGGCCATGAAATAAAACGTATTGAAAGCGGATTAAAAAGTATGGGGTTTTATTTGCATGTTATTAAACAAAAAGTAACCGTGTTTTTTAATAAAACATTTAACAGATGAGCCTAAAACTATCTATTGTAATTACATGTTATAACCTTGGGGAATATCTGGAGGAAGCCATTGCGAGTGTTAAGGCTTATCCAGACCCAGAAGTATATGAAATTATTTTAGTAAACGATGGTTCAACTGATACTAAAACCCTAACGGTTTTAACCACTATTGCTGAAACCGATCCATCTGTTCGGATTATCAATCAGCCTAATATGGGTTTAGGGCATGCCAGAAACCGTGGAATAGCAGAGGCTAATGGTTTATATATTATTCCGTTGGATGCGGATAATAGATTGCGGCCTTTTATGCTAGAACAAACTATTAAGCTTTTGGATGCGAATCCTGATATTGATGTTGTGCATGGCAATGCCCAATTTTTTGGTAATAAAACGTCTGTTTGGAAATCGAGACCGTTTGATTTTAGGGACATACTGCTCAATAATTATATAGATGCTTGTGCAGGTTTTAGAAAGTCGGCCTGGGAGGCAGTTGACGGGTTTGATGAAGTTATGCCATTAATGGGATTTGAAGACTGGGATTTATGGTTGCGTATGGGGGTTAAGGGTTTTCAATTTCATTATGTTGATGCCTTGTTTTTTGATTATAGGGTTAGGGACCATTCTATGCTTTCTGAAGCATGGCCTAAAAGGCAAACGCTATTAGATTATATTTTTAATAAAAAGGAATTGCAGCATTTGTATTATTTTAGATCGTGTTTGATAGAAAACAGTAAGCTAAAGCAAGAGCCTGGTTTTAAAAGCTTGATTAGGATTTTAGGAAATAAGCTTAAGCGTAAAATGAAGTTTTAAATGGGATACAAAAAAAAGATTGTATTTGTGCCAGAGAATGTGGCTTGGGGTGGTAGTGAATTGCTTTGGGCCAAGACAGTTGTTGAATTGTTACCATTTTATGCTATTGGTGTTTGTATACACCCAAAACTTAGGCTTCCGGAATGGCTTTTAGAGTTGGAAAACCAGCAAAAAATTACGGTTTACAGAATTCCTCAAGCTAATTTATCGGTGTTTAAAAGGGTTTTTAATAGGTTTTTGCCTTACCACAACCGATTTAAACCAGAAAATAAAAAAAAGGCTTTTATAAAAATGTTTCAGCCCGATTTATTGGTTGTAAACCAAGGGTACAATTTTAATGGTGTTGAAACTATGGCGCTAGCAAGGGCAAATAATATTGATTATGTAACAATTTCCCATGCTATAAATGAGAGCTTATGGCCAAATTTGAGTTTACGTAAAAAGATGCAGTTGGGCTTTATGCACAGTGAGCGAAATTATTTTGTGAGTTGTGATAATTTAGAAGTTACCCAAGCACAATTGGGAATGGCTTTACCAAATGCTGAGGTTGTTAGAAATCCGTTTAATGTGCCTTATGATATTCGTTTGGAATACCCGAAAGAAGATACTTATCAATTAGCATGTGTAGGGCGCTATGATTTTTCGGCAAAGGGCCAGGACGTGCTATTGCGTGTTTTAAAACTGGACAAGTGGAAAAACAGAAATTTGGTGGTTAATTTTTATGGTGCAGGAAGCGATATCGAAAATTTAAAGGATTTGATACAACTGTACGAAATTAAAAACGTGGTTATTCATCCTTACACTGCCACTAGACATATTTGGGAGCATAACCATGGATTGATTTTAACTTCTCGCTTTGAAGGATTGCCCTTGGTGCTAGTAGAGGCTATGTTGTGTAGCCGTTTAGCCATTATAACTGATGTGAGTGGGAATAGGGAATTGCTCCAAGATAATGAGACAGGCTTTTTAGCAGCGGCTCCTAGACCAGATTATATAGATGCTGCTCTGGAGAGTGCTTGGGCAGTAAGGCACGATTGGGAAGCTATGGGTATAAAGGCCCGTAGCGCTATAGAAAAAGAAATTCCAGAAAACCCAGCGCAGTTTTTTGCAGAGGCTTTAAAGGGAATTATAGATTATAAAGCACCATGATGTATTATAAAGTGTACTTTATTCTTGCCCACAAAAAGCCTTTGCAAGTTGCTGCGTTAATCTCTCAATTGAATGATGGAAAATCCTTTTTTTTTGTACATCTTGATAAAAAAGCTCCACTGGACCCCTTTGAGCGTGCTATAACCGATAGTCCTGTTTTTTTTGTAAAAAAAAGGGTGTCTTGTTCTTGGGGGTCTTTTGGTTTGGTTAGGGCAACATTGAATGGCATGGGTGAGGTGCATGATTTTATGGCACACCATCATTTTGGTGCTAATTACCATTTTATAATGCTTTCTGGCGAGGATTTACCTTTAAAATCGAATGCTTACATTGATCGTTACCTGGAAAGTAAGCAGACACGTTCTTTTATAAAATATTGGAAGTTGCCTTATGAAAATTGGTGGAAAGGGGGGATGTTTAGACTAGAAAAGCTTTATTTGTTCGATATAAAAAAAGGAAAGAAATGTAATTATTGGGTTAATAGGCTATTGAAGGTGTTAAGGTTGCATTTTTTAACACCTTTGCATCGATTTGAATCTAATTTCCCCAATTTTGAGCTGTTTGGGCAAAGCCAATGGATGATTTTAAACAAAGATTTGTTGCAGTTTATAATCTTGAAGAGCCGTGAGAACAAGGCTTTCACTTCTATTTTTAAGTACACTTTTGCTCCTGACGAGCTGTATTTTTATAGTTTGGTTACTAATTTTAGTAAGAAGGATGCCTTTTTGATTGAAAATAGATCTGTCCATTTTATTGATTTTGAAGGTAATAATGCGCACCCTAAATATTTAACAATTGATGACGTTAAGTCTAATAATTTGGAATCGGTATTATTTGCCAGAAAGTTTGATGATACCATAAATAGAGAAACTATAACTTATATTAAACAAATGCTTAGTTGATGAAAAAATTAGCTGTTTTAATGCCCTCATATAATGCTGCTCTTTATTTAAAGGATAGTATTGATTCGGTATTAAACCAGACGTATTCTAATTTTGATTTTTATATTTATGATGATTGCTCTACCGATGAGACTTTGCATGTTATTTCCCATTACGACGATTCCCGTATTTTTTATAAAAAGAACAAAGAGAATTTAGGTCTTACTAAGACTTTAAACAAGGGCTTAGAAGATTTGTTACCAAACTATGAATACATTGCCAGAATGGATGCCGATGATTGGTGCTATCCTGATAGGTTTGCAAAGCAAGTGTCTTTTATGGATAAACATCAAGCGGTTGATGTGCTGGGAACCCAAGGGTATTGGCTAAAAAAATTTGATGATGTGCCTGGTTTTGCATGGACTTACCCAGAAAGCTCAAACTATATTCGTTATCACTTGCTTTTTTCTGCTTCTTTTGGACATTCTTCTGTAGTGTTTAGAAGTGCTTTTTTTATAAAACATGCATTGAACTATGATTTAGAATTCAAGACCACTGAGGATTGGGACTTGTGGACCAGGATTGCTAAGTTAGATGGAATTATGATGAATTTGCCCGATTTTTTAATGAAATATAGAGTTGTGGAAGCCAGTAACCACCGGGCAGCTTTAAAAAACGGCTTGCATTTTGAAGAGCGATCGAAAATAATATCACGCTATTGGAGCCAATTTGGGGTACATGTTGAACCTGAGATGATTTTTGAGCTTTATTATGGTAAGCAAGTATATATGGACAAGGTATTTTATACTAAAATTAACAAGCTGATATATTTGGTAAATACTATTTTTTTTAGAGCAAAAAATGATATTGGTTTAGCTGAGAAATCAAGGTTTAGTCATTTTTTGATTCGTAGGGTAGTTGATTTTTGGAAACGATCGGGGAAAAGCCGATGGAAACCTTTAACTTGGTGGATTGTTTTGAGACATTTAAAAGTAGCTAATACTTTAAGGTTAATTAAAAACATGTTACGCTAGTGCAGACGTCTATTTTAATTGTTTCCCATAACAGAAAACAAGCTTTAAAAGAAACTTTGAGTGTTCTTGATAGGTTTGTTGACTATTCAAGTACTGAAATTTTGGTATTTTTAGATGGATGTGATGATGACTCCATTGGTTTAAAGCAACATTTTATAGCAGTACGTTGGTTTGAATCTAAAATCAATCTGGGTGCCTCAGCGGCCAGAAATAGTTTATATGCCTTTGCAACGGGCGATGTTTTTATTGGTTTTGATGATGATGCCCACCCTTTACAAGACAATTTTATAGAGGTTGTTCACTTGCTTTTTAAAGCTGATAGCCATTTAGGCGTAATTGCTTTTCAAGAAATCAAGGGGGTTTTTAAAAGTACAGAAGAAGCCCTTTTGAATAAATCTCCAGAGACTATTGCGTTTTTGTGTAATAGTTTTATAGGTTCTGGGTTTGCAATTAGGAGGGACGTGTATGAAGCTACCAATGGATTTCCAAAATGGATTGATATTTATGGAGAGGAAGCATGTGTAGCTATTGAGGTTTTGTGCAACCATAAAAATATTCTCTATACCAATAGAATTGTAGTAAATCATCGTGTTAATAAACAGGAAAGGTTGAATGATAGGAGAAATTATTTTAGATTTGAGAAACAATTGAAAAATTCGGCGTTTTATTATATGGTTTATTATAAAAATCCTTTGTATAGCCTATTAAAGTTGCTTTGGCATAATTTTAAAAAATATGCTGTAATGGATATATTTTATTTTAAAGCATATTTTAAAGCTTTAGGTGCTATAGTTTATTGCTCTCCAAAAGTTTTAAAATACAGAGCCCCAATAGATACCGAAATTTTAAACAAAGCTAGGGCGTTACCGCCACCTTTTTTTTAACACTAAAAAACTATTACAATAAAAACCATTGCCATTATACCTGCTCGAGGCCATTCGAAACGCTTACCCAATAAAAACATAGCATTATTAGGGGGCGTGCCGTTATTGGCTTATAGTATTAGATACGCCAAACAACATCGGTTTATTGATGCTGTTTATGTAAGTACGGATGATGTTGCCATTAAGGATGTTGCGTTGGAGCATGGTGCTTTTGTAATAGATAGGCCCAAGGCACTTTCTGGTGATTTGGAGCCTACAGTAACAGCTTTACAGCATGCTTTAAAGGCTATTGACGAAGCTGTTGAAACTGTTGTGGTATTACAACCTACGAACCCTTTACGTACCAAAGAAATGCTGACTAACGCTTTTGGAGTTTATAATGAAAAGCAGTGTAGCAGTTTGTTTACTGTTTCGCGAAACAGTGATAAACTAGGAACGATAGAGGGCCATGTTTTTAGGCCCTATAATTATACTATTGGGCAACGAAGCCAAGACTTGCAGCCCCTGTATTATGAAAATGGCTTGTTGTATATTACAAAAGCGATAAACATTTTAAAACAAGAGATTATTACAAAAGATGCATTTCCCTTGATTGTAGAACATCCTTTTGGTAGTATTGATATTGATACCCAAGACGATTTAGATTTAGCCGAGTTTATGCTTAAAAAGTACGCCCATGATTGAACCTGTTATAGACATTAATGGTCGAAAAATAGGCGCAGCCTATCCACCTTTGGTTATTGCGGAAATTGGGATTAACCATGAAGGATCGTTGTCTATAGCGAAGGCTATGGTTGATGCAGCTGCTAGGGCAGGAGTTGAGGTTGTAAAGCACCAAACCCATATAGTTGAAGATGAAATGAGCGCTGCGGCCAAACAAGTAATTCCAGGAAATGCAGATATGTCTATTTATGATATTATGGCGCGATGTGCCCTTAGTGAAGCCGATGAATTGGAGTTGAAAAACTATGTAGAGCATAAAGGCATGCTTTTTATATCTACGCCTTTTTCAAGAGCTGCCGCTAACCGATTACACCGCTTTGATGTGCCTGCTTATAAGATAGGTTCTGGTGAATGCAATAATTATCCTTTATTAGAGCATATAGCCCAGTTTGGCAAGCCTGTTATTTTAAGTACAGGTATGAATACGATAGCCAGCGTTAAAAAGGCGGTTGCTATTTTTGATAAACACCATGTGCCCGTAGCGTTATTACATACTACTAATTTATATCCTACTCCTGTGCACTTGGTACGTTTTGGTGCTATGTTGGAATTGCATCAAGCATTCCCTGATAAGGTTTTTGGTTTGAGTGACCATACCCTGAACAATAATGCTTGTTTAGGTGCTGTTGCTTTAGGTGCCTCTATTTTAGAACGTCATTTTACAGATCATAAGCAACGTCGTGGTCCTGATATTATTTGCAGTATGGACGAGCATGCCTGTAAAGACCTTATTGTAAGTAGCAAGGAAATGGCCTTAATGCGGGGTGGCAAAAAAGAACCTGCAAAGGAAGAACAGGTTACTATAGATTTTGCTTTTGCTACGGTATGCAGTATAAAGCCCATTAAGAAAGGGGAATTGTTTACAAAGGATAATATTTGGGTAAAACGACCGGGTACTGGAACTATATTAGCTGAAAAATTTAATAGTATTTTGGGAAAGAAAGCTACCCGTGATATTGAAAATGATGTACAACTTGATTTTAACGATATTGAATAAATGACTGTTTTAAGTAAGTTAAGTATCGTTTTAAAAACCCTATATTATAGGGTTGTGAGTAGAAATATAAGCCCCATATTTATTATTGGTACGGGAAGATGCGGTAGTGACTTGTTAGTAGAGGTTTTAAGTACCAATGCAAATGTAATTGTTGATAAAAATGAAATGTATTATGAGTTTTTACCAGCATTGGTTGAAGGGAAACTTCATGACCCCATTTTTACGGACATTGTTAACTATGATTTGACTGCAAAAAGATCTTTGGAACAATGGACTCCTTTTTACAGGTTTAAGCTAAAAGTTATCATAGAAAACAAAATACATGTTAATCATAACAAAGTTGTTATTATTAAAAGTCCGGCAATTACTTTTATTTTAGATGAGATCAATAAAATGTTCCCTAATGCTAAATACATACATTTGTATAGGAATGGTTTGGCGGTTAGTAAATCATGGTTTACCAAAGAGTATAATAGGGTTGATGTATATAGTAATTATTTTAGTGAAAAGGATTTTTTACTAAAGTGTGCTGAGTATTATAATGATTCAATTATTGCGATTACAAGTTTTCTAAGCACTATTAAAGAGAATAGGAAATTTGAAATGAGCTATGAAGATTTGACATTGAAGCCTAAAAAAGAAATGCGTAGATTGTTGGATTTTATAAATGTAGACACAAAATGTGAATTTGATTATGACAGGATTAAGAGTACAAATTACAAAATTGATACAATGCCTGTTGAAGAGAAAAAAGAATTAACTAAAGTTATGTTTGATGGCCTTAATGCATTGGGATATCATTAATTTTTTATAACCTTTTAAATGAAAAAAGTCGCATTCTTAACTGGCACTCGTGCCGATTTTGGCAAAATGAAATCACTGATTCAAATTATTGATAATCACAGTGATTTTGAGCCATATATTTTTGTTACGGGAATGCATATGCTAGATACATACGGGTATACCCTTATTGAGGTGCAACGTTGCGGTTTTTCTAATATATCGACTTTTAATAACCATACACATGAGGCCAGTATGGATTTAACTTTAGCCAAGACGATTACTGGTTTTTCTGAGTTTGTAAAAGCGACAAAGCCTAACTTGATTATTATTCATGGAGACCGGGTGGAAGCTTTGGCGGGAGCCATTGTGGGAAGTTTAAACAATATATTGGTAGCGCATATTGAAGGCGGGGAGCTTTCTGGTACTATTGATGAATTGATGCGCCATGCCACCAGTAAAATGAGCCATATTCATTTTGTGGCTAATAAACAAGCCAAGGTAAGGTTGGAACAAATGGGCGAGTTGCCTGAATCTATCTACACTATTGGGTCTCCAGATGTAGATATTATGTTTTCTAAAAATCTACCTGCCCTGGATGCGGTTAAGGCCCATTATGATATTCCATTTGAAGATTATGCTGTTGCTATGTTTCATCCTGTTACAACAGAGCACCATAAAATGGCCCATTATATAAAACAATTTGTTGATGCTTTGTTGGAAAGCTCGAAGTGTTATGTGGTTGTTTTTCCAAATAATGACATGGGAAGCCAAATTATACTAGATGCTTACAAAGCCTTTGAAAACCTTTCTAATTTTAAGGTGTTTCCATCGATTCGGTTTGAGTATTTTTTAACCCTGTTAAGGCATGCCTCTTTTATAATAGGTAATAGTAGCGCTGGGGTAAGGGAAGCTCCTTATTATGGCGTGCCTACTATAAATATTGGTACACGCCAACATAACCGTGCTTTTTCTGACTCTATAATTAATACGGATTATACAAAGGATGCTATTTTGAATGCTATTCAAGACGAAAAACCTGTAATAAAAAATAACCCCTTGGCTTTGTTTGGAGCGGGCCATAGTGCCGAAGCTTTTTTGGAATCATTACAATTGGCGTCGTTTTGGGAAACAAATCATCAAAAACAGTTTAGAGAGCTTTAATGAGGAAACTTGGATTGGTCATAACGGATGGTGTTGGTTTTAGAAACTTTGTACTGAGTGATTTTTTGCAGCATGCGGAACATACGTTTGATGAGGTTGTTATTTTATCGTGTTTACCCAAATCTATATTTAAAGACCACACAACGGTTAGGGTTATTGAATTGGATGTGTTTAATGAAGGTTTTAAAACTTGGTTTTTTAGGAAAGCTAAGGAAATAGCACATCTTAAATTACATAGAAAAGGAAATTTAGGGATACAAGATAATTTATTGACTAATACCTCTAAATTAAAAACTTCAAGAGGTTATGCTACAAGGTTTATATACAAGATAACTGAGATGTTTCATTCTGAGCGTGCTGTTCAATGGTTTCAAAAATTACAAGATTTTACGTTTTCTAAACATGATATTACTAATGCCTACCAATCTATTTTAAAAGAAGAGCAATTTCATTTGTTGTTTTTTACACACCAAAGGCCACCATATATAGCCCCATTAGTGTATGCTGCTAAAAAAAATAAACTAAAGACAGCTGCTTTTATATTTAGCTGGGATAATTTGGCTTCTAAAGGGCGTATGGCTTCTGGTTTTGATTTTTATTTAGTATGGAGTGATTTAATGAAACTGGATTTGCTTGCATTTTATAGCTCTGTTAAGTCTAAACAAATTAAGATTGTTGGTACTCCACAATTTGTGCCTTATGTGATGCCTGTTTATAGTATGACCAAATCGGAATTTATTACTGTATTTGGTTTAAATGCTGGTTTGAAAACCATTTGTTTTAGTTGTGGGGATATATCGACGAGCAAGAACGATGAATTATATATTGAAACGATAGCCAAGGCTATACAGACACAAGCATTACCTGCTGTAAATTTTGTTGTAAGAACCTCACCTGCTGAAGCCCCTGATAGGTTTCAACATTTGATTGATAAGTATACGTTTATTACGTGGAATTTTCCTGAATGGCACCAAGTGCGTCCTAATCATCAGGAATCTTGGTCTCAACGCATTCCTACTGTAAGTGATATAAAGTATTTAAGGGCCTTGCTTGAATATGCGGACTTGAATGTTAATATGCTTTCTACGATGAGTTTGGATTATATGTTGTTCGATAAACCTGTAATTAACCCTATATTTGGGAATGCTTCCAATGCTTTATACAATGATCAGCGGTTTTTGGGATATGCCCATATTGGGCATTTGGTAGCAAGTAAAGCATCTAAAATTGTAAAGGATGAAGCATCCCTTATTGTAGCAATTTCAAATTATTTAAAAAATGATACTGATGCTCCACAGCGTAAAGCTTTTATTAAGCAACAGGTTGGTGTGCCATTAGAAGACACTAGTGCTTGTTTGGCTTCTGCATTGAAAGAATGGATGTAAACAAACAACATATCGCCATTATTTGTAACTACAAACTTCTTGAAGATCGGGTTGGTGGGATGGACTATTTTTTTTGGGCTTTTAACAAGCAGTGCCTTAAGGAACAAATTAAGGTTGATTGGTTTTTTCCGAATACAGGATTATATGGCGATTATAAAGATTTTTATATCATAGAGCAATCGGAACCGACTATGGAAGCCACATTTATAAAGCACTTGGAAACACAGCATGTTAGATATACTTATGTGATAACCCATTTTATAGAGCTTTGTACGTCGTTTTTTGCTAAGGTTAAGCGGTTTCAAAACACCCAGATTATTGCTGTAGACCATAACCCAAGACCTTTGGATGGTTACCCTTTTAAAAAACGCTTGAAGAAAGTTGTTAAGGGACTATTGTATTCTAAATATATAGACAGATTTATTGGTGTTTCGGAATACACCAGTAGGGCTATATTAAAAGATTTTGGTTGGTTTTTAAAGTCTAAAACCCAAACTATTTATAATGGGGTTTTTATTGAAAATATTGTTCCTAAAACTAATGAAAGAGCTATTGTAAACCCTAAGTTTTTGGTTGTTTCCCATTTGAGGTTTTCAAAAGGAATTCAGGATTTAATTAAGGCAGTTGCTAGATTGCCTTTGAATTTAAGACAGGATTTATGTATTGATGTATATGGAGAGGGGCCTTTTAAGCAGGCGTTATTAAACTTGGCAGCAGATTTACATGTTACCTCCCATTTTAACTTTAAGGGCAGCCAATCTGCTATTAATTTGGTTTATAAAGATTATGATTATTTGATACAGCCTACTTACATGGAATGTTTTAGTTTATCTATTTTAGAAAGCTTGGCTGCTAATGTTCCTGTTATAACGACTCCTGTAGGGGGCAATATGGAAGTTGTGATGCCCCACAAGAATGGTTTTATATTTAAAGCACAAGCTGTAGAGGAATTAACAACTTTATTAACTAGTGTGCTTTTGGGTAAACTTTATATTTTAGGAGATACAAGAATGCTTATTGAGGAAAGGTTTTCAATAGCTGTTATGGTGGATCGTTATATGACTTTATTGATATGAATATAGGCTTTTTAACACCAGAATATCCACACCCTAAAATGGGTGCATCTGGAGGTATTGGAACAAGTATTTTAAATTTATCTAAAGCATTGTGCCATTTGGGGCATGGTGTATCTATTTTGGTATATGGACAAAATGAAGATGCTTATTTTGTGGATGGTGGTATTCATTTTTATAAGGTTAAGAACATTAAAGTAAAGGGGCTATCTCTTTTTTTAACACAGAAAAAAGTGGAACGCTTGATTAATAAATTGTACGATTTGGGAAAGCTAGACATTGTTGAGGCTCCTGATTGGACGGGTTTTACGGCTTTTGTGAATTCTAAGTGCCCTTTGGTTATTAGAGAGCATGGGAGCGACACTTATTTTTGTTATCTGGATGGTAGAAAGGTAAAATTTAAAAACAGGTATTTAGAACAAAGGGCTCTTAAAAAGGCTAATGCCATTATAAGTGTGAGTGCTTTTACAGGGGCTTTAACCAATGAGCTTATGGGGCTGGATCGTGCGTTTACTGTTATTCCAAACAGTATTGATGTTGATGCTTTTAAGCCCCAGCATAAAAACAAGAAAACACAGATTATTCTTTATTTTGGGACCCTTATTAGAAAAAAAGGAGTTTTAGAACTTCCCTATATTTTTAACAGGGTATATGCCCAAAATCCTGATGCTAAGCTTATGTTGGCCGGTAAGGACAGCAGTGATGTGAAAACGGGTTTGGGATCAACATGGGAACTTATGCGGCCATTGTTTACAGAAGAAGCTTTGCAGCAAGTTTATTATGTTGGAGCGTTGCCCTATGGTGAGATGCAAACCCTTATAGATAAGGCAGCTGTTTGTGTGTTTCCGACTTTTGCGGAAGCTTTGCCGGTATCTTGGTTGGAAGCTATGGCGATGGAAAAAGCTATAGTTGCTTCTAATATTGGTTGGGCCGAAGCGGTAATTGTGGATGGTAAAGAAGGTTTTTTGGTGCACCCAAGTAACCATACACTATTTGCGGATAGAATTATAGCGCTGTTGGGTGATACTGATGTACAAAAGCAATTGGGGTTGGCTGCCCGTGAAAAAGTGGTACATTATTTTAATAATGATTTTGTTGCAAAAAAGACAATAGCATTGTATGAATCATTAATCAAAAAAAGTTAAAAGTATGTTTCAAAGCAGTATTGTTTTTTTGTATTCACAATCACCACGTTCTGGACATAACTTTATAGCGGATGTTATTCGGTTATTAATAGATTGTGAGACCCCAATACATGCAAGGAGTGAAATACCTTTTGCGCCTATTTTGAATGCTTATAATATTAATAAGGCCTCTTTTTTTAAAAGCGAGGGAGCTGACAGTTATTTGGATGGTCTGTTTTTGAATGATTTGAGGTCTAAAATTGTGAATTCTGATTCTAATTATTTATTGAAATATACTAGTTTTATAGGAGCTGATGCTACTTTAAACTTATTTCCAGACGATTTTCATATTATTTCCTTTCGGGACCCTAAAGACTGTCTTGTTTCTTTGTTTAAGGGAATGAAATTAAAAAAAGGATTTAAATCTCGTATTAAGAAAATGCTATTGCCTTTTGGAGTTTACCACTATACTTATTCTAGGGCTTACAATAAAAAAATTACAGCAAGCCTACCGGATCTGGATCGCTTTTTTATTGTTAAATATGAAGACTTGGTACATAGAGATGAAGTAACTTTAAGCCAATTGGTGCGTTTTTTTAAATCTGAAATCACTATAGATATCTTAAAAAATAGGATGGATGCTATTAAAGTTATAAATTCATCTTTCTTTATGGAGGAGACTGATTCTAAAGGTATGTGGGAGGTTTCGGAGAGAACAGAAAAATTTAACCCTGTTAACCGTAGCAAGGGATTTAATAAACTACAAATTTTAGGGATTACATTAGGCTCGGCTTCATTAAGGCGTAAAATGGGATATATAAAGTAGCTTGCATATGCATAAAATGACCTTACAATCTTATACTACTACAAGCAATGAAACTATATTGTACACAGGTGTTCCAAATTTTGAATTACTGGAAACTTTAGTTGAAGGCCCTGGTGATATTTGGCATAGTAGTTTAGACCAAGGGTACAAAAACACCTTTCCTGAAATTATATATCAAACGGCAGCCTTTTTTTGGTATGCCAATGACTTTGATGATGTAGCAAGCTGTGTTAGCTGGCGTATTAACCCTAATGCATTTGCTGTAAGAAAGACCGTTTGGGATGTTTTACAAAGTTTTGATTGGGGTTATGAAAGCACACATATGTCTGCTTTTGATTTTGGCTTTAATGCTTTACGCCATCACCATACCATTCCGTTGTATGTAAAAGATTTATTTCAATCTGAAACAGAGAATGTTAAGATGTCTATTCGTGACATCTATACGTTTTATATAAAAAACTTTAAGGCATCGCAATCTCTTTATATGTTATTGCGTAGAGGTATTTGGAAACCAAAGGAATTGCAGGGCTATCTGGTTTCAAAGCGCCGGTGTTTATATAAAGCCAAGACTGCATGCATACCGCCTAGAACTTTATTGCCAATTGCTGGATCTCCTAAGGTGAGTTATGTGATACCAACTATGTTGCGACAGCATTTTACTTTAAATTTATTGAAGGATTTAGAGCGACAAACTTATAGGAACTTTGAGGTAATTGTTGTGGACCAAACACCAAAAGATGTAAGGGACAAATTGTTATACAATGTGGATGACTATTCCTTTAAGGTCTTTTTTGAATGGCGTGATAAAACAGGAAGTTGCTTAGCAAGAAACCACGCTATATCAATGTGTACTGGTGATTATATTATTTTTGGGGATGATGATATTAGAGTACCACCAAATTTTATTGAAAATCATATACGGTTGTTGCAAACCTATGGTGCCGAGGCCTGTAATGGTTTGGATGTTAGGGCCGATAACCAAGATCAAGATTTGATTGATTTGGAAGCTAAGTTAAAGCGCATGGGCGATACACGTTGGCGAGTGGGTGCAGCTCAGCATTTTAGCAATGCCAATTCTTGTGTTTCTAAACGGGTTGTAGATATTTTGGTTGGTAATGATATTAATTATGAGGGTGGTTATGGAGAGGATAGCGATTTTGGACTGTCTATTGTAAAATTAGGTGTTACGGTTTTAAATAACCCTTTTGCTGTCAATTTACATTTAAAGCCATCACAGGGTGGTTACCGTTTTTGGGGCCAGCAATATAAAGTGGTTGGCAAGAAAAGAAAAAAGCAACCTTGGGAGTTGGATACTCCTGTAAAATGGATTGTACCCAAACCAAGCCCTACGATTATGTACCAATTGTTTAAACACTTTACCAAAGCCCAACGCAAGGAATATAAAATTAAATATTTTTTGTTTTACTTTTCTAGGGCACACTGGATAGCATTACCTTTACGAATCGTTAAATTTCCAATTCGAGTTTTACAATATAATAAGTCGGTTTTTTACGCAAGGAAATTATTGGCTTTAGGAAAACGAACCAAATAGTATGACTTTCTCATTAATTATCTGTACTTATATGCGTCCGCAGCCATTGCTAAATCTTTTGCAATCGGTAGCTAAGCAGTCTTTGTACCCTGATGAGATTCTTATTATTGATGGTTCTATAAACCATGATACGGCAACGGCTTTAAATGCCCATACTTTTAAAAACTTACAGTATTTTAAAGTAGATGATGCCCATAGAGGGTTGACCCAACAGCGTAACTATGGTATTAAACATGTTAGCAGTACTATAGATGTTATTTGTTTTTTGGATGATGATGTGATTTTGGACCCGTGTTATTTTGAACAGCTTATTGGCACATATGGCAATTACCCTGAAGCATTGGCTGTTGGTGGCTATATTACTAATGAAGTAATTTGGCAGGTATTTGATGGGAAAAATAATGCTTATAAATTTTATTACGATGGTTGGATGCGTGATGAGCCATTGCGTTTTAGAATACGTAAGCTGTTTGGCTTGTTGCCTGATGCGAAACCTGGTTTTATGCCTGGGTTTTCGCATGGTAGGTCTATTGGTTTTTTGCCTCCTTCTGGTAAGACCTATCAAGTTGAATTGTTGATGGGTGGTGTAGCTTCGTATAAAAAAACAGTGTTTGAAACACTTTCTTTTTCAACATATTTTGAGGGTTATGGTTTGTATGAGGATGCTGATTTTTCGTTACGTTTGGCTAAGATAGGCCCGTTATATGTAAACACAAATGCCCAATTAGCACATTTTCATGAGGTTTCTGGGCGACCAAACACATTTCGTTATGGTAAGATGGTGATTAGGAATGGTTGGTATGTTTGGCGTATTAAATATTCAAATCCTACTGTGGTTTCTACAATAAAATGGCATGCTACGGCACTGCTTTTAACGCTTGTTAGGTTTGGTAATGTTGTTGGGGCTTCTAATAGAAAAGCTACGTTTGCTGAAGCGTTAGGGCGTGTTTTTGGCTGGATTTCGCTTATATTTAACAAACCAAAACCTGCATGACACGTTTTTTAATCATTACACATGTAAATCATAAGCAAAAGGATGGCTCTTGGTATGCTTATGCGCCTTATGTTCGAGAAATGAATTTGTGGTTGAAACATGTAGGTTGTGTTAATATAATAGCTCCAGTTACTAAGGAACCTCTTGTAGCAATTGATGCGGCTTATAGGCATGATGATATTTCTATAACTCAAGTACCCTCCATTGCATTTGTTAGTTTGGGGCAAGTAGTAAAGTCTTTTTTGAGCTTGCCACTGGTTTTTTATCGCCTTTTTAGGGCTTGCCAGTGGGCCGATCATATTCATTTGCGTTGCCCTGGTAATATGGGATTATTGGGATGTTTGGTACAGGTGTTTTTTCCGAAGAAAATAAAAACGGCTAAATATGCAGGCAATTGGGATCCTAACGCCAAGCAACCTTGGAGTTATAGCTTGCAAAAGTGGTTATTGGCCCATACGGGATTGACCAAAAATATGACGGCTTTGGTTTATGGAACATGGCCCAATACATCTAAAAACATACGGTCTTTTTTTACGGCCAGTTATACCAATGCAGAACGTGAACAAATTGAGCCCAGGGACTATTCTAAGCATTTGCACTTTGTTTTTATAGGAAGTTTGGTTGCAGGGAAGCGGCCTTTGTTTGCTATTAAGCTTGTAGAGCGCCTACTGGAGAAAGGTTATGATGTTTCTTTGGATGTTTTTGGTGATGGGGTATTAAGAGGCAAGTTGCAAGATTATATTATGGAACGGGAGTTATATAATGCAGTTGAGTTACATGGCAACCAACCTAATAAGCTTGTGAAAGAACGGCTTAAAACAGCACATTTTGTTATATTGGCATCGCAGTCTGAAGGATGGCCCAAAGCCATTGCTGAAGGGATGTTTTTTGGAGTGATTCCTATTGCAACTGAGGTTTCATGCGTGCCCGATATGCTTGGCTTTGGTGAACGGGGGATTTTGATTAGTGCTCATTTGGATGATGGAGTTGAACGTGTTTTACATTATTTACATGATAGTGAGCGCTTAAAAGACATATCTGAAACTGCCTGTAAGTGGTCTCAACAATATACACTGGATGTTTTTGAGATTGAAATAGCTAAATTACTAAAACATTGATGCGGGTTTTACAATTAATAGATTCTTTGGATATTGGAGGTACAGAGCGTATGGCGGTTAATTATGCCAATGCACTGAGTTCTCGTATTGCAGGATCGTATTTGTGTGCAACCCGAGCTGAAGGTGGGTTGAAAAGCCGTGTTTTAAAAGCTGTTGGCTATTGCTATTTACAGAAAAGGTCTGCTTTAGATTTAAGGGCTATTTGGAGACTAAACCGTTATGTTAAAGTACATGACATTACTATAATTCATGCCCATGCCACGTCTTTTTTCTTGGCTACAATTATAAAACTAATGAATCCGAAACTGGTGTTGATTTGGCACGACCATTATGGGAACAGCTCATTTTTAAGTAAGCGCCCTAAGGGTATTTTGAAGTTGTGTTCGCGTTTTTTTAATCATGTGTTTAGTGTGAACTCCCTTTTGGAGGATTGGGCGCGCCAGCATCTTAGCACAAAATCGGTAAGCTGTTTGCCCAATTTTGCTGTATTGCATGATGTTGATTTGGTAACTTGTTTACATGGAACAACTGGAAAACGAATTGTTTGCTTGGCAAATTTAAGACCCCAAAAAGACCATTTAACTTTACTGAGTGCCTTTTCTAAGGTTTTGGATGTATACCCTGATTGGAGTTTGCATTTGGTTGGAAAAGATTTTGAGGATGCGTATTCGCAGTTGGTAAAAGACTATATAAATCAAAACGGTTTGGCTAACCACGTATTTATTTATGGTAGTTGCCCTGATGTTTTAGCTATTTTAAAGCAAGGTACTATTGGGGTTCTGACTTCAAAATCGGAAGGGTTGCCTTTGGCGCTATTGGAATATGGTCTTGCTGGTTTGCCTGTTATTGCTACGGATGTTGGTGATTGTGACCAAGTGATTAAAAATTTGGAAATGGGGTTTTTGATACCTCCGCAAAATACAACCCTGCTTGCTGATGCTATTTTAAATTACATTCAAAATGAACCTTTACGACTTGAAACTGGTGCACAACTGTGTGCGTATGTAGGGGATCATTTTTCTGAAACCACTGTTATTGATGTTTTATTGGAAACTTATAAATTGCATAGTCCATGAAGTTTCCTCTTTATTATAGGCTCCTTGTTTTTCATATACTTTTGGGTATTGGTGTATTTGTATATAGGCCTTTAGCCTTGTATTTTTTCTTGGCAATGACACTTTTTTTTACTTATAAGATTTTTATGGTAAAACGCTCGGCTAAGACATTTTATGTGCTGGTTGCCTGTGCCTATGTTGTTGGTGTTGAGGTGTTTTTAAGAATGAATGGGGGTACAGTTTTTTATGAGGCCAGTAAATATTTGGTTATTGTTTTTATTCTTATGGGACTGTTTACTAATGGGTTTTCCAGTAAGGCCCTTGTGTATGTGGTTTATATGTTATTGCTTATTCCGGGTATTTATGTGGCAGCCAATGAGATGGGATTTGAAATGAACATACGTAAAGCCATTGCTTTTAATTTAAGCGGCCCTGTTTGTTTGGGTATGGCTGCACTCTATTGCTACAAGCGTACGGTAAGTTTTAGAGAAATTAAGGCCATTATGCTGGCACTTTTGTTTCCTTTGGTAAGTATGGCCGTGTATTTGTTTTTGTACACCCCCGATTTACAGGAGGTTGTAACTGGCACAGGATCAAACTTTGCGGCTTCTGGAGGGTTTGGTCCTAACCAAGTGGCTACTGTTTTGGGTATAGGGATTTTTATTTCGGCAGCTCGGTTTTTTATGTCGAAGGTAGGGCTGTTCCATAAGATTTTAGACCTGGTTATATTGGGGATTTTAGGCTTTAGAGCACTTGTAACTTTTAGTAGGGGTGGGGTTATTACAGCTATTGTTATGATTCTTTGCTTTTTAGGGCTGTATTATATAAAGGTGAACCTAAAAACTAAGTTTAGGATTAAGTTTTCTCTCTTTGTGTTTATATTGATGGCCTTTTTTGTTTGGATTGTTAGTTCTATACAAACGAGTGGGTTTTTGGATAAGCGCTATGCCAACCAAGATGCTATGGGTAGAGAAAAGCAAGATATTACTACGGGAAGGGTTGATTTGCTTGCTTTTGAATTTGGTGAGTTTATGGAAAATCCGTTTTTGGGCATTGGTGTTGGCCGTGTAAAAGAGGCCCGCTTGAATGAGACCGGTGTTGAGGCTGCATCGCATAATGAAATGAGCAGAATTATTGCAGAACATGGCTTGTTAGGGGTGTTTGCTTTTTTAATTTTACTGTTTACGCCCTTGGTGTTTAGGCTTAAAAATAAAACCAACCTATATTTTTACTCGTTTTACCTATTTTGGTTATTAACGATTAACCATTCTGCCATGCGTATAGCGGCGCCGGCCTTTATTTATGGGCTTTGTTTGCTGAATATTTCTTATGGAGATTCAAAGGTACAAAAGGATAAAGTAGATGTGTAGGTTATTGACTGTTTGAGACCCTTAGACTGTGCTTGGGGTGACATGGTTAGTGTAATTAAATGAGAAGTTAATTAATGAAAAGACTCCTTTACATAGGAAACAAATTGAACAATAGGCAAACGACGGTTTCGTCTATTGATATTTTGGGACCGCTTTTAGAGCAGGAGGGTTTTAGGGTTTTTTATGCTTCTGCTAAGCGTAATAAAATGTTACGTTTTTTTGATATGGCTTATGCTGTGCTGTATTACAGTAAACGTGTTGACTATGTGCTTATTGACACGTATAGTACTTTGAATTTTTATTATGCCTTTATGGCTAGTCAGTTATGCCGATTGCTTAAACTACGTTACATTCCTATTTTGCACGGTGGTAATTTACCAAACCGGATACAAAACCATCCGATGTTGAGCGCTGCAATTTTTAAACATGCTTTTAAGAATGTAGCACCTTCAGAATATACCCAATCTGTTTTTAAGAACCTTGGCTACCAAAATGTGGTTACTATTCCCAATGCAATTGTACTTGAGAATTATCCTTTTATAAAAAGGGATTATAAGACTATTAACTTGCTTTGGGTGCGTTCTTTTTCTAAAATATACAATCCGTTATTGGCTATTGACATTCTAAAGGCTTTACAGGATTTAGGTATGGATGTTTCGCTTACTATGGTAGGGCCTGATAAAGATAATTCGTTGGCACATGCTAAACAATATTGCAATGATTTGAAAGTTAAGGTGACTTTTACAGGAAAATTGTCTAAACAGCAATGGGTTGCATTATCAAAAAATCACAATGTATTTATTAATACCACAAACTTTGATAATATGCCTGTAAGTGTTATTGAGGCTATGGCCTTGGGTTTACTGGTTGTATCTACTGCTGTTGGCGGGATGCCTTATTTGATAGATGACAAGCAAGATGGGATTTTGGTAGCTCCTAATCGTGTGGATGGATTTGTTGAAGCTATTAAGGAAATACAGGTTCACCCTGAGTATGCCGATTATATGGTTTTGGAGGCCAGAAAAAAGGCAGAAGGGTATGATTGGAGGCAGGTAAGATGCCAATGGCAGTCTATATTACAGTAAATAGTGGCTATGTTAAATTAACTTGCTATATTTATCATCTCTCAAAACAAGTTCTAACCCATGTCTAAAAAGGGTATAAATTTCAATATATCTGAGCGTAAAGTATTGTTGCGGTCTTTTGATATCTTATCGATATTACTGATTTTATACTTTGTGAGCAATACTTTTGCTTTTAATTATTTTACTATTACCCAAGAAAATTGGAGCTGGGTTTTTGTGCTAATTATTTACATAACCTTATTTGGGACCATTTTTGAGCTTTATGATTTACAGAAGTCAAGTAAACTTGATAAGATAGCTACCAGTATTGTTTTTACGGTGTCTACAACGGTGTTGTTTTATTTTTTAACACCCATATTAACGCCTGTTTTACCTGATAATAGGCTACAAATAGTCTATTTTTATTTTTCTATTCTTGTTGCTTTATTTTTATGGCGGCTGATTTATGTGACGTTTATTGTATCGCCCCGTTTTTATAAAAAGGTGTTATTGGTGGGTGAAACCTCGAATATTAAAACTATTTTGGAGGCGTTTAAGAGTGCCGACCCTAATTATAAGATTGTTGGGTTTGTTAATTGTGAAGTTGAAAACTTTCTTAAAAACCCTATTAATGGTGTTGACGAATATCATCCTGATATGATAGAAACTATTATTAAGGAAGAAAGTATTTCTGAAATTGTTGTTGCTAGTTATCATTCTGAAACCATCACTCCTAAGATCTATCAAACCCTTATTGCTTTACTGGAAAGAGGTGTTCCTATAAAAGAGTATACCCAAGTTTATGAAGAAATGACTTATAGGGTGCCTGTGCAATTTGTAGGCAAGGATTTTTACAAGTATTTCCCTTTTAGTAGAAATAACCAAAATAAATTGTATTTGTTTTTTAGACGGGTATTTGATTTGGGAATTTCTATTGTTGGTATTTTATTGGGTATTGTTTTCTTGCCTATTATTTTATTGGGAAATATATTGGGTAACCGAGGGCCTTTGCTTTACATACAGGAGCGAATAGGTAAGAATGGTCAGGTTTTTAAAATTATTAAGTACCGGACGATGATTATCAATGCTGAGGCATCTGGAGCTGTTTGGGCCCAAAAAAATGATACTAGAACAACTCCTTTTGGTAAGTTTTTGAGGCATTCTAGATTGGATGAAGTGCCCCAGTTTATCAATGTTTTAAAAGGAGATATGAGTTTGATTGGTCCGCGTCCTGAACGGCCTTTTTTTGTAAATGAATTATCAAAAACTTTGCCTTTTTATGAAACCAGGCACATTGTGAAACCAGGGCTAACAGGATGGGCGCAAGTAAAAACGCGGTATGGGACGTCTTTTGATGATAGTTTGTTAAAGTTACAATATGATTTGTATTATATTAAGCACCGCAGTTTTTTGCTGGATGCTAATATTTTAGTGAAGACGTTGAGTACGATGATATTTTTTAGGGGGCAGTAGGGATTGTTAGGCTATTCGCTATATTCTTTTATAGTAATTGATTAGATAAATATACCTAATACTTAAGGCTATTAAAAAGGGGATTAGGCTTATGGCGAAAACCTGAACACCCAATACCCAATGGAAGACCATAAGGCATAGCATAATCATTAAGAACTTTAGATATTTAATAAACCAAGGACTTACTTGTTTTTTAACTAGTTGACCTATAACCAAAATGTTAAGCACAAAGGCCCATAGTAGGTTGTAGTTTTGGTGGGTACCTTTATGGTCTGTTGCAAACCAAAGTAGCAGAATAAACACGCCAATGATTCCTGTGATAGAAAATAGCATGATATCTAACCATTTGCTTTGTTTTTCTTTTTTATAGTCTGAATAGGTTATTAAAACAATAAGTAAGCTTATTAGGCTAAAAATAAATAGTGGGCTACTAAAAAATGTATTGGGTTTTGGAGTCTCTATTTTTTCATATAGTATACGGTTGGCCTTTACAAGTGGCTGTTGTGAGGTTTGTATGGTAGCATTTTTGAAAAACAAGTAAATGTTTTCTGGTAAGAACATATGTTCTTTAGGTGTTGCTTTTTTATCGATAACGGAACCCAAAGCAATATCTATACCCAAACTTCCCCAAGAGTTTTTGTTGAGATTGTTTTGTATAAGGGTTCTAAAGGTTTCATTTTTAAAGTCTTTGGGGGTATTAAATACAATATTGTTGTTTACAGCTATATTGGTAACATCTTTTATTTTGGTAGCACAGTTGTTATAAAAAAAATCATAAAGATAAGCACGGTTTTCTGGCTTGATGTTGTTTAGGAGGTAATTGAACAGTTTTTGTTTTTCGGCATGCGACAGGTTTAAGACTTGCTCTTTGATGGTCCTGTTTTGGGATACGTAGCTTTCAAAAAAATCTTCGTAGTAATTAAGGCCTATTAAATAGTTGAGCCTACCTTGTGCAAATTTGGTATAGAAATTTGGAGTTTGGAAATCATAAACACCGTAGTTAAATACTAAATCGGTACCTTTTATGGGGTCTTTTACCCGAAACGCGCTATGGCCGAAGGAATCGTTTAATGACGCACCTGGACCAATGGTAAGAACGCTTATTTCTGCTTGTTCTGATAAGTTGTTTTTTTGGGCGTTTGCTATTTTAACAACTAGGGCGAAGGCTATAAAAAAGATTATTTTCTTCATTATCTAAAGATACTAAAATCAAGTTTTAATGAAAACACATTGGAGTATAGTGCGACACTTTGATCGCCTATATCGGTAAATGCATAGTCAATTTGAATACCATTATATTTAAAACCAACCCCAAAACTGGGCTGAAAGCTAAGTTGTTCGGTATTGTCTATTTGTAATTCATTTTGAAAGTTGCCTACACCTGCCCGTAAATAAACCATATCAATGTATCCAAACTCAAAACCCAATGCAGGATTTATGCTTACGAATGATGATGAAATGATATCGTTGTTTTCTTCAAACCTAAGGTTTAAGTTAACGGCTGTTAAAAGCGTATAGTCGTAATGGAACGTTATGAGTTTTGAAACACCAATTTGTAATTTTGGCAGGGTTATCTCGGTAGTTTCTGGTAATTCTTGGTTTTGTCCGTCAATAGCATTCTGTACTTTGGCAAATTCTTCTTCATCGATGGCCCAAGCGTTGAAGGTAGTAGTAATATCGCGCACCATGACACCAAACTTCCAATTGTTGGTCGTTTCAAATTGTACTCCTAGATCGAGTCCGAACCCCCAAGATGAGGCGAAATCGCCAATAACACGTCTAATGACTTTGGCATTAGCACCATAATTAAGCCCTTCTACTGGAAGGGAACGGGCATAAGAGAATGTGAGTCCGTAATCGGCAGTGGAGAACAGGCTAATTCTATCGTAATTAATATTGCCCTGTTCGTCAATAAGCTGTGTGGTATTTAAAATGTCATCAACCGCAAAGCGTATCAATGATATGCCGACAGCACTTCTGTCATCTAGTGGCATGGCATAAGCGGCATAATCGTAGTTTGCTATATTGGCAAAGTAGCTGGAGTGCATTAATGCTAATTGATTGTCTTCAATCTTTAATAAACCAGCAGGATTCCAGTACCCTGAGTTTACATCGGCAGAGTGTGATGTTACGGCACTGCTCATACCCAAAGCAGCAGCATCGACGCCAATATTCATAAACTCGTTAGAATATTTTCTAGCGGTTTGGCTAAATAGTGTGGTGCTTAATATTAAAAACAATGCAATGCTATATGGTCTCAATCGCAATTTTTTTACAAAGATGCACATAATTTCTAAACCTGTAAACTTCTAAATTATATAGGATATTGTTTTTAGACGAAAATTGTTTGTTATTTTTACGTCTCTAAAATACCAAATATGAAGCGATATATTCCTAATACGTTAACGTTATTGAATCTTTTTTGTGGGTGCATTGCTATTGTATTTGTGTTTAGCAATGATTTTGTTACAGCCTCCTTGTTTGTGTTTTTGGGGATATTTTTTGATTTTTTTGATGGGTTTGCTGCTAGGAAACTACAGGTTCAAAGTGATTTGGGTGTGCAGTTGGACTCTTTGGCCGATATGGTAACAAGTGGTGTTGTTCCTGGTATTTTTATGTTTAAACTATTGGCATTGACTGTTCCTGTTCCTGTAATTATGAACTGGGGTACTGCAAATTTTGGGTTGCACCCATTACCGTTCTTGGGGTTTTTAATTACGCTGGGTTCGGCCTATCGCTTGGCTAAATTTAATATAGATGAAGACCAACAATTGTATTTTAAAGGTTTGCCAACGCCTGCTAATTCACTTTTAATTATTTCGTTACCCTTAATTTTAGAATTTCAGCATAGTGATTTAATTAATGCTATTATTGTAAATAAATGGTTTTTAATTAGTTTAACACTGTTAAGCTGTTACCTTTTAAATTCTAGTATTAAGCTATTTGCCTTAAAATTTAAAGATTGGGGTTTTAAGGCCAATAGTACCCGGTATATTTTTATAATTCTTAGTATTGTGCTTTTAATTGTGTTACAATTTGCAGCTATTCCTATGATTATAGTGATTTACATTTTAATGTCTTTATTGAATAATTTAACCACTAAATACCCTTAACCCAAAGTACCTATTAACATATGGCTTCAGGATTTTTTGCATTATTGGATGATATTGCATCACTTATGGATGATGTAGTTGTTATGAGTAAAATAACTACTAAAAAAACTGCTGGCATTTTAGGGGATGATTTAGCTGTAAATGCAGAAAAAGCTACTGGTTTTGTGTCCTCACGTGAAATACCAGTATTGTGGGCCATAACAAAAGGTTCTTTTATTAACAAGCTCATTATTTTACCCATTGCGTTTTTACTGAGTGCTTTTTTACCTATTGCTGTTACCATACTATTGGTTTTAGGTGGTGTATATTTAGCTTTTGAGGGTGCTGAGAAAATATATGAGTTTTTTGTGCCCCAAAAGCATGGTGAAGTGGACCCTGTTGAGGCTGTTACGGATACGGAAGCTATTTTGGAGGTTGAGAAACAGAAAATTAAATCGGCCATATTTACGGATTTCATTCTGTCTATAGAAATTGTTATCATTGCTTTAGGCACTGTTATTGGAAACCCTATTTTGTTTCAAATATTGGTGGTCTCTATTGTTGCGATTATTGCCACTATTGGGGTATATGGTATTGTGGCGCTAATTGTGCGGATGGATGATATGGGGTATAAACTTATTAAGAGAAGTGGTGATAAGAATGGTTTGTTTAAAACTATAGGCCATTTTTTAGTGCGAGCACTTCCTTGGGTCATTAAAGGCTTGTCTATTTTGGGTACTATTGCTTTGATTTTGGTTGCTGGTGGTATTTTTGTTCACAACATTGGTTTTTTGCATCATTTTTTAGATGTCCTACCGGCCCTGTTGCAAGAGTTTTTGGTGGGGCTGCTGGTTGGTTTTTTAGCCTTGTTGGTTTTTGAAGGGGGCAAGCGGTTGTTTAATATATTGCTTACCCAAAGCTAATAACTAGTAACTAATGCTTAGACTGTGACTATGACGGCCACAAATTAGTCTCTTATTTTCTTTTTACGAAGCTCGAAATTTTGTCCAAGATATACTTTACGTACCATATCGTCGTTTGCCAGTTCTTCGGGTTCTCCAGCCTTTAAAATGCTTCCTTCAAACATTAAATAGGTTCTATCTGTAATGGCTAGGGTTTCTTGAACGTTATGGTCGGTAATTAGGATACCGATGTTTTTTTTGGTAAGCTGTGCAACAATGCGCTGAATGTCTTCTACGGCAACGGGGTCTACTCCTGCAAATGGTTCATCCAATAGGATAAAACTTGGGTCGGTTGCCAGTGCACGAGCAATTTCGGTACGTCTTCTTTCACCTCCTGATAGTAAGTCTCCTCTGTTTTTACGAATATGCCCCAAACCAAACTCTTCGATGAGCGATTCCATTTTATGGTGCTGCTCTTTTTTGCTAAGCTTGGTAAGTTGCAATACACTTAGAATATTGTCTTCAATACTCAATTTTCTAAATACAGATGCTTCTTGTGCCAAATAACCAATACCGTTTTGTGCCCGTTTGTACATGGGGTATTTGGTAATTTCGGTGTTGTCTAAAAAAATATGACCACCATTAGGTTTTATTAATCCAACAATCATATAAAATGATGTTGTTTTTCCAGCACCGTTGGGTCCTAAAAGTCCAACAATTTCTCCTTGTTCAACTTGTAAAGACACATCCTTTACAACTTTTCGTCCACTATAGGACTTCATTAAGTTTTGGGCTTTTAAAATCATATTTTATTTACTAAACGGTAAAAATAGTAAATTCATATACACTATTGTAGCAGATTTATATTTTGTTTAACCTTGTTGTTCTAGAGCATCCCAAAATTCGTAGGCTTTACGCAAATGTGGAATTACTATGGTACCACCTACCAATGTGGCAATACTTAAGGCTTCTACCACTTCATCTTTTGTAAGCCCCAGTTTGTGACTGGTTTCCATGTGGTATTTAATGCAATCGTCGCAACGCAATACCGTAGAGGCGACCAAGCCCAAAAGTTCTTTAGTCTTAACATCTAGAGCTCCTTTGGCATAAGCATTGGTATCTAGATTGAAGATACGCTTTATAACTTTATTGTTATCAGCCAATATTTTCTCATTCATTCTAGAACGGTAGTCGTTAAATTGGGTAACTAAATCGGACATCTATTAATTGTTTATTACTTATTGTTTACTAAGGGCTTTAGACTGTTGTCTTTTTTGATTTTTAACTACTATTTTGGATATGTAGATACTAACTTGATAGAGTATTAATATTGGTATGGCCACGATAACTTGACTGGCAATATCTGGGGGTGTGATGATGGCCGAGAGTATCAATACGATTACCAATGCATACTTTCTGTATTTTTTGAGAAATTCTGGTGTAACCAATCCTATTTTTGTTAGGAAATAAATAACTATGGGCAACTCGAAAATTAAACCAGAGGCTAAAACAGACGATCGTACCAAGCCAATAAAAGAACTGATGTCTATTTGATTGTCTACTTTGGAAGAAATGCTATAATTGGCCAAGAAATTGATTGATAACGGTGTTATAATGTAGTACCCAAATAAAGCACCTAAAAAGAATAATGTTGAGCAAATTACAATGAACCCCCTAGAGTGTTTACGCTCATTTTCGTGAAGTCCTGGGCTTATGAATTTCCACAGCTGATAAATAACATATGGGAAAGAGATTATAAACCCTCCCAGAATGGCTGTCCAGATATCTGCAGAGAATTGTCCTGCCATAGTTCTGTTTTGTAGTATGAGTGGTATTTTATCATTACAAAAAGATGTGTCTACCCCAACAAGTTTTCCCATGCTGCACAAGAACTCATAGGTTGGGAAATTCATATTGAGGGGTGCAAAAATAATATCGTCAAAAACAAATCGACTAAAGATAAATACCAGTGATGCTGTTATAATTACAGCCAGGCATATTCTAATTAAGTGCCACCGTAGATCTTCTAGATGGTCTAAAAAAGACATCTCATTAATATTCTTTTTTGCCATTAGATAATACCTTCTTTTATTAAATCATGTAAATGTACAACACCTGCATAATTGCCGTGTTCTTCAACCAGTAATTGGGAAATATCATTGGCTTCCATAATCTCAAGTGCATCTATTGCCATTTTATTGGCATTAATACGTTTAGGATTGCTACTCATAATATCCTTTGCGGTCAATGTGGTGAAATCTTCTACTTTGGTCAACATTCTACGTAAGTCGCCATCTGTAATGATACCAATAATTTTATTGTTTTCAATTACTGCGGTAACTCCTAGCATTTTTTCTGTAATTTCAATGATGACATCCTTAATGCTGGTGTTGGCAGTTACTTTTGGTTTTTGGTTTACTGAAGAGATATCTTGAACCCGTAAATATAGTTTTTTACCTAAGGCGCCTCCAGGGTGGTATTTGGCAAAATCGTTACTTGAAAAACCACGTAATTCCAGTAGGCAAACGGCTAGAGCATCTCCAATTACCAATTGGGCGGTTGTACTAGTTGTAGGTGCTAGGTTGTTAGGGCAAACTTCTTTTTCAACATAGGCGTTTAATATATAATCGGCATGTTGCCCCAAAAAGGATTCTTTATTGCCCGTAATGGCTATCATTTTGTTTTTGGCTCTCTTAATAAGCGGGACAAGCACTTTAATTTCTGGTGTGTTTCCACTTTTAGATATGCATATAACTACATCGTCTTTAAGGATTAACCCTAAATCGCCATGAATGGCATCGGCAGCGTGCATAAAAATAGCAGGTGTTCCAGTAGAATTTAATGTAGCCACTATTTTATTGGCTATAATGGCACTTTTACCAATGCCCGTAATGATAACACGCCCCTTGGCGTTAAAAATGAGCTCTACTGCTTTAGCAAAATCACTGTCTACAAGACTGGCTAAATTTAAAATAGCCTTACTTTCCGTTTCTATGGTTTGCTTGGCTAAATCAATAATTGAATTATTACGATTCAAAATTTATCATTTTTTTTGGTTGATGCTTTTAAAGAAATTATTATCTTTAAAGTAAATCAAAATTATTGTAATTTCGATTTTCGTTACAAAACTAACGAAAAAACACGAGGGTTCTCTCAATACATTATTAAATTAGTTTATAGGACTTTTTATAGATATAATGTATTTTTATTTAGTTTAATAAATCTTAAAAGATTCATGTTAATAGCAAAAAGTGATATACAATCTGCACTTAAAAAGTATTTTGGATTTAGCAAATTTAAAGGTCTTCAAGAAGATGTTGTAGAAAGTATTTTATCAGGAAATCATACGTTCGTTATTATGCCTACAGGTGGTGGAAAATCACTTTGTTATCAATTACCAGCTTTAATGCAAGAAGGAACGGCCATTGTTGTGTCGCCTTTAATAGCTTTAATGAAAAATCAAGTAGATGCCATACGGGGTGTTTCTAATGAAGAAGGCGTAGCGCATGTATTAAACTCTTCATTAAACAAAACAGAAGTAAAGCGTGTAAAGGAAGACATTGTAAATGGTGTTACCAAGCTATTGTATGTGGCGCCAGAATCATTAACCAAGGAAGAGCATGTAGAGTTTTTACGGTCGGTAAAAATATCTTTCATGGCTATTGACGAGGCACACTGTATTAGCGAATGGGGCCATGATTTTAGGCCAGAGTATCGAAATTTAAAACACATTATAAGCCGGATAGGGGATGCTATTCCCATTATTGGACTTACGGCTACTGCCACACCAAAAGTACAGGAAGATATTATAAAAAATTTAGGTATAAGTGGTGCCAAAACATTTAAAGCCTCTTTTAACCGTGCTAACTTGTATTACGAAGTACGCCCAAAAACAAAGAATGTTGATGCTGATATTATTCGTTTTATTAAACAGAAACCTGGTAAATCGGGTATTGTATATTGTTTAAGTAGAAAACGTGTGGAAGAGTTGGCTCAAGTATTGCAGGTAAATGGCATCAAAGCAGTGCCTTATCATGCGGGTTTGGATGCCAAGTCTAGGTCTAGTTACCAAGATCAGTTTTTAATGGAAGATGTAGATGTGGTGGTTGCTACTATAGCTTTTGGTATGGGAATCGATAAACCCGATGTTAGGTTTGTTATTCATCATGATATTCCTAAAAGTATTGAGAGTTACTACCAAGAAACGGGTAGGGCAGGGCGTGATGGTGGTGAAGGCCATTGTTTGGCTTTTTACGCTTACAAAGATATTGAAAAGCTAGAGAAATTTATGTCTGGTAAGCCTGTTGCAGAACAAGAAATTGGACAGGCCTTGTTGCAAGAGGTTGTAGCCTTTGCTGAAACTTCTATTTCTAGGCGCAAGTTTATTTTACATTATTTTGGTGAGGAATTTGACAATGAAACGGGTGAAGGTGGTGATATGGATGACAATGTTAGACATCCCAAAAAGAAACACGAAGCTAAAGATGATGTTAAATTGTTATTGGAAACTATAGCTAATACTAACGAAAAGTACAAGTCTAAAGATTTAGTGTGCGTGATTACAGGTAAGGAGAATGCTCTAATTAATTCCCATAAAACCAACGAGCAGGCCTTTTTTGGTAAAGGCAAGGACAAAGACAAGAAGTATTGGATGGCATTGTTAAGACAGGTTTTGGTTGCTGGGTATTTAAGAAAAGATATTGAGACCTATGGGGTTATTAAATTGGTTGATAAGGGCCGTGACTTTATAAAGAACCCAGAATCTTTTATGATGACTGAAGACCATGTTTTTGATAGTGAAGAAGATGGTACTATTGTAACGGCAACAAAAGCAGGTGGCGCCGTAGCAGATGAACGACTAATGAACATGCTTAAGGATTTACGCAAAAGAAATGCTAAGAAATTAGGCGTGCCACCATTTGTTATTTTTCAAGATCCTTCTTTAGAAGATATGGCACTAAAATATCCTATTACTATGGCAGAACTTGCTAATGTGCATGGTGTTGGCGATGGTAAGGCCAAGAAATATGGAAAAGATTTTATAGCGCTTATTGCACAATATGTTGAAGAGCATGATATTATCCGTCCAGATGACTTGGTAGTGAAATCTACTGGTACCAATTCAACTAATAAATTGTACATTATTCAAAATATAGACAGAAAATTGCCTTTAGATGACATTGCTTCGTCAAAAGGTATGGCCATGGATGAATTTATTAAAGAAATGGAGGCCATTGTTTATTCGGGTACTAAATTGAATATTGATTATTGGATTGATGAGATATTAGACGAAGATCAGCAAGAAGAGATCCACGATTATTTTATGGAATCTACAACCGATAGTATTGCAACTGCTATAGAGGAATTTGATGGCGACTATGATGATGAGGAACTTCGTTTGTACCGTATTAAGTTTATTAGCGAGGTGGCAAATTAGGTTTAGAGGTTAAGGCGCGCTATAATGTAATTCTTTAATTTTTTAATTCCTCAATCTTAAATCATTCCTTATCTTTGCACTTTCTTATAAAAATAGAACCATGCAAGACGGATTATACGCAAAATTCAATACAACTAAGGGCACCATTGTTGTTGCTCTAGAATACAAAAAGACCCCAGGTACTGTGGGTAACTTTGTAGCTTTGGCAGAAGGCAACCTTGAAAATAAAATTAAGCCACAAGGAACTCCTTACTACAATGGATTGAAGTTCCATAGAGTAATTCCAGATTTCATGATACAGGGTGGTTGCCCACAAGGCACAGGTTCTGGTAACCCGGGTTATCAGTTTGATGATGAGTTTCATCCTGATTTAAAACATGATGGCCCAGGTGTGTTGTCTATGGCCAATGCTGGTCCTGGCACCAATGGTAGTCAATTTTTCATTACCCATGTAGAAACGCCCTGGTTGGATAATAACCATACGGTTTTTGGCAAAGTTGTACAGGGACAAGATGTTGTTGATGCCATAACCCAAGGGGATGCTATTGAAACTTTAGAGATTGAGCGTGTAGGTGAAGATGCTAAAGCATATAATGCCATTGAAGCCTTTAGAACATTTGAAGGGTCTAGAGAAAAGAGATTGGCTGAAACCAAAAAGGCTGCTGAAGCTGAGTTGGATAAACTAGCTGCTGGTTTTAAAAAGACAGCAAGTGGTTTACGTTACCAAATTATTCAAGAAGGTAATGGGGCCAAGGCAGAAAAGGGTAAAAATGTATCGGTACATTACAAAGGTCAATTGGCAGATGGTACTGTTTTCGATTCATCATACAAGCGTAACCAACCGATTGATTTCCCTGTTGGGGTTGGTCAAGTGATTTCTGGTTGGGACGAAGGTATCCAATTATTAAAAGTAGGCGATAAAGCGCGATTTGTTATTCCTAGTCATTTGGGTTATGGCAGTAGAGGTGCAGGTGGTGTTATACCACCAGATGCTACTTTAATTTTTGATGTTGAGTTAATGAAGGTTGGTTAACTATAGCGTATCTTTGTTTTTATGACAGAGATAGAATTACAAAAACTTCGATATCCTATTGGATTATTTGATTGTCCTAAACATATTTCTTCTGAAACAATTGAAGGTTGGATATCTATTTTAGAACATTTTCCAAACCGTTTGGAACATCTTGTAAAAGATTTATCTGAAGCACAGTTAGATACTAGATATAGACCGAATGGTTGGACAGTTAGGCAAGTTGTACATCATGTATCGGATAGCCATCATCACAGTTATACACGTTTTAAATGGACCTTAACTGAAGATACACCCGTTATAAAAGCTTATTATGAGGATAGGTGGGCTGAAATATTCGATTCTAAAACCGCACCCATTGCCATGTCGTTATTTCACTTAAAAGCTATACATAACAAATTGGTATATTTACTTAAAGGGTTATCTGAAACCGATTTTGATAAAAGTTTTATTCATCCAGAAACCAATAAAGAAATTACCTTAAAAGCACTTGTTGGTACGTATGCTTGGCATAGTAACCACCACTATGCACATATTGAAAATTTGCTTAAAAGAAACCAATGGATCTAACCCATTTGCTATGATTAGACCTGTACATATTGATGATGCTGAAGCGCTTTTAAACATTTATAATTATTATGTACTCCATACGGTTGTGACTTTTGACATTGAACCTTTGTCTTTAGACACCTTTAAAGAAAAACTGATTTATATTAATAGTACCTTTCCTTTTATTGTTTTTGAGGAAAACAATGAGATTTTGGGTTATGCCTATGGCAGTAAATTTAGACCCAAACCAGCCTATAATTTTACGGTTGAATCTACGGTTTATGTTAAGGACGGAGTACATGGCAGACAAATAGGCACCCAGTTATATGAGGCATTGATTGGGTTGTTAAAAAAGGACAACTACCATGTGATTATGGGTGTTTTAACAATGCCCAATGCTGCTAGTGAAAAGCTTCATGAGAAATTTGGGTTTGAATTGGTTGGACGCTTTAAAGAAGTTGGTTTTAAGTTTGATACTTGGTTAGACGTCGGTTTTTGGCAATTAAACCTTCGTTAGTTTTTCCATTTTATGTTGCAGCCAATGCTTGGTTTTTGTGTGGTTGTATTTTCTTTATGCTCAATTAAACAATTTAATGCATGCCTTAAATCTTTTCCAGTAACAGGTATGTTATTACCGGGTCTAGAATCGTCTAATTGCCCTCTATAGGTTAACTTCAAATCATTGTCAAACACATAAATGTCTGGTGTACAAGCCGCATCGTATGCTTTTGCTACATCTTGGCTTTCATCATATAGATAAGGGAAAGGATAGTTTTCAGATTTGGCATGCTGCTTCATTTTATCAGGGCCATCCTGCGGATACTTAGTGGCGTCGTTACTAGAAATAGCTACAAATCCAACACCTTTGTTTTGATAAGCTTTTGCAATGTTAACAAGTTCACTGTTAATATGAATAACAAACGGGCAATGGTTGCAAATAAACATGACTACAGTACCGTTTTCTCCTTTCAGGTTTTCTAAACTCATTACTTGATCGCTAACGGTATCTGGCAATTGAAAAAAAGGGGCTTTGGTGCCCAGAGGAATCATATTAGAAGGGGTATTGGCCATTTTTATGTTTTAAAGTTTGTAAAGTTATAAGTAATTTAAGTACCTAAAGATATACGAATCTAATTCCAAAGTTCGTAATAATTTATATTTTTGAAAAATGAATGCACTAATAACTTTTGAGGATTTTACTAAAGTGGACATGCGTATAGGTACCATTATTGAAGTTAATGATTTCCCTGAAGCAAGAAACCCTGCTTACCAATTAACCATTGATTTTGGTGCATTGGGGATAAAAAAATCTTCTGCACAAATAACAACTCTTTATAAGAAAGCAGATTTGTTGAACAAGCAAATTGTAGCTGTAATAAACTTTCCCAAAAAACAAATAGCCAAGTTTATGAGCGAATGTTTGGTGCTGGGAGCGGTAGATGGTAATGGAGTAATACTTTTAAACCCAGAAAATAGGGTTGAAAATGGTAGTGCCGTAAATTAAAAAAACCGTTAAACGAATAGCCTAACGGTTTTTGTAAAATTTTTAAACAAGCATTAAATATCATCAAAGTCAACATCAGTGAAACTTTCTGGTGATGTATTTGAACTTTCATCTTCTTTGGTTACTACTTCATACTCTTTTTTGAAGTCTTTTTGATGGCGTTCGCTAATAACTTCGTCTCCTTTTTCTTGAATAATAAAATCTGTCATTTCAGCCAAAATATCCTTAAACTCAGCAAAGTCTTCTTTGTAAATGTATATTTTGTGCTTTTTGTAATGGAAAGATCCGTCGTCGTTAGTGAACTTTTTACTTTCGGTAATCGTTAGGTAATAATCTTCTGCTTTTGTAGCTCTAACATCAAAAAAATATGTGCGTCTTCCTGCTCTTAATACTTTAGAAAAAATCTCCTCTTTCTCCATCATGCCGTTATTATTCATAATTTTATAGAAATTTATTTAGTTATCATTTTATACCAAAAATCTAAAAAAAACCGATACTAACCAACATTTTATGAAATTTCTTTTTTAAAACTAGTGATTTGTTGCGTTTTATGAAATTTAGGCAGCGGTTTTTTTGTTTTTTCTTAGAGGTACATTTTTAAGTTTAACTGCAATACTGTACCTTATTATAAATAGGATATAGAAATTACTTTATATGTGTTTAATTATTACTGGTTTCGCTTAGTTGTTTTAAATAAAGGTGTTTATAGTAGCCCTCTACATTAATTAGGGTATCGTGTGTGCCTTCCTGTACTATTTTACCATCATCTAAAATAATAATTTTATGGGCATTTTTTGCAGAAGATACACGATGACTTACTATTATGGATGTTCTTCCTTTGGTAAGCTTGTTTAAGTTTTTAAGTATTTTTTCTTCGGTTTCGGTATCTACTGCAGATAGGCAATCATCAAAAAGCAATATTTTAGGCGATTTAATAATGGCCCGTGCTATAGATACCCGTTGTTTTTGTCCACCAGATAAGGTAATACCGCGTTCACCCAAAATGGTATCATAGCCATTGTTGAATTTTATAATATTTTTATGTACATGGGCATTTTTTGCCGCTTCAATAACATCAGCATCGCTGGCACTGTTGTCGCCAAACTTAATGTTGTTTTTTATAGTATCTGAAAACAAAAAGGCGTCTTGTGGCACATACCCTATGCTGTTTCTTAAGTCATTTAGGTTAAGCGCTTTTATGGGAGTGCCCCCTATAGCTATACTACCTTGGTCTATATCATATAGCCTTCCAATTAAATCTAGAATGGTAGATTTCCCAGACCCAGTTTTTCCAAGAATTGCAAGTGTTTCACCTTCTTTTATATGGAAAGAAACACCTTTTAAAGCTTCAATATTAGTGTCGTCATAAGTAAAATGTACATTGTTAAAAGTAATGTCACCAGTAATTTTAGAAGGTGTTGTAACCGTATTTTTTATTTCAGGTTCCTGTTTTAAAAACTCGTTAATGCGTTTTTGTGAAGCTTCGGCCTGTTGTACTATTGAAGTTACCCAGCCCACTGTAGCTACAGGCCAAGTAAGCATGTTTACATAAATAATAAATTCGGCAATGGTACCTAAACTTTCAATTTCGCCATTTATATACTGCATACCCCCAATATAGATTACCAGTAAATTGCTAACGCCTATAAGAAGGATCATGGTGGGAAAAAGCAGGCTTGTACCCTTGTTAGATTTATATGTTTATCTCTACTTTCGGTAGCTAGATCTTCAAAACTTTGTGATATTTGGGGTTCAATACCATAAGCTTTAATAACTGAAATGCCACTAAAGGATTCTTGGGTGTAGGTTGATAGTTTTGATAAATATTCCTGTACAATGGTACTACGCTTATGTATTTCCCTGCTTAACTTATATATAACAACCGATAAGATTGGTAAGGGTATAATGGTATATAAAGCCAGTTTGGGAGCTTGGTTGAACATGTAAATCAACGCAATAACAAACAAGGTAATGGTATTGATGCTGTACATAATGGCAGGGCCAACATACATACGTACTTTCCCAACATCTTCACTAATACGATTCATTAAATCACCCGTCCTGTTTTTTTTGTAGAAATTCAATGAAAGCCTTTGGTATTGTTCATAGACCTCATTTTTTAAATCGAATTCAATATAGCGAGATACGTTAATAATGTATTGTCGCATAAAAAATGTAAGGATGCCAGCAATTATTGCGGCTCCAATGATATAGAGTATAATTTCAATAAGCTCGCTTTTTATGGCAGCTTCGGTGCCTCCATCTTTTATATAGTTCTCAACAACCACAAAAATTTGCCTAACATAACGTGGGGTATAGAGCAAAAAAATTCTAGCTACTATGGTAATTATAATCCCAATTAAAAGCTGTGACTTATATTTATAGAAATACTTGTTTAAATGTTGTAATTCTCTCATTAAAACGTTTGGTGCAATTAAATGCTTAATAATAATTTAAGGAAACAAATATAAAGGATTAAAAGAATATAAAGCAGTAATGTACATAAGCTATTTGTTAAATATAGCTTAAATGTTTACAATATAATAAATCAAAAATATGAAGGTATTTTTTAAAATAGTTATATTTTTGCCACTCCAAAACTATTAATATCTTGGATGTTTTAAATTTAAGTTCATTGTAATTATGCTAAGCAGAAGACATATTCGTATA
Source organism: Aestuariibaculum scopimerae (assembly GCF_059428085.1). Taxonomy (NCBI): domain Bacteria; kingdom Pseudomonadati; phylum Bacteroidota; class Flavobacteriia; order Flavobacteriales; family Flavobacteriaceae; genus Aestuariibaculum; species Aestuariibaculum scopimerae. The sequence goes on from NZ_CM182089.1 coordinate 2,904,921, forward strand.
AAAGTTATGCAAACGCTTTATGCCTTTAAAGGAGGAGAAAGTGACGATTTTAGTAAGGATCAAAAATTTTTACTGTTTAGTATAGACAATATGTACAACTTGTACCTTTTGCTTTTATCTCTATTACTGGAAGTTAAAAAACGTGCTGAAAGCGATTTAGAAAAGAAACAAAAGAAGCATTTGGCGACTACGGAGGATAAGAACCCCAATCGCAAGTTTGTAAATAATCAAGTTTTAAAACTTTTAAGCGACAATTTACAATTAAAGAATCAACTAGAAACTAACAAAATTAAGAATTGGGAGTTAGACGATGAATATGTTGATGTTGTATTTAAAGCCATTATTTCAAGTGATCTTTATCGTGATTACATGAAAACCAGAGTTTCTGATTTTAAAGAAGATAAGACATTTATTATAGATGTTTTTAAGGAAATCATTGCGCCAAACAACAAGATTTATGATTATTTTGAAGACAAGCATTTAACTTGGTTGGATGATCTACCAACAGTAAATACAACTGTTTTAAAGCTTTTAAGAAAGGTTAAGCCAACTTTACCCGAGAACTATTTTACCCCCAAATTATACAAGGATTCTGAAGATAAAAATTATGCCGTAGACCTTTTTAAAAAAACGCTTTTAAATCGGGCATCCATCAATAAGGAAATTGAGCAAAAAACAAAGAATTGGGACTCAGAACGCATTGCAGATGTAGACTATGTGCTTTTACAAATGGCCATTTGTGAGTTAAAGAACTTCCCATCTATACCAGTAAAAGTAACTATAAATGAGTATTTAGAGATCGCCAAAGAATATTCTACACCTAAAAGCAGTGTATTTATAAATGGTATATTAGATAAGTTAGTAAAGGAATATGAAGTAGCGGGAACCTTGAATAAAGCAGGTAGAGGATTAATCTAAATTTGTGTTAAGAGTCAACAAAAATTTTTAATCGTTTAAATAATTCCTATTTTTACCAAGTTAATACTAAAACAACATTATAATGAAAAAAATAATATTAGGATTAAGTGCATTGTGCCTGTTAGCTTTTACATCTTGTAAAGAAAATGCAGCTAAGAAAATTGAAGAGGCCAATGTAGCGGCAGCGGCGGAGAGAGATGCCAGCGCTTCTAAATTTCCTGTAATAGAGTTTGATAAAACCGAATATGATTTTGGTGAGATAGAAAAAGGAACTTCGGTAGAAACGACATTTACATATAAAAATGTTGGAGACGCTCCTTTAGTAATAACAGATATTAAAAGCTCTTGTGGGTGTACTGTACCACAAGATTGGAGCAGAGAGCCATTAGCTCCTGGCGATTCAGGAAATTTTTCAGTAAAATATAACGGTAGTGGTGCCAATAAAATTTCAAAGACCATTACTGTAACAGCCAATACAGAAAAAGGCTCTGAAATAGTAAAAATTACAGCGTTTGTTAAACCAGATCCTAACGCTACAACTAATTAATAATCAAGCTGAAAATTCAGCATACTAAATAAATAATAATGGGAGAAGGCGGATTCGGTTCATTTTTACCGTTCATACTAATGTTTGTGGTTGTGTATTTCTTTATGATTGCCCCACAAATGAAACGTGCAAAAAAAGAAAAAAAGTTTAATGCAGAATTAAAACGTGGCGATAAGGTTATTACCAAAAGCGGTATGCATGGTAAAATTTTAGAGCTAAACGACAAAGACGGTAGTTGCGTTATAGAAACGATGTCTGGTAAAATTAAATTTGAGCGCTCATCCATATCAATGGAACTAAGTGCTAAATTAAATGCACCAGCAAAATAACACATAATATTATGTTGTAAAAAAGAGCTTCCTTTTAGGAGGCTTTTTTTATGCTTAAACAAGTGGTAAAAAGTATTATACTTATATTAACAGGGTTTATTTGTAATTAGCCTGTGGTTTTAGTAAATTTGCAGCATGAGAAAAGGGATCCATGAGTCACAAAATTATAGAATATTCAATTTTAACTTTCTAGTTTTTAGAAATCAATCGGATAAATTCATTCCTCCAGCATTTTAATTCCCAAGAGCAATTTAAGAGAAGTTACCTTTATAATGTACCTCAAAACCTTTAGTTTTTAAAGTACATTTTTTTCTTTTCATTTTTCACAAAACACACAGCCCACGCCTTTAGTTAATGTTTGGGTTCAATAACTATTACTATTTATGAATATTAAAACCTTTGATGCTTATTCAAGGTTGTCTTTTTTTGAGATAAACCGCCTCGCTCATTTTCTCCATGAGCATTCAGGAGAGTTTAGAGATAGCAAAAGCGCTATTAGAAAATCTTTGTTGTATGCCACAAAAGAAATTTCAGGGCTTGGAGGGTTTGTGTTTGTTGTTGAAAAACAAAATGAGATTTTAGGAGCATTGGTCATTAATAAAACGGGTATGAATGAGTACATACCAGAGAATATTTTGGTGTATTTGGCGGTCAATAAGAAACATAGAGATAATGGTATTGCCAAAAAACTAATTGATTATGCTATTAGGTATTGTAAAGGAGACATCGCATTGTACATAAACAAAGAAAACCCAGTGTTGCACTTGTTTGAAAAAAGCGGATTTAAATCCAGAAATATAGAGATGCGTTTAACACGCTAACATATAAAATTTATAAAAACACAAATTAATTTAAACAGATGAAAATTTTAAGAGTAAAAAGAAAAACAGTATACGAAAAAAGGTATACTATAAAAATGGGGGAATTAACTACCCGAGTCACGTACATAAAAAAGCACTTATTTGGATGGCCTATAAAAACCATACATAAGTACAGACAGACTTATTATGGTGAGGTAAAGGATTGTGACGATTGTTTACTGTTTATTTAAACTAAAAAAAGAAGAATGAAAGTATTAGTAATAGGTGCAGGAAACATGGGACTTACCTATGCCGAAGGAATGTCTAAGTCAAAGTTGCTTAAAAAGAAGAACATAATGGTTTTAGACAATTCAGAAGAAAAACTTGAGGCGCTCAATAAAATATCACATTTTGATGCCTTTAGTGAATTAAAAGATTGTGTACCACAAGCCGATATTATTTTTATTGCGGTAAAACCTTATCATGCTGAAAGCTTATTGAGTACCATAAAACCGATGGTAAATGACGGCCAAATTATTATATCAATAATGGCGGGAGTAACTATCAGCTCTATGAAAGCTTTAACAGGTTTAACAAAAGTGGTGCGGGCTATGCCAAACTTACCGGCAAAAATAGGGAAAGGGCTAACCTCTTTTGTTGCATCTAGTGAAGTTACAAAAATAGAATTGTTAACTGTAGAGAGTTTGTTGGATACTACAGGAAAATCCATTCAAGTAAGCAATGAAAAGCTCATAGATGCTTCAACGGGAATTTCTGGTAGTGGACCAGCCTATGTATTTTATTTTATGCAAAGCATGATGGAAGCAGCATTACAAATGGGCTTCACAAAAAACGATTCTACTGTTTTAGTTAGCCAAACATTTACAGGCGCTATAGAACTTTTTAACCAATCAAACTTATCACCTAATTCTTGGATGGACCGTGTAGCATCAAAAGGAGGCACTACACGCGCCGCATTAGACTCCATGGAGGATAATAATGTAAATGAATTAATAAAGGAAGCTGCATTTGCTGCTTTTAATCGTGCAATAGAATTAGGAAAAGAACACTAATATGTATAAAGAAAGAATAGTCATTAAAGTTGGGACTAATGTAATGACTAATAGAGACAACAAAATTGTTAGACCCGTATTAAAAGAATTAGTAAGACAGATTGCCGAACTTTATGAAAGAGATATCATGACCCTGCTAGTGTCATCAGGTTCTGTGATAGCAGGAAAAGAAGTGTTAGGTAAATCCAAAATAAAAAATAAAACCCAAAAACGCCAAGTATATTCTGCAATAGGACAACCCAGAATGATGCGTTTGTATTACAATATATTTCACGATTATGGTATGAAATGTGCGCAGGTACTTCCAACAAAAAGAGATTTTAGTCCGGGGGTACACCGCCAAAATATGATCAATTGTTGTGAAGGATTGCTTTCTGAAGGCGTCATTCCAATAGCCAATGAAGATGATGCTGTATCGGTAACCATGTCTATGTTTTCCGATAATGATGAATTGGCCAGTTTAATTGCACAATTAATAAATGCCGATAAACTTATTATTTTAACAGATATTGATGGGGTTTTTACAGGACATCCAGAATCTGAAAGTAGTGATTTAATATCCTATATAGAACCCGATGATAATCTAGATAAATACATAAAAGATAGTAATAAAAATGAAGGCGAAGGCCGTGGTGGTATGGGTTCTAAATTAGATTATGCACAACAAGCCGCTTCACAAAACATTCCTACATACATTGCCAATGGGAAGAAAAAAAATACCATAATAGATATAATTGAAGGCAAAAATATAGGAACCAAAGTGGCATTTTAAAAGAAGAAAGAACATGAAATTAATTTTAACAGATATAAAAAACCTTGTGTTATCGAGTATGATAGAATTATTAAACGATAACCATGAGGCCCTGTTAGAAGCCAATAAAAAAGATTTAGAGGCTTTTAACAAAGAAGATCAAGCTATGTACGACCGCTTAATAATAAATGATAAGAAAATAGACGGTATGGTACAAGCCATTAAAGAAGTACAGGCCCAAGATGACCCAGTAAACCAAGTAATTACAGATATAACCTTAGATAGCGGTTTACAAATAACAAATAAAACGGCACCGTTTGGTACGATTATGATTATTTATGAATCGCGCCCCGATGTTACTATCGAGGCGGCAGCCCTTGCTTTTAAGACTAACAATAAAATCTTGCTAAAAGGCGGGAAAGAAGCTTATAATAGCAATAAACTACTGGTTAGTTTTTGGCACAAAGCCTTGCAGGAAAATGGGTTGAGTGAAAGCTATATACAATTGCTTAACATGAACAGAAAAGAAACCCAGGCATTTCTTAAAAACCCCACAGAACCTTTAGATTTAATAGTACCAAGAGGGGGTGAGCAGTTAATTGCTTTTGTAAAAGAACATGCCAACTGTGCTGTACTTATTAGTGGTAGGGGCAATAATTTTTTATATGTAGATAAGGATACAAACTGGAAACAGGCTTTAGAGGTTATACTTAATGCAAAGACTGCTAAAATATCGGCATGTAATGCTCTTGATAAAATATTAATAAACAAAAACGTGCCCGATTACCAAGCCAAATTGCAAGAGCTTAATGCGGTACTTAATGCCCGTGGCGTTAAAGTATTGGTAGACAAGCCTACCTATACCATTCTAAAAGATGAAACCTTAATTAAGCATGATGAGGTGTGGTATGAAGAGTTTTTGGCCATGAAGTGCTGTATTGGAGCTGTAGATGATTTTGAAGAGGCCATAAGTAAAATAAATGAGTATTCAGGAGGGCATTCGGCGTCTATTATGACTACTAATGATGCTACTGCACATACTTTTATGGAGCAAGTAGATTGTGCCGCTGTATATAAAAATGCATCTACTAGATTTACAGATGGAGGCGCTATGGGCGTAGGAGCCGAGCTAGCTATAAGTACAGATAAATTACACCATCGGGGCCCACTAGGCCTTAATCAACTTGTTACCAATAAATATTACGTATATGGCGAAGGCCATATACGTAATTAATAAGTGGTTGGTTAATTATTTTGTAAAGCTGTTAATTCGGCAATCTTGCAAATAACCTCAGTGGCTTTAATCATGCTTTCAACGGGTACATATTCATAACGTCCGTGAAAGTTATGGCCACCTGCAAAAATATTAGGGCAAGGAAGCCCCATGTAGCTTAGTTGCGACCCGTCTGTGCCACCACGTATGGCCTTAATAATGGGCTCTATACCCAACTGTTTCATAGCTTCTTCAGCAATATCCACAATGTGCATTACGGGTTCAACCTTTTCTTTCATATTATAGTATTGGTCTTTTATTTCAGTATGGATAACCTCCCATCCATATTGCGAGTTAAGCTCTTTGGTAAGCTTTTCCATAACTTCCTTACGAGCTTCAAAATGTCCGCGGTCATGGTCACGAATAATATACTCAAGCACGGTTTCTTCAACCTCCCCATTTATAGAGCATAAATGGAAGAAGCCTTCATAACCGCTGGTATGTTCGGGTGTTTCTAGTCGAGGTAAAGAATTAATAAATTCTTGGGCTATGTACATGGAGTTTATCATTTTGCCTTTGGCACTCCCTGGGTGTACACTTTTGCCTTTTACTTTAACAACAGCACCAGCAGCATTAAAATTCTCATATTCCAACTCCCCAACTTGGCTACCATCCATAGTATAGGCCCAATCTGCACCAAATTTTCCAACATCAAATTTATGGGCACCGCGGCCTATTTCTTCATCGGGCGTAAAGCCAACACGTATTTTGCCATGCTTTATTTCTGGATGCTTTATTAAGTATTCCATAGCCGACACAATTTCACAAACACCCGCTTTATCATCGGCCCCTAATAGGGTACTGCCATCGGTTGTAATTAAAGTTTGCCCCTTGTATAATAGAAGGTCTTCAAAGTAATCAGGAGACAAAACAATATCTTCAGCTTCATTTAAAACAATGTCTTTTCCATTATATGCTTCTATAATTTGCGGTTTTACATTGGCACCCGTATAATCTGGAGTTGTATCAAAATGTGAAATAAACCCTATAGTTGGTACATCGTGTGCTACATTGCTTGGAAGGGTAGCCATAACATAGGCATGCTTATCAATGGTAACATCTTCCATACCAATAGCTTTTAGCTCTTCTACAAGCTTGTTTGCTAAATCCCATTGTTTTTCAGTACTGGGTGTGGTATTGGATTTAGGATCAGATTCTGTATCAATGGTTACGTAACTTATAAACCGTTTAATGATATGTTCTTTTGAAATCATCTTTAAAAATGTTTTTACAATAATTATAGTGAATATTTAAGTGTTTAATAGCTTGCAATGGAAATACCATTACAGGCTTAAAAATACGATTATTAATTTTTTTGGCTTTTGAATTGGTTGATTTTTTATTTCGAAGTATTTTTGCATAAATAATACTGATGTACAAAATACTACTTCGCCCTTTGTTTTTTCTTTTTGATCCTGAAAAGATTCATCATTTTACATTTTCGCTCATAAAAATAACTTCCAAGATTCCTGGCCTTTCCATGTTATTTAGAAATATGTACAGTGTAAATGATAAACGTTTGGAGCGACACGTGTTTGGACTCACCTTTAAAAACCCTGTGGGATTGGCAGCAGGGTTTGATAAAAATGCACTCCTTTATAATGAACTGGCTAACTTTGGGTTTGGTTTTATAGAAATAGGAACAGTAACTCCCAAAGGGCAATCGGGAAACCCAAAAAAGCGTTTATTCCGCTTAAAAAGCGACCAAGGGATTATTAACCGAATGGGTTTTAATAACGAAGGGGTAGAAGCTGCCATTTTGCAATTAAAGAAAAACAAGGGCAGACTTATAATAGGAGGTAACATTGGAAAAAATACGGGTACCAAACCAGAGGATTATACTAAAGATTATCTAGAGTGCTTTAATGCCCTGCACCCCTATGTAGATTATTTTGTGCTGAACGTTAGTTGTCCTAATGTAGATAGTCATGCAAAATTGAACGATAGAGATTATTTAGAAGAATTGATAAGTGCCATACAAAAGGCTAATCAATCCTTTAAAAAGTCAAGACCCATCCTTTTAAAAATAGCCCCCGACTTAAACAATACCCAATTAGATGAGATTGTAGAGCTTGTTGAATCTACCCATTTAGATGGCGTAATAGCCAGTAATACATCTACAGATAGAACAGGCCTTAAAGCCACAGAAGCGCAGTTGGAAGCTATAGGACATGGGGGATTGAGTGGCCAACCAATAAAGGATAAAAGTACCAGGGTTATAAAATATTTAGCAGATAAAAGCAACAAAGCCTTTCCTATAATAGGTGTAGGTGGCATACATTCGGCCAGTGATGCCCTGGAGAAAATTGATGCCGGAGCCGATTTGGTACAGATATACACGGGGTTTATTTATCAAGGTCCGGGTTTGGTAAAAGCCATCAATAAAGCGATACTTGAAAAACAACAACTTTAACCATCTTAGCTTTTAAAATTATAGTATTTTTATCATCCTGTAATTTAAAGTAGCGCATGTTAAACCCAGTAAAGATTATAGAATGTCCGCGCGACGCGATGCAAGGTATAAAAAGCTTTATTCCAACAGCTAAAAAGGTGCAATATATACAATCGTTATTGCGTGTTGGGTTTGATACGATAGACTTTGGCAGTTTTGTATCGCCTAAAGCCATTCCTCAAATGGTAGATACCGCAGCAGTTTTATCAGGATTGGATTTAAGCACGACTACTAGTAAATTATTGGCCATTATAGCCAATACACGTGGTGCTAAAGATGCCTGCAAGCATCCCGAAATAGATTATTTAGGGTATCCGTTCTCTATTTCTGAAAATTTCCAAATGCGTAATACCCACAAAACCATTGCGCAATCGGTGGTGGTGCTCTCTGAAATTCTGGAAATAGCCAATGCATCCAACAAAGAAGTGGTTGTATATATTTCCATGGGATTTGGTAACCCATATGGCGACCCGTGGAATGTGGAGATTGTAGGGGAGTGGACTGAAAAGTTGAGCCATATGGGCGTAAAAATCTTATCATTAAGTGATACGGTTGGAACTTCTAACGCTGAGAATATCAATTATCTATTTTCCAATTTAATACCATTATATCCCAACATAGAATTTGGGGCACATCTACATACAACGCCATCCACATGGTTTGAAAAAGTAGATGCTGCTTATCGTGCAGGCTGTAAGCGTTTTGATGGTGCCATTCAAGGGTTTGGTGGTTGCCCTATGGCCAAGGACGAATTAACCGGTAATATGCCTACCGAAAAACTACTTTCATATTTTACTTCAAACAAAAACAACACCTTAAATGCACTAAGTTTTGAGAGTGCTTATAATGAGGCCTCTAAGATTTTTAATGTCTACCATTAATTTTAACATTTTTAAGTTGTTGTAATACAGTAACTTACATTTGTGTTAATACTTTATTTAAAATTAATCTTAATAAACTTTGTGTAATTGATTATCTGTTTTAAATTTGCGGCTTTAAACAAATAGTTATTTGTAATAAGTCTAAATAAACACAATCAATTAAATTCAGCAATGAAAAAAATCACCTTAATTTTAGCAATTTTTACTGTAGCATTGTCAAATGCACAAACATCACCAGATTCACTTAGTATGAATCCGCAAACCCAAATTAATGCCGCACAGCGTATTTTAACAGGAAACATTAACACCGGAGTAACCGTTGGGGGATATGGTGAAATGGTATACTATCAACCAGAGGGCGATAACGGAAAGTTAGATGTACACCGTTTAGTAATGCTTTTTGGATATAAATTTAACGATAAAGTTCAGTTTGTTACAGAGATTGAATTTGAGCATGTAAAAGAAGTCTATATTGAGCAAGCTTTTTTACAGTATAGCTTAAGTGATAATGTAAATTTACGAGGTGGTTTAATGTTGGTGCCTATGGGTATAGTAAACGAATACCACGAGCCTACAACGTTTAACGGTGTAGCTAGGCCAAGCTCTGATAATGCTATTGTACCATCTACCTGGAGAGAGTTGGGTGTTGGTGTTTCTGGGCGTTTTAACGAGGCGTCATTGCGCTATCAAGCTTATATTTTTAATGGATTTAAATCTGTTAACGGTACTAAGTATTTAGGCGGCAGTAGCGGTCTTCGTAACGGAAGACAAAAAGGAGCAGAGTCTACCATTAATACCCCAAACCTTTCCGCTAAGTTAGATTACTATGGTTTACCTGGATTACGTTTAGGTTTGGCGGGCTATGTAGGGCGTACCCAAGCGGAAGATGATGTAGATGATATTGAAGGTGCCGATGTAGGTGTTTCAATGGTTGGTTTAGATGCACGTTATGCATTTCAACGTTTTACAGCACGTGGCCAGTTTATATATGCCAGTTTAAAAGATACCGAAGCTTACAACACATTATATGGTGCCGATTTGGGTAGCAGTTTGCAAGGTTGGTATGTAGAAGGCGCATACAATTTATTGCCACTTAAAAGCAAACAACAATTATTTGCATTTGCTAGATATGAAGATTTTGACACGCATGCCTCAGTAGATGGAAGCTTGTCTAGAAATGATGCTTATAATAGAGATGAGTGGACTCTAGGTTTAAGTTATAAAGTAGCCCCAGGAGCTGTTATTAAAGGCGATTATCAAATTAAAAACAACGCCTCGGATAACGATATCCCTAACCAATTGAATTTTGGAATAGGCGTTTGGTTCTAAAAGCACCAAAGGTGTTTTAGGTACTTAAAAGTAGAATATTAAGTACTGGATGTTATATAATATAAACCAAAAGCTAAAACAATTAATTTTTGTTTTAGCTTTTGGTATATTAATTGTTTTAAAAAGCAAATAAATCAATATTTTTGCAGTATGAATTTTAAACAGGTATTCTTTTTATTAGCACTATTTATACTAGGATCTTTTACCAACCACAAAGGGTTTAGTAAAAAAGTAGATAAAGAGATTAAAGAAGCCTTTAATATTGAAAGCTATGCGTGTACTTCTGTGGTCATAGCAAAGGATGTAAAGCAACAATTGCCAGCAACCATTACCGACAATAATTTTTTTAAATTAGAGGTTGATAACAAGCTTATTGGCTATGTGTATTTAGGAAGTGCACCCAGTAAAACAGATACTTTTGATTATTTGGTATTGCTAGACACCGATTTAATTGTGGTTAAAACCAAAATACTGGCATATCGTGAAGATTACGGGGGAGAAATAGGCAGTAAACGTTGGCTAAGGCAATTTACAGGCAAGACACAAGACGATACCTTAACCTATAACAATAGTATAGTGGCCATTTCTGGGGCTACCATATCGGTACGGTCTATGACAACTTCAATGAACAACCTATTAAAGTCTTTAAAAATACTTCACAAAAAAAACATACTCTAAATGCAGTTTAACGGTTTAATACTATCACTTCCAAAAGAAATTAAGCTATTAATTGGGGTCTTTGTTATAGTGTTAAGTATTGGATTTTATACGGGGCTATTGTTTGTTGGCGAAACCTCTTCGGCAAACCCCAATGGCATTGAAGAACAATATTTAGGAAACGAGGATGATGAAAATGCCACGGTTATGCGCTTTAAAAAAAGCGAAAAAGAAATGCTTACTTTGGTGCACAACCATATATTATCAATGTCCATCATCTTTTTTTTAGTGGGCTTGCTTATCTCCATAACCAAACTCAACAAGAAACTAAAATTGTTTTTAATGGTAGAACCTTTAGTATCAGTTATTCTAACATTTGGCGGGCTCTATCTGCTCTGGACTGGTATTTTATGGATGAAATATGTAGTTATGTTTTCAGGAACCCTCATGACATTAAGTTATACCCTGGCCGTTATTATTATTTTAAGTCAGGTTCTTCAAAAAAATAACACCTGATTTTAAAGTTCGTTTAAACTATTGGTCCATTGTTAAGTCTAAATGGGTAATATAATATAAGAACTCAATCAGAAAAGACACATTGAAGGCCCTAACTTATATCCTACTTTTTTTCACATCATTTGCATTTGCCCAAAAATTCACTCTAGAAGGTCTTGTTAAAGATCAAGACTCAATAGTCTTAGATGGGGCTACAGTATATCTACAAAGCGTAAGTGACAGTGTTCCCATTTCCTATGGTATTACAAATAAAGACGGTAAATTTTCATTGCAAGTGAATGCGGAAGACGAGACCAAAGCCATTTTCAATATCGCCTATTTAGGCTATAAACCTTATCAAAAGGATATTGCCGTTCCAGAGGGCAATCTGTTTGATATGGGCACCATTATTTTAGAAGACCAAGTCGAGGAACTAAATGTGGTTTCTATTATAGGAAAGGCACCACCCGTAGTTATTAAAAAAGACACTATTGAATATAATGCAGATAGTTTTAAAACCATGCCTAACGATAAGGTGGAAGACCTGTTAAAGAAGCTTCCAGGTGTAGAGGTAGATGTTGATGGCAACATTACAGTAAATGGAATAGAAGTAGAAGCCGTAAATGTAGATGGTATGCGCTTTTTTGGAGAGAAGAAAGGCGATATTGCCGTGAAGAATATCCCCAGCAACGTCATTAGTAAAGTACAGGTAACCGATTATAAAACAGACCAACAAAAGTTTACAGGGGAAGAATCAGATTCTGGTACCAAGGAAATCAATCTAAAAATAAAGAAAGGTAAGAACAAAGCCCATTTTGGAGATGTTAATTTAGGTTATGGTACTGATGAGAAATACCAGGCAAACACCAATGTGTTTCAATTAATAGAAGGAAAACAGTTGGGTCTTATTGCCGGTAGCAATAATATTAATATGTCTAGGGGCTTTAATTCGTTGCCAGATGCCAATTCCAGTACAGGTTATATAGAATCGGATTTTATTGGGGCCAATTTTTCAAAGGGCAAATGGAATGAAACCAGTATTAGTTCAAATTACAGATACAGTGCCCAAAATACAGATAATGCCCAAAAAAGCTACACCGAAAACTTCTTGCCCGATTTTAATTATATTACAAATGCCACTAGCAGTGGGTATAATGATTCAGATAAGCACAATGGAGGACTGGTATTAAAGTTTATGCCAAAGGCAAAAAATAAAATAGAAAGGCAAAGGCTTGTACAGATATTAAACAAAACCAGTTTTGATTTGGGGAACAATGAATCATTCTCAACAGTAAACAGAACATCTGAATATACCAATGGCGATTTAGTAAGCGATTATTTTTCTACCAGTGCCTCTAAGCGTTCAGATTATAGCATTAGCAACGAATTTGAAGTAACTGCTATAACAGGAGAGAAGCATGATTTTTTTAATATAGGACTTAGTACCAATTTTGGTAAACAAGACAGTGAGAGCTCTAATTATTCCTTAAATGCCTTAGAGAGTAGTGCAGAAGATATTGTTCAAGACCAAATTTCAAATGCAGATAATACAAACTCCCGAATTGGTGTAAATGCACGATGGCGAAAAGAATTGTTGCCCAATTTTAGAGTAATGCCAAGATATAATGTATCTGTAAATACACAAAAGGATAAAAAGGATATATATGATTATGATAGTGATACAGATGCGTATACTGATTTTAACGACCAAATTAGTATAGATAGTCGTTACATAGCTACCACCGTGAGGCCAGGATTAAAGTTGCAATATGATTATAAAAAATTCCGTTTTGAACTAGAAGGCACCTACACAAATACTTTTAGGAAGTATGAAGATTATATTATCGCAGCTCGAAATTTTAAAAATGATTTTCAATATACTACCTTATCAGGGCGTATTCGTTTTGGTGAAAATGATGATTATCAAAGAATTACTTTAGATTATAACCAAGGTGTAGACTTGCCCTCAATTGGTCAGTTACAACCCATTGCCAATGTTAGTAACATTACCCATATTGTAACAGGAAATCCACTCTTGGAACCTGCCGTGAGGCATAATATTAATTTTAGGTACCAAAATAATTTAGCCTTTTATAACATTAACATTACGGCCGATGCCCAAGCAGAACTTGTTCAGGATAAAATAATAAATTCAACTATTACCGATACAGATCTCATTAAATATACCACCTACGAAAACATTGATGGTGACTACAGTGTGTCGGGTAATGCAGCCATATCCAAATCCTATTTCAGTAAAAAAACAAATTTCAGCATCAATTTAAGGTTTAATACCAATTACAGAAACATAAGGTCTATACAAAATGCTGTAAAATACACTGCAAAAACAGGACTTGTAAAGCCCGGCATATCACTAAGCTATTCTTATGATAAAAAGATTGATGTTGATGCCACATATAGCTATGCATTAACCAACACACGTTACGATACCGATACGTTTAACAACAACACCTATTTTGTTCAGTACTTAAGGCTTGGGTCTTCCTTGTTCTTTCTTAAAGATGCTTTTTTAACCAATAAATTAACCTATAGGTACAATAGTAGAGTAGGAGACGATTTTGATGGCGCAGCTATTTTTTGGAATGCCGGCTTGGGCGTAGAACTATGGAATAATAAAGCAACATTAACACTGGTGGGATATGATATCCTTGGCAAGAACAATGGTTATAACAGATCTGTTACAGAAAGCGCCATACAAGATGTGGAAAACAAAATACTGGAACAGTACTTTATGCTAACCTTTAGTTACAAGTTTGGCCGTTTTGCAGGACAAAGAATTAATGTTGGGCATGTAAGGGGTAGAGGGCGTTAGGGTAATAATTAATAGCCACAAACAAAAAGCAACGGTATTTTCTTGTATTTTTAATGAGTATGAAACCGTATTGCTTTTTATTAACAATAATTTTAAGTGTTTCCATGTATGCCAAGGAATGGAAAAGCTTGGGCGCCTATCAAAAAGCAACAAAACAACAAAAACTTTCTCCATCAGATTGGTTAAAATTTGATAGAGTGCATAACACCTTAGTATGGCAAAACGCAAATCGTTACAACCTAAATAATAACCTACCAGAAGCGTATCAACGCATTAAAGAGCGCCGCGATTTTTATAAGTGGCTAAACGAAGTCTTAGAAAACAAGGGCCATGATATTGTTTGGGTAAAAATGGCTTATTTTATTTCGAGTAAATTGCATTTGGTAGAAACCTTTCCTTATGTTTTGTTTTCCAGTAAAAGTGCATTGCATTATGCTAGGTTGGGAAGTGTATCGGTGTTTAACCATGCTTTTCCAATGCTTAAGTCTGCATATAATCTAGAAGCCCCCTTAACGGGTAACGCAGCTAAGACATGGGATCGCTACATTATACATCAGGAACAATACGTGTGGATTGCGCCTATTTATGATAAAATGGATCGTAGGAGCCTAAAGAAATTGGAAAACATCGCCAAACGAAAATTTATTTATGCTTGGTTTGTTCCCAAAGATCTCATGTTTAAAGGAGATTTATCTAATGTAGCATCCAGATTTAAGTATGCCATGGAAGTCTTAAAGCCCTATTGTGAAAACAGCTTTAAATAATGCTTTTAATTTGCGTTTTAAAACGAAAAAAAGTGTAAATTTGCACGCAATTATAACGTAATTGCATCATGACTGCACATCAAAATAAAATACTAGGAGAAGGGCTAACCTACGACGATGTTCTTTTAGTTCCAGCATTCTCAGAAGTACTTCCACGCGAGGTTAATATTCAAACAAAGTTTACACGTAATATCACCATTAATGTCCCGATTATTTCAGCAGCTATGGATACTGTTACTGAAAGCAAAATGGCCATTGCCATGGCGCGCGAGGGTGGCATAGGTGTATTGCATAAAAACATGACCATTGAGGCGCAGGCCCTTAAGGTAAGACGCGTAAAACGTGCCGAAAGTGGTATGATTATAGATCCCGTAACCTTACCATTAACAGCTACCGTACTAGATGCCAAAATGAACATGGCCGAACACAGCATTGGGGGTATTCCCATTGTAGACGAAGCAGGTACCTTAAAGGGTATTGTTACCAATCGTGATTTACGTTTTGAGCATGATAAAAAGCGTCCTATCGCTGAGGTTATGACCAGTGAAAATTTAGTAACCGCAGGTGTTGGAACGTCGTTAAAAGATGCAGAGATCATTCTTCAACAACATAAAATAGAAAAGTTACTCATTGTAGATGATGACTATAAACTTTCCGGATTAATTACGTTTAGAGATATTACGAAGTTGAGCCAGAAACCTTTTGCCAACAAAGATGAATACGGACGTTTACGCGTAGCCGCAGCCATTGGTGTTACTGCCGATGCGGTGGACCGTGCCGAAGCGCTTGTAAACGCGGGTGTAGATGCCGTAGTAATTGATACAGCACATGGCCATACCAAAGGTGTGGTAGGGGTGTTAAAAGCTATAAAGGCTAAGTTTCCGGAGTTAGACGTTATTGTTGGTAATATTGCAACAGGTACTGCTGCCAAGTATTTAGTAGAAGCCGGTGCCGATGCGGTTAAAGTGGGCATAGGCCCAGGGTCTATTTGTACCACGCGTGTGGTTGCAGGTGTCGGGTTTCCACAGTTTTCAGCCGTATTGGAAGTAGCTGCAGCCATTAAAGGCTCTGGTGTACCAGTAATAGCCGATGGCGGTATTCGCTATACAGGCGATATCCCTAAAGCCATAGCAGCAGGTGCCGATTGTGTGATGTTAGGATCTTTGTTAGCAGGTACCAAAGAATCGCCGGGGGAAACCATTATATATGAAGGCCGAAAGTTTAAGTCCTATCGTGGTATGGGTTCTGTAGAAGCTATGAAAGAAGGTAGTAAAGACCGTTATTTCCAAGATGTTGAGGACGATATTAAGAAACTGGTTCCGGAAGGGATTGTAGGTCGTGTACCGTACAAAGGTGATCTTTACGAAAGCATCCACCAATTTATAGGCGGCTTACGTGCTGGTATGGGGTACTGTGGTGCTAAGGATATTGAAGCTTTGAAAGAAAACGGACAATTCATTAAGATTACTTCCAGCGGTATTAATGAGAGTCACCCACACGATGTGACCATTACCAAAGAATCGCCTAATTATTCCAGATAATAATGCAAAATAAAAGAAGGGAGCTTAACGATAGGATCGACTCCCTTCTTTATATACTTTAAATCCTAATTTCAACCATTTTTTAATCTTTGTAGACGGTTGAAAATTCAAATGGAATTTCTTAATACTTTTCTTAACGGACAGGTTCTCTGGATTAGATTCGGCTTTACATTTAAAACCGATTTTAAATTTCCCAAGATTATCTAGGTCTACAATCTTGCCTTCTTCTAAATGTTGCTGCAGTTTATCAGCCATGGCGTGCAGGGCAAACTTAACATCTATGGAGGTTAAAGAACATTCTCTACTAATTTCTTCGCAAATATCATCAATAGTCACTACACCTCTGCTAACAGCTTGCATGATGTATTGCGTCTTTTTTTGGTTGCCAATGGTATTTTTTCGTCTTGTGATTCGGTAGCGTAAGGACATGTTTGTAATTTTATAATTTGTGGTCCTAAAAATACAGATTGTATATGAAATTTGAAATAAATTTCGTATATTTAAGATACACCTAATGTTTTAGGTACTTTCCCAATGTTTCCAAATTATTGTAGTATTTCTTAAAAAATATACTAGTATAAACTTAAAAATATACTAGTATTTTTTATGTAATTATACTAGTATATTTAAATCGGTACCTAGTATGTCCGGAGTCATAACATAGTAAGGATGGAGTCATGCATACGTAAGGAGTAAACGCGTGATGCCTATGTAGTGCTTTACGCGTAAGCCCTAAAACTTAATTCGAAAACTAATATTGGGTGTAAGACCAATGGACAGATTGTCAATTTCAATCGCACGGTTGGAGTCTTCAGGGTCCACTTCATAATAGCGATTGATGGTATTTTTTTTATCCGTTAAATTGATAACTCCTGCGGTTAAAGACCCACGCGTTTTTTCGGATACATTAAAACTGTATTTTAACGATGCATCCAGTCTCATAAAATCATCTAAATTTTCGCTATTTGGGGTATCGTAATTTACCACTGTATTATTACCGTCCTGTATAGTCTCATTACCTGCAACAGGTTTTGTATAGGGTTGTCCCGAACGCCAAATACTGCCCAACGATACTTCTAAATTTTGTAAAACATTATAATTAAATGCAAACGATGCCGAATGCCTGATGTCTACATTATTGGGAAATACCGACGGTGTTAAACTTTTAAACTCATAATCGTTAACACTGTAAGTGTAACTTAGCCAAGTACTATAGGTTTGTGCGGTTTTGTTAATTAAAAACTCCACGCCTTTAGCCGTATAGCTGCCCGTAGCATCCAAATATTGAAAGTTGTTATAAAATCCTTGATTAGAAACAGTAATGCCATCTACAACCTTATAAAAGCCCTCAAGATCAATAAGTAGATTGTTGTGGTTAAATTCAAACCCAAAAGATCCTTGCTTACTTTTTGATATGGGGATGGTTTCCTCGTTGGCCAAAATCCAACGGCGGTTCTCAACCCCAAGAAAATCGTCTTGAAAATCTATAATTTGGGTAGCCGATTGGTTTTTAAATTCCCCTTGCAGCTTTAAGGCAAATAGATTGCTTAGCTTTTGCCTAAAGTTTAACCGAGGTTCTATAATAAATTTGCTGAACTTTTGAAAGTAGTTGCCCCGCAACCCCAATCTTAAATAAGTACCGTTTTCTTTGTATTCCAACTCACTAAACAGGGCATGATTAAGCAATACGCTCTTTTTGGTTTTATCATAAGATGGCGCACTTACTGTAGTTTCATTTAAAATACCCAACTCGCTAAACTGGTAACCGTTTATAAGGTTAAGGGTGTTGTTTATTTTTAATTGGGTTTTAAGCTTAATACCCGTTTCTATTACCTCATTGGCCTGGGTTAATTTTTGGTCAGTTTCAATTCTGTAATCTGTAGCATCCACATTGTATTTAGAATAAAACGCATTCACATCCATAGTTAGCCTAGAGTGCCATTGCGCATGCCAACTGGCGCCAGCCCCTAAGTTTTTCTGTCTTAAATTACTGGTTTTAGATTCTGTTTCATCATTACTATTCGTGTAACTTTCTTTGTAATCCAGATTATTGTTAATACCAATAAAGTTAACCCTAAAAGTATGGTGGTCGTTGAGGTCGAACAATAACTTAGCCGTATAGTCGTAAAAATAAAATTCTGATGCCCGGTTGCTCTCACTAATATTATCGCTATTGGTGGTTATTTCACTGTCTTGAAAACTACGCTCAAAATAATTATCATAGGTTGGCGACGTCACTAGGTCTGTAAACGAGCGGCGGCCCGACACATGTATGGCCAATTTTTTACTAAGGGGAATTTCCAGAAAGGCATCGGCATGAATAAGATTGGCCCCAATACCACCAGTAAAACTTTCCCCGATATCATTTTTAGTAAACATATTTATGGTACTGGACACCCCGTCGCTAAATTCACTGGGCGTACCATTTTTAGTTACTTCCACCTTGTTGGTTAAATTAGGGTTGTATGCTGAAATAAGACCGAAGAAATGTCCTGAATGGTACATTTTAATACCATCCCACAAGATCAGGTTTTGATCGTTCGTGCCACCCCTAACATTAATGTTGGCAATGCTTTCGTTAACACTTTCCACACCGGGTAGGGCTTGTATAGACTGCAGGATGTCTGGGTCGGTTAAGCCAGGCAAGATTCCAAATTGCTCTGTATTTAAAACCGTACTTCCATCAAGCTTCTTTTGGAGCCCCGTAGTTAAAAACTTAGATATTAATATAAGATTAAGGGCTTCTTGCTGCTCTGCCATAACCAGTGTTTTACAAGTTTTATTGAACCATAGGTCTTTGGCATTTAATGTAAGTGTTTCATAGCCCAAAAACGATATGATTAAGGTTTGGTCAATGCCCACACCTGTCAGTTCAAAATGGCCGTTTACATCGGTAATAGCGCCCTTGGTTGTATTAGCTATTAGTACAGATGCCCCTACCAAGGGGGTATTATTGGTAGTAGCAAGTAGGGTACCACAAATGGTAATGGTTTTGTTTATAGTAGATACAGTAATGTACCGTGCATCCAAAAATTTAAAATTCAGTAGGGTACCGTCGTTAAGTGCCTGTATAGCTTCTTGCAGTGTAGCCGTTTCACTGGGGGCAGTTACCAAAATGCCGTTAACATCATTTAAAGAATAGGAAAACTTAACATTAAACTTAGCCTCAATACCTTGCATAGCCTCCAATAGGGGTATGCCTTCTTGCGTTTGTAACCCCAAGGCTGTGTTAATGCATAACAAACAAGCAACCAGTATCTTTGTACTATTCATAGTTATAAAACTGTACGTTGTTACCATTTATTTTATAGCTAAGCTTTAATGGAATAGTAACAGCTTGTAAAGCTATATTTTTATCGGTGTGTGTAAAACTTCCTGAAAATGGTTTAGACACATCAACTTTTGAAGCATCGATGGTTAGGCCGTACTGTATTTCCAGTTCGTTAATTACTTGCCAAAGCGGAACATTATCAAAAGAAGACTCTTTGGTTAGCCATGAAGGACTAGCGGCATTAAAATCATTTACCAAAACCACGGCACCATTTACTACCCTAAAGGCTTTACCGGGTGTTAATAGCGTTTCTTTGTTGTTATAAGTCACCTTAACAGCCCCCTCATAGCATTGCACTTCAAAGTACTTGTCACGTTCCTTTACGTTAAATTGCGTACCTACAACTTGTACAGTACCGGCACTGGTATTTACTGTAAAAGTACTTCCCTTGGTAACCTTAAAGAAGGCTTCGCCTACCAAGCGCAAGCGCCTGCGGCGTTTCCAATCCTTTTTGTTAAAGTCTAGTTGAGAGGCAGCATTCAATATCACTTCCGATTGGTCGGGGAGGTTAAAAGTCTCCGTTTGTGCTACTGCGGTAGTATAAGATTTTGTATTGTTAAAGAACACAAAATAAGAAGCCGTAAGTAGAATTGCCAACATAGCGGCTATCTTTAAAAACGATCTAGCGTTTAATGGGATAACTTTTGGGGCTGTCTTTTTAAGCGAGCGTGTTTTAAAATCGGCCAAGGCTTGTTGGGCATCCACTTTAGGCACCGCTATTTGCTTGGCATAAAAGCCTAGCTTTTCAAGGGCCTTAAAATCTTCTTCAGGATACCGTTGCTTCATGGTTTCTGTAGAAAGCTGGCCTTCAAACCATTTTAATATGTCTTTTTCCTTGCTCACTTTTCGTTTTTAGTTTTTCACCTGCCTTTTCGGCAGGCAGGCTTTTCGTTTTTAGTTTTTCACTTTTCACTACTAAGACACCTACACCCTAATTTACCCTACGCTAAATCCTAAATCGTTACGCCTTCTAACTTATTTCTCAGTATTTTAAGGGCGGCAGACATCTTTTTTTCTACCGTTTTTTGTGATATATCAAGCATTTCGGCAATTTCTCTATATTTTTTATCTTCAATTCTGTTTAACAGAAAAATTTCACGTTGGTCATCACTTAAATCTGCAATCGCTGCATTAAGCTTTTCTTTAAACTCTTCTTCTTGCATTACGTACTCGGGACTTAAATTTGTTTTATCCATATAAGGTGCTTCCTTGGCATAATTAAAAACGACCTTTTGGTGGCGCATGGCATTTAAAAACAAATTATTAACCGTAGTAAATAAATAGGTCTTAGCCTTATTAAAGTCTATTTTAGAACAGTTTTCCCATATTTTGGCAAAGGCATCCTGCACATAATCTAACGCAGCAGCATGGTCGCCACATTTATAAAAAGCAAAATTATTTACAGCTTGTATATGTTCTAAATAAAAAGCGTTAAAATGTGATTCTTCGCAAAGTTTATGTTTAGGGGTGTTCATAAATTACTTATATCCTGTAGATTTGTCACAAAAATAGGAATAAATATTTTGGAAACAATAATAGCCACGAACCCGCCTGCCGGACGGACAGGTACACGAATCTTTGGTTTTTTTATACGGTTTTCCACATCTTTGGCGTAACCTACCAAGAAGTTATTTGTGTATCTGCCTGCAGGCAAGGCAGGTTTGTGGCACTTTTAGAGATGTATGCACACAGAGGTAAAACAAAAAAAAACAGCATGCTTTAAATAGGTGTATATGTCTGTAAATCAGCGTAAAACGTAATTTGGGTTAAAAAAAAATAAAAAAACCGTAGGGTAAATTAGGGTGTAGGAGTCTTAAGGACAGAAAAGCGAAACAATCGCTGTGAAAAAGAAACGTTTAATATAAACCCTAAAAAAACAGAATATCATGAAAACTTTAAAATTATTTACAACATTAGTATTCATATCAATTTTAACACTAACATCTTGTCAAGATGAAATTGATAATGAAAACGGACAAAACCCGAACACCAATTCGGCAAACTCTGAAACCGCCAGTAATTTAGAACGTACTTCTATGTACGATGGTAGTTTTGATGACTTTTTAGATGGACTTTCTTGTGCTTCTATCGTATTACCTGCTACCGCCACAGTAAACGGTATTGAGGTGAATTTGCTTAGCCAGGTAGATTATACATTGGTTACCAATATTCTTGGAGAATTTAGTAATGATAACGATGAGGTAATCTTGCAATTTCCATTAACGGTTAAATTAAGTAACTATACCGAAGTGGAAGTTGCTAATCAAACCGAGTATGATGCCCTTTTAGATGCCTGTGTTGAGGCTGAAAACCAAGCAGAAGACGCTATAAGCTGTCTGGAGATCGATTTTCCTATAACCATTTTAACTTATAGTTTAAACTTAGAACAAACAGGAAGTGTTATTATTGAGTCTGAACAGCAATTGTATGGCTACATTAACAATTTGGACGAAGACGATAAGTTTGGTATTAACTACCCCATTACCGCGACCCTAAACAGCGAAACGGTTGTTGAGATTACAAGTGATATGGATTTAAAAAGTAAAATTAGCGAATGTTTGGCCCAAGACGCTATAATGGATGAAGCCAAAGAAGATGCCGAAACCATTAAAACCATTATGGCAGAAAGCACATTTAAAGTGCAATCTTTTGTAAATGCTGGCGTAGACAAGGCTAATGATTATGCCGACTATACCATAGAATTTGCAAACGACTTTACTTGTAAAGCCATTAATATAGTAAATGCATTAGCTAGTGATGTGGAAGGTACTTATGAAGTAGCCTCAGAAACAGAGGTGTTTGTAACTATCATGTTTAGTAACAATGCCACATTTCAATTGCTAAATAGTACATGGGAAGTAACGAATTACACCGAAAATTCCATTTCCCTTAAAAGCAGTACAGATGCTGCTGTAACTCTAGTTTTAAATAAGGTTTAAAAAACTAGATAGCCATCTGCTACTTATGGTTAGGTTAGGTGCAGCCGTCAAAAAATACTTTGACGGCTGTATTATTAGTATAAGTTTAAAAGTTATAATGATGTCAGCCTGACAATTGAAATACATTTAGATGCTTTTAAAATTAAATTTTTTAATCTTTGTATATTTGAATCCTTGAATCCAAATCAAATGAAAATAAAATATATCCCCTTACTGCTATTAATCCTATTTATAAGTGCCTGTACCAGAGATGATATGGGTAACGGAGGTGATAACGCCGATATCACCTTAGCTAATAAAAAAACAACAGGAACTTCGGGAGCCGACCTTTTAACGGATATCACGTTTAAAAGCATGGTTATAGAAGCCGTATATGTAGAAGGTTTTGGGCCTACGCAAACAGCACTGGATAATTTTAAGGCTTTTATAGAAGCCCGAGCTTATAAGCCCAACGGGATAACCATTCAAAAAAGAGCCATTGCATCTCCAGGAAATACAGCGTATTCTTTAGAGTCCATTAGAGATATAGAAGACGCCAACAGAACACAATATAATACCGAAAGCACTATTGCCGTATGGGTGTTTTTTACAGACGGGAAGTCTGATAAAGATACCAACGACAAAGTGGTTTTAGGAACCGCCTATAGAAACACCTCCTTTGTTATCTTTGAAAAAACCATTCAAGGTTTAAGCAATTCGCCCTTAGAACCCAATAGAAACTTATTGGAAACTACGGTTATTACCCATGAATTTTGCCATATTCTGGGTTTAACAAACTTTGGCACCCCTATGCAAACCGACCATGAAGATACAGAACACTCTAACCATTGCAATGTTGAAAGTTGTTTAATGCATTGGACAACCGCAACAGGATCTGGACTTTCTAACATGGCAGGGGCTAGTGCTCCACAATTAGACGCACAATGTATTGCCGATTTACAGGCCATTGGGGGGAAATAAGATTGTATGTTAGACCGCTTCGCTACTAGATGTTAGATCGCTTCGCTACTAGATGTTAGACCGCTTCGCTACTAGATGTTAGATCGCTTCGCTACTAGATGTTAGACCGCTTCGCTACTAGATGTTAGATCGCTTCGCTACTAGATGTTAGACCGCTTCGCTACTAGATGTTAGATCGCTTCGCTACTAGATGTTAGACCGCTTCGCTACTAGATGTTAGATCGCTTCGCTACTAGATGTTAGACCGCTTCGCTACTAGATGTTAGATCGCTTCGCTACTAGATGTTAGACCGCTTCGCTACTAGATGTTAGATCGCTTCGCTACTAGATGTTAGACCGCTTCGCTACTAGATGTTAGATCGCTTCGCTACTAGATGTTAGACCGCTTCGCTACTAGATGTTAGATCGCTTCGCTACTAGATGTTAGACCGCTTCGCTACTAGATGTTAGATCGCTTCGCTACTAGATGTTAGACCGCTTCGCTACTAGATGTTAGATCGCTTCGCTACTAGATGTTAGACCGCTTCGCTACTAGATGTTAGATCGCTTCGCTACTAGATGTTAGACCGCTTCGCTACTAGATGTTAGATCGCTTCGCTACTAGATGTTAGACCGCTTCGCTACTAGATGTTAGATCGCTTCGCTACTAGATGTTAGACCGCTTCGCTACTAGATGTTAGATCGCTTCGCTACTAGATGTTAGACCGCTTCGCTACTAGATGTTAGATCGCTTCGCTACTAGATGTTAGACCGCTTCGCTACTAGATGTTAGATCGCTTCGCTACTAGATGTTAGACCGCTTCGCTACTAGATGTTAGATCGCTTCGCTACTAGATGTTAGACCGCTTCGCTACTAGATGTTAGATCGCTTCGCTACTAGATGTTAGACCGCTTCGCTACTAGATGTTAGATCGCTTCGCTACTAGATGTTAGACCGCTTCGCTACTAGATGTTAGATCGCTTCGCTACTAGATGTTAGACCGCTTCGCTACTAGATGTTAGATCGCTTCGCTACTAGATGTTAGATCGCTTCGCTACTAGATGTTAGACCGCTTCGCTACTAGATGTTAGATCGCTTCGCTACTAGATGTTAGATCGCTTCGCTACTAGATGTTAGATCGCTTTGCTTTTAGATAAAAGACTCGATCTGTATTAGACCTTTGGTATGGACCAAAACGCTCTCTATTCTCTTCTCTCTTTTCTCTTTTTTTAAAACCCCCGTAGGGTAAAATGCCTCAAGGGTGTCTTACTAGTGAATAACAATAAAATTTAAAGTTATGAAACTTAGAAAGACATTAGTATGCATATTGGTAATCGTTGTATCAAGCACCCTATATGCCCAGGACAAAGAAAACACGAAAGTAGAAAGCAAGACTTCATATTACCAAAAGCGAGCGATGGAAGATGCCAAATACGAACAGCAATTTACAGCAGAAACCAAAGCTGAGGAAGAAGCTTTTTGGGAGGAGCAAGAAGCCTATGAAAAGAATCTGAAACGCAAGGACAGAAAAGCTTATAGAGCCTATATGAAAGGTAAGCGTGATGCCTATGCAGAACACTATGAGCATTGCAACCACCACTGTCATCATAGTGATTACTATTACCACCACGCATCCTTTTATTATTACAGATATGATGGATACTATTACAATAGATACCCAAGAAGATCTACCATTAGCACAGGCGTGCGTGTTAGTACCCCAAGTGTACGGTTAGGGGTGCTGTAGTACTTGATAGTTAGTTTGATTTAAAAAGCCTTCTGTTTTTTTTGGAAGGCTTTTTTAATTTTCATAAACCTGTCCTCTGTGCGGTTTTAAGGCATCCCGAATGGGTTTCATGGCATTTTCATTTACAACCAGATAGGCCGTGGCGTGCATGTTATTTAGGACTTCAAACCCGGTAATGGAAATATCCAATTGTTTTGCTTGAATATATTCTTTGAGGTGTATTTCATGGTGTTTAGCAATATGTAGTGCATTAGGGCCATGAAAGTCCCAAATTAATTTAAGTTTGCGCATATATAAAGTCTATTGATTGAGCTTTGCTCTGCGAAGTTTGTAACTTCGCAGCATTATTAACTGTAAATTAGCTATTGAATTACGAAGTTGCAAACTTCGCAAAGCAGATTTTTTATTGGGCATATATCAAATGTTTAGAATTATCAATATTTTGACGGATGTATGGGTTTTTTATGGCTTTGTTTTCTAGTAAATCAATGGGACGTTTCAATAAATCCTGCAAAGCAAATTTCAAATTAAAATAGTAATCAGCATAATCAAGGGGATCGGTGGAGTCTATATCTACTACAAGGTCAATATCACTTTCATCGTTAAATTTATCTGTTAAAACAGAACCAAATACCTAGAGTGATTTCACTTTGTTTTTTTACAAAGCCTTCTCAAGGGTTTTATATAATTATCCAAATACATATTTTGAATTTTATCCAAAATTAATCAATTCTACAAGAACATCTAATAGGCCAACAGGATATGATTCAAGTACTAAAATTTTAAATGCTTAAATTTTTATGCAATAGTCCAAAACTTTAAAAGAGTTCTTACTATTTTTGTGGTTACGACATCATTTTCATGAACTATGAATTTTAAATATTTGCCAAGAATTGTTTTATTAGTGTGCTTTATAAAGTTAAGTGCACAAGACACAAATAAAGAAGTACTTTTTAGTGTAGATGATGCCCCAGTCTATGTTTCGGAATTTGTTAGGGTTTATAATAAAAACCTGGATTTGGTTCAAGACGAATCGCAAAAGGATGTAGATGCCTATTTAGAGCTTTTTATCAATTATAAGCTTAAGCTAAAAGAAGCTATGGCTTTAGGGCTTCAAAACAAACCGTCTTACATTAGGGAGCTAAGCAACTACAAAAAGCAATTGGCTAACAGTTATATGAAAGATACCAAGGCTTCGGAAGCACTTATAGAAGAGGCCTACGATAGAATATCGCAGGATGTAAAGGCCACCCATATTTTAGTAAAGGTAGCAGAGAATGCAAACCCAGCAGATACCTTGGCGGCATACAACCAGATTTTAAAAATACGCGATCGGGCTACCAAGGAAGGCTTTGAAACGGTGCGGGACCAAGTGCATAACGGACAAACCATTTTTGGAGAAGATCTTGGTTATTTTTCAGGCTTTAAAATGGTTTATAAGTTTGAAACGGCTGCTTATAATACGCCTGTTGGCAGCATATCGCAGCCTTTTAGAACCCGTTTTGGATATCACATTGTTTACGTACAGGATAAAAGAAAGTCCAGAGGCGAAATAACCGTAGCCCATATCATGCTGTTTAACAAGCCTGATAGTGTGACCGTTGATAGCCCAGCAGATAAGATACAGGATTTATACAAAAAATTACAGCAGGGAGCAGATTTTGAAACTTTGGCCAAGCAGTTTTCAGAAGATGCTAGTTCTGCATCCAAAGGTGGCTTGTTGGCACCATTTTCTGGCGGTCAGCTAAGTTCTAAAGTATTTGAAGATGTTGCATTTGGTTTAAGCCAATTAGGTGATATATCCGAACCTTTTGTAACGGAATATGGTTGGCATATAGTAAAGCTTTACAATAAAAAGCCCGTTGCCCCTTATGAGGTTATGAAACCCATGTTAGAACAGCAGGTGCAACGCGACGACCGTTCTAAATTAATAGATAAAGCCTTATATGCCAAACTGAGAAAAAAATACCATGTGGACGAAAGTCCTAAAGCCCTGGACTATTTTGCAAAGTTATTAAACGACGATTATTTTAAACATACATGGAAATTGCCAGTAGATTTTGAAGCTGAAAAAACCTTGCTAAAGCTAGGGAACGATTCAGTAAGCTTTAAGGATTTTGGTGATTTTTTAGTGAAGTACCATCACAACATTTCTAGAAGAGATACGTTTGATGACATAGTAAAGCAAGCCTACGATGCGTTTTTAAATACGCGTTTGGTTGCCTATCAAGAAGCACATTTGGAAGAAGAGAACGAAGCATTTGCCCATATTGTAGAGGAATACAGGGATGGTTTGTTGCTATTCGACTTAATGCAAACAAACATATGGAATACAGTTGCGGCAGATTCTGTAGCCCTAAAGGATTTTTACAATACAAATAAAAGTAAGTATATGCTTCCTGAGCGTATTGATGCTGTGGTGGCATCATCAACATCCCAAAGAACACTTAAAAAAGTGTCTAAGTTATTAGAGCAAGATATGCCATTAAAAGTTATTGAAGGATTGGTAAATAGTGATAATAACATAGATGTTATTTTTACATCAAACATTATGGAGGTTACACACCAGGCACTTCCTAAGGGGTTGGAAGTTAAGGAGGGCCTATCAAAAATACATCGCCATAACAATGCCTTTGTGCTTGTACAAATAAAATCCATATGGCCCCAAAAGCAAAAAACCTTTGAAGAAGCCAAAGGTTCTGTAATTAGCGATTATCAAGTTTATAAAGAAGATAACTGGGTGCAAGCGTTACGGAAAAAGTATCAAGTAACCATTAATCAAGGAGCTTTAAAAAAGGTAAAGGCTCAATTAAAAAAACAATAAGTGCGATTCAATATTTTTAGTATGGTACTGCTGTTGGCAGCAACCTCATGTAATTTTTTTAAGGAGACAGACGACCGTGTTCCTATTGCCAGGGTAAACGAGGCCTATTTGTATTATGATGATATTAAGGACTTGGTTTCTGAAGACACCTCAAAAGAAGACAGCATTCAGGTGGTACAAAATTTTATAAATCGTTGGGCTACCCAGCTATTATTGGTAGATGGAGCCAAACGAAATTTAAATGAAACCAAGCAAGCCGAATTTAACAAGTTAACAGAACAATATAAGAACGACCTATACGCAAAAGCGTACCTAGAGGCTTTGGTAAACAGGAGTGTAGATACCAATGTAGATATAAAAGAAGCAGAAACGTATTATAACCTAAACAAAGATGTGTTTAAATTAAATGAAGAGCTCATAAAGTTTAGGTACATTCATTTAAATGAAAACATCAATAATTTTAGTGATATAGAAAAGAAGTTTAAGCGCTATAACAAAAAAGACAAAAGCGAATTAGATTCTATATCCATTCAATTTAAATCCTATTCCTTAAACGATTCTATTTGGATTAAAGTAAGCCAGGTGGTCAATAAAATTCCAGTCATTAATTCAGAAAATAAAGATCAACTGTTAAAAAAATCTAATTTTGTACAGCTCAAAGATTCATTAGGAGTATATTTGATGCAAATTAATGATGTGTTGCTGCGAAATGATACGGCCCCCTTGGAATATGTAAAGCCAACTATAGACCAAATCGTTATCAATAAGCGCAAGCTTGAACATATTAGACAATTAGAAAAGGATATTACTAAAGATGCTATTAAAAACAAACAATTTGAAATTTACGATTAATTTGAAACACATATTGGTTTTATGCATAACGTTACTAGGTGTAAATGTTATGATCTCTCAAGAAATAATTGAAGATGAAGTTAAGGAAGAAACCTCAGAGAAAGCAGTCCCCACAAACCCCCAAGATGCCAAAAAAGTAGATGGTGTTGCCGCTGTGGTGGGGGATTATATCATTTTAGATTCAGACGTTGATAAATCGTATTTACAGCTAAAGGCACAGGGTGTTAACATTAGTGAGATAGAACGTTGTGAGCTGTTTGGTAAATTGTTGGAAGACAAGCTTTATGCCCACCATGCTATACAGGATAGTATTCAAGTATCTGATGCAGAGATTAGAAGCAATGTAGATTATCAAATAGAGCAGTTTTTGCAAAGTACCAATGGTTCTATGGAGCGCCTTTTGGCATTTTACAATAAAGAAGATGAAAAGTCTTTTAGAGAAGAAATGTTTGAAATTAACAAAGCCAACCAATTGGCTGCCAAAATGCAGTCTAAGATCGTTGAGGATGTTGAAATTACGCCTGAAGAGGTTAGGGAGTTTTTTGATAAAATACCCAAAGACCAACGCCCAACATTTGGAACCGAGCTAAAGGTGGCCCAAATAGTGGCAGAGCCCAAAATATCAGAAGAAGAAAAGCAACGCGTTATTAACCGGTTAAAAGAATTTAAGGCCGATATTATTGAAAATGGAGCCAGTTTTCGTTCTAAAGCTGTGTTGTACTCAGAAGACCCAGGATCGGCCAGTAAAGGCGGGAAATATGTTTTAAACAGAAAACAACCCCGCATGGTAAAGGAATTTAGACAAGTGGCTTTTTCGTTGCAAGAGGGTGAAATATCAGAACCTTTTGAAACGGACTTTGGTTACCATATTATCTACTGTGAAAAAATTAGAGGACAGGAATACGATGTTGCCCATATATTGTTAACGCCCAAAGTTTCGGATGAAGCTGTAAAAGAGGCTAGGGAACGTTTGGAAAAAGTAAGACAACGTATAGTAAATGGTGAAATTTCGTTTGCCGATGCTGCTAGAGAAGCCAGTGATGAGAAAGAAACCCGTGGCGATGGTGGCCAACTTATAAACCCACAGACCCAAGATTACAACTTCGAGCTAACCCGAATGGATACAGAACTGTACACCCAAATACAAAACCTAAAGGACAATGAAGTTAGCTTGGTATTAAAAGAAGAAGACAGAACAGGAAAAGTTAAGTTTAAGATTTTAAAGGTAACCGACAGAATTAATGAACACGAAGCCGATTATGCCCGAGACTACTTAAAAATAAAACAATTGGCTTTGGATGAAAAACGCATTAATACCATCTCTAAATGGCAAGAAGAAAAGATTTTAGATACTTACATAAAAATTAGTGGTTCTTATAGAGATTGTGATTTTGCTAGTAACTGGTTAAAAAAATAATCGCCTATGTCTGATGTGAAAGCTATTGAGCAATTTGTTAAGCAGTATAAAGACCTAAAAACCGAAATAGCCAAAGTAATTGTTGGCCAAGAAGCAGTTGTAAACCAAATACTTATCTCTATATTTTCAGGAGGCCATTCGTTATTGATTGGGGTTCCTGGTTTAGCAAAAACCTTAATGGTTAATACCATTGCACAAACCTTGGGTTTAGACTTTAAACGTATACAGTTTACGCCAGACCTCATGCCCAGTGATATTTTGGGGAGTGAGATTTTAGATGAAGACAGACATTTTAAGTTTATTAAAGGGCCCATTTTTGCCAATATTATTTTAGCGGACGAGATAAACCGTACACCGCCTAAAACACAGGCCGCTTTGTTAGAGGCCATGCAAGAGCGAGCGGTTACGGTAGCGGGGCACCATTATAAATTAGATTTACCTTATTTTGTACTGGCTACCCAAAACCCTATAGAGCAGGAGGGCACCTACCCACTGCCTGAAGCACAGTTAGACCGTTTTATGTTTGCCATTAACCTGGGTTACCCTTCATTTGAAGAAGAAGTAGAGGTTGTAAAAGCTACAACAACAGATGCCCAAGCTAAAGTAAGTGCCTTGTTTACAGCACAGCAAATTATTGATTTTCAGCATTTGATACGCCGTATACCTGTGGCAGATAATGTTATTGAATATGCTGTTGCAATGGTGGCCAAAACAAGACCCAATAGTTCGGCGGCAAGCGATTTGGTGAATAACTATGTAGATTGGGGTGCTGGGCCCAGAGCTTCACAAAATCTTATACTAGCAGCAAAAACGCATGCAGCCATTCATGGTAAGTTTTCGCCAGATATGGAAAATGTACAAGCTGTAGCGCATAGCATTTTAAGGCACCGAATTATTAAAAACTACAAGGCCGAAGCTGAAGGTATTTCTGAAGCGCAAATCATTAGCAGTTTATTCTAATAAAACACCAATATCCTGTATTAACTTATTGAGGGATTGTTTGTTTAGCACATCATAAAACCCTCTAATCCGTTGCTTTTTATCCACCAAGGCCACAAATGACGAGTGGTAGAAATCTGTACCGTTATTTAAGGGCTTAAAGCTGGTTCTAAAAAGTTGTGCCATGTGGTTTACTTCTGCATCCGTACCATTTAAAAATACCCATTTGGTATGCGGTATTTTGGTAGTATTGGCATAAGTTAGTAGCGCTGGTACAGAATCGTTTTTGGTATCAATGCTTATAGATACCATCATAAAGTCTGTATGGTCTTTAAATTTGTTGGCAACCTGAGTTAATTCAACCTTCATTTTAGGACATATGCTAGGGCATTTAGTAAAGAAAAAGTTGGCAATGTAAATTTTATTAAGCGTGCTTTGGTGACTAAAAGCATGGTTGGTTTGAGTGGTAAACTCAAAGTCCGTAATAGTATAATCTACTTTCTTTCCATCATCAGCAATATAATAACTAAGTATGGGGAGTTCTTTGTTATTTATGCAGGAACAACACAATAACAGCAGTAGAAAAAATGGCTTAAGGGGCATGTTGGTAGGCTTTAATTTTTGTGTCCATTTCCCCATCATAAAAAAACAAGAACATACTGGCCATCATATCTTGTAGTGTAGGGGTTGTATTGTGGGTTGTTAGGGTTATTTCATAATCGTGGTCGGGGTACAAAAGAACCCCTTCAACGCTGGAAAAGGATGGGGTTTTGGCCAGTCCTATACGGTCTTTGTGGTTACTAACTTGGCAATTGTAAATCAAGCTATCCGTTGTTTTATCTCTTAAGTTAAACTGTGTGGCAAAAGGATGCAAATGGGGCACAATTTGATGCAACCTTAGGGTATCTGTAAGTGCCAGTTGCTCAGTAACATTACATGAAAATGTTTGCGTTCCTTTATTTATTTTCCAGTGCCCGGAAAGCATTTGGCCCTTACTATCATAATACGTATGGTTTTTGGTTTCAACAGGTATGCAAGCATTGGCGGTAACATTATTAATAGCATCAGCCTCCATAGCCTCCATATCTATGGGCAATTGCATAAAAATGGTTCTGGGCATTAAGGATTTTAGTTTTTCAGAACTAAAATCTATGGAAATATCATGTTTAACCTGAAATATAGAATCGGTTATATTGTGGTTTAAAGCTTGTGTTATTACAAAGAACTGCTCATTTCCAAAAAAAGGTACGCCAAAGCCTTTTGGAAACGTAACGGTTTCTACACCATGCGACAATGAGATGAGCCTGGGGTATTGTGAGTTGATTCTGTTTAAAAGATTCCAGCGTCCATAATGTTCCTGATCAATATAGTCAATGTTCATATGGCATATAAAATCATTGGAAATCCTTTCATTAGCTTTGTTTTTAGCGGTAACATGAAATCCCGTCATCCAGAACAATTCCAATTCAGGTTGGTTAAAATTAAAATATCTAAAAGCCTTAGGGCCCTCCATAGATTTGTAAATGTTGTCAATTAAAAGGGCTGGGGATTCCATGTTTAATTTGGTAGGACGCGCTTTAATGTCCCAGCTGGAATCTATGACATTAAAAAAGTGTAAAAGCCTTGTTTTTACAATAGCTTTGTGTCTGTTAGATAAATTAAAATAGTATATTAGGCCAATGGTACTTATTGCCACAAGAATGAGGACTGAAATTTTATGCCATTTTTTTAGGGTCATATATTTATTACGATAGTTAAAAATACTATTTTTTTATTTTAGTACTATAAAAGGAGTCAATGAATTATCTGGTTGTATTAAGTCGGTTTAAAAGCGATACCCTATTCTGGGTTAGGCTGGCTGCTTTTTTATCGTTTTCCATACCATTTATAATGGTACCCCAAGTATGGTTTTCGGAGCGTTTATTCCCTTTAATTCCACTTTTTGATAACCTTCCTGTACCAGGTTTGGCAGGAGACATTGCTTTAATGATTGTTTTTTTTATGGCGTTTCTGGCGTTTGTTTTAAAGCCTCATTGGATATATGGATTGCCCGTTGTGGGCATTTATGTGTTTTGGGCGTTGCTGGACCAAAACAGGATACAACCATTTTATTTTGAAATAATATTTATGGTTTTGGCCCTAACACAATTTAAAGAGCGTCCTGTTGTTGCTAAACAATGTGTACTTTTAATTTTGATAGGCACTTATTTTTGGAGCGGTATTCATAAATACAATGCACATTTTTTTGAATTTTGGTCTAACGGACTGGCAAAAAAAATACCATTTGTACCGTATTGGATGCGCCAACTTTTTACCTATGCTGTACCCTTTTTAGAAGCTTCGTTTGGACTGATGCTGATATTCCCTAAAGCCAGAAAATGGGGTATTTGGTTACTTACATGTATGCATGCCATGATTCTAGGCACTTTTGCTATTGGAGGCTTTGGGTATGTTGTTTTTCCGTTAACCTTATTTAATATTTTTACCCTATTCTATTTATTTTACAATAAACCCTTTAAGGCAAAAGCGGTATTTGTACTGAATACCCCCAAAAGCCTATTGTTTTTTTGCGTAGCCATTATATTGCCCTTGTTTAATTTTTTGGGGTTTTATGATCATTTATTGGCATTCAGTTATTTTTCGGCTAAGCCAAAGTACTGTAGATTGTATTTTTCACAAGAGAAAGACACTAACAGATTGCCCGCTAATATTAAACAACTTGTTAGAGAGTACAATGGAGAATACTACATTGATTTTAATGAATGGTCGGGTAACACGATACGGGTTATGGTATATCCTGAAGACCGGGTTTATAATAAAATACAGAATCATATAAACACGTATTTAGAAACCCCTAATACCCGTTTAGAATACTATTGATGCAAAAGCAACGTACAAGAATTTTTGGATTAGACTGTTTACGGGCCATAGCTATAAGTCTGGTTGTGCTTTCTCATATAACCCTATTGTTATTTCCAGATAGAGAGGACGTTTTACTATTAAATGCCATACGCTTAATGGGCGCCGTGGGCGTTGATTTGTTTTTTGTGTTAAGTGGTTATTTAATAGGAGGGTTGTTACTGAACAGTTTGTATAATGATGGTATAGGATGGTCGCATTTACTGCGGTTTTGGAAAAGGCGTTGGCTTAGAACCTTGCCCAATTACTTTTTAATCTTGTTTTTAAATGTGTTACTAGTACTTGTATTATATGGCAAGGTATTTAAAGTTCAGATGCTCTATGTCTTTTTTGTTCAAAACTTGGCTTGGGAACATCCTGATTTTTTCACTGAGGCCTGGAGTCTGTCTATAGAAGAATATGCTTATTTGTTATTGCCCTTCTGTATTTATCTAGGCACTGCAATGTTTAAAAATGCCAGCAAAAATAAAGTGTTTATTGCCGTAACGCTTTTGGTAATTGTTTTATTGAGTCTATTTAAGGTATGGTATTTTTTAAGTGCCCATATTGAAGATTATAAAGCTTGGAGTGCTTCTTTTAGAAAAGTGGTTATCTATAGAATGGATAGTATCTATTTAGGTTTTATTATGGTGTTTTTAGTGCAATCTTATGCCAACTTTTTTAAGAACCACAGCAATAAGTTGTTGCTTTTTGGGGTGTTGTTATTTTTGGGGCTTCATTTGGTTATTTATGTAGAACACCTATTACCGCAAACGGCCTTGGGCTTTTTTACCTTTTGGTATCTGCAATTGCTATGCATAAGTATTGCTTTGGTGTTTCCGTTTTTTTTAAGTCTCAAGCAAGAGAATAAATGGAAGTCTATTATAGAGTATATAAGTAAACGCTCTTATGCCATCTATTTAACAAATTATTCATTGGTCTTGTTAACCATACAGCATTTTGTTGATGTTTCTGCTGCATCAAAATGGCACCGATTCCTGTTGGTTTTATGCTACCTTGCGGTAACCTTGATAATGTCGCATATCATTTATCGCTATTTTGAAGCTCCCATATTAAAATTAAGAGACCGTAAAATACCCAGAAGTGTATGAATATGACTCATAGGATATTTGGTTTAGATGTTATGCGGGCTACTGCCATTGTATTGGTAGTCTTGGCCCATTGTTGTAGTTATTTTTTTGGAAGCTTTAACAATATCTTTACCGATGCTATGCAAATGGTAGGTGTTTTGGGGGTTGAAGTGTTTTTTGTGTTAAGTGGTTTTTTAATAGGTGGGATGCTTATGAAATTATTTCAGTTAGAAGCTGTTTCATTTAAGCATGTCTTACATTTTTGGGTCCGGCGTTGGTTTAGAACCCTACCTCTATATTTTTTGATGTTATTGGTAAATATTGGTATAGCATATATAGCAGGGTATAACTTGCCTAAGGATTTATGGAAATACGTGGTTTTTTTACAGAACTTTGCTTATGAATATATTTTGTTTTTTCCTGAATCCTGGAGCCTTTCGGTTGAAGAATATGCTTATTTGTTAGCACCCGTATTCATTATGCTGTTCTATAAAGGTTTTAAGAACAACTATGTTTCGGATAGATCGCTTCTATTTTTAATGGCTTCCATTTGCCTGGTTGCTATATTTTTAGCTACCAAAGTATACTATCATATAACATATGCAGAAGACTTTAAATCCTTAAAAAAGTGGAATTTACACTTAAAAGCTATTGTTGTTTATAGACTGGATGCTATTTTTTATGGGTTTATAGTTGTTTACTATTTTAACAAGTATAAGGATGTACTAAAGAAGCACAAACTAAAAATGCTTGTATTGGGGATTATGACTATTATGGTATTTATGGGGATTTTTCCATTAGTGGGGATAACTATTGAAGATTATCCGTTTTATTGGAATGTGTTATGCTTACCTTTACTTTCTATTGGGATTGGGTTGACCATTCCATATTTATATTTTGTTGATTTGAAGTATGAAAAGCTTAAAAATGAAGTTACAAAAATCAGTTTATACTCCTACAGCATGTACCTGTTGCATTATTCATTTATGCTTTACTTAGTGGGGCAGTTTCACGATATTATAAAACTATCTATTGGCCATCGACTTGTTTTTGCCATATTTTATTTAGTGTTAACTTATGTGTTATCTAGGTTTATATTTAGGTATTTTGAAAAACCCATGACCGATTTAAGGGATAAAATGGCTATAAAAGCTTATTTTAGGTAAAAATAGCTTGTTAAATAATCATTTTTACTTAGAAATTTATGAAAAAAATATAATCATATTAATTAAAAATGTGACTATAACAAATTAATATAAGTGCAAATTGTATTACTGGGTTTATTTTTAAAACTTTGTATTAATTTTGTAATTTGCATAACTTTTAAAAAACCAAAAATTAAAATAGAACATATGGCATTTGACATTGACATGATTAAAGGGGTTTACTCCAAAATGGCAGAGAACGTTGATAAGGCACGTGAGGTAGTAGGAAAACCATTAACCCTTTCTGAAAAAATATTGTATAACCACCTTTGGGATGGAGCCCCAACGAAGGCGTTTGTAAGAGGTAAAGATTATGTAGATTTTGCTCCAGATAGAATTGCATGTCAAGATGCCACAGCTCAAATGGCGTTGTTACAATTTATGCAGGCTGGTAAAACAAAAGTGGCAGTGCCTACTACGGTACATTGTGATCACTTAATACAAGCTAAAGATGGCGCTGTAGCCGATTTAAAACACGCAAACAGTGTAAGTAGTGAAGTATTTGATTTCTTGGAATCTGTTTCTAATAAATATGGCATTGGTTTCTGGAAGCCGGGTGCCGGTATTATTCACCAAGTGGTCTTGGAAAATTATGCTTTTCCAGGTGGTATGATGATTGGTACCGACTCTCACACCGTTAATGCCGGTGGATTGGGTATGGTAGCCATAGGTGTTGGTGGTGCTGATGCTGTAGATGTGATGGCAGGAATGGCTTGGGAATTGAAGTTTCCAAAGTTAATAGGTGTTAAGTTAACAGGTAAACTATCTGGATGGACGGCACCAAAAGATGTGATCTTAAAAGTAGCCGAGATTTTAACCGTAAAAGGTGGAACAGGTGCTATTGTAGAATATTTTGGACCTGGAGCAACCTCTATGTCTTGTACAGGTAAGGGAACTATTTGTAATATGGGAGCCGAGATTGGTGCTACCACTTCAACATTTGGTTACGATGACTCTATGGAACGTTATTTAAGATCTACAGATAGAGCAGATGTTGCCGATGCAGCAAATGCTGTTAGGCCTTACTTAACAGCCGACCCAGAAGTGTATGCTAACCCAGAACAATATTTTGATGAGCTTATTGAAATAAACTTATCTGAGTTGAATCCGTTGTTAAATGGTCCGTTTACACCAGATTTATCAACGCCTGCAGGAAAAGAAATGACCGAAAAGGCCAAAGCTAATGATTGGCCTATTGTTGTAGAATGGGGATTGATAGGTTCGTGTACCAATTCATCTTATGAAGATTTATCACGCGCATCATCCATTGCACAACAAGCTATAGATAAAGGCGTTAAAATGAAAGCTGAATTGGGTATTAATCCTGGTTCTGAGCAAGTACGGTATACCGCAGAGCGTGATGGTATTTTGGATGTGTTTGAAAAACTGGATGCCAAAATATTTACCAATGCATGTGGACCATGTATTGGGCAATGGGCACGTTATAGCGATCCTAAAAATGCACCTAAGAACAGTATAGTCCACTCGTTTAATAGAAACTTCGCTAAACGTGCCGATGGAAACCCAAATACGCACGCTTTTGTAGCATCACCAGAGCTTACAGCAGCTATTGCTATTTCTGGACGTTTGGATTTTAATCCGATGACCGATAAATTAATTAGTGAAAATGGTGAAGAGGTTATGTTTGATGAACCAACAGGATGGGAATTACCTCCAAAAGGTTTTGAAGTAAAAGACAATGGGTATCTGGCTCCAGAAGAAGATGGTAGCCATGTTACGGTACAAGTGGCTGAAGACTCAGAAAGATTACAGCTTTTAACCCCTTTTGAACCTATAGGCGATTCTATTACAGGAGCCAAGTTATTGATTAAAGCCTTTGGTAAATGTACAACAGACCATATTAGTATGGCGGGACCATGGTTACGCTTCCGAGGTCATTTAGATAATATTTCAAACAACTGTTTAATAGGTGCTGTAAATGCATACAACCAAAAAACAAACTTTGTAAAAAATCAACTGACTGGTGAGTATGGTGGTGTACCAGATGTACAGCGTCAATATAAAAAAGAAGGTATAAAAACCATTGTAGTGGGCGACCATAACTATGGAGAGGGGTCTTCTAGAGAGCATGCTGCCATGGAACCTAGACACTTAGGTGTTGCTGCCGTTATAGTAAAATCATTTGCCCGTATTCACGAAACAAACCTTAAAAAACAGGGTATGTTAGGATTAACGTTTGACAATGAAGCCGATTACGATTTAATTCAAGAAGACGATACATTTAACTTCTTAGATTTAGATGCATTTGCACCAGATAAGCAATTAACTTTAGAGGTTGTACATGCTGATGGTAGTAAGGATACAATTAAATTAAACCACACTTATAACGATGCGCAAATTGCGTGGTATAAAGAAGGTTCTGCGTTAAACTTAATTAAAAAGCAAAACGCATAACGCATAACATACACATACATATACATATACTATTGGTATGTTAAAATGATAAAAAATCCAGCGCTACAGCTGGATTTTTTATTTATGTACTATAAACATTAAGTTTATAACTTAAAACCAACTTGATTATAACTTATGGACAAGTTGTCAATAACTTACAAAGGACTTGTTCTTAGCTTATTAAGAAGTTGATTTTATAATTGTATTTTTACCAAAATACTTTAAATGAATACAAGAGAACAACAACTTAAAGCATTCGATAGATTATTGACCATTATGGATGAGTTGCGTGCGCAATGCCCTTGGGATAAAAAACAGACTATGGAAAGCTTACGCCATCTTACCATAGAAGAAACATATGAGTTAGGTGATGCTATTTTAGATAACGATTTAGAAGAAGTAAAAAAGGAATTAGGCGATGTGCTGCTGCATATTGTATTTTATTCGAAAATAGGTAGTGAAACAAACGATTTTGATATAGCTGATGTTTGTAATAGTATTTGTGAAAAATTAATAAGTCGGCACCCCCACATTTACAGTGATGTAAAAGTTGAAAATGAAGACGATGTTAAACGTAACTGGGAAAATTTAAAGCTTAAAGAGGGCAAGAAAAGTGTTTTAGAAGGCGTACCCAATAGTTTACCTGCTTTGGTAAAAGCAAATAGAATACAGGAAAAAGTGGCAGGTGTTGGTTTTGATTGGGAACGGCCTAATCAGGTATGGGAAAAAGTACAGGAAGAGCTTACTGAATTTAAAGAAGAAGTAGATCATGGTAACCAAGACGCTATGGAAAGCGAATTTGGTGATGTATTGTTTTCTATGGTAAATTATGCCAGGTTTTTAAACATAAACCCTGAAAATGCTCTAGAGCGTACAAACAAGAAGTTTTCTAAACGTTTTCAATATCTAGAAAATAAAGCACAAGCCCTTAATAAATCACTAAAAGACATGTCTTTGACAGAAATGGATGTGTTTTGGGATGAAGCAAAAAAACTATAGTAGGTTGGTTTTAATAATAGCTTTGAATGAATAAATCAAAAAAGACATTCTTAAGTGTACTGTTTTGTACGTTACTACCTAGTTTAATGTGGTCGCAAAATATAGCGCCAGTATTGTCGGCTTCAGGAAATCAACCCTATTGTCCTAATAGTCAAATTAATATTGTAACGGATTTTGATGTAGTTGATCCCGATGATACGGAGTCCGATGCCATTTACATACAAATATCTGAAGGCTATGTATCTGGTGAAGACACCTTAATGCTTTTGGGCACACACCCCAGTATAGTGGCTACATGGAGCACACTGGAAGGTAAATTGGTTTTGGAACCTGCCACATCTAATCCGGTGACCTATGTGGATTATATAGCAGCAGTAAAGGATATTGTTTTTGAGAGTACCAGTAGTACCCCTACTAATAAGAGCTTTTCCATAACCGTAGGAGATGCTAATTATTTACCTAAAACGGACCATTATTACGAATACGTACCCTCTTTGGGCATTACATGGTCGGCCGCTAAAGCAGAAGCTGCTTCCAGAACTTATTTTGGATTACAAGGTTATTTAGCAACCTT
Organism: Aestuariibaculum scopimerae; assembly: GCF_059428085.1. NCBI lineage: Bacteria > Pseudomonadati > Bacteroidota > Flavobacteriia > Flavobacteriales > Flavobacteriaceae > Aestuariibaculum > Aestuariibaculum scopimerae. The sequence goes on from NZ_CM182089.1 coordinate 2,945,735, forward strand.
AACTATGGAAGAAGAAGCACAGCTAGCAGGAAAACAAGCAGCCGGTGCTGGATGGATTGGTGGTAGTGATGAAGAGACGGAAGGTGTTTGGAAATGGGTTACGGGCCCAGAAGCAGGTACTATTTTTTGGTATGGTAATGGGGATGGTTATACACCTAATTATGCTTTTTGGAATACCAATAACTATGAGCCCAATCAAGCAGGAGATGAAGATTATGCCCATATTACAGCTGCAGGGGTAGGTATACCAGGATCATGGAATGATTTATCTAATACAGGAGCTGTGAGCGGTAGCTACCAACCCAAAGGCTATATTGTAGAATACGGTGGTATGCCAGGAGATCCGGTCTTAAATATATCCGCCAGTACCAGCATATATACGCCATATATTGAAGAAACCAAATCGGACGCTATATGCGACGGTGGTATGGTAAATCTGGAGGCTACAGCATCTTTTGGGGGTAATGTACTGTGGTTTGATGTTCCAACAGGCGGTACGCCTTTGCATAGTGGTAATGTTTACAATGTAACTATAAATGCAACCACAACATATTATGTAACGACTACTATTGGTAGTTGTGAGCCCAGTAGTAGGGTGGTGGTTACAGCAACAGTAACGCCAACACCGACTATAGATTCGGTGACCCATAATTTTAAGTGTGGTAGTGATGACGAGATGCTTTATGCAACAGTATCTGCCGGTATTGTAAAATGGTATGATGCTCCAACAGGGGGTAATTTGTTGTATACAGGCACATCTTATACCATTTCAGGTATAAATACCACAACAACGTATTATGTTGAAGCCGAACATAATAACTGTGTTAGCGGTACAAGAACACCAGTTACTTTAGAAGTGTATGATGTACCGGAATTTGAAGTGACTGCATCTCCAGTAAATTACTGTTTGGGTACTACGGAAACTCTAACGACCTTCAACCCTAAAGGTGATTATACTTATGAATGGATAGACAATGGCGGACAGGTTTTAAGTGATTTACCATATTTAGAAATTAGTTTAGGTGGATTATACACCGTTGTTGTTACTTCGAGTAAAGGTTGTAGTACTATAGCATCTGTTTTAGTAGAGGTATCTGATAAGGCAATTATTTCTGATACGGATATTATAATTGTTGAAAACTCAAACAATAACAGTATTACTATTGATAATTCTAACCAACGTTTGGGTATAGGTGATTATGAATTTGCTTTAGATAGTGAAAGCGGTCCCTACCAAGAAGAAGCTTATTTTGATTATGTACAGGCAGGTGCACATACGGTTTATGTGCGGGATAAGAATGGTTGTGGAATTACTTCAATTGATGTTTTTGTACTTGGGTTTCCTAAATTTTTTACTCCCAATAATGACGGAAGAAATGATAGATGGCAAATTATTGGTTTAGGAAATATATATACAAGTGTCTCTAATGTTAAGGTTTTTAATCGTTACGGTAAATTAATTAAGCAGTTAAGTGCCAATAACGGTTCTTGGGATGGCCTGTTTAATGGTGAGGTATTACCAAATTCGGATTATTGGTTTTTAGCTGAGTTGGTTTCTGTAAATGGCGAGGTTAAAATATATCGTGGGCATTTTAGTTTGGTACGATAATTTAATTGAATAAAAAATAGCACACAATACATTGTTGTGTGCCATAGTTCAAGTTTATAGTTATGTATTAGTCTGCTGTAAACTAATACAGTTCTTTAATTTTACGAAGCTTTGTTTTCCATAGCTTTAAAGATTCCTTGTGTAATTTAATATTATTACGAACCTCTTTAACTACAGGGTTATCATCATCAACATTGGTGAAAAACTGTAAATTGTTTTCCAATTGGTTTATTTGGCTTTTTACTTCATCAATTTTTTTACGGATAAAAGAACGTTCTTGATCTAAATCTTTGTTATCAATAGATGTATCAATATGGTCTAATTTGTTTTCAAACTTAATCATTTCAACCTCATTCTTGTCCATTTTTAAACTCGATAGTAAATCATCCACAGCCTTATTAAATTTACCTTCTATGTAGCGCTTATCATTGGGGACTTTACCTAAGGTTTTCCAATTATTTATAAACTCTTTGATCGTTTCTATGTCCTCGTTTTTATCTCCAGATAATGTTGTCTTCTTAAGCTTTTCTAAAAGCGCTATTTTTTTGTTGAAAGCATCTAAGGTTTCTTTGTTTGCAGCATTTCTACTAGCGTGTAGCTTGTCAAAGTAAAAATTGCAGGCGGCTTTAAAGCGTTTCCAAATTTTATCACTATCTCTGCGGGGCACATGGCCAATTTTTTTCCAATCGCTTTGAATTTTCTTCATCAGCGGTGTGGTAATATCAAAGTCTTCACTGTCTTTATTATCCTCAGCAATTTTAATTAAGTCTAATTTTTTCTGAAGGTTTTCGTATTGTTCTTTTTTAAGGCCTTTGTAGAACGCATTTTTTTGCCGGTTAAAAGTCCTTACAGCTTCTTTGAATTTGGCCCAAGTGTCTTCATTGACTTTAATGGGAACTTTCCCAGCGTTAAAAAAGTCCTCACGCAAAGCTTCTACTTCCTTGATTTTCTTTTGCCAAACACTATGGGTATTACTTTCTTGTGCTGTTACAGCTTTTATGTTTTCAATGATTTCAAGCTTTTTCTCAAGGTTTTTTTCGTAAACTTTATCAATTTCTTGATAGTAGGCTTGGCGTTTATCATTTATCTTTTTTGTTGCAGCTTTAAACTTTTCCCAAATTTCTTCGCGATACTGTTTGTCTACCGGACCAAGTTCTTCTTTCCACATTTTATGAAGTTCTTGCAATTCCCTAAAGGCACGCATTACATTACTGTCTTCTGCCAATTCCTCAGCACGTTCAATAATCATTAACTTTCTTTCCAGATTGTGCTTAAAGTCTAAATCGCGTAAGTCTCTATTTAGATGTAGAAAATCATAAAACATCTCTACATGGTGGTGGTAACTGTTCCATGCATTGTTGTATTTATCTCTTGGAATGGGGCCAGTATTACGCCATCGTTCTTGAAGCTCTTTAAAGTGTTTGTAAGTGGTATTGATGTTTTCTTCAACATTTATTAACCCTTTTAATTCTTCAATAATTTCAAGCTTTTCAGCTAAGTTTTGTTTTAGGTTTTTTTCAATATTTTGATAATGCTCGTTAAGCTTTTTTCTATATTCTTTATAGGCTGTTTTGTAACGTTTTTGAACAGGTGAGGAGTAATAGAAATCAATTTCGTTTCCTCCATCATTTAAGAAATCTTCCTTTTTTTCATCTAAGAGCGCTTGGAATTTACTTTTAAATTCACTGTTTATGCTATCAACATGCGATCTAATAGCTTGAACTTTTTCAACTTTTAAAAGGCGTTCCAATTCAATGGCAAGTGCTTCCAGCGACATGGTATCGTAGGCTTTCACCTCAATGGTATGGCGTTCTTTATTGCCTTCGTCTTCTGCATCTTCGGCATTAGACTCCTCAATTTCATCAATGCCGTCACCATTTGTGTCTGAATTGGCTGCTTTATCCGCATGCGTTTCTTTAGCAACTTTTGAGGCATCAGTATCCTCGTCAGCAGAATTATCTATTGTTTCTGTGTCTTGGGGCTCTACTGATTTTTGCTCATCTATGTTTGAATTAGATTGGTTTTCGTTCTTGATACCATCATCTTCTCCATCTGCGTTTGGCAGTTTATTTATATCAGACATTTTAAAAAATGTTAGGGTTCGTACAATTTCTTTTGAGTTAAAGATACTAACTAGTAAATTATTTACAAAGTAATTTGTACAGTACTAAAGCCGATTGTGATAATAAATTACAATTTTTATACTAAACCCCATATATCCCAAGCCTTTTCTGCCTGTAGTTTTAGCATATTTAATCCATTAATACAGGTTGCTTGGTTTTGCTTTCCGAGTTTTAAAAACTGGGTTTCTTCTGGATTGTATATTAAATCGAATAAAATATGATTGCTCGTAATACCACTGTAGGGAATATTGGGGCAATCCTTAATATTGGGGAAGGTGCCTAAAGGCGTGCAGTTGATTATGATTTGATGTTCGCTAACATTAGCTTCAGTTAGTGTGCGGTAGGTGAAAGCGATGCCATTTGATAGCTTTCTAGAGACGTAATGGAATGGAATGCCCAGTTTTTCTAAGCTGTATGCAATGGCTTTACTGGCACCTCCTGTACCTAAAATTAAAGCGTTTTTATGGTGCGCTTTTAAGAAAGGTTGTAATGATTTCTCAAAACCGTAGCAATCTGTATTATAACCTATAAGCTGTCCGTTTTTAGCTATTTTTATGGTGTTTACGGCCCCTATGGCTTGGGCTTTATCATTTACCTTATCTAAGTAAGGTATAACCGCCTCTTTATATGGAATGGTAACGTTTAAACCTTTTAGGTTTTTGGTGTTCTGTATAATGGAAGGGAACTCTTCTATAGATGCAATATCAAAATTCTCGTAAGTTGTATTGGTAATTTGTTCGTCTTCAAACTTCTTCTTAAAATATGCCCTTGAAAAAGAATAGGAAATATTTTTCCCTAAAAGCCCTAATTTATTCATGTATTCTCCTGGTTTTTTGTCCGTAATATTCCAATGCTAAAACTATAGCAATTCCAAGAAAAACAAAAGCTATTGCATAATAAGTTTCACTATTTAATTCGGGAATGTAACGTTTGTAATTTTCTATTATTTTTTCTCCTGTGGAATCTAGAAGAAAGTCGCCGTTGGGGTTAAGTTTATAGATGGTCTCTTTCCAGGGCCAAACAACACCCAAAGAACCAATTATAAAACCTATAATGGCCGAAATGGTAATACTTTTATAATGCTTTAAAATGTAGCTTAATATATGTGAAAATGCCACTAAACCTGTAACCGATCCTAAAGTGAACACAATTAAGACTTCCAGCAGTCGGATACGCTCAGAATTATTGATAAACTCGAAGTTGCCTCCTAAAACTTCATAAAACGTATCGAATAAAGCATTAACGGAGTCTACCAGCAGCAATACGTAATTTCCTAGGAGAATGAGAATGAAAGACCCTGAAAAACCGGGCAGTGTCATACCCGATACGCTAATGATACCACAAAAAAACACAAACCATAGGTTGTCATTCTGTGTAGCGGGATTTAAAAAGCTAATACTTAAACCAATTACTATACCTATGGCCAAAGTAATGTAGGTTTTATAATTCCAGTCTTTAAAATCTTTATTTATATAATAAATGGAGCCGATAATCATTCCGAAGAAAACGCTCCAAACATACAATTCGTAGTATTTTATCAAGTAATCTAAAACCTTTGAAACACTAAAGTAACTAATGACCATTCCTAAAAACAAAAGACTTAGAAAACGCCCATTTATATAATTGAAAAAACTTTTATAACGCCCATTGAACAATAGTTTAAAGGCTTTTCTGTTCACTTTTTTCAGTGAATAGATGAATTCTTCGTAAAAACCAGCAACAAAAGCAACAACGCCTCCAGATACGCCAGGAACCTTATTGGCTGCGCCCATGCCCAGACCTTTTAAAACGAGGAACATTTTATCTTTAAGTGTACGGGTACTTTCCATTATTGTTTTTTTGATCCTATTTTTTCCAAAATAAAAATAGTTAAAAATCCTAGAACCATTAAGATAATGGCAAATACAATTTGGTTATCGCCATCAAATGAAAACGGTGAAACACTTTCTTGCAGTAGAGGCGATTTAATACCTTTTGAATCGGTATGCCATGATAAGGTTTTTTTCCAAGGCCAGACTTTGTTCAATGATCCAAATATAAACCCAGTAAGCAATGCCAGCGTAATGTTTCGGTAGTTCTTGAAAAGCCATTTTAATATGTGGCTGAAACTTAGCAACCCTATAACGGCCCCTGAGAAGAAAATTACCAACTTCTTAAAGTCTATGTCATGAATGGCATCACTTAGCGCTTTATATGCTCCTAGAATAATTAGAATAAAAGAGCCCGATATGCCGGGCAATATCATGGCACATATGGCTATGGCTCCTGCAACGAACATAAACCAGGAATGATTATTGTTTGACATGGCAGGTAACATGGTGACGTAAAAGGCAATGCCCGTACCTATTAAAAGCGCTATTGCGGCCATGGCGTTCCATTTTGTTATTTGTTTTCCAACAAAAAAGATACTGGCAACAATAAGCCCGAAAAAGAATGACCAGATTAAAACCGGTTCGTTTTCTAAAAGGTATTTGGCAAGTTTCATAAATGACACGTAGCTTATAATGATGCCGCCTAAGAGTGCCAAAATAAAATTACCATTTACTTGTTTCCAAAAAGCTTTTATGCCATCTTTTAATAGGGTATTGATAAGTGAGGGTTTAATATTGCTAATGGTAGAAATTAATTCTTCATAAATACCGGAAATAAAAGCAATGGTACCACCAGAAACACCAGGAACTGCATCTGCAGCACCCATGGCCAATCCCTTTAAGGTGATAATAAGGTAATCTTTGAAACGCCTTTGCATGGTTTGAATTTTAAGCCAAATCCAAAGGTATGGATTTTAGGCAGACGTTTATCTATTGATTTTCTTTTAGTAAATTTTTAACAAGTAGTTTGTTGGCTACCTCTGGAAAAAGTTCGTCGATTATAAACGAGTAGTCTTCATTATATTTAATGCCATTTTTTAGATGAAATGTGCCTTTGTCGTTTTCGTTTAACAAAAAGTATAATCCAGCCAAACGGTATTCCAGTTCGGCATTTTCTGGGTAAAATTCTGTGGCTTGCTCAAAATTATACGCAGCAGCCTCCATTTCACCTAGCTTTATCAATAGGTCGCCACGGGAAAGCCATGTACTAAGCTCATAATTACCTAACTCAAGTGTTTTTTTGAATCCGCGCTCAGCCTCTTCATAGAAGTTTAGGCGTTGGTTAATTTGCGAATACAATTTCCAGTAGTTAACATTTTCAGAATCAATGTTAATGGCTTTATTTATATAATATAAGGCTTTTTGGTAGTTTCTTTTTCTGTTGTAATATTTTGTTATAGCAATCCAGCCCTTGTCAAGAAGTGGATCTTCATGTACAGTTTTGTAATAGTATTGTACAGCTAACTCATCATTTTTCAATTTTTCATAACAACTTCCAATTCGCAATAGTGCAAATGATGTGGGTTCATCTAATTTTAAGGTTAGACTGTAATTTTCTATGGCTTCTTCAAAACGTTTAAGTTTTTCCAGTACTTTGCCGCGTTCTAGATAAGCACCTACAAAGGTATCATCTGAAATGATAGCAAAATCAAATGCAGCTAATGCCTTTTTGTATTTTTTAAGCGCGTAATATTGTTTGCCCAATTGATGCCAGGCAACTTCGCAATACGGATTTTTGTCTAAGAAAACACTAAGGTACTCTATAGCATTCTTTGTTTGATTTAAATAATCAAAACAATAAATAATGTTGTATAGTGCCGAGTAGTCCTCTAGGTCTTCTTCCAGGCACTTCATGAAATATTCCTTAGCTTCTTCAAATTTGTCCAAAAACAGGTACTCCATACCTATTAAAGAGTAAATATCCACCAAATCATCAGTTAGCTCTAAAGCTTTTTTCAAGACTTCAATAGCTTGTTCATGTTTGTCTTTTTTTGAAAAAATATTGGCTTTTTGAATATAAATCTCCTCGTTGGCAGGATCTAGGCTGTAGAGCTCATCCAATAAAACATCTGCTTCAACAAGCTTATTTTCAAACACGTAAATTTCAACTCGAAAAAGCTTTAGGTTGATAGAGGTGGGGTGTTGGTCTAAACCTAATTTTATAGCCTTTTTAGCTAAAGCTACTTTTCCTTGATTTAGATAGTAATGAATGATGTTTTCAAATTCCTCAGAATCGAAGAATAACACGTGATTGGTTTTTAACATCGATTCAAACTTAGTTAGCGGCAAATTGTTGTTGTCATCATGACTAAACTCCATAAGCACATTTGTAAATGTTCTACATGAATAAATTTAAGCTTCTATTCTTTTTTTTGAGGTAGATTGAACAAATGTTTTTAACAAAGTAATGAACAGTTGTAGTTTTGGTACTAGTAAACCAGTCTTTTTTATTGATTTACAGTGTTTTGAACAACTATATTTCTTCCTGAATTTGATTTAAAACGGTCGTGATTATGGTGCATCCTTTAACAATTTCGTCATTTGAAATGGTTAAAGGCGGGGTGATTCTTGCAGATTTTCCTTCAAAAAGCAACCAAAATAGTACTAAACCGGCGTCTTGACACTTTAAAATTAAGGCATTTGCAATCGTTTCAGAAGGTAATATAAGTGCGAGCATTAATCCTTTGCCCCGTATTTCCTTTATTAGCGGATGTACCAGTAGTTTTCTAAAAAGTAACTCTTTTTCTAAGGTTTGTTGGATTAATTGACTTTCGGTTATTTCTTTTAGTGTTGCTAGTGCTGATGCGGCAATAACAGGGTGGCCCCCAAATGTGGTTATATGCCCCAGTTTTGGGTTTTCTTTTAGTAGGTCCATTAGTTTAGTGGATGCTATAAACGCCCCTATGGGCATACCACCACCTAAACCTTTACCAATAACCAATATATCTGGTATGCAATTGTAGTTTTCAAAACCAAAGAGTTTGCCCGTTCTACCAATGCCTGGTTGAATTTCATCTAGAATTAACAGGGCACCAACGGCTTGGCAACGTTTTTTAACCTGTTTTAAATAATCGTCTTTTGGCTCTATAAAACCAGCGCCACCTTGTATGGTTTCTAAAATAACACAGGCCGTTTTGGTGGTTATTTGTGATAGCTCTTCATTGTTGTTGAATGTAATAAAAGAAACATCGGGCAATAGTGGCCTAAAAGCTTGTTTACGTGCTTCATAGCCCATAACACTCATGGCCCCCATAGTATTGCCATGATACGCTTTGTGGGCCGCTATAATTTCACTGCGTCCTGTAGCGCGTTTGGCTAGCTTTAATGCACCTTCTATGGCCTCGGTACCTGAGTTTGTTAAATAGGTTTTGTTTAAGGTGTTTGGTAAATGCTTAGCTAAAAGCTTAGCAAGTTCTATAGGGGCTTTTTGTGCGTATTCCCCATAGACCATCACATGCATATAGTTATCCAATTGTACTTTAATGGCATTGATAACTTTGGGATGGTTGTGACCAAGCGGGGTGGCCGATACACCAGCTACAAAATCTAAGTAAGCCTTGCCATTGGCGTCATAGATATAACTTCCTTTAGCATGGGATATTTCCATAGCTAAAGGATGGGATGATGTTTGTGCTTGATATTTTAGGAAGTCTGACTTCATGGCTATTATTTAGAGGCTGCATTTGGTTTTGCTTGCGGTCTCTTTTTCTGTATGTTCTTTGGCAGATTTCTTGATGCTTTTGGTGTTTCGCCTTGAGCATCGTTGGCTTCTTTATCGGCCTTGTCGATACGATCTAATAAATCTTTGTCAAAAAAGTCTTTTTCAGGAACATAGTCATCCAAGCCTTTAATAATTGGCAATTTTATAGGTTCATCATCTTTAAATAGATCCTCTACACTTAAAGGGCGTTCTTCTTCGCGCCAATCAAAGCCTTTTAGGCGTTTTTCTTTTGGAGGGTATTTGGATTCTGGATACAAGTTGCCATCTACTTGGTTAAACCTTGTGTAATCTTCTATATCGCCATTGGCAAAAAGTATGGATATGCTTCCGGATTTTGCTTTGTCTATACCAATAAGTTCTTGCTTTTCGTTACGGGCGTAGAAAATGGATTGGGCGTTTTTTGTAATATTGACTTTGTGTAATTCGTTATCATCATTAAACAAGCCTACCAACCGCATTCCTGAAATTTGATTGTAGCCATCGGTACTTAGCGTGTCTTTACTAATTATAAATGCATTGTTAAAAACAAGCAAGGAATCCAGTTTTTCTGTTTCTGTGTTTGAAATTAAGTGAATGGTGTCTCCAGTCATTTGATTTTCAATATTCCATAAAATAGGTCTGCGTTTGGTAGCGAACTGATCGCTTGGAGCAAAACGCTCTAAATTTATTAATTGTGTAAGGCCTGTTTTTTGGTTTGAGTGAATGGAATCGGCTTTGCCACTAAGATCCGATTTGTATATTTTGGCATTGTAGTATGCTTTTAAAATTCTGTTTTCGGGTTTGCCCGTAACCATTATTTTGTCGGCATGAATATATATGGAATCGTTTTCCTGTTTGGTAACGGCCAAAGCACGCTTGGTAATGAAAAGCGAATCTTTTTCCTTAAAGACTTCAGCATAATGTCCTCTAACCACAGTATTATTAATAGTATCCGTCACCTTAATATTGTTGGTTGCTGATGCAAAGCTGGTATTATTGTCAAAATACAGACTGTCGCCTTCAATAATACGGTTGTCGTAGTTTATTTTCGAGTTTTTTAAAGCATAACCTATTTTGTTTTCGGTATCATAAAAGCCTTTTTCGCAATAGGTTTTACTGGTTTCTGTAACAATGGTAGAGGGCCCGTATAAATAAGCGTGGCCGGTATCAGAATAAAAATCGAAAAAGTTTGAGTTTATTGTGGCATCTTTATTAACCAAAACAACATCTTCTACAAATCGGTATTTTTTTATTTCCATAAGATAGCGCCCTATCCTACTGGTTATGGTACCCGAGGTGTCTTTTACAACGGTACCGCCACTTCTGTAAAAGGCTTCTTGTTTTATCCGATCAAAATACAAGGTGTCTGTTGTAATGGTAGAGTTAGGGTCTTTTAAAACCACATTACCACTGGCGAATGCTAATTGGGATTTGCCACTGTATTCCACATATTTAGAGGTCATGTTAATGGTGTCACCTTGAATCATTTTTACGTTCCCGTAAGCTTCAATAAAATTTTCATCGCCGTAATAAATGGCTTTGTCTGCCCACATATTAATACTTTCGTGTGCAATATGCACTTGCTGCGATTCGTCACGCGTTAAAACTTTTGCACCTGGATAATTTATTTCGTCTATATCCAATCTACCAGAATACTTGATTTCAATTTTTCTTTTTTGTTGTGCATTTACTTGTAATGCTGCAAACAGGCAGATAAAAAAGATGAAGTATAAGTATTGTAGTTTGTTCAAAATATAAAAAGTTTGTCGCAAAAATAACGATAATTATGATGTATAATTGTTTTGGTCAAAAAAATCATGCCTCCCGGAAAAAAATCGTTCCTCCCGAAAAAAAATGGCACTGCACCATCAAAAAACGGCTCGTACCGAAAAAAAAATGACATTGCACCACTAAAAAATGATTCCTCCCGAAAAAAAATGGGAGGTAACCACAAAAAAATGGTTCCTCCCGGAAAATAATGACATTGTACCAGGAATGCATATGATATCCTGGGATTTAATGATGAAAAATGCGTTTATTAAACCAATTGTTTCCTAAAAATGGTTTGTTTTCTATCTGGCCCTACAGAAACTATTGTAATGGGGATTTCCAGCTCTTTTTCTAAGAAATCGATATATTCGTTTAAGGTTTTTGGTAATTGATCTGCTTCAGACATGCCTGTTAAATCCTCATTCCAACCGCTAAGTTCTGTATAGATTGGCTCTACATTTTCTGGTTCAATATTATAAGGGAAATGTGAAATCACTTCACCTTTATATTTGTAGGCAGTACATACTTTTAGGGTTTTAAATCCAGAAAGTACATCGCCCTTCATCATCATTAATTGCGTAACGCCATTAACTTGGCACGCATATTTTAAGGCTACAAGGTCAAGCCATCCACAACGTCTTGGGCGTCCTGTGGTTGCGCCAAACTCATTACCAACACGGCTCATGGTAGCACCATCTTCATCGAATAGCTCGGTAGGAAATGGACCAGATCCTACACGGGTAGTGTATGCTTTAAAGATACCAAACACTTCACCAATTTGGTTGGGCGCTACGCCCAAGCCTGTACAGGCACCGGCCGCAGTGGTGTTGCTTGATGTTACGTATGGGTAGGTTCCAAAATCGATATCTAGTAAAGAGCCTTGTGCGCCTTCTGCTAGTATGGATGCTCCTGATTTTTGTGCTTGGCAAATGTATTCTTCGGAATCGATGAACTTTAATGTTTTTAGCACTTCGATGGCTTTAAAGAATTCGGTTTCAAGCTCTGCCAGGTTATATTCAATATCTACATTGTAGAAGGCAATCATGGATTCGTGTTTATCGGCCAAAGCTCTATAACGCGCTTTCCAATCGCTTAATTCTAAGTCTCCCACTCGAATACCATTTCTACCTGTTTTATCCATATATGTAGGGCCTATACCTTTAAGTGTTGAGCCAATTTTGGCTTTTCCTTTAGAGGCTTCACTAGCGGCATCTAGAATACGATGTGTTGGTAAAATGATGTGCGCTTTACGTGAAATGACCAAAGATTTTTTATAGTCTACGTTTTGGGCTTCCAGCTTGTCTAATTCCCCTTTAAAAATAACGGGATCTATAACAACGCCATTGCCAACTAAATTAGTGGTGCCATCGTGAAATATCCCTGAGGGAATGGTGTGTAAAACGTGTTTTTTTCCATTAAAAACGAGTGTGTGCCCAGCATTGGGACCGCCTTGAAAACGCGCAATGATATTGTAGTTGGAGGTTAGTACGTCAACAATTTTTCCTTTGCCTTCGTCACCCCATTGCAATCCTAGTAGTAAATCTACTGCCATTTTAAAATATTAAATTTAGAGTTATTTGTCCCGATTGCTATCGGGCGTTTTTCTATTTCCGTAAAAATAAAGTGAATGATTGTTAATTTTTATATCGAAAACTTCTTCGATTGTTTTTTTTATAGATTGAATTCGTGGATCACAGAACTCAATAACTTCACCGGTATCGGTTAGTATTACATGATCATGCTGTCTATCGAAATAGGACTTTTCATAATGCGCTTGGTTTTGACCAAATTGGTGTTTTCTTACCAGTCCACATTCCAAAAGTAATTCTATGGTGTTGTAAAGAGTGGCTCGAGATACCCGATACTTTTTGTTTTTCATATTGAGGTATAGGGACTCTATATCAAAATGATCTTTATTATTGTAAATTTCTTGCAGTATAGCGTAGCGTTCGGGCGTTTTTCTATGTCCGTTATTCTCTAAAAAGTTGGTAAAAACACTTTTTACGATTTCTTGGTTTTTAATATCAGCTTCTGCACTCATAATTTCGTTGCAAATTTACACTTTTTTTACACTCTAGTAACTTTATCTATACCATTAATTTTTTTTAGTTTTTCTAAAAGCTTTTTTAATAGGGTATTGTTTTTTACCACAACATTGATTTTTCCTGAAAAAATACCATCATCACTTTCAAAGCTGATGCTTTTCATATTGACGTGCATGTTTTCGGAAATTATTTTGGTGATGTCGTTAACAAGGCCAATATGGTCTATACCAGAAACAACAATGTTTGCCATAAACTCTTGTTGTGAGGAATCTATCCATTTGGCAATCATAATTCTATAGGCATAATTGGATTGCAGGCTTAAGGCATTCGGGCAGTTTTTTTTGTGGACTTTTATGCCTTCGGAAACAGTTAGAAAACCAAAAACATCATCACCTGGGATGGGGTTGCAGCAATTCGCCAATTTATAATCTAATTTTTCTTCTTCTTTGCCAAAAACCAAAGAGTCGTAGTTGGAAGTAACCTCTTCTTTTTCTATGATCTCTTTATTAATGCTTGCGGGTGTTTTTCTGGTGATCTTATTTTTAAGATAGCCCATGAGGGTATTTCCTCGTGATGCGGCATAATCTTTAAGCATAGTATTATCTATGGTGCCAATGCCAACCCTGTAAAATAAATCTAAGCTGGTTTTAAGCTTAAAATAACTTACTAATTGGTTTATGGAAGACTCATTAAGTGTTATTTTTAACTGCTTTAATTTTCTTCTAAGTAACTCTTTGCCTTCTTCACCAATACGTTTTTTGTCTTCTCGTAAGGCAGATTTTATTTTGCTTCTTGCCCTTGCCGTTGTAGCGTAGTCTAGCCAATTCGCATTGGGTTTGGCACTTTCGGATGTTAGGATGTCTACTTGATCGCCACTTTTGAGTACATAACTAAGTGGTACTAATTTTCCATTAACTTTTGCTCCGCGGGTTTTCATACCTATTTCGGTATGGATACTAAATGCGAAATCTAAAGGCGTGGCATCTTTTGGCAGTGATTTTAGTTCGCCTGTAGGGGTGAAAACAAATATTTCTTTAGAATATAAGTTTAGTTTAAATTGTTCTACAAAGTCTACCGCATTGGTTTCAGGACTTTCTAGGGCTTCCTGTAATTTGTTAATCCAGTCCTCTAGGCTATCTTCTTTCTCGTCCTCTTGTTTATACTTGTAGTGCGCTGCATATCCTTTTTCTGCAATTTCATTCATGCGTTCACTACGAATTTGTACTTCTACCCAGCGTCCTTTTGGCCCCATAACAGTTATATGCAGGGCTTCATAGCCAGTGGATTTTGGTGAGGATATCCAGTCGCGTAAGCGTATGGGGTTTGGCCTAAAATGGTCGGTTACTATAGAGTAGATTTTCCAAGCCAAAAACTTTTCACTATCGGAATCACTTTTGTAAATAATTCTAATGGCAAATTTGTCGTAAACTTCATCGAAAGAGACGCCTTGTTTTATCATTTTCCGCCTTATAGAGAAAATCGACTTGGGCCTTCCTTTAATTGTGTAGTCTAGTTTTTCCTTATCTAAGGAGTTTTTTATAACCTCACTAAATTGTTCTATATAAAGATCTTGCTCTTCTTTGCTTTCTTTTATTTTGTTTAGAATGTCGTAGTAAACATCTGGTTCGGTATATTTTAAGCCTAAATCCTCGAGTTGGGTTTTAATGTTGTAAAGCCCTATTCTGTGAGCTAATGGCGCATAGATATACAAGGTTTCTGAGGCTATTTTTTCTTGCTTATCGGTACGCATAGCATCCATGGTTTGCATATTGTGCAAACGATCGGCTATTTTAATAATGATAACACGTACATCATCATTAAGTGTTAACAACATTTTTCTAAAGTTCTCGGCTTGCAAGGACACGTCCATGTCTTTTTCCTTGCTTAGGGAGGATATTTTTGTGAGTCCGTCTACGATGGTTGCCACGGTTTTGCCAAATTGTTTTTCAATATCTTCAATTTCGTAATCGGGACTGTCTTCTACAACATCATGCAATAGGGCAGAGGCTATGGAAGTGGCATCCAATCCAATTTCTTGGGCAACAATTTTGGCAACGGCAATGGGGTGGAATATATAGGCTTCCCCAGATTTTCTCCGTTGATTTTTATGACCATCTAAGGCTACTTCAAAAGCTTTACGTATTAGTTTTTTATCGTCGTTTGTAAGTGTGGTATAACTAACTTTTAATAACTCTTTGTAGGCTTTGGTGATAGACGCATTTTCTTTTTCTATTTCTTCCTCTGTCATAATTTAAAATTAACATAAAGAATATTAACAACCAATAGCATTTAACTTTTTTGTAATTATTTTTTAAGAATTTAAAAATGCAACAAGTCGGTTGATGGCTTTTCCGCGGTGTCCAATACTGTTTTTAAGACTTAAATCCATTTGGGCAAATGTTTTTTCGTGACCTTTGGGTTTAAAAATAGGATCGTAGCCAAAACCACTGGAGCCTTTTTTGCTTGTAGTGATTTCACCTTTACATATACCCGTAAAAGTTTGCAACTTGTTGTTTAGTTGCAAGGCTATAACTGTTTTAAACTGTGCGTTACGGTTGTCTTTATGCTTTAAATTGGCAAGTAACTTGTCCATATTGTCGTTTGCATCACGTTGTGTGCCAGCATACCGTGCAGATAACACACCAGGTTCGCCATTTAAAGATGCCACTTCTAGTCCTGTATCGTCTGCAAAGCAATCATAACCATAGTGTTCTTTAATGTAGTTGACCTTTTGAATGGCATTGCCTTCAATGGTATTTTGGGTTTCGGGAATGTCTTCTAAGCATCCAATATCTTTTAGGCTTAAAAGCCTAATGTGGTTAGGTATTAAGGCTTGTACTTCCTTTAGTTTATTTAAATTGTTAGTTGCGAAAACAAGTTGCATAGTAAAGTGTTTTGCATCAAAAATAAGGTTATGATTTTAAAATAATCAAAAAAATAAACGAAATACTGTAAGTCCTTTGTCTATACAAAGACAAAGGTTTAGTATTTTTAATATTAATGTAACCACAAATCAATGAAAACAAAATTTTTAGTAGTAACAGCTTTTTTAATAGCATTAGCAGGAAATGCACAAGTACCCACCAAGGCTGAAGATGTTAGTCCATTGTTAATAGGGGA
Source organism: Aestuariibaculum scopimerae (assembly GCF_059428085.1). Taxonomy (NCBI): domain Bacteria; kingdom Pseudomonadati; phylum Bacteroidota; class Flavobacteriia; order Flavobacteriales; family Flavobacteriaceae; genus Aestuariibaculum; species Aestuariibaculum scopimerae. The sequence goes on from NZ_CM182089.1 coordinate 2,961,973, forward strand.
AACACTACCCCAGGCAACTTTACAAGATACTGACGGTAATATGGTTTTTCTTCAAAGCCTTATCGCTGAAAAGCCAACAGTTCTTGTATTTTACAGAGGAGGATGGTGTCCTTATTGTAACAGGCAATTGGCTGGTTTGGCTTCTGTGGAAGATGATATTTTAAAGTTAGGCTATCAAATTGTAGCTGTTAGTCCAGATAATTACATGCGCTTAAAACCGACTATTGAAGATGCGGATGCCAATTACAAAGTGTTTTCAGATAGTGGCGCTAAATTGATTCAGGATATGGGTATTGGTTTTTCAACCCCCGAAAGTGCTAAACCCTATATTGAAAGAAAAACGAAATTTGAAGCCACCAACATTTTACCTGTCCCTAGTGTTTTTGTGGTGAATACAAAGGGAGAGATTTTGTTTGAATATACAAATGTAGATTATAAGCAAAGATTGAGCGATACGGTATTGCTAGCGGTTTTAAAAGATTTGAAATAATTTAACATCAAAGATACCAATAGGATTCATTTTAAAAGTTTATATTGTATGACGAAAATCATCTAAAATGAATAAACACCTAACTAAATTTGATAAGATAAATTAAACTATAATTATTATGACTACTAATTTCCAATATGTTGATGTAGATGTAAGTGAAACACTAACAGCTTTTACAGAAGAAAAGTTAAGAAAGCTATTTGATAGGTATGAATTTCTTATTAGTGCTTCAGTTCACTTTAAAAAAGAAGATAATGATAATGATGCTGGTAAAATTTGTAATATAGAGTTGAGTTTACCTGGTCCAAGAGTTTTTGCAACTTCAAATGAGCATAATTTTGAAGTAGCGGTAAGAGAAACTATAGGAGACTTGGAGCGTCAATTGAAAAAAAGAAAACAAGTTTATAAAACCTATTGAAGTTACCGATGGTGATAGGGCTCGTTTTTTAATATTGTAAAACCCCTATAAAGTTGTTCGGTAAAAAACAAACGAACCATTTGATGGGAAAATGTCATTTTAGATAAAGATATTTTCCCATTTGCTTTTTTATAAACGGCATTTGAAAACCCGTAAGGCCCACCAATAACAAATACGAGTTGTTTAATACCTGAATTCATCTGTTTTTGTAAATATTCGGAAAATGTAACAGAATTAAATTGTTTGCCATTTTCATCCAGCAACACTAAAAAACCGGTTGCAGCTAGTTTTTTTAAAATAAGCTCACCTTCTTTAACTTTTTGCTGTTCTTCATTTAAGTTTTTTACATTTTTGATATCTGGAATTATATCAATGGTAAATTTAATGTAAAAGCCCAATCGTTTTTTGTAAACATCAATTAAAGATTGGAGATGCTCATTATCGGTTTTTCCTATAGCTATGAGTTTGATGGTCATAATAACAAAATTAGCATTTAGTATTTATGAATATTGAAATTAAATGAGAAAAATTTATAAAAATCGTAAATGTAAAATTTAATAAAGTAAATCAATTTCTTATTTTTGTTGCAAACCAACTTTAAATTATGATAACACAAGAGCAGTTTGATCAGGAAGTGAAGTCTATAATTGCCAATGCCATTAGGGAAGATGTGGGCGATGGAGATCACAGTTCGTTAGCTTGTATTCCAGAAAATGCAAGAGGTAAAGCCAAGCTTTTAGTTAAAGATAAAGGTATTATTGGCGGTGTGAATTTTGCAAAAAAGGTTTTTGCATATGTTGATAAAAATTTAAAGTTAGATATTCTTATAGAAGATGGGTCGGAAGTAACGTATGGAGATATTGTTATGTATGTTGAAGGACCTTCGCAATCCATTTTAAAAGCGGAAAGAACCGTATTAAACTCTATGCAACGTATGAGTGCTATAGCAACAAAAACTAAAATGTTTGTTGATTTGCTAAAAGGCACTAAGACCACAATTTTAGATACCAGAAAAACTACGCCAGGAATTCGTGTTCTAGAAAAATGGGCCGTTAAATTAGGGGGCGGAGAAAACCACAGATACGCTTTGTACGATATGATTATGCTCAAAGATAATCATATAGACTTTGCTGGAGGTATTACCAATGCTGTTGAAATGAGTAAGCAGTATTTAAAAGATACAGGTAAAGATTTAAAGATTATGGTTGAAGCCAGAAATTTAATTGAAGTTGAAGAGATTTTGAAGCTTGATGGTGTTTATAGAATTTTGTTGGATAATTTTGATTATGAAGATACCAGGAAGGCTGTAAAAATGATTGGGGACAAATGTCTTACTGAGTCATCAGGAAATATAAATGAGTCTACCATACGGTTTTATGCAGAATGTGGTGTTAACTTCATCTCATGTGGTGCGTTGACTCATTCTGTCCATAACATGGATTTGAGTTTAAAAGCCATAAAGTAGTTTCATGCTTTTAACAGGTTTATTAATTCAATTATTCTTTTAGGGTAATGGGTTTAAATTTTAATAACTTTGCTTTATTCTAAATGCAAATTATTAATGACCAAACCTATCGAAGACAAACTGGATAAAATCCCGGTTCTTAATATCTTAGTAAGGATTTTTAAGCAACTTAAATTACCGGGACTAGAAGGGTTGTCTTTTTACGATTTATTAGAGTTATACATTACAGGCATTGTAAAAGGCGCTTTAACAACAAGGGCCAGTGCTATTGCGTTTAGTTTTTTTACTGCGCTATTCCCTTTTTTATTATTTGTTCTAATTGTAATACCGTATGTGCCTATTGATGATTTTAAGATTGAGTTTTTACGATTTTTAGAGTCTTTTTTGCCACCTACTACATCAGATTTTTTCTTTCAAAACATTTTTGAAAATATAGATCAAACACAGCGGGGGGGCTTATTGTCGTCTGTTTTTATACTATCCATAGCACTAATGGCCAATGGTGTTAATGCTGCGTTTTCGGGGTTTGAAAACTCTTATCATGAACAGCTTACGCGTAATGTGTTTCGACAGTATATATATGCCTTAGGGGTTGCTTTAATCTTGGCCTTTTTGCTTATAGTTACTATTGTTGTATTGGGGTATTTTCAAATTTACATTGTACAAAAGCTTTTAGACACTTTGCACGACAAGGGCTTTGAAGTTGATACGCAAAGCGTGTTTTGGTTTAATTTAGCCAAATATGTATTTTTTGTGATTATGGTATATATAGCTACAGCTACTTTGTATTATTTCGGTACTAAAGAGGGGAAGTATTCTAAGTTTTTTTCTATTGGTGCCTTATTTACAACTTTGTTGATACTTTTATCTTCTTATTTGTTTGGTGTTTATATTGAAAACTTTGGTCAGTATAACAAATTATATGGTTCTATTGGAGCGTTGTTAATTCTTCTTTTTTATTTGTGGCTTAATGCCAATATCCTTTTGCTTGGACATGAGTTGAATACATCTTTAAATAAATTAAGAAAAAGGAAGTAGTTTATGCAGTATTATATAGATGTTATTATTCCTGTTCCACTGCAAAAATTGTTTACTTATAGCATTACTGTGAGTGAATCTGATTTTTTGAAAATTGGAATGCGAGTAGCCGTTCCTTTTGGAAAGTCTAAAATATACACAGGTATTGTCTATAAAATACATTCCCAAACCCCAACAGCTTATGAGGCTAAGGATATTCATCAGATATTAGATGAAAGCCCTATTGTTAATGAAACGCAATTGCACTTGTGGCAATGGGTGTCAAATTATTATATGTGTACCTTAGGAGATGTAATGCGGGCAGCACTGCCAAGTGCTTTTATTTTGGAGAGTGAAACAATTATAACAAAAAACAAGGATAAATCTATTGACGAATCTATTTTGAAAGATGATGAGTTTTTGGTTTTTGAAGCTTTACAATATCAATCCTCATTAAAAATCCATGATGTATCCAATATTTTAGGAATAAAAAATGTACTTCCGGTAATCAACCGCTTGATAGAAAAAAATGTTATTTGTGTAGAAGAAGAAGTTTATGAAAAATATAAACCTAAATTGGTTCGTTATGTGAAGTTGCATGCTAATTTCTCTTCAGAAAGTGCGCTTCAAAATTTATTGGATGATTTGTCTAGAGCGCCTAAGCAGCATCAAGTTGTTATGACGTTATTTTCAGTTTCTGCAATAACAAAAAAGCCTGTTAAAGTATCTGATTTATCTAAGGAGAGTGGGGCATCCCCTGCTATTATAAAGGCGTTGATAGACAAGGGGGTTTTAGAAGAATACTATATTCAAACGGACAGGGTGCAGTATTCTGGCGGAGATAATGAATCTTCTAAATATCTTAATACCTATCAAGAACAGGCGCTAAATGAAATAAGAAATTTATTTGATGTGCATAATGTTGTATTGCTGCACGGGGTGACTTCTTCTGGAAAAACAGAAATTTATGTAAAGCTTATAGAAGAAGCATTAAATAACAAGCAGCAAGTATTGTACTTGTTACCAGAAATAGCTTTGACTGCACAATTGATAAAGCGATTGCAAAACTATTTTGGGGAGCAAGTGGCAGTATTCCATTCTAAGTACTCTATGCAAGAACGCGTTGAGGTTTGGAACCATGTTTTAAATAATAGCACAAAGGCACAAATAATATTAGGAGCAAGATCTTCTATATTCTTGCCATTTAATAATCTAGGTTTGATTGTTGTTGATGAAGAACATGAACAATCATTTAAGCAATTTGATCCCGCTCCACGATATCATGCGCGCGATACAGCTATTGTTTTGGCTAATCTCCATAAAGCAAAAGCGTTATTAGGGTCGGCGACACCAAGTTTAGAGAGTTATTTCAATGCTAAGCAAAATAAGTATGGGTTTGTAGAGATAACTCAGCGTTATAACAATGTGTTAATGCCAGATATAGAGTTGGTCGATATCAAAGATAAACTCAAAAGAAAACGCATGAAAGGGCATTTTAGTGATCGACTTATTGAAGAAATCACAGAAACCCTTTCAGAAGGCAATCAAGTGATACTGTTCCAAAATCGTCGTGGGTTTTCGCCTATTGTAGAGTGCAATTCTTGTGGACATGCCCCCCAGTGCCCGAATTGCGATGTTAGTTTAACATATCACCAATATAGAAATCAGTTGCGATGCCATTATTGCGGATATACTATGGCGATGTTGGAAACATGTATGGCTTGTGGCAGTCCCGAATTAGATAGTAAAGGTTTTGGAACAGAGCAAATTGAAATAGAAGCTAAGGCCTTATTTCCAGATTTTAAAGTCGCAAGGATGGATTTAGATACTACAAGGGGAAAGTATGGCTATGAAAAAATTATAACAGCTTTAGAGCAACAAGAGATTGATATATTGGTAGGAACACAAATGTTAACTAAAGGTCTGGACTTTAGGAATGTAAAACTTGTTGGTATCATGAATGCAGATAATATGTTGAATTTTCCAGATTTTAGAGCTCATGAACGAAGTTTTCAACTAATGTTGCAAGTGTCTGGAAGGGCAGGGCGTACAGATGAACGAGGAAAGGTTTTAATACAAACGTATAATCCACACCATAATATATTACAACAAGTATCTACCAATAATTATATCCAGATGTTTGATGAGCAGATGAATGACAGGTACAATTATAAATATCCACCAGTATTTAAGCAAATTAAAATAACTTTAAAACATAAGGACTACTCAAGAGTAGATAGTGCGGCTATTTGGTTTGCCAAGTCATTAAGGCAGGTTTTTGGCGATTTTGTTTTAGGACCAGAGTCTCCTCCTATTGGAAGGATTAGAAACCAGTTTCATAAAAATATTTTAATTAAAGTGTCTAAAAAGCAATCATTATCAAAAACTAAAGAAGCTATTATTAAAATAAATAACAGCTTCTTTAGTATTAAAGATTTTCGGTCGGTTAAAGTAATTTTAAATGTCGATAACTTCTAACTTTTAAAATTCAAGGTTGCTTTTAGATATTGTTTAAAGCGTCTACCAGTTGGGTTTTCTTATTCCTGCTTAAAGGAATTTCATAAGCACCAACTTCAACATTTTTACTGTTAAACCTGTCTATTTTATCAAGATTGACAATATAGGATTTGTGAATTCTCAAAAATTTATTTTCTGGTAATTCTTTTTCAAAAGATTTCATAGTAGATAAGACTACCAAACTATTTTCTTCTGTTACAAGTTTTACATAATCACCTAGCGCTTCAATCCACTTTATATCTTTTATGTAAACCTTACGTTTTTTAAGGTTACTTTTAACAAAGATGTGTTCCCCTTCCTCTTCATTAAAGTCCTGGGTTAATTTGTGCTGCTCTAGGGCTTTTTCTACAGATATATTAAAACGCTCTCTTGTAATTGGTTTATGTAAATAATCGGTAGCATCATAATTAAATGCTTTAAAAGCATATTCAGTTTTACCGGTTACAAAAATAATTTGAGGTTTGTTGTTCAATACATCTAAAAGTTCAAATCCGTTCAACACTGGCATTTCAATGTCTAAAAAGATTAGGTCTACTTGGTGCGTGTTTAAACCATTCTTGGTTTCTAAGGCACTACTGTACTCTGCTATTAAGTTTAGAGCGGGGTGATTCTCTACAAGCTTAACAATAGAGAGACGTTGTATTGCGGAATCGTCTACTACTACACAGTTTAAAGTCATAACATTTATATTATTTCGGTTAAGATATCGACAATAGTACAAAAAATTCGGGTAAAAACCAAAAAACATCGTTAAACTGCGTGATTTAACAAAATTTTAACGTTTTTCACAACATAGCAAATATAGTGAAATTATTGTTGTATTATATGTAGTAAATGATTATTTTTGCAGCCAATTTTTAACAATAAAAACGATTTTTATGAATCATTATGAAACTGTTTTCATCTTAAATCCCGTTTTATCTGAAGATCAGATAAAGGAAACAGTAAAGAAATATGAAGATTTTCTTGTTTCTAACGGAGCTAAGATGGTAGCTAAAGAAGATTGGGGGCTGAAAAAATTAGCCTATCCAATACAAAACAAGAAAAGTGGATTTTATCATTTATTTGAGTACACTGTTCCCGGCGACGTAATTGGTGCCTTAGAATTAGAGTTTAGACGTGATGAGCGTTTTATGCGTTATTTAACAGTAACACTTGATAAACATGCTATTTCTTGGGCGGAGAGAAGAAGAGAAAAACTTAAACAAAAAGCTTAATTATGTCATCATCCATAGAACAACAATCTAAAGGAAAAAAAGACGGAGAAATTAGATATTTAACTCCGCTTAATATAGACACAAACAAAACGAAAAAATATTGTCGTTTTAAAAAATCAGGAATTAAATATGTAGATTATAAAGATCCAGATTTCTTATTAAAGTTTGTAAATGAACAAGGTAAGATTTTACCAAGACGTTTAACAGGAACATCATTAAAGTACCAAAGAAAAGTATCTGTAGCTGTAAAAAGAGCTCGTCACTTAGCTTTAATGCCATATGTAGCAGATTTATTAAAATAAAATACCAATAACAATGGAACTTATATTAAAACAAGACGTTGAAAATTTAGGATTTAAAGACGATGTTGTAACAGTTAAGAACGGTTATGGTAGAAATTTTTTAATTCCACAAGGTCAAGCTATTTTAGCGACGCCTTCTGCTAAGAAAGTTTTGGCAGAAAATTTAAAGCAAAGAGCTTATAAAGAAAAGAAAATTGTTGATGAAGCTAATAAGATGGCAGAAGCAATAAAGGCATTGGAAATTAAAATAGCAGCAAAAGTAGGATCGGGTGATAAGTTGTTCGGTTCTGTAAACAATATAGATGTTGCGGCTGCTTTGGAAAAAGAAGGCCATGAAATCGATAAAAAATTCATTACAGTTACTACTGTAAAGCGTACAGGTAAATATAACGCTGTTGTACGTCTACATAGAGAAGTAACAGTCGATTTACCATTTGAGGTTATAGCGCAAGCGAACTAATATCAAATAGTTAAATATTAAAGCCTCAACATATAGTTGGGGCTTTTTTTATAACATTCATTATGAAGTATTCTAGACTTACAAAAGAACAATTTGAAGAATTGCACCAAGAATTTATAAACTTTTTAGCCACACAATCTATAACGGCTGATGAGTGGGACAATCTTAAGGCTAATAAACCAGAACTAGCTGAAACAGAATTAGATGTTTTCAGCGATTTAATTTGGGAAGGCGTTTTAAACAAGGCTGAGTATTTGGAACATTTTTCAGCTCAACATATGTATTTGTTTCGATTGGGTAAAGACAAAATGCATGCAATTGTGATAAATGTGAAAAATGAAGCAATAGACATTACTACTACTGAAGGGTATGATTGGTTACGAGAAAATTTAATGGATGAAAGTGTTGAGTTTTTACAAGCTGATAAAGATTATACCGAAGATAAAAACCTTGATAAATTCAAAATGATTGAACAAGGAGCTGTGATTACTAAAGGTGATTTATATAGATACTTTGATAATCTAATAAATTAAATCTAACTATTCCTGTACAAGCAGGAATCTATTTTCAAATTAAACTGTTATTTTTGTTTCTTTAAAGTTTATTAATTAATTAAAGATACCTGTTTTTTATAGGTAGTAGATATGGCCCAAAAACCAAGCATTCCAAAAGGAACCAGAGATTTTAATCCAGAACAAGTTGCAAAACGCAATTATATATTCGATACCATTCGTAAGACCTTTGAAACATTTGGTTTTCAACCCATAGAAACACCTAGTTTTGAGAACTCCGATACCCTGATGGGAAAATATGGAGATGAGGGGGACCGACTTATTTTTAAAATTTTAAATTCTGGGGATTACTTATCTAAAGCAGATGAAAGTGCCTATACTGATAAAAATTCAAATAAGTTAACAGCCAGTATATCAGAAAAAGCGTTACGCTACGATTTAACTGTCCCTTTTGCCCGATACGTTGTGCAGCATCAAAATGATATTGAATTTCCATTTAAGCGCTATCAAATCCAACCTGTTTGGCGTGCCGATAGACCTCAAAAAGGCCGCTTTAGGGAATTCTACCAATGTGATGCTGATGTAGTAGGAAGTAATTCTCTATGGCAGGAGGTGGAGTTTATACAATTATATGATGTTGTTTTTACAGCATTAAAGTTAGAAGGCATAACCATAAAGATAAACAACCGGAAAATACTATCGGGCATTGCTGAAGTAATAGGTGCTAGTGATAAGCTTATTGATTTCACTGTTGCATTAGATAAATTAGATAAAATAGGAGAGGGCAAAGTAAAGGATGAGATGCGTTCAAAAGGTATTTCAGAAGCGGGTATTTCCAGGTTACAGCCTCTATTTGCATTGTCAGGAACATTTGAGGAACAGATAAACAGCCTGAAATCTATATTGGCTACCTCTGAAGAAGGTAAAAAGGGTATTGATGAGTTGGCATTTATTAATGAAGCGATTTCAGAATTAGGTTTAAAAACAGCAAAACTTGAACTAGATGTTACTTTAGCAAGAGGGTTAAACTATTATACGGGTGCAATTTTTGAAGTTTCAGCCCCCAAAAAGGTAGCAATGGGATCTATTGGAGGCGGTGGACGTTATGATGATTTAACAGGTGTTTTTGGTTTAAATAATGTTAGTGGGATTGGCATTAGTTTTGGGTTGGATCGCATTTTTTTGGTTTTAGAAGAACTGGACCTATTTCCAGAAACTGTTACCAAAAACACAAGGGTTTTGTTTATAAACTTTGGAGATAAGGAAGCGTTATTTAGCTTAAAGGCTATTAAGCTGTTACGCTTAAAGGGAATTAATGCCGAACTATACCCTGAAGCAACTAAAATGAAAAAACAAATGAATTACGCTAATAAACGCGCTATACCATTTGTGGTTTTAGTAGGAGAGCAAGAAATTGCCTCCAATACTTATACTTTAAAGAATATGGTTTCAGGAGAACAGTTTAAAACATCTTTAGAGGTATTAATAGAAAAAATAAAATAAAAAGCCCTAAAATTTATTTCAGGGCTTCCACTAACTAGGAATTGTTAATGATTGATTTGGGAGCGACTAACTCAAATAATTATTGTATAATAAGCTGTTTACTTACTTGTCCTGCTTCTGTTTCGATATTTACTATAACCAGTTTGGGCATTGTTCTATTAAATGGTCTTTTTATATAACTGGTATTTAAATTTGCTGTGCTGTAAATGTTTTGTCCTAAATTATTGGATATACTTATCTTTTTAATTTTAGTTAAATGGTTACTGTTAATATATAATTCATTCGAATTTCTTAGGTATTGTATTTTAACTTTTTGTAGAATTTCATCGTTGGTGGATAAACTTTTGGCATAGCTGGGATTGTTTTCTTCTTTAAAAGCAATATAAAACCGATTTAAATAGTTGCCACTTTCCATGGTATTGGCGTAGCTACTATCATTAATTTTAGTGTATGTGTTTAATAAAGCATCATATACAAAAACATTTATAGGTGTTTCAAAGTTTGATAGTGAATTTAAATCAATTTTAATAGCACCGGCATTTCCTAAGAACATACCCAACGGATATTTTTTTGTATTATCAAATGGACCAACACCTTGTATTACATAACGTTCATTTTCAATCATCCAGTTTAAATCATCTGGAAACGTATCCATATTTAGTGCATCATACCCATAATCAACACCATCAGTAGCAGCACCATCAGGAGTAAACCCTAATAATAAGTGTCTAACATAGCCATTAGGCATTGTAAAATCAATTCGCACCCTTTGTATATTATCAGCAAATAGAGATAATGTGCTTATTAGCATTAATGAGAAACATATTAAATGTAGGTGTATTTTTTTTGCCATTAGATTTGGGTTTAATGAACATTCAGTTATTTACTCTTGCAATATACGTTAATTTTATATATTTAATCGTTTAAAGTTAAAATAAATCGATGAAATGCATTAATTCGAAAGAAAAAACATATATTCACTTTGATTTTTGAGTGAATTTAGACCCCGAACGAAGTATTGATATTTACACATTTGGGTAAATAGGGGGTAAGACAAACAAATAAAGGAGGCCATAATAGCCTCCTTTATTTGTTTAAAATATTTTTTATTAATACAGTTTTATTTGTTGATGATTATCTTTTTATTAACTAACCCCATAGATGTTACAGCTTTTATGATATAGCTACCATCAGTTACATTAGGTACAGTTAGTTTAATATCTTGATCATGAGGGTTTAAAGTATTGCTTGCTGCACTCCAATATTTTATGGTTTGTCCTAAAATATTAATTAAGTATACTTGTTTAACCTCTATTTCTTGTGGAGTTTTAATATGAATGTCTCCATTATTGTGTAAGTAATTAACAGAAACTTGACTGGCTATTTCATTGTCTTCAACAGATAGTGAGTTATCCTTAAAGAATGAAATATAAAATCTGTCTAGATGATTACCAACATCAATGGTCATTTCAAAGCTTTTGTTGTTAATTTTTGTATAAGTACCAAGTAGTGCATCATAAACATATACTTTGGTATTAGCCTCTAAACCTTGTAGTTCAATTATAGATATTTCAATATCACCTCCCGTTTTTGAATAGATGCCTAAAGGATATTGTTTGGTTTCATCAAACGCACCTACACCTTGTATTACATATGGTTTATTTTCAATCATCCAAAGCATATCATTTGGAAATATATCATACTTAGGTGCATCGTACCCATAGTCTGGACCATCTGTTGCTGTACTATTTGCAACAAAACCTAGCAATAATTCTCTTTTTGCACCTTCTGGAGTTTTAAACCCTATTTTCAAACGTTTAATACTAGCATCAGGTTCGGCATTTTTACTATAATCAGCAGTACTATTTTTACCTTTTGTATTGCCAGGTTTTATGAATGTAGACCCATCATTACTGCCAGATACGGTCTCTCGTTGAAATACACGCTGACTATTTTTAAATACAATTTGACCACCAGCACCTGTACCATAGGCGGTAGGTGTAGCAGTAACAAAAAATCCTTGCCCTACTGGGACATAACGTTCAGGAACCTTTGTTCCAACACCACCAATAATAGTATAGCCTTCTGCAGTTGGCGGAGGTGTAGTGGCAGCTATACCACCTGTTAAATTATATACAGCGTAACCACCTAAATAGTCTCTTAAAACATGGGTGTTATTACCTACGTAATGTTCCCAGAAATATAAAGCTCCAGAAATACTATTGGTTCCAGAAGGCCCATTATCTATTATAAATGCATTGGCATCAATCGCTGAAGGATAAGGATTCCCAATTAAAGCATCATTGCCAGAATTTATATAAGTACTAATATCACCATTATTAGGTTTACCAATAAACACATAATTTTGGGTGCCAATAGTGTAGGCTACATAGTTTTTGCCACTGCCTTTCATAATATGTCCAAGACCGGCTGCAAAATTTGCACTACTTCCTAAAGCACGCCAATTAGCATAAGTATTTGTTACATAGTTTTCGTATGCGTACGTCCAACGTGTACTTAATGTTATAGGGTTGGTAGCCGGTGGCGTTAAACTACCAGTCCATGAAATTGTTTGTGGATTGGAAGATACAGAACCGTCTCGCATTACACCACTAATACTTCTAGGGTTATTATTTGTACCTACTGTTTGCGGGCCAACAGGAGATCCCCAGTAATTGTAATTAAATGGATTATTGGTCCCTTGTTGGTCGCGTTCTAGATATCCACTACTATTTACATCCAGCACACTTTCATTAAACTGTACCGTAGGATTACCTGAGGTGCTATAGCGTTTTTGCACAAGTTGTGATTCGCCAACTAAGTCTATGTGGCCGTCAAGTTTTAAATAGTGGGTTACCCAAAGTCCTTGACCGTTATTGGTTTCATTATTAGCTCCAGAAGGGTTTTTAATGGTAAATGTAGCTCCATTATCAACTAGAAGTCCTAAAACCGTAATATCATTGTTGCCAGATTCTATACTATGGGATACCTGAACTATATTCCAATCGATTTTAGTGCCATTTACGGTACTGTTTGGCGTGTACCAAACGGTTGGTTGAGTCCATGTAGTATTCGTGCTCCAAACACCTGTATTTGCTGTAGTATAAGGGAGTGGGGCGGTTTCATCCTGAGCGGAGTAGATGTTTCTTAATCGTCCATTCAAACTACCTTTGGTTGGGGTTAAATATCCGCAACCGACATTCATACGGTAATAGCCGTCCAGATTAGACCACAACAAGGGATCATCGTCAACACTATCTTGTGTGGCATCAGGGCCATATACTTTTATAGGTATAATTTCACCCATTACATCATCCCCACCATTGAGTTTGATTTCCTGATTCATCATCTGGCGGATGTGCTCTACCTTAAGGTCTTTATTCCAAATTCTTAACTCGTCAATCCAACCGTGATAATAGTCCACCGGTTTATTAGGCGGATTATTAGCCTGATCCATAGCGCCTAAGATGCATTCCATATTATTATCACCCGGCGCACTCCCCGAAGCACTCGCTTTTTCAACACCATCGATGTAAAGGGTATAAGTACTGCCATTAAAAGTAACCGCCACATGGTGCCATCTTACGGCATCAATAGCATTACTTGAAATAGAACCGCTATTGCCCCAACGGAATTCTATGTTGCTTCCGTTAAGTCTTAAATCATAACCTGTTGCAAGATTATTGGCATCACGTTTTGAGAATATGGTTTGCGTACCGTTTAAGTCTTCGGCTTTCACCCACATTTCAATACTGAATGGGCCGGTTCTATCGTAGTTGTCTTTAAAGGTAATGTAATCGTTATCGCCATCAAAATCGATTTGACTACAACTGTTAATCGTTACTTCTACGGTGCTGGCACAACCATTTACCGTCCAGGTAAGAGTATAAGTACCAGGCTCTCCGGTAAAGGTTGAATTTGGGTCGTTAACATCAGAAAAACTATAGGTAGCGGCCACACCTGTTGTACAGGATATTGGTGGATTTTGAACACTCCACGTGCCTATTTCACCGGTGCCAGGATAATTCGGTGATGCAGGTGCTGCATTGGGTACTTTATAGCTGCCGTCGTAAACACCGTTATCGAAATTTTCTTGTGCTGAGATTGTATTGTCGTAAGCATGAAGGGTTACCGTATCTTCACCACACTCATTGGTAATTGGTGTAATATTTTCACCGGCATAAGATAAGGTGGCCTCTATGGTAATGAACTCAGTACCGGAAGTGTCTTGACTTCTACAACCATTAATTAATGAAGTTGCTCCGTAATTTTGAATACCTGGCGTTACAGGATCAATATTTACTGTAGATCCGGTAGCTACCACAACGCCATTTGCATCGGTCCATTCTATCACCTCGTCAATAGGATTATTAGGGATTTGAATATTATCTAAAGCCCAGGAACTTCCGGTAGAGCCGCCGCCTTCAAAGTAAAAGCGAAGCCTTACATTATCTAGTCCTACGTAATTTTGTAGATCAATGGAGATATTGACAAAATTTTCCATATGTGTGCCTGCTCCGGAAGTAGAAGGGCCCGTAAAATCATGAGGCTGTCCGTCAAATGTATTGATGCCGGGATCTAATGGGTTTACCAACGGATCATAAGAGGCTCCACCATTAGTGGAAATCTCTACTCTAATCTCAGCACCTGCTTCTAAGAAATAAGCCGTATCAAATGTCAGTGTCGCATCTGCCAACCCATAGGTGCTAAAAATAGGAGTCTCTAATGAAGACCATGTTTGTCCCCAGGAAACACCTTGTCTTTTAATTTTAGGGTCTGTTAAATCACCATGTACAATAATATATTTGGGGTCAGCAGCATTATAAAGGGTACCGGCTGCATTTCTACCACCACTTTGGTTTGTTATTTCTGCCCAAATAAAGTTTTTCTCATTGCTGTTACTTGCTGGTAGTTTCCAGTCGTCAATGCCATTAATACGCCAGCCTTCAGGGTTTGCAAAATTAAATAGTCCACCCTCATTAACTTCTGAACCTACACCATATTCACTTTCCACTACCACCTCGACGGCATCACCTAAACAGATGATATTATATTCAGTACCGTTCACAATGGTTGGCGGTATATCAGGTGGTATCACGCTAATGATGGCAATAGGTGAAAAGCCTTCACAATCTCCCACATCTATTACGGCTCGTACCAGAGTGGTGACTTGGACATCCATGACAGTATAGGCCGTTGTGGTATTGGTTATACCAGTAAAACTAGACCAGGTAACGCCACCATTGATAGAATATTCCCAGCGATTGATATCATCCGTCAAGGCAGGGTCAATACTCGACAATGTTAAAGCCACGTCTTGTTGGATGGTATTACCATCGGCATCAACAGGACAGGCAGTAATTTCTATAATATTAGACGCATCTGCAGCGGTTTCTGTTTGTACATTATATCCTGTAAGTAAACCACTATCAATGGTTGGTGCATCCACCGTGATGATGGTCTGACAGGTATCAAAGTTCCCTTGGCTATCGGTTACGGTTAAAGTCACCGTATTAGTACCTATATCATCACATCCGAAGGTGCTTTTATCTAAGTTAAGTATAGGATTGGCATCACAATTATCAGTAGAACCATTGTCAATTTGACTGGGTAGTATACTGGCCTCACCAGTTACGCCATCCAAAGTAATGGTTAGGGTATATGGTGCAATACAACTTACTATAGGTTTAGTGGCGTCGTTGACGGTAATGGTTTGGGTGACATTGATGCTATTTCCGTAATTATCAGACACACTATAAACTCTGCTAACGGTAGTTGGACAAGAGCCTGTAGGTGTGTCACTTACCCAAGCCACAACAGGAGTAGCAGTACAATTATCTGCTTCATCTGTAACCACATTAATATCCGGATCTGGAGCTGTGCCGGAGACGGTGATAGGCGCAGGGTTAGATGCTGTCGGAGCTTCATTATCATTTACAATTACATCGAAAGTACAGGAAGCGGTTTGTCCGTTACCGTCGTTTGCAACAGCGGTTACCGTTGTGGTTCCAATTTGGAAATTGTATGGGAATGTAATTAAAGACCCACCTATATTATAAGTTATTGTGGGGGAACCACTACCACAGTTGTCTGTAGCGGTGGCAATAAAAGATAGTTCAGCGTCACATTGCCCGGGATCTGTATCGTATGATGCGTTTGGTGTTGGGCATGTGATGGAGGGAGCGATGTTGTCTTCCACAGTTACAGTCGCAGTACAGGTATCTGTGTTGCCATTGTTGTCGGTCACCGTTAATGTTACGGTATTCGCTCCTATGTTGGTACAGTCAAAGCTTGTTTTGTCCAGAGCTAAGGACGCAATGCCACAGGCATCGTTGGAGCCGTTGTCGACCTGAGCAGGTGTAATGGTTGCACTGCCCGAAGCGTCAAGCTGTACGGTGATGTTCTGGCACACGGCACTGGGATCCACATTGTCCTCTACGGTTACCGTTGCGGTACAGGTATCTGTGTTACTATTATTATCCGTTACGGTCAGTGTTACGGTATTCGCTCCTATGTTGGTACAGTCAAAGCTTGTTTTGTCCAGAGCTAAGGACGCAATGCCACAGGCATCGCTGGAGCCGTTGTCGACCTGTGCTGGTGTAATGGTTGCACTGCCCGAAGCGTCAAGCTGTACGGTGATGTTCTGGCACACGGCATTGGGATCCACATTGTCCTCTACGGTTACCGTTGCGGTACAGGTATCTGTGTTACTATTATTATCCGTTACGGTCAGTGTTACGGTATTCGCTCCTATGTTGGTACAGTCAAAGCTTGTTTTGTCCAGAGCTAAGGACGCAATGCCACAGGCATCGCTGGAGCCGTTGTCGACCTGTGCTGGTGTAATGGTTGCACTGCCCGAAGCGTCAAGCTGTACGGTGATGTTCTGGCACACGGCACTGGGATCCACATTGTCCTCTACGGTTACCGTTGCGGTACAGGTATCTGTGTTGCCATTATTGTCGGTCACCGTTAATGTTACGGTATTTGCACCGATATCGGAACAGCTAAATGTTGTAGTGTCCAAAGCAAGGTTTGCAATGCCACAGGCATCGCTGGAGCCATTGTCAATCTGAGCAGGTGTAATGGTTGCACTGCCCGAAGCGTCAAGCTGTACGGTGATGTTCTGGCACACGGCACTGGGATCCACATTGTCCTCTACGGTTACCGTTGCGGTACAGGTATCTGTGTTGCCATTATTGTCGGTCACCGTTAATGTTACGGTATTTGCACCGATATCGGAACAGCTAAATGTTGTAGTGTCCAAAGCAAGGTTTGCAATGCCACAGGCATCGTTGGAGCCATTGTCGACCTGTGCTGGTGTAATGGTTGCGCTGCCCGAAGCGTCAAGCTGTACGGTGATGTTCTGGCACACGGCACTGGGATCCACATTGTCCTCTACGGTTACCGTTGCGGTACAGGTATCTGTGTTGCCATTATTGTCGGTCACCGTTAATGTTACGGTATTTGCACCGATATCGGAACAGCTAAATGTTGTAGTGTCCAAAGCAAGGTTTGCAATGCCACAGGCATCGCTGGAGCCATTGTCAATCTGAGCAGGTGTAATGGTTGCGCTGCCCGAAGCGTCAAGCTGTACGGTGATGTTCTGGCACACGGCACTGGGATCCACATTGTCCTCTACGGTTACCGTTGCGGTACAGGTATCTGTGTTGCCATTATTGTCGGTCACCGTTAATGTTACGGTATTTGCACCGATATCGGAACAGCTAAATGTTGTAGTGTCCAAAGCAAGGTTTGCAATGCCACAGGCATCGCTGGAGCCATTGTCAATCTGAGCAGGTGTAATGGTTGCGCTGCCCGAAGCGTCAAGCTGTACGGTGATGTTCTGGCACACGGCACTGGGATCCACATTGTCCTCTACGGTTACCGTTGCGGTACAGGTATCTGTGTTACTATTATTATCCGTTACGGTCAGTGTTACGGTATTCGCTCCTATGTTGGTACAGTCAAAGCTTGTTTTGTCCAGAGCTAAGGACGCAATGCCACAGGCATCGCTGGAGCCGTTGTCGACCTGTGCTGGTGTAATGGTTGCACTGCCCGAAGCGTCAAGCTGTACGGTGATGTTCTGGCACACGGCATTGGGATCCACATTGTCCTCTACGGTTACCGTTGCGGTACAGGTATCTGTGTTACTATTATTATCCGTTACGGTCAGTGTTACGGTATTCGCTCCTATGTTGGTACAGTCAAAGCTTGTTTTGTCCAGAGCTAAGGACGCAATGCCACAGGCATCGCTGGAGCCATTGTCAATCTGAGCAGGTGTAATGGTTGCGCTGCCCGAAGCGTCAAGCTGTACGGTGATGTTCTGGCACACGGCACTGGGATCCACATTGTCCTCTACGGTTACCGTTGCGGTACAGGTATCTGTGTTGCCATTATTGTCGGTCACCGTTAATGTTACGGTATTTGCACCGATATCGGAACAGCTAAATGTTGTAGTGTCCAAAGCAAGGTTTGCAATGCCACAGGCATCGCTGGAGCCATTGTCAATCTGAGCAGGTGTAATGGTTGCACTGCCCGAAGCGTCAAGCTGTACGGTGATGTTCTGGCACACGGCACTGGGATCCACATTGTCCTCTACGGTTACCGTTGCGGTACAGGTATCTGTGTTGCCATTATTGTCGGTCACCGTTAATGTTACGGTATTTGCACCGATATCGGAACAGCTAAATGTTGTAGTGTCCAAAGCAAGGTTTGCAATGCCACAGGCATCGCTGGAGCCATTGTCAATCTGAGCAGGTGTAATGGTTGCGCTGCCCGAAGCGTCAAGCTGTACGGTGATGTTCTGGCACACGGCACTGGGATCCACATTGTCCTCTACGGTTACCGTTGCGGTACAGGTATCTGTGTTGCCATTATTGTCGGTCACCGTTAATGTTACGGTATTTGCACCGATATCGGAACAGCTAAATGTTGTAGTGTCCAAAGCAAGGTTTGCAATGCCACAGGCATCGTTGGAGCCATTGTCAATCTGAGCAGGTGTAATGGTTGCACTGCCCGAAGCGTCAAGCTGTACGGTGATGTTCTGGCACACGGCATTGGGATCCACATTGTCCTCTACGGTTACCGTTGCGGTACAGGTATCTGTGTTACTATTATTATCCGTTACGGTCAGTGTTACGGTATTCGCTCCTATGTTGGTACAGTCAAAGCTTGTTTTGTCCAGAGCTAAGGACGCAATGCCACAGGCATCGCTGGAGCCGTTGTCGACCTGTGCTGGTGTAATGGTTGCGCTGCCCGAAGCGTCAAGCTGTACGGTGATGTTCTGGCACACGGCACTGGGATCCACATTGTCCTCTACGGTTACCGTTGCGGTACAGGTATCTGTGTTGCCATTATTGTCGGTCACCGTTAATGTTACGGTATTTGCACCGATATCGGAACAGCTAAATGTTGTAGTGTCCAAAGCAAGGTTTGCAATGCCACAGGCATCGCTGGAGCCATTGTCAATCTGAGCAGGTGTAATGGTTGCGCTGCCCGAAGCGTCAAGCTGTACGGTGATGTTCTGGCACACGGCACTGGGATCCACATTGTCCTCTACGGTTACCGTTGCGGTACAGGTATCTGTGTTGCCATTATTGTCGGTCACCGTTAATGTTACGGTATTTGCACCGATATCGGAACAGCTAAATGTTGTAGTGTCCAAAGCAAGGTTTGCAATGCCACAGGCATCGCTGGAGCCATTGTCAATCTGAGCAGGTGTAATGGTTGCGCTGCCCGAAGCGTCAAGCTGTACGGTGATGTTCTGGCACACGGCACTGGGATCCACATTGTCCTCTACGGTTACCGTTGCGGTACAGGTATCTGTGTTGCCATTATTGTCGGTCACCGTTAATGTTACGGTATTTGCACCGATATCGGAACAGCTAAATGTTGTAGTGTCCAAAGCAAGGTTTGCAATGCCACAGGCATCGTTGGAGCCATTGTCAATCTGAGCAGGTGTAATGGTTGCACTGCCCGAAGCGTCAAGCTGTACGGTGATGTTCTGGCACACGGCATTGGGATCCACATTGTCCTCTACGGTTACCGTTGCGGTACAGGTATCTGTGTTACTATTATTATCCGTTACGGTCAGTGTTACGGTATTCGCTCCTATGTTGGTACAGTCAAAGCTTGTTTTGTCCAGAGCTAAGGACGCAATGCCACAGGCATCGTTGGAGCCGTTGTCGACCTGAGCAGGTGTAATGGTTGCACTGCCCGAAGCATCAAGCTGTACGGTGATGTTCTGGCACACGGGTGTTGGATCAGTAGTATCAACAACATTAACAGTCCTAGTAACCTGTGTAGCAGCATTGCCACTAGCATCAGTAATATCATAGGTTAAAGTATAAGTTCCAACAGTGCTAGAATCAACAGTATCACCACCAATAGTTACAGATCCGATAGACAGGCAACCGTCATCAGCAGTAGCGCTAAGTTCGGTGTAAGAAGCACTACAAGCTTCAACATTAACAATAGCATCCCCGTTAAGTGTTATTGTCGGCGCAGTAGTATCCTCAACAGTAACAATAAGCGTCTCAACATTAGTATTCGAATTATCAGAAACTTCAAAAGAAACCAAATAGTCCCCTAAAATAGTAACAGGTAAACTAGCAGTTGTAGTAGTGCTTATTGTTACGGAAGAAACCCCATCTGGATCAATATAGCTCCAGGCATAGGTCACAGTTCCGGTAGTAGTACCAGTAGCTTTACCTACTAATGAAACATTAGTACAGGCTTCAGCATCATAAGGGTCATTAGCTGGGGTAGTAATTTCTGCATTAAAACTACCTCCAGCCGCTATCAAGTTACCAAATGAATATGTATTTGAACCACTACCAACACAAGTAGCATATTTTTCTGATCCAATGAAAATTTCATCATTATTAGAACAACTTCCGTCTATGGTTCCTGAAGGCTTTATAACTATTGCAGCATTTGTATCCGGTAAATTTAATTGCACTTTAACGCCGTTAAAGGTTAGGGTTCCAGTGCCTGAAATGGTCAGGATACTCGTGGTTAATGTGTATGTGTGTTGCGTAGATGTGCCATCACCTAATACTAAAGTTCCATCAATTATAACATCGCCCATGGCATTAGTTGATAAATTAGATGGAATGCTAATCGTATGTCCAGTTTCAATTAAAACATTATTGGTGCCTGTAAATTGTCCTGGATACCCAATTAAAGCAGTAGGGGTAATCCAATTTGTACCATCAAAATACAACCAAGAACTTAAACTGGTCCAATCACCTGATCCTGTAGACTGGTAATCACCAGCAACAGGAGTAAAAAAGACTATGTTGTTTAATGGACCCAAGTGCTCTGTAGCCAAAACATTGTTTAAAGAGAATGTATTTTGCTTTAAACTAGCATATTCCGAAATAACACCATAATAAGGCGTAAGCGAAGATTGGGGCGTGGTTATTTTATTGAGATAGATACTGTTTGCGAATACCTGATTGTTCAGGATGATTACACAAACAACAAAAAGAAATTTTAAAAAGTAATTCTTCTTCATAATTAGTTAATCTTTAGGGCATTGCACAAACATAGACAACCTGCCAAAGGATACATTGTATTCAGAGACAAAGTTATTTATGGTTTAACGTGCTATTAACCAGTTCTATGAGGGAGTTGTAAAATTAGGACTAACCGTACACTTATATCAAAAATACTCGTTGAAATACAATTTTAATCTATTGTATGTTAGTTTTAATTTTACTTATGAATTAATTAATATTTTCTTTTGTAAAACAGACAGTTAACACAATAGTACCATAATTTTATTTTGGTTTTTTGTTGCTGACTATTTTCACAGGGACGAATATAGTATAAAAATTTTAAAAAACATCCATGAAATGCAAAAAAATACGATAAAATGCAAAAACATAATAGAATCAATTATTTAATATACTGAAAATCAGTTTTTTCTGTTTTGTGACTAAAAACAATATGTTGGCTTTTAAAATAATGGTTTTATAATCTTTTTTATTAAAAGAAAGTCTATGTCTATTGAGTTTAGTGTTTAATCGTTACTGTATGGTGTTTACTAAGAATATAATGATAGGTATCGTATCCTTATTGGATAGACATTTTGCCTTTACTAGATAGACAATTTGCCTTTATTGGATAGACATCTTATCATTATTATGGCAAACACTTTATCCCTATTGTATATAGATGTAGAATGTAAAATAAAAAGAATTAAAAGCCTTTACATACTATGAAACTCAATTAAATTTGCTTCGTAATATTGATCGCCTAGTTTTGAAAGCAGGTTTTTAATGATATGGCTATCGCCATCTATTGCTACTGCAGAATAGCCTATATTGTTCAAATTACCTAATCTTAAATCTATAATGTTAATTTGTTTAGAGGCTAATGCAGAAAGGAGTATTAGTAAGACGCCAGGAGCATTATGGTGTTTGGTTAATATAACTTTTTCACTTAACGCTAAATTGAGTTCTACACCATCCATCTCCAATAAGTAAACACCTTCACGATCGTAATTTGGCAACTCAGCATTTTCTTTATAAATTAATTTAGTGAACAATGCAGCATCTGTACCATTTATAAAATCGATAGCGCTTTTAACATTACCATTGTTGTTTTCAATAGTAAGGAATGCCACAGCAGTGCCATCATTATTAGATTTTAAGCGTGCTGTCTCTACATTAATGCCTTCAGAAGCCAATGTATTGAAGAGCGATGACATAGCACCCGGTTTATCTAAATGTTCAGAAAATAAACCATTTACTTTTTCTTGGAAAACTTTTGGTGCTTTATTGGTAACAGTAATGGATTTACCCCATTTACGAATTCTAATAGCATCATAATCCCCCATACCTGTAGAGTTCTTATAGATGTCTACAAACTCAAGAAACGACCCACCAAATGAAAAGTCTGGAATAATCCTTCTTTCAGAAAGGTGTAGGCGTTGGTTTAATAACTCAATGCCTTTATTTAGTACTGTATATTTTACTTTCAATTCATGCTCATCAAAAATAGTACGATTTTCAGGAATTAATTTGGAATAGCTTACATAGCTCTCATAGCCAGCCTCTTGTATATATTCAAGGCTTTCCCTAAAATTTAAACCGTAATAGCGTACATGATGTGTATCGGTCCCAACACAAACAGGTATTTGAAGCTCATTGGCACGTCTTAAAATGCTTTGTGTAGGATAAACACCAACACCTTTAAATTTTCCTGCCATGTTTACATCTAGTGAGAGGTTGCGATCGGCTATAAGCTCTAAAAGTGTTCGAAATTTATTGGCTAGGGGATGTGAGCTTGTTTCAAAATTTATTAAGGGTTCTGGCATATCAACATTCAGTTTCGGTAAATCGATATGTCCGATAATTTGTATCATATCCCCAAAGCATTCAATCATTTGTATCATTTCATTGAAATAGCCATCCCAATACGCTTCTAAACTTCCTCTAAGTTTTAGTAGTTCTAGAGCTTCTTCTTTAGAGCCATCATAGGGAAGGCCCTCGGGAGCAAAATGTACTGACCCTATAACGTAATCGGCTTCTTCGGCTTGAAATATTTTAGATCTACTCCATTGCAATCCCAGACCGGGGCCCATCCATTCTAATTCAACGCCGTATTTAATATTAATTTTACCTGCATATTTTTTACGAAGGTTGGCAATACGTTTGGGGTAATTTAAATATGATCTATTACCACGAATAAATTTCACATTGGTATCTCTTTCAGCGGTATAGCGAAAACTTGTAAGTCTGGGTGAATGTATTATAAAGGTAATGCTTGGGTGCTTGGCTTCTATAGCTTTGTCAACAATATCTTCTAATTTATCAATTCCATGCTTTACGTGGTCTTGTTCTGTACCTGCATGTATGCCATGTGTTTCCCAAATAAATTCATTGAGTTTTCTCATTACCCTAAATACTTAAGTTTTGCTTTTAAACTCCAAATTTAACTATTGGAATAGAATTATCAGCTAAAAATTAATTGTTTTGAATATATTTCAAAAGGAAATCTTTATTGCTTTAAAAAACACTCTTAAAAAGCCAAGATATTATGAATTTAACAACAAAGGAAAGATTAAGTATAAATTAAGCACTTTATATAAACCCATAAAGACTTTATATTTTATCTTGTTGCTA
This sequence comes from Aestuariibaculum scopimerae, assembly GCF_059428085.1. Classification (NCBI taxonomy): domain Bacteria; kingdom Pseudomonadati; phylum Bacteroidota; class Flavobacteriia; order Flavobacteriales; family Flavobacteriaceae; genus Aestuariibaculum; species Aestuariibaculum scopimerae. Next base: position 2,986,006 of record NZ_CM182089.1, read on the forward strand.
AGAATTGCTATATAAAAAACGGTTTAGAATATGCTAAACCGTTTGTTTTTTTAAGTAAAATACTTTAGTAGCGAGAGCGGGGCACGATCCCGCGACCTCCGGGTTATGAATCCGACGCTCTAACCAACTGAGCTACCTCGCCTAATTTAAGGCTGCAAATATAAAAACAATATTGTTGTGCACAAATATAAGTGATGCAAAATATTATTAAAAATAATTGTTATACTTCTTAATTAATGTATATATTGGGCGTTATAAATTTTTAAGGTACTTATGGACGATAAAATAAAATTTGATATTGAATTTACAATACAAGCTTCACCACAACTAATATATCAATATATATCTACCCCATCTGGTTTGTCTGAGTGGTTTTCAGATAATGTAAATTCCAGAGGCGAAATATTTACATTTATTTGGGATGATAGTGAAGAACAGGCCAAGTTGATTAGTAAAAAAACGGGGGAGCGTATTAAATTCAGGTGGCTAAATGATGAAGATGACCAAGTGTCTTATTTTGAAATAAAAATTCAGGTTGATGAAATTACGAAGGATGTATCTTTGATAGTTACCGATTTTGCTGAAGAAGATGAAGTTGATGAAGCTAAAATGCTTTGGGAAAATCAAATTTCCAGTTTAAAGCAAGTATTAGGATCGGCTTAACTCTAAATCATATATTTAAATTATATTTGTCCCGTTTTCTTTAAAAGTTGAAAACGGGATTTTTTTATGATAAACTATAACGGTAATATCTTAGTAGAAACCAACCTATTATCTACACAAAACAGAGGCTATGCCTATGGTGATGCACTTTTTGAAACCATTAAGGCATCACATGGTAAGTTGTTGTTTTGGGAAGATCATTATTTCAGGCTCATGGCGTCTATGCGCATTATGCGCATGGAGATACCCATGAATTTTACAATGGAATTTTTGGAAAGTCAAATACAAGAAACGCTCAAGGCCAATAATTTATATAAAGCTTCTGCAAGAGTAAAATTGATGGTTTACAGAAATGAAGGAGGTTTGTATTTGCCTAACAATAACAGTGTGAGTTTTAATGTTTTAGTTAAGCCTATTGATGATGATTTTTATGTTTTAAATAATTCTTTTTATGAAGTTGATCTCTTTAAAGATTACTATGTAGCGCCAAGCTTATTATCTACTTTAAAAACTAACAATAAAGCTTTACATGTGGTTGGAAGCATTTATGCCAAGGAGAATGACTTGAATAATTGCCTTATTTTAAACACCAATAAGCATGTGGTAGAAGCGCTTAATGGTAATGTATTTGTAGTTAAAGGCAACACTGTAAAAACTGCACCGCTAAGTGATGGCTGTTTAAAAGGGGTTATGCGCAAGCAAGTAATAGATATTTTAAAAAGCTTTCCAGAATATAATTTAGAGGAAGCTTCTATATCGCCTTTTGAGCTTCAAAAGGCAGATGAAGTTTTTATCACGAATGTAATAGTGGGTATTAAACCTGTAACTAAGTATAGAAAAAAAGTGTTTGATGCTAAAGTAGCTGAACTATTATTACAAAAATTGAATGTAAAGCTTAGATTGGCTAATTAAAGTTAGGGTTTTCTGGAGCATTGGACCATATACTGTACTCATCTCCAAATTCCAACATTTTTTCTTTCCAAAAAGATTCATAGTCCTTTTCAATAATACTGTTTTTGTAAATGTTCTCTGTAACAACCCAAGAATTGCTTTTAAGTTCATTCTCTAATTGATTCGCATCCCAACCGGAATAACCTAAAAAAAAACGTATATCATGTTCGCTAATACTTTTGTTGGCAATCAGTTCAGCAACTTTAGTAAAATCGCCTCCCCAAAAAACGCCAAGGGAAATTTCTATACTATTGGGAATGAGATTGGGTACTTTGTGTATGAAGTACAAATTATCTTGTTCTACGGGCCCTCCATTATATACTCTAAAATCAGCTTCCACTTCAGGAACTAGATCATTAATATTATAGTCTAGAGGCTTATTTAAGATAAATCCGATAGAGCCTTCTTTGGAATGGTCTGCTAATAACACTATAGACCTATTAAAAGACATGTCGCCTATTATGGTGGGTTCTGCGATTAACAAATTACCTTTTTTTGGTTTTGTTGTAATCATACTGTTAAGTAATTAGCAACTAAATCTAATATTTATTTATTAAATAAGCAACAGTTTTAATGATTTATGAAAAAAAATGCCTTCAGATACTGAAGGCATTTTTAATATTAAATAAGATATCTAATTAGTTTATTGCGTTAGATAAATCTGAACCTGCTTTAAACTTAACAACTTTTTTAGCTTTAATTTTTATAGTTTCACCAGTTTGAGGGTTTCTACCTTCTCTTGCAGCTCTTTTAGAAACTGACCAAGAACCAAATCCTACTAAAGAAACTCTGTTTCCTTTTTGTAAAGCACCTTCAATTTCTATAAGTGCACATTCTAATGCTTTTTTAGCTGCTGCTTTAGTAATTCCAGCATGTTCTGCCATTGCATCAATTAAATCTGTTTTGTTCATAATATAAAATTTAATTATTAATAAATTGGTTAAACATTTTTGTTAAATCCTTATACAAATTTATACGGATTATGAAACCACGCAAGTAATAGTAAGGGAAATACAGACTATTGTTGATAACTTGCGGCTTTTGTTAATAAAGGGCGTGCCTTTCGTCGATTATTTTGAAATATCACTATTGATAAGGGTTTTAGAGCATTTTTGAATCTTCTTTAAATTGATAACCGTTTAAAAGTGATTTTGTATCCATAGTTCGTTTGCCAGGGAGTTTAATTGCCTTGATATTAATGTAACCGTTTTTTACGGCTACCTTTAGTTCATTTTTATTTGTTAGAATAGATCCTACGGCGTTTGCGTGAGAGCTATTTTCTTTTTCAGCAGCATGTATTTTTACATCCAAATGCTCATCTCCGTTTATTAAAGTGCACCAAGCTGCAGGATAAGGACTTAAACCTCTAATTAGATTGTAAATATTATTTAAAGAATCTTCCCAATTAATCTTGCAGTTTTCCTTATTTAGTTTGTAGGCTGTTTTTATGTTTGAAGGCTCTATTTGCGGAATGGTTTCAACTGGCCCATTTTCTATTAAAGCTACTGTCTTTAAAACAAGATCACTGCCTTTTACCATTAATTTATCATGTAGGCTTCCAGCATTTTCATTAGGGTTTATTTCTACAGATTCTTGAAGGATCATATCGCCAGTATCGATTTCTTCATCAATGAAAAATGTTGAAACACCAGTTTTTGATTCCCCATTAATAATAGCCCAGTTAATAGGTGCTGCTCCTCTATAATTGGGCAATAATGAAGCGTGTAAATTAAAAGTGCCATATTTTGGCATTTGCCAAACTACTTTAGGTAACATCCTGAAGGCCACAACAATTTGAAGGTTGGCATTTAAGGCTTTTAGTTCGCTTAAAAAGGCTTGGTCTTTTAAATTAGTAGGTTGTAACACGGTAAGGTTTTGCGAATTGGCAAATTGTTTTACAGCACTTTCATTAAGCTTTCTACCTCGTCCTGCGGGCTTGTCTGGAGCTGTAATTACCCCAACAATAGTATAATTGTTTTCAATTAAAGCTTTTAAGCTAGCTACTGCAAAAACAGGGGTTCCCATAAATATGATTCTTAAATCCCTCATAAATGACTTAATTTATATGTGTTTGTTGACGTAATATTAATAATGTTGTGCTCTAAAAGTAGGCTTAAAACTGTTTTTAAATCGGCTTCGGAACAATCTATACTATTAGCTAAGCTTCTTGAAGATTGATCGCCGTTTTCTAACAATTCTATAATATGGTTTTTTAGTTTGCTAAGGTCCTTTGGTTTATTACTGTTTTTGCCACTTATGCAAACAGAACATATGCCACATGGTTTTGTGTTCTTTTCACCAAAGTAGGTGAGTAACTGTACACTCTTACAAACAGCATTGTTATCCACATAATCTAACACAGCTTTAACTTGTACCTGTTTTAGTTTGTTTTGCTGCTCTATAACATCGGTAATTCTATTGATGGTTTTTTCGTCTTCACGCGGCTCTATAAAAGTAATTTGAGCGTCAGTTTTAGCTAAATTTAATGTAATGATTTCATCACTTTCTAATTTAAGAAGTGTTTGGGTAACTTTACTTTCGGAAGCAGATGCTTTAGTAGCAATTTTAGCAAGATCTATCTTGGTGTCATGATCAAAAATACCGCCATACATGCGTAATATGGATTTTACAATAAAATTTAAGTTTGCATGTCTTTCTAAATAGCTAAATAAGGAAGCACTAGAGATTATAAATTGAGCAGAGACTTTATTCTTGAATTGTTTTGAAAGTACTATAATACTGTTTCTATCTAATATTAACAATGCATTATAGGCTAAAACCGTATTAAAATTATACACTTTGCAAAACGCACTAAAATCGAAGTCGAATGTTTGGTATGCTCCTTCACCATAGGGTATTTGGAAATAGCTGCAAAGTTTTCGGTACATAATTTTAACAAAATCAACTGTAGGTAAAACATTTAGAAATTGATTCTTTGCCAATAAAGCATCACTGTTGTTTTTTAAAATAACAGCAAAAGCCTTGTTCCCATTGCGCCCAGCTCGCCCGGCTTCTTGAAAATAGCTCTCAATGCTTTCTGGAAGGTTAATGTGAATAACTGTTTTTACATCAGGTTTGTCAATACCCATACCAAATGCATTGGTAGCAACCATAACTTGTTTCTGGTTGCGGGTCCACTGTGCCATATTCGTTTCTTTTTTATCATTCTCTAAACCTCCATGATAATAGGTTGCAGAGATATTCTTTGAGTTTAGAAAAGAACTAATATCTATAGTTGACTTTCTGTTTCTAACATAAATAATTGAGGATTGCTTATGCTTTTTCAAGATGGTTTCTAGACGATAATATTTATCGTTCTCATGAAATACCATATAGCTTAAATTGGGCCGTAAAAAAGTTTCTTTGAAAATTTTGGGTTGAATAAAATCAAGTTCTTTAGTAATATCATCAACCACATTTGGTTTGGCCGAGGCAGTTAAGGCAACAATGTTTACAGACGGATGTAATTGACGCAATAGAGAAATATTTTTGTATGCTGGTCTAAAATCATTACCCCATTGTGAGATACAATGTGCCTCGTCTACTGCTATTAAGTTAATGTTCATTTGTTTAACACGGTCTTGCACCAATTCTTGTTGCAATCGTTCTGGTGACATATAGAGAAATTTATAGTTTCCGTAAATACAATTATCTAAAAGTGTATCTAGTTGACTATAAGGTATGCCGCTGGTAATAGCCATAGCTTTAATGCCTTTGTTGTTAAGTTGCTTAACTTGATCTTTCATTAATGCAATTAACGGTGAAATTACAATACAAATACCGGGTTTGATTAGTGCCGGTATTTGAAAACATAAAGACTTGCCACCACCAGTAGGCAATAAAACAAATGTGTCTTCACCTTCAAGAACAGCATTTATAATAGCTTCTTGTTTTGGTCTGAATTCTGTAAAATTCCAATAGCGTTCTAATATGTTTATGGGCTGCTCCATTTACATGTTTAGTGCTTTTAAAATATAATCAGTTCTGTTTTTGATAGTATCATGGGGGACTTCAATAATATTATATTGGAATTTTTTATATACCTTTTTTAATAAATTGTAAATTTCTACAGCTTCTTCAAAACTTTCTAAGCGTTCGCTGTCTGATTTATAAATAGATTCCCAAGGAGGAAGTAAAAATACTTGTGAATACCTGTTGTTTAGGCAAGCACTTAAAAACACATTGTTGTAAGACTGATTAAAAAAATCCATATATGCCAAAATATCTGGAATTCCCCGATCAAAAAAAACAATAGGTTTTTCAATGTTAAACGCTTCCTTAAATTGTTGTAATCTTCCCTTTAACAATTTTGTATTGAAATCTATAGGATCATTAACAAAGGTAATTGGATTCGATCTATGAGAGCTTGCATCAGTCTCTTTTTTGGCTTCTATGGTTAGGGTTCTAATAACTTCGTCAAAGCAAAAATGATTTTGATGCTTCAATTCATTTATGATAGATGTTTTACCTGTGCTAGGCCCTCCAGTGATAACAATAGTTTTGGTATTCAAAAGCATAAATTTATGCTGTAAAATTCGGAATTTAACTGATATAAAAAAAATGGGAACACTAACTATATCTAAGTAAAGCCTTAATTAAGTTTATTATTGATTGCTTTTCATGTTAAATCTGAACCTAAAAGTTTAAATAAGTATAATGAAAGTGTATATTTGCAGTATATAAAAATAATATGAGTACATCACCCAATTCTGAAGCATTTTATGAAAAGCTAAAAGAACAATTATATGAAACCAATAGCTGGCCTGCTGAATACCTATATAAATTCATTATTAAGTCTGATATCGAAAAAATAGCATTGTTAGAAGCTATATTTAATAACATGGGAGCTGTAATTAATACCAAAGAATCTAAAAACGGTAAATACACAAGTATATCAGTTAATCTTCTGATGAGAAACCCAGATGCTGTTATAGAAAAATACAAAGAAGTTGCAGAAAAAATTGAAGGAGTTATTAGTCTTTAAATTTTTTTATGTATTTTGCGCTAGTATAGAAAAGTAACTACGTACAAGTAAATTTAAATCTACATATTTATATTTTGACAATAGATCATTTAGAATACAATACAGAACGTGAGCATTTAATCATTCCTGAATATGGACGTCATATGCAGAAAATGATTAATTATGCTAAGACACTAGAAAAAAAAGAAGAACGCAATAAAGTGGCTAAGGCTATAATTGCTGTAATGGGCAACATGCAGCCCCATTTAAGGGACGTTCCAGATTTCCAGCACAAACTTTGGGACCAACTATTTATTATGTCCAATTTTGAATTGGATGTCGAGTCTCCATATGAGAAACCTACCAAAGAACTCTTTGAGGAGCGCCCTGACCCTTTAAAATATCCACAAAACTTCCCTAAGTATCGCTTTTATGGAAATAATATAAAAACGATGATAGATGTAGCTAATACATGGGAAGATGGAGAGTTAAAGGATGCACTAACTTACACGATTGCTAATCACATGAAAAAGTGCTTTTTAAATTGGAATAAGGACACAGTTGAGGATGATGTGATTTACAATCATTTATATGAGCTTTCGGAAGGTAAGATAAACTTAAAGAATGTTGAAGGAGATTTAACCGATGCTTCAAGTTTAATGCGTACTAAAAGTAAATATTCTAACAGTAAAAAAGGACATCATAAAAAGAATTCGTCTAACCGTTCAAGAAAACGCTTCTAATAACATTTATGGGAACATTTAAGATTGAAGGAGGCCACCAATTAAAAGGTAGCATTCAGCCTCAAGGTGCAAAAAATGAAGCACTACAAGTTTTGTGTGCCGTTTTATTAACATCCGAAAAAATAACTATTCACAATATTCCAGATATTGTAGATGTTAATAAACTTATTAAATTATTAAAGAATTTAGGTGTTAAAATAGAGAAATTAACACATGGAACTTACACATTCCAAGCTGATGATATTAATTTGGAATACTTGGAATCTGACGCCTTTAAAGTAGATGGACGTGGCCTACGTGGTTCAATAATGATTGTGGGGCCCTTATTGGCTCGTTTTGGTAAAGGGTATATCCCCAAGCCAGGAGGCGATAAAATTGGGCGTCGTAGATTGGATACACACTTCAACGGACTTGAAAGTCTAGGAGGGAAATTAAGATATAATTCCGAGGAACAGTTTTATGGTGTTGAAGCCGAAAAACTGAAAGGAACTTATATGCTTCTTGAGGAAGCCTCGGTAACAGGAACTGCTAATATTGTTATGGCAGCTGTGTTAGCAGAAGGGCAAACAACCATATATAATGCTGCATGTGAGCCGTACTTGCAACAGTTGTGCAAAATGCTAAACCGTATGGGGGCAAAAATAAGTGGTGTGGGTTCTAATATGCTTGTTATTGATGGGGTTAATAATCTAGGAGGCACAGAGCATACCATGCTACCAGATATGATTGAAATTGGAAGCTGGATAGGTTTAGCAGCTATGACTAAGAGTGAGCTGACCATTAAAAATGTAAGTTGGAATGATTTGGGAATTATTCCTAATGTATTTGAAAAATTAGGCATTACGATTAAAAAGGAAGGTGATGATATATATATACCTGCCCATAAAGATGGCTATGAAATAGAAAGCTTTATAGATGGGTCTATTTTAACCATCTCAGATGCTCCTTGGCCAGGGTTTACGCCTGATTTATTGAGTGTTATTTTAGTGGTTGCTACACAAGCAAGGGGAAGTGTACTTATCCACCAAAAAATGTTTGAAAGCCGTTTATTTTTTGTTGATAAATTGATTGATATGGGTGCTAAGATTATACTTTGTGATCCGCATCGTGCTACAGTTATAGGGCATGATTTTAAATCGACTTTAAAAGCAATGACCATGACGTCTCCAGACATTCGTGCAGGGGTTTCATTATTAATTGCAGCACTTTCTGCAAAAGGTACTTCTACAATTCAAAACATTGAACAAATAGATCGAGGTTACGAGCGTATAGATGAACGTTTAAGAGCTATTGGAGCCAAGATTGAGCGTATAGATTAATAGTGTAGAGATGCACTATTGATCTTACCCTTCTTCTACCCAAAATTCTATGGCATAATTGTACATAAGTCCTATAAGTATTGCTAGTCCAAAGCTTAGCAATGTACCAATTAGTATGTACTCTGTAAGTTTACGGTCTTTAGCTTTGGATAGGTCTCCAAATCTAAAGACTGATTTTGCTGCTATTAGAAAACCTATGGCCTGCCATTGGTTAATTATAATGAAGCCAAAAACAAATAGCCTTTCTAGAACACCAATATATTTCCCGGCTTTTTCTAGAGAATCATTAGAATCGTCTTCATCCAAACGCCATTTACTCATCATTAATTTCATTACAATAGAAGCTATGGAGGTTATTGCTAGTATTGCTAGTATTAAGATTAGATATTTTGGACTGTAAAATTGGTTTATGTTTATTTGGTATGGCTCATAGTAATAAACCACTCCACTTATGACTAAAAGGTGGGCAACTTGGTCTAGAACAAAAAGCAATCGTAGACTTATTTTTTTACCCAGATTTAACTTGATTAAATCGATTATAAAGTGGCTTCCAACAATAATAAGAATAGCTAGCCAATAAGTCCAATCAAATTGTAAAACCAAAAGTAGCGCTATGGTGTGAACAAGTAAATGTAGATACAAATAAGGTGACCTGTGCTTTTTTTGCTTTTTGTCGTGTACCCATTTATCCGGTTGTATAACAAAATCGCCTATAGTATGGGCAATTAATAATTTTAATAATAAAGCGATCATATATTAGAAATTTGGGTTTTAAAATATTTATTTAGACTCATTATTTCTTCATAACCGCCACGCTTTAGAGCTTCGCTTACGCTGCTTTGAGACTTGCTTAATAGTTCTGCAATATCTTTTTGATGCTTATCGGGATTTTCTATAACGGCTGTTATTACTTCTGCAACGGTACTACTCCAATTATTGGCTGTAAGTAAGGCTAGGCTTAACATTAGGTTTACTAATTCATCCCATTTTGGATTATCCGATTTTATAGCAAGTGTTTGTTTTTTTAAAGATTCAAAGGTGTCTCCAGAATATATGTAAGCAGAACCGTTAGATTCGGTTATTTTTTTTGCGCTATGAGTCTCTAGTCCTAATCCAATTGCTATTCGAACATCTTGGGTTTGATTTTGTTTTATTGTACTCTTTATATGAATTGCGGCTAAAAGAGCACTCTTAGGTTCTACCGATAGCTGAAAACTATCTCCTCTGTATATTTCCCATTGTTGAGGAGAATCACCATATGTGTTAAGTACTGATTTAAGCTTGCTTAACCAGTTTTGTGCCTTGCTTTCTCTTGAGTTTATGATATCTCCTGTTAGTACTGCAACCATTTCGCTGTATTTTGTTTTTCAAATATATCGGTTTTTAATACGATATGCAATAAAATCGGCTCTAGACCCGATATTTTACGAAATCGGCTCTAGACCCGATATTTAGTTATATAGGCTTTAGAACCGATATGGTCTTTATTATTTAACAGCTTGTTAGTTTAAAGCTTCTTTATATGTTTTTAAACAGCGCTCTCTAGCAAATTTATGATCTACAATTGGGACTGGGTAAGTGAGTTCTTGAAAATCGGGGACCCAAGTTTTAATGTATTCTAGGTTTTTATCAAATTTTTCTATTTGGGTGGTTGGATTAAAAATCCTAAAATAAGGGGCAGCATCTACACCGCACCCAGCTATCCATTGCCAATTACCAATGTTGCTTGCCATATCATAATCATGGAGCTTTTCAGCAAAGTAAGCTTCGCCCCAACGCCAATCTATAAGTAAATGTTTGCATAAAAAACTACCTACTACCATACGCACACGGTTGTGCATATACCCTGTTTTATTTAGTTGGCGCATACCAGCATCAACTAGCGGGTAACCAGTTTGACCTTTACACCAAGACTTGAATTCATTTTCATTATTTAGCCATACAATATGGTCATATTTTGGTTTAAAACTTTTAGTAACTGTTTCGGGAAAATGCCAAAGTATTTGCATAAAAAATTCACGCCAAATAAGTTCTTGCCAAAAAACTTCATTGGTTTCAGAAATGGCCTTTTTTACCATGTTTCTAACACTCACAGTACCAAACCGTAAATGTGGACCTAATCTGGAAGTGCCGTCCTTGGCAGGAAAATTTCTAGTATCTTCATAATGTTGTATTAGTTTTGGAGTGACACTATAAGGCTCTATTTGTTGATTGGAGATTTTAAACCCAATGTCTTTTAAGCTTAAATTGGGTAAGGTGTCATTTTTATGAGTGTTTTTTAAAACTTTATTAGAACTATAAGGGTTTAGCATGCTTTCCTTAAAATGTGATTTCCATTGTTTCATATATGGGGTGTATACCAAGTAAGGGCCCCCATCACTTTTAACAATATCGTCTTTTTCAAAAATAACTTGATCTTTGAATTTTTTGAAAGTAATGTTGTAGCTATCTAAAAATGCCTTAATCTCAGCGTCTCTATTTTTGGCGTATGGTTCGTAATCATCATTGGTGTAAACAGCTTTAATAGTATAATCTTTAATAAGTTGCTTGTAAATGTCCAAAGGATTACCATGAAAAGAAGCAATACCGCTACCATGATTCTTTTTAAGCGTTTCATGTAAATGTTGAAGGGTTTGATGAATAAATGTAACTCTGGCATCATCTTCCGGAAGTTTGTCTAAAATGTTTGAGTCGAAAATAAAAATGGGAAGCACTGGATATTTGTCATTTAATGCTTCGAAGAGCGCATGGTTGTCGTCAAGGCGTAAATCCCGTCGAAACCAAAATATATTTACGGTATTATTCATTAATAAACTTTATTAGGGTTATAAATACCAAATAGTCCCTCTAGTTTTTTTGCCCGATAGTTAAAGATTTCTTCCAGTTTAGATTTAACTAAAAAGGGATGCACTAATTGACCAATTATTCCAAAAGGCATTTTGTAGTCAATAATGTCTTCCATTTCAACCCCGCCTTTAATTTCTTTTATAAAATGTTTATGATGCCAGAGTGCATAAGGCCCAAAGCGTTGTTCGTCAACAAAATATTCTTTATCAACACTATGAGTTATTTCAGTAACCCATTTGGTTTTTATACCCAGAACTGGTGTGACTATGTATTGTATAATTTGACCAGCAAACATGGGTCTATCTGCTCCAGAGAGTATGTTGAAACCCATGTAGCCTGGCGTAATTTTTTTTAGGTTTTTTGGATTAGATAAAAAACTCCAAGCGATATCAATACTTATAGGAAGGTTTTGTTTTTTATGTAATTGGTAAATTTTCATCGTAGATGTTTAGTAATACTATCACTTAAGGGCTCAATTGCCGATACATAATAATCAATTAAATGCCCATTGGGGCCCACTAAGTACTTTTGGAAATTCCACTTTACAACCGAATTGGTCTTACCATTTTTTGACTTTTCAGTTAACCAATGGTATAACGGGTGTTGGTTATCACCTTTAACATCAATCTTTTCAGTCATTAAAAAAGTAACTCCATAATTTACTTCACAAAAGGTTTGGATTTCTTCTACTGTACCAGGTTCTTGATTTCCAAATTGATTACATGGTGCTCCAATGATCATTAATTTATCGTGATACGTGTTGTACAGTTTTTGTAAATCTTCATATTGATTCGTAAATCCGCATTTTGAAGCTACATTTACAAACAAGATATGTTTGCCTTTGTAAGTAGATAAATCTATAGGTGATCCATCTAGAGAATTAATCTTTATGTTATATATTGATTCTGAGGGGTTTATTTGTGCCATTGTGTCTTGAAATGTGGTTAATAAAAGTGCGATACTGAATAAAATTATTTTTTTCATAAGGTTTTATATTTTAAAAGATACGATTCCACTATCCAACGGGAATATTTGTCCAGAAAGTGAAGATGCTTTATTAGACAATAAAAATACAGCCATTTCAGCAACTTCTTTAGGGTTTAATATTTTTTTTAAAGGATGGCGTTCTGTAATACTATTAATCATTTTTTCATTACGAAGTAGCTTTGCTGCCAATTGAGTATCTGTAACAGTTGGTGCTATAGCATTAATTCGAATATTAGGGGCTAACTCAGCTCCCAATGATTTAACTAAACTCTCAATACCTGCTTTAGCCGTTGCAATACTGGCATGAAAGGGCATGCCTAGTTTTGTGGCTACGGTGCTGAATAATAAAATAGATGGATGTTTGCCATTTTTAAGGATAGGTAAATACTTTTGTATGACTTTCACAGCGCCCATAACATTAATTTCAAAATCCTCACGAAATTCATTTGGCGATAATCTTGAAATAGGCTTTAAATTGATGCTTCCAGGACAATATACTAATGCGTCTGCTTCAGCTATTTCTGGTAACTCATTATTCAGAACATTACAACTTAGGTGTTGTAAGTTGTTATGTGTTATATCTGGTGCTGTTCGACTTATATTTATAACCTTGATGCTTTCTATTAATTTGGAAACTATTGCACGACCTATACCTTTGCTGCCACCAACTATTATAATTGTTTTCATCTGCTCATTTTTATTGTCAAAAATACAAAATGTTTAACATTTACTATTAATTCTAAAACAAAATTTCAATATAACTTTTAACATGTTATAATTATCATTATATTATAAAGTGTAAGTTATTATGCATTGGCTAGTTTATTTATCATGCCATTAAAAATAAGCCCATGGAAAGGTAAAACGCTATACCAATAGAATCTGCCTCCTAACCCTTTTGGTCTAAAAGTAGCACGTTGGTATACTTTGCCTCTAGCAACTTGAAATTCTAACCAGGCTTCTCCAGGTAATTTCATTTCTGCAAAAAGAACAAGGCGTTTTTGTTCTTTATCGGCCAGTAATACGCGCCAAAAATCAAGGGCATCTCCCGGCTTAATGTCTGTTTTACTGGTACGTCCACGACGTAAACCAATGCCACCTACGAGTTTGTCTAAAAAACCTCTAATTTTCCATAGTGTTGTGCCATAATACCAGCCATTTTTACCACCAATAGCCCAAATTTTTTCTAGGGTACGTTGTTCGTTTTTCACTTTTCGTTCTTTAATATCTTTAAAGCATCCATGTTTGGGTACTTTTAAATATTGAGTTGATATACGTTTTTTATTACGGCTGCTAACAAAAGCGTCTTTCCAACTTGATATAATTTCATTGCCTTCAATTTTCACAAAAGCAAATTGAACGGCTTCATTGTAAGTCATGGGTTGGATATCTAATAATGTGTTGATATTGCTTTTTTTGCCAATTATCTCAATGCCCATGCTATTCACTAAACTACGGGCTAATTTAAAGGACGTTGAGGTTACAAAATACAACCAGTAACTGGACAGTTTGGGAGTCATAACTGGTACTGTTACAATGTAACGCTTTAATTTTCTAATGTTTGCAAACCGCATTAGCATTTGTTTATAGGTTAAAACTTCGGGTCCAAAAATATCATGAGATGTGTTGTATAGCTCCTTTTTTCCCAAACCTTTGGTTAAAAAAGCTAAAACATCACGAACACCTATGGGTTGTGTTTTAGTATTAAGCCATTTTGGTGCAATCATAACAGGAAGTTTTTCTACTAAATCACGAATAATTTCAAAGCTGGCACTGCCCGAACCTACTATGATACCTGCTTTAAAAACGGTTAATGCATACATATTGGATTTAAGGGTAGTTTCTACATTTTTTCTGGATAACAAATGTTTTGAAAGTTTTGTGTCGTTGGTAATACCACTCAAATAGATAACTTGTTCAACTTTAGTGGTTTCCATGTAATGCTTAAAATTATCAGCACAGTCCTCTTCCATCTTATGGAATTGGTCTACAGAATTAGACATAGAATGGATTAAATAATAGGCAATATCAATATCCTTTGGGATGTTTTTTAAAGTATTTGGTTTTAAAAAATCTGCTTCAACAATAATTAAGTTTTCTTCCTCGGAATATTTATGCACGGTTCTAAGTTTCCCGCGAACTGCACAAATAACAGTATGCCCTTGCTGTAATAGTAATGGTATTATGCGCTTGCCTATATAACCTGTAGCTCCTGTTACTAATACTTTCATCTAATTTTAGTTTTAAATGATGAAGATACAAAATGTTTAACTTATTTATTGTATAATTAAACAAAAATTAACAAATTACCATGGCAAAGGTGCTTATTACTTCAGGGTAATGTTTTTTCATAGTTACTATGTGTGAAAATATTCAACACCTTAATTTAAGGTTTTGTTAACAAATTACAGATTAAGTTTAGTTAATTTTAGTACCACACTTAAAACTATAATAAAATGAAGAAACTGCTATTAATTTTACTTACAATTACAACTACTTATGCTGTTAAAGCACAAATACAAACACCACAACCTAGTCCTTTTAGTAAATTGGAGCAAAAGGTTGGATTAACAGATGTAACACTGGAATACTCGCGACCATCCATGCGGGGAAGAACCATTTTTGGAGATTTAGTGCCTCATGGAATACTATGGCGTTTTGGAGCCAATAAAAATACCACCATTACTTTTAGTACAGATGTTACCATTGATGGACAAGCTATTAAGGCAGGGTCATATGCTATTTTTGCAACACCAGGTGCAGAATCGTGGGATGTTGTTTTTTATTCTGATGCAGAAAACTGGGGAACACCTCAAAATTGGGATGATACAAAAGTAGCAGCAAATGTTACTGTAAAATCACA
The DNA here is from genome assembly GCF_059428085.1 of Aestuariibaculum scopimerae. Lineage (NCBI taxonomy): Bacteria > Pseudomonadati > Bacteroidota > Flavobacteriia > Flavobacteriales > Flavobacteriaceae > Aestuariibaculum > Aestuariibaculum scopimerae. The sequence continues at coordinate 3,001,342 of NZ_CM182089.1, forward strand.
CCCCATTCCATTTGATGTACAAACATTTACTTTAGATATTAATAATATTACCAACAATAGTGCAACTATTGATATGATTTGGGAAAAAACTTATTTGGCTATTCCGTTTATGGTGCCGACAGATGAAATAGTTTCTGCCTCAATTAATAGTGTTATGAATGGCCCTAGTGCAAATGATTATTTCTCGGCAGCAGTATACTATTTACAGGAAGGTAAAGATATTAATCAAGCAAAAACCTGGATTGATAAAGCTATTGCTATGGCTGGAGATAAAGCCCCTTTTTGGCAATTAAGACAACAATCCTTAATTTATGCTAAAGCTGGTGATAAAAAAGGAGCTATTACAGCTGCTAAAAAATCTTTAGCAGCAGCTGAAGCTGCGGGTAATGCCGATTATGTAAAAATGAATAAAGACTCTTTGAAAGAATGGGGGGCTATTTAGGATTTTAGTCAATTTAGTTTCAAGATATAAGCGTGACCTATATAGGTTACGCTTTTTTTGCGTAAAAAAATCATTAATAATTTAGATTGATGAGATTACGGACATCGTCTAATGTTTTAATAAGGGTTTTACTGAAATCAAATGTCATGATATCGCTTTCTATTTTACCCTCTCTTAAGAGTTTATTAAAATGAATGGTCTCAAAATTGTACCCAATGGTATTGTAATTAAAATCAATAATATCTTCTTCTTTACCTTTTTTAATAATTGAGACTGTTGTTGGTGCGTGAAATTGCGTGTTTATCTTTATAGTAGCATCATCACAATAAAAAATAGCTTCAGTAGGTAATACTTCCTTTATTGAGCTTTTTAATTGTGCTTCAACATCATCATTATACCTAAATGTCATACTACAGGAAGAATCGGTTCCATTCTCAAAAAATGTAGCATTGGCATCAATAGTATTGGGCAACCCCATTGTAGATAGTGAAGTAAAAATAGGGTAGATGCCAATATCTAATAGACTTCCACCTCCAAGAGATTTAGAAAATAAACGTTTGGTTGTATCGTACGGACGTTGAAAACCAAAGTCACAGACTAATTTTTGGATGTTGCCATACGTTTTTTGTTTTAATGTTTTTAGAACAAATTGGTAATGTGGCAAGAAGTAGGTCCATAGCGCTTCCATGAGCAGCACATTATTTTCTTTGGCCTTAGCTATCATAGCTTCAACCTCTTTAGCATTCATGGCAAATGGTTTTTCACATAATACAGCAATACCATTTTCTAAGCACATAAGTGTATTATCTTTATGTAAAGTATGTGGAGTGGCTATATAAACAGCATCTACATTAGGGTCTTTAGCCAAATCTTCATAACTGCCATAGGCTTTTGTGGCTTTATGTTTTAAGGCAAAATCATTGGCTTTTTCTTGATTTCTTGATGCAACGGCATACAGTTCAGCATCATCAATGGTTTCTAAATCTGTTGCAAAACTATTGGCTATCCTGCCTAAGCCAATTATGCCCCAACGGATGTTGTCTTTTTTTAAAGAGGTTTTCATTAGTAATTTAAAACAATTAGGTAACTAAAGTATGATAAAATGGTAAGCAATAAAACTAATATGCTTTTATCTCTGTTTAGTATATTTTTAATGTCTATAAGTAGACTTATGATTATGACCAATATACAACCCACAAAATTTAGCCAAAGAAACGGTAGATTGATAATGTTGTATACATCTAAAAAATATAAGCCAAAAACAATACATTGTGTTATTATGGCGCTAATAAAAACAGCATTGCCTTGTACTTTTTTAAAAAAGAATGCTAACAAAAAAACACCCAAAACATTACCGTAAAAAATAGATCCAATGATGTTTACTAGTTGAATTAGGTTTTCAGCCAAATTGGCAATGCAGGCTACAGCTATGGCTATAATGCCCCAAGCAAAGGTAAACCATTTAGAGGCTTTAACCATTTGTTCTTCAGTCTTTTCACTGGTATTGCGTTTGTATAAATCTATTGTAAAGGTAGAGCCCAATGCATTGAGTTCACTAGATGTGCTGGACATTGCAGCACTTAAAATAACAGCTAGTAGCAAACCTATAAGTCCTCGAGGTAAATTGTTTAATATAAAATGTATAAATACATAGTCTTTGTCATTACTTTCAACTTTTATTTGTTTGCTTTCAGCTGCTTTTTCAATAAGCAGTTTAGCTTCGTTTCTAATATCGGTATGGGCTTCATTTGCTAAAGACATATACTTTGAAGCATTTGTGCTTTCAGTATTTAAAAATGACTTGATAATCGTCTGTTTATCATTAAAAACGACTTTTAGTTCTTCCTGTAATGTTTTGTAGTCTTCTGCATATTCAGAATTTAAAACAAGTTCGGTTGTATTAGGATTAAAATTTATAGGTGCTTCATTAAATTGGTAGAAAACAAAAACCATAACACCCACTAACAAAATAAAGAATTGCATGGGCACTTTTAACAAGGCATTAAAAATTAAACCCAATCGCATTTCCTTAACAGATTTACCTGAAAGGTAACGCTGTACTTGGCTTTGGTCGGTTCCAAAATAGGAAAGCATTAAGAAGGTTCCTCCAATAATGCCACTCCAAAATGTATAGCGGTTGTTTAAATCGAATGAAAAGTTTAAAATATTCATTTTACCATTTGCACCGGCAATATCAAGGGCCTTTGTAAATGTAATATCTTGCGGTAACTTGCTTACAATAATGAAGAATGCCACAAGCATACCAATAAAAATGACCACCATTTGATGTTTTTGCGTTACGTTTACAGCACGTGTGCCACCAGAAACAGTATAAACAATAACCAGCGTACCTATGATGATATTCAAGTACAACAAATTCCATCCTAGAACAACTGATAAAATAATAGCAGGTGCAAATATGGTAATACCTGCAGCTAGCCCACGTTGAATTAAAAATAGAATGGCGGTTAGTGTTCTGGTTTTTAGGTCGAATCTGTTTTCTAAAAACTCATAGGCCGTATAGACATTTAAACGGTGAAACAACGGTATAAATACCATGCAAATAACTATCATGGCCAATGGTAAACCAAAATAAAATTGTACAAACCCCATACCATCATTAAAAGCTTGTCCAGGCGTTGATAGAAATGTGATGGCACTAGCTTGTGTAGCCATAACCGATAGCCCTATGGTCCACCATTTGGAGGTATTGCCCCCTTTTAAATAGTCCTGAACATTTTTGCTGCCTCTGGTTTGCCATGTGCCATAGACTACAATGGCTAGCAATGTAATAGATAATACAACCCAATCTATAAAGCTTAAATTTTGCATATTAAAAGGCTTGCATGATTAAGTAAAATATAATGATGTAGATTGCATTAGCAATTAAAACTAATGAGTAGAGTTTTAGCCACGATTGTTTGGGGGTGTTGTCTTTACTCATAATTAATTATTTAGTTTAGTATCTTGTTTTAAGTCTTCTTTTCCAATGGATAGCATGTTGGCAAATAATCTATAAGCGCCAGATACGCCTTCTGGGAATTCCCTAAAGAAACTCAACCCTGTATATATATAATATCCTTTACCATGCTTAGCTACTAAAATGCTGCCATCCTTGGGAGATTCACCTTTATCATTCATAGATATGATTGGGGTGAATTCACTAGACCATTCATCGGGAAAATACAATCCGCGTTCCTGGGTCCAGCCTTCAAAATCCTTTTGGGTTATTTTGTTTGGGTAGTTTAACAGGGGATGCTGTGGGTTTAAAACTCTAACATCTGCGTTTTCATCCGTTACGCGATCTCTAGACAATGACATAGCATAGGGTGCCAATTGGTCTACTATTAAATTGCGATTAGTATTGTATTGCACAATCATATTACCCCCTTGTTCAACAAAATCGAATAACACTTGTTGTTTATATTTTAAGGCGTCTACAGTATTGTAGGCTCTAATGCCAACAACAACGGCGTCAAATCTGTTTAGGGATTTGGTAGTTATTTCATCGGGTGAAATGGTTAATACATTATAGCCAATTTGTTTTAAACTCTCAGGAACAACGTCCCCAGCACCTGCAATGTAAGCAATGTTGTTACCCTTTTTATTGATGTCTAAGCGTACAACCTTACTTTGGTTGGGTAACAGTACGGTTTGAAATGGAATATGTTCATAATCAATTTCAATAAGCTCTTTATCATAGCTTTTATCAGCTATATATACCTTTGGACTTATATAGCCTTCGCTGTCATTTTTTGGAGGTATTACAGTAAAAGTGAGTGTTTGTTCTTCACCTTTATGGGCAATACTTACGTTTTGTTTTTCGGGGTAAACATTCCAATCATTTGGATGGGAAACTTCAACATATCCATCTAGTTGGTCACGTCCAGCTTTAACTATAACGGTTATATTTCGCTGCGTGTCATTTTCAAAAATAATGACCTTCTCAGAAATCTTTGCAGATGCTTCGGGGATTATTTCAAACGGACGATACAATTCACCTTTATCTGGTTTAGCATACCTGTACACAACAGGTTTGGATATTGTAATGGGAACGTTATTAATGTTTAGGTTAAAATGAATAACTACACTTCTTGGGGTTTCGGGTTTGCCTATTAAACTCTTGTCGTCAACCAAGTACATACCTAGGGTGACTTTTTTGTTTAACCAGTACGGAGTGGTATAGTTTTCTTCTGCCCCAATTTGATATTCGGTTTCAAAGGTTTTTGAGATGTTGTTATTTAAATCTAAATCTTTTAGTATAATTAGCCCATTACCTTGAGTAATAGTTTTTAGTACAATATTTTGATTGCTTCTGTTTAAGGCTTCAATAGTAACTTTAACAGTTTGGTTTGTAGTAGTTGAGGGTATTTCAGCTGAAGCTTCCAAATATAAACCAGCACACATTTCAATAATGGATTTCAGTGCCTTGGTTTTTTGAGTTTTCCAGTGCGCATCTTCAATTTTTTGTAGCAGTTTATAAGCTTCTAAAAGCTGTGGTATGTGTACGGAAGGGTCTTGAAAGTTGAAGTTGGCTTCAATGGCATTAAGTATACTGCCAATAGCTTTCCCTCCTTTTATACGGCTCCAAGAGGTGTTAATACCTTCAAATATGTTTTTGTTGTTGTTTAGTGGAATTCCCTTTAAAAATTCTATATATTCATTCTGGGAGCTTCGTTGTGATAGCCGTCCGAATCCCTGACTTAAATGCTGGCTACTGGCCATAGCGGCAACCTCGTTATTGGAAAGTCCCTTTAATGGATAGTAGACCCCAATATCAAAGCTTAGCATATTGCTTTTGTCGGCTTTGTTAAAATTATCTTGACTGCCATAAAACCACCAGCCCGTATTAAAAAACAAGCGTTTAGGTTGCCAGGTATCAGCATGTTTTAGTAATTCAGGGTATGCAGTGGGGTTGTTGGCCAAATCAAAAGCTTCATAACTTAACATAGCCGAACTGGTATGATGCCCGTGTGTAGAGCCAGGTGTTCTATGATCAAATCGGTTTATTATAATATCTGGTTTAAATGTTCTTATGGCTAATACCACATCACTTAACACTTCGTCTTTATTCCAAATAGATAAGGTTTCGTCTGGATGTTTAGAAAACCCAAAATCATTGGCTCTGGTAAAAAATTGTTCGCCTCCGTCAATACGTCTGGCAGCAAGTAGTTCTTGTGTTCTTATTACACCCAAAAGTTCTCTTATTTCGGGGCCAATAAGGTTTTGCCCTCCATCACCACGTGTTAAGGCCAAGTAGCCTGTTCGAGCTTTTTCATGGTTGGACATATACGAGATAAGCCGTGTGTTTTCATCATCTGGATGTGCAGCTATATATAAAACGGATCCTAAAAAGTTGAGTTTTTGGATGGATTCAAAAATTTCCGAAGCTGCTGGTATTGTGGGTTTTTGGGCTTGTAAAGTTAAAAGCGTAACTATTGTTATTAGAAAAGAGAGAATAGTTTTTTGCATGGGTTAAATAGGTTTGCTCTACCCAAATATAATAAAGTAAAGTAGGGGAGTAGGTGCTTTTAATGTTTCTTTAACGAATCTATTTAGTTAACAGCTAAGCACTAAAAGCTAATAGTAAAGAAGAACTGTTAGATTTTAGCTTTTAGTTTTTTACTTTTTAAAGCCATTTTTTGCGTTTAAAATAGATGAGCATACTAATAAAAAGTACAATCATGACGCCCCATAAAATAAAATAGGAATACTTGTAATGCAATTCTGGAATGTAGTCGAAATTCATACCGTAAATGCCTGCAATAAACGTTAGTGGAATAAAAATTGAAGCCATGATGGTAAGCACTTTCATAACCTCATTCATTTTGTTGCTTATGGTTGTCATGTACATATCCATTAAGCTCCATATCATTTCACGGTAAATATCAATGTTTTCAGATACTTGAATTAAATGGTCGTATATATCTCTGTAATAGTTCTTTGTCTTTTTTAAAATAAGAGAGCTTTCGTGCTTTTCTATTCTACTAATTACTTCCCGAAGCGGAAAAATAGCCCGACGTACCCTAAGGATTTCTTTTTTTAAGTCGCGGATATCCTTATTGATTGAGGTATCAACATCACCTAAAAAGATACCCGATTCCATATCCTCAATTTTATCACCCAGAAGCTCTATAATGCTAAAATAATGGTCTATAATAGCATCCATTAAAATGTATAGAAGATAATCGGCTTGCATGGTTCTTACTCTCCCTTTACTCTGGCGGATACGGTCCCTTACAGCATCAAACACATCCCCTTCAGCTTCTTGAAAGGACAGCACGTAATTTTTTCCCATCACTAGGCTAACCTGTTCACTAACTATATTTTCATTGCTGTCCAGATAAAGCATTTTTAAAACCACGAACAAATAATCATCATATTCATCTATTTTTGGGCGCTGGTTGGTGTTTACTATATCTTCTAGCACCAAGGCGTGCAAATCATAGTGGTCACCAAGTTTTTCAATAGCTTCCACATGGTTTAAACCATTTACGTTTATCCATGTTATGGTGTCGGTGTGTTTGTATTCAAAGGTTTCATCAATGTTGCTTAATTCCTTTTCAATGTACTGCTCTTTGTCATAATCAAAGACATCGATAAACAATTGTTTGGTAGATTTTTCTCCGGTATAGATAACACTACCAGGGGCTTGCCCTATTTTCTTTTGGTATTTTTTATTTCTTAGTTTAATGATGTTGTTTTTCAGCTTTACCATGTTATAAATATAAAGGATTTAAATGGCATTACTATCATCATCGTCATCGTCAATGGCATCCTTTTCAATTAAAGTCACGGCCTTTTGCAGCATAAGGTTGTTAGGGTAAGTTACTAAGTCGCCATTTTCTAAGCGTAGATGCAATTGAAAGGCTCTAATGTCTTCAATAATAGCTGTAACAGGGAAGTCGTTGTCGTGAATGGCAATTTTATCTCCTACTTTATATGGAAAGTTAAAAAACATGATAATTCCTGAAGTTATATTGCTAAGAATAGACCAAATGGCAAATAGGCCAATGCCTATAACGGCAAAAACAGATGAAAATATTACAGCTAGATCCTTAAAACCAGTACCAAAAATAGAAGCTTCAATTAATAAGGCTATTAAAAAAAGTGTAACGGTTACATAGCGACGAATAAGCCGAATACGTGCATCATTAATACCTGTTTTTCTTCCAACTTTGGTTATTGTAAAATGAACTATGGCCCTAACAATAAGTAAAAAGAGAAGGATAAATCCAGTTGCTATTAACTGTGTTTGGTATGTTTTTAAAAATTCTAAGAGCATAAATAAAATTAAAGTTTTAACAAAGATATATCACAAAATGGAAAAAAGCAGTTAATAAGTTGTAAACTTATACACCGTTGGCAATGTCACTAAGGGTTTTATATACGGCATGTATGGGCAATCCCATAACGTTAAAGTAAGAGCCTTCAATTTTTGTAACCCCAATTTGCCCAATCCACTCTTGAATACCATAGGCACCTGATTTGTCAAAGGGTTTAGAGGTTTTTATGTAGTATTGAATTTCTTCGTCCGTTAGATCTTTAAAGGATACTTTTGTTATATCGTGCAACGTTTTTTCAAAATTTGGAGTTGTAAAGCAAACCGAAGTAATAACCTCATGCGTTGTATTGCTCAAGGATTTTATAATATGATAGGCTTCGGCGTCATTATTAGGTTTTCCGAGCGCTTTATTCTTGTGCCAAACAATGGTGTCACTAGTAATTAAAATGTCATTGGCTTTTAGTTCTTCTTTAAACGGTAAAGCTTTTAGTTGTGCAAGATAATTGCTTATCTCAAAATGCGTTAATCTATTTGGGTATTCCTCTTTTACAGGTTTAAGGCGAATTTCAAAACTTAAATCCAGTTGTTTGAAGAATTCTTGCCTTCTAGGCGAGCCCGATGCCAATATAATATGATAATTCTTTAATTTTTCGCTAAGCATATTTTAAAGGAGTAAGTACTTGTATAAAAGTAAGGAAAGCATTCCAGAAAGCATAACCCATTTAAGCATGTTGCTTATGTTGCGGTAGTGCTCTTTGGTATTGGCGTTAAGTATTTTAATACCTATATAAAATAATGGACCTATAATTGCGATTAGGAAATATAAAACTGCCATAGGAGTTCTATACAAAACATTGATAACATATAGTATTATGGCCAAAGTTGTAATAGCGGTTAAAACAAATACAATCATGTTGGTCCTTTTTTTTCCAAAAATAATAGGCAGTGTTTGTATACCAATGGCATCATCACCTTTAATATCCTCTAAATCTTTAATTATTTCGCGCAATAAATTAATGGCAAAAGCAAATAAACTGTATTTAAAAACAATTTGAAATACGGCTAATTGGGTTGACTGATTATATTGTGTAACAACAGGCAATAAATCGAACATACCAACAATTAAAATACTTAATGCCACTAAAACCGAAACGATAATATTTCCAACAATAGGTACTTGCTTTAAATAAGTGGCATATACATAAAGGAGTACTGAGGTAATAACAAATATTGAGAAGAAAGGGCTGCGATTAATCAAGTGGGAAACATAAAACCCAATACCCACCCCCAATACGTTAAAAATGATAAAGAGATTGTAAGCTGTTTGCTCAGAGATAGATTTGTTAACAACAACTTTATTGGGTTTGTTAATGGTATCGGTTTCAATATCGCAAATATCATTAATAATATTACCTGCAGCTGCAATACAAATAGTTGCAAAAATTAATAGGATTATCCCCAAACTGTTTAAAGTTGTTGCCACCCCAAAAGGTTGTAAAAGCGCATACTTAATAAGGACTTGCGCCAAGGCAATCATAAGCAGGTTTTTCCAGCGAATTAGTTTTAGAATGTTCAACATACTGTATTATATTCTAGACATAAAAAGGTCTATTAAAATTTTAATAAGGTAAAGTATAAAAATGAAAACAATAAAAAAAACCGTAATAGATTTTACCAGTCGTTTTTTTTCACCTTTTCTTAGCTTATTTTTAATAGCCTCTTTTTCAGCTTTAGTTAAGTTTGTGTGTAAAAAGTCTAGCTTATGTTGTAAATGTGTTTCTTTATTAAGTTTTTCTTTAAGTGCAGAAAATGGTTTGTTTGCTTTTTGATTAAATACACTTTGGTTATTTCCAAAACCAATATAGCCAAAGCCATTACCAATTCTACGTTTAGTCCTTTTCAAACAACCTTCAATTTATTTAAAATAACCACTTGTTCTGTACTTTAAGTACTTGTTCAATAACATCACGTACAGCACATTCGCCGCCTTTTTTATGCGAAATGTACTTGGCAACACTCTTGATTTCTGGAACAGCGTCCTGTGGGCAGCATGGAAGCCCCACGAGTTTCATAACGTGGTAATCTGGAATGTCATCTCCCATGTAAAGTACATTTTCTTTCTTAATACTATGGGTTTTTATATAGTTTTTAAAAGTCTCCACTTTATTACTGGCACCTAAGTGTACATGTTTAACTCCCAAACCTTCTAAGCGTATTTTCACGCCATCATTAGTGCCTGCCGAAATAATGGCCACATTATACCCAGCATTAACAGCAAATTTAAGGGCATAGCCATCTCTAACATTCATAGTTCGTAACAATTCGCCAGATGATGTAACATTTAAAGACCCATCAGTCAATACACCATCTACATCAAAAATAAAAGTGGTAATGTGTTGTAAATATTCTTTATAGCTTTTTTCTTCCATGTGTTTGTTGTATAGAGGTGGTTAGTAGGTTGTAAATATCTTTATGGTGCTGGTTATGCAGCAGTTTTAAATGTTTTTTAATGGTTTTAGTATCTTGGCGTTTAGCAGGGCCAGTTTGTGCCATGTAAGGCGATAAGTGCTGTACTTTCTTGGCTGTCTCAAGTATTAGTGGTTTCAGAAGTTCGAACTCTGCACTTTCACTTTCTGTAATTTCATGGGCTACTCTATAGAGTTGATTGGTGAAATTATTAACAAAAACAGCCGCTAAGTGCAAAACCTTCCGTTGCTCACTGTTCACTTTTTTAGTTGGACTACCAATGGCAATGGCCAAGTCTTTTAGTAAATGATAATCTGCACTATTAATAGCCTCAATGCAAAGAGGTACCTGGCTAAAATCTATTTCGGCATCCTTACTAAACGTTTGCAATGGGTAAAACACACCACGTTTATGCTTTTTATCAATGTCATGAATATTAACACTCCCAGAGGTGTGTACCACCAATCGGCCCTCAAAAGGCAACTGCAAAGCAAGCGGTGCAATTGCATCATCACTCACGGCCAATATATATACATCAGCGTTCTTAAGTTGGGTTAAATCATCCGTAGTGGCTACATTATTTTTATAGGGTTTAATCACGTCCATACGTCTGTTATACCACTGTATTACAGAAACGTCCTTAGCTTTTTTAAAAGCTTTGAACAAATGTGTTGCCACATTACCAGCCCCAAGGATTACTACTGATATCATCTGGCAAAAATAAGTAATATTACTAGATTTAAAAACCTAATGAATTATCTTTGTCTATTATGGTAAAAAAAGATATTAAATCCAGAGATGATGTGTATTTATTGGTTGCTTCGTTTTATAAAAAGGTAAGGAAAGATGCCGTTCTAGGACCATTTTTTAATGAGGTTATAACGGATTGGGATGCTCATTTAGAGCGGTTAACAACGTTTTGGGAATCGAGCTTATTTTTAAAAACCAAGTATTTAGGAAACCCATTGGAAGTTCATGTAAAGGTAGATAGTGCAAATAACAACAGTATAACCGAGTTGCATTTTGGTTTGTGGCTAAACTTGTGGTACCAAACCATCGATGAGCTTTTTGAAGGCGATTATGCTGAAAATGCTAAGCGGCGTGCACGCAAAATGGGAACCTTTCTTTATCTGAAAATTTTTGAAGCTAGGAGTAAACCATAATGTTGGCACTTTTTCAATTATTCTAGCATTTTAAATCAACTTAAATACTTAAATTTGCACGATCTTAAAACGGGCTTATATTATGCAGGATAAACTATCCAAAATTCTTTTCTCTACGCGCCTTACGGCCATTTTGTTTATCGCTTTTGCAGCAGCTATGGCAACCGGTACCATTTTAGATGTTGGACAAACAACATCACCAACAGCATATACTAGAACACTAATTTATAATGCATGGTGGTTTGAAGCCATAATGGTATTATTCGTGGTAAATTTTATAGGAAATATTTTTAGATACAAACTTTACAAAAAAGAAAAGTGGTCTACACTTATACTGCATTTGTCATTTATTTTTATTTTGTTTGGAGCTTTTATAACGCGTTATGTAAGCTTTGAAGGTATGATGGCTATAAGAGAGGGCGCTACCGAGAACACCTTTCTTTCACAAAAAACCTACATAACCGCTTATATAGATGGCGATTACCAAATAAATGGCGTGGCACAGCGCTTACCTATTGAACGTGAGGTCGATTTTTCAGCAAGGCTGGACAACGATTTAAAAATAGAGACCCAATACGATCAACAACCTGTAACCATCGAGCTTGAAAAGTTTATAAAAGGCGCTGAAGAAGATATTATTCCCAATGAAAATGGGGAATCCTATTTAAAGCTTGTAGAGACAGGTGGTGCAGGGCCACACAATCACTTTTTAAAAGTAGGGCAGGTGCAAAGCATTCACGGCGTGTTAATGGCGCTTAATAAACCTACCAATGGTGCCATTAATATTACCTATGAAAATGGAGAACTAACTATTAAATCGCCTTTTGAAGGTGATTATATGACTATGGCAACCCAAGCTCGTGGCACATTAGTAAAAGACAGTTTGCAGCCTTTAAAATTACGTTCACTTTATACCATTGGCAATATGAAAATGGTATTCCCCAAGCCTATAGTTAAAGGGTTTTTTGATATCGTTCAAAAATCAACGATTTTAAAGAATGATGAGGACGGCGTGGTACTAAAAGTAACCACAAATGGCGAAACCCAGCGTGTGGGTATCTTAGGCGGTAAGGGCATGAACAATCCCTTCAAGCAAATACAAGTTGGCGGACTGGATTTTGCCTTTAAGTACGGGTCAAAAGTTTTGGAACTGCCATTTGCTATTAAGTTGAACGATTTTGAAGCCGAACGCTACCCAGGAACCGAAAAAGGTTATTCGGCATACTCCAGTAAGGTAACCGTTATAGACGAACAAGAAGGCAGCTTCGATTATAAAATATATATGAACAATATTTTGGATCATCGGGGTTATCGTTTCTTTCAATCAAGTTTTGATCCTGATGAAAAAGGAACGATCCTTTCTGTAAACCATGATTATTGGGGTACTTTGCTAACTTATATTGGTTATTTTATACTGTACTTTGGGCTAATGGCCATTTTATTTAGTAAACATTCACGCTTTGGTGACTTAAAAGTCATGCTAGAAAAGGTCAAGGCAAAAAAAGCCAAGCTGCTTGCAATATTGGTATTGTGTTTTGGGCTACAAGCTTTTTCACAAGAGCAGCATACCGAAAATGACGGACACAACCATAGTAAGCCTACCAAGGCACAAATAGACTCCATTTTAAAAGCTAATATTACACCTAAGGCACATGCCGATGCGTTTGGGCATTTGGTTATTCAAGACTTGAGCGGCCGTATGATGCCCGTTAACACCTATGCATCTGAAATGTTAAGAAAACTAAGTAAGCATGATACTTACGAGAATTTCGATGCCAACCAAGTATTCCTGTCCATTCAAGAAAGCCCCATGCTATGGTATAATGTACCAATCATTTATTTAAAGCCCAAAAAAGCAGATACCATTAGAAAACTTATTGGCGTAGACAAGGAAGTGAAATATGTAACATTGGCCGACTTTTTTACTAACAACGGGGCGTATAAATTAAGCCCCTATTTAGATGAAGCTTACAAAGCCATGGCCCCCAATGCGTTTCAGAGAGAATTTAAAGAAGCCGATCAACGGGTTAATTTGTTGTACAATACCATAGAGGGTATGTCCTTAAAAATATTTCCAATACCTGATGATGCTAATAATAAATGGGTGTCTGCCTACGATTATCGCTTTGGAAACTATCAAGTAAACGATTCGCTTTACAGCAATTTCATTAAAAATGGTTTTAAGGCCTATTTGTTTACCTTAAACAAAGCCAAACAAACAAGCGATTTCTCTGAGGCTACAAAACTTCTAGAAGCGTTCAAAAAAACGCAGCATCAGTTTGGGGGTAGTGTTATGTTGAGCGACGATAAAGTAAATACCGAAATTCTTTACAACAAATATGATATCTTTAAAAAACTCTATAGTTGGTATTTGTATGCAGGAACCCTATTGTTCATTGTATTGATGGTACAGATTTTTAAAGAAAGAAGTAAAGCTGTCAACTTTATGGTCACACTGTTTAAAGGTATTGTACTATTGTTGTTCATTATGCATACTGCTGGTTTAATTGTTAGATGGTATCTTTCTGGGCATGCACCGTGGAGCGATGCTTATGAATCTATGATATACGTGGCTTGGGCTACCATGTTTTTTGGTTTGGCATTTGGTAGAAAAAGCGATTTAACCATTGCATCTACCGCCTTTGTAACGGCTATGATTTTGATGATTGCCAGTTGGAATTGGATGGATCCCGCCATAGCCAATTTGCAACCGGTTTTAAATAGTTATTGGTTAATGATACATGTAGCTGTTATTGTAGCAAGTTATGGACCATTTACCCTGGGGATGATTTTAGGGCTGGTAGCTTTGTTGCTTATGATTTTTACTACCAAAAAGAACAAGAGAAAAATAGATTTAAACATCCAGGAGCTTACCATAATTAATGAAATGTCCTTAACCGTTGGTTTGGTTATGCTTACCATAGGAAATTTTTTAGGTGGTATGTGGGCCAACGAAAGCTGGGGGCGTTATTGGGGTTGGGACCCTAAAGAAACCTGGGCACTCATAAGCATTATGGTATATGCTTTTGTAATACATATGCGTTTAGTACCGGGACTTCGCGGGCGTTGGTTTTATAACCTTATGTCTATAGTGGCCTATGCAAGTATAATGATGACGTACTTTGGCGTAAACTTCTATTTATCAGGCTTGCACAGTTATGCCAGTGGCGACCAAATTGTAAGCGTTAAGTTTATTTCCATAGCCTGTGGTATTATAGCCATAGTTGGCTTTTTTGCCTATAGAGGTTATTCCAAATACTACAAAAAATAATTTATTTCCATAGTATTTGTAATGTTTTTATAGATGCTTCGACAAATTTTTGAGAAGCTATTAAAAAACGCACCGCTATGAAACATCTATTTATAATTGGTTTTGTATTATTTTCATTATGTTCCTGTTCTTCATCAGATGCTCCTGTATCAGGCAATAGCGACATGTCCATGAACATGGAAGACGACATGGAAGAAACCCCTTTATACACAGGCGATTTTGTAGAAAGTGCCCATCAAACTTCTGGTAAAGCATTTATTAATAAAGAAAAAACCGTACTATCCTTTGAAAACTTTAGTACCGATAGTGGTCCGTTGTTAGAAGTTTATTTAGCTACTGATACTTCTGCCAGTAATTATATAACACTGGGCGTTTTAAAAGGCACCAATGGTGATTATCAATATGACCTTCCTGAAAATGTAGACTACAAAGTATACAACCATGTTATTATATGGTGTGTAACGTTCTCTGTAAACTTTGGCTATGCCGTGTTAAAATAAATTAAGAACTTTTTGTTAAATTCACGAGTCCATTCGGTAAAAGGGCCAGTGCAATTCGCAGTAGCACCAGTACAATTCGCAGTAGCACCAGTGCAATTCACAGTAGCACCAGTGCAATTCACAGTAGCACTAATGCAATTCGTAAATCCCCTAAGATCATCTATCTAAATAGCGCCTTTACTTCATTAAAATAAATGGCCTTAAAGTCTTTGATAACCAGGTTGGCATGGCTATAATCTTGGTTTTTAGAATGAAAACTATCATACCCAACGCAAAAAATATTTGCAGCATTGGCCGCTTTAATACCATTGGTAGAATCTTCAATAACCATACACTCATGTCTTTCAAAACCCGAAACTTGTGCAGCTTTGATAAAGATTTCAGGATGTGGTTTTGATGCTTTTAAATCGGCACCACTTAATTTTGCCACAAAATAGTGGTTCAAATCAAAGCGCTCAAAAATTTGGTTAATGCTGCTCATAGCAGCCGAAGACCCCAATACAAGCTTTAACCCGTTGGCATGATAATTTTTAATTAAATCCAGCACACCATCAATAAGTGTTAAATGGCTGCTAGTTTCAAAAAAGTGTTTATAGTGTTTGCGTTTTAAAGCCACAAGATGTTCGGGCGTTGTTTCCAGGTTAAAATGATCGCACAGGCGTTTGCAAATATTAATGGTAGATTGCCCCGTAAACGATTCATACAATTCATTAGAAACATCAATGTCCATTTCGGTAAACATATTGTTGTAGGCGCTTCGGTGCAAGGGTTCACTATCAATAATAACCCCATCCATATCAAAAATCACAGCTTTTAGCATCGTTATTTTTTTTGCGAAGATATAAGAATACAACAAAACAGCCCAAAAAGTATTTTGCAGTATTAAATAAAATAACCATATTTGTTTCTATGATTGTTTAAAAATAAACTTATAGACATTTTCGGGTAAGTCTCGAACAAAAAGGGTCTAGCATTTACATGTTAGGCTAAGTTTATATATTATGATATGATTTAAAATGCAATCAAATAAAATTTCCTTTAAACAATTTCTTCAATATTTTAAGATAGCCGTTACAGGCAAAGAACAAGAATTTACCACAAGCAGTATACGACGTGCCGTTTTTATGTTGGCCATTCCTATGATTTTAGAAATGCTCATGGAGTCGGTTTTTGCTTTGGTAGATATTATGTATGTAGCTAGAGTAAGTGTTAATGCCGTAGCTACTATTGGTTTAACCGAATCTGTAATTACCTTGGTATATGCCGTATCTATAGGTTTAAGTATGGCGGCAACAGCTGTTGTGGCTAGGCGTGTTGGCGAAACCGATATACAAGGAGCAGCCAATGCCACTGTACAGGTTATTTTTCTTGGTATTTTTGTGGCAGCCATCATCAGTGCCATAGGTATTATATATCCTAGGGAAATACTGGAACTTATGGGTGGCGAACCAGATTTGATAGCCGAAGGCTATGGCTATACCAAAGTGCTTTTGGGTGGTAACTTTACCGTAATGCTTTTGTTTTTAATCAATGCGGTGTTTCGCGGGGCAGGTAATGCTTCGGTAGCTATGTGGACCTTAATTTTATCTAACGGCCTAAACATTATTTTAGATCCCATATTTATCTTTGGTTTTGGTCCTATAAAAGCCCATGGTGTGGAGGGAGCGGCCATAGCTACAACCATTGGGCGTGGTACTGCTGTATTATTTCAGCTGGGTATCCTGTTCTTTGGATTTAGTAAGATAAAAATTGGTATTAAAGATCTGGTACTTCGCTTTAAGATCATGTTTAATTTAATAAAAGTTTCCTTGGGTGGTATTGGGCAGTTTTTAATAGGTACGTCATCCTGGGTGTTTTTAATGCGTATTATGAGCGAATTTGGCAGTGAGGTTTTAGCTGGTTACACCATTGCCATTCGAGTTATGATGTTTACACTCATGCCCGCTTGGGGCTTGAGCAATGCAGCTGCTACGCTGGTTGGGCAAAACCTAGGGGCTAAAAAGCCCGATAGGGCAGAATTATCGGTATGGAAAACCGGTAAGTATAGTGCTATATTTATGGGTATGGTATCCGTTATTTATTTACTGTTCGCTCCTAAAATAATTGCATTGTTTAACACCACCCCCGATGTTGTAAAATATGGAAGTTTGTGTTTACGTGTTATCGCTTCGGGATATATATTCTATGGGTACGGTATGGTTGTTATAAATGCTTTTAATGGTGCTGGCGATACCAAAACACCTACGTACATAAATTTTGTGTGCTTTTGGTTGTTGCAACTTCCTTTTGCTTACGTTATGGCACTTACCTTGGATTTTGGACCTGCTGGTGTATTTTGGGCCATTACCCTGGCAGAAATATTAATTGCTATTGTAGCAATTGTTTGCTTTAAAAAAGGTGCTTGGAAAACGGTTGAAGTATAGTGCCTTTGCTTTTTTAGGTTACATATGTTTACCCTAGCAGGTTACAGCAGGATAGCCTTAATAAAAATATTGGTGATTTTTACAAAACACATGGAGAACGATGATATGACATGGAAAGAATAACAGCAACTTACCTTATTGAAACCCCTTATGAAGTTGAACAAGCTGCAGCAGTATTGGCAGGGGAGCAGTCTAGTGGAACATTTGTTTCGGTACCAGGAGAAACCGATGCGCTTAAAACACGTTTTGCAGCCAGGGTAGAGCATATTGAACTGTTGGATGAAGTAGACACACCCAGTATGCCCGGCGATGCCATTACAGGTAAAGTTTATAAGCAAGCCAAGGTAACTGTATCTTGGTCTATTGAGAATTTTGGCTATAATGTACCCATGCTTGTGTCAACTTTACAAGGTAATTTGTATGAGCTGAAACAATTTACCGGACTTAAGTTGGATGATTTTAAATTACCAGATTCCTTTAAAGATCACTTTAGAGGCCCTAAGTTTGGTATGCAAGGCACTAAGGATTTGGCTGGTGTGGGTTCAGAACGTCCTATGATTGGTACTATTATTAAACCCAGTGTAGGTTTGACACCCGAGTACACCGCTAATTTGGTAAAGACCCTGGCCGAGGCGGGGATTGACTTTATTAAGGATGATGAGCTTTTAGGGTCTTCAGCCAATTCGCCTTTTATGGAGCGTGTGGAAACTATTATGGCAGTTATTAACGCCTTTGCTGATAAAACCGGGAAGCAGATTATGTATGCATTCAATATCTCCGGTGATATTCGAACCATGCAATCCAATTACGAAACCGTATTAAATGCAGGAGGTATTTGTGCAATGGTAAGCATTAATAGTGTAGGGTGGGCCGGTGTTAGAGAGGTGTGTCGTTGGGGAGGTCTTAGTATTCATGGCCATAGAAATGGCTGGGGCATGCTAAACCGCCATCCGCTTTTAGGTATTAATTTCCCGGCATATAATAAAATATGGCGTTTGGCAGGTGTCGACCAAATGCACGTAAATGGTATTAAGAATAAATTTTGGGAGTCAGATGACTCTGTAGTGCGTTCCATTAAATCATGCCATACACCCTTTTTAAATAATCCGTCCGTGTTACCTGTAGTGTCTTCGGGACAGTGGGGCGGACAAGCCTTTGAAACTTACCGCCGTACACAAACCACCGATTTGCTATATATGGCCGGGGGTGGTATTATGGCACATCCTTCCGGTCCTACAGGTGGCGTTAAAGCGCTACATCAGGCCTGGGATTCCGCAGTAAAAGGTATGAGCTTGGAAGCCACGGCCAAACAATACAAGGAATTTAGGGAATCGGTTGTTAAATTCGGAAGTTAAAAACCTATGCGACAGAAAAACAATCTTTTATTGGCCTTTTATGGTGATGATTTTACAGGCTCTACTGATGCTTTGGAGTTTTTGAGTCGCGCCGGAGCTAAAACAGTACTGTTTCTTGAAAATCCAACCCCCGAATTATTGAAGCAATTCCCGAATTTAGATGCTATAGGTATTGCGGGAATGACCCGGGCGATGGCTCCTGAAGCGATGCAAAAAACTCTGAATGAGTCGTTTAAAGCTCTGAAAGCATTAAAACCCAGACATGTGCACTATAAAGTGTGTTCTACTTTTGATTCATCACCTGATATTGGTAATATAGGAACAGCTATTAAAGTGGGACAGCAGGTTTTTAAAAATAATATAATACCCATTCTAGTCGCTGCTCCCAATTTGGGACGCTATTCAGCCTTTGGAAACCTTTATGCGCGTATGGGGATTGGTAGTCAGGGAACTATTTATCGTTTGGATAGGCATCCGTCTATGAGCAAACATCCCACAACACCCGCTACAGAAAGCGATTTAAGAAAGCATTTGGCTAAACAAATTGATGTACCAATGGGACTGATTGATTTGGTAGATTTAGAAAAGTCGGTACCCGATATTGAAACAAAACTTCAAAACGAAATAAACGATGGGAAATCCTTGGTGTTCTTTGATGCCATGTACGAAGCCCAAATGCAAACCATTGGCCAAGTAATAGATGGCTGTGTTGTTAAAAATAAACCGCTATTTTTAGTAGGTTCTTCTGGTGTTGAAAAAGCTCTGGGAGACTTTTGGGAAACCCAAAATAAGCTCCAAAAACATTATGATTGGACACTTTTAGAAGAAAGCAAACCGCTTTTGGTATTGTCTGGTAGTGTATCGCCTGTTACAGCATCACAAATTGATTGGGCTATTGCCAATGGTTTTGAGGACATTCCTGTAGATATGGCAGTTTTAGAGAATGACGCTACGGAAGCCCGGTTAATTGAGGAATACCAAAACCGTATTGCCAATGCTTTGAAGATTGGCAAAAGTGTGGTATTGCATACATCTAAAGGTCCGGACGATCCGCGGGTAAAAACCGCTTCCGTCCTGCGCTCCCAAACGGCGAAACGCTTTGGTAAAATATTGGGGCAATCGGCCAAAGGGGCTTTAGAACAAATATCGGTAGATCGGTTGGTCATTGCGGGCGGTGACACCTCTAGTTATGTAGCTAGGGAGCTGGGGATTGTTGCTGTAGAAATGATCGCACCTATTTATGTAGGAGCGCCCCTGTGCCGGGCTTATGCCCCCCATTCACCAGTTCATAATACCGAAGTTAATTTAAAAGGCGGTCAAGTAGGTGATGCCTCTTATTTTGGCGCATTACAACGAGGAAAAATAACAGTATAAATTATTAAATAAATACAATTATGTCAAAAACATTAGCACTCATACATACATCGGCTACCTTGGTACCTGTGTTTCAGGAGTTGATAGATAAACATTTAAAAGGGAAGGATATTAAAATATTTAATATTGTAGATGATAGCCTGATTAAGAATACGATTGAGCGTGGACAGGTGACTCCGGATACCTCCCGACGTGTTGTGGATTATGTCGGGTCGGCAGAACAAGCCGGTGCCGATTATATTATGGTAACCTGCTCGTCTATAGGAGCAGCTGTAGAAAGTGCGGCGCCACTTACCAAGGTGCCTGTATTGCGTGTAGATCAACCTATGGCAGATAAAGCGGTATTGTCCGGGAGTCGGATTGGGGTTATTGCTACACTGCCCACAACATTAGAGCCTACCAGCGATTTGGTAAGAAGACGTGCTATTGCCTTAGGAAAGGAAGTAACAATTATATCTAAGCTCTGTGAAGGCGCTTTTGATGCACTCATGGGGGGTAAACCAGAAGTGCATGATACCATGGTGGCCAAAGCCTTAAAAGCTTTAGCAGAAGAAGTAGATGTTATTTTATTAGCACAGGCATCTATGGCCCGAGTAGTAGGACAATTGGATGAAGCTGATAAAAAAGTACCTATTTTAGCGAGTCCGGATATTGCCATGGCTTACCTGGCAGAAGTCTTGTAACCGGATGCAGCAGCTAAGAAAATATACGTTATGGTTAGCAATGGTAACAGTTGCCTTGCTGGCAGTGGTTTTGATAATAAGCCAAGAAACTCTGGTGGCACCTTTGGCTGTTGCTAGTGCAGTATTATTAGCTATTGGGATAGGTGCTTTGGAAGCCCTCAAGAGTTATCAATATACCGCCTGGATTCTTGTAGCTATTGTATGTGGTATGTTTTACCCGGATGCGTTTTTACATTGGGGTGATTTCGATTTACGTAATAAGTGGTTAATCCTCATTGTGGTGCAAGTGGTGATGTTTGGTATGGGAACACAAATGAGTATCCAGGATTTCTATGGGATTAAAACCATGGGGAAAGGTGTGCTTGTGGGGGTGCTTTGCCAATTTACTATCATGCCCTTTGTGGGATATGGTTTAACACGGATTTTTAATTTCGAACCAGAGATTGCAGCAGGGATTATATTAATAGGATCATGTTCCAGTGGTCTGGCATCGAACGTTATGGTGTTTATAGCACGTGCTAATTTAACATTGTCTGTTACCCTAACAGCTGTAGCAACTTTACTGGCACCAATTATGACGCCTTTAATGATGAAACTGTTGGCAGGAACCTATGTGGAAATTGATTTTCTTACTATGTGTGCGCAAATCATCAAGATTGTTATTGTGCCTATAGGAGCTGCTTTATTGTACGATGCTTATGCAAAGAACTTTAAGAATTCCAGGAAACCTATTGTAGTGTGCTTTTACATTGCTCTGGGCTGGTTAGCTATAATGGGCTTTGGTATGTGGGATTATTTATCAGAACACCTCTCGGAAGGTACTATGCTTATTGTAAGTCTTATTAATTTTATGTTTGGAGCTGTCATTGTAGGGAAACTGTATTACAATTTGGTTTCATGGCGTTCAGGTATTCATGGTTTTATGCCCATACTATCTATGTTCGGTATTATCTATTTTACAACGGTTACTACAGCCGCCAGCAGGGATAATATCTTAACTGTAGGTGTGTTTATTTTATTAGCATCTATTTTGCACAATACTTTGGGGTATGTCTTTGGCTATGGTATTAGTAAAGCTTTGGGTATGGACAAGAACTCCTGTAGAACAGTAGCTTTAGAGGTGGGGTTGCAAAATGGTGGTATGGCTTCCGGTTTGGCAGGTGCTATGGGTAAATTGGCTACGGTTGGTTTGGCTGCAGCTATCTTCAGTCCGTGGATGAATATCTCAGGCTCTTTATTAGGAAACTATTGGCGGAAAAGAAAAGAAGGTGAATTGTAAAATTTGTAAATTAGAAGTCTTAAAACCGCATTTCTTGATGTTTAATAATCTTTACTATGATGACTAAAGGAAGATTAGAAGCTTTTACAGATGGTGTTCTGGCCATAATAATTACCATTATGGTATTGGAGTTAAAAGTACCACACGGAGGTACTTTTGAAGATTTGATACCCTTATTACCCGTATTTAGTAGCTATGTATTGAGCTTTATTTATATAGCCATATACTGGAACAACCACCACCACATGATGCAAACTGTAAAACACGTTACAGGTAGTGTGCTTTGGGCTAATATGCATTTATTGTTTTGGTTGTCTTTGGTTCCTTTTGTAACCGGGTGGATGGGAGAAAACCATTTTACTTCGGCCTCAGTATTTTTATATGGTATTGTACTACTGGGGGCAGCCATTGCTTATTTTATACTTCAGTACTTGATTATAAAAAGTCATGGTGCCAATTCCATATTAGCCAAAGCATTGGGGAAAGACTTAAAAGGTAAAGCTTCGCCTGTACTCTATATTATAGGCATTGTTTCAGCTTTCCTGAATGTGTGGATTAGCGGTTTTATGTTTATATTGGTAGCTGTTATATGGCTTATACCTGATAGGCGGATTGAAAATGCGCTTAAAAAGGAACTTGCGGGTAAATAACTAAGTTTTTTTTCTAAGATCGGTTTTAATGTATAACCCAATTTGAAGCCTATGTAGGTTTAAACCATTTATCTTATGGTTTAAATAACCTATTTGAATATGATGGCTTTTGGATAGGTGTGCACCAAATGCCATGTACAATCGGTTTTCGGTAAAAACATCACCTTTTAGATTGGCAAAGAATTCATTGTTTATATTTAAGAACAACCAGTTATTCAATTTTATTTTTGGCCCTAACCTATACCGTATGCGGTGTTCGTTATTATGCTCGTGTGTAAAGTTTAAAAAGCGATGCTCTAATCGTAGTCTATGAAGGATATTGAATTTTACTAACAGATGTTTGTAGCTTAATTGCTCATAAAACCTATTTTCATAAAGGTGTGGGTAGCCAACAGAGGCAAATGTTTTATCAATATCTAAATAGCAATATGCTAGGGTTAATGTGGTATTCTTGCTAGGATAGTACACTGCGCCAGTATAATAAAGAAGAAGGTTCATGTTATTAATAACTTCAAATGAGCGTAGTTGAAACCCTGTTTTTATACAAAATTTATCAGCAACTCTATGATTAACATCGAGCATGTACCATGTGCCTAGTTTGTTTTCTGGCGACTTTTGTGCATGGCTAACATGGATGGCTAAACAAAGAAAAATGCTAATTAAAACTTGCTTCATGGTTTTATTATTGAGACTAAACAATATAGAAGGAGCTCTATTGCGGAGCTCCTTCTAAAGCTATCTATGAATCTTGATTATATGTGTTCTTCTAAATGATGATGCTCATCAATTAAAGGTCCACCTTCAATAATTTGCTGAGATGCCTGATGAGCAAATTTCTCAAAGTTTAAGTGGAATGAGTGTGCTAATTGAATGGCTTTGCCAATATAGGCACCTTTTTGCAGCCAAGTATTCATAGGATCTAGCATTTCTGATGGTACATGAGGGCAGTATTTAGGCATGAATAATCCAAAAATGGGGTTTTGCTCATAATCTACATGATCTAATTCACCATTAAGAATAGCTGTAATCATGGCTCTGGTATATTTTAACTTAATTCTAGAGCCAACACCGTAGGGACCAGCACTCCATCCTGTATTAATAAGCCATACATTAACACCAGCATCTTGCATTTTTTTGCTTAGCATTTCACCATAAACAGTTGGATGTAGTGGCATAAAGGGTTCTCCAAAACAAGCAGAGAATGATGGGACAGGTTCTGTAATTCCCGCTTCAGTTCCTGCTACTTTGGCCGTGTATCCAGATATAAAATGGTATGCTGCTTGGCCAGGCGTAAGTTTAGATACAGGAGGTAATACCCCAAAGGCATCACAGGTTAAGAAAAAGATATTCTTAGGATTGTTTGCATACAAGGTTTCCTGAATATTGTCTATATGATAAATGGGATAGCTAACGCGTGTGTTTTGGGTAATACTACTATCCATATAATCTACTTCGCCATTGTCTTTAATTACCACATTTTCAAGTAAAGCACCTGGTCTTATTGCTCTAAAAATATCGGGTTCTTTTTCTTCTGATAAGTCAATGACCTTTGCATAACATCCGCCTTCAAAATTAAAAATGATATTGTCTTTGGTCCAGCCATGTTCATCATCACCTATGAGCTTTCTCTCCGGATCTGCAGAAAGCGTTGTTTTTCCTGTTCCAGATAATCCAAAGAAAATAGCTGTATCCCCTTTTTTGCCTACATTGGCAGAACAATGCATGGGCAGTACATTTTTTTCGATGGGTAAAATCAGATTAAGCGCAGAGAAAATCCCTTTCTTCATTTCACCGGTATAGGCAGAGCCTCCTATAAGAGCTATTTTTTCGGTAAAGTTTATAATTGAAAAGTTTCCTTGGCGTAAACCGTAATCCGATGGATTTGGACAAACATACCCTGGGGCACAAAGAATTAACCAATCTTCTTTGAAGTTTTTCAATTCTCTTTTACTGGGGCGCAGAAACATATTGTAAACAAACAGGTTAGACCAAGGGAATTCTGTTATAGTACGGATGTTTGTTCTAAATTCGGGATCGGCACATACATAACCATCTCTGGCGTAAAGTTCTTTTCCTGAAAGGTATTTAATAACCTGGTCTTTAAGTTTTTTAAAGTTTTCATTAGAGATAGGTTTGTTGGTTTTTCCCCACCAAACTTTTTTGTTTGTGTAGTTGTCTTTTACTATAAAACGATCTTGAGGTGATCGCCCAGTAAATTTTCCTGTATTGATGGCAAGTGTTCCATTTGCAGTTTCTTTACCCATATTTTTTTCTATGGTAATTTTTTGTAACACCTCGGGAGGTAAGTTCCAATGCACATCTACATTTTTTAAGCCATATGATTCTAAACTCATATGTGTTTCTAAGGTTTGTAAATCATTCATTTTACTAATATTTAAGTTCTTAATAATTTATTTTAAAAAGGCCATATAATTGGCACAAGTATTAACGTAATGATGAATAGAAATAACAATAAAGGGGCTCCAACTTTAAGGTAATCTATAAACTTATATCCTCCGGCAGTCATTACCATAGCATTTGTTGTAGTGCCAATAGGGGTTAAAAATGCTGTTGATGCGCTTATTGCAATTACAATCATAAAGGGTTCTGGAGACAAGTTTAGTGAACTGGCGGCTAGCATAGCTATTGGTGCCATTAATACAGCTGTTGCTGAATTGTTGATAACCTGACTAAATGTTGTTGTTAGTAAAAAAATACCTCCTAATAATACAATAGGGTGTATAGTGCCTAAATTGTTCACCAAACTAGTGGCAATTAATTGTGCAGTGCCTGTTTTTTGTAGTGCAATGCCCATGGGTATCATGGCTGCAATCATAATAACACTTGTCCAGCTAATACCTTTGTAAGCCTTTGCAATAGGAACACAACCTGTTAGCATAACAACACCTGCAGAGATTAGAGCAGCTATAGCTCCAGGCACTACTTTAAACACCATTAATAGAATCATTAACACTAAAGAAGCTAATGCTATATAAGACTTGATATTCAGGTTTTCAACATTTTTAGCCATGCCCTCTGGACTTCCAATAATTACTAAGTGTTCGTGTTGTTTTTTTAGGTCTTCTATATGTTCCCAAGTGCCACGTATTAGAAAAGCATCTCCAGCTTTTACAGTAATTTCCTTCTCTTGTAATGGTTTATTGTTTCTAGAAGCTGCCAGTAATTGAATGCCAAATCGTTTGAAGTAGTCTCCTAATTTGTACTTCCTACCAACTAGCATTGAGTTTGGGTTTACAATCACTTCGGTCATGCCAACCTCTTGGTTAATTAAATTATGTTTTAATTCATCTGTAATTGGCTCAAGAGGTAATAAACCCAACCTAAATGTTATCATGAGTTTGTTAATGGCCTCTGTTTCGCCTTTCACGGTTAGGATGTCATGGTAATAAAGAGGCGTTTTTGGATTGGGGAATTCTTCAAATGTATGGATGCCTTTTAGAACATTTGGGTGCCTACGTTTAATTCGGATAATGGAAACATTATATGTTTTTTCAAAATGCCAGTCTTCAAGTTTGGTATTAATTAATGGAGATAGAGATCGAATACGTAACCTGTAATAATCGTTATCAACTTTATACGCATCTATCCAGTTATGCATTGTAGATTCTATGTTTACAGGTTTATTGTTTGTTTTGTTTTTTGGAAGGAGTTTATAACCTATATATCTAAAATATAACAAGGCAATAACTAAGATAGGCAATCCTATTAAAGCAAATTCAAAGAATGAAAAGCCTTCATACCCAGCATCGACTAATGCGTTGCTAGCTATAATATTTGGAGGCGTACCAGTAAGTGTTAACAATCCGCCAGTATTAGATCCGAATGCTACTGGCATTAGCATTTTAGAGGGTAAAGTACCTATGCTCCAAGCAGATGATATAGTGAGCGGCATTAATGTGGCAACAGTACCGGTGTTACTTACAAAACCAGATAAAACACCTGCGCCAAGAGTTATTATTATTAGTAATTTTGGAATGCTTTTACCTGCCCATTCAACAAATTTTTTTCCGGCCATAGCTGTCCAGCCAGTTTGTGCGATGCCTTCACCAATTATAAATAAGGCTGCAATCATAATAACGGTTGGGTTGCTAAAGCCACTTAGTGTTTCATTTGCGTCTAGAATACCTGTTAAAAACAAGCTTAACATAGATATAAGAGCTACAATATCTGGTGTGAATTTACCCCAAACAAATAGACTTATTGTGATAACTAAAATGAGGAGCATTAAATAAATCATATCTAAGGATTGTTTGTTAATTTTACACGATATAATGTGTCAATTGCTTACTATAAAGTTACAGACTAGTATGGCTTGAAAGCATGACGAATGTCATGCTTTTTTAGAGTGATTCATTTTTAATATATTGTCGTTTTAAGATGTAAAAATGTATGAATTAGGTAAACGAAAACGTATTCGTAATTAAGATTTTGTAGTATTATAGTAAATTTGCGTAAAATTAAGAGCTGCATAACATTATAAGTTTTAAAATAAAACAAAAAGTGTTGTTTAAGTAACATCAAATTTCAATAAATTTAGAGTGGGTTTTATTACCAGAATGAATTAATAATCAACAGTATGAAACTAGATATACTTGCTATTGGGGCGCATCCCGATGATGTTGAACTAGGTTGTGGTGCAACTATAGCAAAAGAAACAGCAAAAGGTAAAACTATAGGGGTTATAGATTTAACTCGTGGTGAATTGGGAACACGTGGTACCGTAGATACCAGAAATGAAGAGTCTGAGGAAGCAGCAAGGATACTTAATGTGTCTGTACGCGAGAACATGGAGTTTGCTGATGGTTTTTTCGTTAATGATAAAGAGCACCAGTTAGCACTTATAAAAAAAATACGCCAGTATCAACCAGATATAGTAATTTGTAATGCCATGGACGATAGGCATATAGATCATGGTAAAGGTGGTAAGTTAGTTAGTGATGCTTGTTTTTTAAGTGGTTTGGTTAAAATTGAAACAAAATCTGAACAAGGAAAATTGCAAGAACCTTGGCGCCCAAAGCAAGTATATCACTTTATACAATGGAAAAATTTAGAACCTGACTTTGTGGTAGATGTCTCAGATTTTATAGACATAAAGATGCAGGCAGTAATGGCTTATAAAACCCAGTTTTATAATGAAAATAGCAAAGAGCCTACAACCCCTATTTCTAGTAAAAACTTTACAGATAGTATTAAGTATAGAGCTAGGGATTTAGGGCGTTTGATTGGTGTTGAACATGCAGAAGGATTTAATGTTGAACGTTACGTTGCTGTTGATAGCTTATTTGATTTAAAGTAAGTACTAGAACTAAGTTATTAAAATATTAAAAAAGGTTTTGTAGAAAAACTGAAATCAGTTACATTTGCACTCGCATTTATAATGCATGCTACATGGTGGTTGTAGCTCAGTTGGTTAGAGCATTGGTTTGTGGTACCAAGGGTCGCCGGTTCGAGCCCGGTCTTCCACCCAAAAGTTAAGCCTTTCAAGAAATTGAGAGGCTTTTTTTGTGTTTTTATTTAAGAAAAGCCCCCTCAGTTTTTAAAAACTGAGGGGGCTTTGTATTATAGCGATTAAGAGTCTTTATTTTTTATCGACTTTAATGCGTTCTTCTCTATTAGCTAATTCCCAAGCCGTACAGAACACCAAACGGGCACGTGTTTCCAATAAGTCATATTGGATTTTATCAGGAGTATCTGTTGGTTTGTGATAATCGGCGTGTGTTCCGTTAAAATAGAAAATCACAGGGATATTGTTTTTAGCAAAGTTATAATGGTCGGAACGATAGTAAAAACGGTTCGGGTCATTATCATCATTATATGTATAGTCTAAATCAATATTGAAGTACTTAGAGTTTACCGCTTCGGAAATATCGTGTAATTCTTGACTTAGTTTGTCAGATCCTATTAAATACACATAATTACGATTGTTTTCGTGTTTCGGGTCTACACGCCCAATCATATCAATATTTAAATCAGCAACGGTATTTTTTAAAGGAAAGATAGGATCTATATCCGTGTAGTAGCGCGATCCAAATAAACCAATCTCTTCACCTGTAACATGAAGAAACAAGATGCTGCGTTTAGGACCATGTCCTTCATCAGCCGCTTTTTTGAATGCCTGGGCAATCTCTAAAATAGCAACGGTACCAGAGCCATCATCATCAGCTCCATTGTTAATGTCACCATTTTTATTAACTCCAACATGGTCTAAATGCGCAGATATAATAATAACTTCATCAGGTTTTTCAGAACCTTTTATATAGGCCAATACATTTTCAGAAGCTTTTGCTTTGCCTGAAAAAAAAGACTCTGGGATTTCCTGGAAGTAGTCTCCTTCAGAAATAGGGGACGGGATACCCCATTTTACATAGTGGTCTTTCAAAAACTCGACAGCTTTCTTTTGCCCTGGTTCACCAGTTTCTCTCCCTTCAAATTCATCTGAAGCATAAGTGTAAAGTGCTTCCTTTAAATCTGAAGCAGTTATGGTATTGGCATAATCAATAACATTGGCATGGTCTTTTATACCATTTTTGTTCTGGGATGAGCTACAGGACATTATAAAAACTGTAGTCATTAGGATAATGAATATTCTTTGCATTTATGTAATAATTTATGTTTTTGCGATATTACAAAAATGAATCTATAGAAATAGGCGTTTTTTAGTTATTTTAACAGTTGGTTATCTTTATCGGGTAATAATCGATGTTCTTGGTTAGCTATTTGCCATGCAGTAACAAATATAAGTTTTGTTCGCTTTTCTAGGAGGTTATATGCTATTTTATCTGGAGTGTCTGAAGGCAAGTGATAGTCTTCATGTTCACCATTAAAATAAAAAATAACAGGTATGCCGTGCATTGCAAAGTTGTAGTGGTCTGACCTGGAATAATAATTATTGCTATCATTTTCTTCATTATATCTATAGTCTAAATCGATGTTAAAATGGGTGTCGTTAATTTTTTCTGAAATATAATGCAGCTCTTTACTTAATCGGTTAGAGCCTATTAGATATATATAGTTTTGGTTGTTTTCGTGTATTTTATCTATACGACCTATCATGTCAATATTTAAGTTGGCCAGAGTGTTTTCTAATGGAAATACAGGGTAATTAGTATAAAAAGCTGATCCTTTAATGCCAAGCTCTTCACCTGTTAAGTGCAAAAACAAGATACTTCGTTTAGGGCCATGACCTTCTTTTTTTGCCATATTAAAAGCTTGTGCCATTTCCATAAGTGCTACTGTACCAGAGCCATTATCATCTGCGCCATAGTTAATTTGTCCATTTTCATTAATGCCAAGATGGTCTAAATGAGCTGAAATTATAATTATATCTTCAGGATATTTTGTTCCTTCAACATAGGCTAGGACATTTTGGGAGGCATTAACTTCTTCAGATAAAAATTTCTTTGGAACGGTTTGATAGTAGTTGGAATTCCCAAAAGGAGAGGGTATGTTCTCAGTTTGATAATACAATTTTAAAAGCTGCGCTGCTTTTTTATGGCCTGATTCACCACTTTTCCTGCCTTCAAATTCTTTTGATGAAAATTTGTATAAATGTGTTTCTAGCTCTTTTGCAGTAATTGTATTAGCATAGTTAGTTACTACTGTACTATCTGTTAGTTTAATACTGTCCTTAAGATTCTGGATTCTTGTAGAGTACTTGGGAGTTGCGCAAGTGCCTATTAATATAAATGCTGAGAGTATGCAAAAGGTTTTCATGTATGTGTAAACATTTTATTGATAGCAACTTACAATAAAACATTCTCTGGGACAGGAAAACGTTTATTTTGTTGATTGTTGATTAGCAGCGACAAATATACAACAAAAGACGAAATTACTTACTAAGTTTTTGTCTTTTGTAAAATTAATTTTCAGAGTCCAATTCATCTATTTCAGTAATGTCAATATCAATAGCCTCATCATCAAGGCCTTCAATATCCAAATTTTCCAATTCCTCAATGGCCTCTTCTTCAAATTTCGTCTCTTTGGCTTCCAACATTTGTGTATCAGTTACTTCGGAAACTGAAAATATGGCTTTATAAATGGTAATGGATAAAGCTACAATGGTTAGTAAAAAGGTGAATTGAATAATTTTTTTTACATGGCCGGACTTTTTTGATAAGTAAAAAGCAACCAAGCCAAAAACAAGGGCCCCAGCAGCAGGAATGATGGCTAAATTTGAAATGGGGAGCACTGATAATATAATAGCCAATACAGATGCTATTATAGACAGAATGGTAAATGTTTTTTTCATTTTATACTAGTTTTTTAATCCTGTTGCCGATTTAATTTTAAGTTCACCATTGCCAACGGGAATTTTAAATTTGCCGTAAACAAGAATTTTATTATCATCGGCTGTTAACCAGATTAGATTGCTGTTTTTTCCTTGAAGCACATTTGATTCGCTAGAACCAACAACCAGTTTATAACATTCTTTTTTACCTATGGCAGTACTTAAGGTCTCCTTTCCCAAATAGGTGATTTGACCTTTAATTTCTTCTCTATCAAATAATATAACAAATGTTTTTTTTGTACCTACAGATAGATTTTTATAATCGATAAGCCTAATGGCGTATAAGGTAGATACAATATCTTTGGTCCCAGAATTAATGGGTATTGTTTTGGCTTCTTCTTTATTATTTCTTTTTTTCTGTAAGGATTTCACCGTTTTGGTCTTATGGCTAAATGTATATTTCATGTACTTGTAGTAGCTGCCCTCATTAATATCTCTTGTGTATAGATAAGGAGTTAGGCTACTGGGGCTTACATAGCTTTCATATAAATCTCTAATTTTAAAAAAATTATCCCATTTACTATAGGTGGCTGCAGTACATTTAAGTCGCATTAAGGTTGCTTTTGAAGTTTTAACGGTACTGGTTTCCATGGTTATCTGGGCAATATCTGTTAAAATACCAGACATATTATAAGAAGCTGTGTAGGTAAGTGTTTCTCCAGCTGCTATTGCATTGTTTTGGGCACCAAGTATATAAGTTACCAGTAGGGCAAAAAGTAATGATATACGCATCATGTAGAATTAAGTTATAGGTTATAAGTAATAAATTAACATTTATTGTGCCGAAAATACAATGCTTTAAGATATTATACTAATTTTTATTTATACATATAGGTGTTATTCTTTATACCTGATAATTATCATAGTTTTTTTTTGTTAACCTCTTTATTTTTACATAGTTGATACAGGTGCTTTAAATGTTTGCAAAAAGTCGAAACATTTGTGGTAGACTTTTAAGGTGGAAAACAGAATCAAAATTTTAGCCATGAAAACAATATTATTGCCTACGGACTTTTCTAAAAATTCGATAAATGCCATAAACTATGCTATGGACATGTTTCGGGAAGTGGAATGTGATTTTTGGTTGCTTAATGTGCAAAAAGCCTCGTCGTTTATTTCAGATGATTTATTGGTGGTTAATTCATCAGCAACAATATATAGTACTATCGTAGATGCTGCAAAAAAATCATTAGCCAATATTATTACTAAAACACAAAAAAAGTACAATAATGATAAGCATACATTCCATGCTTTGGTTGATTATGATAATTTCATTGATTCTATAAATCAAGTTTCAGAAACCCATCAAGTGGATTTAATTATTATGGGTACCAAAGGTGCTACAGGTTTAAAGCAGGTTATTTTTGGAAGCAATACAGCGAGTGTGATGCAACGCTGTGAAATACCGGTGTTGGCTATACCAGACCAATGCACGTATTCAGGTTTAAAAGAAATTACGTTTACTACAAGCTTTCAAACACCTTATGTAGACAATGATATTTTACCGCTTAGAGACCTAGTTAGGTTAAATAAAAGCAAACTAAGTGTTTTGCATGTTATTTGTGACGGTAATTTTGCCATGGAATTAGATCAGAACATTGACTTTTTTAAATCACATTTTAAAGACGCCCACTATAAATATATTAACTCAGACACCAAAAATGTTTTTAATGTTATTAATAATTATATTGTAAACAATAATGTGGAATTGATAAGTATGGTTAATAAAAAACATTCATTTTTTGAGCGCTTGTTCAATCGTCTTATAGTTGAAACTTTTGCGTTTAACATCAATATTCCTTTCTTGGTTATTCCAAAAAGCACATAGAATATATGGATTTGGCTGTAATACAGTATTTTGTGGATAAAAGTTGATAAATAATTATTTTTATAGTATTAACTTTAGGCACATTATCAACCAAACCGTATTCTCAATGAAATGCAAGCTATTTATTTTGGCTTTGCTTATTTGCTTTTGCAAAGCACACGGACAGAATTCAACCCTTGATAGTTTACAAGTAACTTTTAAAAACACCAAGGTAAATGATTCTTTGAGGTTTGAAGCTGGGCTAGATGCTTTTATGCTACTGTTTAGGCAAAATATAGATAGTGCTAGGTCTTTTGGCAATAGTGTATTGGATTATGCTATAGATAAGAACAAAAAATCTTGGGAAGCTACGATACGGCGTTATATTGGTAATACTTATGCATTTCAAGGCAATTTTATAGAGGCTTTGAAATTATTTTATGAAAGCCATTCAATTGTGGAGGCTTTAGGTGATAAAAAGGGAATGGCCACCACATATAACAATATTGGAACTGCTTATTATGAGTTGGGAAATTTTACAAAGGCTTTAGAGTACGAGTTAAAAGGTTTAAAATTAGCCGAAGCTATAAAGGATACCGTTAATATGGCGCGTCTTACTAATAACTTAGGTAATGTGTTTATACGGCAGCATAACCAAGACAAGGCTTTGGAATATTACAAGTATAGTTTAGAGTTAAAAAAAAGGTTAGGTGATAAGCGAGCCTTATCTAATGCTTACAATAACGTAGGTTTGGTTTATAACAATGAGAAAAAGTTTGATTTAGCACTCGATAACTTTTTGTTGAGCATTGAATTTGCAGAGAGTTTGAATGATAAAAGGCTTATAACTAGGGCATATAGTAATATAGGAGAGTTGTATAACATGAAAGGAGAACCTTTAAAAGCTTTAGAGTATTTAAATAAAAGCATAGATATAAAAAGCAGTATTGGTGATAGAGAAGGGCTTATAAGTGCGTATTTGTATAGAGGTGGAGGTTGCTATTTAAGATTAAAAAAGTACACACTGGCTAAAGCTGATTGTGAGAAGAGTTTGGCTTTAGCCAAAGAAATGGGGGTATTGATTGCTATTAAAGAATCGAGTGAATGTTTAAGTACCATTTGGGAAAGGTTAGGAGATTATAACAAATCACTGTTTTATTACAAGCAATCAATTACAGCAAAAGACTCGTTGTTCAATAACGAAAAAACACAGGCCATTACTCGACAAGAAATGCAATATCAGTTTGCAAGACAACAAATGGCTGATAGTATAGCGTTCAATAATCAAAAAGCAGCACAAGAATTGCGTCATGCTGAAAACTTAAGTAAACAGCGTAATAAAGTAAACCTAGTTATTTTTGGTACTATTGGATTGTTGTTTGTAGGCGGTGTTTATTGGCGTTCTAGGCAGAAGAGTATTAAATTAAAGCAAGAGCGTAACGTTATTGCCAAATTAAAGCAGATAGACCAACTTAAGGATCAGTTTTTAGCTAATACATCCCATGAATTACGTACACCCCTTAATGGAATTATTGGACTTTCAGAATCCTTAAAAGATGGTGCAGCAGGCAAATTACCACCTCAAGCTATTGAAAATTTGGATATGATAGCCAATAGTGGAAAGCGCCTGTCTAATTTGGTAAATGATATCCTTGATTTTTCAAAACTGAAGAATAAAGACTTAGTGTTATCTTTTCAAGCAGTTGATTTGTATTCAGTAACTGATTTGGTTTTAAAAGTTTCAGAATCCTTAGCTAAAGGTAAAGCGCTTAAACTATTAAATAGCATTCCTAGAGATATTCCCTTGGTTGAAGCCGATGAAAACAGACTTCAACAAATATTATACAACCTTATAGGTAATGCCATTAAGTTTACCGAAAAAGGAACCGTTGAAATTTATGCAGAAGTAACGAATGGGATGCTATCGGTTTCAATTTCTGATACAGGTATAGGCATTTCAGAAGATAAGTTTGATACCATTTTTAAGTCTTTTGAACAAATTGATGGTTCCATTGAAAGGCAATATACAGGAACAGGTTTAGGGTTGTCTGTTACAAAACAACTGGTAGAATTGCATGGGGGAACTATTGCGGTACGCTCTAAATTACATAAGGGATCAACATTTGTATTTACTTTGCCTTTAAGTAAAAAAGAGCGCATAGCTATTGATCAGAGAATTGTAAACAGCTTGGATGCACCCGTTCAAAATATAAAAAACGACATTGTCGAGAATGAAATTGCAAATACAGATAAACAAAATTCTAATATCACAATATTAGTGGTAGATGATGAGCCTATTAATAGGAGAGTGCTGGAAAATCATTTAAAAGTAGCTGGTTATAGTGTTGTTGAAGCAAACAGTGGTAAAGAAGCTTTAAAACTTATAGATAATAAAAGTTTTGACTTAATACTCTTGGATATTATGATGCCAAATATGTCAGGGTATGAAGTTTGCGAAACCATAAGAAGAACATATTCTGCTGGCGAATTACCTATTGTGCTATTAACTGCTAAGAATAGAGTAAGTGATTTAGTAACGGGCTTTAACGTTGGGGCTAACGATTATTTAACAAAACCATTTTCTAAAAATGAATTGTTGAGCAGAATTAAAACCCATCTCAATCTTAATGGTATTCACAAAGCGACTAGTCGCTTTGTGCCATCAGAATTTTTAAAATCGGTTGGAAGAGATGCTATTACAGAAGTTGTTTTGGGTGACCATATTGAAAAGAAAGTAACCGTTTTATTTACCGATGTTAGAGATTATACCAATTTATCTGAATCTATGACACCAGAACAAAATTTTAAGTTTGTTAATGCCTATGTGGGTAGAATGGGGCCATTGATACAAAAAAATAAAGGTTTTGTAAATCAGTACTTAGGTGATGGTATTATGGCATTATTTCCTGAAAATGCAAATTATGCACTTCAGGCTTCTATAGATATGCAGAAGATGGTTATAAAATATAATAAAAGACGCATTGCAGAAGGCTATGAGCCTATATCTGTTGGAATGGGCTTGCATACAGGAACACTGGTTATGGGAATTATAGGCGACACATACAGAAATGATACTGCTATTATTGCTGATACTGTTAATACAGCGTCACGTATGGAAGGCGTAACTAAATATTATGGAGCCAATATTATTATTAGTGCCGATGGCTTACAAACCAT
This sequence comes from Aestuariibaculum scopimerae, assembly GCF_059428085.1. Lineage (NCBI taxonomy): Bacteria > Pseudomonadati > Bacteroidota > Flavobacteriia > Flavobacteriales > Flavobacteriaceae > Aestuariibaculum > Aestuariibaculum scopimerae. The sequence goes on from NZ_CM182089.1 coordinate 3,037,525, forward strand.
TACAAACAAAGAAGCTTATCATTTTAGATTTTTAGGAAAGGTAAAGGTTAAAGGGAAAAATCAGGTTGTTGGTATTTATGAATGTTTTGATGGGGATGAAGATAATATTATAGCTCTTAAGTTAAGCACACTTGAAACTTTTGAAACGGGTATGAAACACTTTTTTAATAAAGAATTCCCCAAAGCATCCGCGTTATTTGATAATGTACTAGCTAAAAACCCAAATGATAAAGTGGCAAAATATTTTATGACAAAATCGGCTGAATATACAATTTCAGGAGCACCGGAAGATTGGGACATGGTTAATACCATGCATGTAAAATAATTCCTTATAATTGGAGGCTAATCTGTATTGGCATGTTTTTTCATTTCAGATGTCACGATGGTCAAGGCTTTTTCCCATGCTTGCATTAGATTTTTATTGCTCAGCTCTCCCAATTCTTCACGAATAGTTTCAAGCATTGCTTCAAGAACAATAGGGTAGTGCGCTTCGGTTACACCATATCTAGAATGGCTTTCCCCTAACATTTTTAACCCCAAGTTTAAATGTTCTGGTCTGCTCATAGAATACACAATACCCCCTAACATATGGGTTAATAACCTACCTTGCGCAGTTATACTCTTTGAGAATAAAGATTTTAACGCTGGTTCTTTTTCAAATACTTTATTATAAAATTTACTAGCGAATTCATCTTCGTTTCTAAGTAAATAATCAAGGGAATGTTGTAATTCTAATTGAACATCCATGCCCTTAAACCCCTTAAGTTCATAAATTTTAGTTTCGTGGCTATGGCCGGCCATTTGTGTGTTAAACTCCTTGCCAATATCTAAAAAGTCATTTTTCACACTTGAGAGTATGGATGCGGATATTAGAATTTTGGTTTGGGCTTCTTTATTAAAAGATTGAATGCGACTAGCGGTATTAACTGGGTCGCCAACAACGGCAAATTGTTTATGTTTGGGGTGTCCTAAATGCCCAATGTAAGCCTTCCCAAAATTTATCCCTATACCTAACCTTAGCGAAATATCAAAATCAACAAGTTCCATACGGTTTAGTCGTTCTATAGCATATTGCATGCCTAGTGCAGCTCTTATGGCATCGGTACAATTTTTTTCACGTAGACCACCAGAAACACCAAAAAGCCCAATAATTTCGTCACCAACATACTGATAAATAATACCATTATTAATTAAAATGGGATCCCCAAGTACAGTATAAAATCGATTTAAAATGTGGGCCATATCAAATGTGGTATTTTCAGAAGCCATTTTAGTAAAACCACGAATATCACAAAATAGAATGGCTATAGCGCGCTCTTCAGCAGTACCATCCGGAACAGTTTCTAGTTGGAGTTTATTTACTTCAGAACTTGTCCATACAAGCCTTTGAATACTAACATCGCCCTTAACGTAGCATTGGCAAGCAAGCCTAATAGAAGGGTCCCATTTTCGTGATCTAGCTATTTCTTGTTCGGAAAAACTACGAGGGTTTATGTTGTCATGACCTGATAATACCCGAATACGGCAAGTAGTACATTTGCCATTGCCTCCACATTCATGAATATGAGGGATTTGGTTTTTTATAGAGCATTCTAATATGGTGGAATCGGGGTCATCATAAGTTATTTTTTGATTGATACCACTATATGTAATGATTGGTTGGGTAACTTCAGCCATTATTGTTTTAAGATTAAAAAGTTAATTAAAGGTTTTGGAAAGTTACAATATAACTTTTAAACCTAGAAGGGGAACTTGTTTTTTGCCAAGTTCCCTTATAGGATTTATAGTGCAATCTTTCATTGACTTTCTTTAATGTATCCCCAGCCTTCCTGCTGTTTCGATACAATTTCTAGAATACCATCTGGTACGGTTTTAACGCCTTCAATAAGATCGGATGTATCTGTTTTATGACGCTTCATTGTACCTTCGCAAATAACAAAATCGATATTGTCTTTTTCTACGAGTTTGGCTATATCTTCCGCAACAGCCGATTTGTTTTTAAGTACCATGTCCATAGCACCGCTATACATAACAACTTCAAACTTTGAATTTGGATAGGCATTAGACATAGCTTTTACATGTCTTACGGTCGATTTATGAACATTTGTATTGTCACTTGTAACATCAAATACAATTTTAACAGGCTTTTCTTGTGCAAAGGACATGGTAGTGATTATACATGCCCACAATAAATTTATAAATAGTTTCATAATATTGAATTTTAATTATTCTCCTGCAAAAATGTAACCACATCCATGTTTTTGAGCTCTACCAAGAGCCCAAACTCCTGATGGTACAAGTTGTATATCGGGGAGTATACCACTTACCCAATCTTCATAAACAGCTTTAGGGTCTAAGTTCATTTTTGTAGCAACGGCATTGCTGTATACTTTGGTTGCTAAGTCACATACGCAAAACATAGCGCCTCGCTCTTGCATACGTTTTAGACCTTCAATTTGAGGAAGCGGAAAATCACCTTCTTGTGGTTCATAGTAAGGGTTTCTGTCATAAAACTCACCACTGGCTTTAGTCATTTCAAAAACCTCTCCCAAAGGGTATTTTTTCCATAAGCGATCTTCAAAGGCTATAGGTATGGCCTTGTGTCTTAATACAGTCATGGCAGTCATGTCTTCATCTGGTGTACCTGTACCGTTGTTAGACAGGTAAAAAGCCCAGTTCCATGTTATTGGAAACCCTTTATGGGGTGTAGATCCGTCATAAACAATGCGGTGGGTTCCTTTAATGTTGTCAAACCAATTATCTGCTTCATTTATTTTTTTTGTGTCAGATACTGGTACATTGGCATAGATAGGATTTGTAAGTACCGACAAAGTACTTGCAGTTGCACCAAGTGCAAGAGCTCCTAAAAAATGGCGTCTTGAATTGCTTTCTGTTGTTTTCATAATTACTTAGTTTTAGTTATGTTATATGTTTTTTTGTAATACTCCATAATAGGTTGAAAAGGTCCTTTTTGATGTTGCTCAATAGAGAAATTGTCGGCATATGGGGGATAAGGTGTAGAGACGGGTTTCTTTTTTCTGTCCGGGAAATCGTTTTCTGGATTTGATTTCTTTGGGCGTTCTTGTTGATTAATGTATCCAGCAACATCATAGGCTTCCTCATCGGTTAAGAGAGGGTTCAAGTAGGTTGTTCCAAAGGGCATATTGGCTTTTATAAACTGAGCAGCCGTAATTACTCGAGTCATACCCGCTCCGTTATTATAGGAATCGTCACCCCATAATGGAGGGTATTCATAGGTTGATCCATCTAAAGATTTTTTACCTTTTCCGTTTACTGTATGGCAAACAATACAGTTTTTCAAGAAAACTTGTTTTCCATTCTCTAGGTTTACCGCTCGCTTTGGAATTTCAATTTCCATAAACCCTTGACCTTCAATTTGCCCATTGTTTGGGGCATATCTGCTTAACCATGCAAGGTATTTTACTAAGGCTTGCATTTCTTTGCCATATTCAGGCAGTATACGTCCATTCATGCTACGTTCCATACAGCCGTTGATTCGTTCTTCTATGGTGCCCATTTTATTTTCCCTACCTCTAAATTGTGGAAATCGTTGAATAATACCAATCAGTGGCCCAGAATAAGGCTTTGTGCCTGAATTAAGGTGACAGTTTGTACAGGCTAGCCTATTGCCTTGATATACCATATTTAGATTACCATTGTCTGGTCCAATATATTTTGGGGTTTCTGTAAAAAGTTGATAGCCATATTTAATATCTAAGTTTTCTTTCGTGTCATTTAAGTTAGATACATCATAATTCATATAGTAGATATCGGGTAGCTTGTTTGAAGGGGTAGTAGACAATATACCTAAAACAAAAAGGGATAGAATTATAGATAATGCCAGAATAGCTCCAAAGCATAGGAGTGATTGCCATCTTAATTCATTATATGTGATTAAAGCTTTTTTTGCCATAGCAGCATATTTAAAATCAATAATGATTAAGAAGAGGAGCAAAATGGGAAACAAACAAAGTAGGATTAAATTTTATAGGCGTTGTTCGTTAGAATTCTATAGAACAAAAGTTATAAAGGAAGAATGATGCATCAATTAACTTGTAATTTACAAAAAAAAGAGATGCACTCCCTTAAATTATTTTCTTATTTTATTATTGAATTGCTAAATTTTATTTAGAATATGTCAATTGTTTTAAAATGTTATTATTTTGAAGGATTTTACTTCTGCCATAGTTTTGTTGAGAAGACAATCGTAAATACAAGTCAAACCGCTTGTCAACCTGTTTTTGATAATTATTAGTGACAGTTATAAAAAGCTGTTTATCTTTTAATAATTTAGAAAACCGCTTTTCCAGTTTTAGATAGTCTTTAATAGGTATTGTTGGTGTTTTAGAATCTAATTGTAAGGCGTTTTGTCCTTTGTCTAATCTTCTGGGATCATTTCTATATAATAGCCATTGTCCGGAATTTACAGCTGCTTTATGGTATATGCTGGGTTGTTTCATGTTAATGCCATGTGATTCGCTATGGCAGTAAGCTATAATAACAGAAGGTCCATCAAAACTTTCGGCATCATTGAAGGCTTTTAGAGCTTGTTCTTGATTGGCACCTATGGCTACTGATGCAACATATACATTGTTATAATTCATGGCCATAAGGCCTAAATCCTTTTTCTGTTTTTGCTTACCATTGTGCGCAAATTTTGCTTGAGCTCCAAAAGGAGTGGCTTTTGATGCTTGACCACCAGTATTATCATAAACTTCATTGTCTAAAACTAATATATTGACATTTTTACCGGAAGCTAAAACATGGTCTATTCCACCATAACCTATATCGTAGGCCCACCCGTCTCCTCCAACTATCCAAACACTTTTCTTTACTAAGGCATCACATACGGCTAATAGTTGATTGGCCTCAAACGTATTTATGGTCTTAAGTAGTTGTTTTAACTGATTAACTCTTAAGCGTTGTTGGTTGATTTCAGATTCATTCTTTTGCGTAGCATTTAGAATATCACACACTAAATCAAAATTTAGTTTAGGCAAAAGTGTTTCTAGTAAAGTTCTTGCCTGTTGCACTTGTTGATCTAAGGATAGTCTATAACCCAACCCAAACTCAGCATTATCTTCAAACAAGGAATTAGACCAAGCCGGCCCTTGTCCGTTTTTATTTTTACTCCAAGGTGTGGTTGGTAAAGCACCACCAAAAATAGAACTGGCTCCAGTAGCATTCGCTACAAGAAGTCTATCTCCAAAAAGTTGGGACATAAGTTTTAAATAAGGCGCTTCACCACAACCCTTGTCTCCCATGGCATATTTAAACAATGGTTCTTGTAGCTGTTGTTGACTTACTTTGGAAACATCTATACGGTTTCTGTTAAATTCTGGAATGGTTTCAAAATAATCCCAATTTTCATTTTCTTCCTTTAAAATGTTTTTTTTGCTAGCCATTTTTAAAGCTTTTACAGAACATGCGTCTATACAATTGTTGCATCCGTTACATTGTTCTGGGTTTATTTGGATAGTATAATTCAAGATATCTACTTCCCAATCGGTTTCCTTGGATTTGACTGACTTGAAACTTATCGGGGCTTCATTTAAATAGCTATCATCATAAACTTTTGATCTTAATGCAGCTTGCGGACAAGCCATGCTGCAAGCTCCACATTGTGTACACGCATTTATATTCCATTTAGGTATATAGTCTGTAGGTTGAACTGTGTTATATTTTGATGTATCTGTTTGATAGGTTCCATCATTAGGTAATAAGCTTACAGGGATGTCTGAAGCATTTTCAGATAATAGTTTGCCTGTAAGTGTTTGTAAAAATGTATCTTCTTGTTTAACAGTTTCAATATGTTTATTGGCTTCAATATTAGTATTCACCTCATAAATATATTCTTTTATGGAGGTTGTGAGTTCTATATTGGTATTTTGATTTGTCAATGCTAAAAAGCAAGCTTGCAAAGCAGAAATATTATTGTTTATAAGTAGTTTGTTTGTAAAAATCTCTTTAGTATTAACAATAAATACGCGAATCTTTTTTTTATTAATTTGCTGCTGTTTTCTAAAGGATAAAGCTTGCCAGAATTTCTTTGAGGTCATTTCGGTATTAACTAGCAGTATGCCATTGTCTTTTAAACTACCAAGGGTGTTATCGTTTTCTGTAAAATTCACAGTTTCACAAGCAATAAAGTCAGCATCTTCAATGAGATAAGGCGCTTTTATTGGGCTGGAATCTATGCGTATATGTGATATACTTCTGGAATTTGCCTTTTTATAATCACATTCTATGTAACCCTGTACAAAAGTTTTCGGGTCGTTGCCTATAGTTTTAAGAGTATTGTCTAGATACCTTCCAATGTTTTTATGCTTGTATTCGTAAAAAATAGCTTGGTGCATAGTGTCTATTGCCAATGGAGATGTTACATTCAAACTTAGATTTGTAACGTCGTCTATAATACCTATGGTAAAGTTGTTTTTTGGTTGATCTTGTTTTAGATTATTAAATATAGCTTGAACCATGGTAGGGGTGAATTCTTTTGATGATAAGCCATATCGACCACCAATAATTCTAGGCATACTATTTATTTTATTAGTTTGATATGCTTCTAATATGGATTGTAGCACATCCAAATAGAGTGGCTCCCCAGTAGAGCCAGCTTCTTTGGTACGGTCTAACACGGCTAAACTTCTACATGTGGAAGGCAAAATTTTTATAAGATGTTTGGTGCTGAATGGTCTGTATAGACGAACTTTTATAAGCCCCAATTTTTCACCATTTTTGTTTAAATGATGAACGGTTTTCTCAATGGTTTCTGTAGATGAAGCCATTGAAACAATAATGTGTTCAGCTTCTGGGTGCCCAATAAAATCAAATATTTGATAATGTCTACCAGTTAGTTTCCCAAAAGTATCCATAGTGTTTTGTACGACCTCTGGGCAAGCTTTATAAAATGGGTTTATGGATTCTCTACTTTGAAAAAACACATTGGCACCTTGAGAAGTTCCTCTAATAACTGGTTTGTTTGGATTTAAAGCTCTTGTTTTATGATTTTTAATGGCTTTAAAATCCAACATGTATTTTATAGTTTCATCAGTAATTAGTTCAATCTTAGACATTTCATGAGAAGTTCTAAAACCATCAAAGAAATGAACAAAAGGAACTTTAGATTGTAATGTAGCTACTTGAGAAATAAGTGCAAAATCTTGGGCTTCTTGTACAGAAGCACTTCCTAGCATAGCGTATCCAGATTGTCTGGCTGCCATAATATCACTATGGTCCCCAAATACAGAAAGGGCATGTGTTGCTATGCTCCTGGTTGCTACATGAATAACATTGGGGGTTAATTCCCCCGCTATTTTATACATATTTGGAAGCATTAATAAAAGCCCCTGAGATGCTGTGAACGTTGTTGCTAACGATCCTGTTTGTAAGGCGCCGTGCATAGCTCCAGCTACACCAGCCTCACTTTGCATTTGAAATACGTTAGGTGTGTTTCCTAAGCAGTTATACTTGTTTTCAGCTTGCCATTGCTCTGCCAAGGCACTCATCTCTGATGCTGGCGTAATGGGGTATATTGGAACTACTTCATTGGTTTTATAGGCAATGTTTGCTACTGCTTGGTTTGCATTTAATATATGATGTTTTGAAGGTTCCATTTTGTGACTGAATTATTAAAAAAATGGCTGACCCTTAATATTTGGACAGCCATTTTTTTAGGTTGTTACTATTGTTTTACAATTTCTATAGAAACTGGTGTAGGTTTAGTAATGATATCGAATACTGGAGAGAATTTTGCTAAATTTTCCAATTGTTCTGCAGTAGCATCCGATTTTACTCTAAGTGTAACTGTAATACCATTAAAACCAGTTCTTACTTCAGGTTTTAACCCTAGAAATCCGTGTAAGTCCATACCGCCTTTTACGTTAGAGTCTGCACCTTCAATGTCTATACCATTGGCAGCTGCATGGTATACCATAGCACCTGTTAAACAAGAACCTAAAGCGTGTAATACAACTTCTGGTGGTGTAGCGGCTTCATTTTGTCCTAATAATACTTGAGGATGGCTACATTCCATAGTGAATGTTTCTTCTCTAGAGGAGTCTTCTTGTCCAGCTCCATAAAAGCTTTTAATACTTGATACACAATGACCACCATCAATCCAGTTGTTTTTAGCTCTAAATTCAAAGTTTGCTAATTCTGGTTGTTCTTGGATGTGTCCAATAGTTTCTACTAATTGATCTACGTTTACTCCGTTTTTTACATTTGCTGTTGTAATCATGTTTTCTAAATTTTTAATTGTTAAATGATTTGTTTGGCTTATATAATGCATTTGGCGTGCCAAAACAATTAAATATCTGAAAATCAATTTGTTAAATAAGTTTTATGTAATTGTAAGTGTAACGAAAAATCATATATTCACGATATTTCGCTATATTATTTATGAGATTTCGTGAATTTATATAGGGCGTTCTATTCCTAAAGCTTTAATTCTAGAAGTAAGTGTTGTAGGAGGGAGTTGTAATAGTTCAGCAGCACCATGTTTACCGGATATTTTCCATTTGGTCAGTTTCAGCGCTTTTAAGATATTCTCTTTTTCTAACTGTATGAGTTCTTTAGAGTTTAGAATTTTCTCAGTAATATCATCATTACTGCTATGAGTTTGTTGGTTTGGATATATAGGTATAATTTCTTGCCAATTTATGTTTCCGTTTTGTGATACAATGACGGCCCGTTCTATTAAGTTTTGAAGTTCACGAACATTCCCAGGCCAATTATACGATGTCAATAATAATTTGTCTTGCTCTGATAATACAATTTTAGGCTTGCTAAGTTTGTTAGAGAATTGAGTAAGCATTTCTTGAGCTATTAAACAAATATCGCTGCCTCTATCTCTTAGTGCAGGTACATTTATAGGAAAAACATTGAGCCTGTAATATAGGTCTTCCCTAAATTTTCCTGATTTAGAGAACTCTAAAAGGTTTCTGTGTGTAGCAGCAATAATACGAACATCTACTTTAATGGTTTCAGAACTTCCAACAGGGTCAAACTCTCCTTCTTGTATAATACGTAATAGTTTTGGTTGCAGTTCTAAAGGCATCTCGCCAATTTCATCTAAGAAGATAGTGCCTTTATCAGCTAATAAAAAACGACCTTTCCTACTTATAGTAGCTCCGGTAAAAGCGCCTTTTTCATGACCAAAAAGTTCACTTTCTATAAGATTTTCAGGTATCGCCCCACAATTAATCCTAATTAGGGGTTTGTCACTTCTATTGCTTTCACGATGTATAGCTCGGGCTACTAGTTCTTTTCCCGTACCCGTCTCACCTTGTATTAAAACTGTGGCATCAGTTTTTGCAACTTGGTGTACAAGATTAAGTGTGGCCTTCATTTTTTTGTCTTCAGCAATGATGCCATAACTACTTGTAAGCTCTTGAATTTCTTCTTCTAGATACTGCGTTTGTTTTGTAAGTAGATTTATGGTGTCTTCAGCAACTAAACGGTCTTCTATATTCCTTAGTATAAGTGTAAAAAAGGTTTCCTCTCCGTTATCATATTTACTTAAAGTGCCTTCATTGAAGGTTTCAGTATTGTTAGAGCCTATTACTTTTACAATATTAGGTATGTATTTACTGGTAGAGTTTTCACTGTTTTTTAATTCAGATTTAACTGAAGATTCAATTAAACTAGAGCTTTCATCATTAAAAAAGAAAAGTACATTACGCTGGGAAACATCATCATTTTCTAATAATCTATTGGCAGAAGGATTGGTAAGTATTATTCTAAAATCACTATTAAACATTATAATCGCATCCATAGCACCATTAATGAGTCCGCTCATTTTAGCATTGGCTATCTCAATTTCCTTTTTTGATGACGCAAGGTTTTCTTGAATATTGTCCAATTCACGGTGGCGTTTAATCATAACAGAAAGAATACCTTGGGCAAAGCCTCTATCGTGATGCATTAAATCTAAAAAATGTGATCGATCTATTTTTAAAAGGTTTGTTTTTTCTAAAGCAGTCACGGTTGCAGAGCGTGTTTCGTTATCAATTAAAGCATATTCGCCAAAGCAACCTCCAGTTTCTAGAGAATCATATATATGGTCCTTATCATGAATTTTAACTTTACCACTTACAATAACATACATAGAATCTCCTATATCGTCTTTTTTAAAAACTACTTCATTTTTTATAAATGTTACTTCAGTTAAGTTGTCAAACAACCGATTTAATGATGTTGGTGATAATTCTGAAAAAAAAGGAATTTCAGATAAAAAATCAATAAGGTTCTTTGATGCTTGTTTAGACATAGAATAGAATCAATAACGTGTTAAAGATATTAATAAATTATATGAGTTAATAGTCTAACTATTTAGAAATTGTGCTTTTTGTATAAGAACTTGTAACATTTCTTTGTGTTATCCGTCGAATATATGTCAATCAAAAAAAATATATAACCATCATGAGAGAAGACAATCAACTTTTAGTCATTACCCATTTAAGTCAATTAATCACTTTAATAACAGGATTTGGAAGTCTATTGGTACCACTAATTATATGGATTACACAAAAAGAAAAAGTATATCAAATGGATACCCATGGCAAAAGCATCATTAATTTTCAATTGAGTTTAATTGTATACTGCTTATTATGTATTCCATTAATTCTGTTGTTAGGTTTGGGGTTGTTGGGCTTTGTGCTTTTAGGTATTATTTCGTGGGTATTCCCTATTGTCAATGCCATTAAAGCCAGTAAAGGGGAAGTACCTCAATACCCTCTGTCTTTTAATTTCATTAATTAATACATTTGTTTTTTAAATAAACAAAAAGCTCACCAAATTTTGGTGAGCTTTTATATTACTAAAATATAGTCTTATTTAGTTTAGTTATTGGTTTTTAAGTTTATAAAATATTTTAGCAATAAATTAATTAGTTGTTTAACATCACTGGCATAACCAGCATAGTAATATGTTCGCCATCATCAAGGCCATCTACTGGTGTTAAAATACCTGCTCTATTGGGTAAGCTCATTTCTAGTTGAACTTCGTCAGCGTTTAAGTTGCCAAGCATTTCGGCTAAAAAACGTGAGTTAAACCCAATTTGCATATCGTCACCTTGGTAATCACAGGTTAATCGTTCTTCGGCCTTATTGCTGTAATCAACATCTTCAGCTGAAATATTAAGTTCGGCACCTGCAATTTTTAAACGTATTTGGTGTGTTACTTTACTGGAAAAGATACTCACACGTCTTACCGAGTTTAAAAATTGATTTCTATCAATCACTAATTTATTCGGGTTTTCTTTAGGAATTACAGCATCGTAGTTTGGATATTTGCCATCTACAAGTCGGCATATCAATTCTATATTGTCAAATGTAAATTTAGCGTTAGAATCGTTGTATTCTATTGTAACATCTTCTTCACTTCCTGCTAATATACCTTTTAAAAGGTTTAGAGGTTTTTTGGGAACAATAAACTCTGCCGCTTGATTGGATTTTATATCTGCTCTATCGTATCTAATTAGTTTAAAAGCATCTGTAGCAACAAAGGTTAGACCTTCTGTAGAAAATTGGAAAAACACACCACTCATTACTGGACGTAAATCATCATTTCCAGCAGCAAAAATAGTTTTGCTAATCGCCGTTGCCAAAACATCTCCTAGAATGACTGTTTTGCTCGGATCTTCTACAGCAACAGCTTTTGGGAATTCATTTCCATCGGCATATGCCAACGCGTATTTACCATGATTGGAACTTATTTCAACAGTATTATTGTCTTCAATAACAAATGTAAGAGGTTGTTCAGGAAATGTCTTTAAAGTATCTAACAACAATCGTGCAGGAATAGCAACACTACCTTCACTGTCACTTTCTACTTTTAGAGCGGCTGCCATAGTGGTTTCTAAATCACTGGCTGAAACGGTTAGTTTAGATTGTTTTAATTCAAATAAGAAATTATCTAAAATAGGCAAAGTGTTCGAACTATTAATAACACCACCTAAAACCTGTAATTGTTTTAATAAATAGGTACTTGATACAATAAATTTCATTTGTTGGATTATATTTTTTTATGGTCAAATGTAACATTTGTTAAAAAATAACAACCATAGCAGTGAGCAGTTGGTTGCAAATGTTTCATTTAAATAGCTTAGTTTAAGTTTTAATTATGTTACCTACAAATATATTCCATACGAACTAATATTGGAAACAAACTTATTAACATTTAGGTTGAATATTTTTTCTTTCTTACATAATTAAATACAAAACCAAAACCTAACAGCAACACCAATGGTAGTAAGATGTTTACAAGTTGCCATGCGGTTTTTTTTGCTGCTATTTTTTCCTGATCTAAAAAGGCTACGGCTATTTCTTTAGAGCGAATGTTTATAAGTCCGTTATCGTCAAGTAAGTAATTAACGGCATTCAATAAAAATTCTTTGTTACCATAGGTTTGTCCTGTCCATCTATCAAATCCTAATTCTTGGGGTTTATTCCTAACAATATCATTTTTTATAACATCCCCGTCAGCAATCACAATGATCTTGGTAGGGACGCTTTTTTGCTTCTCGTCAGCAATTTTGAAAGGTTTTATGCGGTTATTGTACACGGAAGGAAATTCGCCTTCCAATAAAACGGCCAATGACTGATTGCCCTTATTAAATAACGCAGGGTCTTGCTGTTTTGTAACTAAATTTAAGCTTACTTCCCTAGGTGTACCTTCCAATTTTGTTAAAGGAGCACTTTCTAATAGGATGGTTTTAGAGACATTGTTTTTTAGAGTATCTATTTGATTGGCAAAATCAAATTTTACCAAATTTATATTATTAACAATTGGATTAGTGCTATTTGAAGCTGCTAATGGAGAGTATGGCCATTTCAAATGTTGAAATTGTGACTCACTGCCTTCACCTATAGCTAAGGTAATTGGTGCAGAATAAAGTGTACTAACCATTACGGGATTAATGCGAACGCCATACTTAAAAAAGAAGTCGGTTAAGTTTAAATCACGACTAACGGCAAAGTTTCTCCCAGATTCGTTGTATAGGCTATCTTTTTCCATGGCCACTGCATCAATAAGCCATAGGCTTTTACCGCCATTCATGGTGTATTGGTCTAATACGAACTTCTCATCTTCAGTAAAAGGTTCAATAGGCTTTGCAGAAATGATTAGATCATACCCTTCTAAATCCTCAAGCGTTTTTTGTGGGTTGTTGGCAACACTGTCTAAAGTAAAAGGCGCAATAAAATAGTATTCCCCTAGTTTTTTAATAAAATCAGCAATATACTTATCGGCCAATTGTTTATTGCCTTTTAAGACAGCTATTTTGCGGTGTTTAGGTCTAGTTAGCTTGCTAATGCCATCAGCAAAGGCATATTCTAAGTGTTGTACAGAGTTGGTAACCAGCTCTTGCTGTGTACTGCCAATTTTATTTTTTATTAATGGTATGGTAACCGTTTGGTTATTATAACTAGCTAGTGCCCACGGAAAAATAATAGCTTGTGTGGATTTTCCATTTTCTTGTACACTTAACTGCATTGGGGTTAATCCACGTGCATTTAGTTGTTGTATATTACGGTCGCGAGTAGCATCATCTTCTATAGGATTTATAAAATTAAAAATAATGTTACTGTTTCTTGCCGATAATTCTTCAACTAACTGCTTGGTTTCACTTTGTAACCTTCTAAATTCCGAAGGAAAATCATCACCGCTTAAAAATACATCCACAATTAGAGGGGATTCTACATTCTTAACAATGTTAACAGTGGCAGCACTTAGTGTGTAGCGTTTATCTTCTGTTAGGTCAAATCGTTTAAAAATAAGACTGCTTAAATAATTAATGGCCACTAGGGCGATAAGCAAAGCCCCTATATGTTTTATTTGGTTATTCAAACTTTGTTTCTAATTGATATTGTTTAACACTTGTAACTTTGTTATTTTTAAACACCAACTCTAAGCATTCTTGGTTCATGTTAAAAGCACCGGGCTTGTATCCTAAATTATAATTCCATTTATCGGGCGAATTCGCCTTAATGCTATCATCCCATCCATACCACTCGCTTTTTCCTAAAAGTGTTTCAATGTCATTCTTGGTCTTTCCTAAAAATAGGCTGTCCTCAATAATTTCATCGCTCATTTCATAACGCAATGCAGGTCTGTTTTTCCATGCAGAGCCATCAAAGTGCTTTTCGTGGTGATAACTGCAAAAAATATTTATAAGAGGGTAAAACACATAAAAGTAAACAAGAGGTGTTAAAACCAAACTCATTATAAAACTTAGCCATTTACGTTTGTCTATAGTATTTGTAAATATCCAAACCAAAATAAATACAATAATAAAAAAGACAGCAAATAAAGGAGTTATAATCATTTCTTTGCGTTGTTAATATTTAGTTTAGTAAGCACTAAAAAAAACAAGGTAATGCTTAAAAAATATACAATGTCTCGTGTGTCCAGTACACCCCGGCTCATGCTTTTAAAATGAGAACTCATACCCATTTGGTCTATAAAAGTACTTGAAGTGAAGTCTGCAATACCTTCAAAGCCAATATAAAACACGAAACAAATAAACACCGATGCTATAAATGCCACTATTTGACTATCAGATAGTGTAGAGGTGAAGACTCCAATGGCAGTATAAGAGGCAATTAAGAATAACAAGCCAAAATAAGACCCTAATGTACTGCCAAAGTCTATATTGCCTGTTGGATTTCCTAATTGATAAACAGTATATACATACAATAGGGTTGGGGTAAGTGCTATTATAATTAAAATAAAAGCTCCTAGGTATTTACCCATAACGATATTAAAGTGCGATATGGGTTTTGTAAGTAAGAGTTCTAAGGTGCCTTGTTTTTTTTCGTCTGAGAAACTACGCATGGTTACAGCAGGGGTTAAAAAAAGCAAAATCCAAGGTGATAATAAGAAGAAGGACGATAAATCGGCGAACCCATAATCCAAAATATTGAACTCACCTTTAAATAGCCATAAAAATAACCCGTTAAGTAACAAGAAAATGGCAATAACCAAATATCCCATGGGGGATGCAAAAAATGAATTTATTTCTTTCCTTAAAATGGCAAACATTTATTTAGTAAAAAGTTATTATCAAAACATCTTTATCCATCAATTCAGGGTTTCCAATCTATCCACACTCCAAGCTTCGGGTTTTATGTTAAAAAGTGGTTTGGTATTAGCCCAAACCGTTTTAAACAATTTAGAGTGACGATAACACTCTAAAGCCACTTCATCTACCCAATAACTATAAGTAAAGAACTGAGTTGGATTATTTCTGTCTCTGTACAATTCTAAAAGCAGACACCCTTCAAAAGCCTTAATGCTATTTTTATTAGCCTCAAAATTACTAAGAAAAGCATCAATGTTATGCTCGTGAAACCCCATTTTTACAATTCTTATTAACATAGCAGTGTTTTTAATTATCTAAATTTTAGGTAACAAGGATGACGAAATAAAACCAATACTTACAGTATCCATTAAATTCAACCCCATTAAAGTAGATGCACTTCCAACGGTTGCACTATTACTTTTATAAACAGCAATCTCTAAAAATCCACCAGAATTAAACACCACTAGTCCACGACCTTCATTATGGCGTTTTTCCTCTGGAATTTCAAAGTTCACTATATCACTATACTTTCCATATATTTTTTTAAACTTATAATTTCTAGCTGAAATTTCAAAAGCGCGTCCTTTTTGTATGGTTTCAAAAAAGTGACGTTTAATGTTCGTTATTACGTTTCCATAATTATCAATATAGATAACGCTACCAATAATTTGCGTTTTATCGTCATTTACGTAAGGAACAATATTCTTAATAGGTTTTATTTCTGGAATATTCTTGCCTATTACATCCAAAGTGCCCCCACGGGCAATATGGCAAGCTACCTTAACAAATACGTCTAGTACAGGGAAGCTGGTTTGTATCTTATCATGAATATTTATTTCTACAATCTTTTCAGGAGCAATTTCAGAACATATCATACTCATAATGCCATTATTGGCACAAATAAAATAGTGATCATCTAGTTTAATGGCAATGTGTTTGTTTTCCTCATTAAGTTCGGAGTCTATGCCAATAATGTGTATCGTGCCTTTAGGAAAACTTTTGTAAGCATTTTGGATAATGTATGCTGCTTCAGGAATGTTAAACGGCGATACACTATGTGAGATATCAACAATTTCAACATCGGGTAATTCACTGTATATAGCGCCTTTTGTTGCACCAGCAAAGTGGTCTTTTTCTCCAAAATCAGTTGTTAAAGTTATTATCGCCATTGGCAAAATTGTTGATATGTTTTTAGCGTTAGGTCACCCAAATTTATGTATTTTTGGGTTTTAACTGATACAGAACAAAACTAATAAATCATTTCATCTGAATAAATATTATTTTAATTAATTCAGAAGTAATTTTAAAATTAAATCGACGCATTTGAACGAAATTATTATTGAACTGGAAGAAATCACTCCAAAGGAATTTTTTGGAGCACAAAACACCAACATAGAACTTCTTAAACAACACTTTCCAAAGCTAAAGATCGTAGCGCGAGGTAATAAGGTAAAGGCCTTTGGAGATGAAGAACTACTCGAAGAATTTGACCGTAGAATGACGATGCTGCTCAAACACTTTGCTAAATACAATAAATTAGATGAAAATGTTATTGAACGTGTGCTCACTAGTCAAAGTAGTGATGATTATAATACATCTGAGCAAAGTGGAGAGGTAATTGTGCATGGTGTAGGTGGTAAACTAATTAGGGCTCAAACGGCCAACCAGCGCAAGTTGGTGGAAAGCATGCGTGCTAACGATATGGTGTTTGCCATTGGTCCTGCTGGAACAGGAAAAACCTATACAGGTGTAGCCTTGGCGGTACAGGCTTTAAAAAACAAGGAGGTTAAGCGTATTATTTTAACCAGGCCAGCAGTAGAAGCAGGAGAGAACCTTGGATTTTTGCCAGGTGATTTAAAAGAAAAATTAGATCCGTATATGCAGCCCTTGTATGATGCTTTACGGGACATGATACCCGCTGAAAAATTAGCACATTACATAGAAAATGGCACTATACAAATAGCACCTTTGGCTTTTATGCGTGGACGCACTTTAGATAATGCGTTTGTTATTTTGGATGAAGGCCAAAATACAACGCATAACCAAATGAAAATGTTCTTAACCCGTATGGGGAAAAACGCTAAGTTTTTATTAACAGGCGATCCTGGACAAATAGACTTGCCGCGTCGTACTATTTCCGGACTTAAGGAAGCTTTATTAATATTAAAAAATGTGGATGGTGTCGGAATGATATTTTTAGATGATAAAGATGTTATTCGTCACCGTTTGGTTAAGAAGGTTATTGAAGCTTATAAGAGTATAGAGAATAGGGAGTAGATTTTTAGTGAAAAACTAACAGCTAACAACTAACAGTTATGAGTTCAGAGTTATGAGTGAGCAACTTTTAACTTTTAGTTTTTAACTTTTAACTTAAAAAAATGAATACAATTATAGATACCAATTTTAATTTTCCTGGGCAAAAAAGTGTTTACAAAGGAAAGGTTAGAGAAGTATATAATATTAATGATGAGCAATTGGTAATGATAGCTACAGATAGGCTATCGGCTTTTGATGTGGTAATGCCCAAAGGTATACCATATAAAGGACAAATATTGAACCAAATTGCAACAAAAATGATGGCAGCAACCAAGGATTTAGTTCCAAATTGGTTGGTGGCCACTCCAGACCCAAACGTGGCTGTAGGACATTTATGCGAACCTTTTAAGGTAGAAATGGTTATTAGAGGTTATATGTCGGGCCATGCCGCTCGCGAATACAAAGCAGGAAAACGTTTCCTTTGTGGTGTTCCTATGCCCGAAGGTATGAAAGAAAACGATAAGTTTCCAGAGCCCATTATCACGCCAGCTACCAAAGCAGAAATGGGCGACCATGATGAGGATATTTCACGTGAAGATATTTTAAGACGTAACATTGTGAGCGAAGCTGATTATTTGGTTTTGGAAGACTATACCCGTAAATTATTTCAACGCGGTACTGAGATAGCAGCTTCACGAGGTCTCATTCTAGTAGATACCAAATATGAATTTGGTAAAACCAAGAATGGACAAATTGTGCTTATTGATGAAATCCATACTCCAGACTCATCAAGGTATTTTTATGAAGATGGTTATGAGGAACGTCAACAAAAAGGTGAGCCACAAAAGCAACTTAGTAAAGAGTTTGTCCGTCAATGGTTAATAAGCAATAATTTCCAGGGCTTAGCAGGGCAAACAGTACCATTTATGAGCGATGAGTACATTGAAACCGTTAGCGATCGCTATATAGAACTATACGAAAACATTACAGGTGAATCTTTTGAAAAAGCAGATGTTAGTAATATTCAAGCACGTATCGAGGCTAATGTATTAGCATATTTAAAGGAGTCTTAAAAAGCTTATTTTACTTCTTCTTTTTGCTAGCCTTAGCCAATGGATTATAGGCTAAGCAAAGGTCTATCCAATATGATAAATCAGCATCACTATCAAAACCTTCAGGAGTTACAAAAATATAGCCTTTCATGGGCCTGCCCGTAAAGTCCATAGGTAAACAATGTGGTTTGGTTAGCTCATTCATGTAAACAGCTTCGCCAATACGTGCCATTAAAAGATTGTCACCATATTTTTTGTCTAAATGAATTCCACAAAGCATTTTGCCATCAACTTTAAAGCATAAACCGCCCATCATTTTCAATTCTTCAAAAGGTTTGTGTTTTTCTTTTAATAATTGCCGAATACGATCGGCTAAAAAGTCATCATAAGCCATAATTATTTTTTTAATCTATTTGTTATTTTACTAGCCAATGTATAAACAAAATGGTTGGTGCGTGCATAATAAAAAGAAACAAAGCAAACAACAACAATGAAAAGTAGAGCTCCAATAATCGCTTCAGTTGGGTTTAGTGATTTGTTAAAAAACCGTTTTAAGCCATAACCTGTAAAACTTCCAAATAGGATAATGAAATGGAAGACGTAGATAGATAGTGTTTTTTCACCAATTTTGGTAATGATAGAGTGCTTTAAAAACCGTTCAAAGGTGTAGAAAACACCAAATAGAATGAGCACATTGCCCAAGCGTGTAAACAAGTAATTATAATCGGCACTTAATTTTAAAAGATCAATATCAGTTATTCGATGCATTTTTAACAAAAACCAAGACGAATAATACATAAGCCAATACCCCGTGATAAAAAATGTAACAATAGTAAAAAGTTTAAACCTAGTACGGTGCGCGTGCCTGAAAAATACAGTAGAAATAAAAGCGCCAAAAGCGGAATAACCAAACCATGGCAAAATAGTAAAAATCGACCCATTTACTTTTGTCATATAATTTGCAATTACCAGGGTAAATTGTCTATTACCAGATTTCTGTATAAAGGTTCTGAAACAAAACAAATGCATCCAATAATAAAAAGTATAATTGAGAATATATATGAATAGTTTTTAAACAAAATGTGCAAACAAACTAATATTATAAGCGATAAACCAATACATTGCAAAACATCAATAACTAAAAAGTAAGTATTAAAGCAACCATTAAACCAATTAATGAGATTAATACGCAAGCTATAGCCAATAAACAATAGTAGAAGTCCTCTAAACAATCCTTTTTTAATACGGGGTCTGTCATTACCTTTAGCATGGGCCCGCAATAACAAATAAGTGAATACCAAACCCGAAATAGTAAAAAAGGTAGGTGCGGTAATGCCCCTAAAATCTGACCAGATGTTATAAACAGTGCTAGTATCTACCCGATATATAGGGTTTATAAGTGTGTCAATAAAATGACCTTGGAGCATCATTAAAATAGCAAAAGCTCTAACAGCATCAATAAAATATAAGCGTGTGGTATGCACTAAAGTTTGGTTTGGTTACTATAAAGATATTTTAAATATTTAGAATAAAAAGCACCTTAAGCTGTTATTTTATTCTCTAGCTTTAATTTTTATACCCATATTTTAACGGCTTGGTATATAGCGTAATTGGGAGATTATGAACAAAAAATATTGTTCGTTGCTACAGTTTTATATTCTAAGTACTATATTAGCAGAATGAGATTTTTTTAAAAGCTATTTGGCGCAATCGATTATTCTTTTTATAGATTAACCAACTATAATTTTAAGATTGTACAAGATGATAATAACTAACTAAACATTATAAATGATGACAAAAAACAATGCAACAGCCTATTGGAAAGAGAACATAAGGTATGTCCTTATACTTTTGGCAATATGGTTTCTAGTATCTTACGGAGCGGGTATTCTATTTAAAGACACCTTAAATCAAATAAAAATAGGCGGGTTCAAACTAGGCTTTTGGTTTGCACAGCAAGGGGCCATGTATGTGTTTGTAGTGCTCATATTTGTTTATGTACGTCTTATGAATAAACTCGATAAAAAATACGGATATGATGAATAGTTTGTTTTTTGCAGGATTGATAGATGTACAAAATTGGACCTACATATTGGTAGGCGTAACGTTTACACTTTATATTGGTATAGCCATTTGGTCTAGGGCAGGATCTACCAAAGATTTTTATGTAGCAGGTGGTGGCGTTTCACCATTAGCTAACGGTATGGCAACTGCAGCCGATTGGATGAGTGCCGCATCCTTTATATCCATGGCTGGTATTATATCCTTTGCAGGTTATGATGGAGCTGTGTATTTAATGGGGTGGACAGGAGGCTATGTGCTCTTGGCTTTACTACTGGCTCCCTACCTTAGAAAATTCGGTAAGTTTACAGTCCCAGATTTTATTGGGGATAGATACTATTCCAATACAGCGCGCTTTGTTGGGGTTATTTGTGCCCTTTTAGTATCCTTTACCTATGTAGCTGGTCAAATGCGCGGTGTAGGGCTCGTGTTTTCAAGATTTTTAGAAGTAAACATCAACACGGGGGTTATCATTGGTATGCTTATAGTACTGTTTTATGCCGTACTTGGTGGTATGAAGGGGATAACATATACCCAGGTGGCACAATACTGTGTATTGATATTTGCCTTTATGGTTCCCGCAATTTTTATATCTATACAAATGACGGGCAATCCCATTCCACAATTAGGGTTTGGAAGCGAATTGAACGATGGTTCGGGTATGTACTTACTTGATAAATTAGATGGCCTAAGCACCGAACTTGGCTTTGCTGAATACACCGAAGGCTCAAAGTCTATGATCGATGTTTTTGCCATTACCTTAGCATTAATGGTTGGTACAGCTGGGTTACCACATGTTATCGTGCGGTTTTTTACAGTAAAGCGGGTTAAAGATGCACGTAAGTCGGCAGGGTATGCTTTGTTGCTTATTGCTATTTTATATACAACAGCACCAGCCGTTTCTGTATTTGCAAGAACCAATATGATTGAAACAGTATCTAATAAGCCTTATGCAGAGGTTCCCGAATGGTTTAAAAAATGGGAAACAACAGGTTTAATTACATTTACCGATAAAAACAATGATGGTAATATCCAATACCTGGCAGATACCACTAAAAATGAATTGGTTGTAGACAATGACATTATGGTGTTGGCAAATCCAGAAATAGCACAATTGCCCAATTGGGTTATTGCTTTGGTAGCAGCAGGCGCTTTAGCAGCAGCATTATCAACAGCAGCGGGATTGTTGCTGGTTATTTCCTCATCGGTGTCACACGATTTAATCAAGAAAATGATTAACCCTAACATATCTGAACAGGGAGAGTTGATAGCAGCACGTTTATCAGCAGTAGTAGCTGTTTGTGTTGCAGGGTATTTTGGAATCAATCCACCCGGATTTGTGGCAGCCACAGTTGCATTAGCATTTGGTTTGGCAGCAGCTTCCTTTTTTCCGGCTATCATTTTGGGGATTTTTTATAAGAAGATGAACAAAGAAGGTGCTATAGCTGGTATGGTTGTGGGCATCATTACGATGGTACTTTACATGATTAAATATAAATTAGGATGGTTTGATGAAACCGTGCCCGATAAAAGCGAATGGTGGTTTGGTATTTCACCAGAAGGCTTTGGTACTGTTGCTATGATACTAAATTTCATAGTGTCTATCGTTATCATGAAATTTACACCAGATCCACCAGAGGACGTACAGGAAATAGTTGAATTGATACGTATACCAAGTGGTGCAGGCGAAGCATCTAATCATTAAAAAACTACGTCTTATAATTTTATATTTAATAGAAATCTTAATATTTTAGACTTTTAACTAAACAAGCATATTTCAAAAGAGAAGCATGAGTAATTATCACATTAAACATTTAGAAGAATATTATCAGGTCTATAGAAAATCCATACGAGAACCAGAAAATTTTTGGGAAGAAGTAGCCGAGGAGCACTTTATGTGGCGTAAAAAATGGGATCAAGTTTTAAGTTGGGATTTTAGTAAACCAGAAGTTAAATGGTTTGAAGGTGCCCAGCTAAACATTACTGAAAACTGTATTGATAGACATTTGGCCACTCGAGGTGATAAAACAGCTATTTTATTTGAACCTAACGATCCAAAAGACCCAGCAGAACATATTACTTACAAGCAATTATCTATACGTGTAAACAAGTTTGCTAATGTTTTAAAAGCGCAAGGGGTACAAAAGGGAGATCGTGTATGTATCTATTTACCTATGATACCAGAATTGGCAATAGCTGTTTTGGCATGTGCCAGAATAGGAGCCATACATTCGGTTGTGTTTGCAGGATTTTCATCAACAGCATTGGCTACGCGAATTATTGATAGTGATTGTAAAATGGTTATTACAAGTGATGGTTCTTATAGGGGTTCTAAAACTATTGATTTAAAAAGCATTGTAGACGATGCGCTTAAAGATTGCCCAGGGGTAGAAACGGTTTTGGTAGCCAAGCGCATCCATTCTGATATAGAAATGAAAAAAGGACGTGATCTTTGGTTACAACCACTTTTAGATGAAGCATCAGAAACCTGTCCTGCAGAACTAATGAATGCCGAAGATCCGTTATTCATACTTTATACATCTGGTTCAACAGGTAAACCAAAGGGTATGGTACATACAACGGCTGGATATATGGTTTATACGGCATATACTTTCAAGAATGTGTTTCAATACAGAGAGCACGATGTTTATTGGTGTACGGCAGATATAGGATGGATTACTGGGCATAGTTACATTGTTTATGGCCCTTTGGCAAATGGAGCAACTTCGGTAATGTTTGAAGGCGTACCAAGCTACCCCGATTTTGGTCGCTTTTGGGAGATTGTTGAAAAGCACAAAGTCAACCAATTTTATACGGCTCCAACTGCTATTCGTGCATTGGCAAAAGAAGGTGTCGATCTCATTGAAAAACACAACCTATCTTCATTAAAAGTTTTAGGTTCGGTTGGAGAGCCCATCAACGAAGAAGCTTGGCATTGGTACAACGATAATGTGGGGAAAAAGAACAGCCCTATAGTAGATACTTGGTGGCAAACCGAAACAGGGGGCATTATGATTTCTCCTATCCCATTTGTAACACCAACAAAACCCACCTATGCAACTTTGCCTTTTATTGGAATTCAACCGGCGCTTATGGATGAGAATGGTGAGGAATTGAAGGGTAATCAAGTGGATGGTCGTTTATGTATTAAATTTCCGTGGCCAAGTATGGCACGTACTATTTGGGGAAATCATCAAAGGTATCGGGATACCTATTTCTCGGCATTTAAAAACAAATACTTTACAGGAGATGGTGCGTTGCGTGATGAGGTTGGGTATTATAGAATTACAGGGCGTGTAGACGATGTTATTATTGTATCGGGTCACAATTTAGGTACCGCTCCCATTGAAGATGCCATTAATGAACATCCAGCGGTTGCAGAATCTGCTATTGTAGGCTTCCCACACGATATTAAAGGAAATGCACTTTATGGTTATGTTATATTAAAAGATACAGGAGAAAGTAGGGATCAAAACAACTTGCGTAATGAGATTAACCAGATAATTACAGAGCACATAGGCCCAATTGCTAAGTTAGATAAAATACAATTCACCAGTGGTTTACCTAAAACACGTTCTGGAAAAATCATGCGTCGTATTTTACGTAAGATAGCTTGTAAAGATACTAGTAACCTTGGGGACACCAGTACACTATTAAATCCAGAAGTAGTACAGGATATTATAGATAATGCTTTATAGTTATAAACTCCAATAATACCCTTAACGACTAAGCAGATACCCCCAGTTTAGGTGTTTTCTTTTGTCTAATCGGGCAAGAATTTTTAAAAAAGCAAAGGCCGTAATCAGGGCATCGCCTGTGGCGGTGTGCCTGTCAACGGTTGGTACATTTAATTCTTTACACAAATAATCTAAGGTATAGGGTTTATCATTTTGTCTGTAAATAACATGAATGGATTTTTTGTATAAAACCCCAGTATCAACAACCTTGTTTTTCAGTTTTCCTAAACCATGTCGCTGTAGCATAGCATTTATCATGGACATATCAAAATGCGCATGGTGTGCAATGAGCACATCATCCTTTATATAGGCTAAAATTTTTTTGATAGCCTCTAATTCGCTTACCTTTTCTAAGTCACTATTTCTCATTAAGCCATGAATGGCAACTGTTTCAGGATTAAATATGTCTTGTTCTAAATACAGTTCAAGACTATTGTTAACATTAATGGTTTTACCAACAAACGATACAGCTCCAATAGATAGAATACGGTCTTCTTTTTTATTAAAACCAGTCGTTTCAGTATCAAATGCCACAAAGCGCGTGTTAGATATGGAAGTTTCCTTTTTGGTTTTAAAACAATCTAGGTATACCTTCCAAAAGTCTGGATATTGCTGTTTTTTTTTAAATAACCAACCCAACCACATTTATATAAAGTTTTTTAGGTCGAACTTAAGCTTTAAAGCTTCTTGAATTTCATTGATAGGTTTAAAGCAACGCCTTAGTTTAAGTTGTTCTTCTTTTGTTAAGCTTTCAATTTCAATAAATTTACCAGAATTGTTATGTAGCAAGCCTTGTTTGGCTTTAAATTTAGAAAGCGCTTTAAAGGCATACGAACAAGACTCATAGAGTTCTTTATTATTGGGCTCTATTTCGGCTAATTTTTCATACCGTTCATAAGTATTGTTTACGCCTTTTATCTTATTGCTTAAAATAAGCAATCTGGCGGCATCAATAAGCGGCATTAGTGCTCTACTTTTAATATTAAAAAGGTCTTTTTGTTCACCATTCTTTTCAACTAAAAACTGTTTAAAGAAACTCAGGGGTGGAGGATTTTTAAGTGCATCACTACCTAAAAACTTAAAAAACAGTGCAGTTTCATTTAAGGTTTTATAAATAGAGTCGGTTAACGCATCGGTTAATTTTGTATCGCCATAAACACAACTAAAATCAAAAAATATAGAGGATAGTAAGATGGCCTTTTCATCAGGTTGTAAAATCCAATGGTCAAATTGCTTTTTCCATTCCGAAATCGACTTGCACCATTCTACATTACTGGCCATCATGTCCGCTTCACAATATTCAAAGCCAATTTTGTTTAAGGCTTTTGTAACGTGCTTAGCTAAATCTAAAAAATAAGTTTGAGTCGCTTTATAGTCATTTTTAGTTACATCTTGAAAAATAATGGCGTTATCTTGATCGGTAAACAAAAGTTGTTCTTTTCTGCCTTGGCTTCCCAGTGCTAGCCAAGCAAATGGCACTAGTGGTTTTTTAGGCATTTTTTTTATGGCAAGCTCAATGGCACGAACCGTAACCGCATCATTTATTTGTGCAATAAGCTTTACAATATGTGCTAGCGGAATATTTTGTTCTAAATAACTTTTAATTAATGTGTTGGCCTTTAATCGGGCAGTACGCAACGTTTTAGTTCGTTTAGCACGCTTTATCTCTTTTAGTATTACCGAGGGATTATTACCTAAAGTTACCAAAACATCATGGTGGGTTAGTACACCAATAAGCTTCGAATTTATAGTGCCATCTTTGGTAATGCACAAATGGCCTATATTATGCTTAATCATTTGTAATTGGCCATCGGCTACTGTTAAACCTTTTTTATTGGTAATAACAGGGGAACTCATAATATTACTCACTGGAGTATCAATAGGATACAATCCTGTGGCTATTTTGTTTTTAATATCGCTGTTGGTAATAATGCCTACAGGAAACATATTGCCGTCAACAACAATAATACACCCAATTTTGTGTGCGCTCATTTTTAAAGCAGCATCTTTTAATGACGACTTGATGTTGCACGTAATGGGGTTTTTGGTATAGTTTGCCGTTTGAAAGGTTACAATATCTTGAGAATTGTTGGGAAGATAATCCACGAATATCTTATCAGTTTCCTCTGCTGTATACGGATCATAGGCATTGGTGGCAAAGGCCGTAATTAAAAACTTATAAACGCTGGCATTGTTATCTGTTACTTCTTGAAAAGTATTAATGGGTATGGCGTAAACAATAGACTCTTCGTTTGCAATAGCTGTTAGCTTGTAATCTTCCTTGGCAATGAGGGGGCGCACACCAAAAATATCACCTGAATCACTAATATTTATAATTTCTTGTGTATTGTTTTTTCCAGTATGGAATAAGGTAATGGCTCCATTTCTAACCATATAGAAATGTTCATTAAACGGGTCGCCTTTTTTAAATAACGTATCACCTTTTTCTAGATATACTATGGTTACTTCCTTAGAAATTTTTATTAAACCCTCTGGTTTTATAATATTAAAAGGCGGATAGTTTTTTAGAAAATCGTTAACGCGTTCTGCAATAGAGTTTTTCATGTCATCTTAAAATCCAAAAGCAATTCCCCTTCAACATATGCCTGTAAATGATCTCCCTTATGGATTTCACCAGCCCCAATAGCAGGTGTACCTGTAAAAATAAGATCTCCAGGCTCTAAAGTCATGTATTTTGAAGTAAAAGCTATAATGTCACTAAAATTGTAAATCATAAGTGCTGTATGGCCTGTTTGTTTTTCTAATCCATTAATGCTCAAGCTAAAATTAATGTTGTCCAACGCAGGAAAATCTGCTATGGGTTTAAAGCTTGAAATGGGGGCTGCACCATCAAAACCCTTGCCCAAATCCCAAGGGCCTTTGGTTTCTCTACAAGCATTAAAAATATCTTTTGCAGTAAAGTCTATACCAACACCAAGCTCCGAAATATACGATGCCGCATCTGCTAAGGAAATGTCCTTACCTGTTTTACCAATTTTAATGACCAATTCCACCTC
The DNA here is from genome assembly GCF_059428085.1 of Aestuariibaculum scopimerae. Taxonomy (NCBI): domain Bacteria; kingdom Pseudomonadati; phylum Bacteroidota; class Flavobacteriia; order Flavobacteriales; family Flavobacteriaceae; genus Aestuariibaculum; species Aestuariibaculum scopimerae. The sequence continues at coordinate 3,064,751 of NZ_CM182089.1, forward strand.
ATAGTTCAATTGCTTTGTAAAGCTTGGATACACAACATCTTGATTGTGTTTTACAAGACTGGATTCAGGTTTAGAGAATATAATTTGATTACCCGTTTTATGGGTGCTAATCTCTTCTTTGGCGGTCACATAGTTTTTGCCAATAGCCAATATTTTCATAATGCGTTGTTTAGTTAAAGTTAAGGAAGTAAATTTAATAAAATAACAGCTTATGCGGGACTTGCTAAAACAGATTTTCGTCTTAAAGACATAAAGACTAAAAGCGATAAAACCCCAAAAAAGGAAAACCCAATAAATAAAGGTAGTACAGAGGTTTTAACAAAGCTACCAATATAATTTGCAATAGGAACAGCCATAACTGTAGAAATAAAACCATTTATAGCAGCTCCCACACCAGCAATATGCCCCAATGGTTGCATGGCCAAAGCTCTTAAATTCCCAAACAAAAAGCCTACAGCAAAAAACTGTAAAGCAAAAAAGCCAATTAAAACAAAAATACCAGGGTTATTACCAGACCAAAACAAAAGCACATATAAAAGCGAAACAAGCGCATATCCAATAGCAGCTGTATAGGCAATACGCATCATGCCATACCGTACTACCAGTAAACTATTTAAATAGGTTGCAAGACCTATTGAAATGGCTAAGCTGGCAAAAATGTAGGGAAACATATCTGCTAAGTTATATTGATTTTCAAAAATTTGTTGCGAGGTACTCAAATACACCATAAAGGATCCTGTTATAAAACCAGAAACCAGTGTAAAGGCAACAGCTTCACGGTACTTAAAAAAGGCTCTTATGCCATTAATAAAAAGCATGGGCGTAAACTTAATGCGTTTTTCTTTAGGTAAGGTTTCTGGCTGCCGTTTTAAAAACCAAAACATAATAAGAACCCCAAAAACCAAATTAAAGTAAAAAATGGCCTCCCAATTAAAGAAGTGTAGTAAGAACGTCCCCAAAGTTGGTGCTACTACAGGTACCAAAATAAAAAACATAACCACAATAGAAACTATTTTCGCCATATAATCACCACTGTAAGCATCCCGAATCATGGAAATACTAATGCTTCTGGGCGAGGCCAACCCCATGCCTTGAAATACACGTCCTAATATCATAATTTCAAAGCTTTTGGTAGTTACACACACAAGACTGGCAGCTATAAAAAGTAAAAAACCAATATACACGATGGGTTTTCTACCAAAACTATCCGAAAGCGGACCAAAGACAAGTTGACCTACACCTATACCCAAAAATATCATGGTAATGAGTAATTGGTTATCGTTTGGGTTGGTTACTTGCAGTGTGTTTCCAATATCTGGTAGGGCAGGTAGTAAAGCATCAATAGATAGGGCTACAATGGACATTAATGATGCCATTAAGGCCACAAATTCAAGTTTAAAAGTTTGTGTTTTTTGCATCCTGCAAAAGTATGGCAATTAAATTTGTTAAAATTTAAAATCTAGTTAATAAACCATTTTTATTGTTAAATTTGTTTAACCGCTTTTTGAAAAAGAATGACCATAGCTCCATTAATAACATACATCAATAACTATATCAATTTAACCGAGGCCGAGATAGCCTTTTTAGAATCCAAAGTTTCGATTAGAAGGTATCTTAAAGGGCAATACATTGTACAACAAGGCGATATTTGTAAATACGAATGCTTCGTATTATCTGGTTGCACCAAAACCTTTCATGTAGATGCCGAAGGGCAGGAGCATATTGTCATGTTCTCCATAGAGGATTGGTGGACGTCCGATATGGGTAGTTTTATCACCCAAACCCCGGCCGATTTTAATGTGCAATGCCTAGAGGACACCCAACTGGTTATGTTTTCTTATGATGTTATTGAGGATCTGTACAAAGAAATTCCCAAATTAGAGCGTTTCTTTAGACAAATTATAGAGCGTGCCTTTGTGGCATCGCAAAAGCGCATTGTTAGGAACTTTAGTTTATCGGCTAAAGAACAGTATCTGTTTTTTAGAGAGCAATACCCCCAAATAGAACAGCGTATCCCACAATACATGATTGCTTCTTACCTCGGGATAACCAAAGAATTTCTTAGTAAAATAAAAAGCCAGCTCATCTTAGAGCAGTAAAATAGGCGTAATGTTAATCTAGTTTAACATGATTTAATAAACTATTTCATTTTATTGAAGTCTAATGTTTATGACCTTTGTATTGTAATATTAAAACAGTAAAAAATGAATACATTAATTGAAAAAATAAGCACTGTTAATGATATGATTTTACAAGGTAGAGCCTTAGAGGCTTTTGATAAATATTATCATGACGATGTTGTTATGCAGGAAAACGACAACCCTGTAGTTGTTGGAAAAGATGCTAACAGAAAACGAGAAGAAGACTTTTTTGCTGCCATCACAGAATTTAGAGGTGCCAAACCCTTAAAGGTAACTGTAGGCGAAAAAACAACCATGGTAGAATGGCATTTTGATTATACACATAAAGATTGGGGCGAAAAGAACTATACCCAAGTAGCTGTTCAAGAATGGCAGGATGGAAAAATAATTAAGGAAAAATTTTATTATGGCTCTTAGTTAGAATAGAGAGCAATTTAAGTGACAATAAAGAATAACAATAGAAAATAAATAATAATAGTAATAATAAAAAAATAAAGACAAATGAAAACAATGAAAAATTTAGCAATCGTAGCATTAGTAGCATTTACAACATTCGCTTTCACGGGCATAGACAAAGTGAAAAAAGAAATAAACTTAGAAAAAAGTGAATTGGTTTGGAAAGGTTATAAAGTAACAGGATCCCACGAAGGAACAGTTGCTATACAATCAGGTTCTTTAATCTTTGAAGATGATGCATTGGTAGGTGGCGAATTTGTAATAGACATGACCACTATTGTTTCTACCGACTTAGAAGGTGGTATGAAAGGAAAACTGGAAGGCCACTTAAAATCTGATGATTTTTTTGGTGTTGAAAGCCATCCTACTGCCAAGTTGGTGTTTACAGACGTTAAGGCTTCTGGAAAAAATGCTTACGATGTAACAGCCGATTTAACCATTAAAGGAAAAACAAACCCTATAACTTTTAAGATTTCTGTTTATGGAAGCAAAGCAACAGCATTTTTAAAAGTAGATAGAGCTAAATATGATGTACGTTACGGTTCTACTAGCTTTTTCGACAATTTAAAAGATAAAGCTATTTATGATGAGTTTGATTTAATAGCAGATTTAGAATTCTAATTTTTAAGAGTGACTGATTAATAGTTAGAGTTCAAGGCGTCCAGAAATGGGCGCCTTTTTTTATCTATAGCGTGTTTAAAACCCTGCAAGTTTCGCTTTAACATGGTGTTAAACCCATCTTAAAGTCTGCCCTTTTTTAATGAAGATGATTAACTTTATCTTTTAACTAACAGTATTACCTATGGTATTTAAAACGTTTTCTATTGCTTTACTACTGCTCCTATCTTTATCAATAACCGCACAAGACATATCTTTTGAAGATTACAATCCCACATCCACCTTGGTGGTTCCTAGAAAGGTCATTAATAGGGCCAAGTTTCCATTTATTGATGTCCACGGCCATCAATACCGTATGGCAACACAAGATTTAGCACCTGTTATTGCTGCAATGGACTCGCTTAATCTACAAATCATGGTAAATTTAAGCGGACGCTCTGGCGACAACCTAAAGCAAGCTGTTAAAAATGTGGCCGACCATTATCCCAACCGTTTTGTGGTTTTTGCCAACGTCGATTTTAATGGTGCAGGAGGCGCAGGCTGGATAGAAAAAACAGTAAATCAACTTAAGGAAGATATTAATAATGGGGCCCGGGGCTTAAAAGTTTACAAAAGTTTGGGTATGTACAATAAGGATGTAGATGGCAACCGATTGGCAGTAGACGATCCGCGTTTGGATCCTATTTGGGAAACCTGTGGCGAATTGGGCGTACCGGTGCTAATCCACACAGCCGATCCCAAGCCTTTTTGGGATGATTTTAATGGGGACAACGAGCGTTGGCTGGAGCTAAAAACACACCCCCGCAGAAAGCGTAGCGCTACCGATCCCGCACCCTGGGAACAGATTATTGAGGAGCAACACCGTATGTTTAAAAAACACCCCAATACCACGTTTATTAATGCCCATATGGGGTGGCATGCCAATAACCTTGGCAAGCTAGGAGCCTTGCTAGATGAAATTCCCAATATGAATGTTGGTATTGCTGCTATTATTGCTGAGCTAGGTAGGCAACCGCGTTTTGCAAAAGCCTTTTTTATTAAATACCAAGACCGCATTCTTTTTGGTAAGGATAGTTGGGTGCCCGAAGAATTTCCCACCTACTTTAGGGTGCTGGAGAGTGCCGATGAGTATTTTCCGTACCACAAAAAATACCATGCCTTTTGGCCTATGTATGGTATGGATTTACCCGATGCCGTTTTAAAAAAGGTCTATTATAAAAATGCACTTCGCATTGTACCCGGTCTGGATTCCAGTTTGTTTCCAGAGTAATAATGTTTTTATAGCGGAATGTTACCGTGTTTACGCTTGGGTGGTTCTACATGTTTATCCTCAAGCATCGAAAAAGCCTTAATAAGCTTGCGCCTGGTATTTTTGGGTAATATCACCTCGTCAATAAACCCACGTCGGGCTGCCCTGTAGGGGTTCGCAAACTTCTCGGCATATTCGGCTTCCTTTTCGGCCAGTTTTTTGGCAGGATTTTCAGCCGATGCAATTTCTTTTCTAAAGATAATTTCGCTGGCACCCTTAGCACCCATAACAGCAATCTCGGCACCCGGCCAGGCAAAATTCAGGTCGGCACCAATGTGTTTAGAGTTCATCACATCATAAGCACCACCATAGGCTTTTCGGGTAATAACGGTAACTCTGGGCACTGTTGCTTCACTTAGGGCATACAGTAGTTTGGCGCCATGTACAATAATACCATCCCATTCTTGGTCGGTTCCCGGTAAAAAGCCCGGCACATCCACCAATACCAATAGCGGTATATTAAAGCAATCGCAAAAACGCGTAAATCGCGCTGCTTTTTTAGAGCTGTTAACATCCAATACACCCGCTAAAAACATGGGTTGGTTGGCTATTATGCCAATGCTTCTGCCACCCAATCGTGCAAATCCAACAATAATATTTTCAGCATAGTCCTTATGGATTTCAAAAAAAGAATCGGCATCAATAATGCCTTGAATAACATGGTGCATGTCATATGGTTTGTTGGCATTATCAGGAACAATATCCGATAAAGCGTCCCTAATCTCATCACCCAAATGATAATCCAATTTCTTTGCAGTCTCTTTATTATTTTGCGGCAAATAGCTTAATAAGCGCTTTACATCCTCTAAGCAGGCAATATCGTTTGTAGAGGTTTTGTGTGCTACGCCCGACTTTGAGGCATGGGTAAAGGCTCCGCCCAAAGCTTCGGAAGTCACAGTTTCATTAGTCACGGTTTTTACAACATTGGGTCCCGTTACAAACATATAACTGGTGTTTTCAACCATAAAAGTAAAATCGGTCATGGCCGGTGAGTACACAGCACCCCCAGCACAAGGCCCCATAATGGCCGATATTTGGGGAATGACCCCCGATGCCTGCACATTTCTATAAAAAATATCGGCATAGCCTCCAAGGGAGCGTACTCCTTCTTGAATACGGGCCCCGCCAGAATCGTTCAAACCAATAATGGGAGCACCTACCTTAACCGCCAAATCCATGACTTTACATATTTTCTCAGCATGGGTTTCAGATAGCGCTCCACCAAATACCGTAAAATCTTGGGCATACACATAAACCAGTTTGCCATTAACGGTACCATAGCCCGTAACAACCCCATCACCATAATAAATGTCATTTTCCATTCCAAAATCGGTGGTTCTGTGCGTTACCAAAATACCAATCTCTTCAAAAGAGCCTTCGTCCATTAAATAGTCAATGCGCTCTCTAGCAGTTAATTTTTTATTGGCATGCTGTTTATCAATACGCTTTTGTCCTCCACCTTGGTAAGCCAAGGCAATGCGTTCGTTTAATTTGTTTATTTTATCTTCTTTTGAACTCATTGGTTTTGTCTATTTTAACTATGTTAGGCTAAGCGCAGTCGTAGCATTTTGACTGTGCTTCTACGTGGCATTATTTATGTTTTGGGTAATCTTAATAACTTTTGGTCTTCTAAATATTGTTTTACCGCAATTAAGGCTGCAATGTGTGCCTCCTGCTCGGTTTGGTTATGCAATACTTCTGGCGAATAGTATTTTTTCACAAAATGGGTATCAAAATCCCCAGAACGAAAGGCATCATGCTCACAAACGTATTTACCAAAGGGTAGGGTGGTTTGTACCCCTTCTACATGGTAATCGTCTATAGCCTGTATCATTAATTGTATGGCTTCTTCACGTGTTTTGCCATAGGTAATAAGTTTTGCTAGCATGGGGTCATAATAAATAGGGATATCCATACCAGCTTCAAAGCCATTATCTACCCGAATGCCCGGGCCAACAGGAATTTTGTAAGTATCTAAATGCCCCACACTGGGTAAAAAATCATTTAGCGGATCTTCAGCATATACACGTAATTCCAGGGCATGCCCCTTAATTTTTAAATCATCCTGACTAATGTGCAATGCTTCGCCACGCGCTATTTTAATTTGAAGCTCCACCAAATCAACCCCAGTTATCAACTCTGTAACAGGGTGTTCTACTTGAAGCCGGGTGTTCATTTCTAAAAAATAGAAGTTATGGTCGGCATCCAATAAGAACTCTACAGTACCAGCACCCAGATAGTCACAGGATTTGGCAACTTTAATGGCCGCTTGGCCCATATCGTGGCGTAATTGGGGAGTTAATACCGACGAAGGTGCTTCTTCAACCACTTTTTGATGCCGGCGTTGTATACTGCACTCGCGTTCAAAAAAGTGTAGAACGTTCCCGTGGCTATCTGCTACAACCTGAATTTCAATATGTCTGGGTGAGGTCACGTATTTTTCAATAAACACAGAACCGTCACCAAATGCCGAGGTAGCCTCGCTAATGGCCCGATTCATTTGCGATTCCAGATCACTTGCTTTATCCACCACGCGCATACCCTTGCCGCCGCCGCCAGCCGAGGCTTTTATAAGGATAGGAAACCCAATATCCTTAGCAATGGCTTTAGCTTTGGTAACATCGGTAATGGCTTCATCTATACCCGGCACCATGGGGATGTTATATTGTTTTACAGCATCTTTGGCCGCTAGCTTGCTTCCCATAATTTTTATGGCCTTAGAACGGGGACCGATAAAAATAATATTGTTGGCTTCGCATAATTCTGCAAAGGCTGCATTTTCACTTAAAAAGCCATAACCTGGGTGTATGGCATCTGCCTTAAGGGCTTTAGCAACTTCTATAATGGTATCGCCTTTAAGGTAAGATTGATTAGATGGGGGTTCGCCAATACAAACCGCTTCATCGGCAAACTTAACATGGGGTGCATGTCTATCAATTGTAGAGTATACGGCCACAGTTTTAATACCCATTTTTTGGGCGGTCTTCATAACCCTTATGGCAATTTCGCCTCGGTTGGCAACAAGTATCTTTTTTATCATGATGTTATTCAAAGGCAATTAATAATTGATTTTTATCTACGGCATCTCCTTTTTTTACGGCAATGGATTTAATAATGCCATCACGGGGCGAGGTGATAATATTTTCCATTTTCATGGCCTCTAGGATAAGTAGGGGGGTGTCTTCACTTATAGTATCACCAACGCTTACGGTAATATCCAAAATTAACCCGGGCATGGGTGCTTTTATAGAATCGAGATGTTTTAAGGCACTTTGTGCTAAGCCCATGGCTTTTATAAGTGTATCTAAATCATTAGAAATGGTAACCGTATAAGGGTTGTTATTAACGTTTACTTTGTATGTTTTTTGGTGAAAATGGGCTGTTTCAATGTTAGCTTTATACGATTTGCTTTCTTGTAACACATGAAACGAGGTGTTTGAGGTGGCTACAACATCAAGATTTGAAACGGCTTCATTGGTAATATCAAAATTAAATGACTGGTTTACATTAGTTTTGAAGGTTTTACTCATAAGTACGGTCCTTTTTTAAAATATAAAGATAATAATTTTTATACCCTTAGTAGGCTTTTGCTAGTATAATGATTAAGCCTAGTGCCATGATTGGTAAAATAAATAGTTGTGATGTCGTGGCTAAAAAAGCAGCTCTAAATTTTAAAATTAGAGTTCTCTTGGTGTTTTTGTATGGCCTTTCTAGAAAGCACGATGCCTATAAAGAGCGATATAAAAGCGCCTACCCAAATACCCGGTACAAAATCGATAAACAAGAAAAAGTCGTAAGCCCCATGGAATAAAATGGCTAGAAACAGTCCTGTAAAGTTTAAAAGGATCCTATTGTTTGAAAACTTGGCCTTGCCCATATAGTACCCCATTAAAATAGCAAAAGTAGCATGTGCTGGTATGGCGGTAAAGGCCCTAAGAATGGCGGTAGACATACCGCCTTCTATCACGTAAAAGATATTTTCGGTAGCGGCAAACCCCATAGATACCATAACGGCATATACAATACCATCAAACGGTTCGTTAAAGGCCGCATGCCGTTGGGCATAGTATTTAATAATGATGTATTTGCTAAACTCTTCGGTAAAGCCCACTACAAAAAAGGCTTTAATAAACTGTTGAACAACACTGGTGTGTTCGGTTAAGGGTAAAATAGCATCAAAGCCATAGTACATAACCGTAGTAATGAAAATGCTTAAAAAAGCTCCCAGTAAAAAGCAGTAGAGCAGCACATCTCTGGGTTCTTTTTCATATTTGTCCTTGTAATAAATGTATAGAATTACAATTGCAACAGGAACAATGGCTATAAGTAACAAATTCATTGTATAATGGTCGTTAAGTTATCCAGGACCACCTTGTAATAACTTTTATTGGAAGGCACAAAATGATTTGAGCTACCAATCGTATCTATAAGGGTTTTAAAGGTATTGAACGAAACCAGCTTTAAAGCTTCAACCTCTTCCTCTTGGGGCTTTAAATCTTGAATACCAACCTTTAGCTCGCACAGAAAGGTATGGTGAAATTCATTGTCCTGTATACCATTGTTATAGGACTGGAAGCACTCAAACACCCCAATTTTATGCAAGTCGTTTTCTTGAATGGCAAGTCCTATTTCTTCCTTGGTTTCCCTAATGGCTGCTTGTGTTACAGTTTCACCCGCATCAATATGCCCGGCAACAGATACGTCCCACATAAGCGGACAAATGGTTTTTTGGGCAGAGCGTTGCGATAGTAACACCTGTTTGTCTTGAGTATAAAACCAAACATGTGCCGTATTGTGATAGTGGCCCTTTTGGTGTATAACAGATTTTAGTTCAGATTGCCCCGTGGGGTGTCCATTTTTATCAACAATATCTATATATTCATCCATAACAATTAACAAAAGATAATTGACAGTTAACAATTATTAATTGTCCATTTTCAATTTTCAAAATAACTAAACGTCTCGCCGTCTTTCATGCTAATTAAAGTTTCATAAATAAGTTTAATAACGTTTTCAACATCATCTTGATGTACCATTTCTACGGTAGTGTGCATGTAGCGTAATGGTAACGATATTAGGGCCGATGCCACACCACCATTGCTATATGCAAAAGCATCTGTATCCGTTCCAGTGGCTCTAGACAGGGCACTGCGTTGGAATGGGATGTTTTTGGCCTCGGCGGTATCGGTAATTAAATCGCGTAATTTTTGTTGTACAGCAGGGGCGTATGCCACTACTGGGCCTTTGCCAATTTCTAAATCCCCTTGCACTTTCTTTTCAATCATAGGGGTTGTGGTGTCGTGGGTTACATCGGTCACAATAGCCACATTGGGCTTAATGGTTTGGGTAATCATTTCGGCACCACGCAGGCCAATCTCTTCCTGTACAGCATTCACAATATAAAGTCCGAATGGCAAGGTTTTCTTGTTTTCCTTAAGTAAGCGTGCCACTTCGGCAATCATAAAGCCTCCCATTCTGTTGTCTAAGGCACGGCATACAAATTTATCGTTGTTTAAAATATGAAACTCATCGGGGTAGGTAATAACACAACCTACATGAACGCCCAGTTTTTCAACATCTTCTTTGGTTTTGCAGCCACAATCTATAAAAATGTTGTCCAGTTTAGGGGTTTCTTCTTTCGATTTATCGCGGGTATGTATGGCAGGCCATCCAAAAACACCTTTAACAATACCTTTTTTGGTGTGGATATTAACCACTTTACTAGGCGCTATTTGGTGGTCGCTGCCACCATTTCGTATCACGTATATTAAACCGTTATCTGAAATGTAATTAACGTACCATGAAATTTCATCGGCATGCCCTTCAATAACAACTTTGTATTTAGCCTTTGGGTTAATAACGCCAACGGCCGTACCATAGGTATCTGTTATAAATTCATCTACATAAGGCTTTAAATAGTCCATCCACAGCTGTTGCCCCGTCCATTCATAACCCGTAGGTGCTGCATTGTTTAAATAAGATTCCAGGAAATTTAAAGATTTTTTGTTGAGAATACGTTTCATTTATTTTATGGTTTATACTTTATTATTTATGGTTAAGCTTTATTCTTACTTAAATTATACATGCTGTATAGGCTTGCGCCTTATTCCTAATCCTTAAGAATAAAATTTGCACTAAAATAATAATATAAATGTGAAAAAAATGTTTTACAGAATGAAATTAGTAATTTTGAAGGATTATTGCTCCAGTATTTATAAGATGAAATTTATTGCATACATAATACTCCTTTTTCCGGTTCTTGTTTTGGCACAAACAAGGGATGTGGAACAAGATTCTACCCAGGTAACCTATTTAATTATAGATGGCGATTCCATTCCAAGAACCATTATTAATCTGGATGAGGTAATGCTTTTAAACAAGCTTAAGTTTGATAGTAATGCCGATAGGAGACGCTATTTAATATTAAGGCGAAAAACCATTAAGGTGTACCCTTATGCAAAATTGGCAGCCGAACGTTTAGATTCTATGAACAGCAGGCTTGCCAGGCTAACAAGGAACCGCGATAAAAAGCGTTATACCAAAATGATACAGAAGTATATAGAAGGGGAGTTCTCTGACGAATTAAAAAAGCTTACCCGTACCGAGGGCCAAATATTGGTAAAGCTAATCCATAGACAAACAGGTACCACTACGTTCGATTTGGTGAAGGAATTGCGGAGTGGGTGGCGGGCCTTTTGGTACAACACCACGGCCAGTATGTTCGATATTTCCTTAAAAACAGAATTCGACCCCTATAACGTTAAAGAAGATTATTTAATAGAAGACATTTTACAGCGTAATTTCCAAAATGGGGTATTAGAACGGCAAAAGGCAGCTATAGAATATGATTTTTACGATTTAACCGATAAGTGGTTAAACCAAAAAACGGAATAAACCGGCATGCGCATTCAAACACCTTTTGAAGAAAGACTTAATGCCTTATCGCATGCCATAGGTGCTTTGTTTGGAGTAGCAGCTTTGGTATTGCTTATTGTTTTTAATACCCATAAAACGCCGTGGAGCTTGTTTAGTGTAATTGTTTATGGCCTGTCCATCATTATTTTGTTTACCGCTTCTACTGTATACCATTCCACCAAGAACCAAACCCATAAGCACTATTTTAGAGTAGTAGACCATATAAGCATTTACCTTTTAATAGCAGGCACCTATACGCCCGTTACCTTAATAACGCTTACCAATAGTTTGGGCTGGCCCTTGTTTTATACAGTATGGGGCATTGCAGCGTTTGGCGTGGTATTAAAACTGTTTTTTACGGGTAGGTTTAACGTTTTGTCAACCTTGTTGTATTTGGTAATGGGGTGGCTTATTGTATTCGATTTTGAAAACCTAAGTCACCAGATGCATAGTCATGGTATTTTATTGTTGTTTGCAGGAGGTTTGGCCTATACATTGGGCATTGTATTTTATGCCATAGAAAGAATTCCCTATAACCATGTTATTTGGCATGTGTTTGTACTTGCAGGTGCTTTATGTCATTTTTTTATGATTTTCTTTTATGTCATTTAATGTGGATATTTTAGTAAGGAAAACACATTATTTTAAGTCATTTTTCTGTAAAAATCCGTTAAAAGGTATAAAAAACAGGATGTATAACACCCTAACTTAAGTAGGTGAACAGGTCAACTTGCACTGGCCGTCAGCATCGGTTTACCAGGCCACCAACTCAACCTTACCTACCCAGTATGTAAGGTTGAGTTGTCCAGTAGGTAAGGTTGAGTTGTTCGTTTCTGCAAGTTGCAAAAACCGTCTGGGCAAGTTGATGCTGCTTTTTGCTTAAATTTTGGGCTTTTTATATTTGGTTTAATTATAGAATATGGGGGTATTGTTATAAGTCAGGTTTATTAAAACTTATATTTTCTGCTCATACCCAAAAATACAAAAAGCTACCCTAAAAAATTATATTGAATCAATTTTAGATGGAAGAATACCATACTTTTCCTTAAATAATTTTCTAAAATGTTTTACACTATTAAAACCAACTTCAAAGGAAGCTTCAGAAATATTTAGATTACCATATTTAATAAGATGATATGCTTTTTCTAATCTTGCATCTTGTATTAACTCATTTACAGTTTTACCAGTAAGAGCCTTTATTTTTCTATATAATGAGGTTTTACTCATCCCTATTTCATTAAAAATATCTTCAGTATTCGATTTGTTTTGTGAAATAAATTCACTGATTATCTTATTAAATCGTTCTAAAAAAGCTTTTTCAGAATCAAATAGTTTTTTGTTATCTCCAATGAACTCAGATTTTTCTAATCCATTACTAAAGTAATCCTTAAGTTTTAAGCGATTTTGAATAAGGTTATCGATTCTAGTTATTAATATTTTAGAATTAAAAGGTTTCGTGATATAATCATCAGCACCTTCCTTATAACCTTCATTTATACCTTCAGTATTACCTACGGCCGTTAAAAGGATAATTGGAATATGAGATGTTGTCTGTTCAGACTTAAGTGTTTTACATAAATCAATTCCATTCTCCATAGGCATCATAACGTCAGATATTATTAAATCAGGAACATATTTTATTGCTTTTTTAATACCTTCTTTTCCATTTTCTGCTAATATTAAATCATAATCATCTTCAAGAATACTAGATAAAAATTTAAGTAAATCATTATTATCATCAACAACTAAAATAAGCTTTCTGGTTTTGTCTGATTTAATATTACTTTTTGGCAATTTATTATCTAAAAATTGATCTTGATATTCCCAAATTTCTGATACATTATTTATTTGATCTTCATGATTGACTTCCATTAAAGGTAATTGATTCAAATTTTTTGTCTCTTCTAAAAAAGCATCTTTAGGTAAGGAGAGTGTAAATTTTGTTCCCTTATTTAATTCACTTTCAACTGAAATTGAACCCAAATGTAATTCAGCAAATATTTTAGATAAAGCTAAACCAATACCTGAACCTTTCTTTTTTGATTTTATATTGGATTGATAGTACCAATCAAAAATATGGGGAAGATCTTTTTTTGAAATTCCCATTCCATTATCAGATATGGTAATTAACAAGTGATTATTATCTTCCTTAATTGATGTAAGAACAACATCATTTCGCTTAGAATATTTAAATGCATTAGAAAGTAGATTATGAATAATAATTTCAATTTTTTCTACATCACACAAAATATAAATATCCTTATCAGGTTTTTGTAATTCAAGTTTTATTCCTCTAGAATTGGATAAGGGTTCATAATTTAAAAGTATTTGATGAAGTCGTTTCGAAATATTTATTTTATCAATCGAAATTTTATTCAGGCCTATTTCAGACTTTCTAAACTCTAATAATTTTTGAATGTTTTTTAACAAATACTTAGAGTTTCTAAGTACCATTTTCAATTGTTCTTTTTGCTTCTTTTTATCAATTTTTTCAATGAGATTTTCGACCGGGGCAATTATTAAATTTAGTGGTGTCTTTAACTCGTGGGAAAAGCTGGTGAAAAACCTAACCCTTTCTAAATTAAGCTCATTTTCCAATTGACGTTGCTTTTGTTCGAACAATAATGAGTTTTTCAGTTTTAAACGTTCAGAATAATACTTCATACCCAACCATATTATGCAAATAAAAACGATTAAATAAATTAAATAGGCAGGAAGAGTTTTCCAGAAAGGGGGGTTAATTGTAATTAAAAGATTATTGCTTACTGTTTGTTCAGGATTAATAATTCCCTGAACTACTAAATTATAATCCCCTGGAGGAAGGTTACTTAAATTTATAGAATTACTAGTATTAATATTTACCCATTGATCCTGATAACCTTCTAACAAATAAGTGTATTTTATATTGTGAGCATTTGGGTATTTTAAAGTACTGAAATTAACCGTTATTAAAGTTTCGTCATAGTCTAAGGCGACATGTTTTAAATAGGGGAGAGACTGGCTTAATTTACCGCTACCTTTTGATGCGCTTACTGGTACCTTAGTGTTGGATACCTCTAATGTTTCGAAAATTAAATGAGCATCGATTTTAGAAGTAAATAATTTATTGGGGTTAACAACATAGAGCCCATTATTACTTCCAAAATAAAGGAGGCCTTCACTTGATTTAAAAGAGGCGCCAACATTAAAATCTGTTTGGGGAATATTATCAAATGAATTAAGGTTTTTTACAGATTCTGACATTTTATTAAAATAACTTAAGCCATTATAGGTTCCTAACCAAAAATTTTGGTCATCACCAAGAACAATACTGTTAACCGTATTATTACTTAATCCTTCTATCTCTGTATAGTTTATTGCTTTTCTTTCTAACGGTAAAAACTTAAACAATCCGTTATAACCAGTCCCTATTAGAAAGGTTTCATTAAACAATGGCTCTATGGCATAAACAATGTTACTATCTAACCCTGTAACGTCACCTATTTTAAACATATGGTATTGGTGTGTTTTAACATCAAATTTTGTTACACCATCACCATATGTAGCTAACCATAAATTCCCTTTTTTATCATCACAAATATCCCTGATATCAATTTTCCCCAATTCATTTACATAATCAAAACTATCTGATAACTCATTGTATTTGTAAAGACCTCCTCTATTAGTGCCTACCCAAATGTTACCTAAGCTATCTTCAATAATCACGTTTACTTTATATCCATCTTCGACCGATCCCTGCAAATACTTTTTGGTTTTGCCTGTTATGGGATCCAAAAGGTTTAAGCCGCCCCTATAAGTGCCAACCCAAACACGCCTTTTACTATCTTCCAATACACAATATACGTGATCATTAGAAAGACTAAGCTTATTGTTTTCCTCATGCCTGTAATACTTATATTTACCTGTTTTAGGGTTATAAAGGTTTAATCCACCTCCATCTGTACCAATCCACAATTCTTTATTGAAACGTTCAGTTATACTTCGCACATAATTGCTAGTAATCGTTACTGGAGATTCGGTGAACTTCATTTTAATGTGCTCAATGGGTTCTTCCTTGGGGTTAACGTAATACAAACCGTAAAAAGTGCCAATCCACATATTGTCCTGCGCATCTTTCATGATTGTTGATACAGCCCTGCCTTGAAAATTATTTCCGTTATGATTAGGCAAGTAACTTTTAATATACCTATTCCCGTTTCTATAGGCTTTGAAATCTATAATATTTAAGCCGCCATTTTGTGTACCAATCCAAATATTACCTAAATAATCCTCCTCAAAAGATAGAATTTCCGCGTCGCTTAAACCTTCACCTTCATTATCGCTAGAGTTTATATGTAAGTACTCATTATCTTTGGTTATAACAAGAATACCATTACGTGTTCCAACCCATAAATTTCTATCGCTATCTAAATACAAGCAATTTATTTGTTGTAACTCTTTATTGTCCCTTTCTCCTAAATCAATACGTTTTACATCCTTGGTTTTATAATTTATTTTATTTAAACCATTATTAAAAGTACCCACCCATAAAGTATTCTCCCCATCAAGAAGTATACTGGATATATAATTTGAGGAAATACTATTTTCGTCGTTTGGTTTGTTTTCAAGTAAAATATTCCCTTTAGGAAAGTTTGGTGTAAAAAACTGTAGGCCTACTCCATAAATCCCTAATATGAGCTCATTATTTAGTCCCTTTTCCATACAACTTAGACTAATTCTTGCCAATCCATTAGATTCATCAAATAGGGTAAATACTTCGGATTTAGGATTATAAACATTTAGCCCTCTTCCGGTTACAATTAATAACTCCCCTTTTTTGTTAAAACTTATTTGTTCAATTAAATTATAATTTAAGCTATTTGTGGTATCACTTTCTTTTTTAAAATTATAAAATTCATTCCCATTATACCTGTTAAGTCCATTAGATGTTGCAACCCATATATAACCTAAAGAATCTTGTGCTAAATCAGTAATTAAATTATTAGAAAGCCCAGATTGCACATTGAAATATTCAAATTTCAAAATACTTTTTTCTTTGATAAGGTTATTAGTTCTTACCTCTTGGGCAGAACAAACAGATATTATCATAAAAAATAATAAGGCAAAATAAAATCTAAATACTCTCATGCGTAATCATAATTATGTGCAAGTAAAACAAATCTTTTTAAAAAATTGAAGGATTTAAAATTAAACTTTCTATAATCGTATACAGCCTAAAATAACTTCTTGGAATTTCGTTGTTTATTAACTTATTGAAAAGCAGTCTTTTTGGGTATGTTGTGGTAATTGGTACTATTGTGCCCCATATTTTAACCAATTTTACCCGTACTAACCAACTGATTTAAATGAAATTTGTTGAAGCTATTGTAAAAATTTTCATTTTACATCTATTTAAACAAAGCCACAAACTAAATTAATTCTTTTAACAATATTTTATTTAATGAATAAACATTCTCTTCTATATATAATGTTTCTAATTATACTTGCGTCATGCTTAAATAAGGAAAGACCCAAGGAAAGACCCTTAGACTCCAAAATAAAAACTACTTTAAAAATGGCTTCTGAGCGTTATAAATATATGATGACTCAGGTTACTAATGGTAATTACCCTAAATCCTATGATGCCGAATCTGATTATTTTGAAACTAGCAATTCTGAATGGTGGTGTAGCGGTTTTTATCCTGGAACACTTATATATATAGATGAAGCCCTTAAACAATCAGATTTTGAACATGAGGTCGAAGGTGTTTTAAAGGATTTAAGTAGTGAACAATATAATACATCAACCCACGATCTTGGTTTTATGATGTATTGCAGTTTTGGTAATGCTCAAAGGTTAAATCCCAATCCTAATTATGAGCAAATTTTAATGAATAGTGCCAAATCTTTAGCTAGCCGCTATAACCCCGTTGTTAAATGTATCCGTTCTTGGGATAGTACTTTTTGGAATAAGGCTGGTGATGATGATCTAGTCGTAATCATTGATAATATGATGAATTTGGAACTTTTGTTTTGGGCAACAAAACATAGCGGAGATAGTCTATATTATAATATTGCAGTCAATCACGCCGATAAGACTATGGAAAATCATTTTCGTGAGGATTATAGTTCTTATCATGAAGTAATCTACGATGAAGTTTCTGGAGATGTAAAAGCAAAAATTACTAACCAGGGAGCAGCAGATGATTCATCATGGGCGAGGGGACAATCTTGGGGATTATATGGTTATACTGTAATGTTTAGGGAAACTAAAGATTTAAAATATTTGAAGCATGCAGAGAATATTGCAAATTATATTTTGAACCATCCTAATTTGCCAAAGGATCTCATCCCGTATTGGGATTTTAATGCACCTAACATTCCAAATGAATTAAGAGATTCTTCTTCCGCTTCAATAAATGCTTCAGCATTGTTAGAGCTTTCTACGTTTTTTAAAGGAGAAAAACAAAAACGATATTTTGATTCCGCTTTAAAAATTTTGAGTTCTTTATTAACTACTGAATATTTATCTTTTAATGAGACTAATGGAGGCTTTTTACTTAAACATGGAGTGGGTAATATGCCAAACAAGACTGAAATAGATGTTTCCCTGAGCTATGGGGACTATTATTTTATTGAGGCCATGGTGAGATATCAAAAAATACGGAAAACTTTAAACTAAATATATGACATGAAAATTAATTACAATTAAAGAGTGAATTCTATTAAAAATAGAATTAAGAATTATCAACAACTACTAATACAATTAAACTAAAATGAAAAAAATTATTAAATACAAGAAGCATTGTTTTTATGGATTGCAATTTAATTTATCCATATTATTAGTATTTAGCTTCATTTTTCAAACTCAAGCCTTTGAAACAGTAGGTATAGAATTGAAATATGAGACAAAGCAAAACCAACAAACCCAAATTTCTGGAACTATTATGGATGCATCTGGCCAACCTTTACCTGGTGCAAATATTATAGAAAAAGGAACGACCAACGGTGCCCAAACAGATTTTGATGGAAACTTTTCTTTAGATGTATCAAATTTAAATGCTACAATAATTGTTTCCTATATAGGTTTTAAAACAAGAGAGATTGTTTTAAATGGTGAATCAACAATTAATATAACTTTAGAGGAAGATGCCTCTGTATTAGACGAAGTTGTAGTTGTAGGGTATGGTACACAAAAACGATCGGACATAACCGGTTCTGTTGTATCGGTTCCAAAAGATAGGTTAGAAAACCTACCTGTTACTAATGTGCTTCAAGCCATTCAAGGAACAACAGCAGGTTTAAATATTTCTCAAAGCTCTTCTGTTCCAGGTAGTTCTGCCAATGTTTTGGTAAGAGGTCAAAATTCCATTAATGCCAATAATGACCCTTTAATAGTTTTGGACGGCGTTCCGTTTTTTGGTACAACCAATGATATAAACCCAAACGATATCAGTTCTATTGAGGTGCTTAAAGATGCTTCGGCAGTGGCTATTTATGGTACCAGAGGTAGTAACGGCGTTATACTTATAACTTCGAAACGTGGTAAAAGGGATGGAAAACCAACGGTTAAGATTAATAGTTATTTTGGTTTTGAGGAAATGGCCAACCCTTTAACACCAATGGGACCTGATGCCTATGTGCAAAAATATGCAGATTTTTTAACAGCCAATGGTTTGAGTCAAACTGCAGTATTGCCAAACGCTTCTGAAGTAGAAAATTATGATGCAGGTTTAACTACTAATTGGTTAAACGAAGCAACTAGAACAGGCGTAATACAAGAACATAATATTAGTATATCTAGTGGCAATGAAACTTCTCAATATTACATATCAGCTTCCCATTTAGAGCAAGAAGGTGTTGTAAAGGGGTATAATTATAAGAAAAACTCCATTAGGTTTAATGCAGATTCCAAAATTGTGGATTGGTTAAAAGTTGGTACATCAGCATTTTTTACAGAGAATAATTATAGTGGGGGCAGGGCTAATTTTCTAAATGCTACCGCTATGAGTCCCTATTCTTTGCCAAAAGATGAAAATGGAGATTATGTAATATATCCAATGAGTCCCGAACTGTTATTTAGCAACCCACTATTAGGTTTAACAACAGATAGAGAGGATAAAGCTAGAAACTTAACAGGTACAGGTTTTGTTGAGATAACACCACTTGAAGGCTTGCAATATAAAATGAATGCTTCATATACCTATAATTTTGGTAATGAAAGACGTTATTCAGGGAGAGCGGCTAATGACCAAAGTGGTACCGGAGAGGCAATAAATTCTGAAACAGGAAACTGGGTTATCGAGAATATTTTAACGTACTCTAAAGACTTCGATAAACATCACTTTGATGTAACGGCATTGTACAGTGCCCAGGAAGTAGATTATTTTAAATCGGAATCTAAGGCTGTAGGTTTTGTAAATGATGGTTTGTCTTATTATGACCTGGCCTCAGGTACCACACAATCTGTCAATTCTGAAGGGAATTCATACTCATTGATATCCCAAATGGGTAGAATTAATTATTCTTACGATAGTCGTTATTTATTAACACTTACAGCAAGACGAGATGGGTATTCTGCTTTTGGTTCTAACACAAGCAAGATTGGTGTTTTCCCTTCGATGGCTTTAGGTTGGAATATTAAAAATGAAAATTTTTTAAAGGATTCTGACTTTGTAAACGCATTGAAATTAAGGTTTTCTCATGGAACAACCGGAAATCAGGCTATTAGTGTAAACCAAACGGCAACAACCGGAAAATCGGTGAAACAAACTTTTGATGGTAATGCCTATACAGGTATTATATATTTAACAGAGAACGATTTCAACTCTTTAGGTAATGCCAACCTTAATTGGGAATCAACAACATCTTCAAATATTGGTGTTGATTTTGGATTGTTAAACAATAGAATATCAGGTACGGTTGAGGTTTATAAATCTAAAACCAAAGACATCTTATTAAAAAGAAATCTACCAAATATTACAGGTTATGGGAACATTTGGTCGAATTTAGGAAGTATGCAAAACCAAGGTCTAGAAGTTACTTTAAATACAATTAATGTTGACAATAAAGATTTTTCATGGAGATCTACCATAAATTTTTCAATCAATAAAAATAAAATATTGGAACTTTATGGTGATGGAAAGGATGATATTGGCAATAGATGGTTTATAGGAGAGGCTTTAGATGTTTTTTATGACTATGAAAAAGAAGGCATTTGGCAAGAGGGCGAAGACATTGCCTCTGTAGATCCTAATGGAAACCCTGGAGATATTAAATTTAAAGACCAAAATGGTGATGGACAAATAGATAATGATGATAAAGTTATTTTAGGAAGAACAACGCCAGATTGGGTTGGTGGTTTTACCAATACTTTTCGTTATAAAAATTTCAACTTAAGTATATTTATCCAAACTTCTCAAGGCGGGTTAAAAAGCAATAGAGACCTTACTTATGCCGATGAAGCAGGAAGAAGAAACCTGCCTGCCGATTTTAAATATTGGACTCCTGAGAATAAAGACAACTATTGGCCTTCACTGTCCGCTTATAAAAACTATAAGGGCTATGGCTTTCCAGAAGATTATAGTTATATAAGAATTAAAGATGTGCGTTTAAGTTATTTATTCCCTTCAGAAGTTTTAGATAAAATAGGGGTTCAAGGATTAACCGTTTATTTAGCAGGTAGAAATTTACATACATTTACCAATTGGTACGGGTGGGATCCTGAAGTTAATTATTATTCGAGAGGTTCTTCAGATAGTTCTGGAAGTTGGGAAGATAATTACCCACAGACAAGAACCATTTCTTTAGGATTAAATGTAACGCTTTAATTCTTAATTAAAATTCAAAAAAAAATGAAAAAACATATAAAATTTTTATTTAGTATAAGCATGCTGGTATTAGTTACCTATGCATGCAGTGATTCTTTTTTAGATGAAAAGGTGTTAGACAGGCCGGCACCAGAAACCTTAACAGACAAAGCGGGATATAATGCTGCTGCAATTGGATTGTACGAAAGGTTAAGCAGTGGTTTTTATACCACGACTTCTGGCGGGCAAGCTTTTACAGGTATGTTTCAAGTAGGAACAGATGTTGTATGGGCACCGGCAGGTAGAGCCAATGGCGTAAGAGGGTATTTTGATTATGCACAGCTAATATCTACTGATGGAAACGCTAGAGATCTTTGGGCTAGACTGTACAATATAATTAATAATGCCAATATTTTAATTGCTAATGCCGAAGCAGGAAATGCTATTGGTATGACCCAAGTAGAGATTGATGCTTTTAATGCAGAGGCAAGGTTTTTTAGAGGCTATGCCTATAATATGCTGGCGACCTTATATGGAGGAGTTCCTTTAATTTTAGAGCCTGTAAGTGGCCCTAAAACAGATTTTACAAGAGCTTCTTTAGCAGAGGTAAATGCCATAATTGAAGACGATTTAATAATGGCTGTTGCCAATTTGCCTGAAGTGGGGCAAGCTGCTAATTTTGGAAGGGCCAATAAAGATATGGCGCGTCAGCTTTTAGCGGAGGTATATTTACGAACAGGAAAGCCTGATTTAGCAGAACAACAATGTACAGATATTATAAATAGTGGCAATTATTCCCTTGTTAAAGAAAGGTATGGTGTGCGTGCAGGAGAACCGGGCGACTATTATTCGGATATGTTCCTTAATGGAAACCAGAGGAGGTCACAAGGAAATACAGAAGCCATTTGGGTTTTAGAGCAAGAAAACCCTACCGATGTAGCTGGAGGAAGTACTGGGTTTTCTCAATTTAGAAGAGTTTGGGGAGGATCTTATCATGATTTACCGGGAATGCAACCTACAGACACTTTAGGGGGTAGAGGCCTAGCCAGAATTAGATTGAATAATTGGGTGCTTTATGATCTGTATGATGACGGCGATATACGTAATTCAAAATATTCAATCCACCGTCAGCACTATTTTAATAATACCAATGAAAAGTATGATGCTATTAGAGGAACCGCTGTGCCTTATGGAGAAGATGCGATTTTCCTTTTACCGGATGGAAGTGAAGTGAAAATATTCGCTGCAGATACCATATACAAATATGCGCCTTATACACTAAAATGGGGACAGTTTGATGAGCGGGATGTTTTTGGGTATGGAATGTTTAAGGATTTTATTTTAATGCGTTTTGGGGAAACTTATCTTTTAAGAGCTGAAGCCCGATTTGAACAAAACAATTTAGATGGAGCTGCCGATGATATTAATGTACTTAGAGATAGAGCTAATGCCCCAACAGTTAATCCTGGCGATATAACTTTAGATTTTATTTTAGACGAAAGAGCACGGGAATTAATTGGAGAAGAAAACAGAAGAATGACTTTAGTAAGAACAGGAACCTTGGTTGAAAGAGCTAAAAGGTTAAATGGAACAGCTCCTTTAGCTGGAGGTAATATTGAAACTACAAATGGATTGCAAGAGTTTCACGCACTTTTACCAATTCCTCAAAGTGAAATAGACCTTAATAAGGATGCTGTTTTAGAACAGAATAATGGATACTAAAAATAATTAATTTTTTGTTGACTTAGTTTAGTTTTTTGGAAGGAAGAAGATTTTTAGTCTTCTTCCTTCTTTATTAACTATATTGGAGGGGTTTTTAATTATGTAAATAAATTTATGGTACACATAGCTACATTAAATGTAAATATTTTAAATGTTTTGGTATTGAAAAAAACAATTTTAGTTTTAGGTGTTTCTTTGTTTTTTGTAAACCTTAGTGTTTACTCCCAGAATGCTGAAATTCAAGAAAGAAACCCGGAGGAAGTCCGTCAGTTTTTTGTATCGTCTTTAATTAAAATAGGAGACCCTGTTTTAACGGCATTAAGTAAAAACGAATTAAAAAAAACAATGCCTGTTGAAAAATGTCCGGGTGCATGGGACGATCGTACACATGTTACTTATTTAGAAGCATTTGGAAGATTGTTATCGGGAATGGCTCCGTGGCTAGAGTTGGGGCCAGATGAAACGAGCGAGGGGCTATTAAGAGCTAAATATATTAGCTTGGCTAGAAAGTGTATTAAGAATGCAACCAATCCTGAGGCCCCAGATTTCATGAACTTTAATAAAGACAAGCAAC
Source organism: Aestuariibaculum scopimerae (assembly GCF_059428085.1). Classification (NCBI taxonomy): domain Bacteria; kingdom Pseudomonadati; phylum Bacteroidota; class Flavobacteriia; order Flavobacteriales; family Flavobacteriaceae; genus Aestuariibaculum; species Aestuariibaculum scopimerae. The sequence continues at coordinate 3,088,274 of NZ_CM182089.1, forward strand.
CACTTGTTGATGCAGCTTTCTTTGCTCAAGCCTTATTAAGGGCCCCAAAGCAATTGTGGGAACCATTAGATCTTACAACAAAAGATAATGTTATTAAAGCATTAAAGTCTACCAGGGTTATAGAACCTTATTATAGCAATTGGTTACTGTTTTTGGGAATGATTGAAGCGGCACTTTTAAAGTTTAGCGCAGAACCCGATATGATGCGTTTGGAATATGCCTTAAATAAACATAAAGAATGGTATTTGGGAGATGGAATGTATGGTGATGGTCCTGAATTTCACTGGGACTATTACAACAGTTTTGTAATTCAGCCAATGGTATTGGATATTTTAAAAACGATTAATGAAGTCACCAATCGTAAAGCATCAGATTATAACGAGGCCATTGAAAGAGCTGTGCGATACGCATCTATTCAAGAACGATTAATTTCACCAGAAGGAACATACCCTCCTATAGGCAGGTCGTTAGCCTATCGTTTTGGTGCATTTCAATTGTTATCTCAAATTGCTCTATGGAAACAATTGCCAGCAGAAGTAGCACCCGAACAAGTAAGATCGGCTTTATGCAAAATGATACATAATCAATTAAGTGCTGAAGGTACTTTTGACCAAAATGGATGGCTACAGGTGGGGTTATATGGCCATCAAAATAATATTGGAGAAGGATATATTTCTACTGGAAGTTTGTACTTGTGCTCTGAAGTGTTTTTGGTTCTAGGTTTATCAAGTGACGATGTATTTTGGAAGCATCCGTATCAACCCTGGACTCAGAAAAAAATATGGTCTGGTAAAAAAATACCAATAGACCATGCCATTAAGAATTAGTTGATTTTTTAAACTGATAAAAGTTGCAATTACCTATTTTATTGCTTTATGGATATTTTGAACCCATTCTATCCTCCTCTTTTATTTTAGATGTTATTTTAAAACTTATTAAAATGAAAACTACAAAACAAAATTTTGACATAAACTTTAATGATTATTAATAAAACAACCATATTAGATAGCAAGTTTGCCATACTATGTTTATTTATAGTATGTTTAGCTTCTTGCGCTAAAAATATTTCATATACATATATAGGGGAGGGCTGGAGCAAGAATTCTGTAAATACGGTGAAGTTTAGAAAACATGCTATTACAACCCATTCAGGTTATCAGTTTGTGGGCTATTACGACCAAGAAAGCTATTTGGTTTTAGGCAAACGAAAAGTGCACGCTTCTAAATGGGAAACTTCTAAAACACAATATAGAGGTAATACAAAGGATGCACATAATAGTATAAGTATCGCGGTTGATGGTGAGGGGTATTTGCATGTAAGCTGGGACCATCATAATACGAAATTAAGGTATGCCAAGAGCAAAAGGCCTTTAAGTATAGAATTAGGAAAAGAAATACCTATGACCGGGAATCAGGAAGATAAAGTAACCTATCCTGAGTTCTATAATTTACCAAATGGAAACCTAGTATTTCTATACCGTTCAGGAGAATCCGGGCGAGGTAATTTGGTTATTAATACTTACGATGTTAATACAAAACAATGGTCCCAAATACAAAGTAACCTTATCGATGGAGAAGGACAACGAAGTGCGTATTGGCAGGCTGCTGTAGATGAGAAAGCTGTTATTCACCTGTCCTGGGTATGGAGAGAAACATGGGATGTAGAAACGAACCATGATTTATGCTATGCCCGCTCGCTGGATGGAGGAAAAACTTGGAAAAAATCAACTTCAGAGGTGTATAATTTACCAATAACCTTGGAAACAGCAGAATACGCTTGGAAAATCCCTCAAAATAGTATTTTAATTAATCAAACTGCCATGATTACAGATAGCAAGGGCAATCCTTTTATTGCAAGCTATTGGAATGAAGGTGCAATACCTCAATATCAAATTGTGTATTTAAAGAATAATAAATGGTGTAAGGTAAATACTGGGTTTAGAAGCGATTCATTTGTGTTGGGTGGTAGTGGTACTAAAAATATACCAATTTCAAGGCCAGATATCTTAATTAATGAAGACATTGTTGCTATTCTTTTTAGAGAGGAATCAAGAAATAATAAAGTTTCTATAGCCTATTCAGCAAATCTTGAAAATGATAAACCTTGGCACGTTGTTGATGTTAGTGAATTGTCTCTAGGGCAATGGGAACCCAATTATGATATTGCTCTTTGGAATAGCAAAAAGAGACTTCATGTATTTTTTCAAAATGTAACACAAATTGATGGAGAAGGTGTAGCTAACACCAACTCATCTCCTGTGAAAACCTTGGAAATAAAAAAACTGAACAGAATATTCAAAAATTTATAATATTTTAGAAAATTCCATGCATAAATTAGCTTTATCACCACTATTTATACTTCTTGTTCTTTTAAGTTTTGCACAAGCCAACACAAACGAATGGAAAATGCTTTGGTTGTAGACAGAAACAAGGAGGCAGGAAGAGCATCTTTCATTTTATATAAAGATAAAGGTTTAGCATTAGCAGATGTAGCAGAGAAATCTAATTATTACAAAAGCTTAAATGGTACGTGGAAATTTAACATTGTTAAAAAACCAGCAGATAGCCACTAGATTTTTATAAAGTTGATTTAAACGATTCTAATTGGGAAACAATTAAATGTGCCTTCTAACTTAAAACGTATCGAGGATATTGAACAGCTTGACGACGAGACAAGAAGCAAGCTCTTTTTCCTTATCGATAATATCATACAGAACTTTAAAACCATAAAATGTTTCGTAATCAAAAAAATTACCGAAGGCTTTTATCATAGAAATCGGGGGTTTGGCCTACACATTGGGCATTGTATTTTATGCCATAGAAAGAATTCCCTATAACCATGTTATTTGGCATGTGTTTGTACTTACAGGTGCTTTATGTCATTTTTCTGCAAAAAATCCGTTAAAAGGTATGTAAAACAGGATGTATAACACCCTAACTTAAGTAGGTGAACAGATCAACTTGCACTTGTAGCCTTCCCTAAAAATAAGACAGCATAAAATTCAAATTTACTAATTTTAAATTTTAAACTGTCAGATGAAAAAAAGTAGATTTACCGAGAGTCAGATTATCAAGGTCTTGAAGGAAAACGAACAAGGTCGTGCCGTAGGTGATATAGCACGAGAATTAGGTATCGACAAGAGTACCATTTATTATTGGCGCAAAAGGTACGGAGGTATGGAAACGAGCCAATTAAAACGCTTAAAAGAGTTGGAGGAAGAAAACCGCAAGCTCAAGCAGATGTACGCAGATGCTAGCTTGGATAACCAAATGCTTAAGGATATATTGTCAAAAAAGTTCTAAGGCCTTCCGACAAGAAGCACAGGGCGGTTTATTTAATCAAGGAATATCAGGTATCTATACAAAGGGCCTGTGGTGTTGTGGATTTAACCCGTTCAATGTGGTATTACCAAACCAAGCGTGATGACCGTGAAGTAATCGACAAACTCTCTGAATTGGCTTCGGAACTTCCAACCAGAGGATTTGATGAGTATTACAAACGGATTCGTCGCGAAGGCCATAGGTGGAACAGAAAACGTGTACTACGAGTATATAGGCAAATGAAACTTAAACTGAGACGTAAACACAAAAAGCGTATAACGGGCAGGGTGAAACACCCTTTGGAAGCACCTGAGTCATTAAACATGGTTTGGAGCATGGATTTCATGTCTGATACACTTTCCGATGGAAGAAAGGTACGGATACTGAACATTATGGACGACTGTAATCGCGAGGTATTGGCCATAGATCCAGGATTGAATTATCCGGCTAGAAAGGTAGTAGAAACCCTAGAACAGTTAGAAGAAGAGATTGGCCTGCCACAAACAATTCGTTGTGACAATGGACCTGAATTTATATCCAAAACCTTAAACGCTTGGTGCAAGCGAAAACGAGTAGAAATACGGTTCACCCAGCCAGGTAAACCTATGCAAAACGGATATATAGAACGATTGAATAGATTTTATAGAGAGGATATACTGGATGCGTATTGGTTTAACGATTTGCACCAATTAAGAACATTAAGCAATCAATGGATGGAAGATTATAATAGTAATCATCCACACCAATCACTAGGGAACAAGTCTCCTAGAGAATATAAACCTAGATTCGGTGAAGAATTCTTCATCGAATCTGATGATATTAATGAAAATTTGTTGAATTTAGTAGTGTCTTAATTTGGGTAAGGCTACACATGCTACACACTGGCCGTCAGCATCGGTTTACCAGGCCAACAACTCAACCTTACCTACCCAGTAGGTAAGGTTGAGTTGTCCAGTAGGTAAGGTTGAGTTGTTCGTTTCTGCAAGTTGCAAAAACCGTCTGGGCAAGTTGATGCTGCTTTTTGCTTAAATTTTGGGCTTTTTTACTTGTTTTTATCACGGAAATTGGGGCTTAGGACATTATCCCATTTAATGAATTTATTAAGTACCAATTTAGTACATTAAGCTTTAACAAACCCAGGTTTTAAAACCTCTAACAAGTTTTTAATCTTTCAATAAACAAGAAATAAGCTCCAATTAAGAGGCTTATCATTTCAGTTTGAACCATTTTTAAAAGCGCCAGTTTAGGACATTACCTGTTTTAGGCATAATTCTATTTTTTCTTTTTATTTTGTAATAATACTTTCATCAATATTTAAGTTAATTAGGTTTATTCCCTCAAATACCTCATAAGAATCACTACAGAATTTTTGAGCATTGTAATTAATACAGTCTTGAACATAATTATTGGGTGTAATAATAATTTCTTCCCCATTGACAGTCATACTTCGAGGCTGACTATTATCTTTCTTATGGGTAAGTTGTTTTAATTTGAAAAAATAATTTTCACCTATTTCAATTTTGTTATTCGTTTTAATGTTATTCTCTTTTTTGGATAAAACCTGATACTTTCTGTCCAAAGAATCCTTTACCATTAAAACATATACGGCTTTATCCAATTTTATTGATTCTACTTTACCTATTATTTCTAAAACTAAATTATAATCATCTCCTTTTTTTAAATTAGGTTGACCTAGCAAATTATTGTTATTGGAAGATTTACATCTTATAAAGAGAGAAGAAATAATCAACAATATTAAGATTTTTATTTTATTCATAGCTTTTGTATTACTCTACCATTTGATCTCCATTCGACTCCAGTAAATGATTGCCCAAAATTGTACTGTCCTGTAACGGGATTCTTATAAGTAGATGATTCTACGTGAAGTGGACTTGACCCCACTCTAATATATTCCCTAACTGTCCCTGTCTGTGGTGTTGCTCTATTATGTGCTTCGTTATATACTGAACCTTGCGCCCCAGCCTTTGGTGAAGAAACTCCTGCTTTTTGGCTTATTTTCGCTCCTTGATAAGCTTCCGTAACCTCATGCAAAACGTCTCCTCCTGGGTTATTATTGGCTTCGCTCATATTACCTAAAACATTAGGATTTATTTCTTGATTGGCAACAACTGTACCATCCCCTTGTACAGTATTACCCATAAAACTCCCTCCTATTCTTAACGACCTATCACTATTAAAATTATCATTCTGAGCATCAACTTTTACAGTAATACTACTATCATCAATCGCATCAACTAACTGTTTAGCATCGCTCGATAATTGCACTGGATTTCCTTCTCCATCATCATTTATACAATATGTCACTTTTCCATTTTCATCTTGAGTTAATGTCAATTCGCTACTTACAGATTTTTGTAGTTCATTAAAGGCTTTTTCTCTTTCTTCTCCTTCTATTATTACATCGTCAGGAGCCATTCCATCAGGATCAATAAATCGTAAAGGATTATCAAACGCATAATTATAAGGGCTATGTCGTCTCATCTGCTCTGCCAATGGGTCAATGTTCATCCATCTACCCAATGCAGGGTCATAATTCCTTGCCGTAATATCATACCAGTTCAAGTCCAGTTCATCCTGAAGCTCCTTGCCACCAAACTTTCTCTTAAGGGCAATGTTGGTACTTGCAACGTTCGTATTGTAACCCTTATGTTTAAGACCAAAAGGATAATAATTGTTTTCCTCCAAGATTTCGGTGGAGGTAGCAATACTGCCATTGCCGTTCAGGTCACTATAGCTTAAACGAACGTTCCCCAAATGGTCCTTGTACTGGTAGGTGTACTTATAGGTACTACCGTTAACATCCACATAGCCTTCTGCATGATTAAAGAATTTCAAAGAACCGCCCACGTACACATAGTTGCCCGCATACTCCGTTGTGCTGCCACCGCTCACAATCTTCTTTAGCTTGGTGCCAACGGCATCGTAAATATAGGAAATATTTCCCCTCGTTAGCACTCGTTTGCATCTTATGCATTACAGAATTTTTGCCGTGGTAAAACGACAAACCCCATATGTGGACACAATGAGGTTTGTTGCTTAAATTTTAACAAAATATATTTGTTTTAATCATAGAATACGGGGTAACCTCCTGTTGTATAATAAAAAAAACAGGCATACCTAAATATACCTGCTTATGTGTTTTTATGTTTAATTACTATCTTAAAGCTTGGCAACCTCTAATTTGAGTTACTACCATCTATCAATATAGGGATAATTGCATAATCAATTTTATTTTTGATTAAAACATCTTTTAACTTTACATCAAAAACATCTAAATCAACATTATCAGAACAAGTATTATAAAAATTACCATTCCTAAATCTTATGAAAATAAGTTTAGCACTATCATTTAATTCGGGAATAGTAGGATTTATTAAAAGCTTGTAAGGTCTAATCTTTTCTTTTAATTCTTTTTCTAGCTGACCTGACACTCTATTATTTCCTTGATAAAACACATATGATTGTGATAGTAAAATTAAAAGTTTATCATTTGAAAACGATTTTCTATTTACACATAAATAATCTTCGCCAATTGATGTTTTTAGTAATAATACGTCTCTACCCCTAGTTTTAAAAATATCCCAAAAACCCCAATCATCTATGACATCATTTTCTCCAAAAATAGTATGCTCAATAGTTGATGTGGAATATGAAGGGTTCTCTAAATTATCATCAGTTTTATCAATTCCAAAAGAATAGATTGAAAGAGATTGGTCAGAACTATCATATTTGAAATTTATTCCATATTCCAGAATATTTTGAAGTCCATCAATATTCTTTAACCATTCAAGCATTTTATTAAAATCTTTTTTATTATTTGGGATATTATCTAACCTATTGATTGAATAATGTTCTATCCTTTCAGCTAAAACTGAAGATTCATCATTATAAATATTCACATACTTGTTAAAATTGTAGTATTTGTAAAAAATATAACCACATATTAAAACTGTAAGAATTAATAAAAACTTTCTAATTAGTTTCATGAATTATTATATGTTATAGTTATGACTCATTTTTATTGACTTCCAAAATTTAAATAGCCTTGCTTATTTTTTTCTCCGAAAATTATTCTTACTGCCTCTCCTGACCCTAATCTATGCTGATAGTAATTTGTAGTACTCCCCTTAAGAACAGCACTGTTTCCGTGGGAGGGCAAACCAACAAAGTTAATTCTATCTGCTGACCTCTGTTCAGTTGGTACATTTTGTATCCTAACTTTTACATCATATGATTCACCTCCCCATTCTACTGTGGTATCAAAAGAAGTATAATTCTGACCTACTGGGAATTGTGAAGCAAAGCTCAAATCAACAGGCTCAAATGTAATTGGAGACTCAAGAATATCTTCATATCCTGCCACATCATTATTTTCCCTAGCAACGTCCAAACTCACTTTTCTTTCTTTTTGAGCTTCAACTTGTTTATCAAGGGCTTCATTGTATGCTTCTTTGACAGGAGCATCATAATAGCTTTTAAAATCAAACTCTGGTTGTGATTCAAATGCATTCAATATCCAAGGGCTATCCTCCTTTTTAACTACTTCACTAACTGTCTTACCTCCATATTTAACGCCTGCTTTATTTGCCTGTTCTTCTGATGTTATATTTGAATCCCAATAATATGTGTCTCCTCCGTCTTTACTTACCCAGTCATTAGGTCCCATTCCAGTAGGGTCACCATATCTTAAAGGGCTGTTATATGAATAATTATATGGAGACCATTCATAATAATCTTCTGCAAGAGGGTCAATATTCATCCACCTACCCAAAGCAGCATCATAATTTCTAGCACCAAAATCATACCAATCCAGTTGTGAGCCCCCAACGTTGTCGTCCTGAAGCTCCTTACCACCAAACTTATATTTAAGTGCTAAGTTAGTAGAATTTACTGTACCATTATACCCTTCATGTTTTAATCCAAAAGGATAATAATTATTCTCCTCCAATATTTCAAGAGTTCCATTGTTATCCATATAGCTCAACCTTACATTCCCTAAATGGTCCTTGTACTGGTAGGTGTACTTATAGGTACTCCCATTAACATCTACATAGCCTTCTGCATGATTAAAGAATTTCAAAGAACCGTTTTCGTACACATAGTTGCCCGCGTACTCCGTTGTGCTGCCACCGCTCACAATCTTCTTTAGCTTGGTGCCAACGGCATCGTAAATATAGGAAATATTTCCCCTCGTTAGCACTCGTTTGCATCTTATGCATTACAGGATTTTTGCCGTGGTAAAACGACAAACCCCATATGTGGACACAATGAGGTTTGTTGCTTAAATTTTAACAAAATATATTTGTTTTAATCATAGAATACGGGGGTATTTGGTAGATTTGTGAAGATTCTAAAGCGTTTTATTTATTATGAGTTTCGGCGAACGCCTAAAAAAGGCAAGACAGGATAAAGGATTTTCCCAATCAGAGTTGGGTAAAATCGTGGATGTGCATTACACACAGATTGGTCGTTACGAGAGCAAGGGCGTAAAGCCCTCTGGTGAAGTGTTATCTAAAATCGCGAGTGCGCTCGGGGTTACCTCTGATTTTTTAATGAGCGGTTCTAACCACGAACAGGCAGAAGCTTCTTTAAACGACCGTGAACTACTTGACCAGTTCCAAAGGGTGGAACAGCTCCCACAGGATAAAAAGAACATCGTAAAAGAGCTATTAGAGTCTTTCCTCCTTAAATGCGATTTGCAAAAACGTATGATATAAAAAAAACCGCCCGAAGGCGGCTTTTTCATTTAATTATTACTTTGGTCTCATTTTCTTTTTTACAAACATCAAAACAGGTATAGCCCTTTTTCTTCCTTTTCTTTTTGTTTAACTCAAAATATTCATACAGACAATGAATATCGATACCATCTACTTCATCTCCTGATATTCCTTTAAAAATGGTTAACTCTCTTAATTTTAAGTCATTGAAAAAATCATCTATATCTACTGTTCCAAAACCTCCCAATTTATAGAACCGAGAGTCCACAATACTAAATGCGAGATAATAACTACAAGCCCTATTTAAAGTGGAAGTGCTAAGATTCAAATGCCTATATGGTTGAGAAAAATCCACTTTTATAAAAACAAACTGCTCATATAGAGTTTCTAAAAAAACCGCTTTTTGCTTTTCAATATCTTTCACTATTTGCTCTTTGTCAGCAATCCCATATTCGCTAACTGAAAACAATTTCGCCTTGAATAATATATTCGTAGAATCCCTGGTGCTTAGTGTTTGGGAACTTGCCATAGTAAACACTAAGAGCAATAATGGTGTTATTAGTGTTTTCATATTATAAATCATTCTTTGTTTCCCATTCCTCGGCCCTTTGGCCACTCTTGTCGTCCTTTCTATGACCAGCTTTAAAATTCTTTGCATTCTCCTGATAATACTGCTGATATTCTTGCACATTTTTTATTGTATAATTTGCGTGCCCCATTTCGTGTTTAACCGCTTCTAAAGTGGTTGGCACGGTACCTCTGTAAGATTTCTCCATTACCGGGTCTATCTGTATCTCTAAGGTATTTATGCCAAACTCAGCTGTGGATACTCTAAATTCTGCATTATCGGCGTCTTCGGTGAAAGAAAAGGCATTTTGACCATTGGCATCAGATAAAGATTCTGTGGTCATCATAATATCTACTTCTTCTCCAAATTCATTTTGAATATTATCCATAGCTGCAAACATTTTTGGCGAATTCGTTTTGAATTCATCAATTTTAGCTTGAGTTTCTTTAGCTCTAGCTGTATACTTTTTTACTGCTCTTTCAGACTTATTGACATTCCCCTTTGCTTGCTTGTATCGCTTATAGTCTGTTTTATTTTTAAAATCTCCCTTTTCAGTACCATATTTCGATTCTGCACTAGCTACAATGTCTTGGTTTTTCTTTAGCTCTTGCTCCGCTTTTTGTTTTCGTTCTTCATCAGCATTTCGGACTTTTCTACCATCTGGGTCAACAAAGAACAAAGGATTGTTTAAAGTATAAACATATGGTGAAGTTGCAGAATAGTTTTCTGCGAGTGGGTCAAGATTCATCCATCGTCCTATCGCTGCATCATAGTTCCTTGCACCGAAATCGTGCCAATTTAAACCAAGTTCTTTGTTTAATTCCTTACCTCCAAAAGTCTTATGGTTATTTTCTGTTCCTATGACTACATTGTTATATCCACGATGTTCGAGACCGAAGGGATAATAATTTCGCTCCTGTAGGATTTCGGTCGAAGCGTCGATAGACCCATTGTTGTCAAGGTCCGCGTAGGACAGTCGTACGTTCCCCAAATGGTCCTTGTACTGGTAGGTGTACTTATAGGTACTACCGTTAACATCTACATAGCCTTCTGCATGATTAAAGAATTTCAAAGAACCGCCCACGTACACATAGTTGCCCGCATACTCCGTTGTGCTGCCACCGCTCACAATCTTCTTTAGCTTGGTGCCAACGGCATCGTAAATATAGGAAATATTTCCCCTCGTTAGCACTCGTTTGCATCTTATGCATTACAGAATTTTTGCCGTGGTAAAACGACAAACCCCATATGTGGACACAATGAGGTTTGTTGCTTAAATTTTAACAAAATATATTTGTTTTAATCATAGAATACGGGGTCTTGATTCCGCCTAAAATGTGGATTTCTAAATGCTTGGTTGTGTAACTGTAGTTGTTCGGGTTGGTTGTGTCTAACATTATTTAAAAATATTTTATTCCTACATATATGTAGCAAAACTATAATATCTTTATGAAACGACCAAGCATAACTTAATTTTATCCTACAAATATTGTTTGTATATTTGATCTTTATTAGATAATACTGTATAAAAACATACATTTATGACCTTTGGCGAACGCTTATCCATTGTTAGAAAAAGACGTAAGATGTCCCAAGCTGATGTTGGTAAAATCATCAACATTAATGGCGATGCCTATGGAAGATACGAGCGTGATGAAGTAAAGCCAACCATTGAAATGGCCAACAAGATTGCTAATGCTTTAACGGTTAGTTTAGACTTCCTTGTTGGAAATACGGATTTAGAACTCGATACAGAGACTTTAAAACGAGTAGAGGATATTTCTAAATTATCCAATGAAAACAAAAAGCACATCTATATTTTGTTAGATGCGCTTATTCGTGATTTTAAAACTAAAGAAGCTTACGCATAAAAAACCACTCCGAAGAGTGGCTTTATATAGCTGTGTGTTTATATTTTTAGAATACTATAACTACCTACATCTAAAGATAAACTGTAGTTTACATTTTCTTTGAGCGGCTTATACTTCTTTCTATATTTTCTCTTATCTAAATTAAATATCTTCAACACGTTAAATGGTTCACTTAACCATTTTGGATTATATTCTATCTCATAGAAATAGTTCTTCATTTTCTTTTTGCAAGTTTGAGAGTATGAAAAAACTATTTTTAAAGACTCTATATCTTCTGACTGTAACTTACTGTATATAGATTTGTCAAAAGCCAAATTACCTGGGTGATAATTCGGCGATATAGAAGTTGTTTCTCCGTTACCTTCTTTAACTTGGATTGACAAACCTTGAACAGCATTAACAATCTCATCATCTATTACAATTACAAAATCTATTTCTTCTAATTCTTGAGAAAAGCTTGTAAAAGTTACAAAAGTAAAAACCATTAAATATATTATTCTGCCCATAATCAATTTTGCAATATTTTAGTTACAACTCTTTTAGGTAAAGATATTTGCAATTGTGACCTGCTATTAAAAATAGATATTCCTAAAGTTCTACTATCATTTAATGTTCCATTGGCATTACGTGTAACATTGCCTGAAATAGGCCCTACAATTATATTTGTTGATTGCGTTTTAAAACTGCTTTCATCTACACTTGAAGGAATATTAGCTGAAAAAGGAAAAACCAACCCATTTTTCTCTAAAGCTGTTGTAGGGTGAGAGTGAATTAATGCCGTAACTTTCTCATTACCAAATAAAGGCGCTGCTTCTGATTTAGTTTCTGCCGTAGCAACATAACCTCCTTTACCATCCGATTCTATTGTAGGTGCAGTTCCTGTTTTTGAACGATGAATCCTTTTTCCAAAGTCTACTACTTTACTTGTTTCTTCTTTCAAACCACCATTAGCAACCTGTCTATCGAGTACATTTAAACTCTCACTTAAAGTAGCCTCGTCTGGCAAAACTGTAATATCCGAACCATTAAAAGAAAATTGGTCGTCCAATAAATCTACCTTGCCATCTTTTTTATTTACTTTCTTAACCTGTTTAACTAAATTCTCATTGTTAACCACGACATTAACCCCATTGTCCACACCGTCTGAACCGATTTTATTTCCATTTTTATCGAATAAGTCTGTAAATGGTGCCATTCCATCTGGGTCTGTAAAAACCAAAGGATTATTAAACGCATAATTATAAGGACTCCATCTTCTCATCTGTTCTGCCAATGGGTCAATGTTCATCCATCTGCCCAAACTCGCATCATAATTTCTTGCTCCGAAATCATACCAATCCAGTTGTGAGCCCCCAACGTTGTTGTCCTGAAGCTCCTTACCACCAAACTTATATTTAAGTGCTAAGTTAGTAGAATTTACGTTAGTGTTGTACCCCTTATGTTTAAGCCCAAAGGGATAATAATTGTTTTCCTCCAAGATTTCGGTGGAGGTAGCAATACTGCCATTGCCGTTCAGGTCACTATAGCTTAAACGAACGTTCCCCAAATGGTCCTTGTACTGGTAGGTGTACTTATAGGTACTACCGTTAACATCCACATACCCTTCTGCATGATTAAAGAATTTCAAAGAACCGCCCACGTACACATAGTTGCCCGCATACTCCGTTGTGCTGCCACCGCTCACAATCTTCTTTAGCTTGGTGCCAACGGCATCGTAAATATAGGAAATATTTCCACTAGACAAAGGCGGGTGAATTTAAGTGATCATTTTTGTTATTAGGGTAATGTTACAGATTTTTTAAGCACCAATTTAGTACATTAAGCTTTAACAAACCCAGGTTTTAAAACCTCTAACAAGTTTTTAATCTTTCAATAAACAAGAAATAAGCCCCAATTAAGAGGCTTATAATTTTATAATTTACTGATTATCAGAGTTAAATTTTAAACATAATTCAAAAGTGCCAGTTTAGGACATTACCAGCAACTTTTAAGGCGCTTCCAGGCCATACAGGATATGGACAATGAGGACAAGGCTATGGTCTTGAAGTTCCTCGACCTCGCCATCAGGGATGCCAACGCTAAAAAAGCTTACGCATAAAAAAACCGCCACTTGGGCGGTTTTCCTTATACTTATTTATGTTCTCTATTTTTAATCACAATCCATATCTGGCGCATCATAATAACCTACTGCTTTGTTTGTAGTTACCTTCTTGTATTTCAGTAAATTACTTTTGCAAAAATAGTAATGTACTCCTTTTTGAGCGTCATTAATCGTAAAATCAGGGAACAAAACCGTGCCATCTTCATCATCTTGAAGAAGCCTATACTTACCGAATGTATCAAGTGCTTCTTGCGTTAAAGGGTAATCATCATCCCACCAAAAAAAGAGTTTTCCATCTTTTTCAATGTGTCGAGTAGGTATCTTAACTCCTTTCTTGCCTATTTCTACACTATCAGTTAATAACATTTTCATATTATTCTTACTAATTCTCACAACCAACAAATCTTTGTTTTTGTCTAATTCCAATACATCTACTGAAAAAACAGTATCTTTTTTATAAAGACTGCTGGTATTTGAAAAATCTACGATAGAATTATGTATAACCACATCTATTTGATTTCCCGTTTGCTTAAAATCTTTTTTAAATGAGCCACAACTGACACAAATAAAAAGCACATTAAGTATTAATATTAATTTTTTCATTACAATATCGTTTAATGCTAATCTAAAGGTATTCTATTGCTAGTTATCGACTTCTTAAAATGGCGTTCGAATAGCACAAAATAAAACCAATGCTTGTAAACGTTGTTTGTAGAACATCAATATAATGGACTAAAAGAAAAAGGAAAGTAACTCAAGTTACCTTCCTCCTTTTAATTTGTACTATTTTTATATTTTATATAACTATTTCATTTTCATTTAATTCCCTTATAAGGGACAGTTGTTTTAAAATGTGCTTGGGAATAGCAGGGTAGCACATACTAGGGAACAGCGGGGACAGTTATTGTCCCCTATTGATATTCAAATCCTTTTTTTGATTGTAAAAACTTAATTGAATCACGTTTATATTTATAAACTCCAATATATTTTCCTTCATTTATGTAAAATTCTTTACTAAAAACCTTATTATTATATTTTATACATAATTTGAGCTTCTGATTTATAGTTAACTCTTTTAAGTAAATTGTTTCTGACTTAGTCATAGATAAATTTGCATATTCAAATATTAATTGTTTTTGTTTTGATTCTACTATTCTTGAAGATGTAGAAAGGCCTAATACTACATTACTGTTCAAATTCAAACCTTCAATAACTTTAAAATCATTTATGATTAAGCTGATAGTATCATTCTTAAAATTACCCTGAAAATCAATATTTACTATATGTCTTTGCGCAAATAAGCTGTTTACACATATCATGAAGAATATTAATAATTTAACCCTTCTCTTTAGCTGTTTTCCACTATTAAGTTGTCTATCATCTAGCCGTTTGTATTCCACTATTAAGTTGCCCATTATTAAATGCTTTTTCTATTTTTAATATTTGTTGTTCAGTAACCTCAGTTCCTGCTCCTGAATTTGGATAAACCCAATGCATTATGTTACCAGGCATAGTACCAGGTGCTGGATGATCACCTGGAGAATCAGGCCCCCCTTCTAATGTTCCTGAATGCCCAAGCTCATGACTAGTAGCTCTTCCTATTGTGTCTTTTCCTGTATTGCTAATTCCAGTTCCCCCATATTCTCCTTCTTTAGCAGGGACATTACCAATTAAATCACTAGAAATGTTTACTGAATTATCTCCAGGATTTGCATAACCAGTTGGTAAAGAAGGTAGTAATTTTGCAAATGCAGGAGTCATTCCAGGAACAACATTCATTGGATTTTGTATTCTTATAGCATGATCCGTAGCTTTCAAATTATTAGAGTTTCCAAGTTTAATATTAGCTCTTGCAACAAATTTAATATTCTCTCCTTCACCACTATATGACTGCTTAATTTGGTTTTTTATATCATTTTTAATTCCTCTCATTTGTTTATTAGATAATTTTGTTGAAGAATTATTAAATAATTTACCTCTAAATTTTATTACAACTTTGTCTTTCCCCCGCTAGCGCTCGTTTGCAACGAGTGCTTCTAAATAATTATCCCAAAAACCCAGCATCATCTATTTCTAAAACCGTACTGTCTTCTTGAAAATTTTTGGCACTTGAGTATTTCCAATCTACAGGATCTGTAACAAAACCATTTTCCACGGGATTGTTATGTATATAATCTATTTTTTGTTTTATAACCGATTCACTCCATAATTCTATAGGGTTATTGTGATGTTGCCAAAATTTATATTTATTAACGTTGCCCTGTTTTTTCCCTGCCCGTTCAAACATCCACAACAACCATTCTTTTCTGCTTTCTTGCGGATTGTTTTCAATGGCTTCTATTACTTTTTTTGCTGTGTGCTTTTTAAATGCCTGTAATAGTTCCATGGGCTGTTCGTTGCTGGATCGAAATATAAAATGAACATGCCTAGGCATAAAACAATAGGCATACAATTCCATGCCTTTTTCTGCCTTACAATAATTAATACTTTCTTCCAAAATGCTAAAATAAACTTGTCTTGTAAAAATGTCAAGCCAATATACTGTTGCGAACGATACAAAATATAAGCCAGACTTATTATAGAATTTATATTTTCTGCTCATACCCAAAAATACAAAAAGCTACCCTTACATCATTTAGGATAGCTTTGTTGTTTATATTTTCTTGTCTTACTCGGTACGGCACTCGTTGCAAACGAGCGCTAGCGGGGAGGGTAGGTTGACTCTGCAAGAAACTCATTACCCAAAAGATAAGTAATAATACTTAGCTTGATGATTGCAAGGAAAAAACGAGCATACCTAAGTACACTCGCCTTTAATCTTTATAAACCTATCATATTCATTTAATTCCCTTATATGGGACAGGTTGTTTTAAAATGTGCTTGGGAATAGCAGCGCAAAGACCAAAAAGGCATACGCATAAAAAAACCACAACTTTTATATTGTGGTTCTTGTTTTTTCTTACTCGTAACGCCACCAGTTGCAAACTGGCGGTAGTGCATACTAGGGAACAGCGGGAGTAGCAGAGCTATTACTTATTTGAATAATCACAAATTCGATAATCTTTTCCATTCATCATATTTATTAACTCAAGTTTCTTTTTACTCTTATTTACAATCTTAAAATTAACAGCTGTAAGCATATTATTTTTTAATGTAAACTGAACAAGATAGTTATTTTGTCCCAACAGGTACTTAGCATCTAATGTTGGTTCTACAAATTTAACTTTATCTATTTTATAGTCTGTAAAATCATATCGTAAAATAACATAAACATTCTCTTCTTTAAGATTTAAATCACTTTTAAATTCATTAATATGCTTTTGCATTATATTATCCAAGAACATTTGCTCATTTTGAGCGTAACAATTTTCCAATGCAAAAACCAAAACAAAAAATAAACTTAAATTAAGTAGTGTTTTCATAGATATTATTTTATTTAAAATTAACAAAATTCTTATGTGGTAAAGTAGCCTGAACTCCCGTTTTAGAATTATAAATATATACTTTACCATTCTTTCTTGCAAAGGTATAATTTGTTGTCCCTGCATTATTCTTGTTCACGTCTAAACCAGAGCCGCTTGAAGGTGCATTAGAAAAGCCATAGGTATATACAGTACCACTCATTTGTATTGTGTTTGAATCTGTACTATTACCCTCTACTATTGTTCCACTAGGATGACTATGAAATGTGCCTTTGGTGTTTTTATCAGTTGTATGCGATATGGTGGCAACAGAAGATTCTTTAGGATTTACAACATCTCCTGCTGGTGATTCGCTAACCGCTCCATCCTTAGAAATAGTGCCTCCATATTCTCTATTATTAGCGTCTCCCGTTCCACCACGTCCATTATCCTGCTCAACAATATCAACCATAGATTGCCTTGTTTTAGCACTTCCCTCGATTTCAACACTATTATCGTATGCGATACTGTTTTCTTGAAATGCAGCCGTGTTTCCATCGTTCGCTTTAATAAACTTTTTAGTGGCTTTTGCATCAGCTTTTGATATTCCATCTCCTTTAACTCCGCTATCAAAATCTGTTTCTGTAGTTTTAACTACATAAACTTTACCATCGTTAATTCCATCGCTACCAATTTTTTTACCATCCTCATCAATAAAGTCGCCAAATGGAGAGGCTAACATCCCATCAGGGTCTATAAAGTAAACAGGATTATTAAGAGCATAAGTATAAGGCGAAAATCTTCTTGACATTTCAGATAAAGGGTCTATATTAAACCATCTTCCCAGTGCAGGGTCATAATTACGAGCCATATAATCTATCCAGCCAAGTTCTAATTCATTTTGTTCTTCAAAACCGTTGTATCCATAAGGATGGTCTGTTCCGTTTATCACAAAGTTATACCCTTTATGTTTTAATCCAAAAGGATAATAATTGTTTTCCTCCAAGATTTCGGTGGAGGTAGCAATACTGCCATTGCCGTTCAGGTCACTATAGCTTAAACGAACGTTCCCCAAATGGTCCTTGTACTGGTAGGTGTACTTATAGGTACTACCGTTAACATCCACATAGCCTTCAGGATGGGAATACCACTTGTACCTTAAAACTACGCTATTAAAACGTTTCTTTTTGCACCATACTTCAAAATAAAATCTCAACGTAGCTATGGCTATGTTTCTATTTTCTTTTTCGTCTGGCACAAAAATTATCCGTTTTCCTTACGAGTACTTTTAAGGCACAATTGGTATATAGAATTTCAAAGAACCGCCTTCGTACACATAGTTGCCCGCGTACTCTGTTGTGCTGCCACCACTCACAATCTTCTTTAGCTTGGTGCCAACGGCATCGTAAATATAGGAAATATTTCCACTAGACAAAGGCGGGTGAATTTAAGTGATCATTTTTGTTATTAGGGTAATGTCACAGATTTTTTAAGCACCAATTTAGGACATTAAGCTTTAACAAACCCAAGTTTTAAAATCTCTAACAAGTTTTTAATCTTTCAATAAACAAGAAATAAGCCCCAATTAAGAGGCTTATAATTGTGTAATTTATTGATTATCAGAGTTAAATTTTAAACATAATTCAAAAGCGCCAGTTTAGGACATTACCAATAATAATATTTAATCTGAAAACTTATGAAGATTTAGCTCTTCAAAAATAAATTTTTTTGATTTAAAAAAAGTTAGAATTAAAATCAGTAAATAATAAATTAAAAATAAAACTGCAATTAACAGTATACCTATACTTTTAGGATTAAATAAATTCAGCAAAAAAGATAAAACCGTTCCACAAATTAAAAATAATATTGAATAAAATGCCCTAGAAATAAGAACGTAATTAATAACCAATTCATTTTTATCAAACATAATTGAATAATAGTAATTTACACTCGATTTACTTTTTGAAACAAAAGGAAAAGATGTCTTAAACTCAGGAAAAACGTTAAATAAATCATCTTTTTTCATTGATTTTACCAAATTGTCATTATTTATTAAAGTTTGCTTAATTTTAAAAATGTTATCTGAACTCGTATTTATAACTGTCTTTGAAATTATCATATTAAAATATTACCTCCTAAAATACACTCTTTCTTTCTGTTCTTTACTAGGTTTCATTAACCCATAATTATATTCCATTTTTTCATCGTTATAAAACGGTTTATTAAATCTCAACTCCACATTACCTGTAAACCCCATCATATCAACTCCGCTAGCGCTCGTTTGCAACGCGTGCTTCTGTTAAAACACCCTTAAAAGTCATTGCTTTCTATTTTCTTTTAAGGTACTATAGGCTGTACACGTTATAAGTTTATACTTTTTACGCCTGCCTAAAGTACAAAAAGCTACCCTAATGGTTTAGGATAGCTTTGTTGTTTATATTTTCTTGTCTTACTCGGTACGGCACTCGTTGCAAACGAGCGCTACGGGGGTGATTTCATTTCCAAAATAACAAGAGATATTAGCTCTTTATTTCAACAAGCCTTTCCGAAATTTCTATGCTCAAATCTTTCAAATAATCTTTAAAACATTTTTCGCAGGCACCAGGGTCACCTGCAAAGCTTGAAAATATTGATTCAAACTCTTCTTCATTTGACACATTAATTAAATTATCTATATCCTCATCTGAGGAAAAGTAATGTATAAAATCTGGAAAATCTTTTAATTGAAAAATTAATTTTACTACACCAGAATACTCATTGTCTATATATTTCTCATGAAGCATGCTACTCATTTGTACAATAAAACTCCCTTCATGCTTTTCACATACTATTTTTGCCATTTAATTTGTTTTTATTTAAATAATGATAAAATAAATTTAAACTCTCCAAGTGTACTTGTTGGAACTTCAGCTCCTCCTTTTCTCAGAACACCTCCCACATGATTTACGCAGGAATTACATTGTTTATTGTATGGTCCTAATTGTTCGCCTACCATACTTTTCTGATAACTTTGTGCAGCTTTAGCATTTGGAAGTTTAACTGTTGCCGTACTTGCTACTTCACTTGTAGCAGTTTCTGCTATGGTAGTGGTGGACAAGTCACTGCTTGTTATTACTTGTTCAGTAGATAATTTATTTCCTTTGAAATTAGTCTCTACAGTATAATGTCCAAAAGGGTTTTCTGAAGTGCCTTCGAATTTGGATACTGTAGCAGTACCCTCGGTTTTAGCAGCATTATTTATTTTAGCTTTAGCACTTTTGACTATTTTAGGTCCACCAAATAATAATCCAGCATCTACAAGAGTTTCTCCAGTTGTTTCTGGATTGGTAACAGCTTTTTTCAATCCTTGAGGTGTAGCTATACCTAATGTATTATTAATAGCTTCTTCACTACCAAACATACCTTTTACCATTGAAACAAGTCCTTTACCATCAACAGGGCCAATTAATGCTTCAGGAGTTAAATAAGACTTAACTCTGCTTTTTGCTCCATTCCAAACTCTACTTAACCAACTAGGAGGGTC
The DNA here is from genome assembly GCF_059428085.1 of Aestuariibaculum scopimerae. Taxonomy (NCBI): domain Bacteria; kingdom Pseudomonadati; phylum Bacteroidota; class Flavobacteriia; order Flavobacteriales; family Flavobacteriaceae; genus Aestuariibaculum; species Aestuariibaculum scopimerae. Next base: position 3,108,797 of record NZ_CM182089.1, read on the forward strand.
ATCAGGACCACTAGGCTTCATTCCATCATAATCCATGAAATAGATAGGACTATTAAACGCATAATTATATGGACTATGCCTTCTCATCTGTTCCGCTAATGGGTCCAAATTCATCCACCTACCAATAGCAGGGTCATAGTTCCTAGCCGTAATATCATACCAGTCCAAACCATGTTCATCCTGTAGCTCCTTGCCGCCAAACTTTCTCTTAAGTGCAATATTGGTAGAATTCACGTTATAATTGTACCCCTTATGCTTAAGCCCAAAAGGATAATAATTATTCTCCTCCAATATTTCAAGAGTTCCATTGTTATCCATATAGCTCAACCTTACATTCCCTAAATGGTCCTTGTACTGGTAGGTGTACTTATAGGTACTACCGTTAACATCTACATAGCCTTCTGCATGATTAAAGAATTTCAAAGAACCGCCTACGTACACATAGTTGCCCGCATACTCCGTTGTGCTGCCACCGCTCACTATTTTTTTCTGTTTTACGCCAGTGGCATCGTAAATATAGGAAATATTTCCACCCGACAAGGCCACATAGGTGGGTAAATTTAAATGGTTATAGGTAATATTCGACGAAATGCCCTTGTTGTAATCGCGCAGCATGTTGCCATTGGCATCATAGGTGTACTCGGTGGTAATGTTGGAGCCATCGCTAAACCCATAGGTGTCGTTACCGTTGTCCAGTACCTTTTTTAGCTTGTTGCTGCTGGTCTCGTAGGTGTACACCAAATTGTCCATCACCCCAAAGGCGGTCGCCCCGCTATTGGTGTGCCCACGTCTTTCCAACGCGGTGATGTTGCCGTTCTTGTCGTAGGCCACAGAGGTCAGGTTGTAATTGCTGCTGTTGGCAGTTCCACTGGTAATCCGGTTAAGGGCATCGTACCCGTACCGGTACCACTTAAGCCCAGTATCGGTATTGGCGGTCCGCCACTCGGTCTCGGCAATGTTGCCGTTGTATAGCTTGGTGCCACTGTGGTCCACGGTATTGTAATTGAGCTTAAAAGCAAAGAGGTCGGTGCCCAGACTGGCGGGGTTGTTAATCTGTTTGAGCCAGCCCCTTACGTTATAGGTATAGTTTACCGTTTGTAAACGGCTCTGGGTGGTCTTACCGCCCACGCCCTTGCTTATCAATTGGCCGCGGTCGTCGTAGCTGTTGTCCACAATAACCTCCAGCACATTGCTGTTGTTGAGCTCTTGGGTCTGTTTTTTCAAACGGCCCATGTGGTCGTAGGTAAAGAGGTCTTCGGTAATAACGCTGGTGGCCCCCTTAACGTGCGAGGTCTCGGTTTTGTCGGTTAGCCCGGTAAAGTCCAGGGTGTGCTTAACAATATCGGTCGTGCCCAGATAGGCATTTACGCTCTTGGTGTATATGGGCCTTCCCTTAACATCGTAGCCCGTGGTGGTGGTAATCCAGTTGCTGGTGCCCAGTACGCGTACCTTGCTGCCCGTGGCGAGTCCCTTGGTAAGCTTTTGCGTGCCAGCAGCGTTGTTGTAGTTGATAATGGTCTGCCCATTATGGCTGGAGGGAAAGCTTGTAAAGCCATCAAAGGTATAGTTGTCGTAATAATTGATGGTATGTACCTCCGAGATGCTGGTGGGGTAGGCCCCGTTGTTGTAATAGACGGTCGTACCCGCAATGGTAGTGGACGAGCCGCTCTTGGTAACATACTGTGCACTTATGCCATTTACGGTGTTCTGTAGGCTGGTCCTGCTACTGCCATTGCTTGTAAGCCCGGTGTAGGCCACCCTGCCAAAGGCATCGTACTTGGTAAAGAGCCATTTGCTCTGTGCATTGAGCAGGGCGTCCTGGGTAAGTATGGGTTGGTTTAGCTTGTTGTAAACAATATACTCCCAGCCCTTGCCGGGTATCTTTTTTTCTACCAGCCTACCACGGTGGTCATATCTATATTGGTAGCACAGTTCCGATAGTTCGGTGGCATCGGGCAGGGCACTGTGGGGCTCGGCCTTGGGAGGCAGTACATAGCTTAGGTTGCCATAGGTATCGTAAACATAGTACGTATCGTGTGCCGTACTGGCATTGTAGGTACGCTTTAAAACAACCCGCCCCTGTTTGTCCTTAAATTCCTCGGTGGTATGGTTGGTACCGCTGGTCCAGTTCTCGTCCTTGGTAATGGTCTTGAACAAAGTATTGGCGGTATAACTACCATTGAGCACCAAGGTAGGGGTAAATACTGTTATGCTATTTACGGTAGACTGCGAAATGGAAACCTCATATTTCTTGACTTCGGTACTGGTATTGGATTGGTACTCGAATTCTATTTCGTTGCCATTGCCCAGTTTCCAGTCCTTCCCAGGGGCACCTTGCTCAAATACCCTACCCAGCGGTGAATCTTCCAGTTCCTTTTCGGAGTAGGGGTTTATGTTGGCCGTGGTCATGCTGGGGAAATCGGCATCAAAGCTAGTTGCATCGTAAAAACTAAGCGTGGAAGCTTCTGCCCCAGTGCGGTACAGGCCATCGTTGGTGGCTGCCGTATAGGGCAGATACTCCTTGGTCTGTCTGCCATAGGCATCGTAACCAATGTGGGTCACCACATCCTCGCTATCGCCACCTGCCCGTATGCCCACGCTTTGCATGGGCCTGCCCAGTCCGTCAAAATAGGTCACGGCCTCTATTTTATCGTCATCTTGGGTAAGCTGCGACATACTGGTAGCTGCTTCCTGTGGAGTAATGGTATAGATATAGTTTTGGTCGCTAAGGTTAAACACGGGGGGTACCTTAAAGGTAACGCTGCCTGCCCCTGAGCTCCAAAGGCCACTGGTGTTTTTGGCCCTTATGTAGTACACACTATAGCCCTCGTTTACTGTTTTGGTACTGCCACTTCCATTGGTTGTACTGGTGCCAGTGGGGCTGGTCTGCCAGTACCAAGTAACACCACTGGGCGGGGTTCCTGTTCTCTGCAAGGTTACACTGCCCGGGGAACTGCTCTGTACTGTTGGGTTTGCCGGAGTGGCTGGTGGTGTGGCTGCCACATTTACCGTTAAACTGCCATAGTACCAATCTTGGGACGATTCCACCTCGTAATCGATATAGGTGTTTCCGGTAACATTTACCCAGTATATCTGTATGGTGGTTTCGTCTTCGTACTGAGTCTGGGCACTGGTATTCCATTCGTAATATAAAAAATCTCCCGGGTCGTAGAGCCCAAGGGAATTAAGATCGGAAGTATTCAGGTCGTAGGTTTCTGTATCGCCATAGGTTACACTGGTATCGCCAGTAATTTCTATATCCTGTGCCTGCATTTGGGCAATGCCCAATACTAAAGCAAAAAATACCATAGCCAGCTTTAACTTGCTTGTTTTGGTAACATTATATTTTGGTTGTACCTGTATCATGATCATTTGCTTTTAGTTGTTAGACTTTTTTAAATACCATTTGCCAAAGAGCCTTTTTGCCGATTGGTTGCCCCCCAGGTTAAGGCACAGTGCCGTGGCATTGATACTCTCAATACGCTGGGACAATTCCCTACCATTGTCTAAGGTTATATTAAGACTGGTTTGGTCGCTTAAAAGCTGCCAGGTACCGTGTACACTTTTTTCCTGGTTGATTTCAAGAATATAGGTGCCGTTGGCCATGAACGTAATCTTGCGCTTGCTGAAGGAGTTCTTTATACGGCTTTTCTTAGCACTGTCCAGGCTGTTGTAATAGGCCATGGATTGGGACCGGATGTTGTCTATGCTCTTGTTAAAATCCAATGTCCAAGTACCCAAGAGCATTTCGGCATTGCTAGTACCTTGCTGTGCCCCTGCTAAATGGACTGTGGCCAACATGAATATTATGACTGTACTGTTTAATAGATGTCTCATTTGGTGTATGTTTTGGTATATATTATTGTATTGACTTAATGGTTTTTAGTGATTATTGTTTATAATGGTATTCGTTTCTGCTCAAGATTTTCCCCTGGGCATCTTTTACATACTCCAAGCGGTTGTAAACATCGTACTCGTAGTACATGGTATACCCCTTGGGATCGGTCATGCTGGTCATGCCTATGAGTGGATTGTAGGTATAGGTAGTTACCATGGCATTGGGCAATCCTGTCCTAATTTTGTTCAAGATTACAATCATGGAGGCTTGGCTATAAGTACCGTTTTTTATATTAGTGAGTTCTGTGCTATTTAAGGTTGCCAAAACGCCACTCTCAGTTGCATTTTCTACTTTAGCAACTGGGTATGCCTCGTTGTATCCCCAAAGGTATACTGCACTTGTGCCGTCAGCCTGTTTGTATTGAGTAAGTTTTCCTTTATTATTATATTCTTCAAATTCAACTTTCTTTTCGTAGCTGGTAGAACCTCGCTTTAAAGTTTTAACATTCAGGGGAAGGTAAGTACCTGCTTCTGCTTGGAAGTTATTTATTGTACCACTTACAATACTACCATCTACAGTGGTTTCTGTTTTTAGAACGGGATTAATAATATAGTCTGTTACCATTCCTGAAACGATTGTGGAACTTGTTTCATCATTGGAGGTTACATCCTGTGGGTATTTGTTTGTTGTTATAACAGTGTCTCCAAGACTATTTGTGGTAGTAACCTTGGTTACATTTTTATGATCTGAGTTTTCATAATCGTAATTGGTAGTGGTAACAACAGGATTGTTGCCATCTTTATCATAGACTGTCTCTGTAACGGAAGAGGTAACCCACCATTCTGAAACATTATCATAATACCTTAAACCCTCTTCTAGGTCACCTAACCAAGCGGCATCACTAAATGGTACATTGTAAAATTTGATGCCTTTTATATAATCATATTCTTTTCGTAGATAACTATTAACCGTCTTTTTTAAGGTTACGCCTTGAGAATTTTTTTCTTTAACCGATAAAAGCTGCCCATTTCTTGGGTGGAACATATTGGGCAATTCTGGGAATTCCGGATCAAGAAGAACACCATACTCTTCAGCATCAAATATTTCATTATAGTATTCATAAGATGTAGAACCTATATCCCCATTTAAGCCCTCTTGTACGGTAACCATAGTATATCCTATTACATTTGCGCTGGAATAAAATCCAGGGGGTATACATGAGTTTAATGTTTTAACTTCATATTCACCTGTTAAAATCCAAGTAACATCAATTTCAGACTCCCATTGATTGGATCCTATGGTATATCCTGCATATTTAATTTCTTTTTCATAATGGGTAAGCGGACTGGTTAACAACTCTCCAGAACCAGAACTGGTTTCTGCCCCGTCTACGGTATATATAAAATGTTTTAACCCAACCTGTGTGTCGTTATGATCGTAATTAGTAATATTCTTTATTCTAAGCCCCTTTCCTTTATTAGCAGTTCCTGTGAGCAATTGATAAGATGCCTGTAAGTAGGCTTCCTCTCCAGATTCATACCCTGTAGGGAAAGCGGCAACTTCCATAGTATACGTCCCAGCAGCTAAAGTTGTTGTATAAGTAAGTTGCGTAGGCGTAAAAGAATGCAAAAGTACTCCCGAAGAATTTTTCAACCGGGCTACAACCGTATAATTGGGATCTGAAAACGTTGTGTATGCAACAAAATTAACTGAAGTTGATGTATTTAATGTAAATGTTTCTGTTGGTTCAATGACATGGTGTTCTGGATCTGGATCGGTATAATCTAACCATGCCAAGGGCATTATAGTTGTATAAGTATTATTAGCTGAGGTAAAAGCATGTGGCTCATACTCAAATTCTGTCTTTCCCTTGGTTGGATATGTCATCGATTTCAACATCCCACGTTTTACGTATGATCCGTTGGTATCACTACGCTCATCTGGAATAGGATTTGTTGAGAACGGATAGGTATAATACCCTAGCTCATCATATTGGGTTGAGTATTTACTTGGTAAAGTATTGGGGGTTTCATATTCAAAGGTATATTTATTGTCGGGGTTATCGTCCATTTGGATGGCTTCCAACTTTAACCGCTTTTCATAATAATTGGTCTTTTGAGTATTAAAATAGTCATGTGATAAACTTATGGTTTTAACCAAATTATTCAAGGTGTCACTTACCTTAATGGTAGATAGCTTTTGGGGTTTATCAGAAACCGACGAAACTTTTTCAATATCGTTCCTATCTGATGTTGTAAAATCTATGTATCCATTTTTAAAGGTTATCTTTTTTAGATAAACATCCAATATATGCTGTCTTGAAACCAAGTGGTCTGTATGACTGTAAACAGCTGGGACAGTTGGTCCAGGATCACAATTTGATGGAGTATAAGAATACGAAAGCGTATTTTGATCTAGCGTATAACTTCTTTGAGTTTTGGTAATTAAACTTAGACTTTCTCCTATGTCGTACTCAAAAATAATTTCATCACCATTTGGGGCTATTATGCTATCCAAATACCAAGAAGTTACAGGTGATAAATTACCTTGATTAAAAGATGTTAGCCCTACTATATTAGAAAAGTCATTACCAGTAATATTTTTAGTATACTTGTTAAATGTAATCTCTTTGGTGCCAAATGTATAGACTGTTCCATCCGGGGTGGTTACTTTAAAAATAGTGCTGGAGGCACTGTATTGTGTTTCTATTTTGAGATTATTACTTTTTACACAAAACTTTTCACCATTAATGGCGCTTTTATCAATAATAAAGGTGCCTGAATAACCACCAAAATTATAGGAGAAAATATCTGGTTCTGCATCTATACCACCTTCTTGAACACCAGCGTAATAGGAGTGGTTTGTTATTGTATTACCTGTGGAAACATTGCTGTTATCGCCACTACCAACTGGTGGTAAGACTGGATAATTGTAATAGCCCCATCCACTAAAATCATCACCTCCTCGAACCACGCGTGAAATGACCCCCCCTGCTGATAAGGACCACCCCAGACCAACCCAACTGGCATCTTGTGCTACCCGTAGTCCTGTGGATTGGTAAGATATGGTTATGGGTAGTGTTAAACTGCCCGATTTAACCTCGTACAGGGGTATGGAAATGTTGGGTGTGCCTGTATAATATCCAACGGGAATATCTCCAAACTGCCCAAGTGAAGCTGCTGTGGGCGATGGCGGAATAGCCTCGGTATTATCCAATTGGCCAAATGTGGCCATGGACAAGAGCATAAAAACAAGTAAACTTGATTTTTTTAATAAGGGTGTTTTTAATAATTTCATGACTTTAGTGAGTATTTGTAATTCTTAATTTTTTAGATTTAGTAGTAATGTCTCAACTTCTTTAAGACGCGCATTCAATGCTTTATTTATTTCAGCCTGCTCTTTTAATTGCTTGTCCTGCTGGATGGTAGATGAAGTGGTTGTTTTATTTAACATCTTAATGTGGTTTTAATTAATATTCAATTTTAGCACTTTTTTTTTAATTGACAGTAAGGGTTATCCGCAAAATAAGTAAGGGTTAATCATTACTTTTTTACGGTAAATCTGTAAAAATATGGCTGGTAATATTTAGATTTATAGCAAAATGAGGAGAGGTATTTAAAATATTAGTATGCTATAACACCGTATACTATTTCCTTGTAAATTTGTGCTAATGCATGATAATCTATTAATTAAATAACCAAGTTTAGGTGAAATACTATGATTAAAATTAACCAAGCCCTAACAGTACCAGATTTTGAAGTAATAGCCAAGTTGGCCGATAGTATTTGGCGCGACCATTATATACCTATTGTGGGGAAGCCACAAATAGATTATATGCTTGATACATTTCAGTCGGTAAGTGCTATTGAAGACCAAGCACGTAACGGATTTGAATACTTTATAATTCTTTACAATAATGAACCTGTTGGGTATATTGGTTTTAAAAAAGAGCCTGAAGTATTGTTTTTAAGCAAGATATATGTTTTTAAGTCGCATCGTGGTAAGGGCATAGGCAAAGCAGCCTTGCAATTTGTTGAAGACAAAGCGAAGCACTATCAGTTAAAAGGGGTACGGCTTACTGTAAACATTAATAATATTAGTTCTATTAAAGCTTATGAAAAATGGGGGTTTGTTAACAACGGCCCTTTGGTAACCGATATTGGTAATGGCTTTATTATGGACGATTATGAAATGGTTAAATTAGTAGTTAGTAGTTAGTAGTTAGTAGTTAGTAGTTGGTTGTTAGGTGTAAAGCCTTAAGCCTTAATTAATAAAGTCTTTAAATTCGTTCTTCCAACCACTTCCTAAACTCATAAAAATTTTGTGGGGCTACACCATGGCCTACTGGGAATTCAGAGTACTCATGGGCTATGTTTAACGCACTTAAAAAGGGTGGTGTTTGTCTTGCCCAATCAACAGGAATTACTTGGTCTACACTGCCATGCGAGCAATAAAAATCTAAATGGGTATAATTGTAATCATGCAGGTCTTTTGGCAGGATGTCTTGGTTAATATAACCACTTAGCGCAATAATGTTTTTAACTTTTTTAGGGTAAGTTAATGCTACAGCATAGCTTAAAATACTGCCTTGGCTAAAGCCCAAAAGGGACACGTTGTTTTTATTTACAGGGTAGGCCTCAACAGCTTGGTCTATAAATTCAGCAATTAAATCTCTAGACTGTTCGGCTTGCTCGTTATCGTTCCATTTTCCTTTATCGGCATCAAAATTAATGGCATACCAAGCATTACCGTAGGGTTGCATGGAGTAGGGAGCCCGTACGGAAATAATAAAAAGCTCCTTGGGCAATTCTGATGCAAACGAAAACAGATCGTTTTCATCACTGCCATAGCCATGCATCATGATAAGCAATGGTGCATTTTCGGTTAAAGAGGATGGTCTGGTAATATGGTATAGGGGAAGCGATGTGTTTGTCATTTATTTTCCAATACTTGCAAACCATTTTTGGAAATACTCACCCAATAAAGGGACTGTTTGAGCTTTTCCGCCAATGGCATTAATAAATCCGTAAATAAACAATACGCCAAAAAATATCCAAAATCCTAAGGTAGCTAGCCAACTGTTGGCTGCACTAACAACCCAAGCCAGTATAAAATAGGTAAGCCAAAGCCCAAAGGATTGCCTAATGTGAAAACTGGCAAAATCATTTTTCTTGTCGTTGTTCATAAAGTAAGCTATAATGGTACCTATAATAGTAAGGTAGCTTATTATAGCCAAGCCTTTACCTTCTTCAATGTCGTTTGCTGTCATAACTACAAATTTAAATACATATTATTATTTGATATAATACCGTACACAGAGCCTTTTAACGGTTCATTTTCAAAAATGGTGTTTTTGGATTTAGAAACCACTTTATCTATCGTGAACGTATGTTTAGCATCTGGGTTAAAGAGCGTTATGTTACTATTGTTGCCAATGGCTATAGGCAAAGATTCTATACCAAAGCGTGTTTTACCTTTGGTTAAAATATCGATGGTCTTTTTGGTGGTAAATAGGTTTTGTAAGGTGCCAAAAGCACTTTCTAGACCTATGGTACCATAAGCGGCATGGTCAAATTCTACTTTTTTGTGCTCAACATCCATAGGGTTGTGATCGCTGGTAACCATATCTATGGTGCCATCTTTAATACCGGCTATAAGGGCTTCTACATCGGTTTGGCTTCGTAAAGGAGGTAACACTTTAAAGTGGGTGTTAAAATCGGTTATGGCCGTATCGGTATAATACAGATTGTGTATGGCCACACTACAGGTAACATCTAAATTTTTGTCTTTTGCTTCACGAATGAGTGCCACAGACTTTGCTGTAGATATGGTGGGGATGTGCAATTTGCCGCCCGTATATTCAAGTAGGAATAAGTCGCGAGCCACTTGCATCTCTTCGGCTAAAGCGGGAATACCTTTTAAGCCCAACTGCGTACTGGTAACGTGCTCGTTCATAACTCCAAGGCCAGCAATTTTGTTTTCTTGGGGGAACGAACATACAAGTCCGCCAAAATTGCTCGCATATTGCAGGGCAATTTTCATAAGGTTAGGATTGGTAATGGGGGCTTTATAGTCGTAGAATGCTACAGCACCCGCCGTATGCATGTCGTACAGTTCTGCCAGGTCTTCGCCTTTACTACTTACGGTAAGGGCCCCAATGGGCAATAAACTAACGGCATGGTTGGCTGCTTTTGAGGTAATGAAAGTAATATCGGTATTGCAATCAATAACAGGGTGGGTATTGGGGTTCATGGCCACCGCAGTAAAACCTGAAGCTGCTGCTGTTTTTAATCCGTTTTTAATGGTTTCGCGTTCTTCAAATCCGGGTTCTCCAAAACACACACTGCTATCAAACCAACCTTGTGAGATATGAAGGTTGTTATAGGTTACTACTTGATACTTGTTTGGATTTTTTAGGTTACTGCCAATCTTGGAAATCACCCCATTTTCAATTAATAGATCTTGAGTGGTATTGTGAAACTCACTTTTGGGATCTATGATGGTGGCAGATTTTATTAGTATGTTCATTTAAAGTATTTTAAGATGCCCATTTCAATAATCAATAGCGTTAGTGCAAAAATAACAAACCATTTCCATAAGGCGTTAACTTTTGTGTCACTTTTTATGCTATCAAAAACTTCGGCAATGGAATTGCTTACAGATATATTATTTAATGTGGATAGGTTTTGATATACCAGCTCACTTTCATTTCTATTGTAGTTATAGCTAACGTTTTTTATGTGTTCATTTTTATTGTTTATGGAATAAGTGGTGGCAACTGTAGGAGTTTCAAATGTAGTAACAACCACTTTTTTATTTAGGGATTGTTGTTTGGGAATGATGTTTATACCCTTAGCTACTAAAGATAAAATGGCATCCTGCTGTAAGGTGGTTTCCACATCAAAGGTGTTTTTGTTGCCTATGGTATAGTAAATCTCAGGAATCTTTAAACTATTGGTACCTATATTATATAGAGTAGGTACAATAAGCGGTGAGTTTTTAAAATTGGAGTTATCTCTATTTAAGGCAGCAGTAAACACAAAAATAGTATTACTTTGAAACAAGAAAGGTTTTCCGTCTTCAAATTGAAGCGCAGCCGAGGGAGTGTTTGAAGCTATGGTGTAATAGCTGTTTACTTTGGGGTATTGAAAATTACGGACTTCTTTTTCAAAAACACCATGATTGTACAAGGGGTGCGAATAATTAATAGTAGTGATACGTTTTTCATTGGCAATGCGGGCAGTGATATTGGAAGCATATTGAATGAGTAAGTCGTTATAGGATGGTATGTTAGCATTTGTTGCAGGCACAATCACAACAAAACCACCTTGGTTGGTAAAGGCTCTTAGGGCCGCTACCAAGGCATTGGGGATGGTCTCTAATTCGTTTAAAACGATAAGATGTTGCTGTTCTATAATATTATAATTCAACTGATTGCTAGCTGTGGCAGTATAGTTAAACTCATCTGCTGAAAAAATGCGTTTTAAAAAGGTGTCGTCTTGAGCGTTTATGGCCAGTACATTTATTTTGGTACCTGCGTTTATATTAAAATAGAGGGTGTTGTCAAATTGCAGACTGGCATCTTCTATGGTGATTTTACCATTAATGGTTTGATTGACAGGAAGTGTAAATGTGGTCTCAGCTTCCTTGGTTATAGTTACAGATGTTTTTGCTATTAATTGGTCATTGTTAAATAAGGACACTGCCATATTATCGATAGGGGAGCCACTGTTTTTTAAGCGTACATGCAGTAAGATGGCCGTAGCATTAGTTTCAGAAATATAAGCCGTATCAATAGCTACATTGTTTGTGTTTACGGGGCTTAACTTAACAATGTGTAAGTTAACGAGCGAATCGGTAGGTATTTGCCACGGATTGTTTTCTTCTTGAAAATCTGAGATATATACTAAGTTCTTTAACACACCTTTTTGCTTACTGAACAAGGTTTTGCTCTTTAAAAAAGCGGCTTCATGCGATAGGCTGTTTGCTGCATAATCCAATTGCAGTAAATCATTTTTAATGGCTTTTATATTGGTGTTTCTAAAGGTATTGTTATTTGTAACCAGTGTAAAAGGTTCTGTTTCGGGTATGTTGGCTATTAAATCCTGTACTGCACGTTTTAAGAGTTCGCCATGATCGCCCTTAACCTGCATACTAAAGGAGTTGTCTAGGTAAACAATGGTTTCTTTTTTAGTGTTAAGCGCCTTATGGTTTGTGGTAAAAGGCTGTGCAAAGGCTAGCACTATGGCAGCCAGTAATAAAAGCCTTGTAGCTAAGATTAACCACTTTTTTAGTTGGGAGCTTTTACGGGTTTGTATGGTAACCTTTTTTAGAAAGGCAACATTGGTAAAAGGTACTTTTTTAAAGCGTCGGAGTTGAAATAAGTGAACAATAATAGGGATGAGCAGTAAAAATAAAGCATAAAGAAGTTCGGGGTGTTTAAACTGCATACCTTTTTAGATTTGTCAAACCTACATAATTTTTTTTAAAATCAAATCAGCAAAAGAAAAAATAATCTTCCATCGGCTTCATGCCCTGCGTTTTAAAATAAGCTTTAATAGCATCTTGCGCCTTTGGGTTGGCAACGGTTACAATGCTCTGTGGTGTTTTAATAGTCTCTAAATCTGTAAACGGCCTTAATATTTGTCCATAAACCATTTTTCCAATCTTTTTAGGATTGTCACAAATCCATTCAAAAGGAATATGCTTATCTACTAAACACTTGGCAATTGTTTTGCCTTTCCACCCAGCACCCCAAATAACCAATGGCCTGGCATTATCATACTCTAACATTAAAAAGTAATGCAATTTAATATCCAGAAAAGTATTTTCGGCATAATTGGTATGGGTACGTGAGGTGCGTGTTTGGTAATCGCGCCAATAGTGCAAAATGTTTTCACAAGGAATAACTTTTAGCCCATGTTTGTAAAACCGAAACGTTAAATCATAATCCTCGGGATAGCGGTTAGGATTAAAGGCATCTACAGCTATTAAGTCCTCACGATGCAACATCCAACAGGGGGAAGGTATAACGCATTCCTTATAGATCTCGGAATAGTTACTACCTGTTTTGGTTAATTGGTTTAACCAATCTTCATATTTTTTATAGCCATCACTTATGCCATGTTCAGAAAAATAAGCTACCAGTCCGGTTGCTACATGCTGTTTGCCGGCTTGTAGTAGTTTGCCAAGCAAAACCTCCAACTTGTTTTCAGGCATCACATCGTCACTATCCATGCGGGTAATATAATCACCAGAACTAGTTTTAAACGCCAATCGTAAAGCCTCAATAATACCTTGCCCTGTATTTTTTAATAAGGTAATGCGGTTGTCTTCTTTGGCATAACGCGCAACCAAATCATAACTACCATCGGTAGAACCATCATCTACAATAATGAGCTCCCAATGGGGGTAGCTTTGGCTTTGAATGGAAAACAAACAGTCGTCCAAAAAAGCCGCAGTATTCTTAAAAGGCGTAAGGATGCTAATTAAAGGTTGTTGCATTTGGCGAATATACACAATTAAGCTTTTTAACAAAACCTTAAGAGGTGTATCTGTAACATAGTGGTATTTTGGTCGTCAATTTAAAAATTATTAAAACGAATTTGATGAATACTAAAACCTTAGCCGCACTATTTGCGGGTATTATGTTAGCTAGTTGTGGAACTTCAAGAACATCTAGCAATGATTTGGCCGTAAGCTTACCTATAGAAACATCGATAGATTTAACACAAGTACAAAACGATAAGGCTCCTGTAACCATTGATCCAGGACGCTTTACAACAGATAAAGTGACCTATAGATTGCCCAGAGTGGTACAAGGCACTTATTCGGTAAGCAATTTTGGAAAGTATATTGCCGATTTTAAAGCGTTTGATTACAAAGGCAATGAAATGCTTGTTGTGAAGGAAGACGTAAATACGTGGACCATTGCCAATGCAAAGCAATTGGATAAAATTACCTACTTGGTTAATGATACTTTTGATATTGAGGAAGTGGGTGGTATTGGCCATGAGCAACCGTTTTCGCCTTCGGGGACTAATATTGAACCTACTAATTATGTGCTTAATTTACATGGGTTTATTGGGTATTTTGATTCTTTAAAGAACAACCAATATAAATTGGATGTAACAGCACCAGCAGATTTTGTTCGTACGTCTGCATTGCAAAATGTGGGAACCACCACAAGTCCAGATGGCACCAAGGTAACGACAAGCTATTATGCACCCCGCTATTTTGATATTACAGATAACCCTATGTTTTATGGCGATTTAGATGTTGAAAGGTTTAAGGTAGGTAATATTGAAATTGTTTTAAGTGTATATTCTCCCAATAAGGTGCATTCGGCAAAATCTTTAAAAGAAACCGTTTATAAGATGATGCAAGCCCAAAAAATATTCTTGGGCGACATTAATTCTACTCCCCGATACGATATTTACCTGTATTTATCTGATGGCAGTGAAGGCGCACCAAAAGGCTTTGGGGCATTGGAGCATCATACATCTACCGTGGTTGTGTTGCAAGAAGATATGGATGAAGCTGCTTTAGCAGAAGCTATGATTGATGTGGTATCGCACGAGTTTTTCCATATTGTTACGCCTTTAAGTGTGCATTCTGAAGATGTTCATTATTTTGATTACAACAACCCAACCTTCTCTAAACATTTATGGATGTATGAAGGGGTTACGGAGTATTTTGCCACTCTATTTCAAGTAAACCAAGGCTTGGTTGATGAAAACGATTTTTATAATAAGATTGCAACTAAAATTAAGCGCTCTAAAACCTTGGATGATGCCATGAGTTTTACCATTATGAGTGAAAATGTTTTAAAGGAACCTTATAAAGACCAATATTTAAATGTGTACCAAAAAGGTGCCTTGATAGGCATGTGCATTGATATTTTAATGCGTGAAGAGAGTGATGGCCAACGCGGTATTCTATCTTTAATGAAAGAACTATCCAATAAATATGGTAAAAACAAACCGTTTGATGACGATACCATTATTGATGAAATTGTGGCTATGACGTATCCATCATTGCGTGAGTTTTTTGATATGCATGTTATTGGTGATGTGCCTATTGACTATAACGAGTTTTTTAATAAAGTAGGTTTGGAATTGGGTGTAGGTAGAGTTGAAACCAATTATGTGATGAATGGTGTTGAATTGATATTAGGTGCCAATCCGGAAAAAGGAGAAGTCTTCTTTACGGAAATGGTAAATGACAATAGTTTTTGGCATGATAATGGGGTACAACCCAATGATGTTATTAAATCTGTTAATGGTACGGCAATGACCATGGCCAATGCCAATCAACTTTTACAAGGTATGTTTACATGGAAACCAGGTACCGATATAGAAGTAGAACTTAATAGAGATGGTGAAGAGGTTGTAATAAAAACCACTACCACCAAATCGTATACAACAGGCGAGGGTATTATGGAATTACCAGATGCTACGCAAGAACAAAAAGCCTTACGTGAAGCTTGGTTGAAAGGCTAATGTCTTCATATTGTCAGCTTGAGCGCAGTCGAAATTGAAAGCCAGAAAAGGCAAACACTTCAACTGCGCTCAGTGCGACAATTAATTATTGTATAGAATCCGTTAAACTTTCCATAAAAGCAACCAAATCGTTAATTTCTTGTTTGCTTAAATTTAAGGGGTCACTTGGCCAAGTCTGCAACTCCAAGTCCATACCCAAACCATTACCACCACCACGATTATAAAAATCTATAACACCTTCTAAGGAGGAATAAACACCATTATGCATATAAGGTGCTGTTTTGGCTATATTGCGTACAGTAGGTGTTTTAAAGAAATGCTTTTTTTGTACCGTATTATACACATGGTAACGCCCTAAATCGACATCTATTTCAGCCTTAAGAGTATCCTGTGTTTTTGGAACACCAATGAGCTCCATTTCACTTTCCTTATATATAATGGGCACAGTACCGTTAAAGGTTGGCGGAAAATGACAGGTGGCACATTTGGCCTTTCCCATAAAAATATTAAACCCATTTATTTCTGAAGGGGTCAACGTTTCCAAATCACCATTAATGTTTTGGTCAAATTTAGAGTTAAAGGGCGTAAGGCTTCTTATGTAAGTGGCTATGACATGTCTTATATTGGCCTGCGTTACACTGTCTCTGTATAGCTTTGAAAAGGATTCACTGTAATGTTTTTTGGTTTTTACAACCGTTTCTAAGTGATTTAGGTCACTATGAAATTCATTGGTGTTGTTAACAACAGACACAATTTGGCCTTCAAGACTGCCCGCTCGGTTATCATAAAAGAATTTTTTCTGTAATGCAGCGTACAATAGGGTAGGACTGTTTCTGGTAACGCCCTTGGAAATTTTTAAGCCATCTGTAAAATAGTTATCTGCTTGGTGACAGGTTGCACAGCTAATACGATTGCCTTTAGATAGAGCTTTCTCATAAAACAAGGCTTCTCCAAGTGCTATTTTAGCCTTTGGTAGGCTATCAAATGTTTCAGAAGAGAAATAACTCATGTTAAACGTTTGCTTTGAGAATAATGAAGTCGTATCATTATTAAGAGCTAGTGTATAAGGAAATTTAACATGCCAATCTTTCTTGGTTTTCACAAGAAGTTCCAATTGTTGGTGTGTATGGTTTTTTATAAAGCGAAAGCGATCAAAAGTATTAAAATCGCTATCGAGAACCATCTGGGTTTGGGTTATTTCCAAAGTCCATGCATCGTATAAGGCTTCCGTTTTAAAATTGGATTTATACGTTTTTAGAATATCCAGAATGGTTTGGTAGGCAATGGCCGATTCGCTTAAAGCATGCTCCAAAACAGGAGAGTCAAATCCTGTAATACCAGTTAGTGCAATACGGGCTATTTCATCACGAATTAACCAAAGTACATGGTATGCCTTAAACTTTAAGTGGGTGTTACTGTGTATAAACGCCAATCGGTTTTTGGTTTTAAGGGCTATACGCTGTATATCTTGCTTGTTATAGGGCGTTTCGTGTATAAGCTCTTCTATAACTTGAAAGCCAAATGGATTAAGAATTTTTATGTCGGTAGCATCTTCTTCTTCAACTTTCAGAATGTTGGGTTGGTTCAATGCTTTGTAATTCTCAGGATCAGCAAAAGCCAAAATAGGTTCACAAGCTTTAAAATGGTGCCGTGCCTTTAAATAATGTGTTAAGGCTACTTGTTTATCTGTACAGTAGCTTAGAGTATCCAAATACAACATGCATTGGTTTAAATGGTCTTTATAAGTAGACTCTAAGCTGTCTAATGGGTCGGTTACTGTTATGGTGTGTGTTTCTTTTTTACAAGAACTTGCTAAAACAGTAAAAAGACACACGAAAATAACGTGTGCCTTTTTAAATTTTAAAAAGGGTTTAAGCATATATTATCTATCTAAACCTTGAATTAAATAAAGCATACTACCTTCTCTTGAATTTCCTAGGTCTGGGTTTGCCTTAGGGTCGGTAAAAGAAGATCCGTCTGCAGGCACCCAACCGTGGTTTTGTGTAATTAATAAAAAGGTATTATCGTAATCTACAATATCTGAAATATCAATCATACCTGTAATTTCCCAAGCGGAGTTGGTAGTACCATAACCAGCTGCTGCCGCTGCTGTTTGGTCGCACTCCAAGACGGTTTTTAGTTCACCTGTATTTAGGTTATATTGGTATAAGCTGGCAAAGTGTTGCTTGTCTGGTGTATCGAAGTATCCGTTTGGATCTTCTTGTATATAGATGTAATTTTCGGTAGCTAAAATGTTATCAGGACTGTGAAATGCCTTGGCTTTACCATCTACAATATCACCATCTAAAATACAGGTAATGGTTCCTGCTTTTGTAGGATCGTTTTCGTTTAGTACCACTTTGTAAACACGGCCATAGAATGTTCCTTTTCCTAATAAACCATTTTTTTTGCGACCTGTAACACAAAAATAGATTTCTCTATTGTTTTCAGCAGAACCGCGTCTCCAATCAATATCTTCTAATCTTGAAAAGCCCATAACGCCTTTTGCTTTGGCTTCGGCATCCAGTAAGTCTATATTGGTTTCATTTAAAGCCACAAACTCTATAGGGTACGATTGTCCTTCTACCATTTCAGCTTCATAGGTAATGGCTGCATCGGTTACTTTTAAACCGTATAATTGCCCGCCATATAAATCGCCATGGTTTCCAACATACATCCCCAACTGCCCTGAAGGCGTGCTGTCATCAGAATGATCATCTCCAATAAACGCAACCGTTTTACCTGGAAAAGCGTCTTTACCAATTACAACAGCATTTTCGGTAGACCATTGCCCGAAAGCAGATAATAAATGTGATACACTGGCTTCTTTAGTAGTTTTGTAAGGATCGGTTAAGAATACACCTTTTGAAGAACCGCCCCATTCGCCACCAGAAAGGTACAAAGGTCCAAACCCATGCTCTTCAGGTGAAATAAGCGACCCCGAACATTGTGCAGTACTTGCAGTTGCTTGGGCATTTAAAATATATTCACCACGTACGGGCTTAAAAGTTTTGTCTAATGTTATTCTAGCTATGGAATAATCGGCTTCAATGTTATTGATCAATGTGTATTTACCATTGGTTTCTCTTATAAGTCCGGCACCATCGGCCATACTTCCATATACGAAATCTGCAGACTGTTGTAAAACATCTTCAGACGATAGTAAGGTATTTACGGTTACATTGTTAAAACCTGGCTTTAAATCTAAGAAACTTGGTGTTACAGAATGATTAACGAACGCAATACCATCCTTTTTTTTACTAGAAGAAGCATCAGCACTTAGTAGGTCGTTTTGGGTTTCTGCAATATCCTTATCACAAGAAGTAAAAAGTGCTAAAGCAGCAAATGTTAATACCATTGAATTTTTCATTGAATATAATTTTAGTGATTATTTGTTTAGGGTAAAATTATCCTTAATAATCCTCAATGATGTTATGGGAACTTTGGCTTTAAATGAAGAATTGGTTACCTAAATGTTAATAATTTAAACAGAATATTAACGGAGTGTTCAGTAATTAAAAACCTTCAAAAACCCCAAGGCCAAATAAAGCAAAATCATACTTCACGGGGTCGTTTGGGTCTAGTTTTCGCAGTGATGTATCCAGCTCTAATAAGGCTTTTGCATCGTTTTGTTTTCTTTTTAACAGCCCTAATTTACGTGCAACATTGCCGGAATGTACGTCTAACGGACACGATAGTTGGGCAGGTGAGAGGCTAGGCCAGATACCAAAATCTACTCCAGTGTGGTCATTGCGAACCATCCAACGTAAAAACATATTAATACGTTTTGCAGCAGAGTTTTTAAGTGGGTCGCTTACATGTTTTTGGGTTCGTTGTAAATGTGGTACTTCAAAAAATAGGTTTTTAAATTTAGAAATGGCTCCTTGCATGGAATGGGGTTGTGCATATTTGGTAAAAACGGCTGCTAAACCGTTATGGACTTTATATATGTGTTGTAAGGAAGTTATAAATTGCATGGCATCGTTACCATTAAAGGTACGGTGCACAAAGGGCTGTAGCTTCTCCAGATCGGTTGTTGTGTGATTGATAACAAAATCATGGGGAGCATTGTCCAATAGCTCCATAAAGCGCTTAGCATTATTGATAATGCTTTTTCGGTTACCCCAAGCAATGGTGGCCGTTAAGAAGGCAGCAATTTCAATATCTTCTTTTAGAGTAAATTGATGTGGTATTTGAATGGGATCACTTTCTATAAACCTGGTATTGTTATATTGGTTAACCTTGGTATTTAAAAAGTCCTTTAGCTCTAATGCATTCAATATATCCAAACCTTTCAACTTCTACTATCTAACTTCTAACATCTAATATTTTAACCAACCCCTGTGCTATTTAATCTTTCCATCTACCATAAGCAGTTTTCTATCTGCCAAGTTCGCCAGTTCTTCATTATGGGTAACAATAACAAAGGTTTGCCCAAACTCATCACGTAGTTTAAAAAATAGACTATGCAGGTTTTCGGCACTTTCACTATCAAGGTTACCAGAAGGCTCATCGGCAAAAATAAGATCGGGGTTATTAATAAGGGCCCGGGCAACAGCAACACGTTGCTGCTCACCTCCTGAGAGTTCATTGGGTTTGTGGTTATAACGGTGTGACAAGCCTAAAAAATCCAAAAGTTCTTTGGCACGGCTTTCAGCTTCTGTTTTCTTGGTTCCCTTTATAAATGCAGGCAAGCATACATTTTCCAATGCTGTAAACTCTGGTAGTAGTTGATGGAATTGAAAAATAAATCCAATATGCTCATTTCTAAATTTGGCTAAGGCCTTATCGTTTAATGTATTTATATTGGTGTTGTTAATATTTAGCTCAAAATTTTCCTTGGAGGATGCCCTATCTAGCGTTCCCAATATTTGTAACAAGGTTGTTTTTCCAGCACCAGAGGCTCCTACAATGGAAATAACTTCTCCTTTTTTTACATGTATATCCACGCCTTTAAGGACTTGTAGGTTGCCATAGAATTTATGAATGTTCTTTGCTTGAATCATGACTGTAAAATAACAGCCGTGAATTTACTACATTAAGCTGTGATGTACAATTATGAACCGCTTTTCTTGATAAAAGCTTTTTTAAGACTTGAATAATCTATAAAATACTGGATACGTAATGAAAAAGTATTTTCTATGGGTTGTTTAAATAAGGTGCTTAAACTAGTGCTATAAGAATCGGTTGAAGCATTGTCTATATTGAACAGTTGATTTCTAAACAATGCAGTTAAAAAACTACCTGGAGCAAATTGCCAAGAGTAATTAAGATCTAAATTCCAAGTATTATAATTAATGTTTGGATTCTTTTCTAAGCTATCAGTTGTGTAACCTGAGTTTTGGTTTAAGCGCCCGTTATTTTCTAGTGTAAAAAACTGTTCTTTATAATTGACAACAGACCAATAGTTTCTAAAAGTCAATAATAAACCATGAAACGAATTGAATATATAATTAGCAGAAAAGCTATTTATATAGGTTTTCCTGTTGCGCTCACCAAAAACAATATCATCATTAACTGTTGCAGTATAGCCTCTATCGTTAAACGCTTTATTAAAATCAAAGGAAAGTTTTACCAATAAGTTTTCATTAAAACGGATTCTTGGACCTATCCCAAACCAAAAATCATTTGAGTCTCTATTTTTTTCAAAAAAAGTAGCGCCTCCAATATTGGTATCTATAGCAAACGTGTTATTGTAATTTGATGAAAACCAAATATTGGAATTTATTCTGTTTTCATATATAAAAAAGCGCCCTTCGGTTCTTGGCTCAAAATAATCATATTGTTTACCTACTTGAAAATTAATATTTCCTCCAAAATCGTGTAGTGTTTTAGTCTGTGCATTATATGCAAATCCAAAATTAGTACCAGTATAGGCACTTGGACTTGCCAATCTTTTATAGTTTATAAAAGTACCAATGTAATACCTGTTTAGTTTTTTTGTGGGCTCAAAAACCCTGTAGGACATATCAAACCCAAAGTTGTTATAATTATTTCTTAGTAACAACCCTAAGTCATTAATATCATATTTGGTGTCGGCATAGCTATGATCAAAGCTGTACCTAAGATTGCCATGTGACTTTTTGGCTGCAAAGAAAGAACTTAATCCTGTGGAATTGCCATCGACTGAGTTTAGGCTACTCATTTTCACTTCGCTAAAAATATTATAGGTATTTCTTTTGTTCGATATGTCCATAATTAACCCTGTAACGTTAGCATCTCTAAAATGGCCATTTCTTGTAACATTGGTATTTATTAAGCTTATGGATGAGTTTTTGTTGAATTGTTTATCTAAAACCAGAATATTATAATTGGCTATAGGTTCAACAACTTCTTCCCTTATTTCTCCAGTAACACTGTCTCTTATGGTTGCTTTTGTTTTTTCTGTGACGGTATTAAATATCCCTACCCCAAATCCGTTTTTTGTTCTACCAGAAACTTTTACAGCATTTAAAACCTTAACAGTATTGGGGTAATCTTTTAGTTCCTCATTATTGTTTAGTGTTACTTTACCAGTAGGACGACTACCAATACGTCTTGAAAAAAACAAATCTCCTTTACTAAATAAATCAACACCTTCGGTAAAGAATTGGCGCTGTTCTGAGTAAGTCTGCTCAAAAGGGCCTAAGTTTAGCTCCAGATTATCAAATCCTGCTTGGCTAAAATCAGGAATTAAAGTTGCATCTAAAGTAAAATTTTCAGTAATTCCGTATTTTACATCCAAACCAAAATTTAAATCTGTATTTGTTTTTCCCTTGTAGGTGTTTACTAGTCCAGAAGTAAATGGATAAAAGCTCAATCTGGTAGGCGATTCGATATTGTCCAAACCTTTAAGCTCCCCATGATACAGACCAATGTTTCCTATTGTTCTGTCTATTGGATTCCATGAATATTGAGACCGGTGCCTTCTAAAATGCCTGTGAAATTGTAACCCCCAAGTTTGTACTTTTTCATTTGAAAACCGAAGTGCTCTATAGGGTATTTTTACTTCAACAATCCACCCATCATTTACCATGTTTACTTTACTTTCCCATACAGCATTCCATCCAAAATCTTCTTCAATACCCGGATTTACAATGGCATCGGCTTGGGTGCCCGAACTTAATATGAAAAACTCAGTATCGTTTTGCGCATCGTTATTAGGGTTTATCACAATGCCAAAAAAATCAGATTGTCCAAAATTATCCCTTGTGGTAAATTGGCGCATTATTTTTGTTGGATCATCATATAAATAAGCTCCAAAATAAATGGCATTGTCATCATAAGTGATTTTTACAATTGTTTTAATGCCAATGGTGTCTTTTAAGTTCATTTCTGGCTTAAATTGGGTAAAGTCTTTGGCCTCATCGGCATTTTCCCATGCTTCGTCATCTAAAACACCATCAATTTTTGGTGCTTTTAATGCGCGCTTAATTGTATATGATTTTTTATTTTGCCCGATAGCAAAATAGTTACATGCAAGGAAAAAGGAGATTAATAGATAAAACCTCATTGATTTTGATTTGATTGATGTTAAAAAGCCACAAAAATCATAAATAGGTTGCTGTGCCTAACAAAAATAAATTATGTAGGGTTCGTTTTTCATAATTTAAAGTTAAAAGTTTCTTCATATGGGCTTTTCTATGTTGAACATTAAAAATTTACTTAACTTTAAAAGCTATGAATTATGGTTTTAAGTAGTTTATAATAAAAATAAATACCAACTTTGTTACAGTTTATAAAATACTCTTAAACTTAAAAAGTTATAAGCGGCTTATTTAAATAAGTTATAAATCAAATTAAAGTATGCAATACAAGAATTTTGAAGAATATAACATGCAGGTTACTGAAGATGTTAAAAATAGATATAAAAGCATCATTGAAGACTTGGGTGAAAATGTAACACGCGACGGTTTATTAAAAACCCCTGAGCGTGCTGCCAAAGCTATACAGTTTTTAACACAGGGCTACCACCAAGATCCTGTTGAAATCCTTAAAAGTGCTATGTTTAAGGAAAGCTATGACGAAATGGTGATTGTTAAAGATATTGAATTGTACTCATTGTGCGAACACCATATGCTTCCTTTTTTTGGCAAAGCACATATTGCCTATATACCCAATGGTCATATCGTGGGGCTTAGCAAATTGCCACGCGTGGTAGATATATTTGCTAGGCGTTTACAAGTTCAAGAGCGTTTAACCGAACAAATTTTAGATTGTATAAATAATACGTTACGACCACAAGGTGTTGCAGTTGTTATAGAAGCATCGCATATGTGCATGATGATGCGTGGTGTGCAAAAACAAAATTCTATAACTACTACATCTGGGTTTAGAGGACAGTTTGAAAAGATTGAGACCCGAAATGAATTCTTAAAGCTTATAGGGAAGTAGCGGTATGATGGACGGCATGAACAAATACAAAAAGCTGATTTTAGGAATTATATTAGATGCCATAGGTTATGTGTCTTTTATGATTCCTGGTGTTGGGGAGTTTGCCGATATTGTTTGGGCGCCACTTTCTGGTTGGCTCATGACAAAGTTGTATAAAGGGAAACCTGGTAAAATAGCGGGGGTTGTTAACTTTGTTGAAGAAGCATTACCAGGGTTTGATATTATTCCCACTTTTACTTTAATGTGGTTATATACCTATGTATTTAAGAGAGAGCAGAAATCTTAGATAATAATCCCATAATTATAAAGAGGGGTTTGAAAGTGTTAAAACATTCTTTCAAACCCCTTTTTTTAGTAATTTAAAATTGTACTACAAATGATAGGTGAAGCCAATATTAATATTTGTACCCATATTATAGATGTTATCGGGCTTTAAGCGCGATAGATGATTTATATAGGTTTTGTTTGTTAAATTGGTTCCAGACAGGGTAATGGTAGCTTCATTTTTAAACAAAGAAAAAGTGCCTCCAAGCCCCACACTTAATAGATTGTAGCCAATACTTGGAGTTTCAAATGCACTTACGTTATTTTGTTTGAAGGTAGACATCAATTTTACAAAGGCATAGCCGCTTTTTAGCCATGGTCTTTCAAATTCTACCCTTAAAATGTTTGTTAGTGAATTGGCAGGGATAAGCGGTAAATAATCTCCATTGCTTTGTTTGCCCGTAACAGATTCAAAATTTGTTTCAATATGGAACCAGTCGAGTGGATGGGGGTGTATATGTACGCCAATCTCACCTCCGTATAGCTTGGCATCGTTTTGTTGGTAAATAAATACGGGGTCTTCTCCAACAGTCATACCGTTAGGAGACAGGTAAATGTAATTGTTAACCTTGTTGTAAAACCCATTAACATATAGCTCTAAATGGTCGTTTTTGTATTCTAGGGCTATGTCCGTTTGGAAGTTTTGTTCGTATTCTAGGTCTGGGTTTCCAATTTCATACCTATTGGTGCCTTCATGAGTACCGTCTGAAGTCAATTCGGCCAAGTTAGGTGCTCTAAAACCCGTAGCCAAATTAATGCGCGCTGTTAAATGGCTATCTAAATTGAATTTAGCTCCCAAGGCACCATTAAAACTATTAAAATGTCTTTGCAATCCAGATGTAACAGCTATCTGCCTATTATCGTAACGCGCCCCAAGTTGTATATCTAAAGATTCAAAATGAACGTGCGAAACGCCAAGAACTCCAAAATCATTTGTTGTGGCATTCGGAATTAGGGTTTCTTCACCATAATTGGTGTTTACTTGATTCATGCCTTGTATGCCAAAAACGGTTTCAAACTTACCTAGTTTGGGCATATGGTATTTTATATCGTAGTTTGCCGTTTTAAGTTTCATATGAAGGGCAGCTTCCAAGGTTTCATCGCTATGGTCTTCCGCTTCTTCGTCTTCTTCGTTTTCTCCTTCCTCATGATGGTGTTCTTCAAATTCCTTTCGGTCATTGTATATATACCCTAAATTGATATCTAATTTAGAGTTGTTTAAGAACCATGTGGATTTAGAGCTGAATATATGATTGGTAATATTTTGATAAGGCATTTGCGGAGCCTTTCTAGTGGTTTGTTGTGCAATTTCTTCGGGAATACCCAATTTGGAATTGTTAACATTATACCTAAAATCGGTTTTAAAGGCATTGGTTTGATAGCCTATTCCTGCTTTAAAATCTTGTTCTCTAAAACGTGTATTGGTTACACGGTAGGTGTTTGTTTTATAATCGGCATGTTCGGTTAAACTCCCCCTAAACAAGAATTTAAAACGATTGGTAGAGGTTTTGTAACCCGCATTGGTATTAAAGCCCTGGGTATTACTAAAATAGTTGCCACTTACATCACCTGCAGAAGTATGTGCCTGTGCAAACCTTTCCGGATTTAAATACAGTACACCACCAAGTGCATCACTACCATAGAGTAAGGAGGCAGGTCCTTTAATAACTTCAACACTCTCAATGCCAGAGGCACTAATACCCAAACCATGTTCGTCACCAAATTGCTGGTTTTCCAGTCTAACACCTTGGGTATAAACCAAAACGCGGTTAGAGCTAAGGCCTCGTATAACAGGTTTTCCTATGCTTAATCCTGTAGAAATGCTTTCTACACCGGGTATATTTGTAATGCCATCTGCTAAATTTACAGCACCATGGGCTTTTAGGTTTTTTATACTTTCTTGCTCCACTTTCATAACATTGTCGCTTTGCAACTTATGAAAGGGTGTTGAAATAATAATACCTTCCATCTCAATGGCCGAGTGTTTTAGTGCGATGGTAAGAAGGGAATCATTAGATGTGTTTATTTTAACCGATTGGGTTTCATAACCAAGGTATGAAATAAGCATGGTATAGTTTCCAAGCGGTAATTCATTGATGGAAAAGCGCCCTTCTTCATCGGTAGAGGTCCCTTTTTCAAGTTCTGTAATATAAATATTTACAAAGGCCAAATGCTCTTGTGTATTAGCATCTACAACTTGACCTTTTATTGTGTTTTGAGAATATAAATTAGTAATTGCTAGCCATAGCAATATGTTTAGTATAATACGCATTATATATATGTTTAATTTAAAAAATAAATGGATACTGAATGGTATTCAGTTTAACATGATTATTTAAATTAAACCAGGCGGGCCGCGAAGCGCTGTTTGTAAGCGTTGGTATTTGCTAAGGAATTGATACTGTGATACAGCTTGTAAAGGTTGTTCTTTTGGAACAAATAAAGTGACTATAAACTGCGGTAGCGTATAGGAATTGTTTAATTTAAACTTGTAAAAACTACAATCGATATTTAATTCGTGCAAGTGGGTGGCTTTTTCCCCAAAACAAATATCATGTTTGTGGTCTGCAAACATGTGTGCAAACTTTTGAACCGTTGGCGCCAATAAGGTAACCGCCAACAGGAGCGTTAATACTTTAAAAAGGATATGTTCTTTAATTGTTTGCACTAATTTAAAAAACGTTTAAGGCCGATGCGCTTGAGCATCTTTTTTTCAAAGTTCCAGAAAAATTTATATTGACCAAATACCCAGCCAAAAAAGACAAGCATGAATTGGTACATAACAAATAATAGGATGATGCGTAATACCCAATACCAAAAACCTCCAAAGTTTTCGGAAGTAATACTTAAGAAATTTAAAATGGGTTTTCCTATGTATGAAGCCGACGAACCTGTAATGGCAAATACAATTAAAATAACAATAATTTGCCAATTACTATCAATACCCCAACGTTCTTTTAATTTTTTCAAAAAAGTATCTATTTGGATGCAAAAATAGTTAAAAGGGATTTAAATTCTAGGAACAAATCCAGCTAATCTTTGTTTGTAGGTAAGCTGGAAGTAAATAAAATAATTGTAGAGCTTATAATTTACTTCGTAACCATAATCTATACCCTGTTGGTAATCTATTTGCATTTCGTATAAATTAGGATTGTACACTTGAGGTTGCAGGACTCTATTGTTCCATTCGTTTACATAAATAATATTCCTGTTTTCTAGGAATTGTTGTGAATAAAAACCCTCTGGGCGGGCTCTGCTTGCTAGCCAAGAATTAAATCCGGGTTCTATAATAATGATTTCATACTCCAATTCGTCATTGGCTATAGTTACGGTATCATTATCTTTAACGTTAGCAGTTCTTTCATCTTTGGGGGTTGTGGTGTTTTTTGTGCTATGGCAACCTAGTACTAAACCACAAATTAAAAGTATATATATAAGTGTTTTCATTTGTATAGTAAATTTACTATTGAAAATACAAAAATTATTCCACACTTAAAACCGCTGCACGTTAATATGCTTATATATTAATATTATGTAAATTAAAAAGAACTATAATTTAGCTTTTTTTCGTATATTATATAAACCCTAATATTTTAGAGGTCTTCCCGAAGTTTCCAAATTATTGTAGTATTTATTAAAAAATATACTAGTATTATTTTAAAAAAATAGTACTATTTTTTATGTATAAATACTAGTATTTTTATAAAGTTTCTAAGTGAAAAGCATAAAAACCCTAAGCATGAGATGTAAAGTTTATGCGCTTAGATTATAAAAAAGAAGGGCGTCTAGCAATTTTGCTTTTTAGACGCCCTTCTCTATTTTGTAATATTGGTATGTATTAACCTAGAATGCTAATAATTTGATCGGCTAATTCGGTACCAATTCTATCTTGCGCTTCATTGGTGGCAGCTCCTGTATGTGGCGTTAGCGATAATGCAGAGTTCATTAACAGTTGCATTTCAGGTTTTGGTTCGTTTTCAAAAACGTCCAGTGCAGCTCCAGCTACTTTTCCTGAATTTATAGCATTTACCAGTGCTACTTCATCAACTACACCGCCACGTGCTGCGTTGGCAATAAAAACACCATCTTTCATAAGTTCAAATTCTGGCTTGCCAATTACGTATTCTTTTTGTGCAGGTACGTGTAGTGTTATAAAATCAGATTGTTTTAAAACAGCTTCCTTAGAGATGGTGTTAATTTCAAAGTTCAATTTTTGACCATCATAAAAGTCTAATTCTAAATTTACTTTATCTATAAAAGGATCAAAAGCGATGACTTTCATACCAGCGCCCAATGCTACTTTGGCAGTTGCTTGGCCAATGCGACCAAACCCTAAAACACCAAGTGTTTTTCCTTTTAGCTCAACACCTTTAGCGTATGCTTTCTTTAAAGCTTTAAAGTTGCTGTCGCCTTCTAAGGGCATTTCCCTATTAGAGTTATGCAAAAAACGGGCTAAGCTGTAAAAGTGACCAAAAACCAACTCTGCTACAGAGTGCGATGAGGAGGCTGGGGTATTAATGACTGAAATTCCTTTTTCGCGTGCGTATTCAACATCTATATTATCCATGCCAACACCGCCGCGGCCTATAATTTTAATACTTGGGCAGGCGTCAATAAGCTCTTTTCTTACTGTTGTAGCACTACGAACCAATAGCACACTAATTTCTTTTTCATTAATGTAATTGATAAGTTGTTCTTGGGCTACGGTGGTTGTTATTACCTCATAACCACCTTTTTCCAGTGCGTCTTTTCCTGTTTGTGAAATTCCGTCGTTTGCTAATACTTTCATTTTAAAGTTAAAAGTTTGTAAAGTTAAAAGTTTATAAAGTCTATGCTTTGCTTTCTAGTTCGCTCATTACCTCTACAAGTGTTTTTACACTATCAAGTGGTAAGGCATTGTACATGGATGCCCTGTAGCCACCAACACTTCTATGGCCATTAACACCACTAATGCCAGCTTCTTTAAGCATAGTATCAAATGTTTCTTTTAAATTGTCGCTTGTTAAGTTAAAAGTAGCATTCATAAAAGATCGGTCCTCTTTCATTGCAAACCCTTTAAACAATGGGTTTAAGTCAATTTCAGAATACATAACACTTGCTTTTTTCTCGTTTTCTTTTTCTATGGCAGCAATACCTCCCATACTTTTAAGCCATTCTAAGGTTAGCATAGAAGTGTAAACTGCAAATACAGGTGGTGTATTAAGCATACTACCGCTTGCAATGTGTTTTTTGTAATCCATGATAGAAGGTATTTTACGCGATACTTTGCCAAGAATATCCTCTTTAACAACAACAAGTGTTGTACCGGCAGGGCCCATATTTTTTTGAGCACCAGCATAGATTAAATCGAATTGAGAAAAATCCAAGACACGCGAAAAGATATCACTACTCATATCGCAAACCAATGGTATGGGTGAGCTTGGGAATGATTTCATTTGGGTACCTACTATGGTATTGTTTGATGTACAGTGGAAATAATCGTAATCCTCTGGAATTGTGTATCCTTTAGGAATATAATTAAAGTTAGCATCTTTTGATGATGCTACTTCATAAATATCGTCCAACATCTTAGCTTCCTTAATGGCTTTTTCACTCCATGCACCGGTATTTAGATACCCCGCTCTTTTTTCTAAAAGATTCATGGCAACCATTAAGAATTGCGTGCTAGCACCTCCTTGTAAAAACAAGGCTTTATAACCTTTACCTTCTAGGCCAAGGAGTTCTAAAACTAAAGCTCTGGCTTTCTCCATAACATCGACAAAATCTTTGCTTCTGTGCGATATTTCAATTAAAGATAAGCCTGTATTGTTATAGTCTATAACCGCTTCAGATGCTTTCAGTAATACTTCTTGTGGTAAAATGCTTGGTCCTGCACTAAAATTATGTTTTTTCATTTTGTGTTGTAGAATTTTAAGTTGCAAAGTTGCTAATTTATTAGAAATTTAGTGTTATAAATTCAATAATTTTTTCATGAAATTGATAATAAAAATTCAATAGAATCGACCCGATCCGCATAATCCCAAAGATGTGGTTCTTGTGTGGCCCCAAATGCAATCTCATTTTCGGAAAATCCTTTAGACACAATACATTGAATTTGATTTTTGTCGGCTTCAAGCTTTTTGGCCAATTCTTCTTTGCTATCGTAATATTCATAAAAAACAGTAGCAATGGGCGATGCATAGTTGGTATCTTCCTTTATCATTAAAAAGCCATTTTCAAGCATATCAAATTCACTCATTAAATACACTGCTTTGTTATAATCATAGTTATTGGCGTATTTGGCTTTTTCTATAATGGGGTGCCAATGGTACATGGCATTAAAAAAGGCATCAAAATGGTAGTTTTTGGGCACAAATAGTTTAGATACATTACGGCACCCCAACCCATAATACCTAAAAATGTCTTCAGCCAGATTTTTTAAATCGTCTTCTGTTTCATGACCTGTTAGCACAGCTACCGAGTTGCGGTTGTTTCTAATAATGGCAGGTTTGTTTTTAAAATAGTACTCAAAATAACGCGCGGTATTATTGCTTCCTGTAGCTATAACAGCATCAAAATCTTCAATTTTAGCTTCGGTAAAGGTAATGGTGCCTTTAAATCCAGGTTCAACATATTCCAAGTACTTACTTAGGTAAGGCAATATATGTTTATCGCTTGAGGATTGTTTTACCAATACATGATGCCCAGAAATCAATACCGACAAAAAGTCGTGAAACCCCACTAGTGGGATGTTGCCAGCCATGATAACAGCTATGCGTTTTGGGGCTACATGAGCTATATTGTAAGGCGTTAACCATGTGCTTAAATTTGTTGCTGTTAAAGCACTTGACCAGCTGTTGATTGCAAAGCTTAGATTTTCAGGGGTAAACCAACCGTTATGCGCTTCAGCCAATTTTAATTGGTGCTTAAAACCATCAAAGAATAGATCGTTATGTTCCACATTATCCTTTTTTTGAACAACATCGTTAGAAAATTGACTTAAAAAATCTCCTAATTTTACAAAAGCGTTAATTCTTTGTTGTAAATCCATCCTGCATTTGGTTATGAATAGTTTTGGCTTTATTTTTGTGCAAAGTTAGAAAGAAAAAACGCTATGGCAATTATTATAACAGACGAATGTATAAATTGTGGTGCTTGTGAACCTGAGTGCCCAAACACAGCAATATATGAGGGTGCGGACGATTGGCGCTACAAGGATGGCACAAGCTTATCTGGAAAAGTGGTTTTAACCAATGGTACTGAAGTAGATGCCGATGAGGCCCAAGAACCAGTAAGTGATGAGCTTTATTATATTGTACCCGACAAATGTACCGAATGTAAAGGGTTTCATGACGAACCACAATGTGCAGCTGTTTGTCCGGTAGATTGTTGTGTACCAGACGAAGACCATGTTGAAACTGAAGAAGAGTTGCTTGCTAAACAACGTTTTATGCATCCAGATGGATAGTAGTAAACACCACTAATTTTACTCAGTACTACCAAACGCTTTCATTTCGGCCAAGGGCTCTATAATTTCTTCATTTTCCCAAATGGTTTTCTCAAACTTATTTAGGGTTTGATAGCTTAGGTTTTTTTCTTGTTGGATGGCTTTGTAGGTTTCTAAAGTCATATTATTAGTAGCTGTAATAAGTATTTCTTGTTTGTTGCGGCTATTGCCTTCAATTGTAAAATCGAATGCAACTTTATTTTTGGCAGGACTGTTTTCTATAAATTTCAAACCTCTGCTTACATAAAAATAGCTACCACTTTCTTGCTTTATATATTTGGGTTGGTAGGTGTTGTCGGCATTTTTTTGGTACAGTACAATACCTTGGTCTATATTCTCTATAAACTTTACGCCAAGAAGTAATTTTAGGTTGAATTTGTCACCGTGCCTATTTTCATAGTAGGTATAGTCTACTTTAGTAATGGCATAACTGCTATCTGCCACAAAGATTTTTCCAGTGTATTTGGCTCTGCCTCTACGAGGATGGTATTGTATAATATAAGTTAGTACATTATTGTTAAAGGCAATATCCTTAAAAGTGTACTCATACAATCTGGTATTTAAAATACTGTTTAAAAATGAATTATCGTAAAACTGTGATACGTTTAAAAGGCTCTTGGTCTCATTTTTTAAGTCCTTAACATGATATTCATGCGGTTTGTCATCCTTAAACTCACCCTCTTTCATAGATAAAGAATCTTCAACTTTAAAAATACCTGTTTTTACTTTATAGGTTTTAGAGGTGTCTAAGTACTTAAGTACAATGTTTTGTGCTCGTTTTTGGATGTCATCAACCGAGAAATCCTTTTTTTGGTCCAACAGTTTGGTGGCTTTTGCAACAACAAGCTTGCTATTATCTGGGTTTTGTGAGTATAAGGTACCTTTAAAGTCTGTAAAATGAATGGTTTTACTGTTAATGATATCACGCGTTAAAGCGTCTAGGTCATTATTGGCATTTGCGATTTGCTGCTTTTTAACATGTGAAGCCTTTTCAATATCAAAATTTAAATTTTTAAAATCGACATAATCTGTAGCACGATAAAACACATCATATTTTTTAAGGGTAACGGTGTAGTTTTTATAAAGGTTTCTTTTTACCCTAGCAATAATAGAGTCGGCATTGGGTTTTCTATTGCTTACATACACTTCGTTAAGTTGATTGATGGCTTCATCCAATTCAACAATAAATTGATGGGCTTTTATATCGTCTACTGTTAGGGATTTGCTTTGGTAACCAAGGCATGAAATGGTTAGCACATTGTTTTTTACCTTTTCATAAATTAAAGTAAAATAACCTTCTTCATTGGAAATCAAACCGTTATACTCATCTATTTTAACGGTTGCATAAGGT
The DNA here is from genome assembly GCF_059428085.1 of Aestuariibaculum scopimerae. NCBI lineage: Bacteria > Pseudomonadati > Bacteroidota > Flavobacteriia > Flavobacteriales > Flavobacteriaceae > Aestuariibaculum > Aestuariibaculum scopimerae. The sequence goes on from NZ_CM182089.1 coordinate 3,141,670, forward strand.
ATAGGTACTTTGGTGTTCTTGTCAATTAACTTAGCGGTTATGTTTTGGGAAAAAACATTGAAACCACTAATAGCAATAAAAAGGAGTACTAAAATATGTTTCATTATATGGAGGTACATTATAAAAACACAACGACTGAACTGCCATAATGTTACATGATAATTATTAGGCTTTCAATTTATTTAAAATAATGATGGAAATAACTACATTTGCAAGCGCTAAAAAGCATTAGGCTATATGCTCTATGCTTTAAGCTTTAGTAGAGGATAAACTCATAAACCTATAACTCATAAACTCAAGATGAAAGCAGGCATCGTAGGATTACCAAATGTTGGAAAATCGACTTTATTTAATTGTTTGTCAAATGCTAAGGCACAAAGTGCAAACTTCCCATTTTGTACAATAGAGCCCAATGTGGGTGTTGTAAATGTGCCCGACCCAAGATTGGAAAAATTAGAATCGTTGGTTAAGCCTGTACGTGTACAACCAGCAACTGTTGAAATTGTTGATATTGCAGGATTGGTAAAAGGAGCTAGTAAAGGCGAGGGATTGGGAAATCAATTTTTGGCCAATATAAGGGAAACCGATGCAATTTTGCATGTATTGCGTTGTTTTGATAATGACAATATTGTACATGTAGACGGTAATGTAAACCCCATACGTGATAAGGAAACTATTGATATGGAGTTGCAGCTTAAGGATTTAGAGACCGTTGAAAAGAAATTGGACAAAGTAAAGCGTGCTGCTAAGACAGGTAATAAAGATGCCCAGAAAGAAGAAGCGGTCTTATTGAAAATAAAAGCGGGACTAGAAGCAGGAGTATCTGTTAGGGCTTTAGAGTTTGGTGATGATGAATACCATGATTTTGTAAAGCCATCGCAGTTTATCACAGATAAGCCCGTGATGTATGTTTGCAATGTGGATGAAGCTTCTGCAGTATCGGGAAACAATTACGTAGAGCAAGTAAAGGAAGCTATTAAAGATGAAAAAGCCGAAGTATTGGTACTGGCCGTTGGAACGGAGGCAGATATTAATGAACTGGATGATTATGAAGAGCGCCAAATGTTCTTGCAGGATATAGGTTTGGACGAAGCCGGTTCAGCCAAATTAATTAGAGCAGCCTATAAACTCTTAAACCAGCAAACCTATTTTACCGCGGGTGTTAAAGAAGTACGCGCATGGACCATTGATGTGGGTGCTACGGCACCGCAAGCAGCAGGCGTTATCCATACCGATTTTGAAAAAGGCTTTATTAGAGCTGAAGTTATTGGTTATGAAGACTATGTAACTTATGGAAGTGAATTAAAAGTAAAGGAAGCGGGTAAAATGCGTGTAGAGGGTAAAAACTACATTGTTAAAGATGGCGATGTCATGCATTTCCTGTTCAATGTGTAATTAGGCAATATACTTTCTTCATATTCTTAAGAAACATATACCTTCACAGGCCTATGTTCTCAACAAAAACAATACATATATTGTTAATTACTTTGTGTAAAGGCTGTTTCATTTTTTGCTTGGTTGTGTTATATTAGCAGCCTATCACGAAATCTTACTCTTAATTTATGGCTGAACAAACCAATTACACGGAAGACAATATACGTTCGTTAGACTGGAAAGAACACATTCGTATGCGTCCTGGTATGTATATTGGTAAATTAGGGGATGGTTCTTCGCCAGATGATGGTATATATATTCTTCTAAAAGAAGTATTGGATAATTCCATTGACGAATTTGTAATGGGTGCCGGAAAAACCATCGAAATTTCTATACATGGTAACCGAGTGACTGTTAGGGACTATGGTCGTGGTATTCCTTTGGGAAAGGTGGTAGATGTGGTTTCAAAAATGAACACCGGTGGTAAATATGATACCAAAGCCTTTAAAAAATCAGTAGGCCTTAATGGGGTAGGTACCAAAGCGGTTAATGCCTTGTCGTCTTACTTTAGGGTAGAATCTACCAGAGATAGTAAATCTGCATCAGCTGAGTTTGAACAAGGGAACCTTACCAACCAAGATTTATTAGACGATACCTCACGTCGTAAGGGAACCAAAGTATCTTTTGTGCCAGACGATATCATTTTTAAAAACTATAAATATAGAAATGAGTATATCGTTAAAATGCTAAAAAACTATGTATACCTTAACCCTGGCTTAACCATTGTTTTTAACGGCGAAAAGTATTTTAGCGAGCACGGTTTAAAAGATTTATTGAGTGAAAATATTAATGAATCAGATAGATTGTACCCAATCATTCATTTACGGGGTGATGATATAGAAGTTGCCCTAACCCATAGCAAAACACAATATAGTGAAGAATACCACTCGTTTGTAAATGGGCAGAATACCACGCAAGGCGGTACACATTTAAACGCCTTTCGGGAGGCCTTAGTAAAGACCATACGTGAGTTTTATGGCAAAAACTTTGATGCTTCCGATGTTAGAAAATCCGTAGTCAGTGCCATTGCCATCAAAGTTATGGAACCTGTTTTTGAAAGCCAGACCAAAACAAAATTGGGCTCAACAGACATGGGTGGTAATTTACCAACCGTAAGAACATATATAAACGATTTTGTAAAAACGTATTTAGATAACTATTTACATAAAAACCAAGAAACAGCCGAGAAACTTCTGCGTAAAATATTGCAGGCAGAGCGCGAGCGTAAAGAGCTTTCTGGTATTAGAAAATTAGCAAAAGACCGCGCCAAGAAGGCGAGCCTTCACAACAAAAAACTAAGAGACTGTCGCATTCATTTTGGCGACACTAAGACCGATAGAAGTTTAGAGTCTACCTTGTTCATTACCGAGGGAGATTCTGCATCAGGAAGCATTACAAAATCAAGAGATGTTAATACACAAGCCGTTTTTAGTTTAAAGGGTAAACCATTAAACTGCTATGGACTAAGTAAAAAGATTGTTTACGAAAACGAGGAATTCAATTTATTGCAGGCAGCGTTGAATATTGAAGAGTCCTTAGAAGATTTACGCTATAACAATGTAGTTATTGCTACCGATGCCGATGTTGATGGTATGCATATTAGGTTGTTATTAATAACATTCTTTCTTCAGTTTTTTCCAGAAGTTATAAAAGAGGGGCATCTGTACATTTTGCAAACACCATTGTTTCGCGTGCGAAATAAAAAAGAAACCATTTATTGTTATTCTGAGGAAGAGCGTATTGAGGCCATTGAAAAATTAAAACCAAAACCAGAAATAACAAGATTTAAGGGATTGGGAGAGATATCGCCCGATGAGTTTAAGCACTTTATTGGAGATGATATTCGCTTAGATCCTGTAATGCTGGATGAAAACATGTCAATAGAAGAATTATTGTCGTTTTACATGGGTAAAAACACGCCATCGCGACAAGAATTTATTATTGATAACTTAAAGGTAGAATTAGATATTATAGAATAATTAGGGGCAAAAATTATCGTTTTTGTATTTATAGTTAATAAAAATGAGAATATGGTTATAAAGTTACGTTAAAATAAAGCCAATATACAGAAGTTTAGGCTTAAATTTGCATCGCAAAAAGTAATTATTACCTGTTTTATACAGGCCTAAAACCTAAACAAGATGTTATACAATAAAGACAAAAAAAGTACAGAAAAAAGATCTTATGCTCATTTACATGTAGCTCCTACAACAATTGGAAGACGCATAAAAGAATTTAAAAGAAAAGGAAGGGTGATGCTTAGTGGCAAACCCAAAATAAACATAATTAATTAATGATAGAAGACGGCGACGATTTAATTAACGAACAAGACGAACAACAACCTACTGAAACCATTACCCGAGTTACGGGCATGTACAAAGATTGGTTTTTAGATTATGCTTCATACGTTATTTTAGAGCGTGCCGTACCGGCCATAGAAGACGGATTTAAACCCGTACAGCGACGCATTATGCACTCCATGAAAGATTTGGATGATGGTCGCTATAACAAAGTTGCCAATATTGTTGGTCATACTATGCAATACCATCCACATGGCGATGCCAGTATAGCCGATGCCATGGTGCAAATAGGCCAAAAAGATTTATTAATTGATACCCAGGGAAACTGGGGAAACATCCTTACGGGCGATAGTGCAGCAGCGTCCCGTTACATTGAGGCACGACTGTCTAAATTTGCACTGGATGTTGTTTACAATCCTAAGATAACGGAATGGCAGGCTTCTTATGATGGCCGTCGTAAAGAGCCTGTTAATTTGCCAGTTATGTTTCCACTGCTATTAGCACAAGGAGGAGAGGGGATTGCAGTAGGATTGTCTACCAAAATATTACCACATAATTTTATAGAGCTTATCAATGCGTCTATAAAGCATTTACAAGGGAAACGATTTACCATTCTACCCGATTTTCCAACAGCAGGTATTGCCGATTTTTCTAATTATAATGACGGACAACGAGGTGGGCGTGTGCGTGTTCGGGCAAAAATATCCCAACTGGATAAGAATACTTTGGTCATTACCGAATTGCCTTATGGCACCACAACATCAACACTTATAGATTCCATTTTAAAGGCCAATGATAAAGGAAAGATCAAGGTTAAGAAAATAGAAGATAATACGGCTGCCGAAGTTGAAATTTTAGTGCATTTACCATCTGGGTTATCGCCCGATAAAACCATTGATGCCTTATATGCATTTACAAGCTGCGAAAGTTCCATTTCGCCTTTAGGGTGTGTTATTGAGGATAATAAGCCCTTGTTTATTGGTGTTACCGAAATGCTTTGTCGCAGTACAGATAATACGGTACAGCTTTTAAAACAAGAACTGGAAATAAAGTTAGGAGAGCTTGAAGAACAGTGGCATTTTGCATCGTTGGAACGCATTTTTATCGAGAACAGGATTTATCGCGACATTGAAGAAGAGGAAACATGGGAAGGGGTTATTAGTGCCATAGATAAAGGCTTGCAACCTCACATTAAGCATTTAAAACGCCCCGTTGTTGAAGATGATATCGTACGTTTAACAGAAATACGTATTAAACGCATTTCTAAATTTGATATTGACAAAGCACAACAAAAAATAGATGCATTAGAAGAACAGATAGCAGAAGTAAAACACCATTTGGCGAATCTTATCGATTATGCTATAGCCTATTTTAACAGACTTAAAAAAGATTACGGCGCTGGTAGAGAGCGTAAAACAGAAATACGCACCTTTGATGATGTAGATGCTACCAAAGTGGTAATACGAAACACTAAATTGTATGTCAATAGAGCCGAAGGCTTTATAGGCACTTCACTACGCCGTGATGAATATGTATGCGATTGTAGTGATATTGATGATATTATTGTTTTTACAAGAGAAGGGAAAATGATGGTAACCAAAGTAGATACCAAAACCTTTGTAGGTAAGGATATCATCCATGTTGCCGTATTTAAAAAGAAAGACAAACGTACCATCTATAACATGGTTTATAGAGACGGTAAGGGTGGCCCATCCTATATAAAGCGTTTTGCTGTTACCAGTATTACCAGAGATAGGGAGTATGATTTAACAAACGGAAACAAGGCTTCAACGGTGTTGTACTTTTCAGCAAACCCAAATGGAGAAGCTGAGGTTATCACCATTTTGCTAAGGCAGGTAGGAAGTATTAAAAAGTTAAAGTGGGATATCGATTTTGCAGATATTCTAATTAAAGGCCGCGTATCTAAAGGAAACTTGGTAACCAAATATTCAGTTAAGAGAATTGAGCTTAAAGAAAAAGGCGTTTCTACCTTAAAACCACGTAAAATTTGGTTTGATGATGCCGTACAACGTTTAAATGTTGATGGTAGGGGCGATTTGGTAGGTGAGTTTAGAGGGGAAGATAAAATATTGGTAATCAATCAAAAGGGTATGGCAAAAACCATTATACCAGAGGTAACTACCCATTTTGATGACGATATGATCGTGATGGAAAAATGGGTGCCCAAGAAACCCATATCGGCTATTTATTTTGATGGCGAAAAAGAACGTTACTTTGTTAAGCGATTTTTAATAGAAAACGAAAACAAAGAAGAAAGTTTTATTTCTGGTCACGAAAAATCACATCTGGAAATTGTTTCAACCGATTGGAAACCTATGGCAGAGGTAGAGTTTACCAAAGAACGTGGTAAAGAGAGAAAAGAGAACATGGTTGTTATTTTGGAAGAGTTTATAGCTGTTAAAGGTATCAATGCCTTGGGCAATCAATTAACAAAGGAAAAGGTTAACCAAATTAATTTATTGGATCCATTACCTTACGACGCGCCTGAAGAAGTTCATGCCGAAGACTTAGAAGTGGTTGATGAAGAGACCATTGAAACTGAAAAGGCACCACAGAAAGAAGCAACCGAAGCAAAAGAAGAAAGTGGCAAGCCCTCTAATGATGATGATAAAGGGCAGCCAACATTGTTTTAACTCAGACTTCTAAACCATTCTGTTACGTTTTTTTAAGCTGCTTTTGTATTTTTTTAATAGCAGATTCTATTGACTTTTCAGGCTCAATAATATTGTATTCTCCCCAAAACTCTGGATCTGAAAAACCAGACACTTGATCTGTGAGCACTGTCGTGGGGCGAATTATTAAGTTGTCTTTTAACCTAGAAGTTTTAGAATCTTTTATTTTCCAATCTGTTACAGCCATTTCACTATTTAACGTGTAAACACTATTAAACAGTTTGCCTTTCCAATTAACTTTAAAGGTTAATAGAATATTGCTATACGAGTAATACCATCTGCCATTTTGGGTTCGGTAATTTACACGGTAATTTGCTTCAGTAGGATACACATCCACTCTGGCAGGTTTTTTTCGAACGTACATTTGGCTGGATAATATCTTGTTTTCAACATTCAAGCTATATACAGCACTGGTAAGTGCTAGTGTATTGGCATCAATATAAAGTTTGCCATAGTACATGGGAACTTTTACGCCTGGCTTTTGTTTAAAATTGATAACATATACCAGATTGTCATTAATTTGTGTAGCTTCTCCAAAGCTAAAATCATAGTACGGAAGGTCCTCTTCGGTAAATATGTATTCGGGATACTTAATAATATCAGTATACAAATTACTAAACGGTCCGCCCTGTAATTTTAGAGCAATCGTATCCAACCGTGAGTAATCGGTATTTTTACGAGCTTTTACAAGATGTATATTGTCTTTTTTTAAGTTATTGTAAGGCTGTTTATGTATTTGTACCACGGCTTCAGAAAGTGAAGCATTTTTACGTCTTTTTTTTATGGTTTCTCTATAGAAAGCAGTCATTAACGTATTGTTTGTATTGTAAATTTCATGCTTTTTTCTTAGGGTGGCCATAAATAAAGACCTAGCATCTTTAGAAGTGGTTGTAATTTTTATTTCGTTTAGTTCGGTAACGGCAGGTGCTAAAGTAATCTTCTCGTTGTCTTTGATGGTATTGATCTGTATTTCTTTTTTTTGATAGCCTAGGCGGGAAACAATAAGCGTAGCATTTAAATACGTTTCAGGAATTTTTAAAACGAATTCCCCATCCGAGTTTGAAATGGTACTTATGTTAGAACCATCAATTACCAAATCTGAAAAGATTAGTGGTTCATTGGTGTTTTCGTCAATGATCTTTCCTTTAATTTCCTTAAAAGGCATCGTATCTTGAGCATTTGTAAAGCAGGTGCTACTAATAAAAATAACACAGCATATAACCAACGGCAGGAACAAGTTGTTTTTCATGATTTCCAAAATTTAATATAGAATAGCATTAAAATACAAAAAAAATAAATCTCAATTGCGAATTTTAAGTTAATTTTTATGTTAAAATACTGTTTTACAATTAATTATGGGCTAGTGTACATTTAGATGTGCGTGCATAGAACTCTTAACTATTTTTTTAGATTTTAAAAAACATATAAACTGTATATTTACATACCTATAAATTTTTATAAAAACTATGCAGCCAAACGGAATTACTTTTAAAAACACAGGCTATTTCTCTTCACTTATTTGCGATTATCTAGATGAAAAGCCTGAGTTAAAACCGTTTTATAACCGTTTTCCAAATCTTGAGAATTTTAAGGAGCAAATAGATGAAAAAGGAGCAAGGTTTAATGCCTCATCCAGAACGGTATTGGTAGCAGCCCTTAAGGAGCAATACAAAGCTGTTGAGACATCGGAAGCAACTAGGCAAAACATAGAGGCATTAATACATTCCAATGCATATACGATTACAACGGGCCATCAATTAAACTTATTTACAGGACCATTGTATTTTTTATATAAAATAGTTTCCACGATCAATTTAGCCGAAGCTTTGAGGAAAAGGTATCCAACGGACTTTTTTGTTCCTGTATATTGGATGGCTACGGAAGACCATGATTTTGAGGAAATCAATTATTTTAATTTTAAAGGTAAAAAGGTGCACTGGAACAAAGCTGCGGCTGGAGCCGTTGGCGACTTGTCAACCGAAGGTCTAGAAGCCGTTTTAGAGCTTTTTGCTTTAGATTTAGGGCATAGCAAGCATGCAGAAGACCTAAAGACATTATTTAAAGAAGCTTATATAAAACACACCAATTTAACCGAAGCCACACGGTATTTGGCAAATGAATTGTTTAAGGCATACGGATTGGTTATTATTGATGCCAATTGTAGCACATTAAAAAAGCAGTTTATTCCTTATATGGCTGAAGAGCTAAAACACCAAACCGCATTTAGTGCTGTTACAAAAACCAGTACCCAACTTAATGAATTACCGGGTCATTCCTATAATATTCAAGTTAACCCCAGAGAAATAAATCTATTCTATTTAAAGGATAATCTTAGAGAGCGCATTGTTTTTGAAGATCAGATATATAAGGTGTTGAATACCGAGATTAGCTGGACAGAAGCCGAAATAATAGCACATCTTAACCAAGCACCAGAACATTTTTCGCCCAATGTTATTATGCGCCCCTTGTATCAAGAAGTCATTCTCCCAAATCTTTGTTATATTGGTGGTGGTGGCGAATTGGCCTATTGGTTTCAGTTAAAGGACTTTTTTAATCAAGTAGGTGTGCCTTTTCCTGTGTTGTTACTTCGTAATTCCGTTTTAATTCAATCAAAACAACAGCAAAAGAAACTTCAAAAGTTAAACATTACCAATCAGGACATCTTCTTAAAACGGGATGCTTTTATCAATAAAAAGGTAAGGGAGATATCTAATATAGATATTGATTTTTCTACCCAAAAGAAGCATTTACAAGAACAGTTTAAGGCCTTGTATGATTTGGCCAAGCAAACCGATAAATCATTTTTAGGAGCCGTTAAAGCTCAAGAAGTAAAACAGCTAAAAGGATTGGATAACTTAGAAAAGCGTTTGTTGAAAGCCCAAAAGAAGACGTTGCAAGATCAGGTTTTTAGAATGACCGAGTTGCAAAACGAGCTGTTTCCAAACCAAAGTTTACAAGAGCGCAACGCTAATTTTTCTGAGTTTTATTTGGAATATGGTGAGGCACTTATACCTTACTTAATAGAACGATTAGATCCTTTAAAAAGCGAATTCACAATTTTATCAATGTAATAGAGGGTGTTTTTAAAGCACCCTCTTTACATGATCTTATTTAAGAACAAGCATTTGGAATATCTCTTGTTTCGGTTGAGGTTTGTATAAGTTGATCTATGGTGGTAATGCCTTTTACACTAACTTCAATATAATCTGAACCAATTTCTGTAACAACTCCAGAAAAGCCATTAAAATTAAATTGCGTCATAATTTCTTCACCGCTTAGTGAGCTGTTATCAGAGAATTTTGCACGCACTCTATATTTTTGTACATACGGAATCCTGATATTATAATAAACTTGGTATATATCAGCCGCACTTGTGCCTCTTCCCGGGGGTACTGTTATGGTTCTTTTGGTACCTACGGTTATTGTTTTAGAAGTAGATACTTCAGAGGTCTCTGTTTTGGTTTCGGTTGTACTATGGGTATACGCTACACTACTGGTAGAGGATGCTGTAACAGACGTTGAAGTTCCAAAAAACTGACAATCTACACTAGCTTCCACTGTTGTTGAAATACTAGATGATTCACTGGACTCCTTACTACTGGATACTTGTATAGATTCGCTCCACTGGTAGGTGTCCGTTCTTGTTTTACTTTCTTCAATACCAACTTCCTGACTTAATTGGCCACTGCTACAGTTTTTAAGTGCCGTATTATAAGAGGCTAAGGTTTGGGCAGGTGGCAGGATAGGATTTTGAAATTTTGTGCTTATGGATTGTATATCCCATTCAATATCAAAATTTAAAATCCTAAAATAAGAAGCATTTGTGCCTGAGGTATTAAAAACGACTTGACCCGCTGGCGCATATAATGGATTTCTGGATGGTATTGAAATAATAATATATTTTCCAATACCAACTTTTTGAATTTTGAATTTATATCTATCAATTTCAGAAGCGTTTGTGTTACCACCACCATTGTATGTAATATTCGCTTCAGATTGAACGTACAGTTTATTATCACTAGCATTCAAAAACAGGTAATGTTTTTTGCTACCATTGGGATTGTAAATATTGTATATATTATTGACTTGGTCAACAACCTCAAAACGGAATTTGGTAAATGGAATGGTTTGGCTTGTATCATTAATGTAATCAAGGTCAGAACTAACACGTATTTTAATCTCAGTACTTAAATCAGATGTAGATGTTCTTAAAGTAGCAGAGGGTGCACCCCGTACAGCATTGGCATCATCACTTAATACTTGCATGTAATAATCAACTTGGTCATCAAGTATTATTGGGTTGATATCAAGTTTATTCTCGTCATCAACTTCGGTGTCATCGGGACTGGATTTAAACGTAATTTTAGAATTGCTATATGCAGCAAGTTCTATGCCTGTGGCGTCTTGTATTACAACATCAATGGGCACTCCATTTTTAAGTTCGGTTTTGGCTGTTTCACTTAAATCCTTATTGTTAAAGGATAACAGTGCCAAATTGGTATCTGCATCCAAATCAACTTCATAACTACCAGATTTTTCACCATCGTTTATTGTTACAATAGCTTTAGTAGGGGCATAGCCCTTTCTGGTTAAATTACGAGAACTTATACTAAGGCCCAGTTGGCCTTCGTCATATTCAAAATCTGCTTCGTTAATATTAGACGTAGTGGCTTCTAATTTTCCATTAGAGCCCCCGCCATCAGGTGCATCCATATCACTTTTGCTGCATGCCATAGCCATTAGGAAAAATGATAAGACAAACCATGGTTTTAATAAGTTGTTTTGTGGTTTCATGATGTTTGTATTTTATAGGTTTAACATTTGTTTTGTATGGCCTCACGCCCTAGCGGTCTGCAGCCCAAATAGGCGTAAGACACCACAAAACGGTTATTGCCAAACTAATGGCAAAACAAACCTATACTATAAAATCGCTGAAGGAAAAAAAAGCAGGTGGACAACGGGTGGACATTCTTAAATTAATTTAGAATGTATGCAGGAAAGCCCTGTAAATATGGCTTTAAAGGCTTAGTACTAAATCTTGAAGGGAATCGTCGGTATTAATGTTTAATTTTTTTCTAAGACGATAGCGCGCTTTTTTTACACCCTCTTGAGAAACATTTAAAATACTGGCAATTTCTTTAGAGGATAAATTCATTTTTAAAAGTGACATGAGGCGTAGCTCATTGGCAGTAACATCTGGAAATTTTTGTTTTACATTGCTGTTAAAGTCTTTATGGACTTCCTGGAAATATTTGCTGAAATTTTTCCAGTTGTTATCATCCTGTAAATCAAAATTAATGGTTCTAATAAGTTGTTGATAGCCATTAGAATTATCAGTTGAGGCTTTAAATTCTTTCGCTTTTTGCTTTAAGCCTTCTAGCACTTCATTTTTCTTTGCCAAGTGCAGGGCATGGGTGGTTAACTCTTTCTTTTTAAAGGCCAGCTCTGCATCAACTTTTTCTTTTTCCAATTGGTTTCTTTTTAATTTTTGGCGAAACCCATAAAACCCAAAAACAACTATGCCTAAGCTTAGTAGCATACCAACGCTTAGTAATAATTTTTGTAGTTTATTTATTTCATCTTTTTGTTCTAAGAGTTCAATCTTGTTTTCCTGTAAGGTAATTTGCTGTTCTTTTTTTTCGGTTTCGTAAATGGTTTTTAATTCTTCAGTTGCCTTAGTTTGTTCTATTGTAAAAATGGAATCGCTTATAACTTTGCTTTTCTTAAAAAAAGTAAGGGACTCTTTAAAATTGTTAAGGTTTTCAAGAACCTGAGATTTTTCCAAAAAAGCTTGCTTTAAAATTTCTGGTTCTTTAATGGTATTTGATATTTTAATGCATTTATTTAAGTGGTAAAGTGCTTTTTGGTAATCTTGCTTTTTTGAAAACGACCTGCCTAAGTATAAAAAGGTATAAGCTTCATTGTTGGGGGAGTCAATAGCTTCCCATAAGCGTAAACTTTTTTCAAAAAAATCAATGGCGTTGTTATATTGTTCATTTGAAAACTCTAGAAGTCCCCAATTGGTATATACCCGGGCCGTATTGGCTTTATAATCCAAAGCTTGGGAAATGCTTAAAGCTTCATTTAAATTTTTTAGTGCAAGCGTATCATTTTTTAGCTTAATGTAAGAATCGGCTATGTAGTTTAAAGCTTGGGCAATACTTTGTTCATTATTGATCTTGCCATAATATTCAATACTTTCGTTAAAAATATCAATGGCTTTTTTATGTTCATTGGTTGTTTGGTACATAATACCTATTTGAAATAAGTCTTCACCTATTCTAAAAGTATCGTTTATCGATTTATGGATTTTTAATGCCTTATAGGTCTCTTCAATAGCAATGTTATAATAGCCGTTGGTCATCGCTATTTTACCATTCATTAAATAAGCATTACCAAGGTGAAGTGAATCGTGGTATTTTTTAAAAATAAGAATATTAGTAGCCATAATATTTTCGGCATTCTCGGTGTTGCCCTGGTAGTGGTCTAAAATGCCCAGGTTATGCCTTATAACAGCAGCTCTAAGAGTGTCTTTTACTTGCAGCGACTTTTGTACAGATTGATTAAGATAAAATCTAGCAGAATCGATTTCACCCAATCGATAGAAGTAATTTGCTTTTTGTGCATATAAATTAGCTAGGCCTTTATAGTTATTGGAATTGCTGTAAAGAGAATCGGCTATTTCTAGATATTGAAATGTTTTCTTTTGGTCGTTATACAAAGTCAGGTCAGACAGTTCCAAATAATACCTAGCGTTTAGGGTGTCGTTATCAGTGCCCCTTATAAGTTGGGTTAAGCTATCTATTTGTTTATCGTTTTGGGAAAAAACACTCAATGTAATTAAAAAGATGATTGTAAATACACTGTTTTGCGTCATATGCTTTTTTTTTAGATATTAGACTGACAGCTATTAAACTTTTCAATTCTCGTCCCCATCTCATCTCTTCTCTCTTTTCTCATCTCTAATTCACCAAGATAAAAGTACTTATTTGTTAATTGTAAATCAAATAGTTATTAATTTACTATGTAGGATTTAAAGGTTTTAGGACAAAAAATCCATTACTTAGCATTAAATTTATGCACCTTTTTAAATGAAAGCGTTTAAATTTACTAATATAAGTTAATATGCATAAAATAGACATGGAGCTTGTTGAAATGACATTAGATGTCATGAAATATGCCATAGACAGAATATCATCTACAGATAATAAAATAGGAAAACCTAAAAAAGAATCCGAATTAAAAGCACTTGTTGGAGAAACCATTACAGAAACAGGGATAGGCGGGGAAACAGCGTTTAATTTATGGAAAACCCATTTAATGAAAGCCAATGTGGCGATTGACCACCCAAGGCATTTGGCATTCGTACCTGCATCGCCAACCCGAGCGGCCGTGATGTTCGATTTGGTAACATCGGCATCCAGTATTCATGGCGCTTATTGGATGGAAGGCGCTGGCGGTATTTTTTGTGAAAACGAAGCCATGAAGTGGATTGTGTCCCTAACGGGATTGCCAAAAGGTGCTTTTGGTGTATTTACAAGTGGCGGTACGGCGGCAAACCTTTCAGCAATTGTAACAGCCCGAGAGTATTGGCGTAGTTTAAATAGCCAAAACCAAGGAGAGAAAGGGCTTATCATTACTTCCATAGGTGCCCATTCGTCTATAAAGGCTATGGCAAAAGTAGCTGATATTGATGTGCTATTGGTAGATACAGAAGATAAAATGGAAGCCAAAGCCTTGCAAAGTACCCTGGCAGACTTATCGCCACATCAACGGCAACGGTTGTTTGCAGTTGTAGCTACAGGAGGCACTACCAATGCGGGTATTATTGACGACTTACAGGGTATTGGTAAAATCTGCCAAAAAGAGCACCTTTGGTTTCATGTTGATGCTGCATATGGTGGCGGTGCTTTGGTGGCCGATTCTGTAAGGCATTTGTTTACGGGTATTGAGTTGGCCGATAGCATAACCATCGATCCCCATAAATGGATGTTTTCACCTTACGATTGTGGTGCTGTAATTTACAAACAACCAGAATTAGCCAAAAATGCCCATGCACAAGAAGGCTCTTATTTAGATATATTTAAAGATGAAGGGGCACAAGGGTTTAACCCGACCGATTACCAAATTCAGTTAACCCGACGTGTTAGGGGATTGCCATTATGGTTTTCTCTGGCTATGCATGGAACCAATAGGTATAAGAAAGCTGTAGAGCGGGGTATAGAATTAGCCCAAATAGCAGGGAAAATGATTGAAGAAAGACCCTATGTGGAATTGGTAAGGGCACCCAGCCTGTCCTGTGTTTTATATAGAAGAATAGGATGGCAACCAGAGGATTACACCCATTGGACCTATACCAACCACAAAGCAGAATTTGCATTGGTAACACCCACAAAATGGAAAACCGGTGATCGTTATGAAACGGTATCGCGCTTCTGTTTTATCAACCCAGATACCACAGAAAATGATATCGCTATGATTTTAGATACGATGCAATAAAATTTTAAAAAAATCACGAATCCTAATTCGTCATTAAAAAATCAATTACTATTTTTGCGCATGCAACATGACAAGGTACTAATTTTAGACTTCGGATCGCAATACACCCAGTTAATTGCCCGTAGAGTTAGGGAACTCAACATATATTCCGAAATACATCCATTCAACAAAATTCCGTCAAATATTGAAAGCTACAAGGCTGTAATTCTTTCAGGAAGTCCTTTTTCTGTAAGAGGTGAAGAAGCATTGCATCCAGATTTAAGCAACATTAGAGGTAAAAAACCCATGTTGGCTGTTTGCTATGGTGCTCAATATTTAGCTCATTTTTCAGGGGGTAATGTAGCACCTTCAAATACTAGGGAGTATGGTCGTGCCAATCTGTCTTTTATAAAAAAGGAAGAGCCTTTTTTCGATCACATCCAGGAAGGCAGTCAGGTTTGGATGAGCCATAGTGATACCATAAAGGAATTACCAACAAAAGGTGTGCTAATAGCCAGTACCAATGATGTAACAAATGCAGCATATAAAATTGAAGACGAGCAAACGTATGCCATTCAATTTCACCCTGAAGTGTACCATACTACCGATGGCAAACAATTGCTTCAAAACTTTTTGGTAGCTATTGCTGGTCTTAATCAAGACTGGACACCAGATTCTTTTGTAGAGGAAACTGTTGAAGCCATTCAAAAAAAAGTTGGTAACGACAAAGTAGTATTGGGTTTATCGGGGGGTGTAGATTCTACGGTAGCAGCAGTGCTTTTAAACAAGGCCATTGGTAAAAATCTATACTGTATTTTTGTCAATAATGGGTTGCTTCGTAAAAACGAATTTGAAAGCGTTTTAAAACAATATGAGGGCATGGGGCTTAACGTTAAAGGCGTGGATGCTTCCAAGCGCTTTTTAGATGCTTTGGCAGGGGTGGATGACCCCGAGAAAAAGCGAAAAGCCATAGGTAATGCCTTTATAGAGGTGTTTGATGATGAAGCCCACCAAATAGCAGATGTTAAATGGTTGGCACAAGGTACCATTTACCCCGATGTTATAGAAAGTGTTTCGGCAACAGGCGGACCCTCTGCCACCATAAAGAGTCACCATAACGTAGGTGGCTTACCAGATTTTATGAAGCTTAAAATAGTAGAACCGCTTAGAGCTATTTTTAAAGATGAAGTAAGACGTGTGGGGGCTACATTGGGTATAAATCCAGAGTTATTGGGGCGTCATCCATTTCCAGGCCCAGGGCTGGCTATTCGTATTTTAGGGGATATCACTGCAGAAAAAGTACGTATCTTACAAGAAGTTGATGCTATATTCATTAATGGCCTAAAAGCATGGAACCTATATGATAAAGTATGGCAGGCAGGAGCCATGTTGTTGCCCGTAAACAGTGTAGGGGTGATGGGCGATGAGCGTACTTATGAAAAATGTGTTGCGCTTAGAGCTGTAGAAAGTACCGATGGTATGACAGCCGATTGGGTGAATTTACCATATGAATTTCTTCAAAAAACATCCAACGATATAATAAATAAGGTAAAAGGCGTTAATAGAGTAGTTTATGATATAAGTTCGAAGCCGCCGGCAACTATAGAGTGGGAGTAATACGTATATAGGATGTTTAAGTTCACTTTTGGCATGTTTGTTGTCATTTTTATGGTAAATAAAAATTAAAGTATAGATGATTAGATTTTTTTCCGGTTTATGTTTAGTGTTGTTATTTAGTTTTAATACAATTAGTGCACAAAATTTTAGTACACACCAAGTAAAAAAAGGAGAAACCCTAGAAGGGATTACAGCACGCTACCATGTAACAAAATCTCAACTTTACACCCTAAATCCCGATTTAAAAAAGGGACTAAAGCCCAATACCATATTAATTATCCCCATTTCAAAAGCCAACCCACCTAAAGTTACAATAACCAAAGAACTGCAGGGCTTTAGAGATCATAGAGTTAGTAGAAGAGAAACGCTGTACAGCTTAGCAAAGCGCTATAACATTACAGAAGATGATATAAAAAAGTACAACAAATTTTTATATGCCAATACACTGCAAAAAGGCGATAAACTTCAAATTCCAATATTTAAAATAACTGAAACAGAAGAAGTAGTAGAGGCTACAAAACCTTATATCGTACTTCCCAAAGAGGGTAAATGGCGTATTGCGTATAAATTTGGCATTACCATAAAAGAACTGGAGGAGCTTAACCCTAATATGGGCGAAACACTGCAAGAAGGACAGCAAATTTATGTACCAAATTTGGACGATGCCAGTAAGAAAGAAGTAGATGAAAGGTATAGTTATTATAAAGTATTGCCCAAAGAAGGGTTTTACCGTTTAAAAATTAAGTTGGGCCTCGAGCAAAGTGAGTTAGAGACTTTAAACCCAGAATTAAAAGAAGCCGGTTTAAAAGAAGGGATGATATTAAAAATACCGTATTCCAGTTCGGGTATTGGTGTCTTAGAACGTGAACCGGAAAAGACCAACTTAAGTAATAGGATATCAGATTTTAGTACCAAGCATATAGCAGTTATGCTACCGTTTAGATTAAATCGTGTTGATTTCGATTCTGTTTCAGGAACCAAAAGAAGCATAAAAAAAGACCCTTACCTTAATGCATCCCTTGATTTTTATTCAGGCGTGTTAATGGCTATAGATTCCTTAAAAGCCTTAGGAGTGTCGCTTAAAGTAGACGTTTACGATACCAAGCACCAAGTAAGTGAAGTTAATAGGATTATTAATGAAAATGATTTTGAAGATGTAAATGCTGTTATAGGGCCGTTAACCCCAGAGACTTTTGATAAAGTCGCTACAGCATTAAAACCATACAACACCCCTGTAATATCGCCAATTGGCACCAATTTAAAACTGTATGACAATGTATTTCAATCAAGGCCAGCTGATAATTTATTGAAAACTGAAATTATAAATTTTGTAAAGGCCGACACATTGCCTAAAAACATCATCATTATTTCAGATTCCAAGAACGCAACCGTTGCCAGCGATCTTAAGCGGGAGTTCGCATATGCTAGATCGGTATATTCAAGAAAGAACAAAGAAGGTAAAGATGAAAACTACGTTTTAGTTGATGATATAAAGAATGTTCTAAAGCCAGGTAGGAACATAGTATTTTTAGAAACCCAAAATGATGGTTTTGCATCTAATGCAACTAGTATTTTGGCTTCTTTAATCCAAAAAGAAGATAAGGACAAAAAACTGGAAGGCATTGAAATTGTATTGGTTACAACCAATTTTAATGGCGCTTTTGAAAGTGACGATATTTCTAATGAGCACTTATCCAGACTTAAATTTCATTTTGCTACATCTGCAAGAAGTTATAATGAAGCAGATAACAATATGTTTGTTAAAAAGTATGAACAAACGTATGGTGTAACACCAGATAAGCGTGCTACTAAAGGGTTTGACTTAACTATGGATGTTGTGCTGCGTATGGTTACATCAGAAGATTTATATATGTCGGTAAACCAAACACCGCTTACCGAATATGTAGAAAACAAATTCAGTTACAAAAAACAACTGTTTGGCGGGTATTATAATGCTTCTGTCTATTTGGTTAAGTATGATAACCTGTCCGTTGTAGAAGTAAAACAGTAAGTTTGCTGCCCGATAAACAATTCCTTATAGATTTAGCGCATACCAAAATGCCTTTTGGTAAATATAAAGACCGCTATTTAATAGACCTGCCCGAATATTACATTGTTTGGTACCACCAAAAAGGCTTCCCCAAAGGAAAATTGGGTAATATGCTTCAACAGGTTTACGAGCTTAAATTAAATGGCTTAGAGGATTTGGTACGAAATATTAGAAAGCAGTATCCTAAATGAATTTCAAAGTTTTAACTAGTTAGGGGTGTTTGCATTTAAAATTTTCGGTCTTCTATATTGTTAATAACAACCTATTAAATAACTAAAAAACAATTCGGAATTAACTATTTTAATTTTGTAAATTTGCCTGCGTTTATAAGCGCAACATGACAACGACAGCAAAATTTATATTCGTAACCGGTGGGGTTACATCATCACTAGGAAAAGGTATTATAGCGGCATCTCTTGCCAAGCTATTACAGGCACAAGGATACCGAGTAACCATTCAAAAATTAGACCCTTATATTAATGTAGATCCAGGAACACTAAACCCCTATGAACATGGGGAGTGTTATGTTACAGAAGATGGTGCAGAAACCGATTTGGATTTAGGGCATTATGAGCGCTTTTTAAACGTAGCAACTAGTCAGGCAAACAATGTAACTACAGGACGCATCTACCAAAGTGTTATTCAAAAAGAACGTCGCGGTGAATTTTTAGGTAAAACGGTACAGGTTGTTCCGCATATTACCGATGAAATAAAAGAGCGTATTCAACTTTTAGGACAATCGGGCGATTACGATATCATTATAACAGAAATAGGCGGAACGGTTGGAGATATTGAATCGTTGCCTTATATAGAAGCCGTGCGCCAATTGCGTTGGGATTTGGGCGATAATAACGGTATTGTTATTCATTTAACCTTAGTGCCGTATTTAGCGGCTGCAGGCGAATTAAAAACCAAGCCCACACAGCATAGTGTAAAAACATTAATGGAAAGCGGTGTGCAGGCCGATGTTTTGGTTTGTAGAACCGAGCACGACTTACCAGCAGATTTACGAAGAAAACTAGCCCTATTCTGTAACGTTAGGGAAGAGGCTGTGATACAGTCTATAGACGCTTCCACCATATACGATGTACCAAACCTAATGTTACAGCAAGGATTGGATAAGGTTGTATTAAAAAAACTGGCCCTAGAAAGTTCGGAGCCAGATATTACCAGATGGAATCAGTTTTTAGAAAGACATAAAAATCCTAAAACCGAAATAAACATTGGCCTGATAGGGAAATATGTAGAATTGCAAGATTCCTATAAATCCATATTGGAAGCCTTTATCCATGCTGGTGCCGAGAATGAAGTACGTGTGAATGTAGAATCCATACACTCTGAATACATCAACAAAGACAATGTTAAGCTTAAGCTAGCGCACTTAGATGGTGTTTTGGTAGCACCAGGGTTTGGCGAGCGTGGTATAGAAGGTAAAATAGATGCCGTACAATATGTTAGGGAACATAAAGTACCTTACTTTGGTATTTGTTTAGGTATGCAAATGGCCGTTATTGAATTTGCCAGAAATGTTTTAGGAATTAGTGATGCCGATTCTACTGAAATGAGCCCGAATACCAGCAATCCGGTTATCGATTTGATGGAAGACCAAAAGAATATTACCGATAAAGGTGGTACCATGCGTTTAGGGGCTTGGGATTGTGATTTAAAAATGGGAAGTGCTGTTCGCGACATCTATAAGTCTGAAAACATTAAAGAGCGCCACAGGCACCGTTATGAGTTTAACGGTAAATACCTGGCTTCTATGGAAGAAGCGGGTATGTTGGCAACGGGCTTAAACCCAGAAACAGGATTGGTGGAAATTATAGAGATTCCAGATCATCCTTGGTTTGTAGGGGTACAATACCACCCAGAATATAAGAGTACCGTAGCAAATCCACACCCCTTATTTGTGGCCTTTGTTAAGGCCGCTTTAAACTATAAAAAGAGACATGTGAATGCCAGAATGGCACAAAATTAATATTGGACAGCTTTTTGACAGATGGGGTTGAGCTAAAATTGAAATAAATGGAAGAAAAAAAAATTGATATTAATTCGATAATAGGGTTTGTACTTATTTTCGGAATTTTAATGTACATGCTCTGGCAAAACCAACCTACGCCAGAAGAACTTGAGGCCCAAGAAAAGGCCAAACAAGAACAGGTTGAAGCCGATAAAAAAGCTAGCAAACCACAAGACAACGAAACACTTGTTACAACTGCCGATGACTTTTCAGCAGGAACAGACTCTTTAAAATTAGAGGCCTTAAAAAATAAATTAGGGGCTTTTGCTTATTCTGCAGCCAATGCCTCTGATACGGAAACTACTGTAGAAACAGATTTGCTTACCTTAAAATTCAATAACAAAGGGGGCTACCTTTCAGAAGTTAAGCTAAAGAAGTTTGTCGATTTTAGATCAGAACCCATCTACATTATAAAAGACAACAATGCTGCTTTTAATATCAATTTTGGAACAACCGATAGCAGAATTCTAAATACAAAGGATTTATATTTTGAGCCTACAGTTACCAAAAATGGTGATCAAACAGTGGTTTCTATGAAGCTTAAAGTATCAGAATCTAAGTTTTTAGAATACCGCTATGCTTTGAAGGATGATGATTATATGATGGATTTTAATATCCGTTCACAAGGGTTAAGTGATGTTATCAATAGTTCACAAGACATTAATTTAGATTGGACCCTTAAAACGTACCGTCATGCCAAAAGCTTGACCTACGAAAACCGTTATACCGAGGTGGTGTTTGAGTATGAAGACGGTAAGGATGATTATTTAGGGCAGCGGGAGCTTACAGAAGATAACGCAGAAGCCGTTACGTATGTAGCCTTCAAACAACACTTTTTTACCTCCATATTATTAACAGACACGCCTTTTAAAACGGGCTATTTTAAGTCTGAAAACTTAGTCCAGAATGAAGATGTAGATACGGTATATACCAAAGCCTTTGCCACAAAATTACCTATTGAACTTGCAGGTGGCGAGATTAATAAAAATATGAATTGGTATTATGGGCCCAGCGATTATAAAATATTAAAAGCCTATGACAGGAATTTAGACGAAATCGTGCCTCTTGGATGGGGTATTTTTGGTTGGATAAACAAACACCTGTTCATTCCGTTTTTTGCACTTTTGGGTAGCTTCTTGCCTTACGGCATAGCTATTATTGTGATGACCATTGCCATTAAATTATTATTATCCTTTGTGCAATACAAACAGTTCTTATCGCAGGCCAAACTTAAAATCTTAAAGCCAGAACTGGATGCTATCCGCGAAAAGCACAAAAACAACAAAATGAAGGCACAACAGGAAACCTTGGCCTTACAAACCAAGGCAGGAGCAAGCCCTATGGCTGGGTGCTTACCGGCATTAATACAATTGCCCGTATTTTATGCCTTGTTCCAGTTTTTCCCTTCAGCGTTCGATTTACGCCAAAAAAGCTTCCTTTGGGCCGAAGATTTATCGTCGTATGATACCATTGCCGAACTGCCATTTAAAATTCCATTTTATGGTGACCACGTAAGTTTATTTCCGTTATTGGCATCAATTGCCATATTCTTTTACATGCGTTTAACCACAGGGCAACAGGTAGCCACACAACCACAGCAGGAGGGGATGCCCGATATGGGTAAAATGATGAAGTACATGATGTACTTTTCACCCGTAATGATGTTGTTCTTTTTTAACAATTATGCTTCTGGGTTGAGTTTGTATTATTTTATTTCCAACATCATCAGTATCGGTATTATATTGGTCATTAAAAACTATATCCTAGATGAGGATAAGATACATGCCCAAATTCAAGAAAAGAAAAAGAAACCGAAAAAAGAAAGTCGTTTCCAGAAGAAGATGAAAGAAATGATGGAGCAGGCCGAGCAACAAAAACAGATACAAAAAAAGCGTAAGTAATAGGATATAGCCGACTGTTTAACTTAATCAGTTCAAAACTTTAACCTAATTAGTTCAAGACTTTAACTTAATCAGTCCAACAGATTAACCTAATCAGTTGGACTGATTAACTTTTACCAACTAGTCAATGGCATAGAGGTCATAATCAGCGCTTTAATATTTGGTGACTTATGGATATTGTTTAATTTTGATACAAATTTAGTTGCATTTTAGATACTTAAAAAAGTACATATGAAACACCCACTAATCATTATTTTATTTTTAACAACCTGTTTGGTAACGGCCCAAAACATAAATCAGTTTGACGGGCAAGGCAAACGCCACGGTATTTGGAAAAAGTATTTTGAGGATACAGATGTGCTAAGGTATGAAGGAGCCTTTTTCCATGGCAAGGAAGTGGGACTGTTTAAGTTTTACAAGTACATAAATAACAAAGCGGTGCTTACGGCCACAAAATTATTTAGTAAAGATAGTAACATAGCGGATGTGAAGTTTTTGGCTTCAAACGGAAAAATTATCAGTGAGGGACAAATGGACGGGAAGTTATACATAGGTACCTGGAAATACTACCAAAAAGATTCGAAAAAGCTATTAATTTTAGAAACCTATAATAACGTGGGGCTTTTAGAAGGCGAGCGTTTTGTTTACTACCCTGATGGACAAGTAGCTGAGCACCAAAATTATAAATCGGGCAAACAGGATGGGCTTACAACAACCTATTCGGAGAAAAATGTGGTTTTAAGTGAACTGGTTTATGCAAATGGAGAACTGCATGGCATGTCTAAATACTACGCCCCAACAGGTGAATTAATTGTACAAGGCGCCTATAAAAATGATAAAAAGCATGGTATTTGGAAATACTATGAAGATGGCACCTTAGTTGATGAAAAGGATTTCACTTATTAATGCTATAATTAAAAAGCTCCTTAATTTCTTAAGGAGCCTCTTTTTCATAGGCAATTTTTGCTATTAATCAATTGCCAAACTAAACCAACTACAACTACTAACTAATATTTTAATGTTCCCTATTTAAGGTAAAATTACTTTATCAATAACATGCACTACACCATTGGTTGCTTGTATGTCTACCAAAGTGGTTACAATATTGCTTACCCTTCCGTTGCCATCTGTTAAGGTAAATAATGAGGCATCGGCAGTAATATCGCCACCAAGGGTAGAAACTGTACCACTTGTTAACTGGCTGGATTGTACATTAGCATTAACAATATGGTGCAATAAAACAGCATCTACCGTAGATGTTTCAAGATCTGTTAAAGCCGTCTTTTCTAATTCAACTAGTACAGATGCAAAGGCATCATTGGTTGGAGCAAATACAGTAAATGGCCCAGCTGTTGCATTAGAAACGGTTTGTATATATGGAACCGTTGGCGAGCCTGTATCTGCATACGCAAGGGCTTCAACTAAAATAGATAATGCAGGATTTGAGGTGGCAAATGTAGCAATGGTGGGTAAATCTATAACCTCATCAACAATATGTACAATACCGTTGGAAGTTTCTACATCGGCCGTTATAACTGAGGCACCTCCATTAAAGGAAACCCCAGAAGTACCGTTAAAATAAAGACTTAACTTTGTAGCATTGGGTCCATCGGCCAAAGTATTTGCATACCCTGTATTACCTAAAAGTACCGATGACTCAATATTGGCATCGGGAATAACGTGGTTTAACAAGATTTGGGTAAGGACGTTATTAGGCACTTCAGATAGCGAACTAAAGCCTTTAGCGTTTAAAAAAGCTGTAAATGCTGCATTAGTTGGTGCTAAAACGGTTTTATTGCCTTCGGCGGTTAGAGCATCTACTAAACCAGCTTTAACTACGGCATCAACCAGGATGCTTAAGTTTGACACAGATTGTGCTGTTTCTACAATGTTTAATTGTTCGGGAGTTGAATCGTCATCATCACTACAAGAAAATATGACCACAAGGCCAATTACTAACAGTGCTAATTTCTTTAAATCTTTTAACTTTTTCATATCCATATATTTTTTTGTTTAACAAATATAATATATAATTAAACAAAAAGTCAAATTTTGTTTAACTTTTTTTTAAAATAGTAAAACATTTAAGTATACAGATTTGTTAGATTACTCTTAATTATTGATTAAATTTTATAATAATACGTATCTTTGTGCACTAATTTTTTTTTTGATGAAACGAGTTATAATAGGGTTATCTGGAGGCGTAGATTCTAGCGTTGCAGCTTATTTGTTAAAGCAGCAAGGTTATGAGGTTATTGGCTTGTTCATGAAAAACTGGCATGATGATTCTGTAACGATTTCAAACGAATGTCCGTGGCTGGATGATAGTAACGATGCCATGTTAGTTGCCGAAAAGTTGGGCATTCCTTTTCAAACAGTCGATCTAAGTGAGCAATATAAAGAACGTATTGTAGATTATATGTTTCATGAATACGAACAGGGACGTACACCAAACCCCGATGTATTGTGCAATAGAGAGATTAAGTTTGATGTTTTTATGAATATTGCATTGGAGTTGGGAGCCGACTATGTGGCTACGGGCCATTATTGTAGAAAAGGGGTTATTCAAAAAGATGGTAAAGCCATCTATCAATTACTGGCAGGTGTTGATGTTAATAAAGACCAATCTTATTTTTTATGCCAGTTATCACAAGAGCAGTTGGCAAAATCCTTATTTCCAATAGGGGAGTTAACAAAACCAGAAGTAAGGAAGCTTGCTACGGAATTGGATTTAGTGACTGCCGAAAAGAAAGATTCTCAGGGACTTTGCTTTATTGGTAAGGTAAAGTTACCAGATTTTCTTCAACAGCAATTAAAGCCCAAAGAGGGGGTTATTGTAGAAATTCCTAAAGAACAGACGATTTTTAGTGAGGAAATACCCAGTTTTAATTCTGAAGAAGAAAAGCTGCAATACCTATCTCGTAAAATAGATTATAAAATAGATTATGGTAAAGTTGTAGGCAAACACCAAGGCGCCCATTACTTTACCAAGGGGCAGCGCAAAGGCTTAGCGGTTGGTGGCACTTTAGAGCCTCTATTTGTTATAGATACCAATGTAGAGGAAAACGTTATTTATACCGGGCAGGGAAAAGAACACCCTGGTTTATTAAAAAAGGCCCTATTTGTAACCAATAAGGAACTGCATTGGATAAGAACAGATTTGGCATTGCGAGTTGATGATACTATGCAAGTTAAAGCAAGAATACGTTACAGACAGCCATTACAAAAGGCCACCTTGCACAAAGTGTCAAGCGGATTATATGTTGAATTTGAGGAATTTCAGTCTGCCATAACCGAAGGGCAGTTTGTGGCGTGGTATATAAATGATGAGTTGGTAGGTTCGGGAGTAATTTCATAACTTGCAATAGCTTAAATCGTTTTGTAATGAAAATAATCCTGCTTTTTGTCATGCTATTTAGCTATCAAGCAATGCTTTTGGCACAAGAAGATGCATGGATTTATTTAACCGATAAAGCTAATGTAACCAACGCCATAGCCAATCCCATTACCATTTTAACACAAAAGGCCATTGATAGAAAAAATGCGCATGGTGTTGTTATAGATGTCCGTGATGTTCCCGTTAACGAAACCTATATTTTACAACTTAAAGCCCAAACAGGTATTACCGTATTAGCGAAGTCTAAATGGTTTAACGCCGTGCATGTTAGGGGAAGCCAATCTGATATTAATGCACTTACAGGTTTAAGCTTTGTAAGTGCCATAGATTTTGCAAATAAAAACTTGAATACCTCTAAAATGGTTAAACAGAAAACCATATCTAAATTGGAAGTGGTAACAACCGATTTTAATTATGGCAATGCGGCCAACCAAATAGAGATGATTCATGGTAATGATTTGCATTTAGATGATTATACTGGAACAGGTATGACTGTGGCGGTATTGGATGCAGGATTTCCTAACGTAAATACCATGGCAGCGTTTCAAAAACTAAGGGATGATGGAAACCTTTTAGATGATTATGACTTTGTTAATCGGGATGATGATGTATATACCAATGCCCTAAGCAATCATGGCACCTTGGTTTTAAGTACTATGGCCGGTTATATAGAAAACCAGTATGTTGGTACGGCACCAGACGCCTCTTATTACCTATTTGTTACCGAAGATAGTGCTAGTGAGAACCCTGTAGAGGAAAGTTATTGGGTTGAGGCTGCCGAACGCGCAGACAGTTTGGGGGTAGATGTAATTAATACGTCCCTGGGATATAAAACTTATGATAATCCTAATTATACACATCCCAATACCAGTCTAGATGGTTATACAGCTTTTATTACCAAAGGAGCCAATATCGCTTTTGAGAAAGGATTGCTACTGATTAATTCTGCTGGAAACGATGGCGATAATGGTGTTAATGCACCAGCCGATTCGCCTAATGTGCTGTCCGTTGGAGCTGTAAACGCCTCAGAAGGATATGCTGCATTTAGTTCTAAGGGAAGTGCCATACAGCCAACCCAAAAGCCTGATGTGGTAGCACAAGGACAATCCAGTTATGTTATAACACAAAACAATGCCATTGGAACAGCAAACGGAACATCTTTTAGTTCTCCTATATTAGCGGGAGGTATTGTTTGTTTGTGGCAAGCCTTACCTAATAAAACCAATGCCGAGATTATGCAATTGGTTAGGGAATCGGCATCACAATACAGTGCACCCGATTATTTTTTGGGGTTTGGTATTCCCAATTTGTATTTGGCTTACAATTTAGGGATATCAATGGATAGTGACGAAGCCATTATCACAGATATTACCTTGTATCCTAATCCCACAAGTGGTGAGGTATTTATTATGATACCATCGTCTGCAAAATATGCATCAGTAACTTTATTTGATGTTTTAGGAAAAAAAATAAATGACTATATGGTTTCTAAAGACCATAACAAAATAGATATATCTACATTATCAAAAGGTATGTATATTGCAAAAATTGAGACTACAAGTGCGTATAAGACCTTTAAATTAATAAAGAAGTAATGGCTAATAGAATTACCCAATTATTTAATATTAAGTACCCCATTGTTCAAGCAGGAATGATTTGGAACAGTGGTTGGCGGTTGGCATCTGCAGCCAGTAATTCAGGTATTTTGGGACTTATTGGAGCAGGGTCTATGTACCCAGAGGTACTACGAGAGCATATTCAAAAATGTAAAAAAGCCACGAATAACCCCTTTGGTGTTAATGTACCCATGTTATACCCAAACATAGCGGAGGTTATGGACATAATTGTGGAAGAAGGGGTTACTATAGTGTTTACTTCTGCAGGGAACCCAAAAACATGGACCTCTTGGTTAAAGGAACGAGGCATAACGGTAGTTCATGTGGTGAGCAGTTTAAAGTTTGCATTAAAGGCGCAAGAAGCTGGTGTTGATGCTGTTGTGGCAGAAGGTTTTGAGGCCGGAGGACATAATGGGAGGGATGAAACAACCACATTTACGTTGATACCTATGGTGAAAGAGCACATTACCATTCCTTTGATAGCTGCTGGAGGCATAGCCACTGGAGCTGCGATGCTAGCTGCGATGGTTTTAGGAGCCGATGGTGTACAAGTAGGCAGTCGTTTTGTGGCTAGTGAAGAAAGCTCGGCGCATGATGCTTTTAAGCAAATGGTGGTTCAGGCTAAAGAGGGCGATACGCAATTAACATTAAAAGAGTTGGCACCAGTACGTTTAATTAAAAATAAGTTTTATGATGATATACAGTCGCTTTATAAAACAGCACCAACAGTTGATGATCTTAAGCAACTATTGGGGAGAGCTCGTGCCAAACAGGGTATGTTTGAGGGGAACTTAGAAGAAGGGGAACTGGAAATAGGACAGATTTCTGGTTTAATTCATGATATAAAGCCTGTGTCGCAAATTGTTGAAGATATGGTTCTGGAATTTAAACAGGCAAAAGATCGTATGTCGCACCTGTAAACAGAATAAAAAAGGGGAAAACTAGTTTTCCCCTTTAATTATAGAAACGGCAAGCCCCGAATATTTTTAATCCCTTATAAAAATCAAGCTATATGTTTCTCATTGCTATTAATTATTTATCAGAGAGCATTTTTAAGATGACGCAAGTTAAGAAAATACTGTCTTTATTTAATCGAAAGTTGTTTAGAGTTATTAACATTTGTTAAGATGTACCTAATCTAAAGTTTACTTTTGCTGCATGCAAATAAAAAGTTACACAAAAGAATTTAAATATAACTGGCAGTTGTCAGCACCAGTAATACTAGGTATGTTGGGGCATACTTTTGTTAGTTTTATTGATAATATTATGGTGGGGCAGCTAGGAACAGCTGAACTCGCTGCCGTTTCCCTAGGTAACAGTTTTATGTTTATAGCCATGTCTTTAGGTATAGGGTTTTCAACAGCCTTAACACCTTTAATTGCAGAGGCAGATGCCGAAAAAGATATTAAAAAAGGGAAATTAATATTTAAGCATGGTCTATTTTTATGTACGGTTTTAGGCATTCTACTTTTTTTAATGGTATTTTTTGCAAAACCACTTATGTATTTAATGCAGCAACCCCCAGAGGTGGTTGCATTGGCGATACCTTATTTAGATCTGGTAGCCATATCATTAATACCTTTAGTTGTATTTCAAGCATTTAAGCAATTTAGTGATGGCCTTTCTATGACGCGCTACCCTATGTATGCTACTATTTTGGCCAACATTATAAATATTGTTTTAAACTATGTATTGATTTTTGGTAAGCTGGGACTTCCAGAAATGGGCATTGTGGGTGCAGCCTATGGCACACTCATATCTAGAATAATAATGGCTTGGCACCTTTGGGTATTGCTTGCAAGAAAAGAAAAGTCTAAAAGTATGGTTACAAACATTAAGTTGTGGACTTTAAATAATGCCATGTTTAAAAAGATATTGAACTTAGGAGCTCCCAGTGCCATGCAAATGTTTTTTGAGGTGGCTATTTTTACTGCAGCTATATGGCTAAGCGGACTTTTGGGTAAAAACCCCCAAGCAGCCAACCAAATAGCTTTAAACCTTTCATCCATGACCTTTATGGTTGCTATGGGGTTAAGTGTGGCATCTATGATTCGTGTTGGTAACCAAAAGGGCCTACAAAATTACATAGATTTAAGACGTATAGCATTTTCAATTTTTCTTTTGGGTATTATTCTAGCCTCTTGCTTTGCTGTTATGTTCTTTTTGTTTCATAATCAGTTACCAAAATTGTATGTGGATTTTGATGATGTTGATAATTTATTAGATAACACCGAAGTAATTGGCATTGCTTCTAAATTGTTAATAGTGGCAGCTATTTTCCAGATAAGTGATAGTATTCAGGTAATTGTATTAGGGGCATTGCGAGGGTTGCAAGATGTAAAAATACCAACGCTTATAACATTTATATCTTATTGGCTCGTTGGGTTTCCCATTAGCTGGTTTTTCGGGAAATCATCTGCGTTAGGCAGCTTCGGTATATGGTTAGGTTTGTTGGCAGGATTAACTACAGCAGCGATTTTATTGTATATTCGGTTTAATTATTTAACGAAAAAGCTAATTTTGTCAACTAACAACTAACAACTAACAACTAACAACTAACAACTAACAACCATTATGGCGTTACCAAAATTCATACTAGGCGATAACACCGATTACCCCAATGCTATTTTTGTTATCCATACCGAATTTCCCAGATTTATTATTAATCTTGAAGATGACGAGATTGAATGGTTTGAGGATTTTGATGCAGAGGATGAAAAAGAATTACTTGCAGAAACTGAGAACATGGTTAAACTAGCCACAGAATTTTATGATTCTGAAATTGCTAAATATGAAGAATAGCACATATTTTTTTAATTTTAAGCCAAAATTAAGGTTACTAAAATAAATTTGAATGATTGAGCAACTTTTAGAATATGATACCGAACTGTTTTTATTTTTAAACAACCTAGGTTCACCAACATGGGATAATTTATGGTTAACCATAACACATAAAATAACATTTGTTCCGCTGTATTCTATCTTATTGTTTTTGTTGTACAAAAAGTTTGGTGTTAAGTCCCTTATTGTTTTTGTAATTACTGTGGCGTTGATGATTACGTTTACAGACCAGATAACCAATGTTTTTAAACGTGGTTTTGCCAGGCCCCGTCCTTGTGGTGAAGCCGATTTAATAGACCAGATGCGTTTTATTGCTGTACGTTGTGGTAAGTACGGATTTTTTTCGGGGCATTCGTCTAATTCTATGGCTGCGGCTGTTTTTGCAGGGTTGTTACTAAGACCCTATTTTAAAAATTTAATCTTTATACTCTTGTTTTGGAGTGCTGTAGTTGCATACAGTAGGATATATGTTGGTGTACATTATCCACTAGACATTATTTGCGGATTAACCTTTGGTGCTATTTCTGGGTACGTATTTTATAGGTTGTCCATATACCTGTTAAAACGCTTTGGGATGGTAAATGTCTAGTAGAAGCTCTTAGTTTTAAATTGTTCTAAGCATTTTTTGTGTCTAGGTTTAACAGATAATCAGCAGCTGCAAAGGGTGTTGTTTTATTTGTTTCAATAAGCTTTAATTGTTCTTCTAGAGCTGTTTTTATAACAGGGTTATTAAAAAAGGTAGTTTTTAAGGTATCTTTAATAGTTTCAGTAAGCCAAAATTTATTTTGTTCGTTTCTATGGGTGTTAAAGTAGCCATTTTGGGTTGTTGTTTCTATATAGTTTTCAATCAAACTCCAAATATCATGAATACCTTCATTTTTTAAGGCACTACAAGTGGTTACTTTAGGTTGCCAACCCGAAGCCTTCACAGGGTATAAGTGTAAAGCTCTAGTGAGCTCAGTTTTGGTTAATTTAGCAGTTTTTACATTATCACCATCCGCTTTATTGATAGCTATGGCATCAGCCATTTCAATAACGCCGCGTTTAATGCCTTGCAGCTCATCACCAGCACCGGTAAGTTGCAGCAGTAAAAAGAAATCAACCATACTATGTACTGTTATTTCACTTTGGCCTACACCCACGGTTTCAATAATAATTGTATCAAATCCAGCAGCTTCACATAACGTAATGGTTTCTCTGGTTTTTCTGGCTACACCTCCTAGTGTTTCTCCAGTGGCAGAAGGTCTAATAAATGCATTCTTGTTTTTTACCAAAGCTTCCATGCGAGTTTTGTCTCCCAAAATGCTACCTTTAGTTATCGAACTACTAGGATCTATGGCCAATACTGCCACACGCTTTCCAATACTAGTTAAATAGGAACCAAATGTTTCTATAAAGGTGCTTTTTCCAACACCCGGTACGCCTGTAATACCAATTCTAATGGATTTATTGGCATGGGGCAAACATGCCTTTAATATGGTATTGGCTTTTTTAAGATGTGTGGGGTTATTGCTTTCTACTAAGGTAATGGCCCTGCTTAAAGCCACAATATCTTTGTTTAATAGGGCTTTTACCAGCATTTCGGCATTTGGTACAGCATGGCGTTTTTCTTTAATGTTTTTAATAGAATTGTCATTAGTGGTTTCCACATTAGAAACCCCTTTGTTTTCCCGTAAAGCTGAGTCTTTATTTTTTGCCACTACAATACGATTGTTTTATTACAATTTACAATTTTATTTTTTAGTAGGAAGCAGAAAGCACAGGGATGAATGTGGTTATTTAAGCGGTACAGCAATTTTTACATCGTCCCAAGCCATAGTTAGAAATAAATTATCTGTAGAATTATCAAAAGCGATGGTAAACTGCTCTACAATGGTATCTAAGTCATGCACAGGAACCTCAATGTCAATAACATCATAATTAGGGTCCCACATGGGTTGCATTTCAGAGTTAACTCCCCAAGAGTATTGTTTAGAGTTAAAGATTACCGTCCAAACCGAATCCTTAGGTACGGTCCATAATGTATACTTTCCAGCAGGTAGCGGAATACCTTTAACCTCTAAGGGCTGGTTGGTTTCAAAAGTGGTAGCTTCATTGGCACCAGTACGCCACACTTGGTTATAGGGTACCAAGCCACCAAAAATCTCTCGGCCTTTTTTATATGGCCTGTTGTAAAAAACTTCCAGTTTTAGATCGTTTAGCTTAAATTCAACAGTATCTTTAGGGCTTAAGCGGTTATCAAAAATATTTTCAACAAAAAAGGAGTATAAAAATAGCCCTACTGCTACAATGGATAGTAGAATTAAAACACGTTTTAAAAATGTATTCATAAATTGAATTTTTTTCGGATATAAAGATACTTTAAAAAGTCATAATTAATAAAATGCAAACGTACATTTCTTTAGTTTTGTTTTATTTAGGTAAAAAAAATATTTTTTTGCAACACAGCACTTTTTTAGTCGTCTTTATAAATGAACTAACTTAAACCAAAAGTAAAATCAAGTATGTTTCAGGTTGACATTATTGAGCAATGTAAACAAAACAATCGGAAAGCACAATTGCAGTTATACAACCAGTACTGCGACGGGATGTATATTGTTGCCAAACGATTTTTGAAAGATGCTGAAGATGCCGAGGATGTGGTACAGGAAGCTTTTATTAAGGCCTTTTCTAAATTACATCAATTTAAGGCAGAAGTTACTTTTGGAGCCTGGTTAAAACGTATTGTCGTTAATAAAAGTATAGACTTCTTGAAATCTAAAAAACAACAACTTGTTGAATTAGAGGAGGTGCACCTAAAAGTTGTAGATACTTCATATGATGACAAATGGTTGGTAGACGATGCAATTACATTAAACGATGTAAAAGAAGCAATTAATAAGTTACCTGATAAATACCAGTATGTTGTGATGCTGTACTTGATTGAAGGATATGATCATCAGGAAATTTCAGAAATATTGAATATTACCGAAGTGGCATCGCGCACAAATTTATTTAGAGGTAAAGCAAAATTACAAGAACTGTTAACACTTAAAAAAAATGGCACAAGATATTAGAGCGTTGTTTAAGGACGACCAGACGAAGCATGAAAAGATGCCTGAAAATCATCAAGCACGATTTATTGAGAAATTGGATAAAGCATTGCCTGTTAAAAGTAAATCGAATTACAGTTGGTTAAAAATAGCTGCTAGTATTGTGGTTCTTCTTGGACTTGGTTTTGGAGCGTTTAAGTTTTTTAAACCCACTGCAGTACCTGTAACTAATGTTGCGACAACCAATAATACAGTTGAGACTAAGACTTTGGGAGATGTGTCTCCAGGGTTGAAGAAAGTGGAAGACTATTATTTGGCGAGCATTAATTTAGAACTGTCAAAAATAAAACCCACTGCCGAAACCAAAGAATTGTTCGATGGTTATTTAAACCAATTAAATGAGCTTGATGAAGAATATAAGCGCTTATCATTAGAGCTCACAGAATCTGGACCTAGTGAATTAACGGTTAATGCATTGATTGACAATTTGAAGTTTCGTTTAAACTTATTGTATCGCTTAAAAGCACAATTAAAAACATTAAGCACTTCTAAAGACAGTAAGGTTGAGGAAGTGACACAATCCATCTAAAAAAATCAAAAAATGAACAGATCAATTATAAACAAACTAGTATTTGTTTTAAGTTTTTTTATGGCTGGGCACATGGGTGCACAGCAAAAGCTAACAAAAGTTTCACAATCTATAGACGTTAATAAAGATGTTACTATCAATTTAAATACAAGCTATAGCAATATTGTATTCGATACATGGAATAGAAATGTTGTTGAAATTGAAGCCTATATAGAAGGTGAAAAATTAAGTAAGGAAGAACTTGAAGCAGTGTTAAAAGCTTGGGATATAAATGTAGATGCTACTAAAAATAATGTAGCAATTACTACAAAGGGCAGTGGCCATAACTTGTGGACACATCGCATTGCAGGTGATGAAAATGATGCCGTACATGCTGTGCTAAGAGAATTAAAGTTTGAACTCGCAGACATGCCAGAAATGGACTTTGATTTTGACTTTGTAATGCCTCCTATGCCACCAATAACTGAAATCCCCGATTTACCAGAATTGCCAGAATTGCCAAACGGTATTAATAAGATACAATTTGATTATGAGGCCTATAAAAAAGATGGTGATAAATATTTAGAGGAGTATTCTAAAAAGGTAGAATCTACTTTTGGTAAAGATTATGAAGAAAGAATGGCCGCTTGGGGTGAAAAGTTTGAAAAAGAATGGAGCGAAAAATATGCTGCACAAATGGAAGCTTGGGAAGAACGTTTTGAGAAGCAAATGGAAAAACACCAAGATAGGCTAGAAGATCAAAAAGAACGTGCCGAAGCTATGAAAGAACGCCATGCTGAGCGCCATGAAACCCAAAGAAAGATTCATGAAGACCGTATGAAAGAACGCGAAAAACTGGCTGACAAAAGGCGGGTTTTAATTGAAAAACTGGTGCATGAAAAAAACAATTCTAATGTAAAAAAGACCATCAAGATCAAAATACCTAAAAACGCTAAGTTAAAAGTAAATGTTAGGCATGGTGAAATTGAATTTGCATCGAATGTTGATAATTTGAAAGCAGACCTGTCTTATACCAAACTAACAGCAAACAGCATTAATGGAAGTTCAACTTCCATTAATGCTTCTTATTCGCCCATCCATATCGTGTATTGGAACTTGGGAGAGCTTAATTTAAAGTATGTTAAAGAGGCTAGAATAGATCAGGTAAAACAGATGGTTTTAACTTCAAACTCTTCTAATGTTACCATTGGAAAATTGTATGGTAATGCTATAATTAATGGTACTATTGGTGAATTAAATGTTATGGGTATAGATGATACGTTTTATAACTTAAATATTAGTTTAGAAAATAGTAATGCAACCATAAACCTTCCTAAGGTTGCTTACAACTTGCAGTATACGGGCAATCGATCTATACTTAAACACCCAAAAAAAGCTGCAAATAATACCAACGCTTCGTTTTCTACTGGAAATTTAGATAGTGGTAAAAGCATTATAGTTAATGCCAAATACAGTAATGTTATTATGGAATAGTACTACTATAACTTTAATTATCATTGATTTTCACCTCACAAGCTTCTATAATCATTGATGCATCTGTTAAATAATCAAACCATATAATAGCCTCATTCTTCTTAAACCAAGTTAATTGCCTTTTAGCAAATCGACGGGAATTTTTTTTTATTTCAGATATTGCAAAATCCAGAGTCCATTTACCATCCAAATAATTAAACAGTTCTTTGTATCCAACAGTATTTAAGGCATTAAGGTCTTTATGGACATGTAATGATTTTACTTCATCTAACAAGCCCTGTTGCATCATCATGTCCACACGTTGGTTAATTCGGTTGTAGATAATAGGTCTATCGGCAGTTAATCCAATGCTAATGGTATTAAAAGCTCTGCTAGATTTTTTCTTATTTAAAAATGATGAATAAGGTTTACCAGTGCCTATGCAAATTTCCAACGCACGAATTACACGATGGGGGTTATCTATAGCGATACTCTCATAGGCCACAGGGTCTAATTGTTTTAATTGGTTTTGTAAATAGGGGAGCCCTTCATTTTCTAAGGCAGTGTTTAAATGGGTACGTATGGTTTTATCAACATCGGGAAAATCGTCTAATCCTTTTATAATAGCATCAACATAAAGGCCAGAACCTCCAACCATAATAACAACATCGTGTTTTTTAAATAACGTATTAATGCCATTTAGAGCCTCTTTTTCAAAGGCACCTACATTATAGTCGTCTTTAATGGATTTGTGGTGAATAAAGTGGTGCTTGGCAGCTGCCAATTCTTCTGTAGTCGGTGCGGCTGTACCAATTTGCATTTCCTTAAAAAACTGTCGGGAGTCTGCCGAAATAATCTCTGTATTAAAATGTTTGGCAAGTTTAATGCTCAAAGCCGTTTTTCCAATAGCAGTAGGACCAACTATAGAAATTAAAAATTTATCCATGATTTAATTTATGGCCACAATTATAGCAAAACCCGGCATGGTCTTTATGGTTTTCAGCTGTACAATTTCCGCATGCTTGTGTATTAAGATGCATTCCAGTTTCTTCTGGCCTTTTTTTGTCTTTAGTTTGGTTGGTATATTCCGCCGATACAATACCTGTTGGTACTGCAATGATGCCATAACCCAGTATCATAACCAAAGAGGCTATAAATTGCCCTAAAGCTGTTTGTGGAGCAATATCACCAAAACCAACGGTTGTTAACGTTACAATACACCAATACACACTTTTAGGAATATTGGTAAAGCCGTTTTCCTCACCTTCAACTAGATACATGATGGTGCCAAGAATAATAGCAACAATAATAACTGCAAATAGAAACACCGATATTTTGGCCCTACTAGCTTTAATGGCATTTAACAAGTTATTAGAAGCTCCTAAATACCGGGCCAGTTTTAAAATCCTGAAAACCCGTAACAAACGTAAAGCACGTAAAGCAGCTAGGGCATGCACCCCGCCAACCAATAGCGAGATATATTTAGGAACGGTAGATAAGAAATCTATAATGCCATAAAAGCTAAAAATATATTTTATTGGTTTTTTTACACTAATAATTCGGGCGATGTATTCCAAACTAAATAGAATAGTAATAATCCATTCTGAAATGTTAAGAAAATTATGGTACCGATTATCAAAACTAGTAATGCTTTCCAGCATTACAAGTAGTATGCTTGCTAAAATAGCAAACAACAAAACAATATCAAATAATTTACCTGCAGGCGTATCGGCCTCGTAAATAATTTCATGAAGTTTTTGTTTCCAGTTGGGTTGTGTTTGGTTGCTCATTTAAGTTCAAAATTAAGAAAAGATAAGCTATTTTTTCTTAAGTAGAATCATTGAATTGGTTTGTACATCAACAATCTTGCTCATAAACTCCTTTAGGTAGGGGTAAAATTCAGGTGGGTATATAGCTTGTTTAAAGTTTATTTTCATCACAATACTAACCGAATTTCCCAATACGGTGGTAGACAAAGTAAGTAAACCTTCGTTATTGGGTAAGGCCATAACAATATTCTTTGGGTGTTCCAAAAGCGTATAATTGTCACCAAAATCTAACTTGTACATATATAGGTAATTGTCTTTATAACCAAAATCAATGGGATAGGTTCTTTCTTGTAGTTTAAAAGGGTTTTCTTTAAAAAATTTAACAAAGAAAGGGTTAAGGTATATATTGTCTCCCGTTTCATCAGAGGGGTATGTTACGGTATAGCTTTCAGAAAAATCATTACTGGTCATCCCATCACTAGTCACTTCATAATCGGAAATGTCAACATTATGGTTTCTGGCGTCAAGCTTTTCAATATAAGCATCAGGGTTTGGGTAATAGGCTTTTTTATAACCTAAAGCATGATAACCTGTTCTTTTAGAAACTATTTTTCCAGTTAAAAGGTTTTCAGGGTCTAGGGTTAATTGTACATTGTATAGTACAGAAGATGGTTTGGTGGGGGCAATATCTAACCACTCACTACCTTTTTTAAAATCCAAGACCCTGCCATACTGGTTTAAACACCTAAACGGTATATCGCCAAAGTGTAAATATTTGTCAGTGGCATCAAGTAAATAAGTTTTGTTGTTAATATTGGCTTGGACAATTAGGTAATTGAACTCCGATAAAACTGGAAATATTTTTGTTGCAAAACCATTATTTCTTGTAGACAGTAATACGGGTTTAACATCAATATTACAAGCTTCCAAGAGGTTGTGCAATAAAATGTTTATGGACGAAACATTACCCGATTTATCCTTTATAAGATCTTTTACTGAAACTTCATTGAATATTTTGTAATCACCATTCCAAGTATAATGGTCTTGTATATATTTGTAAACTGCTTTAGCCTTTTTTAGAGGGTCTGTTTCATCAAGTATTGCTTTGCTAAGGAGTTCATTAGCTTCAACAGATTTTGTGAGTTGCTTGCCAATATCGCGATCGGTTTTAAGTTCTTTATCAACAGTCGCCCAGGTTTTGGTATAATCATTCTTTCTACCATCAAATTGAATGAAGGTTTTTAATTCGTATTCAATTCTGGCCAAGTAATTGGATCTACTGGTCATATAGTCTTCTTCAATAAAAGCAGGAATGTCTTTCATGGCATATTGTGTTTCTAAACAATTTGCAACACCGCCATTGCCACCTGTTAAGCAAGCTTCCTTTACTTTGGCTTCATTAATAAAAAGCTGTTTTCCTCCTATTAATTTAATATTGTACTCCCAGTTTCCAGGAATACTGGCACGGTATTCACTATATAGTTTTGGAATATCACCTTGAAAGTTCCATCCTTTGTAATTAAACATATAGGGTGATATTAAATCGTAGCTGTAGGCTATAACAGAGCCTTCCTTTATATTGGGTAAAGTGAATTTAACCAAGGTATGGTGTTCATCATATTCTTCTCGGTAAATATTGTTTTCATCTAGTTTGGTGATTATAACATCTTCTCCTATTAAGTTATAGGTTGTAGCTGTAATGTTTTCAACCTTTTCATACCTGTTATTATCAGTTTTATATAAATAAATAGTTACGTTGGCATTATTAAAGCCATCTTTATTAAAAATCTTTACTTTATGTTTTTCATGCGTTCGTAAATCATAATCACGTGCATCTACATAACTATTGCCATGTTCATATAATACTAGAGCATTTGCGGTGGAGTCTTTACTGTAAGAGCTCATTTTTAAATCGGCTAGTGAAACTCTAAAGTTTGCTTCAGTGTCACTGTTTTGTGCTTTGATAGTAGTGGTGCATACTATAAATAGTATGAGAAGAAAGTAATGTTTCATTTGGTTTGGTTGAATGTAATAACTTTTAATCGCTTATTTCGTCTTAAGTAGCTTTGAATGATATGCTGGGTATCTCTATTGTTTTGCATGGGTGTTATAATAGATTCTAAAACCTCTATATTGTTTATTTGATAGTTTAAGTTGAAAAAGCCAATGCCTTTAAAAACACCATTTTCAATTAGTATGGCACTGCGCTCATCAATATCGCGGCCTTTATCTATAATTACCATGTTTTTATTGGCATAGCTATTCTTTTCTATAAGTACACTAACACGTTTATTGTATAATTCTGAAGGTTCTTTTTGAATGCAGGCACCATAGCAGGTCTTGATGTCGTAATTAAAACAGCTGGTTTTCGTTTTATACAAACCAGCTAATTTTTGGCATAGCGTATATTCTTCCACAACCTTATTCATAAAGCTTTTGCCACTCTGTCTGTTACTAAATGTCGTTATAGGTTTTTTGCGACCATCGGCAATATCAATTTTTAAATTTATATAGCCATCCTCGTCCTTAAAACTATACAGTGCATGTGTAAAAATGGTACGGCGCAATGCCCTGTTGTATACAGGTTTAATACGTTTTATAGCTTCACTTTCTTTTAATAGAGCAACCAACTCACTGCCTGTGGCTTCGTATGTAACCGAGTGTACCAGAGCCTGTATTTTCTTTGATTTTTGGTTGGTACTGGTAAAGTGTTGGTTAATGCGTTTTTTTATATTGTTGCTTTTTCCAATATAGATAATATCTCCATTCTCCCTATGTATATAATAAACCCCAGTAATAGCCGGTAAGCTATCAATGATGTCCAAATGCTTGGGTTCTAATTGGTATTTGGGATTTAGTTTTATGGACTGCTGTATGATGCTTTTCGAGGCATCCTTATCCAACAACATTTTAAATAGTTTTACAGTAGCTAGGGCATCTCCAGAAGCCCGATGCCTATCAGTAACAGGAATACCCAACGATCTAACCAGTTTGCCCAAACTGTAAGAGGCTTGCCCAGGGATTAAATCTTTGGCCAGTTCAACCGTACAAAGAGACGGCCTAACAAACTCAAAACCTAAACGGCTGAATTCTGTGCATAGTATTCGGTAATCAAATTGGGCATTGTGGGCCACTAAAATACAGTCTTCGGTAATTTCAACAATACGTTTTGCCACCTCATAAAATTTGGGAGCGTGTCGTAACATGCTATTGTTTATGCCAGTAAGGTTAACCACAAAAGGTTGTATATCACGCTCTGGGTTTACAAGGCTTATAAATTGATCTACCACTTTATGGCCATCATATTTATAAACAGCTATTTCTGTTATGCCTTCCTCATTATACTTACCGCCAGTAGTTTCTATGTCTAATATTGCGTACAAATTTCAGTTAAAAGTTAAAAGCTAACAGTTAAAAACAAAAAACTATTAAGCATTAGGTTTAGATTTCATGGTTTTAATTGTTGAAACTAGCATTTTAATAAGTTCTTTATTAGAAGCGTGTAAGTTATTAAAATGATTTGGGTTTAAGAAATTAGTATCCTTTAGTAGTAAAAACCAATACGCTGTTTCGTTGGCTTCTTTTAAAGCAATGCTCATTTTACTAATAAAGTCTTTACTAGATTGAGCAAATTCGGCCTCTCTAATATTGGCGCCTATAGATGTGCCACTTTTTAACAGTTGTTTGGATAAAGTAAACTCTTTTTGTTCGGTGCAGATCGTTTTATAGGTATTTACAATTAATATAGCGAAATTATAACTTTTACTTTTTAGTATAGATTCTCTCATAAATTTCATAAGCTTAACTTATACTGTTTGCCGTTAGCCGTTAGCCGTTAGCCGTTAGTTGTTAGTTTTTAATTTTTAGTTGTTAATTAATAATTTCTTTCTCCAAAAATGCTACTTCCAATTCTCACCATGTTGCTGCCACAAGTTATGGCCAATTCATAATCGCTACTCATGCCCATAGAAATGGTTTTAGGTTTAAAGTTAAAAGTTTCTAGCGGTTTTAACGCGTTAAAAACGGTTTTTAATAATGTAAATTCCTTTTTTATTTGGTTGGTATCATCAGTAAATGTTGCCATGCCCATAACGCCAACCACTTTAATGTTTTTTAATGCTGAGAAACCATCAGAAGTTATAATATTTGAGGCCTCCTTAGGTGCCATGCCAAATTTTGAATCTTCTGAAGCAATTTTAATTTGCAGTAAACAATCAATCACCCGATCATGTTTTATAGCCTGCTTATTTATTTCCTTCAACAGTTTAAAATTATCAACACCATGAATTAAACGTACAAATGGTGCCATATATTTCACCTTATTGCTCTGTACATGACCAATCATGTGCCACTCAACATCTTTTGGCATGGTTTCATACTTGGCTACCATTTCCTGGATTTTGTTTTCGCCAAATACCCGTTGCCCCGCGTTATAAGCTTCCATTAATTCACTTACAGGTTTTGTTTTAGAAACGGCTACCAGGGTAACGTCCTTAGGTAAGGCTGCTTTTATGTAGTTAAGGTTTTTTTGTATAGACATGGTTTAAATTTTACTGGTCTTGTAAATATCTAAACCCCAAAACAAATAACCAAATAAACCTCTTTTAAAATTCATAAATGGTTACCCCGCTACGCATTTTAGGTTCTATAAATGTACTTTTTGGAGGCATAGTTAAGTTATCGTCTGCTATAGCTTTCATCTCTTCTATGGTAATAGGGACCAGACCAAAGCCAACCATAAAATCACCTTTGTCTACCTTACTTTTAATAGTTACCAGGTCATTTTTTCCATGAGAGTATTCTATGCGTGTATTGTTGCGTAAATCGGAAATACCCAAAATAGGCTCTAAGATTGTTTTGTATAGAATCTGCGTATCTAAAGCATCTAGTGAGGTTTTAAATTCACAAAGGCCCTTGCGTAGGTATAGTGAATAAAACTCCCCATCTAAATACATACTAAAATGGTGTTTTTTTGTGGGTTTATACAATTCATTGCCCCGATTTTCTATCCGGTACATCGTATCCAGTTGAATTAAAAATTCCTCTTTAGACAAACCATTCAGGTCCTTTATCAGTCTGTTAAACTCATGAATCCTTAAGCTCGACTCAGGAATTAAGTAACTCATAAAGAAATTATAGGGCTCCAGGCCAGTGTGTGCACTATTTTCAGATTTTAACTCCTCTGCCAGTAGGCATGAGGAAGCCGACCTATGGTGCCCGTCGGCTATATAAATAGTTTCAAAACTATTGAATTCGTTCTTTATACGCTCAACAAGTTTGGGGTCGTCTAAAATCCATAGATAATGGGTGTCCCTAAAATGGGTAGTAAACTCAAACTCTGCTCTTTTTTTTTGGGTATTTTTAATAATATCGCCAATAACGGCATTATCAGGATAGGTTAGCAGTACGGGTTCTGCATTAAACCCCACAATTTTTAAATAGTCCTTAAAGATGTTTTCACGATATTCAATAGTATCCTCGTGTTTTTTTATAATATCCTTTGTATAATCGTTTGCACTGGTCGCAGCAATAATGCCAGAAAACGAATACCCATCCCGGTTTACTATTTTGTATATATAATAATTGGGTGTAGCGTCTTGCGTAAAAATGCCATCTTCCTTAAACTCCATATACCTGTTTCTTACCAATGTATAGCGTTCTTCACCATGAAGTTTCTTTTCATACTTATAACCGGGGTTAACAATATGAAGAAAAGAAAAGGGGTTGTAATTTAAGCGTGCTTCCAATTCTGGTTGCGTGTAACTTTGGTAGGAACGCGATGCTACCAGGCTTACTTTATCTCTAGTTGGTCTAACCGCTTTAAAGGGTAATACAATTGCCATGCTTTCATGAAAGTTTAGAAAAAAGATTAAGTGAGGTCTTTAACCTTTTTACTGGGATTATACAAACTGTTTAGAGACCTTCTCTGCCTTTTTGCTTTCGGAATAGTCATAAAAACCCTCACCAGATTTAACGCCTAGTTTACCCGCACGAACCATGTTTACCAATAACGGACAAGGCGCATACTTAGGGTTTTTAAAGCCATCGTACATAACGTTTAAAATGGATAGACAAACATCTAGCCCGATAAAATCAGCTAACTGTAAGGGGCCCATGGGGTGTGCCATTCCTAATTTCATAACCGTATCTATTTCACTTACACCAGCTACATGATTGTATAGG
The DNA here is from genome assembly GCF_059428085.1 of Aestuariibaculum scopimerae. NCBI lineage: Bacteria > Pseudomonadati > Bacteroidota > Flavobacteriia > Flavobacteriales > Flavobacteriaceae > Aestuariibaculum > Aestuariibaculum scopimerae. The sequence goes on from NZ_CM182089.1 coordinate 3,185,042, forward strand.
GTTTCAATAGACTCATTAATCATGGGCATTAATATTCTGTTGGCAACAAACCCAGGGTAGTCATTTACTTCTACAGGGACCTTGCCAAGTGTTTTAGAAAGTTCCATAATAGTGTTAGTAACAGCATCACTGGTATTATAGCCCCTAATGATTTCAACTAATCTCATAATAGGTACAGGGTTCATAAAGTGCATACCAATAACCTGCTCGGGTCTTGTTGTAGCTGCTGCTATTTGCGTAATGGATATAGAGGAGGTATTGGTTGCAAGAATTGCAGACTCTTGGCATACATCATCCAATTGTTTAAAAATATTAAGCTTTAAATCAACATTTTCGGTAGCCGCTTCAACAACAAGGTCTGCCATTTTTACGCCATCTGTAACATTTGTAAAAGTAGTTATATTGGCCAGTGTTGCTTCTTTTTGCACCGCTGTAATGGTTTCCTTGGCAACCATTCTGTCAAGGTTTTTAGTAATGGTATTTAACCCTTTTGAAAGGGAGGATTCGTTTAAATCTATAAGTTGAACTTTAAATCCGCTTTGCGCAAAGGTATGTGCAATGCCATTACCCATAGTGCCTGCGCCGATTACTGCAACGTGTTTCATGTATTTAGTTTATTGGTTTTATTAAGTTTACAGGTTTATAGGTTAGAGCAATCAATTCTAACATTTTACTTTTAACTTTTAAAGCAATCTATAATTTGGGTTGCCACCCTTAGTGCCTCGGTGCCATCATGCAGTGTTACAACAGGCGCTTTATTCTCGTTAATGGCTTCGGCAAAAGATTCGAGCTCATCAAGAATAGAGTTGTTGTTTTCTATATGGGGATTGTCAAAATAAATTTGTTTTTTAACCCCTTCAGCATTTTGTAGTACCATATCAAAATCTCCTGGGTGTTCAGGCGCATCCTTCATTTTTACAACTTCACATTTCTTTTCAAGAAAGTCTACAGATATGTAAGCGTCTTTTTGGAAAAAGCGTGTCTTGCGCATTTTTTTAAGCGATATTCTACTGGCCGTTAAATTGGCAACGCAGCCATTTTTAAACTCAATGCGGGCATTGGCAATATCTGGCGAGCTACTAATAACAGCCACACCACTGGCACTTATGTTTTTTATTTCAGATTTTACAATGCTAAGAATAATGTCAATATCATGGATCATTAAATCTAAAACCACAGGCACATCAGTACCACGTGGATTAAACTCTGCCAATCTATGGCATTCAATAAACATTGGCGAATTAATATGCTCCTTAACCGCCAAGTAAGCAGGATTAAAGCGCTCTACATGGCCCACTTGGCCCCTTAGGTTGTGTTCTGCTAAAAGCTCCCTGATATGTTGGGCTTCTTCCACAGTGTTGGTTATGGGCTTTTCTATAAAAATATGTTTTCCTTTAGCAATGGCTTGTTTGGCACATTCATAGTGCGATAGTGTAGGCGTTACAATATCTACCATATCTACCGCATCAATAAGGGCATCAATAGAATTGAAAAATTTATAACCAAATTCTGCTTCTACTTTTTTGCCATTGGCCTCATCGGCATCATAAAAACCTATTAAATTGTATTTCTCAGATTGCTTGAGAAGTTTTAAATGAATTTTACCTAGGTGGCCAGCACCTAGTACACCCGCTTTTAGCATAATTTTTTACGTTTTCAACAAAAATAAGATATTTAAGAGACGAATTTGCTTATTTTTCATGAATTTTTTAGTTAAAACTTAGAGAAAATAAAATATGCTTAAATTGTTTTTAAGCTATAAAATGTTTAACTAATTTTATCCGGATAAACTTCACAGAAATTGAAAGACACTTTTAGGCATAAAGGATTAAGGCAGCATTTGGTTAATGTATTAAAAAGCAAAGGAATAAGTAATAAAGCCGTACTAAACGCCATTGGTAACATACCAAGACATTTGTTTATGGACTCTGGTTTTTTAGACCATGCCTATCAAGATAAGGCATTTCCCATTGCGGCAGACCAAACCATATCGCAACCCTATACCGTGGCTTTTCAAACGGAATTATTGCAAGTTAACAAGGACGATAAAATACTGGAAATAGGCACAGGCAGTGGTTACCAAACAGCTGTGTTGTGCGAGTTAGGCGCTAGGGTATATAGTATTGAGCGTCAACAAGAGCTCTTTAAAAAAACCAGCAAGTTTTTGCCACAATTGGGCTATCGTGCCAAAAAGCTTGTTTTTGGCGATGGCTATAAAGGCTTACCAGATGAAGCACCTTTTGATGGCATTATAGTAACCGCAGGCGCTCCTTTTGTGCCCAAACCCTTGTTGGGGCAGTTAAAAATAGGGGGTAGGTTGGTTATTCCTATTGGGGATGATATACAGACCATGACCCTGTTTATTAGAACAGACACTAAAGCATTTGAACAGCACGAGTTTGGAGAGTTTCGTTTTGTGCCTTTACTAGAGGATAAGAATTAAGCCGCTTTTGGTCTCAAACAATTGTTAAATACCTTAAGGCTGGTACCGTTTAGGTATGGGGTGTTTTTTAGTTTCTTGTGCCCAATATACATTAATAATCCACCAGCGGTCGCCGTCGTTAAACAATTGAATGCTATTAATGCCCCGCATAAAAGGTTTTTCATCATTTTTGCTGTGGTAGGACTCGTAAGTACTAAAAGCCTGTGCCATGGGGCCAAAGTAATTAATAGTACGGTGTATTTCCTTTTCAATAAATCCGTTTTCAACAAGCCATTTGCCCGAACTTTTAATATAATCATTGGGGTTCATATAACGTACCTGTACTTCACCCATTTTATTCTTTCCGGCTGCAATTAGTTTTGCATTGGGGTAAAATAAAAACTTAAACAAATCCCAGTCCCTTTCAACACCCTTTTCGCCCGATATAACAGTATATAAGGCTTTTATAGCACTATCAATAGATTGTACATGGGCCGAATAGTCTTTTTTAACATCCTTTTTGGGGTCTTTTTTTTCTTGGGCATATGTTGCTAGGGGCAACCATGTTATAAGCACCAATACTAAAAACTTTCTCATTAAATACATTTTAATTGTGTTACAAAATAAAACTTTACCAAATGTACAAGCGTTAATGCTTTCTTAAATTATCGGTAGTTTTTTTTAATTCGGTCTAAATCCCGCTTATTGTCACGATCCTTTATGGTTTCTCGCTTATCATACAGTTTTTTACCCTTTGCCAGTGCAATGTCCATTTTGGCATAACCCCTATCGTTAATAAACAAGCGCAAGGGTACAATGGTAAGTCCTGTATTCTGCACCTCTTTAAGCAGTTTTTTTAACTCTCTTTTGTTTAGTAACAATTTTCGTTCCGCCTTTGGTTTATGGTTGTAATAATTTCCAAAAGCATATTCTTCAATGGTCATATTAACAACAAACAGTTCTCCTTTATCATTAAACTCACAAAAGCTTTCTGCAATAGAGGCTTTACTGTTGCGTATAGATTTTATTTCTGTTCCAGTAAGCACAATGCCCGCTGTGTACTTGTCTAGTATCTCATAGAGAAAGCGTGCCTTTTTGTTCTGTATGTTTATATTTTTTTGCATGGGGCACAAAATTACATAAATTTATGAAGTTTGCATTTTTAATTTTGTAGTGTTTGTGCCAAGGCGGGTTTGTAAAATATTGTGTTGGTGCATAACAAAGGCCTCAAAGCAAGTCTTGCTTTGTTTTCTTAAGGGGAGTAATGGTTTTAAAAGATTACTGACTCATAGTAAAGCCCACTTTTAGGGTTACTTGCCACATGGCTACTTGGCCATCTTCAATATTGCCCCGTGTTTCAACAACTTCAAACCATCTTAAATGGTGAATGGATTTAGCTGCTTTTTTTAGTGCGTTTTGTACAGCATCGTCACTAGATATAGGCGATGTGCCAACAATCTCAATTTTTTTATAAATATGTGCGTCCATAATAAAAGGTATTAAACAATACCATTATAAGATACAAAATATATAGGAAACAAGGTATTTTATAAGTATTAGTACTTAATTTATACGTATTTTTTATGCGTTAAATGCTATAAAAAGAAGTGTTCAAATCATTTTTAGTAAATATTTACCCCTATTATTACAGAAATTATAAATTCTTTTATAATGCTTTATTTTTTATTGCCTTACAATAAAACATTCGTATTTTTGATGTTCTATTTATAACAACATTTCAACAATATAATATGAATTCATACGATGTAGCCGTTATAGGCTCTGGACCTGGAGGATATGTAGCGGCCATACGCTGTGCACAGTTAGGCATGAAAACTGCCATAATAGAAAAATACAGTACACTGGGAGGTACCTGTTTAAATGTAGGGTGTATACCAAGTAAAGCCCTATTGGACTCCTCACACCATTATGAAGATGCCGTTAAGCATTTTGAAGAGCACGGTATTGATATTCCCGGAGCTATTAAAGTGAATTTAGAAAAAATGATTGCCCGTAAACAAGCTGTTGTAGACCAAACCACAGGGGGTATTGACTTTTTAATGAAGAAAAATAAGATAGACGTTTACGAAGGCTTAGGAAGTTTTAAAGACGCCACACATATTACAATTTCTGGAGAAGAAACCACCGAAATTGAAGCCAAGAACACAATTATTGCAACTGGAAGTAAACCTTCAAGTTTACCATTCATAGATATTGATAAAGAGCGTATTATAACATCTACAGAGGCTTTAAAACTTAAAGAAATACCCAAGCATTTAATTGTTATTGGTGGTGGTGTTATTGGTTTAGAGCTAGGCCAGGTTTACAAACGACTGGGTGCCGAAGTATCTGTGGTAGAATATATGGATCGCATTATTCCAACTATGGATTCCGGACTTTCCAAAGAACTGAACAAAGTATTAAAGAAACAGAAATTCAATATCAATATATCGCACAAAGTAAAATCTGTAGAACGTGATGGCGATACCGTTATTGTAAAGGCCGATAACAAGAAAGGCGAAGAAGTTGTGCTTAAGGGCGATTATTGTTTAGTATCAGTTGGGCGTCGCCCATATACCGATGGCTTAAATGCCGAAGCAGCAGGCGTTAAAATAACCGATAGGGGGCAAATAGAAGTTAACGACCATTTGCAAACCAGTGTATCAAACATCTATGCTATTGGCGATGTGGTAAAAGGTGCCATGCTGGCCCATAAAGCAGAAGAAGAAGGGGTGTTTGTGGCCGAAACCTTAGCCGGACAAAAACCGCATATCGATTATAACTTAATTCCAGGTGTGGTTTATACCTGGCCAGAAGTTGCTGCCGTAGGTAAAACCGAAGAGCAGTTAAAAGAAGCAGGTGTGGCATACAAATCGGGACAATTCCCAATGCGTGCTTTAGGTAGAAGTAGAGCGAGTATGGATATAGACGGTTTTGTAAAAATATTGGCCGATAAAGACACCGACGAAATTTTAGGAGTACACATGATTGGTGCCCGTGCCGCCGATATGATTGCCGAAGCCGTTGTTGCTATGGAATTTAGAGCCTCGGCTGAAGATGTTTCGCGTATGTCGCATGCGCATCCAACATTTACCGAAGCGATTAAAGAAGCGGCCTTAGCTGCTACCGAGGATAGGGCGTTGCATATTTAGTTTTAGAAATAAATCATTACATAAAAGGCCTCATTTAATTTTAAATGAGGCCTTATGCTTTATTAAAGTGTTAACAATTAGTGTGTTATGTTGTAGTTTAAAAAAAGTTTTATTACATTTAAGCTTCAACAAATTGCTGTGTAGAACTTTTAATAGCGTAGTTCTCAAATCCGTACACCAAGTATTTATTCTCGTAGGTTCTTAAACTTTATCTATACGTGTTATGTTATTTTATTAATCCTTAAAATAACATCTTATGAAAAAAGCACTACTACTAACAGCCCTCATTGTTTCATACACAACAGTTTTTGCCCAATGCCCAGGGGGAACACCTCCCGCCAATTACACCTGTATTCCAGATGCTAATTTTGAACAGATACTTATAGACCAAAATATTGATAGCGAAGGTGGTACTACCGACGGACAAGTACTTACGGCCGATATTAGCGGTATCACTAACCTAGCTTTTGGGTCTGGATTAGGGGTGACAGATTTAACTGGTATTGAGGCTTTTACATCATTAACCAGGTTAGTGTGCGCCGGTAACGATATTGATGTTTTAGATTTATCTAGCAACACACAACTGGATGAAGTAAATTGCAGTAGTAACGGTATGTCATCGCTTACCCTGCCAAACAGTAATTTATTAAGGGACTTAAGGTGCTATAGCAATGATTTAACAAGTATTGATGTTTCCAATAATACAGGTTTAGAACTTTTTTGGTGTTATAGTAATAACATCATCAACACCCTAGATGTTTCAAGTAATACAGCCATGACCCATTTTCAATGTCACGGTAACAATATACAAACCTTGTTGCTACCTGCATCATCAACTTCGCTTACTTGGGTTAAGTGCGATTTTAATTCATTAACCGCTTTAGATGTTAGTGGCCTACCCAATTTAGATTATTTGAATTTTACCCAAAACGCCATTTCAAGTATCAACCTTACCAATAATACCAAGCTAACCAGATTGTTCTGTACCTTGGCGGGCTTAACAGGAACACTAAATTTATCTACAAACGTTTTATTAGAGCGTGTAGATTGCGACAGGAACTCACTTACAGAATTAACCTTACCCACAACAGCTACGCTTACCGAGTTAAGGTGTTGGACCAACAGTTTAACAGCCTTGGATGCCCAAGGGCTTTCTGGCTTGGAGTATTTAGATTGTTGTTGTAATGATATAGCCTCGCTATTATTGCCCAATACCACATCCTTAACCCAATTATGGGCCTGTTGTAACGAATTGGCTACTTTAGATTTTACTAATAATACCGCCCTGCAACGTTTAGATATCGGGATTAATAATTTTACCAGTATAGATGTTAGTATGCTGCCCAGTTTAGAACGGTTTTGGTGTAACGATAACCAGCTAACCTATTTAAATGCAAACAACAACAGTAATGATATCTTAGATTATTTTTATGCCGATACCAATCCAGATCTCGATTGTATCCAAGTAGATGAAGCACCCCCAGTAAATACAACCAATTGGACTAAGCCCTCTGGAGCCAGTTATAGTACAAGTTGCCCTGGTTTGGCTGTAGATATTTTTGCTAAATACCACATAGCCATTTATCCCAATCCTACTTACAGTTATTTAAATGTGCATTTAAAAACCGAGGCCCGCTATAACGTAGTTAACATTATTGGTAAAAAAGTTATGATCGGCCAATTGGTTACTGGTAATAACATAATAGATTTAGGCAACTTGTCTAAGGGGCTTTATTTCTTTAAAGTAGAAACCGAACAGGGGAGTGCAACCAAAAAAGTAATAAGAAACTAAGTTTAAATTAGGAACTGTCTAAAAAGCACATCTATTTAGGCAGTTCCTAAATATATTATTAAAGCTCAATATCGGCATGTGCCCAGCTTTCAGCAATTAGGGCTTCCATTTTTTTAACATTCTGGTTGTCATTAAGCGCTGCATAGGCTTGCTTTAAGCCGTGGTGTGCCCAGCCGTTTTTTGGGAAATGTTCCAAATCGGCTTTATAGGTTTTAATGGCTTCTCTATACTGTTTTGCCTTAATTTGCACAGCACCTAAGTGGTGGCGTATAGAAAAGAACCAATCTGGCGGTTCGTTGTAATTCAGTGCATCTTCCATAACAACAGCCTCTTCCAATAAAGCAATACTGTCCTTATAGTTGCCCTCATGGGCCAATATTTCGGCTTCCAACACCTTCTCGGCAATAAGTACCAGGGCGTGAACCGAATTAATATCCCAAATGGTAATATCCTTTAAGCTATCGTCATACGTTAGTACCGTTAGCGCCTGTAATTCACTTTTGGCCTTATCAACATACCCCATGCCCAAGTACGCCATACCTTCAGCATAATGCTTAATGGCTTTGGGATAGTTTAAATCGTAAGTTTCCATTTTCATGCTTAGAATTGTATCCCATTGTTTTAGCTTAACAGCCACATAATAGGGGATGGTGTAGTAATGCTGTAAAGTACCCCAGCCAGGTTGTTTCATAATATCGGGGTGTACATGTTTAGATACCTTATTGGCGCCAACCATGGCCCAATGGCTATTGCCCTCTAAAGTAGCCGTAGCAGCCATAAAGTGGTAGTTATGCGGATAATACCCCAACGGATACGCCCCTTGCGCATGGCAGGCCGTTACATAGGCACTATCGGCTTTTACAGCGGCAATGTTAGACAGGGTGCCTTTATGGTATTCGCCCGTTCTAATATACGTATGCGATGGCATGTGCAATAAGTGGCCAGAGCCCGAAACCAAACCATCATCAAATACTTTGGCAGAGGCATTGGAGCGCTCTGGCGTTTTAGAAGCCTCCACTGCATGAATGTAAAAATGGTGCGCCCCCGGATGTTTGGGGTTTTGGGCAATCAGCTTTTCTAAAAGCGCTACAATTTCTAAAGTCCAAGATTTTTCAGTGCCATCCTTTTCGTTAAGGTCCCAGGGTGCAGATTCATAATCGACTCTGCATACAGCGCGCTTATCTCGGTATCATTTGGATACTTTTTATAGAGCTTTTTCATGGCCTCGGAATAATTGATGTCTAATTGGCTCCGGTCTTCAGGTGGCGTTTCGGCATAGCGCAAAGCCATGGCACTTATAAATTCCCGTTCCTTATCCGTAGCTTTCTTCATAGCAAGCTCCTTGGCCTTTTGTATAGCTTTATAGGCCCGTTCGTAATTATCGGGTTCCATACCCGCATTGTAATTGGGCCCCAATACATAGGCATAGCCAAATTGGGCCATGGCACATTCGGGGTCTAATCGCGTGGCGTAGTAAAAAGACCGTGCCGCTTCGGCATGGTTAAACGCATAGGCCAATGCCATACCTTGGTTAAAGTAGCGCTGTACCAATACATTATCGGTACTTATGGGATAATCTATAACATCATACCCTTCCAGTAAAGGGGCTATGTGGTCTTCCTGATACCATTCAGCATCAGTAACAGCAGGAATGCAGTTGTATTTAGAGGCTATGGTGGGCTGTTCTACCATAACTTCGTCGGGTTGTTTACTAGTTTGTTTACAAGAAAAAAATAGATTTAGAGCCATTAAAGATAGTATGACCTTTTTCATTGTTGTAAATTTTAGTTGATTAGCTTGTTGTGCAACAAGTTACGTTTTTTTGAGTTTTTTTTGAAATATCTTTGGCGTTAAATTTTATCGTAGCTATTTATGTATTTAAAAATTGCAAGTGCCCAGACCGTTTTTTTTATAAAAATATCCGATAAACGGTATTAAAAAAAAGATGTAGAACACCTCAACTTGCACAGACCATCTATGCAAGTTTACCGGGCCACCGACTCAACCTTACCTGTTCAGTACTAAGGGTTGACCTGCCCAGTAGGTAAGGTTGAGTTGTCCGGTAGGTAAGGTTGAGTTGTTCGTTTCTGCAAGTTGCAAAAACCGTCTGGGCAAGTTGATGGTGTTTTTTCCTTAATTTTTAGGCTTTTTTTAAGAAATTGTTATACTTGTTTACGATTTTAAAAGATGTTAAAAACGTTGTATTAAATACAAAAAGCTACCCTAATGGTTTAGGATAACTTTGTTGTTTATTATAGCTTTCTTTGACTTACCCTGTACGGCACTCGTTGCAAACGAAGGCTAGGGTTCAAAAGCGCCAGTTTAGGACATTACCTATTCTAAAAAACAATAAGCCTCAATTAAGAGGCTTATCATTATATAATTTTCTGATTACCAGAATTCAATTTGAACTATTTTTCAAAAGCGCCAGTTTAGGACATTACCCAGTTTAGGACATTACCATAGCTCGGGTTATTACTTTTTAATTTTCAGTTATACTTGCCCTGTAAATTCGAAATCTGTAATAGACAATTAATCCTATTGCAATAAAAGTAAAAAAATGTAAAAAGAGATTTAACAAATTATTTTCAAAAATAATAAAAATAGGTCTTACATAATCGGAATCAAGGCCTCTAAAAAGAAGGAACGAGATTAAAAATATTATAAAATATTTTATCCAATTAGCTTTAATATAAAAATTGAATAGCAATGATATTAATGTTCCTCCAAAAATTGGAATATAATACATTGCCATATTTAAAACAAACCTCTTTTCTAAGAATTGGTTATTGGCAAAATCAAAATCTCTAAAAAAATCATCTTTGAAAATCAATATTATAAGGCCTAGTGACCTAACAATAGTAAATATAGAATATATCAATATTACTATTAGTAGTGTTTGATAATTGCTTTTATTTTTTATCATTTTATAATTTTTTTAAATAATCTTCATTAAAATTACGTTTGTCAACACCTTCTAAAAGATTTTTAGCTGCGTCAACAGCTGTATCTCTAAAACTCTTAATGTTCGAGTTGACTTCATTAGTAGCATAATCTTTTAATTCTTGATTAACATCATCGAAATTTATATTTGTCATGGTAGATTCACCTGAAACAGTTTTCCCATCGTTAAGTTGCTTGCCATCAAATGAGTTCATTCCCGAACCACCTTCTAGGTTATAAGTAGTAGTCGAAGACTCTGTAGCTCTTGTTACAGCAGATTCACCATCACTAATTCCAAATATACCAATTTTAACAGTCGTTGTGGTGGTTTTCTGAGTAACAGAAAATGAACTAGCATTTTCAATGCTATTTACTTTATTGCCATCTGAATCATAATATTGACTGTTTATTTCAGTTACACTGTGGCTAACAGAGTAAGTAAACTCATTTGCACCTCCAGTAATTAAACTTAATTTATTAACACTTGAGAAATCATCGGCAATTTTAGAATACTCTGAGACTCTTCCAGAACTGCTTTTTCCAGAAGTAGGTAGTGTGTGGCTATGAACTCTTGCAGTCGAACTAAAATCTAAAGCCCCTTTTCTTTTTGCACGATGTGGAAAAAAGTAGGTTTTTGTTGGGGATGTATTACCACTTCTATTAGTTTTTATTACTTTTTTTACTGGATCATTAGCAAATGGAGCCATACCATCAGGGTCAATAAAATAAATAGGATTATCAAACGCATAATTATAAGGGCTATGTCGTCTCATCTGCTCTGCCAACGGGTCAAGGTTCATCCATCCACCCAACGCAGGGTCATAGTTCCTAGCTGTAATATCATACCAGTCCAAACCATGTTCATCCTGTAGCTCCTTGCCCCCAAACTTATATTTTAAGGCAGGATTTGTAGAATTGACCACAATATTATACCCTTTATGCTTAAGCCCAAAAGGATAGTAATTGTTTTCCTCCAAGATTTCGGTGGAGGTAGCAATACTGCCATTGCCATTCAGGTCACTATAGCTTAAACGAACGTTCCCCAAATGGCCCTTAAACTGGTAGGTGTACTTATAGGTACTACCGTTAACATCCACATAGCCCTCAGGGTGGGAATACCACTTGTACCTTAAAACTACGCTATTAAAACGTTTCTTTTTGCACCATACTTCAAAATAAAATCTCAACGTAGCTATGGCTATGTTTCTATTTTCTTTTTCGTCTGGCACAAAAATTATCCGTTTTCCTTACGAGTACTTTTAAGGCACAATTGGTATATAGAATTTCAAAGAACCTCCTTCGTACACATAGTTGCCCGCGTACTCCGTTGTGCTGCCACCGCTCACAATCTTCTTTAGCTTGGTGCCAACGGCATCGTAAATATAGGAAATTTGTTATTTGGGTGATATCAAAGATTTTTTAAGACCTTATAATTAGTCACAGTTCTTAAAAAACAATAAGCCTCAATTAAGAGGCTTATCATTTTATAATTTTCTGATTACCAGAATTAAATTTGAACCGTTTTTCAAAAGCGCCAGTTTAGGACATTACCAGCAATCTTTTTCAAGAGTAAAATCAATCCAATTGCTGCTATTACTATTATAATCCAGTATCTCCAATCAAAACTTAAATGTTTTAATATTTTATTATATTCTAAGGAAAATAATGCGATGATAGATATGATAAAATTGTAAAAGGAATGAAATAAAACAGCTCCTTTTAATTTAAATTTCAAATATATAAAGGCCAATAGGATTCCAAACAAAAATGCAACTAATATTAGCTCATAGTTTAAATTTAAGGGATTCACATGGCTCATTGAAAACAGAAGACTTGAAATCACCATAGATATCACCATATTTAAATTATACTTAAGTAATATACTGAATATTAAACCTCTAAATATAATTTCTTCTAATATTGGAGATAATATAACTGAAGATGTAATATTTGCCCAAAATTTAAGATTTATATTTCTTGTTTTATCTGTCAATACTATATCTTCTCTGTTGAAAACATAATTACTATTGATAATAAAATCGACGAAGGCCCTAAATAATATAACAACTATAATTGCACCAAAAACCACCTTTAGGTCTATATTTGTTTTATCATAAAATTTAAACTTAAAAAGGCTTGAACTTATTAAACATACTAATATTATGAATACTAAATATAGAAGCGGCTTGGCAAGAATAATTAGGTCATAGTGTTCTTGTGGTAGAATATCAAGACCTAACCCTATGAGATAAAAGCTTGCATAATATAAACCGAAATAAAAAATTAAAGCTATTAAAATTGATACAAAAATAGCTTTAATTTTTTCTCTCTTAGTCTTTTTCAATTTACTTTTCTTTTAAGTTTTTCAAAGAATCTTTTTTCTTAACAAGACGTTTTTTAGCCCTATCCAATTTTATACTATCTGTCGTGAGCATTTGGATTTGTTTCCCTGTTGCATATTCCCATGCGAGTGGATTCAACGGATCGCTATCATCAGGTCCCATATCTCTCATGCCTTTAGTTGAATTAATTTGATTCACCTTGGCTTCTATTAATTGATCAATAGAATCCAATTGTTTATCAATTTTTTTATCCTCTGCTACAATCTCATTCTTTTGTGCTTCTTTAATTTCAGCTTGTTCTTTATCAAAAGCAATAACGTCCATTTCTCCTTGAACCTTAACAACATCTCCTTCATCAATATTAGATTTCTCAATTCCATCCTCAACTCTATTTTCCCCATATTGCTCTTCTACCATTGCATCGGTTTCTTTAAAAGTATATCCTCGAGCTTCTAAATGTTGTGTATGTAATGTAGAGGCGCTATCTCCCTTTTCAGCAGTAAAAGTTCCGTCACCATTATCAATCCAATCGGGTCCCATAGGAGCCATACCATCAGGGTCAATAAAATAAATAGGATTATCAAACGCATAATTATAAGGGCTATGTCGTCTCATCTGCTCTGCCAACGGGTCAAGGTTCATCCATCTACCCAATGCAGGGTCATAGTTCCTAGCCGTAATATCATACCAGTCCAAACCATGTTCATCCTGTAGCTCCTTGCCCCCAAACTTATATTTTAAAGCAGGATTTGTAGAATTGACCACAATATTATACCCTTTATGCTTAAGCCCAAAAGGATAATAATTGTTTTCCTCCAAGATTTCGGTGGAGGTAGCAATACTGCCATTGCCATTCAGGTCACTATAGCTTAAACGAACGTTCCCCAAATGGTCCTTAAACTGGTAGGTGTACTTATAGGTACTCCCATTAACATCTACATAGCCTTCTGCATGATTAAAGAATTTCAAAGAACCGCCTTCGTACACATAGTTGCCCGCGTACTCCGTTGTGCTGCCACCGCTCACAATCTTCTTTAGCTTGGTGCCAACGGCATCGTAAATATAGGAAATATTTCCACCCGACAAGGCCACATAGGTAGGTAAATTTAAATGGTTATAGGTAATATTCGACGAAATGCCCTTGTTGTAATCGCGCAGCATGTTGCCATTGGCATCATAGGTGTACTCGGTGGTAATGTTGGAGCCATCGCTAAACCCATAGGTGTCGTTACCGTTGTCCAGTACCTTTTTAAGCTTGTTGCTGGTGGTCTCGTAGGTGTACACCAAATTGTCCATCACCCCAAAGGCGGTCGCCCCGCTATTGGTGTGCCCACGTCTTTCCAACGCGGTGATGTTGCCGTTCTTGTCGTAGGCCACAGAGGTCAGGTTGTAATTGCTGCTATTGGCAGTTCCACTGGTAATCCGGTTAAGGGCATCGTACCCGTACCGGTACCACTTAAGCCCAGTGTCGGTATTGGCGGTCTTCCACTCGGTCTCGGCAATGTTGCCGTTGTATAGCTTGGTGCCACTGTGGTCCACGGTATTGTAATTGAGCTTAAAAGCAAAGAGGTCGGTGCCCAAACTGGCGGGGTTGTTAATCTGTTTGAGCCAGCCCCTTACGTTATAGGTATAGTTTACCGTTTGTAAACGGCTCTGGGTGGTCTTACCGCCCACGCCCTTGCTTATCAATTGGCCGCGGTCGTCGTAGCTGTTGTCCACAATAACCTCCAGCACATTGCTGTTGTTGAGCTCTTGGGTCTGTTTTTTCAAACGGCCCATGTGGTCGTAGGTAAAGAGGTCCTCGGTAATAACGCTGGTGGCCCCCTTAACGTGCGAGGTCTCGGTTTTGTCGGTTAGCCCGGTAAAGTCCAGGGTGTGCTTAACAATATCGGTCGTGCCCAGATAGGCATTTACGCTCTTGGTGTATATGGGCCTTCCCTTAACATCGTAGCCCGTGGTGGTGGTAATCCAGTTGCTGGTGCCCAGTACACGTACCTTGCTGCCCGTGGCGAGTCCCTTGGTAAGCTTTTGCGTGCCAGCAGCGTTGTTGTAGTTGATAATGGTCTGCCCATTATGGCTGGAGGGAAAGCTTGTAAAGCCATCAAAGGTATAGTTGTCGTAATAATTGATGGTATGTACCTCCGAGATGCTGGTGGGGTAGGCCCCGTTGTTGTAATAGACGGTCGTACCCGCAATGGTAGTGGACGAGCCGCTCTTGGTAACATACTGCGCGCTTATGCCGTTTACGGTGTTCTGTAGGCTGGTCCTGCTACTGCCATTACTGGTAAGCCCTGTATAGGCCACCCTGCCAAAGGCATCGTACTTGGTAAAGAGCCATTTGCTCTGGGCATTGAGCAGGGCATCCTGGGTAAGTATGGGTTGGTTTAGCTTGTTGTAAACAATATACTCCCAGCCTTTGCCCGGTATCTTTTTTTCTACCAATCGGTTTTTATCGTCGTACTTGTACTGGTAGCACAGTTCCGATAGTTCGGTGGCATCGGGCAGGGCACTGTGGGGCTCGGCCTTGGGAGGCAGTACAAAGGTTAGGTTGCCATAGGTATCGTAAACATAGTACGTATCGTGTGCCGTACTGGCATTGTAGGTGCGCTTTAAAACTACACGCCCCTGTTTGTCCTTAAATTCCTCGGTGGTATGGTTGGTGCCGCTGGTCCAGTTCTCGTCCTTGGTAATGGTCTTGAACAGGGTGCCAGAGGCATAGCTGCCATTGAGTACCAGGGTGGGCACGTAAGTGGTTACGTTATTGGTGGTGGTAACCGATATGGTTACCCCATATTTTTTCACCTCGGTACTGGTGTTGGATTGGTAATCGAATTCTATTTCGTTGCCATTGCCCAGTTTCCAGTCCTTACCAGGGGCACCTTGTTTAAGGACCCTGCCCAAAGGAGATGCTTCCAGTTCCTTTTCGGAGTAGGGGTTTATGTTGGCCGTGGTCATACTGGGGAAATCGGCATCAAAAGCAGCGGCATCGTAATAGCTTAGGGTGGCAGCCTCGGCATTGGTTTTATAATTACCCCGATCGGTTGTTGCCGTATAGGGCAGATACTCCTTGGTCTGTCTGCCAAAGGCATCATAGCCTATATGGGTAATAACATCCTCGTTGGCACCGCCTGCCCGTATGCCAATATTCTGCATGGGCCTGCCCAGGCCATCAAAATAAGCCACGTTTTCTATCTTTTGGCTATCGGTTAATCCAGAAACACTGGTGGCCGCTATTCTGGGCGTAATGGTGTGTATGTAGTTTTCGTCGTCACTGGGACCACAGGCATCCTGTGTTATGGTGTAGTTTACCGTGCGTGCCGTGCTCCATTGCGCCGAGCTGGTCTCATAGGCCCTTAGGTAGTATACGGTTCCCGAGGTCCTGTCTACATAGGTTGCCGAATTGCTTGTACTGGTTCCCGTAGAGGTACTTTGCCAGTACCATACCTCGCCACTGGGGGGTGTGCCCCTGGTAAGCCGGGTACTGTTGCAGTAATTGGTAATGGTGGGCATGGGTGGGGTGTCCGGCCCCGATGCCTGAATGGTAACGTTCATGCTTTCCAATACCGTAGAGTTGGACTTGCAGGTCACGGTCCCGGTACCTGCCGCTCCCCATTGTACGGTTACATAGTACTCTATGCCCAGGGCTCCCGACGCAACGATGGTACCGCCCGATATTACCCAGTTAACGTTAATGTGCGATACCCCGTCCCAATAGGAATAGCTTTGGGTACTGCCGGCAGCTACCGGTGTGGGCCCAAAAAGGTTTTGGCCCACGGCCAGTTGGCACCATGCCAGCAATATAAAAAGGCCCAGGCTGTATTTTTTATGCGAAATGTTGTTCAATACGTTTTTCATCTGTTTATTTTTATTGTTTTTTAATTGTCAGATGGAACACTTAGATAATCATACTCGTGTGTGTCAAGTGATTTGTCATGGGTGTTTCATGATCTTAATTTTTATTGATAGGTAATGGTGTCAATCTTAAAGCTGTACACTTCGGGGTCTATATTGGGTATCTGTATGGTGAGTGTAGCTGTTGTGCCCTGGGCCTCGCTTCCCTGTACCACTAGGGTGCCCTGGTAGCCCTCGGTGGTAATGTTAAAGGTCAAGCTACCCAGGTTAAGGGTGGCCTCCCAGTTGGTTGCTTCTGTACCGGTTACCGTAAAATTGGTGGTGCTGGTTTTGCCGTTGTTCTGTTGTTTCCATGCCAATAGCCCCCCTGTTTTGGTAAAGGTTGAATGTATTGAAACGGGCTCGCCCTTAATGCTCAGCTCGTTACTGGTAAGGGTAAGGTCTAAACTTGTGCTTTGCGCGCTTAGGTTGGCTGTGGCGCACACAAACAGTATGTGTATTAAAAATAGATATTTCATTTTAAATGTTTTTAAGGGGTTATTGGTCTTTGTAGTGGTATTCGTTTTGTGAAATAATCTTGCCATCGGCATCCTTTACTTGATACAGGCGGTTGTACACATCGTACTCGTAGTACATGGTATAGCCCTTGGGGTCGGTCACACTGGTAACCCCAACCAGAGGGTCATAGGTATAGGTTGTTACCATGGCATTGGGCAGGGCCGTCCTAATTTTGTTCAAGGTGGTTATCATGGTCGCTTGGCTATAGGTGCCGTTTTTAATATTGGTAAGCTCGGTACCTGTTAAAGTGGCCTTTACAGCGGTTTCGGTAGCGTTCTCTACCTTGGCAACGGGATATTGCCCGTGGTAGCCCCAGAGCACACTGGTATTAATACCGTTTTCGGTATGGTATTGGGCAATGTTGCCATCGTCGTAACTATCAAAAGTAAGCACCCGCTCATCACTGTTGGCGGTGTTTACCAAAGCGCCCTTTTTGCTAAAAATTTCCTCGGGCAGGTAATACCCAGAAAAGCTTGCATAGTTGGTTTTTCTATGTGATACAATCTGTGCCCCTTCCAACACTTTTGTTTCTAGGGGTATGGCAATGCTATTGGCATTGATTAACGTGGTATTGCTCAAATCTTGCGCATACTTATAACTGGTTTCAATGGTATTGCCCTTTGAGTCGGTCGTAGTGGTTTTCAATACCTCTTGGTTGGAGCTGTTATAGGTATAATCGGTTGTCGTTAAGGTTTGGTTTACCAGGGTACCACTGCTATTGTAAAAATATTGCGTAAGCTTGGTTTGGTCTTTTTTGTACCAATAAATGGGCAGGTTGGTACTTAGCATTTCTTTAGTTTCTCCTAAATTAAAAGGAGGCGTAATACAGGATGGTGTTGATGTAATGTTGGAGTCCCCATGGCTGTACATCTTAAAATCTTGCCTGCTGTTGCTAACGCTTTGGTTTTCGGTATAGGTGTTCTCCTCTTTGCTTAACAGTTTGTCCTGTTCATTATAGACTTCCTTTTTAAGCAATTGGCCCCGTTCGTGTGCCAAGCTAAGCCGAATAGACCCATGATTGTCATCTGCAACATAATCGGGGGTGGTGGTATATTTATAGTCTGTCCTGCCAATGGTATTGCCAGAGGCATCCTTATCCAGTTCGGTAACATACTCGTAGGTAATGCTGTTGTTTTCCATACCTGAGCGTGAGGAAGCCCCATAAGTGCCTGTATTGGATACTGTCCACTGTTCTGAAGACGGCCAACAATTTCCTACATTAAAATAGTCAAAATCCGAGAAGCGGTCGTACATAAAATGGTCGTTTACAAATTTGCCACTGGAATTGCTTGTACCGGGCGTGTTGTACAGGTACGATTTCTTGCTTACAAAGGTGTCGTCATCATCATAGTTGGTAATATCCTTAATGCGCAGCCCAAACCCTTGTACATTTTCATTGGGTAGGTTGCCCAGTTTGTTAAGATATGATGCCGCAATATGGCCTTCAATTAAACTGCCAAACACTTCTAAAGTTACATAAACACTGCCTGCACTTAATGGAACTGCTTGTGCATAGTTGTTGCTGTAACCGTTAAAATACAATACCTGATTGCTGTTATTGATTACCGTAATCCTGGCATAAGCATATTTACAGGTTGTAGGGTCGCAGCCCGTGCTGGTGAGTTCTCCCGTAAGATATAGGGTCGTGGCTTCGTTTAAACTAAAGCTAAAGGTCTCTTCTTGCATATCGGGAATGGTGGGTGTGTTGGCGGCATTTCCCGTACCTACAATATCCAAGTATTCAGTTACCGTTTCGTCCTTTATAAAAAGGTTTTTACCATAAAAGGAGTTAGGCTCATAGGTAAATTGGGTATAGCCCTTGGTGGGATATTTTATCTTGGTTAGCATACCAGCCTGCATTTTACTAAGATCTATAGAACGATTGGCAGCTCCAATGTCGGTAATGGTCCCAGAACCTGGTATTTGAACCGTCCGTTTAGGGATTAGGTTGCTGTTGCTCTTACCATTGTAATTGCCAAAATAGTCCATAGCATAGGAGGTTAGCGCTGGAAGCTGTACAGACGAATATTCTAAATTAACAATGTCCTTATCATCACTGGGGCCATAGGTTTCATAAACACGATCCAGTTTAAAACGGTATTTACTATTGGTTACCGTACCTGTGGTACTGTAAACAAAACGGATGGTCTTTACTTCAGAATATCCAGAAGATGCATCGCCTTCCTCAACAATAATCTTATCTAAATATACCCCATTGGTACCATCGCCCCCAGCATATTGGGAGTTGCTTGCCGTGATAAAGCGTACCCGACCCCCAGAAAAATTGATTTGCTGCAACTTATTGGCATACGAAAGGGAGGTGGAATTGTTTGATGCCCAACCATATACCTGGGACTGGAAGTAATGTTGGGTATCTTCGGATGTTGATGAAAAAATCTCACTGTTGGTATATTTTTGAGAGTGGCTTTCACCATATGAGATGGCCGTATATTGTGTGCCATAGCTATAGGTAATGCTATCGCCTTTGGTGTTCTTTATTTTAGTGAGCAGCCAAGCCGATTTATAAGCGGTGTTGTGTATGTGTGTGGCACCACCACCAGTAGGCTTGTTTAGTTTGCTTTCCTCATAGTCTGCAAAGTCGTATTGGGTGCCCTGCTTGTCTATAATTCTATAGAAGTATTCGTTTTGTAGGTTTACTACATTATGCCGGTATATCTTAAATTTATCCGGTGGGAATATGTTGGTTACTTCACCGTCATTCTCCGAGTCCAGAAAAAATGTACCGCTTACAGTGGGCAAACTTATATGGTAAGCATCTTTAACCCAGGAATATTTTAAGGCATCTCCAATGTCTGGATGTGAAAAATAATAAATATTGGAATTTATGGTATCTGTTAAATCTGATACATTTGGAAGTGTATAAGGATCGGGTTCCAGTTCATCCGGTGTGTCCCGAGTTTCCAGACTAATAAGCCCCCCGGTATCCAACGACCAGCCCAGGCCTACCCAGGTAGGCATTTGGTTTACCTTAATGCCCGAGGCATGGTATTTTAAAGTAATGGGCACTTGTACATCTCCAGAGCTTAACGTGTAAAGCGGAACCTCAATACGTGGCAACCCAGAAGCGAGGTCAACAGGGTAGGTGCCGTACTTGCCCAGTTCGGCAGCCGTGGGTGCCGGAGGGAATATATCGGGCAAATCTTCTTGTCCCAATACATGGCCAATAGTTAATAGAACCAAAGCGAAAAATGTTGCATATGTTTTCATCTTACAATACAATTAAAGGTGAATGTGTTTAAAAATGTCAGGGATAAATCTATGGAACATTTTTTAATTAACAGTAAGGGTTATCCGCAAAATAAGTAAGGGTTAATCATTACTTTTTTACGGTAAATCTGTAAAAATATGGCTAGTGGCAACTGTATTTGTTTATTGGGCGGTATATTTATACAAACAACAATTTTTTTAATCCTCCATAAACAACTAATTTAGTGCCCGAACTTTTAAACTTTATAACTAAAAACAAACTAATGAAACACCCATGAGGATTACATTCACACACACGATGATGAATATTTGGGTGTTCCATCTGACAAATAAAAAACAATAAATATAAACAGATGAAAAGACACTTTATAACCTTGTTAGCCATTGTATGTTTGGTTGCCTGTGTACAAACTAAAGAAACCAAACAAGCCGAAACCCTCTCTGAAGTATCGGCTAGTACCGTAGGTATGTCTTACGTACGGCTCAGTCAAATAGACTCCATGTTAACTAAAGCTATAGCCAACCAAAACATTCCAGGAGCTGTTGCCCTGGTGGCTAGGCAGGGACATATTGTGTACCATAAAGCCTTTGGCATGGCCAATAACACCTTAAAGGATACCTTACAAACAGATGCTATTTTTAGAATTGCTTCACAAAGTAAGGCCATTACATCTACAGCTGTAATGATGCTGTGGGAAGAAGGTAAATTTAGTCTAGACGACCCCATAGCCAAATACATACCAGAATTTGGACAGGCTAAACTGTTGGACTCCTTTAACCCGGCAGACAGTTCGTACACCACCAAACCAGCAGAAACCCAAATAACCATTAGAAATCTGCTTACCCATACTTCTGGGATTGGTTACGGACAAATAGATGCCGATGCACGCTTTAAAAAGCTATACGCCAAAGCAGGTATTGTTGATTTATTTACAACCGATACTGTGCTTATAGCAGATAATATTAAGAAACTGGCAACCTTACCATTACACCATAATCCGGGCGAAGGCTATACCTATAGTGAAGGCCTAGATGTATTGGGGTACTTTATAGAGGTTGTTTCTGGAATGCCTTTTGACGAGTTCTTAAGGACCCGTATTTTTGAACCACTAGGTATGAACGACACCCAGTTTTACATACCGGAACCTAAACACGACCGTTTGGTAACGGTACAGACCAAAAACGAAAACGGAGACTGGATAAAATACCCCGTAACATTTTATGACACCGATTACCCCATTAAAGGGGCCCAAACCTTTTTCTCGGGCGGGGCAGGGTTAACCAGTACAGCAAAAGACTATGCCACATTTTTACAAATGTATTTAAATAAAGGGGAGTTGAATGGCGTGCGCCTATTAAGCCGAACCACTGTAGAGACCATTTTAACCAATCAAATACCATATATTTCCAATAAAATAGATCGCTCCTATGGCCTGGCATTTGGCTTAGTCGATAAAAAGACACATGATTTAGGTGGCACGGGTAGCGAAGGTAGTTTCCAGTGGGGGGGCTATTTTAATACCAGTTATTTTGCCGACCCTAAAGAAGGGCTTATTGGTATTATTTTGAAACAAACCCGCGATGTGAGCAATGACAATTCCTCAGCAATATTCCGTCGCTTGGTCAATCAGGCTATTGCAGACTAAAATAGTTTAAGAGCAATTATAACTTGTAAGTATAGATATTTCTAACTGAAATTTCAATTATTTGAAACTTATTCTTACAGAATGGCTCAATTTGGGACGATTTGGGACGATTTGGGACACATTGGGAAGACCCCCTAAAAAAGCAGGGGTTTTGTTCGAGGTTTGTTCGAGGTTTGTTCAGCCATTGGTCGGGGACATTTTTTCTTGATGGGAGTTTGGCTGAACAAACCCCGAACTAAGGTGCTATGAAACCAAAGCAAATTATATAAAATGGTATAAAATAATTACATTAGAGACTCTAATTCCTCAATGAAACCATACTTAGATAGTTGTTTAAAAACGCAATAATTTAAATCATGGAAATAAAAAAACAAGGTACCGTTATGCAAATCGTTAAGATAAAAACCAAATTATCTGAAGCAGATATACTTAAAATAGCTAAAGAACGTGAACCACAGTTTAAGGCCATTCCGGGCATTGTTCAGAAATATTATGTAAAAATGAAAGAGCCAGATATGTACGGTGGTGTTTATATATGGGATTCTATGGAGTCTTTACAGGTTTTTAAGGCATCTAACTTGGCAGCTACGATTGCTAAGGCTTATGAAGCAGTAGAGCCTCCTAAGGTAGAAATTGTAGATATTATGTTTCAACTTAGGTCATAACAGTATAAAAACACAGATATTTCAAATAAATAATCAATAAAATTTAAATCTATGGCATCTAGAAACCTATTTTTGTTATTTATATGGGCGCTTATGGTAAGTGCCTGTTCCTCTACTAAAGCCAACCCGTTATACCAAACCACCTGGGAACTTGAGTATATGTCGGGCATACGCATAGCTTTTAATGGGCTGTACCCCGATAAAAAGCCTAAAATAGCCTTTGATAAAGACACCCATAAAGTAACGGGCAATAATAGCTGCAATGGATATTCGGCAGATTTTACCATAGATGGGAATATGATTTCCTTTGGCGAGCCCGGGCCCACAACCATGATGTTTTGTGGCAATGGCGAACAGCAATTTTTAAACACCATTAAAAAGGTAAACCGGTACAGTATTGACAGCGAAGGCAAATTAAACTTAATGATTAATGATATTGCCATGATGCGCTTTAAACCCATTAAAGAATAGAACTCATAGCAGGAGCCTTGGCAAACAAAGAGTGTAATATATTGTTTACCTCTTGGTTTTTTAACGAAAAACTTATTCAATATATTAGTGTAACGCTTAATTTTTGTTAAATTAGCTAAAAGAGGGGTGTATTGGATAGTCAAAGATGTTGACTATCCATTACACCGCATATTTTTTAGAACCAAAATCTAATAGACTAAAAAGCATCGTAAATAAACAATAGTTTTTAGTTTTTAACTTAACTTAAAGCATGGAGAAGCCAGTCTTTTCAGAGAAAGAAAACAACCATTATTTTAAAAACATTCCCTTGAAAAAAATAATGCACTTCCTTGAAAAAAAAGAATACGGTTTTCTTACCAAAATGGCTTCAGGAATTTGCAAAACAGACACCCTATTGGTTGGTATATTAGATACAGAATTCCAATATATTGAATTGTGTAACCACCTAGAAAACACCACGTCTATAAAAGCATTTTCTGTTTTTGCCAATACCGTTAATAACACTTCAGAAATACATATTGTAAATGATGTTAGAAAAGATGAACGCTTTAAAAATGCACCATCCCATAATGGTACACCTCCCATTGTTTTTTATGCAGAAGTACCATTGGCAACTCCCTCTGGAACCCATGTAGGTACATTGTGTATTGCTGATGATAAACCCAATGTATTAACCAACAAACAAATAGAATCTCTTGAGCAGCTAGCTATTCATATAGTGGGTTGTTTAGAACTAAAAATAGAAAATAAGGAAATAGGGAAAGACAAGGAACGTTTTGATAGGTTCAGTAATTTGTCGCCCGACATTATATACCGCTTTTCTTCTGATAATAGTTTAAACTACCATTCTAAACGAGTGATAGACATATTGGGATATACGCCTGAGGAATTAATTGAAAACCCAGATATCTGGATAGATAATATCCATCATGAGGATAAAGACCATGTTAACAAAAGCATAGAAAGGGCTATTGAAGGAGAACATATTGATGTTGTTTACAGAATAAGAACAAAACAGGGTAAATGGAAATGGCTTCACGACAGAAGCATAAACCTTTCTAAAAAAGAAGGCAACATTGTTATAGAAGGGATTGCTTCGGATATTACACTGCAAAAGGAAATAGAAAACAAACTTTTAAAAACCACCAACTTCTTAGAAAAAACAGGTGAAATGGCCCATGTTGGGGCTTGGGACTTGGATGTTATTAAGGGGACTATTTTTTGGACCAGTGTTACCAAAAAAATTTACGGGGTAGCTGCCGATTATGTACCCACCTTAGAAACGGCCATCGAGTTTTATAAAGAAGGAGAGAGTCGCCAGTTGGTAGAGGAAACCATAAAAAAAGCCATGAAAGATGGCAAGTCGTACGACTTAAAATTACAAATAGTTACCAAGAATGGAGAGGAAAAGTGGGTAAGGTCCATCATTAATTCTGAGTTTGTTAGAGGCGTTTGTGTACGTTTGTACGGTACTTTTCAAGATATAGACGAACAGGAAAAGCGCCGTATTGCTATTCTACAAGAAAAAGAGAAAAACCAGAATATTATTGAGGGCACCAATGTAGGTACATGGGAATGGAATGTACAAACAGGGAAAACGGTGTTTAACGAACGTTGGGCAGACATGGTTGGATATACGTTGGAAACCCTAGAACCTATAGATATTAATACTTGGATTACACTGATACATCCCGATGATTTGGTAGAGTCTGAAAAAAGATTGCAAGCCTGTTTTAAAAAAGAGACCGATTTTTATGAGATGGAAATGCGAATAAGGCATAAAGATGGGCGTTGGATTTGGGTGTATAACCGAGGTAAGGTATTTAATTGGAGCATTGATGGTAAACCCTTAATGATGTATGGAACCCAACAAGATATTACCAAAAACAAATTGGCCTTTTTGCAATTTGAATTGTTTATTAAACAGGCGCCTTCTGCCATGGCTATGTTCGATATGAATATGAAGTATCTTTCCGCTTCTGGTAAATGGATAGAAGAATATGATTTAGAAGGTAAGGACATTATTGGCCGTTCCCATTACGATATATTTCCCGAGATTAGCGACGATTGGAAAAAAATACACCAGGAATGTTTAAAAGGTGCCATTGATAAAAAAGACGAAGTCTATTTTTTAAGAGAGGACGGCACAGAACAATGGTTGTCCTGGGATATTAGGCCTTGGTACATTTCTGAAGATAACATAGGAGGAATTATTATGCTAACGGCCAATGTTACTGAAAGTAAAATGGCTAAGCAGGAAATTATTAAAGCCAATCGCGAATTAAACGCTATTTTAGATTCTAGTAACGTATCTATTATGGGTACCAACTTAGAGGGAGTAATTACGCACTTTAGTAAAGGGGCTGAAGGCCTTTTAGGCTATAAAGCTTCTGAAATGATTGGCATACATACCCCTGCTTTAATTCATTTGGAAAGCGAAGTGGTACACCGAGGCAAGGAGTTAAGCACTTTGTTTAACAAGCACATTGAAGGATTTGATACCTTTGTGGAATATGCCCGTCAGGGTAAATCTGAGTCTAGGGAGTGGACCTATGTAAGGAAGGATGGTACGCAAGTACCCGTATTGTTAAATGTTACAGCCATTAAGAGTGGTGAAAATATTTCTGGGTTTTTAGGTGTGGCTATTGATATTAGTGCCTTAAAGAAAATTGAAGGCAAACTAACGCAAATGTTGGAAATAACAAATAACCAAAACAAGCGCTTAAAAAACTTTGCACACATTGTGTCTCATAACCTAAGAAGCCACTCAGGAAATATGAGTTCGTTATTAGAAATTCTGTTAGAAGAAAAGCCCGAGCTTAAAACCGATGAGTTGATAGCGTTGCTGTTAAATGCTGCCAAAAACCTTAAAGAAACTATTGAGCATTTATCTGAGGTTGCTATGTTAAGTGCTACGGGCATTAAACAACTAGAAAAAGTTGATTTATCGGAAACCATTAAAAACGCCATTGGAAGTGTTGGGGCTTTATCTAAAAAAGCAGATGTAAGCATTGTTAATGAGGTGGAAGAGGGGATTATGGTTTTGGGTATTAATGCTTATGTTGATAGCGTGGTGCTTAACTTTTTAACTAATGCTATTAAATATTGTGCTGATGAACGGGAAAGTTATGCTAAATTGTTCATTACAAGAAACAATGGTTATATTGTTTTAAATATTGAAGATAATGGTAGGGGTATAGACCTTGAAAAGCATGGTAATAAGCTTTTTGGCATGTATAAGACCTTCCACAAGCATGAAGACGCGCGTGGTGTTGGCTTATTTATATCTAAGAACCAAGTAGAAGCGATGGGAGGCTTCATTGATGTTGACAGTGAGGTTAATATTGGGACTACTTTTAAAATACATTTTAAACATGAATAAAATTGATATTGTTTGTATCATTGATGATGATCCGGCCCATGTATTTATTACAAAAAAGGCATTAAAGCTTAGCGATTTTTGTGATTCTATAATGGTCTTTAAGAATGGTAAAGAGGCTTACGATATGTTTTCGGCTATTTGTTTGGGGGGAGAAAAGTTACCAGATTTAATACTTTTAGATCTTAATATGCCTATATGGGATGGTTGGGATTTTTTAGATGAGTTCACTAAAATAGAAGTTCCTAAAAAGGTTGTTATTTATATTGTTACCAGTTCTAACGATCCTAATGATTTAAGAAGGGCAGAGCAATATGAAATGGTAAGTAATTTTATAGTAAAACCCATTACCATGAACAAGCTTAAGTCTGAACTGGAAAAGCTAAATTAGGCCTGCTTACTTTTTTCGGCGCTTATTATAATTTTTATCACCACGGGTTTTGGGCTTTTTGTATTTTTTGGCAATCTTAAATTTATAAGAACCTCCTAGATTTTCTTTTTGGTTTTTGGCTTTCTTTTCATGAAAAGCAGGACCGGTTATAGCTTCTTCGGTACGTTTGGTTGGGTTGTTGCGCTCTTTTATTTGTGGACGCTCTTCTTCAATAAGCTCAGTGGATATTTCAACAACATCCGGTAGCTCCAATAAAGGAATAGGCATGTCCATAAGGGTTTCAATGCGTTTTAAAGCGTCGTTTTCCTTTTCTGTTGAAAACAGTACAGCTTCTCCTTTGCGTTCAGCACGACCGGTTCTACCAATGCGGTGCATATAATTTTCAGGGTACTCGGGTGTATCAAAGTTTATAACATGCGATATATTGTCTATATCCAACCCACGGGCCATTACATCGGTAGCAACTAAAATACGGTTGTCGCCATTTCTAAACTGCTCAATACTGCGCAAGCGGTAGTTTTGTGTTTTGTTGGAATGGATAACACACAATGCCTCTTTGTAATGTATATCCAATTTTTCAAACAAACGGTCTGCCATTTTTTTATGGGCCACAAATACCAAGACTTTATTAAAGGTTTCGGAGTCGTTTAACAAATGTATTAATAGATTAACTTTTGTATAAAAGTTGGGTACTTGGTAGCGGGTCTGCTCTATATTTTCAAGCGGTGTACCAGATACGGCAATGGATACACGTTGTGGGCTTTTAAAGAAATCGTTAATCAGTAAATCAACATCGGCTGTCATTGTTGCCGAAAACATGATGTTTTGTCGCCGCTCGGGCAAGATGTCAAAAATATTGATAAGTTGGTGCCTAAAGCCCAAATCGAGCATCACATCCACTTCATCAATCACCAATTTCTGTATGGATTTTAGTTGTAAAACACGGCTTAAAGCCAAGTCGTACAATCGGCCAGGAGTGGCCACTAAAATATCCAGGCCTTCAGCAACGGCTTGTTTTTGGGTGTTGATGTTGGTACCACCATATACGCCTAAAACTCGGGTATTAATGTATTTGGTAAGCGCTTCAATATCATTTACCACCTGTACTACCAATTCACGTGTAGGTACCAATATTAAAATACGTGGGGTATCCTGTTTAGAAAACTTTAAATGCTTTAAAATGGGCAACATATACGCGTAAGTTTTACCCGTACCCGTTTGTGCAATCCCTACCATATCTTTACCAGAGCTTACTACATTAAAGGCTTCGGCCTGTATAGGCGTAGGTGTTGTAAAGCCCAAATCGTCCAGGGCATTATACAAGGGCGTATTTAAATTTAAGTCTTGAAACGTCACAAATAGTTGTTTAGCTTGCAAAGTTAACCTTATTTATCCTAATTAGGTTAAGTGCTCGTTATGTATTTCTATGTGGTAACTAGCCGTAAAGGTTTTTTTTGGAGCCAGTTTTAAGATGCCTTCTTTAGTTTTAAAGTTTTGGTTGGTATCCTCATGGTCGGCAATACCTAGCCAAGGTTCTATACAAACATAGTTACCATTGGGTTTGGCCCATATGCCCAAATATGGAAAGTCCTTATAGCTTACGGTAAGTACGTGTCCGTGCAATTTGCTGGTTAAAGTTGTTTTTTTGGATATAAGGTCTTTAAAAATAAGAGCATCGTCATTAAACAGCTCATGTGTTAAAGGGAGTTCATTAGTATTGCTAAGCATTGGTTTTGTTTTGGATGAAATAAGGCCATTGGAGGTATTGATTAAATGGGTGTTAGAGGTTTCTTGGTGTTCAAATGTTAAGGTATAGTCTGTATAGGTTTCGTCACTATACACAGGGCATTTAAAAGCAGGATGGCCCCCAACCGAAAAGTACATTGCTTTATTGTCGGCATTTTTAATAAGGTATGATATACTAATGCAGTTATCTAGAAGTTGGTAAGTAATATAAAATTCAAATTGAAAGGGGTATGCTTTTAAAGATTCAGAGTTATATATTAGCTTAAAAGTTAAGCTATTTGAAGTCTCTTTATGTAAACTAACAAAGGGATTGTTTCTAACCAAACCATGCTTAGGTAGGCTGTATATACTACCCTCAAATAGATAGTTGTTTTCTTTTAAGGCTCCAATAATAGGAAATAAGTTAGGGGCGTGACTACCCCATACATCTGGATTGGCATCCCACATAAACCCGGTGTTGTGTTTTGTGGATGTTATTTGGCATAGCTCTGCACCAATTGGGTTAACAGCTATTTTAAGCTTGTTGTTTTGTAATGTAAACATGGAAATAAAAGTATAAAGGCGTTCTAAATATACAAAACTTGTCATTTTTTAAGGAATCTGACTAACTTTGCGCAGTAAATTTTAAGGTTGAGAACAAAATATCTATATAAAACAGAGACTATCCAGGTATTCAAGCAAAACTTGTTGGTATGGAGTCAGCAATTTGAAGATGCAGTTTGGTTAGATTCTAATAACTACAAACAAAAACATGCGAAATACGATGCGGTTTTAGCCGTAGATGCGTTTACGAGTATTAAAACCGATTACCAAGATGCTTTTATGCAATTAAAGGACTATCAAACCTTAACCAGCGATTGGATTTTTGGATATTTAACTTATGATTTGAAAAATGATGTAGAGCAATTGCAATCAAACCATCAGGATGGTTTAAAGTTTCCAGACCTCTATTTTTTTCAACCTAAGCGTTTGTTCTTGTTTAAGGGAGATCAGGTAGAGATACAATACTTAAAACTGGTTGATAATGCCATTGAAACTGATTTAAAGGCGATTGAAAATATTGAAATCCCAAAAGACAAGCCACAAACAGACCCTATTAAGATTAAGCTTCGCATTCATAAAGATGCGTATTTTGAGAAGATTACGGCTATGTTGGATCACATTCACCGTGGGGATATATATGAGGCTAATTTTTGTCAGGAGTTTTATGCTGAAGATACCCACATAAACCCTTTGGAGATTTACAATAAATTGAATGGTATTTCCAATCCGCCATTTGCAACTTTTTTAAAGTGCACCGATAAATACTTGCTGTCGGCATCGCCAGAGCGCTATTTAAAAAAGGACGGCAATAGACTTATATCACAGCCTATTAAAGGTACAGCCAAGCGTTCTTTAAATGGGGAAGAAGACCATGCTTTAAAACAAGAGTTGCGTAATAATGCAAAGGAGCGTAGTGAAAACATTATGATTGTGGATTTGGTAAGGAACGATTTGTCTAAAACAGCTATTAAGGGTAGTGTGGCGGTAGAGGCCTTGTGCGAGATTTACACTTTCGATCAGGTGCATCATATGATTTCTACAGTAACTTCAAAAGTAACCCCAACTACACATCCTGTAGATATTATTGCCAGTACATTTCCTATGGGTAGCATGACCGGGGCGCCCAAGATTTCTGCCATGAAGATCATTGAGGCTTTAGAAGAAACCAAACGTGGGCTTTATTCGGGTGCGGTAGGATATTTTTCACCTACGGGTGATTTTGACTTTAATGTGGTTATTCGAAGTATTCTGTACAATGAAACCAAAAATTATGTGTCCTACTCTGTTGGAGGGGCTATTACGGCTAAAAGCGACCCTTTAAAGGAGTATGAGGAGTGTTTGGTAAAGGCCAAGGCTATGCGCGAGGTGTTGGAGGGGTTTTAAGAAACCGACGCTCACTGGCTACTAAAATACGTTCCACTAGTTGTGCTTCAATATTTTTGACTTTGGCAATATCTATAGGGCTTAGTTTTCCAAAAACAAACAAATCAACAATACCAGTAATGCTAAGTGGTGATTTGCTGTAAAAATCGCTAAGCAGTTTTTTAGTATGTTGGGTTTTCTTTTTGGGGATTTCAAAAGCATTGAGTACAGAGGTGGCTTCATCATCATATAAAAAGACACGTGGTTGGTTGTTTGGTTGGTGGTATGAAATATCATTGAGTTCCTCAAGCATAATATAGTCCATGTCAGAGTCAATAGTAAACCGTTCTTCCAAGTCTTGCAGTTCTTCTTTTAAAATGGCATCTGTACTAAGGGTGTTTTTGTGAAAAGCTTCCTTTTTAAAGAGTGCATCTAAATCGGTATCTACAATTTTAAAGAGCTTTAGTTTAATTTGCATGGCATCCATATCAATATCATAACCATTCTCATAGAACTTGGCAATGGCTTCATCGGTCATGTCGCGTGTTGTGTACATGTTTTTGGGAATAATGCCTGTAGATTCTGCAATGTAAAGTCTGTGCTTAATATAAGCCTGTAAATGTTGGGTGGCAGACACCAATTTTTTATTAAAATTTATTTGTGTTGCTTTATCATTTAGTTTTTCTAGAGTACACATGGCTATATGAATTATGGTTACTCCTTAAAGATACAAAATTTAGAAAGGATGGTATATGACAATTATCATTTCAACTCTTTGTGTTTTTAGCTATTGCCTATTTACAAACAGGTTTGGTTAATAATAGACCCTTAGTAAAGCATGGCCTACTCTTTATTCTCTATTCACTACAACCCAATGGGTGCTTATAATAATAAAAATGGTGGGTATTTGAATAGGCAATGTTGTATCTTTGAGGCATGTTTAAACAATTCCAAAAGCATATAGATTCTCATTTGTCTTTTTTAAAAAGCAAGCGCTTGCTCATTGCTATTTCGGGAGGTATTGACAGTGTGGTTTTAACACATTTATGTAACAAGAAAGGCTTAAATATAGCTCTGGCACATTGTAATTTTAATTTAAGAGGACAAGAAAGCGATGCTGATGAGGATTTTGTGGTAGCATTGGCAGACGACTTGGATTTGGAAGTGTTTGTTGAAAGTTTTGATACAAAAACGTATGCTATAACCAATAAGCGTTCTATACAAATGGCTGCACGGGAACTACGCTACAATTGGTTTAATGAATTGGCAACCCAACTTGCATTTGACTATGTTTTAACGGCCCACCATGCCGATGATAATTTGGAAACGTTTTTAATAAATTTTACTAGAGGGACGGGGTTGGAAGGTTTAACGGGTATTCCCGAGGTTAACGATTATTTTGTACGCCCTCTTTTGCCATTTTCTAGAGAAGCTATTGCAGCTTATGCCAAGGAAAACAAGATTACATGGGTAGAAGATAGTGGCAATAGCACAACAAAATATTTACGTAATAAATTGCGGCATGATGTGATTCCTATTTTAAAGGAAATAAACCCTAGCTTGTTACAAAGCTTTCAAAATACAATGGGGTATTTGAATGATACGTCAACCATTGTAAAAGACCATATAGATGCTGTTTTAGAGCAGGTTATTGAAAGCGCAGACGAAACAGCTATTAAGTACAACATAGCAACACTTAAAAGCCTGAGTTCGCCTAAAGCCTATTTGTATGAACTATTTAAAGCTTATGGATTTACAGCTTGGGATGATGTTTTAAGCTTGTTGGATGCACAACCTGGTAAATATGTAGTTTCTGAAACGCACCGCTTGATAAAGGATCGGGACGTTTTAATTTTAAGCGGTTTGGGGCCAGTAGAAACCAATACTATACATGTTTTAAAAACAGATGTGCATGTTGAAACACCTTTGGGTGTTTTGTTTTTTGATAAGACAGATACTCTTGAAAATGTACAGGCCAATACGATTTATGTAGATAAAGCACTATTAGAATACCCATTAACCATAAGAAAACGTAAAGAGGGAGATGTATTTTATCCGTTGGGAATGACGGGTAAAAAGAAGTTGAGTAAATATTTTAAAGATGAAAAGTTTTCTTTGCTAGATAAGGAAGCTACTTGGTTATTGTGTTCGGGAGACCGTATTGTTTGGGTAATAAACCACCGGGCTGATGACCGGTTTAGGGTAACAGAGCGTACCAGGGACATTTTAAAAATTACATTGCATAAATGATTGTACAGGGGCACATAGTAGATATACACAACAAGCGTATTTACAAAGGTGAAATTACGGTTAAAAGCGGTAAGATTGTGTCTGTTATAGAAAAAGCACATGCTGTAAATAACTATATTATTCCGGGCTTTATAGACGCTCACATACATATTGAAAGTTCGATGCTCGTGCCAAGTGAGTTTGCCCGTTTGGCAGTAATGCATGGTACGGTAGCTACAGTATCTGATCCGCATGAAATAGCTAATGTTCTTGGTGTGGAAGGGGTTACGTTTATGATTGAAAATGGACATAAGGTGCCCTTTAAATTCAACTTTGGAGCACCTTCGTGTGTACCGGCCACTACTTTTGAGTCGGCGGGAGCAGTTATAGACTCCAATGCCATTAAAACACTTCTAGAAAACCCTGAGATAAAATATTTAGCTGAAATGATGAACTACCCGGGCGTTTTGTTTAATGACGCAGAGGTTATGCAAAAAATAGCTTGGGCCAAACATTACAACAAACCTGTTGATGGTCATGCACCAGGGCTAAAAGGGGAAGCCATTTCAAAGTACATACAGGCAGGTATTACTACCGATCATGAATGTTTTACCTATGAGGAAGCCTTAGAAAAGCTCCAAAAAGGCATGAAGGTTATTATTCGAGAGGGAAGTGCTGCTAAAAATTTTGATGCCTTGATAGATTTAGCCAATACCCATTTTGAGGCTATGATGTTCTGTAGTGACGATAAGCATCCAGACGATTTAATGCTAGGACATATAAACCAACTTTGTGCTAGGGCCGTAGCAAAAGGTATTGATGTATTTAGTGTATTACAAATGGCCTGTACAAATCCAGTAAACCATTATAACTTAGATGTTGGTTTACTGCGTGAAGGGGATTCTGCGGATTTTATTGTAGTAGAAGATTTGATAGATTTTAAAACGTTACAAACATATATAAATGGCGAACTGGTTTTTAATGATGGTACATCATTAATACCTCGGGTTTCATTTAAAATCTTGAATAATTTTAAATGCACCATTAAAGCGGTTACGGATTTTAAACAGAAGGCTTCGGCAAAAAAAATACGTGTTATTGAAGCCCTGGAAGGGCAATTGGTTACTAATCAACTTACAATGGATGCCTTTGCTGTGGATGGTAACTTGGTTTCTAATACCAATACCGATGTTTTAAAAATGGCTGTGGTAAACCGTTACAATAATAGTAAGCCGGCATTGGCCTTTATTAAGAATTTTGGACTAAAGGAAGGTGCCATAGCATCATCTGTAGGTCACGATTCACATAATATCATTGCAGTTGGAGCTACCGATGCAGCTATATGTAAAGCGGTTAACTTACTTATAGAAAATAAAGGTGGTATTTGTGCTGTCTCAAATACCGATAGTAGTATACTACCACTACCAGTAGCTGGTATTATGAGTGATAAGGATGGAAAAACAGTTGGAAATGCCTATGCCCAATTGGACAAGAAGGCTAAACAGTTGGGAAGTACCTTAAATGCCCCTTACATGACCTTATCGTTTATGGCTTTATTGGTTATTCCTGCTTTAAAGTTAAGCGATAAAGGTTTGTTTGATGGTGCTAATTTTAAATTTATCCCTTTAGAAGTTCATTAAATATGCCCATTATAGAATCTACTTACAAGCCTTTCTTTCTCTTTAAAAATGGATTTATCTCTACAGTGTATTCGGGATTGGTTAGGCGGGTTACATTAAAGCAAGAGCGCGAACGTATCACATTAAGTGATGGAGATTTTCTAGACCTAGATTGGAGCCATTCCAAAACAAAAACCGATAAGCTTATTTTATGCTTTCATGGATTGGAAGGGCACGGACAACGACCTTATGTTACGGGTGTGGCTAAATTATTTAACGCTAATGGTATTGACGCTATATGTGCAAACTTTCGGGGCTGTAGTGGTGAAGATAACCTAAAATATAGAAGTTACCATTCTGGTGCTACAGAAGATATTGAGGACATTGTTGCACATGTGCTAGCTTTAAAAAAATATAAAGTAATTTATTTGTACGGTATAAGTTTGGGGGCTAACCTGATTTTAAAGTATTTGGGAGAAAACAATAAACTTCCGGTAGAAATTAAAGCAGGAGTTGCCATTTCGGTACCTGCTGATTTAAATGGTTCTTGTATGGAGCTTCTTAAATCTAAAAACAGGTTATATGCCAATCGCTTTTTAAATCATTTAAAGAAAAAATTGATTAATAAGTTGGTAAAGTATCCTGACGACCTCTCTGTTGAAGACTTTTGTTCCATTTTAACCTTGAGGGATTTTGATGACGTTTACACGTCTAGAGCCCATGGTTTTAAAAATGCTACCGATTATTATAAAAAGTGTAGTTGTTTGCAGTTTCTACAAAATATAAAAGTCCCTACTTTGATAATTAATGCGCTAAACGATTCGTTTTTATCACAAACCTGTTATCCTGTAAACGAAGCCAAACAAAATCCCAATTTGTTTTTAGAAATGCCAAAATATGGCGGGCATGTAGGTTTTATCGCTAGCAATAATGTGTATTATAATGAGCGAAAGGCACTTAAGTTCGTTATGGATTCATAAAAAAAAGTTAAAATCCTTAAGTAAGCAGGCTTTTTTGTAATTTTAAAAGAAAACGGTTTTATACACTAAGTGTAACACGTTTTTGCTATTACT
Organism: Aestuariibaculum scopimerae; assembly: GCF_059428085.1. Lineage (NCBI taxonomy): Bacteria > Pseudomonadati > Bacteroidota > Flavobacteriia > Flavobacteriales > Flavobacteriaceae > Aestuariibaculum > Aestuariibaculum scopimerae. Next base: position 3,220,455 of record NZ_CM182089.1, read on the forward strand.
TAACATAAAACACCAGTAACATGCCAACTTACAAATTAAACGTTAATGAAAAGACACATACAGTGGATGTTGATGAAAGCACGCCATTGTTATGGGTTTTAAGAGATGCTCTAGATTTAGTTGGAACCAAATATGGGTGTGGTATTGGGCAATGTGGTGCATGCACCATACATTTTGATGGCGTAGCCACCAGAAGCTGTCTAATACCCGTATCAGCCGTTGGGGACACTAAGATTACGACTATTGAAGGATTGTCTGAAGACAATAGTCATCCCGTTCAAAAAGCCTGGAAGAAGTAGATGTACCACAATGTGGTTACTGCCAAGCAGGCCAAATAATGACCGCCTCTGCATTTTTGGAACAAAACAGCAGTCCAACTGTAGATGAGGTAAGAACAGCCATGCACAGCAATATTTGCAGATGCAGCGCTTATAATCGGATTGAACAGGCGGTATGTCTTGCTGCTAAAATAGAAACTAAATAACGGGAATTATGGAAACAAGCACAAGCAACATAACGTTTAGTAGAAGATCTTTTATAAAAACAGTAGGCTTATCCAGCGGCGGTATCTTATTTGGGTTTACCTTGCTAGAAGCCTGCAAAGATAGTAGCAAGGTTTTATTGGATGCTGAAAACCTAAACTTTCAAGATTTCAATGCCTTTATAAAAATTGCTGAGAATGGTATGGTAACTATCTATTCGCCCAACCCAGAAATAGGGCAAGGTGTTAAAACCTCTATGCCTATGCTAATAGCAGAAGAATTAGACGTGCCTTGGGAACATGTTTTTGTAGAACAGGCAGGGTTAGATACAGAGAATTTTACCAGACAGGTAGCAGGTGGTAGTAACTCTATAAGACATTCTTGGATGCCCCTAAGGCAAACAGGAGCCACCGCTAGACAAATGCTAATAAATGCTGCAGCCATTAAATGGGGTGTTTCTCCAGATGAATGTTATACAGAACAGGGCATTATAAAAAATGCCAAAGGCGATACCTTAGGGTATGGCGATGTAGTTGCAGAAGCAGCAAAATTAGAAGTACCTGAAGATGTTAAACTAAAAAGTGTTAAAGGTTTTAAAATTATAGGGAAAGACATTAAAAATGTAGATATAGATAAAATTACGTCTGGCGAGCCTTTATTTGGCTTCGATTACAAAAAAGAAGGCATGGTTTACGCTACGGCCTTAAGACCGCCTGCTTTTGGACAAGAGCTTGTAGGCTTTGATGATACAGAAGCTAGAAAGGTAAGTGGCGTTATAGATGTCTTTCAATTTGGAAATAAAATTGCTGTTTTGGCAAGTAATACATGGGCAGCTATTTCGGGAAAAAAAGCCTTAGAAGCTACTTGGAGTTCAGATGAAAACCTTATGAGTACAGAGGATCATGACAGAGAACTTGTAAAACTATTTGATTCTAAGGCTCTAAATGAAGTAATATCTGATGGTAATTTTAAAATGGCCAAACGCCAAGCCGATAAGGTTGTAGAGCACATATATGAAGCGCCTTTTATACCTCATAATTGTATGGAACCCATGAACTTTTTTGCGCATGTAACCGATTCGCATGTTGAGTTGGCAGGGCCTATACAAACGCCAGAAGGCACGGCACGACAAGTAGCTAGGCTATTGAATAGGAATGAGAATGATATTTCTTTACAGATGACAAGAATGGGGGGTGGTTTTGGAAGACGTTTGATAGGTGACTTTGTTTTGGAAGCGGCAGAAATTTCCAATATATCTAAAAAACCAATTAAATTAATCTACACTAGAGAAGACGATATGACATCTGGTATTTACCGCCCCATGGTAAAATATAAAATAAGTGCCGCTATTAAAGATTCTAAAGTCATTGGCTACCATTTGCAGGAAGCTGCTATAGGCAGCGGTATAAACAAATCGCGAGCGAGTTACTTTCCTGCTGGATCGATAGAAAATTATCAGGTAGATGCGGCTAGGCTTGATAGTGAAATTACTACCGGACCTTGGCGAGCGCCAGTTTGCAATTTCTTGGCAAATGCCGAACAAAGCTTTTTTGATGAACTTGCAGAGGAATTAAACCAAGATCCTGTGGCACTTCGTTTGGAATTGCTAGAGGAGGCCAAGAAAAATAAAAGTGATAGAATGCAGTATTCTCCAGAACGTATGGAAGCTGTTATAAAAATGGCTGTAGAAAAATCCAATTGGGGAAGTCCTAAAGAAGGGGTCTATCAAGGGTTTAGTGCTTATTACAGTCATAATTCCCATGTTGCAGAAGTTGCCGAGGTTGTTTTAAAAGATAACATACCTGTAGTTACCAAAGTGTATTGTGTAGTAGATTGTGGGATAGTTGTTAACCCATTAGGTGCTAAAAACCAAATCGAAGGAGGGGTTATAGATGGTATAGGCCATGCGATGTATGGTGAAATAACATTTAAGAAAGGGGCCCCAGAGCTTTCCAATTTTGGAGATTATCGTTTAATTAGAATGGCCGAGACCCCAGTTGTGGAAAGCTATTTTATTGATAGTGATGAAGCCCCAACAGGATTAGGGGAACCTACCTTACCACCTGCCGGAGCAGCAGTTGCCAATGCTATATATGCAGCAACAGGTAAGCGTTTAAGAAAACAGCCTTATATTAAAAACATGAACCTTTCATAAGCTTTTATGACGCATGAGTTTAAAGACATAGTGCAGCAAGCTTTTGCAGCCAATAGCGAGGGGTTAAAATCTGTACTTGCTACGGTTGTAGCGCTAGATGGTTCATCCTATCGTAGACCAGGGGTAAGAATGCTTATCTTAGAGGATGGCAGTATGGTTGGAGCCGTAAGTGGTGGCTGTGTAGAAAAAGAAGTATTGTTGCAGTCGCAATCAGTTTTCAAAACAGGAACTGCTAAAATAATGACTTATGATGGTAGATACAGATTGGGCTGTGAAGGTGTTTTGTATATATTATTGGAGGCATTTACCCCCTCTAAAGCGTTTCATGAAGCTTTTTCCAATTGTTTAGAACAACGAGATGTTTTTCAAATAACATCTTACTATATAAAGGAGGCCGGTGTTTATTTGGATATAGGTTCTATTGTTAAAATAAACACCCTTGAATTTCCCATTCAAGGAGACAGGCATAAAGTAAACAAAAGGCATTTGAATTTTGTGCAAAATATGCCCCCATGCTTTAGATTAATAATCATAGGTGCCGAGCATGATGCTGTGCAATTGTGTAAATATGCTAGTTTAACAGGCTGGGAGGTTACAGTTATTTCTGGGGTTAATGCTTCAAAATCCATTGCAAATTTTCCTGGTGCCAAAGACTTTCATGCTATAGAACCAGAAGCTTTGAATTTGATTTCTATAGATGCACAAACAGCCATTGTTTTAATGACGCATAGTTTTGCAAACGATTTACGTTATTTGGTAGCATTGAATAAAACATGTCCTAACTACATAGGTATCTTGGGGCCAACAAAGCGAAGAGAAGATTTGCTATCTCAGTTTATAGAATATTGTCCAGACGTTGAAGAAGCATTTTTAAATACAATTCATGGTCCAGCGGGCATCGATATTGGTTCTGAAACGCCACAAGAAATAGCGGTCTCTATTGTCTCAGAAATTTTGGCTGTTACACGTAAAAGAGATACCATATCTTTAAGCAAAAAAAGAGGAAAGATTCATTCCAGTCCCTAATGACGGCCAACCATGTAAAACCAAATATTGCAATTGCCATATTGGCGGCGGGTGCATCCAAGCGTATGGGAGAAGCTAAACAGCTTTTGCCTTGGGCAGATGGTACACTTTTAACTCATACAATACAAAACGCATTACAATTAAAAGTTACTGAGGTAAGCGTAGTATTGGGGGCCAATTACCATACAATTTATAATGCTATTAAAGCATATCCCATTAAGGTATTAAATAATAAAGATTGGCAGATGGGTTTAGGCAAATCCATTGCTAATGCAGCTACCTATTATAAGAGTTCAGCATTAAACATTGGCGGACTATTGATTGTTTTGGCCGATCAACCATTTATTACAAGTGCCTATTTAGAGGAGATGATTGCAAACTTTGAGCCTAACAAAAACCAGATTATTGCAACACTTTATGAAACTGGAAAAAGAGGTGTGCCTGTACTTTTTGATAAAGCATATTTAAAGACGTTATCTGATTTAAATGATGACCGGGGCGCACAGCATTTATTGAAAACTTACAAATCTTATGTTAAGGCTTTACAAGCTCCTCAAAAAAACATAGATTTGGATTCAAAAGAAGACTATATAAGTGCTTATAAGGCGAATTTTAAAAAATAACGATGCATTCATCACCTGAAGACAAGGCCAAGACACCTGAAACATTTTCAGATTTGAAAACAACAGCTCCACCAAAAAACAGTGTAGGGTTTCCCGCTATGGGGTCAGTTATAAAGCAGGTATCAAAGTACATGAATCCAGTAGATGCCTTAAAAATATCATTAAAACTTAATCAGAAAGGTGGATTTGATTGTCCGGGATGTGCTTGGCCAGATCCTGATGATGAGCGTTCAGTACTAGGCGAATATTGTGAGAATGGCATGAAAGCCATGGCAGAAGAGGCGCAAAATAAAACCATTGGTGCAACCTTTTTTAAAACACATGCTATAGATACATTGGCAGGGTGGTCAGATTTTGAGTTAGGTAAATCAGGACGTTTAGCAGAACCTATGTTCCTAGAAGCCGGGGCTACACATTACCAACCAATTACATGGGAGGCCGCTTTTAAAATGGTTGGGGCACATTTAAATGCGTTGGATAGCCCTGATGAAGCTGTATTCTATACTTCAGGAAGGACCACTAACGAAGCTGCATTTTTATACCAATTGTTTGTTAGGGAGTTTGGAACAGCAAATTTACCAGACTGTTCTAATATGTGTCATGAGGCCAGTGGTAAGGCATTATCTGAAACTTTAGGCATAGGCAAAGGATCGGTTACTTTAAGCGATTTGCACAAAGCCGAGTTAATTATGGTAATAGGGCAAAACCCTGCAACAAACCATCCAAGAATGTTAACAGCCTTAGAGAAATGTAAAAAGCAAGGCGGAAAGATTATAGCAATAAATCCGCTTCCTGAAGCAGGCTTGGTAAAATTTACAAACCCACAAAGTCCAACTAAACTAGTAACAGGAGGCACCAAAATAGCCGATGTGTTTGTACCTATTACTATTAATGGTGATGTTGCTTTTATAAAGGCCATTCTAATTAAATTGCTTGAACAGGAAACACAACAGGGTGGTGTTTTTGATAAGGATTTCATTAATGAATACACACATGGTTACCAAGCTTTTATTGATGATTTAAAACAATATGACTTCGATACATGCTTAAAACTATCGGGTGTTGCTAGAGACGTATTTGATGCTGCTTACAATTTAATACTCAATAATGAAAAGATTGTTATTTGTTGGGCTATGGGTTTAACACAGCATCAAAACGCTGTTGATAATATTCGCGAGTTAGTCAATCTACTACTCTTAAAAGGAAGTATTGGTAAAGAAGGTGCAGGTACATGTCCCGTTAGAGGGCATTCTAATGTGCAAGGTGATAGAACGGTAGGAATATGGGAAGCCGCCCCTCAAGCATTTTTAGATAAAATTGAAGCTAAGTATGGATTTAAACCAACCACAAAGCATGGCTATTCGGTTATAGAAGCCATTAAAGCCATGTATAAAGGTAATGCCAAAGTCTTTTTTGGCTTAGGGGGTAATTTTATATCGGCAGTTCCAGATACCTTATATGCAGCCAAAGCATTGGCTAATTGCAATTTAACAGTTCACGTAAGCACTAAATTGAACAGGTCGCACTTAGTTACAGGAAAAGAAGCGCTTATATTGCCATGTTTGGGAAGATCGGAGAAGGACTATCAAAAAACAGGTATGCAAGTGCAAAGTGTAGAAAACTCTATGGGTATTGTGTCTTCAACAAAGGGTATTCTAGAGCCATGCTCAAATAAATTACTAAGTGAGGTGGCTGTAGTTTGTGGAGTAGCCCATGCCACATTAAAGGGTCGCTCTAAAATAAGCTGGTTAAATTATAAGGACGATTACAATTTAGTACGTAATGATATTCAAGATGTTGTTACAGGCTTTAACGATTATAATATACGCTTGCAACAGCCTGCAGGGTTTTACCTGCCCAATGGGGCTCGTATTAGGCAATTTAATACCAAAACCCGAAAAGCTAATTTTTCCATAAACAAATTACCAACATGGAAGCTGAAGGGCTTGGAGTTGATGATGATGACCATACGTAGTCACGATCAATTCAACACAACCATTTATGGCTTAGATGATCGATATCGAGGCGTTTATAATGAACGTCGCGTTATATTCATGAATCGTGAAGACATGAAAGTTAGAAAATTACAGGAGCACCAAGTGGTCAATTTAAAATCTGAATTTAATGGCGTTATTAGACAAGCAAATCAATTTAAAGTAGTGGGGTATGATATGCCTAAAAACTGCTGCGCTACCTATTTTCCTGAAGCTAATATATTAGTTCCATTAGATAGTTATGCCCATACAGCCAAAACACCTGCCTCTAAAAGTGTAGTCATAACCATAGAGGCTATTTAATATTCTTTATTTATTTGTATTTCTAGAAGCTATATATTGCTTAATATGTAGTAATGGATGTATCAATTTGTGAAATCTACAAAAATTCACTACTTACGTAAAAAATCAGCACAACTACGTAATCAAAATTAAGTATATTTACTTATATTTGTACTTTAAATACGTAGTTATGAAAAAAATCATTGTTATAGGTAACGGTATGGTTGGTTATAAATTCTGTGAAAAGTTTGTAGCCAAGTCTGGTAGTAACGCATATAAAATAACTGTTTTTGGTGAAGAACCCAGACCAGCGTATGATCGCGTACATTTAAGCGAATATTTTGAAAATAAAGACGCTAAAGCCTTAGAAATGGCTCCTAGGGAATGGTATGAGTCCCATAACATTGAATTGATAACCAATGAGCGTATTACAGACATACACAGGTCTTCAAAAAAAGTAACCTCCTCTAAAGACATTAATTATAAATACGATTATTTAGTATTGGCAACAGGGTCATCGCCCTTTGTACCCAATATTAAAGGAATAGAGAAAAAAGGCATATTTGTTTATAGGACCATAGAAGATTTAGAAGGTATGCTTGCTTATGCCGATGCTATTCAAAAAGGAAGAACCGATAAAATAAAAGCTGCGGTACTGGGTGGTGGTCTATTAGGGTTAGAAGCTGCTAAGGCGGTAATGGATATGGGGTTTGAACCTCATGTGGTAGAATTTGCCCCTAAATTAATGCCTAGGCAATTAGACACAAGATCGAGTAAGGTTTTAATGGAAAAAATAGAGTCTTTGGGTATAAAAGTGCATTTATCTAAAGCCACAAATAAAATTCTGGGAGATGATGCCATAACCGGGATGGAGTTTGGAGAATATGACAAAATAGATGTTGAAATGTTGGTTATCTCAGCAGGTATTAGGCCACGGGATGAGTTAGGAAAGACCTGCGACCTGGAAATGGGTGTTAGAGGAGGTATTGTAGTGAATGAAAAAATGCAAACCTCAGATCCAGAGATTTATGCTATTGGAGAAGTAGCACTATACAATCAAATGATTTATGGGTTGGTAGCTCCTGGTTACGATATGGCTGAGGTTGCCGTTAATCAAATATTGGGTAGTACCGATGTGGTTATGAGCAAGGATATAGATATGTCTACCAAACTCAAGCTTATTGGCGTGGATGTGGCCAGTTATGGAGAGCCTTTTATGCCTGTAGAAAAAGGATATTCCATTATTTATGAAAACAAAACCAAAAACTTATATAAGCGTATCAACGTTAGCCATGATGGCAAAAAGTTGTTGGGAGGCATTTTAGTTGGTGATGCATCCGATTATAATATGTTCCATCAAATATACTTAAACGGCTTACCAATTCCTGAAGATGCTGAAGAATTGATTATAGGAAGTCGAGGAGAAGGCGGGGCGTCTTTTGGTAGTGTTATGGATATCCCTGATGTTGCACAAGTATGTTCTTGCGAAAGTGTTACCAAAGGAGATATATGCTGTTCTATAACAGATGGTGATTGTGAAAATCTGGGAGATGTTGTTACAAGAACAAAGGCAACTACAGGATGTGGAGGCTGTAAGCCCATGGTAGTGGATTTGGTTAATGAAACTCTAAAATCTTTAGGTAAAGAAGTTAAAGAAGTGCTATGTGAGCACTTTAGCTTTAATAGACAAGAATTGTACGACTTGGTAAAAGTCAATAAAGTTAAAGATTATGATGAGGCATTAAACTTGTTTGGAGAAGGTGATGGTTGTGAAATATGTAAGCCAGCCTTGGCGTCCATCTTTGCAACCATAACAATGGAAACACCTAATAAGCAAGTGGGTATTCAAGATACGAATGATCGTTTTTTGGCAAATATCCAACGTAATGGTACCTATTCGGTAGTTCCCAGAGTTGCTGGTGGAGAAATTACCCCCGATAAATTAATAGTATTGGGGCAAGTTGCCAAAAAGTATGATTTGTACACTAAAATAACCGGTGGACAGCGCATCGATTTATTTGGTGCACAGTTACATGAATTACCACTAATTTGGGAAGAGTTGATTAACGCTGGGTTTGAAAGTGGACATGCCTATGGAAAATCACTTAGAACAGTAAAAAGTTGTGTGGGCTCTACATGGTGCCGCTATGGTATGCATGAAAGTGTAACCTTTGCCATAGAAATAGAAAACCGCTATAAAGGTTTACGCTCACCACATAAATTAAAAGGTGGTGTATCTGGTTGTATTAGGGAGTGTGCAGAAGCAAGAGGCAAAGATTTTGGATTAATAGCTGTTGAAGGTGGATGGAATTTGTATGTATGTGGAAATGGTGGCGCAACCCCCAAACATGCTGTTCTTTTTGCCGAACAATTGGATGATAAAACAGCGATCAAGTATTTAGACAGATTCTTGATGTTCTATTTAAGAACTGCAGGTCCTTTGGTTAGAACAGCACCATGGCTAGATAAGCTAGAAGGCGGTATAGAGTATTTAAAGCAAGTAGTAATAGAGGATTCTTTGGGTATTGCCGAAGAGTTAGAGTTAGAAATGCAAGGTCTTGTAAACAAGTACGAGTGTGAATGGAAACAAGCCATCGAAGACCCTAACATGAGAAAGCGTTTCAAGCACTTTGTAAATTCTGATGATACCGATGACAACTTGGTTTTTGTGCCTATGCGTGATCAAAAAATGCCAAAAGCTTGGACATAATAAACAAACCATAAACAGTAAAATATGCAAGATATACTCAATCAATACAAAACAGTAGCAGAGGCCGAGGTGGTTACTTGGTTTAAGGTAGGAGCCGTTTCAGATTTTCCAGAAAACAGTGGCGCCTGTATAAAATATAAAACCAAACAAATCGCTGTTTATAATTTTGTTAGAAAAAACAAGTGGTACGCTTGCCAAAATTTATGTCCGCATAAAATGGAAATGGTTTTATCACTTGGTATGATAGGCGATAAAGAAGGCATAGCTAAAGTGGCATGCCCTATGCATAAAAAGAATTTTTCATTAGAAGATGGAACAAACTTAGGTGGCGACGATTTAAAAATAGCCGTGTATCCTGTTAAAATTGAAGCTGAAAATGTGTATATTGGCTTTGTAGATTAACATATAACAAAGCCATATGAAGCCAACAAGATTTGAAACAGCCATAGCATTAATAGATAAGAGAAATTCAGAAGATATAAATACGTATCACAGCCATGGATTGGAATTCCCAAAAGAATTGTTGTATTCACAGCGTATGTCTCAAAAGTTGTTGCAATTTAAGCCCAATGCCTCCAGAGCGTTACAAATTGCAGCAAGAGCGCAACATATTTGCCGTTGGAAAATAGCCAGAGACGAATATCCTATGGATCGTGTAGGGTACTTAAAATGGCGCGAAACCCTTAAAAAAATGCATGCCGAAATTACGGCCGATATTTTAAATGAAGTAGGTTATGATAAAACGTTTATAGATAGGGTAACGTTTTTAATTAATAAAAAACTAATAAAAAAGAATGAAGAAAGCCAAACCTTAGAAGATGTTATTTGTTTGGTTTTTTTAGATTATTACTTTGAAGAATTTGCTGCTAAGCATGAGGATAAAAAAATCATCGATATTCTTCAAAAAACATGGAAAAAAATGTCTGAAGAAGGACATGCAGAAGCCTTAAAGATTAAGTACACAGATAAAAGTTTAGCATTAATTAAACAGGCTATTTCTTAACAGTAACATTACAATGACAAAAAACGGTAATTCATTAGACCAGCGTACGTTCGATAAATTAAGCCGTTTATATATTATAGCGTTAAGTACCATAGCGCTATCGGTAATTATAAGTCAAATATTAATACGTAAGCACCTTAACGACCAGCAAAGTGATTCTACAGTTATAAATGTTGCAGGTAGGCAACGCATGCTTAGCCAAAAGCTTACAAAAGAAATCTTAACACTTTCATCAGAAAACAATACTGAAGAAAGAATTCGCCTTAAAAACAAAATCAAACAAACCTTAGAGTTATGGGAAACCTCGCATTATGCCTTGCAAAAAGGAAATGACAGCTTAGGGTTACCAGGTAAAAATAGTGCTATAATTGTAAATAAATTTAAAAGCTTAAATCCAACGTTTGATACCATTAGTACAGCTACAAAAGCCATTATAGAGAAAATTGAAAATGTACCACCATTACCTATATCGTCGTTCAGTGAAGACATCGAGAAAGTAAAAGCTAACGAAGGCGATTTTTTGTTGATGATGGACGATATTGTAAACCAATACGATTTAGAAGCCGATAACAAAGTAAGTTGGTTGCGTAAGTTAGAGCTTTTGTTAACAGCCCTAACCTTAATTATTTTACTCATTGAATTTATGTTCATTTTCTGGCCGGCAGCAAAAACAGTTAAGGCAACACTTGCCGAGTTACTGGTAGCCGAAAAGAAAGCAAAGAAAATGGCTATTGATGCCGATGAGTTAAGCGCAGCAAAAGAAAAGTCGATTAAAGAACTACGGGCATTGAGTTATGCCATGGACGAAACTTTATTATTTGCAAGGGTTACACAAAACGGAACGCTATTGCATATGGGTAAAAAGTTCTCTAAACTTTTTAAGTACACACAGCTTAATATCAATGCCCATTTATCGGAAGTCCTGTCTATAAACGAAAACGAACAGCTTTTCATTGAAAACATCATATCCAAGTTTAAAAAAACCGGTTGGCAAGGCGAAGTAAAGGCCACTACAAAAGACAATAAGGATATTTGGCTGGAAATGGCCATAATTCCATTTAACCCAACCGATGACAAATCTGAACTGCTCATCATAGCATCAGATATCACCTCCCGTAAAGCAGCTCAAATAGAAATAGAGCGTTTAACAAAACAAAGCTTTGAGGAAAAAATGAATCAGCAGAAGGTTATTTCCAGTAAGATTATTGAAAATCAAGAGAAAGAGCAAAACCGTATTGCTAAAGATGTTCATGATGGTATAGGACAAATGCTAACAGGGCTTAAGTATAATTTAGAAAGCATTGATATTTCAGATATAGAAAAGACCGCCTCAAAAATCGAGCATTTAAAGGCACTTACATTAAACATTATAAAAGGGGTTAGAACAGCCACCTTTAACTTAACACCGCCAGAGTTGTCAGATCATGGTATTGTTCCTGCCATAACCAAGCTGACCAGTGAACTGACTAGGCTTACGGGTAAGAACATTGTGCTTTTCAATAAAACGGACTTTAATCTACGACTGGATTCACTTGTTGAGATCAATATTTACCGTATAGTACAAGAAGCTATTAACAATGCTATAAAATATGCCGATTCTACACATATTTTAGTGTCTTTATCGCACAGTGAAAACATACTTAGTATAGTAATAGATGATAATGGCAAAGGATTTGACCCCAATAAGGTTAAAAATGTAAAAAATGGCGATGGTGGTATGGGAATGACTTTTATGAGAGAGCGTATTAAATATATAGAGGGCCGTTTATTTTTAAACTCTGAGATAAATAAAGGTACACGCGTAACACTAAACATTCCAATTAAGGATTAAGTATAGTTACGTAAAATTTCATACTTTTGCTAAGTAAATCAATTGAATTATGAGTGTAATAAATGTAGTTTTAGCAGATGACCATGTTCTTGTAAGAGATGGCATTAAGGCATTATTAGAAGACCAAGATGGTATCCAGGTAATAGATGAGGCATCTAATGGTCTTGAAGCTCTTGAAGTAATTAAAAACCATGAGCCTAACTTATTAATTGTTGATATACGTATGCCAGAACTCAATGGCATTGAGGTAGTAAAACAAATAAATGCCAAGCACCCAAATGTTAGAACTTTGGTACTTTCCATGCACGATTCTGAAGAGTATGTTGTAAAGGCCATTCAGGCTGGGGCAGACGGATATTTGCTTAAGGGTGCCAGTAAGGAAGAATTTTTAAAAGCGTTAAACAAGATTGCCTCTGGAGGTAAGTATTTTACAGGAGATATCTCTGCTATTATCATGAACAATTTTGTTAATGGTAACGTAGCTTCAGAACCGCTTGCACCTAAACCAAAAGCAGACGACCCTTTTAAATTAACCAAAAGAGAACGCCAAATACTCGGACTTGTTTTACAGCTTAAAAACAATAAGGATATTGCTGAAGAATTAGAGATAAGCAAACGCACAGCCGAAGTGCACCGTTTTAATTTAATGAAAAAATTAGACGTAAAAAACCTTAAGGAACTAAGTAATAAGGCCCAAGAATATAATTTAGTATAATTCCACCCACCAATCTTTATTGCTAAAAACAAAATATGCACGTTAAAACCGCTTGGTTTTTTGTTATATTCCTAATATGGCAATAGCATAATTACCAATATCATATTAATTCAATAATACGTACTTTTAATTTATTAAATTAAGTATTTATACTTATTTTTGTACGTATAAAAAGTAATTATTATGATACATTCAGAATCGCTTAAAGCAACAAAATTAAACTTATTTAAGATTAAAGAAGTTCCAATACGCACATTTTGGATTACTTCCATATCGTTTTTCTTATGTTTCTTTTCTTGGTTTGGCATTGTTCCATTCATGCCAGACGTTGTTAAAGATTTAGGGTTAACTCCAGAGCAAAAATGGAATTCAATCATTCTTGCAGTTTCAGGAACTGTATTTGCAAGATTACTTATAGGTAAATTATGTGATAAATATGGGCCAAGACTATGCTATACATGGTTATTAATGCTTGGAGCCATACCAGTTATAGCATGTGGTTTGGTGCAAACCCCCTTACAATTTTTAATATGTAGATTGTTTATTGGTTTTATTGGGGCATCATTTGTAATTACACAAGTGCATACATCACTTATGTTCGACTCTAATATAGTTGGTACAGCAAATGCTACATCGGCGGGTTGGGGTAACTTAGGCGGCGGCGCCAATCGTTTAGGTATGCCATTAATAGCGGCTGCCGTAGTTAGTTTTGGCATAGCAGATTCTGAAGCATGGCGTTACTCTATGGTTATAGCAGGGCTTATATGTTTTTTAATGGGCTTGGTATATTACTTTTTTACACAAGATACTCCTAAAGGTAATTTCAAGGATTTACGAGAAAAAGGAGAAAACGTAACAACTAAAAAGAAAGAAGAAGGCTTCTTAAAAGTTATTAAAGATTACAGGACTTGGGTGCTGTTTTTTGTATATGCTGCTTGCTTTGGTATAGAGCTTACGGTTTACGGTACTATGGACGATTACTTGCAAAACACCTTTAAATTAGAGCGTTTAACGGCGGGTAACATTGTATTGTCCTTTGCCTTAATGAATATTTTTGCCCGTACATTGGGGGGCTTTTTTGGTGATAAATTTGGTAAGCTAAAAGGTCTAAGGGGGCGTGTGCTGTTTTTGTCGTTTATCTTAACAATACAAGGAGTTATGCTTATTACGTTTTCAACAACGGCTAATATAGTTATGGCCTTTATGTTCTTAATATTATTTAGTCTGTCAGTTCAAATGGCAGAGGGTGCTACTTTTTCGGTAGTTCCTTTCATTAATAAAAAAGCTGTGGGATCGGTGTCTGGAATTGTAGGTGCAGGAGGAAATGTAGGCGCCTTTCTTGCAGCATTTTTGCTTAAAACCAAATCGGCTGCAGCCGAGAAAGCTGCTATAGTTGCCAACCAGGGCTTAGGAGCCGATGCTGTTAATTCTGCCCAAGCGGCGGCGGCATCAAGTGCGGTTTCAAATGGCTATTTTATAATTGGTGTTATGGTTATATTGGCAGGTTTTGTGGCTTTGTCCATTCGTTTTTCAAATGAAGAAGAGACTGTTCCAAAAATCGGTATAAGAAAATCAATTAAAAAATTGGTTACCGTTAGAAGCTAATTAAAGTGTAAATTTTAATAAATTAAAAATAAACAAGGCGCATTTTTATAGTATTATGAATATTGTTGATGTTGCTTGTTTGGTGTTGTATATTTGTCTTAATTCGTATAAAGCTCTAGTGTAAATGTTTAAAAATGAAGTAAAAACAACATGTTCCTATTGTGGTGTAGGATGCGGTATTATTGTTAAGAAAGATAACAATAATAAGGTGCTTGTTGAAGGGGATAAAGATCACCCCGTAAACAAAGGCATGCTGTGTTCTAAAGGCATGAATTTACATTATGTGGCAAACGATGTGTCCGACAGAATATTATATCCAGAAATGCGCTGGAGTAGATCGCACCCAAGGGAGCGCGTTAGTTGGGATGATGCTTTAGATAGGGCCAGTAGTGTTTTTAAATCCATTATAAAAAAACATGGGCCAGATAGTGTGGCATTCTATGTATCTGGGCAAAGTTTAACCGAAGAATATTACATAGCCAATAAGTTAACCAAAGGTTTTTTAGGAACTAATAATATTGATACAAACTCCAGGTTATGTATGAGCTCAGCCGTTGCAGGCTATAAAAAAACCTTTGGGGAAGACAGTGTGCCCATTTCTTATGAAGATATCGAACTGGCAGACTGTTTTTTAATTACGGGAGCCAACCCCGCTTGGTGCCATCCTATTTTGTTTAGGCGTATTGAAAAGCACAAAGAACAAAACCCAGACGTTAAGATTATTGTGGTGGATCCTAGAAAAACCGATTCAGCCAATTTTGCAGATTTACACCTGCAATTAATTCCAGGAACCGATATTATATTGTACAATGCCATTGGTAGGTGTTTATACCAAAGAGGCTTAATAGACGAAGCATTTATACAGAATTATACCGAAGGATTTAAAGCCTATAAAGATCATATATTTTCAACATCCATAAAACAGGCCTCTCAATTGTGTGGGGTGCCTGAAAAAGATATTAGAAAGGCAGCAGATATTATTGGCTTGTCTAAAGGCTTTATAAGCATGTGGGCCATGGGGCTTAACCAAAGTGTGGTTGGTACCGATAAAAATGTGGCCTTACTAAACCTATCGCTAATAACAGGACAAGTGGGTAAACCGGGCTCTGGGCCATTTTCGTTAACAGGACAGCCCAATGCTATGGGCGGGCGTGAAGTAGGGGGCATGGCTAATTTATTGGCTGTGCACAAAGATTTACAGAATGAAGAGCACCGTAGGGAGGTTGCACAATTTTGGGGTGTAGAAAAGATTTCTCCCAAGCCAGGTTTAACGGCCACCGAAATGTTTGATGCCCTTGAGTCTGGCAAGTTAAAAGCTGTTTGGATAGCTTGTACAAACCCTTTGGTGAGTTTGCCCAATACCAACAGCATAGAAAAAGCAATGGCCAGTGCAAAATTTGTGGTCGTTCAAGATATCTCATATAAATCGGATACTGTGGCGTATGCCGATTTGGTTTTGCCCGCAGCAGGATGGCTAGAGAAAGAAGGTACGATGACCAATTCAGAGCGGCGTATTTCATATTTGCCAAAAGAAATCAATGCACCAGGCGAAGCAAGGCCCGATGTAGAGATTTTTTGTGACTTTGCACAACGTATGGGCTTCCGTGGGTTTAATTACAACAGTACAGAAGAAATCTATAACGAGTATTGCTCCATGACCAAGGGCACCAATATAGATGTATCGTTCTTAAACTACGACCGTTTAAAAAACGAAGGCACTTTCCAGTGGCCAGTTCCCGATTATAGACACCCAGGTACACCTAGGCTTTTTGAAGATAAAAAGTTTTACACACCATCAAAAAAAGCCATATTTAATGTACCTACAACTATTAAAAACACATCGTTACAACCCAATGAAGACTATCCTTTAATTTTAACAACCGGTAGGGTGCGCGACCAATGGCATACCATGACCAAAACAGGAAAGGTATCTCGATTAAAAACCCATTACCCCACACCAGTACTGGAAATAAATCCAGTTGATGCTTACCTGTGTAAGATAAAAAACGGAGACATTACCGAAATTAAAAGTGAAAACGGCACCGTAAGAGTACGTGCCCAAGTAACCGATAATATTGCCAAAAGCGTGGTGTTTTTGCCTATGCATTGGGGCAAACAACTGCAAAGTACCTTAAACAGGGCCAATAACTTAACCAATACACATGTAGATCCAACATCAAAAGAACCCGATTTTAAGTTTACCAGGGTTGCTGTTGCAAAATATAAAAAACCTGTTGAAAAGATTATTGTAGTGGGTGCTGGAGCGGCGGCATTTAGGTTTGTTCAAAACTATCGAGAAAATAATGAAGTAGATGAAATACACGTGTTTTCAAAAGAGCCCAACCTGTTTTACAATAGGGTACTGCTTCCAGAATATGTTACCGAAGAGCTTAGTTGGGACCAACTTCTTAAAATAAAAAAAATTGAACTAAATAAGCTTCATATAAAAACCTACCCAGAGACGTTTATTGATAAAATAGACTCCAATAACAAAGTGGTTACAGATAGCCATGGTGTACAGCATACCTACAGCAAGCTTATTTTAGCAACAGGCAGCCGGGCGTTTATACCCAAAGATGTTCAAATAAACCTGCCAGGGCGTTTTACCATGCGTAATAAAAGCGATGCCGATAGGTTTAAGGCCTATTTAGACGCTACAGGCTTACCGCCCGAAGAACAGCATGTTGTTATTGTTGGCGGCGGATTGCTTGGCTTAGAATTGGCAGCAGCCATGAAACACAAAAACGTTAAAATAACTATTGTACAAAGGGCCTCTAGGCTTATGGAGCGCCAGCTGGATAAAGTTTCCAGCAAACTTTTGTCGCTAGATGTACAAGAGCGCGGTATTCAAATTTATTTTGATAATGAAGTAAGCACGGTTTTTGATGATGAGGATACTGGCGAGCTAAACATTACATTAAAAAGCGGTAAGTTTATTACTGCCAATGCCATTGTTTATGCCATAGGTACCATTCCCAACGTAGAAATAGCCCGCGAAAACGGTATTGTTTGTGGTCGTGGGGTAAAAGTGAACCAATATTTACAATCGTCGCACCCAGATATCTTTGCCATTGGTGAAATAGCAGAATACGACAATCAGTTATTCGGTATAACATCTGCAGCCGAAGAGCAAGCCTCAATATTGGCCAACTATATAGCGGGCGATGTAAGCTGTTCATACAACGGATCGGTATTGATGAATATCTTAAAATTCAACGACCTTAATTTATGCAGTATAGGCAATATTAATGTTCCAGAAAACGACGACTCTTATGAAGAAGTGATATTTACAGACATATCTAAGCGCTATTACAAAAAATGCATTGTTAAGGATGATTTATTGATTGGCGCTGTTTTAATGGGCGATAAGAACGAATTTGCCGAATTTAAAACCATGATTGAAAGTAAGATAGAAATGTCTGAAAAGCGAAACACCTTGTTGCGCGGAGCCTCTAACGATGTGCCTGTTTTAGGAAAACTGGTGTGCTCTTGCAGCCAGGTAGGAGCAGGAAATATTGAAGAGGCCATACAAAATGGCTGTACAAATTTTACCGAGCTTTGTAACAAAACAGGAGCAGGGTTAGGCTGTGGCAGTTGTAAAACCGAGGTTAGGGAAATACTTAATAACACTAAAGTGGTATCGTTATAATGAAACAGTTATATAGATTAATAGTAAACGGTGGTGTGCTTTCTCCAGGAGAGTTAAAATACATTTGCGAAGCTGCTGAAAATTTAGGACTAGATGCTATTTCTTTTGGTTCAAGACAGGATATTATTTTTCCTGATAAAATAGATGAACGTAAATTAAAGGCCTTTGATAAGCTTCAAATAGTTAAACCCAACGACAAGACCATAGAAAACATGATGTCGTCGTATGTTTCGGCCGATATTTTCCCAAGTACATCCTGGCTTACCAGCGACAGGTATTTATATATCTTAGAGCAATTTAAACACGAACTAAAATTACGGGTAAACATTACCGACCCCAAGCAACGGTTGGTGCCTTTGTTTACAGGGCATATTAACTTTATTGCTTCAGAGCATGAAGACTATTGGTACCTGTATGTGCGATTACCAGAATGGAAAAAAACACAAATGTATCCGGCTTTGGTTTACAGCTGGGACATGGATAAGATTGAGTTGGCCATTGAAACTATTTTAAAAGAAGAGCCCGAAACCATTGATATGGTTTTTGAGCTGGTTAACGATGCTATAGATACCAACAATAGAACCGTTGATAAGCCCCTGGAAGTGCCCTTTTATCCATTTCCGTATTATGAAGGCATGAACCGTATAGGCGATAAATATTGGTTGGGATTATACTGGAGAAACAACAGGTACAGTATTCCTTTTTTAAAGGCCATGTGCGAGCTCTGTGCCGAAAACAAAATAGGTAAAATAACCATTACACCCTGGAAATCATTTATTGTTAGGGGCATACCAATAAAATCTAAGTTACAGTGGGAGAAGTTTTTGGGTAAATTTGGTATTAATGTTAGGCATTCTATGCTAGAGCTTAATTGGCATTTGCCGGTAAACGATAAAGATGCCATTAATTTAAAAAAATACTTGGTTACCAATTTTAACCAAAACGACATTAGTACCTATGGTTTAACATTTGGTATTGCCAATTATGCCAGTAATGCCTATTACTTTACATCGGTAGTTATAGAAAAGAATACCCGCCCAGAAACCTTAGGCGATTTTGTTATTAGAGATACTTACAACTTGTTGTATGCCAAGAATTTTGACCCGAATACCAGAGAATATATTATGCATGTACAAGACGTGGATATGGTAGAATTGCCCGGATTGTTAATGGAATTAAGTCAGCTATATTTTGAAGAATTAGGAAATGAAAGAGAAGAAGAAGCTGTAGAAGATACCAAGGTAGATGTTGTAGAAGAAGAAGTGTTTCAATGCAAAGCCTGCTTAACCATCTATAGCGAAATTTATGGCGATGTTACCCAAAGCATACCGCCCAATACCCCTTTTGAAAGCCTTCCAGATACCTACGAGTGTTCACTGTGCGAAGCCCCAAAAAGCAGTTTTGAGAAAAAAATATTAGTCAAGTAAATAAAAACATTAGGCAGATTAATCAATTCGAGTGGTTTAAGTTTTAATACCGTATTTGTAGAAGTTTATAAGTTAATGGTTAATAACTCCTTAAATTTTAAAATTATTTAAAACCCTCGAGTTGATATGCCTATTTTGTGCCTAGGTTTTTTAAGTTTCTACCCATAAAAGCATTTTTTCTACCCATAAACTTGAAGTTTCTACCCATAAAAACCATTTTTCTTTTAAGAAAATCCAGATTTCTTATAAGAAATGGCAAATTTCTTTAGAGTTTTTTTCAATTTCTACCCATAAATTTGGAGTTTCTACCCATAAAAAAACTTTTGCAACCCATAAAACAGGCTTTTTTATCCATAAAAACCATTTTTATACCCATAAATTTTAGCCCCCAATAGTAATCATGCTACGATTGTTGGTATGTAGCTTAGGTTCTTGTAACTTTTTAAGCGTATCCATACCACCACGAACTTTTAGTTTGGCCTTAACGGCCTTTTCAATAACAGGTTCTATGGATTGTCCTGCACGTAGTGTGGTTAACAGATCTGATTCGGTGGCAGAAAACAAGCAATTTTTTAATTGCCCATTGGCCGTTAGGCGTAGGCGGTTGCAAGAATCGCAAAAAGGGTTGGTTACAGAGCTTATAACAGCAAAGCTTCCTTGGTAGCCTTTAATTTTATAGTTCTTAGAAGTATCGTTGGGAGCATCTTGCAGGCGTTCAATTTGGTTTTTAGTAAAGGCTTGGTTTACATAGGCCATAATGTCCTTATAGGAAACCGTTTTGCTTAAATCCCATTTATTGCCATCAAAAGGCATAAACTCTATAAAGCGTACCGAAATGGGAAGTTTTTTGGTAAAGTGAATAAAATCAATGATCTCATTATCATTAAAGTCCTTCATCAACACCGCATTCACTTTTACATGAAAGCCCTCTTTTACAAGCAATAAAATGTTATTGTAAACCTTTTCAAATTGGTCTCGGCGTGTAATGTGCTTAAATTTTTCTTTGTTTAGCGAATCTAAACTAATGTTAATGCTTTTAATGCCGTGCTGTTTTAAAACATCTATAAATTTATCTACAATAACAGCATTAGAGGTTATGGATAGTTCTACAGGAAGGCTGGCCAGTTTTTCTAAAATAATGGGGATGTCTTTTCTAATTAAAGGTTCGCCACCTGTTAACCTTATTTTTCTAACCCCATGTTTTACAAAGGTTTTAGCAATTTCAAAAATCTCTTCGTAGGTCATTAAATGGCTTTTGGGAGATAATTGCACGCCTTCCTCTGGCATACAATACGAACAGCGTAAATTACAACGCTCTATTAACGAAATGCGTAAATAGGCATGGTCTCTGCCAAAGGTGTCCTGTAATATGTTTTTTTCTTTTTCCATTAATCGTGTCGGGCGTTTTTTAGTATTCCAAAAACATGCAGTACCGCCGGAAAAATAGCATCCATAGATTCCCTGGCACCATTGGTAGAACCGGGTAGTGCCAGTACTAGGGTGTTATTTATAGTACCTGCAACACTTCTGGATAGCATGGCATACGGTGTACGGTTTTGTCCGTAATCGCGAATGGCCTCTTCAATACCAGGAATACGCCTATCTAGTAAGGGTATTATGGCTTCGGGGGTAACATCTCTTTTAGAGAGCCCAGTGCCACCAGTATAGATAATTAAATCGAGACCTTCTTGTTGGTAGCTTTTTGCTTTGCTTTGAATACTGTCTTTTTCATCGGGAATGATATTGTAATGGGCTATTTTTACGTTACATTCCTCTAGTTTTTTTATAATGGCCTTTCCGGCTTTGTCTTCTTTTTGTCCTGCTGAAATAGTATCAGAACAAACTATAACGGCTGCTGTTAAAGTATTTCTAAATCGGTCTTTAAAATTCGATTTACCGCCTTTTTTGTCCGATAACTTTATATGGTGTATTTCTATGCCCTTATCTATGGGTTTTAGCATATCGTACATGTTTAGGGCCACTATACTGGCACCATGCATGGCTTCTACCTCTACACCTGTTTTATAGATGGTTTTTACAGTAAATAGAATGGTAATTTCTAAATCATTTATTTGGTATTCAACACTAGTAAACTCAATAGGTAAGGGGTGGCAATCGGGTAAAATATCGGGGGTGCGTTTTACACCCAATAGGCCAGCAGCTTTGCTCATGGCAAATACATTGCCTTTTGGAACGGTGTCGTTTTGTATGGCAACAATGGTTTCGGGTTTGCTAACCTTTACTGTGGCCTGGGCAACGGCCGTTCTTAGTGTGTTATTTTTATGTGTAATATCTACCATGTTGTTCGTTTAACTATTTACTTTCCATTGGTGTGTGTCATCTTCAAAAATTTCCTTGCCAAAAACAGGAACTTGTGCTTTTATAGCTTCCACAATATATTCTAATGCTTTAAAAACAATAGCACGTCTTGGGGCCGATACAAAAACGAACAGACATATTTCTCCTGCTTTTACAGTTCCTAAGCTGTGGTAAATGTGCATGCAGGTAAGGTCGAACTTTTTAAAAGCTGCCTCGCGAATGTCATGAAATTTGTTGTTTGCCATGGTTTCGTAAGCAGTGTACTCTATGGCAGAAACGGTTTTGCCATCAATAACATCGGCCCGTACTTGCCCTAAAAAAATATTGTGGGCACCTATATTGGTTTTAGACTGGTGTTTGGCAATGGCCTCTCCTATAAATGTGGATGGTATTGCGCCTTCCTTAAAAACGTTTTTGGGTTTCTTATTGGTCATTTTGCAATTGTTTTGTCATGTTCGTTTTTTCTTTTATAATATTTAAAGCCCCTTCTTTAATGCTGTAGCAGTTGTTTATATTAAGTGCTTTTAGTTTTAATACGGCTTGCTTGCTACGTATGCCCGATTGGCAAAATATAGCTTTAGCCTTATGGGGGTTAATCTTGTTTAGGTTTTGTTCTAGGCGGCTTAAAGGGATGTAGGTTACTTGTAAGCTCTCTACTTTGGGGTGTTCGTTGGGTTCCCTAACGTCTATAAACTGTATGTTATCTTTAAGAAGCACATCTTTAATAGATATTTCAAAACGGTCCCATTCACAAAAATCCTCTAATTGTTTTGTACTAAAACTGGACTTGCTATTTATAACCCGTGAAATGTTTTTTTCTACCCTTTGTATATTTAAAGTGGTGTTTTGAAGTGTTAGTGCATTGTAGCAATACAGTTTTCCTGACAGTACGTTGCCAATACCCAAGACAATTTTTAACACTTCGTTGGCCTGCATGCTACCAATAATGCCAGGCAAGACTCCTAAAACCCCAATATCGGCACAATTAGGCACCGCATCTTTTTTAGGTGGGTTGGGGAATAGGCACCGGTAACTGGGTCCGTTTTGGTAATTAAAAACAGCTACCTGCCCCTCAAATTTATAAATAGCACCAAACACCAGTGGGGTGTTGGTAATAATGCAGGCGTCGTTTATTAAATAGCGTGTTTCAAAATTATCGGATCCATCAACAACAATATCATAATCATTGAATAGGTTAATAGCATTTTTATAGGTTAGTTTTTCAGGATAGGCATGTATGGTAATGGCATCGTTTAGGTCTTCCAGGCGGTTTTTTGCAGCCAGGGCTTTGTTTTGCCCTAAGGATGTTTTACCAAATAGTACTTGCCGTTGTAAGTTGGAAATAGCAACCGTATCAAAATCCATAACCCCAAGGGTGCCAATACCTGCTGCAGCTAAATATTGCAGGGCAGGGCATCCCAGGCCACCAGCCCCAATAACCAGTACTTTGGCTGCAGCTAGTTTGTTTTGACCGGCTTGGCCAATTTCAGAAAGGACGATATGTCTGCTATATCTACTCATACTATTTATCCGCCTGCAAAGGGTGGTAAAAGGGCTATTTCTTGTCCTGTTACTTGGGAGGTGTTAGAAACCAACTCTTGGTTTTGGGCCACTTTAAAATCTTTATGCTTTAAATCGGGGTATTTAAGGTATAATGCTTCGGTAAGTTCAGATATTAAATCTTTAGAAAACTCAAAAGTTTCTTCACTTAGCTTGGTTACTTCAGCAATTTGCCCCAGATATTTTATTTTAATCATCATTTGCTAATGGCATTTAATTGTTCTGGTGTATTAATGTTTTTGGTAAGCGCGCTTTGCGAGGCACTTAATACAATGTTTTTTACTTTGCATTGTTTAACGGCATTTTGCAAACGGCGCTCTCCCATGTTCAACTGTTTAATAAATAGGTGTTGGCATTCGTTTTTATACAGTGCTATTAACGGCATGGTTTTATTAAAGGCTTCAACTTGTACTATATCTACATTTGGGTTCATGTTATCTATTAGTAGTTTTAGTATTTTAGAGGATACCATTGGCACATCGCAACTTAAAACAAGACTGTAAGCTGTTTTAGAATGTTTTAGGCCAGAGTAAAGCCCGGCCAAAGGGCCTGCATTTTTTATTACATCTGCTACGCGCTTTAACTTAAAACAATCATAATCGATATTGTTTGATACAATAATGGTTTCTGCAACCCATGGCTTTAAAGCATCTATGCTATGTTGGGTAAAGGGTTTGCCGTTTAGGTACAGCATACCCTTATCGGTACCCATACGGCTACTTTTTCCTCCAGCTAGGATAATACCTGTTATGTCTTTTTTTTCTATCACTTTATGTAAAAAACAGTTTAAAGCAAGCAATTACTAAAACAAGCGCCAGTATATAGCGTAATTTTTGGTTATTGATTTTTTTGCTTCCCAAATAGCCACCAAGCGTACCCCCAATAAGTGCTATGGCTACCAATAAGAAGGTTCCTTTTTCTAAGCTTACCCCACTTATTAGTTGTCCGGTTAGCCCCGATGCGGAATTTACCCAAATAAATAGGGCCGATACGGCTGCAGCTTCTTTCATTTTACCCCAATGCAATAACAAAATAATAGGGGTTAGTATAATACCCCCGCCAATACCAATAAGGCCCGAAAAAAAGCCTATAACACCACCTATTACAAGGCCCTGCCAAAGTTTTACCTCTTTTATAGAGGTATGTTCCTTTCCAAACACATTTAACATCTTTAAAATGGCAAATACCAATAATAGGGCCAGTACTTTTTTGTAAATGTTGGCATCTACTTCTATAGTGCCTCCCAAAAAGGCTAGGGGAATGGATGTTAGTGCAAAAGCAAGGAACAGTTTTTTGTTAAAATGCCCAGCCTTATAATAATAGTAAAAGGATATTCCGGCAACAAAAAGATTTAGTAAGAGCGCTGTGGGTTTCATAATATCTGGTGTAAAGGAAAATAACGCCATTAAGGCCAAATAACCACTAGCGCCACCATGGCCAACACTGGCATATAGGAATGCTATTATGGGTAGCACCAATAAAAACAGATAGATATGTTCGTTTTCTAAAATCATGCTATATGCAAGAAGGTTTTACAGGTTTATAATTTTATCTAATTGCGCTTCTAAAAATGTGTTGCAGTTTTTGTTAATATCGTCGTACACCTTAATAAGGGATTTGCCGTATGCGGTTAATTCTGCACCGCCACCGCCTTTACCGCCCGTACTTGTTATCGTTACTGGTTTTTTTGCCGATTTGTTTACAGAATCTATTAACTGCCATGCTTTTTTATAAGATAAATTAAGCGATTTGGCTGCTTTTGATAGCGACCCTGTTTCATCTATTGCTTTAAGCAATTGTACTCTCCCTTTCCCTAGAAGTACGTGGTCTTCAAACTCAATCCATATTCTATTTTTTATCTTAAAACTCATAGCTTTTCTTGTTAAACTGGTAATAAAATAACTTCTACAGCATCACCTACTTTAATTTTAGATTCAGATTCGGGCATAAATACCAAGGCGTTTGATAGGGCAAATGTTTGTAACATGGCCGAGCTTTGGCCTTCTAAAATGGTAACCTGGCCGTTATTGTAAATGGCTTTTAAAAATTGGGGGCGATCGCCATGTTTGGTAAATTTTGAAAGTGATGTTGCTTTAACTCTAGGCAGCTCTGCAGGTTCATTATCCATCATAATTTGTAAAGCAGGATACACATACATATAAAAACAGGTAAGCGATGCGGCAGGGTTTCCTGGCAGTGCAAAAATGTAAGTGCTGCTTTTTGAACCAAAAAACAAGGGCTTACCGGGTTTTTGTTTTACCTTATAAAAATGTTGCGTTACATTTAGTGCGGTAAGTGCTTTGCCAACAAAATCATAATCGCCCACCGAAATACCGCCAGATATAATAACTAAATCATTATCATTAATAACGTCATTTAATTTTTGGAGTGTTTTATGATAATCGTCTTCAACTTTGTGAATGGTAATGTCGTAGAATTTTAAGCTGTATAAAGCGCTGATAAGCATTTTGGAATTGCTTTCGTATATTTTTCCATATGCTAAAGGTTCATCAGCTTCAATCAATTCATTACCTGTAGTAACAATAGCAATAGTTGGTTTTTTATGTACAGATACCGCTTTAATGCCTAACGCACTTAAAAAGCCAATGGTAGCAGGCAATAATTTTGTGTGCTTAGCTAGTGCTTGGACTCCTTTTTTTATTTGTTCGCCTTTAGGACGAATATTAGCGTTTTCTAAAATGGCGTCTAAGATGGTTATTGAGTTTTCTTTGGCAATTACCTTTTCTTGCATAATTACGGCGTTGGCAGAATCTGGCACAGGAGCTCCGGTAAATATCCTAACAGCTTCGCCTTTTCTTAGAATAGGTTGGTGGTTGTCTCCCGTTTTTACTTCTCCAATAAGCTTATAGGAAGGGGCATCATGTATTCTTACAGCATAGCCATCCATAGCAGATTGCCTAAAGGGTGGCATATCTATTGGCGAATAAATAGATGCACTCAATTTATACCCACCAGCTTTAGCTACAGGCTTTTCTGTGACTTGTAAAAGCGGCTTTACTTGATTTTTTACTATGTTACGAGCATCATTAATGGATATCATAATAACATCGTTATGTTTCAGCAAATATAACGTTATTTTATTTGAGAAAAAATAAATACTTATTTTTTGCTTAAATTAAGTATTAATACTTATATTTGTCTAAAATTAAGATATTTCAAGTAACCTTAGAGTTTATTATTTGCAAACAAATACAATACATACAATATCTACGGCAAGCAGAAAGCGTACACTATATGATATGTCCTGCCAGTCATGTGAAAATCAATTGTGTTTAATCAAGCAAAACTTACCAAGTTTAATTAATAACAAACTTGTTGTCGAAAAAAATAATTTAAAGTGCAAAAAAGGCCAACAGTTCATTATGGAAGGTGCTCCAGTTAATGGATTGTTTTTTATTTTAAAAGGAAAGGTTAAGGTTTTTAGAACTGGTATAAATGGCAGGGAGCAAATAGTAAGGTTTGCTAAGGCGGGCGAAATTATTGGCCACAGAGGTTTTGGAACCGAGGAATACTATTCTATAGGTGCTATAGCCTTAGAAGATACTACATTATGCTACTTCTCAAAAAACAATATACAAAGTGCTTTGCTGGGCAATCCTAAATTTGCATATGACTTTATGCTCTTTTATGCCAACGAATTAAACAGAAGTGAGTCTAAGGTAAAGTCTATTTCACAAATGACCGTTCGAGAACGTGTTATTGATACTTTATTATATATCCACAGAAAATTTGGAGACAACAAAGGGTTTCTAGACATTTCCTTAAGTAGAAAAGAATACGCAGATCATGCAGGAACTACAGAAGAGCAGGTTATTAGGGTGTTTTCTGCTTTAAAAAAGGAACATCTTATTACCGCCAAAGGAAAAAGAATAGGTATTAATAGTATACAACTACTTAAAAACGAAATTAGCGAACACAATTTCTACTTAGATAGCTAAACTTTCAATAGGGTTTATGTAGTAAAAGCAGTTTTTTTACAATGTTTCATCATTTTAAAGTATGAATTAAAAGGTGTTTTTACCTGATGTAACCCATACTTAATTAAAAAAAGTCCATTTATTTTTGTTCCATAAATAAGTATTAATACTTACTGGTTATTAATATGCAAATACAATGTAATTATGGAACAAAAAACAATCACTTTAGTACAAGAATCTTTTGAGAAAGTAAAGCCCATAGCTTCTACTGCTGCAGGGATATTCTATTCAAAATTATTTGAATTGGATCCTGCTTTAAAATCATTATTTCCTAATAGCGAAGCAGCTATGAAAGAGCAAGGAAATAAATTAATGACCATGTTGGCTGCAGCCGTAGCTGGATTAAGCAATTTAGAAGCTTTGGTGCCCGTACTGCAAGATTTAGGAAAAAGACATGTGGCATATAGGGTAGAGCCATCACACTATACTACTGTTGGGACTGCTTTATTGGGAACTTTGTCTGTTGGATTGGGAGACGATTTTACGCCAGAAGTAGAGGAGGCCTGGACATCGGTTTACACAACAATGTCTACCGTTATGATTGAGGCATCTTACTAAACCCAATTACTTAACAACAAACAAATCAACAAACCAATAATCAAGAATTATGAAAAACTATATTTTACATACAGGTGCAAAATCCTTTTTACTAATAGTGTCATTAATAAGCCTTACATCTTGTGGCGGTGTTGCAGAGGAATCTTCTGAGACAACTTCAGCAGAAAACGTGTTTTCTGTAGATGAAGTTTTAGAAATGGTGGCCAAAGAAAATGATGTTACCAGAACTCTATACACAAAGGCCATAGTTGGAAAAGGAAAGCTACAGGGGATGAAGTTTGATGAAGATTGGAGAAAAGATGATGTAGAGGCAGGTCCACTACCAGCTTTATTTTTAAGAGGTGTGGCTACAAGCATTAGGAAAAGCCCAGTGCCATTGGGGCTTTACTTGGGATCTGATTTTCCAATCAATTCGGCAAATAAGTTTGAAGGTAAGCAGGCTGAACTTTTTGAAAAAATAAAAGCAGACCAAGAACCCCAGTATTTTTATGATGAAGACCAAAAGTTACACACAGCTATGTTTGCCGATTTGGCAAGTGCAGGTGCTTGTGTGTCTTGCCATAATGGTCATGCACAAACATCTAAAAGCGATTGGAAGTTGGGGGATGTTATGGGAGCTACAACTTGGCAATATCCTAAGGACTCTTTAACCTATAAGGAAACGGTTGCGGTACTTAATTCGTATGCAAAAGGAACTGTAGACATTTATTTGGAATATTTAGATGAAATAGCAGCCTTTAAAGACAGCGAAAAACCTGTTGTGGGCAACAAATGGCCTGCTGAGGGTATGTACCTGCCAACAGCAGAGGTTTTTTTGGATAGTGTTAGAAAGATAGCATCCTACGAAACCATGAAAAAGCTTATGGCTAAAAACTAGGTGTAACATTTGTTCATGAAGCATAATAAATCAACCATACTTGGTATTCTATTGTTGTCTCTCTTTTTTATCCAGTTTTTTTTAAAATGGGAATGGGACTGGTTAATAGCTATGCAAAAACAAGAAATGTACAAGCGCTGGTCTGGTTTAGGTTTGGCGCTTTTTATAACATTTCAATGGGTTTTAACGCTAACAAGGGTGGTTAAGAGGTTTAGAAAACATGCCGTTAATATGACCGTTGTGCATAAATGGTTGGGGGCTTTAAGTCCGCTGTTTTTCTACATACACAGTGTAGGGGTTGGATATGGATATTTAGCATTACTTACCTATGTATTTTTTGCCAATGCCCTTATTGGCTATATGAATTTGGATGTTATTAAAAACAATAGTGATTTGCTCTTTAAGGGGTGGATGGTTTTTCATGTTATGTTCTCAATTATAATTACCATACTAATGGTTTTTCATATTGGTGTCGTGTTTTATTATAAATAGTAGAAATGAAATTGTTAATAAAGAAAATTATAAAAGAGACGGACGATGCTTTGAGTGTATGCTTTAAAAATGGGGGTATATTCAACAGTATTAAATATAAACCAGGTCAATTTTTAACCATACATGTTCCTATTGGGGGTAGTGTACATAAAAGAGCTTATTCATTTAGTAGTTGCCCATACACCGATAAGGATTTAAAAATTACCATAAAAAGAGTGGATAAAGGCTTGGTTTCAAACTTTGTGCATGATAACCTAAAGGCCGGGAGTAAGCTGGAGGTTGATAAACCAATGGGCTCGTTTTATGTAGAGCCAAAAAAGGACAACAATAAAACCTATGTGTTATTTGCTGGGGGCAGCGGTATTACACCTATTTTTTCAATAGTTAAATCTGTGTTGGTAAAAGAACCCCAATCTAAAATAGTTCTTATTTATGCAAACCAAAATGTTGATGCAATTATTTTTCATAATGAAATCAAGGTTCTATTAGAGCAATACCCCAATCATTTTTCAGTTGAACATATCGTGTCAAACTTAAAAATGGAAAGTGAAAACTACCATGCAGGATTAATAAATCAGCAACTATTATTAAATATCTTCTTAAAGCATAATATAAAGTTTGAAAACCATGCTTACATGATTTGTGGGCCATTTGGTTATATGGAGAAAGTAAAAGCGCTTTTAAAGGAAAATGGCATTTCTAGGGAGCAAATTAAAATAGAGGTTTTTAAGATTCCTAAAGTAAAACTATCTGGAAAAGACTTGATTAGTAATGTAACCATTAAAAGTAATGGTAAAGTACATGCCATTAAGGTACGTGGTGATAAATCTATTTTACAGCAAGCGATGTCTAACAATATTGCCTTACCTTATTCTTGCAGGTCTGGAATGTGCTCTACTTGTAAAGCGACCTGTGTTTCTGGTGATGTTAAGATGATAGAAGGTCATTTTCTTGAAGAAAGTGAAGTGAAGAATGGAAAAATACTTACCTGTGTTAGTTATCCAGAAAGCGAATCGGTAGTTATTGAATTATAATTAAAACAAGCATGTATGTTTAAAGTAAGTCCGTTAAGAAAAAGACAATTTATAGGAGGGGTATCTGGTTTGTTGCTTGGTGGTGTTGCTTTTTTTGTTTTAACACTGGATGTTTCTGAAAAATATATATCCATAGGCCCTATGAACACTGGGCATAACGATTTGTCTTGTGTTACTTGCCATGCAGATGCCAAAGGGAATTTGTCACAACAAATACAATCTAATATATCCCATGCTTTTGGTTTTAGAAAGCGGGGCGTTGATTTTGGAACTAAAGATGTTACGGTTGATAACTGTTTGCAGTGCCATGATAGGCCCAATGACAGACACCCAACTTACCGTTTTTCTGAACCGCGATTTAGTGACGCTATTAAAGTGATAGATGCCACTACATGCATTACCTGTCATTCTGAGCATCATGAGGAGCGGGTTTCGGTAGTTTCTATGGATTACTGCATGAATTGCCACCAAGATTTAGTGGTAGAAGATGACCCTGTTGACACCAGTCATGAAAAATTGATTGCCAATAAGCAGTGGACAACCTGCATACAATGTCATGATTTTCATGGGAACCACACATATAAAGTTGCTACTAAACTAAAAGATACAATTCCAATACTAACCATTCAAAAGTACTTTCAGGGTGATAAGGACCCTTATGGATTAGACAAAAAGTACATAGGTCTGTCTGAATTAGAATGGTTGAATAAGCTTAAGGTTAATTAATACGTATTTATTGTTTGTTAAATACGTATTTATATAGCTTAAAAAGAAGTTTATTAAAAAAAATCACCTTTAAGACTCTAAAAATCACGTTTTATACTTAGGTTTTACTATGGTTTTAAGTAATTATTTGTCCAATTAACTTTTTGTTTTTCAGTCTGTTATAACCATTATATGTCTTATGGCAGTTTTTTATATGGTTAAAAAGTGGTATTAACATGGCATTTATCATTGAATAGAAATGTTTCTACGTATATATTTGCTAAAAATAAGTATAAATACTTAAATTAATATTTAAAACTATATAACATGAAATCATTATTAACAAAATCAGTGTGGATATTATCGATTTCTCTACTATTAGTCTCTTGTGGAGGAAAAGGTTCTAAAAAAACAACAGAAGCAGAAGACGTATCAGCAGAAGCTTCGAAAACCAAATTATTAGACATAGAAAAACCTCAGTTAACATTTGGTTTCATAAAATTGACAGATATGGCGCCATTAGCAATTGCTAAAGAAAAAGGCTTTTTTGAAGATGAAGGCTTATTTGTTTCTGTAGAAGCACAATCTAATTGGAAGAATGTTTTAGACAGGGTTATAGATGGGCAGTTAGATGGTTCCCATATGTTAGCGGGTCAGCCCATTGCGGCAGGAGCTGGTTTTGGTAGACAAGCAGATTTGGTTACAGCATTTTCAATGGATTTAAACGGCAATGGTATTACTGTATCAAACGATGTTTGGTCTAAAATGAAAGTTAATGTACCAACAGGTCCTGATGGCAAACCAGTGCACCCTATTAAAGCAGATGCCTTAAAACCTGTTATTACAGAGTACAAAAATAGTGGCAAAGCTTTTAAAATGGGTATGGTGTTTCCAGTGTCTACCCACAATTATGAAATTAGATATTGGTTAGCAGCAGCAGGAATTCATCCTGGTATGTATACGGCTGACAATGTACAAGGACAAATTGATGCAGAAGTACTACTATCTGTAACACCACCGCCACAAATGCCTGCGACATTAGAGGCAGGAACCATTTATGGATATTGCGTAGGAGAGCCCTGGAACCAACAAGCGGTATTTAAAGGAATTGGTGTACCGGTTGTTACCAATTATGATATTTGGAAAAACAATCCAGAAAAAGTATTTGTAATGACAAAAAAGTTTGTTGAAGAAAACCCAAATACTGCCATTGCAGTAACAAAAGCATTAATCCGTGCTGGTAAATGGTTGGATGAACCTGGTAATAGAGCCGAGGCTGTAAAGATATTGTCAATGCCACAGTATGTAGGAGCCGATGAGGTTGTTTTAGCTAACTCCATGACTGGAACCTTTGAGTTTGAAAAAGGTGACAAACGTGAGATGCCAGATTTTAATGTGTTTTATAAATACAATGCTACATATCCTTTTTACTCTGATGGTATTTGGTTCTTAACACAAATGCGTCGTTGGGGACAAATTCCTGAAACTAAACCAGCTGCATGGTACGAAGAAACCATTAAGGAAATCTATAGGCCAGATATTTGGAGAAAAGCGGCCGATCTTTTGGTAGAGGAAGGACAAATACCAGCCTCAGATATTCCTAATACAGATGGATACAAGCCAGCAACCACCGATTTTATAGACGGTACTGAATACGATGCTAAAGATCCAATAGGATATATAAACAGTTTTTCAATAGGCAATAAAGACAAATAATCATTTAAATATTTAGTCATCATGAAGCAAAGCATAACATTAACAAAAGTAACCAAGTTTGTAGGGTTGGGATTTATTTCAACATTGAAATCCTTATTCACTGGGAAGCTTGAAAAAGAAGATTTTAAAAACTTCTTAAGAAAAGTGGTCGTGCCACTTGCTTCCATAGTCTTATTTATAGGGTTATGGCACATGGGAGCTAGGTCTTTATATAATGTTGAAGCAGAATATAAAATAAACAAAGCGTTAACCGAGCAAGGGCAGGAAGCAGCCGATGCCATGAGAGCTTGCATAGCATCTGGAGATATAAGTTGCCAACCAAACACATTACCATCTCCTGCCCAGGTTTGGGATTCTTATAAAACCCTGCTTAGGGATCATAAAATTATTAGCGCAGATAAAAAAGCCTTTATAGAAAAAACAGCTGTATTAAATGCAAAGCGTTTGGCAGAGGGCAAAGATGCCATTACCTATACGGGTAGGCCATCATTTGTAGATCAAATATTTACAAGTTTAAAAACAGTGTTTGCAGGATTCCTGTTGGCCTTGTTTATAGCAGTTCCAATAGGGGTTATAATAGGACTGAGCAAGACCTTGAGGAGTTCAGTGAATTGGTTGATACAAATATTTAAGCCTGTTTCTCCTGTAGTTTGGTTGTTATTGGTTTTTATGATTGTAAAGACCATGACAAAAAATTCAGAATCAGATAGTGCCTTTATCATTTCATTTATAAGTGTTGGACTGTGTTCTATGTGGGCAACCTTGGTAAATACAGCAGTTGGGGTATCCTCAGTAGATAAAGATTATATCAATGTTGCTAAAGTATTGAAATTAGGACCAGTGCAAAAGATTTTTAAGGTGATTTTACCGTCATCACTGCCTTTAATATTCACAGGTTTAAGAATCACATTATCTGTAGCTTGGATGGTGCTTATAGCCATAGAGTTGTTGGCGCAAAGTCCAGGTTTAGGCTCCTTTGTTTGGGAGGAATTTCAAAATGGTGCTAATGATTCCAATTCAAAAATCATTGTAGCCATGTTTGTTATTGGTGGCATTGGTTTTCTTTTAGATAGGCTAATGCTTACCATTCAAAATATGGTATCATTCAATAAAAACGACGGAATTTAAAAACATAAAACCATGGCATATTTAGAGCTAAATAATGTTTATAAAACTTACGGACAAGGCGAACATGCTACTGAAGTACTGTCAAATATCAATTTATCGATAGATGAAGGCGAATTTGTAGCTATAGTAGGGTTTACTGGAAGTGGAAAAACAACCTTGGTAAATCTTATTAACGGACTCTTGCAACCAACAAAAGGTGAAGTACTTTTTAAAGGTGAGCCTGTTGCTGGAACAAGTCATGAACGCGGTGTTATTTTTCAAAACTATTCATTGCTACCATGGTTAACAGTTGGGCAGAATGTGTTTATGGCTGTTAAAGAAGCCTTTCCAAAAGAAAGTAAATCTGTATTACATAAAATTGTAAACGATTATGTTGAAATGGTAAATCTTACGCCAGCCATTAACAAACGTCCCAAGGAATTGTCGGGAGGAATGAGGCAACGTGTTGCAGTAGCAAGGGCATTGGCCATGAAACCAGAGATGATAATAATGGATGAACCATTAGGGGCTTTAGATGCTTTAACCCGGGGTAATTTACAAGATGAGATTTTAAATATATGGGGTAAAGATAAGCGTACAGCTTTATTGATTACAAATGATGTGGACGAGGGAATCTATATGGCAGACAGGATTATTCCTTTACGCCCAGGACCCAATGCAACCTTGGGGCCAGAGTTTAAAATTGATATAGATCGCCCAAGAGATAAGACAGATTTAAATGACAATATCAATTTTAAAGAGACGAGGAACGCTATTATTGAGTATTTGATGGATATAGGGGACGAACGCAAATCAGTTTCAAAGGAAGCATTTGTATTGCCAGAACTAAGCCCTAAAAGTTTTGTTGGACGCTTTTAAAAAAAGAACAAATGAATACAACGGTAAATTATAAAACAACAGATGTAGTAAGTGAAAATGGTATTTTATTTCCATCTAATGTTATGCTAGATCTAAAAAACCTTAAGAAAGTGTATCCAACACCCAAAGGGGATTATACGGTTTTAGAAGATTTGAACCTTCAAATCATGAAGGAAGAATTTGTTACCATTATTGGGCATTCGGGCTGTGGCAAAACCACCATGCTTTCAATGATTGCGGGACTTAATGAAATATCTGGTGGTAATATATCCATTTTAGGAAGACATATTAAAGGGCCGGGCCCAGATAGAGGCGTGATTTTTCAAGCGCCCAGCTTAATGCCCTGGATGACATCTCTTCAAAATGTTATGCTTGGGGTTAATCAAGTGTTTCCACACGCAACTAAAGCACAGCGAACAGATATTGCTAAATATTATCTTCAAAAAGTGGGCTTGGAAACCGCCTTTAATAAAAAAGCTTCAGAATTATCTCAAGGAATGCAACAACGTGTTGGTATTGCTCGAGCCTTTGCCATAAAACCCAAAGTATTATTGTTAGACGAGCCCTTTGGTATGTTAGACTCTTTAACCAGAGGGGAATTACAGGATATTCTAATTGAAATTTGGAATAAAGAGAAAATTACGGCAGTGATGATTACCCATGATGTGGATGAAGCTATTTTTTTAGCAGATAGAGTGGTGATGATGACCAGTGGTCCTAAAGCGAAAATAGGAGATATTTTGAATATTGATTTTGAAAGACCAAGAACCCGAAAAGCAGTATTAGAACATGACGATTATTATAAATACAGAAAGCATTTAATAGACTTTCTAGAACACTAAATACCTTAAAAACAAATCAATATAACTTAAAACAAGAACAATGAAGAAACAATACGTAGTACTAGGATTATTATTGGGGTGCTTACAATTTGCACAAGCTCAATTTACATTAGATGGCGAATTTAGACCACGTACAGAATATAGACATGGCTTTGGAAGCCTAATTGCTGATGATGCTGATGCTGGATTTGGAATATCTACAAGAGCTCGCTTAAACGCAGGGTTTGCAACAGAAAGCTATAAATTTTATTTGAGTTTGCAAGACGTGATGGTTTGGGGAGAGAACAGACAAATATTGCCTTATGACCAAAACAACTCTTTTGCTGTGTTTCAAGCTTGGGCAGAGCTTGCTTTGGGCAAAGGGTTTTCAACAAAACTTGGACGTCAAGTAATCTCTTATGACGACCAACGTATTTTTGGCGGACTGGATTGGGCGCAACAAGGGCGTAACCATGATGCTGCTTTGTTAAAATACAGTAAAGGTAAGTTTATGCTAGACTTTGGTTTGGCTTTTAATCAGGATTATTCCCATCCAACAGGGTTTGTAAGCACTGGAACCACATACAATACTACAGGTTTCTTTTCGTATAAAACCATGCAATATCTTTATTTAAAGCAAGCTTGGGAAAATTTCTCTGGAAGCCTATTGTTATTGAACACCGGGTTTCAAGAAACAGATGGAGTAAGCAACCTACAAACTTTTGGAACGCATTTAGGGTATAATGCAGGAAGTCTTGGTTTTGCGGCAAATGCTTTTGTGCAAACAGGAGAAAGACAAGGGGAGGTAGATGTTAAAGGCGCCTATCTTTTAAGCTTGGATATGTCGTACAAAGCTTCTGCCAAAGTTGGATTAGGTGCTGGTATAGAAATTATAAGTGGTAACGATGGCGATGCTGGTGAAACAGGTGCGTTTTTCCCTTTGTATGGTACAAACCATAAATTCAATGGTTTTATGGACTATTTCTATGTAGGTAATCATGCAAACAGTATTGGTTTGTTTGATGTACATGTAAGCGCTAACTTTAAACTAGGTGAAACGTCTAGTCTTTTAGTAAAGGCATTAAATTTTAGTGGTGAACAGGAATTGACCAGTGGAGAAAAATCACTGGGAACAGAAATCGATTTGGTGTATTCTAAAAAATTCAAAGGATACAGTTTGGTTTTAGGGTACTCACAAATGTTCGCTGCCGATGGCATGTATGAGCTTAAAGGTATTTCAGAAGATGCAGCAGCAAGTGGACAAAATTGGGCTTGGGCCATGTTGGTCATCAAACCTAAATTTATAAACTAAATAAAAAGTAAAAGATATCTTTTAAATTAAAGATGAGTTAGTTAAGTGTTTTTTATCCTTAAGAATCCCACTATATATAGTGGGATTTTTTTTATGACAGGGTTTTTGTAACGCTTTTTAAAATGTTAAAGTAGGTTAGAAATTTAAATAATAATACATTTTTCTTACATTTGTCGCTCAAAAATAATATATGCTTAAAAAGGTTTTTGGTAGTGCCGTTTTTGGCGTTGAAGCTACCACAATTACTGTAGAAGTTAATATCAATTCAGGAATAGGGTATCATTTGGTAGGATTACCAGATAATGCTATAAAAGAAAGTAACTTTCGTATTGCAGCAGCACTGCAAAATATTGGGTACAAAATACCAGGAAAAAAAATTACGATAAATATGGCGCCTGCCGATCTTAGAAAAGAGGGTAGTGCTTATGATTTAACTTTAGCCATAGGTATTTTAGCGGCTTCTCAACAAATTCAAGCGGATAATTTAGAGCATTATTTAATTATGGGTGAGTTGTCTCTAGATGGTAGCCTGCAGCCTATTAAAGGTGCTTTGCCCATTGCGGTTAAAGCTAAAGAAGAAGGTTTTAAAAGTTTCATTTTGCCAAATCAGAATGCAAAAGAAGCTGCCATTGTAGATGGTTTAGAGGTTTATGGTGTTGATAATATAGAACAGGTTATTCAATATTTTGATAAAGGAGTTCCATTGCAACAAACCATTGTTGATACACGAAATGAGTTTTATAAGAAACTGGAATTCCCTGAGTTTGACTTTAGTGATGTTAAGGGGCAGGAAGGTATAAAGCGCTGTATGGAAATTGCAGCAGCTGGAGGTCACAATATTATATTGATAGGCCCACCTGGTGCAGGAAAAACTATGCTGGCAAAGCGTTTGCCAAGTATTTTACCACCAATGACAATGCATGAAGCTTTAGAAACCACTAAAATCCATTCTGTGGTCGGTAAAATAAAGGACTCAGGGCTCATGGCCCAACGCCCGTTTAGGAGTCCGCACCACACCATAAGTAATGTTGCACTAGTTGGAGGGGGCAGTTTTCCACAGCCAGGAGAGATCTCGTTATCACATAATGGTGTTCTGTTTTTAGACGAATTACCTGAGTTTAAACGTGATGTTTTAGAAGTTTTAAGACAACCTTTAGAAGACAGGGAGGTAACTATTTCCAGAGCTAAGTTTACTGTTACGTATCCAAGTAGTTTTATGCTAGTGGCAAGCATGAATCCAAGCCCTGGTGGCTATTTTAATGACCCTGATGCACCAGTAGTATCCAGTCCTGCAGAAATGCAACGCTATTTAAGCAAAATCTCTGGACCATTACTAGATAGAATTGATATACACATTGAGGTAACACCGGTGCCTTTTGAAAAGCTTTCAGAAGAAAGAAAAAGCGAAACATCCATAGAAATTAGGGAGCGTGTAACCAAAGCCAGAAAAATCCAAACAGAGCGTTATGCCGAGAGCAGTACGGTGCATTACAATGCGCAAATGAACACCAAACAAATTCGAAAATATTGTATTTTAGACGATGCTTCAAAAGGATTGCTAAAAACAGCGATGGAACGTTTAAATTTGTCAGCTAGAGCATACGATCGCATTTTAAAAGTGGCACGTACCATTGCAGATCTTGAAGGTGTTGAAAATGTTAATGGCTCGCACATAAGTGAGGCGATTCAATATAGAAGCTTGGATAGAGAAGGCTGGCTGGGATAAACGATATAAAATAATGAACAAAATTAAAAGTGCCATAAAAAATATGGGGCCAGGATCTTTGGTGGCTGCCGCATTTATAGGTCCGGGAACTGTTACGGTTTGTACTTTGGCGGGAGTTAATTTTGGCTATTCATTGTTATGGGCTATGGTATTGTCTGTAATGGCAACAATTGTGTTACAGGGCATGTCTGCAAGATTGGGGCTTATATCTCAAAAAGGGCTTTCGGAGATTATACGAACAGAAATAAACACCCCTATTTTTAAAACAATGGCTATCATTTTAATTCTTATGGCCATTGTAGTTGGAAATACAGCTTATGAGGCCGGTAATATTACAGGTGGCGTTTTGGGCTTAGAGGCTATTATGGAAAATCCAACGGTTCATGTTTTAGGTTTGCATATAAAAGGCGTTAATGTGCTAATTGGGTTATTTGCTTTTTTGTTGCTGTATGTTGGGAATTATAGAATTATTGAAAAGGTTTTAATGTCCTTTGTAATTTTGATGAGTTTGGCGTTTTTGATTACAGCTATTATAACAAAACCCAATCTTATTGCTGTTTTTAAAAGCATTTTTGTCCCTAAGATTCCAGATAGTAGTCTTTTAACAATTATTGCTTTAATAGGTACTACTGTGGTGCCATATAATTTATTTTTACATGCTTCACTGGTTAAAGAAAAGTGGCAGCATGCATCCGATTTGCCTTTCGTAAAAAAGGATACAGTTATTGCCCTTGTTTTTGGCGGCATCATATCGATGAGTATCATTGTTTGTGCGGCATCAGTAGATGTAGAACAAGTGTCTAACGCTTCGGATTTATCAAAAGGACTTGAGCCATTATTTGGAGGCTTTCTAGCTAAATATTTTTTAGCAATTGGTTTGTTTGCAGCAGGTATTACAAGTGCAATTACAGCACCCTTGGCAGCAGCTTATGTAGCATGTGGTTGTTTGGGATGGCCAGCCGAAATGAAAAGTAAAAGATTTAAAAGTGTGTGGATTTTCATACTATTATTTGGGGTTGTTTTTTCATCATTGGGTATTAAACCAATTGATATTATAAAATTTGCCCAAATAGCTAATGGTATTTTATTGCCTTTAATTGCTGGTTTTTTAATTTGGGTTGTAAATAGGCCATCTGTTTTAGGGGTTTACAAAAATAATATGTTTCAAAATATAATAGCATTCCTTATACTGGGTATTAGTATATTGTTGTCCTTTGTAACAATTAATAATGTGTTTAATCTAAACTTGATTTAGTGGTTAGTTTTGCAGTTGATATTAATGCCGATGTAGGTGAAGGTGTTGGTAATGAATCCCAATTGATTCCTTACCTGTCTTCATGTAGCATTGCCTGTGGAGGGCATGCTGGCGATGTTGAAACCATGACATACGTTGTTCAGCTTGCAAAAAAACATCGTGTTAAAATTGGCGCGCATCCATCGTTTCCAGATAAAGAGCATTTTGGGCGTTTAAATATGGATATATCTTATGCCGATCTATTTTCGTCTTTAAAATATCAAGTAGAAAGCCTATTGGCTATTACTCGTAGCGAGCAGGTTAATTTGCATCATATAAAACCTCATGGGGCACTTTACAATTTAGCTGCTGTTGATGAAAAGGTAGCTTTGGTGATTATTGAAGTGCTGAAAAGCGTTGCACAACCAATAAAATTATATGTTCCTTTTAAGTCTGTTATTGCAGAAATGGCTAATAAAAGTAACATTCCAATAGTTTATGAAGCTTTTGCTGACAGAAATTACAATGATGACCTATCATTAGTTTCAAGAACAAAAAAAGAGGCTTTAATTACTGATGCCGAAGCTATGTTTAAGCATGTATATAGTATGATTGTGAAGCAAAAAGTGGTAACCATAACAGGTAAAAGTTTACCTATTAAAGCAGAAACATTTTGCATACATGGCGATGGCGAAAATGCAGTTAGCTTGTTAAAAAGCTTACGGCTAAATTTAGAAAAAGAAGCTATAAAAGTGCACTGAATTAATGGCATATATTTTAACATATAAACCTTATGGAGAACGGTCTGTTTTAGTGGAGTGGCCTTCAAGAATAGATGAAAAAATTCTGAAAGATATTTTAATTTTTAAAAATAAAATTGAAAACAGTAATATTGAATCTATCATTGAAGTGAAATCATCATACTGCTCATTATTAGTTATTTATGAATTATTAAATATTGATTTTAGTAATGAGGTGGATAAGCTTAAAGCTCATTATATGGAGAATAGTAGTACTATGAAATTTGAGTCCAGGTCATGGATTATTCCTGTGTGCTATGATGCTGTATTTGCAATAGATTTAGAAACTATTTCTAAAGAAAATAGTATGTCTAAATCCGAAATAATTGAACGCCACAGCAATGCTGTTTATACCGTTTATTTTATAGGTTTTTTACCTGGGTTTTTATATTTAGGAGGTTTGGATGAATCGTTATCATTTCCAAGAAAGCAAACACCACGATTACAAA
Source organism: Aestuariibaculum scopimerae (assembly GCF_059428085.1). Lineage (NCBI taxonomy): Bacteria > Pseudomonadati > Bacteroidota > Flavobacteriia > Flavobacteriales > Flavobacteriaceae > Aestuariibaculum > Aestuariibaculum scopimerae. Next base: position 3,261,544 of record NZ_CM182089.1, read on the forward strand.
TAATGAAAGGATCAGTTGCCATAGGGGGGAGTCAAACAGGCGTGTATCCTCAAGAGAGCCCTGGTGGCTGGAATATTATTGGTAACACGCCACTTGAGTTTTTTAATCCGCAACTAAACCCACCTTGCTTTGCAAAAGCGGGCGACAAAATTGTTTTTAAGCCCGTAACTTTAAAAAAGTATAACGATATTAAGGTATTGGTCGAATCAGGGGTTTATCAAATAGAGAGTGAGGTGGTAAATGATTAAGGTAATTGCACCAGGGTTTTATTCGTCCATTCAAGATTTTGGGCGTTTAGGTTACCAAGCATATGGTGTGCCTTATTCGGGGGTCATGGATCGGTTTTCAGCATCATTGGCAAATACTTTATTGGGGAACAATGCGGATTTAGCTGTTTTAGAAATTACCATGATGGGACCCAAACTTCAATTTTCTACTAATACATTTATATGTATTTCCGGTGCTGATATATCGCCACAATTAAATGGGGTGCCTACTAAGAATAATAAAGTTGAACAAGTAAAAGCGGGAGATGTGCTTTCTTTTGGAAAATTAAAGTATGGATTTCGTTGTTACTTGGCTGTTTTGGGAGGTTTCCGTTCAGAAAAAGTAATGAATAGCCAAAGTATGTACAAGGGTATTACAAAGAACCCTGTATTGTTAAAAAATGATGTGTTGCAAATTCCTGAAAATAATACGCCATTAAAAACAAAACATGCTTCGGTTAAAATAAATACAGACCAGTTTCGTACTACTGAAATAGCGGTATTTAAAGGTCCTGAATTTGAGCTTTTGTCAGCAGCTCAGCAAAAACTTTTAATAAAGCAACAGTTTACCATCTCTAAAGACCATAGTAGAATGGCTTGTCAATTAGAAGAAACCTTGACCAATAGTTTGGATTCCATAATAACTTCACTGGTCTTGCCAGGAACAGTGCAGCTTACCCCTTCAGGAAAACTTATTGTCTTAATGCGGGATTGTCAAACTACGGGAGGGTATCCTAGAGTATTACAGCTAAAGGAATCAGCCTTAGATACATTGGCACAAAAATTTAAAGGAGATAAAGTGGCCTTTAAATTAATTTCAAACTAATTCTATAGCAATTTCTATCATATCCTTAAAAGTAGTTTCGCGTTCTTGACTTGTAGTACGTTCACCCGTTACTAAGGAATCAGAAATAGTTAATATGCTTAGAGCATTTACATGATGCTTGGCAGCAACCGTATATAAGCCAGCGGTTTCCATCTCAACACACAGCACACCAAATTTAGACCATTTTTTGTAGGCTTCTATATCATCAGCATAAAATTCATCCGAGGTAAAAATATTACCAGCCTTTATGGGGATGTTTTTGGCCTTAGCTGCTTCTACAGCTTTTTGAAATAATTCAAAATTTGCAGTGGGAGCATAGTCGGCACCGCCAAAGCGAATTTCATTAACTCCTGAATTTGAAGACGCCGCCATAGCCAAAACAATGTCACGGATTTTAACATGTGCTTGGTAAGAACCAGCACTACCAACACGAATTAGGTTTTTTACGCCATATTCTGTTATAAGTTCATGGGCATAAATGGATATAGATGGAACCCCCATGCCTGTTCCCATAACAGAAATGCGTTTACCGTTATAGAATCCTGTATAGCCGTACATGCCTCTTATTTTATTAAAACAAACAGGAGTTTCAAAAAATGTTTCAGCAATCCATTTAGCGCGCAATGGGTCACCTGGCAGTAAAATGGTTTCTGCTATATCGCCTTTTTTCGCTTCAATATGAACACTCATAACTTAATAGTTTTTTTCTAAAGAAGATTTCCCCGTTACTATGGCAATGCCAGATGATGTGCCTAAGCGATCAACTCCCAAATTTATATATTCAATGGCTGTTTTAAAATCCTTTATGCCCCCAGAAGCTTTTATTTTAGCACTATTCTTAGCTACTTGTTTCATGAGCTTAACGTGATGTACGGTAGCGCCACCTGGCCCAAAGCCAGTAGAGGTTTTTATATAATCAGCCTCACATTGTATGGCCAATTCACTTGCCTTAATAATTTCTAGGTCATCTAAGTAACAGGTTTCTATAATAACTTTCAGGATATGATGGTGAATGCTTTTTTTTACGGCTTCAATATCTTTCCATACAGCATCAAAATCTTTACTTTTCAACAGCCCTATATTAATAACCATATCTATTTCGTCAGCACCATCTAAAACAGCCTGCTTGGCTTCAACAACTTTGGCTTGCGTGCTCATGGCGCCAAGAGGAAATCCAACCACACTGCATATTTTAACAGCACTGTCTTTTAAATGTAATTTAGCTACTGGCACATAGGAGCTATTAACACACACAGCATAAAACTTATATTTTTTAGCCTCTTCACAAAGTTGTATAATTTCATCTTTCGTGGCGTTTGCCTTTAGAAGGGTATGGTCTATATAACTACTTAAATGCTTCATAGTGTTTAAGCAGTTTAGGGAAAAGGCATAAAAAGATCAACGTTTCTTATGGAATGCGTTTAAAAATAAAATCTGCTTATATATCAAAGGTAAAAACATTTACTCAATTACGTAAATATTTTTACCTTTTAAGAGAGGTTTAAAAAAACAAATAAGCTAACTAAGTGTACGGGGCGCTTTTGGTGTGTTATGCAGTGCTGAAATACAAATTCTATGAACCCCAGCTTCTAAGTATTTCATTCCGGTTTCAAAATCTACAATACCTCCAGAGGCTTCAATCTTCGCCCTATCTTTTATGGTCTTCTTTATTATTTTTGTAGCAGTTAATGTTGCCCCTTTTTTTGAAAAACCACTGGATGTTTTAATATAGTCTGCTTTAGCGTCAAGGCAAATTTCACAAGCTTTTATAATTTCATTTTTATTAAGTTCGGAAATCTCTAGAATGACCTTTAAAGGCGTATTGCCTATGGCCAGTTTTACATCTATGATATCTTTTAAAACCAGGACATAATTTTTGCTTTTCAGGAAGCCTAGGTTTATTACCATTTCTATTTCATCGGCCCCATCTTCAATGGCTTTCTTGGCTTCAAAAACTTTGGCATCTGTAGACATAGCTCCTAGTGGAAATCCAACAACAGTACTTACCTTAGTGTCTTTTTTGTCTAGCAGTTGTTTAGCCAATGCCACATAGGAACTGTTAACGCAAACAGCGTAAAAATTGTTTTGAATAGCTTCATAGCAAAGGTCAATGATTTCTCTTTCAGTAGAGGTAGGCTTTAACAGCGTGTAATCTATATGTCTAGATATGTCCATAGTTATAAATAGGTTTTAAAAACTTAATTACAAATTAAATTAAATAGTCTATTGTAGTATTTGGGACTAACAATAAATGCTAATTTAGTTATTTTTATTGATTTTTTTTGTTAAAAAATAATTTTTAAAACAAGTTTTAAATGCTTTAAGTAGTAACTGATTTATTTTCATGATATTGTACCTTAACTGTGTTAAAATTTGTTAATGCAAGTAAATAAAAAGAAAAAGCAATGTGGCTCCATGATAAACAGAGGGAGCACATTGCTTTTTCACTAACCAACCAACTAAAAAAACTATTTGTTTATGTTATTATTGCTTTAATTCAGATCTTTTTCGGAAACCAAATCGCTTTGGTTTCTAAATACTAAATGGTCATCAAAAGCGTCGAGTAAAATAATACTGTCTGTAGAAACTTTGCCTGCTAGTATTTCTTTACTCAATGCATTTAGCACCTCTTTTTGTATCACTCGTTTTACGGGTCTTGCTCCATATTCAGGGTTATAACCTTTTTTTGCAAGATATGCTACAGCTTCAGGGGTGGCATCGAATGTAATGCCTTGCTGACCAATCATTTTTGTAATATTCTTTAGTTGCAAGCCAACAATATCAATAATATTCTCTTTACTTAATGGCGTAAACATAATGGTATCATCTATACGGTTTAAAAACTCAGGCCTTACACTTTGTTTTAAAAGAGCCAGTACATCTACTTTTGCCGTTTTAATTGCAGAGTCTATATTTTTAGTAGCTTCAAAATGTTGTTGTATAATATCGCTACCCATATTTGATGTCATGATAATGATTGTATTTTTAAAATCGGCTACTCTACCTTTGTTGTCTGTTAAATGACCTTCATCTAATACTTGTAGTAAAATATTGAAAGTATCTGGGTGTGCTTTTTCAATTTCATCTAGCAAAACTACAGAGTAAGGTTTACGTCTTACGGCTTCGGTAAGTTGTCCGCCTTCATCATAACCAACATAGCCTGGAGGTGCTCCCACTAATCTACTCACAGAGTGCCGCTCTTGGTACTCACTCATGTCTATTCTTGTCATGGCATTTTCATCATCAAATAAATATTCTGCTAATGCCTTGGCTAACTCTGTTTTTCCAACACCAGTAGTTCCTAAAAACAGGAAGGTGCCAATTGGTTTTTGTGGGTTTTGTAAACCTGCACGACTTCTTCTAACGGCATCACTAACAGCTTCAATAGCTTCTTCTTGACCTATAACACGTTTATGTAGTTCATCTTCCAATTTCAATAGCTTTTCACGTTCACTTTGAAGCATTTTTGTAACGGGTATACCAGTCCATTTTGCAACAACTTCAGCAATATCATCATAAGTGACTTCCTCTTTTATCAATGAGTTTTCAGATTGTTCTTGTAGTTGTTTTTGAAATGTTTCCAGTTGCTCTTGTGCTTCTTTTATTTTTCCGTAACGTAATTCAGCCACTTTACCATAATCGCCATCACGTTCGGCACGCTCAGCTTCTAACTTGTAGTTCTCAATAGCCTGTTTGGTGTTTTGAATGTTGTCAACCACTTCTTTTTCGCTTTTCCACTTAGCATTTATTTCATTGCGTTGCTCTTTTAAATTGGCTAAGTCCGAGCGTAGCGATTTTAATTTATTTTCATCCTTCTCGCGTTTAATGGCTTCAATTTCAATCTCCAATTGCATAATCTTTCTATCCAAAACATCCAGTTCTTCAGGTTTGGAGTTAATTTCCATACGAAGTTTAGATGCTGCTTCATCCATTAAGTCAATGGCTTTGTCTGGTAAAAAGCGGTTGGTGATGTAACGTTGTGAAAGTTCTACCGCACCAATAATGGCATCATCTTTAATACGCACTTTATGATGGGTTTCATATTTTTCTTTAATGCCCCTAAGTATGGATATGGCACTTTCGGTATCCGGCTCATCTACCATTACTTTTTGGAAACGACGCTCTAAAGCTTTGTCCTTTTCAAAGTATTTTTGGTATTCATCTAAAGTAGTCGCTCCAATGGCACGTAGTTCTCCACGGGCTAGGGCGGGTTTTAATATATTGGCTGCATCCATAGCGCCTTGTCCGCCTCCGGCACCAACTAAGGTGTGAATTTCGTCAATAAACATTACAATATCACCGTCACTGGCTGTAACTTCCTTTATAACGGCTTTAAGGCGTTCCTCAAATTCTCCCTTGTATTTGGCTCCTGCAATGAGCGCTCCCATATCCAAAGCAAAAATTTGTTTGTTTTTTAAGTTTTCAGGAATATCACCATCTACAATCCTATGGGCTAAACCTTCAGCAATGGCCGTTTTTCCAGTACCTGGTTCGCCAACTAAAATAGGGTTGTTTTTGGTTCTACGTGAAAGAATTTGCAGTATTCTGCGTATTTCTTCATCACGCCCAATAACGGGGTCCAATTTACCATCTTTAACAAGTTGATTTAAATTTTTGGCATATTTGTTAAGCGAATTGTAAGTGTCCTCTTGGCTTTGCGATGTTACCTTTTCTCCTTTGCGTAGCTCTTCAATACTAGAAGTAAGTCCTTTTTCGGTAACCCCTTGGTCTTTAAGCATCTGTGCTATTTTGCTGTTAGATTTAAATACAGCAAGTATTAAATGCTCTATAGACACAAAGTCGTCCTTCATCTTTTTTGCAATAATAGAAGCTTCATTTAAGGTTTTTCCAGCCTCCCTAGAAAGCATAAGTTCACTACCGGTTACCTTTGAAAAACTTTCCAGTTGTTTTTCCAAGGCTTGTTGTAACATAATAATGTTTACATTGAGTTTTTTTAATATAAATGGTAATACATTTTCATCAACCTCTGAAATACCTTTAAAGATATGCTCATTTTCTATTTGTTGATGGCCATAGCCTTGCGCAATTTGCTGCGCTTGTTGTATGGCTTCCTGCGATTTTATTGTATAATTATTTAAGTTCATGATGTATTATTTTGTTATTCCTGTTGTTACAGGTTTTTAATTTTATTTTCTTTACACGTTAGTTAGGTCAATAATCTTACCATGGCATTTAACAAGACAAAATGTCGTTTAAATCCTGTGATAGCGTGACTTTTAGTCATGTGTAAGTTTTAATCCCTATTGCGACTTAGTGCTCTATAAAATATACAAAATGAAATTATTTGATAGGTTATTTAAAAATAACAGCAACGAGAAAGAAGAAAATGCATTGCCTTGGTTGGCATTAACAGAATTGTCCCAATTACAGGAGCTAGAAATTAAATCTACAACAAAGCCCCAGATTGTTTTTAAGCATTCTACGCGTTGTGGTATAAGTAGAATGGTTTTGAACCAGCTTGTTAAAACCTTGGAAGCTTTTGAGCATAAAGTAGATATGTATTATTTAGATTTGTTAAGTTACCAAAACATTTCAAGCGCAATATCTAATAGGTTCCAGGTTGTACATGAGTCTCCTCAATTATTAGTTATTATGAGTGGGAAAGTGGTCGTACATAAAAGTCATGGCGCTATTAACGATTTGGATTTAAACCAATTTTATAATAAATAAGCCATGCCTGAAAGCCAAGAATATCTATTTGTTTACGGAACATTAATGAAAGATTCTAACAATGATATGTCTCGGTTTTTGGCTGAACATTCTGAGTGGGTTGGGGACGGATATTTTTTGGGTAAACTTTTTGAAGTATCTCATTTTCCTGGGGCTATTTTAAGCAATAATCCAAAAGAGCTTGTTTATGGTAGTATTTATAAAATTTTTGATGTCCAGTTGGTTTTTGGGGTGCTGGATGCTTATGAAGGTATTGAAGCAGCAAATCCAGATCCAGACTTGTTTAAGCGACTAAAAACAAAAGCGTATTTAAAATCAGGAATAGCAATACATACATGGGTGTATCTATATAACTTGCCAACAACACATTTGGAATTAATTCCAAGTGGTAAATATCTTCAGCTATAGTCAATATACATTATTGGTTTATTGCTACTCAAAATTTTGTTTCTTTGCAGCATTTTAAAGATACCATAATACAATGCCCAACTTTGGTACGGCCTTATTTCACCCATTACCCTTAAATTTGGAGGTTGAACTTCCAAAGAGCTTTACTTTTCCCTTTTATTACAAGCCACATCCATTATGTGTGCTAGCTGCATCACATTTACAGGCCTACCTAGTACAACAGCATGATTTTGTTCATAATTTTGGATTGAATCCAGAAATGGAAGGCCTACAAATTGGGAAAATGTTTGGCGTTATGGTGGTTAAGGACACCAAGGGTGCCCTGGGGTATTTAGCTGCTTTTTCAGGAAAATTGGCAGATAGCAATACCATAAAGGGGTTTGTTCCACCGGTGTATGATACTTTAAACAAGGCAGGATTCTACAAAAAAGGAGAGGCCATATTAAATAATATAAATGCAGAGATTGAACTTTTGGAATCTGCAAGTGCATTAAAGCAATTAAAGGATGCGTTGAAAGCTTTTACTATTGATTATCAAGATGAATTAAAAACCCTTAAGCTCAAAATAAAAATAGAAAAGCAAAAGCGTGATCAAAAACGGCTTATTGCCAAATCGACTTTAGAAGCTGTTGCTTACAAAACATTACTGGAAACCTTAAAACAACAAAGCATTCAGTATCAATTACAATTAAAGTATTTAAAGCATCATTGGGAGTGTAAGATAGAAGCTGTAAAAACAAAAATAAGTCAATTAGAGCAGCCCATTTTGGAATTAAGGTTAAAACGAGCTAAACTGTCGGCTTCATTGCAAAAGCGTATACATGAACAGTACCGCTTTTTAAATGCTAAAGGAGATATTAAAGACTTGCTTAACATTTTCAACACGACTCCTTCACCCATACCGCCAGCAGGGGCAGGAGAGTGTGCAGCTCCAAAATTGTTTCAATATGCTTATAAAAATGCCTTGCAACCAATTGCCATGGCCGAATTTTGGTGGGGTGCTTCTCCAAAATCCGAGATACGTGTGCACAAGCAATATTATCCTGCTTGCCGAAGTAAATGTGAACCTATTCTAGGGCACATGATGAAAGGCTTGTTGGTAGATGAAAATCCCTTGGATAAGCCTATCACATATCATAAAGATTTGGATATTGTGTTTGAGGACGACTACTTGTTGGCCGTTAATAAACCCCATGAGTTTTTGTCTGTTCCAGGAAAAAAGCAAAGCGAGTCGGTACTTACCAGAATGCAAGACTACCTTCCTAATGCCACAGGGCCATTATTGGTACACCGCTTGGATATGTCTACTTCAGGACTGTTGTTAGTAGCAAAAAATAAAAAGGTCCACAAGCAATTACAAAAACAATTTATTGAGCGTACCGTAAAAAAGCGCTATGTTGCTTTATTGGACGGGGTGCTAGAAAAGGCTTCTGGACAAATAGACTTGCCCTTACGTGTGGATTTAGATAATAGACCACAACAGTTAGTCTGTTATAAACACGGTAAACCAGCAGTAACCCATTATGAAGTTGTTGCCATCAAAAATGGTAAAACCCGTGTATACCTATATCCTCTTACAGGCAGAACACATCAACTGCGTGTGCATGCTGCTCATGTGAGAGGCTTACAAACACCTATTGTAGGGGATGATTTATACGGTGTTTTAGGCGATAGACTACATTTGCATGCAGAGCGCATTCATTTTATTCACCCTATTACCAAAAAAGATATTACAATCATATCTCAAGTTCCTTTTTAAACATTATCGAAATAAAGTGTTAATTAACGTATAAATAATTTTTAATAGAACATAATTAAGTAACTTTAACTATACATTTATTTAATTAAAAACAAATCATTATGAATAAAATTACATTCGCTCTCGCGTGCTTTATTTTAGCAGCTGTGAATGCGCAAACAACAACATTCAACTGGGATTCAGGCAATGTTACTACTGGAAGCTCTCAAGTAATAGAAGTTATCAGTGGTCTTACTTGTACATTTACAGGAACTGCATCTTCAACAATAACTTCGGCTCATGGTGGCGCAGGTGGGGCTACAGGCAATATTGTTGTTTCATCTTCAGGAACTCTATCAACAAGTGTGACGTTCAGTTTTAGTGAGGCCGTTAACATAACTTCAGTAATTGCAATAGCGGGGAATGTTTCAGATGATACAGATTTTACATTTAGTACTAGCGACGGAGGCAATTCTAATGTTGATGTAACATTGTTAGGCACTGAAAGTTATGCGACAACAGTTAATCTTAATTGGACTAACGTAACGACCTTTACTGTATCGACACCTGCACCAGGATGTGCTTTTGGTTTTGATGACTTAGTGGTAGATAAAGTGCTGTCTGCTGAAAACGCTGCCTTTGCTAAGACACTTAAATTGAAAAACCCTGTTCATGACATGCTCTATCTAAATCAAGTGAAAAACTTGAAATCAACTAAAGTGTACGATATGATGGGAAAAGAAGTTTTGAAAACGGAAGGCGACGAAATCGATTTTAGTGTTTTTGCGAAAGGCATGTACCTAGTACAAGTGTCTACCGATAAGCATATAGCGACTAAGAAAATTATCAAAATGTAACTATATTAAACAAAAAGAGCCTCCTAAATTTTAGGAGGCTCTTTTTGTTATCTAATGCATGCTATACGAATTGATAATCTGTTTAAGCTGTGCCTTTAAATCTTCACCAGTATCATAAATCATTTGTTCCTCGGTTGGAAATGGTACTTGTTTATTATTTAAATAAGATATTAAATTGGTTTCAAGAGCTCTACGGTCACCACGGGCATTAGCATAAATATGTTGAAAAACAAACTCACTTGCTACAGGAAATGCATCTTCAAGCTGTTTGGTGTTTAGGTTAACGTATTCAACATTACCAGTAACTTGTACAGATTTAAACTGTGTAAATTCATAGTATTCACAACGTACCGTTTTTAGGTTGTCTACCTGTATAGCATTTCCTAAACTGTCTTTAACTTGATTGCCATTTTCGTCCAGTAAGTTCTTTTTGCCATCAACAATTTGTTTCTCTTTAATAATTTGGCGTTCCTTTATTTGCTCTGGCGAGGTATTGATCTGTCTTAAATTAACGCGCATATTATAGTCGTAAGTCACATTGCTAACAGCATTGTTGTGGTATACGGTCCATAAATTATTAAGGCCATAAGTGCTAAAGTTCAATAAATCATCCTCAAGGCGCTGTGGAATCACTTTTTGGGTATCGTTTACCATGTCCACTAAAACAAAATCAGTTCCTTTAATATGCGCTTGTTCCATAAGTTGGCGCACATCTTTAAAGTTTGGGTTAATGTTCTCTATTTCACTAAAGTTGTTGTAAGCGTACCTAAAGTCCATTTTGTTGTTGGAATTTAAAAGCTTTACGGCATTATCATACATTTGTGAAGAAGCACTGTTTTTATATGTAATTATTTGGCTGGAATAATCTTTGGTACCAAATCGCACCTCCTTACCATTAACATAAAGGGGCAATAACGGTTTAATTATTTCTTGGCGTTGATTTAAGCCAACGTACATATCATAAACACGAATGTAGTTTTCGGGATTGTTTTCCTTTTTAAGGAAGTCTATGGTATTTAAATCGCGCTCATTGGCTTTTTTGTAGGCATCATGGAGCATGATAATAAAATCAGATTTCCCTTTCCTGTCCTTGTTGGTCCGTAGCTTGCTTACAGCATCAGCTATGGCTTGGTCATAATTACCAGTGCTTACAGCTTTTTCTATTTGTTTGCTAGTACTACAAGCTACAATAAACACTAATAATATTGCTGAAAGTAATAGTTTCTTCATATGCTTAAAATTTGGGTTATTGAAATGGTTATTCCAATTGTAGTGCCAAAAATATAAAAATCCTTTAAAATAGCGGTAAAATACTGTTTTACAGATAATTATTTTTTGCTGTATATAGGTAATAGTTTTGTTGAAACTTCACCAAAACCAATACGTGTACCATCCTTTTCACAATACCCACGCATAATAACCGTATCATTATCATTTATAAATTTACGTTGACTACCGTCTTTCATTTTAAGGGGTTTTTCACCTTTCCAGGTCAACTCAAGCATGGAGCCATAAGAGTCTGGTGTAGGTCCAGAAATGGTGCCACTTCCCATCATGTCCCCTGAATTTACAGGACAACCATTAACGGTATGGTGTGCCAATTGCTGTGCCATGTTCCAGTACATGTATTTAAAGTTAGACTTGCTAACAACAGTTTCTTTTGCACCTTCAGGCTGTATGGCAACCTCTAAATTTATATCGTAACTCCTCTTGCCCTTGTATTGCAAATAGGGAAGTTGGGGCTTTAAAGGTTTTGGGCCTTCAACTTTATAAGGTTCTAGGGCGTCAAGCGTTACAATCCATGGTGAGATGGACGATGCAAAGTTTTTAGCCAAAAACGGTCCTAATGGCACGTATTCCCATTTTTGTATGTCGCGGGCGCTCCAATCGTTTAAAAGTACCAATCCAAAAATATATTCATCGGCTTCATTAACAGGAATGGGTTCTCCTAAATCGTTGGCAACAGTTGTAATGAAAGCCATTTCCAATTCAAAATCCACCAATTTACTTGGTCCAAAAACAGGATCTGTGGCTCCGTTGGGCAAAGTTTGGCCTTGTGGTCTATGTACAGGAATACCTGATGGAATAATAGATGAGCTTCTACCGTGGTACCCCACAGGAATGTGCAACCAGTTTGGTAACAAGGCATTATCAGGATCCCTAAACATGGTACCAACGTTGGTAGCGTGTTCTATACTAGAGTAAAAATCGGTATAATCGCCAATTTGTACAGGTAGTTGCATTTCAATTTCGTCTAAACGAAACAATACAATTTCTTTATGGCTTTTATTATCCTTTAATGTATTGTTGTTACTATCAAATATATGGGCTATTCTATTTCTAACGGCACGCCATGTTTTTCGCCCGTCTGCAATAAAATCATTTAGCGTGTCTTGTAGAAAAATATCATCGGTTAAAGGAATGTCGTTAAAATACCCTAATTGATGCAGGGCTCCTAGATCTATAGCGGTATCGCCTATACGTGTGCCAATGGTAATAACATCATCTCGTGTTAAAAAAACACCGAAAGGGATGTTCTGTATTGGGAAATCAGAATTTTTGTCGACATGTAACCATGACTTTCTATCTGGATTGTTAGCTGATAATGGCATAACTTTTTGTGTTTACTGTATTATTAAATTATATTCAAACCTACACATTTTTTTCATTTTAAATGAATAAAAAGCTTAAAAAATGGGTTTCTTTCATAGGTTAATAAAATGGTTAAAAACTTGGTGGTAAATATATGTTTTTTGATGAATTTAAATAATCTATTTGTTATTTTTGCCGAATATTTAACTAGAATTTAATTTTATATGCAACGCGACGAACAAATTTTTGAACTTATACAAGCTGAAAAAGAGCGCCAACTTCATGGTATTGAACTAATTGCTTCAGAGAATTTTGTAAGCGAACAGGTTATGGAAGCTGCCGGATCGGTACTAACAAATAAATATGCTGAAGGCTATCCGGGAAAACGTTATTATGGCGGTTGTGAAGTGGTAGATGAAGTTGAACAAATTGCTATTGATAGAGCAAAAGCATTGTTTGGTGCTGCATATGTAAATGTACAGCCACACTCTGGAAGTCAGGCCAATACAGCAGTATATCATGCCTGCTTAAAGCCTGGAGACAAGATCCTAGGGTTTGATTTGTCGCATGGAGGCCATTTAACACATGGGTCGCCGGTTAACTTTTCCGGTAAACTTTACAATCCGGTATTTTATGGTGTAGACGAGGCTACAGGCGTGTTGAACTATGATAAAATTCAAGAAATAGCTACTAAAGAGCAACCCAAATTAATTATTGCAGGTGCTTCGGCTTATTCTCGTGATATTGATTTTAAGCGCTTTAGAGAAATAGCCGATAGTGTAGGGGCTATTCTCATGGCCGATATATCACATCCTGCGGGGTTAATTGCAAAAGGCATTTTAAACGATCCGCTTCCATATTGCCATGTTGTTACAACAACTACCCACAAAACTTTAAGAGGGCCGCGTGGCGGATTGATTATGATGGGACAGGATTTTGACAACCCATTTGGCATTAAATTAAAAGACGGTAGCTTAAGAAAAATGTCATCATTATTGGATTCTGCAGTATTTCCTGGTAACCAAGGTGGACCTCTAGAGCATATCATTGCTGCAAAAGCGATTGCTTTTGGAGAAGCGCTTACAGATGACTTTTTACACTATCAGCTACAGGTAAAACAGAATGCTGCTGCTATGGCTAAAGCTTTGGTTGCTAAAGATTACCATATTATTTCTGGGGGTACCGATAACCATTGTATGCTTATAGATTTACGCAATAAGGATATATCGGGTAAAGACGCCGAGCAAGCTTTGGTAAAAGCCGATATTACTGTAAACAAAAATATGGTACCGTTTGATACGCGCTCGCCATTTGTAACATCAGGCATTAGAATTGGTACCGCAGCTGTTACTACCAGAGGTATGAAAGAAGCAGATATGGTGGAAATTGTTGAATTGATTGATGAAGTTATATCCAATTACCAAGATGAAGCAGTGATTGCTGCTGTTAAAACTAAAGTAAATTCTATGATGGTGGGGAGGCCCTTGTTTCAATAATGAACATAAGTCTAGCCTAACCCCTAAAATTTAAATACTTACTTATGTTACATTATGCGCTATATGACAACAGTTTTATAGAAGACACAGATGAACAGTTTGCACAACCTATAGATGTGGTGACACATTCGTTTGAAGATTTGATTGATGAAATCGTCATTCCAGGGTCTATTTTAAAACCAACTGAAGTACGGGCGGTATTGTATGCTTATTGGAATAAGATAAAGGACTTTACCCAAAGAGGTGAGGCCTATAGTGATGATTTTTTAAGAACACGCTTTAAAATAGGAGGCACATTTAATGATAAGGAAGATAGTTTTGACCCGCTTCGGCACACACTGTGTATAGATGCTGTTTTAAAGAAACCCATTTTAGAGGTTCTTGATAAAGTTGAACTTAAAAAGGTTGAGGCGCAAAGCAAAACTCCAGAAATTAGTGAGATATATAATTGGGGTACCGATAGCTATAATGTTGCCTTAACCCCAGGAAATGTTTTAGAAATAAGTGGTAAACAATTAAAAATGCAAAATACCCTAGAAGATGAAGAAGGGGTGTTTTTCATTAATCAGGTAGATGGTACCGAGTACCGTCAAAATGAATTTCGTACCAATCAGCCCAAAACACTGGTGTTGCGTATCCCAAGCCTTGTGCCAGGGACTTACCGCTTGGAAGTGCGCAATACAAGTTATCGAGGCAAAAGCTTACGCATTGGTCATTTCGCATCTGCGCTTACTGTAAGTTAGTCGTTTTTTACATTATAGCATGGGTGTTTCTCTATAGACATATTGAGCATGTCCGCATGCGGACATGCGTCATGTCCAATACTGGATATGCACCATGTCCAGTAGTGGATATACTGTGCATCCAGTTATGGGTATAGGGTATTGTACTAGGGAGTACTTGCTTAAAATAACCATATCTAAAGGTTACTCTTCTGGAAAGGTAATATGTTGATAAGCCCCTAAATCGGGTGCTGCGGTACGGTCTACATTTAAAATATCATTAGGCACTTGATTTGCAAACAAAGCCAGACCTTTGTTTATGGCAGCAGAATGGTCTCCTATAATAAGCATATTATTATTGGAATCCATAAAATCGGGTGCTTCGTTAAAAATGGTATTTTCATAGTGGTTGGTATTATTTAAATCGTAGTTGGGCCCTGTAAAATTATTGGCTGTATCTTGAAATTGGATTAAACAGTTGGTAAACTTAAAATTAAAGTTAACAGCAGAGTCTTCTATCTCATCTAATAATATTTCCGCATCGTTATTGCCGTAGATGATACAATTGTTAAAATTGGCTTCAGCAAGATCGGTAATAGTTGCATTGCCTGCTTCATCAACAACAAAATTGTTTAGTAATAGGGCGGGGAACGGCCTGCTGCTTTGGTTCCAATAATTAGCAATGGTACTGTGTGTAAAATTATATGCGCCCCCAAAGGTACCGGCAAACGATGCTTGCCCACTATTGTTAATCACCACATTTTCACCTTTAATGGAAGTATTTCTACCCAGTAAACCAAAACTACTTGAATTATAGATTTGGGTGTTTGATAGCTGTAATTTTGCTGTGGCATCCTCGGGATTGCCATCGCATAAAACACCTACAGTTGCATTTTTAATGGTAGCGTAATTAATGGTGTTATCTACACTGCCGTCAAACAACCAAATGGTGCCCCATTGCCCGGGAACATTAGAAAAAGCAGGTTCTAAACGGTCGCCTTCTAAAATAACTTCGTTTTCTAAAGCTTCCGTATCATTGCTCAAGGCGCCATTAATATGCAGCGAGGCCCCATTGGTAACGATCAAACCGGAATTGTCGTGAAAATGCAAACGTGTCCCAGCCTCAATGGTAAGGGTTTCATTATTAGGCACAGCAGCAAAACCATAAATCACATAGGGTTTTTCATTTGTAAATGTTAGTTCACTAGGTAATAATTCACGGCCTTGTAAAGTGGTTTCAACTGTTTCGCCATCTACCACAAGCTGCAATGTTTCTATTACTTTAGTTGTATTGTCTCTATTAGGATAGATAAAAATAGCATCTTGAACCAGCGTTACTAGCGCCACTTCTTGCAAGTTGGCACCAGTATCAAACTCAATTTGATCGGTGTATAAGTAGTTGCCGTTGGGGTTAGAAAAGTCGTTGAAATCTATGGTTGTTTCAATAAAAACATAAAGACTATCCTTTGCCAGTATTTTAACATTCTCAAATTGTTTTCCAGCCATGCCATCTACATTCAGGCGGTAGTTAGAGGCTTCTCCCAAGGCCAATTTAACCTCCGGAATTACAATATCTTTATTGCTGTTGTTGTATACTTTTAGGTTGTAGGTGCTAGATCCTATATTGGTAAATACAGTATCTAGATAAACAGTGTCTTTAGAAAACTCTAAGCTGCCAGTACTGGGCGCAAAGTCAAAATCTTTACGGCAAGAACTCCAAAGCATCAAAATAAATACAGTTGCAATAAAATAAATAGGTCGTTTCATTAATGCGCGATAGTCTTAAAAACAATTACAATTCAAAAATATAACTTTTGAATTTATGAAATCGTATTGTTGGGGATGTTTCTTTATTTACGGGTTAGCTATTCTACAATGGTGGTGCCATTGCCAAGCTCTACATCATAAAAGGTGCAATTTCTATTAAAGGCACTTAAATAGGCTTTAGAAATGCTTTTCTTAAAGGCTTCAATAGCATCGTTATGAATAAGGTTAATGGTACAACCTCCAAAACCAGCCCCCATCATTCTGGCGCCAAGTACCTGATTGTTCAGTTTGGCTTGTTCTACTAAAAAATCAAGCTCTTTACAACTTACCTTATATTGGTTTTGTAAGCCAGTGTGCGAACTATAAAGTAAAGCGCCGAGTGCTTCTAAGTCGTTTGATTTTATGGCTTTGGCAGCCAAGAGCACGCGATTGTTCTCTTGAATAACGTAAAGTGCTTTTTGGTAATCATCATCATGCACTTTGTGTTTTATGCGTTCTAAATCGGCTTCCGTGGCATCCCTTAGCGCTTTAACTCCCAGTAGTTTAGAAATGTTTTCACAAACAGAGCGCCTATCATTATAGGCGCTTTCAAGCAAACTATGCTTTATATTGGTATCAATAAGCATAAATTGATAATCTTTAAAATCAATTTCAAAGGGTTCAGCTTCTACAGTTCTACAATCTAAAAGAAAAGCATTGTTTTTTATACCAAACATACTGGTGTACTGGTCCATGATACCACATTTTACATCTACATAATTGTGTTCTGCTCTTTGCGATATCAAGATCATTTCCTTTTTTGTAAAGCCTAAATCGAAAAGTTCGTTTAATCCATATACAATGCTGTTTTCCAGAGCGGCAGACGAGGATAAACCAGCACCAATAGGGACATCACCATCAAAGGTCATGCTAAAATCCTCTAAAGTCTTGCCCATTTTTTGAATCTCATAAATAACACCTAAAATGTAATTCCCCCAGCCGTTGTTTTTTAAGGGTTCTATATTTTTAATGGAAAAAACGATGGCCTCGCCTAAAACAATAGCACATACTTTTGATATGTTGGAGTCGCTTTTTTGCATGGCCACGACCATGCCTTTGTTTATGGCAGCAGGAAAAACAAAGCCATCATTATAATCAGTGTGCTCGCCAATAATGTTTATTCTACCAGGAGAAAATATAAGTAAAGGATCGTTTTTAAACTTATTTATGAATTTACTTTTTACACTATCTATTAACACTTGGTTCATTACATTATAAAATTTATTTGAGCATTTTTATGTTCCAGTTTATTTGATAAGTGTCCTTTGGCTTTAGGGTTTGTAATCCCATATTGTTGTTAAAGCTATTAGAGACTCCTGTGGTTGGTTCAATGGCTATGGTATGCGCTTTAGGGGGGGTGTATATTTGTAGATAACTCTCTTTGGAAGATGCACTTATTAATAGCGCGTAATCGGGTGTGTTAAACTGTATTTTATTAGTGTTCAATACAAAACAGTCATCAAGTTTTTTATCCTTAATTTTAAAATCTTTGGTATTGTGTGCTTTTATAGTTCCTGTGGTAATGGCTTGTGCATCAAAAACCAATTGCTCATCACTATTAAAACTCAAGCTGCTGTTGTATAGGTCCTTACTATTAAAATAGGGGTGCCAGCCTATGGTAAAAGGAAATGTATTGCTATCGGTATTGGTAATGGAAACATTTAAATCTAGGGCATCCTTTTTTAATATATATTCCAAAACAATACTATAGGTGTAAGGAAAGCCAGAGGGTTTACTGGTTTCGTCGTACATTAACTTCACCGAAGTAAAATCATCAGTTACAGCACTGTCAATCACCTTAAACGGTTTATTAAAAACAAAACCGTGCAATGCATTGTTTTTGGCCTTTTCGTTGATGTTAAGTTGGTATGTTTGGCCGGCATATTGGTACTTGCCATCTTTTATTCTGTTGGCAAAAGGGAAAAGGATGGAGGAGGCGTATGTATCACTATAGGGCAATGGGTGTAAGTCTGCTATAACCGTTTTGCCGTCTAGGATTAATTCTTGTAAACTTGCTCCCAATTTTGAGTGTATTTTAGCAGAACTGGTATTACTTGAAGTTTCAATTTGAATATAATCCTTATCCAATGTCATGGTTTTTTTAAATTTTAAGCAAACATAAATAATATATTTATCTTTTTCTTTCTATAACATTATTCTTTCTATAACATTATATAATAGCACTTGGCTAATTAACTGTTCTGGTAAGGGGGTAGGGAAGGTTGTTAAAGCCCATTGCCAACTTATTAGTAATGGGCTTTTAATACTAAACGTTCCTTTTTTGAAAATATTTGCTAAAAAGAAGGAACAGGACGCCACATGATAACCAGGTTGGAAGCGTTACGAACGATAAGAACACTTCAAACTGTATGGATATAAAGTAGAATACCCCAAAACTTATGGCCCAAGCCAATAAAACAGACTTGTTGAATTTAATATTGGCGTATTCGGCATAATTTTTAATAATGCCGAACTTTTTATAAAAGAAATGCTCAAAAACAATTACAGCGCCCACAGGTGCTAAGATAAATCCGTACAGTGCTACAAAATCCAATAATTTCATGGCAAATGCTGGAAAAATACCAGCAAGTGTTGCCACACTACCTGCAATAATGGTTACCCAAAATGTAGAGGCTTTTGGCATGATGGCTTGAAAAGCCAAACCAGCACGGTATATAGTGGGGTTGGCTGTTGTCCAACCAGCTAATATTACAGCAATAATTCCAAAAACTCCAATGGCGTTATATGCTAAGGGCCCAGGTGCTACCGATGGTGCTTCACCATTGGATAGAAACGCTTGTGCCTCGGGCGATCTTAAATATACAGCATATAATAAGCAGGCGGCTATCCATGCCATATAATGGCCTACATACATTCCTGCGGCAGTTGTCCAACCAGAACTTGCCTTTTTGGCAAAGCGAAAAACGGATAGGTCGGACATTCCTATGTGCATAGCGGCATTAGCAAACCAAGACCAAATAACCACATGCCAAAAGGTATATTTTATTTGTCCAGGGAAAGGCTCTGAACCTGTACCCCAAATATCCCAAAAATCTGAGAAGCTACTAACGCCTAATTGGCCTAAGGCAACAATACCACAAGCTAAAAAGGCCAAAACAATGATGGGAGACATCCAGTTGGCTGCTTTTGAAACCATATCATAACCACGCGCAGCAATTAAAGAAATTACAGTACCAAGTGCTATAACAATAACAACCCAAGTAACACCGTTGGGCATGGTGTCCGATAATTTGGGCATAGGCATATCAAACGGTATTCCAACTGCAGTGGCCGAAACCGTTATCATAGAGCCTGCTAAAAAGCAAAATAGTATACCATTGGCTAAGTTATAGCCTGTTACAAGGTTTTTACCGCATATCTTTTCAAGCTGGTAGTATAGGGTTAACCTGTTTTTAACAGCAATTTCGGCTGTTAAAAAACGCCAGCTTAATACAGCTAAAAAGTTACCTATTAAAAGACCAATAATTAAATCGAAGGCGCTAACGCCGGCTGTTAAGAATAATGGGCCTATTATAAATTCTGTTCCTGCGGCATGCTCGCCGGCATACATGCCAAGAAAGCTTTTCCAGCTTTTTAATTTAGATTCTGGTACAGGGGTTCTTTCAAATTCCCCGCCTACAATGTCTTCTATAACATCTTCTTCTTTGTGGTACTGTGTCATTGGTGGTAATGTTTATTTAGTTAGTAATAGGTGTTATTTTATAATAAAAGGGACATGTTTTTTTAATGAATAATTCTTTTTAAGGAACTTAGAGTTCAATTTCTTGTCTGATATCGAAATAGCAGCGCCTAATGCCGACCCCAAAGAGGAGTCTGTAGTACGCAGCTTTTTGTCCCTAAAGTAATGTGACAGTAACTTTATGTACAGGTCGTTGTCGCTAAAACCGCCATCTACGTAAAGGCGCTTTATGGCATCATTGCCAATAACGTCCTTAATACTCTTTATCTGTAATAGTACCAGTTCTACCATAAGCTGGTGGTAGGCGTGTTCAAATTTGGTGTAAGGTATCTTGGTTTCGCTCGGCATGTTGGGGTCCACGATACCCTCCCATTTAAACATATGCTCAAAGTTTTTGGTGATCTCAAAATAGGTATCATAGTCAAATTTTACGTGACGGTGGAAGTCTTCGGCAACCCCAAAGTGGGCATCCAGTTTTTTTACCTGTATCTTGTATTCGTTCCCTAGGAACAAGCGTGTGGCCTTAACGGGCTTGCCGTTAATACGCATGTAATTAATAGAGTCTTTGTTTTTACCATCATCATTAATAGGGTGTTCTGTAAAAGGATTTAAAGCAATGCTCCAAGTTCCTGTTGAGACTAAAACAAACTTTTTCTTTACGCTTCTAACGTAGGGCAGTAACGCTGCAGAGCTATCGTGTATACCCACGCCAATTTTAATACGCTTGCCATTGTAGTTCATGTTTATACTAGTCTCTGTAGATACAATAGTGGGCAGGATACGGTCCAGACCCTCTGTGTATACCCATTGGTGATAATCTTTCTTGGTATAGTCCCAAAGCGCCGTATGGCAACCAATACTGGTGTACTCACTAAGAGGTATCCCTGTAAAGATATAACTCAGGTATTGAGGCAAGTGCAGTGAATATCTTATCTTTTTAAACACTTCGGGCTTGGTGTGTTTTATCCAGTAGAGTTGTAGGCCCGAGTTTAAAAGACTCAGGTCAAAACACCCCGTGGTGCTTAAAAAATCTTCTTTTGGACCATATTTTTCAATAAACGAATCAATAATGCCTTGGTCTATGGGCTTGGTATAATTGTAAAGTGGAGTTAGTACATCCCCGTTTTCGTCTAAGTGCACAAAACTAGCGCCATAGGTTGAAAAGTTGATGGCCTGAACATTGAATTCAGATGCCTTTAGGATATTGCTAAAAACACGCTTCAGCCAATCCTGAAGGGCTTCCAAGTTTTCAGTTGGATAGCCATCCTCGTCTTGAACCTCATCAAAATGGATATATTCCTTGTGTACCTCCTTGTAATCCTTATCAAATAGAAAGAACTTTTTGTTGGTTTTCCCAATATCAAAAACAGCTGTTACGTCAATCATATAAATTATTATAATCCTGTTGCCACGGTGTTCTTGCCGCGTTCTTTAATAAGTTCGTTCCTTACCTGTAATGTGCGGTAAGCATTTATAGGGCTTAGGGCGCCACCTGCCTCTAAACGTGATTTCTCAAGTAAAGGCCTTACGTCGGTTCTATAAGCGTCCTGTAACAGCTCCTGGCACTTCACCACATCATTAGCCTGCTGTGCTGCTTTTAGTGCTTCTTGGTCAACCAAAAGTGCCTTGGCATAGGCTTCTTGTATGGCCTCAAGGGACTGTATCAAATCCTCTAAGGGGTCCTTTACGTTATGACTGGCATCAATCATCCATGCCAGATCTGGGTTTTGCGGATTGTTCTGCATGCCGTACACCAGTTCATTAAAGATCAGGAAGAGGGCATAGGGCTTAATACTGCCTACGGTTAGGTCGTCATCGCCATACTTGCTGTCGTTAAAGTGAAACCCGCCCAATTTGCCTTTTAGCATGAGTATAGATACAATTTGTTCTATGTTACTATTTGGTAAATGGTGCCCCAAGTCTACAAGCGAATATGCTTTTTCACCACAGGCATTGGCAAGCATGAAAGAGGTACCCCAATCTTGTATAACCGTACTGTAAAAGTTAGGCTCGTAGGGCTTATATTCAATAAGCATGCTCCAATCACTAGGGAGTCCCTTGTAAATGGACTTTAAACTGTTTTCGGTATTTTGAAGGGCCGTTTGGAAGTTGTTCTGTCCTGGAAAACAGGAACCGTCTGCCAACCAAACTGTCAGGCTTTTAGACCCCAATTGGTTGCCAATGTTTATAACATCCAAGTTGTGCTGTATGGCCTGTTGCCTTACGGCTTCGCTGGTATTGCTTAATGAGCCATATTTATAACTTTCTTTAGCATTTGCTTGGTCTTGAAAGGTATTGGAGTTTACCGCATCAAACTTAATGTCCAAGCCGTGCGCTAGTTCTTTTATGGCTTTATAATCTTCTGGAATGTCCCAAGGGATGTGCAGGGACACAGCACCAGCAGTTTTTGTAAGGGCATGAAGTACTCCTATGTCCTGTATTTTTTGTTCTAGGTTTGAGGGCTCCCCATAAAATGAGAAACGTCCAAATCGGGTACCACCAGCTCCCAAGGCCCAACTTGGAATGGCTACTTGAAAATCTTTTAGCCTGTCTATAATAGCATTAACGTTCATGCCTTTATTGGTCAATTGGTTTGCTAAAAAATCAAAATGCTCATGATGCGATTTTAGCGTTTTGCTATTGGTGTCCTGTATTTTACCCTGTTCTATTTTCATACGTTTATTATTGTTTAGATTCATCGGTCAACCTCTCTATTCTCTATTCTCTATTCTCTATTCTATACTCCCCATCCATTATTTAAAAAAAAACTTCCATATATAACTTAATATGCTATGGAAGTTTTTACAAATTAAAACTAACTCAAATTTTATTATCTTACAAATGCATTTGCCATTCCACCATCAACATTAACAATGTTTCCAGTTGTTTTGTCTAGTATGGCCACCAATGAAAACACACCGTTGGCAATATCTTCAGGGTAAATGATCTCGTTCAATAAATTTCTTTTTGCATAATGTGCGGGCAGTTCATCTACAGAAATACCATAGGCTTTGGCACGTCCTTCGGCCCAAGCGCCTTCCCATATCTTGCTACCAACAATAACGCCATCAGGGTTTACCACATTTACACGTATTTTGTCTGGTGCCAGTTCTGCTGCCAAAAGGCGCGACATGTGCTGCTGTGCAGCTTTGGCGGTTCCATAGCCTACGTTGTTGGGCCCAGATACCAGTCCGTTTTTGCTGGCAATGCTAATAAAGTTACCACCCAATCCTTGCTTACGCATTATTTCAACACCGGCCTTGGCCAGTTCAAATTGTCCCTTTACCAGAACGTTCTGTAGAATGTCCCAGTCCTTTTCTGTAGTCTCTTCGATGGGTTTAGATATAGCCAACCCAGCACTGTGAACAATAATGTCTACACCACCAAATTCTATACAGGCCTTTTTATAAGCCGCTTTTATAGAATCATAGTTAGTAACATCGCATACCGCATAGGCAGCAACATCACGTTTATAGGTTGTATGTGCTTCTTTAAGGCTATCCTCGTTAATATCGGTAAGTACCACATTGGCACCTTCAGCGGCGAATTTATCTGCTATGGCTTTACCAATACCACCACCGGCACCGGTAACCAAGGCTACTTTACGGGATAGTGGTTGCTCTTTGGGCATACGCTGTAGTTTGGCCTCTTCCAATAACCAGTATTCAATATCAAAAGCCTCTTGTCTTGGCAACGATGTATAGGCCGAAATGGCCTCGGCACCGCGCATTACGTTTATGGCATTAATATAGAACTCACTGGCTACACGCGTAGTCTGTTTGTTTTTTGCAAAGCTGAACATCCCCACACCAGGGTAAATGATTATCACCGGGTTAGGATCGCGCATGGCGGGACTGTTGTCCCTTTTGCAAGTATTGTAGTAATCGGCATATTCTTGTCGGTATTGCTCAAATGCAGGTTCTAGTTTTTTAAGAATTGCATTGGCATCCGATAGGTCCTCGTTGGCATCCAATGTAAGTACCAAGGGCTGTATCTTTGTTCTTAAAAAGTGGTCCGGACAGGAGGTGCCCATAGGTGCCAAACGCTCCAGGTCGTTACTGTTAATGTACTCCATCACCACATCGCTATCGGAAAAGTGCCCAATCATTTGGTTTTCAGATGAGCACAGACCTCTTAATAGGGGCATTAACTGTGCTGCTTTTTCCAAGCGGTCCTCTTTTGGAAGACTTTCCACTTTTTGGCCACCAAATACGGTGCCTTTTTCTGCTATTTTGTTTGCTATATATTCAGAAGCCTTTTCAATAACTTCCAGGCTGTTTATGTAACATTCGTAGGAGGTATCTCCCCAGGTAAAGAGTCCGTGACTTCCCAATACAATACCTCTAATACCAGGATTGTCATTCAGGCATTTCTCCAATTGTAGGCCCAGGTCAAACCCAGGTCGTTGCCAAGGCACCCATCCCATAGTATCGCCCCAAATCTCTTTGGTTACCTTTTCACTGTCCTGTGCGGCAGCTACGGCTATAAGGGCATCGGGGTGCAAATGGTCTATGTGAGCAAACGGCAGTAGGCCGTGCAATGGCGTGTCTATAGATGGCGCTTTACTATCTAGGTCATAAATACAATGGTTAAAGAGTCCCACCATACGGTCCTCGTCCTCCAGGCCGCCATAAACATTCTTCAGGTCGCGCAGCCTGTTGGTGTAAAGTCCGGCAATGCCCGAACGTGTTAGGGTACCAATGTCTCCACCAGAACCTTTTACCCACATCACCTCGACATCCTCATTGGTCAACGGGTCTTTTTCTATGGTTTTACAACTGGTGTTCCCTCCTCCGTAATTAGTTATTCTTAGGTCGGCACCTAATATATTAGATCGGTACAAAAATAAAGCTACTTGGTCATCACCTAGTGCATTGGCCTTATCGTCGTCCCAAAGATAGTCTACGTACTTAAAATTTTTTACAATTGTATTCATGTGCATTATTAAAATATTTCAAAGCGAAATTAAATCAAGAATTAAATGTTTCTATCCTGTACTGTACTGTAATCAAGCAATTAATTAGCTTTTTAAGTTATATTATAAGAGAAATTAAACAGGATGTCAAGCCCAAAGTTTTTTTGTTTCGTATTGATTGTGAATTTATTATGAATTGATAGGTAGTTATAACCTAATATAAAAATGTTTTTCCCTAATTTTGGGGCAGTATAGTACAGGGCAGTATTCCTTTGGGTTATATATAAATTTGTTTTTGGAACGGACGAGAGAAGAGAATAGAGAATAGAGAATATATATTATAGAAAAGAGAAAAGAGATATGAGTTTATTTAACATAGAAAACAAAGTCGCCTTGGTAACAGGTGGCGGGGGCGTATTAGGGGGTAGTATAGCAGAATACCTACTGCAGCAAGGAGCAATCGTTATTATTTTGCATTATAAACAAAAAACGGTAGATGAAACCGTTAAGCGCATGGCGGCCATTAGTGATAAAGTGGATGGCTATGTTTGTAATGTGGTAGACGAAGCTAGTCTTGAAGCTGTATCTAAAACCATTATCTCTAAATATGGCACCATCGATATTTTGGTTAATGCTGCAGGAGGCAATATGCCCGGGGCTACTATTGGTCCTGACCAATCGATCTTTGATTTAAAGTTAGACGATTTTAAGCAGGTTGTAGATCTTAATTTATTTGGAAGTATTTTGCCATCAATAGTATTTGGTAAGCATATGGTTAATAAAAAAGCGGGTAATATTATCAACATATCCTCTATGGCAGCCGATAGGGCACTTACTCGTGTAGCGGGCTATTCGGCTTCTAAAGCGGCCATTAGTAATTTTACTAAATGGTTGGCTGTAGAATTGGCCCAGAAGTATGGGGATGGTTTACGGGTTAACGCCATAGCACCAGGATTTTTTATCGGTAATCAAAACCGCGCTTTATTGCTAAATGAAGATGGCAGCTATACCGATAGGGGCCGTACCATTATTTCAAATACCCCAATGAAACGTTTTGGCCATGCTGATGAGTTGAATGGCGCCTTACATTATTTGTGTTCCGATGCCTCAAAGTTTGTTACGGGCATTGTAGTTCCAGTTGATGGTGGCTTTGGAGCTTTTAGTGGAGTTTAAAAAAAAATATAAGCATGCAAGAAACATTTAGGTGGTTTGGCAAATCAGACCCAGTTACATTATCACATATAAAACAAGCAGGTGCCACAGGTGTGGTTACTGCATTGCACCATGTAGCCAATGGCGAGGTTTGGGAAGTTGCAGAAATTTTAAAAGTAAAGCAGGCTATAGAGGCCGAGGGCTTAACCTGGGCATTTATAGAAAGCATTCCTATTCATGAAAATATAAAACTAAGGACGGGCGATTATTTACAGCGTATAGAAAACTATAAGCAGAGTTTAATAAATGTGGCATCTTGTGGCATTAAAAACGTATGCTATAATTTTATGCCTGTGTTAGACTGGACGCGTACGCACCTCTATTGGTCGTTGCAAGATGGCAGTACAGCCTTGCGGTTTGATAAAGTGGATATGGCTGTGTTTGAATCCTGTATTATGGAGCGCCAAGGGGTGGAAGCATCGTATACGCCGGAGGTTTTAGACGCTGCTAAAGCACGTTTTAAAACCATGTCTCCAAGTGCTAAAAACCGGTTGGAAGCTAGTGTGTTAAAAGGGTTACCGGGTACGGTAGACGATTTAACCATACCCGTATTTAAGGAGATGATTGCACAATACGATCATGTATCGCATACCGATTTAAAAGCAAACCTGTCTTATTTCTTAAATGAAGTTATACCTGTTTGTGAAGCTCACGGTATTAAAATGGCCATTCATCCTGATGATCCTCCTATGGATATTATGGGCTTACCCAGAATTATAAAATCTGAAAAGGATTTAGAGGATTTGGTAGGCTTTATTGATAGCCCGGCAAATGGTATTACGTTTTGTACAGGATCTTTAGGGGCCAACCCAGACAACGATTTACCAAAGATGATCCGAAAGTTCAGTGATAAAATTCATTTCCTGCATTTAAGAAATGTAAAGCGGGAGGCCGATGGGAGTTTTTATGAGGACAATCATTTGGATGGTTCTTCGGACATGTATGATATTGTTAAGGCTGTTTTAGAAATTGAACATGCACGCCAGGTACAATTGCCCATGCGTCCGGATCACGGACATCAAATGTTGAATGATTTAGAAACCACAAGTGCTTATGCTGGCTACACAGCCATAGGGCGCTTAAGAGGATTGGCAGAATTACGGGGACTTGCGCTTGGCATTTCTAGAAGTAATGAATGAGTTGTGGGTTTTGATAAGCTAAACCCAAAAAGAGATAATGAACAATAGAAGTAATAATGTCAGGTTTAGCATTTTGTTAAATGAATTTAACTAGTGTATGAAATGGACATGTTTAGCCAGCAATCCCATTGTCACCTCGAGCGCAGTCGATAGGTTTAACTGTCAAAATTTCAAAACCATTAGTAAAAGATGTTAAAGATAGCAAGCGAAGCTTAACGCGATTTTTTAAATGATATCTGTTCAAGGTTCTCGACTGCCTGCCTGCCGGACAGGCTGGCGCTTGAACTGGCAATACGCAAGTAAATGAATTATGAAGCAATAAAACATAACAATAAAAAATGAAAGTCGGTTTATTTATACCATGTTATATAAATCAATTATATCCCCAAGTTGGAATTGCCTCCTTAGAGCTTTTAGAAAAGTTAGGGGTGGATGTTGACTACCCCATGGGGCAAACATGTTGCGGACAACCTTTGGGGAATTCGGGTTATGAAACCGATTCTAAAGGGGCTTGTCAATTATTTGTAGAAAATTTCAAGAATTACGATTATATCGTAGGGCCTTCGGGTAGCTGTGTGTATCATGTTAGAAAGCAT
Organism: Aestuariibaculum scopimerae; assembly: GCF_059428085.1. Classification (NCBI taxonomy): domain Bacteria; kingdom Pseudomonadati; phylum Bacteroidota; class Flavobacteriia; order Flavobacteriales; family Flavobacteriaceae; genus Aestuariibaculum; species Aestuariibaculum scopimerae. The sequence goes on from NZ_CM182089.1 coordinate 3,289,508, forward strand.
TTTGATATTTTAGAGCAAACCCCCGATGTGGTTAAAGTTAGAAACAACACCTACGAGCTTTGCCAGTTTATATACAAGGTGCTTGGTAAAACCGATCTAGGAGCATCCTTTCCGCATAAAGTGGGTATTCATAAAAGTTGTCACGGACTCCGAGGCTTGCGGCTAGGGTCTTGTTCGGAGCGTATGGACGCACCGTATTCTACTGAAGAAAGTCTGCTTAATGCCGTTAAGGGCTTGGAGCTAAAAACCTTGCACCGTACCGATGAGTGCTGTGGTTTTGGCGGTACATTTTCGGTATTTGAGGAAGCCATTTCCGTTAAAATGGGCAAGGATCGCATACAGGATCATCTAGATAGTGATGTTGAAGTCATTACCGGGGCAGATCACTCTTGCTTAATGCATTTAGAAGGTTTGATAAATAGAAACAACCAACCGCTTAAGGTTATGCACATTGCAGAAATTTTAAACAGTAGCATTTAATATGGCACACGCAGAAGAAGCAGCAATATTCAATAAGGACGAAGCTAAAGTAAATTGGCACGACAAAGCCCTGTGGTTTGTTAGGCAAAAGCGCGATAAGGCAGCCCATAATGTTAAAGGTTGGGAAACACTTAGGGACCTGGCATCGGGCATAAAAGCCAATGTGTTGTCCAATTTAGACAATTACTTGGTACAGTTTGAAACCAATGCCCAAAAAAACGGGGTTACCGTACATTGGGCAGCCAATGCTGAAGAGCACAATAAGATAGTACACAGTATTTTACAAAAACACCAGGTAGAAAAGATTGTTAAGAGCAAATCCATGCTTACCGAAGAATGCCACTTAAACCCCTATTTAGAAGCCCAAGGTATGGAGGTAGTCGATACCGATCTAGGTGAGCGCATTGTACAATTGGCCGAAGAGCCACCCAGCCATATCGTGTTGCCAGCCATACATAAAACCAAAGAAGATGTTGATGTTTTGTTTCAAGAACATTTGGGTACAACACCCAGTAATGGCGATCCGCAGTATTTAACCAACGAAGCCAGAAAACATTTGCGCCATAAATTCTTAAAGGCCGATGCAGCCATAACAGGCGTTAATTTTGCCATTGCCGAAACCGGGGGCATTGTAGTTTGCACCAATGAGGGTAATGCCGATATGGGAGCGCACTTAGCAAAAGTGCATATAGCCTGTATGGGTATGGAAAAAATCATCCCCGAAGAAAAGCATTTGGGAATCTTTTTGCGCTTGTTGGCAAGAAGTGCTACCGGACAACCCATAACCACCTATTCCTCGCATTTCAATAAACCAGCACCCGGTACCGAAATGCACATTGTTATTGTAGATAATGGAAGGACGGAGCAGCTAAGTAGAGAAGATTTTAGGCGATCCCTGCACTGTATTCGCTGTGGTGCCTGTATGAATACCTGTCCTATTTATAGGCGCAGTGGGGGGCACAGTTATAAATCGACCATTCCAGGGCCTATAGGCTCTATTTTATCTCCTGGGATAGATCTAAAAAAACACAGTTCCTTGCCGTTTGCATCCACCTTATGTGGCTCCTGTTCTGATGTTTGTCCTGTAAAGATAGACATCCACGAGCAACTATATAAATGGCGTCAAATTATAACCAAAGACGTTCCACAGCCCGTCGTTAAAAAATCCATTTTAAAAATGGCTGGACATGTACTGTCCAACTCCAAACTGTATGGGTTTATAGGGAGATCGGCGCGATTTATGCTAAAACACACCCCAAGGTTTTTAATATATTCCAAATTAAACGCTTGGGGAAAAGCTAGGGAATTGCCAAAAGTAAAACAGGATAATTTCGATCAATGGTACCAAAAAAGAAAGAAACATGAGTAGTAGAACAGCCATTTTAAATGCCGTTAAGAAAAACAAACCCGATTTGTTGCCTTTACCTGAAATCGATCTAAACGTTTTTGCCGAAACTGTTGATTTGGTAGAAACATTCAAAAACCATGTTGCACTTGTAGGGGGGGAGGCCATCGAATTGGAAAATGCATCTCAAATAGATGCCGAGATAAAAAAACGGTATCCAAATGCCGAAAAAATTGTATCTTGTGTAAAGTCGTCGCAACTGGGTACCATTTCCATTTCCAAAGATACCCCGCCACACAGTTTAGAGACTATCGATTTAGCCATATTGCAAGGTGAATTGGCTGTTGCAGAAAATGGGGCGGTTTGGGTACCAGAAAACGAGTCTACAATTCGTGTCTTGCCATTTATTACCAAGGATTTAATTTTGGTAGTTTCAAAAAATGACATTTATTTGCATATGCACGATGCTTATAAGGCTATTTCAAAACGTGATCGTACCTTTGGCGTATTTATTTCTGGGCCATCAAAAACAGCAGATATAGAACAATGTTTGGTTATTGGAGCTCAAGGTGCCATTAGTTTAACGGTTTTGGTGGTTTAATGCGTGTAGAAGTTATGGGGTTCAAAGTTTTATAATTATATTGCAGGGTAATCGATTGTATAACTACCAATAACGAACAACTAATAAAAATAAATTAAAATTATAAATTATGTCAATCACTTATGAATCGCGTTATGCATCAAGCCCACAAGGGGTAAAAAGTTATGATACAACGCAATTACGAAATGAATTTTTAATAGAAACACTCTTTGAGTCTGATAAAATAAACTTGGTGTATTCGCACTACGACCGTTTTATTGCAGGCGGGGCTATGCCCGTTGGAAAAACAATTGCTTTAGAAACTATCGATCCGCTAAAGGCTCCGTATTTCTTAGAGCGTAGAGAGTTGGGTATTATTAATATTGGCGAGAGTGGTACGGTAACTGTAGATGGAACGGCTTATGAGCTAAACCATAGAGAAGCACTTTATATTGGACAAGGCAATAAGGACGTAACATTTTCAAGTAAGTCCGGTAGCAGCCCAGCCCTGTTTTACCTTAACTCAGCACCCGCACATAAAGCCTATCCAGTTAAGAAAATAGGTGTTGACGATGTGGAAGTAATCGAGTTGGGATCTGCTGAAACGGCCAATGCCAGGACCCTTAGAAAATATATTGTAAACAGTGTGGTAGATGTATGCCAATTACAAATGGGTATGACGACCATTAAACCAGGAAGTAGCTGGAACACCATGCCAGCACATGTGCACGACCGTAGAATGGAAGTGTATTTTTACTTTGAAATTCCCGAAGGCCAATCGGTATGTCACTTTATGGGACAAACCAATGAAACCAGACATATTTGGATGCAAAACAACCAAGCGGTTATTTCACCACCTTGGTCTATCCACGCAGGATCTGGTACCAGTAATTATTCCTTTATTTGGGGTATGGCTGGGGAAAACCTGGATTATGGCGATATGGATGTTTGTGCCATTCCTGATTTGCGTTAAACTTTTATAATAGAGTAGAGAGACGAGAATAGAGAATAGAGAGTAGAGAGGTGCTCACTGTTGTGGAATGGATTAACGAACAATAATAGAGATATAAACCCTTCAGATTTTAAAGCCTGAAGGGTTTTTTTAAAATACCAACTTAATATGAAATATACCTGTTATATCATTCTTTTAGTGGTAGGAAGTCTTTATGCACAACCTAATCAGCGTTTTGAAAATGAAGTGTCTGCCATTACAAAGCGTTATAACAGTAGTGATACCGTGCATGGTATTGCTAATAAAGAAACCGTTGTATTTACAGGAAGCTCTAGTGTAAGGCTGTGGCGCAATCTGCAAGACCTGTTTCCTAATTACTATGTTATAAATTCCGGATTTGGTGGCTCGCATGCTTCCGATTTATTGGGGTATAGCGATTCCCTTATTTTAAAGTACCATCCCAAAAAGGTGTTTATCTACGAGGGGGATAACGACCTCTCTGCCAAGAAGCGTCTTAAAACCATATTAAGTGATTTTGAAGCTATTATTACCAAGATTAAAGCGCAGGACCATGCCACAGAAATCATCATTATCTCTCCTAAACCCAGTATTGCCCGTTGGCACCTTAGGGGCAAATACAAACGCCTTAACAGAAAACTAAAACGGATTTGTGATAAGGACCCCAATTTAGAGTTTGCCAATGTATGGGACATTATGCTCCACAAAAGAATGCCAAAGCGGGAGCTTTTTATTAGTGATGGCCTGCACATGAATGTCCAGGGATATGCCCTTTGGTATGCGGTTATAAAGGGTTATTTGGAATAGGCCGTTGTTTTAAGGCAACGTTAATATTATCTTAATTCATCGAATTTGTGCCAATAAATTCGTTATACCCCTTATAAATTAATAGTTTTGTACACATACAAAACAAGAAACAATAATTATGAGTCAAGTAAAAGCGAATGATACCGTAAAAGTTCATTACACAGGAAAATTAAGTAATGGTCAAGTTTTTGACAGTTCTTTGGAACGTGGTCCTTTAGAAGTAACCTTAGGGGAGGGCAAACTTATTCCTGGTTTTGAGAAGGGTATCATCGACATGAAAGTAAACGATAAAAAAACCATTAATATCCCTGTGGCCGAAGCTTATGGCGAGGTACAAAAGGAGTTGTTCCATGAAGTAAAAAAGGAGCAGTTGCCACAGGAAATCACACCAGAAGTAGGTATGGGCTTAACGTCTAGAAATCCCGATGGGAGCGAGGTGCAATTTCGTGTAGCCGAGGTTCATGACGAACATATTGTTATAGATGCCAACCATCCTTTGGCAGGCCAAGATTTAACGTTTGACCTGGAGTTGGTTGAAATTAAATAATTGATTTTAACTTCACAGTAAATTACTTTTAAAACAGCAAATAAAAACCATGGTAGTCTATGCCGTTTGTGCATATGGTTACCATGGTTTTTTTAAGAAGCAACGTTGTAAAAATAGGGTGGTGTTAAGCAACCCCTAGGGTATCATCTAAAACACCACTACGCAGGTTGGCACCTTTACCATAGCCCCTGCTCACTTCCAAAATGTAGCTATCCGCTATTAGTGTGGCCAGGTATGCCAAACTACAAACGAAACAGGGTTTCATATACCACCGTTTCGCCTTCTTTTAGGAGGTTGAAAAAGGAGGGTGTATGCGATTGTTTTGGCCGCAATGGATTAGCGGTTTTGTTACTGCAAAATAATTGAAGTTCATTTACAATAATTTCATGTTTTATTTATAAATATCTGAATAACAATATTTTGTAAGCGCATGTTCTTTTATAAAATTTTTTATAAACATGATAATTATCATTTTAAAAACAGGATTTAGGTTGTAAATTAAAGGGCTAAAATATTTGTTTAACTATTAAATTTTAAGGTATGTCTCTTATTAAATTTAACAACCGAAAAAGACTATATCCATGGTCTGAAGACGGCTTAAAAGGCTTCTTAGGATTCGATGATTTATTCGAAGAAGAAAACCTGGTACCAGCCGTGAATGTTATAGAGCACAAAAACGATTTTGAAATTGAATTTGAAGCTCCGGGGTTTACAAAAAATGACATCAAAATTACCATTGATGACGATGTGCTTACTGTACATGGTGAAAAGAAACAGGAAGACGAAGCAGAAGAAGATGGCTATACCCGAAAAGAGTTTAGCTATAACTCTTTTCAACGTTCTTTAAAGCTTCCTAAAACCATTAATACCGACCAAGACGTTAAGGCTGTTTACAAAAATGGTATTTTGAAGTTAAATCTGAAGAAAAAAGAAGCTGCTAAAGAAGCTTCTAAAAAAGTGATTGAAGTTGTTTAGATAACGCTATGGAAACTTTGCCCAAAACACCAAAATATGATGTATGGTTAAGTGCTGATAATATACATGAAACCATACAGAAATGGCTATCGGAACTCTTGTTTATTGAGGACGAACAGCTATTTTTTGATGATCTTGTAAAGCACTACACTTTACAACTTATAGACTCTAAACATTTTGAAGAAAGTAAGCGTATTATAAATACGCTAAGCCAATTACAAAAGGAAACTAACACCCATATTAAAGCCATAAAGCTCCATGATAGGGATTTTAAAATCCTGGTTGATGGGAAGGACCAGATTATGGAGGAAACTGCATATAAAAAGCAGCACAAAACACTTGGTGCAACCATACAAAACTTTGTAAAAGACTATCAAGCGTTTAAAAGGCAATTGTTCCAGCTTATAAAAGATATTATAAGAGAACAAAAGCAAAAACGGCTATTGCAGTAAGCGCTTGGTGGGCGTTAGGGAAGGCCATCTAAAACATTGTTTTGGGTGGCCTTTTGTATTGTTGGTATATGCTGTATGGGCATAAAACATTTAAGCTGTAACGTTTTTGTTTTACAATCGTCATACTGTTTTATGGAAAGAGATATACCATTACTACTTAATACCATTGGTGTAGGGAATTTATTTTTATTGTCGGTGCACCAATTAACAAGAAGCCAAAAGCAGTCTAGTAAGCGCTATTTTTTGGCCGCTGTTTTTTTTATTTTAAGCTGGGTAACTTTAAATACGATATTAAACCACAGTGGTTACAGTAAATTATTTAATGGGTTTGAACCTGTATCTAATGCTTTACTTTTTGCATTGGCTCCCACACTTTACCTGTATGTTAAAACATTGCACAACAAGGTTGCTATGCTTTCATGGATAAAGCACTTAATACCCTTTTTTATCTATTCACTACTATCACTTTTTTCTTTTTTAACGGCACATTACCATATTTTTGGGACAAACACTATTATTAAGGTTGGAGGATTGCCATACCAAATTGTTTGGAATGCTTATTTCTTTGTTTACGTAGCTGGTATATTTGCTTTTATAAAAAAGACCAATCTGCCTTTAAGTTTTTTTTCTAAAGTATTGGTTGTTGGTGTTATGCTTACCTGGAGTATTAATTTAATTTTATTCTTATATCGGTTTTTTATAGCTCCCTTGCCTTCTAACTTATATCTTAATATTACCTTGTTTTTTACAGGAATAAGCATTGTGTATTTATATGCTACTTTAAAGGAAGTACCACAAAAAAGAGCCCGCTTTTTAAAAGCAGATTTGGATATTGATATTACGCCTAAAGTGTTTGTTAATAATATTATTGAACAAAATATATACACAAAACCTGATTTGAGCATTCGAACTTTATCTAATGAAATAGAAATTCCATATTATAAACTAAGTACATTTATTCACAATGAGTTTAATCAAAACTTTAATGAATTTATAAATAGCATTCGCATACAAGAATTTATTAAAGAGGTCAACAAGAATGGTCACGAGTCCCTTACCATTATTGGGCTAGCCGATAAAGTAGGGTTTAAATCCCCATCTGTTTTTTACAAGGCCTTTAAAAAAGAAACAGGTACTACACCAACAAAATATATTGATGCCCTAAAGTTATAATTTGTATTGTTCTGATTTTAAAATCGAAACAAAACTTATTTGGTTATAAACCTTACCTGCCATTATTTTGCTTGCATCATTAATCAAAATAAATCAAAATTATAACATGAAAAAGCTCTTAACCTTTTGGGTCATTTTTTCTATTTCTTATTCTAGTTTGGGAAGTACTTGCTCTAATGAAATATCAATTACAGATGACCAAACAACAAAATATTCAATAACCATTAATAACCTTGCCGAAAAGAAAGCATACATAGAAGTTTCCTTTATACCCAGTAGCAATACCTTATATATGGCACCCGGAGCAAACCAATTGCCCAATAGATGGGCTACTTTTGTGTCGGACATGAAGTTGTATAATAGTGAGAAAGCGCTATTGGACGTCCAAGCGTTGGGTAGTGCCCAATGGTTAATAAAAACACCGCAGAATGAAAGACTGGTTTTAAGATATACTGTTAACCTAACCCATGAAGATTATGAGTGGGACAGTGGTTTAGACGGTGTTGCCTTTAACACAGATTGGGGTGTTTTTTGTACAACAAGGGCTTTGCTTATTCTTAATGAAGATGATAACAGCAATGCGATTGTAAATATTAACATACCAGATTCGTGGAAACTAACAACTTCGTGGGCGCCTATACCTAATACAAAAAACACATTTAACGTAAAGAATCATGAAGCATTGTCCCAATCGATGTTTTTTGCGGGGACACAAGAAGAAGTGATTATCGATAAAGAAGGGTTTAGATTAATTTTTGCGCTTGGGGGAGCCGATATTGTTAAAAGGAAAGCATATTACGCTTCTATGGCTTCTGGAGTATTGAATTATTACGAAACATTAATGGGTGGCTTGCCAAAACTAGAATCTGCTACATTTACGGTCTTTATAAATGCTTCCAATAAAACTGATGGCGAGGTTATTGGCAATAATATAAGCATATTGGTGGAAAAAGGGGGCGACGATATGTCCAAAAACATTTCCAATTTTATTTTCTCTCATGAGTTTTTTCATTTGTGGAACGGCAAAACATTTCTTCCGCAAGATGAAACTGCTGAATGGTTTAAAGAAGGGGTTACCAATTATTACGCCCTTAAAGCATTGTATGATATTGGCTATTTAACAGAGGCGTCCTTTGCTAGTGTTTTAGATGGGCTATTTTTTAATAAATATATAACAGATAGTGGATTGGGTAAGTTGGCCTTAATTGCAGGGCATGAAAAGCATGCCCATTGGGGACTGATTTATGCTGGTGGCCTTTTTGCTGGTATGGCACAAGACATACAAATACGTTTAAAGTCTAAGAATACTAGAAGCTTGGACGATTTAATGCGGTATCTTTATAAAAACCATTCTGGGAATGATAAGGCCTATACTTTAGGCAATTTAGAGCAACTTTTGTCAGACTTAAATAAAGAAAACCAAAGCTCTTTTTTTAAGAACCATATCTATGGTACAGAACCTATTCCTATAGCAACGTACTTGTCTAAAATAGGATTTGAGGCACATGTGGAGAACAATAAGCTGATTATTGACAAGAAAGCGACCCTTTCGGAGCTTGAGCGCCAAATGATTAATGGCATGTACGGTATTCTTGAATAGACTGTTTTTATAACCAAACTTTTAAATTAAAGAGATGTTAAAAAAAATACTGTTACCAGTCGCATGTTTGTGTTTTGTATGTTGTAAATACCAAACAGACAATGTACAATTGATAGACCTTAAGACCAGTTCTGGACATAGTTTTCAAGGTGAATTAAGGACGATACATGTAAAAGAGAACAGGGAAAAGAACAATTCCCCTTTAATTGAAATCCCCTTTCTTAGAATTAAAACAGGATATTCAAACCCATTGCCCCCCATTTTTTTACTAGCGGGAGGACCGGGTGATGATCCATCAGTTTTACAAGAATTAGAGGCCATTGCACCGCTTTTACATGAGTTTACTTTAAAAAGTGATGTGGTTGTTATAGAACAGCGCGGTAATGGCCTTTCTGTGCCAAACTTAAAATGTCCTGGAGTATTTAATTTACCTTTGGATAAACCTTTGACCTTGGCGTCCTTCACACAGGTATATAGAGATTTTATTGCTTCATGCAGTGATTATTGGGAAGAAAACCAAAGGGACTTGTCTGGTTATAACGTTATTTCCATGGCTGATGATATTGATGCTATTAGAACACGTTTAGGCTATGATAAAATCATGGTTTTTGGTGGTAGCTTTGGTAGTCATCATGGTCTTACTTACACCAAGCGCTATCCAGAACATGTAGATAGAATTTTGTTGGATAGCCCCGAAGGGCTTACACATACTGTAAAGTTGCCATTAAATGCAGACATTATTTTAAATCAACTTTCCGATATGGTAGCAAATACCCCAACTTTAAACAAAGAAATACCTTCTTTTGTTAACTTGGTAAAGAACCAGTTATCTCATTTGGAAAGCTCTCCCCAAACCGTTAAAGTAAAACACCCCAATACCAATAAGTTGGTAGATATAGTTGTTGGGAAATACGACTTGCAATTAATAACGGCCTTAATGCTGGGTAGAAAAAAGTATAGAACACTTCCTTATCGCTATCTACAAATGAAGCGAGGGGATTACACTTGGCTTGCAGAAGAAGCTATTGGAATACGGGTTAACCAAGAAGAAAATATGATGGCTGTATTGACCGATTGTGCTTCGGGGGCTACTGCCAAAAGGTGGTCGCGAGTTAAGAAGGAGACAACTGAAGCCGTTTTAGGAGATGCGCTTAATAATATTATCTTTTCTGCCTGCGATTTACTTCCCAACAAAGACCTGTCTGCAGAACTATCCAGCCCCTTTTATAGTGATAATATTCCCCTTTTATTGATTTATGGCACTCAGGATGCAAGAACACCTCCTAGCAATGCCAAAGAAATTATGAAACATTTTAAAAAGGTTAAAACAGTATGCGTAACTAATGGCTCACATGATTTGTTTAAAGAAGTGCTAAAGGATATAAAGCCTATTATGATAGGTTATTTAACCGCATTAAATCCTGAAACATTTCCTATACCAGCACATATTACAGCACCAATTGACCTTAAACTGGACTAAGGGATAAAAAACATGCCAAAGCCTGCCAAGCGGTAACAGGTTAAGGCAGTTTTAACAGGTTTTCTGATCGTACCACCCAATCGCCATTTTTAGGAAACCCAGGAGCATGGTCGTCCGGACCATCATCCCAACCCGCAGCCATAAGCCCAACAGCTTCAAGAAAGGCACCATTTACGGGTAAATAACAAGGGTTGTTAATGCCTTCTTTGGGTCTGGGAACATAGCCTGTTTTATTAAAATGGGCTTTAGGTGCATTGTTTGTAACAATATCCACTGCGGTCTCACGATTGCCCAATCGTGCTGCTGTTAAGGCACCTTTGCCCATACTCCAGCTAACAAAACTGTTAAGGCCATTACGTTCCATAATGGCATTGAATGTATTTTGCATGATTTGAGGATCGATAAACTCGGTTTCTGGTAGGTAACCCAGAGCCATAATCATGGCGGACGAATAGCCTCTCTTGCGATCATACATTTTAGGATCAGATTCCAATTCTACATATTTACCATCTTGTATGGTGGGTCTTGCCAATTTCTCAAGAATGGTATCCCATAAAGGGTTTCGTGCCATACCAAGACGTTCGCGCCAGTCTTGAGCTACTTTAAGCCCATAGTACCATTGTGCCAGTTCGAAAGTTGGGTTCATGGTGGTGTTTTCTTCAGTGCTTTCATTCACACTTTTTATGGGCGGCCCCAGAATATAGCGATCGGTATTTGAATCATACCAAGCGTAAGATGCCAAAAAATTGGCCGACTCAAAAACGATGTCCCTATACTTGTTAAGTGTTGCTTCGTCTGGATGGGCTCTATAGACCAACTCAGATAAATAGATGGGGTTTGAGGCGTTCCATATAATAAAGGGGTTAATGTCTCCCGGACTGATGCGGCCATTAATACCAGACATTTTGGGCCAACGGGCACCTTCAAACCCTTTACTTTTAGCATCGGCCATAGCCGTTGGCAAAATATTTTGGTACCAGCCTAGGCCTTTTTCAAGTAGATCGGTATGGTTCCATTGGTAAAACTGTGCAGCATGAATCCAATACACCTCAGAGTTATGCTTACCATACCAGCTAATATTGGCCAATCCAGTTTCTTGAGGAGGAAAGGCTCCCGAATAGTTTACTTTAACAAGGTAAAGCGACAGTATAGTTCGGCGTTCCAGTTCGTTGGCCCGTGGGTCTTTACTGCCACTAAGATCTATAATGCCACCTTTTTCCCAGTAAGTTTTCCAGGATTCTGCACTGGCACTTAGGGTTGTTTTAAAGTCAGCCATATTTGTTTCCTCTAAAGATGTTGTATATTGGCAAGTCAGTTCCAGATTATTAGTCCCCGTAGCATCCAATACAAATTCATGAGCGTTTAGTTGTTGCCATGTAGCCATACCTTTCCATTGTATTTTAACGTAATACATACTGGTATCGATGTGACGTTTTAATACAACGCTATGATTGGTTTTTAAAATGATTTCAGTTTGATGTTGATCTGGTTTACTCCAATCGAATGCAGGTTTATTTTTTTTAGAAAGGTCATAAGCATAAGGAAAACGAAATGTAGGCTTTAGGTCGCCAGATTTTAATAAATCTGATTTAAGATGAAAGGCTACCAGGCTTAATTCTGGGTGGCTAACGGTTTGCACTGCTACCGCTTGGTTATTAATAGTAAATTGACTGCTTATGTTGCCTTTCCAAATATCCAGTTTTTGTTGAATGTTTTGAATCATTTCAGGTTCTAAAGGCTTATTGTCACCCGTTCTTAAACTTATTTGCCCCATAGCAATAGGGTGGGGGTTCATCCTGTAATAATCGCCTGCTTCGCTTTTTTGTAAACTGGCATAATGTATTTCACGGTCGTGAAACTTAGTGGCTTTGGTGGCATCTTTTAACTGTAGATTTTTAGGGTTTGGAAAGGCATGCCATGCCCATGTGGTACGGGTTTCTAAAGGGATACCATTGTTGTAATAATAGTTTTCTAACGATTGCATACCTGTTACATCGGCAGTATATGCAAAATCACCATTGCCCACCGTCATAGCTGCAAGCGGATCAATTTCCTGTAAGGTTACATTATGGCGGTTTACAATTTTAAAACGGTTTAATGTAGTGTCTTGGGTGGGTTGTTCTTTTTTAGATTGGCAAGCAGTAACTAATAATGCATAAAATATGGCAATGGTGGTTAGAACCTTGTTTGTGTCTTTCATTTTACAGTCTTGTTGGAGTTATTTAAAAGGGTACTAAATATATAAAAAAGATGGATGCCCTTGTTTATAATCCATTTAAACTACAATAAAATTAAGTAACCTGATTAAAATCATGGTTTTCGTGCCAATACTTAAATAACTTACGACATTAAAAGCATAGGTCATGATTAAAAATTTAAAAACAAAATCATGCAAAGAAATTCTTAGGGATCATTACATTGGTTATTTGTCTTACATCCACAACAGCAAACCTTATGTAATCCCTATTACATATTTTTTTGATGAAGAAAACGTGACCATTATTTGTTATTCTGGGGAAGGACAAAAAATTATGGCCATGAGAAAAAATAAATGGGTTTCTTTGCAGGTATCGGAAATACAATCTACCGACAAGTGGAAATCGGTACTCGTTCAAGGTGTATATGACGAAGCTTATGGAAGCGAATCAAAACATTTGTTACACCTTTTTGCACAAGGGGTTAAACAAACAATAGCTAGAAAGGAAAAAATAAAAAAAGACTTTATAAGTGAATTTTCCAGTAAAGTTTATAATGAAGAAATGCCCATTGTTTTTGTTATAAGAATAGAAGAAATAACGGGTAAAGAAAGGCGGTATTGATAAAAAATCCCACTCAAGTACACCTTGGTGGGATTTTATCTGCGGAGGAAGAGGGATTCGAACCCCCGGAGGTGTGACCCTCAACAGTTTTCAAGACTGCCGCATTCGACCACTCTGCCATTCCTCCTAATGCCCAATACTATTATAAATTCAGCGGGCTTGCTCACCGAAGCCCTACCAAGGGCCTAGGCGGGTGCAAATATAGAACCCTTTTTTAATTCTTTCAAATAAATCCTTAATTTTTTAGAAAATAAATTCTAATGGTTTAGCCATAAAATTATTTTATAGATTACATAAGGAAAAAGATAATTTCAAACCTTATTTTTGCTTAAACATATTACAATATGAGCATTATTAAGCAGTTAAAATGGCGTTATGCCACTAAAAAATTTGATAAAACCAAAAAGCTACCTGCTGAAAAACTGGATATATTAAAACAGGCCTTTAACTTAACGGCAACCTCTTATGGTTTACAAACCATTAAATTGGTTGTATTGGATAATGAAGCTTTACGTACAGAATTGGTACCACATGCATATCACCAAAAACAAGTACTGGAAGCATCTCACTTATTAGTGATTTGTATTCATGAAGATGTTTTAAGTGATGATGTGGTAGATTACTATGATAATATTAAGCTTACCAGAAATACTTCGGAAACCATCTTAAAACCTTACAGGGAGAACCTTATAAAGATGATGCAGGCCATGACCATTGAAGAACGCCAGCAATGGTCTAAAAATCAGGCTTATATTGCATTGGGGAACTTAATGACCGTATGTGCTGTAGAAGGTATTGATTCTTGCCCCATGGAAGGCTTTGTTGCAGAAGCTTTTGACGATATCCTGGAATTGGGAAAAAGTAAATTAAAATCGGTGTTATTGCTGCCCGTAGGGTATCGTTCTAAGGAGGATATATTCTCTGAATTTGAAAAGGTTAGAAAACCTATTAGTGAATCTGTAATTGAACTTTAAGAGTATTGATTTATTATTGATTTTAATTGTAGATTTGAACCTAATTTAGAAACTATATTATGCCAGGATTTGAATTATTTGGAGATTTAGAACGTAAAGAAGTTAATGATGTTTTAGAAAATGGTGTACTGATGCGCTATGGCTTTGATGGCATGCGAAATGGCCATTGGAAAGCCAAAGCCCTAGAAGCTGCTTTAGAAGATACATTTAATGTAAAACATGTGCAATTGGTTTCAAGCGGTACAGCAGCCGTGTCGGTTGCATTGGCAGCAGCTGGTGTGGGTGCTGGCGATGAAGTGATTATGCCTACATTTACTTTTGTTGCTAGTTTTGAAGCCGTTATGATGCTGGGTGCCATCCCCATTTTGGCTGATATTGATGATACGCTAACCTTAAACCCTGAAGCTGTAGTGGCCGCCATTACACCTAAAACCAAGGCGGTTATGGTGGTGCAAATGTGTGGTAGTATGGGGAATATGGACGCTTTACAAACCATATGCAAAAAACACAATTTGTTATTGGTAGAAGATGCTTGCCAGGCCATAGGGGGTACTTACAAAGGTAAAGCGTTGGGCAGTGTAGGTGACTTGGGATGTTTTTCGTTTGATTTTGTAAAAACAATTACCTGTGGTGAAGGGGGGGCTGTGATAACCAATAATACAAACTATTATTTGAATGCAGACCACTATAGCGATCATGGTCATGACCATGTTGGTAATGATAGAGGGGCAGAAGGTCATCCGTTCCTCGGTTATAATTTCAGAATTTCAGAATTACATGCTGCGGTTGGCTTGGCACAAGTAAAGCGCTTACCGGAATTTATAGCCACTCAAAAGAAACATTACACCATCTTGCGTGAGGCCTTATCCCAAATTCCAGAAGTGACGTTTAGGACCGTTCCTGAAGGCGGTGAAGAAAGCTATGCGTTTTTAAATTTCTTTTTGCCAGACCTAGAATCTGCCATCAAGGTTTCTGAAGCTTTTAAAGCTAATGGTGTTGATGCCTGTTTTCAATATTATAATAACAATTGGCATTATATTAGAAAATGGGAGCACTTAAAAGAACTTAAGTCGTTGTTCCCAATATCCAACGAAGTTAAAGAAGGCTTGGAATATCTAAAGACAAAAACATTTAAGGCATCAGACCATTATATTGGTAGAAACATATCATGTTTGATTAAACTGTCGTGGACAGAAACTGATGTTAAGCAACGTGCAGAGACAATGGTAAATGTGATTAAGTCCATACTTAGATAATTACTTTAATGGTATTACCAAAGAGACTTTAGTACCTACGGGCATCTCATTGTTGTACAAATCCTCGAATATAATGCTGTGCTTGCTCTGATAGTTTTCACTGAAGTGCAGTAAGCGTTCTTCGGAAAGTTTGATACCGTAGGAGTTACGACTATGCAGCTTCTTCTCTTTGATTTCTCTGGACTTTTTTCTGCCAATACCATTGTCTATAATATCGATTTGCAATTGGGAATCACTAATTTTAAATATATTTAGGTTTAATATTCTATGGCCTTTTTTTAAGGAAAGTCCGTGCCAAAGTGCATTCTCTATAAAAGGTTGCGTAATGAGAGACGGTAATTTTACAGATAACTGGTTGATGGACTTCTCAACATCCACTTTAAAATCAATCGTGTTATTAAACCGTATGTTCTCAATATTCACATATAATATCATGGTTTCCAGCTCTTCTTCTAACGTGGATTCTTTTTCTACTGTAGAGGCTAAGATTTTCCGGATGAGTTTAGAGAATTTGTTCAGGTAGAAAACCGCATGTTCTTTTTCGTTATCAATAATATACCGTTTTATGGAATTGAGGGAATTAAAGATGAAATGTGGATTCATCTGACTTCGCAATGCGGATACCTTAAGTTCTGCCAGTTCTTTATCATAGCGTATTTTTATAGTCTTTAACTTTTCAACTTCAGCTTGTTTATTTAATAATTCCACCTCTTTTTCCAGTTGTTCTTGAATTTTATTTTTAAGTTTTTCATTTTCTTTAAGCTGGTGGATGAGTGTTTTTTGGGATTGGTTTCGCTCTTCCAAGATGAGTTTTTGTTTGTGTCCTAACCCCAGTGAAAACATTACATTCTCCAAAATAAAGCCCAAGTATAAAATGCTGTATGCAGGTTCGATGGATTTTTCCATGGTTTTCAACTTCAAATAGTAGACTAACGACACTACTGATGTAAGTAATAAGATTAGAGAACCAATGATAAGATAGTATTTTAACGGACTTTTCACTTTAAAGAAAGGAATGTACATTACCAATCCAAAAAGAGTCATAGGGACTGTAAAAATCAAATAGCCATCCAATAGTATATTATAATCTCCCGTAATCAGGTAGGCCGAAAAGTTGATAACACAATAGGCTATAATACCATACAATGCTATAAAACTCCACCGGTACCATTTCGGCAAATGTGTTTTAAGGTTCAAAAATTTATAGGCGAATAGGGTATAGATGATAAAGTAGATTTCTGTGGCTACCATCGGATAGCGGGTCACGTCCTTGATAGGTAAAAAGAGCTCGTATAAAAAGCCGTCTTCTAGATGGTGCAACTGTGAAAAGATTATAAAAAATGTATAGCCGCTGTATAACAGGTACAGTTTATCCTTGTGTTGAAAATAAAGTAAAAAATGAAATACGGTAAGTATAAAGAGAATACCAATGGTAAACGTAATGAATCCGTTTTGAAACGGGGTGCTAAAAAAGTACGTTGTTAAATCCTGTTCCAAGTGTTACCTAACTATTTAGTAATTGCAATAATTCTTGCTTCTTTGCTCTGGAAATGGGTATTGAAGCCCCATTTTTAAGCACCAGATACTGTCCGTCCGTTTTCACAAATTCCTTAATAAAGTTGATGTTTACCAAATAGGAGTTATGTACCCTAAAGAAAGAGTCATTAGTTAGGGTTTCTACCTCCTTAAGCTTTTTTGAAAGCATTTCCATTTGGTCCTGCACCATGTATATCTCAGTATAATTCCCATCCGATTTACAATACATAATATCTTCCATATTAACATAAATGGTCTTGCCTGTTAATTGCATTGCCAATCGTTTAGGTTGTTTAATAGGTGCTATATCAGCAATAAGTTTTTTTAATTCACTACCTAGGACATTGTTTTTTTGGTTATTACGAATGCGTGCTACCGTTTTTAATAAATCTTCGGAGTCAATAGGCTTTAGTAAATAATCCAGTGCGTGTTCCTTAAAGGCTTTAATGGCGTAATTATCATAAGCCGTGGTGATGATCAGGTCGAAGGATCTGAATGTTAATTTTTGGAGGAGCTGAAAACCATCCATTTCCGGCATTTCAATATCCAGAAACACACAATCTGGTTTCAAGTAATTAATAGCAGAAATGGCTTCTACCGGGTTGGTAAAGGTATCGCATATCTCAATATCACTACAAAAATTCTCGATTTCCCATTTCAAATTCTTGATAGCATTCAACTCATCATCAACTATAATAGCTCTAATCACAACTATGCATTTATACCAAATATAAAGACATTTTACTTTTTTAGACTCATATAGTGTATAAATGGCTGATTTTAATGTATCAGGTGACTGATTTTTGGTGTCCTTTACTGTAGTTAAACTTTGGTTGTTAAAATGCTAATAATACTATATATATCCCCATCTGTAAAGCCATTGTAGCAATACATACAAAACTGCCTGGGCTTAAGTGTGCTAATCTTTAATTTTAGCAAAAATTATTTAAATAGCTTATCTTTAGAAACATACATGATAAAAATTATAACCGATACCGGTGTAGAGACTAAAAGTATAGTCATTAAATAACCAAAATTCATTAGACTTTAAGGCATGAAAATACGATTTACCATTTTAGGGTTGTTTTTCATTTTTAGCATTCAAACAACCCAGGCCCAATTCTTAAAGAAATTAAAACAAAAAGCACAAGAAGCCGCAGAGCGAACCATCCTAAAAAAAACAGATGAAGTCGTTTCTGAAAAAACAGAAAAGACCATTGACGACGTTACACAAGGAAGCGGCCAAACTGATGAAAATAAAGAGATTACATTACCTAATATCATTAATCCACAAGTAAGTGAAACCAGGGAAACGCCAGCAAATGCGAGTTCAAAGTCTGTTCCGGTTGGAGTAGATAACAATGTAAAGCTACCGGACACCTATAGCTTTTCATACCACACAACGATGCAAGTTAACAATAGTAGTGGACGATCTCAAACGGAATATTATTTAGAGCCTAAGCAAACCTACTATGCTAAAAAGCTTTCTAAAACGGGTCCCATAGAGCATGTGGTGTATGATACCGAACGCAACAAGCAAGTGTATTTTACAGAAATAGAAGGTGAAAAGAGACGCGCCCATAAAACGATGGACATTTTTACAAAAGCAGCTATTGTAGGGGCTTTTAAAGATACTCCTAATAATCAAGTGAAAGTTATTGGTGAGCAAAATCTATTGGGGTACAACTGTAAGGGTTATGAGATTATCACTGATACCGGTACCACCCAACTTTGGATTACCGATGAAGCGCCCGCCACGTTATTTGGAGCTATGTTTGCCAATCATACAAAGGTTTCCAATAGCATATTTAGCAAAAATGCTATGATAATGAAGCTTTCCTATAACTCTAAGGTTTCACCTAATAAAAACTACAACATGCAATTTACCCAACTACAGCCTACGTCTTTGGTATTTAATAATAGTGAATACACGGAATAATATTATAGAAGATGACACGACACCTGTTAATAATTTTAGTTTTAATAAGCTCTCCTTTTAAAGGTTTGGCTCAAGATAGTATGAGTAGCTTTTTTGATGGTTTTCAAAACAGCTTAAACCATTTTATAAATGGTTATGAGATGCCCACAGAGATGTCTGAAATAATACGCCTGGTCATGCTACGAAAAGAGGATATTCGTTTATACATGTTTGCCAAAGAAGAGCGTCCCGACCAAAAAATTATTTTTACTAATGCCGGTGAAACAGGCGGTTATGCTATTGCTTACGCAGAAGCTCCCAGAGAAGGCTCTATTTATGCGACATTTGACTGGGATAATAAAGCGCTTGCTATGCATGTAAAAGGAAAGAGTGGGGGCTCTATGTTGGGATTGATTGGTGCCGAAGGGGGGATACCTTTGTCTGAACAAGAAAAGACTGATCATGTTCAGTTTACCGATAAAGAAGGCTATTGGTACGTGCCTATTGAATTGAAATCTGGAGATTTTACTTATGTAAAATTTAATGCCAAACGAATGGTAGCTACAGGATTACAGGCGCTTGTTGATATAGCCGTGGAAATTAATACCGATAAATTCGCTTTATTAATACTGGGTATGCTGGATACGGTGACTTTGGATTTTTTAAAGGAAGGAACAGATGATATCGCTTCCTTATTAAAAAATGAGGCCTTTGTTAAGGCCATGACAGAACGTGGCGAAAATGCCAATGCAAAAATACAGGAAGAATTGAAGAAAGTGATTGCTGCTTTGCTAAACGAAAAATATAGTCAGGCCATCGGCTTTCCAGTTTTTATTCATTGGGCATTGTTTTACTCTCCTGATGTTATAAAAGCAAAATACAGTGTGAATGAAAAGAAATACGATTGCTATGGGATGCCCAATGCCTGTTTGGAGTTAACGGTAGCTTCTGGTCCTGAAAAAGGAAAATCCATGTTGTTCGATCCTTTTAATAGGCTTGTTTTTATCAATGCCCTTAAAGAGGGCGGTGCGTTATTCCTTTATGATAAGGATGTAACGGTTAACTTGCCGGAGGCTTTTACCATGTCAGATTTAATGAGTGGTAGAGTGATTTTACCGGAATAGAAAGTAACTAACAATTAAATATATAACTTATGAAACTACACAAACAATTTACGCTTTTAATACTAGGACTCGTTTTGGTCTTCAGTTGTAAAAACGAAAAAAAGCAACAAGTAAAAGCAGATACTCCAGAAGAAGTTAAAAATAGTTACATTGAAATTGTAACAAATGTGATGGACTTCCAGTCGGTTGACACTATACCATCGGGATGGAACACCTTCAAGTATAATAATAAATCCACACAAGCACATTTCTTTCTTTTAGACAAGTACCCAGAAGGTAAAACCATGCAAAACACTATAGAAGAGGTTGGCCCGCCATTTGATAATGGTATGGAATTCATTATGCAAGGAAAAATGGAAGAAGCTATGGCTGAGTTTGGGAAATTACCTGAATGGTTCGGACAAATAGTTTTTACCGGGGGGTCTGGATTGGTTTCTCCAGGACATACTAGTATTACAACGGTAAAATTAGAGCCAGGGCTTTATATTATGGAATGTTATGTAAAAATGGCCAATGGTAAGTTTCATACTTCTATGGGTATGGCTAAAGAACTCCATGTGCTGGACGCTGATAGTGGTAATGTGCCACCAAAAGCAGATATAGATATGAGCATTTCAAGTACAGAGGGAATTACCTATCAAGAGCCCATTACTAAAGGAAAACATACTTTTGCGGTTCATTACAAAGACCAAATTGTACACGAAAACTTTGTTGGTCATGATGTAAATCTTGTAAAATTGGATGATACTGCCAATTTAGAGGCTCTTGAAGCTTGGATGAATTGGGCAACGCCAACAGGTTTGATGGATCCTTTACCTGAAGGGGTTACATTTTTAGGGGGTACAAACGATGCGCCTGCAGGAACAACTCAATATTTTGAAGCCAGTTTATCGCCTGGAACTTATGCTTTTATATCAGAGGTTCCAGCTTCTGTAAGCAAAAATATGTTTAAGGTGTTTGAGGTTACTGATTAATACTTTACATATTCAACAATCTCTAAGCCATAACCAATAAGTCCAACACGTTTGGTTTGTTCTGAATTAGATATAACGCGTAGTTTATGAATATTTAAGTCGTGTAGTATTTGAGCACCAATTCCAAAATCTCTGGCATCCATATCAATTCTAGGCGCCTTAGCTATCTTATTGGTCTTTTGGTTTTTCTTTAAAAAATCCAATCGCTTTAAGATATTCATAGACTGCGATTCTTGGTTTATAAATATGATGGCTCCTTTATCTTCTTTATTAATAACCTTGAACATAGCATCTAATTGGCGGTCTACATTATTGGTAAGTGTTCCTAATATATCATTGTTAACCAAAGTAGAATTTATTCTAGTAAGAATAGGCTCATCATCCTTCCATTGCCCTTTTGTTAAGGCTATATGTATTTGATTGTTAGTTGTTTGTTGGTACGCTCTTAATCTAAAACTTCCAAACCGTGTTTCTATTTGAAAATCTTCTTTTTTCTCAATCAATGAGTCGTGCTGCATGCGGTAAGCCACTAAATCTTCAATAGAAACAATCTTTAAATCTAATTTTTTTGCCACCTCAATAAGCTGTGGTAAGCGTGCCATGGTACCATCATCATTCATAATTTCCACAATCACGCCAGCAGGATTTAGTCCTGCAAGTCTAGCAAAGTCTATAGCAGCTTCAGTATGCCCTGTACGTCGTAATACGCCACCTTCTTTGGCTACTAATGGGAAAATATGCCCAGGTCTTGCTAAATCGAATGATTTGGTTTGCTTATCTACAAGTGCTTTTACGGTTTTAGCGCGATCGCTAGCCGATATTCCGGTACTTACACCTTTACCTCTTAAATCGACTGAAACAGTGAAAGCAGTCTCCATATGGTCTGTATTATTACTAACCATCATGTTAAGGTCTAATTCCTTACAGCGGGTTTCGGTTAAAGGCGCACATATAAGTCCTCTACCTTGTGTTGCCATAAAATTTATCATTTCTGGTGTTACTTTATCGGCAGCAGCAACAAAGTCACCTTCGTTTTCGCGATTTGCGTCATCTACAACAATAATAACTTTACCATTTCTTATATCTTCTATGGCATCGTGGATGGTATTAAGTTTTACCTCTGTAGTTGTATGTTTTGTCATGGGTTCCATTATCATTTTGCAAAGATATTGCTTATTTTAAAGAATCTAAACAATTTTGTTTTAAGTCTTCTTTTATCTTTGAATTTAAAAAAATGTATGTAATAAAATATAGGGGTAGGCCAATGATTAAAAGTACAATATTGGGGGACTTTCTTTTTTTATTGATTTGGTTATAAAACTGAAAAGTGTTTATTAAGGATTTTATATAATATACCGCATATAAAAATAAAGACACCAAGCTAAGCTGTATGGATGCAGAAGCCAAAGAGGGCAGTTTGTTATTTTTAAAAACAAAATGCAGCACCAACAGCACCACGCCAATACAATATAGTGTTATCGCAAATTTAGTATGCTCTTTATAAGTAGTGGTAATTTGCTCTGCGGTTTCATATTTGGGATGAAAGACAACACCATTTTGCCTTATTTGATTGTTGGTTATGCCTCTACTGTTTAATACTTTTATGGCTTCATAACGGCAGGTTTCATCATGCCCTAGTGCTTCATAGTCATTAATAACATTTATTAATTCGTCATTTTTATACGATTTAAGAAAAGTATAGCTAACACTGTCTTTGGGTTTTATGTTGAGTGCTTTTTTAAGAGGTTCAATAAGATGGTCGAACTCAAACAGGCCTTTGTCGGCTGTAGCACGCTTTGTTAAGAATATGCCTAATGGCAGCATAACCAATGTAGAAAACCAACTGGCCACTATAGGGTTAAAACTACCATTTTTTGCACTGTTGGTGGCAAAAATACCTATAAAGTGATAGGTTAAGAACAATAATATGGCAATAACCATGGGGAGTCCTATACCGCCTTTGCGGATTAAAGCACCAAGTGGAGCGCCAACAAAGAACAATATGATGCATGCGAACCCCAAAGCAAATTTTTCATGTAATGAAATGATATGTTTGTTAAGCCATTCTTTAGATATCTTTACGGTAGCTTTTCGAGTTCTTATAAGCTGTTCTGCACTAGAAACGGTTCTGGCAGCTATATCAACTAAATCAGACTTTCTTTTTGTGTCAAAAACATCTAAAATAGAGCCTTTGTAAATGGAATCTAAAGGTTGTGCGGTTTCGGTCGCTTCATTTTCTTCACGATCCAAACTTTTTAAAATACTTGAGCGCTGAGACAAATTGTTGGCAAACGTATTGTGTTGCCATTCTTGTTTATCAGACAAGGAGTCGATGGTTTTTTTTAGATCTACAACATTAAGCATGTTGTATTTGTCTGTTTGCGACTGTTCATCAAAATCGACGTTATTGATTTCTGAAAGATCTATATTGATAATGTACGTTTCAAAAGTACTTTTTGCAAAAGGCAGTTTTTCTCTGGCTTGTATGCTTTTAGGCTTAACATCGCTGTAATAATTACCATCCTTTAAAATGAGCTTTAAAACATTAGAATCCTTTTCACTGGCCAATTCGCCTGTTTTAGATTTAATGGTAGTAGCATTGGTTCTGCCATCATTACCTTTTATATGTATGGTAACATCTTCTAGGTATTGGTCCCGATCACCATGTTTGTTGGCAAATTTAATATTATAGGTGCCCACGGGATTGAACTGTCCTTCGGCAAGTAGCATAGCGGGTTTTAACTTGGCTATATTTCGCCTTAGATTATAAGAGTTCAATTCTGCCCACGGTATAACGTTGTTGGAGAAAAAGAAGGTGGTAATTCCTAAAATAACTATAAAAATACTAAGCCCCTTCATGGCACGTTGCAGGGAAATACCTGTGGATTTCATGGCTGCAAACTCATAATTTTCAGCAAAGCTACCAAACACCATAATGGATGCCAATAGAATGGTTAATGGAAGTACTAATGGAATAAGTTTGGGCATGAAGTATAAAAGAAACTTTATAATAACGGCTATGTCCAAATCCTTGCCCGCAAGTTCTTTTATATACAACCAAATGGTTTGCAAAACAAATATCAGCATGAGTATGATAAACACACTGAAAAAAGTTTTAAGGTAGGAGGTTAGTATGTAACGATCTAATATTTTCAAGCGTCTTGGCTAATTAATCTAAATTATTGATGTAATAATCTTTATATTTATTAGCGTCAAAGGTAAATAAGGATTTTGATAACGGCTCATTTGTTTTAAAAGAATTAACAGTAAGCGTTGTTTTTGTTCCGTTTTTACCAACTTGAATAAGGTTGTAGATATGCTTGGTTTGCTCATCAATACCTAAATAGATGTTCTTTATTTCTGAGTTAGAATCGATAGGTGTTAATTTTACCAATTGTATTTTTCGTCCGTTGATGTTCTGTACAATATCCATCTTATATGTGTAACCGTCTTCATAGAAGGATAGCATTTTGCTAGGGGTTATGGCATCTTCATCTTCACTGTTTTCAGAAGAAATAGTAACCTCTTCATCTTCTATACTAATATTGTAAAGTTTTTTTCCATCGAAAAGACGGGTTACACCTAAAATATTAAGCTTGTATTTTTCACCTTGTAGAATGACATCTCCTTTGGTTTCTTGTTTGATGTTTTCGGCTGTATTTTCTAAAACATACTTAAAGGTTATTTCAATATTATCATAACTCTTGACCTTTTTTGAAACATCGCTAAGTAGCTGTTTAGCATCACTTTGTGAAAAGCTACTTAAAGATATAGTTATAAGTAATAAGGTTGCTATTATATGTTTAGTATTCATTTTTATGTTATAAGTTTTCATTTTCTAGATGTTTGTCTAAAGCTGTTAAATCTGCTATTAGTACCTGTCTGGCTTTACTGCCTTCGAACGGACCAACTATGCCTGCTGCTTCTAATTGATCGATTAACCTACCGGCACGATTATAGCCTAATTTAAGTTTTCGTTGCAATAGGGACGCAGACCCTTGTTGTGCTGTTACAATCACAATGGCTGCATCCTTGAACAGTTTGTCTCTGTCTTCTATATCTACATCAAGACTTGTGCCACTTTCTTCACCAACAAACTCTGGTAATTGGTAGGCTTCGGGATAAGCTTTTTGTGCACCAATATAATCGGTTATACGTTCTACTTCAGGTGTATCTACAAAGGCACATTGTACACGTATTAAATCATTACCTTGCGTAAATAGCATATCACCCCTACCAATCAATTGGTCGGCACCAGAGCCATCTAAAATCGTTCTAGAGTCAATTTTAGAAGTCACCCTAAAGGCAATACGTGCAGGGAAATTGGCTTTTATAATACCTGTAATAACATTTACCGATGGCCGTTGTGTAGCTATAATTAAATGAATACCAATAGCACGGGCCAATTGTGCTAAACGCGCAATGGGTGTTTCTACTTCTTTACCTGCCGTCATAATTAAATCGGCAAACTCATCTACAACCAATACAATATATGGTAAAAATTGATGCCCTTCATTTGGGTTTAGTTTGCGAGCCTTAAACTTGGCATTGTACTCGGCAATGTTACGGCACATGGCATTTTTAAGGAGCTCATAACGGTTGTCCATTTCAATACACAAGGAGTTTAATGTATTTATAACCTTGGTATTATCTGTAATAATGGCATCTTCACTATCAGGTAATTTGGCTAGGTAATGGCGCTCTATTTTATTAAAAAGCGTGAGCTCTACTTTTTTAGGGTCTACTAAAATAAATTTTACTTCTGCTGGATGCTTTTTATACAGTAAGGACGTTAGTACGGCATTTAGACCAACCGATTTACCTTGTCCTGTAGCACCAGCCATAAGTAAGTGGGGCATTTTTGCCAAATCTACCACAAAGGTTTCATTACTAATGGTCTTTCCAAGCGCAACGGGTAACTGCATGTCTGAATTTTGGAACTTCTTGGATGCGATTACGGAGCGCATGGATACAATGGTAGCATTTTTATTGGGCACTTCAATACCAATGGTGCCTTTTCCTGGTATGGGAGCAATAATACGAATGCCTAATGCCGAAAGGGATAATGCAATATCATCTTCTAGGTTTTTAATTTTTGAAATCCTGATTCCTGCTTCTGGTACTATTTCGTATAAGGTTACTGTTGGACCAATGGTGGCTTTTATGCTAGCTATGCCAATATTGTAGTTTTTAAGGGTGTCTACAATTTTATTTTTGTTTTCTTCTAATTCCTCTTGGTTGATGGTAATGCCTTCAGTGTCATACTTTTTAAGCAAGTCTAATGGAGGAAATTGGTATTTAGATAATTCCAATGTTGGATCGAACTGACCAAAATCCTCTACCAATTTGTTAGAAAGATTATCTTTTTCTGAAAGTTCTTCGGCAACTTCTTTCACCTCCATTTCCAATTCATCATCGTCTTCGTCTTTAGAAGCCACACTAACTTCTAAGGGTGTGGTTTCTAAAGGCTCTGATGAATCCGCTTTAGATGTCCTTTTGTCATTATCATCATCTACTGGTATGTGGTAAGCCGATTTAATGGCTTCAGCTTCTTCTGAAAGGTTGTTATCTAAAGCAACAATGGCTTCCTCATCATCAGAGAATTCTGTTTTTATGTCTTTTTTAGCAGATTTAAAGAAACTTAAAATTTTATCGAAGGTTAGTTTAAACCTAATAGCAAGGTAGGTTATCAATCCAAATAAGAGCAGAAGTGAAGTACCTATCTTCCCTATGTATTCCTGCAAAAAGGAATTGATTTCAAAACCAACGGTACCACCAAGCACATCATTTGCTTCACTAAAGAATCCAAAAAACACAGCAAGCCAAATAATGATTGAAATACCCCAAAACCAATGCTTTCTAAGTTTGGCTTTGTTTAAGTTCATCAACACATAAATACCCGATAAAAATATAAGCCCGGCAAATATAAACGATGCAATGCCAAACCCACGTTGTATGAAGAAGTCACTTAGCCAGGCACCTGATTTGCTTAGCCAATTTTGTGTTTCAACATTTCTAGTGGTAAAATTAGACAGACTACTTTGGTCTGCTTTCCCCGTAAAAAAAAACGAGATGAAGGCTATGAAGAGAACAATCCCAAAAATAACCAAAAAGCTACCTAAGACCAACTTTTGTTGGCTGGATAATTTAAAACTAGGCATTTTAAGTTTTGGTTTTGATGATTTAGTTGTCTTGGTTTTTTTCTTCGCCATTAATAAGCAGTTAGATTAAACAAAAATACAAATTACTAACGTTTATCCTAAGAGTTATTGTATTTTAAAAAATCTTTGGAAGATATATAATTAACCCAATAACAGAAGCAAATACAGAGGCAATAAACACGGCCCCTGCCGAAATATCCTTTATCAAACCAATTTTGTTATGGTGCTCTGGGTGGATAAAGTTTGCAAGTTCTTCAATAGCGGTATTAATGCCTTCAATACTCATAACCAATCCAATTGCCAAGAGCTGTAAAACCCATTCTGTAGCTGTAATATTAAAAAAGAATCCTGCAGCCGTAACAATCAAGGCTATAAAAAACTGGATTTTTATACTGGCTTCGGTTCTTAAAAGCAAAATAGCTCCCTTAAAAGCATATCCAATACTTTTAATTCTGTTTCTTAAAAAAGACTCTTTTTTAGGCATGTCATAGGATTAGAGCGTTACTGGTGTATAAATTTTAGATAAAAATAGCAAATACCTGCCAAGTAGGCCGTATTTTATATTTTTTTTAATTCTGTGCATTTAGCTATGGTAATAAATTAGAAAAAATATTCCTAATAAATTTTATCAATTTGTTTATAACATATAAAAATAAATGGGCATGTTATTTTGATTTGTAATTGTTAACTTTATGTCAATTCTAATCTATATAAACATTAAAAAGAAAACAATATGCATTCACACACATCATCAAACGGAGAAAGTAAATGTCCGTTTTCAGGAGGAGCTCCTAAACATTCTGGAGGCGGTGGAACCAAGAATCAAGATTGGTGGCCCAATAGATTAAAGCTAAATATTTTAAGGCAGCAATCTGCTTTGTCCAATCCCATGGATCCAGATTTTAATTACGCAGAAGCATTTAAACAACTAGATTACAAGGCCCTTAAAAAGGATTTGTTGGATCTTATGACCGATTCACAGGACTGGTGGCCAGCAGATTTTGGTCATTACGGTGGCCTGTTTATTCGTCTGGCCTGGCACAGTGCTGGTACCTATCGTATAGGAGATGGCAGGGGAGGTGCTGGTACTGGACAGCAACGCTTTGCGCCACTAAATAGCTGGCCAGACAATGCCAGTCTTGATAAAGCACGCCGATTATTATGGCCAATAAAGCAGAAATATGGAAAGCACATCTCCTGGGCAGATCTTATGGTGCTTTCAGGAAACGTAGCTTTAGAATCCATGGGCTTTAAAACTTTTGGTTTTGCGGGTGGCCGCGCCGATGTATGGGAGCCTGAGGAAGATGTTTATTGGGGCTCTGAAACCAAATGGTTGGAAGATAAGCGCTATTCTGGTAAACGCGACTTGGAAGATCCGCTAGCGGCGGTGGTTATGGGGCTTATTTATGTTGACCCAGAAGGCCCTAATGGTAATGGAGATCCACTATCTGCAGCAGTAGATATTAGAGAGACCTTTAAGCGTATGGCAATGAATGATGAAGAAACGGTAGCTCTTATAGCTGGCGGCCATACTTTTGGAAAAACACATGGCGCTGCCGACCCAGGGAAATATGTAGGGCCTGAGCCAGAAGCAGCACCTATTGAAGAACAAGGCTTTGGATGGAAGAATAGCTTTGGTTCTGGAAAAGGTCCCGATGCTATAACAGGTGGACCGGAAGTAATTTGGACGCAAACACCTACCAAGTGGAGCAATAACTTTTTTGAAAACTTATTTGGTTATGAATGGGAGCTAACAAAAAGTCCTGCAGGTGCCAAGCAGTGGGTTGCCAAAAATGCGGAGGCTACCATACCCGATGCTTTTGATAGCTCAAAAAAGCATTTGCCAACTATGTTAACAACCGATTTGTCATTGCGCTATGATCCTGAATATGAAAAAATATCAAGACGCTTTTATGAAAACCCCGATGAATTTGCTGATGCCTTTGCACGTGCTTGGTTTAAGTTAACACATCGTGATATGGGGCCTCGTGCTCGTTTTTTGGGTCCAGAAGTACCTAAAGAAGAACTTATTTGGCAAGATCCGATCCCTGCAGTTGACCACGATTTAATAAATGCACAGGATATTGCAGCACTTAAAGCTAAAGTATTGGATTCTGGCTTATCTGTTTCCCAATTGGTTTCTACGGCTTGGGCTTCGGCTTCCACATTCCGTGGTTCGGATATGCGAGGCGGAGCCAATGGTGCACGTATTCGTTTAGCGCCTCAAAAGGATTGGGAAGTTAATAACCCAGAGCAATTATCGAACGTATTAAATACGCTTGAAGGCATACAAAAAGAATTTGACAAGCCAGTTTCTATGGCAGACTTGATTGTATTGGCGGGTTGTGCAGGTGTTGAACAAGCTGCTAAAAATGCAGGCCATGCTATTGAGGTGCCTTTTACACCTGGACGTATGGATGCTACTTTGGAACAAACAGATGTAGATTCGTTTACATATTTAGAACCATACGCAGATGGCTTTAGAAATTACCGTAAGACTACATTTCCAGTGTCAACCGAAGAATTATTGGTTGATAAAGCACAGCTTTTAACCTTAACGGCCCCTGAAATGACGGTTCTTGTTGGTGGTATGCGTGTGTTAAATACCAATTTTGACCATTCTAAGCATGGGGTGTTTACTGATAATCCAGAAGCGCTTACTAATGATTTCTTTGTGAATTTGCTTGATATGGGTACAGTATGGAACAAAACAGATACTGAAGAAGTCTTTGAAGGGCGTGACCGTTCTACTGGTGCTGTACGATGGACGGGAACCCGAGCTGATTTAATTTTTGGATCCAGTTCTGAACTTAGAGCTTTAGCTGAAGTTTATGCGAGCTCGGATGCCAAAGAGAAGTTTGTGGCCGATTTTGTAGCTGCATGGAACAAGGTAATGAACTTAGACCGCTTTGATTTGAATTGATTTAAGATTGAAAATTAATCATAAAAAACCACCTTGGTTATGAGGTGGTTTTTTTATTGTAGTAAATGTTTTTATTTATCTATTGAACCCAGTACGCGTGACATAAACATGTTTAAGGCTTCTTTTTTTGGGGTACCTTCCTTAACCATTTTGTTAACTTCAATGGCACCATACATATTTGAGATAAGTTCACCTATAACATCCAATTCATCATCTTTTAACGACGGAACTTCGGTTAGGGCTTCTAAGGTCTCAATAGCTTCAATTACAAAGTCTTCATCATTGTCCTCTATAAATTGGGTAAGATGTTTTATAACGGGTAATTTCATTTGTTTTCAGATTAAGTGTTAGGGGTTGGTGGCTACTTATGGGGTGAATTTTTGTGCTTTTCCTACAAAATAATGCTATAGTCATCCTATAGTGATCCTTCGGTGATCCTATAGTGAAGCTATAATCATTTTTTATTCTTACAAGTTGTAGATAAAAACTTATATTTTAAACAGCTTCGTCTACCAAACCTTTTAAAACTTCAAATTTGTTGGTCTGTACTTGGTTTACAAATGCGCCATTTTTAAATACGGCAAAAGTTGGTAAATTATCAACAGTTGCTAATTTACGGCTTTCGGGAAACTTTTCTGCATCTGCTATTACAAATGAAACAGATTCGTTTTCTGAAGCTAGTTTTTTGAATTTGAGCTTCATAATTCTACAGTTGCCACACCATGTTGCTGAATATTGTACAACAACGGTGTTGTCTTTAGATATGATGTCTGATAGGTTATCTTGATTTAATTCTTGTACCATAATATATTAGGATTAAATTAATGGGACTGCCTAAAATATACTTTTGGCAGCCCCATTTTATTGTTTATAAACGCTTAGTGAGAGGCTAGGTAGTTAGAAACACCATCTCTATTGGCATTCATAGCATCTTTACCTTCTTCCCAGTTTGCTGGGCAAACCTCACCTTTTTCTTGTACATGCGTTAAAGCATCAATAAGTCTTAAATACTCATTTACGTTTCTACCTAAAGGCATGTTGTTAATGCTTTCGTGCTGTACCAAACCATCTTCATCTATTAAATAAGTGGCTCTATAGGTTACATTATCGCCTTCTACTTGCACAGTGCCAGTTTCTTCATCGTAAGTTTCTTTTGTAATATCTAAAATACCTAAGATGCTAGATAGGTTTCTATTGCTATCAGCAAGAATAGGATACGTTACACCTTCTATACCGCCGTTATCTTTAGAAGTGTTTAACCACGCAAAATGAACTTCAGGAGTATCACAAGAAGCACCAATTACTACAGTATTACGTTTTTCAAATTCACTTAATGCCGCTTGGAATGCATGTAATTCTGTGGGACATACAAAAGTGAAATCTTTTGGATACCAAAATAAAAGTACTTTTTTCTTGTTGTTAACTGCTTCTTCTAGAACGTTTACTTTAAAAGTATCGCCCATTTCATTCATTGCGTCAACGTTTAAATCTGGAAATTTTTTTCCTACTAATGCCATGTGTTTTATATTTATTTGTTATTAATATTAGACAGTGCAAATATAAAATACAGCATGAAATTATTAGTGTTACAAAATTTTAATTATTTATTTAGTGATAGATTTTTGTTATCGACTTTGGTTTTTACAATAATTTGACTCTATTTAGAGGTGAGTTGCCTTATTTTAATTGATAAGGCTGCGAATATTAGGGTGGTAAACGGACTTAACCAATTGAATATGGCATAACCCGCATAGTGTAATGTATCTACACCTAAAACACTGCTTTGATAGGCGCCACATGTATTCCAGGGTACTAGCACAGAAGTTACGGTGCCACTATCTTCTAACGTTCTAGATAAGTTTTCTGGAGCCAGTCCTTTTTCTTCAAAGGCTTTTGCATACATTTTTCCTGGTACTACTATAGCCAAGTATTGGTCACTGGCAGTAATATTAAGCGCTAGGCAACTTGCAACTGTGCTTGCAAATAAGCCAAAGGTAGTATGAAACAATTTTAGTAGTGACTTTGTAATTCTGGACAATGCTCCAACGCCATCCATAGCACCACCAAAAACCATGGCACACATAACTAAAAAGATGGTCCAAAGCATGCCTTCCATACCGCCTGCACTAAACAGGTCGTTTAATTTATCATTATCTGTTGCAATTTGGGTTTCAGTAATGATTGCATTGAAAACACCGTTGATTTTAGAGCTTGACAGCTGCACTAAAACATCTGATTGGAATAGGAATGCAAAAATAGCGGCCAATAGTACGCCTATACTAAGTGCAATTAATGGTTTGGTTTTAAACAAAATTAATGCAATAACCACAAGGGGTACAATAAACAGTATTGGAGTAATATTAAAAGTGGTGCTAATGGTTGTAAGCAAATCACTAATATCTGCGCTTCCAGAGGTATCCATATTTAAACTTATAATAGTAAAAACCAAAATGGTGGTTATTATAGTTGGCACAGTAGTTATAGACATGTATCTAATATGCGTAAACAAATCGGTTCCAGCCATAGCAGGGGCTAGGTTGGTGGTATCACTTAATGGAGACATTTTATCTCCAAAATAAGCGCCAGAAATGACTGATCCCGCAATCATAGCGGTATTAATTCCTAGTGCAGACCCAATACCTATTAGAGCGATGCCCACTGTTGCAGTGGTTGTCCAAGAGCTTCCGGTTGCTATAGAAATGATGGCGCATATAATTACCGATGCTGGTAAAAATATACTAGGATTCAATATCTCCAGACCATAATATACCATAGCAGGTATTACGCCACTAATTAACCAAGTACCCGCCAAGGCACCAACGAGCAACAGGATTAAAATAGGGACAAAAACGCTTTTTAGGTTTTCCCATATTTCTGTTAGAATTCTTTTAAAGTTTACTTTATTAAAAAAACCAACTATGCTGGCAATAAGTCCTCCAAGCAATAATATAATTTGATTTGTGTAAGTACCAAACCATTCCTGGCTTTCAACAAAAACAATATTATAGAACAGTAACCCTATTAAAATAACAACGGGAATTAATGCTTCCCATATGCTTAGTTCTTTGTTTTCAATAATATGCTGGTTATCTGCTTCTACAACAGAAATATTTTTGTTGTCTTCCATTTTAAATAAATTGTGTTGTAATGTTACAACTTTACACAATACTTTGCAAATGGAAAAATTGTATTTTCTATGCTGTTTCTACGGAGACTTCCAGAATGTCAAGTTGTTCCATACATAGTCGCATCTTTTTATAGGTACGCTCTATATCGGCATCCAGGCCAATTGAGAATCGAATTAACCCATCACTTAAGCCCATAGTTTTTTGTTCTTCTTCAGGAATTTCAGAAGATGTTGAGCTTCCTGGTGCACTAAACAGGGTTTTATAAAACCCTAAGCTAACAGCCAAATACCCCAAGTTCTCATTTTGCATGCGTTCCATGAGTTCATTGGCCTTATTTACAGACCCTACATCTATAGTTAGCATGCCTCCAAAGCCGTATTGAGCGTTCATCATGCTTTTAAATAGTTTATGTGATGGGTGCGATTTTAACCCAGGATAAACCGTCTTTAAACCATCGGCTTCAAATTTTTCAGCTAAAAACAATGCATTTTTGCTATGTTGTTGCATGCGTATATGCAAAGTTCTTAAATTCTTTAAAATGGAGGCAGCCCTCAAGCTATCCATGGTGGCACCCAATAGCATAGAAGCGCCAGTATTAACATTACGCAGGTTATTAATAAAATCTTGCGTACCACACACTACACCACCAACGGTATCACTAGACCCATTAATAAATTTGGTTAGACTATGTATAACCACATCGGCCCCTAAAACTGCTGGTGAAATGGACAGCGGTGAAAACGTATTGTCTACAACCAATTTTAAATCGTGCTTTTTTGCAATTTTAGCCAGCCCCTTAATATCTGCAACTTCTAAAAGCGGATTGCTAACAGATTCACAATAAATTACTTTGGTGTTTTTGGTTATGGAAGCTTCAACGACCTTTAAGTTGGTAATATCAACAAAAGTAGTTACAATGTTAAGTCTGGGAATAAAGTTCTTTAAAAAGGCGTATGTACCGCCGTAAATCGTTCTGCTGGAAACTATATGGTCACCAGCCCCACAAAGCTGTAATAATACAGGGGTAATGGCACCCATGCCAGATGCTGAAACATTGGCGGTTTCTGTACCTTCCATAGCAGCTAAGGCCTCACCTAAATATAAGTTGGAAGGCGAGGAGTGGCGTGAGTATAGATAACACCCATCGGCATTGCCTTCAAAGGTATCGAACATGGTTTTTGCAGATAGAAACGTATAGGTTGAGGAATCGGATATAGAAGGGTTTACCCCGCCAAATTCCCCAAAATATTGTAAATCCTGTATATTGTTTGCAGGTTTAAAAGCCATTATTTTGGGTTTTTATATTATAACAAATTTCGATATTTTTAGATTTAAAAACAATTGATAAACCATTTTGTAGAATTTAAAACTAATTAAACTAATAATTGTAGATTATTTTATTGTATTTTTGTTGCTATTATATGGTTTAATGAAAAATTTTCTTCTATGGTATTTGATGCTATTGATAAAAAACTGTTAGAGTATTTGCAGGAGGACAGTAAGCAAACTAACAAGGAGCTTTCCAATAAATTGAATTTATCTGTAACGGCTGTATATGAACGTATAAAAAAACTTGAAAAGGAAGGGTTTATAAATAAGTATGTAGCGCTGGTAAAAAAGGAGTTGGTTGATAAATCGTTTGTTGCATTTTGCCATGTCAAATTAACTCAACATTCACAGGAGTATGTTGTAAGGTTTGAAAAAGAGGTTACCAGCTTACATGAGGTTTTGGAATGCTATCATATTAGTGGCGATTATGACTATTTATTGAAGGTTTTAGTTAGTGATATGCCTGCATTTAGAGAGTTTATGGTAAAAAAGCTAACATCTATTAGTCATATTGGAAGCACACATAGTATGTTCGTTATAAACGAAGTAAAGCATACTACCGCCATTAGCTTTTAATAAAAACCACAGTATTTGTGATATAACACTCATTTTTATCAATAGTTTTGTTAATTTTAACCAGCTATCACAATTTTGTTCACTATGAAAAAACTAAGTTACATTATCTTAGGCTTTGTTATCGGAGCTGTATTGACTTATTATTTTTGTCCAAGAAAAGCCGACAAAAACACTACGAAAATTATAAAACCCAAAGGCGTTATCACTCCAGTTCAAGCTAAGGAGTTGAATGCAAATTGGACCTTGTACAGAAAGCCAGCAGTCGATTCGGCCGCTCAAAAACAAGGTCGTAGTCAGGATGACCGTTCTACGTACTGGTCGTTGGAAGATATAGAAAATTACCTAGGGTATGCACAAGCTCAAGCAGATAGTTTGGGTTATGAAATGTCAGGAATACGTGTGTATTTAGGTGTGTATGGTAAAAACGCCGGACAGTTGAAAAAGAACTTAACAACGATGTTTATTGTACCGACAGGAAGAAAAGTGAGAGCCGAAGCAAGTATGATGCCATTTACTTTGGTGGGAGATGATGAGGACATGCCGGTAGATCCATTAAATGAAGGTCAAGGAGGTCCAGAGTCATATCCTAAACCATGATTGAATTTTTAGCAGAATATAAACGCCATATAACATTAACTATAGAGATTTCTTCCGTGTTTACCGGATGGCTGCTTTATAAACATTATAAGCTGACCAACTATAGGTATTTTATATGGTTTTTAACTGTTGTTATTTTTTGTGATATTTTAAGTGGCTATTCCCGACATGCCTATGGAAATCATTTCCTGAATTTTTTGGAAGGGACTCTTATTGCTGAAAATTATTGGTGGGTTACCTTATATTGGAAAATAGGAACGATTGTGTTTTTTGCATATTATTATCAAAAAGTTTTAAAGAATCACACATTCAAACGTATCCTAAAATATGCCCGCTATAGTTTCTTAATCTTTTCAATTAGTTATATTCTATGGCATTGGGATGATTATTTTAGAACGTTTTTTCCGGTTATAAGTATTTTTGGCGCCATCATCATTTTTTTATGTACTGTTTTTTACTTTATAGAAGTCATGCTAAGTGATCATATATTCACTTTTTACAGAACATTAAATTTTTATATCAGTGCGGCTATATTTATATGGTGGCTTATTATAACACCTATTGTTTTTTTTGATATTTATATGACACATATAGATTCTGTTTTAATTGATTTAAGACGACTCATCTATTTATTTGCAAACATTTTTATGTATTCAACCTTTATATTCGCTTTTATATGGTGCAGACCCCGGAACCAATAGCCTCAACCGCTTCAGAGCGTTATTTGTTAGTTTATATGATCATTGTTTTAGTAGCTGTAACATCACTGGTTATTGCCTTTTTGGTCATGTTTTTAAGACGGAAAAATAAATTAATGGTTGAAAAGATGAATCAGGCGCAGGCATTTGAAGCCGAGATAGCACAGGCACAGACAGAAACCCAAGAACAAACCTTAAAGAATATAGGTTGGGAGCTTCATGACAATGTGGGACAGTTACTTTCTTTTGCCAGTATGCAACTAAGTATCCTAAAAATGCAAATGCCAGATGTTGAAAAGGATAAGTTTAAGGACACTACTAATGCATTAAAAGAAAGCTTGGCAGAAGTTAGGCAATTATCTAAGGTACTCAATAACGAAGTGGTGCTGAATGTTGGTTTTGAAAAATCTATTACAAATGAATTGAATCGTTTAAAAAAAATGAAGTTTGACTCTGCCGAGCTTCAAATAATTGGTACTAAAGTAGCGTTTGCAAACAAAAAGCATGAAATTATCCTGTTTAGGATTATTCAGGAATTCTTATCGAATTCGGTTAAATATTCTGAAGCGAAAAACATCCACATCATTGTAAATTATCAATCTAGCCATATAACTATTACTGCAAAAGATGACGGTAAAGGTTTTTTAATCGATAAAGTAGAAAAAGGATCTGGGTTGCTTAATATGAAGAGTCGGGCGGCACTTATAAATGCTACATTGAAATTAGATTCAAAACCAGATAAGGGCGTCACTCTAATTTTAAACTATCCAATGCCAAAGATACCTAGCGACAATTAATCCAAACAGGCGTTCCAAAGCATATCTTTAGGTAATGGCGCTGTAATGCTAATTTGTTCTTTTTTAACAGGGTGCATAAAACTAATATGCCTGGCATGCAAATGTATACCAGCATCTTTATTACTTCTATCAAACCCATATTTTAGATCGCCCTTTATAGGGCAGCCAATAGCACTTAATTGTGCACGTATTTGATGATGCCTACCTGTTTCTAAATTAATTTCCAGCAAGTGGTAATTATCCAGCACTTTTAATAGTTTGTAGTGAAGGATGGCTTTTTTACTATCGTTGACTTCTTTAGAAAACACGGAAGCTTTATTGTTTTTAGAATTCTTTTTAAGCCAGTTCACCAAGGTGTCCTGCTGCTTGGGAGGTTCGTTTTTAACAATGGCCCAATAGGTCTTGTCAATGTCTTTAGAAGCAAATAAGGCATTCAAGCGAGGTAAAGCTTTGCTGGTCTTGGCAAACATAACAAGCCCTGTGGTTGGTCTATCTAACCGGTGTACCACACCTAAATATACATTACCAGGTTTGTTATCCCGTTCTTTAATAAAGGATTTAACAACCTCACTAAGTGGTTTGTCCCCTGTTTTATCGCCTTGTACAATATCGCCTGCACGTTTGTTTACTATAATGATATGGTTGTCCTCGTATAGAATTTGAAGATTGGATGAATCGCTTCGATCATTAGATGGTTTGATTGTTCGATTGTTCGACATTCTGATATTAGACTTGTTTTAGAGTTGTCATGAATTTGGATGTCATTTTTATAACGGTATCTAATTCTTCAAGAAGTAAGTTTAATTGAGGCTCTTGTATAAAACTTAAATCGAAGGCAATCAACAATTGTGTTTCTATCTCGTAAGCAGAGCCCAAGGTTATATGTAGAAACCGTAAAAATTCTTTATTGGATGTTCTTGATGTACCTTCAGCA
This sequence comes from Aestuariibaculum scopimerae, assembly GCF_059428085.1. Taxonomy (NCBI): domain Bacteria; kingdom Pseudomonadati; phylum Bacteroidota; class Flavobacteriia; order Flavobacteriales; family Flavobacteriaceae; genus Aestuariibaculum; species Aestuariibaculum scopimerae. The sequence goes on from NZ_CM182089.1 coordinate 3,327,661, forward strand.
ATGTTTGAAGGCATAGAAACAGATGCTCTACGAAGCTGATTAGTTAATCCAAATTTTTCAGATTCAGGAAAACCAGAAGTAGTGTCATAGATTTTAGAGCAAAATAATCGACTCCGTTTCCAAATGTCTAATTCCTTAAATCTATGCATGCAATCTAAATTTCAGTCTTATCTAACTATCTAATAATCGAAAAATCTAATCTAGTATTGCTCAGAGTCATTAGGGAAATCAACTGACTTTACATCATCAGCGTACTGTGAAATTGCTTGCGTCATGTCCTCATAAAGGTTCATATAGCGGCGTAAAAAACGTGGATGAAATTCATGTGTCATGCCTAACATATCATGAAGCACCAAAACTTGTCCGTCTACACCATTACCGGCTCCAATTCCTATAATGGGAATGCGTACACTTTGGGCCACTTCTTTTGCTAATTTGGCAGGTATTTTTTCAAGTACTATGGCAAAACAACCAATACGCTCTAGCATTTTAGCATCTTCAATTAAATTGGCAGCTTCCTCTTCCTCTTTAGCTCTAACAGTATAAGTACCAAATTTGTATATAGATTGTGGTGTTAATCCCAAATGTCCCATAACAGGAATTCCAGCATTTAAAATACGCTTTATAGAATCTTTAATGCCCTTACCGCCTTCAACTTTTACGGCATGTCCACCACTTTCTTTCATAATTCTTATAGCAGAACGTAAGGCTTCTTTGGGATCACTTTGGTAACTTCCAAAAGGTAAATCTACAACAACCAAGGCACGATCTACAGCTCTAATTACCGAGGATGCATGATAAATCATTTGGTCTAAGGTAATAGGGAGTGTGGTTTCATGGCCAGCCATGACATTACTGGCCGAATCACCAACAAGGATAACATCAACGCCTGCGCCATCAACAATTTTGGCCATGGTATAATCGTATGCTGTAAGCATGGATATTTTTTCACCATTGGCTTTCATATCCACTAAGGTTTTTACTGTAATGCGCTTATATGCTTTTTTGGCTACAGACATGATTGTGTTCAATTTTTAGATAGGCTACAAAAGTAGTAAAACAAATTTGTTTGTACAGTAAATTTTATTGAATGGTCTGGTTGTTCACCTTAACATTTTTAAATGTAATACCATCAACAATAGATGCATCGTACTCAGCATTTTTAGTTTCAATGTTTAGATTTTCAAAAGTGAAGTTAGAAAGTTTATCATATTCGGTAATCTTCATGTCATAAAAAATGTCACATTTTAAGTCAATATTTTTCATGGTAATATGATTGCTATAAGATAGTGGTACGTCCTCACGACCTTTTAAATCAAAAAACTGTGTCCATGGTTTTATATAAATAAAGCTATGGGCTTGACCTGTAATATTTTCGACGGTAATATACTCGTATTTTTGAGGTGTGTCCGGACGCATTTTTAGCCATAACAAGCGTTTGGCTTCATTTACAGTACAATTGCGCATCACTATGTTTCTGTTATGGAGGGATTCGCTACCGTTGGTTAGTGCCGCATGGCAAAAACCAAATTCACAATCTTCAATAATGATATTGTAGTTACCACCATTGCTAAAGTTTTTATCGGCCCAAGGACCTTTTCCGCCTTTTAAAGCAATGGCATCATCATTAACAGCCATATAACAACCTTTAACAAGCACATTGGAGCAAACATCTATATCGATAGCATCTGTACTTGGAGCTTTTATAGGCTCGTGGGGAGACTTAATATTTAAGTCAAGGATTTTAACATTATTACATTGGTAGTAGTGACTGGTCCAAAAGCCGGAATTGTGCAATTTAACATCTTGTACTTGCACGTCGTCACATTTCCAGATGAATACTAATCGGGGCCTAGACACTTCTAGATTAGTACATTTGGGGTTTTCCTCTCGTCTTTGCCAAAATGCTTTCCAAAATTTTAACCCATTACCATCTATTGTACCAGTTCCTGTAATGGTAAAGCCATTAATTCCAAAGGCATTTACTAAAGCAGAAAAATAGGAAATACTTTGGCCTTCTATTCTAGAGGGTATTTTGGGATAATCATTAATATCATCCGATCCCTTTAAAACACCACCTTCCATAACGTGCAAGTGCGTATTGGGCTTAAAGAAGAGGGCCCCGCTTAAAAAGGTGCCCTGAGGAACAACTACAACACCGCCACCATTTTTGTAAGCTTCATCAATGGTGTTTTGAATGGCTTTGGTTTGCAGCAAAGTACTATCGTTTGTTGCTCCATAATCTGTTATCTTATAGAACGTTCCCAATTTGGTTGGATTTATTTTGGTAGTGTCTCTAAACCAAGCAGGTATTTCGGTACCATCAGGAAATGTATCGACTTTGGCAACAGTTTGTTTTGGTTCTGGTTTACAGGATACTAAAGTAATAGCAAATAATAATAAATAAAAGGTTCTCATTAGTTTAAGTTGTTCTGTTTAGTTTAAAAAAAATTCAAGAGAAACAAAAATACTAAATAGACCGCTAATGCTGGGTGTTTTAATCGAGAAATCTAGCAATCTGATACATGCACCCCAACAGCCAAACCGCCTTCTGATGTTTCTTTGTATTTAGAATTCATATCCTTAGCTGTTTCCCACATGGTATTAACGACTTTGTCTAGTGGAACTTTGATGTTTTCAGGGTTTGTTTCCAGTGCTAATTCTGCGGCATTAATGGCTTTTATGGCTCCCATGGAATTACGTTCTATACATGGTACCTGCACCAAGCCTGCAATAGGATCGCATGTTAATCCCAAATGGTGTTCCATGGCAATTTCAGCGGCTATTAAAACTTGTTCTGGTGTACCACCAAGCAATTCGGTTAGGGCGCCAGCTGCCATGGCAGAAGACACGCCTATTTCGGCTTGACAACCACCCATGGCTGCCGAAATAGTAGCTCCTTTTTTAAAGATACTGCCTATTTCACCTGCTACCAATAAGAACTTTTTAATATGCTCAAAATTGGCCTGATGATTTTCAATTACCATATAATACATGAGTACGGCAGGAATAACGCCAGCACTTCCATTGGTTGGCGCTGTAACCACACGCCCTAGTGAGGCATTGACTTCATTAACGCTCAATGCAAAACAGCTTACCCATTTTAATATTTGACGAAACTTAACTTCGGTTTTACGAATCACTTCCAACCATTCTTGGGGAGTACTATATGGTAAATTTCCTTTAAGGTTATTGTGTATATCGTTTGCACGCCTTCTCACATTTAAGCCGCCTGGTAAATTCCCTTCGGTATGGCATCCAATGTACATACATTCTAGCATAGTATCCCAAATGCGTTGCAGTTCAAAATCTATGTCTTTTGCTGTTCGAATGGATTTTTCATTTTCTAAAACAACTTCAGATACAGGTAAGTTAAGCGTTTTACAGTAAGTGAGTAGCTCTGCTCCCAATTGTACAGGGTAAGGAAAGGTTTGGAAAATTTCTTTGTTTCTCTTGGCATTTTTGCGTTCTTCTTTAACTACAAACCCACCACCTATAGAATAAAATGTCGATTTTTTGTTTTTTCCATTTACAGTGGCTGTAAATACTAAAGCATTAGCATGGAATGGAAGGAATTTAGCGTTAAAAACGATGTCGTTTTCTGGATTGAATATAAGTTGCTTATTACCTCCAAAAGTAATGGTTTTATTGTTTTTAATAGAATCAATAATAGTTTTAATAGCTTCTATAGGTATTAATTCTGGATTAGCACCACTTAATCCAAGCATAATGGCCAGATCTGTAGCATGGCCTTTTCCTGTTAATGATAAAGAACCGTACAAATCCACTTTAACTTTTTCAACACCGTCGAACATATTGGCTTGTTTCAATTCTTTTATCCACCGCTCGGCAGCTCTCCAGGGGCCAAGCGTGTGTGAACTAGATGGACCAATCCCAATTTTTAGCATATCGAAAACAGAAATACATTCCAAAATTATATATATTATAGTTGGTTGTAAAAATAGGTTTTTCGAGAATATAACTTTAAAATAATTCAAAGTTTTAAAGTAGACCTGCTTTTGAACTCGGGCTACTTGCCAAAGAACTACGTCGTCTTACTTTAGAGGTGCGTCAGCCTAGTTCAAAGGTTGTTCAATTCAGTTCAGAACATCGCCGACCGAGTTCGGAGCTACGTGAGCCTAGTTCAGAACACTGGCAACCGACCTCTGAACTCCGCGGACCGAGTTAAAAGGTGCGTCAGCCCACCTTTAAAGAGGACCAACTTAGTTAAACGCCAAAAATGACACCTTGTCAGTCTTTTTTCTGTTGGCATAATCATTGACTTTAGTAAAAAGAATTTTAAAACGAAACATTCAACACAATAAATAAAAAATATTATGAGTAAAATTATTGGAATCGATTTAGGAACAACCAACTCTTGCGTTTCTGTTATGGAGGGTAACGAGCCCGTTGTGATCCCAAACGCAGAAGGTAAGCGTACTACGCCATCTGTTATCGCTTTTGTAGAGGGTGGTGAAATTAAAGTTGGTGATCCTGCAAAACGACAAGCAGTAACAAACCCATTAAAAACGGTTTATTCTATAAAGCGTTTTATGGGCAATAAATATTCTGAGTCTAAAAAAGAAGCCGAACGTGTTCCTTATAAAGTAGTTAAAGGAGATAATGATACACCACGTGTAGATATTGATGGCCGTTTGTATACACCTCAAGAGTTATCTGCCATGATTCTTCAAAAAATGAAGAAAACAGCTGAAGATTATTTGGGACAAGATGTAAGTGAAGCGGTTATTACTGTACCTGCTTACTTTAATGATTCACAACGTCAAGCCACAAAAGAAGCTGGTGAAATTGCTGGCTTAAAGGTTAGACGTATTATCAATGAGCCTACCGCAGCAGCATTGGCTTATGGTTTAGATAAAAAAGGTAAAGATCAAAAAATTGTAGTATTTGACTTTGGTGGCGGTACGCACGATGTATCTATTTTAGAGCTTGGTGATGGTGTTTTTGAAGTATTGTCTACCGATGGTGATACACACTTAGGTGGTGATGATGTAGATGAAAAAATAATCAACTGGTTAGCGGATGAATTTAAAAAAGATGAAGGTATGGATTTAAGAGAAGATCCTATGTCGCTTCAACGTTTAAAAGAAGCTGCCGAAAAAGCTAAGATTGAATTATCATCTTCTGCACAAACTGAAATAAATTTACCTTATATAACAGCAACTGCAAGTGGACCAAAGCATTTAGTACGTACATTAACACGCTCTAAATTTGAACAATTAATAGACGATTTAGTAAAGCGTACTATAGCACCTTGTGAAACAGCATTAAAGGCGGCTGGTATATCTAAAAGCGATATTGACGAAGTGATTTTAGTAGGTGGTTCAACACGTATCCCTGCCGTACAAGCAGCTGTTGAAAAATTCTTTGGAAAAGCACCTAGCAAAGGAGTGAATCCAGATGAAGTTGTATCGTTAGGAGCTGGTATACAAGGTGGTGTATTAACAGGTGATGTTAAAGATGTGTTACTATTAGATGTAACTCCGTTATCACTTGGTATTGAGACTATGGGTAATGTAATGACTAAACTTATAGATGCCAATACAACCATTCCTACCAAGAAATCACAGATATTTTCTACAGCAGCAGATAATCAGCCATCTGTAGAAATTCATGTATTACAAGGAGAAAGGGCTATGGCTGCTGATAACAAAACAATTGGACGTTTTCACCTAGACGGTATTCCACCAGCAAAGCGTGGTACACCACAAATTGAAGTAACGTTTGATATTGATGCGAATGGTATTATCCACGTAACAGCTACAGATAAAGCAACAAATAAAACACAAGATATTCGTATTGAAGCGTCATCTGGATTAACAGAAGAAGAAATCCAAAAAATGAAAGCTGATGCTGAAGCCAATGCGGAAGCTGATAAAAAAGCAAAAGAAACAGCTGAAAAGCTAAATGCTGCTGATGCTATGATTTTCCAAACAGAAAATCAGTTAAAAGAATTTGGTGACAAATTATCAGATGATAAAAAGAAACCTATTGAAGAAGCATTAGAAGAACTTAAAAAAGCTTTTGAATCTAAAGACTTAGCGGTTATTGATCCTGCTTTAGAGAAAATTAACGAAGCGTGGAAAGCTGCTAGTGAAGAAATGTACAAAGCGCAAGCAGAAGCACAGCAAGGTGAGGCACAGCCTGGACCAGATGCGAGTCAAAATGGACAGTCATCAGAAGGCAGTGATGTTGAGGACGTAGATTTTGAAGAAGTGAAATAATCACTTTAAATCTATAATACATTTAAAAAGAAGCAATCCAGTATTTGGGTTGCTTTTTTTATGGATGCATTTAGTATATTTGATGAAATCAATTCCTCAACATGGCCACAAAACTTACCGAGTTATTGCACATAAAACATCCGATTATACAAGCGCCGATGTTCCTCGTGTCGAATACGGCAATGGTTATAGAAGCTATGAAATGCGGCATTGCTGGTTGTATACCAGCACTTAATTACAGAACTTTAGAAGAATTGCGAGCTGCTATCCAAATCTTAAAAAAAGCGAAAGTATCGGGTGGTGCTTTTGGGTTTAACCTTATTGTCAATAAATCTAATATCAAGTACAAGGATCAATTACAAATCATTTGTGAGGAAGGCTGTGATTTTATAATAACCTCTCTAGGTAGTCCTGAAGAAACAATACGAGAGGCTCACAAGGTTGGTATAAAAGTATTTTGTGATGTGGTCGATTTAAAATACGCACTTAAAGTAGAGGAGCAAGGCGCCGATGCCATTATCGCGGTCAACAATCAAGCTGGAGGCCACAGGGGAAGCATAGACCCTAAGGATTTAATTGAACAGTTGACAAGTCATTGCAAGATTCCCATCATTTCAGCAGGCGGTGTAGGTTGTAAAGCAGATGTAGATAAGATGTTAGGCTATGGAGCTGCAGGAGTTTCTGTAGGAAGCCCTTTTATAGCCTCAGAAGAGGCAACTATAACAAACGAGTACAAACAGGCCTGTGTAACCTATGGCGCTGATGATATTGTTATGACAGAGCGAATTTCTGGCACACCTTGCACTGTAATAAACACACCCTATGTTAAAAAGATAGGCACGAAAGCCACATGGTTAGAATCCATTTTAAATAAAAACAAAAAGCTAAAAAAATGGGTGAAAATGATTCGGTTTGCTATTGGTATGAATGCTACAAAAAATGCAGCAACCAAAGCTACTTATAAAACAGTTTGGGTTGCTGGACCAAGCATAGAACACACTCATGCTATATTACCTGTAAAAGCTATAGTTTCCCGTTTAATTTCCTAATTTACTAGAGCTACGTTTTTCTTTTTTCTCTTTTTTTATTACCTACAAATAAACTAATTGTTGCGCTCATTGTTAATCCTCCCAATGTTGTTGCAACCAACTCACCAGTATCAAACCTATTATTTTCCTTACCACTATCATAAACTTCTTTAGCAAGTCCTGCTAAGGCAGAAGCACCCAAACTCATCCAAAAGGCTTTTTTCTTATTTTTTGTTGTGGTATAAACAACAGCGTAAGTAGTTCCAGAAATCAAGGCACCTGCCCCAAAGTGTAGTTTGTCATCAGTTGAAATAAACTGAGCTTGACACATCAAACTTCCTGCAAAAAATAAAATAAATAGGGTCGTTACTGTCTTCATAAACTGTAATTGTGAGGGTTAAATATCAAATCTATAAGTTTATATTTCAAATAAAGCATAAATTCGATTTTATATAGTTTTTATACGATAAATAGATTAGATATATTTTAGGAATAATGTATAAGTTGCACACGTTTAAATATAATCCTATTAAATTGGTATGCTTTAAAATATATATATTAATTTTAAAGCACTAAATTAAATTAATGAAACAAAGAGCATTAGGGAACAACGGTTTTGAAGTTAGTGAAGTAGGCTTGGGCTGTTGGCAATTAGGAGCAGATTGGGGGCAGGATATCTCAAACGAAGCGGCTCACAATATTTTAAATGAAGCTGTTAAAAATGGAATCACGTTTTTTGATACTGCAGATGTATATGGCAACGGTAAAAGTGAAGCCATTATTGGGGAATTTATAAAAACATGTGAAGTACCTATTAGAATAGCTACAAAGTTTGGAAGGGCTGGCAACGCCTATCCAGATAAATACACTAAGGATGTTTTGCGTAAAACTATTGAAGGCTCATTAAAGCGGTTAGGGGTGGATACATTAGATTTATTACAATTACATTGTATACCAACACGCTATCTAAAACAAGGCGCCATTTTTGATTGGCTTCGTGAATTACAGCAAGAAGGCCTCATTGCACATTTTGGTGCTAGCGTAGAAACGGTAGAAGAGGGTTTGATTTGCATACAGCAAGACAACCTATTGTCTTTACAGGTTATCTTTAATGTTTTTAGACAGAAGTTAATTACCCATTTATTTCCACAAGCTCAAGCAAATGGTATTGGTATTATTGTGCGTTTGCCATTAGCTAGTGGCTTATTAACAGGGAAATTTGATTCTAATACTACCTTTGCTGAAAATGACCATAGAAACTTTAATAGAAATGGAGAGCTTTTTAATGTAGGGGAAACTTTTGCAGGTTTACCATACGAAAAAGGTCTGGAGTTTGTAGATAAAATTAAAACAAGCATACTGCCTAACAATTTAACTATGGTACAATTAGCTTTACGTTGGATATTAGACCACCAAGCTGTAAGTTGTATTATTCCCGGTGCAAGTAGCCCCAATCAAGTGTTATCTAATGCTGAAGTATCCAATATAAATAACTTGACCAAAGAAACACACACGGCATTGACCAATTTATATGAAACTGAAATAAAACACCAAATACGTGGTGGTTATTGACCGATTATTACCAGACTAACTAATTAAAAATCATTAAAAAGATTATATACATGAAGATAAGAAGCTTGGGGATAACTTTAACGTTATGCTGTTTCGCCATGTTCAATTGTACAAAAGCGCCTAATCTAGAAAAAGTAGGATTGTATAGAACATTTGAGCATACCATAGAAAACAACAATGCTTATAGCAATAAGTTTACTGATGTTGATTTGAAAACAACATTTATCTCGCCTTCAGGAGTCGTAACTGATTTTTTTGGATTTTACGACGGCGATGGCAAGGGTGGTGGTGATATGGCTACAGGAACTATTTGGAAAATGCGTTTTATCCCTAATGAGATTGGAACATGGCTCTATAAATGGTCATGGAGTGATGGCACTAAAGGAGGCGAAGATCAGTTTATCTGTAGTACAGAGAACGCAGGAAAAGGTATTTTAAAAGCCTATAAAGAAAACCCTAGGTGGCTGGCATATAATGGAACAGATCCTGTTTGGTTAAAGTCGTATTACGAAAGCGGTCATGGCTCTATTGGGCAGCCTCTGGAATGGATAACCAAAAACGTCTATCAACCTATTATAGACCGCGGTTATAATCATTTTCAAGTTAACTGGTTGCTGTCACTTTGTTGTTTTGAGCAGTATTACCATGATGGCCCAGAACCCATTGTTAAAGATTTAGCGCTCTACGAAGACGGAAACCCGTCCAGTACAATGCGTTTAAAGGTATGGAACCTCATGGAGCAGCATGTAACATGGTTAAACAATCATGATATTGGTTTGCATATGTTTCTGGGGTTTGATGGCAGTAGAAATGGCGGTCCCAAATGGTCAAATTTAAGTAATCTTGAGAAAGATTTTTATGTGCGCTATGCAGTAGCACGTTTGGCACCTTATGCCAATATAGCAGGCTGGAGTTTTGTTTGGGAGGTTCCGGGCGATAGGATGGATCATGAGCTTGGATGGGCACAATTGGTAAAAAAATATGATGTTTTCAATCATTTGCGTACATATCAGGATGAGCACCCGTTAAAGAATGAATATCAGCGTTCAGAATATAATTTTGCCGCGATAGAAAACCATTATATAGCTTCGGAAGATCGGGATATAGACCGTTTACAATGGAAAACGCCTTGGACACACCATGAAGCATGCTTAGTTGGGTATGTACCAGGCAAACCAGTATATATGATTGAGGGTAATGCCCTTTGGAGACGTTATTGGCAAAAACGTAGTAAGGCTACACAGGATGATTTACGGCGAGCGGCTTGGGGTTGTGTTACAGCAGGGGCTTCTTTTAATTGGTGTGGACACGCAGGGGAAGACTCCTTAGTGGCTTTTGGGCCTGAAGGGTTACCATTTTTTGAAGATGACAACCCTTATACAGCTTCAGCCAAGGCTATAGATGTTTTAAGTGACATAATGAATGATGAAGTGACCTTTTATAGCATGGAGCCATCAGATTACTTGCTTTCAAACCATGATGCTAAAAATGTTTGGTGCCTGTCAGAAATAGGTAGTCAATATTTGGTGTTCTCAGTAGCTGGCAGTCCATTTGCAATACAACTTGAAGCAGGTGAGTATCTTAGCATAAAATGGTTGGATGCCAAAACAGGTAAAGCCAACAAACAAGATACTATTACTGTGAAACATACTAATAGTTTGAATTTTACACCACCCGATAACTTAACCGATTGGGTATTAGTGATAAAAAAGAATTAAAGCCTTAAAATATTATTTTTGCAAAAATGCTTTAACTTAGCATACTTAACTTTTTAGACAAGGTGGCCTTAATATTAGGCCACTCTTCTTTTAAAATCCCATAGCAGCAAGAGCTTCTTTTAAATCCATCAAGCATCAAGATGTCTTTTCGCAAAATACCTTCAAGTTTAGCTCCCAGTTTTTCAACCGCTTTTCTAGATTTAATATTGCGCTCATCAACCCTAAATTCAACTTTGTCAAATACTAGGGTTTCAAAAGCATATTGAAGCATTAAAAATTTCATATGTAAATTCAACCCAGTTCCTTGAAATTGGGTACCTATCCACGTCCAACCGATATGCATAACCTTATGGTGCCAATTAATAAACCCAAAACGGGTGCAACCGGCATAGGCATTGTTTAGCTTATCGAATACAATAAAAGGTAGGGCTGTTTTATGATAATAATCATCAACAGCCATTTGCACATAGGTTTTTAAATCATCTGCAGTGTCAATCTTGCTGGGAGAATATTGCACTAAGTTAGGCTGTTTCGAAATATCGCTTAAGTGTTTATAATTACTTAAATCCAATAAAGATAATTTTACACGGTGGTTTTCTAAGGTTGGCGCTTTCATAGTAATACTTTCCTGTAAAAACAGGAAACTGGTGGTAATTTTAGGTTAATTTTTATTTTCATTCATCTGTCATTTTGTACTTTTACAGCCGCGATTAAAAATACGATATTTTATGCCATTAACTAAAGAAACTATTATAGCGAATGCAAATGCTGCTTGCAAGAACACCTTAATGGAAACCTTGCAAATAGAGGTTGTAGATTATGGTGAAGATTTTTTAGTAGCTAAAATGCCTGTAAATTCTAGGGTTCATCAACCTGATGGGGTATTGCATGGAGGTGCTACTGCAGCATTGGCCGAAAGTGTAGGTAGCTTTGCGTCAGTAATTTTTATTGATGCCGAGAAGTTTTTTGTAAGGGGCATAGAAATTACGGCAAACCATTTGAAAAGTATAAAGTCTGGGTATATATATGCCAGGGCCACATTTATCCATAAAGGAAAGACAACTCAATTACTGGATATTAGAGTAACGGACGACGCTGACAATTTAATATCGGTTTGTAAACTAACCACTATTTCGTTGCCAAAAAAAGTTAGTTGATGACTTCAAAAGATTTTTTTAAACGTATTGAAACCCAGTATCATTCCCATTTACCTTTTGTAATTTATAGAAAGCCCAATGCGGTTAAAATAAATGCTTTGCTTCAACAAGATAACATGCTTCACGTAGCAAAGACTTTTACCGAAAAGGGGTTTGTGTTTTCTCCATTTGACGATGCTCTAGATACTGTTTTAATACCATTTGGGAATTCAGAAACTTTTAGTTTTGATTTTAAAATTGATACGCCTATTCGTTTTGGGACTAAACCGTTAGATATAGAAAACAACAAAGGTGCGAAACAGCAACATATAGAACTTGTAAACAGGGGCATTGAGGCCGTAAATAGAGGTGAATTTAAAAAAGTTGTGTTATCGCGTGAAGAGCGTGTTCCAATGACTGATTCCAATCCTATAACTATTTTTAAATCTCTGCTAAACCAATATATTTCTGCCTTTGTATATTGTTGGTATCATCCTCAAGTGGGGTTGTGGTTAGGAGCTACACCAGAAACACTTATAAAGATTGATGGGCAACAATTTTCAATAATGGCGTTGGCAGGAACACAAGACTACAATGGTACGTTGGATGTTGTTTGGCATGACAAGGAAATACAAGAACAAAAGTTTGTTACAGATTTTATTGTTGATAATTTACAACCTACGGCAGAGCGCTTGCGGATTTCTGATACAGAAACTGTAAAGGCCGGTAATTTACTGCATTTAAAAACAATAATTTCGGCTCGTCTTAAACCCAATGTAGTACTTAAGGAGGTTTTAGAAGCATTGCACCCTACACCAGCTGTCTGTGGTTTCCCGAAGCTGAAAGCGAAGCAATTCATTTTAAAAAATGAACCTTATAACCGTTCTTTTTACACAGGCTTTTTAGGTGAGTTGAATTTAAAAACCACCAATGCCGTTAGATTGGGTAAGCGAAATATTGAAAATAGGGCCTATGCTATAAATAAGAGCAGTACTCAATTATATGTTAATCTAAGGTGCATGCAGATGGTTAACAGTACTGCTATTGTGTACGTGGGTGGAGGTATAACGGCCAATTCTAATGCCGAAAGAGAATGGCAAGAAACCGTTTCAAAATCCTTGGTTATTAAAAATGCATTGTAGTTAGTATAATTACCAAGCTATTTATTACTTTTACACATAGATTAAGAACATATGATTTACCCAAAAATCCCACTTGCACAAACCGTTGTGCAACTTTGTAAATCTAAAGGAATCAAACACATTGTTGTTTCGCCAGGCAGTAGAAATGCACCTTTAACAATAGGCTTTACAAACGATTCATATTTTAAGTGTTATAGTATTGTAGATGAGCGTTGTGCTGCCTTTTTTGCTTTAGGAATTGCCCAACAAACACAAAAAGCTACCGCAGTTGTTTGTACGTCGGGTAGTGCGCTGTTAAACTACTATCCTGCTATTTCTGAAGCTTACTACAGCAATATTCCTTTGATAGTACTATCGGCAGATCGACCAAAGCACTTAATAGGTATTGGAGATGGACAAACCATCAATCAAAAAAACGTGTTTGAGAACCATATTTTATATTCAGCCAATCTTAAATTAGATCTAAAAGATGAGAAGAATGTACCTGGCAATGAAGAATTGCCCATAATTAAGAATATTGAGGATAAGTTGGAACGCTTTCTGGGGTTACAAAAAGATATTCAAACCTTTAATGAGGAAGAAATAGATACGGCTATTAACTTTTCTGTTTTAAAGAAAGGCCCTGTACATATCAATATTCCTTTTGATGAACCCTTGTACCTAACAGTTGATAAGTTAAGTGTTTCTCCAAAAGCAACCGAAGTTAGTACTAAACCTAAAGCCATAGAAAGCTATATTATCCAGGAATGTTTGGAAGATTGGAATTCGGCTTCCAAGAAAATGGTATTGGTAGGCGTAAACCAGCCCGACCAGTTACAAAAAAAATGGTTAGAAGATTTAGCCCAAGACGATAGTGTTATTGTATTTACCGAAACCACTTCAAATCTGCACCACAGTAGCTTTTTCCCAAGTATAGACCAAATTATAGCACCTTTAACTGAAGAAGAGCAAAAACAATTACAACCGGATATTCTAGTGACATTTGGAGGTTTAATTGTATCTAAAAAAATTAAGGCGCTGTTAAGAAAGCACCAACCCAAACACCATTGGCATATTGATGAGAAAGAGGCCAATGATACTTTTTTTTGCTTAAACAATCACATTGAAACGACTCCCGATGCATTTTTTGAAATCTTTTTACCTAAGATAACACATTATGTAAAAAGTAATTATAGTGCACATTGGGCAGCCATTAAACAAAAGCGTTTAAAAAAACACGCACAATATCTAGACCAGATACCATTTAGTGACTTATTGGTGTTCGATAAACTTTTAAAGGCCATACCCAATAACTATATTTTGCAGGTTGGAAACAGCTCTGCCATTCGATACACGCAATTATTCCATTTAAACAAAACACTAGATGTTTTTTGCAATCGTGGTACAAGTGGCATAGATGGCAGTACTTCCACAGCTTTAGGTTGTGCTGCTGTAGCTAGTAAACGAACAGTTTTTATTACGGGCGATTTAAGCTTTTTATATGATAGCAATGCTTTGTGGAATAATTACATACCTAACAGTTTTAGAATTATTGTTGTTAACAATGGGGGTGGGGGTATTTTTAGAATTCTTCCAGGGCATAAGAACACCGAAAACTTTGACACCTATTTTGAAACCAATCATCAATTAACGGCCAAACATTTAAGTGTCATGTACAATTTTGCATATAAGCAGGTATCAACAAAATCGGGATTGAATATGGCATTAAAATCGTTCTATGATGACAGCACCCAGCCTAAATTATTGGAAATATTCACTCCTAGGGAGTTAAATGACGAGGTACTTTTAAATTACTTCGAATATCTAAAATAGAAATAAGCCGAAAGCATTTAATTTTTTAGGTGTTAGTGGTTATACCTGTTAATATTATTACCTTTGTTGCATGATAAACATAGGTCAAGTTAATACATTAGAAATACTGCGTGAAACAGATCATGGAGTGTATTTGGTAGATGCTGAAAACAATGAAGTTTTATTGCCAAACAGATATGTGCCAGAAACATTTAAGATATGGGACAAAATAGATGTATTTGTTTATCTAGACAATGAAGAACGCCCCGTAGCTACTACTGATATGCCATATGTTATGCTTAATGATTTTGCACTATTACGATGCAACGCCGTTACGGAATATGGTGCGTTTTTAGATTGGGGGTTGGTAAAGGAACTATTTTGTCCGTTTAAAGAACAGGCATTTAAGATGAAGCCTAAAGGATGGTATTTAGTGTATTGTTATTTAGATGAAAAAACAGATAGGTTAGTAGCATCCAGCAAAACAAATCGGTTTTTAAGTAATAAAGAACTCACCGTTAAACAATTTGATGAAGTCGATTTAATAGTGTCCCACCCATCCGACATTGGAATGAACGTTATAGTAAATAAAACCCACCTAGGTTTGATATATAATGACCATATTTTCACCGATTTGAGCGTAGGTGATAAGCTAAAGGGCATTGTAAAAAAAATACGTCCAGGAAACAAATTAGATATTGTATTGGGCCAAATAGGTTATAGAAACATAGAGCCCAATGCTGAACGCATTCTACAAGAACTAAATGATAATAGCGGTTATTTAAGCCTTACGGACAAGTCAAATCCTGAAGCAATTAAAGTGGCATTGCAAATGAGCAAGAAAAATTTTAAAAAAGCCATTGGTACTTTATATAAACAACGTCAAATAGATATTAAACCCGATGGTATTTATTTGGTAGAGTAATGTAGCATTTCCTATTTTAGCCTTATGATTTATCAGGATACCATAGTAGCTTTAGCAACACCCTCTGGAGCGGGGGCCATTGCTATTGTTCGCTTATCTGGTCCAGATGCCATTTCATTGGCCGAAAAGCAATTCAAATCTATTTCGGGAAAGTCGCTATCAAAGCAAAAGACCCATACCATTCATTTAGGACATATTGTAGATGGTGTAAAGACCATTGATGAAGTTTTGGTCTCTCTATTTAAAAACCCCAATTCCTATACAGGGGACGATGTTGTTGAGATTTCTTGTCATGGCTCAAATTATATTCAGCAGGAAATCATTCAATTATTTCTTAGAAATGGCTGTCGTATGGCCTCGCCAGGTGAGTTTACACTGCGTGCTTTTTTAAACGGTAAGCTAGATTTAAGCCAAGCGGAAGCTGTTGCCGATTTAATAGCAAGTGATAATGAAGCTTCACACCAAATAGCTATGCAGCAAATGCGTGGTGGCTTTTCTTCAGAAATAGCAAAACTAAAAGAGGAATTATTAAACTTTGCCTCTTTAATAGAGCTTGAGTTGGATTTTGCTGAAGAAGACGTGGAATTTGCCGATAGGTCTCAATTCAATGCTTTATTAGAACGTATAAGCTTTGTCTTAAAACGTCTGATAGATTCGTTTGCTGTTGGTAATGTTATCAAGAATGGTATACCTGTAGCAATTGTAGGAGAGCCCAATGTAGGTAAATCTACTCTTTTAAATGCACTGTTAAATGAAGAACGTGCTATTGTTTCTGAGATTGCGGGGACTACCAGAGATACCATAGAAGATGAAATCTCCATAGGAGGTATTGGCTTTCGTTTTATAGATACCGCAGGAATTCGAGAAACCCAGGATGTGGTAGAGAGCATTGGTATTAAAAAGACCTTTGAAAAGATAGATCAAGCTCAGGTGGTTGTATTTCTTTCTGATGGGACCAATTTGAAAAATGACGCTGCTATTAATGCCTTTAAGGTTGAAATAGAAAAGATCAAGAACAAGTATCCGCAAAAACCCTTGGTAGTAATCGCCAACAAAATAGATAAACTATCAAAACAAGAAACTTCTAGGCTTGAATCTCAAATAACCAACCTTCACTTATTATCAGCTAAAACGGGCTTGGGAGTTGAATCCTTAACGGATAAATTGTTAAGTTTTGTAAACACAGGCGCTTTAAAAAACAATGACACAATAATCACAAATACAAGACATTACGATTCTTTATTAAAAGCTTTAGAAGAAATTAAAAAAGTAAAGTATGGTTTAGATTCAGGGCTTTCGGGAGACCTGTTGGCCATAGATATAAGACAAGCACTTTATTACTTTGGTGAAATTACAGGTGAGATTACTAATGATGACTTACTGGGTAATATTTTTGCTAATTTTTGCATCGGGAAGTAATTATCCTTCTTTTACTTTATAAGTATCTGTTTTTATTGATATTATAGATTTTTATCTTCTTTTATTTGTTGCCTTTTTGTGTTTTATTACCTAAATATGTTGCTAATATGCTGCTCTAAAGGAATTTTTGTTGCTTTTTATTTTACTTTTTAATCAATTACGTTATATATTCATTAATTTCAATATCTTTAATATTCTCTGCTGGTAATGAAAAAAAGAACGAACTTCCTTTTCCTTCAATAGATTCTAACCAAATATTGCCGCCTAGAAGATTTATTAATTTTTTTGTAATGGTTAAACCTATACCTGAACCTTCATACTTTCTATTAAATGCCCCGTTTACTTGCCTGAAAGCCTCAAAAATTACTTCTTGATGGTTTTTATTAATTCCTATTCCTGTATCAGTTACATAAAACTTTATATAAGTTTTATCACCTTTATTACAAAGATTAAACCCATAATTAATGAACCCTTCTTCAGTAAACTTAAAAGCATTTTTTAATAGATTTAATAAAACGTGTTTTAGTTTAAGAACATCTACCTTAACAACAACGGTCTTATAATTTGATGGAATTAATAAATTAAAATCTAGATGATTTTTATTAACTCTTTCCTGATGAATTTTCATTAAATCATGAATTTCATTCAGAAAATCATACAAATCAATATATTTTTTAACGACTTTAACTTGCTCGGATTGAATAAGGGACATATCAAAAAGGTCTTCAATTAATTTAAGCAAATTTTCTCCACTACTGTTAATGATTTTATTGTATTCAACAACATCATCTATCTCTGTGTCTTTATCTATTAAGCTTGACAAACCTATAATAGAATTAAGAGGTGTTCTTAATTCGTGAGACATGGTCGCTAAAAATTCAGATTTTAATCTATCAGATTCTTCAGCCTTTTTTAGAGCAGACTCTAATTTAGAAACATAAGTAATACGCTCTGTTATAACATGCTGAATACCTAAAAACCCTATAATGTCTCCTTTATCATTTAAAATAGGGTCTATAAAACTTTCTACATCTAAAAGACTACCATCCTTTTTTTTGTTTTGATAATGGGACAGTTCAACACTTTTCTTGTTTAAAATTGCTTTCCATAATTGTTCAAAACGTTCCTTGTTTTCTTTTGCTTTAAGAATTCTTGGGGTATGTTTCCCCACAACTTCATAAGCCTCGTAGCCATACATTTTAGTAAATTGCGGATTAACAAAAGTAATAATCCCCTCAGGATCGGTCATTAATACGATTTCGGTAGAGTTTTTAATTGCCGAATGCAATTTTTGTAATAAAAAATCTTTTTGTTTTCGCTCTGTTATATCTCTAAAAATTCCTGTAAAATAGCTATTTTCTTCAAATTCCCATTTTGATATAGAAAGCTCGACGGGAAATTCTGTTCCATCTTTTTTTTGTGCTAATAATTCAATTGTTTGTCCAAGCCTTCTATTTAATCCTATATTTAAAAATCGCTGTAAATGTGCTTCATTTTCTGAATCAATATTATTACTTGTTATAATCTCAAGGATACTTTTGTTTAGTATTTCATTAGAATTATATCCAAAAATGTTTTTTGCCGCCAAATTCCATGATAAAATAAAACCATAATTATCAATAGTAATTATAGCATCGGTAGCCGTTTCAATAATAGATTCATTTAGTTTCTCGAATTTTATTACCTTTTGTTTAAGAATTTCAATCTCAGCTAAAAGTTGCTCTATTGTTTTATCTTCTGTATTCATAATGGGTAGCTTTTAACTGAATATTTTAAATACTTTAGTAATATGTTTTCTATGGTTACTTACGGTTAAAGAATGCGTATACATTTCTTCAATGCCCCTATTTGTATTATTTAATTGGAAAAAAGCTAGTATACCTAACAAGAAAGTAAAAAGCAATAGTATGGTAAGACCAATATTCAAATGTGTTTGAAACCGTAGATTTTCCATAAGAAAAGAGTTTATCCTAACAAAGTTTAAGTATATATCAAAAATAAACTATGATGAATGTCAGGTTTGAAAATGAAGAGATTAATTTCATCAAAAATTACCATAAAAACAAAAAAGCATCAAATTTTTCTAATTCTAATACTAAAAGGTTCGACATTTTTTCTGTTCGCTCTACTAAACCGGGTTCAAGTACATTTTATATTTGAGTTTTTTATCTTTAAAATGGACTAAATAAAAAAACAAAAAACCTTAACTAATTGATTAAGCATATAACTTTTTATTTTTTCTGTATTTACTGATTTTTACTAATATCTGTTGTCATTTTGTTGCCCCATATTGTGTAAAGTCCTTTAAAAACAGTAAACTTCAAATATTGCATCAGGAAAATAGATTTAAGAATTTTTATACCACATTAAATAATTTATATATTTGCTGTAATGAAATTTTTAGCAACCATATTAGCAGTATATATATTAGCACTTAACATAATGCCTTGTGAAGATACTGTGATGTTTGATGATGATGCTAAAACAGAAATTTCAAAAACTACCGACGATAAACACCAACACCAAGATTCAAGTTTGTGTTCACCTTTTTGTTTTTGTCAATGCTGCCACATTAACGTAGCGCATTTCAAAATAAGTAATGCAAGTCATACTGTAAGCTATATTTCAGCTCAAGATTTTTTCTATTTATACAGATCAGAGAAAAAATTTAGTGCTTCTATTTTACAACCACCCAGAGTATAATTCAGTTTTTAAAGGATAGCCATATCCAATTCTAATCTTATACATTTCGATTGATTCTATTTCTTAAATGAGAAGAGGATCAAGAAGTTTAACTGAATTAATATATTTTCTATGATTAATAAAATCATTGATTTTTCAATTAATAATAAATTCATTATTGGTTTACTAACGCTCACCATTATAGGGACTGGTATTTGGAGCATGACAAAAGTTCCTATTGATGCTGTTCCAGACATAACCAATAATCAAGTACAGGTAATTACACAATCTCCAAATTTGGGCACAGAGGATATTGAGCAAATTATCACTTACCCAGTAGAGGTGGCTATGAGCAACCTGCCACATGTTAAAGAAATCCGTTCTATTTCACGTTTTGGATTATCAGTTGTAACAATTGTTTTTGATGATGCTATAGGAACCTATCTGCCTCGTCAATTAGTTGCAGAAAAACTCAACAAAGTAAGAGACCAAATTCCAGATGGTTTTGGAGACCCTTCCATGGGGCCCATTTCTACTGGGTTAGGAGAAATTTACCAATACACCTTAAAAGTAGAAAAGGAATATCAAAATCAATATTCTATAACCGATTTGCGGACTATGCAAGATTGGATTATACAGCGCCAAATGGCTATGGTAAAGGGTGTTGTTGAAGTTAATGCTATTGGTGGAAAAATTAAGCAATATGAAGTTGCTGTCGATCCAAACGAACTCAAGGCCATAGGATTGACTATTACTGATGTATTTGAAGCACTTGAAGCCAATAACCAAAATACAGGAGGGGCTTATATAGAAAAAAATCATCAAGCCAATTTTATTAGAGGAGAGGGTTTAGCACGTAGTTTGGAAGACATCAAAAAGATTGCCATTGAAAACACAAACAACATTCCTATCACTATTGATGATATTGCTACAGTAAGCTATGGTTCGGCCATTAGGTATGGTGCTTTAACGCAAGATGGAGAAGGTGAAGTTGTTGGTGGATTGGTAATGATGCTAAAGGGAGCCAATTCTAATGCTGTAATAGAGCATGTTAAGCAACGAATGGCACAAATTCAAAAATCATTACCAAAAGGTGTTGTTATAGAGCCTTTATTAGATCGTAGTAAATTAATTGGTAAGACAACATCTACTATTACTACAAACCTAATTGAAGGTGCATTAATAGTTGTTTTTGTTCTTATCTTCCTATTGGGGAATTGGCGTGGGGGATTAATAGTAGCTTCTACTATTCCGTTATCCTTGTTATTTGCATTTATTCTTATGAATGCATTTGGTGTTTGGGCTAACCTTATGAGTTTGGGAGCTATTGATTTTGGTATTATAGTAGATGGCGCTGTAATTATTGTAGAAAGCACAGTGTTTCTATTAACCTCCCAAGTATTGAAAAGGAAAAAGCAATTAACAACCAAGGAACGGAATGATTTGACTTCAAATGCCTCAAAGAAAATGATGAATGCCGCCTTTTTTGGTCAATTAATTATACTAATTGTTTTCCTTCCTATTTTGGCATTGCAGGGCATTGAGGGGAAAATGTTCAAACCCATGGCCTTGACTTTTATCTTTGCAATGATTGGTGTTATGGTGCTTTGCCTTACTTATGTACCTATGATGTCTGCCTGGATATTAAAGGCTCCCGAATCTGAAAAACAGTCCTATGGCGATAAATTTGTGCATGGGGTAGAGCGTAAGTATTACTATTTACTGGAGAAAGCTCTAAAAAAGGGGAGATTAATAGTAGGTATTGCTATTGTGCTATTTGGAATGGCCGTTCTTATTTTTTCAAGAATGGGAGGTGAGTTTATTCCACAACTTGATGAAGGCGATATTGCTTTTCACGCTATTTTAAAGCCGGGTAGCTCTCTTACCGAGACCATTGAAACGACCACTAAAATAGAAAGACTAATAAAAGCCAAATTTCCAGAAGTGGTAAAAGTTGTAAGTCGTATTGGTGTGGCAGAGATCCCTACAGACCCTATGCCCATGGATTTAGCAGATGTATTTGTAATTCTTAAACCTAAAGATGAATGGACCTCTGCTGAAACAAAAGATGAGCTCATTGAGGCAATAAAACAGACTGTTAACATCATACCTGGAGTTAATTATGAATTTACGCAACCTATAGAAATGCGTTTTAATGAATTACTTGAAGGTGTGCGGGAAGATATTGCCATTAAATTGTATGGTGAAGACATTGATATACTATCGCAAAAAGCAGAAGAAATAACTCAGATTATTGCAGGCACAAATGGGATAGGCGATATGAAAGCAGAAGCCACAACAGGCTTACCTCAAATGACAATAGCTTATAACAGAAGTAAATTAGCGCAATATGGCCTCCATATTAAAGCTTTAAATAAAATTGTGCAATCGGCATTTGCTGGTGGTACTGCAGGGGTTATTTTTGAAGGCGAGAAACGTTTTGATTTAGTTGTACGCTTAGATGAAGCAAACCGAAAAGATATTTCAGACATCAAAAATTTATTTATAAACCTGCCCTCTGGAGTTCAAATTCCTTTGCGTGAAGTTGCCGATGTTAGTTACAAGGCGGGCCCTATGCAGATAAGCAGGGACAATACCAATAGAAGAACCTATGTGGGTATTAATGTAAGAGGCCGCGATGTAAAGTCGTTGGTAACAGAAATAAAATCGAAGTTAGATACTAATCTTAAATTACCTTCAGGTTATTTTATTCGTTACGGTGGTGCATTTGAAAATTTAGAACGTGCCAGCAATCGTTTAAAAACCGTAGTACCTATTGCATTATTACTCATATTTGTTTTAATCTATTTCGCATTAAAATCTATACCGCAAACCTTAATGATATACATTGCTATTCCAATGGCAACCATTGGAGGCGTTATAGCATTATGGTTACGGGATATGCCTTTTAGTATTTCTGCAGGTGTAGGTTTTATTGTCTTATTTGGTGTTGCGGTATTAAATGGTCTGGTAATGGTTAGTGGATTAAACGAACTAAAAGAAGAAGGTATAACCAATTTAAAAGATAGAATTTTGGAAGGTACAAAACGAAGAATAAGACCTATTATGCTAACGGCTTTAACAGATGTGTTGGGCTTTTTGCCAATGGCTGTTTCGGCATCGGCTGGGGCAGAAGTACAGCGTCCATTGGCAACCGTTGTTATAGGGGGCTTATTAACAGCCACATTGCTAACCTTATTTATATTACCTATTTTGTACCATTGGGTAGAAAGTAAATCATTTAAGTTTAATAAAAAGTTGGCTGTTACGCTAGTTATTGGATTCTTAACAGTTGCTTTTCCGTCAAAAACAAGTGCTCAATCAGTATTAGATACCTTGCCAAAAATAACTCTGGATGAAGCAGTTAAAGTATCTAAGAGTAATTATCCGCTGTTAAGACAAAAGCAATTGGAAGTTAACAAACAGGAAAACTTAATGGCTACAGCCTATGATTTTGGTTTCACACGGTTATTTACTGGCGGTGAGGAAATCAATGAAGAAAACGCCATTTACACCACAATTGGTGTCGGTCAGTCTAATATCGACTTATTTGGAATTGGAGCAAAAAGAAAACTGCAGGAGCAACGCATTCAATTGTCTCAAAAAGCACTACAATTATCTGAATTGGAATTAGAATTGGAAGTAAAAAAAGCTTGGGCAAGATGTTATCAGGCCAAAAGAAATTATCAGTTATACAGTGAATTGGATTCAATCTATGGTAACTTTGAGCGGGCCGTAGCTTTAAATTTCGAAGTGGAAGCCATTTCAAAACTGGAGTATTCGGCAGCTACAAGCCAAGTGTTTCAAATTCAGAACAAAAAAGCGCAAGCCTACAGAGATTATAGAATAGCCATACAACAGCTAAACCTTTGGTTGTTTGTTGATAAAACCTATACGGTTGTTGATGTGTTTGATGCCATAACGTTATTTAAAATGGAACCAATTTCATTAAATGAACACCCAGCTGTTACAATTTCTGATAATCAAGTTCGCTTAGCAGAAGCAGAATATAAAGCAGCTAAAGCTAATAACTTACCAAAATTCAATATTCAAGGAGGGTTGCAAAAAGTGAACGGAGAATCAGGGTATTATAGCTATCAGGCAGGGATATCTATTCCTTTTTTATCTGGCACAAATAACGCTCGAATTAAATCGGCAAAAATTGATAAAGAAATAGCAATAAGTAATTTGCAATTCAAAAAACAAGAGATGCAATCTAGGTTTATTCAAGCAAAAGAGCATTACTTAAAATGGAAAACTACGTGGGAATTTTACAAAAATCAAGCATTGCCATTAACGAAGAACCAAAAATCCGGGGCCCTTTTAGCGTACAAAGAAGGTGAAATAGATTACTCGACATTTACGCAATTGGTAAAAGAAGCAGTGCAAATAGAATTGGATGCCCAAAGCGCATTAATTAACTATTTAGAAAGTGCATTTCAACTACAATATTTTAATTTATAATACAATGAAACATACCATATATAAATATTTACTCATAGTCATTACTTTATTCTTAGCTGCTTGTGGCAATAAAGATGGGCACTCACATTCTCATGGTGAAGCTAACCAAACAAATCAAGGTAAGGAACAACATAAAACAGGACAAGTAACACTTACAAAGCAACAGTTTGAAGCTTTAAAAATGCATATTGATACACTTTCTCAACGACAGATGAGTGGTTATGTTAAAGCCAATGGTACTTTAGAAGTACCGCCGCAAAATGAAGCTTCCATTACAACAATGGTGGGAGCCAATGTAACATCTATTAACGTTATAGAAGGGGACAAGGTGGATAAGGGACAAGTGGTAGCTTATCTATCCCATCCAAACATCATAGCCTTACAAACAGATTATTTAAATGCTTACAGCAACAGTGAGTTTTTAAAAAAGAATTTTGAGCGTCAGAATAAATTGTATGATGCAGGTGTGGGGTCTGGTGCCAATTTTCAAAAGGCAGAAGCAGCGTATAACGCATCAATAGCTTTGGCAAATGGTCTGGCTGCTCAATTAAAAATATTGAATATCAATACGGCCTCGGTTCGTAATGGCACTATTGCTCAACAGACTGCATTACGCAGCCCCATAGAAGGTTATGTGCAAAAGGTAAAAGTGAAAACAGGACAGTATGTTGAACCACAAACCGAATTGTTTGCAATTGTAAATACACATCACGTTCATGCTGATTTAATGGTGTTTGAAAAAGATGTTTATAAAGTAAAAAAGGATCAAAAAGTAACTTTTAATGTTCAATCCATACCGGGAAAAGAACTTACTGCAGTAATTTATTCTGTGGGGAAAACTTTTGAAGACAATCCCAAAGCAGTGCATGTACATGCCGAAATAGAGAACAAAAAAGGAAGTTTAATTCCTGGAATGTACATTCAAGGTAGAATACAAATTGAAAACACGAAAGTTAATGCGCTGCCCGAAAGTGCTATAATAAAGGATGGAAACAAATTTTATGTTTTTTTAGCTGAACAAAAGGATGAAGATTGGAATTTTAGACCAGTAGAAGTGTTCTTAGGAGAAAAAGATGATAATTGGGTTGCCATAAAATTTGTTGAGACATTAAATGGCAATCCTAAATTTGCTTATAATAATGCTTATTATTTAATTGCTGAAATGAAAAAAGGAGAGGCAGAGCACGTGCATTAGTGCTAACAAGCCTACTACTCGCTCGAGAAGTAGGGTACTTACCACTAGGTGAGTACCCTACTCGTCGAGAGGTGAGTAGCCTATTCGCCTATAGGGGAGTGATCTACTTATTGTTTTTCAACAATTTCCACTTCAAATAATTTATCCCACCGCTTACCGGTTACAAACAATGTTTTTGTTTCTGGGTTGTAGGCAATACCGTTTAGAACATCTAAGCCTTCATGTTGTGTAACTAATTTTTTAAGTGGCGAAAAATCTATCACACCAACTACAGCGCCATTTTTGGGGTTAATAATAGCAACACCGTCTTTTTGATACCTATTGGCATAAATATATCCATTAACCCATTCCATTTCATTAATGCCAATTATTTTGCCTTTATTGGTATATACTTGTATAAAGCTTTCTTCTTCAAGGGTTTTGGTGTTTAGTAGCCATATTTTTTCAGTACCATCACTTTTATAAATGGCTTCATTGTTGTTGCATAATCCCCAGCCTTCTTTACTGTTTTCATATTTAAAGCTTCCTGTTCTTTCAAATGTATCAACATTATAAGTAAAGCCGGTTCCAGACTTCCAAGTAAGTTGATAAATAGTATTATTGATAATAGTAAGACCCTCACCAAAATATTCATCAGCTAAGTTTATGTTTTTAACTACTTCACCCGTTTTATAGTTTAGCATTCGTAATTTAGATTCTTTGTATTGCCCTGTGCTTTCATATAAATTTCCATCGTGAAACTCTAAACCTTGTGTGTACGATGTAATATCGTGCGGGTACTTATTAATAATATTGTAAGAATAAATTTTGGGAGACTCATTGTTTAAAATAGTTATGGATGTAGTAACAACTTGTTTTTCGTTATTAAAATATACCGTTGCTTCTATGGTTTGTTTGCCTAATTTAAAATCTTGTAACGGTATGCTTTTACCAATTTTAAGCCCGTCTATTTTGTAGGTTACAGAATCTATGTTGTAACCTTTTTTATTTTCCATAGAGAGCAAGAGCGTTTCATTACTTGAAATATCCCCTTTTTTTGCATTTGTGTTTATTGAAAAGCCTTTTTTATTTTGGCCATTATTGGAACCACACGTACTTATAAGAGTACTTAAGAATATGATTGTTAAGTAATTAATTATTTTCATGAGTAAAACTAAATTTCAAGCAAGATATTTATTAAAAATCAGTTTAAAAAATCATTGTGAAAATTTTAAAAGATCGTATCTTTGCACTTGGCAAGTCCTACACAACCAGCTCCTGTTGAATCCTCCAGGGCGGGAACGCAGCAAAGGTAAACGGTTGTAGCGGTGTGATGTAGGTAGCTTGCCTTTTTTTGTACCCTATAGGCAAATAAAAGGCATGTTTTTTCTACGATTCTCAAATTCATTGTTAATTTTACGGTATCAATTATAAATTGAAATATGTCTAAAGTTGTTTTAATTACTGGAGGGTCTTCAGGTATTGGGAAATCGGTTGGGGATTACCTCACGGATCATGGGTTTATAGTTTATGGTACTAGTAGAAGCCCTGAAAAGCATACAAATTCTAAATTTCCTATTTTAGAACTGGATGTTAAAAAGACTGAAACCATAACAAACACGGTTGACTATATTATAGACCAACAAGGGCGCTTGGATGTTGTTGTTAATAATGCTGGAGCAGGAATTACTGGACCTATAGAAGAAATACCTGAAGTGGAAATTAAAGCGAATTTTGATACTAATTTTTTCGGCCCCATTAATGTTATTAAAGCAGTGCTACCTCAAATGCGAAAACAAAAGGAGGGCTTAATAATAAACATTACATCTATTGCTGGCTATATGGGGTTGCCTTATAGGGGCATATATAGTGCCAGTAAAGGTGCACTTGAACTAATTACCGAGGCTTTTAGAATGGAACTCAAGGATTTTAATATTAATATGACAAACATTGCTCCTGGTGATTTTGCTACTAATATTGCCGCGGGCAGGTATCATGCACCACTACTTAAAGAGTCTCCTTATGCTAGGCCTTATGGTGACACTTTGAGTTTAATGAATGCACATGTTGATAGTGGGAGTGACCCTAATATGATGGCCAAAGCAGTTTTAAAAATTATCAATACTAAACGGCCCAAAATTCATTATAAAGTAGGAGCCTTTATGCAGAAGTTTTCAATTGTACTTAAATGTGTTTTACCAGATAGGATATATGAAAAGTTATTGCTAAACCACTATAAGTTATAGGTTATGCCTATTAATAGCCCCCAAGAGCTGTTCTTCAAAATTAATTGAGAAAATATTGGTATTGCTGTTTACTATCTTGTGGTTTTGGTCTATTACTATTGTTTTTGTCATAGGTTGAATAGCCAACACCTCCATAGACTCCTTAGGGTTTTTAAATTGGTATTCATTAGCAAAAGCAAACCTATTATTTATTAATGATTCTCTAGATTTTTCTAAGCCAAAATCATCGACATTTATAACAATAAACTTAACTTCTGGGTATTTTTCTTTTAGTTCTTTAAGCTTATAATGACTTTCCTTAAAGTGGTCATAATATATATGAGACCAAAAGCAGATAACCGTTGGAGAATTGATTAGGCTATTTAATTCGTATTCTGAACCATTATAATCAACCACCTTAACATTTGGAAGGTCGTATCCTTTTTGCAGGTTGTTTAATGACGATGCAAAACGTTTCATTAAAGTTTTATTGGCGTCATTGGTACTTTTACTTAAATAGGAATCCAGAATAGCATTATTGTTTTTAGCATCAGTGCTTTTGGATAAATAATTCAATGCAAAATGGTATAGTAATTCGTTTTTTATATTAGTGTTGCTTACAAGGCTATCGATCAATTTTAATCTATCTAAATTATAGCAAAGGGATTGTCTTATAAATGATTTGCTTTCACTATGCTTTAAATGATCATAAAGCGACAAGTTATTAATGCTATGCCTTAAGAAAGAATTGTAATAATGATAGTCTTTAAAAAAATCGTTATTATAATTAACATCTTTCCTGTAGTTGTAGAAGTGACTTGGAATGGATTCTAAAATATCAGCTTTGTTACTGCCATAGTGCACAAATGGATACACTTCCTTACTAGAATAGTAATTATAATTTATGTTGGCCAGAGCAATTTCTTCAAAAAGTTTACTTGTATGGTATTTGCTTTTAAAGTTCTTGAATTTTTGAAGCTTTAAGGTTTTTATGGAATCTACTCTGTTTTCATAAGATACAGGGTTGAGTTGGCAGTACTTAAAAATCTTTCTTTCCTGCGTTTCATTTTCTAAAAACTCATTGATTAAATAATTGTTTTTTTTATCGCCATTACCTGTAAACACCAGCGATTCGTCAAACTCCAGAGTATTCAGTCTAAAAAGAATGCTATCTGTAGGTTCTAATAAAACCATTTGAATTTCACCTCCGTGATGAAAAGTGTAAAGACCAGATTTTAGATTTTCAATTTTATAAAGGAATCTATTTCTCCCATCAAGTTTGATGGTATCTAATACGGTGTCTGCTTTAGATATAACAACAAAATCGTTGTTCGGATTAATAATTTCGCCTCCTAAATAGGCATAATTATAATCCACTTGCTTGCTGTCTTTTTTGCAGCCAAGCAAAGTAAGCACTAATAGTATAACTAAAGAATATAGTTTCATAAACCCCTCGTCAATGTTCTACAGCTATATACTGCAGTTGTAAATTAATATACAAAAATATATCTTGTATTTATAAAGTGCTGTTAATGCGCTGTTAAATGTTGTGTTTAGGGCAATTCACTAAATTGAGTACTAGACTTAAAATAAGCTTGCTAAGTTTCGACTTATGACTTGAATTTTCTACTTTTGCAGCAAAATAAAAAAAGCTATATGTTATCAGTATCTAATTTATCCGTACAATTTGGCAAACGAATTTTGTTTGATGAAGTAAGTACAACATTTACAACAGGAAACTGTTATGGGGTTATAGGGGCCAATGGTGCGGGGAAATCCACTTTTTTAAAGATTATATCAGGTAAACAGGAGCCAACCTCAGGACAGGTGCATTTAGAGCCCGGTAAGCGTATGTCTGTTTTAGAACAGGATCATAACTTGTATGATGAGCATACAGTTTTAGATACGGTTTTAATGGGTAATAAACCTCTGTATAATATTAAAACTGAAATAGATGCTTTGTATGCAGATTATTCTGATGAAAATGCCGATAGAATAGGGGAACTTCAAGTACAGTTTGAAGAAATGAATGGCTGGAATGCCGATAGTGATGCAGCAGCTATGCTATCCAATTTAGATATTAAGGAGGAATTTCATTATACATTGATGAAAGACTTGGATGGAAAACAAAAAGTACGTGTACTTTTAGCTCAGGCTTTGTTTGGAAATCCGGATGTACTTATTATGGATGAGCCTACTAACGATTTAGATTATGAAACCATTTCATGGCTAGAGAATTTCTTGGCAAATTATGACAACTGTGTTATTGTAGTATCGCATGACCGCCACTTTTTAGATGCAGTATGCACACATATATCGGATATTGATTTTGGGAAAATAAACCATTATTCCGGTAACTATTCGTTTTGGTATGAGTCGTCACAATTAGCAGCTCGGCAACGCTCACAGCAAAATAAAAAAGCAGAAGAGAAGAAAAAAGAATTGGAAGAGTTTATTCGTCGTTTCTCTGCAAACGTAGCGAAAAGTAAGCAGGCTACCAGTAGAAAGAAAATGATTGATAAGCTAAATATTGCCGATATAAAACCTACCAGTCGTCGCTATCCTGCCATTATTTTTGAACGCGATCGCGAAGCTGGTGATCAAATATTGAATATTAACGGATTAGCTTCATCAATAGATGGCGAGGTTTTGTTTAAAAATATTGATTTAAACTTGGCAAAAGGTGATAAGGTAGTTGTGTTTTCAAAAGATTCGAGAGCTACAACAGCGTTTTATCAAATATTAAACAACAAACAAAAACCTGATGCTGGAAAGTTTTCTTGGGGAATTACCACAACGCAATCTTACCTTCCTTTAGACAACAGTGAGTTTTTCAATAATAGTTTAACTTTGGTAGATTGGTTGCGTCAATGGGCTACTACTGAAGAAGAGCGTGAAGAGGTCTATATCCGTGGTTTTTTAGGTAAAATGATTTTTAGTGGGGAAGAGGCCCTTAAAAAATCTAATGTACTTTCTGGGGGCGAAAAAGTGCGTTGTATGTTAAGCAGAATGATGATGGTACGTGCCAATGTTTTGATGCTGGATGAACCTACAAACCATTTAGATTTAGAAAGTATTACAGCGTTTAACAACTCTTTAACCAATTTTAAAGGAACTGTTTTATTTACTACACACGATCATGAATTTGCGCAAACGGTAGCAAATAGGGTGGTAGAATTAACGCCTAGTGGTGTGATTGATAGATATACTACATTTGACGAGTATATGCAGGATCCTAAAATAAAGGAACAACGCAATAAGATGTATGCTGTAACAGCGTAGTAGTTTTGTATTAAGAAGTCAGTTCTTCAATGATGGCCTTGGCCTTATCAATCTCATCCTTGTGGACATATATTTCTTGAAAACCAGGAAGAATACCACCACCAAAACCTGCCAGTCTTGCTGATTCGGTAGGGTCTTTTACAATAGCGTTAATATCAATATCTTTTAATTCTGTTACAATACGTTGCGCCATGATGGCATCTCCAGTAAATATTTTTAAATAGTTTGAGTCTTTCATAGCCTTGTTTGTTTAGAAGTCCTTTAATAAAATTACAAATTTTATCATTAGTAAACAAGCGCTTTTACTTGTTACATATGATAATAATCAGTTAATAGCAATTTGGTTTTGTGTACTTTTATTTAAATCATTTTGTTTTGAAACATTTAGAGTACACGTTTTTAATCTTAGCTTTAGTTGCTGAAGTTATTGGAACGGTTGGCGGATTTGGATCCTCTGTGTTTTTTGTACCAGTTGCTAACTTCTATTTTAATTTTCAAACGGTTTTAGGAATTACTGCTTTGTTCCATGTAGCCAGCAATTTGAGTAAAATAGCACTTTTTAAAAAGGGAATAGACAAAAAGCTTGTTCTTTATATTGGAGTGCCAGCAGTATTGTTTGTTATTATAGGTGGCTATATAAGTAAATTTTTGAATGTCACATTTCTTGAAATCGTATTAGGCGTATTTCTGGTAGCTCTAAGTTTATTATTCTTAATCCACAAGAATTTAAAAATTTCACCTAATAAAAAGGAAGCGGTTTTAGGAGGTACATTGTCTGGGTTCATTGCTGGTATTTTAGGGACGGGTGGTGCCATTAGAGGACTAACAATGGCTGCATTTAATCTTGAAAAAAGTGTTTTTATTGCCACATCTGCTATTATAGATTTTGGAGTTGATTTTAGCAGGACCTTGGTTTATATCTACAATGGTTATATAACAAAGGACATTCTTATTTATATTCCTTTTTTGGTACTTATTGGCATATTGGGCACTTATATTGGCAAACTACTTTTAAATAAGATATCACAAGAGTGGTTTAAGAAAATCTCTTTGTTTTTAATACTTGGTATTGGCATAATTACCATTTTAAAAAGCTTATTTTAAACACAGTAAGTCGTTTAAAATAAGCTTTTTTATTGGTTAGTTGTAAACTGATTGCTTTATCGTAATTCTGCCCCTAATTGTGTTTTAAATTGGGTTTGTAACTTGCCCATAATCTTATCGATCTGCTTGTCTGTTAGGGTTTTGTTTTCGTCTTGTAACGTAAAACTTACCGCATAGCTTTTTTTGCCTGCTGGCAGATTTTTACCCTGATAAACATCAAATAGGCTAATGTTTTTTAATAATTGTTTTTCTGTTGTTTTGGCAATTTTGTAAATAGACTCAAAAGTTACATGCTTGTCAAGCAATAAGGCAAAGTCCCTACGTACTTCTGGGTATTTAGGTATGGCCTTAAATGTTATTTTGTTTCTTTTAACGATCTCTAAAATAGCGTCCCAATAAAAGTTGGCAAATAAAACTTCTTGGGTGATGTCAAATTGCTTTAAAATGGACTTCTTAACGGGACCAAAATCAACCAATTTAATGTTACCTAGGCTTAAATTAACACCCTCACTAAATAAATCATTTTCTACTGGGCTTTCATTATGTCTAGAAATACCTAAGCGTTCCAATACACTTTCAACATACCCTTTAATATAAAAGAAGTTGCTTTTGTCATGAGCGGTATTCCAATTTTCTTGGGTTTTATTTCCAGTTATAAATACAGATAAATGTTTATATTCTTCTCGCTTAGTATCATACCCATGATAGGTTTTTCCAAATTCGAATAGTTTTAAATCAGAACGCTTTCTGTTAATATTGAATGAAACAGCTTCTAACCCAGAAAATAAAAGTGATTGCCTTAACACAGATAGCTCTTTACTTAGAGGGTTTAGCATAGTAATATTGTGCGTTTCGCTCAATTGCTTACTCAGTGCAGCATAATTAGGTGTTGTTAATGAGTTAGAGAGTATTTCATAAAACCCTTGAGAAGCCAATTGGTTGCCAATAATATTTTGAACCTTATGGTCTTCAAATCGTGTCGAATTTGAAACGGAAGCATTTAACTTATCGGTGGTTTTAACATTGTTGTAGCCATAAATCCTTAAAATTTCTTCAATAACATCAGCTTCTCGCTGTACATCATTTCTATATGCAGGTACAGTTAAGCCCAACCCAGCTTCGGTTACATTATTTACTTTAATCTCCAAGGATGTTAAAATGCGTTTTATGGTTTCTTTTGGAATTTCTTCACCTATCAACTTTTTAGCATTTTCAAAACTCATGCGTACTTGAAAATCCTCAATCTTATTTGGATATACATCAATAATATCACAAGTTACTTCACCTCCAGCTATTTCCTGAATAAGTAAGGTGGCACGTTTTAACGCATATTCAGTAATATTAGGATCAATACCGCGTTCAAATCTAAAAGAAGCATCTGTGTTTAACCCGTGTCGTTTTGCAGATTTACGAATGCTAACAGGGTTGAAATAAGCACTTTCTAAAAAGATACTTGTAGTTTTTTCGGTAACTCCAGAGTCTAAGCCCCCAAGTACACCAGCAATACACATAGGGTTTTCAGCATTACAAATCATTAAATCGTCTTCGTGCAATTCGCGCTCTATACCATCTAATGTTATAAACTTTGTGCCCTTTGGCAAGGTTTTAACGTTGATTTTATTTCCTGAAATTTTTGCAGCATCAAATGCATGAAGTGGTTGTCCAAGTTCATGGAGCACATAATTGGTAGCATCAACAATGTTGTTTATAGGATTTAGACCAATAGCTTTTAAGCGATGTTGTAGCCAAGCTGGGGATGTTCCAACTTTTAAACCTGAAATGGTAATGCCGCAATATCTAGGTGCCAATTCTTTATTTTCTACTTCAACGTCAATTTTAAGGGTGCGGTTATCTGTATGGAAAGCACTAACAGATGGTGTTATAAGCTCTAAGTTGATGTCTTTTTGAACTAAACCTGCTTTTAAATCGCGAGCAGTTCCTAAATGGCTCATGGCATCAGCACGATTGGGTGTTAACCCTATTTCGAATATTTGATCATTTTCAATTTCAAAAATATCGGCACATGGTGTACCTATTTTTGTGTCATTGTCCAAAACCAATATACCGTCATGTGATTTACCTAAACCAAGTTCATCTTCAGCACAAATCATCCCATGGCTTTCTTCGCCTCTAATCTTTCCTTTTTTAATTACCCAGGCTTCACCTGTTTCAGTATATAAAGTGGTTCCAATGGTAGCTACGGGAACCTTTTGTCCAACAGCAACATTTGGCGCACCACATACAATTTGTAGTGGTAATTCGGCACCTATATTAACAGTGGTTATTTTTAACTTATCGGCATTTGGGTGTTTTGTACAAGTAAGAACCTCGCCAACAATTACACCTTCTAGTCCGCCTTTAACCGATTGGTATGTATCTATACCTTCAACTTCAAGCCCTAAATCTGTTAGCAGTTCCCCCGTCTGCTCTGGCGTCCAATCCGTCTTAATAAATTGCTTTAACCAATTATATGAAATCTTCATAAATCATTTACTGTTTGAGTGTGCAAACCTACATATTTTTTTTCATTTTTCCTTTTGAAAATGTTGTTGAAAGTGCGGGTATTATTCGTTTGTTTCTAGATTAGCAATCATTAGGGAATAGTCGTACTGTAAATCTTCATGCAAAGTTGATACTATTTTTTTTACTAATTCTAATTGCCTGGAGTAGATGTTTACTAAGGTAACATTTCGCTTTATGCTAGGTTTAAAATCTTTCAACTTCTGGCAAAAATAGATTAACAATTCTACTTCGGTTTCTTTTTTCAAAGAATAGCGCGCAAATTTTTTAATGTTTCTCAATATTTTGCGAATGCTTTTTTTGATGTAGAAATAACTATTAATGTTAATAAGTTGGAACTGTTCATCAATATATTGTTTAACAGTTTGTATATATTGATCTTCGTCGTGCGATTCAAAGATTAGATAGGAGAGTAGTTCTTTGCTATCTTTCTTAAACTTTGCCAGACGCAAACAAATTTCAACTAATTCATCATTAGATTTGTGGTTTAATTCTTTTTTTATATCTGCAATAGAAGCTGCTTTCAATAGGTTTTTATTTTTTCAATCCATCTATGGCATATTTTCCAGCGCCTGTAAAAAACAGTGCTAAAAATCCGATCATGTAAAGTAGCGCCTTTTCTTTGGTACCTATGGGATCGCTAATATGTATAACAAATGCTGCAACACCCATGGTTATAATAGTGGGTATGGTAGCCAACTTTGTTTTGTACCCAATTAATACTAAAATGGGCGCTATAACTTCGCCTACTAAGGTTAGTACCAATGAGGTTGTTTCTCCAAGTCCAATGGGATCGGCAAATTTTATAGGGGTGGCCATTAGTAATTTAAATTTTGGTATGCCATGTGTTAGCAACAATCCAGACAAACCAATTCTAAGTATCAATAATCCTAAATCTGTAGCATTTTTTATCATAATATAGTAAGTTAAAATATGTTATCTAAGTTTTGGGTAGTCTTCAGGGCTTAATTCATGCATAACTGCGTAAACAGCCTCAAAAATATCCTCGGCTGATGGTTTGGAAAAATAGTCCCCATCATTCCCGTATGCAGGCCTGTGGTCTTTTGCAGTAAGTGTTTTAGGTTGGCTATCTAAATATTCATAGGCATTTTGAATATTTAAAATTTCGTTTAGAATATATGCTGAAGCCCCATTTGGAACATCTTCATCAATAATCATAACACGATTTGTTTTTTGAATACTCTTAAGGATATCGTGATTTAAATCAAATGGCAATAAAGATTGTACATCAATCACTTCGGCATCAATGCCTACTGTTAATAATTCTTTAGCAACTTCTTCTACAATACGAAGTGTAGACCCATAGGACACCAATGTAATATCGGTACCTTCTTTTAAAGTTTCAACGACACCAATAGGTGTTTTAATGTCACCCAAGTTGTTAGGCATTTTCTCTTTAAGCCTATAGCCATTCAAACATTCTACTACTATGGCAGGGTCATCACCTTGCAAAAGTGTGTTGTAAAAGCCAGCAGCCTTGGTCATGTTTCTAGGTACTAGAACATTAATTCCCCTAACAAGGTTTACAATACCGCCCATTTGCGAGCCCGAGTGCCAAATACCCTCTAATCGATGCCCACGTGTTCGTATAATTAATGGGGCTTTTTGTTTGCCCTTTGTTCTGTAATGTAGTGTAGAAAGGTCATCACTAATAATCTGCAGTGCATATAATATATAATCCAGGTATTGTATTTCGGCAATAGGTCTTAATCCCCTTAGGGCCATACCAATACCTTGACCAATAATGGTTGCTTCTCTAATACCTGTATCGGCTACTCTTAACTCACCAAATTTATTTTGTAAGCCTTCTAAACCTTGGTTTACATCACCTATATTACCGGTGTCTTCACCAAAAATTAAGGCTTCGGGATATTTGGTGAAAATTTCTTCAAAATTATCACGTAGTATAATACGCCCATCTACTTGGGCTGTATTTTCAGAATAGGTTGGTTTAACCTCTTTGATAAGGATATTAGACCTTGATGTTTCGGAATATAGATGCGAACTAAATTTAGGCTGTGCATTTTCAATGGTCTTTGTTATCCAATCACTTAAAAGCTTCTTTTCGGGAAATGTTTCTCCTAGAGTATATCTTAAGGCTTTTCTAGCATGCGATAGTATGTCTTTTCTAGTAGCTTCTTCAATGTTTGCAAGATTGTCTTTAAGCTTTTTAATAAAAACACCATTAACACTTAACGATTCTATTTTTTGCAATAGGCTAAGCAGTTCTTGCTGTTCGTCTAAAATAGGTTTTAAAAAGGTGTTCCAAGCATTTCTTCTGGCGTCTTTTACTTCGCGTTTTATAAGCCTTTCAATTTCGGTAAGAGCTTCATGTGTGGTAATACCACTTTCAATAATCCATTCCCGCATTTTTGTATTGCAGTCATGCTGTGCTTCCCAATTTAGACGTTCGGAACTTTTATAGCGTTCGTGCGACCCTGATGTTGAGTGTCCTTGAGGTTGCGTAAGTTCGGTAACGTGTATTATAATAGGCACATGTTCTTCTCGTGCTATAGAAGCTGCTTCTTGGTAGGTTTCTACTAAGTTTGCATAATCCCATCCTTTAACGCGCAAAATTTCAAAGCCTTTTGCTTTCCCGGTTCGCTGAAACCCTTTTAGTATTTCTGATATATTCTCTTTTGTAGTTTGGTGTTTAGCATGCACTGAAATACCGTATTCGTCATCCCAGACACTTATTATTAAAGGAACTTGCAGTACGCCTGCAGCATTTACGGTTTCAAAAAACAAACCTTCACTGGTACTGGCGTTTCCAATGGTTCCCCAAGCAACCTCGTTTCCCTTTATTGAAAACTTAGCAGAATTAATATCTTTAACTTCCCTAAAAATTTTTGAAGCCTGTGCCAAGCCCAATAGGCGTGGCATTTGTCCTGCAGTAGGGGAGATATCTGCACTGGAATTATATTGTTTGGTTAAATCTTTCCAGCTACCATCACTATTTAGACTGTGTGTTGCAAAATGGCCACCCATTTGACGTCCTGCAGACATGGGCTCTAATGTTACATCGGTATTGGCATACAAACCTGCAAAGAATTGCTCCATTGTTAGTTCGCCAATGGCCATCATAAAGGTTTGATCTCTATAATAACCTGACCGCCAATCACCTTTAGCAAATGCTTTGGCCATAGCTAATTGCGGAACTTCTTTGCCGTCGCCAAAAATTCCAAACTTAGCTTTTCCCGTTAAAACCTCACGGCGACCTAACAAACTACACTCCCGACTTCTTACCGCAATTTTGTAGTCATTTAAAACTTCTGCTTTAAAATCTTCAAACGAGATATTGTCTTTTAACTCTGGAATAGTTTGCATAATTTATAAGTGCTTTAACTTCCGCAAAAGTAGTTAAAGTTTACGGTTTATGCAATTAAATTTTATTGTAAAACACTGCTTAATTTTTAAAAATATGGAATATAAAGACTTTTAATTATGTTTTTAATATTAAAAAGACAAAAACAATGATAATTATGCAATTGTTTAACATTTTTAATACCACCGTCTTCTAAACAAGCCCAAAAGCACTTGAGGGTCTATCGTAACCTTAAAACGTATTCTTTGGTCGTAATCTGGTTTGCCTATTTCCCAGCCCAAACTTGAGTATACGGGGAAGTATATTTCAAAATAATCAGTTACTAAATTAATCCGAATACCAGAATCATAAGCAAAGCTAGGACTGTTATGCCTGTTTTTTAACAATCCCATATCTCCATAAGCTAAAACATATTTCCAGAGTGTAGTACTTACATTAACAGTAGACATCCACTGGTTGGCAAACGGTGTTTCTAACTTCGATTTAAAACCGCCCTCTGCATCGATGTATTGCTGACTAAAGATTCCTGTGGATTCAGACCTGCCTAAATACGGATAGTCAAACAAATAATCGGTTGGCCTGTCTAAAGCAAAACTAAAATAGTCGGATGTTGGGTCATTTCTGTTATTTAAAAAAGCCCCTGTATAAAACCTTAAATTTAATTGCCTGTTATTTTCAAATAACCGCCTGTATTCATAATTAAAAGCAATTTTAGTAAACTTTTTGGCGACTTGAAAATCGGTATACCATTTACTGTAATTAATTAAATTATCGTTAGAATTAAGGTAGCGTATGTTTAATATACTGTAATTTGGCTCACTGGTTGTTAGTATGTTATTAAGATCTCTATCTCGATTAATAGTGACATACCTAAAAATAAGGGATTGCCGTTTGTTAGAACGTAAATCATTGTCTTCCCTAAATAAAAAGGTAATAGAGGGTGTTATTTGTCTAACAAATAAATCTTCTGCATAGGATGTATAGCTACCAACAGCGCCATAATTGATGTAATACAAATTACTGTTCTTTAGGTAATGGGTTTTTGAGATTGAGGCAGACCCTGTTAGGGTTTTTGATTTAAACGCATAAAGTGGCTCAATCTTATAATTGAAAAGCTTTCTTAAAACAGTTGTATTGTAAGCCCGCATGCCCAATGTGAAGCCATCATAGATATTATTGAATTCGGCTATGGGCATAAAAAAAACCTGATTGTAATAGGGGTCTTCTATATCTTTAAAAAGCCTGAACTGTAAAGGCTTGTTGTTAAAAAAGAAACCTTTTAATGATTTCCAATTATCGCGAGCATTAACTTCAGGTATAACATTCTCATAATTTAAAACAAGTTTATCGGCATTGTTTCTTGGTATGGTTAATGTCTTGCTTTTAGTGATATTTTCTACCCATCTTTTTGATATAATGCTATCGTTGCTCAATGTATACAACGAAATGGGCATAGTGTTATGCTCTTTATTTTTAATGGTAAGGGTTATAGAGTCTTCTGTTTTTACAACATTCTTAATTTTAAAATCAATGGCCTTACGGGTTTCTAGATAATCTGTAAAAAACCAATCAATATTTTTATTGGTTTTGGTCTTTAAAAAGTCTTCAAAGGCTTTTGTGGATGTTTGCTTTAGTTTTTGCTCTTTTACAAAAGCTTCTATGGTATTTTCTAAAATGTGACTATTGATAAAATCGTCTAAATAGTCTAAACCAACACCTGCTTTGTATTTATTGGCTATGCTATAATTAAACTTTAACAATGAATCTTTGGCCATGGTTAGCGGCTGGTCTCTATTGGTTCTTGCCATAAGCATATAAGCCAATATGTATTTATCGTTAAACTTCATATCAGCTGCATGAAAAGACCGTACACCCCAAATATTGGCTAAAGAGCCTAAGAATTTCATATTTGGGTAATAGGTTTCCACATAATTCATCAAATAGAAAATTTGAATGCCATCCAAGAGCCATTGTTCCTTTCTGGGATTGATAAGCAATGTATTCTCCAAATAGTTACGTAAGGCTATTTTTAATAGCTTTAGTTCATATTTAAAATGGCTGGGGTAAGGTTTTATAAAGTTTGGCAAAAAGTTTAGACCATACAGGGGGTCTTTGTCATAATCTATCTGTGTTAAAAGCAATTTTTTATGCGGATACGGGCCAAAGCTTTGGGTAATGAATTCGGTGATTTGCTCAGTAATTAACACTTTGTCTAAAACATTCAGTTCTTCTCCATTAATATTGGATATTAATGCAAAATCTTCGGTTTGAATGGTATTGAAATGCGGTGCTTTGTTTAAGAACAGCTTTGTGTTTATACGCTTTTCCCCATGTAACTTGGCTGTTTTTTTTGTGGGTAACAGCTGTTCTTCTATAACGTCTAACTCACTGGTTAATTTATGTGTTTCTGGATATTCTATGTCTAGGTTTAAAGTAGCTTCTGGAATAAATAAATCATCCAAACCCTTATTGCTGTAATACTGCCATTCACCATTATAAACCGCGGGGGTAATGTACCAATATCGCAAGTTTAAATCACCTGTTTCTGTAATACCATAGCTGGTAAATTTATCACTAGGTATGTGTACAATGTACTCTAAATAGATGTTGTAAGATTCATTAGGTTTTAGTGGTGTTTCAAGTGTAACCTCAATAACATCAATATGGTTTTTTAGTTGTTTAAAACTTAATTCGTTACCATTTTGTCTTATAGAGGTTATCACAGAATAACCTCTTTCTTCATTTTTGGCTAAATGAAAGTCATTTTTGTATTCATCTGCAATTCTAACAGCTAGCGGCGTTTTTTTTGTGGAATAGCTTTTATTCCAATCATTCAAATAAATAACATCTAAAACATCTGAAGTGGTGTTTTGATATTGAATGGTTTGCGAAATGGCTATTTCTCGATTTTCAATATCGAAAACAGCTTTTAAGTCAATTTTGTTCTGACCAAAGCTACAAAAGCTTACAAGCATACATATAGAAAAACGTAAAAGACTTGGTTTCAATTTTTATTTTAACATTTTAGGGTTCATATATGTTAAGGCGCTGCAATATAGTAAAACTAGGTTAACTAAATATAGTTAAATGTTTGGCAGTCATTAACATTAACGTAATATGCGGATTTGTGGTTTTTTAAAAATTAGGACTTAAGGCTGTTTCTTTATAAAATGCATCGAGTATCGTTATCACTTCCTTTTCTGTATCTACTACATGAATTAAATCTAAATCCTTTTCACTTATATTGCTATAGTCTTTTAAAAGGGTTTGTTTTATCCAATCTATAAGGCCTTCCCAAAATTTAGTGCCAACTAGTATAATGGGGAATTTTTCAATTTTATGGGTTTGTATTAATGTCATGGCTTCAAACAATTCATCTAAGGTTCCAAAACCGCCAGGCATAACAACAAAACCTTGCGAGTACTTTACAAACATAACTTTACGAACAAAAAAGTAATCGAAATCTAAGTTCTTGTCATGGTCTATATACGGATTGTCATGCTGTTCAAAAGGTAATTCTATATTTAAACCAACTGATGTACCCCCACCAATATGGGCTCCTTTGTTACCAGCTTCCATAATGCCAGGCCCGCCACCTGTAATAACACCATAACCCGCATTTACAATACCAGTGGCAATTTTTTCTGCCAGTTTGTAATAAGGATTATCAGGTTTTGTTCTTGCTGATCCAAAAATAGATACACATGGACCTATTCTGCTCATCTTCTCAAAACCATTTACAAACTCGCCCATAATCTTAAATATGGCCCATGAGTCGTTTGTTTTTATTTCATTCCATCCTTTATGGTGTTGTTCTGTTATCATAATGAAAATGTTTATTGTTCTAACCTATTTTCTCTAATCTTCCAAATGTAGTTTTCTATCTAGCTTCTTGCAAACAAGTGTTAATAAATTATCTAGTCTTTAATTAATTCTTTTTTAAGAAACTTGGCCGTATAGCTCTTTTTGTGTTGGATAACGTCCTCGGGAGTGCCTTCTACAATAATCTTACCACCACCTTTTCCTCCTTCATAACCAATATCAATAATGTGGTCAACGGTTTTAATGACATCCAAATTATGTTCTATTATTAATACGGTATTACCCTTGTTGGCTAATTTATTAAGTACAATCATTAAAACACGAATGTCTTCAAAGTGTAAACCTGTTGTTGGC
Organism: Aestuariibaculum scopimerae; assembly: GCF_059428085.1. Classification (NCBI taxonomy): domain Bacteria; kingdom Pseudomonadati; phylum Bacteroidota; class Flavobacteriia; order Flavobacteriales; family Flavobacteriaceae; genus Aestuariibaculum; species Aestuariibaculum scopimerae. The sequence goes on from NZ_CM182089.1 coordinate 3,369,610, forward strand.
TCATCTAAAATGTAAAAAGTATTTCCGGTATCGCGTTTACTAAGTTCGGTAGCCAGTTTAATACGTTGTGCTTCCCCGCCAGAAAGCGTAGTGCTTTGTTGTCCTAATGTAATGTAACCTAACCCAACATCTTTAATGGTTTTAAGCTTTTTATGGATTTTAGGGATATGTTCAAAGAAATCTACGGCTTCATTAATGGTCATATCTAGTACATCACTGATAGATTTTCCTTTGTAACGAATTTCTAAAGTTTCTCTATTAAAGCGTTTTCCTTGGCAGGTTTCACATTCTACGTAAACATCGGGAAGAAAATTCATTTCAATAACTCGTAAGCCACCGCCTTGGCAGGTTTCACAACGACCGCCCTTAACATTAAAACTAAAGCGTCCTGCTTTATAACCACGAATCATGGCTTCTGGTATTTTAGCATAAAGCGCTCTTATTTCGCTAAAGGTACCTGTGTAGGTAACAGGATTGCTTCGAGGTGTTCTTCCTATGGGAGACTGGTTAATGTCGATTACCTTATCAATGTGCTCTAGGCCCTTAATACTTTTATAGGGCATGGGTTTTTTAACGCCATTAAAATAATGAGCATTTAAAATGGGGTAGAGGGTTTCATTGATTAAGGTTGATTTGCCACTGCCAGAAACCCCTGTAACACCAATCATTTTTCCTAGAGGAAATTTAACCGATACGTTTTTTAAATTGTTACCTGAGCAACCAATGAGTTCTAAAAACTTACCATTGCCTGCTCTACGCTTTTTAGGGACTTCTATTTCTTTAGTACCGTTCAGGTAATCGGATGTTAAAGTGTGGTGCGTTAAAAGTTCTTTTGGCGATCCTATACTAATAATTTCACCACCATGCTTACCTGCTTTGGGGCCGATATCAATTACATAATCGGCACGTTCAATCATGTCTTTGTCATGCTCAACTACTATTACAGAATTTCCAATATCCCGTAACGAGGCCAGTGAGTTAATCAGTTTTTCGTTATCCCGTTGGTGTAAGCCAATACTCGGCTCATCTAAAATATATAGCACGCCTACCAGTTGCGAACCAATTTGTGTTGCTAAGCGTATGCGTTGGGCTTCACCACCAGACAGTGATTTAGAGCTTCTGTTTAAGGACAAGTAATTTAGGCCAACATCTAGCAAAAATTGTAATCTAGACCTTATCTCTTTTATGATTTCCTCTGCAATTTTAAGCTGTTTATCAGATAGGTGTTTGGGCAAGTCTTTAAACCAATCTGCCAATTCAGAAATATCTGTATTGGCCAACTCTGCAATGTTTTTATTGTTTATCTTAAAATAGAGGGACGCTTTCTTTAGTCTGCTACCATGGCACTCCGGGCATTCAATTTTGTCCATATAGTTCTTGGCCCAACGCTTTAGGGAAGTAGATTCGGCTGTTCTATATTGGTTTTCAATAAAATTGGCTACACCTTCAAAATCTATTTTGTAATCGCGCGTTACACCCAATGTTTTGCTTTCTACCGAAAATTTTTCATTTCCCCCATACAGAATCATTTGTTTAGCGTCCTCAGGAATATCTTTATAGGCATCGGTTAATTTAAAGTTAAAACGTTGTGCAATGATTTCAAACTGTTTAAATATCCAACTTTTCTTTTCTGGACCATGTGGTGCTAGGGCACCATTTTTAATGGAAATGGAATCGTCAGGCACTATTTTTTTCTCATTGACCGTGTATAAGGTTCCTATACCATTACAATTGCTACAGGCGCCTTTGGGTGAGTTAAATGAAAAATTATTGGGTTCTGGATTGGGATATGATATTCCAGAAGTAGGGCACATTAAGCTTCTACTAAAGTAACGGGTTTCGTTGGTATCTTGATCTAAAACCATCAATACATCATCACCATGGTACATGGCAGTGTTAATGGTTTCCGTTAGGCGTTTGTCGTTATCAATAGTATCAGTTATAACCAATCTATCAATAACAATCTCTATATCGTGTGTTTTATAGCGGTCTAGCTTCATGCCCTTAACCACTTCCTTTATTTCACCATCAGTACGCACTTTTACAAAGCCTTGCTTGTCAATTTGCTCAAATAATTCACGATAATGCCCCTTTCTAGAACGAATTACTGGGGCCAAAACGTTAATACGTTTGTCCTTAAAGTCTTTAATAATGAGTTCTTTAATTTGTGCATCACTATAGCTTATCATTTTTTCACCCGTATTATAACTATAGGCATCACTGGCCCTAGCATATAATAGCCTTAAAAAATCATAAATTTCGGTAATGGTGCCTACAGTAGAGCGTGGTGATTTGCTGGTTGTTTTTTGCTCAATAGCAATAACAGGAGAGAGCCCTTCTATTTTATCAACATCTGGGCGTTCCAAGCCGCCTAAAAACTGACGGGCATAAGCCGAGAAGGTTTCAATATAACGGCGTTGTCCTTCTGCATAGATGGTATCAAAGGCTAATGACGATTTTCCGCTACCGGACAGGCCAGTTATAACGACAAGTTTTTCTCGAGGTATGGAAACATCTATGTTTTTAAGGTTGTGAACTCGGGCACCTTTTACTTCAATAAAATCATCAAAATGGTTCATATAGTGGCAAAAGTGCAAAGTTACAATTTTAGTTGTTAATTTCTTGTGAAGTTTTATTTCAGAATTATTATCATTGTAAATGAAATAAAGCCAAGGATAAGAATAGGCAATAGGAGAAGCGCTTTAATAGTTTAAATTTATAAACTTCTATGCCTCTAAATAAGTAAAAACAAACATTATGAAATTACTAGGAATAGGATCTCGTATAAATCATTCAGAATATGGCAAAGGGGTTGTGACCAATGTAACCTCACAACATTATTGGGTAACGTTTATTGAAGGTGGTTTAGAGACCATTGATTTAGATAGCGATTTTGAAGTTATTGAAGCTGCTGATGGTGATGTGGATACGGTTAGCTTTTTTGATGTTGAAAGCAGTTTAGTGGAAATTTTAAAGACCTGGAGTGATGTTAGTGAAGTAGTGCCCATAGCCGATAAATATAAGGGAGGAAAGCTTATTCTAGAACCAGGGGATGCCAGTTTAAAACCGTATGAATTGCCCATTGATACATTTTTTCATAAAATAACGATGGTAAGGGACCGCTTGCGTGTTATGGAACAACGCATTAATGCCAGTAATTTGGATGAGCAGGGTAAAATAGACCTGCAGCAGTACATTACTAGAATTTATGGTAGTCTCACCAGTTTCAATATCTTATTCAAATCCAAGAGCCATAACTTTGTTGGGCAACGGGGCAACAAATAAAGACCTATTTGTGATATAATTTTATTTTACCCCCCTAATGTGCCCTAATTCAATACCAATAATAAATAATTTGTGGAATGTGGGTAATTTGGCACCACTTTCGGTAGTAGTCCAATCGCTCCATGAAGCTTCTAATCCTTTAATAGGCAGTATAGAGGCCCATATTTTAAAAGCTTTAGGTTTTCCGTTTGTGTCAAACAGCCACAAATATGAGTCACCGGGCGTAGAACCTCCCGTGGTATAGGTTACCAGTAAAGCTTTTTCATTATTTTCTAGCGTTACTAATCGCCGTTCGACACCAGCATCAAATACTTTATAAGGAGCTACCAGCCAAAACGAATCGTTATTAAAATAACCCATAGCTTCTTCTATAAGTTCTTTGGCTAATTTGCCATCTACTTTAAAACTGTGCACATAAGCCTTGCTTTTAGCATGATCATTTAAATTGAGGGTCACTTTGTATTCTTCCCACTGTACATTGCAAATATTATTGGCTTTTTCCCATTTGTAATGGTGTCTCATTTTAAAGGACCATTCAATATAATTAGTGTTTTTATAGGCTTCGTAATTTAATTGGGCAAGCATTTTATGTGCCAGTGCATCTGCTTCTTTACCCAAGGCGCCTTGTGGAAGATCTTCATTGTACTTAAAGAACACAAAACAGAAAAACAGAAAACTGGGTAGCGTTAAGAAAACAATAACGCCCGCAACAATTTTAAATGTTTTTTTAAATTTCATTAAATAGCGGTTAAGAATGGTTGTCTAAAATATTAATTACTAGTGGTGTAATCAAAGAAAACCATTAAAAAACGACAGCAGTAACTTCCCTTCGGATAATCGGTAATCCCATATGCCTTTAATCTTGCAAAACGGACTTCTATCGAATGGCGTTTTTCTCTACGTTTTTTGTGTGTTCTTCAAGTTTTATTTTAGAAAAATGGATGAGTTCACTAAAAAAGCCTGAGAATTCAGTTTCAAACTCAGAATAAAATATTTCTAGTTCGTTAACAGCTTCATCCATACCAGAACGGTTCTTGGTTCGTCTGTTCATACCATCCAAAACTTTTGCTATGCCTTGTATAGAAGCGTAGTTTAGCAACCAATTATCGGCCATCATGTAAGGCATCATTTTCTGTATGCGTACAGGTAGTATGTCGTAATGGGCTTCTAGAGAATCATAAAACGCCTCAACATAATCTTTTAATGGTGTGCTATGGTATTGGTGCCAGTTTTTTGCCAAAAAATGGTCATATAGAATATCAACAATAACTCCCGAGTAATGGCCATACTTTTCATGTAAGCGTTTGGTACTTTTTCTAACAATTTTATGGGCATCTGTAAAGGTATCGATACTTCTGTGCAATAAAATGCCAATTTGGATGTTCTTGGGGTACTTTTTATAGGACTTTCCTTTAACACCATCGGCCATAAAATTACCAATAGTAATTAGGTCGTTTTCACCAGAAAGGTAAATATGTGCTAAATAATTCATTTGTGAAATTTACGAATTCCGTTTTAAGAAATACAAGTTTGTAATTGTATATTTGCTTTTGAATTTCAAAAATTAACGTAATGACGCTTATAAAATCGATTTCAGGAATTAGAGGTACCATTGGTGGCCAGATAGGTGAAAATTTAACACCCATTGATGCTGTTAAATTTGCAGCAGCTTATGGGGCTTGGATCAAGCAACAACGCAATAAGAAAGACTATAAAGTTGTTGTTGGAAGAGATGCCCGTATTTCTGGGCAAATGATACAAAATTTAGTTATGAACACATTGGTTGGTATGGGTATCCATGTGGTCGATTTAGGGTTATCTACAACACCAACGGTTGAAGTAGCCGTACCTATGGAACATGCCGATGGTGGTATTATTTTGACTGCAAGCCATAACCCGAAGCAATGGAATGCACTCAAACTATTGAATGCTAGTGGGGAGTTTTTAGATAGTGAGGCAGGAGCTAAGATCTTAGAAATTGCCGAAAGCAATTCGGTGGATTTTGCCGACGTGGATAATCTTGGTAAAGTTACCAAGAATAAAGCTTACATGGATTTGCATATTATAGAGGTGCTGGATTTATCTCTGGTAACTGTAAAGCCTATTGAAGAAGCTAAGTTTAAGGTGGTGGTAGATGGTGTAAATTCTACAGGAGGTTTAGCCATTCCACTATTATTAGAGCGGCTAGGAGTAGATGTTGTTAAGTTGTATTGTGAGCCTAATGGACGTTTTCCGCACAACCCGGAGCCATTAAAAGAACATTTATCCGAGCTTTCCAAAAAAGTAGTTGAAGAACGTGCCGATTTTGGTATTGTAGTAGATCCAGATGTAGACCGCTTGGCTTTTGTAGACGAAAACGGCGAGATGTTTGGCGAAGAGTATACCTTGGTAGCTTGCGCTGATTATGTGTTAAGCAGAACCCCGGGCAATACTGTTAGCAATATGAGTTCTACTAGAGCTTTGCGCGACATTACAGAAAAATATGGCGGCACCTATGAAGCCAGTGCTGTTGGCGAAGTAAATGTGGTTAAATTAATGAAGGCCAATAAGGTAGTAATAGGTGGCGAGGGCAATGGCGGTATTATTTACCCAGAATCACATTATGGGCGCGATGCTTTGGTTGGTGTGGCACTTTTTTTAAGCTTGTTGGCTGATAAGGGTCTTAAAGTTAGTGAACTTAGAAAAACCTATCCTAACTACTTTATGAGCAAAAAGAAAATAGAATTAACGCCTGAGTTGGATGTTGATGCCATTCTAAAAACCATGGAACAACAATACCAAAACGAACAACTGACTACCATTGATGGCGTGAAGATAGATTTTTCTGAAAGCTGGGTGCATTTGCGTAAAAGCAATACAGAACCGATTATTAGAATTTACACTGAAGCCAAATCGCAAGAAACGGCTGATGCTTTGGCTGATAGATTTATTAAGGAAATTAGTGAAATTGCTAAAAATTAACTAGGCTTTTTATTAGCATGTTTCCAGCGTTTGTGCGTCCAGAAATAATACTCAGGAGCTTCCTTGATTTGGTTCTCAACCTCACGCAGAAACAGGTCGGTTAATTCATAATCTATATAGCTTTTGGGATTTTCTGCCAATGTGATAATTTCAGCTTCGTAATGGCCTCGTTTTACTTTGCTAATTTTTAAATAGGAAATCGATAGATCTAACTTTTTTGCCAAACGCTCGGCTCCAGTAAAGCAGGGCACTTCAATCCCCATAAATTTACCCCAATAAACATCATTGGTAAGCCTAGGGGATTGATCGCTTAAAAAAGCTGTAATGCTTTTTACTCCATGAGCTTCGTTATCGGTAATTGTGGTTATAGTTTCCTTGGTACTTATCAATGTTGTGTTAAATTTAGAACGGATATTCCTTACCAATTTATCAAAATAAGGATTTGCCAAACGCTTATAAACAGCATAACCTTTAAAGTTTATATGGTTTTGAACTTCAATAGCCCACTCCCAACTAGCATAGTGCCCAAACATTAAAAGAATACTTTTGTTTAGGGATTCTAATCGCTTGAATTCTTCAGGATTAACAATCTTAAAACGTTTTTTAAGTTCTTTTTTAGAAATGGTTAAGGTTTTGGTCATTTCTAAAAACATATCACATAAATGCTTGTAGAATGTTTTAATTATGCCGTTAATTTCAGCATCAGTTTTGTTAGGAAACACCAATCTTAAATTAGTTAACACAACCTTTTTTCTATAACCAATAATATGGTATAACAAAACATATAAACCATTTGAAACAAGGTAAAGAATCCTAAATGGCAAGATAGAAATTACCCATAAAAGTGGATAAACAATAATATATGCTAGAAATTGCATGAATTAATTTTAGATTTGTAGGCGCAAAGATATACTAATTTGAAATTAAACGTTTATACCATATGGGCAATTTAGATTTAATTACCATTATAATTATAGCAGCCAATGTTATTATCTCTTATAAAGGATTTAATGATTATGCTTTTTTTGATACCTACAAATTTCATATAGGAGGTGTGCAACGTGGTGAAAAAATACGCTTGTTCAGTTCGGGTTTTTTGCATGCAGACACACAGCATTTATTGTTTAACATGCTAACTCTGTACTTTTTTGCAGGCACCGTAATAGCCTATGTTGGTACTGTTCGTTTTTTGTTTATATATATAGGGAGTTTGTTTTTTGGGAATTTATTATCACTGTATTTTCACAAAGACGAGTACCATTACAGTGCCGTAGGAGCTAGTGGAGCTGTAATGGGCATATTGTATTCAGCTATTTTATTTGAGCCCCAAATGCGTATTAATTTTATACCCGGATACTTGTTTGGAATAGGATATTTATTATACTCCATTTACGGAATGAAGAAGCGTATAGGTAACATTGGGCACGATGCTCATTTTGGAGGTGCGATAGGAGGGTATGCCATAACTTTGATTTTAGCTCCTTGGCTTTTTCAAACGGATTTACTTATGATAGGTTTATTGGCAATACCAATTCTTGTCCTATTTATTTTGAAGAAACTTGGAAAAATATAACACAAAGGATACCTGAAAAAGCTGAAAGCCCTAATTGTTATTTATTCATTACCAATTTTCAATTGAAAAGTGGCATAAGTATTGACTTATTGTTACGCATAAATAGACTAATGTGTTGCGAAACCACTGGTATTCATGGCGGTTATTTATTTATGTAATTATAAAAAAGTTAAAGAACAGTTTGTTTTTGTGACAGATTGACTTAAAAAATATATATGAAGAAATCCAATTTTATAAGCCTTGACAGTTTGTCATTACAAGATTTTGATGAAAACTCAGAATTAATTCCACTGATGACACCTGAAGATGAAGAAGAAATCAATAATGAGGGTTTGCCAGAAACCTTGCCCATTCTTTCTTTAAGAAACACCGTATTGTTTCCTGGAGTTGTAATTCCCATTACGGCAGGTCGCGATAAATCCATAAAATTAATCAACGATGCCAATAAAGGAGCTAAAGTTATTGGTGTGGTGGCTCAAAAAGATGAGTCTGTAGAAAACCCAACAGCCAAAGAAATCCATGAAATTGGTACGGTAGCGAGAATATTGCGTGTACTTAAAATGCCCGATGGCAATGTAACAGTCATTATTCAAGGCAAAAAACGCTTTAAGGTAGCCGAGGTGATTACCGAAGAGCCATATATGAATGCTACGGTTAGGGAAATACCCGAAGCAAAACCAGCTATTAAAAATAAAGAGTTTTCGGCTATAATAGAATCTATTAAAGACCTAGCGCTCAATATTATTAAGGAAAGCCCCAATATTCCTAGCGAGGCTTCCTTTGCCATAAAAAATATAGAAAGCAACTCTTTTTTAATCAACTTCGTATCCTCTAACATGAATCTTTCAGTAGCTGAGAAGCAAGCGCTTTTAGAGATTAATGATCTTAAGAAGCGTGCGATGGCAACACTTAAATATATGAATATTGAGTACCAGAAACTGGAATTGAAGAATGATATTCAGTCGAAGGTGCAAATGGATATGAGTCAACAACAGCGAGAGTATTTCCTACATCAGCAAATGAAGACCATTCAAGAAGAGTTAGGAGGTGTTAGCCATGATGAAGAGATTGAGGAAATGCAAAAACGTGCTGAAGAAAAGCTTTGGGACGAAAAAGTAGCTAAGCATTTTGAAAAAGAGCTTTCTAAAATGCAACGTATGAATCCTCAAGTTGCAGAATACTCCATACAGCGTAATTACTTAGAGCTATTTCTGGATTTACCATGGAACGAGTTCAGTAAAGATAAATTCGATTTAAAACGAGCCAAACGTATACTGGATCGGGATCATTTTGGATTGGAGGATGTTAAACGACGTATTATTGAATATTTAGCCGTATTAAAATTGCGTAACGATATGAAGTCGCCCATCTTATGTTTATACGGTCCTCCAGGAGTTGGTAAAACATCCTTGGGAAAATCTATAGCCGAGGCATTGGGTAGGGAGTATGTACGCATTTCTTTAGGAGGCTTACGTGATGAAGCAGAAATACGCGGTCATAGAAAAACCTATATAGGTGCCATGCCTGGACGTATCATCCAAAGTTTAAAAAAGGCTGGTACCTCTAATCCTGTCTTTGTTTTAGATGAAATTGACAAACTTTCTAATTCCCATCAAGGAGACCCTTCCTCAGCCATGCTAGAGGTACTGGACCCTGAACAGAACAGTGAGTTTTACGATAACTTTTTGGAAATGGGGTATGACCTCTCTAAAGTTATGTTTATTGCTACCTCAAACAGTTTGGCAACTATACAACCTGCATTACGGGATAGAATGGAAATAATTAATGTAACGGGTTATACCATCGAGGAAAAAGTTGAAATTGCCAAGCGTCATTTATTGCCAAAGCAATTGAAAGAACATGGTTTAAGTGAAAAGCACCTTAAAATTGGGAAACCACAACTGGAAAAGATAGTAGAAGGCTATACTAGAGAATCTGGTGTACGTGGCTTAGAAAAGCAAATTGCTAAAATGGTACGCTATGCGGCCAAAAATATTGCGATGGAGGAAGACTACAATATAAAAGTCACCAACGAAGATATTATAGAAGTGCTGGGCGGCCCTAAATTGGAACGTGATAAATACGAAAACAACAATGTAGCTGGAGTGGTTACCGGATTGGCATGGACCAGCGTTGGTGGTGACATTTTATTTATAGAATCTATTTTATCCAAAGGCAAAGGCAATATGACTATTACAGGAAACCTAGGTAAAGTCATGCGAGAATCGGCTACCATCGCTATGGAATATATAAAATCCAATGCCGATGCCTATGGTATTAATCCAGAGGTTTTTGACAAGTATAATGTACACATTCACGTGCCAGAAGGAGCTACACCAAAAGACGGTCCAAGTGCTGGCGTGACTATGTTAACCTCATTAGTATCGTTGTTTACACAGCGAAAAGTAAAGAAAAGTTTAGCTATGACCGGTGAGATTACGCTTCGTGGTAAGGTGTTACCAGTAGGCGGTATAAAAGAAAAGATATTAGCAGCTAAGCGTGCCAGAATTAAGGAAATTTTACTTTGCGAAGAAAACCGTCGTGATATTGAAGAAATAAAGCCTGAGTACTTAAAAGGATTAAAATTTCATTATGTAACCGATATGGGCGATGTGATAAAAGTAGCTCTGACCAATCAAAAGGTAAGTGGTGCAAAAAAGCTTTAATAGCCTAATTATAAAGCTCCGATATATATTCGGGGCTTTATTAATTTAAAATAAATGATACATGCTATCGTTTTAAGATAGATTTACTTACTTTGTATCGTAATATGCTAAAGAAAATCATTGCGTTTAGTTTGCTCCTCAGTACGTTTGCCAATGCCCAGGTTGGTGGTGAATCTACCTATCAATTCTTAAACTTAATAGCATCACCACGCCAAGCAGCGCTTGGAGGCAAAGTATTCACTAATGTGGATTACGATGTTGCACAGGGTCTTTTTAATCCGGCAACTATTAATGAAGATATGGATAACCAGCTTGCCCTAAACTATACCAGTTATTTAGGAGGCATTAGCTACGGCACTGCTGCCTATGCCTATACTTTTGATAGACACACACAAACATTTCATGCAGGTATTACATATGTTAACTATGGCTCATTTGATGGTTATGATGAAAACGGTAATTCCACAGGATCTTTTACAGGTAACGAAGCCGCTTTATCTTTAGGGTATGCTTTGCAAATTGGCTATTCAGATTTTTATTTTGGAGGTAATATAAAGCTTATAACTTCTAAATTAGAACAATATAATTCCTTTGGTGCTGCGGTAGATATGGGTTTGCTATATATAAACACTCCCATAAATTTTAATGCTGCTTTGGTAATACGGAATTTTGGAACGCAAATAACAACCTATGCCGGGCTTAACGAAAAATTACCTTTTGAAGTTGCCTTTGGTATGTCACAACGTTTAGAGAATGTCCCTATACGTTGGCATGTCACCTTTGAGAATTTACAGGATTGGCCCATAGCCAGGCCAAACCCAGCAAGGGTTGTAAGTGATTTAGGTGGTAATCAATCCGAAGAGAAAATAGGTTTTTTGGGCCAGGTAATACGCCATACCATTTTTGGGGCCGAAATTTTTCCCGAAGGTGGATTTAATATTAGATTGGGTTATAACTTTCGAAGAGCCGAAGAGCTTAGAATTGTAGATCAGCGTAATTTTTCAGGATTATCAGCTGGTTTTTCAATAAAGATGAATAAAATGCGCTTTAGTTATACGCACGCCAAATATACTAGTGCGGCCAATTCTAACTTTTTTGGCCTGCAGATAGATTTAAGGTAAACTTTTTCACAACAAAACTTTAAAACTTTATAACTTTACAGCTTTTAAGCTTAAGCTATTCTTATGCCAAAAATAACCATAGCCATAGATGGGTTTTCTTCAACAGGAAAAAGTACAGTTGCAAAACAGCTAGCAAAGCATTTAGGCTATGTTTATGTAGATTCCGGTGCTATGTATAGAGCCATTACCTATTATGCCATGCAAAAAGGATTGGTAGATGCACAGCATTTTGATGTAGAGGGGTTAATATCCCGTTTAAATGACATCCAAATTAGTTTTAAGTTTAATGAGCAATTAGGGTTTGCTGAAGTATATCTAAACCATGTTAATATAGAACAGCAAATACGCACCCTGGAAGTTTCTGGATTTGTTAGTAAAATTGCTGCAGTACCAGAGGTGCGTCATCAATTGGTCAAGCAACAAAAAAATATGGGCAAGGATAAAGGCGTTGTTATGGATGGCCGTGATATTGGTACTGTGGTATTTCCTGATGCAGAACTTAAACTATTCATGACCGCATCGGCAGAAACAAGAGCTAAACGACGCTATAAGGAACTTTTAGATAGAGGGGAAGATGTAAACTATGAAGATGTTCTAAACAATGTTCAAGAGCGTGATTATATTGATTCTCATAGAAAGGATTCACCATTGGTTAAAGCAACCGATGCTATAGAAATTGATAACTCTAACATGAGCTTACAAGAGCAGTTTGATACCATTCTAAAATTGGTTCATAAGGTCATGGATAGCTAAAATTAAGATTCTTCGCTACACACTGAATGACACTAAGTCCACTTATAATGACAAAGCCTAATCTTCTAAACATCTAAATAACCTAAAAATTAGGTAGATATATACAAATTATGTATTTTTGCACTCCTTTTAGCGATATACGGAAAGATAAAAGGAATGACAATCAATTATTTATAACACTTCTGTGTGTTATCGCATCAATCTTCCGGAACATACAGGATACAAAATTTTAATCAGCACATGGCTGAAGAAAAAGAAAAACAAGCTGAAGTAGTTGAGGCAACAACAGAAGCTGTAGAAACGCAACAAGCACCAGAAGTATCTGAGGCTAAAGCAAACCCCGAAAAATTCTTAAAAGACTTTAACTGGCACAATTACCAAGAAGGTATTGATGAAGTTGATGAAAAACAATTGCAAGAATTTGAAAAATTAGTAGAAGAAAATTTCGTTGACACCTTAGATGATGAAGTTGTAGAAGGCACTGTTGTACACATTTCTGATAGAGATGCTATCATTGACATCAACGCAAAATCAGAAGGTGTTATATCTCTAAACGAATTTCGTTACAATCCAAACTTAAAAGTTGGCGATAAAGTAGAAGTATTGATTGATGTACGTGAAGATGCTACAGGACAATTAGTATTGTCTCACAGAAAAGCACGTGTTATCAAAGCATGGGATCGTGTTATCAAAGCTAATGAAACTGGAGAAATTGTTAACGGTTTTGTTAAGTGTAGAACTAAAGGTGGTATGATTGTAGATGTTTTTGGCATCGAGGCATTCTTACCAGGTTCTCAAATTGATGTGAAACCTATTAGAGATTATGATCAATATGTAAATAAAACTATGGAGTTCAAAGTTGTGAAAATCAACCACGAATTTAAAAACGTAGTAGTATCTCATAAAGCGTTAATTGAAGCTGATATTGAAGTACAGAAAAAAGAAATTATTGGTCAATTAGAAAAAGGTCAAGTATTAGAAGGTATCGTAAAAAACATTACATCTTATGGTGTGTTTATCGATCTTGGTGGTGTAGATGGTTTAATCCATATTACAGACCTTTCTTGGTCTAGAATAAACCATCCAAACGAAATTGTTGAGTTAGACCAAAAGCTTAATGTAGTAATCCTTGATTTTGATGAAAACAAATCAAGAATCCAATTAGGATTAAAACAATTGAGCAAGCACCCATGGGAAGCATTGGCTGATGAAGTACAAGTTGGAGATAAAGTAAAAGGTAAAGTTGTTGTTATAGCAGATTACGGTGCGTTTATTGAAGTAGCCGATGGTGTAGAAGGGCTAATTCACGTATCAGAAATGTCTTGGTCAACACATCTACGCTCTGCACAAGATTTTGTATCTGTAGGAGACGAGGTTGAGGCAGTTATCTTAACTTTAGATAGAGAAGAACGCAAAATGTCTTTAGGTATCAAACAATTAACTGCTGATCCTTGGACTGACATTACTGAGAAATACCCATTAGGTTCTAAGCATACTGGTATTGTACGCAACTTTACAAACTTTGGTGTATTCGTTGAATTAGAAGAAGGTATCGATGGCTTGATTTACATTTCAGATTTATCTTGGACTAAGAAAATTAAGCACCCAAGTGAATTCTGTTCAGCTGGCGACAAACTAGAAGTGATTGTTTTAGAATTGGATGTAGAAGGTCGTAAACTTAGTTTAGGACATAAGCAAACTACAGAAAACCCATGGGACACTTACGAAACAGAGTTTGCATTAGAGACTGTTCATGAAGGCGAAATCTCTGAGATTGTTGATAAAGGCGCAACTGTAGCGTTCAATGAGGATGTTGTAGCATTTATACCATCACGTCATCTTGAAAAAGAAGACGGTAACAAACTTAAAAAAGGAGAAAATGCCAAGTTCAAAATCATTGAGTTTAATAAAGAGTTCAAACGTGTTGTAGCATCCCATACTGCTATTTTTAAGGCAGAGGAAATTGCAAACGTAAAAGCAGCTGCTAAAAAAGTAGCCGATCAAGCTGCAGAAGCAAAACCAACCTTAGGTGATGCCAATGAAGCGTTACAAGCTCTTAAAGATAAAATGGACGGAAAGCCAGCAAAAAGCAAAGCAAAAAAATAATTGTTATATGCTTTTAAATGGCAATTCATTTATAATATTAAAGCCTTCAATTTCTTTGAAGGCTTTTTTTATGAAACCAATTTAAAAAAACAATAAGTTTTAAAATTTTGCATTACCTTTGTATACCAAATACGTTTGGATAGTATATGAGTCAAAAAGTTTTACTTAACGCAAAAGAGGTAAACATCATTCTTCATCGATTGGCTTGTCAACTTATTGAAAAACACAACGACTTTTCAAATACTGTATTAATAGGGCTGCAACCACGAGGTGTGTTTTTAGCAGATAGACTGGCTAAAATACTAAAGGACGACTATAAGGTTAAGAATGTACAATTGGGGCATTTAGACATTACCTTTTTTAGAGACGATTTTCGTAGAGGTGAAAAAACCTTAGAGGCTAACACCACTAAAATCAACTTTTTAGTTGAAGAAAAAAACATCGTTTTTATAGACGATGTGTTATATACAGGCAGAAGTATTAGGGCTGCTCTAACAGCCATACAATCTTTTGGCAGACCCAATGAAATAGAATTACTAACGCTTATTGATAGGCGATTTAGTAGGCATTTGCCCATACAGCCCACATATAGAGGCAGGCAGGTAGATGTTATAAACAGCGAAAAAGTAAAAGTAAACTGGAAAGAGAACGATAATGAAGACGCTGTTTACTTAATAGAAAAATAATCAATTGAAAAATTAAAAGATTGAACTTTTTAGGAGCAACTTTTAACTTTTAACTTTTAACCTAAGAGAATGAGCGAATTAAGTGTCAACCACTTATTAGGAATCAAATATCTAAATGAACAAGATATTCAACTTATTTTTGAAACTGCCGACCATTTTAAAGAAGTGATTAACAGACCCATTAAAAAAGTCCCTTCGCTAAGAGATATTACCATTGCCAATCTGTTTTTTGAAAATTCAACTAGAACCAAATTGTCTTTTGAACTAGCGGAGAAGCGTCTATCGGCAGATGTACTTAACTTTTCATCATCACAATCCTCAGTAAAAAAAGGTGAAACTTTAATAGATACGGTTAATAATATCCTGTCTATGAAAGTTGATATGGTTGTTATGAGACATCCCAATCCTGGGGCGGGTGTATTTTTATCGAAACACGTAAAGGCCAGTATTATTAATGCAGGTGATGGTGCACATGAACACCCTACACAAGCGTTGTTAGACTCGTATTCTATAAGAGAAAAGCTAGGTGATGTAAGTGGAAAAAAAGTAGTGATTGTTGGTGATATTTTACATAGCAGGGTAGCACTCTCTAACATCTTTGCACTACAACTACAAGGTGCCGAAGTAATGGTATGCGGACCAAAAACATTGCTTCCAAAGTATATAGATAAACTTGGAGTTAAAGTTGAAACAAACTTACTTAATGCTTTAAAATGGTGTGATGTAGCAAACATGTTGCGTGTGCAGAATGAGCGTATGGATATTAATTATTTTCCATCCACAAGAGAATATACCCAACAGTTTGGTGTTAATAAAGAACTACTAGATTCTTTAGATAAAGACATAACCATAATGCACCCAGGACCTATCAATAGAGGCGTTGAGATTACAAGTGATGTGGCAGATTCAAAGCAGTCCATCATTTTAGATCAAGTACAAAATGGGGTAGCTATAAGAATGGCAGTCATTTATCTACTGGCCTCAAAAATTAAACAATAAATCATGATTTTAGATCAAGACGGTAATATATCTATCATTACACAGGAAAAAGCCACTATAGTAGAGCTGGTTAAAAAATTACAAGCATTATATCCAAAATTCAAAAATAACAATATCATAGTGGTCCTAACCACATTAAAAACATTACATGTTAGTGATATTGTAGAATTTCTTCAGGTATCAAACACACATAGAAGTTCAAAACAATCTTTTGTTATCGTTACCAATAAAATTGATTTAGACGAGGTACCTGATGAGATTGTAGTGGTACCAACACTTCAAGAAGCCTATGATATTATTGAAATGGAAGAAATGGAACGTGATTTAGGAATTTAATATGCAAGAATTTCATTTAGCACAAGTAAATATTGCTAGAATGTTGGCGCCAATGGACGATCCAATAATGAAAGATTTTGTAGATAATCTAGACAGGATCAATGAAGTTGCAGATCGTAGTGAAGGATTTGTTTGGCGTATGAAAGATGAAGACAAAGATTTAGGGAAATCCATTTTTAAAGAGGATGCCTTACTCATTAATATGTCCGTTTGGAAAGATTTAAAATCACTTTTTAATTATACCTACAATTCATTACATATTGAAGTTTTTAAACGCCGCAAAGAATGGTTTAGCAAATTAAAAATGATGCACATGGTTTTTTGGTATGTGCCAGTAGGGCATAAGCCCAGTTTACAAGAAGCCAAAACCAGATTGGATTATTTACACAAATTTGGAGAAACGCCCTACGCCTTTACTTTTAAAAGTAGCTATACACCTAATGATGCATTAAACTATAAACCCCAAGAATAAAATGAAGCTCACAATTTTAGGCTGTTTTAGTGCTACACCAAGAGCTTTAACCAATACTACATCCCAAGTATTGGAAATAAACAATCATATGTTTTTAATTGACTGTGGTGAAGGAACCCAAGTACAATTACGAAAGCACAAAATTAAATTCAATCGTATTAAGCATGTCTTTATCTCGCATTTACATGGCGATCACTTTTTTGGCTTAGTAGGACTTATATCTACATTTAGACTACTAACTAGAGAAGCTGATTTACACATTTATGGACCTAAAGGCATTAAAGAAGTTATTACACTCCAAATGAAATTGGCCGATTCATGGACCAATTACAATTTAATTTTCCATGAACTGGAATCAACTGCATCTGAATTGATTTTTGAAGATGAATCTGTTGAAGTGCATACCATTCCATTAAATCATCGTATATATACCAATGGCTTTCTTTTTAAAGAAAAAGAAGGAAATCGCAAGCTGGAAATTAATAAGGTAAAAGCGGCCAATATAGATATTGCTTACTACCGGAAATTAGCACAAGGGTTTGATGTGGTAAATGAAAATGGTAAACTCATTAAAAATGAAGCGGTTACCAAACCAGGACCAAAACCAAAAAGTTATGCATTTTGTAGTGATACTATGTATAAAACAGATATTGTTCCGCTTATAAAACATGTAGATGTGCTGTACCACGAATCTACTTTCTTGGAAAAACATGCCCATCTAGCTGCTAAAACAAAACATTCTACTGCGAAAGAAGCGGCCAACATTGCTAAACATGCCAACGTAGACGTATTATTACTTGGACATTATTCAACCAGATATGATGGTTTAAAAGCCTTTAAAGAAGAAGCACAAGAGGTTTTTAAGAACGTAGAGCTATGCGAAGATGGAAAAACCTTCCAATTTTAATTCAACTCCCTTAGCTTTAATATCCAAGTCATGGCCTCGTCCAAAGACTCACAGCGTTTAATACTTTTAGAAGAAAACCGTTTTTCAAGTGTAGCGTTCAGGTAAGCCATATTACTGTAAATAACTAAAGCACTAGCAACAATAACATTATAGTTATCATGTACCTGTTTCCATGTATGCGGATCAAGAGAGTAGGAGTTAACTCTGTTGGATATATATCCTACCTTAGCATCCTTTCCATAAAATGCCACTACCTCTTGCATGATCATTTCAATCATGTTCCAATCAAAATGTATGCCTTCATGTATTTCAGAAATAAAGAAGCGATCACATAAGTAAAAATCACCAAAATCCATCTTAATGTGGTAAGACTTATGTATTTTGTAATATGTAGACTCCTCGAATGTCATGGGTCATTTTTTTAGGGTTTGCAAAAGTAGTATATTTTTTAATAAAATAATCATAAATTGTTGTTATTTTGCATATTATGGAAAAAGATCTAAGCAATTACAGAAAATCTTATGAGAAAGGAGCATTACTATTAGAAGATGCTCCAGAAAACCCGATTGAGTTATTCCAAAAATGGTTTTATGAAGTAGACCAATTCTTTCCAGAAGATGAAACCAATGCTATGACCATTGCTACCGTGGGGCTCGATGGCTATCCTAAGGGTAGGGTTGTACTGTTAAAACGCTATACGTACGAAGGCTTTATTTTTTTTACAAATTATAATAGCGAGAAAGGTAAATCCATAGCAAACAACCCCAAGGTATGCCTATCATTTTTTTGGCATGGTGCCGAACGTCAAGTTATCATTAAGGGCAAGGCAGAAAAAATAGCCGAAAATTTAAGCGATGGATACTTTGAATCTAGACCAAGAGGTAGTCAACTAGGAGCCATAGTATCTAACCAAAGTGATGTTATAGAAAACCGTACTTATTTAGAGAAGAAGCTTTTTGATCTTGAAAAAACATACGAAGGTAAAGACGTACCTAGACCCGTATATTGGGGAGGCTATATTGTAAAACCTATTGAAATGGAGTTTTGGCAAGGCCGTGCTAATAGGTTACACGATCGCATTCGATATACTTTACAACCTGATTATAATTGGCTAAAAAATCGACTATCTCCATAATAATACCGATGTAATACATTTTAAATCTTTTTAAAGTTGCATTTTACCGATTAAAAACATTTAATATCGATTAAGTGCGTGTTTTTAATCGATTTTAACATTTCATTAACACTCTCTTCTAAGTAGGTTGCTAATTTTACAGGACCAAATCTAAATTTAACCTACTTATGAAGTTATTAATTAAACTGCCTTTACTGGCATTGTTGGCTATGCTCACATTTTCCTGTGCCACAGATAGCCTAGATGACAAAGCTGATGCTATTGAATTAAGCTTAATCATACCTGAGGAAAAACCCATAGAAGTAGAAATACTTGAACTTATTAACAATCACAGACTATCTAAAGGTCTCAAACCGCTTAATGACATGACACTTGTTAAGTCCGTAGCATTTTCACATACCGATTACATGGTTGAAAAGAATGAAGTATCGCATGCTTATTTTTATAAAAGAAGCGAATACTTAAAAGCTAATGCCGGTGCTACTAAAGTATCAGAGAATGTCGCTTATGGTTACAGCTCTGCATCGTCCGTAGTAAATGCCTGGCTTAAAAGTGATGGACACCGTGCAAATATAGAAGGCGATTTTACCAACTTTGATGTAGCTGCTGAAGTCAACACCGAAGGTAAGTGGTATTACACCAATATATTTATAAAGAAATAATGGAATGGGATGTCATTACGAACATTACCGAAAAACAAAATATATTTTGTTTTAAAGGTAGCAACGTAGTTGAGAAGTAATCTATTGTTAATTTACAGATTGCTTTGTGTCTCGAAATGACAAACATACCAAACAACATAATCATTTGTTTCATGTTTTACTTGTGATTGGTAACAAAGTACAGTGTGGTTATTGTACTTTGATGAATACAATGGTTATATTAATAACTTAATTGTTATTGAATTTAGCTTTAGGTATAAAATCCTCTCAGTTTTATCTGAGGGGGTTTTTTATAACATAGCCTATCAATTTAGGAGTTATATCCGTTTTAATTATTTAAGCTTTGTTGTATATATTGCTCAGGTATGTAATGTACTTTATATAGGGCATATAACGTGCTTTACATAGGGTATGTAACGAGAGTTACATGGGGTGTGTAATGCCTGTGGTTATGTGGTGGGGAAGACAGAGGAATTTACAAACAAAAAAACCACCAAAAGTATACACCTTTGATGGTTTAATTATTATTGAATTTAGGTTTGTTTTCTATTTTATATTAATCTCAGTTTATATGTTAATTTTTTAGCGTTTCGACTGGTCGCGAACTAACAATCTAACAATCCAATTATCGAATCATCTAATCTACTTCATCTTTATCACAATAAACTGTGTACGTCTGTTCAATTGGTGTTCGGCTTCTGTACATGGCGGGTTGCCATCACAACCGTTTACTAATTGGCGTTCACCAAATCCTTCACGAGCTGTAATCCTAGAGGCCTCTACACCTTTAGATATTAAATATTCGTAAGTGGCATTGGCACGATCTAATGATAACTGGTCGTTGTATGCCATAGTACCTCTAGAGTCGGTATGCGATTCAATTCGAATGGTCATTTCTGGATAGGTATTAACCATTAGGTTAACAATTTTATCAAGCTCTAATGCCGCATCTGGACGAATGTTATACTTGTCAAAATCAAAATAAATCGTATTTAATTTTGCCAGTACCACAACATCTTCAATAGGTTTTAGTGTTATATCTTGTCTAATACTTGTTACAGCAGGTTCTAAATTTTTAGAGCTGAACGCTACGGAAGCATCGGTATAATCTGCTTTGCTAGCTGTTATTTTATAATCGGTATCACGATCAATATTGATTTCGTAGAAACCATCTTCATCCGTTTCTAAACTTACAATTTCATTACCATTGGCATCAAACAATGTTACTGTAGCATTGGCAATGGGCTTTTCATTAACATCATCAATAACTGTCCCTTCTACATGCAATTCAGGAATACGTCTGTAGCTATAAATATCATCGCTACCTATACCACCAGCTCTATTAGAGGCAAGGTAACCTGTTAGGCCATCGCTATTCATGGTAAATGAAAAATCATCTTTACTGGAGTTAACGGGCACACCTAAATTAATAACGCTCACAATGGCCGCTTCTTGATTTGTTGTAGTAACAAAAACGTCTAGCAAACCAAGTCCTTCATGACCGTCGGATGAAAAGAACAATATATTTTCGTTGTTTATAAATGGAAATACCTCATTTCTTTTGGTATTTACAACATCCCCAAGGTTTTGCGGGGTTCCAAAGGAACCATCGGTATTAATATCAACATAATAAATATCGGAATCACCTACGCTCCCTGGCATATCTGATGCGAAGTATAACTTAGTGCCATCTGTATTCAATGCAGGATGGCCACAGGAGTAATCATCACTATTAAAGGGTAATTCTTCTATATTGGTCCAGGCACTATCTACTAAAGTGGCTTTGTATATCTTAAGGTTACTAATACCATTTTTATCTTTTCCAAGGGTTCGCTTTGTAAAATTGGTTCTGGAAAAATACATGGTATTACCATCGGGTGTAATAGTTATAGGGCCATCGTGGTACAGACTGTTTACATCGCCTTTTATTTTGTTTTTATGCTTAATATCTACACTGGCTGTATCTTTCTTTACATAAACATCTAAAAAGGGTTCGTTATTCCAGCCATAAATATGCTTTGTTGAAACGCCCTCATCTCTAGATGATATATAGTAAACATCATCGCCGTATTTATAAGCTCCAAAATCACTGTACTTGGAATTAAAATCAACGCTTGATAAAAAGTAATTTTGCTTAGCATTAAAAATGGCGGTTATAAAATCGTCATCATCAAGGTATTTTGCATCATTGATAGCGCCTCCTGCTTCTTTAAAGCGTTTAAGCCACTGGCGTGAGGCTTTATAGTTTTTAACACCTCTTAAGGCTTGGGCGTATTTGTAATAATACGTTATTGGCACTTGGTCTTGCGCAACAACTTTTTCATAATATACCACAGCACTATCAGGATTTCTCATGTAGGCATAACAATCGGCCAATTGCCTAGTGGCATAATCGGTATTATAGTCTTTTTCAATGAGCTCATGATATACTTCAACAGCATGGGCAAAGGCAAATTTATTGAATAGATTATCAGCCTTCTTTTGTTTACCTTGCTGGGCGAATGTTGCTGTGCTAAGCAAGAACGCGATACAGACTATGATGTGATTCGTTAGTTTCATTTTTTGTTTTTATTAGCACTTGTCACGTTGAGGGGCGTCGAATCCTCCAGTTGCAGGGCTTCGGACTGCGCTCAAGCCTGACATTCGTCTTATTATTCCATTTTAACAACTATAAACTGCGTACGTCTATTTAATTGATGAGCAGCTTCCTCACAATTTTCACCGTCTTCACAACCATTTGTTAATCGGCGTTCACCAAAACCTTCATGCGATGTAATTCTAGCTGGGTCAATACCCTTAGAAATTAAATATTCATAAGTTGAATTGGCTCTATCTATAGATAGTTTGTCGTTATAGGATAATGTTCCTCTAGAATCGGTATGTGATTCTATGCGAATAACCATTTCTGGATAATCGTTTTGCATTAAATTAACGATTTTATCCAATTCTAAAGCGGCATCAGGACGGATGTTGTGTTTATCAAAATCAAAATAAATAGTATTCAATTCTGCCAATTTTATAACATCTTGTACAGGATTCAATAACAGATTGGCTGTAATGGTTGTAAGCTCGGTTTGAATGTTTTTTGATGTAAATGTTCTATAGTCGTCAATATACTTTTCTTGACTTCCAACAATTTTATAATCTTGATTTCTGTCTATGTTAATTTGGTAATAACCATTTTCATCGGTTTCCATATAGGCAATTTGTTTGCCGTTACCATCAAACAATGTAATGATTGAATTGGGTATGGGTTTGGTATTGATGGCATCGGATACTACACCCTCAACTTTCAGCTGGGGTACTCTATGATAGGCATATACATCATCATCGCCACGCCCTCCAGATCGGTTAGAGGCAAAATAACCCGTAATACCGTTTGGGTTCATGGTAAATGAAAAATCATCTTTATTGGAGTTTACAGGAACCCCAAGATTAATAACATCTACTATAACATCATTCTCGTCTTTAACAGTACCAAAGATATCCAATAGACCTAAGCCTACATGGCCATCTGATGAAAAGAAAAGTGACCCTTCGTTATTTATAAAAGGGAAGCCTTCAGCGCCCTTTGTGTTTACAACATCTCCTAAGTTTTGTGGTTCACCAAGACTACCGTCTGGTAATATATCTACCATGTAAATATCAGAACCGCCTTTTCCACCGGGTCTGTCTGATGTAAAATACAGTTTTGTATCATCACTGTTTAAAGCAGCATGCTGGGTAGAGTAGTCGTCACTATTAATAGGTAAGTCCACTACATCTGTCCAAACACTATCCTTATAAGTTGCTCTATAAATTTTCATGGTAGTTAAACCGTGTTTATCTTTTCCTTCTACGTTATCTTTAAAGTTGTTTCGGGAAAAATACATGGTTTTGCCATCCTTTGTAATGGTTACGGGACCATCGTGGTAAATGGAATTGATATCACCTTTTATTTTTGCGGTATGGTCTACATTTTTTTTACTGCCAACTTCTGTAACATAAACATCCAAAAAGGGTTGTTCATTCCATCCATACAGGCGTTTTATAGATACTCCTTCGTCTCTAGAAGATGTAAAATAAACGTTTCCATCATGCTCAAAAGCACCAAAGTCACTAAATTTAGAGTTGAAATAGACTTTATCTAGAAAGTATTGTTGTTTAGCATTGAATACACTGCTTATAAAATTAATATCTTTTGAAAAATCGTTGGCATTAACTACACCGCCAGAATCTTTAAAGCGTTGCAGCCATTGCTCGGATGCCTTATAATCTTCAATACCTCTTAAGGATTGCGCATATCTATAGTAATATTCGATAGGTGCGTTATCTTGCTCTACAACTTTTTTATAGTATTTAGAGGCATTTTTAGGGTCACGCATCAATGCATAACAATCGGCTAATTTTCTAGTAGCATAGTCTACATTATAGTTATTTTGAATAAGTTCTTTATAAACTTCAGTAGCTTTTACAAATGAAAATTTATTGAATAAGGTATCGGCCCGTTTTTGTTTGCCTTGCTGTGCGGTGACAGTAAAGCTTAACAAAAGGATGATACTGGCTAGTATGTAGGTAGTGATTTTCATAGGATAGGGTTCTAAAAATATCTTGGTGATTTTAATTTAGAGCTTATGAACTTAAATTCATAAATAAGCAATACCTCGTGTGTACCATTTGTATATCTTGAGATATCTGAAATAGGCTTTTCATAGGCATACCCCACACGTAATTGTCTTGATACTTGAAAATCTGCAAATCCACCTATAGCACCAGTAGATTCATTAAGTCGGTAAGAACCACCCAACCAGAATTTTTCGTTAAACAGGAAGCTACCTGTAAAATCGTATGATATAGGGGCGCCATTAGTTGCTTTTACTAAAACAGCTGGTTTAAGCTTAACGCTTTTGCTTAAATCGAACACATAACCACCGGTAAAGTAATAACTTAAACGTTCTAAAGCTTCAAAGCCTTCTTCAGTATTTCTATCGGTATTTAATACTCTTGGTGTTGATAGACCTAAATACCATTTGTTGGTACTCCAATATACACCAAGACCAATGTTTGGTGTCCAGCGGTCTGCAATACCATAAATTAAGGGGTCTGAACTTTCAGAGGCTCTAAAATCTGAATCTAAACTATATTGTGTAAATCCTGCTTTTATACCAAAGGCCAGTTTTCCATTTTTTCCTGTTGGAATGGCATATGAGAAGTCGCCATATAGGTATGTAAAGTTTTCAGGACCCAAATCGTCTTCAATAAAAGATAACCCTAAACCAATTCTATCATTCCTAAGTGGAGTGTGTATAGAAAGGGTTTGTGTAATAGGACCACCATCAAAACCAACCCATTGGCTTCTATGCAATCCAACAATGCTTAAGGCTTCTCTACTACCTGCATAGGCAGGGTTCACAGAGATGGTGTTAAACATGTACTGCGTAAATTGTGGCAACTGTTGTGCCACAGAAACTGTACAGCCAAACAACGCAATCGCGATTATGTTATATTTTATAAGTTTCATCTGTTATAGGTTAAAGTTTTTATTTGGTTCCTAAGTAAACTGGTCCTGTAAATGGGGCCAAGCCACTTTCTCTTAATATTATGATATAATAGTACGTACCGTTAGGTACTTTGCCTGCACTACCGATAGATGATTTTGGAGCTGAGCCGTCCCAATCGCCCATACCGTCTCCAATTTGGTAATTATTGGATTCGAACACTAGGGCACCCCATCTATTGAATATTTTTACTTCGGCTTCAAAGCCACATAATTCTATACCTTTAATGTCGAATGTTTCATTATAACCGTCACCATTAGGTGTTACAGCTTTAGAAATCACAACATCATTTTCACCACAAGGTAATACAATACAATCAGCATTGATATTTAAGGTTACTTCATACACACTTAAACAACCATTTTCTGGTACGGTATAAGTAAGCATATAATCGATACCGCCATCATAGGGCACTAGATCCTCACCAACTGTTAATTGTGTTGGATTGAATATATTGCCGTCTAAGATTGCTTTAGAATTTCCTGAAATAAACTCCCAAGTACCACTGGTATTGTTAGTGTTAACAAGCGTATTTAAATCTACCACACCATCATCGTAACATCTGGTTCCTGCATCTACTTGTGTTACTACTTCATCAAAGCTTACAATAATTGTTTGCGTATAGGTTTCTTCATTATTACAATCGTCACTTACCGTCCAGGTTCTTACTATTTGGTAGTTAGATAAAGCACTTTCATCATAAGTACTGGTTTCTTCAAATGTAACTGTTACGTTTGATGAACAATTATCAGCAAATTGTAAGCTTGGCACACTTGGTATATTTGTACAACTTGCATTTACTGTAGTAGCAAAGCTAGCTGTAGGGGTAGGTGCTGTTGTATCTTGTACTGTAATGGTTTGTTTGTGCTCTACAGAAGATCCACAAATATCGGTTGCTTTCCAAGTACGCTCTAGAGTGTAGCTTGATGGGCAATCGCCATCTATTCTAGTTTCAGTATATACCACCGCTACATTGCCGCAAGAATTTGAAGCTGTTAATGTTG
Organism: Aestuariibaculum scopimerae; assembly: GCF_059428085.1. Lineage (NCBI taxonomy): Bacteria > Pseudomonadati > Bacteroidota > Flavobacteriia > Flavobacteriales > Flavobacteriaceae > Aestuariibaculum > Aestuariibaculum scopimerae. Next base: position 3,395,813 of record NZ_CM182089.1, read on the forward strand.
ATGCAGCTGGTACAGCATCACATTCTACAGTAGCATCTGCTGGTAATGCCGTTTGGTCGAATGCTGTGGCTGTAGGTGCTGTTAAATTAAAGTCGGCACTAACAGTAATAGTTTCACATACATCAGTAATCGTCCAAGTTACAGTTACTGAGCCACCTGTACATAGGGCAGGGATGACTGCAGAACTGCTATCGTTAGACAATTCTGGTGAACATCCACCTGTAGGTGCAATGGCAGCAGATTGAGCATTTACCCAACTGGTAAAGGCCGCATCTACGCCTGCTTGATCGCTATAGCTACATGCCGTTGCATTGGCTGCGACCGGTGCAGTATAAGTTACTGCTGTTGGTGCTGTTAAGGTATATGTTGCTGTTAGATTGGTCGTTCCACAGATATCTTCAACGGTCCATGTAATGGTTACGGTACCACCGGTACAGAAATCGATGGATTGGTCAACATAATCATTGGTCACTGTTGGTGAACAACCACCAGTAAGACTGGTGTTGATAGCATCTGTTTGAGCCACTACCCATGCAGCAATGTCTGCGTCCAGATTGGCTTGAGCTGCTGCGGGATCGGCATTATCGAACTCACAAGAATTGGCCGTATCGTTGGCAGGTGCTGTATAAGCCACGGTTGTTGGTGCTGTTAAGGTATATGTTGCTGTTGGATTGGTCGTTCCACAGATATCTTCAACGGTCCATGTAATGGTTACGGTACCACCGGTACAGAAATCGATGGATTGGTCAACATAATCATTGGTCACTGTTGGTGAACAACCACCAGTAAGACTGGTGTTGATAGCATCTGTTTGAGCCACTACCCATGCAGCAATGTCTACATCCAGATTGGCTTGAGCTGCTGCGGGATCGGCATTATCGAACTCACAAGAGTTGGCCGTATCGTTGGCAGGTGCTGTATAAGCCACTGCTGTTGGTGCTGTTAAGGTATATGTTGCTGTTGGATTGGTCGTTCCACAGATATCTTCAACGGTCCATGTAATGGTTACGGTACCACCGGTACAGAAATCGATGGATTGGTCAACATAATCATTGGTCACTGTTGGTGAACAACCACCAGTAAGACTGGTGTTGATAGCATCTGTTTGAGCCACTACCCATGCAGCAATGTCTGCATCCAGATTGGCTTGAGCTGCTGCGGGATCGGCATTATCGAACTCACAAGAGTTGGCCGTATCGTTGGCAGGTGCTGTATAAGCCACGGTTGTTGGTGCTGTTAAGGTATATGTTGCTGTTGGATTGGTCGTTCCACAGATATCTTCAACGGTCCATGTAATGGTTACGGTACCACCGGTACAGAAATCGATGGATTGGTCAATATAATCATTGGTCACTGTTGGTGAACAACCACCAGTAAGACTGGTGTTGATAGCATCTGTTTGAGCCACTACCCATGCAGCAATGTCTGCATCCAGATTGGCTTGAGCTGCTGCGGGATCGGCATTATCGAACTCACAAGAGTTGGCCGTATCGTTGGCAGGTGCTGTATAAGCCACGGCTGTTGGTGCTGTTAAGGTATATGTTGCTGAAGGCGTAAGGGTCTCACAAATATCAGTGATAGTCCAAGTAATGGTTACGGCACCACCGGCACAGAAGTCAATAGACTGATCTACAAAGTCATGTGTTACTTCAGGAGAACCTCCAGTTAAGCTGTTGTTTATTATCTCAGTTTGATTGGCTACCCATGTAGCAATATCAGTATCCAGTGCATTTTGGGCTGCTACAGGATCAACATTGTCAAATTCACAAGCATTGGCTGCTTCATCAGATGGTACTGTAAAGCTAATACCGTCTGGTTGTGTAAAGCTATAAGTTGCTGTTTCAGTTGTTGTTCCACAAATATCTTCAATAGTCCATGTAATGGTTATAGAATTAGAACCACAGAATGCAATAGATTGGTCTGTAAAGTTATTGGTGACTGTTGGAGAACATCCTTTATCTAAGCTGTTGGTAATAATATCGGTTTGATCGGCTACCCATTGTGCAATATCGGCATCTAAATTAGATTGCGCTACAACAGGATCTGGATCATCAAACTCAGCAGCAGTACTAGAATCGTCGCTAGGAGTTGTGTAAGTTACAGTCTCCGGAGCGGTTAATCGATAAGTAGCAGTTTCCGTAGTGGTACCACAAATATCTGCAATGGTCCAGGTAATGGTAAGCTCACCACCGTCACAGAAATTAAGTGTCTGACCATTGAAGTCGTTCGTAACAGTTGGAGAACATCCACCATCTAAATTTCCGGTAATAGTTGCTGTTTGCGCGGTTACCCATGCAGCAATATCATTGTTTAATGCATCTTGTGCTACTGTTGGGTCTTCGTTGTCAAACTCACAGGAACTGGCCGCATCATCAATTGGCTTGTCATAGGTTACCGGAGTCGGCTTGTTCAAGGTATACGTAGCCTCGTGGGTATGGCCTTGACATAAATCATGTACTGTCCAGGTAATAGTAACATAACCACCTGTACAGAAATCAATAGACTGATTGGTATAGTTATTTGTAACCGTTGGAGAACAACCACCTTCCATATTCATTGTTGTACGGTTTTGTTCTTGGGCTACCCAAGCAGCGATGTCTGCATCCAGAGCCTGTTGAGCTAGGGTTATATCGTCATTATCAAACTGACAAGCATCTACAGTAGTACTCTCCGGTTCGTCATGACCAAGGTCTATTTGTTTTTTAAGCTTAAAGGTTGCCGTTAGTGTATTAATAGTTTCACAAAGATCTGTAATGGTCCAAGTAACAGTTACTTCACCACCGTTACAATACAGCGGTGCACTATAATCACCACTGTTATTGGTTAATACAGGAGCACATCCGTTTGTTGGAGCTATGTTTGTAGATTGTTCGTTAACCCAATCTGTAAAGGCTTGGTCAATACCCGCTTGATCAGCGAAGTCACAAGAGTTTACTTCGGTGTTGGATGGGGTGTTGTATGCAAGGGCTGTTGGAGCCGCATACTTAAAGCTTACCTCTACAGAGTCGTTAGTACATCCGTCATCAGCAGAATAGGTTAAAGTAATATCCACATCCGAACAAATGCTTAGCGTATTGGCAGCCGGAGGCGTTACGTTGAACTCCCCGGTAGCATTACATCCAGCTTGTGTCACTTCAAACTCAGTTAACCAATCGGTATATGCTTGTTGTAGAGCCGTATCATCGGCATAGGCACAAGCCTCAGTATCTATTGCCAGAGGTCCTTTTACTTGTACTGTAGGAGCAGCCGTAGCTTTAAATGAAACAGTAATATCGTCGTTAGTACATCCGTCATCAGCAGAATAGGTTAAAGTAATATCCACATCCGAACAAATGCTTAGCGTATTGGCAGCCGGAGGTGTTACGTTGAACTCCCCGGTAGCATTACATCCAGCTTGTGTCACTTCAAACTCAGTTAACCAATCGGTATATGCTTGTTGTAGAGCCGCATCATCGGCATAGGCACAAGCCTCAGTATCTATTGCCAGAGGTCCTTTTACTTGCACTGCAGGAGCAGCCGTAGCTTTAAATGAAACAGTAATATCGTCGTTAGTACATCCGTCATCAGCAGAATAGGTTAAAGTAATATCCACATCCGAACAAATGCTTAGCGTATTGGCAGCCGGAGGTGTTACGTTGAACTCCCCGGTAGCATTACATCCAGCTTGTGTCACTTCAAACTCAGTTAACCAATCGGTATATGCTTGTTGTAGCGCCGCATCATCGGCATATTCACAAGCCTCAGTATCTATTGCCAGAGGTCCTTTTACTTGCACTGCAGGAGCAGCCGTAGCTTTAAATGAAACAGTAATATCGTCGTTAGTACATCCGTCATCAGCAGAATAGGTTAAAGTAATATCCACATCCGAACAAATGCTTAGCGTATTGGCAGCCGGAGGTGTTACGTTGAACTCCCCGGTAGCATTACATCCAGCTTGTGTCACTTCAAACTCAGTTAACCAATCGGTATATGCTTGTTGTAGAGCCGCATCATCGGCATAGGCACAAGCCTCAGTATCTATTGCCAGAGGTCCTTTTACTTGTACTGTAGGAGCAGCCGTAGCTTTAAATGAAACAGTAATATCGTCGTTAGTACATCCGTCATCAGCAGAATAGGTTAAAGTAATATCCACATCCGAACAAATGCTTAGCGTATTGGCAGCCGGAGGTGTTACGTTGAACTCCCCGGTAGCATTACATCCAGCTTGTGTCACTTCAAACTCAGTTAACCAATCGGTATATGCTTGTTGTAGAGCCGCATCATCGGCATAGGCACAAGCCTCAGTATCTATTGCCAGAGGTCCTTTTACTTGCACTGTAGGAGCAGCCGTAGCTTTAAATGAAACAGTAATATCGTCGTTAGTACATCCGTCATCAGCAGAATAGGTTAAAGTAATATCCACATCCGAACAAATGCTTAGCGTATTGGCAGCCGGAGGTGTTACGTTGAACTCCCCGGTAGCATTACATCCAGCTTGTGTCACTTCAAACTCAGCTAACCAATCGGTGTATGCTTGTTGTAGCGCCGCATCATCGGCATATTCACAAGCCTCAGTATCTATTGCCAGAGGGCCTTTTACTTCCACAGTTGGACCTGTAACATTAATGGTTTGAACAGCAGTGTCTGTATTACCACAACCATCCGTAATGGTAAAGGTTCTGGTTACAACGATAGGGCATGTGCTACCAGGTGTCATCACGTCTTTGTAAGTGATGCTCACAATAGTACCATCATCAGAAGCGATATAAGAGCCACTTACATAGGAGTCTTTAATATCTGCAGAGTCCGTTGTGCTGTATGGATAACGGGCATTGGCTACGTTAATTACTGAGGTATCACAGCCTTCTAAATTAATAGGAGATGGGGCGGCTATGGAAGGTGCATTATCTGTAATGGTAATGTCTTCTGTAGCAACCGCTACATTACATGGTGAAATACCATTAGGATCCGTTACCTTAAATTCAACTGTATACGTACCACTGGATGCATAGGTGTGTGTGGGATTTAATTCGATACTGGTATTTCCATCACCAAAATCCCATTCATAGGTTGTATTGGCACCTCCATTAGTAGTTGATCCAGTAAAATCTACAGTTAAATTACAGTTACTACCGCTGCCGGGTGTTACCGACATGGTACCAGCTGTTACACCATCTCTAAAGACAATTTCTATATCGTTATAAACCGTTACTGTTTGATCAAGACAATCAACACTTAAAGGAACGGTTACAGATATTCTAAGTACATAAGTGCCCGGAACACTAGCTGTTACAGTAGTTATAGCATCATTATCAGGTGAGAATGTTATTGTTCCTGGACCAGATATTTGTGTCCAAGCATATTGTGGTGTTCCTTCGTAATACCCATTAAGCTCAATTGCAATTTCTGTAGGCTCAAAACATACCTCATTATCAGAACCACCAATAACGGCAAAATCGGGATCAATTTGAATAGTCCCGCCATTTTCAATTAAATCTTCAAAAATAACACAAACATTACCACCACCTTCACAAGCTGCATACTTAATAGTACCTATATAAATCGCTCTGTTATTACTACAGGTTGCGGATGTAGAACCTAAAGCTCCAGTTGTTTTGCCTATATCGGTTGTATTTTCAATAACAATATTGGCATTAGGTTGTAAATTGAGGTTTACATTATTATTAGCCCACAAAATTTGAGCTCCATCCTTTATAATAATTTTATCAATAGAACTGGGAATAGTTACACTAGAGTAAAGAATAATATCTACTGGTGAAGCTATTGTTAATGTCCCTGAACAGCTGTTGTCATTAATATAAGTTAATAATTCTGCACCTGTCATAACATTGTCACCACCGGTTGCAGCGGTATCAATTGTACAGTCTGCATTGACATTTAAAAGTCCTATAAATAGAAAAACAAATGCAAATAAAGAACGCTTTATTTGTAAACTTGTTTTTAATAACAGATTAGAGGTAGTTGTTTTCATAAGCCAAAAATTGGTAACAAAGTTACTTTAGTGTTAATTAGGTATTAGATAATTATTACAAATTTGTTGCAATCTAATTCTATTCTTATAAAAGTAGTGAGGGAAGAGTATCGGCTATGCGATGCTAAAACTTAAAAAGTGAAATTAGATTTGGGATCATAATTTTTTAATTTATACAACAAATGAACATACACATATCTGTCTTTTCAAAAAAAAATGTTTAAAAACTTAAAAAAACGATAAAACGTACACCACATACAGTTAATCCTGTTTAATAAGTTATTCAACGACTCTTAAATGAATATTAATCGGCAACATATTTATTAATTCTAATACTTAAAACATTCAAAATACCTTATTTTATATATTTTTATAACATAATTAGGAGCAAATAAAATGAATTTTATCGATAAAAACAACATTTAGTCGATAAAAATTACACTTAATCGAAATATTATGAAATACCGTCATATACATATATTCTAAAAATTAGAGTAATTTTATAAGGTATTCTATCTGACAATTAAAACAACAAATAAATGAAACAGATAAAAAAACTGATTTTAATACGACATGCTAAATCGTCTTGGGAATATAATGTTATTGACCATGAAAGACCATTAAAAAACCGTGGGTTTTTGGATGCTAAATTGATATCCAGTTATTTAAGCAAAAATGAAATACCCATTGATTTGGTAATGTGCAGTGATGCTATGCGTACAAAAATGACAGCTAAAATATTTATTGACGCCCTTAATATTGCTACTGAAAAAGTACATTACAACCATGAATTATATGATTTTTCAGGGCAGAGCCTTATTAAGGTTATTAGATCCTGTGACGATTCTGTTGATAATTTAATGGTTTTTGGACACAATCATGCCATTACGTATTTTGTAAATACTTATGGAGATAAGTATATTGATAATGTACCTACCTGTGGTTTAACCTCTATAATATTTAATATTAACAATTGGAAAGATTTAGATAAAGGACACACGGACAAGACTTTATTTCCCAGAGATCTAAAAAATTAAATTCTGCCAAAATTAACACTTTGTAAACTTTTACAGGAAGTAAGCTAATTCGCTATAAATAGAATATATTTGTTGAATAATTCCAGTATAAGCAAGCGTATGACGAAACATGAAGTTCACAACAATAGTTATATAAATAGAGAAATAAGTTGGTTGCAATTTAATGCAAGGGTTTTACAAGAAGCTTCAGATGAGACAGTCCCATTAATAGAAAGGTTACGATTTGTAGGGATATTTTCCAATAATCTTGATGAATTTTTTAAGGTACGCTACGCTACTGTTAAACGTATTGTTGAGGCAGGTAAAGGCGGTAAGAATGAGCTTGGAGGTATTAAAGCCCAAGAACTTCTGGAAATTATTACCAAAATTGTTATCGATCAGCAAAGCGAAAGCTTGGTTGTATTGGATAGTATACAAAAGCGATTGGAAGCGGAAGGTATTTATATTATTGATGAAACTAAAATTAACGCATCGCAACATGATTTTATTAGGCGCTACTTTATTAGAAAGGTAAGTCCTGCTCTGGTTACCATTATATTGAATGATCTTGTAGTGCTACCAAACTTAAAAGATAGTGCAGCATATCTAGCAGTAAGGATGCTGATGAAAAATGGTGAGAAACAATTTGCGCTCATCGAAATCCCTAAAAATATTAACCGGTTTATAGAATTACCCAGTCAAGGAGGTAAAAGCTATATAATTATGCTTGACGATTTATTGCGTCATTGTCTTAGTGATATTTTCAATATTTTTGATTATGAGAGCATTTCGGCCCACATGATCAAAATTACTAGGGATGGAGAATTGGATTTTGAAAGCGACCTAAGTAAAAGTTTTATTGAAAAAGTATCTGACAGTGTTAAGCATAGAAAGATAGGTGAACCTGTACGCTTTGTTTATGATAAAACAATAAATAAAGAAACATTGGATTATTTAATGTCTAAAATGGGCATTGATGATACTGATAGTATTATTCCTGGTGGGCGTTACCATAACAGACGTGATTATATGAGCTTTCCAAGTTTAGGTAGAACCGACTTGCTGTATGACAAGATAGAAGCATTACCAATTATAGGGCTTAGTTTAGAGGATAGCATTTTTAAAGCTATTGAAAAGAAAGATTACTTATTGCATGCACCTTATCAGACATTTTCTTATGTTGTTAAGTTTTTACGCGAAGCGGCTTTAGACCCGAATGTAAAGACCATTAAAATTACCATTTATCGCTTGGCCGAGATTTCGCATATTGCCAGTTCATTAATTAATGCTGCCATTAATGGAAAGTCTGTAACAGTTTCCATTGAATTACGGGCCCGATTTGATGAACAAGCCAACATAGACTACGCCCAGCAGATGGAGGATGAAGGTATCAACTTAATTTTTGGAGTACAAGGCTTAAAAGTGCATAGCAAAATGTGTGTAATTGAGCGTGAAGAAGGAAAAAAACTAAAACGCTATGGTTTTATAAGTACAGGAAACTTTAATGAGTCCACAGCAAAAATATATACGGATTTCACGCTCTTTACATCTAACCAAAAGATTTTAAAGGATGTAAATAAAATATTCAGCTTTTTTGAAACTAACTATAAGATTTTTAGATACAAACACTTAATTACATCACCACACTATACAAAAAAGGCTCTTTTTAAGCTAATTGATGCCGAAATTGAGCAAGTAAAACAAGGCAGAGAGGGCTTTATTAGGTTAAAATTGAATAGTATTTCCAGCTATACCATGGTAGATAAACTTTATGAAGCCAGTAAAGCAGGTGTAAAAATACAAATGATAATAAGGGGTATTTGCTGTTTAATACCTGGTGTTAAGGGGATGAGCGAAAACATTGAAGTTATTAGCATTGTAGATAAGTTTTTAGAACATTCCAGAGTTTATATTTTTGGGAATAATGGCGACCCCAAAGTCTATATCTCATCTGCAGATTGGATGACGAGGAACATAGATAATAGAGTAGAGGTAACATGCCCCATTTATGATAAAAATATTAAACAGGAAATAATAGATATTTACGATATTAGTTGGCGAGACAATGTAAAAGCTAGGATATTAAACAATTCACAAGAAAATAAATACAAAACAAATAATAAGGAAAAAGTAAGATCACAGTTTGCTATTTATAATTATTATTTAAACCAAATAGACCATTAATATGCTTTCAATAAAGAAATATGCTGCCATAGATATCGGTTCGAATGCTGTTAGATTGCTTATTTCTAATATCATAGAACAAAAGGGGAAACCTGTGAAATTTAAAAAAAACTCATTGGTTCGTGTACCAATTCGTCTAGGTGCAGATGTTTTTGTAAACAAAAAAATATCCAAAGAAAATACGAAACGCATTATAGATACCATGCTGGCATTTAAACTGCTTATGAAATCCCATAAGGTAGTTAAATATAAGGCCTGTGCAACATCAGCAATGCGAGAATCTACCAATGGCAAACAAGTAGTAGATTTGGTTTTAGAAAATTCAGGTATTAGTATTGATGTAATTGAAGGTGAAGAGGAGGCTGCTATTATTGCCGCTACCGATTTAAACACGTATATAGATAGTAGTAAAACCTATTTGTATGTTGATGTGGGTGGTGGTAGCACCGAGTTTACAGTTATTCATGAAGGTAACCCAGTAGCTTCAAAGTCCTTTAAAATTGGTACAGTACGATTGCTAAACGACATGGTATCTAAAGAATCCTGGCAGGAATTGGAATCCTGGATAAAAACGTACACAAGTGGCTATGATAAAATGTCCGTGCTAGGATCGGGTGGTAATATTAACAAAATATTTAAAATATCTGGAAAAGCTTTGGGCAAGCCTTTAACTTATTTTTATTTAACGACTTACTACGACTTATTACAAAGCTATTCCTATGAAGAACGTATAACCGAATTAGACTTAAATCAAGATAGAGCTGATGTTATCATACCTGCTATGCGTATTTATCTCTCTTCAATGAAATGGAGTGGTGCCAAAAACATATATGTACCAAAAATAGGATTAGCAGATGGTATCATTAAAAGTATCTATTATGATACGGTTTCAAGCAATACACAGTAAAATTGTGCACTTCACCTTTTAAAATTGCTTAATTTTAAGATTATCATATATCTTCGTGTATTATAAATTGTACTAAATTTATTAACCCAAGCCTATTAATTATGAAAAAAATATTACTATTAGCAATACTACTTATTACATCATCTTACTCTTTTTCCCAAGATGTAAAATATGGTGTTAGAGGCGGTTACAATATATCAAACTTAAGTTTTGATGATGAGCCTACTATGCAAAACAAGCATAGAAACAGTTTTTATATTGGTTTTTTTGCAAACGTTGGTTTGTCCAAAACAGTATCCTTAATGCCAGAATTACAATTTTCTGCTGAAGGAGCCAATGCAGAGGTGCTTCATTTAGATTACATCCAAGCTCCTATTTTCCTAAGATTTAGATTGAGTGAAAAGATACATATGGGATTTGGTCCTCAAGTTGGATTAAAAGTACACAAATATGAAGATGGTATTAGAAACTTTGCATATTCTGGAGTAGCTGGACTGGAATACAAATTATCACACGTGCTATTTGCTGATTTGCGTTATACATATGGATTTTCTAATATTTTTGACGAATACTTAGATATTACTGCAAAGAATACAAATATTCAAATAGGCATTGGTTATAAGTTTTAACCGTGAATAGCCTCTGTTTTTCCTAAATTAGAAATAATTTCACTTTCATATACAAGAAGTTGTTGCCATTTGGTATCAACTTCTTTTTTATTTCCATATTTTCTGGCAAACCCCAAAAACATGGTATAATGATTGGCTTCACTAACCATTAAGTTTCTGTAGAATGTTGCTAATTCCTGATCCTGTAATTCTTCTGACAACAATCGAAATCGTTCACAGCTTCTCGCCTCAATTAAAGCGGCGTACAATAACCGATGAACTAGTTGTGTGGTTCGGCTACCGCCTTTTGGAAAAAATTTCAAGAGTTGTACTACATACTCATCACGACGATCACGTCCCAGTGTCCAGCCCCGCTCTATAATTTTATCATGCACCATTTTAAAATGACTGATTTCTTCTTTTACCAAAGCAGTCATTTCTTGAACTAATTCGGTATATTCAGGAAAACTTACAATGAGTGAAATAGCCGTACTAGCTGCTTTTTGTTCACAAAAAGCATGATCGGTAAGAATCTCTTCTATATTTTTTTCAACAATATTAACCCAACGTGGATCTGTTGGTAATTTTAGTCCTAACATAATTTAAACATCTAAATCAAAAGTTTTTCTCAAAACATCAATGTTCGGGTTCTTTTCTTTTAGTTTTTCATATTTTTCAAATGGGGTATAAGCATATTGCTTCTCCATAACTTCGTTAACAGTAACTGATAAATTAATGTCAAAATTATTTAACTTCTTTCTTAAATGTGCTAAAAGATCATACTGATTGCGTTCCAATTCAACTTTATTGGTCTCATTAGGAAACTCTATATGTGCCGTTGTTCCTTTAACTTTTGGAGTATCTATGGACAAAATAGAAGCTAAATTGTGTTGTCCTTTTTTTCTAAGTTTGGCAACATAATCATTCCAGCTGGCTACCAATTCCTTTTCGGTAAAGGGGTCTTTTGGTAAGCTTTCCTCATCTACCACCACATCCATTTGCTTAATAAAATGTTCCTTTTTAGCTTTAATACTACTTAAAGAAAGGCCGGAAGTACGCTTGCTTTCTTGTTTTAAAACTATTTTGGGTGGCTCTTTAGCTTGGAAGGCTGTTACATTTGAATCTGTTTTTGGTGTTTCTTGCTTTGCTACTTCGGCTGCTGTGTCACTATCAACTTCCTTTTTGGGCGTTGAAACAGGTATTGGGGTAATGCCTTTCTTTTTGAAAAATGATGCAGGTATTATGTAATGCCTGCTATTTTTTTTTTCTCCATCAAAAGTGATAGAGGCTAATTGCATTAAACATAATTCAACAAGTAGGCGTTGATTTTTACTGCTCTTATATTTGAGGTCGCAGTCGTTCGCCAATTGAATGCCCTGTATTAAAAACTCTTGTGTAGCTTTTTCGGATTGTTCTAAGTATTTAGCTTTGGTTTCTTCACCTACCTCTAATAAATCTATGGTTTGTGGTGTTTTACAAACTAACAGATCCCTAAAGTGCGAGGCCAATCCAGCAATGTAATGGTGACCATCAAAACCTTTAGACAATGTATTATTAAATTGTAATAATAAATCAGGAATCTTATTCTCTAAAATTAAATCGGTACTTGTAAAATATGTTTCATAGTCAAGGACATTTAAATTTTCCGTAACAGCTTGTCTGGACAAGTTTTTGCCCGAAAAACTTACAACCCTATCAAATATTGACAAAGCATCACGCATAGCACCATCTGCCTTTTGTGCAATAATATGCAACGCATCGTCATCAGCTTCTATGTTTTGTTCTTCTGCTATGTATTTCAAATAGGTTTTAGCATCTTTGACGGTAATGCGCTTAAAATCAAAAATTTGACAGCGGGATAATATCGTTGGGATGATTTTATGTTTTTCTGTGGTAGCTAAAATAAAAATACAGTGCTTTGGAGGTTCTTCCAAGGTTTTTAAAAAAGCATTAAAAGCGGCCTGAGATAGCATATGAACCTCATCAATAATATAAACTTTGTATTTACCTATTTGTGGAGGTATACGAACTTGATCTGTTAAATTTCTAATATCATCGACCGAGTTGTTTGAAGCAGCATCCAGTTCAAAAATATTGAAGGCAAAATCTTCATCACTTTTTTCAGAGCCATCACTATTAATCATCTTAGCTAAAATACGGGCACAGGTAGTTTTTCCAACCCCTCTAGGACCGGTAAATAATAATGCTTGTGCTAAATGATTGTTTTCAATGGCATTTAATAGGGTATTTGTAATAGCTTGCTGGCCAACAACGTCTTTAAACGTTTGCGGTCTATATTTCCTAGCAGATACTACAAAGTGTTCCATTGAAATGTATAATGAATAACAAAGTTAAAAATTCAATTCAGAATTCAGAATTCAGAATTCAGAATTTAACAGGAGTTATTAACAAATTTTAGTTATAAGTACTTAAAGCTTTAAACGCCTAAAATTGCAAGTAGATAGTGCTATGTTTCTAAAGTTTACAATGCCATTATATATTTGTGTATTTTTGCAGACAAGTAAATCGCCTTATCGCTGTTTTAATTTATTAAAATGGAGGAAAGTCCGAACACCACAGTGCAACATAGTGGTTAATGGCCACCAGCCGTGAGGTTAGGAAAAGTGCAACAGAAAGGATGTACAGGTAATGCTGTAGTGAAATCAGGTAAACTCTATGTGGTGCAATGTCATGTAAACCAGCGCTTGAAGGCTGCACGCTTAATGCTGGAGGGTAGGCAGCTAAAATGTATTGGTAACAATGCATTTAGATAAATGATAAGGGGCACGCTTTGGCGTGATTACAGAATTCGGCTTATAGATTTACTTACATATAAAACCCTTCTTATGCATAAGAAGGGTTTATTTTTTTGTTTTGGTAAGGAGTAACTATTCTTCAGCAGTTGTATCTGCAGCTTCCATATCACTCATTTTAGCAGCTTCTATGGCTTGCATAGCTAGTACTATAGGCGCTGTATTATAATAGGCATACTCCTGCACAATTTTACCATCAATAAATTGGGCCGTTATATGTACTGGAACAGTCAATTCTTCACCAGTCTCTACTAAGTTACCTTTCCATAAACCCCAGTAATTAACCCAAGTCTCATCATCTTTATCTATAACCATTTCTGAGAAAGCACCTTTATCTTGAAATCCATAAGTTGAAAAGTTAATTAACATGTCTTGCATATCACTTACAGTTTCGTCTGGAGTCTTTCCTTTTATGGAATTGTGGTGAATTTTAGCAGTATCTGCAAAATTTGATTTCCAGGTATCCCAATCTTGACTTTCATAAGCATCAATACCAGCTTTTAGAGTTTCAATTTCAGGGGATTCTTCAAAATACCGTTGGGGCTTTTCTTGACATGCAACGAATAAGCATATTGCAAGTCCAAATAAAAAAAGTTTTTTCATTGTTTGTAGTTTTAATTTGTTGATGTTGTTAGTTAATAGCCACTAACACAAGAAAGCACAATAAAAATGACTGTTTTGCTAAGTAAAAGTTAGAGTTGGGCACTCTTAATAATTGTTGCTTAACGTGGAAGCTTTCTAAAGTACTGAAAAAAAAGCAATTACTAAAGAAAAGTAAATTTTTAATGATATTCAAAAAAGCTAAAAACATTACTACCATAGCTTTTTGCATACAAATAATAATCTAATTTAGACAAATCCGTATGCTTTGAATGTTCAATGATTAACAAACCATTTTCTAAAAGTAATTTGTTCTTAAATACCATTTCATGTATTCTTGAAAATGCTTCTTCAGAGAAATTGTATGGAGGATCGGCAAAAACAATATCGGTTTTTATTGCGGTTTTTTCTAAAAACTTAAATACATCGCTTTTAATGATGTGGATAGGCATATTAAAAGCTGAGGCTGTTTGCCCAATAAATTTTATACATCCATAATCTTGGTCTACACTGGTAATTTGGGTGGCGCCCCTAGAAGCAAATTCATAGCTAATATTTCCAGTGCCCGCAAAAAGATCTAGTACCATAATTGCATCAAAGTAAAAATGATTCCCTAAAATATTGAATAAGGATTCTTTGGCCATATCGGTAGTAGGGCGCACAGGTAATTTTTTAGGAGCAATAATTTTTCGTCCTTTATGTGTTCCAGAAATAATGCGCATTATAAACTGTTAATTAAAGTAAAATTAGCATGCTTTGATGCCGGTGTTTCAATGTATTTGTAAGTTTCGTTTCGTTTACCAAAGCTCACATTACGAACGTACTTATATGCAACTTCATATAATTCATCATTCTGGGTAACGTGCCCCAGAAATATCAAGTGGAATGTTTCAGGGTTTAAACTTAATTGCTCTGTAGCAAACAGTATGTAATAAATAAAGTCTTCTTTTGTTTTATATTCAAAAGTATTGTAAAGCACTAATTTCTCTTTATCTACTACAATTAATTCAAAGTGGTCTTTGCTAACATTCACATATACTTTAGAGTCTTTTGCATTCTTCTCTACATGTAAAATTTCTTCAATGAGTACTGTAGATACATGTTTATAAGTAAATGATCCAAATACATCATAGATAAAGTTATTGATATTTATATAAGGCACATAAACATTAACACTGTCGTTTAAAAAAACATCATCATAAGCTATATAATCAGACTTTAAAATCTTGGCATTGAATTTTAAATAATCTGCAAGGTAATCTTCATTAAATAATGGCTTTGGTACTAATGTAGACAACTCATTGTCGTGCACAATGGTAATGGCACTAAAGGTATTTTTTAAAACATTTTTTGTATCAAGCAACTTTTTTAAGGCATCCAATACTTCTATTGGATTTAACTTTTTCTGAAAGTAGATTTCTTTAAGGGTAATTATGGTATTGGTATCTTTTTGTAGTATACAAAAAGAAAGTCCACTCAAGCTTATTTGAATGGACAATTCTAGATTAGTTAGTTTGTTTGTAATTTTATTCGTTTGCGCCATAAGTTTTTGGCCAGTTTCCAGTCGTGTTAACTTCTTCCATCGATCCTACTTTTAAAGCATCACCATTTACACCATCAACCGAAATAACTTGATTTTCTTGAGCAAGAAGATCTTTATCTTGGTCGTACAAAATAATGTTTTTAGGAACAGACGCTTCAAAAACTGGAATATTGATATTGTTTTGTTGAACAAATCCTGCTTTTAATTCAAATTTAGCACCTGGCTTTCCTACCGGTACATTCATCATTTCCTTGTAACGGTTCGAGTTCTTAAATAAAGAATCTTTTACAGGTACATACCCTAAAGTATCTATTACAACTATGTCCTTGTACATATCTACACCAAACAGCTTAGTTTGTTGCACATCCAGAATACTGGAATCACGACGTTGCGTTATGGTGTATTTAGCAGTATCAACAAATTTTATTAAATTGTCAAAGCTATCAGTGAATTTTCCAGTAACTTGTTTGTGAGCTAGTTCAGAATCTCTAATGTCAATTAATCTTTCAATTACTTTTACATAGCGCTTGTTTTTTTCTTGGTTAAATAATATTGGTGTGTAGATAGACATATATGTTTGGTACCCGAGAAAAATAATAAGTATCCACAACGCTATATTTAAAATAGGCTTGAATTTTGAGGGGATAAATTTATCAACTAACTTAACCAAGCCAATTGTAAGCAGAATTACTGCAACAGCAATAAGAATAAATTTTAACATAGTTGTTTTTAATTAAAAAGTTTAATAAAGGTCTTTCGCAAATCTACAATTTTTTTTTAATCGTAAAAACCTATTCAGAATAAAATCATTTCTATATTTGAATAATTTATAAATTTGTCAACCCTTTAAATGACTTCATCAGAATTTTATTCACTTATAAAGCAACAGTTTCCTTTTCAACCTACCTTAAAGCAAAATATTGTTTTACAACAGTTGTCAGAATTCATTTTTAGTAATACACCAAATGAACTTTATGTATTAAAGGGATATGCCGGTACTGGTAAAACAACTATAATAGGCACCATTGTAAACAATTTATGGAAAGCAAAAAAAAGTGCCGTTTTAATGGCTCCAACAGGTAGGGCAGCCAAAGTAATTTCAAATTATTCAGGAAAAGAAGCTTTTACTATACATAAAAAGATATATTTTCCAAAAAAAGACAAAGGTGGTGGTGTTTCATTTGTTTTACAACCCAATAAGCATAAAAATACGGTTTTTATAGTTGATGAAGCATCCATGATACCCGATGCACCAGATGATTCTAAACTCTTTGAGAACGGGTCATTGTTGGACGACCTTATGCAATATGTTTACTCTGGGTTTAAGTGTAAGCTTCTGTTAATTGGTGATACAGCTCAATTACCTCCTGTAAAATTGAATTTAAGTCCAGCGCTTGATGAAAATTTATTGGCTCTGAATTTCAATAAAGAAGTGACCAAAATAGAATTGGATGAAGTAGTGCGCCAAGAACAAGATTCTGGAATTTTAGCAAATGCTACAATATTGCGTGAGTCATTATCACAAAATAACTTTGATGGTTTTAAGTTTGATCTGGCTCATTATAAAGATATTGTTAGACTTATAGATGGCTATGAAATCATGGATGCCATAAACGATGCCTACAGCAGTTTAGGCAATGAAGATACCGCTATTATAGTACGCAGTAACAAACGGGCCAACCTTTACAATCAAAATATTAGAAACCGTATTTTGTTTAACGACAGTGAACTGTCTGCAGGCGACTATCTTATGGTTGTAAAAAATAATTATTTCTGGGTTAAACCAACCACCGATGCTGGTTTTATTGCTAATGGTGATATTATTGAAGTCCTTGAGATATTTAAAATAGAAGAACTCTATGGGTTCCGATTTGCTGAAGTTAAAATACGTATGGTTGATTATCCCAAAATGCGACCTTTTGAAACCGTACTTTTACTAGATACCATCTCATCTGAAACACCATCATTATCTTATGAAGATTCCAATAAGCTGTATCAAGAAGTTATGAAGGATTTTGAAAATGAAACCAGTAAATATAGAAAGTTTCTAAAAGTAAAAGGCAGCAAACATTTTAATGCATTGCAAGTTAAATTCTCATATGCCATAACTTGCCATAAATCGCAAGGGGGCCAGTGGAATACCGTGTTTGTAGAACAGCCTTATTTGGTTAATGGGGTAGACAAAGACTACTTACGTTGGTTATATACTGCTATAACAAGGGCCAAGGAAAAACTGTACCTTATAGGCTTTAAAGATGATTTCTTTGAAGTCTGAAAATTGAAAAAAAAGATTCCATTATTTAAAACCAGTACCTTTAATAAATATGCTATTTTTGTACAGAAATTGATTTAATTCTATGAAAATAATCTCTATGATTCCAGCACGTTATAGTGCAACACGTTTTCCAGGAAAGCTCATGCAAGATTTGGGAGGCAAGCCCGTGATTCGCCGTACCTATGAAGCAACTGTAGCCACCAATTTATTTGATGATGTTTTTGTAGTAACCGATAGCGATATAATTTATAATGAAATTGTAGATAATGGCGGTAAAGCTATTATGAGCAAAAAAGAACACGAGTGTGGCAGTGATAGAATAGCAGAAGCTGTTGAATTTATGGATATCGACATTGTAATCAACGTTCAAGGCGATGAACCCTTTACAGATAGGGAATCATTAACAAAACTTATAGAGGTATTTAAAAACGACCCAGAAAAAGATATTGATCTAGCGTCGTTAATGGTTCATATAACAGATTTAGAGGAAATTAACAACCCAAATACCGTTAAGGTTATTGTAGATCAATCTAATTTCGCACTTTATTTTTCCAGAAGTCCTATTCCATATCCCAGGGACATAAATGTAGATGTACGATATTTTAAGCACAAGGGTGTTTATGCCTTTAGAAAACAAGCCATATTGGACTTTTATAGGCTACCTATGCTAACATTAGAAGCTTCAGAAAAAATAGAATGTATTCGCTATTTGGAATATGGCAAACGCATTAAAATGATAGAAACCAATATACAAGGTGTTGAAATAGATACACCAGAAGACTTAGAACGCGCTCAAAAAGCATGGAAATAGATTATAAACACATAAAAGTTATTGGCTTTGATGCCGATGATACACTATGGGTAAACGAAACTTATTTTAGAGATGCCGAGGTAATGTTTGGTCAATTGTTATCAGATTATGAAACGCTAAACACCATAGATCAAGAACTTTTCAAGAAAGAAATTGACAATTTACCCCTTTATGGTTATGGTGTAAAAGCTTTTGTTTTATCCATGGTTGAAAGTGCTTTAGAGCAATCTAACTACAATGTATCTCCAAAAACAATTGAGTCCATTTTAAATATTGGAAAAGACATGCTTAACAAGCCTGTTGAATTACTTGACGGTGTAGAAGAGGTCTTAGAAGCGTTGTCAAAAAAATACAGATTGATTTTAGCCACTAAAGGTGATTTACTTGACCAAGAACGCAAACTTGAAAAATCAGGATTAACAAAATACTTTCATCACATAGAAGTGTTGAGTGATAAAAAAGAAGTCAATTATTCTAAATTATTGAATCATTTAGATATTATGCCTTCAGAATTTTTAATGATAGGCAACTCATTAAAGTCCGATGTTTTACCTTTAGTAAACATAAAAGCACATGCTATACATGTACCATTTCATACTACTTGGGCCCATGAACAGGTAAGTGAAAATGAAACGAATGGCAAAGCTTATAAAACTGTTGGTAGTTTAAGGGATGTTTTAAGACTTCTACATTAACTAGACTAAAAGAGCTGTGTTAAAATTCTTAAAATCTAATGCTGTTTATTAGGTAAAATTTAAAATAACACTATTTTTGATTTTTGTAAAAGAAAATATATTAAATGAGTTATAAAAACTTTCCAATGGTGCCAAGAGTTATTTTTGGCAGAGGTAGTTTCAATCAATTAAATGATATTTTAGCCCCAAAACGTTTAAATGCTAAAGCACCATTTATTTATTTGGTTGACGACGTATTTAAGGGCAATATTTGGTTAATCTCTAGGATTGCTTTGGCTTATGACGACAGAATCATTTACATATCATCCAAAGAAGAACCTAGAACGGAGCAAGTTGATGCGCTTGTTGAAGATATTATATTAACCACAAAAGAGCGACCCTCTGGAATTATAGGCATAGGAGGGGGGACCTTATTGGATTTGGCAAAAGCAGTATCTATTATGCTTACCAATGATGGCAAAACAAAAGATTATCAGGGTTGGGATTTAGTAAAGAACAAAGCCATTTACCATGTAGGTATACCAACTATATCGGGTACGGGTGCAGAAGTATCTAGAACAACCGTGTTAACAGGTCCAAATAAAAAACTTGGCATCAATTCAGATTTTACACCTTTTGACCAAGTGATATTAGATTCTGAACTCACTAAGGATGTGCCAAAAAACCAATGGTTTTATACAGGTATGGATTGCTATATCCATAGTATAGAATCTTTAAATGGTACATATCTCAATACATTTAGTGAAACTTATGGAAATATGGCTTTAGAATTGTGCAAAGAAATTTTCTTGGGAGATACGCTTACAGCTACTGAGGCCCAAGAAAAACTTATGATGGCTTCTTGGCATGGTGGTATGAGTATTGTTTATTCTCAGGTAGGGGTAGCACATGCACTTAGCTACGGTCTGTCATATTTATTGGGAACTAAGCATGGCATTGGTAATTGTATTGTTTTTGATCATTTAGAAGCTTTTTATCCAGAAGGTGTAAAACTTTTTAAAGCTATGAAAGCAAAGCACAATATTATATTGCCACAAGGTATCTGCTCAGGACTCAGCGATAAAGAATTTGATGTTATGATAAACATTGCATTAAGTTTAACACCACTTTGGGAGAATGCTATAGGTAAAAATTGGCAACAAACTATTACTCATAAAAAGTTAAAGGAACTTTATGAAAGAATGTAATAATATTCTGTTTCTCAAAGACTTTGGCATGAATATTGAATTATTTATAGTGATATAGTGAGTTAGGTATGAAACATAAAGTAAACGATTACCTTTGTCCCTAAAAAGAAACATCACTAACCCACTAAAAAGCTACTTTTTTGAGTAGCTTTTTCTTTATAGAACCCCTAAAATTTTATCCATAATCCAGTTGGTGTGAAGTCCAGAATCTCCCAACGATGGATGTGTGAAATTTTTATTAATTAACATGTCGCGCATGCCTTCTACATGGTGTATTTGGATATGTTCAGGATTGTCAATAAAAAGTGTTTCATTTTTACTGCTGCTTTCTAGCACGATAGGATTTTCATGGAATATAGAAAACTTTATTTGGCCTTCACTTCCATAAATTGTAACATCATCTAGGTGTTCGTGGCTATTAAAGTTCCAAAAAGCAGTACCTGTAGCATTATTTTCGTGTAACCAACATGCCGTAATGGCATCTTTAGCTGAATAATTGTTTTGTTGATTTATGCTGATACCCTTTACCATGTTTATATCACCCAAAAAATAAGTAAATAAATCAAGGCCATGACTTGCTAAGTCATCAAAATAACCACCTGGGGCAATTTTAACATCCGTTCTCCAATTATATGCTTTGGATTTATCGATATCGCTAGCTGGCTTACAAAACGACCAGCTTATATGCCTAACAGCTCCAATATAGCTTTTCCTTAACCAATCGTTAACTTTAGTATATCGTGGTAATGAACGTCTGTAATAAGCAACAAATAATGGAATTTCTTTTTCTTTAAATGTATTATATATAATCAAGCTATCTGCATAACTAGGTGTCATGGGTTTTTCTATACAGCAAATTTTGCCAGCATTAGCTACTTTTAATGCATAAAGCTTGTGGGTGTCTGGAGGAGTAGCTATGTAAACAGCATCCACTTCTTCATCATTGATTAAATCGTCGGCATCGGTATAAAACTTTTTAATGGCATGTCTTTTAGCATAGTCTTCAGCCTTTGAGGCATTTCGTCTCATAACAGCAACCAATTCAAAACCTTCAGTTTTTTTATAGGCAGGACCACTTTTAACCTCTGTTACATCACCGCATCCAATGATGCCCCATCGTATTATTTTTTTACTCATTTAGTATTTAATTTAGGAGGTTAACCTACTTTTATTCTAATTTACATTATTCTTCACTTTCCTGCATGGTATGGTAAACGTTTTGTACGTCGTCATCTTCTTCTAACTTTTCTAAAAGCTTTTCAACGTCTGCTACTTGTTCTGGAGTTAGTTTTTTTGTAACCTGAGGAATCCGCTCGAATCCTGAAGACAGTATTTCTATTTCTTTTTCTTCTAATGCTGCCTGTATGGCTCCAAAACTTTCAAAAGGGGCATAAATCAATATCCCATCTTCATCTACAAAAACTTCTTCAGCACCATAATCAATAAACTCCAATTCAATTTCTTCGGGGTCTATCCCTTCTGCATTTATTCTAAAATTACAAGTATGGTCAAACATAAAAACCACGGAACCAGATGTTCCCAAACTACCATCACATTTATTAAAATAACTACGGACGTTTGCTACGGTCCTAGTATTGTTGTCGGTTGCGGTTTCTACCAATACGGCAATACCGTGTGGTGCATAACCCTCAAAAATGACTTCTTTGTAATCACCCTGACTTTTGTCGGATGCCCGTTTAATAGCACGCTCTACATTATCCTTAGGCATGTTTACCGATTTGGCATTTTGAATAACAGCTCTTAATCGGGCATTGCTAGCTGGATCTGGCCCGCCTTCTTTTACAGCCATTACAATGTCTTTGCCTATACGAGTAAATGCCTTACTCATAGCAGACCAACGTTTCATTTTACGTGCTTTTCTAAACTCAAAAGCTCTTCCCATATATTTGAAAGTTTATTTTTTACTTCTGCTTAAAAAGAGAATCTAGTTATTGTATTATTTAATTTAATCAAGCAAAGTTAAAAACCTAGCAAAGAAAAACAAATTATTCATCAACGGGTTCAACTATAGCCTCAATTGCTTCAGCCAATTTAAAATCTTTGTCCGTAACACCATTAGCATCATGTGTAGACAAGGAAATGGTAAGTACATTGTAAACATTAGACCAATCTGGGTGATGGTTCAATGCTTCACATTCAAATGCAATTCTGCTCATGGCACTAAAACAATCTTTGAAATTTTCAAATTCAAATTCGGCGTGTATGGCATTATCATAGTAATCCCAATCTGGAAAGTGTAATAATCGCTTTTCAATATCCAATTCAGATAATTTATTCATAATGATAAAATTTTATTGATTTTAATTTGCTTCAATGTACTAATTTCAAGTGGCAATATCAATTAAATTTCAAGCTCTGTTAGTATTTCTTGACTAAGTATTTGCAAGTTCTTGGGAAGCTTGTTAAACTTAGGCAATACTGCTAGGTAGCGATCATCATTTGTTGTATATACGTGTTTGTAAATGGCGTTAGTTATGTTTAAGGATTTTATTATTTCCTTGATAAAATCATCGTGGTGTACCAAATCTGTACTTCCCAAATGGAAAATGCCCGATTTGTTTCTATTAATTATATAATGGATTTGCTGGGTAACTTTTGTATCGGTAGTAACATTCATTATTAAATTAGGAAATATTTCAATAGGTTCTTTGGCTTTTGCGTTTTGAATAATTTCCTGTATTCTTGGTGATTGGGAGCCAAAAACCATAGGCAATCGTAAAATAGCTACTTGATTTTTGGGCATGCGCAATAGCATGTTCTCTACTTTTATTTTAAAATGACCATAAATACTATTGCTTAGTGTTTTGTCTTCTTCATAGCTCGGGTATTTGCTATAGGCGTCAAATACGTTGGCAGAGGATAAAAAGATAAGCTTTAATTTGTTAGTAAACACATATTCGGCAACATGCTGGTGTGCTACAAACTGTGTTGCAAAATCACCCCTGAGTGCCGAAATAATAACAGTAGGTTTAACAAGGTCTAGGATTTCATAAACATCGTCTTCTTCAAAATTATATTGAAAAAAATGCTTATTCTTTTGTAACTGGTTATTGCTAGTGCTATAAGTACCAAAGGTTTTAAAATAGGGGCATAGCTCCTTGTAAATGGCTCCTCCTAAAAAGCCACTAGCTCCTAAAATTAAAATTCTATGTTTACTTCCATTCGCCTTCTGCCTCATTAAAACCTTTAAATTTTAATTATTTGTAAAAAGGTAATTTTACTACCGTTGCTGGCACTGCATTTTTTCTTATTTGAATATTTATTTTACTACCTATTTCTGATAATATAGACGGCACATAGCCTAAACCAATGCCTTTACCTAGACTGGGAGACATGGTACCAGAGGTTACTTGTCCTATTTTGTTACCTTGTGCATCAACAATATCGTAACCATGACGGGGAATGCCTCGTTCATCCAATTCAAATGCAATTAATTTTCGTTGGGGACCATGCGCTTTTTCGGCTTTTAAAGCTTCAGAATTGGTAAAATCCTTAGTGAATTTTGTAATCCAGCCTAAGCCAGCTTCAATGGGCGAGGTGGTATCATCAATATCGTTTCCATATAAACAGTAACCCATTTCCAACCGTAAAGTATCACGAGCTGCTAAACCAATAGGCTTAATGCCATAACTGGCACCTGCCTTAAACACCCTATCCCAAATCTGTTGTACTTCACTGTTTTTACAATAAATTTCAAAACCTCCACTACCTGTGTATCCAGTTGCAGATATAATGACATGCTCAATACCCGCAAAATCACCAACAACAAAATTGTAGAATTTTATTTCGGATAGATTGTGACTGGTAAGCGACTGCATGGCTTCGATAGCCTTGGGGCCTTGAATGGCAAGTAGTGAATATTCATCACTTAAATTACGCATTTCTGCACCTATACTGTTTTTAGATTGAATCCAATTCCAATCCTTTTCAATATTACTAGCATTAACAACCAATAAATAGGTGTTTTCCTTTACTCTATAAATAATCAAATCGTCTACAATACCACCATTATCGTTTGGTAAACAACTGTATTGCGCTTTGCCTATAGTTAACTTAGAAGCATCGTTGCTGGATACTTGTTGTATTAATTCTAAAGCATGTTCACCTTCTATTAAAAACTCACCCATGTGTGAAACATCAAATACCCCTACGGCATTTCTAACAGTTTCATGTTCTAAAGTAACACCCTCATATTGTACGGGCATATTAAAACCTGCAAAGGGTACCATTTTGGCTCCCATTGCTTCATGGGTTTTTGTTAAGGCTGTATTTTTCATTTGCGTATCTATAATATGGAATTTTGTTGCGCAAATGTATATAAAATTTATAGATATATTTTTTAAGATAAGTTAAAATGCCAGTGCAATCGGTTGCTCTATATAAAAGTAACTTAGAGTTTTATTTTGTACTTATTCGCTGTTTCCATTCTGGGTATTGTTGCAATATTTGTTCTGGTGCGGTTGTATACCAACTGTAGCCATTACGACGCTCATAACTTATTTCTGCCAAGGTATTTCGCTTTATACCATCTCGACTGCAAAAGAATGGCTTCCCTGTTTCTAAATCATTAAAGCGCCCCCACATGGCTGGTGCATTTTTATCTTTAACAACAATACGGTTTCTTCTACCATCTGCCTCAGTTATACGTTCTATTTTAATGCCTTCTATTTTATGACTTTGGTACCATGCTACCGCACCATCCACAGCTTCAATAATTTTCTTGGATGGGTTGTCTATCTCCATAAGTAGCATAACTACGCCTACGGATTCTGAACCACTAAAAGAAGCAAGCTCGTAGCTACGGGCATTTTCTGGGACCAGTGTTACAGCATTGTGTTGAGCACACCAAACAGTAGGTTTGCCTTCAATTTTTATTTGTGTTGCAAGGATACAATCTATACCCTTATTAAAAGCAGTTTTAGCTTTTTCTTTTAATTCTGTAGATAAGTTAAGTGCTGTAAAAGTTTCATCATTTGTATAAATATCTTTTAAAAAGCGCATCGTGTTAACCATAGCATTATCATTATAAGTAATATGCATTGAATAAGGCTTGGTTTTATCTGTCATGATTTCTTCTTCAGGATCTTTAACGGGGTAATATTGTGGCCAGCCTCCATTATTATACTGTGAAGTAAAAATATAATTTAAACCAACCTCAAAAGCCTGCTTATAGCGCTCATCCTTTATATGGGTATACACTTTGGCTAGAAACCGTAATTCGGTTATGGTCGACCCATTATCAAATGTACCTCCTTTTTCAGATTTTCCATTTAAATATTCTGCCTTTTCTTCTTCGGTAAACACATGATGATAGGGTTTATTCTTGGCCCAGCCACCAATCGCTTTTTGGGTAAGTATCACATTATCGGCTACTTGTTTGGCTTCTTTAGAACCATACCATGCGGTAGGCATTCTACTGGCCACATAGCGCCAACTTCGTTTTAAATAATCTGGAGCAGTATCTTGATTGTCTTGAGAAAAGCTATAAGTTATTGTTGTTAAAGCTAATACTACAATTAAATTAGCAATCTTCATAGTTAAATTGGTTAGTTACTATGCTTAGACTCTTTAACCCCTTATAAGTTTAATATGAATTCCTATAATATTCAAGATTTACCATCTAGTAAAAAGCTTTTTAAATCTTCGTAAGTTGTTATTTTTACAGATGCTTTTTCCTTATCCATTACCGATACTATTTGAGGAGGAAGTGGTTGCTTTTCTGCAATCACATCTTCAACAACATCTAAAAACTTGGTAGGGTGTGCTGTTTCCAAAAATACGCAATGCGCTTTTGGATGCTCCTTTAAATATGCTTTGCACCCCAGATAACCTACAGCTCCATGTGGGTCGGCGACATAATGATAAGCATTATAGATTTCTTTCATGGCTGCTTTGGTTTCATCATCAGAAAAACTATAAGAAGATAAATTGTCTTTTAGTGTTTCAAAGTTATTTTTATAAATTTCCTGAATCCGGATAAAATTGCTGGGAGCACCAACATCCATAGCATTGCTAATGGTTTGCACAGAAGGCTTGGGTTCGTACAACTGCGATATTAAATACCGTGTTACTACATTGTTGGCATTGTTGGATGCAATAAAATGGGCAATGGGCAAGCCTAACTGCTGCGCCATCATTCCTGCACAGATATTGCCAAAATTTCCACTGGGAACAGAGAACACGATGTCTTTATAATGATTATGCAACTGCTTATAAGCAAACATAAAATAGAACAATTGAGGTAACCAGCGTGCTACGTTTATGGAATTGGCAGAAGTTAACTGCATTCGGCTTGTTAGGGTTTTATCTAAAAAGGCCGTTTTCACCATAGTTTGGCAATCATCAAATGTACCATTTACTTCTAATGCTACTATGTTTTGTCCTAAGGTGGTGAGCTGTTTTTCTTGGATGTCACTTACTTTACCACTAGGGTAAAGTATAACAACATTAACGCCTTTAACGCCTAAAAAACCATTAGCTACAGCGCCACCTGTATCACCAGAAGTTGCAACCAAAACAGTTACCTCTTTTTCATTGTCTTGGTTAAAATAACCTAAGCAACGAGCCATAAAACGTGCTCCAACATCTTTAAATGCCATGGTAGGACCATGAAAAAGTTCTAGTGTAGAAATATTTTCGTTTAACTTAACAACAGGAAAATCAAATGATAGGGTCTCTTCTACAATGGTTTTTAAAATAGATTCTGGTATTTCTGGGGAAACAAATTGTTTAATAGCATTAAAAGCAATTTCAGAATGTGATAAATGATCTATATTCTCAAAAAAAGATTTTGGCAAAGGGGTAATTTTCTCAGGAAAGTACAACCCTTTGTCTGGTGCCAACCCTTTTATAACGGCATCTTTAAATGATGTATTTGCAGCTTGATGGTTTAATGAGTAATAATTCATTGGTGTTTTTATTGACCGATAACGACTATTAATTTAATATTTTGATTCCTTGAGTGTTGATTTTCGATACGTGTATATCAAAATCGATTCCTGTTTTTGAATATACACTTTCCATAGCATCTTTTACATTGTTAGCTATCTCGTAGCCCTTACTTAATGAAAATATAGAAGGTCCAGAACCTGAAATCCCTGCGCCTAAAGCACCAGCATTAAGTATCTCGTTTTTAACCTCCTTATAATACGGGATAAGCTGACTTCTGTATGGCTCTATCACAACATCATGTAGTGATTTTTTTAACAAGTCATAGTTGCCGGTATGCAATCCGTGTATTAAGCTTCCAAAATTGGCCCATTGTGTAACGGCATGTTGTAAAGGAACATCTTTAGGTAATATAGCCCTAGCTTCGGATGTTTTTATTTCTATTTGGGGATGAATGATTGTAGCATATAGATCATCCGGAGATGGAATTTCCAGTATTTCTAATGGATTAATACTTTTAACCAGAGTGAATCCCCCAAACATAGCAGGGGCTAGGTTATCGGCATGATCACATTTACTAGCCAGTGCTTCACCTTTTATGGCAAATGCTATAAGCTGGGTTTTAGTATATGGATTTCCCAAAAGAGCATTCATTCCAAAAACACTTCCCACGGCACTAGCTGCACTGCTTCCAATACCACTGCCAGGTTTAATATTTTTATAGATTTCAATTTCAAATCCGCAATCTGGCTTCGCTGCTTCATACATGGCCAAAGCAGAAACACCTGCAACATTCTGTTCAGCTTCAAGAGGTAAGTCAAAGCCTTCAATTTTAGTAATATAAATGCCCTTTTTATCTGTTTTTCTAATAACCATTTCATCACCAATACTGTCTAAGCAAAAACCCAAAACATCAAAACCACAAGCCACATTGGCAACGGTTGCTGGTGAAAATATTTTTGTCTCGTTTTCCATTTATCAATCATTTCCAATTCTAATAATATCAGCAAATAACCCAGAAGCCGTAACCTCTGCACCAGCACCGGCACCTTTAATAATCATAGGCTGCTCTGGGTAGCGTTGTGTGTAAAACATAACGATATTATCTTTTCCTTCTAAATTATAAAACGGATGTCCGTTAGGTATTTCCTGTAGGCCTACATTAGCTTTGCCATTGTTAAACTGGGCTACATACTTTAATTGGCACCCCTTAGCTTTTGCCGAGGCATATAAACTTTGGTAATGCGCTTCGTCTGCAATCAAGGTTTTGTAAAAATCATCAACAGAATCACTTTTCAATCCCGAGTTAGATAGAAACGATGTGTTTTCAATGTCTTCCAAATTCATTTCAACACCACTTTCTCGTGCAAGAATTAAAATTTTCCTTGCAACATCTACACCACTTAAATCAATTCTTGGATCGGGTTCGGTATAGCCTTCAGCTGCCGCTTGTTTAACCACATCATAAAACTTAGTGCTATCGTTAAAGTTGTTGAATACAAAATTAAGACTCCCTGATAATACGGCTTGTATTGAAGTAACTTTATCGCCTGAAGCAATTAAGTTGTTTAAAGTATCAATAATGGGCAATCCTGCACCTACATTTGTCTCAAACAGAAAGGGTGCATTGTATTTTAAAGATAATCTTTTTAATAGTTTATAACTGTCCAAATCGTTAGAACAGGCAATTTTATTGCAAGCAACTACACCAATACTTTGGCGAAGATATTTTTCATACAGTCCAGCTACCTCTTTATTTGCCGTAACATCTACAAAAATGCTGTTTCGTAGGTTTAATGATTTTGTTTTTTCAAAAAAACCATCCAAACTCGCTTTTTCTCCAGCTGCCAATTGTGCTTTCCAATCACTTAAATCAATGCCATCCGCATTAAAAACCATGGTTCTGGAATTAGATAATCCCGCTATACGTAAATTAATTTTTAAATTCTCCTTTAAATACTTTCGTTGTTGCTTGATTTGCTCTACCAATTTTTCACCAACGTTACCAACACCTGTAATAAATACATTGAGTTGCTTTGTTTTAGACTCAAAAAACTGTTCATGTAAAGTATTAAGTGCTTTTTTTACATCCTGCTGTAATATAACGGCCGATATATTTCTTTCTGAAGCACCTTGGGCAATGGCACGAATGTTAATGTTGTTTTTTCCTAGGGCACTAAACATTTTACCGCTTATACCTTGATGGTTCTTCATATTATCGCCAACCAAAGCAATGATAGAAAGTTCTTTTTCAATAATAATAGGATCAATTTTATGCAGTGCAATTTCATTTTCAAATGTAGCATCAATAACAAGTTTTGCTATTTCGGCATCACCTTCGTCAATACCTAAACAAATTGAATGTTCAGAAGATGCTTGCGTAATCAATATCACATTTATTTTCTCTTGTGAGAGTGTTTCAAACAAACGTTTAGAAAAACCAGGAATGCCAACCATGCCGCTTCCCTGTAAAGTTAGCAAAGCAATATTTGAAATATTACTTATACCCTTAACAGGTGAAACCGATCGGGCAACATCATTGGAAATGATGGTTCCGGCAGCTTTTGGCTCTAGTGTGTTCTTTATGTGTATAGGGATATTTAAATCCAATACCGGTTGTACGGTTGGTGGATAAAGTACCTTAGCACCAAAATGTGATAGCTCCATGGCCTCTTCATACGATATTTTTTCAATAGGGTAGGCCTGTTTTACCAATTTCGGATTACATGTAAACATACCACTCACATCGGTCCATATTTCCAACTGTTCAACTTTTAAAGCAGAAGCTATGATGGCCGCAGTAAAATCTGAACCACCACGACCTAATGTAGTTAGTTCTTCTGCTTGCGACTTTGCTATAAACCCAGGTAGAATGGTTATTTTCTGTTTAGCACTTTCAAAATAATCCTGAATATTTTTATTGGTAATACCATATTGAACTTCAGCTTTGGTAAAGTTTGAATTAGTAACAATGAGCTCTTGCGCATTTTTAAATTCAACATCCAAACCACGATTTTTCATGGTTTCAGTAATGATATAAGAGGAGAGCAGCTCACCAAAACTTACAAGTTTATCTGAAGTTTTAGGTGATAATTCATTGATTAGGTAAATACCATCCAATAAACTCTTAAGTGCATTCAAATGGCCATCTACACAATCCGCTATGGCTTTGTTATTGTCTGGATTAAGCTCGTTTATAATGTTAAAGTGAATCGCTTTTAACGATTTAACGGTATCTATATATTGTGTATCCTTATTTTGCGCCTGTTTACCTGCTAGAAGTAGTTTATCCGTAACACCACCCACGGCTGAAACCACACACACAACAGTGCTTTTTTTAGCATAATCCTCTAAAATGCTGATAACATTATTTATGTTGTTTGAAGAACCTACAGAAGTCCCTCCAAATTTTAAAACCTTCATTTGTTAATGAATTGATAATTAAAAAAATATTTAAGATATTGTAATTAAAATAATTACAAAAATAGCCTGAAGAATATATAATTAGCAACCCCAAAGGGTTGTAATTGTTGTAGTTGTTCCAAAAATAGAAGTGATCCCTTTTGAATAAAAAGAAATTGAACAAGTACTTATATTTTTGTTTAAATGATACATTATAACAGTAATAATACAAGTCAAAAGTATTACTTTTAGACTAATAAAAAAACAAAAACTTTTTTTTTACAGTATTCTTATATTGTGCCTGTATTCTTTTAAAAAAATTAGTAATTGCATTTAAGAACTGAAAAATCAATAATACCAGATGAAAATATTTTCCAAAGAACAAATCTATGAAGGCGATAAATTAACGGTAGAGCGCCAAAACATCACTTCAACAGATTTGATGGAGCGCGCCGGGTCGCAAATTTTCAACTGGATGCATTTACGTATGCAAGGTGCCCAGGTGCCTATACATGTATTCTGTGGTATTGGCAATAATGGTGGTGATGGCTTAGTACTAGCTAGGCATTTAATTTTAGATGGCTACAATGTTAAGACCTATATTGTGAATTACAGCGACAAGCGCTCTAAAGACTTTTTAATTAATTATGACAGGATTAAGAACGTCACCAAAGATTGGCCCATACTTTTGGATTCTGCAGATGACTTTCCAGAAATAAACCAAGACGACATTATAGTAGATGCCATTTTTGGTATTGGCTTAAATAGGCCTCCGGTTGATTGGGTAAAAGCACTCTTCATGCATTTTAAAAATTCGCATGCCTTTACACTATCTGTAGATATTCCGTCGGGCCTTAGCACAGATAAAGTACCCGAAGAAGAAAATAGTGTAGTAAACGCTAACTACACACTTAGCTTTGTAACTCCAAAAT
The DNA here is from genome assembly GCF_059428085.1 of Aestuariibaculum scopimerae. NCBI lineage: Bacteria > Pseudomonadati > Bacteroidota > Flavobacteriia > Flavobacteriales > Flavobacteriaceae > Aestuariibaculum > Aestuariibaculum scopimerae. The sequence goes on from NZ_CM182089.1 coordinate 3,427,666, forward strand.
TGGTTTTCTTTTTGCCAGACACCTCAAAATATACAGTACAATGGGAAGTGTTAGATATAGGCTTTGATCCAGAGTTTCTGTACAAAACCATAACCGAAGCCGACTTAATTGGTAAGCACGAAGTGTTGCCCATGTATATACCACGTGATAAATTTTCGCATAAAGGCGAATTTGGACACAGTTTAGTTATAGGTGGCAGCTATGGCAAAATAGGGGCTGTTATCTTGGCCAGTAAAGCAGCTTTGTGTACAGGCTCGGGGTTAGTTACTGCCTTTGTTCCACGGTGTGGGTATGTACCATTACAGGCATCATTTCCAGAAGCTATGGTAATAACCGATAATGCTGAAAACTATATCTCCAATATTCAATTTGATTTAGAACCAACCGTAATAGGTATTGGAGTAGGCATAGGCACTAACGCACAAACTATAGAGGCATTCAAAACCTTTTTAAAAAATAATAAAGCACCATTGGTTATTGATGCAGATGGCATCAATATGCTTTCAAAAAACAAAAGCCTAATAAAGTTGTTACCAAAAGAAACCGTTATAACACCACACCCCAAAGAATTAGAACGACTAATAGGGGCATGGAAAGATGATTTTGATAAGTTAAGAAAAGTCAAAGCCTTTTCAAAAAAACACGATCTCATTATTGTTGTTAAAGGCGCTAATACCATTACCGTTTATGAAAATAAACTATATGTAAATACTACTGGAAACCCAGGATTGGCTACCGCAGGTAGTGGTGATGTACTAACAGGTATTATAACTGGATTGATTTCACAAAAGTACAGTCCGTTATTGGCCGCTATTTTTGGTGTTTATTTACATGGAGCCTCGGCTGATATAGCTGTAGAGGATTTTGGATACCAAAGTTTAGTAGCCAGTCATGTTATAGATTATTTAGGAGAAGCATACAAAGACTTATTTAAACAGCCAGAATCACCAGAAATTTCAGAAGCACAACCAGAGGCTTAATTAGCTCCTAGTGTATCTTTTTATTTGTGCAGGTTATATAGTTATGTCTACATAGCTTTAACGCTTAAATTTATTGTAGAACTTTTTCAAAAAAAAACAGTATTTTTATAAAGACCATAGTTAAACACAATAAAACCTTTGCGGTATCCTTATAAAAGTCAAAACTAGAAAACAATTGCCAATAGGTTTCTTACTTTTCGACCCAGAAATAATAATGTTTATCAGGTATATTTATTAATTCAATAAATAGGATGTGCAGATGGTCTTAAAAAAAACACTGATTATCTAAAAGGTTGAAAATAAAATTGATATGTCATTAATAATTTACTAAATTTGATTTTCCTCAATATACCAAAATTATATCCTTTCTTATTTTATAGTACTCCCTAACGAAACGCATTTTTGATTAATAGCAGATTTGAAGATGCCCTCGTCTCACCTTTTATTTAACTATTTAAGTCTATAAGGGATTTAAAATAGTGCACTACCCATTGTTATGTTAACACATTTATTAATTAAAACAAATGTTATGTTAATGAACAATTTTACTCAAAAATTTAAGAACAGTGTATTTGCAAATTGCTTTGGCAATTGGTGCAAATCACATTTAAAAAGCATGATGGGCTTTAGCTTGTTGATGCTTTTTTTGTTGTCTGTAAATAGTTTGCAGGCGCAGGTACCTTGTATTGATGGTGATCCTGCTGAATGGGGAACCGATCCTATTATAGGTCACCCAAATTATTCATATGTTCCAGATCCTATTAGTGATTCGGACCATGATGGCAACAATGACACCGCATATCATACCAATGCTAAAGACATTTATGATTTTGGAGTAGGGGGTAATAACTGGACAATTACTTCTACATTACCCAAGGGTGATATTATGAATGCCGCTGCTGTTGTTGCAGTAGCTGGTCCTCCAGATCCAGGAGATCCATGTATAGGTGCCCTAGATTACATAGAAGGCAATACATATTTATTCTTTTCTGGTGACAGAAGAGAGTCGAATGGGACGGCATATATGGGATTTTGGTTTCTTGTAGGCGGTTCTACTCCTGTAACCCACATGGGTGAGCAAATTTTTATGCCCCCACATAATGATAATGATTTACTAGTATTGGCAAATTTCTCAAATGGAGCTAAGTTTGCTGATATTTTAATATACAGATGGGATGGAGGTGCTCTTACAGATATTACCGCTACAGTACCTGGGGTTGCAGCACAGAATAATGAAGCGACTCTAATTGACGTTCCTCAAGTTTATTTGGATTATGATGAGTATGGCGATGGTACTAATGCAGGGCATGTAAAAACCGGGCAAACCAAATATCAGCAATACGAGTTTTATGAGGGAGCCATTGATTTGACTAGTGTTTTTAACCTTTCACAAAATCCTTATTTACTTTGTAATGCCTCTTGGTTATTAGAAACAAGATCCTCAGATGAGTTAACAGCTAAATTAAAAGATTTTGCCGGAGGTAGTTTTAATTTATCTCCTACAGTTCAGGTAACAGATGATACTGTATGTGAAGGTAAATCTGCAACACTAACAGCTACTGTATATTATGAGGGCGAATTGCAACCTGCTGGAGATTTTAGTTATGAGTGGAGAGACCCTAGTGATGCTATCGTTGGTGGTGACTCAGCTACACTTACTATCAATCCTGCAAACTTATCTGATGCAGGTGCATATACAGTTACAGTAACAGATAATGTTAATGGATGTGATCCTTCTGGCCCAGGAACTGGTAACATATATGTTAACCCGAGCCCAACAGTGACGGTGAACAGTCCGACCATATGCGCCTCTGACGGCAGCGCACAGATTACGGCGACCCCCGCAGGAGGTGTTGGACCGTACAGCTATGCGTGGACCGTTCCAGTGGGACAGGCAGACCCGGGTGATGTGGCAAGCTTCAGCGCCAGTGTGGCCGGTGTATACAGTGTTATCGTTACCGATACCGGTAATGCAACCAACTGTACCGGAACCAACAGCGGCACCCTGACCATCAACCCGAACCCAACAGTGACGGTGAACAGTCCGACCATATGCGCCTCTGACGGCAGCGCACAGATTACGGCGACCCCCGCAGGAGGTGTTGGACCGTACAGCTATGCGTGGACCGTTCCAGTGGGACAGGCAGACCCGGGTGATGTGGCAAGCTTCAGCGCCAGTGTGGCCGGTGTATACAGTGTTATCGTTACCGATACCGGTAATGCAACCAACTGTACCGGAACCAACAGCGGCACCCTGACCATCAACCCGAACCCAACAGTGACGGTGAACAGTCCGACCATATGCGCCTCTGACGGCAGCGCACAGATTACGGCGACCCCCGCAGGAGGTGTTGGACCGTACAGCTATGCGTGGACCGTTCCAGTGGGACAGGCAGACCCGGGTGATGTGGCAAGCTTCAGCGCCAGTGTGGCCGGTGTATACAGTGTTATCGTTACCGATACCGGTAATGCAACCAACTGTACCGGAACCAACAGCGGCACCCTGACCATCAACCCGAACCCAACAGTGACGGTGAACAGTCCGACCATATGCGCCTCTGACGGCAGCGCACAGATTACGGCGACCCCCGCAGGAGGTGTTGGACCGTACAGCTATGCGTGGACCGTTCCAGTGGGACAGGCAGACCCGGGTGATGTGGCAAGCTTCAGCGCCAGTGTGGCCGGTGTATACAGTGTTATCGTTACCGATACCGGTAATGCAACCAACTGTACCGGAACCAACAGCGGCACCCTGACCATCAACCCGAACCCAACAGTGACGGTGAACAGTCCGACCATATGCGCCTCTGACGGCAGCGCACAGATTACGGCGACCCCCGCAGGAGGTGTTGGACCGTACAGCTATGCGTGGACCGTTCCAGTGGGACAGGCAGACCCGGGTGATGTGGCAAGCTTCAGCGCCAGTGTGGCCGGTGTATACAGTGTTATCGTTACCGATACCGGTAATGCAACCAACTGTACCGGAACCAACAGCGGCACCCTGACCATCAACCCGAACCCAACAGTGACGGTGAACAGTCCGACCATATGCGCCTCTGACGGCAGCGCACAGATTACGGCGACCCCCGCAGGAGGTGTTGGACCGTACAGCTATGCGTGGACCGTTCCAGTGGGACAGGCAGACCCGGGTGATGTGGCAAGCTTCAGCGCCAGTGTGGCCGGTGTATACAGTGTTATCGTTACCGATACCGGTAATGCAACCAACTGTACCGGAACCAACAGCGGCACCCTGACCATCAACCCGAACCCAACAGTGACGGTGAACAGTCCGACCATATGCGCCTCTGACGGCAGCGCACAGATTACGGCGACCCCCGCAGGAGGTGTTGGACCGTACAGCTATGCGTGGACCGTTCCAGTGGGACAGGCAGACCCGGGTGATGTGGCAAGCTTCAGCGCCAGTGTGGCCGGTGTATACAGTGTTATCGTTACCGATACCGGTAATGCAACCAACTGTACCGGAACCAACAGCGGCACCCTGACCATCAACCCGAACCCAACAGTGACGGTGAACAGTCCGACCATATGCGCCTCTGACGGCAGCGCACAGATTACGGCGACCCCCGCAGGAGGTGTTGGACCGTACAGCTATGCGTGGACCGTTCCAGTGGGACAGGCAGACCCGGGTGATGTGGCAAGCTTCAGCGCCAGTGTGGCCGGTGTATACAGTGTTATCGTTACCGATACCGGTAATGCAACCAACTGTACCGGAACCAACAGCGGCACCCTGACCATCAACCCGAACCCAACAGTGACGGTGAACAGTCCGACCATATGCGCCTCTGACGGCAGCGCACAGATTACGGCGACCCCCGCAGGAGGTGTTGGACCGTACAGCTATGCGTGGACCGTTCCAGTGGGACAGGCAGACCCGGGTGATGTGGCAAGCTTCAGCGCCAGTGTGGCCGGTGTATACAGTGTTATCGTTACCGATACCGGTAATGCAACCAACTGTACCGGAACCAACAGCGGCACCCTGACCATCAACCCGAACCCAACAGTGACGGTGAACAGTCCGACCATATGCGCCTCTGACGGCAGCGCACAGATTACGGCGACCCCCGCAGGAGGTGTTGGACCGTACAGCTATGCGTGGACCGTTCCAGTGGGACAGGCAGACCCGGGTGATGTGGCAAGCTTCAGCGCCAGTGTGGCCGGTGTATACAGTGTTATCGTTACCGATACCGGTAATGCAACCAACTGTACCGGAACCAACAGCGGCACCCTGACCATCAACCCGAACCCAACCTGTACAGCTGGAAACGACCCAGCACAATGTCCAGGAGCATTGGATATTAATGTTTGGGTAACACCAACAACAGGTGCAGTAGGTGACTATACATATTTGTGGTCAGGTCCAGGTGCAGCATATTTAAGTGACCCAACAATTTATAACCCAGTGTTTATAAATGATGGATCAGCATTACCAGGGGATTACTCTTTAACGGTAACTATAACTAATATAGCAACCCAATGTAGTAATACTTGTGGAACTACTGTAACCATTCAAGAATGTGTTGTAGATTGTGGAACTGCATTTGGTGTAGCGCTTAATGAAGCAGGTGATGCCATAGACGATGACATCAGTAGATGTTTCCGCCAAGATGACTTTAGCCGTTGGGGTTGGACTAACTTCATCCCAAGCTTTGGCACCTATACATTAGATCTTTATAGAGGTGCAGGTAAATGTGATCTTAATAAAGGCACTTATGTAGGTAATGTGATTATTGAGTATACACAAATAGGCGAGTCAGATCAAGGTAATGTAGAAGTTACTTACGACATGGCACCTGGTTATGGTTTGGACGAAGTACACTTATATATTGATTGTGAGATGTATCCAACCACCAAAAAAGGTGAGCCAACTGTAGCTCCAGGACAATATACCTTTGTAGCTGGTAACTTAGCACATGCCGATATGTGGACAACTGATAATGCTGATATTACGGCCACGGGAGGTTTCTATGTGATAGCACATTCTGTAGCTTGTGGTGAAGATATTCCGGAAGGAAGCTTTATACCAGAATCACCTGAAAATGGTGGTAGCTTTAATGGTGGAATTGATCCAGATTGTATTGTTGATGTTGTTTGGGGTAAAGCACCAAGCAAAGAATCCATTACTTTCAAAGCGTATCCAGTACCATTTGAAGACGAAGTAAGCATTAGCTACAAGTTTGATTATGACACTAAGGTTGGTATTGATGTCTATGACACTAAAGGAACCCTAGTAAAACAAGCTGTTGATGAAAGCTACATGAAAGGAACAATTGGAACAACGAAACTAGATCTTTCAAGAACAGATAACCAAATGTTCTTTGTAAGAGTCACTACGGCCAAAGGCACACTTGTTAAGAAAATAGTGTCTTCTAGCACGTACCAGAGATAATAATTATAATTTTAATTCATAAAAAAGAGCGGTTCTATTAGGCCGCTCTTTTTTATTTTTGAGTATTTAGAATCAATATTTCAAAAACTTGATTGCTTTTGTACTATCATTAATTTCCACTTGAGCAATATAAATACCATCAACCATTCCAGACAAGTCTATATCCCCACTGGTATTAGATAATTTGTTATCAATAATTTGTTGTCCCATTAAATTATAAATTTTAACAGCGCTGATGGGCATATTAAAGGATTTTAATGTTAACATTTTATCAGAGGTGTTATAATAGTGCTTAAAATTTTCTTTATTAAAATCTTCTACACTCAATGTTAAATTACTAATAGAAACATCATCTATGTTAAGAATATATTGCGAGCCTGAAATGTTTTGATGCCTAAAAGCAACATAAATCATATTTCCAGCCAATGATGAAATGTCTAAAGTTCTGGTTACAAAAACACCTGATGCACCGACTTCATCAGCATATTCTCCTCTTTTAACTGCACTTGATTGAAAATCTGATATATTGTTGTTGGTAGCAGCATAAACTGTATAATATTCATGAGCCAAATCACTTCTTTCAGCTCTCACTTTCCAAGAGAGTTCAATATTATCTGAGGTATTAAAAGAAGTTAAATCGATACCATAAGAATATATCCAATTATCTGGGGTTAAATCTAAATCGGAAGAATTCCAAGACCTAGAGGTTAAACATTTATGCCCGCCATAAAAAGAGCCATAGTCTCTCCAATACCAATCATATCCGTCACCATCTACATCGTCCACCTGCCAGCACACACCTATGGAGTTCTCATCAAAATGTTCCATAACAGGTAGATTGCTATCACACTGTCCATTTAAATCATAAGCAAAGATACCTACCATTGCTAAAAGTATAATTTTCTTCATAACTAATTAGGTTAAATCGTTGATAAATATATAAATAAAGATGCAAATAAACTGATTTATATGCTTTTTATCGATGAAATACATGTTTTAATAATAAAAATGAAAGTATTAGAACACAAAAAACAACGTTTACATTTAAAAATTTGGCAAAAATAGCTATCTCATTGAATAATAAACAATTAAAAAAAGTAAGTTATTAACAAAAAAAATGGATTATAAACAATCTAAGTGGTTAAAACACAGTCAATAAGAAAAAACAACTGATGCCCTTGTGAATTTAGACAGTAGCATATCAACGAGGTTTTTCAATCCTTTATCTATTATCTTATTACATCAAAAGTTTAATCTATAAATTTAAATAATTGACTCTTAAATGATTATAGAGTTAAAGCTATTATCAAAAACCTATTAGTTATCTTTTTGTTATTATAAAGTCATTACTATGAAAAATATTACTTGTTTATTGGTTGGCTTATGCTGCTCTTTATTTTCATATTCTCAAAACTGTATAAATTCAATTCTAAACACTTCAACAACGTCTACCCCAAATAGTGGGTTTATAGAAGTTATTGCCACAAATCAAGAAACAAATGAATACACCGTTATAACAGGCTTAACTGCAGGCCATAACTATCGCTTTTCAAGTACGCACAGCAGTGGTACAGTAGGTGATTATATTACCATAACCGACACTGATGACACCCCAATATTATCTGGCAGTTCACCTTTAGACATTAACAATATAGCTTATACAACCGTTAGGATGCATATTCGGGTAGATTCTGGCTGTAATACAGATTTCTCTTTTCATGAAACCACTATTGAGGATTTAACCAATGCACCGTTAGCATGTTATAAGCCTACTGTTACACCTAGTGATGTTACCTATAAATCTGATGGGCGCATAGACTTTTCATGGAGTGCTCCAACTATGAGTACACCAGTTGGTTACGATTGGGAAATAGGCTTGTCGAGTTTTACTCCAAATACAGGAAATCATACGGTAAATGGTTCAACAGCAGCATCAACATTAAATGCAAGTTCTGGAGATGTATTGAACAGTGGAACTACTTACGACTTATACATTAGGTCTAATTGTGGATCTGGAAATACAAGTGATTGGTTAGGCCCACTAACTTTTACAACAAACACCATATCGCCACCAGAAAACGACTATTGTAGTGGCTCCATTAACATATTAGAACAAACAGGAAAAGATAACGCTGGTTTGGCTACTGCTACACTAGGTGATTTAGATGGAGGTGCCGGCACCGATGTAGATGCAGAAAACTGTAATGGAACTACTGGAAATGCTAGAGACGATATGTGGTTTTCATTCGTGGCACAAACAACCAATATTAATATAACTGTAGAACCCACTTCTAGCGTAAATTTTATTGTAACATTATATTCTGGAGATTGTAATTCCCTAAATTATTTAGATTGTAGTGACTCCAATACCTCAACTCCTTCTTATGAAGAAATTAATTATAATGGACTTACCATAGGTGACATTTATTATGTTCGTGTATATTACTTTAATACTACAACAAATGTTGATCGCTCTTTTGGGTTAAAAATTTGGTCATCGACAACCACCACTGATAGCGATGGTGATGGTTATAGCAACCATGTTGATGTAGATTGTGATGATACAGACGATACCGTTTACCCCAATGCCCCAGAAATTTGTGACGGTAAGGATAATAATTGTGATGGGCAAATTGATGAAGGTTTAACAAACACATTTTATGCCGATACCGATGAAGATGGCTATGGCGACCCAGACTCTACAACAACAGCTTGCTCTGCACCCACAGGGTATGTAAGTGACAATACCGATTGCGATGATACCGATGATACTGTTTACCCCGATGCACCTGAGTTGTGCGATGGCAAGGACAATGATTGTGACGGACAAACCGATGAGGGTGTCAAGAATACCTACTATGCCGATAGCGATGATGATGGTTATGGTAACATTAGCTCTAGTATATTAGCCTGTTCAGCACCCACAGGGTATGTAAGCGACAATACCGATTGCGATGATACCGATGACACCATATACCCCAATGCCCCAGAGCTTTGTGATGGTAAGGACAATGATTGTGACGGACAAACCGATGAGGGTGTCAAAAACACCTACTATGCCGATACCGATGAAGATGGTTATGGTGACTCAAGTACCACCATACAGGCTTGTTCCTCTCCTGCGGGCTATGTAAGCGACAATACCGATTGCGATGATACCGATGACACCATATACCCAAATGCCCCAGAGCTTTGTGATGGTAAGGACAATGATTGTGACGGACAAACCGATGAGGGCGTCAAAAACACCTACTATGCTGATAGCGATGATGATGGCTATGGCAATCCAGAGGATAGTACACAGGCATGTTCTGCTCCAATGGGTTATGTAAGCGACAATACCGATTGTGATGATACCGATGATACTGTTTACCCCGATGCACCTGAGTTGTGTGATGGCAAGGACAATGATTGTGACGGACAAACCGATGAGGGTGTTAAGAACACCTACTATGCCGATAGTGATGATGATGGCTATGGGGACCCAGACTCTACAACAACAGCCTGCTCTGCACCCACAGGGTATGTAAGCGACAATACCGATTGCGATGATACCGATGACACCGTATACCCAAATGCCCCAGAGCTTTGTGACGGCAAGGACAACGATTGTGACGGACAAACCGATGAGGGCGTTAAGAACACCTACTATGCCGATACCGATGGAGATACTTATGGCGACCCAAATGAAAGCATACAGGCTTGTTCCGCACCAACAGGCTATGTAAGCGACAATACCGATTGTGATGACACTAAGGCAGGGGTAAACCCAGGGGCTATAGAAATATTGGACAATTTAATAGATGATGATTGCAACCCTGCAACTTTAGATAGTTCGGCAGATGTAGATGATGATGGGGATGGCCATACAGAAAATGAAGGGGATTGTGATGATACCAAGGACACTATCTATCCTGGAGCCACTGAAGTTTGCGATGGCATTGACAATGACTGTGACGGGCAAATAGATGAAGGTGTCAAAAACACCTATTATGCCGATAGTGATGGGGATGGCTATGGTGATCCCAGTGAAACTGTACAGGCATGCTCTGCACCCACAGGGTATGTAAGCGACAATACCGATTGCGATGATACCGATGACACCATATACCCAAATGCCCCAGAATTGTGTGATGGTAAAGATAATAACTGTGTTAATGGCATTGATGAAGGCGTTACTACAACCTATTATGCCGATAGTGATGAAGATGGTTATGGTGACTCAAGTACCACCATACAGGCTTGTTCCCCTCCTACGGGCTATGTAAACGACAATACCGATTGTGATGATACAGACGATACCGTTTACCCCAATGCCCCAGAGCTTTGCGACGGCAAGGACAACGATTGTGACGGACAAACCGATGAGGGTGTTAAGAACACCTACTATGCCGATACCGATGATGATGGCTATGGCGACCCAGATTCTACAACAACAGCCTGCTCTGCACCCACAGGGTATGTAAGCGACAATACCGATTGCGATGATACCGATGATACCATATACCCCAATGCCCCAGAGCTTTGCGACGGCAAGGACAATGATTGTGACGGACAAACCGATGAGGGTGTCAAAAACACCTACTATGCCGATAGCGATGATGATGGTTATGGTAACATTAGCTCTAGTATATTAGCCTGTTCAGCACCCACAGGGTATGTAAGTGACAATACCGATTGCGATGATACCGATGACACCATATACCCAAATGCCCCAGAGCTTTGTGATGGTAAGGACAATGATTGTGACGGACAAACCGATGAGGGTGTCAAAAACACCTACTATGCCGATACCGATGAAGATGGTTATGGTGACTCAAGTACCACCATACAGGCTTGTTCCTCTCCTGCGGGCTATGTAAGCGACAATACCGATTGCGATGATACCGATGACACCATATACCCAAATGCCCCAGAGCTTTGTGATGGTAAGGACAATGATTGTGACGGACAAACCGATGAGGGTGTCAAAAACACCTACTATGCTGATAGCGATGATGATGGCTATGGCAATCCAGAGGATAGTACACAGGCATGTTCTGCTCCAATGGGTTATGTAAGCGACAATACCGATTGTGATGATACCGATGATACTGTTTACCCCGATGCACCTGAGTTGTGTGATGGCAAGGACAATGATTGTGACGGCCAAACTGATGAGGGCTTTGATTCTGATAGCGACGGTGTTGCTGATTGCTATGATATATGTGAAGGCTATGACGATTCAGTAGATTCTGATACTGATGGTGTTCCAGATGGTTGCGATCTTTGTGAAGGTTATGATGATAGTATTGATACAAATGGAAATGGCACTCCTGATGGTTGTGATAGTCTTGGTGTGGAAGATTTTAATATCAACACTGTTTTAGTCTACCCAAATCCCTTTAGCAACAAACTATCTATTAGCTTACCACTGGAGTTCAACAATCAAGATTTTAAAATTAGTATATGGGATATCAATGGTCGTGTTATTTTTAAAACTACACATAAAAGTATCAATGGAAAAATACAAGTATTAAATTTAGAAGCTGTAAAGCAAGGTATCTATTTTATCAAAATTACAAATCAAACCCAAGATAGGGTAATAAAACCATTGATTAAGCAATAATAATAATAGGCTCCTGTTTTTTACAGGAGCCTATCTAAATTATAAACCATTTAAAGGATTACTTTACAACAAGTTTTTTAGTTACCTCGTGCTCTCCATCAAAAATTTTAAGGAAATACAAACCACTGTTTAAGGAAGATATATCTAAATCACTTTTATTGTTCTGAAGCCTTTTGCTAGTAGAAAGCACTAATTTTCCTTGAATATCATAAGCTTTTATCGAAATATCATTATAGGATAAATTACTAAATTTAAGATGCACATTGTTTCTTGCGGGGTTAGGGTAGAGGACAAAATTAGCTATAGCAACATCTTTAGTGCTTAGGCTAGAAATATCAGTAGCACAAATGTTAAACGTGCCTGTTTCAACATTATCTATTGCCCAAACACGGACATATAACGTTTCATTTCGGCGCCCCAATAATTCAATTTTAGAGAAGTTTCCACTACCACTATCATCATCACAATCAATTTCAGTAAGTCCTGCTGAACAATCTCCTGGAGTGTTTTCAGTATAGATAGCAAGAGCAGCGTCCAAAATAGAACCATCGTCCTCTGAAGTTTCCACAGCTATGTCATAATCTTTGGCATCATCCAATACAATTTTATACCAAACATCATCACCTAAATAATATCCACATGTAGGATCAGAATCAACAGAGCTTGTAGCTCCAAAATTAGTGCCAACCACAGGGTTGCAAGTTACTTCCAAATCCAGAAGTGTTGCGTCGCTACAGTCATCATTAGTAGCCTCAGCAGGAGGATCTACTTGGTACACACAAATTTTATGAGTTCCGGCATTATCGACAACATTTTTTTGCCATAATCTAATATATATGGTTTCTCCATCAGTTCCAACATAAGTTATTTTTTCAAATTGCGCTAATGCAGAATTCCCATCATCATTACACTCATACAAGGCTAAATTATTACAATCTCCAGTATAAATAGCCATACCACCATCATCAATCCTATTTACTGCACCAAAATCATCCTGATTCGTTTCAACAGTAACAGCACCAGTGGGAGGAACTACAACTTTATACCATAGGTCATCACCTATATACGAGGCACACCCAGGATCTCCAACCCCAGAATTGGTTTCTTCACCATTAAACGAAACTATAACATTGTCACAATCTCCATCAAGATTAACACTCAAAGAAGTAGCACCACTACATTCATCATTTACAGGAGCTTGTGTAAAACCAGTGTGTGCGCAGATTAAAAAAATAAAGCCAAAAAGAATACGTGTAGTTTTTTCCATGCGTTTCAAATATTAGATAAACTTATCATACTAATAAAAATATAAAAAAGGTGAACAACTTACATCTTTTATAGTTTAACTGCTTAATTTATAGCTTGAAAGGGAGAATTATTAAGGCTTTTATTTTTAAAACCAAATGGAATAATGCTTACTACAACTTTTGTATTTTATAATTTATCTAATGTATACTGTATAAGATTTTCAATGGTTTGGGCAGGATGCTTGCTAAAAGTTCCCAAAGCCCTATTGGCAATAATAGCATTTAAGGACATGGCATGGTGCCCAAGAAGTTGAGATAACCCATAAATAGCAGCCGTTTCCATTTCTAGATTGGTAACCTGCAATCCTTTAAAACTAAAGGTATCCATAGCATGGTTTAGTTTGCTGTCTTGAAGCGGTAATCGCAAAACTCTACCTTGAGGGCCATAAAAACCGCCAGCAGTGGCCGTAAACCCTTTGTATATATTGTCGCCATCCAACTGCTTTTCTAAAATGCTGCTTCCCCTAATAACAATGGGACGCGCTTTATTTGGGTGCCAATGGGTATGTTCTATAAAAGCGTCTTCAATATCGGGGTGGGTAACACCATCCAAATTATAGGCATGTAGCATGCCATTAAGATCTAAACCAAACCTACTTAAAACAAAAGCATCTACAGGAATATCCTGTTGTAGGGAACCAGAAGTGCCTATTCTAATAATATTTAGGGACGTATGGACAGCCTTAGGTGTTCTTGTTTTTAAATCAATGTTAAAAAGGGCATCCAATTCATTTAGTACAATATCAATATTATCTGGCCCAATACCTGTGGATATGACGGATACTGGCTTTCCTTTGTAAGTACCTGTATGGGTTTTAAACTCGCGCTTTTGGGTTTTAAATGTAAGGGTGTCAAAATGCTTGGAAACCTTTTCAACACGGTCTTGATCGCCAACAAACAAAATAGTTTTGGCAACTTGTTCGGGTTTTAGGTTTAAATGGTAAATACTACCATCAGTATTTAATATAAGTTCAGAGTCTTTAATGGGCATTCATTACCGTTTTTATGAGTTTGTTTTGTTGCATGTTAAACTGAAAATCGAATTTATGCACACCACCGTAAGTCATACTATTATTTAATTCTAAAGCCACATTAAATTTTCCCAGCAAAGCTTCATGGCCTTTTCGGTTTAGTTTTAAACTGTTTTCTTCTTCTATAATAAAGATACTGAGTTTTTCTATAATTCGTAAAATCTGTAAGTCGCCATACCCATAATAACCTTGGTAATTAAGTGCATAACCAAGGAGGTGGTGCTTAGATTTTATACAGACGTCTCTCAATATTTCTAAAATATTTCTTTCAATATTGTTTAAGCCACTTATCGCATTTGGAAAACGCTCTAGGTGTGCCTTTAAACAACTGTTCAAGTATGTAAATGACGAGCTTTTTACAATAATGGGCTTAAAAAGGTTGTGGTCTTTACCACAATAAATACCCCAAACGGTAGTGGCCAGATCTATAGCTTCGGGTGTAAGCTTTATTTTATCTTGGTAATGCTGTAATAGTTGTTTAGAGTCTAGCTCTCCTAAGCCCTTTAAATTTTTACTGCCCGAAACTTTACCGCTACAAACTAAATAGAGGGGGAGCTCTATATGTTTTTGTTGAATTAAGCTAATAACAGCCATAAGGTTTATATGGCAAAAGAGATCGTATTCAAACCAAAGTACAATTTTAGAATAACGGTCAATACGACTTAGTTTATTTAATTCTGAATTGATTTTTGAAACGTCTAAATCTATATCATAATACGAACTAAAGAAAGACTTTCTAAGCTTTAAAAAAGCATCTGAATAGACTTGCTCTAGGGTAGGGCCTTCACATAGCATTTCTTGCCAACTAAGGGTTTCGCCTTCAACACCCAATTCGCTTAGTCTATTGGTTAAAGCACTTCCGTTGGTTATATGCAAGGGTTGCTTGGTCATCTTATCCACCAACACGTTTCACTAAAAACCCTTTATCCTTTAGCATATCCATAATTTTGTCACGATAATCGCCCTGAATAATAATTTTATCATCTTTAAAACTGCCCCCAACACTTAGGGCTGTTTTAATGGTTTTTGCCAATGCCTTGAAATCCTCATTGGCACCGGTATAGCCTTCTATAATCGTTATGGGCTTGCCTTTTCGTTTTTCATATTTGCAGATTAAGGGCGCCTCTTGCATCCATATATCTGAAGCTGCATCTTGGGGGGCTTCATCAGGAGTTTCATCAATATGGTCTGGAAATAACTTTTTTAGTTGATCTTGTAAATCCATACATTACTTTTTAATAAGTCCCAATTCAATTAAGCGTTCCGTTAAAAATTCACCCGCTGTAATATCGTCATATGCTTTTGGGTTATCTTCATCAACACAACTGTCCAGTACATCTAGTTTCATATCACTTATAGGGTGCATAAAAAACGGGATGGAATAACGTGATGTACCCCAAAGTTCTCTTGGTGGGTTAATAACACGGTGTATGGTAGATTTTAATTTATTATTGGTATGTCTGGATAGCATATCGCCCACATTAATCATCAGCTCATCAGGTTCAGCAATTGCATCTATCCACTCACCCTTATGGTTTTGCACTTGCAAGCCTCTTCCTTGAGCCCCCATTAACAAAGTAATTAAGTTAATATCGCCATGTGCTGCAGCACGAACAGCATTATTGGGCTCTTGGGTAATGGGCGGGTAGTGTATGGGCCTTAAAATAGAATTGCCGTTATGGATATAATCATCAAAATAAGTTTCTTCCAAATCAAGATGTAAGGCCAAGGCCCTTAAAACGTACTTGGCTGTTTTTTCTAGCATCTTATAGGCTTCCTTACCTATTTTATTAAATTCCGGCAGTTCTTCAACAATCACATTGCTAGGATACTCGGCTTTTAGTTTTGGATTGTCTTCTACGTATTGTCCAAAATGCCAAAACTCCTTTAAATCACCTTCCTTTTTTCCTTTAGCACTTTCTTTACCAAACGATACATAACCGCGTTGCCCACCAATGCCGGGGATTTCATACTTCTGTTTAACTTCAACAGGTAAATCAAAAAAATTTTTTACTTCTTTATAGAGGTTTTCAACGAGTGCATCATCTAAAAAATGGCCTTTTAGTGCAACAAAACCAATATCTTCATAGGCTTTTCCAATAGCATCAACAAATTTTTGTTTTCTTTCAGGATCACCAGAAATAAAATCACTTAAATCTACACTAGGTACTTTATTCATTGGAAAATAATTTAATTAATGAGTATATACAAATGTACAAAAACATTGTCAAGATTAATCTAAATTCTAATATCCACCTTCTTCTATTTAACTTTTAACATCCAACTTCTACTATTTAACTTCCAATATTATAATATATTTAATAAACTTTGAAAAACCCCATATTCTAGATTAAACCAAATATAGATTGTTAAAAATTAAGCAAAAAGCAACATCAACTTGCCCAGACGGTTTTTGCAACTTGCAGAAACGAACAACTCAACCTGACCTACTGGGTAGGTCAACCCTTAGTACTGAACAGGTAAGGTTGAGTTGGTGGTCCGGTAAACTTGCATGGATGGTCTGGGCAAGTTGAGATGTTCTACATCTTGTTTTAAATACCATTTATCGAGTATTTTTATAAAAAAACGGTCTGGAAAACGAGCAGTAGTAGCCCTTAATTTTTTAATTATATGATAGGCCTCATTGCTTAGGCACTAGATTCTAGACTTGGCCTGTACCTGTCCTAATTAAAATGTTTAGAGGGTTACTTATAATGCCTTATTTTAACTTCCAATATCTAATTTATAGTATATTTGGTAAACTTTGAACAGCAAGTTAATGGAAAAAACAAATGTTTCTAAACACATGATTTACTATTTAAATGATTTAGATACAACCATTATTATGGGTTTGTACAAGAACATGTTGAAATCGAGGATGGTAGAGGATAAGATGCTTGTTTTATTGCGACAGGGAAAAATAAGCAAGTGGTTTTCGGGTATAGGGCAAGAAGCTATTTCGGTTGGGGTAACCCTTGCATTACACCGCGAAGAATATATCCTTCCCATGCACCGTAATTTAGGTGTTTTTTTATCACGTAACATTCCTTTACATCGTTTGTTTGCCCAATGGCAAGGCAAAGCTTCGGGGTTTACCAAGGGTCGGGATAGGTCCTTTCACTTTGGTAGTCAAGAATATAAAATTGTGGGCATGATATCCCATTTAGGTCCGCAGTTAGGTGTGGCCGATGGTATAGCCCTAGCATCTAAACTAAAAAACAAAAACCAAGTTACAGCTGTTTTTACCGGTGAGGGGGGTACCAGCGAAGGGGATTTTCATGAAGCATTAAACGTGGCTTCGGTTTGGCAACTTCCCGTTTTATTTTGTGTAGAAAATAATGGCTATGGGTTGTCTACCCCCACAGCAGAGCAATACAACTGTAATGATATAGCAGATAAGGCCATAGGCTATGGTATGGAATCGTTTGTTGTTGATGGTAACAATGTTATTGAAGTTTTTAAACTTGTTAGAAAACTGGCTGAAAGCCTTAGAAAAAAACCACGCCCTGTATTATTGGAATTTAAAACGTTTAGAATGCGGGGGCATGAAGAAGCCAGTGGCACCAAATATGTACCAGATGCCCTTATGGATAGTTGGGCCAAGAAAGACCCGCTATTGAATTACCAGAATTTTTTATTGGATGAAGGCATCTTATCAGAATCGCTTATTGCTTCCATTTCCAGCGATTTTAGCAAAGTCATTAAGAAGAATCTAGACATTGCCATAGAGGAACCCCCTATTGTTCCTGATGTAAGTAATGAATTAAATGATGTTTTTAAACATCTTGATTACGAGGAGTTTAAAGAAAATGATGCTTTTGAAAACATCCGCTTTATCGATGCCATTTCCAATGGCTTAAAGCAGAGCATGGAGCGCCATGATGATTTGGTGATTATGGGTCAGGATATAGCCGAATATGGCGGTGTTTTTAAAATTACCGATGGGTTTGTTAACCAGTTTGGCAAGGCACGTGTACGCAACACACCCATTTGCGAATCTGCCATTATAGAAACAGCCATGGGCTTATCTATAGCAGGTATGAAGAGTGTGGTAGAAATGCAGTTTGCCGATTTTATTTCCTCGGGCTTTAATCCTGTAGTTAACTATTTGGCCAAATCGTATTACCGCTGGGCACAACATGCCGATGTGGTTATTCGTATGCCCTGTGGTGGTGGTGTAGCTGCTGGTCCTTTTCATTCACAAACCAATGAGGCCTGGTTTACCAAAACGCCAGGGCTAAAGGTGGTATACCCAGCGTTTCCGTATGATGCGAAAGGATTGTTAAATACTGCTATTAACGATCCTAACCCGGTATTGTTCTTTGAACACAAGGGCTTATATAGAAGCATTAAGCAAGATGTTCCCACAGGGTATTATACTTTGCCTTTTGGTGAGGCCTCGGTTATAAGAGCAGGGGAGGATGTTACCATCATCAGTTACGGTATCGCAGTGCATTGGGCCTTAGAAACTTTAGATAGCAATCCAAACATTCATGCAGATCTCATAGACTTAAGAACTTTACAGCCTTTAGATACAGCTACAATATATGAGTCCGTTAAAAAAACAGGCCGTGCCATCATCTTGCACGAAGACACTTTATTTGGAGGCATTGCCAGTGATATATCGGCGCTTATTATGGAACATTGTTTTGAACATTTAGATGCCCCAGTAAAGCGGGTTGGGAGTATAGAAACCCCTATACCTTTTGCCAAACAGCTTGAAGACAATTACCTTCCAAAGCACCGATTTGAAACAGCCCTAAAAGAACTTATGGACTATTAGTTTAACATTTTATTGTATATTTAATAAAATGGATGGGCTTTGAGAGGGTTGTTATGTATCATATTATTAAGTATTATTAGTTGCAAAAAGGAAGCAATACCCTTTGAAGCACAATACAACTGGCACAAAATGGAAGTTACAGCTACGGCATACAACTCCGTAACTTACCAAACCAATACCAATCCACACATTACAGCTTTTGGAGATAGTTTATATCCTGGATTGCCATATATAGCCGTGTCTAGAGATTTATTAAAAAAAGGATTTAAACACAACACCCCCGTTAAAATTGAGGGTTTTGACAGTATTTATTTTGTTAAGGATAAGATGCACTGGCGTAAAAGAAACCAAATAGATATATACATGGGCTTAGATGTTAAAGCTGCAAAAGCATGGGGCAGAAAAAAGGTAACTGTTTCCTATGGGGTTTTAAAGGATAGTATTTTAACCGAATAAATTATTTGGTTTCTGCTTCAGAGAGTATAAAAGGATACGCTTTTTTAACTTCTAAAAGTTCTTTATTTGTTAATTCACTAGATGTTTTTTTTAATATCTCTTCACAATATGTATTTCGCAATTCATAATAAGCCTTGGTTAATTCATCCTGTACCGCAATGAATTGCCTGTAAGAGGTTTGTTGCCCATTTTGTAATGAAACTACAGCTTTACTCGGGTTTTCAGATGCATGAATGTTTTTCACACCATGACAATAGTTACAGCTACCATCTCCATTATTATCAATGAAATTTTTAGCAATATCCTTTAATTCATCAATAGCAATAATATTGTCTTCTACCATAATCTCATCATTATTGTTTACACGTATGCGAAGAATATTGCGTTCTTTAATAGGGTTGGAACAATCTGTCCCTGGTGGGCATTCTCTTGGAAGCAGTCTATTAATGCCTTGATCAGATGAAATAGTAGCGGTTACCAAAAAGAAAATAAGTAATAAAAATGCAATATCTGCCATAGATCCTGCATTTACTTCGGGCATTAGTCTTGAATGTCTCATGTTATGGATTTATTTGTTAATGTAAATTTAGCCTCACAAAAACAATACCATAAGTATTAGATAATCAATATTTTAATGCGCATACCGCATGGCGCCTTTCCATACCGCTTCGTAAGTATTACTTAAGCTTAGAGTCGTTTTGTTTTCTAAAAAGGTAGTACGGTCTATGCGTTTTAACCGTTTTGATATGTCTATTACTGTTCGCATGTTTTTTTTGATTGATGTTGATGGTAATTTAAAAAGACGTTACTTATCTGTAACGTCTTTTACTGTTCCACAAATAACTCTTAGTGTTCTTAGGAGTATCTGATACTTGATTGGTGTTTAAAGTTCTCATAATTGTTGTTTTTTAATTGATTTATACTTGAAAGACGATTAAGTTTAAAAAACGTTACAGTACTATGCATAACAAAGTAATAATTAACATAATTTTATGATTAATGGGTAGGGGAGTTGGTAGGCTAAAGGGTTTAGGTTGTATATAATAAAAACTAGAAAAGCGATAATTTAGGAACGGTTTTTGTTAAATCCTTCTAAAATATACCTGTACAGTAAGCCATTTTAATATAAAACAATATCTTTGATGATAGCAATTAAGTTACTTACCACAGGTAGTAAAGTAATAGGAGAGACCCAAAACTTTATTGACGCTATGAGATTACTTTTTGTTTGCCTTATTATTTTTAGCATGACAATATCGGTACATGCACAGATTGACAATAGAAATAATTCCGTTTCCATTCCTGCTATTGAGAGTGAAAAAGATTCTACCGATTTACCTATAATAGCTCCTGAAACTCCTAATAATAACCCAAACTTTGGAAGTTTAAATGTTCCAGACCTTACTACAGATATCAATACTCCTAAAAAGCAGTTTTCGTTATTTGGTGAAGCATTTGGAAATCCAGGGGAACATTATATAAAACAGATTAACAAAAGTATTGCCGACACGAAGCTAAGCCCTAAAGAGGTTGAACAATTAAATGGCAGTACAACAGACCAATATTTTGGTGATTTTAGAAGTAATGCGGCATTTGTAAATGTGGTTTATCGCGACCACGGTTATGTGGATGGCGATTTAATTCAGGTTTTGGTTAACGATGATGTTGTACAGGCCCGCGTATTTTTATCTGGTGGATTTAGGGGCTTTAAACTCAATTTGCAAAAAGGGTTTAACAAAATTGATTTCTTGGCACTCAACCAAGGGGAATCGGGACCTAACACAGCCGAATTTCAAGTAGTAGACGATGCCGGCAATTTAGTTTCCAGTAACCGCTGGAACCTGGCTACGGGCGTTAAAGCCACCGTTATTATTGTTAAAGAATAAAATGGCTTTATTATTACCGAATGGCATCAATTAAAGTCAGTTCCTCATCACTAAAATCCAAACAATCCAAAGCCTTTACATTTTCCTTTAATTGATTGGGCGAACTAGCACCAACCAATACAGAGGCCACTTGTGGCTGTCTTAAGATCCATGCAATCGCCATTTGGGATAGTTTTTGCCCGCGTGCATTGGCTATTTTAGATAGTTGCTGGATTTTGTCAATTTTATCAGAAACTGTTTCTTCATTTAAATACGTATAGTTTTTAACAGCTCGCGAATCTTTTGGAATCCCTTTCAAATACTTATCGGTAAGTAGGCCTTGGGCCAGGGGAGAAAAGGCTATACAGCCAACACCCGTGTTTTCTAAAGTGTTTAAAAGGCCCGCTTCAACCCATCGGTCAAATATCGAATAGCGTGCTTGGTGTAATATAAAAGGCACCTTAAGCGCTTTTAAAAGTGTAGCTGCTTCTTGGGTTTCAGCAGGTTGATAATTTGAAATTCCAACATACAATGCTTTGCCCTGCCGCACAATATCAGCCAAAGCACCCATAGTTTCCTCTAAAGGCGTATTAGGGTCTGGCCTGTGGTGATAAAACACATCTACATAGTCTAAGCCCATACGTTTTAAGCTTTGGTCTAAGCTGGCTATAAGATATTTTCTAGATCCCCAGTTACCGTAAGGACCGGGCCACATATCATACCCAGCTTTTGAGGCTATAAACAGTTCATCCCGATATGCTTTAAAATCGTTCTTAAAAATGGTTCCAAAATTCGATTCGGCCGAGCCGTAGGGCGGGCCATAATTATTGGCAAGATCAAAATGGGTTATGCCCAAATCAAAGGCTGTTCTTAAAATATCCCTGCCGTTTTGAAGGCTATCAACAAACCCAAAATTATGCCACAGCCCTAGGGATATGGCTGGCAAAAGCACACCACTATTACCGGTTCTGTTATAAACCATAGTTTCATAGCGTTGTGGGGCCGCTAAGTATGTTTTTCTTCCACTTTTATCGTTAATCTGCATGCTTTATAAATATAAGAGTAAATATATAAATTACTTTATAAGTGCCAGGAAGTTTTGTGCAAAATAACATTCTTCAAAAATTTTCATGGCAATCATTCGGTATAAACGCTTTAAGGTGTTATTTTTGCACGCTATAAAGCTAGATACATGTCCATATCAAAAACAGAACTAGAAGAAAGAAAAACCGGCAAAGATCTCTACAGTTATCAAAAAGGGGCCATCGATAAAATTTTTAAAAGCTTTGAAGAGTCACCTGATGATTACCACTTACTTTACCAGTTACCAACAGGGGGTGGTAAAACTGTTATTTTTTCTGAAATAGTAAGGCAGTATTTAAAGCACCACAAAAAAAAGGTGTTGGTCATGACACACCGTATTGAATTGTGCAAACAAACATCTAACATGCTTACCGAGTTTGCTGTTGTAAACAAGGTTATTGATAGTAAAGCCGATTTAAGCGACCAAGCCAACTACAGTTGCTTTGTGGCCATGGTAGAAACCCTGAACAACCGATTGAATGACGACAAACTGGATATTTCTGATATAGGTTTGGTGATTATAGATGAAGCACATTACAACTCCTTTACCAAACTGTTCAAGTTTTTTAGTCAATCTTTTATTCTTGGAGTCACCGCAACCCCATTAAGTTCGAACATTGAATTGCCCATGACCGATAATTATGATGAATTGATTGTTGGTGAAAGTATTGAATCGCTTATAGAAAATGGCTTTTTGGCCCGTGCCGACATGTATACGTACAATGTTGGCTTAACATCATTGGTGGTTGGAGCCAATGGGGACTATACGGTAAAATCTTCGGAAGACCTGTATACCGATACCGATATGCTTAGTAAACTATTACAAGCTTATGAAGAGCGTTCTAAAGGAAAAAAGACTTTGATTTTTAATAACGGTATTAATACATCGTTGCATGTTTACGATACCTTTAGAAGGGCTGGATACCCCGTTGCGCATTTAGACAATACCAATACCAAAAAAGAACGCGCCTTAATTTTAAAGTGGTTTAAAAAAACACCCGATGCCATTTTAACATCGGTAAGTATATTAACTACGGGGTTTGATGAACCATCGGTGGAAAGCATTATTTTAAATCGAGCAACAAAATCCTTAACCCTATATTACCAAATGATTGGTCGTGGGTCGCGTATTTATAAAGATAAGAAGACCTTTACCGTGGTAGATTTAGGAAATAATTTTTACCGTTTTGGGCCTTGGGGCGATAATTTAGATTGGCAACGCATTTTTAGGTCGCCCAATTATTATTTAGATTCCATTTTAAGTGATGACGAACTGGAGAGCAATTTTAGGTATGAAATGCCGGAAGACCTACGTGCAGAGTTCTCAAACTCAAAAGAAGTGTATTTTGATATCCAGAAAACATATGTAGATTCCATTAGAAATGGCGAATCATCCAAAGTGGTTTTAGAACGATCTATTGCGCAACACGCCAGAATTTGTATAGAAAACAGTGAAGACGTTTACGATGCTTTGGCACTGGCTAAAAAACTGGGAGATGATGTTGATTTTAGAGTACAGCGGTACACCAAGTGCATAAGTAAGAGTACCTACAATTTTGTTGAGTGGTTAAAAGACGATTACAAGAAAAAATTGAATTCGTATTTAAGGGTTAATTTTGATACAGTATTTGAGGACATTTTTGGGTATCCTCCAGAAGATTAGCACAAGGCACTAAATTTACATTATATAATTTTAATGTGCTTAAAAAATAAGTGTACCTTTACGGTAAATTAGCATGCTAAGCAATTTTTATATAAACTTCTCAACACTTAAAGTATTTCTTGTTCAAGATTTTACATAAAAATTACCTCATGGTATTAGCAACAGTAATCATTTAAAAAAACCGATTTATTTTTTATGGCAAAATCGCAAGTCACATTTAACAAAATTGAAAAAGAAAAAAAGCGCTTAAAAAAACGAGAAGAAAAACAAAAAAAGAAAGAAGCTCGTAAGGCAGAAGCTAAAGAAAACCCACAGGGTATTCAATTTGCATACGTAGATTACAACGGAAATTTAACCGATACACCTCCCGACCCATCCATGAAAGTAAAGGTTGAAGCGGAAAACATTGAAATTGGTATTCCAAAGAAAGAAGATAGAGACGAAGAAGTGCCTGCTGCAAAAGAAGGTAAAGTATCGTTTTTTGATACCAAAAAAGGGTTTGGGTTTATTATAGATAGCATAAATCAAGAAAAATATTTTGTGCATGTAAGTGGGTTGCTTGAACCGATTGCTGAAAATGACAAGGTGACTTATGAGTTAGAGCGGGGTTTAAAAGGCATGAATGCTGTTCAAGTAAAAAAAATATAGTCTTTTCAGTTTGTTATAGTTTTAAAATATATGAATGTTTCTCGTAAAACCATTCTTATCATATTAGCATTTTTTGCCATTTATGTCATTTGGGGTTCTACTTACCTTTTAAACAAAATTGTTGTTCAGGAATTGCCTCCTTTTAAATTAGCCTCCATACGTTTTTTTACAGCAGGGGTCCTTATTTTTATTATCTGTAAAATACTAAGGGTTAACATTTCCATTACCAAAGGCCAACTTAAAAACACTATTATAGCGGGTTTTTTATTCTTAACCTTTGGCAACGGCGTTGTTGTTTGGGCGCTTAAATATGTAGACAGTGGCTTTACCGCTCTGGAAATTTCGGCACAGCCATTGGTTGTACTGATTTTAATGCGCATTTTGCAAGGAAAAAAAATATCCAGCATGTCCTACATAGGTGTTGTATTGGGCATTATTGGTATTTATCTTTTAGTGAGCCAAAAACAATTGGTGAGTCAAGAAGGGCAAATAATGGGCATGATCATGATTTTTGCTTGTATGCTTAGTTGGGCCTATGCCAGCTTATTTGTTGGAAACGCTAATTTACCCTCAAACTTTTTTGTTAACACAGGCTATCAAATGCTTGCAGGGGGCATTATGCTGGCCATAGCAAGCCTTTGCTTTGGCGAAACTTGGTCTGCACCCACAACCTGGAGTGTAAACGCACAGCTATCTATGCTTGCGCTCATTATATTTGGTAGTATTATTGCCTTTACGGCATTTAACTATCTTTTAAAAGAAGTTTCTCCAGAAAAAGTAGCCACATCTACCTATGTAAATCCTATTATAGCCTTAATTTTGGGGTGGTGGATACTAGACGAACAAATTACCACACAATCCATAATAGCAGCAGTTATACTGTTAACGGGCGTTTATTTTATCAATTCTAAACGCGTTATAAAACCTAGAAGTATTGGGCGTTAAAAATGCTATAAAATATATGATTATAAGTGCCGTAGCCTTTGCATGTATGAATGCAACTGTAAAGTACTTAAAAGATATCAACACCTACCAAATTGTGTTTTTTAGATCCTTTAGTTCTTTGTTTTTTACTTTTGGGTTTTTATTGAAAAACAAAATCCCCATTATAGGGAAAAAGAATAAGCTTCTTTTTTTAAGGGCTATAGTTGGTGCCACCTCTATGATGCTGTTTTTTATGTCGGTTAAATACCTGTCGGTTGGTACAGCTGTTTCATTGCGCTACATAGCCCCCATATTTGCGGCTATTTTTGCTATTGTTTTTTTAAAGGAAAAAATAAAGCCCCTGCAGTGGGTATTTTTTGTAATATCATTTTTTGGTGTGCTGGTTTTAAAAGGCTTAGACACCCAATTAAACAGTACAGGGCTTTCGCTTGTTTTAATGGCTGCGGTACTAAGTGGTTTGGTGTATATCTTAATCAATAAAATAGGCAATAGTGAACATCCCGTGGTTATTGTTAACTACTTTATGGTATTTGCAACTATTATGGGGGGTGTGCTTTCTATAAACCATTGGGTAACCCCAAAGGGTATAGAGTGGGTTTTATTATTTTCACTGGGTGTATTTGGGTATTTTGGACAAATATTTATGACCAAAGCCTTCCAAACAGCGTCAACCAATCTAGTGGCCCCTTTAAAATATATTGAAGTCGTCTTTACAGCATCTATTGGGGTTATGCTTTTTGGTGAAATTTATACATTTTGGAGTTTGCTGGGCATAGCCTTAATAATAGGGGGTATGGTATTGAATGTTTGGTATAAATCGCGTTTTAAAACTTGATCAATCTATTCTCTCAATTTTAGAGTCTGCGGTAAGATATTCGTGAATAATGGTTGCATCTCCTTTATATCTTAACAAGCAATCTGCCGTTGCATTAATGTCGATGGTGTTGAGAATTGTTATATAAGCATCACAATCTGCTACCATATCTATTTTTAAATTTTCAACTTTTAAACCATAAGAATAAAGTTTCGCATCTGCTCGTAGCTGAGCATTTAATACATCAATGGTTCCAAATAGATTGGCTATAGCATCAGCAGAGGCATTAAGCTCTAAATAATTGGTAATGACTTCTCCTTCAAAAGCACTATCAGCAGTTACATTTATTTTTGCAATATTGGTAATAAGTGTATTTTCTAAATACATATTTGTATTGGCAATGGCACTAAAGTCTGTAAGTGATTTAGTAGTTATATAGACATTTAATGTTGGATGTCCTTTTATATTTATATTGTTTCTTAGTTTTATTTTTAACTTGTTATCATGAACTGTTACCACGATAAGATCATGCAAATTATCATTGGCCTCTATTTCAACGGATTCTTGATTTTCAGAAAAATTTATATAGGCATTAAACCCTCCCGAAACCTCTACAGCAGTAAAATCCTTATAATTTATACTACGTGTGGTAACCAAATCGCTATGCCTAACATCTATAACATCTATGCTACATGAAGATAATGTAAAAGCTAAAATGATGAGTTTTATATAAAGTCTGTTCGTTTTCATTTTGATTGATTTTATTTATTCATTTATTTAATTTGGAGGTGGCAACCCATTGAAAATTTACCGGGTGCCATATGTTGGCGTCATTATCTAATTTAATTGACACTATATTGTTTTCTGAAAATACATGACGTGCATTTATAGCGTTTGTACGTTTTTTATTTTCCATTTTAATTATCTTTTTGTTTGTACCGATTTCTACCCATGTTAAAAACACCTATCTTAATACCAATACCTGTAGAAAATCCATTAATATTAGAAATAGAATATTCTGGCTTAAAGTCAACATTACTCGTTAAACGCTGCTTTATACCAACCTCAAGCTGTATATATCTTGAAATATTGTATAAGATGCTTATCCCTGGCTCAAAAACAAAAACAGGTTGCCAATCATCATCTTCAATAGTATAATCAATAGCATCATCAAGCAAACCAACAGCACCTCCTCCTATAAGTATAGGAAATGACAGGTTTAGCTTAGATTTACTAAATAGTATAGGCTCTAAATGCAATCCTCCATAAAATCCAACCAAATCTCTATCATTAAAATCTAACCCTTGCTTATTCAAATCTGAATAAAAGCCAACCCCCACAAAACCAACTTCAAATTGCTGATTTGCTACATAAGCAACTTGAAAGCTCGCTAAATAAGTATCGGCATGATTTATTTGCCCATATAGCATCCCTAATCCTAAATACACTCCATGAACCGTATTTTTTCTGTCATTAAATTCAATATAATCATCAGATTGTTGGGCATTGGTTGTATAAATACAACAGAAAAATGTTAAAAAAAGGTAAGTAAGAATGTGTTTCATTGTTTTTAATTTTAATTGTTATTGGTATAGACAACCTAGCAGCAAAGAAGTTGCATATATTTCCAATTAATTTTTAAAAAATTTATAATTTAATCTGTATTGAGCGGTAGTGATCTAGTCTTTTAAGGTAATAATTCCTTTTTTACCAGTTATAGTAATAATACCAGAGGTAGGATTTCCATAATTAGCTGTTATTTTTCTTATTCTATTGCTTTTGTCTATAACATTACTTTTAACATTTGTAAATGTTTTTGGAAGTCTTAACAAACCTTCTTCTAAAGTAGCATTGAATTTGAAATCTAACCCATCGATAGTTATGCCAATATCTGAAGATTCTTGATTAATAGTAACATAAGTAGCGGGTTCATTAATTTTAAAAATTCTTAGTTCGACTACTTTTAGTTGAAGATTAATTTGTTTTTCAATACTTTTCACTTCCATATTTGTAAATTTTAAATCGCCTAAAAAATTATCAATATGGTTAATGTAAATTTCATCCTTACTGGATATTATATCAAGATCTAAGATGTTTTGGGCATTAATATAGCTTCCGCTTGTTCTTAGCATCATATTTTTTGAATCTTCAATATCAATGCTTCCATTTTTTAAAGTTATAGATCCATAAGAAATAGATTTTGCTCTAAGTTTGCCAAACTTCATATCTATGTTGGCATTGGTTAGGTTCTTATTAATCCATAAATCACCATGTTGTAACTCAGCTTTAAGCTTTCCTGTCCAATTATCTATTATTACATCACCAAAGGTGTTTTTTACATTAATTTCAGCATTTGTTGGTAAATAAATCGTGTAATTTATTTCAACATTGCTTTTATCAAGAGTAAAAGGATTTACTTTATTAAAGTGCTTTGCAAAAAACCCAACATTTTTATCCGATATTTCCGAAACAACACTTATATAATTACCTGACTCTCTAATATTTGCTCCTATACGATCAAATAGTTCTTTGGCCTTTTCTTTTTTGTCATCGCTAACAAGAATATCCATTGTGATGACTATTTTATTTTCACCCCATCCATTAATAGTTATATTACCATACTTATTTTCTAAGTACAATTCGCCAATATTTGTCATTTTAAATGTTTTCTCTACTTTTTTTGTGAAAACTTCTTGCGAAAACATGGAAAAGCAAACCATCAATAACAGAAGCAGTATGCTTTTTTTAAAGTATGTATGCATCTTCATTATGTTTTTGTTGTTTTTTAGAACCATTAATTTGTTTTAATAAATTTTCGATCAATTCAATTCGTTTCTTATAGTTTGTCACAATGGCTTCTAGTACAAGCTCGGTATCTAAACTGTTTTGCAATTCTAGTTTTAGTGCATCATATTCAACATCGAGTTCGTCCATAAATGATAAAAACTCTTTTTTCTCTTCATTTGACAACGCTGGATTTTCATCTAAGCGTTTTACTTGAAAAGCTAGTAACCCTTTGTAATACATATCTATATCAATTAATTCTTTAGCCATTTGGTTATGCTCTGATGGAGTAGAGGACTTAATGATTGTGGTTTTTATAATTGTAAACAGACCAAGACCAATAACAAGTACAGCCGCGACTTTAAATATGGTTGACTGCCATAGCTTAATTACCTTAGGTTTAGGTTCTTCTTGCTTGTCTAATGCAGTTTCAATACTTATCCATAACCTATTTTTATCCACTTCATGACAGTCAAAAAGGGCTTTGTTTTCTTTTATATGCTTTTCGAAATCGTCCATTATAATCTATTTAGAATTTCAATTAATTTTTTCTTAGCCCTGTGGTATTGTGACTTTGATGTCGAGTCTGTTATCCCTAAAATCTCGCTAATTTCTGCATGGTCATAACCTTCTATTAAATAAAGATTAGTGATTTGCTGGTAGCCAATGGGTAACAACCCAATACCTCTAATAATCTTTTTTACGTCCATTTTAGTATCGCATACTTCTTCATTTTCATCTTCATACTTAATTCTATTCATTTCGGTTTCAATAGGAATTATGGGTATTCTTTTCTTTTTTAAGTGATTGATGCTTTTGTTAACAACAATTTTTTTTAACCAAGAGCCAAACGTACTCTCATACCTAAATGATGAGATATTTTTAAACGCCTCAACAAAACTATCCTGTAAAATATCTTCTGCGTCCTCTTTAACCTTAACCATACGCATACTTACATTATACATAGCATCTACGTATAACATATACAACTTATGCTGTGCCATTCTATTTCCGAGCTTGCATTCTTCAACAAGATCTTTATGAGTATATAAAATACTGTTTTTCAATTAAATTTTGTTAGGCATATTTCACGCAAAAAGCACTTAAATATGTTGTGCTACTATTGTATAGACAACGGCAAAACTAATTAGTTGCATGGATATTAAGAAAAAATTAATTATTTATAATAAATTATAATGAAAGGGTATTTGCTTAAGTCGTTAATATTATTTGTTCAATGTAATCCTTGTTTGTATTTTTGCTCGCTTTACATTGATTTATAACACAGCATGTCTTTTAAAACATCCATCAATAAAATAAGAAGGCGTTTCATGCACAGCATCACCAAGCATGTGGGCAGTTCTTATGCTGAGCCTAAAGTGGGATCTATCAAGCCAACCGACATTAAGAGGGTATTGATTATTAGGCCCAACCACAGGTTAGGTAATCAATTATTACTAACACCTATTGTTCAAGAAGTTATAAACACCTTTCCAAACTGTGAAATCGACCTTTTTGTAAAAGGTGGTGTGGCCCATCCGGTGTTTGAAAACTACAAAGCGGTTAACAAAATCATTCAATTACCCCGAAAACCGTTCAATAATCTGTTTAAATATATCAAGAGCTGGATTTCCATTAAAAATAAAAAATACGATTTGGTGATTAATGGTGACAAGAATTCATCTTCAGGGCGGTTATTAACGCAACTTTCTAGAGCCACTGTTAAAGTATTTGGGGATGTTAATGAAGCTATCCAGCAGACATATCCCGATTATGAACATATTTCAAAATACCCCATTTACAATTTAAGAGACTATTTAACAAAGCTTGGTTTTCCAAAGAATGAAACCCCTTTACCACTATTGGATATTAAACTAAATGCAGAAGAACTTGCTAAAGGCAAAGCGATTTTAGACGGTATCATTAAAAATGATAAAAAAACTATTTGCATTTATACCAATGCCACAGGAGATAAATGCTACTCCGAAGCTTGGTGGAATGCTTTTTATGAACGTTTATTAAAAGCGTACCCCAATTATAATATCATTGAAATGCTGCCCATTGAAAACATTTCGAAAATAAACTTTAAGGCCCCCAATTTTTATAGTAAAGACATTCGTGAAATGGGAGCCATTATTAAAAACACAGCTATTTTTATTGCTGCAGACAATGGTGTTATGCATTTGGCCAGTGCGGCATTAACACCTACTGTAGGATTCTTTTCAGTGACTAATCCAAATGTTTACGCACCTTACGGCAATGGTAGTGTGGCTTTAAACACCAACCATACAACTATGGAAGATTGGATGGCAGCCATACACGATATACTACAAGACAAAGCCTAAATAGGGGGTAAGCACCTTAAAAAATACAATGTTGATTATAATTTGAATTTCAACAACATATTTGTACATTGTATCAACTAAATACTAATGGATAAAATTATAATTATATTATGAAAACACGTTATCACATACTTGCCTTTGCTGCCATATTTAGTTTGGTAATAAGTTCATGCAAAAACAAAACAAAAAATCAAGATACCATAGAAAAAGACCAACCTGTGGCTGTGGCCATAGAGGGAAAAGAAGTTACCTATAGTACCGATAGTACTCAAATGAAGGGGTACATTGTATATGATAAAAATAAGGAAGGAAAACGTCCGGGCATTATTGTAGTACACGAATGGTGGGGCCATAACGATTACACCCGCCAGCGTGCCGATATGTTGGCCGAATTGGGTTATACGGCCATTGCCATTGATATGTATGGGGATGGAAAACAAGCTGCACACCCACAAGATGCCGGGAAATTTTCGGGGATGGTTATGCAAAACATGGATGAGGCCCAAGCCCGCTTTGATGCTGCTTTAGAGGTGTTGAAAAATCATCCATCAGTTAACAGTGAAGATATAGCAGCCATAGG
This sequence comes from Aestuariibaculum scopimerae, assembly GCF_059428085.1. Lineage (NCBI taxonomy): Bacteria > Pseudomonadati > Bacteroidota > Flavobacteriia > Flavobacteriales > Flavobacteriaceae > Aestuariibaculum > Aestuariibaculum scopimerae. The sequence continues at coordinate 3,459,965 of NZ_CM182089.1, forward strand.
CTATTGTTTTGGTGGTAGTGTGGTTTTAACCATGGCAAATGCAGGTAAAGACCTAGATGCTGTGGCCGCTTTCCACAGTGGTGTACAATTGCCCATTATGCCTAACGACAGATTAAAAGCCAAAGTATTGGTAGCCAATGGTGCTGAAGATCCGTTTGTAGCACCAGAGTCCGTTGAAACCTTTAAAAAAGCGATGGACAGTATTCATGCCGATTATGAATATATTGCATATACAGGGGCCAAACATGCCTACACAAGCGAAGGAGCTACCGCTTTAGGAGAAAAATTCAATTTACCATTAGAATACAATGCTGAAGCCGATGCAAAATCATGGGAAGCCTTACAGCATTTGTTAAATGAAACATTTTGATTATAACGAAATAGTAAAAAAACTTTTAATAACTTTAAAACTTAAATATGAAATTTACAAGAAAAGCCAAAGCCCAATGGAAAGGAACAGGAAAAGAAGGCAAAGGAACATTAACCTCTGCCAGTGGCGTATTAAATAACACCCCATATTCGTTCCATACACGTTTTGAAGATGGTGAAAAGGGTACAAACCCAGAAGAGTTGGTTGGTGCAGCACATTCTGGCTGCTTTGCTATGAAACTCAGTTTTTTACTAAATGAAGCTGGATTTACAGCAACTAGTTTAGATGTAGATGCCACCGTTACATTTGAAGACGGCAGTGTTACAAATATACTTTTAGACCTTGTTGGAGATGTACCCAATATAGAAGCTGCGCAATTTCAGGACATTGCAAATAATGCCAAAGCCTCTTGTCCCATATCAAAATTATTGAACGCAAATATAGAACTAAAAGCAACACTTGCTTAAAATAGTAAACAACAATATCTTTTAGTTTAAACCAGTATGCGCAAAGCATACTGGTTTTGTTTTATGAAGAGTTCTATATTTTTCGTATTTTAGAAATAAAAATGAAAAATTTAAAATACGTCTTGGGTTGTATTATAGCGTTTATAGTGCTATCCTGTGGAACATCCAAAACCATTTCCGCTGAACAAATAGAAGTTCTGGATACTTTAGTTAACAAGAAACAATTCCGAATTGAATCCGATTGGGCCTATCCACAAACTACGGCCGCTTTGCAACAAGTTTTAAACTCTGGCTTATTACAACCGGGTAGCAGTTCTGGGAGTATTAGCTTGGTGGGTAATACTAATTTTTTAAGTATTTCGGGAGATAGTATAGCTTCCTATCTGCCATATTTTGGAGAACGTCAAATGCAAGTGGAGTATGGCAGTACAGATACCGCCATACAATTTAAAGGTCTTGTACAAGATTATAAGGCCGAAAAAAACAAAGACAACAGTTACACCATTACATTTGAAGCCAAAAGCAAATCTGAAAACTTTACTGTTTACATTAAACTATGGCCTACACTAAAAAGTGATATGACACTTAATAGTGCGTCACGATTTCCTATACGGTATTCTGGTACTGTAAAACGGAATGATATGGAATAGTCCCTCTTTTTATATTCTTAAAAGCCATGCAATAGCACATGCCCATACTTTTATAGAGCATACATAATGATGTTCATATAAAAATATACTTAACTAACTATGTAGTTAACTAACTATTTTTTATCTTTACAATAAAAGTAATCAAAAATGGAAAAAGATTTTATTAAAGAGCTTGGTTATAAGGCATTAGACAATCGTTTAAAACGCATAAGTGATAGAATGACTCATGACACTAGAAAATTCTTTAAGCAAATCGATATAGATGTGGAACCTAGCTGGCATTTAGTGTTTAAATTATTAAAAGAGCATGACATGCTTACTATGGTTGAAATTGCAGAACAATTAGGTTATACACATCCTTCCATGGTTGTTATGCTAAAAAAAATGACTGCTAAGGGGTATATAGTATCTGAAAAAGACCCTATTGACAAAAGAAAACAAAACATAAAACTAACTCAAAAATCTTTAGATCTTATCCCCAAATTAGAAACTATATGGAACAGTTGCGAGTATGCCATTTACAAAACGCTAAATAAAGACCTTTCTATAATTAAGTATCTTGATGAAATAGAAATAGCATTAAAAACCGTTCCTCTTAATGAACGCTTTTATAACGAATATGTAAAACAAACAATCAAAAACACATAGTATTATGTTAAACTCAAGAAATGATTCAGAAATATCGCGTAGGGGAATGATCAAAACATTGGGATTAGGATTAAGCCTTACAGCACTTCCTTCCTTTGCAATGTCTTCAATGACAGAAGTCTCAATAGATGCATTAGAGCATGGAGAACGCATTATTCCTGTAAAGGAAAACGAACTCATTGAAATGCAAAAATTTATTGAAGATTGTATTGCTGCTAACAAAGAGTCTAATCCACAAGAGGCCGTTAAAGACGTTTTAGCAAGAGGTGTTTCTAATCCTTCAGCAATGTTAAAGGCCATTGGTGAACCAACCGAAGCTGGTTTAAAGGTTTTTCTTCGCTCAAAAGAATTAACAATTTTTGCCGCATCATGGACACCACAAATGAATCTCATGCCCCATAACCACCTCATGTGGGCAAATATTGGCATATATACAGGACGGGAAGACAATATCCTTTGGGAAAGGGATAAGGATGGATTGGAGGCCAATAATGTAAGATGCTTATTTGCAGGAGATGTTGCAACCCTAAATAATAATGCCATTCATTCAGTGACTAATCCATTACAAAGATTTACTGGAGGACTTCATATTTATGGCGGTGATTTCTTTGCAACAGAACGTAGCCAATGGGATCCAGAAACCCTTGAAGAAGAACCTTCAAATGGAGCTGTAATCCGTGATATTTTCAAAAAAGCAAACGAACAAATGCGTAGAATGAAAACCGATTAGTTTATGAAGCGTCAATTAATATCCAGTGGAAGTCCTTATGAAAACATTATAGGTTTTAGCCGTGCTGTTCGGGTTGGACCATATATTACAGTGGGAGGTACAGCGCCAATAGACAAAAACGGAAATACTGTTGGAGTTGGAGATATTTCCATACAAACCAAACAATGCTTGGAAACTATTAAAATGGCATTGGAAAAGGCAAGTTCTAGTTTGGATGATGTTGTTAGAACCCGAATGTTTTTAACAAACATAGATGATTGGAAAATTGCTGCTGAAGTAAGGGCTTCTTATTTTAAAACCATCAAGCCTGTAGATACCATTATGCAGATTTCTAGTTTTATTGATCCGAATTGGCTGATTGAAATTGAAGTGGATGCTATTATAACCACATAAAATTCAACTACTATACACACGAATTGCTTTTTTTAGTATTTCATCGTATATTCGTGACCTTACATCCTAAATAAACCATTTTTAACTAATGCAGCGATTGAAACTATTGGGAATACCAATACTTGTGATTTTTACGATTTTTGTACTTTCATCAAGTATGCTATCTACTTCCAGCCCTGTGGTAGGGGAAACCGTCCCGGTCCATGATACTGAAAAAGCTTTAATAGACCAGGAAGCAATTAAATTGTATGAATTGCATAAACAAACATTGAGAGATGCCATTTCTGCATATTTTAAAAAAGCCATTGCTTCAGGGGATATTGTGGGAGTAGGTGTTAGTATTGTAAAGGGAGATTCTATAATGATCTCCGACGGTTTTGGAAAGCGGAATATTAAATTTAACGATGCTGTAAACGGGGAGACCGTATTTAGGTTAGGATCGTTATCAAAAGGATTTACAGGTGTTTTGGCCGCCAATTTAAAGTGTGGTGGGAAATTGGATTGGACAGACAAGGTACGTGATTATATTCCCAATTTTCAGTTGGGAGATTGCAATAATACAGAGCACATTACATTATCTACTATTTTATCGCAAACATCTGGGGCTCCTTACCATAGCTTTACCAACTTGGTCGAGGCCGGATTACCATTAACAGAAATTGCCACGCGTTTTAAATCGATACAACCCATAAGCAAACCAGGTTCAATATACAGTTATCAAAATGCCATGTTTGCACTTTCTAGTGAGATAATGCATAAAGCAACAGGTCAAGATTTTAAAACCTTATTAAGTACCAAATTTTTTAAGCCTTTGCATATGGATCACACATCAATGGATTATAAAACGTTAGCGCAAGAGGACAATGTAGCCATGCCACATACCAAAATACGTTATGGGTGGTCTCCTCAAAAACTCAATGATCATTATTACAATGCCGTTGCTGCAGGAGGTATCAATGCCAGTTCTAGTGATATGGCAAAATGGATGCAGTTTTTGTTGGGTCATCATCCAGAAATCATGGATAAAAATGCTTTACAGGAGGCGTTTAACCCTTTTATAGAAATTAAAGGCCGTAGCAAATATTATCAACGCTGGCCAGGACATGAGAGTTCCTACTATGGCTTTGGATGGAGAATTCATAAATTCAATGACCACGGTAAAAAAAGAACTATGGTGCATCATGGAGGCAGTGTGAACAATTATCGAAATGAAATCGCAATCTTTTCTGAAGATGATTTAGGGATTTGTGTGTTGATGAACAATAATTCCCGACTTGCAAAAACAGTGATTCCTGACTTGTACAAGATTGTAAAAGAGGTATTTAAGATTTCTTAACTTTATTAACCAAAATTATGCTTACTATTATTTATAAATTAATATTTATACAATTACCCATAGGTACGCAAAATCCTGATGACAATAAGCCTCTGGATTTTTCGGATCCCTTTGAAGTGATTGTATTTGTTATTCTACCAATACTCTTTATCATACTGTATATTTTATGGAGAAAAAAGAGAAATAAAAAAGATTAATAGTTTTTAGTCTAAATTATAGCAAGTATTGAAATGTAGCTATTTGTGGAATGTTTCGTTTGAGCTATAATGGCTTGAGCTTTGGTTGTTTAATACACTTTTTCTTTGTTCTTTTCTTTCTAAGAATTTCTTTAAAAAATGTAATGGAATACGCTTTGCCCGAAGTGACGATAGGAGTGAAGTGGGAATGTGTATGGAATGGAAATAAATTAACCTATATCGAAATATTTATTGTTTAAAATATATTTACATTACATGCATCAATTATTTAAAACGAGATAATTAAATTGTCGTTTATAATCGTAATAATCACCTAAAATATCATCCTCTTTTGATGTCATTTGATCAAGCCAATCTGCTTTAGCCTTTGCCCATTCTATTCAATTTTATAAATCATAATATGTCCATGCATTTGGATAATATATCTATACCAGCACTAGGTGTTATCTATAATTTTACTATTTCTATTGATTTATAATTTTGAAACTTTCGTTTAGTTGGATCATTAGGGGAGATATTTTTCATCTTCCCCTTTTCAAATAATTTGAATTTGTTTATGAGAGTAATGACACCAATTTTTATTAACAACTCGATTATACAATCTGTTTTATAAGAGAAAATCCATTTCAAAGTAAAATAATAATAACATGAAAAAAATCATTTTTTATCTATTGGTAATAATCGTTAGCCAATATATGTATAGTCAAAACGATTGGGAAAATCCTGGCATGTTCCAACAGAACAGAGAAAAAGCAAGAGCTTCCTTTTTTACATATGCAACATTAAATAAAGCCAAACTTGATAAACCGGAAAATGAAGCATACATCAAGTGTTTGAACGGTAAATGGAAATTCAATTTTACAGATCATTCAGATCAAGGTGTCGCAGATTTTCAGAATGTAAATTTTGATGATAGTACATGGGATGAAATTCCGGTACCTGGGAATTGGGAATTATACGGGTATGGCTACCCTAATTATACCAATATGGATTATCCATTTGATAAAAATCCACCGTTTATAAAAGCATCTCAAAATGCCGTAGGGTCTTATATAACATATTTTACTGTAGATAAGAATTGGTCAGATCGAGAGGTTTATATCCAATTAGGGTCTGTTAAATCTGGTTATTATTTATGGATAAATGGCAAAAAAGTGGGCTACAACCAAGATTCTAAATTGCCTGCAGAGTTTAATATTACATCTTATTTAAAAGAAGGAATCAATAAGTTAGCAGTTAAAGTATTAAAGTTCACAGATGGTAGTTATTTAGAAGATCAAGATTTTTGGAGGTTATCTGGAATCCAGCGCGATGTCTATCTTTTTGCTAGACCAAAAGTTCAAATAAGAGATTTTTATGCTAAAGCATTATTAGACGCCAGTTATAAAGACGGTGTATTTAGTTTAGAAACAGAAATTAAAAACACGTCCAATAAAAGAGCATCTGGTTTAAAATTACAATATCAAATTCTAGATACTCATGGAAAGGAAATATTATCTAATACATCGACTTTTTATTCTAAAGGTTCTAGGACAAATACATTAAATTTTACTGGCAACATTCCCAATGTCAATAAGTGGTCTGCCGAAAACCCATATTTATATACCTTATTAATCAATCTATTGGATAATGAAGGGAAAACGATTGAAGCTACTTCAGTGAAAATTGGATTTAGAACCACTGAAATTAAAGACGGACAATTGTTGGTAAATGGGAAACCCATTCTTTTAAAAGGTGTTAATAGACATGAGCACAATCAAGATTATGGGCATGTAGTTAATAAGGAAGATATGTTAGCAGATATCAAAATGATGAAGCAGAATAATATTAATGCGGTTCGTACCTGTCATTATCCAGATATGCCTTTATGGTATAAATTGTGTGATCAATATGGTTTATATTTGTATGATGAAGCTAATATTGAATCCCATGGTATGGGTTACAAACCTGAGAGTACATTAGCAAACAATCCAGCTTGGAAAGCGGCGCATGTAGAGCGTATTACAAACATGGTAAAGCGAGATAAAAACCATCCATCAATAATCGTTTGGAGCATGGGCAATGAAGCAGGTGATGGACCTAATTTTTTAGCTGGCTATAAAGCCATTTTAGAATTGGACAAAAACAGACCAATACATTACGAACGTGCTGAGAGATTATCGGATATTAAAGAACAGCATACAGATATTATAGGTAACATGTATCAATCTATAGAAGGTGTTCAACAATGGTTAGGGTCCGATGCTAAAAGACCATTTATTTGGTGTGAATATGCCCATGCTATGGGAAATAGTACCGGTAATTTTAAAGAATATTGGGACTTAGTAAGAAGTAATAAGCAACTTCAAGGCGGTTTTATTTGGGATTGGATGGATCAAGGTTTAACAAAATATAACGATGAAGGTGTTAAATTTTGGGCTTATGGAGGACATTTTGAACCAAAAGGTGTGCACCATGATGGGAACTTTTGTTTCAATGGATTGGTCGATCCAGACATGACACCACACCCCGGTTTGTATGAAGTTAAAAAAGAATATCAAAATATTCATTTTAAAGATTTAAAAATTTCAGAAGGAAGTATTACCATAGGAAATGAAAACTTTTTTTCTGATTTAGAAAATTATATCATTCGTTGGGAATTAATGGAGAATGGCACCGTAAAACAAAAAGGTGTTTTCAACCCAACAGGTGTTTTGCCACAAACAGACAAAGCATTCAAGTTAGACTTAAAAGATTTTAATCAAAACAAGGGGAATGAATATTTTTTAAATATGTATGCTTTGCAGGGCAAAGAAACCGAATTGATTCCTTTTGGTCATCCTGTCGCTTCGCAACAGTTTGCATTATCATCTTTTGAGAAAACAGCTGTTAAACCAGTAACTTCAAGCCAAATTGAGATTAAAGAAATGCCTGAAGCCATAGCCGTTACTGGCGAGGACTTCACTATTCAAATATCTAAAAAAACAGGAGCCATTACATCTTACAAATTGAATAGTTATGAGTTAATGAATAATCCTTTGGCACCAACGTTTTGGAGGGCTCCAACAGATAATGATTTTGGTAATAAACTACCTGAGCGCGCTGAAGTTTGGAAGGAAGCAATGAACAATGCAGTGTTAGAAAGTATAAGTTCCAAAAAAGTATCACCATCCGAATTAGTAATTAATTCAAAGCTAAAACTACCAACTGTAGAAGGTGAGATTGCGATGGAGTATACTATTTATGGTAATGGCAAAATAGATGTTAATTATAAATTTGAAACTTCTAAAACCGATTTGTCTGAAATCCCACGTATTGGTATGGTTTTCAAAATGCCTAAAGAATTTAGTAATCTTGAATACTTTGGTCGTGGTCCTTGGGAAAATTATATAGATAGAAATACATCTGCATTTGTGGGACACTATAGCTCGAAAGTAGCAGATCAATATGTTGCCTATGGGAGACCACAAGAGAATGGACATAAAACAGATGTTAGATGGTTTACTTTGAAAAATCAAATAGGTTTAGGCTTCGAAATTGAGGCAATTGGCGAAACCATAGAGTTTAATGCGTTGAACCATAGCACCAATGATTTAGATCCTGGAAAGAAAAAACTGTTGAGAACACCTGCTGATGTAAAGGACAGAGATTTTGTAGAAGTCCATATAGATCATAAAATGATGGGTGTTGGTGGCGATACTAGTTGGGGATCCAAACCACATGCGCCATATATTTATTATGCTGATAAAGTTTATGAATATTCGTTCTCTATAAATCCAAAGTTTTAATCAAGCAAATAATAATTCAATAAAAAGTAAATGATGATTAAATTTATTCAGCAATCAAAAAGACTTCAGACTGTTTCTTATATATGTATCTTGTTTTTAGTAGCATGCAGTTGTAAACAAAAAACGGAATCTAAAAAAGAAGAAAAGCCTGCATTAGTAAAAATAGCCAACCCTATAGTTGATGGTTATTTTGCAGATCCAACCTTAGTAAAATATGAGGGTAAATACTATATGTATGCTACGATAGATCCTTGGGGAGGCGATGAGTTAGCTGTATTTGAATCATCAGATTTTAAAAATTGGGAACGTAAACATATCAATTGGCCAACAAAAGAAGCATGTACGAGTTCAACTTCAAATGGAAGCATGGTTTGGGCACCTTGCGTTATTCAAGCGCCTAACAAGAAGTTTTATATGTATGTATCTATAGGAAGTGAAGTTTGGGTTGGTGTAAGTGATAAACCATTAGGACCTTGGAAAAATGCAAAACCTGATGGAAGCCCATTCGTTAAAGGCGATATGTTCCCTGAATATCATATGATTGATGCTGAAGTTTTTGTAGATGACGATGGTAAATCTTATTTATATTGGGGATCTGGCTTAAAATGGAAAAACGGACATTGTTTCGCGGTTCAGTTAAATGGAGACATGATTTCTTATGATGCGAATGCTATTAAAGATATTACGCCTCCACATTATTTTGAAGCACCATTCATGATAAAGCGAAACAATAAATATTATTTAATGTATTCTGAAGGAAAATGTATCGACAGTACATATAAGGTATGTTATTCGGTGGGTGAAACACCTTTTGGTCCATGGAAAGAAGGCGTAAATAGTCCTGTTTTAACTACATCAAAAGATTCTACCACCTTAGGCCCTGGACACCATGCCATGTTTAAAGAAAATAATCAAGATTATATTTTATACCATAGGATTAAAGATAACAATGATACACTTTTAAGAGAAATAGCCGTGGATAGTTTGAACTTTGATTCAGAAGGAAATATGTTAAAAGTGGAGCCAAAAGGAGGGATAATAAGTTTTATAAATAAGTAAGCACGCCTTAATTATACAAGGAATGAAAACAGATGGATTACAAGTAATTAGAAATTAATGTTATTAAGATGGGTTTAAATTTAAAAAGAGTTTTTTTAATAGTTTTTATTCAATGCTATTCGTCGGTTTTTAGTCAGATCTCATTTGGCAACTCAATAAAGATAAATGAAGATTGGAAGTTCATTCTTCAAGAAAATGAAGAATTTAAGCAACCTAAATATAATACTGATGCGTGGGAAACAGTTAATATACCACATGATTGGAGTATAAAACAACAGTTAAGTCCTACTTTGGCAAGCGCAACAGGCTATCTGCCAGGAGGTATTGCTTGGTACAGAAAAACTATACATGTTCCATTAGAGAAGGATGGACAAAAAGTGTACTTATATTTTGAAGGTGTTTATAATAGAAGTGAGGTATTTATTAATGGCAAATCTTTAGGAAAACGTCCTAATGGATACATTTCTTTTGCATACGATGCTACACCCTATATTAAGTATGGTGAAGCTAATGCAATTGCTGTACGTGTTGACCATAGTCAAAGTGCCGATTCGCGTTGGTACACTGGATCGGGTATTTACCGTAATGTTTGGTTAGTATATTCAAATCCTGTGCATATAGCACAGTGGGGCGTATATGCATATCCTGAAGTTGAAAAACATTCAGGAACACTAAACATTGAAGTTGAAGTAGCAAATGATTCGGATAATAAAGCAAGCTTAGTAGTAGTTAATGAGTTAATTACAAATTCAGGAATAACAGTAGCTAAAAGCTCAAACAAAATTAGAATAGCTTCTAACGAATTAGCGAAGATTTCAACTAAATTAAAAGTTAACAATCCTAAATTATGGAGTATAGATGCGCCAAATTTATACCAACTTAAAACAATGGTCTTTAAAGATGGTAAGGTAATAGACCAATCTATTACACAAACAGGGTTTCGTAAATTTACTTTTGATACCAATAAAGGCTTTGCACTTAACGACACTTGGATGAAAATAAAAGGCGTATGTCTTCATCATGATGCAGGTGTTTTAGGTTCGGCAGTACCACGGGAAGTTTGGGAAACCAGATTGCAAACCTTGAAGGACATAGGTGTAAATGCCATAAGAACGAGCCATAATCCACAAGCACCAGATTTTTATGAACTTTGCGACGAATTAGGCTTATTGGTTTTAAATGAAGCTTACGATGAGTGGGAATTTCCTAAACGTAAATGGTTGGAAGGCTGGAACCAAGGGACACCAGGGTACGAAGGCAGTTATGATATTTTTGCTGATTGGGCTGAAAAAGATCTAGAAGACATGGTGCGCCGAGATAGGAATCACCTGTCTGTTTTTGCATGGAGTATCGGTAATGAGGTTGATTATCCTAACGACCCATATTCACATCCTGTTTTAGATGGAGGCGGTGGTACAGGATTTTCACAAGCGATATATGGCGGTTATAAAAAAGATGCTCCAGATGCTATGCGTCTTGGTGCCATTGCAAAACGTTTGGTTGCAGCAGTGAAAAAATATGACAGCTCACGTCCTACTACTGCTGGTTTAGCAGGGGTAGCTATGTCCAACGAAACGGAATACCCAGAAACTTTAGACATTACAGGGTATAATTATACAGAAAGCAAATATCAATCAGATCACGAGAAATACCCTAACCGTATCATTTATGGTAGTGAAAATAGACACGATATCGAAGCGTGGTTAGCCGTAAAAAACAACGAGCATATTTTTGGGCAATTTTTATGGACAGGTATCGATTATCTTGGAGAATCTGGTAGGTGGCCTTCTAGAGGATTTTATTCAGGATTATTGGATTTTTCAGGAAGCATAAAACCAAGAGGATATTTTAGACAATCACTTTGGTCTAAAAAACCAATGATATATATAGGAACCTATATTTTAAATGGAAGACTATCTATGGATGCGTGGCCATCATGGAATTATCAAGAAGGTCAAATAATAAAAGTGGTTTGTTATACCAATGCATCTAAAGCACGTCTGGAATTAAATGGTGAAATTGTTGGAGAGGAAAAAAACTACAATCCGGAAACGGGAATTATTTCATGGGATATTCCATATCAATCAGGAAAATTGGAAGCAATAGGTATTAATGATGATGGTAAAGAAGTGAGTCGCTATGTAATGAACTCATCAAAAAGACCATATGCTCTAACCGCTAAGGTTGAAAAGAATATTATAAGTAAAGATAAAGGAGTTGTTCAATTAATGGTGGAGGTTGTAGATGAAAATGGCGTACCTGTTATGCGCTCCGATGATGAAATTAAATGTAGCATAAGTGGTCCAGGTAAATTATTAGGATTGGAAGCAGGTAATAATAGTGATATGACCGATTACACAGATAATAAGCAACGGGTTTTTCATGGAAAAATAGCAGCCTATATTCAAGCTGTTGGAAAAACAGGCCATATAAATGTTGAGTTTACCAGTCCTTGGTTAAAACCAGTCAGTGTTGTGTTGGAAGTAAAATAAATTTTAGTACATGACAAAAATAAAAGCGTGTCACATTGAGCCTTTTGGAAACTGCGCTTTTATCTTCAAATAAAAATATATTTGAATTTTAGTCATGTACTAAAAAAGTAAATAGTTACTACAAGTTAAGATGAACCATTCATGCTAAGAATATTTATAACATACAGGAGCGCATTGATTATCTAAGGTGTTTCATGTGGATATTAAAAAACAATAAATAAACGAGTTCAATATAAGAGCCTAAAAAGAAGCCATACATCAAAAAAAATAGAATTAATGTAAAATAGTATCTATAATAATCTTTATATTTGATAAGTGTTATTTATACGCTTATAAAATGGTTTTTTCATTTTTTACAATAAATATTAAAACAAGTAGTAATTCACCATACCAAAAAACCAAACAATAATAACTATAAACATTTAAAAATGAAACTAATAAAGTCAGGATATAGGCTTATTTTGATATGCTTTACAGTGGCAATTTTGTTTTCTTGTAAAAAAGAAGGTAAATACACTAATTATCTATTTACCTATTTCACAGGAAATGGACCAGGAGAAGAATCCATTCATTACGCTTTAAGTAGTGATGGGTATAATTTTTACGCATTAAATAACAATCAACCTATTATAGATTCTAAGGCAATTAGCTCATCGGGCGGCGTTCGAGACCCTCATATTTTACGTGGTGCAGATGGAAAAACGTTTTATATGGTGGTTACAGATTTGTATGTAACAGAACAAGGTTGGAATAATTATGCCATGATTTTAATGAAATCAACTGATTTGATTAATTGGTCGTCAAGCATTATAAACATTCCTGAAACATATCCACAGGAATATGGTGACATTAAGCGTGTTTGGGCACCACAAACCATTTATGACGAAAAGACAAATCAGTATATGATATACTGGTCTATGTTAGGCAACGAAGGACCGGATATTATTTACTATGCCTACGCAAATAAAGATTTTACAGGATTAGCAACAACCCCAAAACAATTGTTTTATAGCCCATCAAACAGTGCTTGTATAGATGGAGATATTATTTATAATGATGGGAAGTATCACCTGTTTTTTAAGAACGAAAGTGCTGGAGGAGGTATTAGGCAGGCCGTGTCTGATAAAATAAATGAAGGTTATGTTCAGTTAGATGGCTTTTTCGATCAAACAGATGCTGCAGTAGAAGGCTCTGGAATTTTTAAATTGATTGATTCAGATGAATATATTTTAATGTACGATATGTATACATCAGGAACATATCAGTTTACTAAAACAAAAGATTTGCAAAACTTTACTATTATAGATGACGAGATTTCTATGAATTTCCATCCAAGACATGGTACAGTTATTAGAATTACCGAGGCAGAAACGCAAGCTTTAATTAAAAAATGGGGTCTGTTAGAGAAAAGTGCTTTTGTGAATTTTGATTCCGATGCCGTTAAAAAGCATAATATTGATATAAATGACGAAACAAGTACGATCTACATTCCTGTAAAATTAGGAACTGACATAACAAATTTAGACCTAAACATTCAAACGGTGCCGTGGGTTAATTTAAAAACTACAGGTGCACAGGATTTCTCTAAAGGTACTGTAGATTATGTTGTTGAATCAGCAGTAAAATCAAAAATATATAAGGTTTCGGTTCATGAAGATAACAATCCCGTTTTAAACGGGTTTTATGCCGATCCGGAAATTATTTATTCCCATAAAAACAACAAATATTATATCTATCCAACAAGTGATGGTTTTACAGGATGGTCCGGTACGTATTTTAAAACATTCTCATCACCGGATTTAATTAATTGGACAGATGAAGGTGTTATTCTTGACTTAAAAAAAGATGTAAGTTGGGCAGACAGAAATGCCTGGGCGCCTTGTGCTATTGAAAAGAAAATTAATGGCGACTATAAATACTTTTATTATTTCACGGCAGCACAAAAAATAGGGGTAGCAGTATCAGACAACCCAACAGGACCTTTTGTAGATTCTGGAGAACCATTGATTTCAGAAAGACCAGAAGGTGCTAAAGGCGGTCAAGAAATAGATCCAGATATTTTTACTGATCCAGTATCGGGTAAAAATTATTTGTATTGGGGCAATGGCCATATGGCGTGCGTTGAGTTAAATGACAATATGGTCTCTATAAAGCCAAACACCATAAAACTTTTAAATCCAGGTAACACTTTTAGGGAAGGTACCGAGGTGTTTTATAGAAACGGAAAATATTACTTTATGTGGTCTGAAGACGATACAAGAAGTCCAAACTATAGAGTAAGGTATGCCACTTCAGATTCACCAACAGGGCCATTAAATATTCCGGAAAACAACATTGTGATAGAAAAAAGACCAGAAGATGGTATTTACGGTACTGGGCACAATAGTGTGATACAAACGCCAGATACCGACACATGGCATATTGTTTATCATCGTTTTAACAGACCTAACGGCATTACAATGGGAAGAGCGGCAGGGTTTAACAGGGAAGTCTGTATAGATAAATTGGAATTTAATGCCGATGGAAGTATCAAGCCTGTTAAACCAACGGTGACCGGAATAAAATCAATAGAATAAGTTTATGAAAAAAGTAATTTTAAGTATAATCGCATTAGGATTTGTCTTACTCACTTCATTCTCAAATGAAAAATATAGTAAATCAGAAAATGGAATCATTGCAACCATTGGAGAAACCAAGATCCAAATTCAATTTTATTCATCTTCAATTGTTAGGGTATTAAAGACTCCTTCCAGTTCTAATTTAAAGAAAGAATCGCTAACAGTCATTAAGCCGTTAGAAGATCTAAAACTAAAGATATCAAAGAACAAAGATGTTGTTATTCTAAAATCAAAAGACATTAAGGTTCAATTAAATTTAAAAACAGGGGAGGTTTTATATGAAGACTTGAATGGAAATAGTCTGTTAAGTGAGCAAAGTGTAGAAAACCAATTTACACCATTTAATGATGCAGGGAAACAAAGCTATATGGTAAAGCAATCGTTTCAGCTTGCTGCAGATGAAGCCATATATGGTTTAGGACAATTACAAAATGGAAACCTCATGCAAAACAATCAAGAGGTCATGTTAAAAAACAGTAACCATAATATTACCATACCATATTTTTATTCTATAAAGGGTTACAGCGTTTTTTGGGATAATTATGCCGAGACAAAGTTTGTGGACTCCAGCCAAGAAACATCGTTTGAATCCTTGGGAGATTGTGTTGATTATTATTTTATGTATGGAAAAGGAGGTGCAGGAACCATATCAAAAATGAGGGATTTAACAGGTCAGGCTCCCATGTTTCCTTTATGGACTTATGGATACTGGCAATCGAAAGAACGTTATAAAACTCAAGACGAACTATTAAATGTTGTAAAAAAATATAGAGATTTAGAAGTGCCTTTGGACGGTATTATCCAGGATTGGAGATATTGGGGAGAAGACAGCTTATGGAATGCGATGAAATGGGATGTGGAAAGGTTTCCAAACCCAAAAGAAATGGCTGACAAGGTACACGCTATGAATGCCCATTTAATGGTCGTTGCGTGGCCAGGTTTTGGACCGTTAACAGAACAATATGCTGAGTTTAAAGATAAGGATATGCTGATTGATTTTGATACGTGGCCACCAAAGAGTGGTACAAAGCCATACGATGTCTATAACACGGAAGCTAGAGATATTTATTGGGACTATTTAAATAAAGGGGTGTTTTCAAAAGGAATAGACGCCTGGTGGCTAGATTCCACAGAACCAGACCATATTAACGTAAAAGACAGTGATTTTGACCAACAAACAAAATTAGGATCCTACCGCTCGGTATCAAATGCATTTTCTTTAGAACACACAAAAGGTATCTATGAACACCAAAGAAAAACCACCGAAAGCAAAAGGGTATATATATTAACCAGATCGTCATTTGCAGGGCAACAACGCCATGCAGCAAATTCATGGTCTGGCGATGTTCAATCCTCATGGGATGCTTTAAGAGAACAAATTCCTGCTGCACTAAACTTCACCATATGTGGGATACCTTATTGGAATGCAGATATAGGAGGCTTTTTTGCAGGAAGACATCGTAAAGCAGGCGGTGTAAAAAATCCTGAGTTTAAAGAACTGTATGTGCGTTGGGCACAGTTTGCAACCTTTACGCCTATGATGCGTTCACATGGTACAGACTTGCCAAGAGAAATTTATCAATTTGGAAATAGAGGTGATTGGGCTTTTGATGCCATTGAAAAATCAATCAAACTAAGGTATAGATTGTTGCCTTATTTGTATTCGACCGCTTGGAAAGTAACAAATCAATCCGATTCGTTCATGAAAGCACTTCCATTGGAATATCCAAAAGACGAAAAAACACTAAATATTACAGATGAATATATTTTTGGAAGCTCATTTTTAGTTGCTCCAGTAATAAATCAAATGTATTCCAAAGGGAAAGATGAAAATATAGTTGAAGATTTTAGTAAAGTTAAAAATCGTTCGGTTTACTTGCCTGAATCAAACAACTGGATTGATTTCTGGACAGGAGAGACCATAAAAGGAGGTCAAGAAATAGTTAGGGAGACCCCTATTGATATCATGCCATTATATGTGAAAACTGGGTCTATCGTTCCTTGGGGACCAGAGGTACAATATGCCGAAGAAAAGAAATGGGACTCTTTAGAGATACGGGTTTATCCAGGATCTGACTGCGAATTTACCCTATATAGCGACGAAGGGGACAATTATAATTACGAAAAAGGAAAATATAGCACGATTAACTTTAAATGGGATGACAAGTCTAAAAAATTAACAATAGGAGAACAACAAGGGGATTATAAGGGTATCATAAAGCAATATGACTTTAAAATTGCTTTAGTTGGTAATGATAATGGAGTTGGTTTGGAGAGTTCAAAAAAATATGAATTAGTTTCCTATAGTGGCGCTCAAAAAACAATACACCTAACTGGAAAGCAATAAATATTTTTTGGGAGTATCCTGATTCTTTAAGAACTTAAAATAAAAACCCATTCATAGAAAAATGAAGAACTTAATAAGTATAAATCTATTACTTGCTATAGTGGTTTTCTTTAATTGTAAATCAACAAGAGAAGGAATAAAAAACACTAAGGAAGAACCAAAGGACATGAGTGCTTATTTGATGGTTTATTTTAAAGATGACGATCATAGTTTGCACATGGCTTTAAGTACAGATGGCTATAGTTTTACCGATGTAAATCAAGGAAAAGCTGTGGTGTCGGGCGATACCATTGCAAGTCAACAAGGCATTCGAGATCCTCACATCTCTAGAGGACCCGATGGTGCTTTTTATGTGGTGATGACCGATCTTCACATCTTTGGCAAAGAACAAGGTTTACGAGACACCCAATGGGAAAGGCCAGTTGAAAAATACGATTGGGGCAATAACCGTGGCTTTGTACTTATGAAATCGTACGACCTGATTCATTGGACACACAGTAATTTCCTGTTTGATGAAGCTTTCGAAGGTTATGAAGATATGGGTTGTGCCTGGGCGCCTCAAGCGATTTACGATCCGAAGGAGAAAAAAATGATGGTGTATTTCACCATGAGAATGGGGCACGGATTAACAAAAATGTATTATGCTCACGCCAACGAAGATTTTACAAAATTAATTACCGAACCTCAACTGTTGTTTGACTACCCAAATGAAAAGATTCAAGTATTAGATGCCGATATTACGCCTTTACCAGACGGTCGTTATTGTATGATGTATGTTGCGCAGGAAAATCCGGGAGGTATAAAAATGGCGTTTTCAAACGAAATAAACAAGGGATACGAATACAATCCGGAATGGATTGATAAAGAACCAGGTTCTTGCGAAGCACCCAACGTATGGAAACGCTTGGATAGCGAAACATGGGTGCTTATGTATGATATTTTTAGTATAAAACCACACAATTTTGGTTTTGTAGAAACTACAGATTTTAAAACCTTTAAAGACTTAGGGCATTTTAATAAAGGTAAAATGAAAACAACAAATTTCACGTCACCTAAGCATGGTGCTGTTATTCCTTTAAATAAATTAGAAGCCATTCGATTGGCAAATCATTGGGGAATGCCACCTTTATTTCAAAATGAATAATTATGAAGAAATTAGTGTTAAAAACAGTTGTTTTATCAATAGTGTGTGTCTTTACTTTACAGGCACAAAACACGAATTTTGAAGGTTATCTATTTGCCTATTTTGAAGGCGCTTCGGAAAGCAGAAAAAGTGAAGAACAATTGCGTTTTGCAATCAGTGAAGATGCGATTAACTGGACGGCCTTAAATAATAACAAACCTATATTAAATTCAGATGAAATTTCACAATCCGGAGGCATTCGCGACCCACATATTTTAAGAGGCGAAGATAAAAATTCATACTTCATAGTTGCTACCGATATGTCAACAGCATCAAATGGTTGGAAGGAAAATCCGGGAATTGTATTGTTGAAATCTAATAATCTAACTGAATGGAAACACAGTAAAATCAATTTGTCAAAAGATTATCCAGATAAATTTACTGATGCCTATTGGGTTTGGGCGCCACAAACCATTTATGATCCTACGGTCAAAAAATACCTGATTTATTTTACGGTAAAATTTAAAGATGATGATAAATTAGATTTTTATAGTGCTTATGCCAATAAGGATTTTTCAGGATTTGAATCTGTTCCAACATTAATGTTCCGCGCTAAAGACGGCGCTATTGATGGTGATATTATTTATAAAGACGGAACGTACCATTTATTCTACAAGGGAAATACCAAAGATGAAAAAGGTAAAGAAATTAAAAACGGGATAAAACAGGCTACCAGCAAATCGTTACAAGGACCGTGGAAGGAATCGTTTGTGTATCTTGATGCTTATGCCAATAATAAAACAGCGATTGAGGGATCTTCAGTTTTTAAATTGAACAATTCTGAAGAATATATTTTAATGTATGATTTATATTCCAATGGACGCTATGAGTTTCAACGTAGTAAAGATTTATACAGTTTTACTCAAAAACCAGAATCCTTCACCAAGAATTTCCATCCAAGGCATGGAAGCGTTATAGGGATTACCAAGGAAGAATTAAACCGACTTAAAGACCAATGGGGAAACGTATCTGAAAAACCAAAGCATTATAAGTCACAAGGCAACCCCATTTTTACCCATAAGTACACGGCCGATCCTGCCGCCATTGTAGAAAATGACACCTTATGGTTATATACAGGCCATGATTTCGAAGGTGGTCAAAAAGGCTATAAAATGAAAGATTGGTGCGTGTTTTCCACTACCGATATGCAAAGCTGGACAGAGTACCCTGTTCCGCTTAAAATTACAGATTTTCCATGGGCAAAAAGCGGAGACGCTTACGCTGGTCATGTTATAGAGAAAAATGGAAAATATTACTGGTACATAAGTACCAATTGGAGTGGTATAGGAGTAGCTGTTTCAGACAAACCTGAAGGGCCATTTAAAGATGCTTTAGGAAAACCTTTATTAACAAATAAAGATTGTTTTGCTTCAACGCATTCTTGGGCGTGTATTGATCCGGCAATCTTTATAGATGACGATGGTCAGGCTTGGATTTTCTGGGGAAACAGACAATGTTACTATGCCAAACTAAAAGAGAATATGATTGAAATTGATGGAGAGGTAAAACAATTAAATTTTGAAGGTTTTGAATTTACGGAAGCCCCTTGGATACATAAACGTAAAGGGAAATATTATTTAACTTACGCTACAGAATTCCCTGAAAAAATAGCCTATGCCATGGCCGATAGTATTGAAGGCCCTTATGAATACAAAGGAATCTTAAATGAAATAGCTGGAAATAGCAATACCAACCACCAGGCTATTGTTGAATTTAAAGGGCAATCATATTTTATATACCACAATGGCGGCATACAAACTGATGGTGGGAGTTATAGTAGGTCGGTTTGTATCGATAAATTAGAGTACAATAAAGACGGTTCCATTAAACCGATTGTCATGTCAACAAAAGGAGTTGATAGATGAATAAATAATAAAACCAATATTATAAACAGATGAAATTATACAAGGTATTCATATTAATTGTTGCCACTACAATTTTGTTGACCTGTAAAAGCAGTACAAAAAAAGAAGTAGGCGTAAACGAAGCATTTAAAGAGGAGGTGAACTTTAAGGCATGGGCACAAACACCACCAATGGGTTGGAATAGTTGGGACTGTTATGGCCCTACTGTAACAGAAGATGAGGTAAAGGCAAATACAGATTATATGGCAGAAAAGCTAATGGACTATGGCTGGGAATATGTTGTAGTAGATATTCGATGGTTTGTAGAAAATACAAAGCGCCATGGCTATAATCAAAAAGATCCCATTTATGTAGTTGATGAATACGGCCGATATATGCCTGCAGTGAATAGATTTCCATCTGCAGGTAATGGAAATGGTTTTAAAGCCTTAGCAGATTATATTCATAAAAAAGGTTTAAAATTCGGAATTCATATCATGCGAGGAATTCCAAAAACTGCGGTTGAAAATAAACTTCCCATAAAAGGAACCAATGGCATTACAGCAGATCAAGTGTATTCAACCGAAAACCAATGTAAATGGTTAAAAGATAATTATACCATTGTAGCCAACAAGCCTGGAGCTCAAGAATATTACAATTCTATTTTTGAGTTATATGCGAGTTGGGGTGTAGACTTTATTAAGATAGACGATTTATCGGCACCTATTTACCATGAAAAAGAAATAGAACTTATTCGAAATGCTATAGATAACTGTGGGCGTCAAATTGTATTAAGTACTTCTCCAGGGGAAACACCCGTTCAAGCGGGACCTCATGTGAGCGAACATGCAAATATGTGGCGTATGGTAAACGATGTTTGGGATAGCTGGTGGCATATTGAACACTTAATGGGGGTAAGTCTAGATTGGTTCGATTATATTAAACCAGGCACCTGGCCAGATTGTGATATGATTCCTTTGGGAAGATTGTCTATTAGAGGTGAAAGAGGCGACGATAGGATGAC
The DNA here is from genome assembly GCF_059428085.1 of Aestuariibaculum scopimerae. Taxonomy (NCBI): domain Bacteria; kingdom Pseudomonadati; phylum Bacteroidota; class Flavobacteriia; order Flavobacteriales; family Flavobacteriaceae; genus Aestuariibaculum; species Aestuariibaculum scopimerae. The sequence goes on from NZ_CM182089.1 coordinate 3,481,090, forward strand.
CAATCTAACAAAAGACGAGCAATATACGCTCATGACATTTTTTACCATTTTTAAATCCCCATTAATGTTTGGAGGTGATTTGCCTAGTAACGACGCGTTTACACTGTCGTTGTTAACCAATAAGGAAGTATTGAAAATGCATGCAGAAAGTACTAATATACGTAAACTGTATTTTGAAGATGATAAAATGGCAATCACTTCTAAAAACGAAAACGATCAAATAACTTATCTAGCCTTGTTCAATATTTCTGATGAACTATCCCAAGACCTTAGCATTACATTTGCCGATTTAGGAATTACAGGAAAAGCTAAAATTACAAATCTTTGGAGCGGAAAAGAAGTTGGAGAGTTTGAAGCTAAGTTTAGTCAAAACATGCTGCCACATGCATCAGGATTATATAAAATAGAGATCATCCTATAGGCAGATAGATAAAACATGGTTAATAGAGCAAGATTATATAAAAGTTACAGAAAACAACGAGGCTTGTGCTTATTTTTAGGCTTATGTCTTTTAAGTATAGCATATGGTTTTTCCCAAAAAGGGTTGCAAGTTAGGCATAATGTTCCTATAAGTTCCATTCGTTTAAGCGATCCTTGTGTTTTGGCAGACAAAGCGTCCCAAATGTATTATATGACAGGAACAGGAGGTATGCTTTGGAAAAGTAAGAACTTAAAGTTTTGGGAAGGTCCTTATCGTATAGCAGAAACCGATTCGGACTCTTGGATGGGCCCTAACCCCATGATTTGGGCGGCAGAGCTTCACCATTACAAAGATAAGTATTATTACTTTGCTACATTTACTAATAGAAGCGTCATCATAGATACCGTAGCAGAAAATGTAATCGAGCGTCGTGCAAGTCATATTTTAGTAAGCAACAAACCCGATGGTCCTTACATTCCTATGGAGGACACTATTTATTTACCTGCCACTATGCCAACGCTAGATGGTACTTTTTGGGTAGATACTAATGGAAAACCATATATGGTTTATTGTTATGAATGGTTGCAGAATGGTAATGGAACGATTGAAAAAATTGAATTAAAATCCAATTTAAGTGGTTCAGTAGGAGAAAGCAAGTTATTGTTTAAAGCTAGTGATTCGCCTTGGAGCCGCGAAAAAGATAGTCAAGGTAATGATAAGCCAAATAAAGTAACCGACGGTCCTTTTTTGTTTAGAACGGAAACAGGACGTTTGGGAATGCTCTGGACAAGCTGGATTTATGATGTTTATGTGCAAGGTGTTGCTTATTCTGAAAGTGGCACTTTAGATGGCCCTTGGATTCAAGAAAAAGAACCTATAACGCCACCAAATTTTGGTCATGGGATGCTGTTTAATACTTTCGAAGGGAACACATTAATGGCCATTCATAGCCATAAAAAGATAGGAGAAAAAACAATTAGAATCCCACATTTGTTTGAAGTAGACTTATCTGCTGATAAATTGGTAGTAGTAAAACCTTTTATTCCCTAGTGAATAGTATGTGTTAAAAATTCAGTCCCAAAAAGCACAAGATAAATTCAAATGCATTGGTTTTTATCAAACTTTAAAATCTTTTTTGTAGATACACATCCGTTATTATAAATATCCTTGATAATATAAATCCCTTTTTTAAAGTTTTAAATTATTTAATTGTTCATCGTCTAGAATACTTAATACTCACTCACATGATCTAACATCAAATTAAGATAAGCGTTTATAATGCTGAATATTACGGATATAAGTAAATAAGCAAAGAAAAATAAAATACGATTTGTCTATGTTTTTGATTAAAGCGTCCATTTCAAAATTAATAAGTGCTTGTAATTTTATCATGAGTTATTAAAGCTTAATAAATAGAATGTTTAATGTAAATATTAGTTGTTGAATTTGGTTTTATTTAAAAGGGAGATGATTTGTTCTCCCTTTTTTTACAATCTTTTCAACAATATAAATTGCATTAATTTTTTATAAAAAGTTTTATAAATCTTCATATCATTTCAAAAATTAAATGATATCAGTTTAAATTTATTTTCAAAATGAGAAAACACGCTTTAAATAATAAAGTCTATAATACGCTTAAAATTTCTGTTCAATTTATTTTATTGCTGTTTTTTTTGTTCTTCAATATATCATGTAAAAATACTGAAGACACAAAAAGTTCATTAGCCGTCATAGAAAAGCTTATAGGTAGTCGTGTCAATGAATTTGAACTGAATATTGTTGAAAATGCACAGTCAAATAATACAGATTGGTTCGAAATCAAAACTACAGCAAACAAAGTAACCATTCAAGGAACGTCTAATACAACTATTTGTTATGCAGCCTATAGTTTTCTTAAAGATATTGGAGCAGTTTTGGTCAATTGGGAAGGTAACAGAATTGACTTGCCCAAAACATGGCCAGTTTATTCTAAAAAAGGATCGACACCTTTCAAATATAGAGAATATTTAAACGCCTGCGCATTTGGTTATACAACACCTTGGTGGGATTGGGAACGTTGGTCGCAAGAAATAGATTGGATGGCATTACATGGTATTAATTTACCAACGGCACTCGAGGGGCAAGAAATTGTTTGGCAACAACTATGGAAAGAATATGGACTAACTGAAGGTCAATTGCAAGACCACTTTGCGGGGCCCGCTTTTTTGCCATGGCAAAGAATGGGCAATATAAATAGTCATGAAGGGCCATTGCCACAAGAATGGATTGATAAAAAGTCAGAGATTCAGAAAAAAATATTGCAGAAAATGAGAGCCTTGGGTATGCATCCCGTAGTACCGGCTTTTAGTGGTTATGTACCAAAGGCATTTGCGGAAATGCACCCTAACTCAAAAATAAGTGCATTAAGCTCTTGGTCTGGTGGCGGTTTTGAAAGCACCTATTTATTAGATCCCAAAGATCCGTTGTTTAAAGACATAGGAAAACGTTTTATTGAATTATACTCTAATTTATATGGGAAATCCGATTTCTATTTGGCCGATTCCTTTAATGAAATTAAGCCTCCCGTATCTGAAGACCACAAATATGAAGAACTATCAGATTATGGGAACATTATTTATGAAACCATAGATGAGGCAGTTCCAGGGGCAACTTGGGTCATGCAAGGTTGGCTTTTTGGTAGTGATAAAGAATTTTGGACTAAAGAAGCTACCGTGGCGTTTTTAAGTAAAGTGCCTAACGATAGACTCATCATTCAAGATTATGCCAACGATAGATATAAAGTGTGGGAAAACCAAGAAGCCTTTTATGGTAAGCAATGGACCTATGGCTATGTGCATAATTATGGAGGCTCAAATCCTGTTTATGGCGACTTAAACTTCTACAATCAGGAACTTAAAAGTTTATTGAGTCATACCAACAAAGGAAACCTTGTTGGTTATGGAGTGATGCCAGAAGGATTAAACAATAATTCTGTTGTTTACGAATATATTTATGATCTTCCTTGGGCACAAGGAAAAGAACCGGTCAGCCATTGGTTAAAAACCTATTTAAATGCTAGATACGGAAAAACGCCAGAACCAGTTTTTAAGGCATGGCAATTACTCATAGAATCTATATACAGTACCAAATATTGGGAAACGCGTTGGTGGGACAGTAGAGCAGGAGCATATTTGTTTTTTAAACGACCCACATTAAAAATAACTGAGTTTGAAGGAAACCCTGGAGACAAAGAAAAGTTAAAACAAGCTTTAGATATTTTGGTTGAGGAATCAAAAAACTATGATGAAAACAGTCTTTTCCATTATGATTTAATAGAAGCATCCAGACAGTATAACTCTTTAATTATCGATGATTTATTAATAGAATGTGTTAAAGCCTATAATGAAAAAGATATAGAAAAAGCAGATTTACTATATAGTAAAATAGAGCAGTATGCCTTAGGTATAGATGACATGCTGTCGGGGCAACCTTTGAATAATCTAAACAATTGGTTAACATCAGCTTGGAATTATGGAGAGTCTCCTGAAGTATCTAAAATTTATTTAAAAAATGCTAAAATGTTAATCACGATGTGGGGAGGTGAGGGCCATTTAAATGATTATGCATCTAGAGCATGGCAAGGCATGTACAAGGAATTTTATTGGCCAAGGTGGAACATGTTTTTGCAAGCACTTAGAATATCTTCAGTAAATAATAAACCTTTCGACGAATTAAAAGAAAGACAATTAATAAAAGAATGGGAAACAAATTGGTGTAAAAATGATGACATGCATTAGTTAAATACTGAAAATTTTCAATCATATTAAGAAAACCAAAAAGGTTTTTAAAAGAAATATATAATCAATAAAGCAAAAGCAATGTTAAATAGTAGTATAGATAAAGCAACAAGTTTTGAAAAACGATTTGAAAATGTAGAAACTATAGTTTACGAAAATTCAACAGAAGCTTCTAAATCTGTATCCAGAGAAATAGCAGATCTAATAAGAGTTAAACAAAATCAGAAACAGCCCTGTATATTAGGATTGGCAACAGGATCTTCCCCTAAAGGATTGTATGCCGAATTAGTAAGATTGCATAAAGAAGAAGGTTTAAGTTTTAAAAATGTGGTGTCATTCAATTTAGATGAATACTATCCTATGGAGCCAGATTCTATAAACAGTTATGTCCGTTTTATGAAAGAACAGCTGTTTAATCATATCGATATATTGCCGGAAAATTATCATGTGCCAGACGGTTTACTTTTAAAGGAAGACATAGCCGAATATTGTAATACTTATGAAGCAAAAATTGAAGCTTTAGGAGGTTTAGATTTGCAAATTTTAGGTATTGGTGGTAATGGTCATATTGGGTTTAACGAATCAGGATCACTTCAAAATTCCAAAACTAGATTGGTAGCTTTAGACCACATTACAAGAGTAGCGGCTAGTAATGATTTTTCGGGATTGAATAATACACCCAGAACAGCTATTACGTTAGGTGTCAAAAAAATAATGGAAGCCAAACGCGTTATACTCATGGCTTGGGGAGAAGGGAAATCCAATATTGTCAAAGCTTCTGTAGAAGGAACCGTCACCAATTTAGTGCCAGCTTCTTTTCTGCAAGAACATAATAATGCCACGTTTGTGTTGGATAAATCTGCTGCATCAAAATTAACGCGTATCAATACACCTTGGCTAGTTGAAAAGGTTGATTGGTCAGATAACCTCATAAAAAAGGCTGTTTTAGGTTTAGCGTTACATTTAAAGAAACCTATCTTGATGCTTACCGATGCTGATTATATTGAAAATGGAATGAGCGATTTATTAGCAGATTCAGGTCCTGCTTACGATATTAATATTCAAATATTTAATAAATTACAAAATACCATTACAGGTTGGCCAGGTGGTAAACCAAATGCAGATGATAGCAAACGGCCAGAGCGTGCCGAACCAGCCAAAAAGCGAGTACTCATCTTTAGTCCGCATCCAGATGATGACATTATTAGCATGGGGGGGACTTTTAAACGTCTACAAGAACAAGGACATGAAGTGCATGTAGGTTATCAAACTTCGGGCAACATAGCAGTAGCAGATGATGAAGCATTAAGATTTGCGAGTTTTGTATGTGACTATAACGATAAATTTGGAATTGAAAGTGAAGATGCGGTTAACATCTATAAAAAAGCAATTTCTTTTCTTAAAAACAAAAAGGCTAGTGAGATAGATATTGAAGAAGTAAGATATATAAAAGGTTTAATAAGAAAAGGAGAAGCCCAATCTACTTGTTATTTTGTTGGTTTGCCAGATAGTCAAATTCATTTTATGGAGCTTCCTTTTTATGAGACAGGCAGTATTGAGAAAAAACCTTTAGGAGAAAAAGACATACAATTAACCATGGATTTAATAGAAAAAATTAAACCTCACCAAATTTATGCAGCAGGCGATTTAGCAGATCCACATGGTACCCACAAAATATGTCTTGATGCCATTTTTGAGGCTGTAAAACGATTGAAGTCTAGGAAGTTTATGAATGATTGTTGGGTTTGGTTGTACAGAGGCGCATGGCAAGAATGGAGTATTGATGAAATAGAAATGGCGGTACCCATGGGGCCCGACCAAGTACTTGAAAAACGTAAAGGAATCTTTAAACACCAATCGCAAAAAGATGGTGTGGTATTTCAAGGGACAGATAGCAGAGAATTTTGGCAACGTGCAGAAGACAGAAATAAAGAAACAGCAGATATATACCATCAATTAGGATTATCGCATTATGCTGCCATGGAAGCTTTTGTAAAATGGGTGTATTAGGTCAATAAACACAAGGGGTAGTAAAAATGTCCATGTTTTGGAATGAAATGTCCATTAGGTGAAATAACAACAACTGTAATTTTAACAAAAAAATTTATGATGAAAGTAATTAAACTAATTTATTAACTAAACAAATTAAAATGGAGAAACTTAAACTTTTATTATTGGCCTTTTTAATAGGCTTTTCATCAACATCTTGGTCACAAAACCAAGTGACAGGTGTTGTAACTGATAATCAAGACGTTCCTATACCTGGTGTTAATGTTGTTGTTAAAGGGACTTCAACTGGTAGTGCCACAGATTTTGATGGAAAATATCAAATTAAAGTAAACCCAGGTGATGTACTGGTGTTTTCTTATTTAGGTTACCAAACAACAGAGGTTGCTTTTAATGGGGAGTCTACATTGGATGTTAAATTAGAAGAAGATGCAGCCAAGCTTGACGAAGTCGTGGTTATTGGTTATGGTTCTGTAAGGAAAAGTGATTTAACGGGATCTGTAGCTACAATTAGTTCCAAGCAATTGGATCAAGCTAATAAAGTCGATGCTATTTCTGCATTACAGGGACAGACACCGGGTGTTGTCATTCAGCGTACCGATAACAAACCAGGAGCTGGAGGGTTTAATATTCGTATTAGGGGTGCTAGCACCATTAATACAAACGAAACGACAACAGCTGGAGGTTTTACCCCAGGTCAGAATCCACTTTTTATAGTGGATGGTATTTTTGTCGATGATATTTCTTTCTTGAACCCTGCAGATATTAGTAGTATGAATATCCTTAAAGATGCTTCAGCAACTGCAATATATGGATCTAGAGGTAGTAATGGGGTGGTTTTAATAGAAACCAAGCGTGGTAAAAGTGGAAAATTAAAAATTGAATATAGTAATTATATTGGATTTAAACAAGCCTATCATTTGCCATCAATCTTTAATGCATCTGAGTATGTTGAATTTGTAAAAGATGTTGCAGTAGGTGTTCAATTCAGTTCAGGAAATACCAGTTATAGAGCTAGTGATGTAGATTTAGCTGCAGATAATATTTTTGATGCAGAAGAATTACAGAATGTTGCTGATGGTGTTAATACCGATTGGGTAGATCTTATACTAAGAAATGGATTTCAAACCAATCATACCATTAACCTGAGTGGGGGTAACGATAAAAGTGTTTATTCTTTAGGTTTAGCTTATACAAAGGATGAAGGTACTTTAAAAGGTGAAGAATTTAGTAGATATAACATAAGAGGAAGCTTAAAAAGCGATCTAACCAATTGGCTTAGCTTAAGTGTAAGCAATTATATTACGACAGCACTTCAAGACACTGGAAGCTGGGAAGGTTTTAGAAGTGCTTATAGACTTAAACCTATTGGGCGTCCATATAACGACGATGGTTCTTTGCGTTTCTTCCCAACAAATAAAGAGACTCAAATAACCAATCCATTATTTGAAGCCGATAATATTACTAAAGAAGAAAAATACTTACAATATATAGGTGATATAGCTTTGGAAATAAAGCCTTTAGATGGATTGACGATTACCACAAAATTTTCGCCAAACATTAGGTATGCAAGATATGGGGAGTATAGAGGATTATACTCAAAAAGTGTTAGTGGAAATGTGTCAAACAGAAGAGCTCAAGTTAATAATTCTAATTATTTCTCCTATTCTTGGGATAACGTTTTTAACTATAAGTTTAATACAGGGGATCATGCTCTTGATGTTACAGGGGTAATCTCAAGATATTTGGAACGCTTTGAAGGCTATTATACTCAAGTTAGAAACTTTACCACTGATGATTTTAGTTTTTATAATCTTGGGGCAGGTACCGATATAAGAAATGTGTCAAGTAGTTTTTCTAAACAAACTTTAGAATCTTATACAGGAAGAATAAATTACACCTTTATGGATAAGTATTTATTCACTTTAACAGGACGTTATGATGGAGCGTCTATTTTAGCAGAGAATAATAAATGGGAATTTTTTCCTTCAGCAGCCTTTGCATGGAAAGTAATTGATGAAGGTTTTATGCAAAACCAACAGTTATTTTCAAACGCTAAATTTAGGTTAAGTTATGGTAAAACTGGTAACAATGGACAAGGAGGTGGTCTAGGACCTCTAGGGTCACAATCATTATTGGGTACTAGTGCTACCAATTTGGGAGATTCATCTGTTCCAACTTATTATATAACAGGTTTAGCTAATAAAAACCTTAAATGGGAAAAGACTTCTGAAGTAAATTTTGGTTTTGATTTTGGTTTTTTAGATAATAAAATCAATGGATCTATTGATATATATAATAGAAAAAATTCTGATATCATATTTAGAAAGAATTTGCCAGCCGTTACAGGTTTCCCTGCTGGGGCTTATACTAATATTGGAGAATCCACAAATAAAGGTATAGAGATTGGACTTAATACGATAAATGTTGATAACGGAACTTTTAAATGGACCACCAACTTTAATTTTGCATCCAATAAGAATACAATAGATAAGCTTTATGGAGATGGAAATGATATTACATTTGGAGTAAGTGGCACTAATATGATTCATAGAGTGGGAGAATCTATTGGTTCTATTTACGATTATGAGTTTGCGGGAATTTGGCAGCTAGAAGAAGCGGCTGAAGCTGCAACTTACAATCAACTTCCAGGACAAGTAAAAGTAACCGATGTTAACAATGATGGCCAGATTACCGATGCAGATAGAAAAATAATTGGTCAAGTTACCCCAAAATGGACGGGAGGTATTACAAGTACCATGAACTATAAAAACTTTGATTTTTCTTTCTTTTTAAACATAAGCCAAGGTAATATGTATAGGAGTAATTTCCACAGTGCTTTTGCATGGAGTTGGGAAAACGAACCTAATAGAACTTTTAATGGCTATAATGTAGATTATTGGACGCCAGAAAATCAGTCAAATACATGGAATCAGCCAGGTAATCCTGGACCATATGGTTGGGTGATACAATACAGAGATGTTTCTTTTGTAAAAGTAGGATATATGACTTTAGGATATAATCTACCGTCAACCATGTTGGATAAACTTAAGGTTAATAAATTAAGAATTTACACAACCGTGCAAAATCCATTCATTTTTACAGATTATGATGGATGGGATCCAGAAAGTGCTGGAAGAAATCATTGGGGAGCAGCTTTTATGTCTCGTACGTTTATGGCAGGGATTAATTTAAGCTTTTAAATAACCGTTAAATTAAATTTAGGGAAAATGAAAAACATTAAATATAAATTAATTATAATTCTACTTACAACTGGGTTTTTGAACACTAGTTGTGAAGATTATCTTGAAGAAGAAAACAATACAGCGATAAGTATTGAGACAGCTAGTTCATATCCAGAGACTTTTGACCAATTGGTGGCCAATATTTATGAACGGGCAAGGGAAACAACAACACACTATGCCCCTGACTTGTATTATGCCCTTGAAGATTTAGGGACTGATATTGTAACAAGGGGAAGCGCTATTGCAGGTGTTAGCGATATAAATGATTATGTAAACCTAAATTCGCTCAATTGGGCAGCTGGTGCGTATTGGACAAATCAATACAGTATTATTTCTGCCGCCAATGTAGCCATAGACAATGCAGATGTAATTCAAGGTCTTGATGATGCAGCTAAAATGACAGGAATTGGCGAAGCTAAATTTTTTAGAGCTTTGGCTTACTTTAATTTAGTAGAAAACTATGGAGGAGTGCCTTTGGTTTTAAATCAAGTTACTACAGCAGCTTCAGATTATACACGTGATAGCGAAGAAGCAATTTATGTACAAATAGAGCAAGATCTTCAAGATGCATTAGCATCTGTGGAGTCAAGCCCTAGTGCTTATGGAAGAGTGTCTAAAGATGCTGTAAGACATCTTTTGTCAAAAGTATTGCTAACTAAAGGATATAAACCTTTTGGCTCGGGAGCCGATTATACAGATGCAGTGGCTTTAGCTGAAACAGTTATTAGTAATCACCCGTTAGTGTCCTCATTTGCATCATTGGTTGATATCAACAATCAAAGAAATTCAGAAGTTATTTTTGCTTATTTATTTGGAAACAATTCTGTTAGTAGAGGTTGGGGTAATTCTAGGCATATGATGTACAAATTTAGGTTTTTTGATTATCCTGGTTTAACAAGAACTGTAAAAGGTCTGGGACCAATGCCAACACCGTTTTTCTATGATCTTTTTGATGATAATGATCAGAGAGCTGAAGCCACTTTTGCTAGAGAAATCTTTGCAACAGAAGACTATGTAGGTAAGAATGGAGAAAATGTATCTGCTGGTGAACGCGCTATATATTTCCCAAAAACAGCATGGACTCAAGCCGAAATAGATGCGGTTCCTTATGCAGTAATCAATCCAGGAACCTATTTTGAAAGTGATGGCGTAACAGCTGTTCATTATCCACAGTTTACCAAATTTGATGATCCTGGAGTGCCTTTTTCACAACCAGACCAGTCTTCACAAGGTGAAAGAGATATGGTAATGATGAGAAGTGGTGAAGCGTATTTAATTGCTGCTGAGGCTTATTTGCAATCTGGGAATACTACAGATGCTGCAGCACGTCTTACTACACTAAGATCTCGTGCGGGGTTAACTATAGATGTAGATCCTGGAGATGTTGATATTGACTTTATTCTCGATGAAAGAGCTAGAGAGCTAACAGGGGAAGTAAACAGATGGATGGATTTAAAAAGAACAGGAAAGCTAATAGAGCGTACTTTGTTACATAATCCGCATGCAGCTTTTAATAATGCGCTTCAAGAAAAGCATCTTTTAAGACCTATTCCGCAAGCAGAAATAGACCTTACGGGAGGAAGTATTACACAAAATCCTAACTATTAATATTATTCAAATATCTTTTTTGAGTTAGTTTAATTGAGTTGTTAGTTTGATTTATAGGCAGGCGAGTTTTTGTCTGCCTATATTTTTAAAATGACATGATTATGATCAACTAAATAGTATTTAACTCAATTTCAAAAATCCCATAGCTTAAATTATCCATGAAATTGTATAGAGCCTATTTTATAGAATTTATTAATATGTTATTGATATTCCTTTTTTTAATATCATGTGAAAATGATAGAAACATAGTTGCTAAAGAGGAACAATTTGTAGATAAGGTGTATCCATTACTTGATACCGAAAACTCAAGATGGTTTTTCTTTTCATCTGCTAGCCGTCCATTTGGAATGGTTAATTTAAGTCCGGATACGCAAATTGAAGGCGATTGGGGCACTGGGTATCGCTACAATACGGACACCATAAAAGGTTTCAGTCATATTCATGCTTGGCAAATATCAGGTTTGTCGGTAATGCCTGTAACCATTTCCCATAAAAACAAAGATCATATTTTTACCGATTTTTTCTCAAGTTTTAAACATCAAGCAGAAACAATAACGCCAGGATACCATTCAGTAGAGTTAGATAGATATCAAATTAAGGTTGCATTAACAAGTACAAAACGAGTTGGGTTTCACCAATATTCGTTTCCGAAAAATAAAGAGGCAGGTATCCTTTTCAACTTAAATACCATATTGGGACCCTGTGAAAACATAGAGGGTGTCCTAAAGCAAACAGGGAAAAGCGAGTTGTCGGGTAAATTAGTAGCAGCTCCAACACACAGACGCCCTAAACCATTAACCATATATTTTAAAGTACAACTAAATGTTCCTGTGGCTGCTTTGGAAGAAGATGCTGAAACAGGAAATTATTTAATCAGCATAGAAAATACTGAGAAAGCCGTTTTAATGAAGGCTGGGATTTCTTATACTTCAACAGAAAATGCAACTAATAATATTCAGCAAGAATTACCTCATTGGGATTTTGATAAAGTAGTCACGGAATCGAAAACCGAATGGAATAATATGTTATCAAGAATTCAAGTGGAAGGAGGAACCGGTACAGATCAAAAACGATTCTATACCGATTTATGGCACGCTTTACAAGGTAGAAGAATTATTAGCGATGTTAATGGAGCCTACCCAGATAATACAGGTAAAACTTTTAGGGTTGGCCAGTTGCCATTGAGTGCAGATGGTAAACCTAAATTTAACCATTACAATTCCGATTCGTTTTGGGGTGCACAGTGGACTATCAATACGCTTTGGGGATTGGTTTATCCAGAAATTATGGAAGAATTTGTACATTCCCTAATGCAATATTATAAAGATGGCGGTATGATTCCACGTGGGCCTTCTGGGGGTAATTACACGTTTGTAATGACAGGAGCTTCCTCAACACCATTTATTGTAAGTGCTATTCAAAAAGGAATCATAAAAGAAGATTTAGAATCTATTTATATCGCGCTCAAAAAAAACCATATGATTGGGGGTATTATGGGAAAAGCAGGTTACGAGCATACTATGGATATAGGAGGTGGTTTAAAATATTATTTAGAAAAAGGCTATGTGCCTTATCCTATTCCTGAAGGGAACTTTGGATTGCATCAAGACGGCGCTAGCCAAACCTTGGAATATGCTTATCAAGATTGGACTTTGGCGCAATTGGCTAAAAAATTAAATAATGATGAAGATTACGATTATTTTATGGCTAGGTCTAAAAATTATAAACAAGTGTTTGATACTAATATAAATTGGATGCGACCTAAAAATACTGAAGGGAAATGGTACGAAAACTTTGATCCTTATCAATACGAACATGGATTTATAGAATCAAATGGGGCACAATCTACTTGGTTTGTTCCACATGATATCAATGGTTTAGCAATATTGATGGGAGGAAAAGACAAAGCTGTTGAAAAATTAAATAAGCAATTTGAAACAGCCAAAGCGTTAAAGTTTACTTCAGGGGTATCACATGATGCCGAATTACATCCAGAATATAGCCGCATACCAATCAATTTCGGAAATCAGCCCTCTATCCAAACCTCATTTGTATTTAATCAATTAGGTAGGTCGGATTTGACACAATATTGGACAAGGACAGTGATTAATAAAACGTTTAGTGGTTTGGCTCCTAACACAGGTTATAATGGTGATGAAGACCAAGGATTAATGGGTAGTTTAAATGTCTTGTTTAAAATGGGTTTGTTTCAAATGAATGGTGGTACTGAAGAAAATCCGGAGTATCAGATAGGAAGTCCTGTTTTTAATAAAGTTACCATACAGTTACATTCAAAGTATTACTCAGGTGAAACATTTATTATTAAGGCAATAAATAATAACGATGAAAATATTTATGTAAACAAGCTTAAATATAATACTACTACTTTGCCTGCTTGTAGTATTTCTCATAAAGATATTACAAATGGAGGAGAGTTAATTTTAGAGATGTCAAACCAGTCTATAAATAATTTATAAAGTATTATGATAAAACCTTTTATTAATAATCGGCATATTGAATCAATAAAAAAAATAATATTTTTTGTGTTTTTGGTATTTCTTTTTAATAGTAGCAATGCTCAAGAAAAACACCATACTTATGTAGATCCCATGATTGGCTCAGAGGGAGATGGACGCGTATTCATCGGTCCGTCATGCCCATTTGGAATGGTGAAACCAAGTCCAGATTGTACCGTAAGTCCGAATAGTGGTTGGTTGCCCATGCCAAAAGAAGTAACAGGATTTAGTCAAGTGCATGTTAGTGGTACTGGCGGCGGACCAAAATACGGAAACATACAAATCATGCCATTTTCGGGCGAATTAAATAAGATAGACCAAACCTCATTTAGACAAGAAGAAAATGTAAAACTGGGATACTATGAAACTGTTTTTAAGGAAAATCAAATAAAAACAGAAATAACTACAGGAGAAAAAGTATCATTTTATAGAATTACTTATCCTGAAAAAGCAACTAAAGATCTAAAGATTGATCCAGGTTTCTTTTTAGGAGAACCAAAAGAGCCAAATCCAGATGCTAGAGAAGCACAACAATTTGTAGGCTCTCAAATTGAAGTAGTTTCAGATACAGAAGTTAGAGGTTACAGCCGAATTAGAGGTGGTTGGAATAATGGTAGTGCTTATACTGTTTACTTTTGGGCTACTTTCGATCAGCCAATAGCAAATTATGTCACTTGGAAAGATGGTAGGTTTTATGTTAATCAACCATCTCAATTTGATTCAGGTAAAAAAACAGGTGCTTTACTCTCTTTTGGTAATCAAGGAAAAAAAGAACTCAATGTTAAAATCGGGATCTCGTTTTTAAGTTCGTTAAAAGCAAAAAATAATATTGAGGTAGAGATTCCGCATTGGGATTTTAATGTTGTTTTGTTAGCGTTAGAAAATAAATGGGAACACTTGTTAAGCCGTATCACACTATCGCCAGATACTTCGGAAGATTATAAAAAAATGTTTTATACAGGTTTGTATCACACCATGATCATGCCTGTTGATAGAACTGGAGAAAACCCTTTATGGACTAATGATGAACCCTATTACGATGATTTTTATTGTATTTGGGACACGTTTAGAACATCTAGTCCGTTAATCACACTTATAGATCCAGACCGAGAAGTTGAGATTATTAATGCGATGTTGAATATTTATAAGCGTGACGGCTATTTGCCAGAAGGCAGAAGCGGAAACGAAAACGGACGAACTCAAGGTGGCTCTAATGCTGAAACAGTAATTGCCGATGCCTTTGTAAAGAATTTAAAAGGTATAGATTATGAATTGGCACTAAAAGCCATGCTGAAAGATGCTGAGGTACCTCCTGGAGGTAATGAAGAAAAAGAAGGACGCGGTGGATTGGTAGATTATTTGCGCTTGGGGTATATTCCTTACGGTATAGACAGAGCCGGTAACAGAACCATTGACTATGCTTATAATGATTACAATATCGCTACAGTAGCCAAGGGTTTAAACCAAACCGCTATTTATGATAGATATATCAAGCAGTCGGAATACTGGAAAAACCTTTGGAGAGCTGATTATGAAGATAATGGTTCTAAAGGATTTATTATGCCCAAAGATGTTTCAGGAAATTGGTTAGATGATGTGGTTTTTGGTGAATCAAAAATTCAGAAACCAACTTTTAGATATACGCCAACAATTACAGAATCTCCTTGGTATGTTTGCCACTGGTGTGTGTTTTTTTATGAAGGAACTTCTTGGGAATATTCTTTAAGCATCCCTCATGATATTCCTGAAGTTGTTGCTAGGTCTGGAGGAGATTTAGCTTTTAAAAACAGATTGGATACGTTTTTTGAAAAGGAATTGTATGATGTATCGAACGAACCTTCTTTTTTAGCACCTACCATGTACCATTGGATTGGTCGTCCAGACTTAAGCAGTGATAGGATACGTACTATCATCAAAAATAATTTCAATAGTTCGCCAAAGGGTTTGCCTGGTAACGACGACTCTGGAGCTATGTCTTCTTGGTTGGCTTTTCACATGATGGGATTGTATCCCAATGCTGGTCAGCCATATTATTTAATAAATACACCTTTAATTAAGGAAACCACGTTACAGCTAGAAGCAGGCAAGTCTTTTAAGATTTCCACTAAAAATTTGAGTGATAAAAAGAAGTATATCAAATCAGCCTTATTAAACGGAGAACCCTATAATAAAGCATGGATTTTACATGAAGACATCGTTAATGGTGGTGAATTAACTTTAGAAATGACATCAAAACCATCCACTTGGGGAACCACTATGTTGCCACCAACAAAATAATTAAGATATGAGAAACATCATTATAGCAATCATTTTTTGTACAATGTATCATATATGTTTGGCACAAAATAATATACCATCAATTAAAAATAATACGAACTTACATTATATCTGTAAGTTGCATGGACAGACAAGAACGTTGACGCTAACTACAGAAATGACTTCGGATACGTTGGTGCTAAACTTGGAAACGAGAGGCGTAAAAAGCAGTATCAGAACGATGCCCGAAGCGGTTAAAAGCGGCACGGAATTGAGTTTTAACCAAGGTGAAAATACGCCAATTTTAGTTTTGAAACCCACGGAAACGTTTTTTATGATTTCGCAATCAGCTTACCAGGATTTATTAAAAAACAATCAATTTGTTTATAATAATACTACGTATGTATTAGATAAAAGAGAAGAAAAAAATCCTGTAGTCATAGACGGAAAAGCAATACCAACTTGGCATGTAGTGGCTCAGATTGATGAAACTGAAATCTGGATTTTACAAAATCCTAAACTTCCCTTACTATGTAAAATGACTAAAAACCCATTGGGGATAAATTTTACATTAACAGAAATTGCAAATAATTGACGATTTTAGAAGTAATGAAGGTAATATGTTATATTGAGAATACTTTTTAAATGTAATACGCCAAAGAGAATAGTTTGAAAAATCAAATAAGTCGTAGTGAATTTATAAGATTAAGTAGTTTAACATTGGCTAGTAGCTTAGTTGCTGATGTGACTTTTGCAAATAATACATTTTTTAAAGAATATACTAAAGAAGTGGATATTCAATTAATGAAAAAACTTCTTTTAAATAATGATGCTAGTGTTAAAGGCATTTTAGAAAAAGGATGGTTTAAATCAAAGCGTAAAATAAATAACTTTAGACCATTAGCAGCAGAGGTTTCCATGATGTCTGCTTCTTTATCTCATTCTAAATCGGTTTACTATGAATCAAAACCTCTTGAAGAAAGGTTGAATCAAGTCTTAGATGTTTTGTTAGATAATCAATATGATGACGGAACTCTAGATGCTGGAGGCAATAGACAATCACCACCAGATACTGCTTTTGTCTTAGAGTATTTATGTGCCGCTGCGACCGTTTTAAATATAAATAAACAAACAGAATCACAAAGTCTTAGAGATAAATTAAAAGCCTTTATTGTAAAAGCAGGAGAAGCCATGATAACAGGTGGTGTTCACACACCAAATCATAGATGGGTTATTTCAGCTGCATTAGCGAATATCAATTCGTTATATCCTGACGCCAGATATATTCGAAGAATTAACCAATGGCTAGCAGAAGGCATCTATTTAAATGCTGACGGACATTATTTGGAACGAAGTGGTGTGTATTCGAACGTTATTAATAAAGCGTTTATTACTATGGCTAGATTGCTAAATAAACCAGAATTATTAGATAAAGTACGAGCAAATCTTACAACTTACTATTATTATACCGAAACCAATGGCGATTTAGTAACTGTTGATTCAAGAAGACAGGATCAATTTATGGAACTAGATGTTTCAAAGTTTTATTTGCAATATAGATATATGGCTATTCAAACCAATAATCCAATATTTGCTCATATGGTTCATTTAATAGAGCATCTTCCTGAATTTTCTAATAATATTTTATCACATGCTTTGGTACATTTTATGGAAAACAGTGAACTTCAAAAACAAATTTCAGTCCGGAATTCTATAGAAAATGATTTTGAAAAGATTTTTGCAGTCTCTAATTTAGCTAGAATTAGACGCGGAAAAACATCAGTAACCATATTTGGTGGAAATGACAAACCAGTTATGATTATATCTGGTAGATCATCAAATCCTAATTTTTTAATGATGCGAAAAGGCGAGGCGATACTTAAGTATGTGCGACTTTCTACGTCGTTTTTCAGAATGGGGTATTTTAGTAGTGATGGTCTGGTTAAAGTAGGTAATAAATATATCTTAAAGGAAACTAAGGAAGCCGACTATTACCAACCACTAGACCCAGAATTTCATAAAGCCGATGGAGATTATAAATTATCTCCTTCACAAGATAGACGTTTTTGGAATAAGATGGCCTTTAATTCAAGAACAAAAAGCAATGTAAAAACTCAAGTTTCAGTTATAGAAATTACCGAAAACAATGGAAAATTAAGTTTAGATTTTAAAGTGGATGGACCTCCAAAAGTTGAAGTTACTATAGAAATGTGTTTTAAAGAAGGAAGTTTGATTTCTGGAGCAAAAAAGGATGAATATGGTAATTATTTCTTAAAATCGGGGTTAGGTGAATTATCTATGGGATCTGATGTAATTCAGTTTGGTCCTGGAAAAATGGAACATAGTAAAATAAATAATCTAGACAGTGAGCAATATACATATCATAAGGGTAGTTTACGAACAGACGGTGTGCATGTTTACCTTACAGGATATACGCCTTTTCAACACTCTATGTTTATTGGTTAGTAAGTTTAATGATTTAGAATAACATGTTGAAATTAGCAAATTAAGTAATTATGGAATGGCCCGAAAATAATCAGGATGTATTGATTAAATCTTTATCAACAAAAAGTCCTTATTATAATGAAAAATATGAAAAGGTAGATATGTTGGGAGGAAAAGTTGGGTCGTATAAATTCAACAAGAAAGGATTAAGCGTTAGTCTAGAAGAGAAAAACAATAAAGTTACACCTATTGTGCTTAAGATTTATTAATTCTAATTTTAGTAAAAAAAACTATCAAATATATTTAAAAAGGTTGGTTCATCATTTTCAGACAATGATATGAAAGATCAAAAAATTGAAATTATTAATTAAAAACTCAAATGAACTGTACTATTCGAAAACAGTATTTTTTTCTATTTATCATAGCTACATGTATTTATAGTTGTGGTAATAGTGATGTGCGTTTAAATGATATACAGGTTATAGGAAGTCATAATTCTTATAAAGTTGCTATTGAAAAACCTTTATTTAATTATATATTTCAATTAGATTCTTCCAAAGCAAAATCATTACAATACACACATTTAGCATTAGAGAAGCAATTAGATTTAGGTTTACGGAATTTAGAATTAGATGTTTTTTACGATCCCAATGGTGGTTATTATTCGAATCCTAAAGGATTGGAAATAGTGAAATCTTTGGGAGAGGAACCCCAAGTTTTTGATAAAGAGCAGAAACTTAATGCGCCAGGTTTAAAAATCTTTCATATTCAAGATATTGATTTTAGAAGCCACTTTTTGTTATTTAAAGATGCTTTAGTCGTTCTAAAAAAATGGTCAGACACTAATCCAAATCATACTCCAATTTTCATTTTAATGAATACAAAGGATCAAGTGATAGAAAATTTGCGAGAGCCATTACCATTTTCGGCATTGGCTTTAAGTAGTATTGATACCGAGATTAAAAGTGTGCTTCCGCAAAGCCAATTAATTACCCCCGATTTGGTTAGAGGTAATTATAAAACATTAGAAGAAGCAATTCTTAAAAATGGTTGGCCTGAATTGACTGGTGTTAAAGGGCGTTTTCTTTTTGTCTTAGATGAAAAAGAAGATAAAATCAATATGTATTTAGATGGTCATCCTTCGTTAAAAGATAGGATTTTATTTGTAAATAGTATAGAAGGACGCCCAGAAGCAGCCTTTAGAATTATAAACGACCCTATTAAGGATTTTGATTATATAAAAGAATTAGTTGCCAAAGGATATATCGTTCGTACAAGAGCTGATTCTGGCACTAAAGAAGCGAGAACTAATAATTATATCCCTTTTGAAAAAGCCAAAGAGTCTGGAGCACAAATAATTTCAACGGACTATTATATACCATCAACCTTATTTCAATCCAATTTTATAGTGTCCTTTGATAATGATACTTTTGAAAGAATAAAAAATAACCATGAAGATATTTAAAGTTTTTATTCCCTTGCTTTTGTTTCAAATAGCTTTTCTTAATGCTCAAAATACACTTGACTTTTCAATTGTAAAAGCGACGGAGTCCTGCAGCATTGTCATCGATAAAAAAGATGCGAAAGTGGTTGAAATTGCCGCGAAAATGTTGGCATCCGATATAAAAAACACCACAGGAAGAACTATTAAGGTTTTGAATGAATTAGGTGATAATATTATTCTAGCTGGGACTATTGGCAACAATAAGCTTATAGAGAAACTCATTAAATCGAACAAAATAAATGTTTCAATCATAAAGAATACTTGGGAGCGTTTTAGTATTCAAGTGGTTAAGAATCCTTTTAAAGGCGTCAATCAAGCCTTGGTAATTGTAGGGTCAGATAGAAGAGGAACAGCATATGGTATACTTGAAGTCTCCAGAATGATTGGAGTTTCCCCTTGGGAATGGTGGGCAGATGTGACTCCAGAAAAACGAGATGAAATAATACTTTCAGTTCAAAATGAAGTTTCTAAAGAGCCATCCGTGAAATATCGTGGAATTTTTTTAAATGATGAAGATTGGGGGTTACAACGATGGGCAGCTTTAAATTTCGAACCCGAAATTGGAGATATCGGACCAAAAACCTATTCCAAAGTATTTGAGCTTTTATTGCGTTTACGAGCAAATACCATTTGGCCTGCAATGCATAGAAGTACCAAACCATTTTATTCCTACCCAAAAAATAAGCAGGTAGCAGATGATTATGCCATTATTATTGGTTCATCGCATGCAGAACCCATGTTGAGTAACATTAACACAGAATGGAATCATGAAACGATGGGTGAATATCGCTATGATACCAATTCTGAAATCATAAAAGGCTTATTTACAAAACGCGTAAAAGAAGCAGCAAAATTTGAAAATATTTATACTACAGGAATGCGTGGAGAACATGATTCCCCAATGATTGTTGGAGAAGATGATACAGACCAACAAGTGCAATTATTAGAAAATATAATATCAGACCAGAGGGCGATTTTAAAAAAGGAAACCAAGAAGCGTCCTAATACAATTCCACAAGCCTTTGTGCCATATAAAGAAGTTTTGACTTATTATCAGAAAGGTTTGCAATTACCGGAAGATATTACGCTGGTATGGACTGATGATAATTATGGTTACATGCGTCAGTTTAGCAACGCTGAAGAGCAAAGGCGTTCTGGTGGAGCCGGCGTGTATTATCATACGTCCTATTGGGGGCGTCCTCATGATTACTTATGGCTAAATTCTACGAATCCTGTTTTAATGTGGGAAGAAATGTCTAAAGCTTACGAATTTCAATCTCGTAATTTATGGATTTTGAACTGTGGAGACATCAAACCTCATGAATACAATATAGAATTGTTTTTAGATATGGCTTGGAATATGGACACTTTTGATAAAAGTAGTTCTATAAGAACACATCTGAAATATTGGGCAGCCAGAGAATTTGGAAAAGAAAATGCTACTGAAATCACCAATTTAATGTTTGAAAATAATCGACTGGCTTATATTCGTCGTCCGGAGTTTATGGCTTGGAGTCAGGTAGAACCAGTTACTAAAGCTGGCGAAACAGAATTGACACAGTATCATTATGGTGATGAGGTAACGAGTAGGATAAATGCCTATGGACATTTAGTTGAAACCACAGAACGCCTATATAATACTATCACAGAAAGTCGTAAAGATGCTTTTTATCAGTTAGTGTATTATCCAGTAATTGGTGCTTCAAAATTAAATCACAAATGGCTCTATCATTATAAAAATAAGTTTTCGGCACAACAGGGAAAAGCAAGTGCTCATTTTTATGGAGAGCAATCAGCAAATGCTTATAATCGCATTTTAAAAGAAACCAATTATTATAACAAAACGCTAGCGCAAGGAAAATGGAATCACATCATGACGATGCAACCTAGATTTTTGCCAGTGTTTTCCAAACCAGTTTATTCTGTTGTTGATTCAAAAGAAAAACCCGCATTAGGTCTTGCATTAGAAGGTTATGAAATGGAAGTCAATCATGATATAGTAAATAGTTATGCTGATGTTTTACCTGTTTTTAATAGTTATACAGACAATCATTATTTTATTGATGTCTTTTTAAAAGGTAAAGGCAATGTAGAGTGGAAAGCAATTCCGAAAAATGATTGGATTAAAATTTCAGAAACAAAAGGCGTTTTAACAAATGAATCTGGTGAACAACAAAAACGTTTATGGGTAAGCATTGATTGGGATAAAGTACCTAAAGGACAAAACCAAAAAGAAGCGCCTTTAGGTCATGATTTTCAATTGATTCCTCCAAGTTACAAAGTGAATAGCGCTATAGATTTTGTTAGTGGAGATCATACTGTAACTATAGGTGTGTCTGTCTATAATCCTAAATTTGAAGCGTTGGAAGATTTCTCAGGTTTTGTTGAAGATAAAGGCTTTGTATCTATAAATGCTGAAAATTTTTCAAGAAAAGTAAATGGGTTAGAAGCTTCTTGGGAATTATTTGAAGGTTTGGGGTATACAGGAAAAGTAATTACAGCCTTACCTAGAAGCGTAAATTCTGAAACAGATTTAAAATTGATTCAGCAAAATAGTCCATTACTAGAATACGATTTTTATGCCTTTAATTTTGGTGAGGTTGATGTAAGAATGCAAGCTGTTCCTACACACGCTAACTATGAAGGAAGAGGTGTGCGTTGTGCTGTTGCAATCGATGATGCCGAACCTGTAATAGTTGATTTTCAAACTTTTGGAAGAAGTGATGCATGGAAACAAAATGTGCTTAAAAATGCCAGTGTACAATCTGTAAAACAGATTGTAAACAAAGCAGGAAAACATACATTAAAAATCTGGATGGTCGATTCTGGGGTTATGTTAGATCAAATTTTAATTGATTTGGGTGGCTGGAAAAAATCATATGCTTTTCCGAAAGAAACTAAAATTAAAGATTAAAGTGTAAAACATGTTTAAGTAAAGAATAAAATTAAACCAGTATTAACAAATACAATGAAGCATAAAATTTATAAGTTAATATTTCTACTGTTTAGTGTATTAGTAGTCACAAATTGTAAAGACCAATCTTCTAAAAAAATAGTAAATAAAGAACCTAATACAGCATTAATATCTCTTGATGGTAATTGGGATTTTGCAATAGATTCAATAGCAACAGGCTTAAAAGAGAATTGGAAAAATGGTATTCCAGCAAAATCATCTTATGAAGTAAAAGTGCCTCATACTTGGAATATTGAAGAAGGTACCGAAGACTATGCAGGATTAGCATGGTATCAAAAAGAAATTAAATTGCCTATAGATTGGAAGGGTAAAAATGTGAGAATTAAATTTGAAGCTGTTTATCATGATGCTGTGGTTTATGTAAATGGAGAAAAAGTTGGAGAAAACTTAAATGCAGGATACACCCCTTTTATAATTGATATAACAAATTTTGTGTCGTTTGAAAAAGCAAATACAGTTGTAGTATCTGTTAACAATGAATTTTCAGAAAATAACTTGCCATACGACACTTCTTTTGATTGGTCGAACGACGGTGGAATTATTCGTTCGGTTTCACTTGAATCTACAGGAAAACCATCTTTTAAATATGTGCATATCAATCCAGAAATAAATTTACAAGACAGTTCAGGAATTATAAAAATAGCTGTCAAGTTTTGGGAAAAGGATATAGGCAACGTAGCTCTAAGCTTTATTATTAAAGATAAAGAAACAGGAGAAAGCATTAAATTTCTTGAACAAGAATTACAAGCGATAGATGGCGAGTGCTCATTAAATATTCCATTAGGAAAAATAAAACCATGGCATTTTGATGCGCCTAATTTATATGAGCTTAAAAGTGTTATTACCACCGAAGAAGGTGTATCCGATAAAGAAGTTTCTGTTTTCGGTTTTAAAGACGTGGAAATTATAGGTGAACAATTTTTTCTAAACGGAGAACCAGTTAGGTTACCAGGATTAGAGTATATGCCAGGGAGTAATCCTAAATACGGTATAGCTGAACCACGTAGTTATATGGATTCCATTGTTCGTAGCATGAAAGACTTAAATGTATGTGTTACTCGTTTTCATTGGCAGCAAGATGATTATATGCTAAGTCTCCTGGATAAGTATGGTATTTTGGTCCAAGAAGAATTGCCTTGGTGGCAAAACCCTAAAAGGTTAACGCCCGAACTTGTTAATACGGCACACAAACAATTGACAGATATGATAGAAACACATTATAATCATGCAAGCATTTTTTCATGGGGTATTAGCAACGAAATAAATGGAGATACAGATAAAAGCGCCTATATAGAACTTCGTGATTTTGTAAAAGCAAAGGATTCAACAAGGTTTGTAACCATTATTTCTAATCGTATTTGGCAAAAGCAAAAAGATGATGAATCTTTACTTTGCGATATTCCTACTTGGAATGAATATATTGGTACATGGCATGGAAAAGATCGAAATGAATTGCCAAATAAATTTGATGTAGTTAAAAATGCCATTGGAAAAAGACCATTACTTATAACAGAAAACGGCTTGTGTGAACCAGCAAATTCTGGAGGCGATACGCGTAGAATTGATGATATGCTTTTTCATATAAAAGAATGGAGCAGCCATCCTTATGTTATGGGTTATATTTATTTTTGTTTGAATGATTATCGTACTCAAATGGGGGAAGAAGGTTTTGGTAAATTTAAAATTAGAAGACACGGTATTACAGATGTTGCCTTAAACCCAAAGCCATCTTACTATGTTTTAAAACAATTAGCGTCTCCAATAGATATAACTAAAGTAGAACGAGTAAACAGTTCAACAGCGAAAATAGAAATCAAAGTCAAAAATAATATTCCTGCTTATACACTTAGAGGTTATAAATTACAATATCAAACAAACGAAAATAAGTTGGTTGAAATAAATTTACCCACTTTAAATGCGGAAGATAATTTTACCACAGATTTGAAACAAATAAATCCAAAGTTTGCTTTTCAAATTATAAGACCAGGTGGGTTTGTAGTAATTGAATATTGATAAAACTGAATTTATGAAAACGAAAATTACTTAGATGTTCAGATTATTATGTATCATATTTGTTTTTTTAATTTCTTGTAAACCAAAGCAAAAAATAGCGGTAGAGAATGTTCAGATAGCCTTTATAGCCGATGCTCATTTTGCTGATATTTATGGTGAATTTCAAGATAGTAGTTACAAAGGAATCCAAAATCCAGAAACTGGTGAATATGCAAATATCAGAACCATGCGTTCGCAATTGCAATCTACCCGAATTTTTAATGAAAACTACTTTGCTTTTTTAGAGGCATTGAATGATATTTCGAGAAGAGGAATAAAAACGGTAGTCCTTCCTGGTGATTTTAGTGATGATGGGCAACCTATTCATATTAGAGGATTAAGACAAATATTTAACGAATATTCCAATAAGTATGGAATGTCTTTTTTTGTTACAACAGGAAATCATGATGTGGTAAGACCTTTTTCTCAAGATGCTGGCAAAACCGATTTTTTGGGAAAAGGCGGTAAAGAACAAATCATTATAAGTTCAAGAGCTAAATTAACGGTCGGAGAAGACGAATTAGAGCCCATAATCACCTCGGATATCAAGAACTGGGGCTATAAAGAAATGACACAGGAAATGGCTGATTTCGGATTCTTTCCTCAAAAAAAATATGTGTATTGGGAAACTCCTTTTACCAATTATACTTATGAAGACTATACGCTTAATAAAGCCTTAAAAGAAGCGTCATTGGATAAAAGAACTTATGCTATCAAAAACACTAATCTGTTTCTTCCGGATGCGAGTTATTTGGTCGAACCGCTAAAAGGAATTTGGTTATTGGCTATCGATGCCAATGCTTACGTTCCTGTTGAAGAATTATCGGGAGATCTGGATAGTCCAAAAAATTTTTCGGGAGCAAGCATAGGTTATAATAATGTGCTTTTATATAAAAGCCATCTGGTTGATTGGGTGAAAAAAGTTTCGACTCAAGCCAAGGAAAAAGGGAAGCTATTAATTGCTTTTAGTCATTACCCTATGGTCGATTTTAATGATGATGCTTCAGCAGAAATGGAATCACTTTTTGGGGTCAATAAAATACAACTACAAAGAGTCCCAAATGAAGATGTCGCCAAAACATTTGCCGATGCAGGCATTCAAATTCATTTTGGTGGACACATGCATATTAATGATACAGGTGTGAGGACAACAGCACAAGACAATACCTTGTTTAATATTCAAACACCTTCGTTAGCCGCTTATATGCCTGCCTATAAAATACTTACTATTCATTCTTCTTCAGAAGTTGAGGTAGAAACAGTCGTTGTGGATTCTGTTGCTAAATTTGATAATCTTTTCCCCTTTTATGAAAAAGAATATGCCTATTTACAAGATTTGGAAAATTCAACTATTTGGAATAAAGACATACTTAAGTCTATAAATTATAAAGATTTTACAGCATGGCATTTAAAGGAATTGGTGCGACTTAGGTTTTTGCCAAACGATTTTCCTATTGAATTTTTAGAATCAATTGTTAAACTTTCGGGTAAAGATTTACTATTATTAAATAAAAATGTTTCAGAAATTGAGACGCAATTATTAGCTAATAATTTAACGATTCAAGATTTTGAATTGTGGACAGGCTATGATATGATTTTTGATTATTACAGATTGAGGAGTGCCGATGAACTAGCCTTTCAGGAGATTGGGACTAAAAGATTAAAACAATACCAAATGGTTTGCGGGCAGCTTGAAAAATCAAATAATGAAAATTTTGTTTTATGGTCTAAAATATTTTATAAAGCAACAAAAGGTCAACCTTCGAAGCATTTTAAAATAAACTTAAAGACAAACCTAATAGAACGTATAGCATCTTAATAAATATGAAGTATAATTATTTTAAATTAGCAAATCACACAGTACAATTCATTTTATGAACAAACATGCATTCATTTTGCTTTTTTTCTTAATTAATTTTTGTGTTTCCAATTCGCAGAACATAAAATTTGAGCATTATAATGATGATAATGGGCTTTCCCATAATTCGATAAGACATATTGTGCAAGACAAGCAAGGTTTTTTATGGTTAGGTACTTTTTCCGGACTCAATCGTTTTGATGGGTATCATTTTGCAAATTATTTAAGCTCTACTCAAGAAGAAAATAGCATATATAGTAATGATATAACGGCTTTGGAGTTGGACGAAAAATCCAATAATCTTTGGATTGGCACAAGAGTAGGGCTAACGTTATTAAAACTGGATACTCAAGAGTTTACCACTTTTTTGCCAGAAAAAAATAATCCAAACAGTTTGCCTGATGAAGAAATTCGTTCTGTTTATGTAGATAAATTTAATAGAATTTGGGTAGGCACTAAAAGCGCAGGTGTTTATTTGTTTTATAAAGAAGAAAATAAATTTGTAAAGATTGATCTCCCAGGATTTAATTATGTCAAGGAAATTTATGAAGACAGTAAAGGGAATATTTGGATAGGGAGTTATGATACTGCTTCGGTTGCAAAGATTTCTTTAGACAATACCGGGAATATTGTAGAATTAAGAACCTATACATTATCAATTCCAAATTCAAATAATATAAATCCCTATTTAAATTTTATATATGAAGATTTCAAGTCGGATATTTTTGTAGGTACTAGAGAAGGTCTTTATAAGCTGGATAAAGCTTCTAATACTTTTATAAATATATATGTTAAAGACGATTTGCTTAGAGAAAAAATAGGTCCTTATTTCGTATCAATAGCACGTGCTCCTGATGGTAAATTCTGGATTGGGACTTTAGGAGGGCTTTTAGTATGTGACCAATTGGAAGATATTGAAAAGGGTGAGTTTCAATGGTACTATTCCATATTAACAGATAATACATCTTTAGTAGATAACTTGATTTCTGTTCTTTATTTTGACGCTTCAGGGGTTTTGTGGATTGGTACGGAAGACGGATTGGATAAGTATGACCCTTATGAAAACCAATTTAATATAAATAATGATATTGCTTTCTATACTGGCGACCAAATTCCTAGGGTTAGAGGGTTTGCTAAAACGTATGATGAAAAAATCATTGTAGCCACTTGGCATAATGGGCTTTTTATTTCTAAAGGAAAGACTTTCTTTCCCTTACATAATGCTAAGATGGATATTTCGTGTATTTATTCTGAAGATGGTAACACCTTTTATTGCGGTTTATGGAATGGGGACATATTAGTTTACGATTACATAAAAAACACATCAAAAGTCGTTGATCCAGGTTTTGCCAATGCATCTGTTTCTACATTTTTAAAATACAATGACAATACCTTGCTTGTGGGATCTTTTGGTGAGGGTGTTGTTGTTTTAGATTCTAAAACGCTAATTCCAAAACGATCTAATGGGAGATTGTTGCCTAATTTTGAAATTAATACTATAAAAAAAGTTGATGATGATTTGTGGCTTGCAACTGAAGGAGGTTTGGTAAGACATCATTTTGTGACAAAAGCCACGAAATTATTTAAGTATGATCCGGAAAAGAAGAATGGACTGCCGCAAGACAATTTGAGTGATATTTTAATTGATTCAAATA
The DNA here is from genome assembly GCF_059428085.1 of Aestuariibaculum scopimerae. NCBI lineage: Bacteria > Pseudomonadati > Bacteroidota > Flavobacteriia > Flavobacteriales > Flavobacteriaceae > Aestuariibaculum > Aestuariibaculum scopimerae. The sequence goes on from NZ_CM182089.1 coordinate 3,509,407, forward strand.
AAAAAGTTTGGGCGGCAACACGAAATGGAATGGCTATTTATGTGCCAGAAAAGGATGAATTTGAGCTTATTTCTGAACCGAAGGAATTGCGTGGAAAATGGATTACGGATATGACTTTAGATACTAATGATAATTTATGGTTGAACATAAATAACAATAGTATCGCGAAATATAATCCAACGCTAAAAACAGCAAACGTTTATCATGTAATGAGCGGTAATAGATTAGATGTATTTAGTTCGAAAGGGTTCTATAATTTTAATAATTCACGGATTTATGTGGGTGGCAAATATGGGGTCATTTATTTTTCGCCAGATAATATAAAAGACAACACCTATTCGCCAAAACCAATGATTACCGAATTTAAAATACAGAATAGGGAAATATTTCCAGGCATGAATATTAATGGGCAAGTGCCGCTTTTGAAGAACTTTAATTATACTAAAAATGTAGAGCTAAACTATGCGAATCGTAATTTTTCATTACAGTTTTCAGCACCATCATTTACAAACGAAAGACTTAATAAATTTCAATACATGTTGGAGGAGTTTGATGAGAATTGGATAACGACCAACAGTAATTCCAGGACTGTGCAATACACAAACCTGTTTCCAGGCGATTATGTGTTTAAAGTAAGAGCAAGTAATAGCTACGGTTATTGGAGCGAGGTTGCTTCTTATCAAATAAAAATAATGCCCCCTTTTTGGTTAACGCCCCAAGCATTTATCTTATTCGTAGTTGTTTGCCTCTCTCTTTTCTATTTTATAAGAAGAGAAGTTAAAAACAGAATTAGATTAAAACAAGAATTACTTACAGAGAAAGTAAATAGAGAGCGCGATGTGAAATTAAATAATGAAAAACTTCGGTTTTTTACCAATATATCACATGAATTAAGAACCCCATTAACACTTATTCTAGGGCCTGCTAAACAGTTAATGGAAGAAGGAAAAGAAACTGCTACAGATTATCAAAAAAGCAGATTTAATCTTATTCATCAAAGCGCCAGTAGGTTGTTGACGTTAGTAAATCAAGTGCTGGATTTTAGAAAAGCACAAACGGGGGAATTAAAACTTAAAGTTTCAAAAACAGATATCGTAGGTTATTCCAGAAATATTTTTGAATCGTTTAAAGAACTGGCTTACAATAAGAAAATCCAGTTGAATTTTATTTCGGAAAATGAAAATATTGTGGGTTGGGTAGATAATGATAAGTATGACAAAATCCTTTATAACCTATTGTCAAATGCTTTAAAGTTTACAAATAAATATGGTAATGTAGACTTGTTTATTAGGTTAAAAAACGGCAGTGAAGATTCTTTAGTTATTGAAGTCATTGATGATGGCATAGGCATTCCATTAAAGAGCCAAGAAAAGATTTTCACGCGATTTTATCAAGCCAGTAATAGTAAGGAAAACAACACGGGTTCTGGTATAGGTTTATCGTTAGTAAAATCGCTGGTAGAACTTCATAAAGGAACTATAAAAGTAGAGAGTAAACCAAACAAAGGAAGTGTGTTTACAGTGGAGATTCCTATAGATCGTAACCTTTATAAAGACAAAGAAGTTTTTGAATATAATCTAAAAGATGGAAGTGAACCAATAATTCCAGTTTTGCCGGCTAAGAAAATAATTCAAAGTACAGAGTTAAAACAAAAAATATTAGTTATTGAAGACAATAATGAACTTAGAAAATATTTAGTTGACTATTTATCTGATTATTACAAGGTTTACGATGCAGAAAATGGCGACGAAGGGTTACGGATTTGCAGACAAATTAAACCTATTATTTGTGTTGCCGATATCATGATGCCAGTTATGAACGGACTTAATTTTTGTGAAGAATTAAAAAAAGACGAGTTTATAAGTCACATCCCTGTTGTTTTGTTAACAGCACTTTCTGAAAACGAAGATAAAGTAAAAGGGTATGGTATTGGAGCAGATGCCTATTTAGTAAAACCTTTTGATCCTTCACTTTTAAAAACAGTAATTGAGAACATTATTAAGACACGGTTGGAATTGAAAGCTAAATTTTCTGGTGAAGTGGAAAGCGAAGTAGGATTGCTGACCCATTCCCCAATTGATGAAGAGTTTATGAAAAAAGTCACGACTTTAATAGATGATAATTTAAGTGAATTAGACTTATCTACTTCATATTTATGTAATGAATTGGGAGTGAGTTCTTCAAAGCTATATCGAAAAATAAAAGAATTAACCGATTTGGCACCCAATGAGTTTATTAGAACCATGCGTTTAAAAAAATCGGCTCAACTTTTAAAAACAAAAAAATATAATGTTTCAGAAGTTACAAGTTTAGTTGGTTTTAATGATCCCTTATATTTTAGCAGATGTTTTAAAAAACAATTTGGTTTTCCACCTAGTAAGTTAATTAATTAGTGCTTTTTATTAAAACATAGACAGATTATAATAAATCCATGTTTTTGATGTATTCATCCATTTCCTTTAATCTTATAAATTTTATTTTCGAAATCAATAATAAGTCTTTTTAATCATTGAGCTTTTAGAATCACGATTTATAGTTTTGTTTATTATAAAGATTTCAAAATAAACTGGATAAAATGAATAAAAAATTACTAAGCCTTGCCATAGTGGTTGCTATAGCTTTTACAACCTCTGCACAAACAACAAATACAGCAACCATAGATGCTACAAGTGACAATAACAATATTATTAGCAAATACATATATAGTCAGTTTTCTGAACATTTAGGGAATTGTATTTATGATGGTATTTGGGTAGGGAAGGACTCTAAAATTCCAAACCAAGCAGGTATTAGAACGGATGTTGTGGAAGCTCTAAAAAAACTACATGTACCAGCATTGCGTTGGCCTGGTGGTTGTTTTGCTGATGAATACCACTGGAAGGATGGTATCGGTTTAACAAAAGACAGACCAAAAATGATAAATACCAATTGGGGTGTTGTAACAGAAGACAATAGTTTTGGAACCGACGAATTTATGGATTTGTGTCAAAAGCTAGATTGTGAAGCTTACATAAGCGGAAACTTAGGAAGCGGAACGGTTCAAGAAATGTCTCAGTGGGTTGAATACCTTAATTCAGATAACGTGAGCCCAATGACTGATCTGCGTAAACGGAACGGTCGAGAAAAATCATACGGTGTTAAATTTTGGGGTGTTGGTAATGAATCTTGGGGTTGTGGTGGAAAAATGAAAGCACAATACTATGCAGACAAAGCACTCCAATTTTCTACATTTCTTAAAAATTATGGTTCCAATAATTTAAAGCAAATTGCAGTTGGTCCAAATGCGACCGATTACAATTGGACCGATGTTTTGATGCGAGAAACAGGTACTCATTTTTGGGGAATATCACTTCATTATTACACAACTTTGAATGGTTCGGCCACAAATTTTAAAGAAAGTGAATGGTTTAAGGTGATGCAATCTACGCTTAAAATGGAGGAAATTATAGAAAAACATGCCGCGATTATGGATACGTATGATCCCTATAAAAAAGTAGGACTTGTGGTAGACGAGTGGGGGACTTGGTTTGACGTCGAGCCAAATACAAATCCTGGATTTTTATATCAGCAGAATTCATTACGTGATGCGTTAGTCGCAGGCGTCAACCTGAATATATTTAACAATCATAGCGATCGCGTTAAAATGACTTGTATTGCGCAAGTCGTTAATGTGCTTCAGTCCATGATACTTACCAAAGGAGAAAACATGGTGCTTACACCAACGTATTATGTTTTTGATATGTTTAAAGTTCACCAAGATGCTTATTTGGTGCCGTCAGAATTGAGTTGTGAAAATTATATGTATGAAGGTGCATCTGTTCCTGCACTTAATATGTCATCTTCAATCGATAATGATGGTAAAATGCATATTTCCATTTGTAATTTGCACGCCACCAAAAACGAAAAATTAGTATGCAATTTAAAAGGATTCGATCCGCTAGGCATAACAGGTAAAATTATAACAGCCAATAAGCTGAATGCCTACAATAGCTTTGATGATCCTATTCAAATTAGTGATAAATTATTCTCAGATTTCAGTTTTAAAAAGAATCAGTTAACTATAAATATACCACCACATTCAGTAATAACACTGGAGGTAGATGGTAACTTAAATTTAGATAACGAATCCGTTAAACTTAAAAAGCCAGTAAAAGGCATTAAGTACAAACTTTATGATGGTGATTGGGAAGTGCTTCCCGATTATAAAAATTTACAACCTATAAAAACGGGCTTGGTAAACAATATTGTATTTCCTGAAGATATTCCTGGAAGTAATTTTCTATTGATTTATGATGGTTTTATTAAAATTGAAAAGGATGGATTATATAACTTTTCATTAGCCTCAGATGATGGTGCTAAACTGTTTATAAATAATAATATGGTCATTAATAATGATGGTCGCCATGGGACAGTAGAACGTGAAGGAATCAAATATTTAGGAAAAGGATTTTATCCTTTCAGGTTAGAATATTTTCAAGCAGGTGGAGGTAAAGTTCTAGAATTAAATAAGCTTGTAAAAGTGAACAATAGTTATGAGCCCGTGAAATTTAAAGATGAAGACTTTTGGCATGAGAAGTAGATTGTAAGCTGTTTTTAAGGGTAATTAATTGAATTGTATGGTTTTAATTTAAATTTTATCCATGTTTTTGATGGAATTATCCATTGTAATATTTATTTCAATTTATAATTTGGTCTTCTAACTTTTTAATGTAATTCTTATGAAAAAACCAATAGATACAGACAATCCATTACATAATTTAGATGCGTGGGAAGATGATTTACTAAAGAGATATCCGGATCCATCTGTTAAGAAAAAGGAAAAGGAGGAATTTAGAAATTATGTAGATTCTGATAGACAGGAAACAGTCAAGGAGTTTTATAGAATAAATCACACCTATCAAACCTATGATTTTGTTTGTAGTAAGGAGGAAGAATTTTTGAAGTTTAACAAAAAGGAAATGTCCATTTGGGAGGCCGTAGAATTTTTAAACACGTTGGTAGATGACAGTGACCCAGATATCGATTTAGATCAAACACAACACCTATTACAAACTTCTGAAGCCATTAGAGCCGATGGACATCCAGATTGGTTTGTACTTACTGGTTTTTTACATGATCTTGGAAAAGTTTTATGTTTGTTTGGTGAGCCACAATGGGCCGTTGTTGGTGATACATTTCCTGTTGGCTGTGCATATTCAGATAAGATAGTGTACCCAGAATTTTTTAAAGATAATCCTGATTATAACGACGAACGCTTCAATACTAAGTTTGGTGTTTATTCAGAAAATTGCGGACTTGATGAAGTGAAAATGAGTTGGGGGCATGATGAATATCTATATCAAATAATGAAAGATTACTTACCTGAACCAGCTTTATATATGATTAGATTTCATTCTTTTTATTCACAGCATAGAGATAATGCTTATGCACATTTAATGAATGATAAAGATGTTGAAATGTTTGAGTGGGTAAAAAAGTTTAATCCTTACGATTTATACACAAAGGCTCCTGTAAAACCAGACGCCAAGGCATTGCTTCCTTATTATAAAGAATTGGTAGCGAAATATTTGCCAGAGAAACTAAAGTTTTAAAATAAGAGGGCTGTCTTCTAAAAAGTCAACCTTAGTGTCAGTTTGAGCGTAGTCGAAAACCTTGTTAGTCAGACTACCAACGTATTTCGACTGTCCTCAATGTTGCAATTACTTATAAATGGACTTTTCAGATAACCTCTTTTTAGAATGCAAATATGATTCCTATAAACCCAGGAATCTAAATCAACTAACCAAAAAACGAACTAACTAAGCATGTATACTGTTATTACTTTTGTAGCCTTTACGGCATTTGTCGCCTTTTATTCTTGGTTTAAACTAAGAAAAGAAAAACTAAACTCACAAGATGGTTATTTTCTTGGAGGTAGAAGTTTAACGGGCGTAGTCATTGCAGGATCCATGTTACTTACTAATATTTCAACAGAACACCTCATAGGAATGAACGGATCATCCTATAAAAACGGATTTATTATTATAGCTTGGGAAGTAACATCTGCACTAGCCTTAGTAGCGGCCGCTATTTATTTTATCCCAAAATATCTAAAAATGGGACTTACTACAATTCCCCAGTATTTAGAAAAAAGATTTGATAATACCACCAGAACTTTAGTGGCATTATTTTTAATGATTTCGTTTATAGTAACTTTAATCCCCATAGTTCTTTATACGGGTGCCATAAATATTGAAAGTATCTTTAATATTTCAGAAGTTTTAAATGTTTCAAAAGAAGAAGGGTTATGGATTACGGTCGTATCCATAGGTGTTTTAGGCTCTGTTTATGCCATTTTTGGGGGTTTAAAAGCGGTGGCCATATCAGATACTATTAATGGCTATGGCCTTTTAATAGGAGGGCTTCTTATTCCTTTATTGGCTCTTATAAGTATTGGAGATGGCAATCCTCTGGAAGGTTTAAGTAAAGTATATAAGCATCGCCCAGAGAAATTTAATGTTATAGGAACTGAAGATTCGGTATTACCATTTAGTGTTCTTTTTACGGGATTGATTATTAATCAACTTTATTTCTGGAGTATGAATCAAACCATAATACAACGTGCGTTTGGTGCAAAAAATTTGGTTGAAGCTCAAAAAGGATTACTTTTTACGGGCGTTTTAAAAATATTGGTTCCCATTATTATCATTTTGCCTGGCGTTATTGGGTATTATTATTTTGGTGATGCTTTATATGATAATCAAGATATGATTTATCCAGAACTAATCAAGAAAGTGTTGCCCATTGGGTTGGTTGGTGTTTTTGCTGCCATTATACTAGGAGCTGTTTTAAGTACCTTTAATAGTGTTTTGAATAGTGCGGCAACCATATTTAGTATCGATATTTATAAAAGGCATTTGGATGAAAATATCAGCGACAAAAAATTAGTTCGAGTCGGAAAGCTAATCTCTACCATTCTAGCCGTTTTTGGAATATTAGCAGCGCCTATGGTTGCTAATGCTCCAGATGGTTTATATCAATTATTACAACAATTAAACGGGATCTTTTTTATACCAATAGCCTCTATTATGTTAGCAGGGTTTTTTCTTAAAAAAGTCTCAGCTATGGGAGCAAAAGCATCACTTTTTGTAGGACTCTTATTTTATGTTTTAACAACGTTTGTTTTTAAAGTTGATATTCACTTTGTGCATCTATGGGGTATTGAGTTTTTATTGAATTTAGCCGTCATGTTTATCGTGTCTTATTATTATCCTGCTAATTCTGATTTTCAACAGGAAGATTTACACATAGTAGATATGAAAGCATGGAAGCATACCAAAACCATGTCTATTTTACTTTGCTTTGTTACCTTACTTATATACGTGCTATTGGGTAAAAATTAGATTATCATAATAAATTAAATGGAAGAAATACTAAGAAAAGAGTCCAAAAGGTTTTTGTCTCTTGATGTTTTTAGAGGGTTGACAATTTGTTTAATGATTGTTGTAAACACACCAGGTACAGGAGCCAATTTATATCCTTATTTGGTACATGCTAATTGGTTTGGTTTTACGCTTGCCGATTTGGTGTTTCCTTCATTTCTATTTGCAATGGGCAATGCCATGAGTTTTTCAATGGGAAAACTAAGATCTGCCCCATCAAGTTTTGTTTGGAAAAAAATATTGAAACGCACCTTTCTTATTTTTTTGATTGGGTATTTAATGTATTGGTTTCCATTTTTTCAACAAACAAATGGCTCATGGGAACTAAAACCATTCAGCGAGACTCGTGTTATGGGTGTATTACAGCGTATTGCTTTGTGTTATTTTTTTGCATCCATTATTTTTTATTATTTATCACAAAGGGTTGCTTTAATTTTGTCGGGGAGCATTCTGCTGGCCTATTGGGTGATTTTATATGTGTTTGGGGAGCCTGATGGCGTTTTGGATATGGCGACTAACGCTGTAACTAAATTGGATTTAAGTTTGTTGGGTGAGGGGCATATTTATAAAAAAGACAGTATTCCGTTTGATCCCGAAGGTGTTTTAAGTACGTTGCCAGCTATAGTAAATGTACTGGCGGGATATATGGCAGGAGTTTTTGTTCAAAAAAAGGGGAAGACGTATGAGGGGATTTCCAAATTACTTATAGTAGGATTTCTTCTGGCTTCATTGGCGCTTTGGTGGGATTTAGTATTTCCAATTTCAAAAAAACTTTGGACAAGCTCATTTACTCTTTATACTATAGGATTGGATTTATCTATAATGGCTATTTTGATTTATGCTATCGAAATACAAAACGTAAAGTCTGGTGTTAAGTTTTTTGATGTTTTTGGCAAAAATCCATTGTTTATTTATTTGTTTTCAGAGTTGTTCTATGTCTCTTTACGTCAAATGAAAACAAGCTCTGGGCTAGACCTTTTTGAATGGATAAGCGAAAAAGTTTTTCAAAATATATTCCCAGGATCTTTTGGGGCTTTAGTTACAGCATTAGTGTTTATGCTATTGTGTTGGTGGTTAGGATGGTGGCTTGATGAAAATCGGATTTATATAAAAATATAATTACATTAAATGGAAGCAATTAAAAAAGTACCTGTAGTATCAAAAAAGGTGTTAATTCCCTTTATTTTAGTCACCTCCCTTTTTATGTTATGGGGCTTCGCAAATGCAGTAACAGATCCCATGGTACAAGCATTTAAAAAAGTATTGGAATTATCTAACTCACAAGCAGCTTGGGTGCAAATGGCGTTTTATGGAGGTTATTTTTGTATGGCTTTGCCAGCAGCTATGTTTATGCGTAAATATTCTTATAAAACAGGTGTTTTAATTGGTTTAGCATTATATGCCATAGGCGCTTTGTTATTTTATCCGGCTGCCCAATCAGAAAGTTTTGTGTTTTTCTGTATAGGATTATATATTCTAACTTTTGGATTGGCATTTTTAGAAACAGCAGCAAATCCATACGCTTTAGCAATGGGAGCCAAAGAAACGGCAACTCAGCGTTTAAATTTAGCACAAGCTTTTAATCCGGTAGGTCTAATATTAGGTTTGTTTGTAGCACAACAATTTGTTTTGAAAAATTTACAATCAGATGATATAAAAGATTTTAGTGCCTTGGATGAAGCTTCAAAAGTTTTAATTAAAACCTCAGATTTATTAGTGATACGAGATCCCTATGTTATTTTAGGATTAGTCTTAATAGGTGTTTTTGTTCTATTCGTGGTAAGTAAAATGCCTCAATCAAAAGAGGAAGGAGGGATGCCAAAAATAGGGGATACCTTTGTTGTTTTAAGCAAAAATAAAAAGTATGTATTAGGCGTTTTAGCCCAGATTTTATATGTGGGCGCTCAAATTATGTGCTGGACCTATATTTATCAATATGCAGAAGCGATACTGATGGATAGCGTCACTGCGGGATATTACCAAATGGGGGCTTTTATAATATTTACTATAGGTCGTGCTGTTGGAACTTACTTACTGCGCTTTATAAGTTCTGGTAAACTGCTCATGTACTTTGCTATCCTAGCCATTATTTTTACTGGAGGAACTATCTGGATACAAGGAATAGTAGGCTTGTATAGTTTAGTTGGCATCTCCTTTTGTATGTCTCTAATGTTTCCAACTATATATGGTATTGCTTTAGGCGATTTAACAGAAGAACAATCTAAAGTGGGTTCTGCTGGCTTAATTATGGCTATAGTTGGAGGTGCTTTGATGCCAAAACTTCAAGGTATAATTATAGACGTAGGAGGGAATGGTGTCGCCGATACTAAAATATTAGGTGTGTATGAAGTTAATTTTTCGTTTATACTTCCGCTTATTTGTTTTGTTTATATTGCTTGGTATGGCCTAAGGGTTTATAAAAGATATGAAACTTATGATAATGAATTATAGAACATATAATTATCAATAACCAAATTGTAGATTTTTTGAACTATTATGGCTTGAACTCAGTTTCTAGAGTCGCTACCTTATCTACAATTATGTATAAATAGCCTAAAAAACGGCTATACAGAAATTACTATATATTTGGACTATAATGTTCTGCGTTATGTAACTTGAACTTTGCTTAAAAGCGAAAGTTGTTACTACAGTTTCTTGAAAAAATTTGAATCCCAAAAGTTTCTTAAAAAATGTAATGGAATACTCTTTGCCCGAAGCGACGATAGGAGCAAAGTGGGAATGTGTATGGAAAGGGATGGGATAGAGAACGGATCTGTACAATGTTAAAATCCTGTAAAGGGCCTTATAATTATAGATATTTTTATTTAATTAATTACCTTCTGCAAAATAATGGATGGTCATAAATAGTAACTTTGAATATCTTTCCATATCAATATATTAATTTGAACACGATACTATGAAATCACTGAAAACAAAAATCACATCTTTATTGCTATTACTACCAATAATCCTGTTGAACGCTCAAGGGGAGCTGAAATCAGTTCAGGGCTATTCGCCAAAGATTGGAATAATGGTCTACATGTTAGAAGATTTAAAAGATAGAATTACCCAACAAGTTAAAGACCTGGACCAATATTTGGATTTATGGGATGAAGTCCGTGAAAGAACCCTGAAAGAACTCAAAACGAAAGATGATGATTGGTTCACTTCGAATTTAGAAGAGGGACTCAACTACCATTTATAAAGAATCGATTGCCCAAATAAAACTATAAAATTCAAAAAAAAATCAAAATTTGAGTAACACAAATCCCATAATTTGTATATTATATATTAGGAAAAAGTTCTACATAAATTTTATACTCTTGTGGCAATCCACGAGAATCTCGTAAAGAAATAGAATTATGATGCTTCTTGAGAAATGCTTTTTTGCATTCATGAGTCATCTAAAAAAATATTAACCTTGTGAATACTCGCGTATTTAAAAATTGATTGATGATTGTACAGAATATTAAAATTATACGAAGAGAATTATAGCTACACAGTTTTAAATACAACTACGAAGCCACAATTAGCTTGACATAATTACTATCGATATAAGTCTAAAGACATTATATCTTCAATTATGTCAAATATCGCCCAAAAGCGCTATTTCGCTAATTGTTGCAAAATGCACTATAATTGATATTATTGTTAAACTAAAATCCTTATTTTACTTGGGTTCAGAGCAAAAAAGTGTAATTACACCTAAAAAGTTCAAAGAAAGTCTTTGAACTTAAAATAGACCGTCTGGTCACATTAAAAACCCCTATTATTGGGATTTTTAATTTAATATTAACGCATACCGCCTAAAAATTTTCCGTACAACGAAAAGTATTTCTAAATCGCTTTTCTTTCAATAAGTTGAAGACATTTTTTACTAAAATTGATAAAAAATGAAACAACTTAAAATTGAAATTTCCTTATCAGAGTATCATGAGAAACATTACATATACCTTGGTAACAAGGAATTTTTAAAACATCATTCAAAGACTTTTTTAAAAAAATATGTATCGACCTATAAAAGGGTCATTTTGGATAACGTAAGGATATTGAATTCCTATAACGCTCAAATCTATACACTCTACCGTACCTTTTATTTTGATCTTTCCGATAGGGATGTTGCGTTTGTATGCCAACAGTTTGAACACTTCAATAAAAGCTTTAATTGGATGTTTGATAACATAGGCGGTTGTCAAAACTCGATAGTTTTCTCAAAAATGAACCAATGCATTTATGCGTGTATTGACATTTTACAATTGCTCAAGGCTTTCTCGCATACCCATAAAAACTATTCTTTGAAAAACCAATCTGAAAGTTATTTAAAGATGGTTCTGAATTTTCAATCCAATTTTGAGAACGAGAAACGCAGCTTAGACTTAAGCAGGGATTATACTAAGGACAATCTTAGGTTCATAAACAAGAAATTAAAAGAAAGGGATAATGCATAAAATAGAACTAGTTACATATCCCGTGCATTTTCAGGACACGTTTCTTTTGATACTGCCGATGCGAAGTTATTACGAAATAGGCCAACAATTTACTTTTATTGAGTGGTCAAGCAAGGAAATTGTTTGTGTAAAGTATTTGGTGTCTAAAGACACCTGTAAAATATCTGATTTGACAGATGCGCAGACATATTTGGCCAAGAATTGTGATGCAAAGCTTTTTTATTCGATAATCAAGAATCAGTACAAAAAAAGGGGAGGGGATGGCAAGCTTTTTACTTTTATCGATAAAGATACTTTGGTTGATGTCATGGTATTTACCGATAAGGGAAATATTAAGGCCATGAACAAATTTCAATCGCTTTTACCAGAGGATTTGACCAAATCCCTTTTATCGAAAAAGCCCGCTATTTCCAAAAATTATTGTCATCCATCGAACTGGAACAGGGAAGCGCATCGCCCATATACAGAACAGGAACTAGAACGGTTAAAGAAAAGTATATGATTGAGTATTTGACTGATTTAATGTGGTTCTCTATTTCGTCCAAATTGAAAAGGAATGTTGAGCAATCTAAGGTCATTATCAATAATATGAACCATAGATTTGAGAATGACAAGGATTTTAGGCTTTTGGAACATGATAAAAATTTAATTGACGCTTTTGAATTTTATTTAAAATCTAAAAAACCATTGAATCTTGATTGATACAATACATTTAAGATTTCATGGAATATTAGCAAAAAAAACAGATACATTAAGCGAAATACAGGCACAGAATGAAGCTTCAAGCATTTTTGTGGTTGATGAACATCATCAGCTTTACAAAAAGATGTTGAAGTACAAGGGCAAGTTTTTCAATATGGTCAAGATAGTTACCAAAGAAACTACTTCTACCGAGGTTATGGATGAGAGCGATTTTTTGCACCATGAAAATTCAATGAAAAAAACTGGCTATTCAAATATTAGGCAGGTAATGCGCTTTGTGGATGAAACGGAAGTTCGCGAAATGGTCATGAGGATTAATGGAAAGTTCAATAGCCCGAGTTCTTTGGCTGCCGTTGTTTTTAATATTAATGAAAATGGTGGCTTTATTGACTTTAATGTTAGTATTCCAAAATATCTTTACGATAATTCCCTTGCCGAGTTTGTACCGCAAACATTGAGCAATAGGTACATTGAAATGTCTAATCCCGATAGCATTAAGGTGCAGCGGAAATACATTTATAAACGCTTGATGAAGTTCATCAATAGGTTTATAACGGATATTGCACATATGTTCCATTTGGACGCCCTACCAAATCTTCATTATATAGAATTGAGGCGTATAGACCTTTGTTGGAACCAGCATTTTAAGAGCAGGGAGGAGGCGCTCATGTACCTAAACCACCAAATGAAATTGGCTAAGGTCAAGGAGATAAGGACCAATAATAAGTTTAGGGAGTATGAAACATCCTTAAATTATTTTACGCAGAACGGTGCTTTTTTCAAGATTTACCATAAAGGCTCAGAATATGTTTCGTCACAGTTTGGGGATTTGAAAAAGCACCAGGACTTTAACAGGGCTTTTTTGGATGATTATTTCAAAAGATTGGGCGACAGGTTTAACAATGATGAAATATCGTTCGAGAGTTACAAATCGATAAAGGAAAAATTAAAGAATAAGGATTATGTCATGGGTCTTTTTGATAATCAGATCAAGGGCAAAAAGATTGAGATAAACAATGATATTGTTAGAAAGAAAGCGAATGAAAGTGCCAGGTTGATTAAAAAATTGCAGCCTTTCAAGGTGCATTTTTTAAAAGAGGAAATGGACAAGGTATTGCGTTATGAAGTTTCTTTAAGGGGTGAATATTTTTCATATCACTATAAGAAAAAGGTCTTTAGAAAGGATTGCCCTGTTTTTAGGAATTTAAAGGATAATTATGATTTTGTGCATTCCGTGAACCAATCGAAGGACCCTAATAAACCAGTATTGACCAAATGGCAAAACAGGGACCATAAAATGATGGACAAATTTTATAAGCGCCATATTGGTTTGGTATTATCTGAAAATACCGCTTTGAAATCTTGGTGCAAGCGTTCAAATATGCAGCATAATTCCCTTAACAGAAAATATGATATCAATGCAAGGTTTTATAAGTACACGCTCTTATCTGAAAAGGATGTTGGCATTTTTGACAATGAATTTTTACAGGTCTGCTTTGATGGCTTTTTTAGGATAGTAAAAAGCTTTCAGCCCAAAAAACTGGATAATTATGATACCACCTTGGCAAAGATTACCGAGTACAATAATAAGGCCATTGAAAGAAAAAACAATTATGATAGGGATAATCATTTCTTGACCGTTGATATACACGGTAGACATATACTAAAGGGCAAACGCCTCATAACCCGTGCTTCTGAACTTTTGACGCAAAAACAGAAAATAGAAAAGGGTTTTAAGACCGTGCATCCTACGCGCATAATGCAGGTTTATGCAGAACTTCAAAAGGGCAAATCATTAAAGGAAATAAGGAACGATTTACAGATTAAACCAAGTGCTTTCTCGAAATTAAAAAAGGATTTGCACCAGTTCGAAATTTTCGAGAACACTTTGGAAATGGAGACCGATGTTGTTGCGGATATATCATATCGTGAGTATTATTTTAAAACATCGGGTGAGGCATATTTGAACAATTTATTTAGAACGGAAAAACAAAAACGATATGGCTAAAGATAAACTTATTAGAGTTAAAGAAAGACAGTTTCTACAATTGCAACAATTGAAAGAAAACAGTGATTTTGTAAACAATTGGCAGGTTATTGATTTATTGTTAAGAAATCAAAAACGCTTTGAAGACCTTGAAAACAGGGTGAAACATGTGCATATGATAACCAAGCTTTAAAAAATTCTTGTTTACATTTTAATAAACCCCTCTTTCTGAAATTAATTTTGCTTAGAGCGAAAATTAAATTTTAAATCATTTTGATATGGCAATGAGTCGGACAAAAAAAAGAGGTTGGTTTGTAACAATACTGGTTCTGGTAGGAACTGCTATTTTGGCTATCAACCATCAGGAAAAAGTAAAAGAGTGGGCTGCCAAAGTGCCCTTTATTGCTAACCTAATTAAATAGTACTTACAATGAAGCAGATTATACAGTTTAATTCGGGGCAAGTAGTAAAGATTACGGAAGAGAACATTAGCGGTATTTTGATAGATTTCAAGGCGTTGCAAGCCGATGGTGTTACCGTCGCAGCAATAAAAGACTTGAACGTAATCCCTTTACAGATTACCCTTAAGCGAAAAGGTAGCCAAAAGCCCGTTGACATCGTTAACGATTATTTTGATTACGCTTTAAGGGGGTATCATGGTGGCACTACCCGTTATGACCTATCTATAACTGCAAGGGATGCGGGTTATTTGGTAAAGATACCTTTCAATGGTGACCTGAATTTACATAAGGGCGATGAGCTTTGTGTGGAAATGAAAGCGCCAGTTGCTGCATTTACCCTTTTAGATGCTACAAAATCAGAGATTTCCATCGAGACCGTTCCTGCGATGAAGACCAGTAATCCACATATTACTGTGTTGCGGTCGCATACATATGCAGGTGGTAGTGACCAGATAAATGAAACGATAGGCTCTAACATTGTTAAGGCCGTATTGGTTCATGACCTTGCTGCCGATTATTTTGCAAGTGCCGAGGCCAAGCCAACCAACGGTATTATTATTGAGGCTCAAAATTTTTCTAAGGATGCGAGTGAAAATTTGTTGATACAGGAAAATCTTGAAATGTTACAATTGAATCCTGAAACGGCGATACAGGATTTAGTGGTTTACCTTGGTCATCCCTTGATGTTTGCCAAGTACCGGGCCAAGTATAATAAGGCCGTGTTAGCATCAGCTAGAATCATGATGTTGCAACGTGTAGTAGTTTAAGTCTTCAATTTTTTAGTAATTATATTTTTTAAATGCCGTATCGCTTGTTCGGTACGGCATTTTTTTAAACATCAAACTTGAAAAAACATGAATTTATTTAGCGTAATATTAAAACTCATCAGGCATTTTAACCTCACTTCAGATGGTGCGGAATATCAAACTTTGCACAATGATGTAAAGAAATGGGAAACAGAAAAGGCAACTGAGGACAGTGAAGACCAATTAGGTAGGTTGTATTGGAAATTGCACCAAGGTCCATTATTTAGACTTGCAACCCCTTTCTTGTACTATTTTGCTGTAAGAGAGGTAAAAAGCATGATGTCTCCTGATGTTGAGGGAGACGATTTTTAACAATATAATTTTTTTAAGCTATGGAGATAACATCCGTTAATCAACTTTCGCCTTATGGCGGTTCTTTATTGACTACCGATGGCATTAGTTCACCAGAACTTATGTTTACCAGTACTACTGGTAGTACGGGCATAAGTGGTTCTTTGGTTGGAACTGGTGTTGGCATTTTGGATTCGGTTTTTGATATTGGATTGGTCGATAACATTTCAAATGTTTTGACCTATGGCCTTAACTCGTGGGGTGCAAGTACCAACCCAGAGAAGTCGATGCAATTTTTTCAAGGTACGATTAGGCCTGCTATTGCTTCCTTGCTTACCGATTATAGTCCTGACACTTTGCAGGACAACTTAAAACAGGCATCTAAGATACTGGCGCATGGTATAGCGCTTTACAAACATAAGCTTGCAAGGCATTTTAAGGCCAATTCAAGTATAGAGGCTGCAAAACAGAATATACAGATGTATTCTGATTTAAAAAGAGAAACCTTGGATAAAATTGTAGCGCAGTTAAAATCTGCTGGACTTGTTACCAAGACGGTACAGGCAACTGCCGACGATTCAGAACTTGCTTCGATGTTGGCAGGTGGTGATGACCCGTATTTACATCAAGACGGTCCATTGAAGTATGAGTACTGGATTATTGATATTGATAAGATTTACAGTTTAGCCGAACAGGCATCGGCGTCAAATCAATTGGGAGATACCCCAAAGATAAACCAGGCAGGTTCAGGCAGTTGGGTATTGGGTATTATAGTGTCTGCCGTATTAGGTAAAATTTTTAAAGTTTTTTAAGATGAGAATATTAGATGATTTAACTAGAACATTGGGCGATTTGGTAAAACCAAAGCCAAAAAAACGTAAAAGTAGACGTAGAAAACCTGTTTCTCGTCGTAGACAAAGAAGAACCCGTAGAAAAAGATATTGATATGCTGTCCAGTAAACAGAACATAATCATTATTGTGTTGCTTTTTTTGTTGTTCAACAAAAAAGGTGATTGTTCTTGCGAAGAACAAGGGGGCAAGGTTATAGACGGTAGTGATGATACTGCAGATATTGATAACAGCATAAATATACCAGATGCATTGCCCGATACTGGTTATGATTTTAATGAATATACGGAGCGAGCGTTTGAGCAGGATCCCGAATTAGTTAGAAATTATTATGGTTTTCCTTAGAAAGTATTTTAGAGAGATATTTATTTTCCTGTTTGGAATGTATGTTCTTTCAAAGTTTAGGGGGGCTTCTGGCGATAATGATCAACCATTGCCAGGTACAACACTAGATGATGGTTTAAGCATAGGTGGTGCAACATTGACCGATTCGCAAGCACGTGCAATTGCTAATTCGTTGTATGATGCCTTGGCGAATTATACGCAATTTGGTTTTCCTGCTACGGATGAAGAGACTATTTATTACCAGTTGTCCTTATTGAAAAACCAAGATGATTTTAATCTTGTTTACAAGGTTTTTGGTTTAAGAAAATACAGTAAGGATTTTGGCAGCGCCTCTGGAATAGTTGTGCATAAAATTAACCTCATTGAGATGATGCGGTATGAGTTGAATGATAAAGAGGTAAAATATATTAGGGATAATTACCCGCAGATTAACATCTTTTAATTGGATGTTAATTTTAGAAGTTCATTGAAATTTTTGATTTGATTTACCTTTTCAATTTTGAATTTTTTCAGACTTGATTTGCTTATTTTATTATTTCTTAGTTCGCTAAATGGTAGTAAGTAAAGGTCTTCTACATGTGTTGGAACAATGTCTACACCAACTATATAAAACACGTTTTTAAGTTTTTTATATCTTTTGTATTGACTTTCTGTAATTTCTACATAATCATTATCATATAGAAAACTGTCAATTCCTTTGAATTTGCATTCAATCCAAAAAAACTTGTTTGATTCTTTACAGTAGAATTTAAAGTCTGGATTCAGGTTTGAGCGAATAAAACTATAATGTTTAGAATAACTATGAGTTTTTTCTATAATCTCAAAATTTTTAAAAATGTTTAGGTAACAGAACAATTCAAATTGATCACCGATGATATGGTTAACTATTTTATCTATCATTTATAAAAAATATAATAATTGGAAAACGAAATTAAGAAAAAAATTACAAAGGGGGTTGCATTAAGTAATAAAGCAATGTTTTTGATATTTCTTTTATCTCCTTTGATTATTGTTTTATTAATTTTTCTAGTTCCATTTTTAACTGTTGGATTAATTTTTTATTTCTATTGTCAGTATAAAAAAGAGTATAGAATAATTAAGCAAAAACATGAAAGGTATTTGAAGAGTAATTTTTTAAACAATCAAAATGAGTAAAAAAAGAAAAAAGAAATATGTAGCCAATTATTGGGTATTGAAACAGAAGGCTTTTAAAACTAAGAAGGAGTGTGATGCCTTTGTAAAAGGTTATAATAAGGCTATAATAGATAATAATTTATAAATCATATTAGTATGTGGAATTTTACAGCTAGAACCAAGAATAACAATTTAATAAAATTAGGTTCGAAAAAGAATACCAGTATAAAGAAGGTTATTGGTAGAAAATCTAATGGCAAAGGTTTTGTCATGGATATTATTGAAAAAACTCTTCCTAGTTATGGAGACCCGTTAAGAGCTTTTGGAATAAAAGGTCAGCCAATTTCTATTCGTAAGACAAGAAATGGAGGTAAGTTGATGAAATTTAAAAGAAAGTATAAAACTATGGTTCTTTATGTTAAAAGAAAGAGCAATGGTAAGCTTTATTGCAAATTAACATCTCAAAGGGTATTAAGATAAATTTAAAATCATGTCAAAAAAAGCAAAACCAGTTTATATAGCGAACAGGGTAAAGAATTTACCCAATTACAAGAGCGCTGATGTAAAGTACAATGATTTGGAAAAAGCTAAGCACCATGTTGGTAATCATGGAACTGTTACTTGGCTTTGTAAAAATGGTCAAAAAAAGGTTGTTTACCAAATGCCAAAAAAAGAGGATTAATGGCAATATTATTTGAGGACAGGGTAACCCCACAGTTTTTGGAAAAGGCACAGGTTGTGGCCGATAAATTGGCCGTACCGGTTAACTGGTTGATGGCCGTTATTGAATTGGAGACAGCCGGCACGTTTGATGCGCAGATTACCAATTCTTTAGGTTACGTGGGCCTTATACAGTTTGGCCCTGAAGCTGCCGAACGGATGGGAACCACGCAGTTTGAACTTGGCCAAATGGACGAAATCGATCAATTGGACTATGTTTATAAATACTATGTTATTTATAAGGATAGGATTAAGAGCTATGTAGATTTATACATAGCGACCCTGTTTCCCGCAGCGCTTGGGAAACCCAGTGATTATGTATTGAAAACTTCGGACTTACCTGCCGAGCGTGTTGCCAGGGCTAACCCGTATTTTGATTTGAACAAGGATTTAATGATAACGGTGGGGGAGATAGAGGCAAAGCTTCTGGAACGTGTACCTGCCGATTTTAGGGATGGATTAAAAAAAAAATCGTTGCGGTGTCCTCACTGTTCACGCTTTTTTTGATAGTAGTTATATGGATATATTCAAGACGTTCGGCCTAGCCGTTTCAGCGATTTATGTAAACAATTTAGATACGATACACTGGACCATCCAGATAATAATAGGATTGCTCACTATCGTTTATTTGGTGAAAAAGCTTTTCACAAAACCACCAAAACCAAAAAAATGAAAGACATCCTTTCTTTAATAACAAGCCTTTTGGGCTTTTTGAACTCCAATACAGAAAGCAATCCGTACAGGAGTTTGCGCATTGTCAAGAAGACCTATAAGGAACTTAAGCGTGAGTTTAAAAAGGATGGCTTTACTGACGAGGAAAAGGCAGCTTTGAAACAATTGAGGGATGAGATTTTGAAACGAACAATTAATTTAAAATAGTTATGATAAAAACGATATCAGAAAACATCAAGACGACCGTAGTAGGGATAGTGACGCTATTGCTATCGGTTGCGACCGCTTTAGGTTGGGTGAACCTTGAGCAACAAACGGCCATTATTGATGGTGTGCCCGTAGTAATAGATTCCGCAAATTCTGTGATAAACGAGGTTTCGGGCATAATAGAGCTTGTTGTAGGTATTGGTTTTTTGTTTGCGAAAGACCATGATAAGGACGTTAATTCTAAATAGTTTATAGATATGCAGGTATATACAAGGCGTGGCGTAACGAATATTTACAACATTATACAACAGTACTTTAGTGATAATAATGTTGGTGGTTTTCCACCGCCTTATTTACGTGAGGTTGTTCCAGACAATTCAAGGCCGTCAGTACAGACCAATTATACCTTGTATGGTGCTTTTTTTACACCTGATATGACCGTGACCTTTGAGGGCCAGACAGTAAATGGCTTTGTATTCATAGATTCAACAGAGGTGCAGGTTGCTTGTTTGAATGGTGCAGCTGAGGGTTCGTTTGATATTACTCTTAACAATGGTTCCGAGTCTGTATTTGTGGACCAGTTATTGATAGTTCTTGGTGATGTGTATCAACCTTTGACTGCTGATTACATTAATACTACAGGTGATATAACTATCCAGGATGATGATTTGAGGATTAAGGTAAATGAGTCTTTGGGTTCAACTGAATGGAATAAGACTTTTGATGTTGGTTTGGATTTTAGGATGCTCTTTGATATAGTTTGGTCTCCTTTGGCTACTGCAAGTGGTTTTGTGAATCAAAACAATGTTGTACTTCATGATGCTACGGCTGTTGTTGATTATAAGTTTCAGTTTGGCTATGCAGGTAGTGGTAATAAGTTCATAAAGATATTTAAGGATGCCACTAATTTATTGAATCTTACATTTGAACCATATCAAACAACTGTTTTTTGTCGTTTGGATTTTGATGTGGCCACCAATGTCATGAAATTCTATGCAAATGATGTGCTCAAGTACACTTTTGCAAATACTGAATTCACGAACAATGTAATGCCCAAGTTTAATGTTAAGTATTTTTGGGATATTGAAAAGATTAAGTACATAGAACTCGATTAAATTATTTATATATGGAATTTACTTTAGATAGTGTAAAACAGGCAATAGAATCTTTAAAGGATTTAAAGAAACCCGATCGGGTTGAACATAAGCCAATCTTGGTAACGGACCTTGATGAGTTAAAGACCAATGTGCCAAAACAGTATTATTTTGGTGTTTTGACCGTTGGTACTGATGTGGCCAAGGCCATATTGAAAAATGAAGATGATAGTGAAATATTGACCATTGATGAAAACACACAGATAATTGAATGTTTTTCGAGTGTACAGTTTAAGGATGCTGCCGATGCAGACATCGATTCCCCTAACGGACAGTTTAGGGGATTTGAAATAAATATACGCTAAAGTATATTTATGTTTTTTTATGGTAAGGCCACTTTAAAAAAGTGGCTTTTTCGATTCAATTATCTGTTCCAATACGTTTTTGTATAGAAGTTCCGGAGTTTTTTGTCTTTGTGTTTTCGTCATGTTATTAAAAGTACCAGGTACTTTAATTTTTGCGCCTCTGCCGAAACTATCAAGCTCTTTAAGTTTTAGGTTTTTGAAGTTTGTTATTATGTTCGTCGGTTTGGTTGTTGGAAACCCATAACTTGATAGTGTGCATTCAAAGATGTGCCCGTTGTTTTTTTGCAAAAATTCTTTTAGTCCTGGATACTTTATTAGTTTTCCTCTGGGATTTTCTATAACCCAAAACTCTGGCATACTTTTTTCTATTATAGAAAATGTTTTGTATAGTATTTTAAGGTGTTCTTTTGCTTTTTCTGTTTTTGGGTTGAAATGTTTATCTAAATGGAAACCACCACTAGCATTGCTCCATATGTCACATGGTAGCCCAATCCACATAACAAAGGGCCTGGTACTTTTAAAGAAAGAGCTGCGCACTTTTAGAATATCCATTTTTAAATGAGGTTCACATATCCCTTTTCTTCTTCTTATATCTACGGATATACATTCCATGCCTAAAGACCTGGATATTTTTGTAAAACCACTTGAACCGCTATAAAGTTCAATATTTATCATATTAGGTTTTCTTTTCTTAGTGCCTTTATAATAGCGTACCTTCTTTGTGTATCCATTTCATAGAACTTTTTGACTATATTGGCCCGCTGCCTTTTTATGGCCTGTCTTTCTATAAAATCATTACCAAGGGCATTATAGTTCATTAGTTCTATATCTGCAGTACTAAAATTTGTATATAATGCATCCTTGAAAATTCCACCCCTGGTCATATATTCAAATTCTTCTATACTCCAGTCCTTTAGTTTTTCATCGTACAGTTCGCATCTTGGGTGTGTGATGCTTATTTTAGCGGGGCATGATATCATATAGTTTAAAAATTCTATATGATCTTCATGAAAAAATTCGTGTTCGTAGTATTTGGTTCTTTTTCGCCTAGTAGAAAATAAGTATGGGGGATCTGCGAAAATGTAATCATCTTCAGTAAATACATTATCTTCTATAAGGTCCTTGTAACACTCATATATAAAGCCTTTAGTGTAGTTTTTCCAAAGGGACTTGTTTTTTTCAGCGCATGTAAAATAGATATCTTGAGTATATACAGAATTCTCTAGCCCAGCTCCACCCATAAAAAGCGAAAAGTATCTGTTACTTTTTGGGATTCTGTTTATTAAAAATTCTATAACCCCAGGTATATTTTTATTTCCTGCGTAACCTACCAAGTGTAACCAATTTTAATAAACCCGCTTTTTCTCCAGTACGGCTCACAGCCCCATATGATTGCATCACTTCTGTAATCATACGAAACAATGCCACCTATAAAAAATTTTCCGAAATAATGTTCGTACTGTATTTCACCCCCAACCGTACCAAAAAAGCCGTTGTTGCTTCTATAGATTGTACCTATTTTAAAACCTGCACTTATCCTGTCGGTTTTAAAATATCCAAGATGTTTATTGAACCCCAATACCGTACCTGTAAGTTCTAGGTATGTGCGACCCCTAAGGTCTGGAAAATAAAAAACAGTCGCTTTGTTGTACATGGTTTCACGTTGGTAATCAATATTGAAACCAATATTGAAACCATCTTTCAAGGTTGCGTTTGGGTCAAAGAAGATGCTGCTTGTTGTCCGCACATCCTGTGCCACCAATGTAAAGGTGATTAAGTTGAATAATATCAGTAATTTTTTCATCGCTATTTTGATATAAAATTGATTTCTAGCCCTCTTCTTAATTTAAAGGTGGTAATGTCCTCACCTTTGTTGTAAGCTTCCTCAAAGTGCTTATTTGCGGTCTTTGACCCAACGAGCAGGGCATATGTCCTTGCCGAGTGCAATGATGTTTCATTTGTGTAAATGTCTTTTACACGAATTAGAAACTCCCGATTGATGTCTGTATAGCTTATCATGTTTCTATGGTTTCAAATTCTACGTTTAAGTTTCGTGTTTCCACATCCTCGATAATGTCGAAGAGTGTTATTTGATAGTTATTGTAGCATATGTACATATTTTCATTTTTAATCAATTTGTTTATTATTCTCTAAATCCCAATCTATACAATCAGGCCTTTTATTAATCCCAAATATTATCCCGCTTCTGTAATAGTTATACCCGTAATAAGTTTTATCCCTTTCACATCCACATCTTTTACATTTATTATTTATCCAAATGTGATTCATGTTATTTATTGTTTTAGTATTTAATAATTTGATACAGTTCTGTATATTTTCCTTTATTTCAATGGCGTTGGTCTAAGCCTAGCCTTGAATATGGTCCTGCTTTTCACTTTTGAGAAAACAGGGGGCATGTCTCTTTTTTTCTTGTCCTTTCTGATGACGTACAGTTTGTACGAATAGCTTCTTTTGCTCTTGGCATAAGCCTTTGCTCTGGTTTCGGATGTGAATACAGAAGTATCTTTGTTGATTACCCTGTATGTAACATTGATGTTGTCCTGTGTGTGGAAATGGGAATTCCTTTCCAGTTCCTTTTTTACAATTGGTTCCATATGTCAAAGTGTAAGATGTTAGCTGTGATTACTGCAATCACGATTATTATTGTAATTGTCATAAGCAGGGCTTCGCCTTTGTTTTGGGTCTTTTTGTCCATGATTATTATTTAAATCTGTTTCTAGTGTATTCTTTTCTTGAATTGTAAATACTGTTTTCGCCATCTTTTGAAGAAATAGCTTGTTTAATCAAGTTTAGTTTTCTTTTTTCCTCGTTGATAGCATCTTCTATTTTTGCATTTAACAAAAATGAGTGTCTTTTTCTTTTGATGTCAAATGAATCACCTGTATGTTCTTCAATTTGTTTGATAAATGTTTTTAATGTTTTCATGAGTTATATTTATTTTTAAAAGGGTCGATACGACCCAACTTTTTCGTATCAAAAAAGCCCCAATAAAGAGGTTATGCTTTTTCGATGCTACCGTTAAAAAACACCTATGCGGAGCGGACCAAATAATTTCATATAGCTTTGCAGCCACAGAAAAACAAGCGCATTAGCGCGTAGCTTTTTCGTGGAATGCACAGTTTATGCTGAAATTTTTGGATAGGTGTTTTAGGTTTGCTGTCGAAAAAGCATAACCTCTTTAGGGCTTGTCCCCAATTTGATTTTTTGTGCGTAAGCAGCGGGGCGTTCCCCCGCTGTTTGCGTTACAGCAATCCGACAGGATTAGCGCAAAAAATAAAATGTTCCGTTGGAGCGAAGCGAGTTGCGCACGCAACGTGAGACACTTCCGCTTTCTTTTGAATGCTGTTGTTTTTCTTGGCCGCGGAATGGCCAGAAAATGACAACTGCATTATGTTGCATTAGCGATAGAAACGGCATCCTTTTGCACTTTTGCGGAAGATATAGTGCATAGCGCGTCAAAGCTCTTTTAAGTTTCTTAAATGTGCTTAAAATGCCATGAGGAAAAAAATCCCTTTATTTTGGATGGGATTCATGGACTGATTTGAGAGGGTAGGAGAACGCCCTATATAACATGTTCTCCTAGGTTTCCATATCGAAACTTTTTTAGGCTTAAAACTCTTAAAATCAGATAATTAACTTTTTTTGACCCGTTCAAAATTAATATGCTGAAAATCAACGATTTAGCTTTTTTAAGTATTATTTTACTAAAATACTGTAAATCAGTTATTTGCATATTTTTAAAATTTTCCGTTTTCTTTTTTGCGAAAAAAGCCTTAACATTGTTAAAAATATGAATGTTCTTTGACTTATTGGATACGGAATTTTTTTTAGGCCTAAAAATCTAAAAAATATAATGAAAAATTTACAAATTACAGGGCATCTGGGAAAGGATGCCGAAGTCGTAGAAACACAGAACAAAGATTACAATACCGTAATGTTTTCTGTTGCACACACAAAAAATTATAAGAACGCTAAGGGCGAAGATGTTCAACAAACAGATTGGATAACTTGTTTTAAACGTTACAAAAAAGACCCTAAAAAAGTTTTAGATGTTCTAAAAAAAGGGATTAAGGTTTACGTGGACGGAGAGCCGAGTTTTGGAATCAACAATTCGAATAACGCTGTGTACGTTTCAATTTCATTGAACGTGAACAATCTTGATTTTATGACTAAAAAGGATTGATATGGATAATATTATTATTTCAATAGTATTGGGTTTTTTGAATTTTGTTTTTCTTATAGCTCTTATTTTTATGTTTTATTTTAAATCTTTTGATATTTCTCTAATATCAAAATCCATTGAGGAAAATGTAATGAAAAATCAATCTCATTTGGATTTACTAAAAGATAAGTTTGTTGGTCTTCATGACCAAACTAAAAGAATATTGCATAATCAAAAACTACAGAATGATTATGATTTTCATGAATGTGAATTCATTTTGAAGTCTAAAGACGGGTTTTTAAATTGTGCAAAAGATATCAATAAATTTTATTTTGATAAATTGAAACATGATGAAAATCAGGAGTATGTTATTCGTATAACACCGTTTATGAAACCTTTAAAAGAAAGTGAGGTGCAAAGTTGAAAAATATACAATGTAATATATGTGGATGGATAAAAATAGAACCGTTTGGTGAACCAAAATGCCCAAATTGTGGAAATAAAGATGGGCTTCCAATTCATCTTAAATTAAAAGAAAGCGAGGTGAATAATGATTGATTCAATTATTGTTAATTTTAAAGATGGTTCTAATGTAAAATTAGAACATATTGGTAAATTAAGATTTCACAATCATATTACTGATTTTGTTTACAATTATGATTTAATTCAAAATTCATTAGAACATATTGAAAATAACAAAAATTAACCCTAAAAGGGTTTTATTTTTGTATTATAATTGATATTATGTAAAATAGATATTTTAAACCCTTCCCTTCATCTAAGAAAATAAGCAGTACGTCCTATTTATAGCAAGAATCCCTAAAAAACTGCTTTTTAGCAGAATATTTATTGAAATTATTATCTATATTAACAACCTAAATAACCAACCAACTAAGTTATATTTGACATTTAGGTCTGCAATAATACATTGCAGACCTTTCTATTTAATAATAAATTCTTTACTAAAACTATGTTAATTAGATTTCTCAATACGTTAAACCCTTTTTGATATTGTATATTTGCACTCTTACTTTAGTGCCTAATCCATGAAACCTAAACAAAAAACCAAAACAGAAAAATCTCGTTTGCAACTGTTGCATCAGTATTACAGTTATACTGGATTTTATTCATTTGTTTGGCAAGCTATAAAAAAGGCAATACCTTATATCATATTGGTTATTATTGCCATCTATACAGTAAATCATTATTTTGATATTAATACTGCTTTGGTGCAGTTAACCAAAACACTTCCTGTTTATGGTGTTTTGGTGTTCTTCTTTGTTTCTGAAACTTTGCTAGGGCTTGTACCACCAGAAATATTTATTGCATGGGCAGGTAAAATGTACACACCTTGGCTGTATCTAACTCTTCTAGCATTTCTATCCTATATTGGGGGCCTTTTTTCTTATCATATTGGAAAGTTTATCACAAAAACACCTGCCATACATAGATATTTAGAGGTTAAAATGAAAAGCCAATTAAAAAATTCAAGGAAATGGGGTGGTTTTTTAATTGTTGTTGGCGCCCTATTGCCTCTACCCTTTTCTATTTCATGCTTAGCAGCTGGCATCATAGATTTTCCCTTTAAAAATGTTATGGCTTATGGCTCTTTGCGCTTATTGCGCTTTTTATTGTACGGACTTGTAATTTTCCACGTCTTTTAAAAAAGTTTTAAAGTCTCTGAGTTTTTAATTACAGTGTAGTATTTTTGCATTTAAATTTAAATCTATGTTTTCATTCTTGAATATATTTAGAATTGTTGCCTTTCTTGAGGGTGTTTCATATATTTTACTTTTGTTTATTGCTACGCCGGTAAAATACCTATTGCATGATCCTAGTTATGTAAAAATGTTGGGCATGCCACATGGGTTATTGTTTATCGCGTATTTGGTGGTAGCTTTTATGTTTAAATCTGAAGCGAGTTGGAATAGAAAACAATTTGGAAGGGTGCTATTGGCTTCCATCATACCTTTTGGAACATTTTATGTAGACAAAAAGTACCTTAAACCGTTGACCAATGGATAAATTAAAGCATATTGTTTATGACTATTTCATGACTTTGGGAGCCTCTGAAAATTTCGCAAAATACCTGAACATGCTGGCTTTGCTACTAGCTCTATTAATTATTGTTTTTGTTATAGATTTTATTATACGAAAACTGCTTATAGGTTTGTTTTCGAAGTTTGCATCGCAGTCTAAAACGAATTTTGATGACTTATTAGTATCTAATAAAGCACCTAGGAATATTGCCCATATTATTCCGCTATTAATCACGTTAAAGTTTATTCCCTTTGTATTTTACGATTTTCCGGATTTTGAAAACTTTATGGAACATGCCTTAAAGGTATTTGCCATTGTGTTAACACTTTGGATTGTACGTAGCTTACTTAACACCATTAAAGATTATTTTAAAACACTCCCTAATTTTAAAGACAAGCCCATAGATAGCTATATCCAGGTATTTATGATTTTTGCCTGGATTATTGGTGTTTTTTCAGCATTTGCCATTATAACGGGCATTCCATTTTTAAAGTTTATAACCGGCTTGGGGGCCGCCTCTGCAGTTATCATTTTAGTGTTTAAGGATACCATACTTGGTTTTGTGGCCAGCATTCAAGTGTCTATTAACGATATGGTTCGTATTGGGGACTGGATTACTTTTGAAAAGTATGGTGCTGATGGTGATGTTATTGAAATCAATTTAGCAACCGTTAAGGTTCAAAACTTTGATAAAACCATTACAACCATTCCTACTTATGCTTTAATTTCTGATTCTTTCAAGAACTGGCGAGGCATGACCAACTCTAATGGAAGGCGCATTAAGCGTGCCCTATTTATTAAACAAGACGGCGTAAAGTATCTTACTGAAAAAGATATAGAAAAGCTTAAAGGCATCCAACTTATCACTGCTTATTTAGAATCTAGGCAAGCTGACATCAACTCATATAACGAAACCAATAATATTAATAAGGAATTATTACTAAATGGTAGGAACCTAACAAATTTAGGGGTTTTTAGAAAGTATATTGACAGTTACTTAAAAAACCATTCTGCCGTGAATAAGGATATGATGATTATGGCACGCCAGTTAGCACCAACAACACAAGGAATCCCGTTAGAAATTTATGCCTTTAGTAGTGATAAACGCTGGGAAAATTACGAGTATATTATGTCTGACATCTTTGACCATCTTATAGCGGCCCTGCCCTATTTTGACTTAGAGATCTTTGAGTTGCCCAGCAACTCCAGTTTTAAGGCGGCTATTACTTAACAACAAGTTTCTGACTATATTGATTGTTTATTTTAAGGAAATATAAACCTGGAGGAAGAATAGATAAATCTAGTTTTATTGCATTCACATCCTTAAAACCTTCTTCCAATAACATTTTGCCTAAAGTCGAATATAATCTGATGTGATTGATGTTTTTTCCCTGTATGGTTAATTTATCAGTAGTCTTTAGAGCCAAAGGATTTGGGAATATTTTGAAACTTTCAGCTAAAATGTTATGGTTCACCGATAACGACGTCCCTAAATTTTCATTAAGCGCAATCACTAGAGTAGTACCTTTGTTGAAATCAACAGTACTGCCAGTAGCATCAGTCTGATTAGCAAGATTTCCAGAATCCGGATGTTGAATGGACATGAACAGGTATTTATAATCTGGTGTAAACGTAATACCGGTAGGTTCAGAACCCGTAGGTGCGATACCAAAAATTTCAACATCGGGACTTGCTTGAGTATGTCCGCTTTTAACTACCCATATATAATTATTACCACCATCCTGTAGTACCCATAAATTACCATCGCCATCAAACGCTAAATTATCGTTGCCGGCTCCCCAGGCCACAGAAGTCGTTGAAGTTCCATCATTGATATCATAATTCATGGCTCCAACAAAAGTTTCCATGATTACTGTCGATGCTGAAGTTTCTAAAGGATCTGAATCCTGAAAACGATAGACCCTTTGATCCGGAGCTCCTTTAACTGCAAAATAAATCCAACCATCAGGTCCAATTTCAACATCTTCAATGCCTGCAAAATTTGTTGCACCTGCATTTGTACTTAGCGTGATAGTATTGTTTTGATGACCTGGTAAATCGTGGGATGCGTTAGAACTATCATTTATTAGAACCCAAGAACCTGTTCCTTCTTTAAGTCCGATATAAACATACAAGTTACCTGAACTCAGATCTTCAGCATTATCTGCTACAAATTTATATAGATAACCAACACCACTGGTATCATCAGCACCTTGGTAAACAGTACGATTATTGGAGTGAATGGTAACATTTTCATGCCTAAAATTGCCCATAGCCCAAAGTTTTTCGTTGTTTACAATAGTTTTAGTTGCCGGATCGATTTCAATATTCCATCCGGTATCATAATAGGAGTCAGCATTCAGATCTAAGGTCACAGCAAATTCTTCAGAAGAAATAACGGTTCCCCATGGTGTTACTGTTCCGGAGCAATTTGCTCCAGTTACATATACCGGAGAAAAATCAATAGCTTCTGAAGCTGTGGTTTCCCATAATTTACTTGTCGTGTTAAAATTAACATCAAAAATAGTAACAGCCCCTGGTGCAGATTCATGATTCAGGCTCAAATATCCGTTGGTACTACTATCTGATATGGGAACAAATCCGGTAAAATCCGGACTATCGGGCAGCGTACCACCTTCAGAGATGACGTCACCAGTTTCAGCTATCTTTTGAAAAGTATGCGATGCTGGTATGATAAATTGGTCTGTTTGAGTTGACGGGGAAACCGACGTGAAATCCCCAATATTTTGTGACAAGGAAATTAAAGGAATAAATAATACTAGTAAAATTGATTTCATGGATTGGTTTGTATTAGTTATATTTTATCCTTGAGATATATAACACAAAAGGATTCAATATAAAAATACTAAATCCTTTTATTGAAACGGTTATTAAATCGTTAACTTCTATATATTAGCAGCAACCCAATTCCCTACTTCCTGAGTGCCGTAAGCTTTTTCACCACTTGCTAAATCTTCTGTTACAATACCTTCTGCTAATGCTTTATTAACTGCGTCTCTAATGGCTTTGCCTTCTTCTGGTAAGTTGAATGCCATTTCAAACATCATAGCAGCTGATAA
Organism: Aestuariibaculum scopimerae; assembly: GCF_059428085.1. Lineage (NCBI taxonomy): Bacteria > Pseudomonadati > Bacteroidota > Flavobacteriia > Flavobacteriales > Flavobacteriaceae > Aestuariibaculum > Aestuariibaculum scopimerae. The sequence continues at coordinate 3,540,213 of NZ_CM182089.1, forward strand.
AATAGTTGCCATGGGATTGGCTATGTTTTTTCCTGTAGCCTGCGGGTAAGATCCGTGAATAGGCTCAAACAAAGCAATGTCGCTCCCCATGGATGCTGATGGCATCAAACCCATAGATCCAGAGATTACAGATGCTTCATCTGTTAAAATGTCTCCAAATAAGTTTTCTGTAATCAAAACATCATAGCTATTTGGCCATTGTACCAAACGCATGGCTACGGCATCTACAAATTCATAGCTCACTTCTACCTCTGGATAATCTTTTTCCATAGCTTGAACCGTTTCACGCCATAGTCGTGATGTTTCCAAAACATTGGCTTTGTCTACACAACATAATTTTTTTGAACGGGTCATTGCCAATTCAAATCCTTTTTTAGCCAAACGTTGTACTTCTGCTCTAGTATAAACGCAGTTATCAAAAGCTGTTTCCCCTTCATCTCTTCTACCCTTTTCACCAAAGTAAATTCCGCCGGTTAACTCTCTTAAAAACACCAAGTCCGTTCCTTCAATACGTTCTTTTTTTAAGGGGGATTTATCTATTAATGATGGAAATGTAAAGGTAGGACGCACATTGGCAAACAATCCTAATTTTTTGCGCATTTTAAGCAGTCCTTGTTCTGGTCTAACAGGAGCTGATGGGTCATTATCATATTTTGGATGTCCTATGGCACCAAACAAAACGGCATCGGAAGCTTGACAAACCGCATGTGTTTCATCCGGATAAGGTTCGCCAACAGCGTCAATGGCCGCTGCACCTGTTAAGGCTGGTTTCCATGTTATATCATGTCCAAATTTTTGGGCAACCGCATCACTTACTTTTACCGCTTGTTCTATCACTTCAGGCCCTATTCCATCACCTGCTAAAAGTGCTATGTTTAATTTCATTCTTTTTAGTTTATTTGTTTACTAGTTTATAGGTTTTTCAACCATAAACTATATTGTTTATTTTCTAACTAATTATGTTTAACATTTTTTCCGTTGCTTTGATGGCCGATACAGTTTGATCAGAATCTAAGCCCCTTGTTTTAAACTCCTTATTGGTATTCTTCCATGTTATGACGGTTTCACACAAAGCATCAGAATGACTTCCTGGAGGAATCCTAACGGCATAATCTATTAAATCTGGTAAGTGGAGTTTTTTGTTTTTGTAAATACGTCTTAAAGCATTCATAAAGGCATCAAACTGTCCATCTCCTTGTGCATTTTCTTCAAAGGTTTCACCATGGATGGATATGGAAATAGTTGTTGAAGGCTTTAGTCCCTTAGAATGTGTTAGTACATACGAATTTACCTTAACATTCTCTTTGTATGAATAACTATCTAAAACATCCGATATTATATAAGGTAAATCTTCTTTAGTAACTACCTCTTTTTTATCACCTAACTCAATAATACGCTGTGTAACTTTTTTTAAATCTTCATCATTAAGTTGGAGTCCTAATTCTTGTAAATTCTTTTGAATATTGGCTTTCCCTGAGGCTTTTCCTAAAGCATACTTACGGGTTCTACCAAAACGTTCTGGCATTAAATCGCTAAAATAGAGATTCTTTTTGTTGTCGCCATCGGCATGAATACCTGCTGTTTGTGTAAACACATTAGCACCAATGATGGGCTTATTGGCAGGAATCATGACGCCTGAAAAGGTTTCGACCAACTTACTTACTGTATATAGTACTTTTTCATTTACATCGATTGCTATGTGCGGCATAAAGTCGTTAATAACAGCAATTGTACTCGCCATTGGCGCATTACCTGCACGTTCACCCATGCCATTTACAGTAAGGTGTAGACCATCGGCCCCTGCATTTAGAGCGCCTACAACATTTGCAACTCCTAAATCATAATCATTGTGCGCATGAAAATCAAAATGTAAATCAGGATATTTGTCTCTAATCTCTTTTACAAAATCATAAGATTCGTTGGGGGTTAATATTCCCAACGTATCTGGTAACATAATACGCACAACAGGTTGCGTTTCTAAAAACGCTAAAAACTCAAAGACATAGTCTTTAGAATTGCGCATACCGTTGCTCCAATCCTCTAAATAAACATTGGTTTCAATGCCCTTTTCTTTAGCTAACAGTATGGTTTCGGCTATTTCTTTAAAATGCTGATTAGCAGTTTTTTTTAGTTGGTATGTTAAATGATTTAATGAACCTTTAGTTAATAGGTTTTGAACCTTAGCTCCTGCCTCAACCATCCAATCAATAGATATGCCTTTATCAACAAACGTTAATACTTCAACCTTATCTAAATACCCATTTTCCTTGGCCCATTGGGTTACGTTCTTAACGGCTTGAAACTCGCCTTCAGATACTCTTGCCGATGCAATTTCAATACGGTTTACCTTTAATTCTTCTAAAAGAAGTTTAGCTATTGTTAACTTTTCTGAAGCAGAAAACGACACACCTGATGTTTGTTCGCCATCACGTAATGTCGTATCCATTATTTCAATTCGCTTTGCTGTCATTTATAGTAGCAAACCATTTGCAAAGGTTTCTATTTCACCTTTTATATTTTGTAAATAATCAATATCATCAAACCCGTTTAGCATATTTTCTTTTTTATAGCTATTGATCTCAAAAGATTCTTGGGCTCCTGTTGAAAGAATGGTAATAGTTTGATTTGGTAAATTTACCTCTATTTCAGTGTTTGGGTCGTCGTAAACAGCATTGAATATCTGTTCTGAAAACTCTGGACTAACTTGAACCGGTAGTACACCAACATTTAAACAGTTGTTTCTAAAAATATCTGCAAAGAAGCTAGATACCACACAACGAAAACCATAATCATACACAGCCCAAGCAGCATGCTCTCTTGAAGATCCCGAACCAAAGTTTTTACCTCCTACCAATATTTTTCCAGAATAAATAGGATTGTTTAGAACAAAACTTTCTTTTGGAGTATCGTCATTATTATATCTCCAATCGCGAAATAAGTTATCACCAAAACCTTCTCGCTTTGTCGCTTTTAAAAAACGTGCTGGTATAATTTGATCAGTATCAACATTTTCTAGCGGTAACGGTACCGCAGTACTTGTTAGTATATTAAATTTATCGTAAGCCATTATTTTTGCTTTTGGCCATTGGCTTTTGCCTCTGGCTAGTATTATTATTTATAATTTATCTTTATTGCTTTATGGCAAATGACTAAATGTCAATAGCGCCACAACTATTACAATAATTCTCTAGGATCTGTAACCACGCCTGTTACAGCAGCAGCGGCTGCCACAAGTGGACTTGCTAATAAAGTTCTAGATCCTGGTCCTTGTCTTCCTTCAAAGTTTCTGTTTGAGGTACTTACCGCATATTTACCAGCAGGAACTTTATCATCGTTCATGGCCAAACATGCCGAACATCCTGGCTGCCTTAGTGTAAACCCTGCTTCAGTAATAATGTCCAGAATTCCTTCTTCTTTTATTAAAGCCTCTACTTCATGCGACCCTGGTACTAACCAAGCCGTAATATGATCTGCTTTTTTCTTGCCTTTAACAATTGATGCAAAGGCCCTAAAGTCCTCTATTCTACCATTGGTACAGCTTCCTAAAAATACATAATCGACTTTTTTGCCAATCATGGAATCGTTTTCATTGTAGCCCATATACTCCAATGATTTTTTATAAGTTGCTACCCCACCTTCAACAGCCTCTGCATTAGGGATTTGTTTTGAAATACCAATACCCATCCCTGGATTGGTTCCATAAGTTATCATGGGCTCTATATCTGCAGCATTCAGTGTTAACTCTTTGTCAAAAACAGCATCAGCTTCTGTTTTTAAGGTTTTCCATTGTGCAACAGCGGTATCCCAAGCTTCACCTTTAAGTGATAAGGGCTTATCTTTTAAATAATTAAAAGTAGTTTCATCAGGCGCAATCATACCACCGCGGGCACCCATTTCTATAGATAGGTTACAAACAGTCATACGACCTTCCATGGTCATATTTTCAAAAACATCTCCAGCATATTCCACAAAATAGCCTGTTGCACCAGAAGTTGTTAATTGCGATATAATATATAACGCAACATCTTTGGGCGTAACTCCTTTACCCAATTGCCCATTTACATTAATACGCATCTTTTTGGGTTTAGGCTGCATAATACATTGTGTTGACAATACCATTTCTACCTCCGAAGTTCCAATACCAAATGCTATGGCACCAAAAGCTCCATGTGTAGATGTATGCGAATCACCACAAACTATAGTAGCTCCCGGAAATGTAATACCGTTTTCAGGACCTACCACATGCACAATACCATTTTTTTGGTGGCCAAGGCCCCAGTGGCTTATACCATATTCATTAGAGTTGTCTTCTAAAGCTTTTAATTGTTTTGCCGATAATGGATCCTCGACTGGTAAGTGTTGGTTTATGGTTGGTGTGTTATGATCGGCCGTGGCAAATGTACGCTCAGGGTATAACACTTTTAGCCCTCTACTTTTTAAGCCTAAAAATGCTACTGGACTCGTAACTTCATGGATAAAATGACGGTCTATGAAAAGCACATCTGGTCCGCCCTCAATTTTCCTGACTACATGTGAATCCCATACTTTATCGAACAATGTTTTACTCATATATATTGTTATTTAATTTTAAATCTTGATGAAATTAGTTTTGGCCAAGGTTTATAGTGCCAAAAGGCTGACAAAGTTATGAAAAACTCCTTCTTTATTTAGCATTTAGCAATACTTAAGAGGCTTAGGGGATATATTTTTATAAAATTATTAATGGAATTAAAAAAAATCGATGATATTTTAATAGAATAGCATTATTGGTTATAAATTTTAATGTTGCATATCTATTCGTTATTTTAATCTATCGGCGACATATTCTACTTCTGTTTTTCCATGAGGTTTTGATTTTCCATCTGGCCCTAAATTCACCATAACAATATTAGAAATTGTAATAATGGTTTCGTGGGTCATTTTATTTCTTACTTCGCTACTTAGTACTATGGAGGCTTTGCCAAACTTAACTACCTCAATACCAATTTCTACAATATCACCTTGCCGAGCCGATGCTTTAAAATCTATCTCACTCATGTACTTGGTAACTACTTTTTGATTTTCTAGTTGTATAATAGCATATAAGGCGGCTTCTTCATCAATCCATTCTAATAATCGTCCTCCAAACAAGGTGCCATTGGGGTTTAAATCTTCGGGTTTAACCCATTTTCTAGTGTGAAATTTCATTGATTGTTGTTATTGTTTTTATAATAGTTTTACTTGTGGGTCTTCATTAGGTATTTTAAGTGAATATCCCATAGTGGCATTTACCTGTTTTATAAAATACGCAGAAAGTAGCGGCGATTCTTTTTCGATATTTTGATGGATGAAAAAATTAATTTCCTTGATACCTTGGTTTTTCCAATCTGCCAACCGTTCTAACCACGCATCCAATCTGCTATAATCACTAGCATGGTTTGCACCAACATAACGCACAAAGGCAGTTGCATTGGTCAATCGCATATGCATAATATCCCGCCTTCCAGCAGAATCAACAATTATATTGGATATATCATTAGATTCCAAAAGATGGTACAAATCGTTTGCAACAGCTATATCATTGTACCAATCGGTATGTCTAAATTCAATTGCCAGTGGAATCTCCTTTGGCCAGCTTTCAACAAACCCCACCACCCTATCAAAATCTTTAGGAGCAAAATTATTGTGCATCTGTAAAAATACAGTTCCTAATTTTTCTTTTAAATTAGAGGCGTTGTACAAATAATGCTCAACAACTGTTTTAGTGTCCTGCAACCGTTTCCAATGACTTATTTCTTGATTTAGTTTTGGAAAAAACTTAAATCCTTCAGGGGTTTTATTATACCAAGTAGCAAATTGCTCGGCTGGGAAAATCCTGTAAAATGTGGCATTTAATTCAATGGCATTAAACTGGCGCGAATAATATTCTAATTCATCTTTAGTGCCCCGTGGATAAAACCCTTTTAAATCAGCTTTATTCCATTTAGCGCATCCAACATATAGCTCTGGGATGTTGTCGTCCTTAAATTTACCCAGCACCCTCACTGTTTCTGGATGATCTGGTGGCAAGGTAAAGTCTATGTCTTGAGGATTATCTACACGTCCGAATTTCATGGTTTTACTTTTGTAGCTAGATTACAAAGATACAAAGTGATACCAATTTCATTGGCAGATAGTCCATTTTGTTGATAAACCAGTTAACAATTATAACGCCCACAAATATTTTACACTTCAATATTCAATATTTTTAACAAAACTCTTTTGATTATGAACTCACGACAACTTAGCTTAAAAACCATTCGCCCTGAAATTATTAGCACAACAATCAATGAGAACATGAGTAATGATGAGCGTTTTCAAAATTTAGTGCTACGGCCCATCGTTAAACTTCAAAACGATTTACTCAATGAAGTTTTTAGAAATTATGTTTCAAAACACAAAATGGTATTTTATGATTTATCTCTAGAAAAACGGATTGACTACATTGAAAATGCCATTATAAAGGATATGAAATTTCGTAATTCTTTGAAAGGCATGATTATAGGCATGTTTACTGTTGAAGAATATTTAATTTATATACAAAACTCATCCGCCTTGAACAAGCGTATGATGCAGATTGTAAAAGAACGCCTAATTAGCAACATTCAACTATTTGAAAGACCGGAAATTCTTAAGGCTATTTGATTAAAAAATCAACATGATTTTTTTACCAAGTTGCTTTCCTAAAATGACATGCGCATCTTAGGTTGCCGTTATGCTTATGTCTCCGCTGTGATGTGCGCACATGGCGATGGAGACTTGCGCATGTCTCTTAGTGCCTATAAACACTAATGCTTTCAGAGGTTTTTTTGGTTTTTTATTCTATATCAAAGATACGCCATTTAAGTCGGTAGTAAGTACTTCACTCATATAATCAAAATATGGCCGAATGGCTTTAAAGGAACTATTTACATCATTAATAAATTCTTCGCTTAGCACTTGTTTGTCTGTATACTTCTTAACAAAAATATATTGTTTCTTCTTTATTAAATCAATGGCTTTATGGTCTTTACTAAATCCCTTTGGAGCTGTCTTCACTTCGTCGCCAACAATATCACCCCAAATGCTTTTAATAGATTTATTGTTAAGTACCTTACGCATAAAGCTGTCGTCTATCTCAAATTCTTTTCTAATACGTAACAAGTCTGCAGGTGCTGGCTCCCAAAAGCCTGTTGCTATAAAACTTTCATTATTAGGCTGAATATGCAAATAGTACCCTCCTCTCAACTTTGGTTTGGTTCTATGGAAAGCACCACCAAAATGAGTTTTATAAGGTAGTTTGTTCTTTGAAAAACGCACGTCTCGGTAAATACGGAACATTTTTAGCTTATCTATGTCATCATGCGCCTTTAAATGTTGTAATACATTGCTGTAAAATGATTTTACATCTTTTTCTATACTTTTAAATTCTGATTTATGATCATTAAACCAGTCTCGATTATTATTTTTTTCAAGTTTTTTTAAGAAATCAAATACGGAATTAGAGATTGTTGTGCTCATTTTATTAAAGTAATTTATGATATTTCGCTGACCATTGAATAGCTTGTTTTAATACTTTTCTATAATTAGAATCTGTATATGCACTAGGGCCATGTCCGCTTTGTATATATACAATTTTGGACTTTCCATAGCTATTTATCCATGCTAAAAAAGGAATCGAACTTTTGTTATTTGTTTTTAAAATAGGTATTACATCTGGCAATAGAATACAATTACCATAGGTTTCGTCCATTATTGTCCAATCATTTATGCCTTTAACAATTGGATGGCTTACATCTGCAATGGTAATGTCTATGGTAACATCATGCTCATAAGTTGAGGCATGCTCTCCCTTGTGTGTAAACTTGCCTCCAATAATATTAGTGAATTCTGGCCAATCTTGGTAAGATACTAAGCTATGATGCAAAAATATCATAGCAGTACCTTTATTTAATAAATCTATGTATGCACTTTTTTGAGACTCATTTATATCATTATACATATCATAAAATACTATGACATCAAACTTATTAAGGTTTCCTTTTTCAATTAAAATATTACCTTGTGGCTGGATGACCTCCTCATAAGTAATGTTATCAAAATCATTAAATATGTCAAAAAATGCTGTTTGTTCAAAATCATGCCCTCCAGTTACAATTAATATGTGCAAAGATGGATTACTCTCCTGGGAAAAACCAAAAACCCAAAAAAATATAAAAAACAACTTTAGGATATATTCCATTTAAAGTTTGATTTAACATTACAGTTGCCTAAAAATACAAAAAGCTCAGACTTATTAGAGCTTTTTAAGATTGTTTTAAGTTTAAGTAACTTTCTGTTGCCAATAATGCGCTCCTTGTTGTTAGCAACGGGCTACCGGTTATTGATAATGTAGTACTCGTTACCAATAACGCCTTGCTTGTTATTAGTAACTACCTGTTTGTTGCCTGCAATGCTTCTTGATTATTGATAACGCAAGGCTTGTTACTAACAACGTCCTGCTCGTTATTAACAACCACTTGCTTGTTAACAATAGCATTAAAACATTATTAGCAACACATTCCAGATTGGTGTTAACGTAAAGCTTGTTACTAATAACACAGACAGCAAATGTAGTTGTCAACTTTATTGAAAGTCAATGTTTTTAAGAATAAGTCCTGATGCTGGAGCAATATACTCCATTTTAACAAAGTGATCTTGTTTTAAGCTGTATTCTATGTCAGATAAAGTGAGTTTGTGTTTGCCTAAATCAATTAGGGTACCCATCATCAATCGTATTTGATTGCGCATAAAACCCTTTCCTTTAACGCGAAGTAAATATGAGGTTTCGGGAAAGTAGTTTGCAGTATAGATGGTATTCTCTACAATTTCACAAGTTAATATGTTTCGGGTATACACACCGTTATCAGTTGGCTTAAAACAATAGGATTTAAAATAGTGTTCCCCTTCAAAGCACTTGGCGCCTTGTTTCATAAGGTCTATATCCAAATCCTCTAATATAGTTGTCATGATAGGTGCGCAAAATGGATGGCATTTTTCACCAAATGTAAATAGATATAAATACTCTTTAGTCTTAGAATGGTTTATAATATTAAAGTTAGCATCAACCTCTTTGATGGCAAGGGCTCGAATATCTTGTGGTAAATTATAATTGAACAGTTTTAAAAAAGCCTCTTGGTCTTCTAGTGGCTCGGACAAAAACAATTCAAAAGCAGCACTCTCGGCTGAAACCATTGCGTCGGTTCTACCTGAACTTAGACTTTTAAAAGGCTTGCCTTCTAAAATAAAGTTTAGGGTTCTATCTACCATTAGGTGCAATGTTTTAACATCGGGTTGCTTTTGCCAGCCATGAAAACGGTACCCTAAATACTGAATGGTAATAACGTAAAAGTATTTTTTCATCATTTTAAGAAGCTGGAAAAGTAAGTTATTTATTATTTATGGCAAAAAATTTATAACTTGTATTCCATTAAATTAATCAACTAAAATTTAAATTATGACTACAAGCACAAAAAACAAACCGCCATTTTGGTTTTGGATTGTTAGCGCTTTTGCATTGTTTTGGAATGCCATGGGCGTTAACCAATATTTAGGACAGGCTTATAACACAGAGCGTTGGCGCTCTGCCTTAACGGATGAACAGTTAGAAGTTATTTCGAATATGCCCGCATGGCTAACGGCTGCTTTTGCCATAGCTGTTTTTGCCGGTGCTATAGGAAGTTTGGGGCTTTTGCTTCGAAAAAAATGGGCCTATTCATTATTGGTTTTATCATTATTGGCCGTTATCATTCAAATGGGCTATATTATAATTCAAGGACATTCTGAGAATATGGGCATGACCTTAAGTATTATCGTATTTGCTATCTTTTTAGTTTGGTTTTCTAAAAAGTCCGTTTCTAAAGGCTGGATTGCCTAGCTAAATATCCAAATAAAAGCAAAAAGGCATTGGAGTTTCCAATGCCTTTTTGCTTTTATTTGTGACGCCCTTTTAATTCCTTTTCTATATCTTTTAAAGTAAATCCTTTGGCTTGTAACAACATCAAATAATGAAACAACAGGTCAGCAGACTCATATAAAAACAAGTCGTCGTTATTATCCATAGCTTCAATGACCGTTTCAACAGCCTCCTCGCCTACTTTTTGTGCAACTTTATTAATGCCCTTAGAAAAAAGGCTCGCCACATACGAATTACCAGTATCTTTGTTTGCAACACGTTCTGCAATAACAGTCTCTAAAGTTGAGAAAAAACCGTAAGTCGATTTATTTTCTTCTCCCCAACAATTATCGGTACCCTTGTGGCACACGGGCCCTACGGGATTCACCAACACAAGTAAGGTATCGTTGTCACAATCATTTTTAACAGCAACAAGATTTAAAAAGTTACCACTTTCTTCACCTTTAGTCCAAAGCCGCTGTTTGCTTCTACTGTAAAAGGTTACTTGCTTTGTCTCAACTGTTTTTTTATAGGCAGCTTCATTCATGTACCCCAACATTAATACTGTTTTGGTAGTAGCATCTTGAATAATGGCAGGAACCAGTCCGTCTGTATTGTATTTAATTGTCATAACCGTATTTCTATATGGTGTTTTTTTAATTCTTTTTTTAGATCAGGAATGGGTATTTCACCAAAATGAAATACACTAGCTGCCAACGCAGCATCTGCTTTACCATCCTTAAAAGCATCAATAAAATGCTGTACAGTACCAGCGCCTCCTGAAGCAATAATGGGAATGTTCAACATTTCAGATAATTTAGCTAATGCTTCATTGGCAAATCCATTTTTAGTACCATCATGATCCATAGAAGTAAATAGAATTTCTCCAGCGCCACGTTTTTCTACTTCTTTGGCCCATTCAAACAAATTAATTTCGGTAGGTATACTGCCACCTGCTAGGTGCACTTTCCATTGACCATTTATTTGCTTGGCATCGATGGCAACCACAACACATTGGCTTCCAAATTTGTCTGCCAACTCATTAACTAATTCTGGCCTTTTGACGGCTGACGAATTGATAGACACCTTATCGGCACCACACTGTAACAAATCGTCCACATGTTCAATGGAAGATATACCTCCACCAACAGTAAAGGGTATATTGACTTGTTCTGCTACATGCAATACCATGTCCAATGTTGTGGCTCTACCTTCTAAGGTAGCCGATATGTCTAGAAAAACCAGTTCGTCAGCACCAATATCTGCATATTGCTTGGCTAATTCTACAGGGTCTCCAGCATCACGTAAATCGACAAAATTAACGCCTTTTACGGTACGGCCATTTTTAATATCTAGGCAAGGTATTATTCGTTTTGTCAACATTCTTAAACAAATTTTTCCAATTGTTTTAAACTTATTCGGTTTTCATATATCGCTTTCCCTATAATAACACCTTCGCAACCTATAGCTTTAAGTACTGGTAGCTCGTCTATAGAAGAAATACCACCAGAGGCTATAAGTTTAATAGATTGATCATTGCTACTATTGGTGCATTCTGAAATGATTTGCCTATACAAATCCACCGATGGCCCTTCTAGCATACCATCTTTAGATATATCTGTACAAATAACATATTGAATACTTTTCTTTTGATAGGATTTTATAAACGGAATCACATCTTCCTGGCTTTGCTCCATCCAACCACTTATGGATACTTTGCCATTATCGCTATCTGCTCCTAAAATAATTTTGGTTGCGCCGTATTTTGATATCCAGCCTTCAAAGGTTTTAGGGTCTTTAACGGCAATGCTCCCTCCTGTTATTTGCTTGGCTCCAGAATTGAATGCTATATGTAAATCTTCATTGGTTTTTAAACCTCCTCCAAAGTCAATCCTCAAACTGGTTTTAGATGCAATTTGTTCCAATACCTTATAGTTAACAATATGTTGGGCTTTGGCACCATCTAAATCCACTAAATGTAAATATTCGATACCCGAAGCTTCAAACATCTTAGCAACTTCTAAGGGGTTTTCGTTATATACTTTTTTGGTTTCATAATCGCCTTTGGTAAGGCGTACACACTTTCCCTCTATAATATCAATGGCTGGTATTATTCTCATTTTATAGTTCTAAAAAGTTTTTTAAAATTTGTTCACCTGCTAAACTACTCTTTTCTGGATGAAATTGAACCCCATAAAAGTTATTATGTTTTAAAGCCGATGCATAATTCAATCCATAATCAGTTGTGGCAATGGTCTCAGTGCAATGTTCGGCATAATAGCTATGTACTAAGTACATATATGCATTTTCCTTGACACCCTTAAACAAATTAGATTTAAGATCTTTTATAACATTCCATCCCATCTGTGGAACTTTTACTTGATTGTTAAAACGTTTCACCTTGGTTTTAAATACACCTAAACCTTTCGTATCACCTTCCTCGGTATATTCACATAACAATTGCATGCCTAAACAAATACCTAATACGGGCTGTTTTAATATTGGTATAAGAGCATCCAAACCTGATGCCCTAAGCATGGCCATAGCACTACTCGCTTCACCCACTCCCGGAAAAATAATTTTATCGGCTGCTAGAATCTCTTGCGGATCATTAGACAATACCGCTTCTACACCCAATCGCCTAAATGCAAATTGAATACTTTTTATATTCCCAGCGCCATAATTTATTATAACTAATTTCATTTTATTTACGAGTTACAATTTTAGATTTACGATTTGCAGTAAATTGTAAATCTGAATTCTAAATATTAAAGCATTCCTTTTGTTGATGGCAAAATCATTTTTTCAACATCACGTTTCACGGCCATTTTTATGGCTTTGGCAAATGCTTTGAATATGGCTTCAATTTTATGGTGCTCATTGGTGCCTTCAGCTTTTATATTCAAATTACACTTGGCACCATCGGTAAACGATTTAAAAAAGTGATAGAACATTTCTGTTGGCATCTTACCAATCATTTCACGTCTAAATTCCGCTTCCCAAACCAACCAATTTCTACCTCCAAAATCAATAGCAGCTTGTGCATAACAATCATCCATAGGCAAGCAAAAGCCATAGCGCTCTATGCCTAATTTGCTGCCCAGTGTTGAATGAAACAATTCACCAAGCGCAATAGCAGTATCTTCAATTGTATGGTGCTCATCTATCTCTAAATCACCATCTACATTAATCTCTAAATCCAATTGCCCATGTCTAGAAATTTGATCTAGCATATGATCAAAAAAGGCCAAACCGGTATTGATGTTACTTGTACCCGTACCATCTAAATTTAATTTGATGGCTATTTTGGTTTCATTGGTGTTCCTTACAATTTTGCCAGTACGAGCTTCTACTTTTAAAAAGGTATAAATGGATTCCCAATCATTAGTCTCAAGAGCTATATAATCATTTAAGGCTTCATGCTTTACAGTAATTTCATCGGTTCCTAAATAAGTTCCATCATTAATATAGATGCCTTTAGCGCCTAGGTTTTTAGCTAATTCTACATCTGTAAGACGGTCTCCTATTACAAATGAGTTCTCTAAATCATAATCTTTTGAGAAATACTGAGTCAACAAACCTGTATTGGGCTTTCGTGTGGGTGCATTGTCCTTAGCAAACGTCCTATCTATAATTTGCTCTTTAAATTTAATTCCTTGATCTTCAAAACTTTTTATAATGAAATTGTGAACAGGCCAAAATGTATCCTCAGGAAATGCTTCAGTTCCTAACCCATCTTGATTGGTAACCATTACCAATTCAAAATCCAATTCTCTAGCTATTTTTCCTAAATATTCAAATACTTTGGGGTAGAATTCCAATTTTTCAAAGGCGTCTATTTGCTCATCTGCAGGTTCTTTTATAATGGTTCCGTCTCGATCTATAAATAATATGCGTTTCATTTGCTATTTTATTGTTTTTTATTTGGCCTCCCGATAACTATCGGGAGGAACACCTTTAATAATCATATTTATACAATACTAATGTAATTATCATGAATGTTTCATTCTATGTCTTTTAAAGTCTTTATTAATTGGCTATTTTCTTCTGGTGTTCCCACGGTAAAGCGTAAAGTGTTTTCACAGCCTGGCTGCGTGGTTCTATTTCTAATCACTATCCCTTTTTCAATCAATTGGTTGTAGCGTTTATTAGCATCATCTACTTTCACTAATACAAAATTGGCATCAGATGGATATATTTTTGAAATGTAACCTATGGATTCCAATCCAGCAACCATGGTTTTACGTTCTTTTAAAATCTTTTCTATTTGATTTTTGGCTAAATCCTTAATACTTAAAACGTCTATAGCTTTTTGCTGTGTTAACTCATTGATGTTGTATGGTGGCTTAATGGTATTTAAGACAGAAATGATATATTCTGATGCGTAACAAATTCCTAAACGAATGCCTGCCATACCGTAAGCCTTGGATAAGGTTTGTGTGACAATTAAATTAGGGTATTGTGTTAATTTGGTAACCCAACTGGTTTCTCTTGAAAAATCAATGTAAGCTTCATCGATCACAACAATACCTTTAAAATTTCTTACTAAGGTTTCAATGGCTTCTGCACTAAAGCTATTTCCAGATGGGTTGTTGGGAGAACATATAAACAATAATTTGCTACTGCTATCAGCAGCTTGCAATATGGTTTCAACTTGTGGTTGAAAATCAATATCTAAGTTAACTTTCTTAATACTTATAGCATTTAAATTGGCTAGCACTTCATACATGCCATAGGTTGGCGGTAAAGTAATAACGTTATCTTGATTGGGCTCACAAAACGCTCTAAATATTAAATCCAGTACTTCATCACTTCCATTGCCCAAAAGTATATTTTTAGTTGGTATCCTTTTAATTTTGGACAATAAGGTTTTGAGTGACCGCTGCTGTGGATCGGGATAACGGTTTACACCATTTTCAAAAGGATTTTCGTTTGCATCTAAAAATACCATATTACTTGGCACGCCTTGAAATTCATCACGAGCGGATGAATAAGGTTTCAATGCCTTAATACTTGGCCTTATTAAATCTTGAATATTCATTGTTTTAAATCCTTTAGTCTAATTGATACTGCATTTTTGTGTGCTTGCAACCCTTCTGCTTCTGCCATAAGCTCTATAGTGTTTCCTATATTTAACAACCCTTCTTTGGTAATTTTTTGAAAGGTCATACTCTTTAAAAAACTATCTAAGTTAACACCTGAATAGGCTTTTGAAAACCCATTGGTTGGCAAAGTATGATTAGTTCCTGAAGCATAATCTCCCGCACTTTCTGGCGTATAATTACCTATAAACACCGAACCTGCGTTGATAATTCCATTAATGTAAAAATCTTCATTTTCTAAACATATAATAAAATGCTCTGGTCCATATTCATTAATTAACTCCAGTGCCAAGGCATCATTTTCTACATAAATCAATTTAGAATTAGCAATCGCTTTCTCTGCAATGGCTTTACGAGGAAGCTCTTGTATTTGTACTTCAACTTCCTTTGCAACACGCTTAATCAATTCATTGGATGTTGACACCAAGATAACCTGACTATCTGTGCCGTGTTCTGCTTGACTCAGTAAGTCTGATGCAATATACGATGCATTAGCTGTTCCATCGGCCACTACCAATAACTCACTTGGTCCTGCAGGCATATCAATAGCCACCCCATATTTGGTTGCTAATTGTTTGGCTACCGTTACAAACTGGTTGCCAGGACCAAAAATTTTATATACTCCAGGAATGGATTTAGTACCAAAGGTTAATCCTGCAATAGCTTGTATTCCCCCAACTTTTATAATTTTGGTTACACCACATATTTGTGCTGCAAATAAAATTTCTGGAGCCAATGTGCCCGCTTTGTTTGGTGGCGAACATAGTACAACCTCTTTACAACCTGCAATTTGGGCCGGTACGGCTAGCATTAAAACGGTTGAAAACAATGGTGCTGTTCCTCCTGGAATGTACAAACCTACTTTTTCAATAGGACGTTTTTCCTGCCAGCATTTTACACCACTTGTGGTTTCTACCTTAAGCTTTGGGGTTTTTTGTGAAGCGTGAAAGGTGCTTATATTTTGCTTTGCTGCTTCAATGGCTTGCTTTAGCTCCTCTGGAACACTAGCAATGGCCTTTTCTATCTCATTGGTGGTAACGATGTTAGACTCCAATGAAACTCCATCAAACTTATAAGTATATTGTTTTATGGCCTCATCACCTTTATCTTGTACATCAGCAAAAATTTGATTTACAATAGTTTCAATATCTCCAACTGTTTGCGTTGGTCTTTTCAATATTTGTGACCATTCTTTTTTATTTGGACTTTCAATTATCTGCATAGCAACTTCTATTAAAGTACCATTTTTTCTATAGGACATACCAAGATGCCTTGAGCTCCTTTGGCTTTTAACTCGTCAATAACATCCCAAAACTCATTTTTACTAATAACCGAGTGAATTGAGCTCCACCCTGCTTCGGCTAAAGGTAAAACGGTTGGACTCTTCATTCCTGGCAATACATTAATAATATCTTGAACTTTGTCATTGGGTGCATTTAGCAATACATACTTAGATTCGCGTCCTTTTAAAACAGATTGAATTCTAAATTGAATTTTATCGAGTATTGCTTGCTTTTCTTTATCTATGATTGGGGACACCGCCAATACAGCCTCTGATTTTAAAATGGTTTCAACTTCTTTTAAATTATTTTTAAACAAAGTGCTTCCACTGGAAACGATATCACAAATAGCATCGGCAAGACCAATGTTTGGAGCAATTTCTACCGATCCGTTAATGATGTGAATATTAGCAATAATACCATTTTCATCTAAATAGTTTTGCACGGTATTAGGATAGGACGTTGCGATACGTTTGCCTTCTAAATCGCCAATTCCTTTATATTTCATAGCTTTTGGTACCGCTATACAAACACGGCAGGTTGAAAAACCAAGTTTTTCGGCAATGCCTATGCCCTCACCTTTTTCTATTAAAACATTTTCACCAATAATAGCGGCATCAACTACGCCATCTTTTAAGTATTGTGGAATGTCTCCATTTCTTAGATAAAAGACTTCTACGGGAAAATTTCTTGCAGATGCTTTTAATTGGTCTTTTCCATTATCAATAGAAATACCAATATTTTTCAATAATTCCATGGAGTCATCGTGTAAACGACCTGCTTTTTGTACTGCTATTCTTAATTTACTCATTGTTAATTTTTTATGAGTTTGAAACAATCTTACGGGGTTAAAAATTAAAAACCCGTTTGATTGTCTCAAACGGGTTTATAAAATATGTTGAATTTATTCAATACATTTTCACTTCGCTTGAGGGCAAATTTGAAAATGATGGTGATGTGATTGAATAAAAGTCATTCTTTTGTTTTTATTTCTATGCAAATATCTATAATTAATGTTAATTTTTCCAAATTATTTTTAAAAATATTATTCGTATTTATTATTATTTAGTTTTAGGGCTTAAATATTATTTAAAATTCGAAAAAACACGAATAAACACTAAATTATTTTATTGCTAAAATTATTGATTTCCTAAAATAATAGGCATACCACTATCCCCAGAACCTATAACAATTACTTTACTGTTTGATGATTCTGATAATTTAACGGTTGCTTCTATACCTTTATCTTGTAAAATTTTATCTGTTAAGGAAGCACTTAATATTCTATTAGCATCGGCTTTACCTTGTGCTTCAATAATAACTTTTTCGGCTTCTTTTTGTGCGGTAACCAACCTAAACTCATACTCTAATGATTCTTGCTCTTGTTTCAACTTACGCTCAATGGCATCTTTTATGGTATTTGGCAAAGTAACATCACGAACTAATATTTCGTTTAATTGTACGTATTGATTTTCTAAAATCTTCTTGGTTTCAACAAATATTTCATCTTGAATAGCATCTCGCTTGCTAGAATATAATTGTTCTGGTGTATAACGCCCAACTACACTACGTGCTGCACTACGAATAGCTGGCTGTATAACACGCTGTAAATAATTTTCCCCTAGCGATTGGTGCAATCTGCCTAAATCGTTATAAACAGGTTGGTACCATGCTGATGCATCAATTTGAATTTCCAATCCGTTAGAGGATAAAACTTTCATTTTTTCAAAAAGTTCCTGTTGGCGTACTTCATAAACTATAACTTTGTTCCATGGTGCTACAATATGGAATCCCTCTCCTAAAGGCGGTTCGTCTACAACCACACCTTTATCAAATATTTTGTACAAAACACCTGCCTCTCCTGAGCCTACTGTGACCGTAGATTTGGATAATAGTATGATTACAACTATGAGTGTTAAAATTATTGGTAATGCAATTTTTGGTAATTTTTCCATTATTATATAGTTTTAATTAATTTCTATTTATATTCAAAAGTCGATCGTTAGGATATTAAAGCTTACCTTGATTAACTAATTGTCCTCCATCTATTGTTAATATTTGTCCTGAGGTTGTGTTTGCGTCTGCTGCCAAATAAACTATACCTTTTGCAATGTCTTCAGGTTGGGATGTTCTATTAATAAGAGAAGCCTTTTCAATATCTTTTTTAACGGATTCGTATCTTTCTCCCAAAAAACCCCTAGTCCATCTAGTTTGAATAAAACCTGGGCAAATACCATTTACTCTAACATCTGGCGAAAGGGCATGCGCAAGAGACAGAGTCATGGTTGACAACGCTCCTTTTGAAGCAGCATAAGCAATAGAGCTCCCTACTCCAGATATAGCACTAATGGAAGATATATTAACAATAGAACCATTTACTTTTTTTAAAAAAGGCACAGAGAATTTAACCATTTGATAAGCTCCAATTACATTCACTTCGTATACCTCTTGAAAATCATTTTTATTAAGCCCTTCCAGATTATTGTAATTGCAATATTTAGTTGTTCCTGCATTATTGACTAATGCATCAATTCTTCCAAAAGTATTAATTGTTTCTTCAACTATTCGCTTACAATCTTCTTCATTAGCCACATTTGCCTGACATACAAAAGCATCAACCCCAATCTTTTTACATGTTTCTGCTAACTCGTATGCTTGAGTTTTATTTTTGGAGTAATTGATAACAACATTCCACCCTCTTTTAGCAAATTCAATACAAGCTGCTGCACCAACTCCAGACGACGATCCTGTTACAAGAGCAGTTTTAATTTCTTTATCCATTATATTAATCCGTTATATTTTCGTAACAGCCATTCTATAGCTAGACTTATAGCTATTATAACCAGTAAGTATTTCCAGTCTATCAAAGGTAAACTATTTTTATGGCTTTTTTGAATACTAGCAAACCGATTGTCATTTAGCAAGCGTTCCTCTAGTGGTTCCAAGTGATCTATGAAAAAGGTTTCACCATGGGTATTAGTAGCAAGTTGCTTTAGTTTTGTTACATTAGCATTTAAGAATTGTTGTTCTATGTTATACTCCAATATCCTAAAATTGCCTGATTGGGATATATTTTCATTGGTAGCACGTACCGTAAAACTGTATTCCGATGGCGGTAATGTACTTAAATCTACCTGATAATTATTGTTTTTAAGTATAAAAGGAAAGGTCTTGGAAACGTTGGAACTTTTATTTTTGACTGTTATGTTTAAAGTTTCCCTAGCATCAAACACATAGTTTTTATCAAAAAACCCAGCTTTTATAATAATATTGGAATTACCATTATAAAAAGATTCATATTCTAAAGTCAACCTGCTTTTTAACTTATTAGAAGCTAGATATTGAATGATTTTACCAATGAAATCATCAAATTGATTAAAAGACATTGTATTTATATAGCTTTGGGCACGCCACTGCCAAATATTTTCTCCAAACAATACAGCTTCTCTCCTACCATCGATTTCAAAAGTAGCCAACAACGGATCATCAAGTTCAACATTATTTATGCTTTTGTATAAAATGGTCTCAAATGGCACATTAAATGACGTTGAACCATAATGTGTGTTTAATGGCGGAAAGGACTCAAAATCAATATTATCAATAAGAAAGGGTGTGTAGTTTTGATTTAATATGGCTTGGTATTCCTCTGTTTGATTTGTTATTTCATAAACATAATAGGCATTGTTGCTGTTTAGAAAATTCAAATCGGTTTTAGTACCAATAATAGAAAACCTGTTTTTGTTTTCTGAGTTTAAAAGTGACAAAATTTTATTAAATCGACTATTTGGCTGATACAAAACAACTAATTGAAAGTCGTTTATTTGATTTATTATTTCTAGCGAATTAAAAAATTCAACCGAACGTTGCTCGTTACTTTCAATACTTTTTTTTAATGCTCCTAAATCTGGGTGACTAAAATCGCTAACTATAGCCACTTTTGTTTTTTGGTTAATAACTTCAACAGCAAAATTTTTAATATTATTAACTGTGTTCTTTTCACTTGCCAATGGCTCTATGGTAGCCTTGTAAACTTGTACCCCTGTTTTATTGGCAGGTAAGGTAAAATTAATAAGTTTTGAATTATTATCTTTAGTAAAATTAACTGCCTTGGAATACACAATGGCATTACCACTTCTAACTGTAAATTGTGAGTTGATTGATTTGTTTCCATTATATACAAGGATAACCTCAATTGGAAAATTATTTTTTAAATAGGCGTATTTATTAACATTTAATTGCTGAATCTTTAGGTCGGTATAAGTAATTGTATCTCCTAAAATAACAGGGAATATAGGTTGCTTGCTGATATCTGATTTACTTATCCCATAATCGCTGCCATAGGTTTGGTTACCATCGGTAATAACTAATATAGGCGCTATGGATTGTTTATATATTTGGGATAATTGATTAAGAGCTTGACTTATATTTGTTTCTTTTTCACTAAAACTTAGCGAGTCAAGAATTTTCAGGTTTTCACCTAAGGTATAATAATCTATTTGAAACTTGTTACTTAATGCAGCATTATTGGACAGCTTTTCAACTAATGCGGTAACCTTTTTATCTTGTTCTAAGTACTTTACAGATTTTGAATTATCTATGGCAATAGCCAAATGGGGTTTTTCGGTTGTTAGAACTACTTGTTCAAATTTCGGATTTATTAACAACAGTACTATTGAAAAGATTGTAATAAACCTTAAAAACAAAAAAAGCACGTTTAGTTTTGTCATGCTTTTTTTGTTTTTTATATACTGTAATTTTGCCAATATAAATGCACTAACTGCAGCAAGTATAATATATAATAGCGTTTCTATTTGCATTTATGATCAGCGATTTTTTTGCAACTTATTATTAAGTTAACATACCTCCATCTACGTTTAATGTTTGTCCTGTAACATAAGCACTCATGTCACTGGCTAGAAAAACACAAACATTTGCAACATCTTCTGGTGTTCCTCCTCGTTTTAAGGGAATCCCAGCACGCCATCCTTCAACAACGGCTTCGTCTAATTTTGCTGTCATTTCTGTTTCTATAAAACCTGGAGCTACTACATTGCTTCGTATGTTACGCGACCCTAATTCCAATGCTACAGATTTTGAGAAACCAATAATTCCAGCCTTTGATGCTGCATAATTTGTTTGTCCTGCATTTCCTTTAACTCCAACAACGGAACTCATATTAATTATAGATCCTTTGCGCTGTTTTAGCATGGTACGCTGTACGGCCTTTGTCATGTTAAAAACTGACTTTAGGTTGACTTCAATAACTGAATCAAAATCTTCTTCGCTTATTCGCATTAATAAATTATCTTTTGTAATACCAGCATTATTTACCAATACATCAATACTTCCAAATTCGGCTACAACATCTTCTGCTAATTTTTGTGCTTCATCAAAACTAGCTGCATTACTTTTATAGCCCTTGGCTTTTACACCCAATGCATTTAATTCTTTCTCTAGTTCATTGGCGGCTTCTACTGAGGAACTGTAGGTAAATGCAATATTGGCTCCTTGGGCTGCAAATGTTTGTGCAATCCCTTTACCAATACCCCTACTGGCTCCTGTTATTATAGCGGTTTTACCTTCTAATAATTTCATGTGTTTTAATTTAGTTTATGAATTTATGGGTTTTTAAATTTACTTTTCCAAATGCAATCAAATATAACAAATACTCATTGCAACAAATAAAAAAACCTCACAAATTCTTGTGAGGCTTATGAATATTTATAGTTGTTGTTAAGCCAACACCTCTGCTACTTTTTTACCAATTTCGGCAGGAGAATCTACAACATGGATACCACATGCTCTCATAATTTTTTTCTTGGCTTGCGCAGTATCATCGCTGCCACCAACGATAGCACCGGCATGCCCCATGGTTCTTCCTGCTGGCGCTGTTTCGCCTGCAATAAACCCGACAATTGGTTTTTTACTTCCACTTGCCTTGTACCAGTTGGCTGCATCTGCTTCCAATTGTCCACCTATTTCACCAATCATTACAACTGCTTCGGTTTCTGGATCATTTATCAATAACTCTACAGCTTGCTTGGTTGTTGTTCCTATAATAGGATCGCCACCTATTCCAATGGCCGTAGTTATTCCTAAGCCTTGCTTTACAACTTGGTCTGCCGCTTCATAGGTTAATGTTCCAGACTTAGAAACGATACCTACTTTTCCTTTTTTGAAAACAAAACCTGGCATAATACCAACTTTAGCTTCTTCTGGTGTGATTACCCCAGGGCAGTTAGGACCTATTAATCGACAGTCCTTATTTTTTATATAATTTGATGCAGTAATCATATCTGCAACAGGAATTCCTTCTGTAATTGTAATAATAACTTTAATGCCGGCATCTGCAGCTTCCATAATGGCATCAGCAGCAAATGCTGGTGGTACAAAAATAATAGTAGTATCTGCTCCTACTTCATTTACAGCATCTAAAACGGTATTGAATACCGGTCTGTCTAAATGCGTTTGACCTCCCTTTCCTGGTGTTACACCACCTACTACATTCGTTCCATACTCAATCATTTGGCTTGCATGAAATGTGCCTTCACTTCCCGTAAAGCCTTGAACGATTATTTTTGAATCCTTGTTTACTAAAACACTCATTTTTTTATTATTTATTTGAATAAAGCTGCACAAAAATACTTTTTTTGATTATACTTTTAGCAGCATTTCAGATTTATTTTTTTGTTTTTAAATGCTCAATAATTTCTGGTATTTGCCTTATAGAGGCCAACTCTTTATATTTCTTCCTAATATCTTCTGCTGGTGTGCCAAAATAGCTTTTACCCCCCTCTAGAGATTTGCTTATGCCTGCTTGTGCCAAAAGCACCGCTTTACTACCTATTGTAATTCCGCTGGTTATGCCTACCTGTCCCCAAATGGTAACTTCATCTTCAATAACCACGCAACCTGCAATACCTACTTGTGAGGCTATTAAGCATTTTTTTCCAATAATGGTATCGTGACCTATCTGTACTAAATTATCAATTTTGCTGCCTTCTTTTATTGTGGTATCACCTGTAACACCTCTATCTATAGTACATGAAGCTCCTATATCAACATTGTTTTCTATAACAACCCGCCCACATGATTTTAATCTATCAAAACCTTCTGGTCTATTTTTATAGTAGAATGCATTAGCTCCTAAAACAGTACCCGCATGGATGGTAACGTTATCACCAATAATTGTATCGTCATATATACTTACATTGGAATGTATTATTGAGTTCTTACCAATAACTACATTATGACCAATAAAACAATTGGGCTGAACAATCGAACCCACTCCTATGGCAGCAGAGTCTGAAATTTGACTCGAAGCATGTTTAAAGGGTTTAAAATGGTTGGTTAATTTATTGAAATCCCTAAAAGGGTCATCACTCACTAACAAAGCTTTGCCTTCTGGACATCCCACTTGCTTGTTAATCAAAACAATGGTTGCGGCTGAATTTAATGCCTTGTCATAGTATTTTGGATGATCTACAAATACGATATCTCCAGCCTCAACAACATGGATTTCATTCATTCCCAAAACGGGAAAATCTTCGCTTCCAACAAAATCGCAATCTATTAAACTTGCTATTTGCTTAAGGGTGTATGCTTTCGGAAATTTCATTCGTATTCTCAATTAGTTTAAATGAGCCATTTATGTATTCAAAGGAGTTTTCAAATTTACCAATACGTTCGTACAATGTCCAATTCATCAACATAAATATCTCTGCTTCTCCTTCAATGAAGGCCACAACATAAGCAGCCTTTACTTTTTCTATTTCACCAAAAACTTTTATCTGTCTAGCAGGCCTATTATTTATTTTTGCTAAACCATATTCTTGAATACTAGCATTCAATAAGTTTTCACCAAACATTATCTTTTGGACATTTTTATAATTTTCTATTAATGGTAAGCCATCATCATACTCTCCAAATTGCTTAAACGTATCTACAAAAACATTTTTGTCTTCCTGTATTATAACAAAATAAGCCTCTTTGAAAATGTTAGCATATCCAAATGAAGCGTCTGGATGCAATTGAGTTGCTGGCTTCATATAGTTAGGCAAATCTATTTGAAATAAACTATCTACACCAACAGTCATGTAATTAGACTCAGATGTGGATACTAGTGTTTTATTTGACTCATTTGAAATTGCATTTCCTGCCTCTCTAATAAGATCTACACATGAAGCAAAAAGAATAAAAAAGAGTAAACTTAAAACGCCTTTTTTCATGAATGCTATTCCTTAACGCGTTCTTTGTAAGTGCCTTTATCGGTTTCAACCTTTATTTTGTCTCCTTCATTGATAAATAAGGGTACATTTACGGTGGCCCCTGTTTCAACGGTAGCTGGTTTAGTTGCGTTGGTAGCAGTATTTCCTTTAACACCAGGTTCGGTAGCTGTTACTTCTAAAATAACACTTGCTGGCATCTCAACTGAAAGAGGCATATTGTCTTCTGTATTTATGATAACAGTAACAACTTCTCCTTCTTTCATTAAACTGGGATTATCTAAAGCTGATTCTGTTAATTGGATTTGCGTGTAATCTTCAGTATTCATAAAGTGATAGTATTCTCCATCATTATACAAAAACTGAAATTTATGGGTTTCTACACGAACATCATCTAGTTTATGACCTGCCGAAAATGTGTTATCAATGACTTTCCCATTGGTAACGCTTTTCATTTTTGTTCTAACAAAGGCTGGACCTTTGCCTGGTTTAACATGCAAAAACTCTATGATTTTATAAATATCATTATTATATCTTAAACACAATCCGTTTCTAATATCACTTGTTGTCGCCATATTGCTACTATATAAGTTTTTATTATTAAAATTAATTTGATTTGAAATATCCCTTCATGATTCCACGATGCGAGTTTTTAATAAACTGCAGTATTTCATCACGCTCTGGTGTTGCTTCCATTTCTGCTTCTATAATTTCTGAAGCCTGTGTATTATTATAGTTTTTCTGATAAAGAATTCTATAAATATTTTGGATTTCCCTAATCTTTTCAGTTGTATAGCCACGTCTTCTTAGCCCTACGGAATTAATTCCAACATAAGAAAGTGGTTCTCTTGCAGCCTTAACATAAGGGGGCACATCTTTCCTTACCAAAGACCCTCCCGTTACAAAGGCATGGTTCCCTATGGAGACAAATTGATGAACGGCGGTCATACCAGCCAATACAACATAATCGCCAACGGTAATATGTCCAGCTAAAGTACTGTTGTTTGAAAAAATACAATTGTCGCCTATCACACAATCATGTGCTATATGGCAATATGCCATAATTAAACAATTATTACCAACTACGGTTTTCATTTTATCTGCTGTACCTCTGTTTATTGTAACACATTCCCTTATAGTAACATTATCACCAATTTCTACAGTGGTTTCTTCATCGTTATATTTTAAATCTTGTGGAATGGCAGAAATTACAGAACCAGGGAAAATGCTGCAGTTTTTTCCAATGCGGGCACCTTCCATAATGGTAACGTTGCTACCTATCCAGGTTCCCTCACCAATTTTTACATTGTTATTAATGGTTGTAAAGGGTTCTATAACAACATTCTTTGCTATTTTAGCGCCTGGATGGACGTATGCTAATGGTTGATTCATTTTTTATAGTATTATTTTACTTTTGATATTTGAGCCATAAGCTCGGCTTCTGCACAAAGTTTACCATTTGCATAAGCGTACCCTTGCATGTGGCATATACCACGACGAATAGGTGTTATTAATGAACATTTAAATATAAGTGTATCACCTGGCATTACTTTTTGTTTAAACTTAACATTATCCATTTTCATGAAAAAGGTTAGGTAGTTTTCTGGATCTGGTACGGTATTTAAGACTAAAATACCACCAGTTTGTGCCATTGCTTCTACAATTAAAACTCCAGGCATTACAGGTGCTCCAGGAAAATGACCTGCAAAGAAGGATTCATTCATCGTAACATTTTTAATGGCTGTTACATAACTATCCGTTAACTCAAAAACTTTGTCTATTAACAAAAATGGCTGCCTGTGTGGTAACATGGCCATAATTTGATTAACATCCATTAATGGCGGTTGGTTTAAATCAATATTGGGTACATTATTACGGCGATCGTTCTTTATTAATTTTGATAATTTTTTAGCAAACTGTGTATTTACAAAATGCCCTGGTTTATTGGCTATTACTTTACCTCTAATTCTAGTACCTATTAATGCTAAATCACCCAATACATCCAGCAACTTATGTCTGGCAGCCTCATTGGGGTAATGAAGCGTTAAGTTATCTAATATACCATTTGGCTTAACTGCAATAGAATCTTTTTTAAACGCTACTTTTAGCTTCTCCATAGTTTCAGGAGATAGTGGCTTATCTACATAAACTATGGCATTATTTAAGTCTCCTCCTTTTATTAAACCGTGTTGTAAAAGCATTTCTATTTCATGCAAAAAACTGAATGTTCTTGCATTGGAAATCTCTTCCTTAAAATCTGAAATTTGGTTTAATGTTGCATTTTGTGTTCCTAAAACTTTAGTCCCAAAGTCTACCATCGTAGTAATTTGATACTCTTTTGATGGCATTACCAAGATTTCGCTTCCAGACTCTTCATCTATATAAGAAACTATGTCTGTTATAACATACTCTTCTCTAAAGGCGTCAAGTTCTAAAACGCCTGCTTTCTCAATGGCTTCTACAAAAAATTTAGAAGAACCATCCATAATTGGTGGTTCTGATGCATTTAATTCTATGATAGCATTATCAATATCTAAACCAACCAATGCTGCAAGAACATGCTCAGACGTTTGTATGGTCACCCCATTTTTTTCTAAACAGGTACCACGCTGTGTATTGGTAACAAAACTTGCATCGGCTTCTATAACAGGAGTTCCTTCCAAATCTACTCTTTTAAAAGCCAATCCGGAATTTGCTGTAGCGGGTTTAAAAGTTAATGTAACATTTTTACCTGTATGCAAACCAACACCAGTTAAAGAGACCTCTTTTACAATGGTTTTTTGTTTAATTTCAGTATTTACTATTCCCATTTATTTTTTTCTAAATCATTAATATTTTTAACAATCTTAGGTAGGTTCTTGAAATGAACGTACGATTTATTATAATCGCTATATGCTATGGCTGGTGACCCTTGAAGGACTTCATCATCTTTTACATTTCTAATGATACCGGACTGAGCCTGGATTTTAACATTATTTCCTATAGTTAAGTGACCTACTATGCCCACCTGCCCACCTATTTGGCAATTTTCACCAATTTTAGTAGAACCTGCAATACCTGTTTGGGCGGCAATAACGGTATTTTTACCTATCTCTACATTATGGGCTATTTGTATTTGATTATCTAACTTAACTCCTTTTCTAATGATAGTTGAACCTAAAGTTGCCCTATCAATAGTTGTGACAGCACCAATATCTACATAGTCCTCTATAATCACATTACCAGTTTGTGGTACTTTATTATACCCTCCTTGGTCGTTTGGCGCAAAACCAAAACCATCAGCTCCAATAATGGCACCCGAATTAACAACACAACTATGACCTATAACTGTATCAGAATATATCTTTGCCCCAGAAAAAACAATAGTGTTATCACCAACAACAACATTGTCTCCTATATAAGTGTTAGGGAAAATCTTAACATTTTCTCCTATCTTAACATTTTCTCCTAAGTATGAAAAAGCGCCAATGTACACATCCTCTCCGTAAATAGCAGATTCAGAAATAAACGAAGGCTGTTCTATACCTGTTTTATTTGGTTTAACGGAATTATAGTATTCAAGAATTTTTGAAAAAGCCAAATAGGCATCGTCTACCTTAATTAGTGTGGTTTCAACTTTGCTTTCAGGGACAAAAGTTTTATTAACAATAGTTATAGACGCTTTTGTTGTATAAATAAAATGCTTGTATTTTGGATTGGCTAAAAAGGTTAAAGAACCTTCAAAACCTTCTTCAATTTTTGCTAGTTTTGATACTTCAGCTTCAGGATTTCCAACAACATCACCTTCTAATATACCTGCTATTTGTTGTGCTGTAAACTTCACATTTTAAAATTTATAGTTTTGCTTAGTTTGGCAAAAATAGGAAAAATGTCCTAAAGTTTACCTTTGGGATAACATATATAATATTTTGTTACTGGTTTAGACAACGCTTTTAAATTAAGCTGATCTGATGCCTTCACAATGTCTTCAATCTTACCAGATTTGTGTAATATATTTATACTCTTATGCTTAAGTTGATATGCCTGGTTAAAAATTTTACCTGTAAACACAAAATATTGCGCTTCATTTCTAGTTATGCCATGCTTATTTGTTATACTTTCTATGTGCTTTTCTAAGTTTTGAGCTTTTATTGGCTTTTTTTTAATCTTAATGGTCAATAAATTTCTATTAATAATCATTTGGCTTAATTCACTTAAGACAAAATCATTGTGGTACTGCCAATGTTTCATGGCAGAAATAATATCAAAATCATCTAATTCAGCAAAAACATCTAATGTTTGTTTAGTGAAATTATCAAGAGTTATTTTATTCTCTAAAAAATACAGCAGAGGTTTACTGGCGTGTAACTTATTTCCAGCATCAAAAAGTTCTTTGGCACGTTGCAAAACCCTAATCATTAATTGCTCTGCGGCCAGCCCCGTTTTGTGCAAGTAAACCTGCCAATACATAAATCGTCTAGCAATGATAAATTTTTCAACACTATAAATCCCCTTTTCCTCAATTACCAATTCATCATTAACCACATTTAGCATTGTAATTAAGCGCTCGCTATTAATATTGCCCTCGGCTACACCTGTGTAAAAGCTGTCCCGTTTTAAATAGTCTGCTCTATCAATATCAAATTGCCCAGAAATTAGCTGGCACAAAAACTTTCTAGGGTGTTCGCCTTTGAAAATTTGGATGGCAAGCGTTAAACTTCCGTTAAATTCTTCATTTAAACGTTCCATGAAAAGCAAAGAAATTTGCTCATGAGATACCCCTTCTGCTATACTATGCTCCATAGCATGAGAAAAAGGACCATGACCAATATCATGCAATAAAATGGCAACATAAAGCGCATTTTCTTCCTCTTTGGAAATCGTAACCTCCTTAAAACGAAGCATGTTAACCGCTTGCTTCATTAAATGTACACAACCAATGGCATGGTGAAAACGCGTGTGGTGAGCTCCTGGATAAACTAGATACGACATACCCATTTGGGTAATTCTACGCAAACGCTGAAAATATTTATGCTGTATTAAATCAAATATTAACGAATTTGGAATCGTAATAAATCCGTAAATTGGGTCGTTTAATATTTTAAGTTTGTTCAAACTTTAACAGTTAATAAGGTTTTAATGACACAAATATAATATTATGATGTTTATAATAACAGGTAATATTCAAAACAAATTATATAACACAAGTGCTAAACTATTTAAATGAATATGAATACTATACAAATACTTTGGGTTGATGATGAAATAGATTTACTTAAACCACATGTATTGTTTTTAGAACAACGAAATTATAAAGTAACCACATGTAAAAGTGGATCTGAAGCCATTGATGTTTTAGATAACAAGAAATATGACATTGTTTTTTTAGATGAAAATATGCCAGGGCTTACGGGGCTTGAAACGTTAAATGAAATTAAAGAAAAGCAGGATAATCTTCCCGTTGTAATGATTACCAAAAGTGAGGAGGAATACATCATGGAAGAAGCTATAGGCAATAAAATTGCCGACTACCTCATTAAACCGGTTAATCCTAACCAAATATTATTAAGCTTGAAAAAAAACTTAGACCATTCAAGGTTAATATCAGAAAAAACAACATCAAATTATCAGCAGGAATTCAGAAAGATTGCTATGGATTTATCTATGGTAAATTCATATGAGGAGTGGGTCAATTTATATCAAAAACTTATTTATTGGGAAATTCAATTAGAAAACATTGAAGATGCAAGTATGTTTGAAATATTGGAGTCCCAAAAAAATGAAGCCAATATCCAATTTGGAAAGTTTATTGAGAAAAACTATTCCAGATGGTTTCAGGGTAATACCGACGCTCCAATTATGTCGCATACAATTTTTAAGGAAGGTGTAGTTCCTGAACTCAGCAAAGAGCAGCCAACAATTATGATAGTTGTTGATAATCTAAGATATGATCAATGGAAAGTTTTTGAGCCTATCATTAGCAACCATTATAAAAAAGAAAAGGAAGAAGCTTTTTATAGCATATTACCTACTGCTACCCAATATGCCCGAAATGCCATTTTTTCTGGGTTAATGCCCAGTGACATGGAAAAATTATTTCCTAAATATTGGAAAAATGATACAGATGAAGGTGGCAAGAACTTGCATGAAGCAGACTTTTTAGAATCTCAAATGAAAAGATTAGGCCTAAACCACTTTAATTATGAGTTTCATAAAATAACTAATCTAAGAAATGGCAAAAAATTAGTAGAAAAATTTAAAAAGCTAAAAAACAACGATTTAACAGTTATTGTGTACAATTTTGTGGACATGCTTTCACATTCAAAAACCGAAATGGAGGTTGTTAAAGAATTAGCTTCAAATGATAAGGCATACAGGTCATTAACAATGAGTTGGTTTAAAAACTCACCTCTAATTGAAATGATTCAACTAGCACAGCAATTGGGTTTTAAGCTTATTTTAACAACGGATCATGGCACAATAAATGTTAAAAACCCATCTAAAGTAATTGGTGATCGTGAGACCAGTTTAAACTTACGCTATAAAACTGGACGCAGTTTAACTTATGATGACAAAGATGTATTGGTTTTTAAAAACCCAAGCGAGGTACACTTACCATCAATCAATATGAGTAGTTCTTACATATTTGCAAAAAGCGATTTATTCTTTGCTTATCCAAACAATTACAACCACTATGTCAGCTATTTTAGGAACACTTATCAGCATGGAGGTGTATCGTTAGAAGAAATGATAATTCCATTTGTAGTATTTAACCCTAGATAATCCACATAATACCAAAAACATCGATAAAATACACTTTTTATTAGTTTTTTTCATATTTTATTAGTAATATTGTGCATAAATTAAATAAATTGAGAATTAATTATAAGCTTGAAGATGTTAATGAAGTTGCTAAACAAATATTGTTAAAGCTCAAGACAAAAACATTGTTACTTTATGGCAATATGGGCGTAGGAAAAACAACTTTAATTAAAGCTCTAATTAAAGAATTGGGAAGCAATGATGAAGTGAGTAGTCCTACTTTTTCAATTGTTAACGAATATGAATTAAAAGATGAAAAAGCATATCACTTTGATTTTTATAGAATTAAGGATATTGAAGAAGCTTATAATTTTGGAATTGAAGATTATTTAGACTCTGGAAACTGGATTTTAATTGAGTGGCCTGAAAAAATAATACCAGCTTTATCTAATGATTTTGATAGCATAAACATAGATTTAGGCAAAAATAAAGATAGAATATTAAGTTTAAGATAACCTAATAAAAACAGTAAGCCTCAATGAAAAGATAACATATAAACTCCGAATTTTGAAGTTTTACGGAAAACCCGCAGCATAAATTTAGCAAAAAGCTGTTTTTAACATTTTTTTAACATTTAACGGAATTCTTCAAAATAACCTTTAGTTACATTTGGGTAATTAATTAATTAAATCCCTTATAAAATGAAAACTAAAAAGTATTTAATCGCAATCGCGATTTTCGGAGGAATGTTGTTTACGGCTTATGCAGCTAATGCAGTTAACCAAGATGGACAACAAACAGCAAAAATTGACAAAACCAAAGTCAAAATATAAGAATTTAGTAATGGGTAGCATTATTGCTACTTTAATTGCTATAACTCCTTATTTATTTTATTTACATGAAAGTGTTCCAGAAGGTAAAACCTGGAACACTTTTTTATTTACGTATCATAGCGGATACTACGAAAGTGCCAATATTGCTATATGGGTACTTTTAGGTAAGCTTATCCCTTTATACTTATTGTTTTTATGGTTTTTTACTTGTAGACATTGGTGGTTTCATACTCTGTTAGTTCCCATTGCTATGTATGCCTACCAAATATTTGACGTGCTAAATAAAGACGTAAAATACTTTGACTCAAATCAATTAATATACTTAATACCAATAATGGCTATTATAATTCCTTCCATTTATTTAATTAGGGCCAAAATATTCAATGAAATTAATGAGGCTAATAAATCTATGCAAGAATTAGAGGATGAATTTAAAATGTCTCCTAAAAGTTTTTGGGAAAAAATCACACAATACTTTTAGTCAGCAGCATTAAGTCTTTCACGTTCTTCCAAGTCAATTTCTTCTTGATTGGTTTTTAATTTATTATTCCCAAACTTATAATTAAAACCTACTGTAAATAGCCTGTTTTCTAGTCTAGACCTTAAGGCTAAGTCTTGATTAAAGTATTTGATAGTCTGGGAATAATTAGATTTATTGAAAATATCTACAACTCCAACACTAACGGAAGCCTTATTATTAAATAATGCCTTGCGTATATTAACATCTAAGCTAGATCTTGTGCTTATAATTGATGGACCTTCCAACCAAGGCCCTATATTTAGATAAGATATATCCGCGCTCAAACTTTTGTCTTTTAAGAACGTAAAGTAATTTATTATTTGAACATAAGATGACCAATTTTCTGATGTATAAATTTGGCTATCACTTTCTAATGCATAAAATTGATTATCATAGTAAAAAACTGATGCCGCTAAATATAAATTCCAACCATTAAGCAATTTAGTATTAGTAGTCATATCCAACCCGTATGATATACTTTTATTAATATTGGTACTTATATATTTTAAAATGTTTTCTTCGTTATCCTGGAAAGAAAGCTTGAGAACTGGATTGGATTCATATCTATAATATAATTCAAAACTATAAGCTTTATTTATAGAGTACCCCAAAGTAATTTGATCATCAATTTGGGGTTTTAAGTTAGGGTCTCCAGCAAAATATTCATTGTCATTTAAGTAAAACTTAAATGGATTTAATTGGCTATATCGTGGCCTATAAATACGCTTGTTATAATTAAGGTATACCTCATCATTACCTTTTATCTTTTTTAATAAGTAAACTGAAGGGAAAAATTTTAGATAATCTGACTTATTTATTTGATTAGTTGATATAGAATTGCCTTTAATATTAGTATACTCCAATCTGACTCCTGATTTAAAGCTCCAATGTTTCCAGTTTTTTGAATAGCTTAAATAGGTTGCATAATTGACTTCATCATATAGAAAAACATCAGAATTCTGCAAATCCTCTACCCGCTCACCGTTTTCAAAATTGTATTGAGTTAAAACGTTTTCTGAATTAATACTTGAAATTTTAGCGCCTGCTTGAAATTCGGAAGTATCCTCAACGGGTAATTCATAATCCACCTGACCGGTATATAGCTTAATTTTCTGACTGGAAAATGTTTGAAATTTATTTTCTGTAAATGGTGTGTTGTCACTTGGTAAAAAGTACTCTGTGTCTACATCTTGAAAAATGGAAAAATCATAACTTGTGTGGTGAACATTTGCTGAAAGCATCTCCCCCTCTTTTTTAAACTTATGCATATAATCTAATGTAAAGGCCAAATTAAATATCTCTGTTACAGAATTATTTGAAGTATTGAAATAGGATTCCAAATCGCCATCAGGATTAAACACATCTGTTCTTGAATTTATGCGGTTTTTAGTATTATCTCTAGGGGAAATTAAAATATTGGTGGAAAAACCTAATTTGTTTTTGGAATTGAAATCATAATCGATATTTGCATTAACACTTTGGTCGTTGGACTTACTTTTTTCAACAGAATTACTTTTCCAACGAGATGTTATGGCATCATTTTCTATGAAATTTATAGATGCAGTATTGTTTTTATAATCTTGACGTGGTGATAAATTATAATTAATATAAGTACTTAGTTTTTCTGTTTTAAAAAAATGACTTGTTCCAAAAGCATACTTTGGAAATTCTTTTCCTTGCTTAAAGTTTCCAAAAATACTGCCGTTATAACCTGCAATGATATTTTTCTTTGTAACTATATTGATAACAGCACCTCCTTCAGCTTCATACTTTGCAGGTGGATTTGTAATCACTTCAATAGATTTAATGTTAGTTGCCGAAGTACCTTCCAGTAGTTGCTTTAATTCATTAGAAGACAAATGTACTTTTCTATCATTTAAATAAACCGTGACACCAGCACCATTTACTGATATACTTTCTTCACTAACCAATACTTTTGGTGTGTGTTTTAATACATCCAACACATTGTTATTAGATAATGTGGTGTTTTCAACATTAAAAACCAGACGATCCACCTTTCGCTGAACAGTGGGCTTATTAGCCACCACCGTAACACCATCAAGAGATTGAAAGCTTTCCTTTAAAACAATAGAACTTAAGGCAATGTTACCATTTATATCTATAGGTATAGTGGTTTCTTCATACCCTAAAAAAGTGGCTTTTAGAAAATAGTGCCCCGCTTTTAAGTTTTCTATTATAAAATAGCCTTGATCGTCCGTAGTACTTCCTGTTAAAATTTTAGAATCATTCTCATTAGTAAGTAAAAAAACATTAACATACGGCACTGGAGTATTATTCTCATCAAAAACATGGCCGGTTAAAA
Source organism: Aestuariibaculum scopimerae (assembly GCF_059428085.1). NCBI lineage: Bacteria > Pseudomonadati > Bacteroidota > Flavobacteriia > Flavobacteriales > Flavobacteriaceae > Aestuariibaculum > Aestuariibaculum scopimerae. The sequence goes on from NZ_CM182089.1 coordinate 3,575,168, forward strand.
CAAAATCTTGAGTATAACTCGATAAAGAAATCAAGAATAAAAAATAAGGAGCTATTTTTTTTGCCATATATTAGATTCTGAATACAAACTTAAAATAATTAATTAAAACCCCTTTGTGTTAAACCTATATTTCTTAATTTAAATTTTCCTGTAGTTTGTTAAAAAAATGTACAATTACAAATAATTAATCATAGATTAAATGTTAAAAATAGTTATTTTTGATTTGAACATATTATTAATACTATTATTTGTATTTTCAGATTCAATTAAACTAACCAAGCATGTCTAAGCAACTATCTCCTTTTACAAAGCAGCAACTTTTACCGCAGGAAGAAACATTAGAGATTTTTAAGCGAAAAGGAGAACTATTCATTGGTATACCTAAGGAAACCGCTTTTCAGGAAAAACGCGTTTGTTTAACACCAGATGCCGTTTTTGCCCTAGTTAGTAATGGGCATAGGGTATTACTTGAATCTGGAGCTGGTGATGGCGCCAATTTTAGTGATAAAGATTACAGTGAAGCTGGTGCAGAAATAACCAAAGATTCTGCTAAAGTTTTTGCCTGCCCTATGATTCTTAAAGTAGAGCCGCCAAGCCTTGAACAAATAAAGTTAATTAACCCGCAGACCATTTTAATTTCTGCACTGCAAATAAAAACACAATCAAAAAAATATTTTGAAGCCTTAGCCTCAAAACGTATTACTGCCTTAGCATTTGAATTTATTAGAGATTCAGATGGCACATACCCCGCTGTAAAATCCTTAAGTGAGATTGCTGGTACTGCTTCTGTTCTTATTGCATCCGAATTACTGTCGGAAACCAAAGAAGGAAACGGGTTAATGTTTGGTAATATTAGTGGTGTCCCACCGTTAGAAGTGGTAATACTTGGCGCGGGTACCGTAGGTGAATTTGCTGCAAGAAGTGCTATTGGCCTAGGTGCAAATGTTAAAATATTTGATAATTCCATAACCAAGCTAAGACGCATACAAACCCACCTTGGCAGGCCTCTTTTTACATCTACCATACAACCTAAAAATTTAACAAAAGCCCTAAAACGCTGTGATGTTGCTATAGGCGCTGTTAGAGGCAACAATAGGGCTCCTGTAGTTGTATCAGAAACTATGGTAGAATCCATGAAAAAAGGCGCTATAATAATAGATGTTAGCATAGATATGGGTGGGTGTTTTGAAACTAGTGAAGTTACTTCCCATAAACAACCTACATACATTAAGCATAATGTTGTGCACTATTGTGTGCCTAATATACCCGCAAGGTATTCACGTACGGCCTCCGTATCCATTAGCAATATTTTTACACCATACCTATTGAAAATTGCAGAAGATGGTGGTTTAGAAAATTCATTAAGATTAGACAAAGGTTTAAAAAATGGGTTGTATTTTTACCACGGAATTTTAACCAGTAAATCTGTAGGGGAATGGTTTGATCTAAATTATAGCGATATTAATTTAATTATTTTTTAACTCCTCAAATAAAACCTGTCAAATTTCAATCTAAATATAAACAGATGAAACGCCTATCGATAATTACATTCGCACATTTGGATGATTATTAAAGGTGTTCCTCCCGATGTTATCGGGAGGACAATTAAAAAACAATAAAACAAACATGAAATTAATTCAACGTATTGGCTATTATCTAGGTGGTTTTTCTATAGGGTTGATAATTTTAGCTTTTTTTTTTAATGGCAAAAAAACATCCTGCAGCTACGGTCCCGATGCCCGTGTTTTAAAAAACATAAGGTTGAAAAGAATTGTTTATACAGATGCCATAAAAGAAATTCTTGATAAAAATAATATCGATTCTACATCAGTTCAGTACATACTAAAACATGGTAGTGTAAATTTTTCAGAAAGCAAATCAAGGCAAGAGCCTTGTGGCATTTATATAGTTGAAAGTAATTTGAATGAAAAAGAAGTTGTATTAACAATAGAAAATTGTGATAGTATTGCTACCATAACCCACCTTAAATATAGTATAGCGCATTAATGATAGTGAAACGTTGTTTTGATATTATATTCTCAGTCATTGGACTCATTATTCTAACTCCTCTCCTATTAGTAATAGCCATCATAATTAAATTAGATTCCAAAGGACCTGTTTTATTTATTCAAGGTCGAGTAGGTAAAAATAATAAAGACTTCAACATTTTTAAATTCAGAACTATGCATGTGCAATCTGAATCAAAAGGCTTATTAACATTAGGTAACCATGATTCCAGAATTACTAGAGTTGGTTATTTTTTAAGACGCTATAAAATTGACGAATTTCCACAATTGATAAACATTTTAAAGGGAGACATGAGTTTTGTAGGTCCTAGACCAGAATTACGATATTATGTTAATTATTATAAAGAAGAAGATTTAGTCATATTCACTGTAAGACCGGGCATAACAGGACTTGCTTCATTAAAGTATAGAAATGAGGTCGAACTTTTAAAAGCTGCAAAAAATCCCGAAGATTTTTACGTCAATATTGTTATTCCAGATAAATTAAAGTACAATAAAATGTATATTAAGCAAAGAAATTTTGTTTTCGATTTAAAGCTTATTCTTTTAACCATAATTAGGGTCATTACCAAATAAATGCCTTCATTTTATTTTGCTTTGCAACATCTTTTAATATTTCTATATTACGAGTGCTTTTAAAATACACAAATGAATGTATCTTCAAATGATTATATTGAACAATTATTAAATGATTCTACCTTGTTCAACACAAGTAATGATCAGGCACAATATAAAGACAACCAAAACTTTGATTTCAAGGATGAGGTTATCTTAATAACTGGTGCAGCCGGATCTATTGGTAGTGAACTAGCCAAACAGTTGCTTATTTGTCCATTCAAAAAACTAATTCTAGTTGATATAGCTGAATCTGCACTTTACGACTTAATTATAGATATTGAACAAAAAGAAACAGGAAATATCATCTTCTTGCTATTAAATATAGATGAAAAAGACGCTGTTGACCGGCTATTTAAAGCATATAAACCAAGTTTAATTTTCCATACCGCAGCTTATAAACATGTCCCTTTAATGGAACAGCAACCATACAAAGCTATAAAGACAAATATTTTAGCTACTAAAACACTTGCTGATATTTCCATTAAAAATAAGGTTAAAAAATTTGTATTCATTTCAACAGATAAAGCTGTAAACCCCAAAGGTGTTATGGGAATGTCTAAATATATTGCCGAAAAATATTTAAACAACATTGCAACCAATAGCAAAACCAAGTTTTCAATTGCCAGATTTGGAAATGTTTTCAGATCTAGTGGTTCGGTTTTTCATGTTTTTATGAAACAAATTCAAAATAATATTCCGCTAACTATTACTAATGAAAAAATGACGCGGTATTTTATTAGTAAGCATAAGGCATGTAAACTTATATTGGAAATAGCTACCTATAATAAGCTAGAAAGTAATACATATACTTTTAATATGGGAGAGCCAATAAAAATAGTGGATTTAGCAAAAAAGATGATTGCGGCTTATGGCAGTAGTACAAGCACTATGAAGATAACAGAAATACGTCCAGGGGAAAAATTAGAAGAGTGCATATTGGCTAATGACGAAAGTTTATTGCCAACAACAAACAAAGACATATTTTTGGTGAAACAAAATGCGGGAACAACTAATTTAGACCTTACTATATTAGAAAGCATAACACCTTATTATTCAGTAAAAACCATAAAAAATATTTTAAAAAGCCTGCTTAGACTATAGCGATTTTCTACGATTCTTTTCTTTGGTAATTAATGCCAATTCCCTACTAGTTTGTCCAGCTACAGAAGTATTTTCTTCAGCCCTTCTTATTAAATAAGGCATAACATCTTTTACAGGACCGAAAGGAACATATTTAGCAACATTATAACCTCTACTTGCTAAATTAAAACTTATATTATCACTCATACCGTATAATTGCCCAAACCAAACACGAGAATCACCATTTTGCAACCCTTTCTGGGCCATTAAACCCATAAGCAAATACGAGCTTTCCTCATTGTGGGTTCCAGCAAATAGTGACATACTATCCAAATTATCTAATACATAGCTTAAACCATCATTAAAATTTTTGTCAGTGGCAGCTTTATTTTCACAAATTGGTGATAAATACCCTTTTTTATCAGCTCTTTCATTTTCTTTTTCCAAATAAGCTCCACGAACCAATTTATAACCAAGAAAATATCCTTCTTTATTTGCCTTTACATGCTCTTGCCTCAAAAAATCGAGTCTATCGTGCCTATACATTTGCAATGTATTAAAAACAATAGGCTTTTCTGTATTATACTTTTTCATCATTTTTGTAACCAATGCATCAGCAGCATCTTGCATCCAACTTTCTTCTGCATCAATTAAAATGGCTACATCATTTTCTTTGGCTCTTTTACAAACAGCATCATATCTATCAACAACTTTGTCCCACTGCACTTGTTCTTTTTCAGTTAGCTTTTCTCCCTTTCCTATTTTTTCATATAAATGAAGCCTTCCAAAACCTGTTGGTTTAAATACCGCAATAGGAATAGCATCAATCTCTTTTGAAAAATCAATTATTTTAAGTGTTATATCCTTGGCTGCATCAAACTCTTTCTCTTCTTCCTTTCCCTCTACTGAATAATCAAGTACAGAACTCACGCCCTTTTCATACATCTTATCTATAACGGGTAGACAGTCTTCTTCGTTTACCCCACCACAAAAATGATCGAAAACCGTGGCACGAATCAATCCTTCAACTGGCAAGTGTGCCTTAATAGCAAAATTTGTTGCTGCCGTACCAATTTTAACCAATGGTTCAATTGATATCATTTTAAAAAGAAAATAAGCACGCTCTAACTCAGAGTCGCTTTTCAAAGCAAAAGCTATTTCAGTATTATCAAATATTCGTTCTGTTACCATAAATAAAATTTAAGGAAAGATAATGGCGGCTAAGTTATCATTTTATCTAAAATCTCCTTAATTTCACATCCTTAAAAAAAAGTTAATTTATTTTATGAATTCTATTGTAGCAAATAACTGCACCATCCATTTTAACAACACATGCTATATAGCTTTAAATGAGTACTTTAATAAAAATAATTTTTCAAAAATATTCATTTTGGTTGATGAAAACACTCATCAATTTTGTTTGCCTTATTTTCTAGAAAAAATAGAAGTTAATACGCATATAGAAATCATTGAAATAGAATCGGGTGAAATAAATAAAACAATTGACACTTGTGTTGGGGTATGGAATACACTATCTGAACTAGACGCTGATAGAAAAAGCTTGTTAATAAATATTGGAGGTGGTGTTATTACTGATTTAGGTGGTTTTGTTGCCTGCACTTTTAAGCGTGGTATTGCCTATGTTAATATTCCCACTACCCTATTATCGATGGTTGATGCCTCTGTGGGGGGCAAAACAGGCGTTGATTTAGGTCATTTAAAAAATCAAATAGGTGTTATTAGCAATCCCGATCTCGTACTTATAGATACCTATTTTTTGAATACACTCCCTAAAAGCCAAATGCGCTCTGGGTTAGCAGAAATGCTAAAACATGGCTTAATAAGTGATGAAAAGTATTGGAATAAGTTCCAAAATTTATCTGAATTAAAGTTTGAAGCTTTAGATAATCTAATATATGAATCGGTTTTGATCAAAAAGCATGTTGTTGATATAGACCCCTTTGAAAACAACTTACGAAAAACATTGAATTTTGGGCATACCCTTGGGCATGCCATTGAATCGTATTTTTTAAGCAATTCTCAAAAAACCACTTTATTGCATGGTGAAGCCATTGTGATTGGTATGATTATGGCAGCTTTTATATCAACCAAATTAGCAGGTTTTCCTGAAAAAACAGCTTTAGATATTAAAAACCTATTCATTAGTTATTATGGCAGAGTTGATATAGACAAATCTGAATACCCTACCATCATTGAACTGCTTAAGTATGACAAAAAAAATAACCACGGCAATATTAATTTTGTGCTACTAGAATCCATAGGAAAACCAAAAATTGATTGCTTGGTGGACGACCAAGTTATTATTGATGCTTTTGAGTTTTATGCAGCATCATAGATAATTTTTTTAATGTTTTCTTTTAAAAGGGTTGAAAGATTTTCTTTCTGGCGCACCATAATAACCATATTTGGCACCATAGCCAAAGTTTGCCTTATCAACGTCATTAACAACCATCATCATACCGTTAAGTTTCTTTCCAGCATGCAGTTCTTTAGCAAAATTTAATATTTCCTTTTCTGTGTAATCGGCACGCGTTAAATAAATGGTGTGGCCTGCATACTGGCTAAACAATAAGGTGTCTGTAACTAGCATAGATGGTGCCGTGTCGACAATAACGTAATCATATTGCTGTGACACCTTGTCAAATAAAGGTTTCATACGGCTGCTCATTAATAACTCTGCTGGGTTTGGAGGTATTTTACCTGACAATAAAACATCAATCTTATTGTCGCCAACATCATAAGCATCAATAGCTTCTCCAACTAATATAGAATCATCACTTAAATATTCTGTTAATCCAACAGTTGATGCATTTTTTTTCTTTTGGTTTAATGGGCCTAAATCCGTTTTTGGATTTCTAATGTCGGCACCAATCAACAATACACGCTTGTCTGTATTGGCTAAAGTTAATGCCATATTTGTGCTGAAAAAAGATTTGCCTTCCCCATTTATTGTCGATGTTACAAAAATGATATTATCATAGTCTTTTACATTTCTACCTCGCCTCACATAATCAAAATTTGTCCTTATGATTCTGAATGACTCAGACAATAAAGACCTGTCATTTCTATGTACAAGTGAATTTAACTCTTTACCTTTTAGTCTTGGTATCTCACCTAATACAGTAATATCTTTAATTATTTTTTCTAAATCTTCTTTATTATGGATTTTAGTATCTAATAAATCATTAACATAAATAAATGAAAAAGGGATTAACAATCCTATAAATATGGAAGCTATAAAAATTAGTTTTCTATTTGGGAAAACCGGTGTTGAATTACCGAAGGCCTCGTCAATTACAACGGCACTTGGTGATGTAGCCGTTAGTGAAATTGTGGCCTCTTCTCGCTTCTCCAACAAATATAAATACAATGCTTCTTTTGTTCCCTGCTCTCGCTCAATATCTCGCAACTCTCGTGTTTGACCAGGAACAGCATAAATTTTAGAATTGATTTTATCCAATTGACTTTGCAAACTTCTAACCTTAATACCAACGGTTTTCGAGGAATTATCAAGGCTTTGCCTTAAACTGTTCCTAAGATTGTTCAACTCTTGATCAAGATTAACAATAATGGGGTTTTTCTCACTGGAACTCTTTAGGCGTGTTTGCCTAACATTTAACAACTCATTGTATTTTGCAGCAATGGCACTGACCGATGGGTCGGACAAACCTATATTTGAAGGAATTGGGTCAAATTGAGAACTGGAATCATCAACCTGACTTTTCATGTAGTTTATCATGCTGAGTTCATTCTTACTCACATTTAGTTCTTGTTCATTTTGTGAACTAAAATTTAAATACATATCTGCTTCAGATGTTATATCTGTAAGCTTATTTCCTGTTTTGAATTTTTCAGCACTATCGTCAACATCCGATAAATCTGCAGCAATTAATTTAATACGAGCATCAATGAAATCTGCAGTGTTTTTAGATTTTTGATTTTTTTCTTTTATTGTAGTTTTATTATATACCTTAATTAATGTATTAATAATATCCACAGCCTTAGACCTAACATTGTCCTGAAGATAAATCATAACAATGCTAGAAGATTTGTCCTTTTGATCTATACCTATTTTAGCCTTATAATATTGAACCAGATTATTTACTGGCGTAATTTGAACCCTAACAGTTTTCCCCACTAAATCCTTAATATTATCATTTTTTGGAGTAATGACCATACCGCTAAATTTAGTAACAATATTTTCTCCAAAAGAGCTTTTCTTTGGAACATCATCTTCATTAATCCTATAATTAAAATTCACATCAGACAATACGTCTATATAAAAATTAAAACTGGTTTTATTGATTATTGAATCTGAAGCAATAAAATTGATATTGAATGGTATATTACTATACAATTCCGTTTCGTATATCCTTCCTTGCAAAAAATATTGCACATTAAGATCTAATACATCTATAACATCACTTAGTATAGATCTAGATTTCATAACCTCAATTTCGTCATCAACTCTTGAATTTTCAGAATCAGCAAATATTGATAAATCTTTAAAAACCGCATTGGGATTGGAATTGTCATTATCATCCAACAACTTAATTTTTGCAAATGCCTGGTATTCTGGCGCTGTGTAGCGTATATAGGAATATGCAATGCCGACAGCAACTAACAAACACAAAACAAACCATTTCCATTGCTTTGTGTACATTGTTATTGTTTTCTTCAAGTTAAAATCCTGTGAAGCTGAAGGAGCAGAAAAAGAATTGTTGTTATTTAAATCCATAAACAAAATAAATTAACGTGTAAGCAATACCACTATCCCAAGAATAAATGATGAAACCGATAAGATGGTTCCTAACCTTGCATCAACAAAATAGCCTGATGATGCAGAATGGTTGGGCTCTACATACACAATATCGTTTTGAGTTAAATAATAAACTGGGGAATTAAAAACTTCTTTATTGGTTAAATCAACACGCGTATAGGTTTTAGTGCCATTAAAATCCCTAACTATTAATATATTATCTCGCTTTCCTTTTATAGTTAAATCTCCCGCAAGAGCAAGTGCCTGTAATATGGTTACACGTTCTCCATTAATAGTATAGGTGCCAGGATTTCTAACCTCTCCTAGCACAGAAATTTTAAAATTTAAGATCCTTATGTTTACAACAGGATCTTTTAAGTAGCCATCTTCTAGCTTTCTTTTAATAAGTGCTTTTGCCTCTTCTACAGTCAATCCCAATAATTTAATTTTACCCAAAACGGGAAAATCTATGTTACCATCAATATCAACTAAATAATTAACAATTTCACCTCCTGAGCTACCCACTTCCCTAACTAGATTGAAAGGTCTTGCCGCTTCCAGATCGTATGTGGAGATAAATATACTCACATTGTCATCTACTTTAAACCTTGGTACAAACGTATCAGTATCTACGACTGTTTCAAAATTCTTGGCGTTTTGGAAATAAGTGACCTCTTTTTTAGGCGAACAAGATGTTAATAATAGCATAAATGCCATTTTAAACATAAACAAGTTCTTTACTGTAACTGGTGTAACTGGTGTATTCATTCTCAATATCATCATTTTGGAAAAGTAATAAAAATTTAGACAACTTATATGTTACCGTAATTTTTATCCTTTTTTTCTTGAATAAGGCCTTTTGCTTTTTTAAAAACTTGAACCCTTCTATCGAAACGTTCGTAATCGGAATTATTAGATTTGTACTCTGGAATTAATCGTTTTATTTTTAAAACTATATTATTGTTTTGGAAACGGTTGGTAATACACAACTCATCTATTTCAGATTTTATAAATGCATAATCAAGCTCTCGAGTTTTGCTTATCATTATTTTTTTATGATATGTAGATAACGTGTTCTCACCATTAGCCAATAACTCTTCATAAAGTTTTTCACCAGGTCTTAATCCTGTTATTTCAATATCAATATCTTCAGGGTAACGCAACCCAGATAGTTTGATCATGTTTTTAGCTAAATCAAATATTTTTATAGATTCTCCCATATCAAATATAAATATCTCACCACCTTTACCCATAGTACCTGCTTCTAATACCAATTGAGAGGCCTCAGGTATGGTCATGAAATATCGAGTAATATCTTTGTGGGTTAATGTTAATGGACCTCCACTTTCTATTTGCTTTTTGAATAAAGGAATTACCGATCCATTTGACCCCAAAACATTTCCAAATCGCGTTGTAATAAATTTTGTTTTGCTCTCCTTTTGCAAGCAACTAATATACATTTCTGCTATACGTTTGGTAGCTCCCATAACACTTGTTGGATTAACAGCTTTATCTGTAGATACAAAAACAAATTTTTTAACATGGTATCTGGAGGATGTATCTGCCAACAACTTAGTACCATTAACATTAATTTTAATAGCTTCATAAGGCGAACTTTCCATCAAAGGAACATGTTTGTAGGCTGCCGCATGAAAAACCATAGTTGGTCTATATTCTTGGAAAATGCTATCTATTCTTAAGCCATCCCTTATATCTGCTACAATAGCGGTAAAATTGAATTTTCCATTTTGGTTTAAATTTTGCTGAATATCATATAGGGATGATTCTGCTTGATCTATTAAAATTAAATGCCTTATAACTGTGAAATTAGACAGTTGATTCACCAATTCACTACCAATAGAACCTGCTGCTCCAGTAATTAGAATTGTTTCTCCAGTAAATTCATTTAAAAGATTAGGATTATCTACTTGAATTGGAGCTCGTCCCAAAAGGTCTTCAATTTGAAATTGCTTAATTTGGTTAGAACTCAATTCACCATCGATCCATTGTTCTATTGGTGGCACTTTTTTAATCTTGACATTTAAGTTAACCAAACTGAACAAATTTTCCTTGTTAATGTTTTCAGAAGTAACAATAACCTCATCAATAGCATTTGTATCAATATAATCTTGATCTATTTTTTTATTAGGAACAATAGAAATACCATTTATTGATTTTCCGTTATTTCTGTAATCATCGTCAATAAACGCTACCACTTGAAAAACTTCCTTGGTATTACTAATTAATGCATTATACGTAAAGATGCCTGAATCTCCTGCACCATAAATAAGTATCCGCTTTGATATTACATATTTACATTTTAAATGGTTATAACCCATTTTGAAAAGTAAACGACATCCAGATAAGGCTACAAAGTTAAAGAATGCATGAATAACGATAATTGACAGCGGTATAGTGAACTTGGAAATCAAGTTGAGTTCTTTATTGATCAAAACAAAGAAAACTACCATAGAGGACATGATTGTCACTGCTTTAAAAACATTAACAATATCTGTGAACCCTGTATGCCTTATAACACTTTTAAAAGATCCAACACTTAAAAAACTAATGGATGCAATAGTCAATATGATAGGTGTTTGAAGAATAAATTGACTCAAATTAAAGTTTAATGTAAAATTAAAGCGCACAAAATAGGCAGTAAAAAATGTAATTAGTACAATAGATAAGTCTATACCAAAAACGAGCCATTTAGAAGCATATTTTCCAGAATAGTAGGCGAAGTAATCATTTTTCATGTTGAGGAATTTTAAAAAAATTAATAGTTATGGGGTTTTTAAAATTATTTTCGTGATTCTGTGTAAATCATCCTGGCTTAAATTAGAGCCACTTGGTAAACAAAGACCTTGTTCAAAAAGCGCTTCAGAAACACCATTAACAAAATGCAAGCAATCTTTAAAAATAGGTTGCTTATGCATCGGTTTCCATAAAGGCCTAGATTCTATATCATCTTCCAATAGCGCCATTCGTATCCTTTCCCTTTGTTCATAAGATTTGGTTTTAATACAGGTAATCCACCTATTGGAAAAACAACCTTTTGGTTCTTCCAAAAAAGAAATACCACTATGTTTAGACAAGCTACTTTTGTAAAAATCAAAATTTCGACGTCTAGCCAAGACTCTATCATCCAGCACCTCCATTTGTCCGCGACCAATACCCGCCAAAACATTACTCATCCTGTAATTAAAACCTATTGATGAATGCTCGTAATGAGGTGCGTTATCTCTTGCCTGTGTTGATAAAAAGATAACCTTATTTTTATATTGCACATTATGGGTAATTAATGCGCCTCCTCCAGAGGTTGTAATAATCTTGTTACCATTAAATGACAATATACCTATATCTGAAAGTGTTCCACAAGACTTTCCAAAATAAGTACTTCCTAAAGCTTCAGCACTATCTTCAATAACCGGAATGTCATACTTTTTTGCAATAGCATTAATCTCATTTACTTTATAAGGCATCCCATATAAATGAACAGCAATAATAGCTTTAGGTTTTTTGTATTTTTCTATCCTATCCTTAATAGCAATCTCGAGCAATTCAGGAGACATATTCCATGAGTCTGTTTCACTATCAACAAATACTGGTGTGGCACCTTGATATACTATGGGGTTTGCCGATGCCGAGAAAGTAAAACTTTGGCACAAAACTTCATCTCCCTTTTCAACGCTCAAAAGCTGAAGCGCTAAATGAATAGCAGCTGTACCAGAGCTTAGTGCTGCAACAAAAATGTTATCACCTAAATAGCTCTGCAAATCGTTTTCAAAGCCATCAACATGTGGCCCTAAAGGAGCTATCCAATTCGTTTCAAAGGCATTTTTAACAAAATTTTGTTCAGAACCACCCATATGTGGAGAAGACAAGTATATTTTAGTTTTGGGTTTAGTCAACATCTCAAAATGTTTATTCAAACTTTAGTGCATAAAATCTTAAGCATTGAATACAATTCATGCTTTTTAATATTGTATAGTTTATTGATAACTCTCTTTTATGCATCTAACAAAATTTATTTTAATTATTAGCTTAATATGTATTTATGTTAACGTAATGTATATCTGTAGATAGATTTAAATTGAGAGTTTTAAAAATTACTCTAACATTTAATACAATTAAATTAACGAGGCTATTAATCAATTCAATTTTGTATTTGTTGTGTAAATTTAGTAATTGTTTTATAGTAAAAAGATAAGATTTTAGTTAATTCGCTAAAACAGTAATTAAAATCGGTTAACGACATTTTTGACTTTTAAAGTTTGTATTTTAACCCTATCTACTTTCGTGCAATACAAGATAATGTCTCCATTGAATGTATCTCTATACCTGTTTAAATATCCAGCTACTCTCAACAAGATGTATTAGTACCCTATACAGAACATATTAATACCCTCAATAGAACCCTGTTATCAATATATCTTTGAAGCATTACAAACCATTATACATATATCACCTAGTAAAGCTCCTTACAAGACCTAATGCCAACACATCACAGATAGCTATGATCCTATATAAACCCTTAATGGAATCTATTGCAAATAGATCCAGAATCTATCTCCAACTATAACGAAACACGTATGTACTTGGTTCAATCTTTATGAAAAGTTTATTTATATGCATTCTGGATCTATTTTTATCTTCTACTTAATTTATCTACTTAATAATTTCATAGTATTTTAACACATTGCATTAAAATGTTAGTTTTTCAACTCCAGAAAGTATAATTTTGAATTTCGTCGGAAAAATTAGAACCTTGATATAATTAGTTAAACTATTACATTTATTTTTCTAATATTTGTTAGCGCTTAATTAAAACCCCAAATTTGAATGACAAAGCAACAATTAAACATACTAAAAGGAAAAAAGATTCTCATTACTGGGGGTGCTGGATTCATAGGCTCTAATTTGTGCGAAACATTCCTAAACAATAAAATACAAATTGTTTGTCTGGACAACTTTTCAACTGGTAAGCGCGAGAATATTGAACCTTTTTCAACAAACGAGAATTTCACTTTAATAGAAGGTGACATTAGAAATCTAGATGATTGCAAAAAAGCTTGTGAAGATATAGATTATGTATTACATCAAGCCGCTTTGGGGTCTGTACCAAGATCCATAAAAGATCCCATTACCACGAATGATGTTAATATCTCTGGGTTTTTAAACATGCTTCTAGCTGCTCGAGACGCTCAAGTAAAGCGTTTTATTTACGCCGCAAGCTCTTCTACCTATGGTGATCATGAAGCGCTACCAAAAGTAGAAGACGTTATTGGAAAGCCTTTATCACCTTACGCTATTACCAAATATGTTAATGAATTATATGCTGATATATTTAAAACAACATATGGTTTAGACACTGTTGGTCTTAGGTATTTTAATGTGTTTGGGAAAAGGCAGGATCCTAATGGCGCTTATGCAGCAGTCATTCCTAAGTTTGTACAACAATTTATCAACCATGAATCCCCATATATTAATGGAGATGGTAGTTATTCCAGAGACTTTACCTATATAGACAATGTGGTTCAAATGAACATATTAGCGTTGACAACAGAAAACAAAACAGCTTTAAACACTGTTTATAATGTTGCTTATGGCGAGCGAACAACCCTGTTGGAGCTAGCTGGCCTGTTGAGAGACTATTTATCAAATTTTGATGCAGCAATTCAACATATTGAAATTAAGCATAGAGAAAACAGAAAAGGGGATATTCCACATTCACTGGCGTCTATTGACAAAGCAAAACAACTTTTAAACTATAATCCTAGATACAATATTAGTGACGGATTAAAAGAAGCCATCGACTGGTATTGGAAACACATAAAATAAAAGAAATGGATATAAAAATTGCTATTATTGGCTTGGGGTATGTTGGACTGCCTTTGGCTAGGTTATTTGCAACAAAATATGCTGTTGTTGGTTTTGATATAAATATGAAAAGAATTCAGGAATTGCATTCTGGGAATGATACTACACTAGAGGTTGAGCCAGATATTTTGAAAGCGGTTTTAAAAAGCGAAAATAATTCTGAAATAGGCTTGTTCTGTTCCTCAAATTTAGAAGATATTAAGAATTGTAATCATTATATTGTTACCGTTCCTACACCAATAGACAAAAATAATAGGCCCGATTTAACACCTTTGTATAAAGCTAGCGAAACTGTTGGAAAAGTGCTTAAAAAAGATGATATTGTTGTTTATGAATCAACCGTTTATCCTGGGGTTACCGAAGATGAATGTGTGCCTGTTTTGGAAAAAATAAGTGGACTTAAATTTAACGAAGATTTCTTTGCAGGATACTCACCTGAGCGCATTAATCCCGGAGATAAACTACATACCGTTGACAAAATATTAAAAGTTACTGCAGGTTCTACACCCGAAATTGGTAAAAAAGTCAATGATTTATATGCCAGTGTCATTACTGCTGGTACACACTTAGCACCTACTATAAAAGTGGCTGAAGCTGCCAAAGTCATTGAAAACTCACAACGCGATATCAATATTGCATTTGTTAATGAATTGGCCAAGATTTTCAACCTTATGGGTATAGACACCCACAGTGTTTTAGAAGCTGCCGGAACCAAATGGAACTTTTTACCATTTAAACCGGGATTGGTTGGTGGGCATTGTATTGGTGTAGACCCTTATTACTTAGCCCAAAAAGCACAGGAAGTGGGATACCATCCTGAAATTATTTTAGCTGGACGACGTGTTAATGACAGCATGGGGACTTATGTTGCCTCTGAAGTAATAAAGCTTATGGTACAAAATGATATTAATATCAAAAGTGCAGAAATATTAATTATGGGTATTACCTTTAAAGAAAACTGTCCGGATGTAAGAAATACTAAAGTTGTAGATGTAATAAATCAATTGAAGAGTTATGGTACTAACATAACAATCTATGACCCTTGGGCTAATCCAGAAGAGGTAATTCACGAATACAATCTAGAAATTACCAAACAATTACCTGACAATAAGTTTGAGGTCATAATTTTAACTGTAATACACAATGAGTTTTTAAATTTAGATATAAGTGCATTATCTAAACCTAATCATATTTTTTATAACATTAAAAGAGGATTTACAGAACTAAATAAGTTATAATAACATAATGGCTGCAAATACTACTCATTCTTTTCCAACCGTTTCTGTCATAGTTCCCATATACAACTCTGAAAAATTCCTGTCCAAATGTTTAGAAAGCATAAAAAGCCAAACATACAAAAATTTACAAATCATATTAATTAATGATGGATCGACTGATAAAAGCTTGGATATTTGTGAATCTTTCAAATCATCAAACAACAATGTCATATTAATCAATCAAGCAAATCAAGGCCAAAGTAAAGCTAGAAATGTAGGTCTGGACATAGCAAAAGGCAAATATATATCGTTCATAGATAGTGATGATTGGATTGAAAAAGACATGATAGAAAAACTTATGAGTTTTGCAATCCAGAATCAATTAGATATTGTTGAATGTGATAACATTAATACATCATTTAATGATAATTTGAACAGTTCAAATGCTCGATTTTCAATTGAAACAAATGAAAATGCTTATGAAAGAATAATTAAAAAGTTAAAGTTTTCTGTTTGGAGAAGAATATATCTAAAGGAAATAATTGGAGATTTCAGATTTAGTATAAATAAGATTCATCAAGATGTTCCTTTTACTTTGGAAATGATTAGTCGGGTGAAGCTAATTGGCTATACATCCGAAAAACTTTATCATTACAACACTACAAATGAAAGCACCATTAGAAGCCCTTATAGTGAAAAAAAAATTTTTTCTATAGACCAAGTTCTTTGTTTAAATAAATACAAAAAGTATTATAATTTTGAAACAAAAAAAATTTCAAGCCATGTTATATTAAATTTTCTTAAAGGTCATTACAATTCATTAAATGAAAATAAAAATAAATATTTAGATCCAGATTTTTCTTATAGAAAAAAAGTAAAATCACTAATAATGGAAAATAGTGAGCCTAAGAGTATAGATTTGGTATATCTGATTATTAGATTTTGCCCTATGCGACTTTATAGCATTTTATATAATTTAAAATTAAAATAATGTCAAGAGTTGCAAAGCAAATTAAAAATTTTAAGGTTAATACCTCCTTTTATTTAATAACAATTTTTGTTTCTTTCTTTTCTAGAAAAATATTCTTAGAATACCTAGGTGATGAATTTGTTGGCTTGACCGGAACGTTAAAAAGCTTTTTAGGATTTTTAAATTTAGCAGAATTAGGGGTTGGAACAGCAGTAGGTTTTTTTTTATATAAACCCTTATATAATAAAAATCATAAGCTCATCAATGATATTTTCAAACTATTTGGCTATTTATATAAAAAAATTGGGATCATAGTTATTATAGCTTCAATAATTCTATCCCTCTTCTTTCCTTTGATTTTTAGAAATGTAAGTATTAATATCTACATTGTATATCTAGCTTTTTTCTCTATACTATTTACATCAGTATTAGAATATTTCTATAATTATCATCTATTTATTTTACAAGCAGACCAAAAACATTATATAGTTAATAAATATTTCCAAACAATCAATATCATTAAAATAATCTTTCAAGTTGTTATAACTTATTTAACTCAAAATTATTTTTTGTGGATATTAATGGAAGTTGTGTTTGTAATCATTTATAGTATTTTATTGAAAAGGAGAACAAAAAAAGAATACCCGTGGCTTATTTTTTCCAACAAAACAGACAAAACAATACTAAAAGAGTTTTCTTATGTCATAAAAAAAGTTAAACAGATATCTGTCCATAAAATAAGTACGTTTATAACTCACGGGACCGATAACATTTTAATTTTCACATTTATTAATATTGAAAGTGTTGCCTTTTTAAATAATTATAAACTAATAATAGGTAGTTTTTCTTCATTATTAAACAATGCCTTATTTGGAATTGGTTCTGGGGTAGGAAATTTAGTAGCTGAAAATAACACAAAACAAATTAAAAAAGTTTTTTGGGAAATGATAGCTTTAAATTTTTTTATTGCCGGGGTCCTATTCCAAATTTTGATATTACTAATTAATCAATATATAATTTTATGGCTAGGTGAAAAATATTTAATGTCTAGTTCAATAATTTTGGTTTTATTATTAAACCTATTCATTATGCAAGTAAGAGGGCCTATTGATAATTTTATACAAGCATATGGCTTGTATTCAGATACTTGGGCTCCAATTGCACAAAGCACTTTAAATCTCGTTATTTCAATAGTTTTAGTACAATATTGGGGAATTAATGGAATTTTAATTGGAACTTTCATTAGTACCTTTGTAATTATATTAGGATGGAAATCTTATTATTTATTCAATAATGGCTTTAAACAATCATTTATAAGCTTTTGGAAAGGATTTTTAGGACATGTAATTATTTTTTTAATTTCATATCTGACAATTAATTACTTTTCGAGTCTAATTACTCTAGACCAAACGGAAGATTACTATTCATTAGCATACAAAAGTGCCTTAATTAGTTTTGCTGTATTTTTTTGTTATGGAATATTTTTATACGCACTTAGCAAAGGATTTAGAGATTTCATTAAACGAATTGTGAAATTAGCTATTATTAAATTAAGAAAACTAAAAAATAAATAATGCTGCAAAAAATAATATATAAAATAAGATTATTTCTCTGGAAAATTTTAGGCTTCGACTACAATCACTCTCTTAAAATTTATGATTATCCTTTTTTAAAAAATGACAGGTATTCTAAAATAGGGCACAAAACATATGATAATGGTGCTCTTGTTTGGCGTTGGACGGATACACCTCTAGTAATTGGAAAATATTGCTGCATAGCTAATAATGTTAATTTTATAGTAGACGAAGGACATCATAATTCTTCTCAAATAGCTTCATTCCCTATTGTAAATAATTTTTTCAAAAACGAAAACATTCTACCTAATGGTATTTTAAAGAAGAGTTTTTTAAGCAACTTGGGTCAAAAAGAGGGTATCACTATAGGAAATGATGTTTGGATAGGTATGGGGGCTTATATAATGCCCGGAGTCTCTATTGGAAATGGTGTTACAATTGGTGCAAATTCCGTAGTCACTAAAGATATCCCAGATTATGCTGTTGTAGCTGGAGCACCTGCCAAGTTATTAAAGTTTAAGCATAGCAAAACAAATATTGATAAGCTAAACAGTATAGCTTGGTGGAATTGGCAAGATAATCTTATTAAAGATCGCTTTAAGGATTTCTATCTTAAAATTGATGATTTCATAGATAAATATTATAATACCAATAATTGAAAAAAATAGCTTTTATAATAGAATCATTGCAATGTGGTGGGGCAGAAAAAAGTCTGGTTACATTGTTAAATTTATTAGACAATAAAAAGTTTAATATTGATTTGATAGTATTTAAAAGAGGTGGAGAATTTGAAGATTTCATTCCTGAGCATGTGACTTTAAAACATCTACCATTATTTAACAATAACCATTATCTGTTTCAA
The DNA here is from genome assembly GCF_059428085.1 of Aestuariibaculum scopimerae. Lineage (NCBI taxonomy): Bacteria > Pseudomonadati > Bacteroidota > Flavobacteriia > Flavobacteriales > Flavobacteriaceae > Aestuariibaculum > Aestuariibaculum scopimerae. The sequence goes on from NZ_CM182089.1 coordinate 3,594,176, forward strand.
TTCTATCTCCGAATCAAATTTTGGGTTTTAAAAAAAATAACATCTGGTAGATTTCACTTAGCACAAATCCATTGGTCTACATTCAATCCTATCGTAGTAAATTTCAACAAAAAATATGACATAGCCATTGCATACAATCAAGGGTTTGCAACCTATTATACTGCCAGCAAAATTTTATCTAAGAAGAAATTTGCGTGGTTAAATACAGACTATAGTAATGCCGGCTATGATATAACTTTTGATTACCAATTTTACCAATGTTTCGACAAGTTGATTTGTGTTTCTAATGAAAGTGAAATTTCAATAAAAAATGAATTAAAAAAAATTAATAAAGAGCTGCAAACCATTGTGATAAAGGATATATCAGATATAAACTTTATTAATAAAATGAGTAATGTTAAAGTGGATTTTGTTCAGAATGAAAATTGCATCAGTATACTTACTGTTGGCAGATTAGCAAAAGCAAAAGGTTACCATTTAGCTATTGAGGCTTGTGAATTTTTAATTAATAAAGGCTACCCTGTCAAATGGTTTATTATAGGCGATGGTCCGGAGCGTAATGAAATCGAAAAGATGATTAAAGAAAAAAAGCTCGAGGAACACGTCATCCTTTTAGGTTTTAAAAAGAATCCATATCCATACATAAAATCATGTAATATATACGTGCAAACATCTCTTTTTGAAGGTTTAGGGTTAACAGTCATTGAAGCAGCTGTGTTAAAAAAACCCATTGTAACAACTAATTTTCCTACCGCATCATCAATTATTAAAAATGGAGAAACAGGTTTGATTTGTGAAATGAATTCAAAATCCATTTCTGTAACAATAGAAAAATATATTAATAACAATGAGTTTAAAAATAGGGTTATAGGAAATTTGTCACTAGTAAAAAATAATGACAAAGAAATTTCCATAACAAGAATTCATGAATTATTAGATAATCAAAAATGAAAATAAAAACGATAACATGCCACGAAGTATACAATCACGGAGCAAGTTTGCAAGAATACGCATTGCTTAAATATTTAGAACAGATAGGTCATGACGCTGAGACAATACATTACAAACCTCCTTATTTAAGTAATCATTTCAAATTATGGTTGGTAACTAACAATTTTTTCAATAAAAATGTATTCTTAAGGTTTATTTATCGATTTTTAAAATTACCTAAACGTTTGATCCATCTCAAAAGAAAAAAAAGTTTTGATACCTTTTCAGAGAAGTATATTAAAACAACAAACACATTATATAAGTCTAATGCTGAATTAAAATTAAATATTCCTCCAGCTGATGCTTACATATGCGGTAGTGATCAAATATGGAATTCTTTTTTTGAAAATGGTAAAGACCCAGCTTTTTATTTAGACTTTGTACCGAACCATAAACTAAAAATATCATATGCAGCAAGTTTCGCAATTGATAAACTTGAAAACCATATCAAGGATTTTGTTAAAGAGAAAGTTAAACGTATAAATCATATTTCCGTAAGAGAAGAATCAGGAAAAAAAATACTCAATGAATTGGGCATAGAGGCTGTTCACCAAGTATTAGATCCTGTATTTTTATTAGAAACTGAAGACTGGCTATCTATAGCTTCTACAGAAACAGAAACAGAAAAATATCTTTTTATATACGATTTTGATTCTAACCCACTAATCAGGCTGATGGCAGAAAATTACAAAATAAAATTTGGTTGGAAAATAATCACTGTCAATGAACTTATTAAGTATGCTGACAAAAACTATTTTTTAAAAGGTCCTGAGAAATTTTTATCGTTAGTTAAAAATGCCGAATTCATAATATCTAACTCTTTTCATGCCGTTGCATTTTCAATTATTTTTAAAAAAGATTTTGTGGTCTTTAACAGAAAGGATAAGATCAACACAAGAATGAGAGATTTACTAAAATCTATAGGACTAAGTAAGCTATTAATTTCAAATACCTCAGACTTAGAATCTCATGAGTTGAATACCATTAATTTTGAAGAAGTTTATATCAAGCTAAGTACAATGAAAACGGATTCAAAGAATTTTTTAAAAAATGCTCTCAAATAAATGACAACCCTGTTATACATAACAAACCAAATATGTGGCCCAGGAGGTTTAGAGCGTGTATTATCTATTAAAGCTTCATACTTGGCAGACGAACTAAATTATGAAATACATTTAATTACCCTTAACCAACAAAGTAACGATATATTTTATACATTTAGTGAAAAAATTATTTTTCATAATATTACTGCAGAAGGTAATTTTATACAATATATACGTGCTTATCGAAAAGGTATTAAGCAAGTTATTAAAAAAATATCTCCTAAAATAATTTTGGTCTGTGACGACGGTCTAAAAGGATTGTTTTTACCTTTGATAATAGGCAAACCTTGTGTTATGGCTTATGAACGTCATGTTTCAAAAAACATAGAAAAAAAATCAGACAAATTATATCCTATACAAAAGGCACTAATTTATCTAAAGTTTAAAAGCATGAATTTTGGAGCATCTATGTTTGATGCATTCATAGTATTAACCAATGGGAATAAAAAAGAGTGGTCCACTAAAAACTTATATGTAATACCAAATCCATTATCCTTTTACCCTCCGGAAACTAACACGCTAATTAATAAAGTTGTTATATCAGTAGGAAAGCAAAGCTATCAAAAAGGCTACGATCGATTATTACAGAGTTGGAAATTAGTTTCTAAAAAACATCCAGATTGGAAACTAGAAATTTACGGTACTTTTAATCCAAATCTTCAATTAGAAACACTGGCGCAAAACTTAGGGATTGAGAAGTCAGTATTTTTCTTCCCTGCTACCAAAGACATAGATAAAAAATACCGACAAGCATCAATTTACACTATGTCTTCCCGATATGAAGGATTTGGAATGGTATTGACAGAAGCGATGTCATATGGTATTCCTTGTATATCATTTAATTGTCCCCATGGCCCTTCTGATATTATAAATGATAAAATAGATGGCTACTTAGTAAATAATGGAGATATCGATTCTTTTAGTAATAAAATTATAGAACTCATAAATGATAAAAATCTAAGATTAAAAATGGGACAAAATGCAAGACAAAATGTTAAACGCTATTCTCCTAAAATCATAGTTCTTGAATGGGATAATCTTTTTAGATCATTATTAAAAAATAGGAAATTTTATGAGTAAAAACATTATAATACTTACTGATCAAATTTCTCAAATAGGTGGCATTAATAGTCTAATTCATTTAAAGGCAAATTATTGGACCAAAAACCAAGGGTATAAAGTATCAATAATTACTACTGAGCAACAAAACGCAAAACCTTTTTATGAACTAAATAACCATATCCAATTAATAGACCTTGCCATCAATTATAATAGAAAAGACAGTTATTTTAAGCCTGGTAATTTTTTAAAGATAATAAAAAACTACTTTAAAATCCAACTCAAAATCTATAAACTGAAGCCTGATTTTGTTATTGTGGCAAACAATATTCCTGTAAACTTTTTTTTTAAGTTTCTCTTTACTAAAGCTAAATTTATAAAAGAATCTCATAATTCTAAATACTTTTCCAATCTGAATAGTAAGTCATTAGTAACAAAAATTGAAAACTACTTGGATCCGCTATATGATTTTTTAGTTGTACTAAGTCTGGAAGAAAGTGGTTTTTATAAGTGTAAAAATGTAGTAACCATACCAAATCCGATCACATCAAAATTAGCAACTTGTCCCAACCTTCAAAGTAGAGAAAAAATAGCATTGGCAGCTGGTAGAATAGCAAAAGTTAAACGATTTGATGTATTAATTGACATCTGGTCTGAGTTCAATAAAATAAATAAGGAATGGAAACTTGAAATATATGGCGATGGTGATAAAGATTATGTCAATTCATTAAAAAGAAAAATAAAAACATTAAAACTTAATGAATCTGTTTCAATCAAAAAACCCATCAACACATTGGAAGAAAAGATGCAAACTTATGGAATGTACTTAATGACATCCTATATGGAATGTTTCCCTATGGTTTTACTTGAAGCTCAAGCTTCGGGGCTACCCATCATATCCTATGATTGTCCAACAGGCCCCAGAAACATCATTACTAATGAAGAAGATGGTATTTTGGTACCTATGGACAATGTTAATGAATTTGTAAAGTGCATTAATGATTTGGCCACTAATGACACAAAAAGAATTCTTTTAGCTGAAAATGGATTTAAAAATTCAAAAAAGTATAAGCTTGAAAAAGTCATGTCTATTTGGGATGAAAAGATATTTAATAATTAAAATATAAATTTTTAAAAATATGCTTGAGGGACTACTAGACAATTATTATCCATTATACTTAAACATTACATTAGGGATTGTTGTATTTACTTTGATTCACGCACTAATTCTTAAAATTGATGACACTAAAAATATTATCTACATAAACAACATGGGGTATATACTTTTAGCATTTACTATTCTCTATATAGGGCTTCGACCTGTAAGTGGCAAATATTTCGGAGACATGGCCACTTATAATAGGATTTTTCAATATTATGCTTCTGGTAACCCTATAACAGAGAAAAAAGATATTGTTTTCCAATATTTCATGAAATTCTGTTCACAAATCATGTCTAATAGGTTTTTTTTCACTCTATGTGCTTTTATTTATATTATGCCACTTTACAGAGTTTCAAAAATATTTTTTAAAGAATATTGGTTTTATTCGTTCTTAATGTTTGTAGTTTCTTTTTCCTTTTGGTCTTACGGTACTAATGGCATAAGAAATGGCATTGCAACATCTTTATTTTTACTGGCTATATCCTATTACAATAGAAAAACAATCATGTGGCTTATAATTTTACTCTCGATTTTAATACACAAAACTTTGCTATTACCAAGCCTAGCATTTTTATTAACTTTTTATTATCAAAACTCTAAGTTTTATCTGACATTTTGGTTGCTAAGTATTCCTTTATCTATCGTTTTGGGTGGGTTTTGGGAAAATTTATTTACAAGTTTAGGATTTGGCGATGATAGATTAAATGCCTATTTGTTAGGTGCAGAAACAGAGACTGAATTAAAAACAGGTTTTAGATATGACTTTATACTTTATAGTGCCGGTACTGTTTTTGCCGGGTGGTATTTTATTTTTAAGAAATACTTCAATGATAAAATATACAAACAACTTTTTCACACTTACCTGATATGCAACGGTTTTTGGGTTTTAGTCATTCGGGCTAATTTTTCTAATAGATTTGCATATTTATCCTGGTTTATGATGGGTATCATTCTTATTTACCCATTTTTAAAAGAAATTTTATTCAAAAATCAGTATTTGCAGCTAACAAAAGTGCTTATAATATATTTTCTCTTTACTTACTTAATGCTATTTTTTTACTATTCATAATATATTAAAATGAAACTAATAACAGTTTTTACACCCACATATAATCGAGCCTATTGTCTAACCCAATGCTATGAGAGCTTAGTAAAGCAAACCAATAAAAGTTTTATTTGGTTGGTTATTGACGATGGTTCAACAGACAATACACAAGAACTAATAAAAAGTTGGATAAATGAAAATAAAATAGAAATTTTCTATCATAAACAAGAAAATCAAGGCATGCATGGAGCTCATAACAGTGCATATGATTTGATTAAAACTGAACTTAACGTTTGTATTGATTCCGATGACTTCATGGCAACAAATGCCATTGAGCTTATTGTGAATTTTTGGAAGAATAGCAATATTGATGATACTATTGCCGGTATCGTAGCATTGGACTCTTATAAAAATGGGAGTATTATTGGAAAAAAAATGCCTAAAGACTTAAAAAGCACTACTCTTGAAGAGTTGTATAACGTTTATAAAATTCCCGGAGATAAAAAATTAGTACTTAGAACCGATATTGTAAATCAATTCCCTAGATATCCTCTATTTGAAAATGAACGCTTTGTTCCTTTAGACACGCTATATTTGATGATAGATAAAAAATATAGATTGTTATGCTTAAACGAGATATTATGTGTTGTTGAATATATGGAAGATGGATCCTCCAGAAATATTTTTAAACAATATTTGAGACATCCTAGGGGATTTATTTATGCTCGAAAAGTTGCTATGGATAAAAGCAATTTTTTTAAAGTGCGCATTAAAAACAATATACATTTCATATCACATTGTTTATATCTACAGGATTTCAAACAATTAATAAAATCCCCAAAACTATTCCAAACTATACTATTAATGCCATTGGGGATAGCTCTATACTTATACGTTAAATTCAAAGTAGGAAATAAAATCTAGTCTCTTATGAAAGTGCTACATATAATTAATTCACTGAATATTGGTGGAGCTGAAAAACTTATTGTTGACTCCTTACCCCTATACAATACCCTTGGAATTAAAACAGAACTTCTATTGCTTAATGATTCGAAAACATCTTTTTATAAAGATTTAAAAAGCAATGATGTTAAAATATTAACTACAAAATTTTCGAAAAACTTATACAATCCACTTCATATTTTTATTTTAACCAAATATTTAAAAAAATACGATCTAATTCATGTTCATTTGTTCCCGGCTATGTATTGGGTTGCTTTTTCAAAAATGCTAAGTTTTTCAAAAACTAAAATAATTTTTACCGAACATAATACCACTAACAGGCGAATGGATAATGCTTTATTTAAAGTTGTCGATCATATTGTATATAGGCAATACGATCAAATTATTTCTATATCTGATGCTGTTGATTTAAAATTAAAAAAATATTTAGGAAAAAAATTCACCACTATCTCTAAAATTTATAATGGAATAAACTTAGAAAAATTTAGTCAAGCTATCCCTTATAACAAAAAAGAATTAGATATCGAATCTAATGATATTGTACTTATGCAAGTATCCCGTTTTTTTGAGCAAAAAGATCAAAAAACTTTAATTATGGCTTTGAGTCTATTACCCGATAATTATAAATTATTATTGGTTGGAAATGGTCCTTTACAAAAAGAGTGTATTGATTTAAGTGAAAAATTAAATATTGCAAAAAGAGTTAAATTTTTGGGTGTCAGATCAGATGTCCCACGTCTTTTAAAAACATCAGATATAATTGTTTTATCATCACATTATGAAGGTTTGTCTTTGTCCTGCATTGAAGCTATGAGTTCAGGAAAACCTTTTATTGCCTCAGACGTCCCTGGTCTAACTGAGATAGTTAAAAATTATGGACTTTTATTTGAATCAAAGAACGCCAATGAATTGGCTTCACAAATTGAAAGCTTGATTAATGACCCCATGCTTTATAGAAAAACAGTTGACTCCTGCCTGGAGAGATCTAAACTTTTTGATATCAACTTAATGGTTGCAAATTATATTAGTATATACCAAAAATTATCTACTACAAGCCAACAACAAAAATAAAGGAGCATGTTTTTATTTGCTCCTTTAACTATTTAAGTTATAAATTAATATCTAATTTTAATTGTTAATACAATTATTATTTATTTGGACAGAAGTGGACAGAGATACTCCATCTTTAACCTTAACACAATTTATAGCTAAAGGCGTTTCAGAAGTATAAATAGTAATTTGGTTTTCAGTAAATACAGAATTTGGACAATCGGCGTTAAAAACCAACCCATCTTTGTGGAAATCGGCATCTATGCTATTATTTTTAAAGTAAATGTCACTTCCTCCTGTAACTAAAACAGCTCCAAAACTATTATTAATAACAGATATAGAATTAGCTCCTATGAGACTTGCCGGAGCACCGGTAGCATTTTGTTTTGTGCCAGTAACAGTATTATTTGAAACAATAAAATTAGAGCTACCATCACCAGACCAGTCATTGTATAAATTGAAAGCAAAAGTACTACTCTCAGACATATCAAGTGAATTACCTTCTATAGTAGTATTCAATGTTGTGTTAATTGCCATAATACCTCTACTGGTAGCTTTTATTAAATTGTTTTTGATAATACAATTTGATGTACCTAAACTTTTACTAGTTGCGCCTGCACCTAAATAAATACCATTAGCACCTTCAATAATATTGTCTCTAACTAAAGTTCCATTACCGGCCACAACAATACCGTTACTTATTTTATTCCCATATACTTCGTTTCCATAAACAAAATTGGTCCTATTGATATTCTCTGCATTACCTGCGTTTACTCCCGCATTTATAATGTTGTTTCTAATAATTAGTCCGTCAACAGTACTAAAAGAAACTACTGAATTAACTTCATTATTTTCAAAAACAATAGGCCCATTACCATGAGAAAAATAAAAACCTCCTGCTCTTGGGTTTGCCGCTGGATCAGTAATAGACTGATAATTATTAGCCATAGTAATATGACTCACTCGCTCATATTCAATTAGAGTTCCATTATCCCAAGCCCTAACTGGTTCCATATCAAAATCACAGGATGGAGCTACTCCTTTAGAGTTGGCCATATCAATCCCTCCATCGATAAACTCATTGTTTTCTATGGTGACTTCTTCGCAGCTAACTAATGCTAAATTCATTCGGCGACCACGAAGAAATTTATTGTTTATAAGTTGAATGTTTTTAGATGCAATATGACGGGAATCATAATAATGATATATACCCGATATAATTAAACCATCACCTGCTGCATCCTGAAAAGTTACACCATCAACAATAACATTTTCTCCTCCTTTAATACACATTGTATTTACCCACTCATTAGTTGGACCAGTGGATCCATCGGAGTCAACATATCCTGAGCTATAATTATGTGATTCTCTATCTCCATGCAAAACTCCTCCAGATACTGTTATGTTTTTTGCATTATATATTGATAATAAGTTAGCTCTAAAATGTCCATTAGGCTGCATTCTCAAATGTGTTTTATCCGACATTTTTAAATCAAAATCTGAGGGAATATTAATTGCTAGAACTTCAGGCACGCCTTCACTTAAAGATCCATCTACTTTAAAATAAGCGTCCATCTCATCAATTCTAAATGTTGTAATACCCAATTTTTTTACATCCAAAAATATTCTCTCAAGAATATCTCTATTCCGTAGTGCGACTTCATCTGAAACAACCCCCTCAATAATACCCCATCTACTTGGTCGGAAAGTAAACTCTCTGTCTCTCATCTGTGGTGTAGAACCTGTCATACTTAAAGTTTGGTTCAACAAATCACCATCAATTACATTACTATCCGAGAAATTAATTGTTCCATTAATAATTTCCCCTCCATTATACAATATCGTGACATTTGATGGGACTGTTATGGTTTTCCCCTTTAAATCCATGACACAATCGATAGTGATAGTATCACCCGATTGAGCATCTTCTAGACTAAATAAACATGGTTCTGTAGTACTATTTACAACTTCCTCTTCATCTTTATCCTCAGGAGAAGTAACATCTACATTAGATTCGTTAATAGGTTCTATAAACAATTCTTCATTGTTACAGGATTGAAATATTAATAATAAGCAATATAGAGTTGCGGTAGACATTTTAAATAGTTTCATAACTTAAGTAGATTGGGTAGGTTAAACTCTGATACAATATTAAAAAGAAATAGACAATAGTCGCTGAAATGAATCTTTTTTTCGATGAAATACATTAATAAAATAAAAATTTAATCGTTGAAAGGGTTTGTTTTGTCGATAAAAAAGTAATTTACACTATAAAAAACATATATACGGTATAAAACTTGTTCCAGACGCTTTTATTATGTGATTGGCAAAAATATTTATATAATTTTCTTAAACTATGACTTGTTAATAACTTGTAACAACTTAATAATCAAGTAAGAATAGACACATAGACTCAATAATTAAAGACTTAAAAAAATACTATTTATTGTAAAAATAAAAGTGAAATCTCTTGCATGTGAGACTAAACAATTTGAAGACTTTCTCTATATTTGCTCTTACTGATAAATAATGCCACCAAATTTCGATGAAGAAAAAAGTCATTCGCGCCACAACTATCCCTGCTTCATTTGTTTTACTTAAAGGGCAATTAAAGTTTTTAAATAATTATTTTGAAATCATTGGAGTATCATCTCCTCAAGAAGAATTAATTCCAATCATATCCGAACAAGAAGGGATCCCTATTCATACCATTAAAATCAGCAGAAAAATAAGCCCTCTTCAAGATCTAAAATCTTTATTTAAACTCTACTGTTTTTTTAAAAATGAAAAACCTTATATAGTACATTCTATTACACCCAAAGCAGGCTTACTATCCATGACAGCTGCTTTTTTTGCTCGAGTACCTCATCGAATACACACATTTACCGGACTCATATTTCCAACAAAGCGAGGCATCACTCAAAAAATATTAATTCTTACAGATAAAATGCTTTGTTGGTGTGCTACCAAGGTATATCCGGAAGGAAATGGAGTAAAAAACGATTTAATAAATTACAAAATCACTTCCAAACCCCTAAAAATCATAGCCAACGGTAATGTAAATGGTATAGATACCAACTACTTTTCTCCCAATAGAATTGATAAAGAACACCTAATTACTTTAAAATCCGAATTAAATATTTCAGAAAAAGATACAGTTTTTGTGTTTATAGGACGTATTGTAAAAGACAAAGGTATAAATGAGCTTATTGAAGCCTTTGTGAAGCTTTGCAAAACAAAAAAAAACATTAAGCTCTTGCTGTTAGGTGCTTTTGAAGAAACATTAGACCCTGTTTCAAAAGAAACCTATCAGGAAATAAAATCAAATACTGATATCATATTTACTTCTTGGGTAGATGATGTAAGGCCCTATCTAGCTATATCAGATATATTAACTTTTCCAAGCTATAGAGAAGGATTTCCCAATGTAGTACTACAAGCAGGCGCTATGGGTATTCCCAGTATAGTTACCGACATTAATGGCTCTAATGAGATTATTGTTGAGGGTAAAAACGGTACTATTATTCCCTCTAGGGATATGGAGAGTTTGTTTCAAAAAATGTTATGGTTCTGTGAGAACAAAGATTATTACGCCCCTAAAATCTGTCGAGAACTTATAACTTCTAAATTTCAACAACAATTTGTTTGGGAATCAATTTTAAAAGAATATCAATCTTTATAAATCCTTTTATCATTGTAAACATATAATAGCCCATTGTAAACATACAATGGTTTATTCTAAGTTTCCATTTAGACAGAAATAATAACATTTCAACAATAAAATAGGTACAAAATAAATTTATATGATAATTTAGCTTCAAATTAAAACCCCCAAAATGTATAAATCTTTTTTTAAAAGACTTCTTGATTTTTGCCTGGCACTTATAGGCCTCATTATTTTATCGCCTGTTTTTTTACTAACCCTTATCTGGCTTTTGTTTTCTAATTCAGGAAAGCCGTTCTTTTTTCAAAAACGCCCTGGAAAAGACGAAAAGATTTTTGCCATTATCAAATTTAAGTCCATGAACGATAAAAAAGATTTAGATGGCAATCTATTACCTTATGAAGACCGTATTACCAAAGTTGGTACTTTCATTAGAAAGTACTCTCTAGATGAAATACCCCAATTACTCAATGTTCTTAAAGGTGATATGAGTGTTGTAGGTCCCAGACCATTATTAATTGAATACCTTCCTTTATATAATAAAGAGCAAAAAAAACGTCATTTTGTTAAACCGGGCATCACAGGATGGGCGCAGGTGAATGGGAGAAATACTATATCTTGGGAACAAAAATTTGCATTAGACACCTGGTATGTAGACAACCTTTCTTTTTTATTGGATATTAAAATAATTTTATTGACCATTAAAAAAGTTGTAAAAAAAGAAGGCGTAAATAACGCTGCCAATTTGAATATGCCCTTATTTACAGGCACCCCTAAAGAATAAAACCTATGTCTAAAACAGAAAGACCTAATATAATCATTATTGGAGCATCCGGCCATGCAAAGGTTGTAATTGATATTATTGAGTTAGAAAACAAATACAACATTATTGGCTTAATCGACTCCTATAAAGCAAAAGGAAAAAATATATTTCAATATGATATCTTAGGAACAGAAGACGATTTACCTGAATTGATGGCACAATTCGATTTTAATGCCGGTATTATAGCCATTGGCGATAATTGGATTAGAAAATTAATGTATGATAAAATTAAGAACCTGGTTCCTGATTTTAAATTCATCATAGCAAAGCACCCTAATGCGATTATTGGAAAAAGTGTCGAAGTTGGAATGGGCACTGTTATTATGCCTGGTGTTGTAATTAACAGCAGTTCAAAAATAGGTAAGTTCTGTATTCTAAATACTAAGTCATCTATAGACCATGAGGGGCATATGAAAAAGTTTTCTAGTTTGGCTCCCGGAGCCATTTTAGGAGGCAATGTAACCGTAGGATCCTATAGTGCGATATGCCTAGGGGCTAATGTTATCCAAGATATTACCATAGGCAGACATTCAATTATAGGTGCTGGTGCAGTTGTCAATAGAAATGTAGCAGACTATAAAATGGCTTATGGGATTCCTGCTAAAATTGTCAAAACCATTAAAAAAGGAGAAAAATACTTATATCATATATCAGATTTCACCAAAGATGTAGATATAAAACCAATTACCAGCCACCACCATTTAGAGGTTATAACCGAAAAAAACGATTGGGATCTTTTTTTAAGAAAAATTGACCATTATGATTTTTACCATACGTACGATTACCACATGCTATCAAAATTAGATAGTGAAACAGCGATACTACTTACTTATAAAGAAAAAGATATATTAATAGGCATCCCCTTACTTGTAAGAGATATTGAAGGAACTCAATACAAAGATGCCACTTCTGTTTATGGCTATTCAGGTCCTATAGGCAAAGGGATTACAAAAAATTTTGACAATAATAAATTTATAAAAGCTTTAAAAAAATACTTTAAAGACAACAACTACGTCTCCGTATTCTCTAGACTCAACCCCTTCATTGAAAACCAATGCCAGATTCTGGCCGATTTAGGTTACATCTCCAACCAAGGGAAAGTGGTTAATATAGATATTACTCAAGATATTGACACCCAACGAACTATTTTTCAAAGCCGACTAAAAACACATATAAATAAAGCAAGAAGACTTTGCTCCGTAAAAAAGGCAACCACAGAGGCCGACCTCAAAGAGTTCATGGATATTTACTATGAAAACATGAATCGGGTGAACGCTAAAAAATCCTATTATTTCAGTAAGGCCTATTTTCAGAAAATAGCCAATTCAAACGATTTTGAATCAGAGATACTCATGGCTGTTGATAATGAAACCGGCCAAACCGTAGCGGCATGTCAATTCATTATTACCAATGGCATTGTACAATACCATCTTTCCGGTACCAGAAATGATGCGCTACACCTCACTCCTACCAAGTTGCTTATTGATGAAATGCGCCTGATAGCTTCCGAAAAAGGATATAAATTCTTTAACTTAGGAGGTGGCTTAGGGGGTAATGACAATGACTCACTATTCCATTTCAAGGCCTCATTTTCAAAAGACTTTAGGGATTTTAATTTATGGAAACTCATCGTTAATGAAACTGTTTACAATGAACTGATTGCACGCAAAGGCATCAAATACGTTTCCAATTATTTCCCGCTGTACCGATCTCTGGACGATTTAAATATTGATTTGTGATACAACAGAACCCTTTCACATCTGCATCATATACAAAACTATGGGCCGCTCACTTCAAGAAGGAACCTCAAAACATACCATGTATTGAGGACATTCTTTTTTATGAATCTAAAAAAGGACTCATTAATACCAATTTTGGAGGAAGCGTTTCTAAAGGCATGTCTTATAAAATAAATAGGCGTGCCGATGGTTTAAAAAAAAAGGTTGCCCTTATTTATGATGTCCCACAATATTTTAATGTTCAAAACAGCGACCTCCCTCCTCACGTCAAGCTGTTGAAAACAACACAATATTCAGGTTTTTTAACACAGCTAGACACTTATAAAGATTTTAATACTTATTTAAATGCCAACTTTAGTAAAAAAAGTCGGTATAAGTTTAAAGCCTACCAGCGTCATCTGGAAAAAGATTTTGATATCCGTTATGAAAATTATTTGGGCGCTATGTCAAAAACGGAATACGATCGCGTTTTTGAGGCATTCCATAATATGTTAAAAAAGCGCTTTGATGAAAAAGGTGAATCTAATAATAATTTAGATCCGCAGGAATGGGCCTTTTATCATGAATCTACTTATCCTTTAATTTTAGAAGGTAAAGCATCTTTGTTTGTTATTTATCACAACGATCAGCCCATAGCTATTTCCCTGAATTATTTATCTGAAGAGGTGTTGTTCTTTGCCATGACCACATTTGATACCGATTATTACAAATATAATTTAGGAAAAGTTCACCTTATGGAACTTTTTAAATGGTGTTATGAACATGGCTATAAAATATTCGATTTCTCCAAAGGGTATTATGACTATAAAGACCGTTGGGGTACATTGCAATATCAATTTGAATATCATATTTTTTACGATTCCAAATCATTGAAAGCGACAGTAACTGCTCACGGTTTGGCATATTTTTTTAGATTTAAACAGTTTCTAAGAGATAAGAATATTAATAAAACATTAAGCAAGATAAAGTTTGCTTTGAAAAACAGACAAGCAACCGGAAAAGAATAATTGAAATATTATGCTAGAAACCATACGCTTCAAAACCAATTTTTATTCCAACCTCTATGAAAAAGGAGCGATTTCCCCTGTTTTTGAAGCCATCACTATAAAGCATACTAATAAAGCCATAACTCATTTAAAAACAGCAAAAAAGAGCAATACAAATGTACATGTGGTTAGTCTCCTCCCCGATTATTTGGAAACTACACTAAAACCAGGCCTCATCAGCAATAAAATAGTTCATAAAAAAGGGCATGCAGTCCTTATGGAAGGCATTACCAATATAGATTCCTATCTAAAAACAAATGCCGGCAGTAACTTTAAAAAGAACACCACCCGACTGCTAAATCGCTTAGAACATTGCTTTGATGTTCAATATAAAATGTTTTACGGAGCCATCGATAAAGATAACTATTTGCATCTAATGAATTGCTTAATAGAAATGATTATCAAGCGATTCCAACAGCGTGAGGGAAAAAACAGGACTATTGAGCATTGGGATTATTATAAAAACATAGCTTTCCATTTAATTAATCAAAAAAAAGCCTCCCTTTTTGTCATTTACAATAATAACATCCCTATTGAAATTTCACTAAATTTTCATGTTGATAGTATTATGTATAGCGCTATCTCATCCTATAACCTCGACTATTCCAAATTCAGTTTAGGAAATATTGAAATCTATAAACAGTTGGAATGGTGTATGGAAAACAACATAACTTTATTTGATATGGGTTATGGCGATTTCGATTATAAAATAAAATGGAGTAACCTTACTTACAATTTTGAGACCCATATCATTGCGAAGCCCGGTAGTGTTGTAGCGCAATTTTACAAAACCTATTTGGTACAAAAATACAACCTTATCCATTATCTTATTTCTAAAAACATTCCCGATAAATACCGAGCTCTTAGGGATAGTCTCAGCCCAAATAAAAAGAATGCGATTGATAGTGAACGCATTTACGACTCAGAAATTATTGAATCTCATGCTGCCTTTACCGTAAAGAATATTGATTACAATGCGATGGCGTTTTATTTTTTAAGAAAACCTCTAAACGACTTTCTTTATGCGTATTCTGAAAAACTTTCTGAAGTAAAATTGTTTCAGGTTATTAACGAAACCAATACCTTTATCGTTCAAGGACAAAGCATTGCTGTAAAATGGTGTTTTAAATAAAAATTGCATGGCTATTCAAAGAAATATATTCATTTGGGATTTCTATAAGAATGCAAAAGCTGCTATTCCAAAATGCTTTGAACAGGTGCGTTACAAACAACACATCTTTGTAAATGACAACACCGTAATGCTTCCCAAACAACCACTCATATTCTATACCAGTTTGTTTCCTAGTTTTATGGATGCTAAATTAGTAAACAGCTCTGATTATAAATTAAAAAGAATTAAACATTATGGCTTTTCTGGTGTTGCAGTCACCCTCGATGATAATGACCATACAAGAAAAACCTTCATTAAAAAACTAATAAAAACGCATCTTATAAAAAACATCAAGCGTAATACAAAACGTCTGGAAAAGGTGTTTACCATTACTTATGAATACAACTATGGAGCTATTACGGACGATAAGTGCAATCAATTGTTAGGAGCATTGCATGAGATGATTACCGAGCGATTTTCCGGCAGAGTAAACGATCATGTATTTTTGATGGAGTGGAAAGATAATACTAAAAACCTAGCGGAGTTGATCCGACAAAAAAAATCATCTTTATTCGTTATTTATGCTGATAATAAGCCCATAAGTATTTCTGTTAACAGGCATTTACACAACACCATCTTTTTTGGTGAAACCCATTCTTTTAACTCTGATTTTAGTAAATTCGGACTGGGCAACTTAAACAATTATATGCGCTTGGATTGGTGCTTTCAAAACAAGTTTTCTTTTTTAGACTTAGGTATGGGGGTTACCGATCATAAAAAAAATTGGGGCAATACCATTTATGACATGGAATATTTAGTTTATTACAAAAAGAATTCCATAGCTGCCTATTTTCTGGCACATATAGAAATAGGCATTATAGTCTTGAAGAATACTGTAAAACGAATTTACAACCAATTAAACTTACGTTTCAATTAAACCCTATGTCGCTTTTAATAAAACAAGATTTTTACAACACGTTTTATCTCAAGGATAACATACCAGATTGTTATTCTAAAATACAATTAAAACACAATGAAAAAATCTTTTATAGGGCTGATAAAACCCATGCAAAGAACATTCAAAGCAAGGCTTACGCTATTTCCTTATTTCCTAAATACTTATCGGTAAACAAAACCAAAGACACCTACAGCCTAAAAAGAATAAAACAGTATAATTTAGATGGATTTGCCCTTAACCTAACGGGGCACAATACTATAGATACTTATTTAAAATCTAATTTTAAGTCACAGACCCGATCGCCTATCCTCAGACGGATTAAGCGTCTGGAGGCTTGCTTTAACGTGAGCTACGAATTGTATTACGGAAGCATACCGGAAGCCACCTATCAAAAAGCCATGAAGGTCTTAAAAGGGTTTCTAAAGCTAAGGTTTGCCCAAAAGGAAGATACTACTGAGACATTGGATAAATGGGAGGCCTATGCTAAGGAAACCTACCAACAAATATGCAATAAAGAGGCTTCGTTATTTATCATTACAGCATCAGGAGACATGGTTGGCATTTCCATTAATTACCATATTAACAGCGTCTTTATTGGTCATGTATTTTGCTACGATATTAGTTACTCTAAATTCAGCTTAGGCAACACCATGGTTTATAAATTGCTGGAATGGTGCTTGGAGAACAACTATTCTATACTAGATATGGGTAATGGCGATTTGGAATACAAACAAATATGGTGCAATCTACCCTATCAATACGATTATCATTTTGTGTATAACCCCAAACACTTCAGCAGCTTCATAGCAATACGTTTGGAAATTTTTAAGATTACCCTTAAAAACACACTCAAGCAACTAAAGGTAGACACATTAATAAACAAACTAAAAAACAAGTATGTAAAGGAGAATGATAACGCCAATCCGTTATTTACACCGTTTAAGTTTGAAACTATTAACGACCACGATTTTAAAGAAAATAACGCAAATCAAATCACATTTAACGAAGACGCATACAGCTTTCTAAAGAAGGCTATCAACGATTTTTTATATCTTAACAAAGAACATTACAACAACCTCAAAGTCTATAAAATTACCAACAAGGCTTTTATTTTAAAAGGTAAAGATAATATTCAAAAAGTAGTTATAGCATAGCCCATGACCCTAGTAACCCATAAAGATTTTTACAATACGCTTACCGAACACCACCAGGTGCTACCCTATTATGAAAACTTAATATTAAACACCCACGATACCCTTATATATTCCGGGGGTCCGGGTCAAGACAACCTTGGGGCTATCTCTATTAAATTATTCCCCTCCTATTTAACCCCTGTGTTTTCAAAAAAAATCCCGTTTGAAATAAAAAAACAATCTCAAAAGAAAATAGTCGGTTATGCTATTACACTAAACAAAGAACAAGGTATTCAGGAGTTTATGAATAGTGCGTACAGCAAGAGTTTTCGTGCCAACATCAAACGACTCAACAAACGCTTTGAAGAATGTTTTAATAGCACCTACAAAATGTTTTATGGTCACATTTCGCAAGAAGACTACACCTACTATATGGAAACCTTGCACAGCATGTTAACCACTAGGTTCAATCAGCGCAATGAGAAAAATGACATTCTGGAAAACTGGACATTTTATCTAAACAGCACACGGGAGCTTATCAATTCCGGTAAAGCTTCCATTTTTGTCATTTATCAAAATGAAGTACCCGTACACGTATGCATCAATCACCACTACCAAAATATTTTATTTGTTTCCATTCCTTCCTACGATATTGATTATGCCAAGTTTGCCTTGGGCAACATCTCTATTTACAAACTGTTGGAATGGTGTCTCGATAACAAATATGACATGTTGGATATGGCCTATGGCACTTTGGAATACAAAAGACGATGGAGTACACTGATTTACAGCTTTGAACATCATATTATTTATAGTAAATCTAAAGCATCTGCTCGCTTGGGGAGCTGGATAGAAACCAATAAAATCAAACTTAAAAACATCCTTAAAGCATATAATATAGACGTGTTTATAAAGAAGCTAAAAGCGTCTAAATACAAAACAGACGATAACGACACAGAAGCTGTTATCTTTGAAACTATCGATCACAACAACTTGGATAAAAACACCATGACGGCAATAGATTTCAACTCCACCACCTATACCGGACTTAGGAAAACCGTTTTCGATTTCCTCTACGCCAATAAGGAACACATCAGCAACATCAAAGTCTATAAATTAGAAATGGAAAACACCTTTCTAATTGTCGGTAAGAACAGTCAACAAGCCATAAAATACGCTTAAGGCTTCTAATAGTGTATGGATTATCCAATTAACTAACAATTTATCGATTATAACACCCAATCATTATAATTAGATGAATATTTATTTTACTTTTAGTATCAGATTCCAATCGTCACGCCTATAAAAATGAACATACTAAACGATATACTCGAACAAAGCAAACCACTTGAAGAAGTTACAGCCTTAGACTCTAAAACATTCAAAAAGAAATATTTTAACAAGCGCCCTGTTGTTATGCGAGGTCAAGCCAAAAACTGGAATGCTACTAAACACTGGGATTTGGATTTTCTTTTAAATCTTGATGGCGACAATGAAATCCACCTGCTGTCCGGAAACTTCATTCAGGACGACAATCGCTATACCAAATCGTCGTTTCACGACTACATTCAGAAATTAAAAGATGCCGAAACTAATAAAGAAGCTATTAAAGACTACTTGACTACTTTAGATATCTTTAAATATTTCCCAAAACTTAAAGACGATATTGATTTTTCATTCTTTGAAACCCATACAGAAATTAACGATGTAACCGCTTGGATTGGACCGGCCGGTACTGTTTCCGGTTTCCACAACGACACCGGTAAAAACATGTACGCTCAAATAAAAGGTAAAAAAATGTTTATCATCGCCTCTCCCAAATACAACAAAAAAATGTATCCCAGTGAGAAATATATCAATGGAGGCGCTGCTAGTCTGGTAGATATCAATAATTTTCAACCTGAAAAATTTCCTAAATTTAAGGATGTAGAATTTCTAAAGGTTATTTTAGAACCGGGTGATATGCTCCATGTACCTTCTAAATGGTGGCACTATGTACAATCACTGGAAACATCTATAAGTATTAGCGATTTTGGTTTCTCCAAATTAGAAATGTTTGGCATTCGAGCCATAGATTACCTGCACAGAAGAGGCTATTATAAAGCTAAGAATTGCTTTTGCTGCAACAAATAAAAACTGCCAATAATAACTAAGTGTTCGTGTGGTCGGTACGGCCAAACATGAACGCCGTGTTGACTGAACCGGTAGTTGGTCGGTTAGCCTACTATGGGGATTGGTTTGTTTTTTTAAGAGGGGTTTAAGGAGTTGTTTCAGGCCTATTTCTATTTGGTGTTCAACTCAACAATCGTTTTCAGTCTTTATCTTAATAAGTAAGGTAAACATTTAGGTTTTACAGAGGTTTATTTCTTTCATAATTTAAAATTTAGACAATATCTGCCTGTTACGTGCTTGGCAACGTTTTTTTATTGAGGCTTATGTAACTGTTTTATCCAGTGTTTTGGCGGGCCTCGAGCTGTAAATGTTGTAATGGTTATTAACCGTCCTTGTCGGCATTTAGGGCATATATTGTGTAATAAGGGAGCTTTTTCTTTTAGCTTTACCGGAACAAGTGTTTTCTTTAATTCAACTAAGCTTAGCCTTTTATGGTAAGAACTGAGCATACCATAATGCCTGATACGAACAAAACCTTTAGGCAAAACATGTAAAGCAAAACGTCTGATGAACTCGGCATCGGGTAAGCACATCATTTTACGTTTACCGCCATGCCGATAATCTTTTACCGAGAAGGTTACAGAACCATTCCCGATAGCCAGTATGCGATGGTTACTGATGGCTATTTTATGGGTGTAGCGCCCCAAATATTCTACCACCTGCTCGGGGCCTAAAAAGGGACGTTTACAATACACCACCCAAGGCTTTTTAAATAGGTCATTATAAAAATCTGATGTGATTTCTAGATTTGATGATTTTCGTAATTGCGCCACAAAGCGTGCTCTAAACACCTTACTCATGGCTTTTACCGGGAAGAGATATTTTCCTTTATGTTTTACAGATTTCCATCGTCCATAAGATGTTATTCCTCCTCCAGGTACAATACAATGCAGATGCGGATGCAACGATAGGTTTTGCCCCCAAGTATGCAGTACAGCAATCATTCCTGCGCGAGCGCCTAAAAACTTTGGGTGACACCCAAAGTCATAGATAACCTGCCAGGCCACTTTAAAGAGTGTGTTATAAAGTGTTTTAGGTATGTAAAGACACAAGCGGTTAAGTTCTTGTGGTAAGGTGAACACCACATGAAAATAAGGCACGGGTAACAGTTCAGCTTCACGAGCCCGTATCCACTGTTCTTTTTGATGTCCCTGGCACTTGGGACAATGACGGTTTCTGCAACTGTTATAACTCAGGTGTAAAGTGTTGCATTTGGGGTTATTGCAGCGGTCTATATGCCCACCCAGCGCTAAGGTTCTACACTTTCGTATGGCATGCAAGGTTCTTAGCTGCCAACTGCTATGGCTATAGGCTGATAGTTGATTTTGATTGCGTTCTAACACCTGAGCTACTTCATAGGTAGCACGTTTCACAACTACTAACTATATAACCGATCTAGAGGACTAAAAGGCTTTTGTCTACCTAATTGTGCCACATGAAGGTAAACCAATGTGGTTTGAATGTCGGCATGCCCCAACAGCTCTTTAATGCTAATAATATCCAGTCCCATTTCCAGTAAATGAGTGGCATAACTATGCCTGAAACTGTGGGTGGTGACCTGTTTCTTAATCCCGCTATGTTTACGGGCTTCACGTATAATCCACTGTATACCCCGGGTGGATAACGGCACAGGTGTACCTTCAGCATGATTACCGTTAAAACACCAGATACGAGGGTGTTCGGCTGAAATATAGCTTTTAAGACCACGAATTTGCAGAGCAGATAAAGGAACGTAACGGTCTTTATTGCCTTTTCCCTGACGGATATGCAGCATCTTGCGATCGAAATCCAAATCCTTTAATTGAAGGTTGCGAAGTTCGAAACAACGTAAGCCACAGCCATACAACATAGCCAGAACTAAACGGTGTTTTAATAGTTTAGGCGTTTTAAGAAGTAACTTAACCTCTTGACGGCTTAATACCACCGGCAATTTGTTGGGACGCTTGATCGATGGAAGCACGACGCGCATCTCTTTTAGTTCATAGATGCGATACAGATACCGTAAACCATAAACGGTATGCTTAAAGAAGCTTCCTGAAGGTGCTTTAGATTGTGATTTTAAAACATGTAGGTAGTCTAAAACCTGTTCTTCATCTAAATCTAAAGGACTACAATTAAAATGCAAGGTGATGTGAGCCAGACAACGGGCATAATTGGTAAAGGTACTGATGCTTTTGCCTGAAAGGGTTACAGAGCGTTCTAACTTGCGGTATAATTCTGTAAACTCGGGTACAGATTTACACGCTTTTTCAATGAGAGTAATGCTTTTTTTTCATAATTTTAAAATTATAAGATTTAACATTACTTAAAGGTAGCCAAAAGTGAGTGTATTTCACTGGAAAGCTACCTTTAGGTTTAGTTCAACAAGTTGTTATTGGCAGTCTCATAAATATTTTATGACTCTAATGATTACTCTACATATCATTAAAAATAGAATGCATTAAGCGTTTTTTATCATTAATGCTCTCTTCTAAGGATATCATGGTTTCTGTTCTATATACACCTTCAATATCATCCAACAAGAAGATAACCTCTTTAGCGTGCTCGGTGCTTCTAGCCCGTATTTTACAGAAAATATTAAACTTGCCAGTAGTAATATGCGCCACAGTTACATAAGCAATTTCATTGATTCTTTCTAAAACAAACTTGGTTTGAGAAGTGTTATTTAAGTAAACACCAACATATGCTATGAAAGAATATCCTAGCTTTTTATAGTCCAACATTAACGAAGAACCTCTAATAATACCCTGCTCTTCCATCTTTTTTACACGTACATGTACGGTACCGGCAGATATTAATAATTTTTTTGCAATGTCTGTAAACGGAATTCTTGTGTTATCGATTAACATGTCAAGAATTTGATGATCAATTTCGTCTAATTTAATTTTCCCCATAATTAATTATTCTTAAATATTAGGCAAAATTAATACATTTTATTCAATATTTGTATATAAATACTATGCTTTATTTCGAAAATAACGATATTTTTTCATTATTTATTATTACGAAAACGTTTTCGTAACCTATATCCACAGGTTTTCCATCCATATCAAAAACCACTAACTCATTGGCATTAATTATTTTATGTGCAAAATGATCTTTCAAATCTCCTATTTTTTCAACTTTTGGAACAAAACCTATTTTATCTTCACTTAACATTTCTTGATACAAAATACCAATATCAACCAAATCACTTTCACCAGTTCCTTCTTGTTTTACATTCCTTATTATCACATCAAAAAACAGTTTTTCATTTTCAGGGATATCAAAATAAGGCTTATGTCCAGTTCCATCAATAGTATGTTTAGATATATAATCTAATGAGGCTATATATGACATGTAAATATACTCTCTGGTTTGCTCTCTGGCATAATCATTGCCAACATGGCCCGCCTCAAATAAAATGGTTGGTACATTTTCACTTTGAAACGTATCCCCCACACAATTTAAATTAAAGGCATCATCATAAACACCTACTTGGTTAGGTATTACCTCTTGCAACATAACATTCATTACAGCAATTATCTCCATTGCAACCATTCTATTTGGTGTTACTGTACAAGCCGCATCCTGTGCAGGTGCCAAAAACGATACCGTAGCAGGCTTGTCTACTTTACCTGCACTAAAAATAGTCCGTTGTCCATGCAAATTATAGCAAAAATGAGGTTTAAAACTCTCAAAAACAGCACGCAGAACATTACTCTCTGGTTGCGATAAATTTTGGGCATCTCTATTTAAATCAACCTGATTGGCATTAACGCGCGTGTAGGCTTTGGCTCCATCAGGGTTTAAAATGGGAATAATATATAGTGTACAGCTATTTAAAATAGGGCTTATTTGATTATTTTGGGATAATAATGTATTTAACAAATCAAATAAAGCCTTAGTTGTTGTGGACTCATTACCGTGCATTTGAGACCACATTAATACCCGTTTTTCTCCATGACCAATTTTAAGTCCGTAAATAGGATTGTCTAAAACAGAATATCCAAGAGTTTCTATATTTAAGTGATCACGCAAATTATGCAACAAAGGCTCAATATGAGCATTGGTTATATATCGGTGATTTAAACGTGTTTCCTTGTTGTCTAAATACAACGATTGTAAGGTCTCTAAATGCATTGTGAAATTTTGTGTACAAATGTAAACATTTACTAATTTACATTTGTAAACAATACAAACACCTTTTTTGTATATTGATGTATACATATTCGTTTTCTAAAATTGTTTTTTGTAAACAAAAAACTAATCAATTTGTAACTCTTGCTATAAAATGCTTTATTTCAGGCATTTAATTGTTTTAGTATGAACTTTAAATTTAAGTAAAACTCATGTTTTCATGCTAATTATAGCCTTATGTTAATCCTTATTATTACATTTGTAAAGGATAAGTGCTACCAAAAGATTTACAATGATAAACACAGAAGATTTTTCAAAAAGACTGCAAAAAGTAATTGATTATTACGGTGAAAATGCTTCCTCGTTTGCTGAAAAAATTGGGGTACAACGCTCAAGCATCTCTCATATTTTAACCGGAAGGAACAAACCAAGTTTAGAGTTTGTTTTGAAAATATTATCCGCTTTCCCTGAAGTTGAATTGTATTGGTTGCTTAATGGAAAAGGAAACTTCCCTTCTACCCAAGAAAACGATTATGCCAAGAAAGAAATTATCAAAGAAGTGCCCAATGATTTAGTTCCTGAAAAAGAGATCACAAATACTAATACCGAAAAGTCTATAGAACGCATAGTTATCTTTTATTCTGATGGAACTTTTAAAAACTTTAAAAATTAAACGAATCTTTAGTAGTTTTGCATTTCAAAACCTAATAATGAAATTCCTTTACATCCTTTTATGCTTCAGTTTTTTTAGCTGTTACCAAACCACACGTCGGTGCAATGATTATAAAACCGGTGAATTTTATAGCGAAGTGACTATAAACGGACAAGTATATAAATCAAAATTTAAACGTACTGAAGACCTACAGGTAGAAGTTTACAACAATAAAATAGATTCATCAAAATTACGCTGGATAAACGATTGTGAAGTGGTTTTTAAAACCATCAACCCTAAAAGCATGATTGAGCACAAAGATATCCATTTAAAAATCTTAACAACAACGGACTCATCATATACTTATGAATACTCGTATGTTGGAGAAACCAAAAAGCAAAAAGGGATTGCTTACAAGGTTAAATAGTTCTAATTAAAAGGATATAAAAACGATTCTGCTAAAGTAAATGTAAGCTGTTTATCGTCAGAGATATCATAAGTTAAAAATACCTCACCCCAATATTCCCCATCTGAAAAATCAGCAATAATCCATTTATGGTTAAGTAGTCTCACAGTGTTTATAAGCATTCTTCTGCCCTCACTAGAAGCGTACGGTATTATGGGGTGTTGCCCTCTGGTTTCGTTTGACCTATAAAGCTCATCTTTTATATAAGCTTCTAACCCATTTACATTAATGCCCCTGTTTTCAAAATAACTAATAGCATCTTCGTTTCTTGAATAATTAAAATGATCCAAATCTGAAATCTCATGTTGCATAGAACCTACCGAATCTTTATAATGTTCCAATTGGTCTTTATAACTGTCTATTTTTGTGCTCATATCTTCAAATACACGTTTACTGTTTACATATTGAAACAATACGAGTAGTATTGAAAACACAAATAAATACATAAAAATTCGCTGCTTCATGTTTTATTGATTTTAAACTATTATTTGTAAATTATCGTAAGCCAAAAATACGTTTTCTGGCAATGTTTTTTCAACCTCATCATGAAATCCCAATAAATGGCTAATGTGTGTTAAATAAGCCTTTCCGGGGTTTACCTCTTTAACAAATTGCAATGCTTCCTCTAAGTTAAAGTGAGACCTGTGTGGCTCAATACGCAAAGCATTAATAACCAAAACCGGCACGTTTTTTATTTTTTCCACCTCAGAGGCTTTAACCGTTTTCATATCGGTTAAATAGGCAAAGTCCCCAAACCTGTAACCAAATACCTGCAAACGATCGTGTTTTCCTTTTACGGGTGTAACCTCTAAGTTTTTTAACATAAAGGGCTTGTTCTTAATACGATTGGATATAACAGATGGCGCTCCTGGATATTTGTTCTTTGTGGCAAACACATAGTCAAACCGCTTAGTAAGCGATTTTAAAACACGTTTATGGGCATATATTGGTATATTGCCTTGCCTAAAGTAAAAAGGCCGTATGTCGTCCAATCCCATAACATGATCTGAATGTTCATGTGTAAAGACAATGCCATCAATTCTCTGGCAATTAGCCCGTAACATTTGATATCGAAAATCCGGGCCACAATCTATAACGTAGGTAAAAGCATCCCACTCAATCAAAATAGACACACGTAGCCTTTTATCCTTAGGGTTTTTGCTTAAACAGACTGGATGGTTGCTTCCAATAATAGGAATTCCTTGCGAAGTACCCGTACCAAGAAACGTTATTTTCAAAATATCTTAAATTTTAGACAAAAATAAGGTTATTTTTTTGTTTCATATAGTTATTTAATATCTTTACTTTTTATTGAATTTAACCTGTGTAACATGGAGATTAGCATAAAAGGCGATAAAGAATTTGATGATATTCCCTCATTAAAAACTAAAGCTCTAAGAATAAATTTAAACGAAAATATTTACGGGACATTTGCCGAAATTGGTGCTGGTCAAGAAACATGTAGACACTTTTTTAGAGCAGGTGGCGCATCGGGTACCATAGCAAAAGCCATGTCTGCTTATGACAAAGACTTTAGTGATGCTATTTATGGTGCAGAAGAAGATGGCAGGTATGTAACCGAAGCACGTTTACGAAAAATGCTTATCCACGAGATGAACCTCATGGAAAAACGTATTACACGCGACAAGCACCCAAATAAAATATTCTTCACCTATGCTAATACAGTGGCCACCATAGACTTTGCCAAACAATATAAAGGTCATGGATGGGTTGGTATAAAATACCAGGTAGAGGCCAATGGTGCCTATAATGAAATTATATTGCACTTACGTTTTAAAGAAACCGATGCCAGACTACAACAAGAAACGCTAGGTATCCTAGGCACAAACCTTATATATGGTGCATTTTATAAATATAACGAGCCAAAAAAATTACTCCGGTATTTATATGATCACTTAGACAAAGACCAACTGGAAATAGATACGATAAATTTTTCTGGTCCTGTTTTTAAGAATGTAGATAACCGATTAATGAGTTTGCAATTGGTAAAAAATGGCATGACCGATGCCGTGATGTTTGGCCCTGATGGTACCAATGTACTACCGGCAAAAGTATTTTACAAAAAAAACATATTGGCACTTAGAGGAAGTTTTAGGCCTGTAACCAAGGTAAACATGGCGATGTATGAGAAATCATATGAAATGTTCATCAAAGAAAATAAGGTAGATAAAGATAAAACTGTTGTGGTTTTCGAGATAACATTATCAAATCTAAGGGCCGAGGGTGAAATTGACGAACAAGATTTTATTGACAGAGCAGATCTTCTATGCTCTCTCGGGCAATCCGTTATGATTTCCAACTTCCAAGAATATTATAAAGTGGTTGAATATTTCTCCAATTACACCAAAGCAAGAATGGGATTAGCAATGGGGGTTAGCAACCTTGTTGATATCTTTGACGAAAAATACTATAGGCATATTAGTGGTGGTATTCTTGAAGCCTTCGGAAAGCTGTTCTTCAAAGATCTGAAAGTATATCTATACCCTATGCTCGATCCAGATACGGGCGAATTGATTAATAGTGAAAATTTAAAAGTCTACCCCCGTATGAAAGAATTATACAAATTCTTTAAATACAATGGAAAAGTAATCGACATTAAAGATTATGATCCTAACATTATGGGCATTTTCTCTAGAGAGATTTTAAGGATGATTGCTGAAGGCGAGCGTGGTTGGGAAGATATGGTGCCTGAAGGCACTGACGACCTAATAAAAGACTACAGGCTCTTCGGTTACACTCGAAAACCCCTGACTATTAACAAACGAAGAAAACCAAGATAATAAAAAAAACCAGCTTTAATAAAGCTGGTTTTTTTTATTCTATTCCAATATCTGTGCGGCGTGATCCTTAGTATTGACTTTATCTATAACACGCTCCACAACCCCAGTTTCATCTATAATAAAGGTTTTTCTATGAATTCCATCAAATTCCCTACCCATAAACTTTTTAGGGCCCCAAACACCAAAAGCATCAATAACCGTTCTATCAACATCTGCCAAAAGCGGAAATGGAAAATCAAACTTCTTTTTAAAGTTTGATTGTTTTCTAGAGCTATCTGCACTAACACCCAATAACTCATACCCAGCATCCTTTAAAGCTTTATAATTATCCCTTAAATTACAAGCTTCTAAAGTACATCCTGGCGTATTGGCTTTAGGATAAAAAAATACAATTAGTTTTTTTCCTTTAAAATCATTTAATGTTACAATATTGCCTTGTTCGTCTTTAGATGTGAAATTAGGAACCGAATCCCCTTGTTTTAGTGTCTTCATATAAGTTTCTTTAACATCACCAACTTGTATTACAAAGTCAACAAATACAATGTGATCAATTTTAAATTAATTAGTTATGTTTATTAATAATAGTAACTTTGTTTTTTACAAAAATACGATATATGACCAAGGAAAAAAAAGTAGAGTTCATAATAAAAACATTGCAGGAATTATATCCTACAATACCTATTCCTTTAGAGCATAAAGACCCCTATACCCTATTAATAGCTGTATTGTTATCAGCTCAAAGCACCGATGTAAGAGTCAATCAAATAACCCCCTTGTTATTTGAAAAAGCAGACAACCCCTTTGACATGGTTAAACTCACTGTTGAAGAGATTAGAGATATTATAAAGCCAGTGGGTTTATCCCCTATGAAAAGTAAAGGCATTCACGGGCTTTCTAAAATACTTATTGAAAAACATGATGGCAAAGTCCCAAAAAGTTTTGAATATCTAGAAGCGTTACCAGCGGTTGGACATAAAACTGCTAGTGTGGTTATGTCACAAGCCTTTGGTGTCCCCGCATTTCCTGTAGACACCCATATACATCGTTTAATGTACCGGTGGGGGTTAAGCAACGGAAAAAATGTTACACAAACAGAAAAAGATGCTAAACGTTTATTCCCTAAGGATATGTGGAATGATTTGCATCTTCAAATTATTTGGTATGGTAGGGAGTACTCTCCAGCCAGGGGATGGAATCTGGAAAAAGACATCATTACAAAAACTATAGGTAGACAATCCGTAATACAGGACTATTATAAATCAAAAAAGTCCTAAATATAAATTTAGGACTTTAGAAAACTTAGTTTAGAAGCGCTTCAAACTTCAATTTATTACAATTTATAACACTTAAAGCCTTAGAGTAGTTCAAAAGAAAGTCGACCGTTTCTTTTTTTGGTCTCATTTCATTTAATTTTTCAATAGAATTTTCAGAGTAAAGTTTTGCCATTTTAATAATTTATGGGTTTATAGATTATTAACGTGGCAAAAAATACTTTATTGTATCAATTAGTTAAAATTATATTGTGCTTATCAATAATTTTTCTAAGATTGATTAGTGCATAGCGCATACGCCCTAAAGCTGTATTAATACTTACACCCGTTTTATCTGAAATCTCTTTAAAACTTAAATCTTCATATATCCGCATTAATAATACTTCCTTCTGGTCATTAGGCAACTCGTCTACCAAACGCCTTACATCACTTTCCACCTGCTCTTTTATAATACTAGATTCTGCATTTAAGCTCGAATCACTCAAAACAGAAAAAATATTAAATTCGTTTGTATTATCAAATTTCGGCATCCTGCTGTTCTTTCTAAAGTAATCAATTACCAAGTTATGGGCTATGCGCATAACCCATGGCAAAAATTTACCTTCTTCATTATATGCACCACGCTTAAGGGTACGTATTACCTTAATAAAGGTATCCTGAAAAATGTCTTCAGCAACATCTTTATCATAAACTTTTGAATAAATAAAACTGTAAATTTTTTGTTTGTGCCTGTGTATAAGGATTTCTAAAGCACTTTCATCACCTTTAATATAACTGCTAACTAGAGTAGCATCATTAATAAAACTGTTTTGCATAATCATTACTTTTTACGCATAGAAATAACTTCTTTGCTTGGGGTTATTAGTTTAAAAGTAATGTTTTGCTATAGGCGAAAGTTGAATTATGTTATTGATTAATGAACCAAATATAACAACAATCGTTCCTAAAAAACAACTATTAATGATTTTTTTTAGCTTTTATTATAGAAAAAGTGTGTTTTTTATGACGAACGACCTGATTTTCAGGAAACAAAACACATAATATACATGTACAAAACACATTTTAAACATTTGTATGACAATAAATTCTACAAAAAAAATACTTATAGTATCTTTGTAAATTATCCTTATTAAAATCTATGAACACCCATATTTCTGAAGTAAATCCGAAAGAAAACATCATCATCAAAGGCGCAAAACTGCACAATCTAAAAAACATTGATGTTGTTATTCCCAGAAATGAATTAGTCGTTATTACAGGGTTATCCGGATCGGGTAAGTCTAGTTTGGCTTTCGATACGTTGTATGCTGAAGGTCAAAGACGCTATGTAGAAAGTTTATCAAGCTATGCACGTCAATTTTTAGGAAGATTAAACAAACCCAAAGTAGATTATATTAAAGGAATAGCACCCGCCATAGCCATTGAACAGAAAGTGAATTCTACCAACCCACGGTCTACAGTAGGGACTACCACCGAGATTTACGACTACCTAAAACTATTATTCGCCAGAATTGGAAAAACGTATTCACCTATTTCGGGAAATGAAGTAAAAAAAGATACCGTTACCGATGTTCTAAACTATTTAAAAACATTCCCCGAACGCGAAAAACTACTCCTACTGGCGCCCATACATCTAGAAGAAGGACGTACTATCGAGGATAAACTTAAAACATTGCAACAACAAGGGTACGCCCGGATAAAGGTTAATGATGCTGTTGTTAGAATTGATGAATCTAAAACCATCAATAAAAAAGACGACGTAGCTCTGGTGGTAGACAGAATCATCATTAAAGACGAAGAAGACTTTCTAAACCGATTGGCCGATGCTATACAAACTGCCTTTTTTGAGGGCAAAGGTTCCTGTATTATCCAAACCTTGGCAGATAACAAACAACGGCAATTCAGTAATAAATTTGAATTGGATGGTATGGCCTTTTTAGAGCCCAATGTCCATTTGTTTAGCTTTAACAATCCTTATGGCGCCTGTCCAAAATGTGAAGGCTATGGTGATATTATTGGCATTGATGATGATTTGGTAATTCCAAATACCGGGCTTTCTGTTTACGAAAATGCTATTTTTCCATGGCGGGGCGAAAGCATGAGTTGGTACAGAGACCAATTGGTTAACAACTCCCATAAATTTAATTTTCCCGTACACAAACCCTATTTTGAACTCTCAGAGGCACAAAAACAACTCATCTGGAACGGTAACCAATATTTTGAAGGTCTTAACGACTTTTTTGCCGAACTAGAGGCTAAAGCCTATAAAATTCAAAATCGTGTTATGCTATCACGATACAGAGGAAAAACCAAATGTAAAACCTGCAACGGTAAACGCCTACGTGTTGAAGCCAACTATGTTAAAATTGGTGGGGCCACCATAACCGATTTGGTTGAAATGCCCCTTATAAAACTCGCCCAATTCTTTAAAGAACTGGAATTAAACGATCACGACACTACTATTGCCAGTAGACTATTAAAAGAGATCAATAACAGACTCTCATTCCTTGCCAATGTAGGTTTGGATTATTTAACATTAAACAGAAAGTCCAATACCCTATCTGGTGGCGAAAGCCAACGCATTAACTTAGCAACATCGCTAGGTAGCTGCTTAGTGGGCTCTATGTACATATTAGATGAACCTAGTATTGGACTGCACCCAAAGGACACTGAACGCCTTATATATGTATTAAAACAACTGCGCGATTTAGGCAACACTGTTATTGTTGTTGAACATGATGAAGATATCATGAAAGCAGCAGACAGTATTATAGATATAGGCCCCGAAGCTGGCACCTTTGGTGGAAATGTTGTTGCCAAAGGCACCTACAATGATATTTTGGCATCGAATTCATTAACAGCAAAATACCTAAATGAAAGCCTGAAAATTGAAATTCCAAAAACCCGCAGAACGTCTAAATACCATGTAGATATTATCGGGGCACGGGAAAACAATCTAAAAAATATAACGGTCCGTTTTCCTTTGGGCATGCTTACTGTAATAACAGGGGTTTCTGGTAGTGGCAAAAGTACGTTAGTGAAGAAAATACTATTCCCTGCATTGCAAAAAAAATTAACAGACTTTAGTGATAAGCCTGGTCAATTTACAGCACTAGAAGGTCATTTTAGCAACATAAAACAAATAGAATTTGTAGATCAAAATCCCATTGGCCGTTCTTCTAGGTCTAATCCCGTGACCTACATCAAGGCTTATGACGATATCAGGGCCTTGTTTTCTAAGCAGAAATTAAGTGCCATACGAAATTACCAGGCAAAGCATTTTTCATTTAATGTAGATGGGGGGCGTTGTGAAACCTGTAAAGGTGAAGGCGAAGTTACCATTGAAATGCAGTTTATGGCCGATGTACATTTAGAATGTGAAACTTGTAAAGGCAAACGTTTTAAAAAGGATGTTTTGGAAATTACATTTGCCAACAAAAACATTGATGATATCCTAAACATGACCATCGATGATGCCATTATCTTTTTTGAAACCAATAAGCAGAGCAAAATAAAAAATAAACTCCAACCGCTACAGGATGTTGGTCTGGGCTATGTTACTTTGGGGCAAAGCTCTTCTACCCTTTCTGGTGGAGAAGCACAACGTATTAAGTTAGCATCCTTCTTAGGAAAAGGCAACAGCAAAGACAAGGCGCTTTTTATTTTTGATGAACCTACTACTGGCTTACATTTCCATGACATCAAGAAACTGCTCAAGTCATTTAATGCTTTAATAGAAATTGGGCACTCCATCATTGTTATAGAACATAATATTGAACTTATTAAATGTGCAGATCATATTATCGACTTAGGGCCCCAAGGTGGTGAAAATGGTGGCAATGTTATAGCAACCGGAACTCCAGAAGCGATTGTAAAAACAGAAGCTTCTGTAATTGCACCTTATCTAAAGGAAAAACTTCTTAATAAAACAAAAACGTAGCAATGCCAACAATCACTGCAGCTGCTGGTATTACAAACAATAAAAACAACACCGTAGTAGTACAGGCCTTAAAAAAGCTAGTAAACCAGCCCTGTTTGTAAAACCGCTTTAAAGCCAGCAATAGATAAATAAAGGTTGAAAGCAGGCCAAACATAATTATGTAGCCCGGAAGTTCATAAATAAAATTGGCTATAATAAGAATACTGAATGCCGTGAATAAAAATGCAAAAAAATAAAAACTAAATACTAAGTGAATAGAAAAACGAGCTTTCCTAAAATACAGTAATTTCAAGATAAGTGCAAAAATGGGTAGCAGTACAAACATAGCAATGGGTATACTATCATAAAAGCCCTGCAACAAAGACCCACCATCATGTTGCTTATAAAACTTTAGCATTTGAGAATAAAATTTTCTACTTAAAAACCCAGCATCATCACTCATTCCCATGGCTTTATATATAGTGCCGTCATCCGCCCCAATACCAATCAAAGAATCTACCTGTTTTTTATCAAAACCAAAAGACAACTTTTTGTTTAATTTCTTTTTATCAATAGTATCAAGTGCCGCACTACTATGTATCTCTACCCCTTTTAGGTTTAGTGCTTCAACATTAACAGAATCATTTGCCGACAGCACCTCCAAATCCTCTTTAAAAACCTTATCCACTGCTTCAACCTGATTGCGACTTATAAAAGAAAATAAAAAGAAAAACACCACCGAAATAAACAAATACATTTGTGCAGGGTGTAAATACAGCAACCGCTTCCCCGCCACAAACCGCTGTGCCAAGTAACCTGGTTTTACCAAAAGCGGTATAAAGCTTTTAAAAAAACGGGCATCTACCGAAAAATAATTACTAATGGTGTTATAAAACAAGACCCTTAGCGTAAGATCTTCTTGAGCGTTTTGTCCACAATGCGGACAAAAAGCAAACCCCGTTTCAAAGGTTTTTTCACAGTTTTCACATGTGGTAAGTGCTTTTGACATTAATTAGGATTGGTTTTTATAAAAATAGAAAAAAGTTTTTATAAATATAAAAACATAAATCACTGGCATGCAGATGCTTGTATTTTTGGCACGCAAATTGAAAACCAAATAACACAGCGGAAACCGAAAAGCTAATGAGTAGGTGTAATCTTAAATTATATGATTATGAAACGATTGATACTTTTTATTACAGCTATGCTAATAAGCATAACAACTGTAACAGCAGGAGAAACAAACTCCAAAAAAAATGAAACTGTTTTGAATTCCACAAAGCATTACCGCTATGCACAGCCCATTGTATTTGTTGAACGCGGTATAGAATTTCTAATATTCCCAGATGGTAGTTTTGATTTTAACACCAATTATCACAATACATATTATAACTCAAACTCCAGAAGGAATACCATCAATGCTACTTACAACAGCCCAAGGCTTAGCATTAGATATACATCATCTAGGCCGCACGGAACTTACATTTCACGCGATAGAAATGGCATGATTAGAAGTATTGGGAATGTATATCTTAATTATGACAGGTATGGTAAAATTACACGTGTTGGTTCCGTATTTATTAAATACGGCCGTGGAAGAAATGCTACACTAACACAAGTAGGTGGCTTACGTGTAAACTATAATAGATGGGGTGCTCTTGTAAACGTTCGTGGCTTTGTTAATCAATACAACCGATTTAACGATTACCACTTTGATAACAACAACAGCAGGGCTTATAATAGCAACCAGCACTATAACAACGATGATAACTTCTACTATTACAAACAAAATGGTAAAGTAAAAAAGCAAAGAAAAAGAAAATAGATTTTTTTATTAGTTGAAGTGAAAATCCTGAACACACTTAACCCATGTGTTTGGGATTTTTTTATTACTCATTATCAACAAGTTACCTATGAATTGTTTTTTTGGCACGCTGTTTGTAATTAGTAAAACGTATCACATTAAAAACAAATAATTATGAAAAAGTTTATATTTTTATTAGCAGGTTTGGTCCTAATAGGATTTACTGCTAATGCAGCCACAACTACCAATACAGAGTATAATAACACTATTTACAACAGGGGTTATGGTAACTCTTTCATTTTTGTTGAAGATGGGATAGAATTCTCCGTTTTTCCTGATGGTCAATTTGATTTTAATTTACTTCGCAACAACTCACATTTAAGGGTTTCTATTGGATCTCCTAATTTAAACATCAGTTTTAATTCAGGTTACGATTATAATGCTTATGTACAATATGATGAATACGGAGCTATCATTCAAATAGAAAACACACCTATTTATTATGACTACTATGGGCGCATTATACAAGCTGGAAATGTTAATATAAATTATAATAGTTATGGGTATGTATCAAATGTAGGTGGGTTACATGTATACTATAACAGATATAACGTCTTTACACATTATACTGGTTTTATAAATATTTATAACAGACGTTATGTTTACAGACCATGGCACAGGTACTATAGCATTCCTGCTTACGACTATTGTGTAGTTTATAACAGACCCTACAGACAATATTATAACCCGGTACGTTACACCTATGTACGTCCTTTTTATAATAATTATAGACCAAGAACAGCTGTAGCTACAAGACGTGGTAATACCATTAACAGAAACACCAGCTATGCTACTGTAAACAGAAGTTCTAGAAATGTTACCAGAATAAATAGAAATGCAACAACAAGACGTAACATTACACAAAACAACTCTAGTACAAGACGTTATAATAATAACACTTCTGTTAACAGAAACTCAAATACCAGAAATTCGAAAACTGTAGACAGACGCTACAATGCACCAAATAACAGCGTGAGCAGAAACAATTATGAAAGCAATAACTCTAGAAATAGAAGTACTGTTAATAGAAATGTGGCGCCTAAAAACAATAACACAAGAAATGTTGAAACAAGACGTTATAAAGAAAATAGTGTTACCAGAAAACCAAATAACAATAACACTCGTACATATACAAAAAGGAACACAAATACTAGAAACACACCTCAAGTAGCAAAAAGAAGTAGTTCACAAAACCGATCTATGGTATCTAGATCTACACAAAAAAAGCAAATGGCTACTAAAAGTAGAAGTCATTCTAGTAATAACAATACAAGATCGGCTAACAAAAAAGGAAGACGATTTTAAGATTTTGGTTGGTTAGTTTGGAAAGCCCTACGATAAGTTCGCCTCAAAGCAACATCGCGGGGTTTTCTGTTTATTAGGATTACTTGATAGTTAGAAACCCAGTGCATCCAACAATCTAGAAATCCAACCACCGAAAAAATCTATCCAACATAGAAGATATGTTGTCGGAAAGTTTAAACCTATGCACTACATACCAATACCCAATACCTATTAAGCCAGATTTCAATATAATATTTATGATGGGATGGAATGTGAAATCCCAAAAATAGAATACCAAAACACTAATAAAAATAATAGCGCCTGCTTTAACCGTATTTATAGTAAAAGGCAATATTTTAAACTTCCTGTATACAAATAATAACTTTATAGTATTGTACAAAAACATAGCTAAAAATGTAGCCAATGCAGCTCCATTAATACCATATATAGGAATAAAAACAATGTTTAGCATTACCATTAAAACCACCAATATTACGCCAAGTACCAATACAGCCCTGTAATAATCGCTATTAAACAAAATAGCATTGTTACTGCCCAAAAGCGCATCGTATAGCTTTGCTAGGCTAACAATAAATACAACAAACAAGGCATCACTGAATTCTTCTGGTATTATCTGGTATAATTGTTTAATGTTCAATACAATCAATAAAAAAATAAATCCACTGACCAGAAATAACGTTAAAGAGCTGCGCTTTGATAGATCGTCTAAAGCGTCATGGTTCCGTTCGTTAATATATTTAGCTGATAATGGTAATAAAATTTGGTGCATAGACCGTAGTGGTACTGCAATAACGGCTGCAATAAAAATAGCCACGTTGTAATAGGCTATTTCTTCAATGGGTATATAATGCCCCAACATAACTTTATCCACATCCAATAAAATGGTGGAAACAGAACCTGCAATAATTATTAAAAATGAATATTTTAAAATACTTTTTAAGTTATTGATTTTTTTAAACACAAAAACAGGTAATAGAACACTAAATGCATAAACATTCATAATTAGCATTCTTACTATATAAACAACTACCAAGCCCATCATAAATTGCTCAACACCAATTACTTTAAAGTATAAAAGGAATAACAGCAACATAGTTCCCACACGATGAAAAACCTCTTTCATAAAATTCCCGAACACAGTAAGCATCTGCACTTTAGCCCAAGCAAAAAACACTTCAAAATAAGCCAATGCAATGGCAATAATAAAGGTATGCCATAAATAGTTTTCTATAATGGGGTTTTCTTTTGATAAAAATGCACCAATGGCGCCATGGCAAACATACCCCAGCAAGGTTATTGGAATTATTACTGCAATAGGCAATAATAGCATAAGCGTTAAAAAACTGTGCAAGGACACCCGTGTTTTAAAAGAAGAGTAAAACTTAACGATGGTATTGTGCACACCAAAAGCCATCACAGGCATAATAACATAGGCCAACGACAACATGTATCCCACCATACCATAATATTCGTCACTTAAAAATTCCGTGTAAAGAAATAGCGTATTGATTGCTCCAATAAAAAACCCAAAATATGTTGAAATAATGTTCTTAAAAGACTGTGAAGCAACTATTCCCATTTAAATCAGTTTAGATAAAGATGCTGTAAGCGACTTTCTACTATATTTTTGCAATCCAATAGCATGCACCTGTAACGCATCATTTTTATATGCATTATAATACTCTAATATAACTGTTTTTAACGATTTGTAATCATCATAATAAAAGTAGTTACCCGTGTTGGTGTCTTTAATTATTTTCTCAACATCCGATCCCTTAGGGCCAATAGCCAATATAGGTCGGTTAGAAACCATATACTCAAACAACTTACCCGGTATAATGCTTTTGGTGTCTTCAGAATTTATCTCAATCAACAACAAAACTTGTGATTTTTTTTGAAATACAACAGACTCTTTATGTGAAACATAACCTACCTTTTCTATATAGTTACTTAAACCGTAAGACTTCGCAGTACCTAACACTTCTTCGCTAACAGCACCAATAAATTTAAGCTGAAAATCTTTAGAAAAAGAGGTGTTTTCCTTAACCAACTCTCCCAGTGCTTGCCATAAAACCTTTGGATTACGTTTTGGCAATAAAGATCCAATATGCGAGATGGTAAACTTAGTGTCCATTGTAAACGCTTGCAAAGGTTCATAATCATAACCATTTGTTATCACATCAATGGGTTTGTTTGTTAGTTTTTTAAATGCTTCTTTTGTCACAAAACTTGTTACTACTATATGGTCTGCAGTATTTAAAACCTGTGCCTCAAGGGCTTTATGCTTGGTTTTAGAGGTTTCTGTAAGTCGCAACTGTTTGTGATAACCAATGGTGGTCCAAGGGTCTCTAAAATCGGCCAACCATTTTACACCTAAGCTTTCTTTTAATTGAAGCCCAATTAAGTGCATGCTATGCGGTGGCCCCGTTGTAACAACAGTCGTTATACGCTCTTTTGAAATATAATCAGAAAGAAATGCCACTGATGGTTTTACCCAGGCTTTTCGGGCATCTGGTATAAAAAAGTTACCGCGAACAAACAACATTAGTTTTTCAATAAAACGCTGCTTTTTCTGCTCTGGAATAATGCCTTTGCTTATTGTTTTTGAGGATGACCTTGAAACTAGCCCTGCCAATTTATAAGGCTCCCTAATTGGTTGCTTGATAATCGTTAGGTCTTTTGAAACCTCTTCCAACAAGCTTTCATCTAAAAGCGGGTAATTGGGGTTTTCAGGAATATAAACTATCGGGTCAATATTAAAATCGGGCAAGTACTTTACAAACTTTAGCCAACGCTGCACACCTGGCCCACCAGCTGGCGGCCAATAATACGTAACTATGAGTACTTTTTTATGCATTTTTTGCTCCCTATGTATTAAGGCTTTCTTCTAAATCCATAAAACAAGCCTCCAAGCAGCAATATGCCCAATAGTATGGAACTTGCCAAGGCAATACGGCTTCCTGTTTTAACCACATCGGGATCAAACTTAAACTCAATGGTGTGCTTACCTGCGGGTATTGGCATACCGCGCAAGGTGTAATTAACACGCATATGATTGGTTTCTGCTCCATCAATAAATGTTTTCCAACCATTGCCGTAGTACACCTCAGAGAAAACAGCAAATCCATCGTGTTCATTATTAGATTGGTACTTCAAGTAGTTTGGTTTGGTTTCAACCACCGTAATAGCAGCCAAAGAATCCACAATATAACGAGACTTAATGTCCGCCAATGTTTTAAGCGCTTTTTGCGGCGTGTAAATAGCTTTGTGCTTTGTATTTAAGCTATCCAAAAGCTTTATTTCTTCGTTAGCAGACGGAACCTGTTCTAGGGACTCAACAAACCATGCAGCACCATTAGCTTCTTCATTAACATAAGGCACGATCTTACCCGCGTTCTCAAAAATAATGTACTTAGTATTTAGCATATTAAGCACATTCAAATTGTTACGTGCTATATAAAAATCAAACAACTCATTATAGCGTTTTAATTTTGCCGCACTGTAACCATTTAAGGAGTTATGGAAATAAGATGGCTTAGCAGGGCCCGACACCAAGTCGTATACTCTAAAATATGTAGTGTCATTTAAAATCTCCTTATCAACCTCATTGGCCACAAAAGGTTTATTGACCTGGATGGCCGACACAAAATCATCATTATTAACATAACGCCTATCCACCCCAACCAAATCGATAAGAATAAGAATACCAAAAGCAACAATACCCCATTGTTGCTTGATTTTTTCCTCTAAAAACATAAATATCATACCTGCGGAAAGCAGTACGAATACTAAAGTACGTATCGTATCTGAGACAAAAAGTGCTTTTCTATCTTCTCTAATGGCATCTATAAAGGCCTGACCGTAATTCTGACGATAAACCCCATCATTAGCACCCACAAAATCGAATAAAACAGAGTTAAACAACAGAAAAGCCAATGCAAGCCCCCCTGTTATAGCAGAGGCATACTTCAAGGCCTTCAATTTTTCTTCTTGCTTATCAAAATCGTTAAACAGTTTAACCAATCCAAAAACAGCCAAGACAGGAACGCACAGCTCTAAAATAACCTGAATGGATGTCACGGCCCTAAACTTATTGTAAAGCGGTACATAATCAATAAAAAAATCGGTTAAAAACCCTAAGTTCTTACCGTAAGACAATAGTAACGACAGCACAGTGCCCCCCAAAAGCCACCATTTTAAACGGCCTTTCACCAAAAACAGGGCAAATACAAATAAAAAGAGTACTACAGCTCCAATATAGGCCGGCGCCTCTACAATAGGCTGATCGCCCCAGTACATAGGGGCACGTTTTACCTCTTGTGCCGCTTGTGCCGTGGTAGCTCCTAATTTTCTAAAAGCTTCATAGGTAGCCGAGTCCTTGCCAACATCTTCACCATTACCACCTCCCATAAATCTAGGAATGTAAAGATTGAAGGTTTCCCAAAACCCATAACTATATTGTGTAATATAATCCTTGTCTAAGCCCGAAGTTATTTCTTTTGCCGTTCCGTCGGGGTTTATGGTCAATTCACTTTTACCACGCGTACTTTCTTTTGCATACTCTTGTGTAGCCATAACGCCTGTAGCATTTAAAGCTACAGATAACATCACGGCAGCCACCAATATGCCAACCGATTTAAAATAATGTGGTAATTGCTGCTTTTTATAAGCATCTATTAAATAAGCAATACCCAATACAATGACCAAAAACAACAAGTAATAGGTCATTTGAAAATGGTTTGCCACAATTTCAAGCCCCATAGCTATAGCGGTAAGCAAAAAGCCTGCAATGTATTTTCGCCGAAAGGTGAGCAGGATACCACTAAGCACCAAAGGCATATAAGCAATGGCATGGGCCTTACTGTTGTGCCCCACCCCAATGATAATGATTAGATAGGTTGAAAACCCAAAGGCCAAGGCACCTAAAGCAGCTAACTTAAAATCGACCTTTAAAACCAACAAAAGGATATAAAACCCAAGTAAGTAAAGAAACAAATAATCGGCTGGTCTAGGCAAGAACCGTAAAGCTAAATCCAGCTTTTTAATATAGTTATGCGGATATTTAGCACCTAATTGATAGGTAGGCATACCGGCAAAAGCACCATTGGTCCAGTAGGTCTCTTCACCTGTTTGCTCCCTAAAGTCATTTTGCTGTTTACTCATGCCTATATACTGCATGATATCGCTTTGAAAAAGCTGCTTCCCGCTTAGTACAGGATTAAAATAGGCTAGCGCTACAATAATAAAACCAACAACTATTAATAAATGTGGAAGTCCTTTTTTTAGTGAGAATTGCATGAAAATAGATTAAAACAATGAACGTGAAAATTAGTCAATTTCTTCGTAATCTACATATTCCCCTACATCTTTGTTTGAAGTTTTTTTGTTTGGCATTTTATCAATAATCACTTCCCCCTCCTTTTTTGGTGGGTTTTGCGTGGTTTGTTGTCTAAACTGTCCAAATTGATCCCCAAACCGTTGTTCGGCCTTTTTGGATACATATTTTATAAGTAAAGGTGCAAATAGCCTAGAAAGAATTTTAACTCCAAAATAAATAAGGAGAATTATCAAGATCATTCTAACAAAGCCAGTTACAGATGCTTGTTGTAACATACAAATTTATTTTTTAACAAAAATACAATTCTATATGCTTAAAAAGCGTTCAAAAATGATAAAAAAAGTATAAAATATCTATATTTGAAGAGCCTTAACGGGTATTTTTTAAGCATTTATTTACTTTTTATGGGATATGATAACTAAAATCAAAATTTATGAACCCGATCAAATCTACTTTATTTTTATTGCTTAGTTTATTAACCACTCAGGCCTTTTCACAGTATACAGACGTTATAAATTCCAATCGCCCAGGAGTGTCCAGAAGCGCCTTTTCTGTAGGTACCAATGTGTTACAATTTGAGGTAGGCCCTTATATTGTTAAAGAAAAAAGAACACCTATTACTTCTTATGAAGTATCTGGTTTTGGTGTTGATTTTGCTGCACGGTACGGTTTACTACTGGAAGAGCTGGAATTGAATATAGAAGGAACCTACCAAAATGATACCAAAACCTATACTTCCTTTTTTTCGATTGAAGAAGACCGTGCCAATTTTAAGTTCCTGAGTGTTGGAGCCAAATATTTGGTATTTGATCCTTACAAAAACTCTGAAGACGACAAGCCTAATCTATATAGCTGGAAAGCAAATCATCGCTTTAAATGGAGTTCTTTAATTCCTGCTGTATCAGTATATTTAGGAGCTAATTATGATACCGATAACAACCCTTATACTGCACCAGGTACTGAAGGTTTTAGCCCCAAGGTTATGATAGCCACACAAAACAATTTTGCAGGGGGCTGGGTATTTGTTATGAACCTGATTAAAGATAGAATTGGTACCGACCAGTCCGATTTTCAATACATACTTACCCTCACCCATTCATTTAGTCCGCAATGGGTTATCTTTGGTGAAACACAGGGAATTAAAAGTGACTTTTATGCAGATAATCTTTTTAGATTTGGTGGTGCCTATCTTTGGAGCAAAAACTTCCAACTGGATACGGCACTTACTTTTAACACCAAAGACACCCCTTCTGTATTTAGTGTTAATTTTGGGATGTCGTACCGATTGGATTTTCACAGAGATAAGGAAATAGATGAAGATAATGGCACTTCTGCGCTTGACGAAGGCAAAAGACGCTCCAGGCG
The DNA here is from genome assembly GCF_059428085.1 of Aestuariibaculum scopimerae. Taxonomy (NCBI): domain Bacteria; kingdom Pseudomonadati; phylum Bacteroidota; class Flavobacteriia; order Flavobacteriales; family Flavobacteriaceae; genus Aestuariibaculum; species Aestuariibaculum scopimerae. The sequence goes on from NZ_CM182089.1 coordinate 3,637,294, forward strand.
CAAGAGAAAAAACAACAACCCAGAAAGCAACATTAAAAAACAAAAACGTGATGCTGTAAATTTTAATTAATATATCATACCAACCAACTATATGATTACCATTAAGGAAGTAACCACCAAAAAGGACTTAAAAACGTTTGTAAAGTTTCCTTTTACTTTGTACAAAGATTCAAAATACTGGGTGCCTCCCATTATTAGTGAGGAGTTAAAAACATTCAACAAGAAAGAAAACCCGGTTTTCAATGATGCCGAAGCTACTTTGTTTTTAGCTTATAGAGGCAAAGAAGTGGTAGGTCGTGTGGCAGCAATCATCAATTGGTTGGAAGTAAAAAACCAAACCTTAAAAAAAATGCGCTTTGGTTGGTTTGACTTTATAGACGACCTAGATGTTTCCCAAGCATTGTTTGATAAGATAGAAAGTATTGGCAAAGCTAATGGCTTGAAATATGCCGAAGGCCCTGTGGGGTTTTCCAATCTAGATAAAGTTGGGGTTATAAGTGAAGGGTTTGAATCCCTGTCTACAATGATAACTTGGTATAATGCCCCTTATTATATAAAACATTATGAGTCGGCCGGTTATCAAGTTGAAAAATCATATTCTGAAAGCAGGTTTCCATTCTCTAATGTTAAACCCGAATTCTTCGTGAAAGCGAATGAACTCATTAAACGACGGTACCAGCTTAAGGCTTTGGGCTTTACTAAAACAGAAGATGTTATGCCCTATGCCGATAAAATGTTTGATTTGTTTAATGAAGCATACGCCTCTTTATCATCGTTTGTGGCGATAACAGATATTCAAAAAGCGTATTTTAAGAAAAAGTTCATCAGCTTTATAAACCCTGAATACATAAAGTTTGTGATTGATAAGGATGACAACCTTATTGGTTTTGCTATTGTAATGCCTTCTTTTGCTAAAGCATTGCAAAAAGCAAAGGGTAAATTATTTCCTTTTGGGTTTAAGCACATACTGGATGCCAAAAAGAACAGTAAGGATGTTATCTTTTATTTAATAGGCATTCACCCCGATTACCAAAACAAAGGGGTACATGCCCTTATTTTTAACGAGTACTATCAAACCTTCAAAGCAAAAGGTATACAAACCTGTATTAGAACACCTGAACTGGAAGACAATTATGCCATCCATCAAATATGGAAACATTTTGACCCCGTGGTTTACAGGCGCAGAAAAACATTTAGAAAAGATCTATAAATAAATTCTGGAATCCAGAATTTATTCCCCCATTGCCGCCATAACAGCTGCTGATAAACGTTGGTAAGTACCATTTTCTAAACGGGACCTAATAGCGTCAAAAGCATCCAGGGTTATTTTCACATCCTCTAGCGTATGGGTGGCCGTTGGTATCAATCGTAATAAAATCATCCCCTTAGGAATAACAGGGTATACAACGATAGAACAGAAAACACCAAAATTTTCCCTTAAATCCTTAACAAGTGCCATCGCTTCTGGAATACTTCCCTTTAAATACACTGGTGTTACACAACTTTGGGTCGTACCAATATCAAAACCACGCTCTTTAAGTCCAGATTGCAGTGCTGTAACATTTTCCCAAAGTTTTTCTTTTAGCTCTGGCATGGTTTTTAACATTTCCAAACGTTTTCTAGCACCAACAACCAATTGCATTTGCAAGGACTTGGCAAACATTTGTGAACGCAAGTTGTATTTTAAATAGTCGATAATCTCTTGGTCTGCAGCAATAAAAGCACCCGTACCGGCCATAGATTTAGCAAATGTAGCAAAGTACACATCTATGTCGTCTTGCACCCCTTGCTCCTCGCCTGTTCCAGCACCTGTTTTTCCTAGGGTGCCAAAGCCGTGGGCATCATCCACCAAAAAGCGAAAGTTATATTTCTTTTTAAGGGCTACAATTTCTTTAAGCTTTCCTTGTTCACCACGCATTCCAAATACGCCCTCAGAGATCACTAAAATCCCACCTCCTGTTTGCTCTGCCATTTTAACGGCACGCTCTAAGTTTTTTTCTAAGCTTTCAACATCGTTATGCTTGTAGGTAAATCGTTTGCCCATATGCAAACGAACCCCATCAATGATACACGCATGCGCATCTACATCATATACAATAATATCATTTTTTGTTACTAGGGCATCTATGGTCGAAACCATGCCTTGGTATCCAAAATTCAATAAATAAGCGGCTTCTTTGTTAACAAACTCTGCCAATTCATTTTGAAGTGTTTCATGAAGATCTGTGTGTCCGGACATCATTCTGGCACCCATTGGATACGCCGAACCATAAGCAACTCCTGCTTCTCCATCCACCTTGCGTATTTCGGGGTGGTTGGCCAGCCCTAAATAATCATTTATACTCCAGGTTATAACATCTTTTCCTTGAAATTTCATTCTATTGGAAATCTGTCCTTCCAATTTAGGAAACACAAAATAACCTTCGGCCTGAGACGCCCATTTTCCTAATGGCCCCTTGTCTTTATAAATCTTTTCAAATAAATCTTTCATTTATTATAATCTTGTTGCTATTAAAGTTTAAGACATAACTCACCACCTTGAAATGGTTTATAAAACCAAAACGCTTTATTACAATTTACTAAAGTCAATGAAAAGCTTCTTTTAGTTTTTAGTTAGTTGATGCAAAATTAAATATTTATATTCTTTGTACATAATTTTTATCATCCAATTATTTCAAAAAGAACAAAGAAATGAAGAGAAAAGAACAAAGACAGATTGTGGCTTTACCAAAGGACAAACACAGACTAAGTTTTTTATGTTTTATGTATCAGTAAAACGCTCTTGTATCTAAAAAAATAGATGAAATTTTACTTTATATACTGTATCTTTTGTGCAGAAACCTCGTTAACACTATCAAAAAAGCCTTGTTCCTGCATCCATTTATCGCTATAAACCTTACTCATGTAACGCGAGCCATGGTCTGGGAAAATAACAACTACATAGTCGTTTTTCTTAAACATGCCTTGATCGCCCAATTGGCGTACGGCTTGCATAGCGGCACCAGAAGTATACCCTACAAACATGCCTTCTGTTCTGGCCAATAACCTAGCAGTATGGGCACTTTCTTCGTCGGTTACTTTAACAAACTCATCTATGATATCAAAATCTGTAGCGGTAGGAATTAGATTTTTACCCAAACCTTCTATTCTATATGGATAAATTTCCTTTTCGTCAAACTCTCTGGTTTGGTGGTATTTTTTTATGACAGAACCAAAAGCATCTACACCAATGATTTTAATATCTGGGTTTTGCTCTTTTAAGTATCTAGCTGTACCTGAAATAGTGCCTCCAGTACCACTACAAGCTACCAAGTGTGTAATTTTACCTTCGGTTTGTTTCCAAATTTCTGGACCTGTAGATTTGTAGTGTGCATCAATATTCAGTTCATTAAAATATTGGTTTATGTAAACAGATCCTTTAATTTCCTCATGCAATCGCTTGGCTACTTGATAATAGGATCTAGGGTCGTCTGCGCTTACATGTGCAGGGCACACATAAACTTTAGCTCCCATAGTTTTAAGCATGTCTATCTTATCTGCAGAGGACTTAGAACTTACTGCCAATACACAATCATAACCTTTTATAATACTCACCATAGCAATGCTAAAGCCTGTATTACCAGAGGTGGTCTCTATAATGGTATCACCTGGCGATAATATGCCTTTCTTTTCTGCTTGTTCTATAATGTAAAGGGCTATTCTATCTTTGGAAGAGTGTCCTGGATTAAAAGATTCTACTTTTGCGTAAAAGTTACCTTTAAACTTGGAAGCGACTTTATTAAGTTTAATAAGTGGTGTTTTACCTACTAAATCTAATACATTATCAAAAACTTGATTTCTGTGTTTCATAAATGCTTTTTATAAGCTACGGTAATATTACTAAAAATATTTGTAACCTAAAACCTGACAAAAATAAAACTTTTTTTTGTATTAGCCATGTATTCCCTCTAAATCTAGTAAAAAGGCATATTCTAAAGCCACTTCTTTAAGGCTTTCAAAACGCCCTGAAGCCCCGCCATGCCCAGAATCCATATCTACATGCAGCAAGAGTTTATTGGTATCGGTTTTTAGGTACCTTAACTTAGCTACCCACTTTGCGGGTTCCCAATACTGTACTTGCGAATCGTGCAAGCCTGTGGTTACCAGCATATTTGGATAGGCTTTGGCCGCTACATTATCGTAGGGTGAGTACGATTTCATATAGTGGTAGTATTTTAAATTGTTGGGGTTGCCCCATTCATCATACTCGCCTGTGGTTAATGGAATGGTATCATCTAGCATGGTGGTTACAACATCTACAAATGGTACTGCTGCCAATACACCATGGTACAGCTCGGGGTTCATGTTAATAACGGCTCCTATTAATAAGCCTCCAGCAGACCCTCCATAAGCGTACAGGTGCTTTGGTGATGTATAACGCTGGGCGATTAAGTATTTAGAGCAATCTATAAAATCATTAAATGTATTTAATTTGGTCAATAACTTACCGTTTTCATACCAATCCCTTCCTAAGTATTCACCACCACGCACATGGGCAATGGCATAAATAAAACCGCGATCTAATAAACTTAAGCGCACTGTAGAGAAATAAGGGTCTATGGTAGACCCATACGAGCCATAGGCGTATTGCAATAGTGGGTTGTTGCCATCTAGCTTAATGCCCTTTTTATATACCAAGGATATGGGTACTTTTACCCCATCGCGTGCGGTAGCCCAAATACGTTTAGATTCGTAGTTTTCTTTTTTAAACGTACCGCCCAAAACCGCTTGTTCTTTTTTAATGGTTTTCTGTTTGGTCTTAAAATTATAATCAATAACCGCACTTGGCGAGGTTAACGAATTAAAGCCATAACGCAGCACATCGCTATCAAAATCTGGGTTGTTGCCTATATAGGTTGTATACGTTTCACAAGGAAATGGCAGGTAATAATCCTCGGTACCATCCCAGCTCATAATACGCAAATTATTAAGGCCGTTTTCCCGCTCATTGAGCACCATATAGTCTTTAAAAATTTCAATGTCCTCTAACAACACATCTTTTCTGTGTGGTAGTACTTCTTGCCAATACTTGGCTTCGGTATGGGTTTCTCTTGTTTTTAGCAATTTAAAGTTGGTAGCCCCCCCTTGGTTTGTAATAATATAAAAGTGGTCTTTATAGTGTGCAATACTATACTCTAGTTCGCGTTGGCGTTCTTGGAACACTTTAAAATGTCCCTCGGGATTATTGGCATTTAAAAAGCGATATTCGGAAGTTAATGTACTAGAGGCCCCAATAACAATATATTTTTTAGACTTTGTTTTGTACACATAGGTATTGAAAGTTTCATCTGTTTCATGAAACACCTCTACATCGTCTGCAACATCGGTATGCAATATATGCTTGAATATTTTATTGGCACGCAAGGTTACTGCATCTTTTTGCGAATAAAACAAGGTTTTATTGTCATTGGCCCAAGTACAGGTACTGGAAGCGTTTGTAATTTTATCATCATAAACAACCCCTGTTTCCAGATTTTTGACCTGTAAAGTGTATTGCCGCCTACCCACATCATCAATTGCAAAACAGGCCAGTTTGTTATCGGGACTTATATTGATACTTCCTAAGTTAAAAAAGGATAAGCCTTTGGCCATGTTGTTACAATCGAACAAGACTTCCTCGGGTGCATCTAAGGTTTCTTTTTTTCTAATATAAATAGGATAATCTTTACCTTTTTCATAACGGGTTATATACCAATAACCATTTAATTTATAGGGCACGGAATTGTCATCCTCTTTAATTCTGCCCTTCATTTCTTCAAATAATTGCTTTTGAAAGGCTTCGGTATGCTTCATAACCTTTTTTGTATAGGCATTTTCAGCCTTCAGATAGTCTATAACTTCTGGATTTTCTCTATCGTTTAGCCAATAGTAATTATCTATTCTTGTATCATTATGTATGGTTAATTCCTCAGGAATTACTTTAGCTATTGGAGGTTGTGCTACAACATTCGGTTCTGCCATGGTTTGTTTCTTTTTAAAAGAAAGCCGCAAAAATAGGGTTAATGAAGAATAAAAACAATGTTTATAAAAGGTATATCACCTACATAGGGTTTGTGTAAGCACGGCATATTAACTTTTTTCAGCTTATGTTTTGTATGTTTCGTACTTATGTCTTTTATGTTTGTAACTTGAAGTTTGCAAAATATAACTAGTATATTTACCTAAAAAATAGTACTATTTTCTTGAAATAATACTAGTATTTTTTTTAAAATATACTACAATTTTTTAGTGACCGGGAATGGTCTGGGGAATTATGAAGTTATTTTAATATACAAAAAAAGCACGATAAAAGCAAGTGGACTATAGGCTTTTTAAGTATGTTAAGAGTGTATCGTGCATGGCATTGGTATAGTCTAAATGCGTCATCATTCTTAACTTGCCACTTCCCATACCAATAATATGGATGTTTTTATCCTGTAATTGCTTTATAAAACCGTTTTCATCGATACCATCTTGTAGCTGAAAGATAACAATATTGGTCTCGGTGGACTCTACAGTTTTTATGATGGGTAACTGACTTAGCACCTCGCCTATTTCCCTAGCCTTTTTATGGTCTTCCACAAGTCTATTTACATGATTATCTAAAGCATAGAGCCCAGCCGCAGCCAAGTACCCTATTTGGCGCATATTGCCTCCAAACACTTTTCGTATTCTAATGGCATGTTTCATAATATGGGCATCACCTACCAATACGGAGCCTACAGGGCAGCCTAACCCTTTACTTAAACAAACAGAAATAGTATCAAAAACATCGCCATATTGCTTTGGGGTTTGGTTGGTTGCTACCAAAGCGTTCCACAAGCGGGCACCATCTAAATGAAAACCTAACTGGCGATCTTGGCAAACGGCTTTAATTTTTAAGATCTCATTAAAATCCCAACACGCCCCCCCACCCTTATTGGTAGTGTTTTCAATTTCCACTAAACTTGTTTGGCTATAATAGAAAGCTTCTGGGTTTATGGCATCTATTACCTGCTGGGCGGTAAACATGCCCCTGTTACCATCAATTAGGTGGCAAGACACGCCACTGTTAAAAGCAACCCCACCAGCCTCATAGTTGTAAATGTGTGCATACTTATCGCATATAACTTGCTCTCCTGGATTGGTGTGGAGTTTAATGGCCGTTTGGTTGGCCATACTCCCACTTGGAAAAAAAAGGGCATCACTTTTTCCAAACATTTTGGCTATACGTCTTTCTAATGCGTTTACAGTCTCATCTTCTTTAAAAACATCATCCCCAACATTGGCTTGCATCATGGCTTCAAGCATGCCTTGGGTTGGCTTTGTTACGGTATCGCTTCTTAGGTCTATCTTCATAAATTTACTTAAATAGGCTTTTTATCTTGGTAAAGACCATATACACCAATGGCAATGGGTCTTTTTTATAAAATTTAACAGATGTGTTGTTTAATATAAATTTTAGCCTAAAGATAAAGAATATGTTACTTTTTATGGTTTTAAACAGTCCTACTAAATTCAGGAACTTGGTGTTTTTATATGTTGATGGCCCCGAGGCCATACCAAGGCTTTCTTGCAAATAAGCATATGGGAAATTAATACCTGCTATTTCAGAGCCTTCTATAGAGCTCCAAAATCTAGGGTTCATTTCCAGTATTTTAAATGTATTGTCTGTTTCATCCCAGCGAATATCTATATTGGTTACTCCAGACCAATTTAAAGATTTTAAAAGTTTTTGGCACAGCGCATATATATTTGCTTCTTGTATAAACACTTGCCCTGTTTGTGTTGAAAATGGTACACCATCCCACAATACACTTTTTTGTATGGTGTACAACTTAATTTCGCCGCCTTTAGCTAAAACATTAAATCCGTAATCTAAACCCTTAAAGTATTTTTGAACAATAAACTCAAACCCCAATTGGTGTTTCGACAAATAGGTTTTTAATTCTTGAAAATTATCAAATCTTACAATGCCCTTACCCCCCAAAAAACCCGATACGGGCTTTATTAATACAGGATATGTTGTTATAACATCTTTTAGCAATTCCTCTTTGGTATAAAAAAATGTATCAGGACTACTAATATGTGCTTGTTGCAAGTGCTTAGCCAGTAAGGCTTTGTTATTGGCAACCTCAAAAGCGTCCAGTGCAGGCAAAATACCAATTTTATTAGAAAAGGATACCTGGTGCTTGTGCTTTATTAAAGTTCTTATATTATTGACATCTATGGGAATAATTAAATCTATATGAAATTTACTCAGCTCGGCTTCAATATTGCCCAACCACGCAGCTTCGGTTTCGGTTTTGGGATAATAGGAAAAGTTTGTAATTTTATTGGAACGGCTTATTTCAGAATGGGGTAAACTGGAAATAACATAAATACTAATGTGCTTTATTTGCGACAAACAATTTAAAACCGCAGTCATTAAGGTATTGTCCCCTTCCGGCAAAAGCACCGATAAATGCCTTATATCGTTCACCTCCCCTTTCATGTTTTTATTAATATATGTGTAACACAAATAAAGTAATTTATAAACAATTATGCATAACTGGTTATGAGTATTTTTATAGATTTAGCCCTAGGTTACTAAATTTCCGATAAACGAAAATCAAATCAAAATAAGTTCATTCTTTAATCTATAAATTCTATTTTTGTCTAAAATTGAAACAACTTATGATAACTACCGATCAAATTAAAGATCTTAATACCCGCCTTGATAAACTAAGGCACTATCTTTGACGTAGATACCAAACTTATAGAGATACAAAACGAAGAAGAAAAAACCTTTGACCCCCATTTTTGGGATGATCCCAAAGCTGCCGAAATAATCATGAGATCCTTACGCAGTAAGAAAAAATGGGTAGAAGACTATAATACGGCCAAAACCCTTATTGAGGACCTAGAGGTACTTTACGAATTTTATAAAGAAGGAGAATCTACCATTGAGGATGTTGAAGAGCAGTATAATAAAGCCGCAACTTTGCTTGAGGATATTGAGTTTAAAAACATGCTTTCTGACGAAGGTGATAGCTTAAGTGCCGTGCTACAAATTACAGCCGGCGCCGGTGGTACCGAAAGTTGCGATTGGGCCAGTATGCTTATGCGTATGTACTTAATGTATGCCGAAAAAAGTGGCTTTAAGGTTAAAGAGCTTAACTTTCAAGAAGGTGATGTAGCTGGTATAAAAACGGTGACCTTGGAAATTGAAGGCGATTTTGCCTTTGGTTGGCTAAAAGGTGAGAATGGTGTGCACAGGTTAGTGCGCATTTCCCCTTTTGATAGTAATGCCAAACGCCATACCAGTTTTGCATCGGTATACGTATATCCATTGGTTGATGATACTATTGAAATAGAAATAAACCCAGCAGATGTAGAGATTACCACAGCGCGCTCCAGTGGTGCTGGCGGACAAAACGTTAATAAGGTTGAAACCAAAGTACAATTGACCCATAAACCCACGGGGATACAAATATCATGTTCTGAAACACGATCGCAGCACGACAACCGAACCCGGGCCATGCAAATGCTTAAGTCGCAACTTTACGAAATTGAATTGCAAAAACAACTGGCACAACGGGAAGATATTGAGGCGGGCAAAATGAAAATTGAATGGGGCAGCCAAATACGTAACTATGTTATGCAACCCTATAAATTGGTTAAAGATGTACGCACCAACCACGAAACCAGCAATGTAGATGCTGTTATGGATGGAAATATTGGACCGTTTTTAAAGGCCTATTTAATGATGATGGGACAAAAAGCTGAAGACACAAATACCCTATGAACCAAATAAACACTATTATTTTTGATTTAGGAGGTGTGTTAATAGACTGGAACCCCGAATATGTATTTTTAAAGGCTTTTAATGGTGATACTGAAAAAACAAAATGGTTCTTAAACCATATCTGTACCAGTGACTGGAATGAAAACCAAGATGCTGGCTACCCATTGGCACAGGCCACAGAAGACCTAGTTGCTAAATTCCCTGAATACGAACATTATATTCGTAAATTCTATGGAGATTGGGAAACCATGCTTGGTGGTGCTATTACCGGTAGTGTAAAAATCCTTGAGGCCTTGCTTGCACAAAACACCTATAAAATAATAGCCCTAACCAATTGGAGCAGCGAAACATTCCCCATTGCAAAAAAGCGCTTTGCCTTTTTGGATTGGTTTGATGGTATTGTGGTTTCAGGCGAAGAAAAAACCAGAAAACCTTTTAAGTCTATTTATAACATTACTTTAAAACGTTTTAATGTAAGTCCTGAAAAGGCTATATTTATTGATGATAACTTAAGAAATATAGAAGCAGCCAATGCTATGGGTATTAATGGAATTCACTTTAAAAATCCAGAGCAACTTATTGAACAATTAAAAACTTACAATATATACCTGAAATGATTAAAATATACCACAACAACAGATGTAGTAAATCACGTAACGGCCTTGCTTTATTGGAAGCATCGGGGAAACCTTTTGAAATTATTAAATATTTAGAAGACACCCCCTCCTATGAAGAACTGAAAGATTTGATTGCTCTTTTAAACATAAAACCCATAGACTTAGTTAGAAAAAACGAAGCCATTTGGAAAACACAATTTAAAGATAAAGCCTTGAGCGATAAGGAACTTATTGAGGCCATGATAAATAACCCCAAGCTTATAGAGCGCCCTATTGTTATTAATGGCAATAAGGCCGTTATAGGCAGACCCCCTGAAAACATACTGGAAATACTGTAAAAAGCGGACTCTACAAGCTTTTTAATTAACGTTTTTTTAACAAAGGCAGGCTAAACCATATAGGGTATTTGCAGTCTAAGTGTAAAATATAACTTAACAATGACCAAAGTTTTAATCCCTTGCCTTGCTTTATTAATGGGCATAGTATCTTTATCCTTAACTGCACAACCAAAAAATAGCGACTTTGTAGACGATAAAAAAATTGTTGTAACAGGAACCGTTATTGATAAAGAAACCCAAATACCATTAGAGTATGCTACTATTGCATTTTTTAGCAAAAGTGAAAATAGGATTGTAGATGGCGGGATTACTGATGTAAATGGTGAATTTAGCATTCCCATTCCCAAAGGCACATACGATATTTCAATTGAATATATTTCATACAAAAAAATAACGCTTACCAATAAAAATTTAGAACAAGATGAAAATCTTGGTAGCATTTATCTACAAATTGATTATGGCGAACTAGATGCCGTAGAGGTTATAGCTGAACGTACTACCGTTGAAATAAAACTGGACAAAAAGATATACAATATTGGTAAAGACCTTACCACCGCTGGTGGAACCGTGAGCGATGCTTTAAACAATGTTCCATCAGTATCTGTAGATATTGAAGGCGCCATTAGTTTAAGAGGTAACGAAAATGTTAGAATTTTAATTAATGGAAAACCTTCTGCCATGGCTGGTTTTGGAGATACCAACATATTAAGCCAGTTACCAGCAGAAGCTATTGAACGCGTTGAAGTTATAACATCGCCTTCTGCAAGATATGATGCCGAGGGTACAGCAGGTATCTTAAATATTATATTAAGACAAAAGGAAACTTTAGGCTTTAATGGCTCGTTAAACACAACCGTTGGAAACCCAGATAATGTTGGTGTTTCTGCTAACATTAACTATAGAACAGAAAAATTTAATTTGTTTTCTAATTTAGGATTCAGATATTTTAACTCCCCTAGGAACAGTTTTAATGACACCCAATATTTCGATAGATTTGTAGATAACATGGTTATTGAACCTGAGTACGAAAGAATTAGGGAAAAACAAGAAGTGCAGCGTCTTAACCGAAACTATAATGCCAGTCTAGGCATGGAATATTTTCTATCTAAAAAAACATCTATAACCGGTAGTGTTTTTTATAGGTATGGGGAGGATGCCGATAGGTCGCTTAATAATAGTGACCGCTATAATGGCGGCAGTATTGTAGAGGAAACCCTAAGGACTGAAGAACAAAATGAAGATGGCAACAACTACCAATTTTCATTAAACTACATAACAAAGTTTAATGAAGATGGCCACCAATTGACTGCCGATGTACAGATTGAAAATGGCTCTGAAGATCAGTTTACCTACATCATGGAAGATTATATTACCACAGATCAAACCAGTCCTGAGCCCTTTCAAGAGGAAAAAGTATATACTGCAGAAAAGGAAAAGGAGTATCTATTTCAAGCAGACTATGTTTTACCTATTGGTGAAGATGCACGTTTTGAAGCTGGATATCGAGGTGATTTTGAAAACGATTTAACAGATTACACTTTAGAGCAAGAAGACATTAGTACGGGCGATTTCTTTGTAAATGATACAATAACTAATGTTTTTGATTACAGTGAAAATGTAAATTCGCTGTACACACAATATGGAACCAAATTTGGAAAATTTTCATTTTTATTGGGGCTAAGACTGGAAAACACCCAATTAAAAGGAAAAATAAATTCCAGATTAACAGACCAAGAGCTACAAAACGCTTTTGGCTTTCCTATTGATACCGATTTTGACAAAAATTACCTGGGTTTATTCCCCACCCTAAACCTTATTTACAACTTGTCTGGTACCGATAGTGATGCCGAAGAAAGCATCACTTTTGGATACAACAGAAGGATTAACAGGCCACGCGGATGGTTTATAAACCCATTTCCATCACGCTCTAGCCGAACCAATGTGTTTCAAGGTAACCCTAACTTAAATCCAGCTTTTTCAAGCGCATTTGATGTAGGCTACCTAAAACGCTGGGATAAAATGACCTTTACTACATCTGTTTATTACCAACATGAAACAGACGCTTTTGAGCGTGTACAAGAAAATACAGGACAACAAACATCGGACGGTATTGATATTATTAGAACCATTCCCGTAAACCTATCCACTAACAAACGTACTGGTGGTGAATTTGGGATTCTTTACAACCCCGAAAAATGGCTTAGACTAAATACTAGTTTTAATGTATTCCATTCAAAAACCGAAGGCGACTTTAATGGCGTAGATTACAGTGCCCAAAACACCAGTTGGTTTGCGCGTTTTAGTGGTAAGGTAACTCTACCTTCCAATATAGATTGGCAAACCAATGCCAACTACCGAGGCGCTAGACAAGATGCACAAAGTGAGAGTAAGGGGATTTTTTCATTGGACCTTGCCTTTAGCAAAGAAATCTTTAACAACAATGCCACAATATCGTTAAATGCCCGTGATGTTTTTAACTCAAGAAAAAGAAAATCCTTGACTACTACGGAGTTTTTTGAGAGAGAAAGTGAATCGCAATGGCGCCAACGTCAAATCAATTTATCGTTCATATATAGATTCAATCAACAAAAGAAACGCAATGAGCGTAGTAGAAATAACTTAAACGGTGGCGGCGATGACGATATGGATTTTGAGGGTTAAATAATTAATGAAAAAGAAGAAAACAAAAAGGGGAAGCTTTTAATTAAGCTTCCCCTTTTTTATTTTGATAATATAAGTTGACCGTTATGAGTTTTGACGCTTAGCCTTTTTTGCTTCTCTTATTTCTTTTAATCTTTCAATTAAAGAACCCCCAATCCAATAAGGAATAACAAATGTCAATAAAAAAATCATTAACCAAAATCCTATAGTAAGAATGGTTAAGAAAGCTAAAAATCCTAAGTATTGGTCAAAATCAAACATAATTGTTGTGTCTTTAATAAATCTCCTGCAAAGATAATGCAACAGATTTTGTTAAACAATAGCTAAACTTAAATTTATTAACAAGGTTTTAATTTAAATCTGGCTGTGGCGTTATGCGCAAGTAAGGTTTCACTTCTTTAAACCCTTTAGGGAACATTGCTGGAATATCCTCAGTCGCTACCGCTGGTACCACAACACAGTCGTCTCCAGTATTCCAATTGGCCGGTGTAGCCACTTTATGATAAGCAGTAAGCTGTAACGAATCGATTACACGCAATAACTCATCAAAGTTTCTACCAGTAGATGCTGGGTATGTAATAATGAGTTTAACTTTTTTATCTGGGTCTATTATAAATACCGAACGTACAGTTAATTTATCGTCTGCATTAGGATGAATCATATCGTAGAGTTCAGAAACTTTTCTATCCTCATCTGCAATAATGGGGAAATTAACTGTGGTGTGTTGGGTTTCATTAATATCATTAATCCAACCCCTGTGGGACTCCAAACCATCAACACTTAATGCTACTACTTTAACATTACGTGTATTAAATGCTTCCTTGTATTTTGCCACTGTACCTAACTCGGTAGTGCATACAGGCGTATAATCAGCTGGGTGTGAAAACAAAATGCCCCAGCTATCCCCCAGCCATTCATGAAAATTAATATCGCCTTCTGTAGACTTTGCTGTAAAATTTGGAGCAACGTCTCCTAATCTAATTGTTGCCATAGTTATAATGTTTTTAATTTTAAAATTAGTCAACTACTAAGATACTTATTTTTACCGAGGCCATTAAAATATAGACGTTATATATCTGTTAAAAAAACTTGTAAAAACTAGCTAACATATTACCTATAAAAACTGAAAACGATTAACTTTGTAACTCAATTCAAATCACTAATTACAATGAGTTTTAGAATAGAAAAAGATACTATGGGCGAGGTAAAAGTACCTGCCGATAAACTTTGGGGTGCACAAACAGAACGCTCAAGAAACAATTTTAAAATTGGTCCGTCGGCATCCATGCCACTGGAAATAGTTTATGGGTTTGCATACCTAAAAAAAGCTGCAGCATATACCAATTGTGAACTGGGTGTTTTGCCTGTTGAAAAACGTGATTTAATAGCGACGGTTTGTAACGAGATCCTAGAAGGAAAGCACGATGATCAATTTCCTTTAGTTATTTGGCAAACTGGGTCTGGCACACAAAGCAATATGAACGTTAATGAAGTAATAGCTAACAGAGCACAACAACTAGCGGGTAAAGTAATTGGTGAAGGTGATAAGGTTATCCAACCAAATGACGATGTAAATAAATCGCAATCGTCCAATGATACTTTCCCAACGGGCATGCATATAGCTGCATACAAAAAAATAGTAGAAACTACTATTCCTGGAGTTAAGCAATTACGGGATACTTTAAAGAAAAAATCAGATGCATTTAAGTCTGTTGTCAAAATTGGGCGCACCCACCTTATGGATGCAACGCCTTTAACACTAGGCCAAGAACTTTCTGGTTATGTTGCACAATTAAACCACGGATTAAACGCTTTAGAAAACACCTTACCACATTTAAGCGAACTGGCATTAGGAGGTACAGCCGTAGGTACTGGGTTAAATACCCCAAAAGGTTACAGCAAACGTGTTGCTGAATTTATTGCAGAGTTTACAGGATTGCCTTTTATAACGGCACCAAACAAATTTGAAGCACTTGCTGCCCATGATGCCTTAGTAGAAACCCATGGTGCTTTAAAACAGTTAGCCGTTTCGTTAAATAAGATTGCGAACGACATTAGGATGATGGCATCTGGACCAAGAAGTGGTATTGGAGAAATAACCATTCCGGCCAATGAACCTGGAAGTTCCATTATGCCCGGAAAAGTGAACCCAACACAATGTGAAGCACTAACAATGGTTTGTGCACAGGTTATGGGTAATGATGTGGCTGTTTCTGTTGGTGGACTTCAAGGACATTATGAGCTTAATGTGTTTAAACCTGTTATGGCTGCCAATGTTTTACAATCTGCTCAATTAATTGGCGACGCTTGTGTGAGTTTTGATTTAAATTGTGCCGTGGGTATTGAGCCCAACCAAGAAGTTATTACAAAACTGTTAAACAACTCTTTAATGTTAGTAACGGCATTAAATACGAAAATAGGTTATTACAAAGCTGCTGAAATAGCAAATACTGCTCACAAAAATGGCACTACCTTAAAAGAAGAGGCCATTAACTTAGGTTATGTTACTGCAGAAGACTATGATGCTTGGGTAAAGCCAGAGGATATGGTTGGAAGTCTAAAATAGTTTTAGTTAACATATTCATTAAAATAAAAAAACAGGTAATTAATGTTACCTGTTTTTTTTGGTTGGTTAGCTATCAATCCTTCGTATTTAACTTTGAAAAGGAAATCAGGACAAATATATAGTTTCACTTAGTCATTGTTATTAACAAATGTTAATAACCGTCAATTTTTTTTCTAATTCTACTTAATTGTACTGGTGTTATACCTAAATATGAAGCAATATGGTATTGTGGTATAAGCTCTTCTACGTTAGGAATTTGTTTTTGTAATTCCAGATAACGGGCTTTAGCGTCTAAAGAAATTAATTCTACAAGGCGTTCTTCATATTTTTCATAAACAGTTTCTAAAACCTTAGAATACAACAAATTAACTTCTATGTTCTTTTTGCAAAGCATCATGAACTTAGAGAAATCTGTTTCATAAATTTTGCATTCTGTAAGTGCTTCAAAAACAAATAACGATGGTTTTCTTTTCAATAAAGCCGTTAACGATCCCACAAAACAAACGGGCAAATAAAAACTTTTGTTAAATTCTTTTCCCGACTCTGTATTTAAATAACATCTTATAGTACCCGAGACAAGCATATAAACTTTAGAGGGTACTTCGTTTAACTTTACGAGCTGTGTACCTGCCTTGATTTTCTTTAGCTCAGATATTTTTGAAAGTTCCTTAAGTGTTTTATCGGAAACATTGGTAAATGAGTTTAAAAAATCTAAACTAGAATTCATTAATCGTAGTTTTAAGTTTTTGTAAAAAATTAATAATTGATTTTGCCAACAGGAAGGTACTGTTAAGGTAAAATTAAGCCTTTATTGGATTGCAAAAATTTGTTTTCTACTATTTACATATAAAATTGTTAAGATGTATTTGCCATAAGAATTTATCAACAAAGCACTTTAGTACTATTTCAGGATAGTAAGAATTTCTATAATTAAACCTTTTTAGCTGATTAATAGCTTAAAATTTGCCACAAAAAAACCCCAAGTTTTAAAATAACTTGAGGTTTTAAGATTAAGTGTTATAAATAATTACCTTAGAGTAAACTCAGAAGTAGATACTAAATCTTTTTCATTAAATACATTTACAATATAACGTCCTTCTTCAAAATCTGCATCGCCTTTTGGGGTTACAAATTCGCAAATATTTAAATTTGCATTTTCGTAATTAAACTTACTAATTACACTATAGTTTAATGTAACATCTTCAAACTGTACTTGTTCATTTAAACCTAAGATGTTGTTTTTAGGATCGATAACCTGAATGTATAACTCTTGGTCACCTGCTTGTACTAGTTTATTTTTAGCTACTATAAAGCATACTCTTATTTTATCGCTACGACCTGCTCTTTCTGTTGGAATAACTTTACCAGAAGTTCTAACAATAACACCTGAAGCTTTTAAATCTACTGCAGATAATACGGCAGCATCTGAAACTACCTCTGCTAAAGCATTATTTTGTATTAATAAAGAATCATTGAACATGGTACGCTCTTCTAGACGAACTCGTGTACTATCTAAAGATGTTGCTAAATAAGAATTTTGAACTTTAAGTGAATCGTTTTGGGCCAATAATACATCCATTTCTTTTTGCAAAGACACGTATTTTTGTTTGTATCTCCATAAACTTTTAACGTTCGTTTCAGAAATCTTTAAAGAGTCTATTAATCCTTGAATTCGTGCTCTGGCTTCCGTTAAGTTTTTGTTTGCCACATCATTTTCGCTAATAGCTTCATCATATTGTTTAGCCATGGCGTTAAGGTCGTTCATCACTAATTGTTTTTGTTCTTTTAAATCTTTTTGGACTTTAGAACTTGTAGAATACAAATTCATAGTATAGAATGCTGTTCCTAAAAATAAAACCAAAGCAATTCCCAATGCTATTTTAAGTCCTGTGCTACTTTTGCTACTTTCCATAATACCTGTTTTTAATGTTTTTTAAATGTTGAATTTTTGTTCTTTAATTTTTAATGCTTTAAATAAATAATAATGTATTTTTATTTTAAAATTTATTTACTCACATGGATAAACTTATTTTATTTAATAAAAGTACTCTAAATAAACTATTAAACAAAAGGTCTGGTGAATCCAAGTTTGGTCAACATATTAAAATATTAACCAGCATCTCCAATATATACGAACAACTTAAAAATTTGGATGTCAGCTATGTAATAATTGGTTTGCCAGAAGACGTTGGTGTATTTGCTAACCATGGTAAAATAGGGACTTCAAAGGCATGGGAAGCAACATTAAAAGTTTTATTAAATATTCAAAGTAATGCTTATACTTCAGCTGATAAAGTTTTGATTTTAGGTCATCTAGACTTTTCTAAAGAATTACTAGAAATCTCTAAACTAGCTCCCAATAAAAAGAAAAGCTTTTTAAAGGCGAGAAAAATTGTTGCCAATATAGATAAAGATGTTACCGATATTGTTAGGCAAATAGTTGCATCTGGAAAAAAACCAATTATAATTGGTGGCGGACATAACAATGCCTATGGTAACATAAAGGGGGCTTCTTTGGCCCTTAAAAAACCTATTAATGCCATTAATTTTGATGCCCATTCAGATTTTAGATCTGAAGAAGGCAGGCATAGTGGTAATGGGTTTAGTTATGCCTATGCAGAAGGCTTTTTGAAAAATTATTTTATTTTTGGGTTGCATAGTATCTATACCTCTGACAACTTGTTTAAATCATTAAACAAAATAAAATCCATAAAATATATTAGGTTTGAAGATTTAGAAGTTAATAAAAATTTAAAGTTTAATGATGCTTTACAACAAGGCTTAAATCACATATCTGATGCCCCCTTTGGTATTGAAATTGATTGTGATGCCATTGAAAATATTAACAGCAGTGCCATGACACCCAGTGGTTTTTCAGTAAATTCCGCAAGAAGGTTTATAAGCTTTTTTGCGACCGAAAACAATGCCTGCTACCTGCACATTTGTGAAGCTACACCTAATGAATTTAATGCCTTACAGATAGGAAAACTTATCACCTATTTGATTACAGATTTCATTAAACCTTAATTAATTATTTGCATTAAAATAAAAAATATTTACATTTGCATAAGCACTTATATAAATACTTATCATATGGATGTACTTCAAGGTTTTGGCGAATTAGGGATGGGATCGAGGCTTAAAAGAATTAGTGAGCTCTTGATGAAAGAAACCCAGTTGGTCTACAATCACTTTAATGTTGACTTTGACCCCTACCTTTTCCCTATATTCAAAATCATCACTAATAAAGATGGCGTTACCAATACTGAAATAAAAATATTATTGAATGTAACACAACCAGCCATTACTCAAACAATAAATAAATTATTGAAAAAAAAATTAATTGTATTAAATGATGATAAACTGGATAAACGAAAAAAGATCATTCATTTATCCAATAAAGGAAAAAACTTGGTGCAAGACATAAAGCCCATTTGGAAGGCTATCGACAAAGTAATTAAAGCATATACCATGGAGACAACCCATGCTACTTTTATTGAACATTTAAATAAACTTGAAGAAAAATTAAACACACAAAGTCTAAGTAAAACCATTATTGAAAACGTAGAGATGAATGCAACAGACACATTAAAAATAATCGATTTTAAAAAAGAATATGCTCGTGATTTTTACAACTTAAACATTGAATGGTTAGAAACTTTTTTTTATGTAGAACCATACGATGAGGAAGTGTTAAGCAAACCTGAAAATTATATTATAAACAAAGGCGGACACATCTTCTTTGCAAAATTAGATGATTCCATTGTTGGTACAGTAGCTTTAATGCCATTGGCGAACACTCCTTATTTTGAACTAACAAAAATGGCAGTATCTCCTAAGCATAGAGGCCATAAAATAGGTCAAAAAATGATGCAACGATGTGTTGATTTTGCTAAAGAAATGCAAATGCCTAAACTTATTATTTACTCTAATAGAAAACTGGAAAATGCCATTTATATATATAAAAAATATGGCTTTGTTGAAATTCCTGTTGAACCTAACAGTCCTTATAAGCGAGGTAATATTAAATTGGAGTTGGTTTTAAACCGTTCCAATTAATTCAATAACTTTTTAATTATTGCATATTGTAGCAATACAATTGTTCTCGTATCGTGAATCTCTCCATTGTTTAGCATATTTACAGCTGTGCTAAAAGGGAGTTCCAATACTTCAATATCTTCATGCTCACTAGCTACTCCTCCTCCTTCATTAACTTTCATAGCATCCGTATATTCTCCAACAAAAAAGTGCATCTTTTCAGTCATGACCCCCGGCGATGAATAGGCTTCATAAACTTTTTCAACGGTTTTAATCCTATAGCCTACTTCTTCTTCACTTTCTCTAATTATACAAGCTTCTGGATTGTCTTTGTCTAACATACCTGCGCATATTTCAACCAAAAAACCGTCCTCATTTCCATTTAAATAGGTAGGCATTCTAAACTGTCTCGTTAAAATAATTGTTTTCTTTACTTTATTATAGAGTAAAATCCCAGCACCATCACCTCTATTATATACCTCCCGCATTTGTTCTACCCAATCCCCGTTCTTCATTAAGTAATTGAATGTAAACTTTTTTAGAATGTAATAATTATCAGATAGCAGTTCACTCTTAATATTTTTAATATTACTTTTTTTCATTTAATAAACTTTACATCTCTTATAAAATATCCTCTATATCAACACAGCTATAATAACATTGAAAACTTACTGTGATTTTATTGTAAAACCCTTAAAACAAAGACAATAGCTAAAATTAATTGTGTTATACGCCTTACATAATATGT
This sequence comes from Aestuariibaculum scopimerae, assembly GCF_059428085.1. Lineage (NCBI taxonomy): Bacteria > Pseudomonadati > Bacteroidota > Flavobacteriia > Flavobacteriales > Flavobacteriaceae > Aestuariibaculum > Aestuariibaculum scopimerae. The sequence continues at coordinate 3,658,046 of NZ_CM182089.1, forward strand.
TATAATATTTCTCATTTTTTGATTGTTTTGTGAATAAAATATATTATATTTGATTAAACGTATAACTCATTATTGCGCTAATTATGGCTTCAATTATATTTTCCCTTTTTTTAGTAAACACACCGCTGATAATTAGCCAAACCAGTATTGTAACTGTTTTAATTATTGTTGTTTTATTTTTTTCTATTCTTTTAATATTAGGTATTCGAAAGTCCTATAAACTTAAAAAAGAAAATGAACGCCTTGACAAAATCAGTCAACAAATGGCAGAAGAGGAAAAAAAATATACAGATTTTACTGAAGGCCACATGTACAATAATAACTAAACAAAGCCATATATTTAAAAAAAGCCTGTGTTGTACAGGCTTTTTTTATGGCTTAACTGCGCACCAGTTTTTTATACTTAATACGTTTAGGGGTTAAATCACCTCCTAATCGTTTCTTTTTATTTTCTTCATATTCACTAAAACTACCTTCAAAAAAGTATACTTGGCTATTTCCTTCAAAGGCTAAAATGTGGGTACATATTCTATCTAAAAACCATCTATCATGCGATATTACAACTGCACAACCCGCAAAATTCTCCAAACCTTCCTCCAGTGCACGCAAGGTATTAACATCAAGATCGTTGGTTGGCTCATCCAATAATAGCACATTACCTTCCTCTTTTAGTGTCATAGCTAAATGTAAACGATTCCTTTCGCCTCCCGATAACAGTTTAACTTTCTTATTCTGTTCACCACCGGAAAAGTTAAACCGACTTAAATAAGCACGGGAATTTACTTCCTTACCTCCCATTAAAATAAGCTCTTGTTCATCACTAAAGTTTTGCCATATGGTTTTCTCAGGGTCAATGTTAGAATGACTTTGGTCTACATATGCAATTTTTGCTGTCTCCCCTACTTTAAATTCTCCTTTGTCTGGAGTTTCCTCCCCCATTATCATTTTAAAAATAGTTGTTTTACCAGCACCATTAGGACCAATAACCCCAACAATACCTGCTTGCGGGAGTTTAAAATTTAGATCTTCATACAGCAATTTATCTTCATAGCCTTTGTTAACACCTATGGCTTCAATAACATTGGTTCCTAAACGGGGGCCATTAGGTATATATATTTCTAGCTTTTCGTCCAATTGTTTTTGGTCTTGGCTTAGTAACTTGTCATAGTTATTTAAACGCGCCTTTTGTTTGGTTTGGCGCCCTTTGGCTCCTTGCCTAACCCATTCTAGCTCACGCTCTAAAGTTTTTTGACGCTTAGATGCTGTCTTACTTTCCTGCGCCAAGCGCTTGGATTTTTGATCTAGCCAAGAAGAGTAATTCCCTTTCCAAGGAATGCCCTCGCCCCTATCTAACTCCAATATCCAACCAGCTACATTATCTAAAAAGTACCTATCGTGCGTTACAGCAATAACAGTTCCTTTATATTGTGCCAAATGCTGCTCTAACCAGTGTACCGATTCGGCATCCAAATGGTTGGTTGGCTCATCCAATAATAAGACATCAGGCTCTTGCAACAATAAACGGCAAAGTGCTACACGACGTCTCTCCCCTCCAGATAAAACACTTATCTTTTTGTCTCCCTCGGGCGTACGAAGTGCATCCATGGCAATCTCTAACTTTGTATCCAACTCCCACGCATTAGCGGCATCAATCTTATCTTGAAGTTCAGCTTGCCTATTCATAAGCTTTTCCATCTTATCGGGATCAGAATAGACTTCTTCCAAACCAAACATGTCATTTATTTTGTTGTATTCGTCTAAAATGGCAACCGTTTCAGCAGCTCCTTCTCTAACAATTTCAATAACAGTTTTACTTTCATCTAGCTTGGGTTCTTGTTCAAGGTAACCAACTGAATAATCCTGGGAAAAAACTACATCGCCCTGATAGTTTTTATCCACTCCAGCTATAATTTTTAACAAGGTAGATTTACCCGAACCATTTAGCCCTAAAATTCCAATTTTAGCACCATAGAAAAAACTCAGGTAAATATTCTTTAGCACTGGTGTATTGGCTCCTTGAAATGTCTTGGTTAAACCAGACATTGAAAAAATCACTTTCTTATCGTCACTCATTATACTCTACCTTTTAAAGCATTAAACACCCAAGCAATTGCAAAAAAACCTATACCAACAGCTGCAAACCCCCATCCTGCAACTTCATCATACCTAAAAGCGCCGAGAGCAATTAAACTCAATCCTACTATAATCATAATTGTTGTGGCCCAAGCGAGCACAGTATTTTTATTCATTGCCATATTTGATAATTTAATGTTAGCATAACCCAGACAAGCACCGTGTAGTTATGTAGGTTACACACAAACCGAAACACAAATATCGCATTTTTAAATAAAAAAGCATTCAAAAATTGAATGCTTCTTTATTATCCTAACTATAATTACACTAAAAATCCATTGGAACTTCAATAAATAGTAAACCAGAGTTTGCATTTGCCGTAATTTTAAAGGACTTAGTTTCTGAAACTCCAACCGCATCTCTTGTTTCAAGCTTTTTGTTATCTACAAGTATTTCACCAAATATGGTCATGACGTAAACACCGTGATTTTCACTTTTAAGCGTATAGCTAAATGTTTGTCCTTCATCCAAATCTATTCTAGATATCACAGCGTCTTGATGAATTTTTAAACTCCCTTCATGGGATTCATCTATAGATGTCACCAATGTTTGCAGCTTATTTTCCCTTGCTTTTGCATCAAATGTTTTTTGATCATACCGTGGTTCCACATTTTGTTTGTTAGGCATTATCCAAATTTGAAAAAGTCCCAAATGTTCATCTGAAGATCCATTTATTTCAGAATGCTGAACACCGGTTCCTGCCGACATTACCTGGACTTCTCCTGGCAATACAGACTCCCAAGTATTATGCATAGAGTCACGATGCTTCAAAACCCCTTTTAATGGAATAGTAATTATTTCCATATTGTTATGTGGATGTGTTCCAAATCCCATTTTAGGGGCAATCATATCATCATTTAGAACACGTAAGGCTCCAAAGTGTACTCTTTCTGGGTTATAATAATTGGCAAAACTAAAGGAATGATTTGCTTGTAACCACCCATGATTTGCAAACCCTCTACTATCGGCTTTATGTATTATTGTTTTCATCTGTTTATTTTTATTGTTTTAGAGGTCAGATGGAACACCTTGAATAATCATCTTTGTGTGTGAGTGCAATTATCATGGGTGTTTCATCTGTTTATATTTTAGTATTTCCTATCTCATTTTATCTAATAGATTACTTAATTGCTCTGCTTCAGTTTCATTTAAATTCTTTAATAAGTCAATATTTAAATTATCTGGTATAGATTCCAACAGCTCTAAACCTGCTTTTGTTATAGCTATTTTTACTACACGCCTATCACTTTCACTGGGTAAACGATCAATATAGTTTTTTGAACATAATTTATCCATTAACCGAGTAGCATTGGGAGCTCGTTCAATCATTCGGTCTTTTACCACCTGTACATTTATAGGTTCACCTGCACCCCTTAATATTCTTAATATATTATATTGCTGTGGTGATATCCCATAAGGCTTAAAAAACTCATTTTGGTAACTCGATATCCAGTTAGCTGTGTATAGGATATTAAGTAGTGCCTTTATTCTATTGTTGGCAAATGTTGAATTAATATCTTTACTTATATCTCCCATAACTAAAGTTTTTAAAGTTGTTTTTGAAATTGTGCTACCGCATTTTTTAATTGTGCATCAAGATCTTCGTTAACGATCTTTCCATTTGCAAAATTGTCGTTAAAAAAAGGCAGTGAAAATGATTCAACAATATCCGCATTATGAAAAGGAAATCTGTTTTTTGCTATTTCTAAAACTGATTTACCTCCCCTACTACCTGTAGAAGTTGCCATTAATAGCATGGGTTTGCCAAAAAACGTTTTACCTTCAATTCTGGACATCCAATCCAAAAGGTTTTTAAATACCGTAGCATAGGCACCATTATGCTCTGCCAACGACAGAACAATGCCATCAGTCGTTTTTATTAATTCTAAAAATTTATGTGCATTTTCTGGAATACCTGCTTCTTTTTCCAGGTCTACTCCAAAAACAGGCAACTCAAAATCGTTTAAATCCAAGATTGTCACATCTGTACTATTTAATTGCCTTGAGGCATATGTTGCCAATTGCTTATTAATGGATTGTTTACTATTAGAACCTGCAAAGGCTATTATATTTTTCATATCAATGTTTTTCTTTAATTATGCCACAAATGTACAATAAAATAATTTATTTTCCAAGGAATATATTTCCATGTTATATATTTAATAAAACATTAACACTATTCTGCTTTATAAATTTGAAACTTTTGTATTTTAGCTTCAAACTAATATTGAATGGATTTAAACTTCAACAAAAACGAAGATCACAATAAACTTTTAGTATCTGAACTAAATAAGCGCTTAGGAAATGTACATCTAGGGGGCGGTAAAAAGAATATAGAAAAGCTACATGCCAAAGGAAAAATGACAGCTCGCGAGCGTATTGATTACCTTTTGGATACTAATTCTAAATCCATAGAAATTGCTGCCTTTGCTGGCGAGGATATGTATTCTGAACATGGTGGTTGCCCATCAGCAGGTGTTGTGGTTAAAATAGGGTATATTAAAGGAAAACAATGTATTGTTGTAGCTAATGATGCTACCGTTAAGGCTGGAGCATGGTTTCCCATTACTGCTAAGAAAAACTTAAGAGCCCAAGAAATAGCCATCGAAAATAAAATACCTATCATTTACCTTGTAGACAGTGCGGGTGTGTATTTACCTTTACAGGACGACATTTTTCCAGACAAGGAACACTTTGGCCGTATTTTTAGAAACAATGCTATTATGAGCAGTATGGGCATTACGCAAATTGCTGCTGTTATGGGAAGCTGTGTTGCAGGTGGCGCTTACTTACCTATTATGAGTGATGAAGCTCTAATTGTTGATAAGACCGGTAGTATTTTTTTAGCGGGAAGCTACTTAGTAAAAGCTGCTATTGGCGAAACTATAGATAATGAAACCTTAGGGGGTGCAACTACCCATTGCGAAATATCTGGTGTAACCGACTATAAGGCTAAAGACGATAAAGACGCCTTAAACACCATTAAAAATATTGTTGATAAAATAGGCGACTATACCAAAGCTGGTTTTAATAGAGTAGAACCACAAAAACCCAAAGAAAACCCCGAGGATATTTATGGTATTTTGCCTAAGTCGAGAGCAGACCAATACGATATGCACGATATCATTAAGCGTTTGGTAGATAACTCTGAATTTGATGAGTACAAAGCTGGTTACGGTAAAACCATTATTACTTGTTATGCCAGAATTGATGGCTGGGCGGTTGGCATTGTTGCCAATCAGCGTAAACTAGTAAAAACCAAACAAGGCGAAATGCAATTTGGTGGTGTTATATACAACGATAGTGCCGACAAGGCCACTCGCTTTATTGCCAATTGCAATCAAAAAAAGATACCCTTAGTGTTCTTACAGGATGTAACAGGCTTTATGGTAGGAAGCAAAAGTGAACATGGTGGCATTATAAAAGACGGTGCTAAAATGGTAAATGCTGTTAGTAATTCTGTGGTTCCAAAATTTACAGTTATTATTGGCAATAGTTATGGTGCAGGTAATTATGCCATGTGTGGCAAAGCTTACGACCCCAGACTTATAGTAGCCTGGCCTAGTGCCGAGCTTGCTGTAATGAGTGGCAATAGTGCTGCAAAAGTACTATTACAAATTGAAAAAGCCTCTTTAGAAAAAAAAGGTGAAAAAATCACTAAAGAAAAGGAAGAAGCACTTTACAGCAAAATAAAATCAAGATACGATACACAGGTATCTCCTTACTATGCAGCGGCACGTATATGGACGGACGCTATTATCAACCCTCTAGACACCCGAAAATGGCTTAGTATGGGTATTGAAGCGGCCAACCACGCCCCTATTGATAAAAAATTCAACTTGGGTGTTATACAAGTTTAATTGGGTTTTTGTTGTTTTTTTACGTATCTTAATAGTTGTAAATCAACAACTTTCTAAATTATGGAAACCATTAAACCTCTTAATAAGTGGGCCAATAGGCATACTTATATTCCGTTAGACTTATTACGCATTGCCTTGGGGGTCTTTTTATTCATTAAAGGCATTAGCTTTATTTCCAATAGCGAAATGTTAATAGAACTTTTTAAACCTTTTCAAAATATGGCAGGTGGCATGTTAGTTATTCACTATGTAGCACCGGCACATTTTATTGGAGGTATTTTAATTGCCTGTGGATTGCTAACCCGATGGGCTATTATAGCACAACTCCCTATATTAATTGGAGCTATACTAATAAATTTTGTGGGAGATATGAATACCGCTAATTTATATTTAGCCATTATAACCCTAATAGTTTGTGCTTTCTTTATGCTTTATGGTTCAGGTAAACATTCTTTGGATTACTACTTTAAAATGCAACAATAAGTTTGCAACCAGTCCTTTTTAATATGGAAACACCTTAGTGTTGTAACAACGCTAAGGTTTTTTTACGTTGAATTTTGCCCGTAGGTGTCTCTACAAATGCTGATACATTATATATTTTCTTCGGAATTTCATATTTCTGCAATTTTAAAAATACCGAATCGTCTAAGACATTGGTGTTGCCCTCTAAAACCAAAATAACCTGTGCCCCCAGCACATCGTGCGGTTCAGATGCTATAAAAAAACGTTGCCGTATGGTGTTTTGAAGTTTTGTCTCTATTTGTTCAGGAAATAGTTTAATGCCTCCAGAATTAATAACATGGTCATAACGTCCCAACCACTCAAATTCGGTTTTAGAATGTATTGTTACCACATCGTTTGTTATAATTTTATTTTCTGAAAGTCTTGGCGCATCAATAACCAAACAGTCGCGGGTATCTTGCGAAATAGAAACATGGGGAAGTGTTTTAAAAAATGATGGGTTTAAATTTTTACTTATTGATTTAAAACCATTAAGCTTTTTTAGGGCTATATGGGTAACGGTTTCCGTCATGCCATAAGTTTCATATACCTGGCATTTTAATTTTTTAATTTTTGTTCGTAATGTATGCGAAACTGGGGCACCTCCAACTATAATAATTTGAATATGGGAACAATCCATTAGTGTGCTTTCTAATTGTAAAGGTACCATAGCACAAAACTTATAGTGTTTACCCTTATCAATAATAGGTGTTGATGTTGGTTTAACCAAGTCAAGTTCCAAACCTAAAACCAGGGCTCTTACTAACATCATTTTACCAGCAATATATTGGGGTGGTAAACAATGTAATGCTGCATCGCCTGGGTTTAAATTAAAAAAATCGCCCGTAGCTATAGCAGAGTTTACCATAGCCTGCTTTTTAATTTTAATGGGTTTGGGTGTTCCGGTAGAACCGGAAGTATAGACATTTATATATGCTTTTTCGTCCAGCCAATCAAGCAAAAAATTTCCAATGTTTTTTTGATAGGAAGCACCTTCTTTTACAAAGTCATAAGCAACCTCTACAAGGTCTTCATGCGAGTAATGAAAACCATTTAGTTTAAAACGGTTATGGACTTTATTATAGTTGGGTATCACTGGCTCCTATAGCTTCTATATTTTGTTGAACTTCTGGTACTGGCTTTTCAACGGCCCCAAACAGTTTGCCCTTCCAATCGGTCCATTTATATATTTTGGATAGTATAAACAACAGTATGGGAAACACGACAAATACCGGTACAAAAATTTCCATGAGCCCCATTTCTTCAGGATTAGACATATCCTTTAAAACGGAGTGTGTTTGAAATGCCGTCCAATCTGCTGTTACCAAAAGTGCCGTAAACAAATTATTAGCAGCATGAAAACCTAGTGATAATTCTATGCCTTCATCCATTAGCGTCATAATCCCTAAAAACAATCCGGTTCCTATATAATAAACCATAATTACATAGCCTAATTTGTCTACTTCTGGATTTGCTATATGCAATAAGCCAAAAACCAATGAAGTGATAATTAAAGGCACCCACTTGTTTTTTACAATAACTCCTATACCTTGCATTAAATACCCTCTAAACAAATATTCCTCAAAACTTGTTTGTAGTGGCACAAAAATAATGGCTATAACACAAAGTATTAAAAACGGCACTAAATTAAAATTCACTACATAATCCTCTGGGGCCATCATATAATCCAACAATACCAACCCACTAGAGCCCAACCCCCAAACAAAAAATACCAACCAAAAGCGCTTCCAGTCTATTTTCTTTCTAGTAGTAGTTAATTGTGTAATGGATTGCTTGTGCAGGTATTTAACCACTATTAGCAAGGCTACCAAACCTATGGCAAAAGACAGCAACATTAAAAACAAATTTAAATTGGGTTCTAAAAGCGACATCATTTTAGTTTCGTCCAATTTGGTTAAATCATTACCGCTTTTAAATGCCTTAAGCATAACTGCTATTGTAAAGGGTACTTGCCCTATAATAACGGCCATAATAACTATTGCCAATCCTATTAAATACCGCCACCATTCGTGCAATGCTTTAAATGCTTGTGCTATGTACATATATTATAAATTAAAATTCCAATCAATGTCTTTGTTATACTGCAATGTGCCACTAACTACTTGTAAAGGCGCATCAAAATTATTTGTAAATAAACCACCAGTTCCTAAACCCTGCGGTAATTTGCTTTGCTTTGTATAAGTATATTGGGCTATGGCATTAAGCCCTACATTACTTTCTAAAGCACTGGTAATCCACCACCCTATCCGTTTCTTTTCGGCTATGGCAATCCATGAATCACTACCCCTAAACCCTCCAACCAAACTTGGTTTTAAGATAATGTATTGCGGACAAATGGTTTGTAGCAATTTCTCTTTTTCTGTTACAGCAAACACACCAATTAATTCTTCATCAAGAGCAATGGGCAATGGCGTTTCATTACACAACTTAGCCATGGCATCTATTTGCCCCTGTTTAATGGGCTGTTCTATGGAGTGTAGTTTAATATCTGATAAAATTTTCAACTTTTCTAGGGCTTCCTCTGCTGTAAATGCACCATTGGCATCTACACGTAACTCAATATCACTTACCGAAAATTCCTTTCTAATGGATTTTAAGAGGTTAACTTCTGTTTGAAAATCAATAGCACCAATCTTCATTTTAATGCATGTAAAGCCTGCATCAATCTTTTCCTTAATCTGTTGTTTCATAAAGGTTTCTGTGCCCATCCAAATCAAACCATTAATGGGAATGGCATCGGTACCTTCAGTAAAGTAGGACGGAAATAATTTAAAAGGGTCTTGACTTTCTAAAGATCTAAAGGCCGTTTCTAATCCAAACTGTATACTGGGGAATGGCATTAGGGCATCTAACAAGGCATCTAATCCTAAATGCATGTTTTGGCAAACCCATTGCAAAGTGGTTTCATAATCGGGTCTATCGTCTGCAGATAGGCCCCTAAACAATCCACACTCTCCAATTCCCAATTTGTTTTCCGACCTTAAAATAAGAAACCAGGTTTCCTTGGTTTTTAAAATGCCCCGCGAAGTACCGCTGGCTTGTTTAAAGTTTAAAATGTACTTTTTGTAAGTTGCTTCTATCATTTATAACTCTATGCTTTCACCTATTTCCAACAACATTAAATCTTTTCCTTTATCAAAAAATTTGCGCTTGGCCTCTTCATGGTCTATTTCTATATATCCAAAAGTATCGTAATGGCAACCCAGTATTTTATCGCATTGTACAAAATCGCTTGCTGTAATAGCATCGTCTATCCCCATAGTAAAATTATCTCCAATGGGTAAAATAGCCAAGTCTAGTATAATACCTTTAGGAATTAACTTCATGTCAAAAGACAAAGCCGTATCGCCAGCTATATAAACATTTTTGTGCTCGCCTTCTATTACAAAACCACCAGGTTGTCCGCCATAACTTCCATCTGAAAAGGACGAGGAATGAATAGCATTTACATATTTAACAGTACCAAACTCAAAATCCCAACTACCGCCATGGTTCATAGGGTGCCCTTCAAATCCCTTCGCTTCGTAATACATAACAATTTCAAAATTTGAAATAATAACGGCATTGGTACGCTTTGCTATGGCTTCTACGTCCAGCACATGGTCGCGATGTGCGTGTGTTAATAAAATGTAATCTGCTTTAAGAGTGTGAATGTTAATATGAGCAGCTTTATCGTTTGCAGTAATAAACGGATCTACAAGAATATTTACATCGCTTACTTGTATGCCAAAACTTGAGTGACCGTAAAATGTAATCTTCATGTGGTTATAAATTAAAAAGATTAAACAATTAAAAGATTAAAACTAAGCACCTTGTTACTAGAAAATTAATTTTTTTGATGGTAGCTCTAAATGCCAACTTAAAATACAAAAAAATTATAACAAATAGCCCACCCCCATAAGTACAGCCAAAAGCACCGTAGATAGTGCCACCTTCTTTAATTCAGGGTCTAATAAACTGGAATCTTTATTGTTTAATACTGTCTTAACATGTAACAATAAGGGAATGTATGCAATAAAAAATATTAAATCATAAAAGTCTGTATAATACAATAATGCGTGCAAAATAGATAAGCCAATGGCCATGAATATTAATGCTAGGTGATATTTTTTAGCATTAGATATTCCCAATTTAACAGCCAATGTTATTTTATTCGATTTCGCATCTGATACAATATCACGCATGTTATTAAGATTTAAAACGGCAACACTTAACAAACCAATGGTACAGGCAGGTAGAATTACCAAATGGTCTATGGTTTTGGCATATAATACATACCCACCAATAACACTAATCAACCCAAAAAAAACAAATACAAATAAGTCTCCCAGGCCCTTATACCCATAGGCATTATTACCAACGGTGTAACGAATAGCAGCAACAATACTGGCAATGCCTATTAAAAAAAATACAAGCGTTAAAAAAAAGTGCTTTACTCCAAAGGCCGAGAAAATAAGGAAGAAGGACAACCCTATAGAAATTAAAACGCTTATTTTTATGGCATTAAACATATCATCAGGAGAAATTTGTCCCGTTTGTATAGCACGGTCTGGCCCTACCCTGTCATCATTATCGGTGCCTTTTACGCCATCGCCATAATCATTGGCCAGATTAGAAAGAATTTGAAAACTTAAGGTTGTTAAAATAGCCAAAACACAAATTTTCCAATTAAAATGACCATTATAACTTGCATAACAAGACGCCAAAACAATACCGGAAATGGATAGTGGAAGCGTTCTTAAACGCATACTTGAAATCCAAACAGAAATATTTTTCATATTATAATTAAGGGATCCATTTTTTAACAAAGTTGGGCTTACGTTTTTCCAGGAAAGCATTTCTACCTTCAACGGCTTCATCGGTCATGTAAGCCAATCGTGTTGCCTCTCCTGCAAATACTTGTTGGCCCACCATACCATCATCTGTCAAATTCATGGCAAACTTAAGCATTTTAATAGAGGTTGGCGACTTAGCTAATATTTCTTGAGCCCACTCATAGGCCGTAGCTTCTAACTCGTTGTGTGGTATAACGGCATTTACCATGCCCATTTCAAATGCTTCTTGTGCCGAGTAGTTTCTACCCAAGAAAAAGATTTCGCGTGCCTTTTTTTGCCCGACCATTTTAGCCAAATATGCCGAGCCGTATCCACCATCAAAACTGGTAACATCAGCATCGGTCTGTTTAAAAATGGCATGCTCTTTACTGGCCAGGGTTAAATCGCAAACCACATGCAAGCTATGGCCACCACCTACAGCCCAACCTGGTACAACAGCTATAACAGCTTTGGGCATAAATCGAATTAAGCGTTGTACCTCTAAAATATTCAAACGGTGGTACCCATCTTCACCAACATAGCCTTGATGGCCACGAGCCTTTTGGTCGCCTCCAGAACAAAAGCTCCAAACACCATCTTTGGTTGATGGCCCTTCTGCCGATAGTAAAACTACACCTATATTTACATCTTCATTGGCATCGTAAAAAGCATCGTAAAGTTCGCTTGTAGTCTTAGGCCTAAAGGCGTTGCGTACATTAGGGCGGTTAAACGCTATACGCGCTACACCATTGCACTTTTTATATGTAATATCTTCGTAGGTTTTTGCAGTAATCCAATTAACCTGATCCATGTTTTTAATTTTAGTCAAAAATAAATTTTATTTAATAAAAACACTGCTTTCGCCTTAAAAAATAAAAATCTTCAAAATAAAACTTAAAAAGCGTAACCTTTAACTTGAGTAAATTCTTGTAAAATCAAAAAAAAGACTACTAAAAAGCAAATAAACTCTTAAAAAAACATCAAATACATAAAATAATAGGCTGTTTTTTATGATTTTAAAATAAGTACAAGTACGTATTTGATTGTAGTCTTTTATTTATTACTTTTGTGTAAAATTATTTTTTACTGACAAAATATGATTTTTTATCGTTTTTTTTTGTATCTTGTCGACCATTTAATCCCAATCATCCTATGATAGCTATCGTTATAATTTCAGTTTCAGCGCTTGTTGTTATCAATTTTTTGTTATTAAAATTTAGTTGTAACAAAACCCCAAAAAGAAATAAAGTAAGTGAAATGCCTGTAATATTAAAGCCCGATACTGCTTTAAAATTAGATTTAAAACCCGAAAGGTTAGCACCTACAGGCAGTTAAATCTAAAAATCACTTTCTGTTCTTTTACTAGCAGTTACAGTAAGCCACTGTAACGCCACACTTTCTTTCTCTATAACTACCACATTATTGTTGTATTTCCAGATTTTTCTAGCAAGTCATTTGTTTTACTAAAATGTTTGTTTCCAAACCAATACCCTCTATTGGCACTTAATGGCGATGGGTGGCCGCTGGTTAATACCCAATGTTTGCTTTTATCTATTAATGTTGCTTTTTGTTTGGCATACCCACCCCAAAGCAGAAAAACAACACGCTCTTTTTGGGTACTTATGGTTTTTATTACGGCATTGGTAAATGTTTCCCAACCTTTATTTTGATGACTACCTGCTTGGTGGGCCCTAACGGTTAATGTAGCGTTTAGCAATAATACACCCTGTTGCGACCAGCGCAGTAAGTTTCCGCTTTTTGGGTACGGTACACCCAAATCGGTTTCTATTTCCTTAAAAATATTGATTAAGGATGGCGGGTGCTTTATGCCTTCCTTAACAGAAAAACAGAGTCCGTGCGCCTGCCCCACATCATGATACGGGTCTTGCCCTATAATAACCACTTTTACATCATTAAACGCACAATGGTTAAAGGCATTAAAAATCTCATTACCGGGTGGAAAACATTCGTGGGTTCTATATTCATTTTTCACAAATGCTACCAACTGCTCAAAATAAGGCTTATTGAATTCTGGCTGTAAATGGGGTTGCCAGCTTTTGTGTATATCTACTTGCATGGGTTTTATTTTTAAGAAGCACAAAGTTAAAAACTATAAGCCTACGGCTACCTATACACCATCATTTTTAATATAAATTTTAAAAAATGAAAATTTACAAAAACAAGTAACCCTCAATAATAGAACAAGTTACGTTGTTTTAAGATGTTAAATTTTGTTAATATTTGTCCAAATTGTGGTTAACCGTAAAATTAAGTGAATAGCTTGTTTTATTTTTATTCTATATAAAAAGCCCCAAGCTTTATGAAACGAATAGTTACACATTTACCTATACCATCTTTAAACTTTTTATCCTTTTCTAAGGGCTGTTGCACAAGTCTTGTTGCCAAAGCTGTATGCTCCCTAAAAATTACTATAAGAAACATGGTTTTTATACCCATAACTTTAAAATTTATGGGTAGCTATTTATGCTTTATGGGTAGAATTTTAAAAATTATGCATAGAAAAACACATTTTATGGGTTTAAAACTAAAAACTATGGGTAGAAAAAATGTTTTTATGGGTAGTAAAGGCAAAGTTATGGGTAGAAAAAACATTTTTATGGGTAGAAAATCCAAAAACCTTTATAGAAACTCTGGATTTCTTATAAGAAATTTAAAATTCTTTCTAAAAAATACCGCATTTCCTTTAAAAAATGGAACATATTATTTGGTAAAAGGCTTTTTTAAAAATAGAAAATTAGTAACCCTTAATACATAATTATAATTAATGAAAACACAAAAAGTAATTATTGATACTAGTAAGTACAATGATGCAGAATTAGATCAATTAGTAGAAAGCATTATTACGTCTATGACAGGTAATGCCAATTTTACCACACCAGACCCAACACTGGAGGATGTTGGAACAGCACTTGATGCCTATAGGGTTGCTTTAAATGAAGCAGCCACAGGCAATCATGCAGCAATTGCCGATAAGGCACAAAAACGTGAAGCGCTAGAAGTGCTTATAAAAGATCTAGGGCTTTATGTTGAAAAAATATGCAAAGGCGATGTGGTAAAGATTATTAGCTCTGGATTTAAGGCCAGTAAGGCCCCGGCTCCAGTGGGGCCACTTCTAAAACCATCATATTTTGTAGTAAAACCTAAAAATAAGGGTGAAATTTTTATTGATTGCAACACTGTTAAAGGTGCCAAAGCCTATCAATTTGAATATAAGGAAGTAGGAGCTACTATTTGGAACATTATTGTTGAAACCAAATCGAAACTCTTGCTAACGGGACTTACCAGTGGGCAAGAATATATTTTTAGGGTGCTACCCATTGGAGCCAGTTCTACTAGAACATACAGTGATGAATTAAGAAGTTTTGTACTGTAACCCAAACTGATTTTTAAATAGGATAAATTAACACCGGTTACTAATTTTAGGCAAATCAATACCATTTGATTTGCCTTTTTTTATTGCTATACCATACTGCCCAAACGGCAGATTTTTGAATTTAAGCCGTAGGCGAAATAATCTTTTATCTTAAACAAATTTTATCGTTATTTGCTTTAAAGACCTTTACATGAGAAAATTAAAATTCCCTACGGCACAAACGGTTCTTATTATTATTGCCGGATTTGTTGCTTTGCTAACCTGGATGGTTCCTTCAGGAAAATTTGATTCACTAGCCTATAATAAAGAAACCAATACCTTTACCAAAACCAGCTTAGAAAAAACAACCAGCTTGCCCGCTACCCAAGAAACTTTAAAGGACTTAAATATTAAAATTCCACTGGAAAAATTTACCAGTGGCGATATTTGGAAACCTATTAGTATACCCAACACTTATAAAAATGTTGAAGCCAGCCCCCAAGGGTTTGTGGCTTTTATACAATCGCCCATTAAGGGTATTATTGAGGCTTCGGATATTATTTTTCTAGTATTGTTTATTGGGGGGCTTATTGGTATTATGAACTATACAGGCGCTTTTGATGCTGGTATTACTTGGCTGGCAACTGTTTTAAAAGGCAAGGAATATTTGCTCATTATTTTGGTAACAGCATTAATTGCCATTGGGGGCACTACCTTTGGTTTGGCTGAAGAAACCATTGCCTTCTACCCTATTTTAATCCCTATTTTCCTGGCAGCTAAATATGATGCCATGGTAGCTCTAGCTAGCATTTATATAGGCTCTTCTATAGGCACTATGTGCTCTACTACCAACCCATTTAGTGCCATTATTGCCTCAGACGCTGCTGGAATTAATTGGACTACGGGCTTAACCGGGCGTTTTATTATGCTTGCTTTAGGTACCTTAATCTGTATTATTTATATTATATGGTATGCACAACGGGTTAAAAAAGATCCTTCAAAATCGGTTATCTACGATCAAAAAGCAGCTATTGAAAAGGCCTTTGGCAATACCACAAATGCTAAAATATCTTTAAATGTACATTTAGGGAGCATGCTGTTTGTTTTTGCTATGTGCTTTGTGGTGATGATTTATGGTGTATCGCAATTGGAATGGTGGTTTTTAGAAATGAGCGTGGTATTTTTTGTTGGTGCCGTTCTTATTGGTTTTATTGGTAACATTAAAGAATCTACATTTGTAGATGTATTTGTTAAGGGTGCCAGCGATTTGCTTGGGGTTGCTCTAATTATAGGCATTGCCCGTGGCATTACGGTGTTAATGAACGACGGACAAATAAGTGACACCATGCTATATTACGCCAGCAGTGCCACCAATGGCATGAACAAAGGCTTGTTTATTAATGCCATGCTGTACATTTATGGAGCCTTATCCTTCTTTATTCCGTCATCTTCTGGAATGGCAGTACTAACCATGCCCATTATGTCGCCTTTGGCAGATGGTGTGGGTATAGGCAGGGAATTGATTGTAAATGCCTACCAATATGGTATGGGGCTATTTGGTTTTATTAATCCCACAGGGCTAATTTTGGCCTCTTTGGCTATTGTTAAAGTAGGTTACGATAAATGGTTAAAGTTTGTAATGCCATTAGTAATTATATTAACCTTGTTTACTATGCTGGTGCTAACGGTTTCGGTCTATTGGTAAAATTAGGCTAGAATTTTAACCAATAATTCTTTAAGCAAGTCCCCTTGTGGCACAGCATTGGAACCTACCCCCTTGCTTTTTACATCAAACTCCCTAAGTGTGGCCACTACGCCACTAACTTTACGCATGGGGTAATTTTTGGCTGCTGTAATGTACTCATTAACAAAGTAAGGGTTAATTTTAAGTGCAGATGCCACTGTGCGTGGCGATTTATCACTTAATCCATGAAAATGGAGCAATTGCGAAAAGAAATTAAACAGTAAGGATACTGTTACCACCATAGGGTTGTCTTTTGGGTTTTCGGCAAAATAATTAACAATCTGGTGGGCTTTCACCACATTTTTATTACCTATGGCCTTTCTCAGCTCAAAGTTATTATAGTCTTTACTTATTCCTATATTTTCTTCTATATGTTCTGGTGTAATCTGTGTGTTCTGGGGCAGGATAATTTGAAGCTTTTCAAGTTCGTTGTTAATCTTGCTTAAATCTGTGCCCAAAAACTCCACCAGCATTTGCGCTGCTTTAGGCTCTATACTATATTTTTTTGAAGCCAGTATCCGCCTAATCCAATCTGCTACCTGGTTTTCATATAGCTTTTTGCTTTCATAAACCACGCCTGTTTTTTGAAGGGTTTTATAAAGCGCCTTGCGTTTATCAATGGTTTTGTATTTATAATTAATTACCAATACAGTAGAGGGTTGTGGGTTTTTAGCGTAATCGGCCAATTTTTCAATACTGCGCGATAGGTCTTGTGCCTCCTTAATAATAAGTACCTGGTACTCTGCCATCATAGGATAACGTTTGGCATTGCTTACTATATCGTCTATGGTTACATCGCGCCCATAGAGCAGCATTTGGTTAAAGCCGCGTTCCTCTTCTGCTAGTACATTGGCTTCAATAAACTCCGATATTCTATCAATATAATAGGGTTCTTCTCCCATTAAAAAATAAATGGGTTTTAATTGCTTGTTTTTAATATCGGTTACCAATTGCTTTACTTCGTCCAACTTCTATGTGTTTTTATTATGAAATTCATTGGGCCCTTGCCTGCTTTTTGAAACGACAAAACCTGTTTGTATTTTGCAAGTTTACACTTGGTAGTTTACCTTTGAAAAAATATAAACCCACTATATTGCAAGCACTCAATTTTCCAAAGTTTTCGTTTCGATTCAAAAATAGCGAAAATAAAATTTCTATTTTTGATTGCATCCGCAAAAAGTTTGTGATCTTACAACCTGAAGAATGGGTACGTCAACATTGTGTTTTATACTTAATAGAAGTAAAAGGGTATCCAAAATCATTAATTAATGTTGAAAAAGAACTGGTTGTTAATGGTTTAAAAAAACGCTATGATATTGTGGTGTTTCATTCTAATGGCAACATCCATATTGTAGTAGAGTGCAAAGCCCCCGCTGTTTCTATTAATCAAACTACTTTTGACCAAATAGCGCAATACAACCGCGTTTTAAATGCCAAGTATTTAATGGTAACTAACGGTTTAAATCACTATTATTGCCAAATGGACTTTGCAAACCAACGCTATGATTTCTTAAAAGACATACCTCATTATAAATGAAAATAGCCATTGTAATATTAAATTGGAACGGAAAACACCTTTTAGAACAGTTTTTGCCGTCGGTTGTGGCATTTTCTAACAATGCAGCTATTTATGTGGCAGATAACGCCTCTACAGACAATTCAGTAAGTTTTGTGAAAACTACATACCCCAACATTCAAATTATTCAAAATAGAGAAAATGGTGGCTATGCCCAAGGATATAATGATGCGCTGCAACTTATTGATGCTGATATTTTTTGTTTGCTAAATAGTGATGTTGAAGTGACCAAAGACTGGTTAGCCCCCATTATAAATGAATTTAAAAACAACCCAAACACTGCAATCATACAACCTAAAATTTTAGATTACAACCAAAAGGATACATTTGAATACGCTGGTGCCGCAGGTGGTTTTATTGATAAATATGGCTATCCTTATTGCAGGGGACGTATTTTTAATACTATTGAAAAGGATTTGGGACAATACAATGATACTACCGATATTTTTTGGGCTTCGGGTGCCTGCCTTTTTATAAGAAGTGAAATTTTTAACGTATTAAAGGGTTTTGATACACACTTTTTTGCACATATGGAAGAAATCGACCTATGTTGGCGTGCTAAAAATAGAGAGTACAATGTTGCTTATGTTGGAGCTTCTACCATTTATCATGTTGGGGGTGCTACATTAAGTAACAGCAATCCTAAAAAAACCTATTTAAATTTTAGAAACAGCTTGTTTACGCTCACAAAAAATGCTGCAGGACATTGGTTCTTAATTATTATGGTACGTCTTATTTTTGATGGTATTGCTGGTATAAAATTTTTACTTGAAATGAAACCAAATCATACCGCCGCCATTTTAAAAGCGCACCTTAATTTTTATACCCATATAAAATATCTGCTTAAACAGCGAAAACAGTCAAAAAATAAAATAAAATATTTTCAAAGAACATCCATTGTTGTTGATTATTTCGTAAATAAGAAGAGCACTTACGAAAGTTTATGAATAGTTCGTAAAAGTTTTGTTAAGAACGTTAAAATTAATCCATTTTTACATACTTTTGTAGGTAAACAAGAAAATATTAATCCTTAAAATAATTATGAGAAAAATTCTATTACTTAGTGCATCTGCAATGTTGTTACTAAGTTCGTGCGTATCAAAAAAACAATTCACAGATCTTGAAACAAAGTACAAAGAAACTCAAGACTTACTTAATTCCGCAACCGTTAAATTAAATGCTTGTTTAGAGGACAGAGCTTCGGCAACTGCTAGAGCAACCGCATTGGAAGAGCAAGTAGCTGATTTAAGAAAAAGCAATGACAATTTACAAGTATTATCTGCCAAAGGAGCTTCTAACGTAGAGAAAACTCTAGAAAGCATTAAAGAGAAAGATTTAAAAATTACACGTTTACAAGATGCGCTTACTAAAAAAGACAGTGTAACACTAGCTTTAGTAACAAGCTTAAAACGTGAAGTTGGTATTAACGACCCAGACATTGAGGTAAATGTTGAAAAAGGTGTTGTATTTATCTCTATTGCTGATAAATTATTATTCCAAAGTGGTAGCTACATTGTAACTTCTAGAGCTAAAGAAGTTCTTGCTAAAGTAGCTAAAGTTGTAAACAGCAAGCCCGATTTTGAATGTATGGTTGAAGGTCACACAGATAACGTGCCTTACAGAAAAGAGCCTTTATTGGATAACTGGGATTTAAGTGTTAAGCGTTCTACTTCTATTATTAGAGTATTACAGGACTTAGACGTAAACCCTGCACAGTTAATCGCTGCTGGACGTAGTTCTTATGTGCCTTTAGTTGATAATGACACTGCTGAAAACAGAGCTAAAAACAGACGTACACGTATTGTTGTATTACCTAAAATCGATCAGTTCTACGACATGATTGAAAAAGAAATGAAAAACTTAGAAGCTGGTAATTAATTATCTGTTTCATTATAAGACAACTTATAGAAAAGCCCGATTTTTTTTAAATCGGGCTTTTTTTATTTAGTGTTTTGTTTATATTAAAAAGCACTTCTTAAAGGATATCTGACCAAACTGCAAGCTCATTACCCGCAGGGTCTTTAAAATGAAATCTTTTACCTCCAGGGAATGAAAAGATATCCTTAGATATAGTACCCCCATACTTTATAATAGCATCTTGTATACTCTGTAAATCCTTATGGAACAAAACCACTAGTGCTCCAATAGTGATTTCTACATCCGATCTTTCAAAACCACCATCTAAACTACCGTCATTAAATGCTGTATAATCTGGTCCGTAGTCCGTAAAACGCCAATGAAAAGTATTGATATAAAAGGCCTTTACCTTTTCAAGGTCCTTAGCCTTAAACTCAATATAATTAATACAATTGTTCACTAAAGCCATTTGTATAATGTTTTGGTTATTAAAAAATTTCTAAACTCCCCTTGCCTTCTCGTACAATAATGGGTTCGTCCTCAGACAAATCTATAACGGTTGAAGGCGCATTATCACCATACCCGCCATCTATGACCAAATCGACCAAATCATCCCACTTTTCTAAAATAAGTTCAGGATCGGTTGTGTATTCTATAACCTCATCCTCATCACGTATAGAGGTTGATATAATGGGATTTCCAAGTCTTTTTACAATTTCTAAAGCTATATTATTTGAAGGCACTCGTATTCCAACGGTTTTTTTCTTTTTAAAAGGATTGGGCAAAGTTTTAGACCCCGGAAGAATAAATGTATAAGGTCCTGGAAGCGCTCGCTTTAATATTTTAAAGGTAGATGTATCTATTTGCTTCACGTAATCACTTAAGTGACTCAAATCGTGGCATACAAAAGAAAAATTAGACTTTTCTAATTTAACTCGCTTTATTTGTGCCACACGCTCAAGGGCTTTTAGGTTGTTAATATCGCAACCTAAGCCATAAACGGTATCGGTAGGGTAAATAATGAGTCCGCCCCGTTTTAAAACAGCCACCACCTGCTCAATCGCTTTCGCATTGGGGTTTTCTTCATATATTCTAATAAACTCAGCCATAGTATAGCTAAGTTAACCTATTACTTCAAGTTTAGCAAAACGCAACAATAGTTTTTTAACACCACCGTGTTGAAATTTAATTTCTGCTTTAATATCGGCCCCAGTTCCTTCTATTTTTAAAACTTCTCCTGTACCAAAACGCATGTGTTTTACGGTATTGCCTACGGCTAATTTGCTATCAAATAAATTCGTGTGCTTAACGGCATCTGTATCGGCAACAGGTTTTAGTTTTTTAGGAGTGGTGGCTTGAAACTTGGCTGGGTCTTCTTTTTTATTTCCTTTTTTTAATATTGCTTGTTTGGCTGGCTTAAAACGTATTTTGTTAGGTTCTACATCCCCAAAAATATCGGCATCTAACATTGGGTTAAAACGGCGTTCCTCTACAGGTGTAACCACATCTAAATATTGCTCATCTATTTCCTCTATAAATCGGCTAGGTTCAGAATCCACTAGTTTGCCCCAACGGTATCTTGACAAAGCATATGTTAAATAAGCTTGTTTTTCGGCACGGGTTAACGCCACATAAAATAACCGGCGCTCTTCTTCTAGCTCACTCCGCGTACCCAAGCTCATGGCACTTGGAAATAGATCTTCCTCTAAGCCAACAATATATACATAAGGAAACTCCAAACCTTTTGCCAAGTGTATGGTCATGAGCGCTACATGATCGGTATCACCCTTATCGGTATCTAAATCTGTTGCCAAGGCTACATCCTCTAAAAACTCTGCCAAAGAACCTGTGGTGTCTGCCACTTCTTTTTGTCCTTCTACAAAGTCTTTCATACCATTTAAAAGTTCTTCAATATTTTCCATGCGGGTAACTCCCTCTGGTGTACCATCCTTTTTAAACTCCCTTATTAAACCACTGGTTCTGGTTACATGTTCTGCCAATTCAAATACATCGGCTGTTTGGTTCATAACTTGATAGCTTTCTATCATAGTAACAAAGTCCATTAACTTGCCTTTGATACCAGAGTTTACTTTAACATCGGTTTTATCGATGTTTTTCATCACTTCAAAAATGGAGCGCTTGTAACCATTGGCTGCTACTACCAACTTATCTATTGTGGTATTACCAATACCACGGGCCGGAAAGTTAATAACCCGTTTAAGTGCTTCCTCATCGGCGGGGTTAATCACCAAACGTAAATATGATAGTACATCCTTAATCTCTTTTCGTTGGTAAAAAGAAAGACCACCATAAATTCTATAAGGAATATCACGCTTTCTTAGGGCATCTTCAATAGCTCGCGATTGCGCATTGGTTCTATACAATACAGCAAAATCGCTGTTCTTTAAATGGTGTTGCATTTTGTTCTCCCAGATAGTGCTGGCAACATAGCGGCCTTCATCACCATCAGTCAACGATCTATTCACTATAATTTTTTCGCCCTCATCATTGGCCGTCCAAACCACCTTATCCAATTTGGTTTGGTTTTTATCAATAATAGAGTTGGCCGCATTTACAATGTTTTTTGTAGACCGGTAGTTCTGCTCTAAACGAAATACCTTAACATCATCATAATCTTTTTGAAAATTCAATATATTATTGATGTTCGCTCCACGAAAAGCATAAATACTTTGCGCATCGTCCCCTACTACACAAATATTTTGAAACTTATCTGACAAAGCCCTGACGATTAAATATTGTGAGTGGTTGGTATCTTGGTACTCATCAACCAAAATATACCGAAAACGGTTTTGGTATTTCATTAGCACCTCTGGAAAACGTGTTAACAGTTCGTTGGTTTTTAAGAGCAAATCATCAAAATCCATCGCACCTGCTTTAAAGCAACGCTCTACATATTCTTTATATATATCACCCAATCTAGGTCGCCTAGCCATGGTATCGGCTTCTATCAATTCAGGGTTTTGAAAATAGGCCCTAACGGTAATCAAACTGTTTTTATAAGAGGATATTCTAGATCTTATTTGTTTGTATTTGTATATATCTTTATCCAATTGCATTTCCTTGATAATGGATGCAATCAACCTATCAGAATCTTGGGTATCATAAATAGTAAAGTTGCTTGGATATCCCAATTTATCAGCTTCAATACGCAATATTTTGGCAAAAACAGAATGGAACGTTCCCATCCATAAATTTTTCGCTTCACTGTCGCCAACAATACTTGCAATACGCGCTTTCATCTCACGAGCTGCTTTATTGGTAAATGTTAAAGCTAGAATATTAAAGGCATCTACCCCTTGGTGCATTAAATAAGCAATCCTATAAGTTAATACACGTGTTTTGCCCGAACCAGCACCAGCTATCACAATCATGGGACCTTCTTTTTGCAGAGTGGGCTCTAACTGCGCGTCGTTTAACTGATTTAAATACTTCTCCAAATTACATGTTGTTTTTAAAGGTTAAAAATAGCCATTGTTGGTCGTTAAACTAAATGGAATTATCAATAATTATAAACAATTGCATACAATTTTTGCTTTGTTAAATTTTGAATATCTTTAAACAGCCTAAAGAAGGGCAAAATCCACAAACAACTTGCTTATGAGGTATTTTTTATTGTTTTTAGTGTACTTTGGAATAACCACGTGTTACGGCCAAAGTAACCTTAACATAGTATTTAAAACCATTGAGGACAAAGTAATTACGTGGCGGCGTGATTTTCACCAAAATCCAGAATTATCTAATAGGGAACATAAAACAGCCGAAAAAATTGCAACTCATTTAAAAGCCCTGGGCATGGAAGTGCAAACTGGTATAGCCCATACAGGTGTTGTTGGCATTTTAAAAGGACATTACCCTGGAAAAGTTATAGCCCTTCGTGCAGATATAGATGCCTTACCTGTTACCGAACGCAATTCGCTTCCTTTTAAATCGGAAGTCAAGACTACTTTCCTTGATACCGAAACGGGTGTTATGCATGCTTGCGGACACGATGCCCATACTGCTATTTTAATGGGTGTGGCCGAAATACTTGCCAAGCATAAAAAGGATATACACGGCACTGTGAAATTTATATTTCAACCTGCCGAGGAAGGTCCACCACCCGGTGAAGAAGGTGGTGCCAAGCTTATGATAAAAGAAGGTGTTTTAAATAATCCAAAAGTAGATGCCATTTTTGGGTTACACGTTCGTTCGGGTGTTAACGTGGGCGAAATACATTATAAACCAGGAGGCGCTATGGCAGCTGTAGAGCGTTTTTCCATTCATGTTAAAGGTAAACAAACACACGGGTCGGAACCTTGGTTGGGTGTAGACCCTATACTAATTTCTGCCAAAATAATTGATGGCCTACAAACCATTATCAGTCGCGAATCAGAATTGACCAATGAAGCTGCCGTAATTAGTGTTGGAAAAATAACCAGTGGTGTTCGTTTTAATATTATTCCTGAAAGTGCCGATTTAATAGGCACCGTTAGAACCCTAGACCCCAAAATGAAAACCTATATTATTAAACGAATGACCGAAATGACCGAAACGATTGCTAAAGCGTATGGTGGTGAAGCTACCATCAATTTTGAAAACTTTACGGCGGTTACTTATAATGATGCCCCTTTGGTTTCTAAAATGCTACCATCCTTAAAAAAGGCTGCTGGTGATGATAAAGTTATTCAGATAAAAGCTGAAACTATTGGTGAAGATTTCTCATACTACCAAGAGATTGTGCCTGGCTTTTACTTTTATATAGGTGTAAAACCTACAGATGCATCGGCACCACCCCTTCATCACACACCAGACTTTATGATTGATGAAGCTGGTTTGTTACTAGGTGTAAAAGCATTAACACATATAACTTTCGATTTTTTAAATAATTAATGATGGATACTGTATTGGATTTTTTATCAAACATTACTTGGTGGATGTGGGTTTTAATAGCCTTGGCATTAATAGCCATTAGAGATATTTTTATACAACGCAAACACACCATAAGCCACAACTTTCCCATTGTTGGACATTTGCGCTATATGCTAGAAAAAATTGGTCCAGAACTAAGGCAATATCTTGTAGCCAATAATAGAGAGGAATTGCCTTTTAACCGTATAGAACGGGGTTGGATCTATGCCTCTGCAAAAAAAGAAAACAATTACGAAGGCTTTGGTACAGATAGGGATATTTATGAACACCTGCATATTTTTATAAATAATGCAATGCTTCCGTATAAGATTGATAAGGACCACCCTAACAGCATAGATAAAAACTTTTTACCCTGTGCCAAAATTATGGGGGAATTTAATAAACGTAAAAAGCCCTACCGTCCAGCATCTATTATTAATGTTTCTGCAATGAGTTTTGGCTCATTATCTGCAAAAGCCGTTGAGTCCTTAAATAAAGGTGTAAAACTTGCAGGCGCTTATCACAATACCGGTGAAGGCGGTTTATCGCCTTATCACAGTCATGGTGGCGATGTTATCTTCCATTTTGGTACAGGTTATTTTGGTGTTCGTACAGAAGATGGAAACTTTGCTATGGATAAATTGATACAATTGGTAGAGACGTACCCCTTTATAAGAGCCATAGAAATTAAATTATCGCAAGGTGCCAAACCTGGTAAAGGCGGGGTGTTGCCTGGTGCCAAAATAACCAAGGAACTTGCTGAAATTAGAGGTGTTAAAGTTGGTAAGGATGTTTTGTCTCCACCTAACCATACAGCATTTTCAACCGTTCCTGAGCTAGTGGATTTTATAGAAGCTATTGCCGAAGCAACAGGTTTGCCAGTGGGTATTAAAGCAGCCATAGGCAAACTAGACCAATGGAAAGAACTCGCCGAGGTGATGTTAGAAACAGGAAAGGGTCCAGATTTCATTACCGTTGATGGCGGTGAAGGCGGCACAGGTGCGGCCCCTCCCAGTTTTGCAGATCATGTTTCTTTACCTTGGGTTTATGGATTTAGTGATCTTTATAAATTATTTCAAAGTAAGGGCCTTTGTGAACGTGTTGTATTTATTGGTAGTGGTAAACTTGGGTTTCCTGCCAAAGCAGCCATGGCATTTGCTATGGGGGTCGATTCTATTAATGTAGCCAGAGAGGCTATGATGAGTATTGGCTGTATACAAGCACAAATATGCCATACCAACCGATGCCCCAGTGGCGTAGCTACCCAAAACAAATGGTTGCAAGGTGGTATTGACCCTACTTTAAAATCTGAACGCCTAGCTCAATACTTTAAAACCTTTAGAAAAGAATTGATAGAGATTACACATGCAGCAGGTTACGAGCATCCATGCCAGTTTAAAATGAGTGATATTGAAATTAATGTTGATGACCATAATATCTCAAAAGAACTTGGTAGAACTTATATGTACCATAAAACCCCTGTACCGTTTACCAGTATGCAGCATTTAAAAGATTGCTTATATTTGGGTGGTGTTAAACCTAATTAACCCTTTAATTTATTAATGTTATGGATTCTGAAAGGATTATTGACCTCATTTTATTTGCTATTCCCTCATTAATTACTGGGCTCATTGCTTATTACTTCTTTAAAGAGCACACAAAAAATGAAGATGGTAGAAGACGCTTTTTATTGCATAAAGACCTGCAAGTTAATGCCCTGCCTTCAAGACTTCAAGCTTACGAGCGTATGGCTTTGTTTTTAGAACGTATTTCACCTTCAAAGCTGCTTATACGAATCCCTCCAAAATCGGCAAACAAAGAAGCTTACGAAACCTTACTCATTCAAAATATTGAACAAGAGTTTGAGCATAATCTTGCCCAACAAATTTACGTAAGTGAAAGATGCTGGAATATTATAAATACAGCTAAAAATGCTACCATTCAATTGATACGAAAAGCTAGCCTTTTGGAGAAAACAAATACGGCAGATAAACTTAGGGAAGTTGTTTTAACAGAAATGATGGAACGACGCTCACCCAGTGATGCTGCACTGTCATTCTTAAAAAGTGAAGTTGAACAAATTTGGTAGTTAATCTTCTAACTGGCTTAGCTCTTGGTTTTTATATTTTGCAAACTCATATCCGCTTTGCCACCATTCAGACATCTTTTTTTTGTTAAAAATTAAGGAATTAGTGGTTAATACTGTTGGTGTGTAGTAAAAGTTTATAATAGCATTATTATGTGCAGCTACATGCTTACCTATTTTTATGTTTTGCGATTCAATTCTATCTAACATAAACGTAAACATATTTGTCATTAACGAAAAAGGGTTTCTTGATGGCATTCTGTTATACTGTGTTACCTCTGTTTGCAATATAATGGCATCAACCTCTTTGGCTCCTCTGTTAATAGCTTCTTCAATGGGCACCATGTTTCCCAGTCCGCCATCGGCATATTCACAACCATTCTTTTTTACCAACGACATAAACGGTGTATAATTACAGGATATCCATACCCACTCACAAAAGGCATCATAATCATAATCCTTTAAGCTTTTATATTCAACATGGTT
This sequence comes from Aestuariibaculum scopimerae, assembly GCF_059428085.1. Taxonomy (NCBI): domain Bacteria; kingdom Pseudomonadati; phylum Bacteroidota; class Flavobacteriia; order Flavobacteriales; family Flavobacteriaceae; genus Aestuariibaculum; species Aestuariibaculum scopimerae. The sequence continues at coordinate 3,685,405 of NZ_CM182089.1, forward strand.
AAGCGAAAGATTAGAAACCGTAACAACAATATCTTTATCAGAATGCTTTAAGTCCTCAAAATCTGCCTGTGTTAAAGTCTCTTTTATAAGCTTTTTAAGGTTATAGCTTTCACCAAAGGTTTTACTGCCCCTAATAAAGTTTATAAGTACGTTAATATGATTTATCGCAATGTTTTGGCTACCATGTTTTTGTTTAACAACAAAAGGGCACACATTAAAAATACTATGGTTGGTTACATTCGTGTAAACCGATTTTATTTTAGCTATTTTATTCAATGCCAAATGCGATACCAACAAACTTCCCGTAGAAGTCCCGATATAAATTTGGTAATCCCGGTTTAACTCCTTAATAAGGTATTGTGCCACACCGCCAGCAAATGCTCCTTTACTACCACCTCCTGATATCACTAATGCCTTCATCTTTAATGTTATATTTACTGTTTAGTTGTTGTTTTAGTTAACATGGCCTTGGCAAATTTTGAAAACTGCCAATTATGATGCGTCGTTGCTTGTTGTAAATGTTCCAAACATGTATTGTTGCAAGCCTGAATCAAATTTAAGTATTGAAACGCGTTTAACCTTACTTCAAAACCATATTTTGGCGACGTGTATTCTAATAACTCTTTAAAATACAATTTTTTACTGTTTGTTTCAAATGCTTCGGTCACCAACGCAAGTGCCAACCAAAGTGTACGAACGTTTTTATTATTAAACCCTACAAGATTACGTGTTCTTTCTAAATACGCTACTCTATCTTCGGGATAGTTATTCCACAAATTATACAAAGCCGTCTCTATAGTTATATAGGATTTGTCATTTAAAAGTGACTCATATGAAGCCTTTAAGTTCTCAGGTATTTTAGTTAAATGTTTAGCTATGGCCTGGCGTACCTTTATGCTATTTTTAAAATCTGCGTTAGTTATTTCATCTGGGGCTTGCGCCATCACTTTGGCTTTAGCTTCTTCCGAAATTCCAGAACTTAGATAGTCTTTACAGCGCGATGTGTAAACCTCACAATCTACCATTTGATACTCTTGAATGAATGTGGACTTGTTTAAACTGGCAAATACTTTTTCCTTATCAAATTCCTTGCTTATTAACCATTGGTCTACAAATGCCTTTAAATTTTGTCCGCTAGCCTGCTCAACCTCCCATATAAAATCATTGGTCTCTACGTTTTTAAATTGATGTTTTAAAAGATAGTTCTTCACAGCGGTCTTAAAAGCGGTATCCCCAACCTTTTCACGTAAAATATGCAATACCCAAGCGCCCTTTTTGTAAAATGTTGTGCTACTCGATTTTGGGTCTAATAGTGACGTGCTTTGTCCTGCTAAGTCTTGTTCAATCAATTCGTGTGCATATTCATATAAACGCCAGTAGTAATAATTATCTCCAAACACGGCCTTTTCAGCCAGAAGCGCATAATAGGTAGCAAAACCTTCTTGTAACCAATGGTGTGTTCCAGAAGTTTCTGTTACCAGATCGCCAAACCACTGGTGTGCCAACTCATGGGCATTTACATTTACATAATTTTTATCTACAAATCCAATAGAATCAATTACGTACCCATCCGAAAATATCGTGGCACTCGTATTCTCCATACCTGCATATAAAAAGTCTTTTACCGGTACTTGCTTATAGTTTTGCCACGGGTATGGCACCCCAATTTCTTCTTCTAAAAAATCGAACATCTTCTTGGTATAGCGGTATGTAGGCTCTACCTTTAAAGAATCCTCTGGATAATAATACATTTCTAAAGGCACTCCACTATTAGAGCTTACCGTATTTTTGGTATAATTACCAATGGCCAAAGCCAATAGGTAGCTAGACATGGGTTGTTGCATATCATAGTGCCAAGTTACAATATCGTCATTAAACTCTTTACCCACCAGTTTCCCATTGGCAATAACTTGGTAGGCTTTATTAAAAGTAACAGTTAAATCAAACACAACCTTCTCGTCCATTGCATCAAAACTAGGCAGCCAATTACTAGTGTACTTGCCTTGGCCCTGTGTCCAGATTTGTTTATTGCCTTCATCAAACTCCCAATCAATAAAATACATGGCTTTTTTAGGGGTGGTTTCCCAAGCAATCTCTAAGGTGTGTGTACTATTTGCTTTAAATGGGTGTTTTACAATCAATTGCTTACCATTATATAAACTGTCTTTAAACTGTCCATCAAGCAGGTATTCAATATGCCTAAACCCGTTGGCATCAACAAATACAGAATCTGTATCCCTTAACACCTTAAACTCATAAACAATCGTACCACCAACCGTTTTTGCTTTTAAATCTTTAAAAATAATATCTGCTTTACCCGTTACAAAATCAACATCACGGGTTTGCTGTGCCCCAATAAAACTGGCAATGAAAAGCAATTTAATAAGTAGGAGCTGTTTCATACAATAAAGGTAGCAATCATTAAGCCAAAATACATAAATTTTCTATTTTCTGAATTGCCTGAAAAGGTTTAAATTCGTCTTCTATGACTACAAATCTTCAAACTCCCATAGACTATTTAAAAGGCGTTGGTCCTAATAGAGCCGATTTGCTGCGCAAGGAGTTAGGCATACACACCTACCAGGATTTGATAAATTTATTTCCTAATAGATATTTAGATCGTACCCAATATTATAAAACCAACCAATTACAACGCAATAATGCCGATGTACAGGTTATTGGTAAAATAGTAGCCTTTAAAGAAGTGTCGCAAAAACAAGGAAAGCGTTTAGTGGCAACCTTTCAAGACGATACTGGTAGCATGGAACTTGTTTGGTTTCGAGGCCACAAATGGATTCGTGAAAACCTAAAACTAAATAAACCCTATGTAGCCTTTGGGAAAACCAATTGGTTTAACGGTAAGTTTTCCATGCCCCACCCCGAAATGGAATTGTTGGAAGAACATGAAAAGAATTTACGTTCGGCTATGCAACCGGTTTACCCTTCTACAGAAAAGCTTTCAAACAAAGGCATTACCAACAGGATAGTGAGCAAAATTATTCAACAATTATTTATAGAAACCAACGGGAAGTTTTCCGAAACACTTTCAAGCAACATAAGATCTGAATTAAAATTACTCCCAAAAAGTGAGGCCCTGTTTAATGTGCACTTCCCAAAAAGCCAAGAACTATTATCCCGTGCTCAATTTCGTTTAAAGTTTGAGGAGTTTTTTTATATCCAATTACAACTCATTATTAAAAACCATATTCAAAAAACAAAAATAAAAGGCTTCCCTTTTAAAAAGGTTGGCGACTACTTTAATACATTTTTTAATGCGCATTTACCCTTTGAATTAACCAATGCACAAAAACGCGTTTTAAAAGAAATTAGAGCCGATTTAGGAAGCAATGCACAAATGAACCGTTTATTACAAGGTGATGTAGGTTCTGGGAAGACCATTGTTGCACTCATGTCAATGTTAATCGCACTTGACAACGGTTTTCAAGCTTGTTTAATGGCGCCGACTGAAATTTTGTCAGTTCAACATTATAACAATTTACATGAACTGTGTAATGAATTGAATATCAGTATAAAACTATTAACTGGGTCAAGTAAAACTTCAGAACGTAAAGCAATTCATGAATCTTTAGAAAATGGCTCATTACAAATCCTAATAGGTACCCATGCGCTATTGGAAAACAAAGTAAAATTTAAAAATTTAGGGCTAGCCATTATAGATGAACAACACCGATTTGGAGTTGCACAACGTAGTAAACTGTGGCATAAAAACACCTCGCCACCACATGTTTTAATTATGACGGCCACCCCTATTCCCCGAACATTGGCTATGTCTGTTTATGGTGATTTAGACATATCGGTGATTGATGAACTCCCAGCTGGAAGAAAACCTGTAAAAACAGTACACCGTTATGATAAAAACAGACTCAATGTTTTTAAGTTTATAAGAGATGAGATCGCTAAAGGCCGACAAATTTATATTGTATATCCGCTTATTCAGGAAAGCGAAACCATGGATTATAAGGATCTAATGGATGGTTACGAAAGCATTGTTAGAGATTTTCCCATGCCCAATTACCAGGTATCTATTGTACACGGTAAAATGAAACCTGCCGATAAAGATTATGAAATGCAGCGCTTTGTTAAAGGAGAAACGCAAATTATGGTAGCCACTACCGTTATAGAAGTAGGCGTAAATGTGCCCAACGCTTCTGTAATGATCATTGAAAGTGCTGAACGATTTGGGTTATCGCAACTCCATCAGTTACGCGGACGCGTAGGCCGTGGTGCTGAACAAAGCTATTGTATATTAATGACCGGCCATAAGTTGAGCAACGATAGTAAAATTCGTTTGGAAACTATGGTAAGGACAAGTGATGGTTTTGAGATTGCCGAAGTAGATTTACGCCTACGAGGCCCTGGTGATATTATGGGTACCCAACAAAGTGGGGTGCTTAATCTAAAGATTGCCGACATTATAAAGGACAAAGACATCCTGCAAACCGCACGCTTTTATGCCAAGAAAATTATAAAAGAAGACCCTACGCTTTCCAATAGTGACAATAAAGTTATTCTAAGCACTTACAAAGCTTTAAGTAAGTATAGGAACATCTGGAATTACATTAGTTAAAACCAAAATAAACATATAATAAAGCCCAGCTAAAAATAACTGGGCCTTTAGAGTGACTGTTAGTAGTTTGATTAATGAAATTTATAATGCATCCAATTCAGCTAACAGTTTTTCCGAATTGGCTTTTACATTCGCAGGAGGATTGAGTGATAATGATTTTTTTAAGTTCTTAATAGCATTTTTCTTGTCGCCCATAGTTTTATAACACTCCCCAAGGCTATCATAAGAATTAGCATCCGTTGGGTTATTGGCAACATTTAATTTAAAATATTTCAAGGCACGGTCATAATCCTTAATACCTAGCATTTGGTAGCCTAGAGTGTTTAGCTGATTTTTATTGGCCATTGCAGCAGCCTCATCCATTAAAGCCGCATATGCATCCGGTTTACCAAGTTTATTAAGGATTTGACCTTTAAGTGCCAAGTTGTTAAATGTTTTCTGGCTGTAAAAATTACCCGCAATGGCTCCATCTACCCATCCAAGGGCCTCATTTAAATCGCCACCATTATTCAAAGCAAAGCGTGCAGCCTGTTCCCAGTTTTGTCGGGTAAAGCCTTTTTGCCCTTTTAATTTATGTCTAAAATCGTTTAAAACAATTTCGGTCACATTAAATTCAATCTTAAAAGGAATGGCTTTCTTTTCCCAAATTAATGAAGCCTCGGTAACATTAGGACTTACAGAAGTAAACTCATAAGTTAGTAATTCTTTGTGGGGCACTGTTTTTGTTTCCACATCGGCCCGTAATGCATCTTGGGATTTGTCATAAAAAAAACTTCCCCAAGCATCGGCATCATGTGATAAAATAATTGTTGCGTGGTTATCATCCTTTACATTTATATGAAAACCATAAGTTCCTGCCTTAATAGGCTTGCCTTCTACCTTGGCATCATGTGTAAAAGTAATAGTTGTATTCTCGTCTGCTCCAGCACGCCAAGGCGCTTCAGTAGCCGTTCCAAAACCTAAATTGTTCATGCCAAAAGGGACAAGTTTGCCCCAAATTTCACGTCCTTTAACACTAGGTCTGGAATAATTTATAGTAACATCGGAAATACCAACCCGTTGCGATACGGTGGCATGTTGACTCCCCCTTGGAGCATCTAATTGAGCAAATGTGCTATAACTTGCAGCAAGCATAAAGCACACAAAAAGTGAGGTAATGCAGTTGTTTTTCATATTGATTGACAGTTTATTGATTTGATAAACAAGTTATTGACAAAAACCCACCATAGATGTTATCGTTTTGTTAAAGAATAGGACCACACTGTTAATTAACTATTTCTTAAGAACAATTTAACAACCTAAAAAGTATCTCAATCAGAATGTTTAACTTTGCCTGTTTTTATATTTTACCTAGCGCTTTAGAATGATAAACATTCATAAAAAAACATTACAGGATTTAGAGTTCCCAACCGTTTTACAACAGGTTAGCGAGCATTGTATTACCCCATTGGGTCAAGAAAAAGCATTACAAATAGCCCCCTATAAAACCAAAGAAACCTTACTTACCAGCTTGCAGCTAACCAACGAGTACCTAGCGTCTTTTTATAACGATAACCGTATTCCCAACCACGGTTTCGATTCCATTACAAAAGAAATTAAGCTATTACATATAGAAAACACCTATCTGGAAGTCCATAGCTTAAAAAAGATTGTGGCCATTTCACAAACTACAAACGACATTATTATCTTCTTAAATAAGTTTGAGGAATACTACCCCAACCTAAAAGATTATGCCTCGCATATAGAAGTCACTAAAGTACTTATTGAAAAGATTGATGCCATAGTAGACCGCTTTGGAGATATAAAGGACCAAGCATCTAACTTGCTTTTTGATTTAAGGCAATCCATTAACAGTGTTAAAGGCAAAATAAATCAAAGCTTTGCTACTGCACTAAATATGTATCATGGGCTGGATTATTTAGATGAGATCCGCGAATCGGTTATCGAGAATAAGCGTGTACTGGCCGTAAAAGCCATGTACAGGCGCAAAGTAAAAGGCAACATTATGGGCAGTAGCAAAACAGGTAGCATTGTTTATATGGAGCCCGAAACCACGCTTAAGTACTCCAGGGAGCTCAACAATCTAGAATACGAAGAACAAGAAGAAATAACTAGAATACTAAAAGAAGTCACCAATTATATTCGGCCATTTTTGCCCTTACTGGAACAGTACCAGGCATTTTTAATACACCTAGATGTTATTGCTGCCAAGGCAAAATACGCCCGTTCCATGAATGCCATTCTCCCTCAACTATCTGAAGAAAAAAGCATGTATCTGCGGGATGCCTACCATCCACTTCTCTATTTAACCAATTTAGAGAAGCAAGAAAAAACATTTCCGCAAACCATAGGATTAAAGCAAGATAGCCGTATTATAGTTATTTCTGGCCCCAATGCCGGTGGCAAAAGCATTACCCTTAAAACCGTTGGGCTATTACAGGTTATGCTACAAAGCGGTATGCTTATTCCTGTGCACGAACGCAGTAAGGTATGCTTATTTGATAGGGTTTTAAGCGATATAGGCGACAACCAATCCATTGAAAACCATTTAAGCACCTACAGTTACCGCCTAAAGCAAATGAATTACTTTTTGAAGAAGTGCAATAAAAGCACCCTTTTTTTAATAGATGAATTTGGTACTGGTAGCGACCCCGAACTTGGTGGGGCTTTGGCCGAAACATTTCTGGAGGAATTTTACCATCGGGAAGCCTTTGGTATCATTACTACCCATTATTCCAATTTAAAAATATTGGCCAATGAGTTGCCCTACATGCTCAATGCCAATATGTTGTTTGATGAACGTACCCTAGAACCCCTGTTCAAGCTGGTTATAGGCCAAGCAGGAAGCTCGTTTACCTTTGAGGTTGCACAAAAAAACGGCATTCCTTATGGATTGATAAACCGTGCTAAAAAGAAGATAGAACGCAGTAAAGTACGCTTTGATGCCACCATAGCAAAACTGCAAAAAGAACGCTCTAAGCTTGAAAAAACAGGTGAATCCCTAAAACAAAATGAAAAAAAGACCAGCGAAGAAGCCAACCGATTAGAAGAAATAAATGCCAAAATACAAAAGAAGCTAGAAAGCTACCAAGAGCTGTATGACAGTAACCAACGCTTAATTTACTTAGGCCAAAAAGTTAATGACCTGGCAGAAAAGTATTTTAACAACAAGCAAAAGCGCGAGCTAATGAGCGAACTATTTAAAATAGTACAGATAGAAAACTCCAAACGCAAACGCACCACTGCCAAAGAGACCAAAGCCATTAAGGCCAAAGAGCAACAAGTAAAGCAAGAAGCCGAGAAAGTTGTTAAAGTTATCCGCAAGAAGAAAAAAGAAGCCAAAAAGAAAGCCGTTGAAGCACCCAAACCCAAAGTGACATTAAAGGTAGGCGACAGGGTTCGTATGGAAGATGGTCGTGCCATTGGCAGTATTGATAAAATAGAGAAAAACAAAGCCGTAGTTAATTATGGCATGTTTACCACCAATGTAAGCCTGGAACAATTGGAATTGGTAGAAGCTGTAAAAAAATAAGCCATACCTTTACAACATGCATATCCAACTCCCCCAACATAAGAAACTCATTTTGTTTGATGGCGTTTGCAACCTCTGTAACAACAGTGTGCAATACGTGATTAAGCACGATAAAAAAAATGTATTTATGTTTACAGCATTGCAAAGCGATGCCGGACAACAACTTATAAAAGCATATGATATTGATACTGCTAAAACAGATTCCATTATTCTCTATACACCCAATAAGGGGCTTTGTTTTAAATCTACCGCTGCTTTAAAAATCGCTTACCATTTGGGTTTTCCCCAAGCGTTACTAAGTGTATTTTTAATTGTACCGCCCTTTATTCGCAATGCGGTTTACGATTACATAGCCAAAAACCGCTATAAATGGTATGGCAAAAAAGAAGCTTGCATGGTACCCACCCCAGAATTGAGAAGTAAATTTTTGGAATAGCCTATTCAGGCACCAAACTCACCCATTCAGTCCAAGAGCCATCATAAACCGAAAGATTACTATAGCCAGAAACTTCTGCTCCCAAAGCTAAAACACAAGCCGTAATGCCCGCACCACAAGAAAAGATAATGGGTTCGTCTTGCTTTGCCAAAGTTTTAAATAAGGGTTGTAGCGCTTCTTTGTCCTTAAGTAAACCATCTGCTAACAACGTTTCATAAGGCAAATTTACCGAGTTTGGTATATGTCCGCTACGCAAACCTTCACGGGGTTCGGGGGCTACCCCGTCAAACCGACCCTTTGAGCGTGCATCGATAATAATATGTGACTTTTGCAAAGATGCTGCCTTTACACCTTTAAAGTAAGTCATAAGTGCAGGTTTATAATGTGCCACAAAGTTACCCAAAGCTGGCACTATATTTTTTTTATCCGTTGTGGTATAGCCCGCTTTTAACCATGCTGGGAGTCCACCATTTAAAACAGCAACTTGGTTATGCCCCATAGCCTTAAATAACCACCAAGCCCTTGCACTGGAGTAAATGCCCTGGTCGTCATACACCACAATAGCACTATCTTGATTAATACCCAGCTTTTGGGCAGATTCTGTAAATTGCTTTTCTGAGGGGAAGGTTGTTGGAAACGGCGCCGAAGTATCACTAAAATCCTGTTTTAAATCGAAAAAAAGGGCATGGGGTATTTGTACATCCAATACTGTATCAGAACCCGTAGGCACTGCTTTTTTAATAGTAGCATCTAAAATTACTAAATTATCTGCATGAAGATGCGTGTGCAACCAGTGTACAGAAACAAGAGGTTGTTTTAATGTAATATGTGCCATGAAAGACTTACTTTTTATAATTATCGTTCCAATCTTTTACTTTAGGCTCTCCTAGTTTTCCAACCGACTTGGCTACCAACATAGACACAGCCGCATCGCCTGTAACATTTACAGTGGTTCTACACATATCCAAAGGCCTATCAATTGCAAAAATAAGCGCCAAACCAGCCTCAGGAATACCTGCCTGTGCCAGTACTATTACCAACATGACCATGCCTGCTCCTGGAACAGCAGCACTACCTATAGAGGCCAATGTAGCTGTAGCAATAATACCCAATTGCACACTAAAACTTAAATCCATACCAAAAGCCTGTGCAATAAATACTGCAGCAACCGCCTGGTACAAACTAGTTCCATCCATATTAATGGTAGCACCTATGGGCAGTACAAAACTAGTTACTTCCTCTTCTACACCCAAATGCTCTTCAACACGCTCCATGGTTACGGGTAAGGTAGCAGCACTAGAGCTTGTTGAAAAAGCTAAAAGCTGTGCCGGACTAATGCCTTCAAAAAAGAACCTGGGCGTTTTTTTGGTAAACACATATACAATGGTTACATATACCATAATCATTAAGAACAAGCCCAAAACAACACACATGGCATACCAGCCTAAAGCCTTAAACAAATCGGCGCTTGGGGCTTCAACCACCAAAGCGGCCAATAAAGCAAACACCCCATAAGGGGCCGTTAGCATAATAATATCAATCAGTTTTAAAATAACCTCATTAAACCCATCAAAAAAAGCTTTAACGGGCTTTGCTTTTTCTTCTGGAATTAAAATTAGCCCCAATCCAAAAAAGATAGCGAAGAATATAACCTGTAACATACTGCCATTATCACTGGCCGAAGCAAAAATGTTACTGGGTACTAAATCCTCTAAAGCTTGTAGCGGACCTGCTTCTTTTTGTTTTTCAGCTGCTGCTATTTTAGAGCCTGCATCGTCCTTATAGCTTTCTACTAACTCCGTTCTAGTCTCCTCACTTATAGATTTTTCAGGTTTAATAGTGTTTACCACCAGCAAACCAATAGAAACCGCTATAACTGTTGTAACAATATAAATACCTATAGTTCTACCTCCCATTTTGGAAAGCTTGGAAATATCCTTTAAATCGGATACCCCTTTTATTAAAGAGGCCAATATTAAAGGCACCGCAATAAGTTTAAGGGCATTTATAAAAATATTCCCAAAAGGTTTAATCCAATCTGCAACCAACTCAGCACCACCATCAAAATAACTCATTAGTAAACCCACAACAACCCCAAGGGCCATGCCTAAAAGTATTTGCCAATGTAATGCTAGTTTTTTCATATGTTTATTTTTATTGTTTTAGAGGTCATATGGAACACCTAGACAATCATACTCGTGTGTGTGAATGCAATTCTCATGGGTGTTTCATCTATAGTTATTTATTATAATTTAAAACTTTACTCATGAGTAAAAAATCGGCAATTACCAGCGCCGCCATCGCTTCTACAATGGGCACAGCTCTTGGTACCACACAAGGATCATGGCGTCCCTTGCCCTGCATTTCTACCGTATTGCCGTCTTTATCAATGGTCTCGTATTTTTGAATAAGTGTTGCCACTGGCTTAAATGCCACATTAAAATAGATATCCATACCATTGCTAATACCGCCTTGAATACCACCCGAATAATTTGTTTTGGTCGTACCATCGTTATTAAACGCATCATTGTGGTCGCTACCATACATGGTACTACCTTCAAAGCCACTACCATATTCAAAGCCTTTAACGGCATTAATAGATAGCATAGCCTTACCCAATTCGGCATGCAACTTATCAAAAACAGGCTCTCCCAGACCAACTGGTACATTTTTAATTACACAGCTTACAATACCACCTACAGTATCACCCTTACTCCGCACTTCTTTAATATAGGCTTCCATTTTTTTAGCCATAGCGGGGTCTGGACAACGCACAGCATTTGTTTCCGTTTTCGTTAAATCCAAGTCTGTGTAAGGCTTATCCAGCTTCATGGTTCCCACACTAGATACGTAAGCCGTAACCTCAATACCTTGTAACATTTGCTTGGCAACCGCACCAGCTACAACGCGACAAGCCGTTTCTCTGGCCGAACTACGTCCGCCACCCCTATAGTCTCTAAAACCATATTTTTTATCGTAAACATAATCTGCATGGCTAGGTCTGTAACTATCCTTTATATGTGAGTAATCGTGCGATTTTTGATTGGTATTTTCAATAACAAAGCCTATAGAGGTGCCCGTGGTTTTACCTTCAAAAATACCCGAATAAAACTTTACGGTATCTGGCTCCTTACGCTGTGTAACAATGGCCGATTGCCCCGGTTTTCTTCTATTAAGTTCTGCTTGTATTGCATCTAAATCTAATGCAATGCCAGATGGACACCCATCAATCACCCCACCTAATGCTGGCCCATGAGATTCGCCAAATGTTGTTAAAGTGAATAATTTTCCAAAGGAATTCCCTGCCATATGTAAAATTTTGTTGCTAAAGTAAATCTATTCTTAGAGAAACAAAAATGAAATTCTATAAAGACTGGTAAAATATTGCAAAACACTCATAACATTTGTTTAACGTTAAGCTGATATTTATATAATTATTACATAATACCTAAGTAAAATAAAAACTGGTAATTTGTAATAATTAACCTAATAGCTTGAAGATTAAACGTAAAATAGAAGTTGCTGTTATATCAGATGTTCATTTAGGCACCTATGGCTGCCATGCCAAACATCTGTTAACTTACTTAAACAGCATAGAGCCCAAAAAGCTTATTTTAAATGGTGATATTGTAGATATTTGGCAGTTTAGCAAACGGTACTTCCCCAAATCGCACTTAAAGGTCATTAAAAAGATTATGGACATGGCGGGCGATGGTGTAGAGGTTATATACATTACCGGCAACCATGATGAAATGCTTAGGAAGTTTAGTGGCATTAGCATAGGAAACATTTCTATTGTAAACAAACTGTCGTTGGAGTTGGATGGCAAAAAAGCATGGTTTTTTCATGGTGATGTGTTTGATGTGTCTATACAAAACGCAAAATGGCTTGCCAAACTGGGCGGATATGGCTACGATTTGCTAACCTTACTAAACCGTGTGGTTAATTGGTATTTAGAGTACCGGGGCAAAGAGCGTTATTCGCTATCTAAAAAAGTGAAAAACGGGGTTAAAGGCGCCATTAAGTATATTAACGATTACGAAAAAGTTATCTCAGACCTAGCTATTGAAAATGGTTATGATTATGTGATTTGCGGCCATATACACCAACCCAAAATGGCCTATGTAGAAACCAAAAATGGTAAAACCATGTACTTAAACTCTGGAGACTGGGTAGAAAACTTTACCGCCCTAGAATACCAGTTTAAGCGTTGGAAGATTTATAACTATAACAAGGACAAGCTATCCCCTTTTTATATTGACGATGATTTTAAAGATATGGAGATAACAGATCTTATTGCCGCCATTACTATTGTAGATAAGCACTCTAAAAAATCAAAGTAATGCTTCCCTTAAAATAGTCACTGGATGTTTAGGTTCCCGCTTAGTTCCATCCTTAATTTGATGCCTACAACTAGTGCCATTGGCGGCAATTATTGTACTATTTGAAGCTTTTCTAATAGCTGGAAATAGGGTTTGCTCGCCCACATTCATACTCACCTCATAATGTTCGGCTTCATACCCAAAACTGCCCGCCATACCACAACATCCACTAGGTATAATGGTTACTTTATAGTTTTTAGGTAGGTTTAACACCTCAAAACTAGATAGTTGGTTACTTAATGCTTTTTGGTGGCAATGGCCATGAAATTTAATGGTTTTGGCCTCTTGGGTAAACTGCTTTGAAGTAATATGCCCCAAAGCTATTTCCTGCTGTAAAAACTCCTCAATTAAAAGCGTATGCTGTGCTATCTTTTCAGCTGCCAGTTTATCGTCCGCCAACTTTATATACTCATCTCGAAACGTTAATATGGCCGAAGGCTCTATACCAACCAAAGGGGTTTCTTTCGAGATTAAGAACTTAAAGACTTCAACATTTTTATTGGCACAGGCCTTGGCTTGTTTAAGCAGCCCTTTAGAAAGAAACGAACGTCCAGACTCGGCATGCTTTACCAATTTTACATCGTAGTTTAAAGCCCTTAAAAGCTGGATGGCATCTACACCAATAGACGTATCCAAGTGGTTAATAAACTCATCATTAAAGATATAAACCGTCTTAATCGGGCTTTTTATATGTTTTTGATTTTCAATATATTGAAACACCTTTTCTAAACTTTTATTAGAAATTAAAGGCAGGTGCCTTTCCTTGGCAATTCCAAACCCTTTTTTTAAAACAGATGCCGTTAGGGTATTAGAAAACATAGCATTGGTTAGCCTAGGCATTAAACTGCCGTACTTATTAAATGTATTGTTGTAAGCAAACAATTTAGTGCGTAACGAGGTGCCGTTTGCTTTTTGGTATTGGTATTGAAACTCGGCCTTTAAACTGGCTACATCCACACTACTGGGGCACTCACTGGCACAGGCTTTACAACTTAGGCATAAATCGAATACGGCTTTTAGCTCCTTGTGGTTAAAAGGGTTTTGTTTATTAGAGTTGGTTAAAAACTCACGCAAGGCATTGGCCCTGGCACGTGTAGTATCTTTTTCATTTCTGGTAGCCCGATAACTGGGGCACATGGTACCGCCAAACTCAGGCAGTTTACGGCAATCGCCCGAACCATTGCACTTTTCGGCCTCCCTTAAAATACCTTGCGAAGCCGAGAAATCCATTACCGTTTCAATCTCTGGCTCTACTCTATCCACTTTATAGCGCAACGATTGGTCCATTGGGTAAGCATCTACTATTTTGCCCGGGTTAAAGATGTTATCTGCATCAAAAACCGTTTTAATACGCTTTACAATATCATAATTAGCTTGGCCTATCATCATTGGGATAAACTCTGCCCTAACAATACCATCGCCATGTTCGCCACTCATGGCTCCCCTGTATTTTTTTACTAAATGAGCCACATCGGTCGTTATTTTTCTAAACAGCGCCACATCTTCAGATTTTTTTAAGTTAAGTACCGGGCGCAAATGCAGTTCGCCCGCTCCGGCATGGGCATAATAAATGGCTTCTTGGTTGTAGCCCTTCATTAATGCCGTAAACTCTAAAATATAGTTGGCCAAATCGGGCAAAGCCACAGCGGTGTCCTCTATACAGGCTGCCGATTTTTTATCGCCAATAATATTGCCCAATAAGCCCAAACCGGCACTGCGCAAATTGTTGGCCTTATGTATATGTTCGCCTTCTAGCGTTGGGTATGCATAGCTTAAGCCAGAAGCTGCTATGGCTGCTACCAATTTATCTGCCAGTATAGTAACCTTTTCCTTGGTATGGGCGCGTACCTCGCACATTAAAATGGCTTTAGGGTCGCCCTCAATAAAACGCCTGTTTTCCTGTTGGGTTTTGTTGTGCTTAGTACAATCTAAAATGGTTTTATCCATCATTTCACAGGTGTACAGGTTGTGCTCCATTACTAAGGTAACCGCATTTAAGCAACTTTCTATACTGCTAAAATGTGCGGCCACCATAATAGCCTCATCAGGAGGTAACTTATCCAGTTTTAAGGTTATTTGTGTGGTAAATGCCAAAGTGCCCTCACTGCCCGAAAGCAATTTACACATGTTAAAGGGGGTATTGGTATTGGTAAACACATCCGTTTTAATCAACTCATCAATAGCATAGCCCGTATTTCTGCGGTGTATTTCAGGCTTAGGGAAATTATCAACAATGCCTTGTTGTACAGCCTTTGGGCGCAATTCTTCATAAAGCGTTTTATAAATCTGCCCCTCAAGTGTGTCTTGTTTTAATTTGTCTTGGAAGTCTGCAGCCGTAATATCCTTAAAAACCACCTCACTGCCATCACTTAAAATGGTATGCATTTCAATAACCTTATCGCGCGTTACACCATATTGAATGGATGTGGTACCCGATGAGTTGTTACCTACCATACCGCCTAACATACACCTATTGGATGTAGATGTATTGGGGCTAAAAAACAACCCAAATGGCTTTAGGTAATTGTTTAGGGCATCTCTAACCACACCGGGTTGTACGGTTACTGTTTGTGCTTTTTCATCAACATTAATAATATTGGTAAAGTATTTAGAAACATCTACAACAATGCCTTCACCCACACATTGACCCGCTAATGAAGTACCCGCCGTTCTGGGAATTAAGGATGTTTTTTGTGTTTTTGCAAACTGTATAAGTTGCCGTATATCTTCATTGTTTTTAGGGTAGGCCACGGCCAGCGGTAGCATTCTGTAAACCGATGCATCGGTAGCATAAAGCGATTTTATTAAATCGTCAAATAACAATTCGCCCAAAAGCGTTTTGCTTAATGCTTGTAAATGTGCAGTTAAGGTCATGTATAGATAAAATTGTTTATAATTCTAAAAAGATGTTAAATATAATTAGATTTTAGGCGTTATTTTTGTAAAAACGATCTGATTTATAAAAAAGAACGTATATTAAATTAATAAAACAAAACTTACACTTTATGAAAAAATTATTTTTATTATTTGTTGTAGCATTAGGATTTGCTTTTACATCGAATGCCCAAGAGATTTCTAACAATGCCATTGGTTTACGTTTGGGAGATAGCGATGGCTTAGGCGCCGAGATCTCGTACCAACATGCTTTAGGTAGCAATAACCGATTGGAAGTGGATTTGGGCTGGCGAGACGGTAAAAACTACGACGGTTTTAAACTTACCGGTTTATACCAATGGGTATTTTACTTAGATGGCGATTTTAACTGGTACGTTGGTGCTGGTGGCGGTTTAGGTTCTTTTAGCTTTGACAATGGAGTAAATGACGATTATACGGATACCTTTATATTTGCTGCCGGAGATATAGGTATTGAATACAATTTTGACATCCCATTATTATTGTCTTTAGACTTTAGACCTGAAATTGGTTTTGGTGATGACACTTATGAAAATAACGATTTAGATTTTGATATTGCCTTAGGTATTCGTTACCAATTTTAAAATATTACTAAAATGCCAATGTAGCATTTTGTTTAGCCACCGTGCATGAATCTCTTTTCATGCACGGTTTTTTGTTAGTATATATTCCACAAGGTCTTTTTTAAATTACATGGTTTTTTATATAAAAAATATTACGTATTTATTGTTTATTTATATGTAATTTATTAATTATGTATAAGTTTTTACATGTTTAGGTGTAAATTAATAATAACTAAATACAATATTAATTAACTATTTACCCCAAATTAAAATGCCAGATTTATTTAACAATCATCGTTTTAAGGAAGAGGAATGGATGACGAATAATGAAGTACAAGAATTTTTTAAAATAACAAAAAGCACCGTATACCGCTGGTGTAAAAAAAACATTTTACCATATACTACCATGGGAGGAACACGCTACTTTCCGCGACACTTTATTCAAAAAAACATGGCACACAGGTTATGCAATAAGGTACGCATGCCTAAAGACCCAGAGCATAAAACATAAAAAAAAGGTGCTTTAAAAAGCACCTCTTTTTAACAACCAATTGGTTTAAGTAAGTGTTACTGTACCTAAATAAGTACTGGTTGCGGCCAACTTTTTATCAGCCGTAACAAACGTAGCCCATACCTGTACATCTAAGCCAGCCCAATATGTAGGCAGTGGCATTTGTACCGTTGTTAAATCGCGAGTACCAGCAGGATTGGCCGTTTCAAACAAATCTAGAGACTCACAATACACTGCCAATACCAGCTCATCAGTTGCTCCAGCATTGCCCTGTCCGCTATTGTCATCCCAGGCAATTGTTAGTTCCTGGTTAACATCTGGCGTTACAGAACCATTGGCAACACCTCTTAAATCTCCTTTAGAAATCAAAACCTTTGGATAGTCTATTAAGTAACCACCCAATGGATCTGGCAATAAGGCCTCTTTAATATGATAACCTGTTGCCAGATTAAAAGGCGACTTATCATCTTGTTGTTTCCCAAAGTATGCCGATAGAATAAACTTAATTGGTGTTAAAAACAATATTACTGTTTTAAACCGATCGCGTTGCTCTATCTGAGCCTCTGTTGGTGTGTAAGTTCCGCGCTGAGGTAAGCTGCGCATTATATCTTTACCTCTCCAACGTACACCCACTACGTTGCCTACTTTTCCGGAGAATCCTCCGAGGATGCCTTTTGAAAATTTTCCCATGTTATAATAAATTTAGGGTTTAACATGCCACGAAACTAAAACGCCGTTTTTTATTTTACAAAACTGTGGGACGCATTGGAACTAAATGGGACGATTTGGGACGGTTTGGGACTATTTGGGAATACCCTTAAAAAAATAGGGGGTTTTGTTCGAGGTTTGTTCGGGGTTTGTTCGTCCTTTACTCAGGGTTATTTTTTTTAGATGGGGGTTTGGACGAACAAACCTTGGAGCAAACTAGATTTAAGCTTGAATAAATGCTGGGGTTTGTATTAATTTTTCTGATTTTGGAAAAATCAGTGCCTTTTATATTCTAAGAATATTTAAAATTTTATAAATAATAAATTTAAATTTGTGGGTGTAAGCCAAAATAAATGGATAAAGTTGTAATTGTTGGAAGTTCCAGAAACGACGGAGATACCACTACCCTAGTAAACGAATTAATTGAGATCTCTAAATGGGATGTTATAAACTTAAACACCTATAATTTTAGCTATTACGACTACGAACACCACAACCGCGATGATGATTTTTTGCCTTTAATGAAACAAATCATTACACGCTACAATACCCTAATTTTTGCAACCCCGGTATATTGGTACGCTATGAGTGGCATTATGAAAGTGTTTTTTGATAGATTGACCGATTTACTGACCATTGAAAAAGACCTAGGGCGCAAATTACGTGGTAAAAAAATGGCTGCGATAAGTAGTTCTATGGGTGGTAATCTAGGCGAACATTTTTGGCTTCCCTTTACCGAGTCTGCAAACTATTTGGGCATGCATTATCTTGGCAATGCACATACTACCATTGGAGAAAACAATTCGCAGAAAATAGCACAATTTATAGCTCTGGTTGAAGAATGAAAATCTGTATGGTTCAAATAAAGCCCCATAAGGGAAACATTGAAGCAAACATCAAAGACCATTTGCTATGGATTGATAAAGCTATTTTGCATAAAGCAGACTTAATTATTTTTCCCGAGCTATCATTAACAGGCTATGAACCTGAGCTTGCTAAAGCATTAGCAACCGATATGTATGATTCTAGACTGGATGTGTTTCAAAAAATAAGTGATGTTAGTAACATAATTATAGTTGTAGGGTTACCTACCAAATCTGAATCCGGAATTTTAATAAGTTGTATCCTTTTCTCTCCCAACGCACCCAGACAAACCTATTCCAAACAAAAACTGCATGCCGATGAAAAGCCATATTTTATTGAAGGCACTAAAGATATTATATTAAATATAGACAATTGCGGGATCGCTTTGGGAATCTGTTACGAAGCGTTACAACCCGAACATTTTGAAAAAGCTAAAACCTTAGGTGCAA
Organism: Aestuariibaculum scopimerae; assembly: GCF_059428085.1. Lineage (NCBI taxonomy): Bacteria > Pseudomonadati > Bacteroidota > Flavobacteriia > Flavobacteriales > Flavobacteriaceae > Aestuariibaculum > Aestuariibaculum scopimerae. Next base: position 3,704,351 of record NZ_CM182089.1, read on the forward strand.
ATGTGTATTTGGCTAGTGTTGCCAAATCCCAAGCCGGTATTGAAAAAGCTTTTAATCATTTTCCTGAAATGGCAAGAATGTATAACATGTCTGTTTTGATGTCTAATAGCATTGGTTATTGTGACAATTTTGAGAGTGCGGGGCAATCAGCAGTATGGGATGGAAATGGGATTTTGAAAATGAAGCTTAATCATGGCAAGGAAGGCATGATAGTTTATGATACAATAATTTATAATGAAAAAACTGGATGAAAAATTTAACATTGTGAATTAATGAAAAATAGTAAAGCTCTTTTAATAATAGACATGCAGAAAGGTTCTTTTACCACAAAAACACCCCGTTTTGATACTAATGGGGTTGTTAAGCGAATAAATGCGCTTTCTAAATTATTTCGTGAATTAAAATTACCTGTTATTTATATTCAACACAATGGCACTGGAACAGGAGAATTTGAAAAAAACACAACAGATTGGGAGATACTAGACGCTTTAATTGTTAAGCCCGAGGATATTATGATTGACAAATATGTTAATGATGTGTTTTATAACTCTAAACTACATTCTAAACTAAAAAAACTTAACGTAAATGAGTTGTTTGTTACTGGGTGCGCAACCGATTTTTGTGTTGAGGCTACTGTACAATCTGCTTTAACCAAAGATTATAATATAACTGTTGTTAAAGATGGGCATACTACTGCTGAAAGACCCCATTTAAAAGCCAAGCAAGTAATTGACCATTATAATTGGGTCTGGCAGAATATGGTACCAACTAAAGGGCTTATTATTGTAAAAACAACTGATAAAATAAAAAAAGCATTAATACCTTAAACTCATAAAATGAAAACCCATAATTACGAAATCACTATGGAGTGGACCGGTAATGAAGGCCAAGGCACTAAAAATTACAGGTCTTATAACCGAAACCATACTATTTACTCAAACGGGAAATATGCTGCCATAAACGGTTCTTCAGACCCCGCTTTTTTAGGAGATAAAACACGCTATAACCCAGAGGAACTACTGGTGTCTGCCCTATCCTCTTGCCACATGCTGGCATACTTGCACCTTTGTGCCGTAAACAAAATAGTGGTTACTGAATATATTGATAACGCCAGTGGCATTATGGAAGAAACCCCGGATGGCAGTGGTCGGTTTACAAAGGTTACACTACACCCTAAAGTAACGGTTACAGACGCCGGTATGGTTACCAAAGCTAATGCATTGCATGAGGAAGCCCATAAAATGTGTTTTATTGCAAATTCTTGTAATTTTAGGGTTGGGCATGAGGCTGAGGCTTTGGTTGGATAAAATAACTTAACATTTGAAAACAATGGATAAGATAAAATTAGAAAAATTAGCTTTATCTTTTCGCAAACTTATGGCACATATTAGCTTTTATAAAATATCATTTTGGAAATGGGGTTGGGCTACCGGTTGTAAAACTATTGATAGTAATTTAAGCGGGAGAGTTTATTGAATTTGTTAGCTTCTTGAATATATTATTGACATTAAAACAAATACCACTTAACTAATTATAAATAAACAACTTAAATTTCCATCTTATAGTTTTAAATTATACATTTAGAACTAATTACTCTTTAATAATAACTAAACCTAGATGAAAACAATAGTTTTAACCTTATTTTTTGCTTTAACTATATGTTACTGCAAAGCACAATCTCTAGACAATTACACACCCTTAGACCCTAAAAACCCCATTACGTTTCATGGGGACTATATAACTTATAATGGCAATAAAATAGCATTAGGGCCTCGTTCTTTTTTTATTGACGGGCAGCTCTCTAATGCAGAAGTTAGTAAATACCCCTATGTATTTAACTCTATTAACGAAGCAGCCAAACAACTTACAAACGGCACTGAAGAAACTCCCATGGTATTAAACCTAGCGCCTTATGTGTATTGGATTGACGACCCGGACGATCCTGCTATACGTACTGCACAACCGGGCGAACGTGCCCCTTATGGTTTGATCATAGCTTGTGAATGGCTACGTTTTAATGGTCTTACTGATAAAGCTGAAAATGTAGTTATTGCTGCTAATCGCGGACAAACCATTGGCTCTAAAGGTAATTTTACACTGTTTAAGTTTATGGGCGATGGTACCAGCTCTGAAAACCTAACCTTTGGCAACTATTGTAATATTGACTTGGTGTACCCGCTAAAGCCTGATTTAAATAGGGAAAAGCGTGCTTCTGCTATTGTGCAGGCACAGCTTATTCATTGCAATGGCGATAAAATAGTGGCTAGAAACACCTATTTTTTAAGTCGGTTAAATTTATGTCCGTTTACAGGTGGTAAGCGGGTGCTATTTGATCAATGCCACTTTGAATCTACCGATGACGCCCTTTGCAGCACGGGGGTTTATATAGATTGCTCTTTTGAGTTTTATAATTCTAAACCTTTTTACAGAACAACCGGTACAGGTGCTGTTTTTCTTGATTGTGACATTAAATCGTTTACAAAAGATAATCAATATTTCGTAAAGGCTAGTGGACAAATGGCCGTAATAGATTCTCGCTTTGATTTGGAACCTAACACCTATTTAGGTTGGAGAGACCAAACACCTATTGAAATGGTAAGCTATCAATACAATGTAAGTAATGATGGTGAGGCTATAATGATTGGAGAAAAAGCCCCTGCATCTACTGTAATGATGGCTAATAAGCCTGTTTTGAATGCCTATAGATTTGAATACAATAACCAAGTAGTTTATAATACTTATAATTTACTTAAAGGGGATGACGATTGGGACCCTATGAGCCAAAAAACATTGGTTTTGGAAGCTGAAAAAGCACTTGATAAGCCTTTAACTGAGCTGCCAACGCAATTGCTTATTGGCCCAACAGATGTGACCATTGAAACTGAAAAATCACAAATTACACTAACTGCCAAAGTAAACCGCTTTGGTAACTATCCTAAAGGTGGCGAAACCATATCTTGGTCTGTAGCACCAGAATATGAGGCTTTAGTACAATTAGTGCCTAGTGCAGATGGACAATCTTGTGATGTTATTCCAACAAACAACCATAACGACACTAAGGATGTTATTGTGGTAGCCCATACGGCTTCTGGCTTAAAAGCGGCCAGTGTAATACATGTAGCGCCTTCCATTCTTGAGGCGCCTTTTTTTAATACATTTCCAAAGGTTACAAAAGAAAACGGAACGCTTAGTGTGGCTTATGAGCTGGATACAGATTTTAAGGATGAGTCGCTTGTGTCTTGGTCCCGCTGTATAAATGATATGGGGGACTCTCCTATAGAGATAGCGGTTTCTAGATTTGATAAGCCCATGCTCTCTTATAAATTAACTGCTGGTGATATTGGATATTATATTAAAGCTAGTGTAACACCTAAACACATTCGATCTGAAATTGGAAACACTATTGGATATGTAATGTCTAAACCCATATCTAAAAAAGATGTGAAAACGGATTTAAATACCTTGCACGAGGATTTCAAGAATCTTTCTACAAGTAATCAAACACTTGTTATTCCCGGTTTTTGGACACTGGATTATTTTGATCCTGAAACCGCTAACGTTAATGAAGATGCCTGGTATTATGGTGAAGGTAGAGATGGCGCCACCAATGTATGGGGGCTTTTACAAGGCCGTAGTGGTCGCCTAAGCTATACGCCTACCAACAAGCGGTATAAGGATATGGATATAAACCTTGTTGTTGCGCCCTTTAAATCTGATGGGCAAGGGTTTGCTGTAGCTCCATTGTATATGGATGTACTTATAAAATACAATGCGCTAACAAAAAGCGGTTATGGCCTTAGAATAATAAGAACAACTAAATACCACAATGCTGTAGATTTCATCTTAATAAAATACAACTATGGTAGTGTTACAGAAATTAGCGATCCGGTTTCTTCTTTATGCTATAGAACACCTTGTTACATAAGTTTAGCTGTTAATGGCACTGAATTGACTGCCCATGCTGAAACAAAGGCTACGGACTTTGACGAGGCATCGTACGGGCCTGAGGTTGCAAGAAAAGTAAATTTAAAAGCCACTATTGATCCCAATGCCTATGGCGGATTGGGTATTGAATACAGCGGTGGTGCACCTTGTGTTATAACAGAAATACAAGCAAAATGGCAATAATAACCTATACGGCTATTTATAGCATTAAACACCTAGAAAGGGTGTTTTCGTAAATAGTCTCGTATTGTGGTACTATTTCATGCAAATCGAATTTTAAGGCTTCTTTTCTGGCGTTCTTTTTAAACGTTATCAATTGTTCTGGATCACTCAAAATATGAAGTGCATTTTTGGTCATATCTGCTACATCACCAACATTGCTTAAAAAGCCTGATACACCGTGTATGTTAACTTCTGGTAAACCACCAGTATTACTAGAAATAATGGGCACTCCAGAAGCCATGGCTTCAAGGGCCGCTAAACCAAAGCTTTCTGATTCTGAAGGTAATATAAACAAATCGCTAAACCACAATATTTTGTCTATCTCATTACTCTTACCAAAGAAAATAACCTTGTTTAAAATGCCTAATTCTTGACATTGTATTTCTATATGTTCACGCTCTGGCCCTTCTCCTACCAACATTAATTTAGCTGGCATTTCTTTTTGAATGTTGTAGAACACTTTTATAACATCCTGTACGCGCTTTACGGGCCTTAAATTACTAATGTGGGTAATGATTTTTTCTCGATCACTGGCCATCATAATACGTTGGCAATCTGTAAAACCATTATTATACTTGTCTAAGTCTATAAAGTTTGGCACCACATTAATCTCATTTTTAATATCGAACAACCGCAAGGTATCATCTTTTAAACTTTGTGACACTGCTGTTACGGCATCAGATTTATTGATACTAAAGGTTACTGCCGGTTTGTAAAAGGGATGGTTCCCTACAAGGGTAATATCGGTTCCGTGCAATGTGGTGACTATGGGAACATAAATATTTTCTTCTATAAGCATTTTTTTAGCCATATAAGCCGCATAAGCGTGCGGTATGGCATAATGCACATGAAGAATCTCTATTCTGTGGAGTTTTACCATATCTACCAACTTACTAGATAGCGCCAGCTCATAAGGTTGGTAATGAAATAATGGATACTCGGGAACGGTTACTTCATGGTAATGTACATTATTACTTAACAGTTCCAACCTTACGGGTTGGTTGTAGGTAATAAAATGAACTTCATGACCGCGTTTAGAAAGTTCTAAACCCAGTTCGGTAGCTACCACACCACTACCCCCAAACGTAGGGTAACAAACAATACCTATTTTCATCTGTTTATTTTTATTGTTTTAGAGGTCATATGGAACACCTAGATAATCATACGCGTGTATGTGAATAATAATTATCATGGGCGCTTCATATCTCTATTTTTTTACTCTATTATGGCTTCGTATATCAAGCTTTGTATATTGGTTCTAATATTTTCTTTTAATAATAAATTTTGTCCGGCATTGGGATAAGTTCTATTTGCCAAAAACACATAAACAAGTTCGGCTTCTGGATCGGCCCAAGTATAGGTACCTGTAAATCCAGAATGACCAAAACTGGTTAATGATACACAACCACAGGTTGGCCCCTCGCCTTCTAGCTGGGGTTTATCAAATCCTACGCCACGCCTATTATCTTCTGCACAATAATAACACATGTTAAATTTATCTATAGTTTCTGGTTTTAAGTAACGCTTACCACCATAAAATCCTTTTTGCAAATACATTTGCATAATTTTAGCTACATCATTAGCATTACTAAAAACACCTGCATGGCCCCCAATGCCATTCTGCATAGCAGCCCCCATATCATGTACATAACCATGTACTTCTTGGTACCTGTAATAATCATCTATTTCAGTTGGTATTATTTTCTTGTTACTTATTTTATGATACGGATTGTACATAGTATAATTGGCTCCTAAAGATTCATAAAAATGACTTTGTGCTAATTGCTCTAGGGTTCTGTCGTAATAGTTCTCAATAAATTTCTTTAAAATGTAATAAGGAAAGTCGCTGTAACGGTATTTTAGGGTTTCAAGCAACTCGGAATCCCTTATGATTTTTTGTATAGAGTCTTGGTAATCAGAACGTAAATAGAGGTTTTTATAAACTTCTATATTAAATTTATTGCTCTTAACGGTACTGTAATATTTGGCACTTGGCCGCTTAGTAACAGAGTCTAATGTATGATAATAAAAGGGTTCCCAAGGGCGCAATCTTGCATAATGCGACAACATGGCCTTTATGGTAATATTTTCTTTGTTAGAACCTTTGTATTCTGGCAGTATATCTGAAAGTTTACTATCTAAAGATATATCACCCATTTCTTCCAGTTCCATAACCAAAGGTAAGGTAGCCAGAATTTTTGTTAGTGAAGCTACATCATAAATATCATCAAAAGCAACTTCTTCTTTACCCTTATAAGTATGCTTACCAAAGTTTTTATTGTATATCACCTTACCCTTTCTAGCTATTAAAAGCTGGATGCCTGGTGTCATCTTTCTATCTACGGCACTTTGTGCTATGGAGTCTACTTTCTTTAGTTTTTCAGAGTCCATCCCTACCCGTTCTGGAATACTGTAGGCCAAACGCTTGATAGCATTATTGTAAATACCATCACCTACTTTAAAATAGGTACCGACTGATACTGGTAAAACTCCTTTAGATGCTATGGCACCAAATATAAGCTGCGCAGATTTTTGTTGGGCTACGATACTATTTTGATAACTAACAATAATACTTTCTATGTTTTCAATAGTTTGTAAATGAGACAAAGCATAGGGCTTTACAAATACATCTAAAACCACTTTGTGGGATTTGGCTATTGCTTCAATCCACATTAATTCGTCATTAGAAAACTCATGGGGTTTCCACGGGCTATCATTGGAGCGGTGTAAACCTATAATTACGGTGTTATAATCTTGAAGCCTTGCTAACAATTCATCAATAGTATCAGCTTTAATTTGATGTACTCTAGCATATTTTTTTAATTCATTAAAAAAGATAGAACCATCATCATCTCCCAAACCTACATAAGCGATATGCTTTGTTTCTAGATGTGTAAACGGTACTAAATCGGCATCATCTTTCACTACGGTAATGGCGCTTTCTACAAGTTCTTCAGATAGAACATGGTCTTTTATTCTGTTTAAATCGGCTACTAAATTGGGTATAGCTACTGGCTTGTAAGCATTCAATCCCACCTTGTATTTGGCCATTAATATCTTTTTAACGGAGTGTGACAAGCGTGCTTCTGAGATGGTACCATTATGATACGCTTCAACTATTTTGGAAATACCAGTTCCAACATCTTCAGACATAAGCATAACATCATTGCCTGCCATAAAGGCTGCTAAATCTATAGCTCCAGATTCACTAAAATTGGAGGCGCCTTTCATGGTTAGAGCATCAGTAAATATAAGACCTTGAAACCCTAGGGAGTCTTTTAGTATATTGGTTACAATGTGTTCGGACAATGATGATGGATAACCCTCTCGCGGTTCTAAACTTGGTACATTTAAATGGGCTACCATAACACTGGAAAGCCCCGCTTTGATTAGCTTTTTATAAGGATATAACTCAATGGAGTCTATACGCTTTTCATTAAAGCCAATGGTTGGTAAGGTTTTATGTGAATCTTGATCGGTATCACCATGTCCAGGAAAGTGCTTGGCATTGGCCAATACACCGGCGCTTTGCATGCCTTCCATGAAAGCTAAAGCTTTGTTGGTGACATTATCCCGGTCTTCACCAAACGACCGATTTCCTATAATTGGATTTAGTGGGTTGGTATTGATATCTACCACAGGAGCAAAGTTAAAATGGACCCCTAAACGTTTACAGTGCTCACCTATTTGCCTGCCTGTTTGTTCTATAAGCTTGTTGTTTTTTATAGCGCCTAAGGTCATGTTCCAGGGAAATGCATAGGTAGAATCTAAACGCATACTTAACCCCCACTCGGCATCCATACCTATTAGTAAAGGCACATTTGATAATGCTTGTAGTTCATTATTCAATTTAGCCTGCCTTACTGGTCCACCATTTGAATATATGAGTCCGCCAATATGGTAAGCTCGTATCTGCTTTATAATCTTATCTTTTGTCTCTTGGTCTTGGTTAGACATGACCTGAACCATATATAATTGCCCAACCTTTTCTTCAAGGCTCATGGTATTATAAATACTGTCTACCCATTTTTTTTGTGCTTTGGCATCAACCGTTCGTAATGGATTAGTCGTTTGTGCAAGCGTAAATATTGGTGTTAAAGAAAGAATATATATTGCAATGAAGATTTGACGCATAAATAATGGTTCTTTAAGCTTATTAATAATGGTATATAGTATTAATAATCGTGCCAAAATAATACTTTTAGCAAGAAGATAAAAAGACTTTATGATAGATTTATAATTAGGTTGTGAACAACTTAATCCATAACGAATTTAAATCCAGCCGAAATAATATTGGCTGTTAAACCTATATTACGCTTGTAATTATTATATTTTATGTCGATGCTTTTCAAACCTAACTTCCATAAATGGAACTTTGAAAAAATATCAGTGTAGCTTACCCCCAAGCCGTATTGACTGGCATTGAATTTAGACAAATCGTAATCTGAGGTATAAAATGCATCGGTAACTACATGTACTTCATAAGGCGCAAAGTAATCGGCTTCCGTTTGGTTATAGTAACGATAGGAAGGATACAATGTAAATTTACTGAAAATTTTAATGGGTAATTCTATTTCTGCTGTATGTGACGTAATACCCCAATCGTCTAAATAATAACGATAATAGGTTCTAAGTGTAAAGATTTCGCTTAAATAATAGTTTAGGCGAATACCCACTGGAATTTTAAACCGGCTATCGGGCAGACGTTCAATATCATCTGCTAATTGAAAAACATCCTTGTTTGTAGGTGATGTGTAATTGGGAATGGTTGCTGGACTGCCTATGTAATAATTAGCAACATTGGCAAAGTAAACCCGTTGCATGGGGTTTGAAAGCCATCCTTTTTGTTGTACCAGATCAAAAAACATAGAAAACCGGGCATTTTTACTAAGTATTTGAGAAAAACTAAAGGACAGTGAATAAGAATTCCGCGCCTTATCTTGTATAATGGGTGACTTTACCGGGGTCCAAACATCACTACCATTTTTATCTATAGCATTACCATTTTGGTCATATATATCAACATTCGCAAAAAAGCTGTTGTTTAAATTTTCATTGGCATCAACAAAATAAGTATCCAATTCTGTTGGGTATCTTGGTCGCCAGGTATCTAAGTACACTTTGGCACTTAAATTAAGAGTGGTATTTTTATCGTTAAAAAGCTTTGTAATGCCACCGCCAAAACCAACTGAGGAATAATCGAACTCTGTAGCAAACGACACATCGGCATTAACAACAGTGTTTCTATCATTAAAACTATGACTGTAATCTACATTTACATTACCCCAAACATCGGCACTAGATGCTCCTGAAGAAGCTGCCCATGGTGTTGGTTGTACAACAGTAACATACGATGTAGATGTACTTGTAGAACTTGATGAAGCTCCAGTTACAACTGTTGTATTCGTTGTTGCTACACGTTTGGTTCTATCAAAAGGGTCTAAATTACTGGAAGATGCTGATGTATATGCCGATATTCCTGCATCAACCGTTAAAACATCATCTGCATTTAATGGTAAACTAACTACTATGGTTGGGGTAAAATCTGTTAATTTTTCTGTACCTATACCTCCCGTAACAGAAGCATTATCACCATCCTGAGAATAATAACTTGTTAAAAAGTCTACTTCGGCAGTTTCCAAAACACGCTTTTTGTATCCTATTGTTGCGGTTTGGTTATTATTTTGTGCAAATCCTATAGCAACAAAAAATAAAATGGGGACTATTAATAATTTCTTCATTCTATATAATTAATTACAGCCACAGCCTCCACCTGATTTTCCCCCATTAGCCCCTGATGCAGCTTCTCTATATACTTGAAAATTTGTAGTGAACCTATCTGAACTTTTTTTAGTTAAAGCCATATCGGGGTCATTCAAATTAACTTTTTCATATTCTTTAACTACGGCACACGAAGTTAAAGACATGATTGCTATTAAAATCATTAAGAATCTTACCATATTACTTGGTTTGTTTTAAGTTTATATCTTTTGATGTAATAATCTTATTATCCTTATCTATAATAATACATTCTACACCTTTTAATTGGTTTATAAAATCCAACCCAACATCAACACCCATTACAAAAACTGCTGTCGCTAGTGCATCTGCCAATTCTGCATTTGCCGTAAAAACCGTGGCACTTAAAATGCCTGTACTCGGATAGCCTGTTCTAGGATCGATTATATGTGTGTACAATTTACCATTAAATTCTACATACTTTTCGTAGTTACCAGATGTAACCACTGCACTATTATGCACTGGTAACCATGAAAAAACGTTGTTTTTATTTAAAGGATTAATAATTGCTACCGTCCAATCTTTACCATTGGGTTGTTTACCCCAAGCATTTAAATCGCCAGAAGCATTGATTATCCCTGAAGTTACTCCTTGTTTTTGTAGTAGGTTCTTAGCTTTATCGGCCGCATAGCCTTTTCCTATGGCACCAAAACCAATCTTCATCCCTTTTAGCTTTAAAAACACTGAGTGGTTGGCCTCATCTAAAATGATATTTTTGTAACCCACTTTTGCTATAGAGTTTTTTATAACCTCTTCTGTTGGCATCATTGTCATGCTACCATCAAACTTCCATACTTTATCCATAGATGCATAACTAATATCAAAAGCCCCTCTGGTTAATTCAGAAATTTTTAGGGCTCTTTTTATAAGTTGAAACAATTCATCATCTACAACAACGGGTTTTATCCCAGCATACTTGATGATTTTAGATGTTTGAGAGTCTGAATCCCACGATGAAATTAGTTTTTCTATTCTTGAGATTTCAGCAACGGCCAGATCGATGTATTGATTTCCTACTTCAGGTGTGTTTGCTACAATCGATATATCGAAGCGACTTCCCATGAGCTTTAATGTTCTTTGATAGGCCACTTGCGAAAAACCTGTGGCCATTACAAAACCCACTAACAAAAAGCTTATGATATATTTAATTTTCAAAAGTGGTCAGTTTTTTAAAATACACAGCTGGTGGTATCTTTTCATAACCCATTTTCCCTAAAACGCCACCATTTTGGTCCAAAACTACTACTAAAGGGAAATAGCCTTGCTCGTTATACATTTCTGCAAGTTTAGCATTTTGTTGGGTAAGGGTTTCTGGCAATTTGTTGGCTTTTTTTCTAGGAAAATCGGCCTTTATCATTACAAAATGATTTTTTGATAGTTCTTGAAATTCTTTGGAACTCCAAATTTCCTTATCTAATTTAATACAAGGTATGCACCAATCAGATCCTTGAAATACTAAAATAATATTTTGATTGTTTTTGGAAGCTTCTTGTTTTGCTTCTTCAAAATTGGTGAGCCAATTTTGACTTAATGCACTAAAACTTAAACAAAACAGCAGTGCACTTAAGGTGATTGTTCTTTTCATAAAATAATTAAAAAGATAAAGCTAATATTATATTACCATGTAATAAGTAACATAGGTTACGTAAACCTTACAAATACAATCAACTTAACGTGTTTGTTGTTTAAATATTTTAAAAAGAACATACTAAATTACTTTAAAAAGCGGCTGTGCCAACTCTCGCTTGCAGGAACTTCCCAGTTATCATTAAACTCGGCAATATTAGTAACTAAATTATTGAACACAATGGTGTTTTTTGAAACGGCTTTGTCTTTTGCCATTTTCTTAAAATCTGTAAGTGGTTTATAGGCTATATAATCACCTTGTTTATAGGATACATTCATTTTGTCCATTAAATCTACATTATATTCCTTTTCTAATTGCTGAATAAAATGAACCGATGCATCTATAGAACAACCGGTAGCATTATTTAGGTTTTGGTTTAAACCTATTACAATAAAGCGTTTGTACTTTATTAGGTAACCAGCTTGTAAATCGCCACCATGTGCTGTCCAATTTTCAATAAAAACATTTAATTTAGACTTTATAGCCTCTATTTCATCTTCGGTAAAGGAGCGATTGGCTTGGTATATCCAAATGCGGGATGCTTCTGGTAATGTGTTAAAATCTACTAGCATTTTTTATTTGAAATAAGTTATTTAAAATTATAAGTCTTGAGCATTGGCTATAAGCTCGGCAATATCCATAATAGCGACTTCAGACTCTTTTTCTTTTGATTTTATGCCGTCGGTCATCATGGTATTACAAAATGGACAGCCAGCTGCAATAATTTCTGGCTTAACGCTCAAAGCTTGCTCTGTACGTTCTACGTTTACATCTTTGTTGCCTTTTTCTGGCTCTTTAAACATTTGCGCGCCTCCTGCACCACAGCACAGACCATTACGTTTGCAATTTTTCATTTCTACAAGCTCTGCTTCTAGCTTTTGTATTAAATCACGGGGTGCTTCATAAACATTATTGGCACGCCCTAAATAACAGGGGTCATGAAAGGTGATGCGCTTGCCTTTAAATTTACCACCCTCTACCGTTAAACGCCCTTCACTAAGCAAGGTCTTTAAAAATTGTGTATGGTGCATCACTTCGTAATTGCCCCCTAATTCTGGGTACTCATTCTTTATGGTATTAAAGCAATGCGGACAAGCAGTTACAATCTTTTTAACCTCGTAAGCGTTAAGTACTTCAATATTAGTCACGGCTTGCATTTGAAACAAAAATTCATTCCCGGCACGTTTGGCTGGATCGCCCGTACAACTTTCCTCTGTACCTAAAACAGCAAACTCTACTTGAGCCTTGTTTAAAAGTTTAACAAATGCTTTGGTTATTTTTTTTGCTCTGTCATCAAAACTTCCAGCACAGCCAACCCAAAACAATACTTCTGGCTGTTTGCCTTGTGCCATAAATTCTGCCATAGTAGGTACTTTAAGTAATTCGCTCATGTTATCGCGTTTATTCGTTTTTCCAATTTAATCTATCCATTTGATTATATGGCCAAGGAGCACCATTGTTTTCTATATTGGTCATCATAGTATTTAATTCTACGGGAGCTGCACTTTGCTCCATAACTAAATAACGACGCATTTCCAGAATAATGGATAATGGGTCTATACTAACGGGGCAAGCTTCTACACAAGCATTACATGAGGTACAAGCCCATAATTCTTCCCTCGTTATATAATCATCTAAAAGTTGTTTGCCATCAGGCTTAAATTCGCCTTTATTGGCATCAATGCTTTTACCCACCTCTTCTAAGCGATCACGGGTATCCATCATAATCTTTCGTGGGGATAGTTTCTTTCCTGTTTGGTTAGCTGGGCATTCACTGGTACAGCGTCCACATTCTGTACAAGTATATGCATTGAGCAATTGTATTCTGTTTAGGTCCTGTACATCACTAGCACCAAACTTTGCAGGCACATCGGTTGCTTCACCTTCTACAGGGGCTGCAAATGGATCAACATTTGGGTCCATCATCATCTTCACTTCCTTGGTTACGGCTTCTAGATTATTGAATTGTCCTTTGGGCGTTAGCCTACCATAATAAGTATTTGGAAATGCCAACAAAATATGCAAATGTTTTGAAAAATATAAGTAATTCAAGAATATAAATATTCCTATAATATGTAACCACCAAGCAGCCCTTTCAATAATATGCAATGTACCGTTGGGCATATCGCTAAACCATGGAGCTATAAATTGACTGATAACATTACCCGAATTGGCCATTTGAAAGTCCACATCGGTAGCATTCATAACTAAAAACAACGTCATTAATATCATTTCAAAATATAAAATGAAATTACCATCATTTTTAGGCCATTGGGTCATTTCTGGCTTCCAGAATCGTTGTAGTTTTATAATGTTTCTTCGTATCCAAAAAACCGTAACAGCAATAAATACCAATAATGCCAATATTTCAAAAGTGCCTATTAAAAACCCATAAAGGCTACCTAGGGATGAAAATATACGATGGGTACCCAATAAACCATCAATTATAATTTCTAAAACTTCTATGTTTATAATAATGAAACCCAAATACACAATAATATGCAGTAAACCTGCAATGGGCCTTCTTACCATTTTACTTTGCCCCAGGGCAATCATGGCCATGTTTTTCCAACGTTCAGATTTATTATCGGTAGCATTTACTTTATGCCCCAGCTTAATATTACGAATAAGCTTTTTTACATTTTTTGTAAATAAACCAATGCCTAAAACTAGTAAGGCTGCAAACAGAATATTTGGCAAGTATTGCATTTAAAATGATTTAGGTTACTCCTTTTTATATGGGATTTCCTTTTTGGATAAAATTCTAAAGTAGCGTTTTGGGTGCAGTTTAATATCCCTTAACAATTCTTCCATTTCTTTAGTAGCACCTTCTAAGTTATTGTAAAGCGCTTCGTCCTTAAGCAGTTTCCCCATAGTTCCTTCACCACTCTGCATAGTAGCCAATAGATTGTTTAAGTTATTTAATGTTTTATCTAAAGTAGCAACGGTGGTACTGATATTAGCTTCTTTTAGTTCTGCTGTCAATAAAGATAAGTTTTCACTGGTTGTTTTAAATTTTTCAAGAATTTCAGCAATGTTATCATCGTTTTTGGTAATAACATTATTGACTGAATTTGATGTATTCTTAAACGATTTTAAAGTTAAGTTAAGCTCGGCTATGGTTTGTTTTAAACCTGTTTGTGAGTCATCATTCACAAGCCTGTTTAAACTTGCCATAAGCGTATCTGTTGATTTAAGGGTTGAATTTAAATCGGTACTTAATCCAGAAAAACTTTTTGATAAACTTGTTACCAGTCCGAACTCTACTTCAGACTGTAAAAAGTCCCCTGGCTTAGCCATTTCACCTTCTTCGCTAACAATAATAGCTAGACCATTCCCGCCCATTAAGCCAGTTTCGTACATTCTAACTACGCTGTTTTTTGAAAACCTTAAAGCCTCATTTACCGAAAAAGATACTCGGGTTTTGCCGGTTTTATAATCGTAGACTATATCTTGAATTTTACCAACTGTATTACCCTTAACGGTAACCACAGAAGACTTGGTTAGTGCATTGTAATCGAACTCAGTGTAATAAACATTAGTTGATTCTAATAGATTTTTTCCTTTTAGATAATTGAAACCAAATATGAAAAGAACAATTCCTAAAATTACTAATACGCCTGTTTTAACTTCTTTTGATATTTTCAAAATAATTGTTTTAATAAAAACAAATTTAAGATAAATTTAAAAAGAACACGTTTAATTCGTTGTTGTTTTTAATGCCTCGGTAAGAGTTATCTTTTTATCGTCTTTAAAAGCAACAATAAAACAGGACTTATAGCCCTTATTTCTAGCTTCTTGCTGTAGTGCCTTAGCCTGATTATAATTGAAGGTATTGCCATAGTAATACTTGAATAGATTGCCCACTTTTAATCTTGACACATCTTGCAGTCCATTAAAATTATAAGGCTTGGTCTCTAAAGCTTTTGCGCCGGCTGCTATTTGTACTTTAAAGGAGACTCTGGGAGCGGCTTGAGTAGAAGAAGTATTATCGTCTTCAATGGTAGCGTCATCAAAAACATACTCGCCTAATTTCCCTTCGAGATTATGTTTATACTCTAATATAGCATTAGCTATTGTAGAGGCCATTTCATTTTGTCCCTTTTGAGAATTTAAATACCTGCCTTCAATGTTATTTGTTAAAAACCCTAATTCCACCAGCACACTAGGCATAGCAGTAGCGTGCAACACCCAAAATACATCCTGTTTTACTTTTCTGTCTTTTCTTTTTAAATTATTAACTAATCTTTTTTGTATTAAACTAGCTGCAAGAATACTTTGATCTAAATATTCCTCAACAGCCAAAGATGAGCCTATTAATGACTCAGGAGAACTGGGGTCAAAACTTCCATATTTCTTTTCTATATTATCTTCTAGAAATATAACTGAGTTTTCATTTTTTGAAACTCTAAGGTTTTGAGAAATTTTACCAATAGACATAACAAAAGTACCTGCCCCATAGGCTTGACTTGTGTGTGAATCACAATGGATTGAAACAAACAAATCTGCATTTGCATTATTAGCAATTTTAGGCCTATCATATAATTCAACAAAAACATCTGTTTTACGGGTGTATACAACTTTTATGTTTGGATTTTTGCTTAATTCCTCGCCTATTTTCAAGACAACACTTAAAGCTATATTTTTTTCTTTATAGCCATTCCCTAAATTCCCCGGGTCTTTCCCACCATGCCCGGCATCCAACACCACAACAAACTTGTGGGGCTGATTGTTAGCATCGACATTAACAAAGGATGAAAATGTTAATGCTAGTATAAAAAATACGAAAAGTAATACTTTGTTCGTTTTCATGTGGTAACTCAATATTTTAACTATTTTTATTTTATGTGCCCTTATATACAGACATATAAAAAACGCATTTGTTTAACAATTAATATGCGTACCTGTTTAATTTTAAATTTTAATTGAATTATCAATCAATCACAGAAAAATATATGTAATTTTGGCTTTTCAAAAACCGAGCCATACTTTTACAAAAATACATTTAAAAGCGTTGCACACAAACAACTTTAAAATACTTTTTGCATTAAGTTTTACAGTGTTTATTAACACGTTTAGCTTTGCCCAAGACATTCCTCCAGCAAAAAAACCTATTAAAAGAACTGCTAAGGATAGCGTTGTGGTTTCGGCCGACAGCTTGCTTGTTCCTCCTATTTCTGAGAAAGTTCAAGACACGACTTTAACAGATTCAATAAAACCAAAAAAAGAGCTTCTAGAGCATATTGTAAAATATCATGCCACAGATTATTCCAGTTTTAATCAAAAAGAACACAAACTTTATTTATATAACGAGGCTACTATAGATTATGGCGATATGAACATTGCTGCTGGTAGTATTACAATAGACTATACCAAAAATACCGTTTACGCCAAAGGTATTACCGATTCAGTTGGGGGTTATACCCAAAAACCTGTCTTTACACAAGGCACTAATGTGGTAGAACCCGATTCTATCATCTTTAATACCGAAACCCAGAAAGCCCTTATCTATAATTCTAAAACCGAACAAGGTGAAGGCCATGTTATAGCCTCTGTTACAAAGAAGGAAAACGATTCGGTTTACTTTTTAAAGAATGCCAAGTATACCACTGCTGAAGATATTGAAGACCCAGAGTATTATATAAAATTAAGAAAGGCTAAAATTGTGCCTGGTAAAAAAATAGTAACTGGATTGGCTAACCTATTTATATATGATGTGCCTACACCCATTGGCTTGCCTTTTGGTTTTTTCCCTCAATCTGAAAAACAAACATCGGGGATTATCATTCCAACCTTTGGCGAACAAAACAATCGAGGTTATTTTTTGCAAAATGGTGGATACTATCTAGCTATTAGTGATTATGTGGATTTAGCCATGTTGGGCGATTATTATACAAATGGGAGTTATGGTATGCGTTTGGAGAGTACCTATGCAAAACGATACAAGTTTAGAGGTAATTTAGGGTTTAGGTATGAAAGTTTAATTACTAGCGAACGGGGTTTTCCCGATTATGCCAAAAACACCATTTACAATCTGCGGTGGAGTCACAGCCAAGACTCTAAAGCTAGTCCTAATTCCCGTTTTTCGGCATCGGTGAATTTGGGGAGTAGTAAATATTATAGAAACTCTTTAAACCAAGTGAACTCTGGTGCCTTTTTAAACAACACCCTATCATCATCTGTTTCTTATTCCAAAACATTTATGGGTGAGCCTCAAGTGAATTTCAGCTTAACGGCCACACATTCCCAAAATACAAACACACAGCAAATAAATATGACCCTACCTACCTTTCAAGGAAGTGTTAGCAGGGTTTATCCCTTTGCACCAAAGTCAGGTTCAAAAAAAGGGATCATACAAAACATTAACCTACAATATAATGTGAGAGGTGAAAACAGGATTCAAACTACCGATTCACTCTTCTTTAAAAAGGAAATGTTTGACGATGCCAAAGCTGGATTTCAACATACCATTCCTTTAACCACAAACTTTAAGCTATTCAAGTACTTTAGTGTGAGTGCCAGCACAAACTATAATGAGGTATGGACCTTTAAGACTATTGAGAAGTCATATAACCAAACCACACAAAAAGATTCTATTCAAACCATTAATGGGTTTGACTCTTATAGAACTTATAATTTTAGTACCAGTTTAGGAACGACTATTTACGGGATGTTTAATTTTGAAAAAGAAGGTCAGAATAAGAAAATTAAAGCAATTCGGCATGTGATGCGTCCTTCCATTAGTTATAATATCAACCCGGCGTTCGATAAGTATTATGATACCTACGAGGTTATAAGTGCCGACGGTTTAACCACCACCGATGTGGAGTATACTAGATTTGAGCAGGGTGTTTTTAGTGTACCCAACAAGAATTTTTCAAGTTCCATGGGACTGTCCTTATCCAATAACATTGAAGCTAAAGTTCGGGATAGGGACACTACAGCTACCGAACCTAAAAAAGTGACATTACTCAATAACCTTAACTTCTCTACATCCTATAATTTTGCAGGCGACTCCCTAAAATGGAATTCCGTTAGGATGACCGGAGGCACACAACTATTTAACAATAAAATGAGCGTGAATTTTGGGGCGACTTTAGACCCCTATGCCCTGGATAACAACAATAACAGAATTGATAAGTTCAATATAAATAATGGCGGAAGCCTTTTTAGGCTAACTAGTGCCAATCTTACTACCAGTTGGAGCATCTCCAACAAAGGTGGAGCCAAAGATAAAAGAAAAGAAAGAGGTATTGAGGAAAACGTACGTAGTGGTGGTCGTGATGATGATTTATTTGGGGTTTCTGAGGACTTTGCCAACGAACAAATTAATGAAGATGAAGACGAGGATACAGCTGTACAAAGTGAGTTGTACAATTACCAAATACCTTGGAGTTTGCGTATAGCCTATGCTGTTAATTATTCCAACTCTAGGCGACAAAACGAAATATCTTCTCACTCCCTGATGTTCTCTGGCGATATTCAATTATCAGAAAAGTGGTCTATAGGTGCTTCGTCTGGTTACGACCTAAAGAATGCAGGATTTACCTATACCCAACTACGCTTTGAACGGGATTTGATGAGTTGGCGCATGAACTTTAGTTGGATTCCTTTTAGTACACGAACTTCATGGAATTTCTTCATTGGCATTAAATCCAGCTTGTTAAAAGACTTAAAGTATGAAAAACGCAAGCAACCAGATATTCAATTATAAAACATATGGAACTGAAAGGTTTGTGATTTACCATTAAAGCACAAACGGGTAAGATAAACTTATAAACTAAATATAGTAATGAAAAAAATAATTAACACCCCAAAAGCACCAGCACCTCTTGGTCCTTACAATCAGGCCATTTTAAGTGATAACACCTTGTACATATCTGGGCAAATTGCCATAGATCCAGAGAGGAATGTATTGGTTTTAGATAATATAGTGGCAGAAACTTCGCAAGTGATGCGTAATCTAGAAGTCGTTTTAGAAGCTGCCGGTATGACCTTTGATAATGTGGTTAAATCGAGTATTTTTATCAGTAACATGGATAACTTTGCGCAAATTAATGACGTTTATGGTAACTATTTTGATGCCGATCTTGCTCCAGCACGCGAAACCGTTCAAGTGGCCAAACTACCAAAAAATGTAAATGTGGAAATTAGTATGATTGCTATTAAATAACACCTACCCGTTACGCATTAGGTGATTTAGCTTTAGCATACTTAATCAAGATGCTTTTTAACCTCTCCATATCAATGGGCTTGGCCAAAAACTCATCAATACCAGCAAGTTTGGCATTGGTAATATCCTCCTTAAAAGCACTGGCAGAAACAGCTATAATGGGGGTTTTGTTGGCTTTATACTTATCTGTTTCCCTAATGGCTTTGGTGGCTTCATAACCATCCATATCTGGCATATATATGTCCATAAAAACCATGTCAAAATCCAGTATCTTATACAACTCTACAGCTTCCAATCCATTTTTAACAAACGTACAGTCTGCCCCCTGCTGTTCCAATAAAAATTTAATGGCTTTTTGGTTCATCCTGTTATCTTCTGCAACAAGCACATTAAACTTTTCTACCAATACAGGGTTATAGGCTTCTTCGTCGGCTTTAACATTAAGTGTTTTTTTCAACTGTAAACTAAAGTAAAAGGTAGTACCCTCTTGTTCCTTACTTTCCAGTTTTAATTCTCCACCCATTAATTTTACTAGTTGGTATGAAATAGAAAGCCCTATACCACTACTCCTATAATCCCTTCCCGAAGGAGTATTAAATAGTTTTGTGGTATTAAATATCTGCTTAACAGCCTCTGGTGGCATTCCAATACCTGTATCCTTTATATAGAAACTTACAATTTGGTCATCATCAATATTAACCGTTTGGTCTACAATTATAGAAATCTGGCCCGAGTTGGTAAACTTAATTGCATTGCTAATTAAATTAATAAGCACTTGTTGAATTCTAATAGCATCTCCCACCAATAAAAATTTACGTTTGTTGTCTACCAAAAACTTAAAATGGAAAGCCAAACCCTTTTCCCAAGCTTGGTATTCAAACACCTTGAATATATGGCTAAGGTCCAATTTTAAATCCATGGGCTGTAAATTTAGGCTAACATTACCAGCATCAACATCCGCATTATTGGTAATGGTATTTACAAGTTGCAGTAAGTGCTTAGAAGAATATCGTGCTATTTCAACCTGTGCCTTTTGGTCTGTATTTAATTCTGTTTGATCCAACATGTTAAGCATGCCCAAAACAGTACTAAGGGGCGTTCTAATCTCGTAACTCATATTGGCCAAATACACCGCTTGGTAGTCTGCATCCCTACTCGCATTAGCGGCAGTGGTTTTTAACGCTTCAATTCTTTTGTTTAGATTAGACTTTACAAGGTCATTCTTTAACTGGTTCTTAAAGAAATATTGTAAAAAAAAGATTTGCAAAATAACTAATCCAAAGAAAATAAGAGCAATGGTTTTTATGGCAATAACATTGCCTACAAAACAATACCCCAAAAAAAGAACTAGGGCTATAGAAGCAAAAATAACAAACGACAATAATTGCTTTACTTTAATTCGTCTAATACGTGAGGTAATTCCCATAGCTTATAGTCTCTTAAACAAACATATCTATAATTATAATAAATAGCAAAAGTATTATAGCGAATTGAATATTATATGTTGTTTTGTTTTTTTAACTTTATAATCTTGTAAAATTTACGTTTTTTATAAATACAAATTAACATCGCATGCGTATAGAATATGATATAAAGTTAGGGTTTAAAGATGTTATGATCCGGCCCAAAAGGTCTACATTAAAAAGCAGATCGGAGGTTAGTTTAGAACGGGAGTTTAAATTTTTACACAGTCCGCTAACTTGGACAGGCATTCCTATTATGGCGGCCAATATGGATACTGTTGGTACTTTTGAAATGGCCAAGGCCTTATCCTCAAAAAAACTTTTTACAGCCATTCACAAACATTATACAATTACAGATTGGAATGTATTTGCCACAAACCTACCTAAAGGTATAGAAAGCTATATGGCTGTTAGCACGGGTATAAGCAGTCAAGATTCAGAAAAATTAGCTACCATCTTTAAATTCAATCCATATCTGAAATTTATTTGTATTGATGTAGCCAATGGTTATTCAGAACATTTTGCCGATTTTGTAAAGCATACCCGCCAACTCTATCCAGACAAGGTTATTATTGCCGGTAATGTAGTTACTGGAGAAATGGTAGAAGAGCTCTTGCTTTCTGGAGCCGATATTGTTAAAGTAGGTATAGGACCAGGTTCGGTTTGTACAACACGGATAAAAACTGGGGTTGGCTACCCACAACTTTCTGCTATTATAGAATGTGCCGACGCTGCCCATGGCCTTGGTGGACAGATTATAAGTGATGGTGGTTGTACCATACCTGGCGATATTGCTAAAGCTTTTGGAGCAGGAGCCGATTTTGTTATGCTGGGTGGCATGCTAGCTGGGCATACAGAAAGTGGTGGCGAATTGATAGAAAAAAACGGCGAACCATATAGAAAATTTTACGGTATGAGCTCTGCTACTGCTATGAAAAAACATATTGGTGGTGTGGCTGAATACCGTGCCAGTGAAGGCAAAACTGTTGAAGTGCCCTATAAAGGCGATGTTGAAAACACCCTACAAGATATTTTGGGGAGCCTAAGAAGTACCTGTACCTATGTTGGAGCAAGACGTTTAAAAGAATTAACCAAACGTACCACCTTTATTAGAGTAAATGAGCAAGAAAACAGGGTTTATGATTGAGACGGGGAGATTAACGAGTAACAGCTGTTGATGCTTATACCAAGTAAGTCTTATATATTTTGTCTTTTATCTCATGTCTTGTACCTTATATTGCCCTTATTTAACAACTAACGGTCTAAAATCTAAAAAATGAAACAAATAATTACATTCGGTGAAGTTTTAATGCGCCTGTCTCCAGAAGGCAACAAAAAATTTATGCAGGCCAACCTATTGGAATTTTATTTTGGAGGCACCGAAGCCAATGTAGGCATTTCCATTGCCAATTTTGGGGGTAAAGTAAAACATATAAGCTGTGTTTCTAATGATTTTGTTGGTGACACAGCCATTTCCTACCTCCAAAAATTTGGGGTAAGCACATCAGCCATTGTACGTTCTAACAAACCATTAGGGGTTTATTTTTTAGAGGTAGGTGCTGTTATGCGTCCGAGTGCTATTTCATATAACAGATCCCATTCTTCTTTCTCTGATATTCGCCCCGATATGGTAGATTGGGAAAAAATTCTGGGAAAAGCCAAATGGGTACATTGGACGGGTATTACACCTGCCCTATGCCAAGGAGGTTACGATACGCTTAAGGCAGGACTAATAATTGCTAAAGAAAAAGGTATTCCCGTTTCAGCCGACCCTACCTACCGTAACGGACTTTGGAAATATGGAGAGAAACCCAAAGAAGTACTGTCTGACCTCATATCCTATTCCACTATATTCATAGGTGGCATTAATGAAATAAATGAAGTTCTAGAAACCAACTACAACTACTCTAACGAAGATTTCATTGAAGCCAGTAAAAAACTTATGGAACGATTTCCCAACATTGAAAAGGTGTTTGACAAAATTAGGACATCGATTAATGCCTCATGGCATAAAATAAGGGCTCGAATGTGGAATGGCAAAGAATTTAGAGAAACGATTGATTTCGACATTACTCACATTATAGATAGAATTGGTACAGGCGATGCCTTTGCTGCTGGTTTAATTTATGGACTCCAAACATTTGATGATTATAAATCTATGGAGTTTGCCAGTGCTGCCTGTGCACTTAAGCATACTTATGAGGGTGATGTAAATTATGCCACCGTTGATGAAGTTACTGGTATTTTAGAAGGCAATACTTCTGGTAGGGTAAAACGCTAGGCAAAACTAATTCCCTTTACACTATACATATAAAGATCCAGATACATATTAAATCAAGGGTAGCCTTAAGGAAAATTATGGCGCCATAGTTTCACCTAAAGATACCCCTGCCACATAACTACCATCCATAAACAATAGTACAATACTCTCATTACGAGAAACAAAAAGAAATAACACAATTTTTATTAACACATCAATTTAAAATGATAAAAAATATGTATTTTATATTCTTTAATTATTTTAATTACAACCACTTTATTTCAAATAAAAAACACTTAAATTGTACTAATAAAAGTATTGTAAATGGCATTAAAAATTGTAATCTCACATAAAACCAAATATAAGTACGACCGTTCTGTATCTTTATCTCCTCATATTTTCAGGCTCCGTCCTGCACCACATAGCAGAACACCCATAGAGGCATACTCCATTAAAATAAAACCCGAAAATCACTTCTTTAACTGGCAACAAGACCCATTTGGAAACTATATTGCAAGACTTGTTTTCCCCGAAAAAACTACAGAGCTTTCTGTAGATGTTGAAATTATAGCAGATTTAAAAACAATAAACCCTTTTGACTTTTTTGTTGAAAAATATGCCGAAGAGTATCCGTTTCAATATGAAGAAGGCACCAAAAAGGAACTATTACCCTATTTAGAGATTACAGATCATGGGCCCTTGTTGCAGGGATTTCTTAAGACTATAGATCGTACTCCTAGAAAAACCATTTACTTTTTAATTGATATAAACCGAAAAATATATGAATACTTAAGCTACAACATTCGTATGGAACCAGGTGTACAGAGCTGTGAAGAAACTCTGGAAAAGAAAAATGGTTCTTGTAGGGATTTTGCCTGGCTTTTTGTACAGGCACTTCGCCATTTAGGGTTTGGTGCCCGTTTTGTTTCTGGTTACCTAGTACAACTAAAATCTGATGAAAAATCACTAGATGGCCCCTCTGGACCTGAAGAGGATTTTACAGACTTGCATGCCTGGGCAGAAGTATATATACCGGGTGCTGGATGGATAGGTTTTGATGCCACCTCTGGGTTATTGGCAGGTGAAGGACACATTCCGCTGGCCTGTACCCCTTCTTTTGAAAGTGCCGCACCTGTATCGGGGATGACTGATGTTTGTGAAACTGAATTTGAATTTGAAAATTCAGTAAAACGCATTTTTGAATCACCAAGAGTTACCAAACCCTATACAGAAGAGCAATGGAATGCCATATACAAATTAGGTCATAAAGTTGAAAAACAATTGGAAAAAGGAGATGTAAGGCTTACCATGGGAGGTGAACCTACCTTTGTATCTATAGACGATATGGAAGCACCAGAATGGAATACCGAAGCCGATGGTGAACATAAAAGAGACCTAGCCAAAAACCTTTCGGGGAGATTATATGAAGCATTTGGCAAAGGGGGCGTTTTACACCAAGCTCAAGGCAAATGGTACCCTGGAGAGCCCTTGCCAAGATGGCAAATAGAAATATGTTGGCGCAAGGATGGTAAAAATATTTGGCATGATAAAACCCTATTTTCGTTGTTTTCCAACAACCCAAAAACACCCAAAAATGCCGATAAAAAATTCCTAAAAACACTTACCAAGTATTTGGGCATAACCGATAGTACCATCAGGCCCACTTATGAAGACAGTTTCTATTTTCTGTGGCAAGAAGGTAAAATACCGCTGGATGTAGATCCTACAAAAGAAAATGGTAATATGCTGGTTAAAGACAAACTTCAGGAAATTTTAAAAGAAGGGACTTCTAAAGCTGTTGGTTATGTATTACCTTTAAACAATTCTAGGGGTGATTGGTACACGTGTCATTGGGATTTTAGAAGAGAGCATTTGTTCTTAATTCCCGGTAACTCTCCTGTTGGTTTGCGGTTACCACTTGATTCCTTATTAGAAAAACCCGAGTATGAAGAGTTTCCTATATACCAGCCAGATCACTTTTCCAATAAAAAATCCTTGCCAAGCTACAAACGAATTGTTTCTAAGCGGGTCAAAGAGGTTAAAGACCATGGTTTAAAAAATACCAAAACCAATTATTTTATTAGAACAGCTATTTGTACAGAAGTTAGAGATGGCAAACTACACCTGTTTTTACCACCATTGGATAGTGTCGAAATATTTTTAGACTTAATGGCTTCTATTGAAGCTACTGCCAAAGAGCTTGCCATTCCTATTGTTTTAGAAGGCTACGACCCTCCTAAAGACTACAGGTTGGAAGCTCTAAAAGTAACTCCAGACCCAGGTGTTATTGAGGTAAACGTGCACCCTGCTAAAAACTGGGAAGAACTCACTCACAACACTTTAACCCTTTACGAAGAAGCAAAAAAAGCGCGATTGGGCACCGAAAAGTTTATGCTAGACGGCAAACACACTGGTACCGGTGGTGGCAACCACGTAACACTTGGTGGCATTACACCTTCTGATAGTCCGTTACTACGAAAACCTAGTCTGCTACGAAGCCTATTAACATTTTGGCAACACCACCCAGGGCTTTCGTACTTGTTTTCTGGAGCCTTTGTTGGAGCCACTAGTCAGGCTCCAAGAATTGATGAAGCCAGAATGGAAAACCTTTACGAATTGGAAATAGCCTTTAACCAAATACCCAAAAAAGGTAAAGTACCCTTTTGGTTAACTGATAGGCTTTTTCGTCATTTGTTAACAGACCTAACAGGTAATACACACCGTGCCGAATTTTGTATTGACAAACTATACTCTCCCGATTCTTCCTCTGGAAGGTTGGGTATTTTAGAACTGCGGGCTTTTGATATGCCCCCACACCCACAAATGAGCTTAATGCAAAACTTATTGGTAAGAACCCTTATTGCATGGTTCTGGAAAAAACCATATGAACATAAACTCGTGCGTTGGGGTACAGAACTGCATGATAAATTCCTTATAGAACATTTTGTTAGGGAAGACATAAAGGATATTGTTGCACAACTCAACAAAGCAGGCTACAGGTTTAAAGAAGATTGGTTTGATCCATTTTTTGAATTTAGGTTTCCGCTTCATGGTATGGTAGAAATCAATAACATCCACTTAGAACTCAGAGCCGGCATTGAGCCTTGGAATGTTCTAGGCGAAGAAGCTACAGGTACAGGTACAGCCCGGTATGTAGACTCGTCCGTAGAACGCCTACAGGTTAAAGTTTCTAATTTTAATAACGAACGTTATGTGCTAACTTGCAATGGCATTAAAGTAGATTTAAAAAGTACATCGGTAAAAGAACAATATGTTGCTGGGGTAAGATATAAAGCTTGGAACCCCTACTCTGCACTGCACCCAACTATAGATGTAGACACTCCACTTGTGTTTGATATTGTGGATACCTGGAACCGACGTTCTATTGGTGGATGCACCTATTTTGTATCACATCCTGGTGGTCGGTCATATGATACACATCCTGTAAACAGCTTTGAGGCAGAGTCTAGAAGAATTAATCGTTTTTGGGAGTTTGGGCACTCACAAGGCGATGTAGAGAACATTTCTCAAGATATTGATAGCTCTAGCAAAAGTGTTAAACAACAGGGCGGTTTAAAAAAATTCAGATATAAAGTACTTCCAACTAATTTTGAATTCCCAAATACATTAGATTTGCGGAAAAAATAATTTATCTATTGTATGACCATAGATTCTAACATATTATTTCAAAATTATTTTTCCAGCAGGAAAAATTATGATGAGGTTTTAAAGCCTAATATGTCCATTAACCCCAATTGGGAAAAACTGCTTAGCAATTTAACTAGTATGGGTCCCGAAGTTTTGCAATCAAAACAAAACGAGATTAATTGGCTAATGGATGAAAATGGTGTAACCTATAATGTGTACAACGACCCTAAGGGCATGCACCGTGCATGGGAATTGAATATCATTCCTTTTTTAATAAATAAAGAAGAGTGGTGCAACGTAGAAAAAGGCATTAAGCAACGTGCTGAATTATTAAACTTAATTCTTAAAGATATTTATGGCAATCGTAAACTTATAAAAGATGGTATTATACCTCCAGAAATTATTTTTGCTCACCGGGGTTTTTTAAGACAATGCGACCAAATACAATACAAGACCTCTAAACATTTATTAATCTATTCGACCGATTTAGCTAGAGGACCAGATGGTCGTATGTGGGTAGTAAACGATCGTACACAAGCACCATCGGGCATGGGGTATGCTTTAGAAAACAGGTACTCCATGAACCGCATACTTCCTGATGTTTTTAAGGGTATTAATGTAAAGCAACCGTCTAGTTTCTTTTATGATTTCAACCAAATGCTTATTGAAGCAGCACCGCAAAACAAAGAGAACCCTAACATTGTTATTTTAACACCCGGACCGCTTAATGAAACTTATTTTGAGCATGCCTATATGTCGTCATTTCTAGGTTATCCATTAGTAAATGGTAACGACTTGGTGGTTAGAAATGGTAAAGTATGGTTAAAGTCATTAAAAGAGCTTAAACAAGTTGATGTGATTTTAAGACGGGTGGACGATGTGTTTATGGACCCCTTAGAACTTAGGGAAGACTCCTACCTAGGGGTTACAGGATTATTGGATGTTATTAGAAACCAAAACGTATCAATTATAAACCCTATTGGTAGTGGTATTCTGGAAAACTCTGGTTTAATTCCGTTTATGAATGCCATTTGTAATTATTTTTTAAAGGAAGATTTAATCTTGCCACAAATAGCCTCTTGGTGGTGCGGACAGGAAAAAGAGCGCAATTATGTACTTAACAATCTTAAAAACTTAGTAGTTAAGCGTATAGACCGCTCTAATCGCGAAAGTATCTTTTTTTGTGAATTTTTAAATGCTACAGCATTAGAACATTTAAAAGCCAATATTAAAAAGAACCCCTATCGTTTTGTGGCCCAAGAAAAAATATCATTTTCAACAGCACCAGACTTTGTTAACGAGAAATTAGAACCTAGAAAAGTAATGTGCAGGACTTTTGCCATCGCTAAAAAAGGTGACTATAGTGTTATGCCTGGTGGCTTGGTAAGAGTTGCTCCAGAGCGTGAAACATTGTTTGTGTCTAACCAACGTGGTGGTGTAAGTAAGGATTTTTGGATTATAACAGACGAACCGCAAACCAGTATACAAAACTACGCCTGGGATAATACCTGTAGAATTTCCATTTCTGATATTAATGATTTACCTAGCAACACCGCAGAAAACCTATTCTGGTCTGGTAGGTATTTAGGCAGAGCCCTAGTAACAGCCCGCTTTATACGGATGGTGCTTAACAAATTGAACAACGAGCAATACAGCAATAGAAAAACAGAATCTAAAAGTTTGACATTTTTACTGCAATCGCTTACCAATATTACTTCTACCTTTCCTGGATTTGTTGGTAAAGGTAGTGAAGCTCGATTACAAGATCCTGTAAAAGAAATTGTGTCGTTAATGATGGATAAAAACCGTATGGGTAGTTTTGCACAAACCATGACTAGCTTTAACAATTCATACTATTCGCTTAGAAACTTATGGTCTAAAGACATGTGGCGGGTGTTTGATAGCATTCAAAAACTATGGTCTAAATTTAAAGAAGATGATGTTTACACCATTTCTACACTTACCAAATTATTAGATCGTATTATTACTCGTCTTATTGCATTTATGGGACTTATTGAAGAAAGTATTTTGGTGCAACAAGGCTTACTTTTGTACTTTATTGGTTTACAGTTAGAACAAGCCATGATGCAAGTTGCCAAATACCGATCGCTTTTAGTTTTTAATTATGAAGAGCGCTTGCAATATGAAGTTTTAGAGTCGCTGCTATCTACCGATGAAAGCCTGAATATTTATAGATATAGTTACCGATCATACCTAAGTCTTGAAAATGTGATCAACCTTATTTTATTAGATAATGAATACCCAAAATCGTTAACATATAGATTGAAACGTATTCAAAAGGATATTGATAGATTACCACACTCCAAATCGATAGCTGTTACAGAATGTGAACAATTTATTAATAAGGCAAATCTTGAGATTCATAGTTTAAAAATTGATGATTTGGTGACTTTGAACAACGACCAAACATTAAGACAGCATTTGGATGATGTGCTTTCCAATTTAAGCGATTTGCTTCATGAAACGTCGTTGTCCTTATCTAACACTTATTTTAACCACTCATACCAACAAACCCAATTAGTTAACCAAAATTTCCCATTATAGTTATGGTCTTTCAAGTGTTACATACTACTAGTTACAATTATGATAGCGGTGTTACCTTTTGCCATAATATTGCTACCTTAAAACCCAAAACCTTACTTGGACAAACCTTATTGGAGTATAAGTTAGAAATTACCCCAGAGCCAACAGAAATATCTGAGCGTTTAGATTTTTTTGGTAATTCGGTTACACGTTTTTCCATTCAGCAACATCACAAAGAGCTTAAGGTTACAGCCATAAGTAAAGTATTGCGTGATTATAGCTTACAGCCCAATATTCTTGAATCTACTAAGGGGAAAAACATGACCCTACAACAGGGGTTAGAAATATTGAAAACAAAAAATGATTTGGATATTATTAACATCCGACAATATATTTTAGAATCTATATTAATCGCAAGGATTACGGATGACATAAAGGCGTATGCTGAAGTTTCTTTTAGACCAGAGCGATCTATATTTGAAGCTGCCTATGAGCTGATGCAACGTATTTATACGGACTTTGATTTTGATCCTGAGTTTACCAACATAGCAACACCCATCCATGATGTCATGCGAGAAAAAAAAGGTGTTTGCCAAGATTTTGCACAAATAGCCATTGCGTGTGTTCGTTCTGTTGGATTGCCTGCCCGTTACATAAGTGGCTATATAGAAACTTTACCACCCCCAGGCAAGGAAAAAATGATAGGAACAGATGCTTCCCATGCTTGGTTTTCAGTTTATATTCCAACCTTTGGATGGGTGGATTTTGATCCTACCAATAACCAAATGCCAAAAGATCAACATATTATAGTATCCTGGGGAAGAGATTATTACGATGTACCACCCCTTAAAGGTGTTATTTATAGTACTGGAAAAAACAAAATGAAAGTAGCTGTTGATATTAGACCCGCTGAAGAAGTAGCAAATTAAGTAGCTTGTAACTTCCTGCCTTTAGACCCTGTGGAATTTGGGATTAATTCATAAACAAAATCGGGATTTAACAATCCTTCTTCTTTTCTATGTGAAACATAAAGAATGGTAGTGCCACTCTCTCTAGCTATTTTATTTATTAATTCTGAAAACAATCTGGCATCAAAATCATCCAGTCCGTTGGTAGGTTCATCCAAAATAAGGAGGGGTGGGTTTTTAACCATAGCCCGCGCTATCAGTACTAAGCTTTGATGCCCTCTTGATAATGATAAAAAACTTGTTTTTCTAATATCAAACATGTCCAAAATATGCAACCATTGATGGGCTATTTTTATTTGCTGATTGGTAGGGGTTTTGTACAAACCTATGGTATCAAAAAAACCAGATACAATCATATTTCCTATTGAATCCAGGCGCTTAAACCCTCTTAGCATTTCAGAAGAAAAGTAACCAATTTTCTTTTTTATGTCCCAAACACTTTCGCCACTCCCCTTTTTAATTCCAAACAGAGTAATATCCTGTCCATAAGCTTTAGGGTTGTCACCAAATATCATACTTAAAATGGTGCTCTTTCCAGAGCCATTGGGGCCGATTAATTGCCAAAATTCGCCAGAATTGATTTCCCAGTCAATCGCATTTAAAATACATCGCCCACCATATGTTACTGAAACATTAGTAAATTTTGCAATAGGATTTAATTGCTTTGCAGAAGGCCCTTGATATATTGGTAAGGCTACCATAAAGCTTTGGGCGTTATTCGTATTGGGGCTAATTGTGTCTTTTAACCTTACCAACGTCTTATCCTTCAATACATAAGTAGTATTTATAAAATGTAAAATGTCATTTCTTCTATTGGCAATTTGCACAATGGGTATACTATAACTTAATGTTTCTAATGTTTTAGCTATATGGGCTTGTGCCTTAACATCTAAATTTCCAAAAACATCATCAACAATTATATACTCTGGTTTTTGTAATATGATATGGTTAAGCAGGGCTTTTTTGCGTTCTCCCTGTGACGATTTTTGCAAACTGTTTTTGGTTTGGGTAGCAACATCATAATGTCCGTGCTTAATTTCCTCTTCAATGAAGGCATTTAATGTGATTTCAGAAAAAAGAGCGCCTTTTAAGTTTGAAACAGCCTCAATCAAATTGCCATTTATAATACACTCAATAAGCACTTTTTTATTGTCTTTGTTAGAAATGTAAAGTGCTATATGTGTATCCAATGATAGTTCTCTTTTGGTGTAATATTATAATTTGTTAATATGGAAAGATACTAACCCTTCAATGGGTCTGCGTTCAATATTCCCAATAGTAAAACCCATTTCCTGTGCCACTTCCTTTATTTCGTCTTGAGCAAAAAAAGCAATGGATCCTGCAAAATGAACGGGCACTGTTTTTAGTACGTCATTATATTGAAAAATCATGTTTTTAGCAAACTCTCTAATCCCTTTTTTAATAAGATCCTTAATATAATCTGACTCTTTATTTAAAAACATGAATTCTGCAAAATGCGCCAAATAGGCATTGGGGCTGGGTTGCTTATAGATATTATATTTAATATAATCGGAATCCATATTATATTTACTGCCAAAGGCTACTTTAATGTCTTCTGGCATGTGGTTAAAATAATAATCTCTTATTAATAGGCGCCCATAGTAATTGCCCGAGCCATCATCCATAATGGCATACCCTAGTGAATCTACACGTTGGTGCAATTTATGACCATCAAAATAACTACAATTAGATCCTGTTCCTAAAATACATACTACTGCAGCCTCAGTGTCATGATTAATAGTTGCAAAAATGGCGGCCATAGTGTCCTCATGCACATGTACCTCGGCATTAATAAAGATTTCCTCCAAAACCATTTTTACAACTTCCCTGGGCTTTTCTGTACCACAGCCAGCACCATAGAAAAAGACATGGGAAACCGTTTTTTTATTAGCTTTTAATTCTGCATTGCCTTTAACAATTTTCTTTATTTTCTTGCCTGATATAATTTCTGGGTTAAGACCTTTTGTACGTATCTTTTCCAATAATTTATTCCCGTTTTCATCTACTGCTATCCAATCAGACTTTGTAGAACCGCTATCAACAATTAATATCATAAGCTTATATATAAAAACTCCACAGACTATGTTATACGTTGTACAATAAATCTGTGGAGTTATTAATAAATATGTGTTTTTAATTAAATTTTACTAATATGTTGGGCAAGATCAATTAATTTAGTTGAGTAACCAAACTCATTGTCATACCAAGATACTAATTTAAGGAAATTATCATTTAAAGCAATACTAGCTCCAGCATCAAAAATACTGGTCATGGATTCTGAAACAAAATCTTGTGATACTACAGATTCTTCAGTGTAGCCCAAAATACCTTTTAATTCATTTTCTGAAGCGTTTTTTAATGCAGCTTTTACTTCATCCCATGATGCTGACTTTTCAGTTCTTACTGTTAAATCTACTACAGAAACATCAGGTGTAGGAACTCTAAATGCCATACCGGTTAACTTTCCATTTAATTCTGGAATTACTTTGCCTACAGCTTTTGCTGCACCTGTTGATGATGGAATAATATTGGCCAAAGCACTTCTACCACCTCTCCAGTCTTTTTTAGAAGGCCCATCTACTGTTAATTGTGTAGCTGTAGTAGCATGTACCGTGGTCATTAATCCTTCTACAATTCCGAAGTTATCATTAATAACCTTAGCTAACGGTGCTAAACAGTTTGTAGTACAAGAAGCATTTGATACGATGGTATCTGCAGCAGTTATTTTTGTATGGTTTACACCCATTACAAACATTGGTGCATCGGCTGATGGTGCTGAAATAGCCACTTTTTTAGCGCCAGCGGTTATATGTTTTTGAGCGCCTTCTAGTGTTGTAAAGATACCTGTACAATCTAGTACAACCTCAGCTCCTACGGCATCCCATTTTAAATCTTCCGGGTTACGCTCTGCGGTAATTCTAATTTCATTTCCATTAACCACAAGGTTTCCGTTTTTCACTTCAACAGTACCACTAAAACGGCCGTGAACTGAATCATATTTTAATAAATACGCTAAATGATCTACATCTAAAAGGTCGTTAATACCTACTATTTCAATATCAGGTCTACCAACTGCTACTCTAAAAGCAATCCTTCCTATTCTACCAAACCCGTTAATTCCTAATTTTAATTTTGACATAATTTTTGTTATAAATGTTAAGTGCTCATAATATCTGACACACGCAATAGTTCTAAATTTATTTTTGATTTTCCTTTTATGGCTTTTTCTAATGGGGTTAATTCCATCTTACTGTTTATTAAGCCTACCATATAGTTCGTTTTGCCTTCTATTAAAGACTCTACAGCCTTTACTCCCATTCTACTGGCCAGTACTCTATCGAAACACGACGGTGCACCACCCCGTTGCATATGACCCAATACGGAAACCCTAACATCATAGCCCTCCATATTTTCATCTACATAATCTTTTAACTGAAATATGTTTTTACCAATTTTATCACCTTCGGCCACTATAACGATACTTGATGTTTTTCCAGATTTTTTACTCTTGTTAAGAGAGTCTACCAATCTGTCCAGTCCTAAATCTTCCTCTGGTATTAATATCTCTTCGGCGCCACCTGCAATTCCTGCATTTAAAGCAATATGTCCAACATCACGCCCCATAACTTCTACAAAAAATAACCTGTTGTGGGAACTAGCGGTATCCCTAATTTTATCAATGGCATCAACTACAGTATTTAGGGCTGTATCAAAACCCAGCGTGTGAGTTGTACCAACTATATCATTATCTATGGTTCCCGGAATTCCCATAACAGGAAAATCAAACTCATGATTGAAAATCATGGCTCCTGTAAATGTTCCATCACCACCAATGGCAACCAAACCATCTATTTCGGCTGCTATTAGCTGGTTATATGCCTGTTGCCTACCTTCTTTGGTTCTAAATTCTTTGGAACGTGCCGATTTTAAAAACGTGCCCCCTTTATTTATAATGCCTTTTACACTCCTAGCATCCATAGGTGTAAAGTCGCCTTCTATCAGACCTTCATAACCTCTATATACACCTATACATACAATATTATGGTATGCACATGTTCTTACCACAGAACGTATGGCTGCATTCATTCCAGGGGAGTCTCCACCAGAAGTCAAAACAGCCACCTTTTTTATTTTTTTTGGCATAAAATTTTCAATTATTAGGAGTAAAATTACTAAACTAAAACTATATATTATAGCTTTTATCCTATTAAAATCAGACATTTGACACTATAACGTTTTAGTTATTAAAAAATAAGATTATTAAAAAATAATTCCGTTTTTTTTTGTTAAAAATGAAAGATTCGTAGCTTGAAATTCTAGTTAGAAGACTTATAATTAATGTAATCGGGTAGCGCATTATCCCCTTCAGTTTTTTCTTCTTCTATAATAATAACGTCTTGTTGTTCTGGTTTCTTAAAGAAGTTTTGTAGTAACTCTTTAAAGGTATCAAAATCTACGCTATATGAAATACCTACACCTTGAGTATAACCTATTGCTTCCCCAAAATTGCGAATGCTATTTTCCCTATTGAAGACTTTTGCTGTTAGAGTTCCCTCTTCGTTTAACAAGAAGTCTATTTCAACATCACCCGCAATAACCGTTTGTGTAGCACCGGCACCACCAATGGGCACCCCCACTTTACCATTTATTAATACACGATCACTTATTTGTGTTTGCAAGGTTACCCCAAAACGATCTTCGGACTGGTAATCGGGTCTGTTTTCACCAGCTTCATAGTTTAAACCAATATTTAACTTGCTATCTCCCGAGGTAAATATACCATTAATAATGCCATTTAGGCGTTCTGCAATGGTTCCAGAAAAATTAAGCTCGTTTAAACCTCTAGAAAAAGCTCCTGTAGATATTAAGTACAAGGCTTGATTTTGCCTATCGTCTTCAGATTCTAAACGGTATTGCAATTCAGAGCGTATTGTTGAACTTACGTTAGGGAATTTAAAATCGTATATGGGGTCTGGGCGTTCTAAGTCGCCTGTTAAATTAATATTGAGCTCTACAGGAATACTTCGATTAATAGGGTTGTCGAGTAATGGCGATGGGTTGGCCTGTGTTTTATAAACAGCCAACATGTTAATTTGCGCTTTTAACGGGTCACCTTCCCAGGAAATGGTGCCACCTGGTTGTACTATAAACTCTTTTTGAATTAGACCACCATATGCAAAATTATAGACCCCTTCAAACACTGAGAAATCCCCCCACATATTAAACTTACCATTAGTATTTATTTCAACTAAGAGTCCGCCACTACCTTTACCTTTTAAAGAGTGCCCTGAGTTTTTATCTATAATGATTTCCAATTCAGCATCTTCTGTAACATCTAAATCAAAATCCAATTCCAAACCTTTTATTTCATTAAAAACAAAGTCGCGACCCTGTTGTTTTGCTAATTTTTCTTCTTTGGTAATGAAATGAATATACGTGTTATCTCCAAACGATTCGGTATCATTCAAAGGAATTTTAAATACCGTGCCTGGTTTTGTTTCACCTACAACACTAATTACCAATTGTTCTGTAGGACCTTCTATACTTGCTCTACCACCAATAAAGGCAGTTCCATAATACAGCGCTTCATCACTGGCCTTGGTATCTAAAACCAATAATTTAGGAGTACTTAAATTTAAATCCAAACTCCAATTGGAAAAATTAACATGACTTAGAGACCCCCTTAACTGGCCTTTAGAATTAAACTTGGTATCTATTAGCTCAATTCTATTAAAAATAAAGCTTTGTTCTTTTAATGTTACGGACGATTTATCTTCAAAATCATAATCTACATTTAAATAAGGAATGCCTAAGCCTGCTTTATCTAAAGTTAGTTTTCCATCGATATCTGGTTTCTTAAGATTGCCAGACACATTAACGCTACCAGTGGCTAAGCCCCTAATATTGGTTAGAACGTTTTCTAATAACGGGTTTAATGGTATAAGGTTAAACTCATCAAAATTCAAGTCAACATCAATGTAAGATTGATTTCTGGCTATATTGATATCGCCCAGGGCCCTAAATGTTTTTTTAACCTCATTCTTAATAGTTAAATCCACATTATAGTTAGTCAGATTATCATTGCCTGTTATGGTAGCATCAAAGGAGCCTAA
The DNA here is from genome assembly GCF_059428085.1 of Aestuariibaculum scopimerae. Classification (NCBI taxonomy): domain Bacteria; kingdom Pseudomonadati; phylum Bacteroidota; class Flavobacteriia; order Flavobacteriales; family Flavobacteriaceae; genus Aestuariibaculum; species Aestuariibaculum scopimerae. The sequence continues at coordinate 3,741,134 of NZ_CM182089.1, forward strand.
ATTAAAATCATTAACTTTAAAATCGTCTATAACAATTGTTGAATTGGGTAAATAACTACCGTTTTGCTGTAGAATATCCAATTTACCATTTACAGTCCCTGCTAAAGACAAACTGTCAATATCTGGTGTAATTTTATCCAAATCAACGTCCTTAAAGTTCAACCTAATGTCTTTTTGTGTAGAATCTTGTATAACCCCAGAGAGCTTAATTTCCTGATGGTGGTTGTTAACAACAAACCTTTCTATATTAAACTTTGATAATGCTTTATTAAAAGATACTTTATTAAATTGGTCTTGTGCCTCATTAATGTACCACGTATTGTCCTTAATGGTAAAATCAGATTTTTTAAAGCCTATTACCGATTCGTTATCTTCATTAATGGTATGGTAAAAACTTAGGTTATAGGCATCCTTGTTACGTTTGCCCCCCTTAAATTCAGAACGCATAAACAAGGTATCGTTTACAGTAACGTTAATTAAATTAAACTTAGAAATATTGTAATATTTCGTCTTCAAACTATCGGCTTCTACATAGGTATTAAAAACGGGGTTACTATTATCTACTTGCAGTTCTATATTGTTTACAAAATAATCCATGAGTTTAATTCTGGGCGATTTAAATGTTAATCTAAATTGCCTTTCATCACTTTCTACACGCCCTCTAATAAATGTGTTTTTACCCAATTCTACTTCGGGAAAAATCACCTCAATAATCTTGTTGTAAATTTTAAAATTAAAATCAATGGACTGGTTTGTTTTTACTTCATGGGGAATATAGTTGGTATAAATGTGCCCCAATGAATTTTCAAACAGCTTTTTTAAATCGCGAAACACAAAACGGCCTTTTAGCTCACCTTCAATAATATCGGGCGATTTTATTTCTATATGACGCACACCAGATTCAAATCTAGATGAAATATCCAATTGGTCAAAATAATAAATATCGTTTTGGTTTTTATAAGAAGTATTGGTAAACGCTATTTTTCCAACAGCATCATCGTAGTTGCTGCTGTTCATATTCATTCGTACTTTACTTTTAAAAATTGAAATACTGTCCTTTTTAATAAAATTAAGCACGTTTAGGTTAGCATAGTCTACATTGGCTTCAAAATCATATTTATTAACGTTTTCGGAAAAATCAACCAACCCTAAAAAGTTTAGTCTTAAATTTTTATCAGTGGATATTAAGTTACCATCAAAAATGTTGTTCCTTACATTCCCAGCTACTTTAATACCCTTATAGTTATACTTGTTATACTCTATTTCAAAAATATCGCCCTTTACTTGGGTATCTAGATTTGCAGCAAGAAACCCGCTGCCTTTTACATCAAAGTTCAAAGAGGCCAAACCTACCATAGGGTCGTTTAAAAAGATTCCAAAATCAAAATTCTCAAAGGCAACACTTCCCTTATAGGAAGCATTATCAATATCGTTGATTTTTGTTATCTGTAAATTGGAGTCTACAAAACCCAATTCTGTATCAATTTCTATGTCGGCATTAACAGTAGATGCTGTAATTTGGGTGTTTCCAACTATAGAGAACCTGCCTAACCTATCAAATGAAGTTGGTATGGAAGCTCCCAATACATTGGGCAACAGGGCTTTTAAATCTTTATAGGTAGATGACAGGTCTGCAAAATTACCATCCATATAAAAATTTCCTTCTTCCTTATTAAATAGGTTTTTAAACAAAATATCACCATAAACCCTAGTTGCACCATTGGTATATAGTTTTAAATTGGTGGCCTGTAGATTATTCATAGTACCAGACATATCTACACTTAAGCTCGCTGTTTGCCCCGCACCAAATTCGTTATAAAATGTATTGAGCTCATCAAGTAGCACACTAGAATCTTCAAAACTTGCGGTTACCAAAACCTTGTCGGTAAAGTACTGTAAGTCTTCACGATTGTACGAGAATTTTAAATCCCCCTTTAAAACAGAACTGGGCGTTTTTATATCTAAATTGGCAAAGGTCATGTCGGTAAGTGTATATGAAAAATCTGTTATTAGGTTTTTCATATCCAAGCCCCTGCTATCCTTAAAGGCCAAAGTATTAATTCTGGCACTTACATCGCTACCATTAATTAAAAAATTGGTAGCATTGATATTTAATTCAGTAAACTCCAATAGTTTTGTAGTTTCCCTGTTTTCATCCAAAAGTTTAAACACCCCATTATAAATAGAAACATCACTGGACGACAATAAAAAATCACTCTTTTCCTTTCTGGGATTGTCATCTTCAAACTTTTGAACAAAAATATCTAAATTAGTTTCATTGGCATCTTTGTAGGTTTTAATATTAAATACCAAATCAATAATATCAATATCCCCAAAAGCTAATTTATTATTAATTAGGTTCCTTATGTTAATAATGGAGGTATTTAATTCCACTATGCTTATTAAGGTATCCTGCTTGTAATCTTCTATATAAATATTCTTAAGCTCTACATCGCCATTAAACTGTAAGCTAACTTTTTCTATGTCTATGTTGGTTTTAAACTCATCATTAAGGCGCTTGGTTGCATATTTGCCCAAACTTGTTTGAACATAGGGAATAGAAAGGACCAACACCAAGATGATGAAAAGCAGTAGCAGGATAGCTACAATTTTAGATAGTATTTTAAGGATTTTCTTGATACTTGGTAAAGTTATAGTTTTATTAAGAAAAAGCTCTGTTTTTCAAGTCTCTACTTATTTTATTCATTTCATTACCATTAAAAATTTATTTAAGTAATTTTGCGCGTATGAAACCAATAAGTTGTTAGACATTTAATGATGTTTCAAAATTAACAATTATTATGCCTAATTTTTATTAATGACCTCACAAAATATTTACATTCTTGGTATTGAGTCTTCTTGTGATGATACTGCGGCCTCAGTAATACACAACGGATATATTTTAAGCAATGTTATTGCCAACCAAAAAATACACGAGGCCTATGGTGGTGTGGTACCAGAACTGGCTTCTAGGGCGCACCAACAAAATATAGTGCCAGTAGTAGATCAAGCTCTAAAAAAAGCAAACATTACCAAAAACCAATTGCATGCTATAGCATTTACAAGAGGCCCTGGACTTATGGGGTCGTTGTTGGTAGGTACTTCCTTTGCAAAGTCGTTGGCTTATGGCCTAAATATCCCCCTTATAGATGTTAACCACATGCAAGGACATATTCTGGCCCATTTTATTAATGAAGCAGGTTACAGCAAACCACCCTTTCCATTTTTGGCCATGACCATTTCTGGCGGACATACACAAATAGTCCTTGTAAAAGGTTATTTTAATATGACCGTTATTGGTGAAACCATAGATGATGCGGTTGGCGAAGCGTTTGATAAAAGCGGAAAAATACTGGGCTTGGGCTATCCTGCAGGACCAGAAATTGACAAACGTGCCAAACTGGGAAACCCTAAAGCATTTAAGTTTACCAAGCCAAAAGTATCGGGACTAAACTTTAGTTTTTCTGGTTTAAAAACGGCTGTGCTTTATTTTATCCAAAAAGAGGTTAAAGCCAATCCTAATTTTATTGAAGAAAACATAAATGACATTTGTGCTTCCATACAACACACCATTATTGGTATTTTAATAGACAAATTAAAACTGGCCTCTAAACAAACAGGTATTAAGCATATTGCTATAGGGGGTGGTGTTTCTGCCAATTCGGGTATTAGACAGGCTCTTAAGGATGGTAAACAAAAATTTGGATGGACCACGTACGTCCCTAAGTTTGAATTTACTACCGATAATGCTGCCATGATAGCCATTACTGGTTATTTAAAATATTTAGAAGGCGATTTTGCAAAGCAAAACATTGCAGCTTCAGCGCGATTAAAAATTTAAAAACACACGCTTATATACCATGCAACTTTTTTACAATCCAGATATTACCGAAAGTACCACACAATTTTCTTTCAACAAAGAAGAAAGCAGGCATATTGTAAAAGTATTGCGAAAAGATGTTGGAGACACCCTGTACATTACCAATGGTAAGGGTTGGTTGTTTACAGCCCAAATAACGGGTTCCAATATCAAGAACTGCGTGGTACAAATCGTTTCAAAAGCATTACAGCCAAAGCGCAATTACTATTTACATTTGGCAGTAGCTCCCACAAAAATGAATGACCGGTATGAGTGGTTTTTAGAAAAGGCCACTGAAATAGGTATAGATGCCATAACCCCTATTTTTTGTGACCATAGTGAACGGAAAATCATTAAGCCAGAACGATTTGAAAAAATCTTACAATCGGCCATAAAACAGTCCCTAAGCTGCTACTTACCAAAGCTTAATGATGCTATGGTGTTTAAGGATTTTATTGAGCAAGACCATACAGGCAGTTTATACATTGCCCATTGCGAAAACACCAATAGAAAATCCTTAAAACAACAATTAAAACCTCAAGATACCATTACCATTTTAATTGGACCCGAAGGCGATTTTAGTGTTAAAGAAATAGAAACCGCTTTAAATACTAATTTTATTCCTGTAACTTTGGGATCAACCAGACTGCGAACTGAAACAGCTGCTATAGTTGCTTGTCATTCTGTGGCATTTATAAACGAACAATTATAATGTGAGATGAGAAAAGAGAATAGAGAGAAGAGAAAAGAGAGTTTTACCAAATGCTCATAGTTAATATAAACCAAGTCTTTCATCTTTTATCCCTGCCTACCGGTAGGCAGGTAATAGTAAAACGGTCTAATATCTAAAAAATGAGAAAAGTCATTATAACCATAACTTTAAGCTTTTCACTTTTAACTTTTAACTCCCTTGCCCAAGAACTGGCAGTACTAAAGTACAAGGGCGGTGGCGATTGGTATGCTAACCCTACAGCTTTAAAAAACCTTATTGCCTTTTGTAATCAAAACATCAACACTAAAATAAACACCAAACCGCAAGAAGTGGAAGTAGGCAGTGTTGATATATTTCAATATCCCTTTTTGCATATGACAGGGCACGGCAATGTGTTTTTTAGTGATGATGATGCAAAAAACTTACGTAACTACCTTATATCTGGGGGCTTTTTGCATATAGACGACAATTACGGTATGCAACCCTATATAACCAAAGAACTAAAAAAAGTATTTCCAGATAAAGGTCTTATAGAACTTCCCGCAAGCCATACCATTTTTAACAATGCCTTTATGTTTGCTAACGGCTTGCCCAAAATCCATGAGCACGACGGAAAGCGCTCGCAAGCATTTGGTATCTTTTATGAAGACCGATTGGTTCTTTTATTTACCCTTGAAAGTGATTTAGGTGATGGTTGGGAAGATCCTGAAGTGCATAACGACCCTGCAGATGTTAGACTAAAAGCCTTAAAAATGGGGGCCAATATTGTTAAATACGTTTTTGAACATTAAAACTCCTCATTAAGTACCATTGCAGTTAACCCACTACAATACTCATTTTTTAAGCAGAATATTCCCTATTGTTTTGGTTTGCGATAATGTTAGCAATGCCCCCAACATTGGTAGCTTATTTAGAACTGCAGATGCCTTTGGTGTTGAAACCCTTATATTATGTGGAGCAAATATTACCCTGGGTAGGAAGGCCATGAAAACATCACGAGCAACCGAAAAAGTAATAGATTATAAAATTTGTGAGTCGGCAATAACAATTATCAAAGATTTAAAAGCCAAAGGTTACCAGATCATTTCATTAGAAATCACCAATAGTAGTACCCCGCTCCACACCTTTAACCTTTCAACCAAAAAACCAGTGGCTCTTGTTGTTGGTGATGAAAATTTTGGGGTGTCAGATAACATTTTAAAACTATCGAATGCTATTGTGCATATAGATATGTTCGGACAAAATAGCAGTATGAATGTAGTGCAAGCAACAAATATTGCTTTATACGAAATTACCAAGCAACTTTTGTAAACGGTTTTTATATCTTTACTAAATGAATTCAAAAATAATTGCCAACGGTATTTTAAGGGCAGTTGCCATTATTTTGGGCATTGCCTTAGTGTTGTTCTTTCTTTATAAAATACAATCGGTTATAGGCTATATAGCCATTGCTGCCGTTATTTCACTTATAGGTAGGCCCATTGTGTTGTTTTTAGAACGCCGGTTAAAGTTTAGCAATACCTTGGCTGCCATTATTACCATAGCCTTTCTTTTAGCTCTGTTTTTAGGGTTAGTAAGCTTATTCATTCCGTTGGTTATTGAGCAGGGGCATAACCTATCACTCTTAAACATTGAAGAACTGCAGGGCAACATTGAGGATCTGTATACCGAAATCATTAGCTATTTCAATATCCATCAAATAGATTTGGAACAATCCTTTAAAGAGTCTAACCTGCTCTCTAAAATAGATTATTCATTAATTCCCAACTTTTTAAATGCTATTTTGGGTGGCTTTGGAAGTTTTAGTATTGGGCTCTTCTCGGTTATATTCATATCCTTTTTCTTTTTAAAAGATAGTCGTTTGTTTGAAAACGGACTTATAACCTTTGTTCCTGATGATAAGGAATCACAATGGAAAACCTCCTCCACAAAAATTAAGGACTTGTTGTCCAGATATTTTGTTGGGTTAATACTTCAAATATTCGTTCTCTTTGTTATTTATACGTTAGGACTACTTATTATAGGGGTAGAAAATGCCATTGTTATTGCCTTTTTATGTGCCTTGATTAATTTAATCCCTTATATCGGTCCTCTAATAGCGGTCTTTTTAATGGTTACGCTAACCATGACAAGCAATCTTGGGGAAAGCTTTAATGACGTTATTTTGCAAAAAACATTTTGGGTGTTCATCGTGTTTTTAATTGGACAATTGGTTGATAATTTTTTCAGTCAACCCATTATTTTCTCCAAAAGCGTGAAGTCGCACCCGCTAGAAATCTTTTTGGTAATACTTATTACGGGTATTCTTTTTGGCATTATTGGCTTAATACTAGCCATACCAGCCTATACAGCAATAAAAGTGATTTTAAAGGAATTCTTGTCTGAAAACAAAATTGTAAAGAAACTGACTAAAGACTTATAATTTTCTTGAACATAGCCATTTTAAATACTGAAATTCAAGAGTATATAAATACCCATTTACATACTAATGTAACTTCCTTACTATTAAAAGGCATCCCATTCCCTACTGTAGAAAGTAAGGTGGTAATAGAACAAATTGAAGCCAAAAAACGCTGTGAACATAAATTACCCACATGGTTTCAAGGCAAAAACATATACTATCCCAACAAATTAAATATAGAACAAACCTCCTCTGAAACCACGGCCCAATATAAATCCAGTATTATAACGGGGAAAACCCTTATAGATTTAACTGGAGGGTTTGGTGTTGATTGTTTGTATTTCGCAAAGACCTTTAAAGCAGTTACCCATTGTGAAATAAATGAATCGCTATCTAAAATAGTTAGCCATAACTACAAGCAATTAGGCGTACAACCTATTAAAACAATTGCAGCAGATGGCATGGCCTATCTAAAAACTTTAAACGAGATGTTTGATTGGATTTATATAGATCCATCCAGAAGGCATGACAGTAAGGGCAAGGTGTTTTTTTTAAAAGATTGTTTGCCCAATGTTCCACAACATTTAGAGCTGTTGTTTCAACATACAAAGAATATCCTTATTAAAACATCACCACTACTCGATTTATCGGTTGGCATTAAAGAATTAAAAGCTGTTAAAGCCATTCATGTGGTAGCTGTAAACAATGAAGTTAAGGAATTGCTTTGGATTTTAGAAGCTGGGGTTTCGGGTAGCATATCAATAGAAACAATCCATTTTAAAAAAGATAAAAAAACGGTTTTTAGTTTTTTACTTGAAGCAGAAAAACAGGCCGAAGCCAAATACCATAGCCCACTAACCTATCTGTACGAACCCAATAGTGCCATTTTAAAAGCTGGTGGCTTTCATTCCGTTGCCAAACAATTACAGGTGTTTAAACTCCATAAACATGCGCATTTATATACCAGTAATACAATCATTGATTTTCCCGGTAGGCGCTTTAAAATACACCAGGTTTTAGACTACAACAAAAAGACCCTAAAAAAACTGAGGATTGATAAAGCCAATATCACTACCAGGCATTTTCCCGAATCTGTTCAACAAATTCGCAAGAAACTCAATATAAAAGACGGGGGCAATTGCTACTTATTTTTTACAACAAACCCCAACAATACTAAAATTGTAATAGTGGCCAAGCCTATCGGCGCCTCCTAATGCTTATATTTGTTTCTTTGTTTTCAATGGTAACCACCTGCATACGGTCCCAAGGAAAACTTAAAGTAGGCTTATTGGCATAGCGCTTGGTATAAACCGCTATTTTAGTTCCTGTGCCTGGCGCTAAACGCACTGTAAAATATGGAGCATCTACCAATGTTTTTTTACCATCTATTTCAATATAGGTACATTGGTGCTCGGCATAACTTCCCATTTGCACGATCAATTCACGAGATTCCAATTGGTTAACATTTACTAAAGTAACTGCTACATGGTCGGCAGTCATTTCATCAATCAAAGCGGCCACATCGTCAGGAATCCCAGCTCTATGGTTTACAGGATCAAAATACCGCAAACGGGCGTACAGGGGGGCGCCGCCTCTACCAGGATCTAGTCCCGCCATCATCAATTGCCGTAAGGCATCAACCGTTGCCGGATTGTATTTCATAGGGTCGTCTGCCAAGCGGGTATCTGGAGTTGTTGTATCTTCCAACATAGCAGCATGTTTGTAACGTATTCTTGCTAGGTCTCTACGCAAGGCTTCTTCTGCATATCCTGGGTTCTTGCCATCCAAAAAGTCAATCCAGTTATGGCTACCCAATCTGGCACGGTCCTTTGGTGCGCAGGTAAAGAAGTAACAATCCAACACGCCCCAATTTACTGGATTAGGGCTAAAGGCATACCAACCATCATCTCCATACATGTGGGGGTATTGCATTTTACCATCTATCTTTTTACTGTTGGAGTTCACTTTATCAATCATACTCCCCCAAGCATCAATGTATTTATAATCACCCGTTAATAACAGGGCGTTACTAAACCCTATTAAACCTCTATACACACGTGTACGATGTTGTACTTGCCCTGTTTGTGGTACAATAGGCGAAAACCCCCAACCGTAAGTGCTACCATACCATTTGCCATCTGCAGCACCACCAATGGTACCATCCAACCCTATATTGGTAGGTATAATACCGTTGTTGGCTTTCATGCGTCCTAACCAAGCATCTACATATTCCACAAGCCAATCTTTATACTTGGCTTCACCGGTTAACATATAAGCATTCGCTGCCAAGGTGGTTGCACTCATATTTTGCGGATGGTCTCCTATAATATCTGTATAGTCTTTAAAATGTGCCAGCATTTCCTCGTAGGTACGTTCGCCATGCCCAGCATTAAATCGGTGTTCTATTTGAATGGGATCGCCTGCCCAATCCAAGCTAGTCGCTTTACGCATTAATGGTCCCTTGCTACCATTAAACATACTTTTAATAATCTTATGCTCGGGGTCGTAGTTATCAGCTTCGGGATCTTCATTCATATAAAAGCCTGCAAACCGTCTGGCACGCTTTTCAAAATCCAGATCATTTGGGTCTGAAAGCCCCTGTAGGTTAAACACACGCAAGCCTTCTCCATTGTGCATCCAGTCCATCATTACCGGAAACTCCTTATAGTACATCCCTTCACGAGCAAAAGGCACATCAACTGTTTTAGCTTCGGTGTACTGGCGTAAGTGACCTTCCCAAGCTTTCTTGTATAAGTATAGAATGTCATTTGGTGCCCCCAGAGCATGTAAAATGGGCCAATCGGCTACATTTTCAATAGCATCATCAGGACCGTCATTACCGCCCCAACGTTCTACGGCCAATAAGTACCCCCGCTCATCAAAATATTTATCAAAAAAAGCACGGCATGCTACCGTATTTTGTTCTAAAAGTTCACGTTCCAAAAACGCCCACGTAGGTGGTGTCATAGGAGTTTCTACTGAAATTGTTACCCCATTGGTAACCGATGTTTTCGCCTGCCCATAATAAATTGTAGGTAACACAAAAAAAAGCGCAAGAAAAGCTGCTTTGCAAGAAGAATGCCTCATACTGTGGTGTTTAGTTAGTTGATTACAAAGTTATAAAACTTAACCTTATGTGTATTGGACATCTAACCTTACAAATAGTTTAATTGCTTTATTATTTTTTTGCAACAAGTACAGTTATAAGCGTTTAACCTAATCCTGCTTTTCTTTCTTTTTAAAAACATAACTAATGCCTACCATAACCATAGATGTTGTCATATCATAAGACACTTCACTTCCTGGAATGGCACCATAAGGTGGATAACTAGATATATACATGGGGTTAAGTAATTCACCAGAAGTTTTATTGCCACTATCGCCATAATGGTAAACAGCATCTAATATAATTTTATCGCTTGCATGATAACTAAGCCCAAATTGAAATGCATTTTTAATAATTGCAGTGGCAGGAATATTAAAAAAAGTAACATCTTCATTAATTGGGTTAGAGCTATAGGTATAGCCTAAGCGTAAGGGTATTTTATTTATACCTTTATATTGTATACCCGCAGATATAATGTTAATATTCTTCCATCCAAAGCCTGCTACTGATGCTGTTTGTGTCCATCCTGTACTAGAAAAACCATCGGTATTTTCATAATCAACCAATCGGTAATCCAATGCCAGGTCTATATTTCCTTTAGAATACCCCAACCCAAACGATAATATAGCTGGATAATCCATATTAAAAGTATTTTTACTTGTTGTATTATCTAAGTAGGTGTTTTTAAACTCGAAATCGTCAAATACTTGTGTAGATTTATAGGATGCACCAGCCTTAAACCCCGTTCCTGAATTAAAGAAAATACCCAATTGAGCACCAAACCCTATGGCCGTTGCCTTATCGGTTGACGGGTAGCCTGCGCCTGTTGGGCTTGCTGTGGGATTTGGCATTAACTGTAAAGTAGCATAATTAAATGTAGGCTCTATGCCTATAGATAGTTTATCTGATAGTTCATAAGCATAAGAAAAACCCATTTGCAGTAATATGTAATCAGACTCTATATGGCCAAATCCTCCCATATTTTGGGGCATGTTAATTGGGTTTGTCATGCTTTCTGGAAAAGTGACACCAAACCCACTAATACCAAAAGCAGAAGCTCCAAAAGTATGTTTGCTGTTCTCTTTACCCCAAACCATTGCCAATGCTGGCATAGGAGACACCCCCCTATCGTCTTTTGTATTACCACTATAAAAATTACCTGTTGGCATACCATTGCTATCAAACTCAGGTACTGTAGAATACAATTCTGGTGAAGAATAAAATAAACCTATGTCAAACTTTAATATTTTGTCGTTAAAGGTTGAAATAGCAGCAGGGTTCCACTGCAGTGCTCCAGATATATCTAACGGTTGCCCCGTTGAGGCACCCCCCATAGACATGTTAACTGCACCTATGCCCTGCATAATATGTCCAGCTTGAGAAAAAACAGCAGTTGAAAATAACAATAAAAAATAATTGATAAAATTGGTTTTCATAATTAAAATATTTGAAAATATGCTGCAAAAAAAGTTTTAAGAACAAGCACCTCCTTTTACAGCATATTACGGTTTAAAAAAAGTTTTACCAAAACTACCTTTACCAAGCATTAATAACAATGACTTATGTCATGATATCCTGCATTTATTTAAATAATTTTATCAATTTTTAATATACTCCAACCTTCTGTAACCTTTGTTACACAAGGGTTTACATGACTTATGTCATATTTTGTTGTTGGTTTTTACTTTACTTTTACTCGAAAGTTAAACTATTAACACATTAGCCAAAAGGTAACCTTAATTCTATACAATTTTAGCACTCTTCAAGTATGATTGTTAACTATAAAATAAAGAATAGAGCATGCCGACTGGCAGGTAACATTTAAAAAGTTTAAACAGATGAAAAATTTAATAATATTAGGCGCAGGAACATCGGGAACCATGATGGCCAATCATTTAGTTTCTAAACTTCCTAAAAAAGAATGGAAAATCACTATCATAGACCAAGAAAAGACACACTATTATCAGCCTGGGTTTTTATTTCTTCCTTTTGATATATATACCACAAACCAAGTAAAAAAAGAGGGTAAAAAGTTTATTCCTAAAAGTGTAGACTATATACAAGAAAAAATCAATCTTATTGAACCCGATAAGAATAAAGTAAATTTAAATAATGGTGACGTTTTAAGTTACGATATTTTAATTGTGGCCACTGGTACCAAAATTGCACCTGATGAAACAGAAGGCATGAGTGGTCCCGAATGGCACAAAAGCATATTTGATTTTTATACCTATGAAGGTGCTAAGGCTTTACGAGATAAGCTGCGCGAATGGAAAGGTGGCAAGTTGGTAATACACATAACAGAAATGCCCATTAAATGCCCTGTAGCGCCATTGGAGTTTGCATTTCTGTCCGATTCTTTTTTTAAACAAAAAGGCATGAGGGATAAGGTAGATATTACGTTTGTTACCCCCCTTGATGGTGCTTTTACCAAGCCTAAGGCAACGAAAGCCCTACATTATTTATTAGAAGAAAAAGGCATTAAAGAAATTACCGATTTTAATATTGAGCGTGTTGACTATAAAAACAATAAAATTATTGATTATGCAGGTACCGAAGTGGTATACGATTTATTAGTTACAGTACCTACCAATATGGGTGATGCACTTATAGAACGATCTGGTATGGGAGACGATCTTAATTTTGTTCCCACTAATAAGGCAACGCTACAAACCAACGATTATGAAAACATTTTTGCCATAGGCGATGCAACAAATTTACCAGCATCAAAAGCAGGATCTGTAGCACATTTTGAAGCTGAAATATTAACTGAAAATATACTTCGCTTTATAAAAGGCGAACCATTAAAAGAAGCATTTGATGGGCATGCCAATTGTTTTATAGAAACCGGAGGTGGTAAGGCCTTACTAATTGATTTTAACTATACACACGAACCCGTAGAAGGCACATTTCCGTTTCCTGGTGTTGGCCCACTTAAACTATTAAAAGAAAGTAAAACCAACCATATGGGGAAAATGGCTTTTAGATGGATTTATTGGAATATGCTAATTAAAGGCATTCATATACCATTTGTTTCTGCCACTATGAGCGAAAAAGGAAAACATTTTGAACAAGCAATATAGTAATAACTTAAAAACAAATAATAATGGAAAAAACAGTAGCAAATAAAGCCATTGATGTAAATGAAGAAGGCTATTTAACAGATTTTAAACAATGGAGTAAAGAAATTGGCGTTGAACTTGCCAAAGAACAAGGTATTGACATGTCTGACAAACATTGGGAAGTCATTGATTATATACATGATAAATACCACAAAGAAGAGCCTTTATCTATTAGAGGTATAAAGAAAAGTGGCGTTATTAATATTAAAGAGTTTTACAACCTATTTCCTGGCGGACCACTTAAGAAAGCAACTTTAATTGCGGGAATACCAAAACCAAAAAGTTGTATTTAAAATTAGTGACTCAAGTATAAATTAAAACCATAAATTATGAGTACTAAAGTAAAAAAAATGCTTTTTATACTATCTAAAGCAACAATAGAAAATGCCTATGCGGCCTTTATTATGGCTAATGGTGCTAGAATGGAGGGTATAGAGTCTGAAATATTTTTCACCTTTTTTGGATTGGAAGTTATCCAAAAGAAAAAATTAGAACACTTGCATGTAGCAACCGTTGGAAATCCGGCCATGCACATACCAACCATGCTTGGCGGCTTACCAGGAGTGGAAGCACTAGCCACAAAAATGATGAAAAAAGAAATGGAAAAACTAGACATGCCCCCTATTAATGAGTTTATAGAAATTCTTTCAGATTCTGGATGCAAGCTCTGGGGGTGCAAATTGGCTGTAGATATGTTTCATCTAAAAGAGGATGATTTAATAGACGAACTAGACGGAATTTTAACTATTGGCGATTTTTATAGTAGAGCAGATCAAGAAGGTTGTCAACTACTTTTTATATAACATAAACAGATAGTTTTTGTGGTTTCTGTTTTTTTAACAGCCGTTTTCCAGGTACATATACAATCTGGTTAGCGGCTGTTTGCATGGCTAAAATTAGAGCACTTTATTTAGGCTTACCCAGACCAATAGGCTTATAAATTGTCTGTTACTCTTACTTTTACAGGAAACTACAGTTTAAAGGGGCTTATGAAGCAACTAAACATTTAATTAGCCAAGGCTGTAAACGCATTGCCCATTTAAGCAATGATAGAAGTTTAGATATTTTTAAAAATCGTTATCTGGGCTATAAACAAGCTATTGAAGATGCCGGACTAGAATATGACGACCAATTAGTTATTGAAACAGAAAGTAAAGTTACCGAAGGAAGAAAAAGCACTAAAAAATTATTAAACTTAAGCAATCGGCCAGATGGCATTTTTGCATCTTGCGACTTTTCTGCCCTAGGGGCTATTAAAGAAATAAAGTATCATGAACTAAACATTCCTGAAGATATTAGTGTTGTTGGTTTTAGTAATGAGCCTTTTGCACAATTTATGGAGCTCTCCATTACATCGGTAGACCAATCTCCTATGGAAATGGGTAGAATTGCTGCCAATGTGTTTTTAGATGAAGTAAACCGTAACAGAAATACCGTATCTAAAAAACAAGTGGTATTAACTCCTAAGTTAATTATTAGAAACTCCTCTTTAAAAACTTCTGTTTTTGTAAATTAATCAATACTAACACTAATACACGTTACGGATAGGGTTATATTAAGAACGTATGGCATACCTATAAAAGAGCAACCACAGGCCCTATGTAACCTATGGTTGCTAATCTATTAATACAAACTGCCGCTTTATATTCATGTGTTTACCTATTACAACTCTTATTGACAATCAAAAATCTAAACACATGTAGCGAAAAACAGTTTAAGCTCAATAAAAAACCCACTAGATCTTTAGGCAATTATGTATATTTGGGTGTATATAATTAAAATAGACACACTGGTGTGTTTATACATTTGTTATAGTGCATTTTGACCAACCAATAACTATGATAAAATTCTTTAGAAAGATTCGACAAAAACTACTTTCTGAAAACAAATTCAGTAGGTATGTAATTTACGCCATTGGAGAAATAATACTTGTGGTTATTGGAATTTTAATTGCACTGCAAATCAATAATGCCAATGAAGCCCGTAAAAATAGAATTAGGGAGATTAGTTATCTTAATAACCTAAAGGAAGATATAAAATCAGATTCATTGTTTCTTCAAGGAAGTTGGTTTAAAAATGCTCCTAGAAAAATAGCAGGACTAAAAAAAGCTAAAAACTATTATAAAAATAATGTTGTTCCATATGATACAGTTCAATTTATAAACGACATTTCTTTAGGTGGAATCTATGGCATAGGTGAATTAACCGTCAATAATAGAACCTATGAAGAATTAGTGAGTACAGGAAGTATTAGCCTGATATCAAATGATGAATTACGTTCAAGGATTAGCAACTACTACCTAGAACAAGAATTTTTGAAAGCTTATGGAATAAAATTACAAAGTGGATTCTCGAATTATTTCAATTCTATCAAAGTTTTTGACCCAAATTATCCCGACAGTATTAATGCGGATGAAATTCCATTTATTCTTAAAATGATGAAAAATGATGCGTTTTATATGCTCGCCAATAGGGAATTAACATATGCTTATTCTTTCTTGAACAGGTTAAAGAATTCCAAAAAGGAATCCTATCTTTTATGTCTAAAAATCGAAGAATATTTAAAAAAGGAATAGAAATAACGAAAGCGCAACACTGAAAACCAACCACACAAATAGCACATTTATTTTTTTACCTACACATAAAAAATTTGAACATTAAAATATTAATCGTAATATTGCAATTAATAAATAAAGGACAGATATGGGATTAGCGAAAACCGAAATGTTTACCGACCAACAAAACGAAATTTCTCTTTTTGCAAAAGTATTCGGGCATCCTGCAAGAGTTGCAATTTTACAACATTTATTTAAAATGAACACTTGTGTTTGCGGAGATTTGGTAAATGAAATTGGCTTAGCCCAACCTACAATTTCACAGCATTTAAAAGAATTGAAACATTTAGGCTTAATTAAAGGAAGCGTAGAGGGGACCAGTGTTTGTTACTGTATTCATAAAGAAAATTGGACAACAATGAAAACTGTAATGGAGGAATTTCTTAATCAAGACGTAACTAAAAATCAAGATTGCTGCTAAAAAATGACAACTACTAGACCAACAATATTTTCAGAAATAGAAAAAGTAATTAAAACATTAAACCCACAAACTATTTCAACTGAGCGTAAAGAAGTTTTACAACCGCTAACGGAGTTTATTCAATCCAAAGTTTTAAATAATCAAGATATTAGAATCAATTTCATTTGTACTCACAATTCACGAAGAAGCCATTTATCACAAGTTTGGGCACAAACAATGGCAAATTACTTCAATATTAAAAACGTGTTCTGCTATTCGGGTGGTACAGAAGCAACAGCATTATTTCCCATGGTTTCTAAGACCTTGCAAAATTCAGGGTTTCAAATAAGTACCATTTCAAAAAACGAGAATCCTGTTTATAGCATTAAATATGCTGATAACGCGCATCCAATTATCGGATTTTCAAAAAAGTTAGATGATGATTTTAACCCAAAATCTGAATTTGCTGCAATTATGACTTGCGATTCGGCTAATGAAGCGTGTCCGTTTGTTCCAGGTGCAGAAAAACGGATTCCTATAACTTTTGAAGACCCCAAAGTCTTTGATAACACACCGCAACAAGCAGAAAAGTACAAGGAAAGAAGTCTGCAAATTGCAACGGAAATGTTTTATATTTTCTCTCAAATAAATTCATAAAAATGAGCTCAAAAAAATTAAGTTTTCTCGACAGAAATCTAACGCTTTGGATATTTGTTGCCATGGCTTTTGGTGTTGGGCTTGGGTATTTTATTCCAACATTCCCAAACATCATAAATTCGTTTAGTAGTGGCACTACAAATATTCCCATTGCCATTGGTTTAATTTTAATGATGTATCCTCCTTTAGCAAAAGTCAATTATTCATTATTGCCTAAGGTTTTTAAAAACACCAAAATCCTATCTATTTCACTTATTCTAAATTGGATAATAGGCCCCGTTTTAATGTTTATTTTGGCAATTACATTTTTAAGAGATTATCCGGAATATATGGTCGGACTCATTTTAATAGGCCTGGCTCGTTGTATTGCTATGGTTTTGGTTTGGAACGACCTTGCAGAAGGCAGTAGCGAATATGGAGCAGGTTTGGTTGCATTGAACAGTATTTTTCAAGTGTTTACTTATAGTTTTTATGCTTGGATTTTTATTACAATACTTCCACCCTATTTCGGATTTGAAGGAGCAATTGTAGATATTTCAATTAAAACAATTGCCGAGAGTGTTGCTATTTATTTGGGTATTCCGTTTGTAATGGGAATTTTAAGTAGACTAATATTGGTAAAGCAAAAAGGAGAAGATTGGTACACAAAGAAATTTATTCCCACTATTTCGCCAATGACCTTAATAGCATTGTTGTTTACCATTGTAGTTATGTTCTCGCTAAAAGGAGAGTTGATTGTAGAAATACCCATGGATGTTCTAATAATTGCAATTCCTCTTTTAGTGTATTTTACACTCATGTTTATTATTGGTTTTATCTTTACCAAAGCTATGGGGGCAGAATATGACAAGACAGCATCAGTAGCTTTTACAGCAGCAGGAAATAATTTTGAATTGGCCATTGCAGTTGCCATTGCCGTTTTCGGGCTGAATTCAGGGCAAGCCTTTGCAGGTGTTATTGGTCCTTTAGTTGAAGTGCCTGCCTTAATTTTATTGGTTCGAGTTTCCTTTTGGTTACGGAAAAAGTATTATGGAAAAGCCAACGCTGTAAAATAAACATCAAAACTAAGCAGAATCGAACCTATCTTAGATAATAGTAGGGGTTTTATAGTTAATTAGGAGTGGTTATATTTATTAACTTAATAAACCCAAGCCTAGGCAATAAACCGTACATAACATCAAGATAGAAGCTAATATTATTAAATAAATTATGGGAAAAAAGCTAGATGCGATTACGCCAGAATTGAAAACATTCATAGAAAACCAAAAGATCTTTTTTGTGGGAACCGCCGCTGCCGAGGGGCGCGTTAATGTGTCTCCAAAGGGGACGGACTCCTTTCGGGTGATTGACCAAAATAAAATTGTATGGCTTAACTTAACGGGAAGCGGCAATGAAACGGCGGCCCATCTATTGAAAAACAACCGCATGACCATTATGTTCTGTGCCTTTGAAGGCAAACCACTCATATTAAGATTGTATGGAACGGCAACCATATACCACACCAGAGATGACGGGTTTCAACAGTATGCTCACCTCTTTGACCTTGATGTTGGAGCACGACAGATTATTGAAATGACTGTAGATTTGGTGCAAACCTCCTGCGGTTATGCCGTGCCTTATATGGACTTTAAGGAGGAGCGAACCATCCTCCATGATTGGGCCGAAAAACAAGGGGAAGAAAGGATTCACGACTACTGGAAAAACAAAAATACCAAAAGTATTGACGGGTTTGAAACCAAGATTCTTGGGGAGTAACCAAGACTATAACTAAGAAATCCTTAGATACAGCATTGATTGAGCACGTCTTTACCAACACGATAAAGAAGCCTTGTTCATGATTTATAAGCCCTATTTGGAATGTATAAAAATAGTAGTCAAGATTTACACTAACTATTGTATTTTAGTGTTTTATAATCAATACTTTTAACATGCCCTAATGTGATACTGTAAGCTTCCCCAAAAATCGAACTGTTTAGAAGTAGAAAAATAGTTTTAACTTTAAGCAGTAATTATGAGAAAAAGCAAATTCAGTCCGCAACAAATTGCAAAGATTTTAAAAGAGTTTGATAACGGGAAAAGTGTTGAACAGATTACCCGGGAATATGGGGTTAGTTCATCTGCCTTCTATAAATGGCGTGAGCGCTATGCCGGGATGAACGGCAAAGAACTAAAGCGCATCAAAGAACTGGAGGAAGAAAACCGCAAGCTCAAACAGATGTATGCCAATCTGGCCTTGGACCATCAAATGGCCAAGGAGATCATCGAAAAAAAGCTTTAAGGCCCTACCGTAAAAGAGTAATAGCCAAAGAACTTATTCATTACGGTATTAGTAGGGCGTGCCGTGTTTTAAATATGAGTAAAAGTGTCTATTATTATAATGCGATAAATAAAGATGACACAGAGATTGAGCAGGCATTGCTTATAAAAGCAGAGGCACACCCAGAAGAAGGTTTCTGGAAAGCCTTTGACCGCTTAAAGGCAGAAGGGAAGCCCTGGAACCACAAACGCGTTCATCGTGTTTACCAGTCCATAGGCTTACCGTTAAGACGCAAAGCCAAAAAGCGTCTGCCCACCCGTGTTAAAGAGCCTTTAGAAGTCCCCAATACACTTAATCATACTTGGAGTATGGATTTTGTAACAGACGTACTGGAAAACAAAAGACGATTTAGAGCATTTAATATAATTGATGATTATAACAGGGAGGCACTGCACATAGAGATAGATTTTTCCTTAACCAGTAACCGTATAGTATGGGTTTTAAATCATTTGGTAAACAGGAAAGGAAAGCCTAAAAAAATACGTATGGATAATGGCCCTGAATTCATAGCAAATATTACTTCGGTTTGGAGCAAGATGTATGGTATAGATTTTCAATATATCCAACCGGGAAAGCCAACCCAAAATGCTTTTATAGAACGCTTTAACGGTTCTTATAGAAGAGGTGTTCTAAATAGATATATTTTTGAGACTCTAGAACAGGTTCGTGAACAAACTCAGATTTGGATACATGATTATAACTATAACAGACCTCACGATGCGCTTGGAAAATTGTCCCCAAAAAAATATGCAGAAATCAATTGTAATGGGGGTAACCCCATTACAATTGAAAACAATAACTTTATAGAAATTTTAGACAATTAAACAGTTCTAATCTGGGGAAGCTTACAATACATTATCGGTTTTTAGCAGTTGTTTTTATTCTAAAAAAATGGAATTTGTATGCTTTTAGAGTCACTGTTATCTCTATTTTCTTTAACAGTCACATAACTCAATTCACCATTAACATGCTTTCCTAAATTACAGCATCTTTACAACTCTAAAGCTAAAAATTAAGGTATCTATTACTAAAATTAATGCTATTTTAATTTTCACTCTTTATAAGCTTAAATTCATTGCCTTTTCTCACCACCTTCCAACTTGGTTTTAACTCTAATTTCCAACCATCGCCTTTTACAATTTTCTTTGAAACTTCAGTAGGAGCAGAAACAATTGCCTTGCTCCAATCTGATGCTAAAAGCGCACCATTATCAACAGTTAAAACTCCCCAATTATCAGTAATTCTTAAATTAGGATAAACTGTACCAAAATTTCCAATTGGTGTAATGTTTCTTGGGTCAAAAGAGATGTTCATATTTTGAAATGGAAGTTCTAATGTTGGGTTCTCAATAAACTTGATTTTTAGTTTAGATAACTTTTCTTTTCGGTCTTTTTCCCTTTCAGTTTCTACATTAACAATGGATTGGTATTCATAATCATTATGTTTTGCAATTTCAGTAATTGACCAATCGTTTTTTAGCTCAAATTGAAAGGCATTTATTAAATAGTCTGTTAAATTAGTGTTTCTATCAACAGCTTTATGCCAGTTTGGGTTTTTGACAGACAATAAATAACCATACATTGGAATGGTTTGATACGCAAAAGACCTTACAAAGGTAGGATTTGCATAAAAATTATTTTTACTTTCTATTAAATGTGTTTCTATCTCACTTTCATTTCTACCACTTAATATAAGTGCTGTGAATTCAGCAAGCCCTTCATTTAATTCTAAAGAATTTTCTGCGTTTTTAATTTCTTGTGTTTCCTGTCGTTTCTGTCTAAAAGTCAATGCATTTTTAATATGCACTAATCTTGTACTGTTTTCATTACTCTTTAAAGCTTGTTCCAATGCTTGTAGTTCTAGCTTTAATAATAATCGCCCATTGTAAGTGTCTAAATGAGCATTATCTAATTCTTGAAGGTTTTCAAATCCAATATCTGGTTGCAGCCTATGAAACAATTCATGTATAATTAAATGATTTCGTGACATTCTATCTGTTGGCAATGGCAACATTACCATAGACCATCTTTCATTATTCCAGTTAAGAGCTGTGTTTGCTATGTTTATACTAGTTGGTAGACTGTCTTTGTATATTGCACCTATCTTGTCAAAACTATTTGTTGCATTATTCTCATTAGCATAAAACACTCTTGTCTTGGGTTCAACAAAAATTATTGGACCATAAAGTTGTTTGTTCCAAAATTCACCATTATCAATGGCTAATAAGTGTTCTACGTCTAGATAAGTTTGAAGAATGTTTTTTTCTTGAGTAGACAGGTTGCCATCAGTTGCTTTGGATTGTTTAGATTTTTCATTGAGACATGAACATAAAACAAGTAATATTAGTATGTAGAATATGTTTTTTACACTTTCCATTTTTTAAATAATGATAAATATTAATCCAAAACAAATTTCATGAGCCATCGTCTTAATATTTTACATTTCATGAATTTGAATATCTTTACTTTAATTGTTAATTCTTTTCTTGTTCTTTAAATGTAGTGATTTTTTTGATTAACTCCTTTTACAAAATCTGCACTTGGTTTTTCTTTTTTATTTAAAATTAATTGCTTCATTATAAGCTCTATCAAGATTAATCCCAAACAAATTTCCAAGAACCATCATCTTGACGTTTCCAAACCGAGTGAAATACACCTTTGCTCTCCACATCATTCCCAATAGAATCTTGATAAGTAAATGTATAGTAGCCATAGGTATAGCCTAAATCTCCTGATTTGGACACCTCAACAAAGTCTGGTTTCCAAGCCAACCCTTTTGAGACTTGAGGTTCCATAAATTTAGCGATGGCTTCTTTGCCTTTTATAAGTTGGTTGCCTCGCATTAAAACGGCACTATTGGCTGCATAGGCTACAAACGCCTTGTTCATACCCTCTTCTTTTGCTATTTTTGCAAAAGCCGCTTCGGTATCTATAATTTCTTGTTTCCATTGCTCAATAGTATTCTTGTCTGGTGTATTAGAACAAGAAAACAACAATAAAGCTCCTAAAAAATAACATGCTATTTGTTTCATAATCGTACTTTATTTTAATGATTTGGATCCCATTGTGGTTTAATTTCATTTCCTTTAGCATTATAAGTTTTTACGCTTTGTAATTCCACTTCGTTTTTATATTCATATACAAAACGTGCTATATCAAAATCCTGATTGTCAACCAAGTTTCCATTACTATCCAAGTATTTACACTCTATAATTCTTCCTTTTTCATCAAAAACCAATTCTTCGGTTGCATAACCATTCCAGCCATTAGCTATGTTACCGTTTAAATCGTAAAAAGATGATCGTACTGGTCGGTTTTGGTCATCAAACTCCACACGTAGTTCATGAACTTGATTCTCCCCAAAGCCAATTGGCTTTCCGTCTTTATCAAAGTAAGTACTTGATTTTAGGTGCTTTCCATTATCTGTATAGGTAGATTTTAAAATGCCAAGGCCACTTCTTGAGTTTGTTGGTTGGTTTAAGGTATCTCTTAAAGTTCTTTCAATTTCATTTCCATGGGTATCAAACTTGTATGAAATTTTATGTACACCCCAATTTGAGTTTTGCGGTTTATTATTCTCATCAATAAAAATGGCTACTGCTTCAGAAAAATATGCTGAAGGTTCATACACAATTTTAGCGAGGTTGGTCATTCCTTTTTTAGGATTTCCATCCATATCAAAATTTGCCCATTCAATGAATCTGCCTTTTTCATCATACTTAATTCGTGTACTTATCACTCCAGAATCATCTGGTGTGGGCTGTTTACCATCTAACCCAAGATTGGTCATTTCTGTAAGCATGTTGTTCTCATCAAAAACAAATTTTGTAATCATGTATTGAAATTCTGGTCTGTTTCTTACTAATTCTCCTTTCAAGTTGTATCTAGACTCTATAACCGTCCTGTTGGGTTGTGTTTTCCAATGATACCTTGCTATTCCAAAATCGTTTTCAATAGACTTACCATCCAAACCGTAAAACATTAAAGCTGTTCTTTCTCCATCATCATTCAATGTAATTCTAGTTTCGTAAACATCACCCGTAACTAAAGTTCTATGACCATACTCATTATAGAATGTGCGAATTTCCAAGTTGTCTTTATAGCTGATTTTAATTTTTGGAGCTCTCACAAAACGATCATTGAATGCTATTAATTCATCATTAAGCACATATCGGCTTTCAATTAACCGACCTTGATCATCATAATCAAATTCAAAATGTTTTACATTGTTAGCTTCTTCCTTGGTTACATAATTGGCACCTTTAATATTTAAATATGGTGTTTCTCTAAACACAATGCTCATAGCGTATTTAGTGGTTACTTGAGCTTTCTCATTGTTTTCAGTTGAATTTTTTTTCTCTTTTGAAACACAACTATTTAATGTTTGTACACTAATAACTATTAGAAATATCCACTTTATTTTTTTTACCATAATACCTTTCAGGTTATATATTATTTGATTCCTACTTTAATTTTTTTTTAAATTCATTGAGGTTAAATTAGGTAACATACAAGTCCAACCCATCATCTAACTGCTGTGGATTTGGTGAATATCTCGTTGATGTGAAAAATAAGTATTGATAGTTTGTGATTGTAAACAGCAAGCCTTTCTTCTGTAGAAGAACAACTTATGAACAGAATAAAAATAAAAAAAATGCAGTGCTTTTTTCAAAAACTTTTAGAGTAAACAATTAAGCTCTAAAATATATATGTAGCCGATAATAGAATTGTAAAAAAGAGACTGTGAGCGTTAAGCTATGTTAACTTAAATTAAGATCTAACATTAAATTTGAAACTTCACATCAAAACCATTTTTTAATATCTCTTTTTTACAATTTTTTTTAAACTTAAAAAAATCCATGTCCTAATTTGATACATCACCATATCCAGGCATGATTTGGCAAGTGTAGCCGGTATAGCTACAGAAACATTAATAAGGTCCTTAACCAAATTAAAAAAGCAAAGCATTATAAAAGCAGACTGAAGAAATATTTAAGTTCTTGATATTGAAAAATTAAAAAGTATAAGATAATGATGCTAAATGACAAATATCATTTCATCTAAAATAACCTATTTATACCTTAGCAAGGTATATATTATAGAATCCATAGGAAACTGTATAGATGACAAGAAAATAGACCTTGTGATGAAAAAAACAAAACTAATTTTACTCTTTGCAATAATTTCAGGCATTTGTCTAGCACAAAAGGAAACGATAAATATCGACTTCACATCTAAAGACTGGAAAACTTTTGGCTCAGAAATAACAGAATTTGATTCAATATTAACAACATTTATCCCTAAAGGAACGGGAATTGCATATTTGGATGGACTGGATTTTCTAAATGGAACTATTGAGTGTGATTTATATTCTCCATCAGATAAAGCATATTTAGGAATTGTTTTTAGAATTACATCGTTGAATAATTTTGAATACATTTATTTTCAACCGCATACTAGCGGAAAATGGGATGCCGTGCAATACGACCCGATTTTTAATAGCTCAGCAACATGGCAACTTTACAATGGCACAGCATATCAATCTGTTGCAAATATTCCAACTAGGGAGTGGTTTCATGTAAAAATCCAAGTTGTGGGAGACTCAGCAAAAGTCTATCTAGATAATAATCCAAAACAAGTAATGTCGGTGAAATTAAAACATGATTATGCTTCTGGAAACATTGGTGTTTGTAGTTACCATCCTGCATATTTTGCCAATTTTAAAGTGACAAAACTTGATACCGTTGTATCACTTAAACCCGAACCAAAAACTGCTTTTAATAATACATACATTTCAAATTGGTTGATTTCTGAACCATATGATAACTACAATTTCAAAATTGAAAAACCATTTTTAAATGATAGTATCGTAAGTAAATGGCAAAATATAAATACCGAAGAAAATTATTTAATGAACCTTAACAGGTATTTTAGTTTATCTAAAACAAAAAACACTGTATTAACAAAAGTGATAATAAATTCAAAAAAGGCACAAAAAAAGAAATTGTATTTTGGCTATAGTGATAAAATAAGAATTTACCTAAATACAGAAAGCATCTTTACAGGAGACAATAGCTTTCATGAATCAGACAAATTTAAAGATAGAGGCTATGTTTTAGATAAAAATCAAATGATAGAACTTCCATTAGAAGAAGGTAAGAATGAGTTGGTTTTAGAAATTTCAGAAAAAAAGTTCGGATGGGGTTTTATCGCACAGTTAGAAAATTTAAAAGGCATTGAAATTATAAATCAATAATGGAGATTCATCAACTCAAACAGAATTAATTTCATATTGTGTTTTTTTTGTGGAGCATGCCCCAAATTCACTAAAGGACAATGCAAAGGATGCAAATAAAATATCGAGATACCTGTGATATATACAACTATGAAATAGTGTTTTACAAGCAATTCTCTTAAGAATTAACCACCTTTGTTATAACTTTTCATAACCTTTAGTTGGTTGGTTAGGTAGTTTGAAAAGGCCAAAAGTATCTCAGCGATATTTGGTAGTAAAGAGCAGGCTTACCAGTCTGCTTTTTGTTTTTACAAATTCAAGGAAACTAAATTACGCTTTTTTAAAAACAATTGAAATTGGAATTACAGTTTACAGTACATAACCCATAAATCATCTATTAAAAATGACGAAAAGAAAAAAAGAACATACCGACTCTAAAAAAAGTTCACAAGAAAAAAAAATCGTGCCAAAGCTCGAATCCAGACTTTCAGATGCCTTTAATTTGGAACAAGAGAAAGGTAAAACCTTTATTGTTTTAGAGATCATTGAGTATATCCCAAATTCTGTGGTTATTAAAACGATAATAAAAAAAACCACGGGCAATGTAACCGTTTCATCATTTGATTCAGGCGAAGCCCTAACGGAAAAGAACTCACCTTTCGACACCTTTATCCAAGTGATCGATGGAAAAGCTGAAATTGTAATTAATGGTAAATCCCATGGATTGGATACTGGAGAATCTATCATTATTCCTGCACACGCAAACCATATTTTTAAAGCTAATACAAGATTTAAAATTATTTCAACTGTCATTAAAAGTGGTTATGATGAGGTTTCCCTGTAAAATAAAGTCTATACTGATAGCATAAATTAAGCAACAAAGGAAACTTTGAGTGCTAATACGATACTTATTTAATTGATTTTCAATAAAATATGACTTAAAAACCCAATTAATCCTTAAATTAGTGTATCCAACCAAAGCAAGAAACAACCTTTCAAATACTTTTTTATGAAGTTGTATGTAAAATATATGGTAAGTTTAAGATGCAAGCTAATGGTAAAATCTGAGCTAGAAAAATTAGGGCTTCATTTTACGAATATTAATCTTGGGGTAATTGAAATAAAAGAAACGATTAGCGAGGAACTAAAGCTAAAGCTAAAATCAAATTTGGCGGTCTCCGGCTTAGAATTATTGGATGATCAAAAAAGCATTCTTGTGGACAAAATAAAAAATGTAATCATTGAAATGGTTCATTATGCTGATGAATTCCCGAAAGTAAATTATTCAGATTATATCAGTGAAAAATTAGGTTATGATTACACTTATCTATCCAATCTATTTTCGGAGGTTAAAGGGATAACCATTCAACATTTTATCATTAATCACAAAATAGAAAAAGCCAAAGAACTTATTCTTTACGACGAACTAAACCTAACCGAAATATCATATAGGTTGAATTACAGTAGTGTTTCACATTTGTCAAATCAATTCAAAAAAGTTACCGGACAAAGTCCTTCCTTCTATAAAAAAATAGGACAAAAAAGAAGATATAATTTAGAGAACCTGTAACTTATGTAACCATAAATTTTTCTTGTATAACACCCTCGGTCCAAATTAGTATTAGCTTTGTTTTGGTGCAATTATGCACTGTTTAATACATTATTATTATGGACAACAAGAATAAAGTTGAGGAAAAAAAATCAAGTGAACTTTTCAAAGTGAAAGGCGATTGGAATAAACAATCTGATTCTTTAAAAACAAAATATCCAAAACTTACATCCGAGGATTTAAAATTTGAAACCGGAAAAGAAACGGACTTACTTAAAAAACTGGAAACAAGGTTACATAAAAATCGTCATGAGGTAGTAACTATTTTAAAAAACAATCACGAAGCCTGTGCTTAACCTACTGTAATTGACCAAACATAAGGTTGATTATTAGAGCTGTTATAACAATATAACAGCTCTTTTTTTATCCTACCTGTGATTTATATAAATCATAGTTGTTCTTTTATAACCTTACTTGTACTTAATTAACAACCTTTGTAAAGCTATTAATCTTTTCAGTTGGTTATCATCTAAGTACCAAATGAAAGTTTCATGTGGTCTTGGGAAGCAGACTTAAATGTCTGCTTCATTGGTAACTCACTTTAGAGGAAAACTTAATGAAATATAACTACTAAATAAGCAAAATTATGAGAGATTTATTATATATCATTGCAATTGTATTAGTCATCGGTTGGTTATTGGGGTTTTTTGTTTACAGTACAGGAGGATTAATCCATATTTTATTAGTGCTCGCTATTATAGCCATTTTGTTTAGAGTTATTGGCAGCAAAAGGCTTTAAAAAGCTTTCTGAAAATTGTTAATACCTAAACAAAAAAATGAAATCAAAGAATGGTCTATTAGGTTTAATATCAGACTTATCCCCAGTAATTATTTTAGGCGTTTTAATAGCACCCCAGAAAGGGAAAAAACCAGAAAAAAATAACCTCAAAAACTGAAGAAACCAAGGATACCTTAAAAACATGATTTTGATGATTTTACAGGAAAGATCATTCATTCCAACAAATCCTTAAAACAAGAGGGAGAAGAATTGCTTAAGAAAAAGAAAGAACCCACGGATGTAAAAGTGAATAAAGCTTAAATACCAAGAACACCAAAACACTTCAAGTAAAAACGATTAAGAATTCGTAAAACTTACGAAGCCTTTTCTAACATCCTATTATAGCAGGTGCATAAAAATTCAATCATTATGACATCAAAAAAAATTAGACTAAGCGGTTTGCTTATTTTATAGTTCATACGCATAAGGCGTAACTTTAAAACAACACACCTCTCTAAAGAATCTGATTTATAAACTTTTATAGGTCTCTTAAGGCTTTAAAAAAAATAGCTGAATAGTCAAATACAGTTAATTGAAGCTAATTGGACATGCAGTCCAATTTATCGAAACTAAAATAACATTAAAATTCAAAATTATGAAAACAATACCAATTACACTCGCATTTTGCGCCTTAGGCTTTGCCTTCACCTCATGTAAGGATGATAAAATGAAAATGGCCAAAGACCAAGTAGAATCCTATGTAATATACGTAGATTCTGTTACTCACCTTGATTTAACAGATGCCAATTCCCATTGGGAAAACATTGAAAGCAGCAGCTATGAACACAAAGAATTAGCAATGGTAAATATCGATATGATTAAAACAGATAATACCTTAAGAGCTGATATTGATGATGCATCACTGCAGTTTGAAACTTTTAAGAAAAAAGTTATCGCTGAAAGAAATTTGAAAGCCACACTAGAGTATAACAATAACTTACGCATAGCGCTTTTAGGAAAAAATTATTCTAACGACGACATGAAGTTTGAATGGATTAACAAAGACAACATCCTTAGCGTTTATCAAAATTTTGTTGATACAGTAGAAGCAAATAAAGACGATTACTCAAGAGAGGATTGGGACGAAATAAAACTGCTATATGAAGCCATAGACAATCGAAAAAATACAGTTGAGAAGGAGGGCCTTACAAGCGCAGACAATAACAAAATAGCAGGTTTAAAACTGAAATTTGCACCGATGTACACTTTTAACAGAATGGGTGCAAAATCGGAAGAAAATGCCGAAGCTAAAAAGTAAAGTCAACTAATCTTTTATAAATCACCAAATATTATGAAAACAATACTAATAACGCTAATTCTATTAATTTCCTGTTTTAGCATACAGGCACAAGACATTTCAAAAAACGCACTCGGTTTACGTTTGGGTGACAATGATGGATTTGGTGCTGAAATATCATACCAACCTCGTTTAAGTCCTAACAACCGTTTAGAATTTGATTTGGGTTGGAGAAATTCTCATAATGTAGATGCTTTTAAACTGGTCGGACTTTACCAATGGGTCATGCCAATAGAGAACCGTTTTAATTGGTATCTCGGTGTGGGTGGCGGTGTTGGTTCTTTTGATAATGGAAATATAAATGGTTCATTTGCTCTGGTAGCAGGAGATATTGGTATCGAATATAACCTCAACATTCCATTACAGCTATCTTTAGACTTCAGACCGGAATTAGCTTTCAATGATAATTACAGAGATGATTTGGGTTTGGATATCGCTTTAGGGATACGCTATAGATTTTAAGTATTCGCATGATAATTCTATATAATATTAAATACACCAAAACTTATGTTACGATGGTCCATGTCTTTTATAATTTTTGCAATCATAAGTGCAATTATTGGATTTATTAAGGCAACAGGCATCTTTTCAGAAGTTTGTCAACTATTATTTTACATATTTATCTTATTCTTTCTTTCATCTCTTTTGATAGATAAACTCTTTTTTTAGACATAATTTTAACAATACAAGAAGAAAAAGCCGAACCTTTTAACTTTAAAATAGGAAAGGCTTTTAGCTTTTTATATTTTAAACATTTTTATTTCAGTTCTCTTGAAGTGTATTTATATTTAAGGGTTTTGTTAAAAATCTTTTCACATAAGAGTAGCGTGCTGCCCTATTGTAGCCTTACCCCTTTATTTTTTTTCAATGTTATTCATCTTAAAATCAACATCATTCTCATTTAATTGTTCATTTTCGTTTAAATAGTTAGAATTGAATTCAGATTTAACATCTTCTAATTTAGAAGGGCTTGTAAACATCATGGCATATGCTTCTTTTAATGAGCGGCTTTTAATTACATCAAAGGACATATCTTGCCATTCGTGAAAATTTAAAGTAATCGGGTTATAGGAGTTAATAGGTTTCGTAATGCCATAAAGAGCTTGCTCTTCTTCTGCTTGAAAAGTTCCAAATATTCTGTCCCAAATAATAAATGTCGATCCAAAGTTCTTATCTAGGTATTTATCATTTGTAGAATGATGTACTCTGTGATGAGATGGTGTAACAAAAATGTATTCAATCGAAGCCGGTAATTTTCTAATATATTCGGTATGAATCCAAAATTGATAGAGCACTTCGATTTGATGACATATAAAAAAAATGACAGGATCAAACCCCATTAAAACAACAGGAATAAAGAAGATGAATTTAATGTGTTGTGTCCAACCCAACCTGAACGCCACAGACAAGTTGTATTTTTCTGAATTGTGATGCGTAACATGTGTTGCCCACCAAAAACGATTAACATGGGTTAATCTATGTGACCAGTATCTACAAAAGTCTATAGCAATAATGCAAAGAATATATGCCCACCATTCATTCGGGATATGCCACGGAACGATATTATAAAAAAACAGAATAATTCCAAAAATTCCTATTTTTAATAACGCTGAAATACCAACATTTACAACACCTATAAATGTGGCCGATATTGTATCTAACTTATTATAATAGTCTTTTTTTTTAGCAATAGTAAGAATCCATTCCAATACAACGAGCAAAATCATTGGAATGGCTGCAAATTGAATAATGTCAAATCCCGTTAGTCGATCTAACAGCATTTGCATAGTCAAGGTATTTTCATTCATATAGTAAAATTATAATAGCGCTTTTTTTATTAAATTTTCATAATCATTCTTCCTTTATTTTTTCCATCAAACAAATCAATAAAAGCCTGGGGAATGTCGTCAAACCCATCAACACTGGTTTCGCTAAATGTTAGTTTACCTGCTTTAATCTGGAATGTTAGCTGTTTTGTGGCAGTAAGAATCTCTTCGCTAGTGATTTTAAAAAGTTAATATATATATTTTATGTTACAATTCCTGTTTTCTGTGGGTTTAATTATGGAATTAACACTATTGTAAATTTTGTGCCTTGGTTTACTTCACTTTACATACTTATTTTCCCACCCAATTTTTCTACTTGCACTTTTACCATATACAATCCCATTCCTTTTCCTTCAGCCTTGTCGGTATGAAAGCGTTTGTGTATTTCTTGTGGAATTAAACTAGGATAAATATTAAGTTTATCAGTACAAATAATTTTGGGATCTAGCATCAACAATTTATTTATTAATGGTCGAAAATTGTCCATGGTTTTTCTGCCTATAACAAAATCAATTACCTGCTTTGTTTTTCTTTCTATGGCGTAGGTTATCCATGAGATATTTTCAAAACTCCATAGTTCGTCCACTTCAAATTCACATCCTTTTGCATGAAATTTTGGTTTAATATTTTTGGATATCTCTAACATCCTTGACAACACAATATTTTTTGAAATACCTATAATTCTCGAAATACTTCTAATATCGCTGTAGCCTTACCCCCATAGCACGAAATCACTACCTAGAATTTAAAAAAATGAAAAAAGGTAAATATTATTATGACAACAGATTTTGAATTTTTAGATTATTCTTTAGCTAGCAGGTCTTTGCCATGGAAGGCTATCGGCGCATCACTTATTGCATGAGAAAGTAACTAGCACAAACTATATCCAATTAAATCAATTTCAAATAATGAGAAAATCGTTAATGTTACCTTATTTGGACTGAGGTATATCTAAACGAATTAATGTCGAATAGGCCCTGCATTTATGATTGCTTGGTTTGTTTCAGACTCAAAATGTTTAAAGTTATTTTTAAATTCGCCAGCAAGTTCATAAGCCTTTTTATAATAAGCTTCATCATTATTCCAAGTTTGTCTTGGACTTAATACACTATCTGGAACATTTGGACACTTTCTTGGTTGTGCTACTTTAAAGACACTATGGGTATGATAATCTTTAGGATTAATATCAGGGAAATACCCGCTCAAAACGGCATTAATCATCGCTCTCGTGTATTTTAACTCCATGCGTTTGCCAACACCATAAGGTCCACCAGTCCAACCTGTATTAATTAACCATACTTTAACTCCTGTCTCTTTAATTTTATTATTTAGCATATTTGCATAAACAGATGGGTGTAAAGGCATAAACGGGGCTCCAAAACAGGCTGAAAACTCTGGTTGCGGTTCTTGTATGCCTTCTTCCGTTCCTGAAATTTTAGCTGTATAACCCGATATAAAATGATAGGCCGCTTGCTCTGGGGTCAATTGGGACATTGGAGGGAGAACGCCAAAAGCATCTGCGGTTAAGAAGAAGATGTATTTCGGATTCTTACCAATAGATGGTATTTGGATATTTTCAATATGGGAAATTGGGTAGCTAACTCTCGTATTTTTTGTAATGGCACTATTAGAATAATCAACATGGCCTTCATTGTCTATGATGACATTTTCTAATAAAGCTCCTTTTTTTATAGCACCAAAAATCTCAGGTTCTTTGGATGCTACAAGATTAATTACTTTTGCATAGCACCCTCCTTCAAAGTTAAAAATTTTATTTTCGGGAGTCCAGCCATGTTCATCATCACCAATTAGTTTTCGTTTTGCATCGGTAGATAGCGTGGTTTTACCTGTACCACTTAAACCAAAAAATATAGCCGTTTCACCATTGTTGCCTACATTGGCACTACAGTGCATCGGTAGCACATTTTTTTGGATCGGAAGTATGAAATTAAAAACAGAAAACATGCCTTTTTTAATTTCACCTGTATATCCAGTACCTCCAATTAAAATTATTTTTTCAGTAAAATTAATGATTGAAAAATTTTCATTGCTTGTGCCGTGCTTTTCGGGAATGGCTTTAAACCCAGGGGCATTATAAATGACCCATTCAGCTTCAAAATTTTCTAACTCAGAAGCAGTAGGTTCTATAAACATATTTCGAATAAATAAATCGCTCCAGCTATATTCAGCATAAGTTTTTATAGAAACTTGGTAATTAGCGTCTGCTCCTAAAAAAGAATCTCTTATAAATACCTCCTTATCTTTAAAATAATCTAACATATCTACTTTAAGGCTATGGAAGTGTAAACTTGAAAAGGGAATATTAACAGCACCCCACCAAACCTTATCTTTTGTTAAGGAGTCTTTAACTATATAACGATCCTTTGGAGATCTACCAGTAAAGCTGCCAGTTTTAATGGCCAGAACATTGTTATATGTTAGGTCTTCGTTTAACTGATTGACACTATGATTAATCAAATTTGTTTCTGATTCTTGGTAATGGTGTTTTTTATAAAAACTCATTTTGAATATATTTGTAAATATTAGTATAATCTTTGAGGAATAAAACCACCTTTTATAGCTTAAGGTGATTTTAAATGTTGAATTGAAAAGTATATCTGTTGTGGGTTATTATCTTTTTATAAAAGTTGATAATCTTATCTTTTAATTTAAAGTACTGATGTTAATTTAGACACATTCATTTCCTTTTAGAGTTTATATTGAAGACCTAGAAAGCATGTAAATGAATGACTCTTTTATAATAATTTTAGTTATAGTGACATTTTTTTGAGCAAAACTCGTAAATGACATTAAAAAAAGTAAAAAACAAAGTTTTTTCATAATAATTGAGTTTAAGTTTAATACCAATTAGAATATAAAATGTCGTATTAAAGCCGAAGTTATTTTTAAATATAAAAACGCTGTGATTAGATTGCATAGTGTAGCTACGGAATTTATGAACAAGGCATTTAAATTTAAAAAGAACGAGTCGACATGCGACATTTTATATTCTAATTGGTAATAGGTTATAAAAAAAATAAGGGGGCATTAGGCTATCTTTCAATCTATCTTCACAAGATTATAGCTTCAAAATTATTGATGATCAATTAAGTATTGTTTAAATTCCGAAGAGTTATACATACCATTGGCATCATGCCCTACATTATTAACAATGATTTTTTCATGGTTGTTTGTCGCCCCATAAAAAGTTTGCATATATAAGTAGATGTTTTCGCCTCGTTTTAATCTATTTCCCCCCAAAAGTGTAGCTTGACAATCTGTTGTATTCAATGAGCCCTCGGTTGAGGTGTCATTACTGCCTAAAAAGTACGTTGTTTTTCTGGTTACTTGTTGCTCAGTTATTACAGACTGCTCAATGCCATCTAGGTATGGTATTGAAAATGCATATCCGTAAGGCCAAAAATCATACCCCGAACAACCTGTAGGTGTTATAAATTGTTGTGAGTTTTCATCATATCTTAATCCATCTGGATAATAAAAATATTGATTGTTAGCGATGCT
The DNA here is from genome assembly GCF_059428085.1 of Aestuariibaculum scopimerae. Lineage (NCBI taxonomy): Bacteria > Pseudomonadati > Bacteroidota > Flavobacteriia > Flavobacteriales > Flavobacteriaceae > Aestuariibaculum > Aestuariibaculum scopimerae. The sequence continues at coordinate 3,775,589 of NZ_CM182089.1, forward strand.
GTATTCAAAATTAATATCTGCATAGGTATTTTCGGCTCTATTGGCCAAAGCATAATGTTGTACAAACGCTGCTCCAGAAGAATGTCCTGTTACAAATATGGTTGTTAAATTTGGGAAATTACCTGAAGCAACTATCTTTTCAATGATAGCATCTATAACTGTGAACGAACTTATTGAAGCACCGGGATTACTCGAATTTGCACCTTCTCTCCATCCATTATCCCAATATAAATCATCGCCAGTTGCTGCTGAATTATCTTTAAAATGCGGCGATATAAATAATGTGTTTTCCTCCATATCAAGACTTTTTAAGGAAGAAGCCATATATGAGAAATAATCGTTTGCATTTCTTTGTAAACCATGTACAACAATAACAAGCTGGTTTATTGAATTATAAGTGAAAGCTGTATCATCTACAAAATCATAATTACTATACATGTCAAAATCGAATTCTGCTCCAGAACCATTAGATAGCGGCATCGATTGTATACAAGCATCGCTTCCGTTTAAACAGGGTGTTTTTCCTAAGTTGGTTACATAAGATAGTGCTATACCACTTTGAAAAAATTCACCATTTGGTCCTAAATCACCTGATGGTATTGATAAATTGTATGTTGCATTAACTTCCATTTGAGCAAGCATTATTGTTGCCTTTGTGGTAGCATTCGAATATGAAATTGTATAATCAAGCGCTACAGATCCATCTGTTATTGAAAGTAATCCTTCGAATTTAGAAGGTTCAATTTGTGAGGAAAAGGCGATCTCTATAATTGAATTTACGGGGATGTTTATGGCACCGTCTTCAAGAGGATTGCCATTTGCAGTGATGGACAAAATGGACAATGACAGCAAATTATTGTCATCATCATTACAGCCAACCAAAAATGATAAGCAGAAAATGAATGAAAATACACGAACCCTATTAAAAATATTTCTTGTTGTATTCATAAAGTATTTTAGTTTATAAGATGTAACCATATTTAGTTACCATGACTTAAATTTATAATTCAAATTAATTACAAGCAGGATAGATACATGCTGAACTTTGTGTACTTGTTGAACCAGCAGCACAATCTACACCACCGGTTATCCAGTTACCATTTAGTTTATATGCCCAAGAACCTGCATATTCCCAACTTTGTCCTGTGCCATCTACATTCGCATCACCATAGGTCTCAATAACATCATTACCTTGAAAAAGTTCTATGGCATCATCCCCATTTTGATTCATTGAGCCAGTCTCAATGATATGCTCAAAACTATTGATACATGACCCAAAATAACCAGCAATCGTGGCTTGTTCTCTTGCTAAAAGAATATCATCTCCCTCTGATACAGACATAACAGGAAATGTGAATTCTATACCATCGGTTCCACCGCCATTATTGGCAACACCAATACTATATAAGCTTAAATCTGCAATATTTTTTTGTACTTTTAAATGAACAGCTTTACCGCCATTAGTACCACTTCCATCCCAAGAAATTGCCATTATACCTTGAAGTGTTAATGCTGGTGAACAAATTGGGTATACACAACCAGAACTCTGCGAGGTTGTAGAGCCTATTGAACAATCTATGCCTCCATAAGTCCAAGTGTCATTAAACTTATAGGCCCATGAGCCACTATATTCCCATACCTCACCTGTTCCATCAATATCGGCATCACCATATGTTTCAATAACCGTAGTACCACTAAATAATTCTATAGCATCATCACCATTTTGACTAATGGATGTATTTGCCTGTAGTATATGTTCAAATTCGCTGATACAACCACCAAAATAAGCTGAAATTAATGCAGGCTCCCTAGCTACAAGAATATCGTCCCCTGCTGAAACAGACATTACTGGAAAAGTATACTCTATACCATCAGTACCACCACCATTATTGGCAACGCCCAAACCATATATGCTTAAATCTGCAATATCTTGATTTGCAATTAAATGAATAGCTTTTCCGTCATTAGTACCCGATCCATCCCAAGTTAAAGCCATAATACCCTTTAATGATATTGCCGGTAACTGCTCTTTTAATAGGATTGTTAACTCTTGAGAGTCACTATTTGCATTTACAACACTACTCAGCGATAAGGATATAGTTTCATCTCCTTCATTTTCACCATCCACTATTGTAGTTAAAGAAATAGTTGCAGATGTGCTTCCTGCAGGGATAGTGATATCCAGACTTCCAGTAACATTATAATCTAAAGTTTCTGATGCTGTTCCTCCTAACACAATAGTTGCTGTTACATCATCTTGAGATACTTTATCAAGACTAGCTGTTATAATTGCTGTACTGCCATCTTCCTCTAAATCGGTTACGTCGCTTGAAAGACTTAATACTGGTGGTACAAAAGCAGCTGTTGTAAAACTAAGCGATAAAGATGTTTCTAAAGATTCTCCTGTTAAACCATAATCTCCCGTGGGTAGCATTAAAGTATAAGTTGTTTCATAATCCAAAGAACTGGTTGGAGTTATTGTAATTGTTGAATTTGTATTCGAAAAATCCAAAACGTAATCTACTGCTCCCGAAGTTGAGCTAAATGTTAGAGAAGATGAGAGTAAATCGGTTTTTAGTGTATGTGAAAAAATAATTTCTATGGTAGCGTTTATATTTACATTTTCTATACCATTAACAAATTTTACATCATTAATGGTTTTAGCCATCGCTACTATAGTATTGTCAACAATAGTATTAGTATCATCGTCTTCACACCCTACAATTAACGTAGAAAGTATTCCTAAAGGGATAAGAAAGTAAAAAGTAATTTTTTTAATGAATTTCATGATATGTTTAGTTTTAGTTTTTTTAATATTTCTTTTCAATTTAAGGGCTTTTTGGTTTTATAAATTCAGTAAAATCACTTGAATCAAAGCCCCAAATTGTAGGTAAAAAATAATAGACCATAATGGTTAAAAATAAAATCGATATGATGTTCATCCAAACACCACTTTTTATCATATCTGGGATTCTTAAATAACCTGATCCGAACACAACCGCATTTGGTGGTGTGGCGACTGGCATCATAAAAGCACAAGACGCTGCTATGGTACAAGAAACCATGAGTATGTATGGATTTATGTTTAATGATATAGCAATGGGAGCCAAAATGGGTAATAACATGGCTGTTGTTGCTAAGTTAGAAGTAAACTCTGTAAAAAAGTTTACTAAAGCTATAATTACAAGTATCAGTAAAATTAACGATAACCCTTTAAGCATGGTCATTTGAGAGCCTAACCATGATGCCAATCCTGTAATTTCAAACCCTGCAGCAAGTGCCATGCCTCCTCCAAATAAAAGGATAATACCCCAAGGTAATTTCACTGCATCTTCCCAAGTAATTATGCGTTTTTTAAAATCGCTAGCTGGTACTATAAACAATAGTACACCAGCAGCCATAGCTATAATGGTGTCATCAATAAAAGGGAAAAAATTCTGCAAAATAAAGGATCGAGTTATCCAACAAAAGGCTGTTAATACAAAAATGACCGATACTATTTTTTCTTCTTTCTTCATCGGTCCAAGCACTAATAACAACCTATTAATCTCTTGTTTTCCTCCTGGAAATTCATTTTGCTTAAACTTAAATGCAATTTTGGTTAAAAATAACCATGCTATGATCAATAACGGAATTGCTATAGGTAATCCAAATTTTAACCATTGTAAAAAGGTAATATCAATGCCATAAACTTCTTCCACGTACCCCGCAAAGACCAAATTTGGCGGTGTGCCAATAAGTGTTGCCATACCTCCTATGGAAGCACTATAAGCGATACTGAGCATAAGTGCCTTGCCAAAAATTAAATTTTCATTCTCAATGGTATTGGGGTTATCTTGAAGCTGTGCCACTATAGACATTCCTATAGGAAGCATCATTACTGCTGTAGCAGTATTAGATATCCACATAGAAAGAAATGCTGTAGCTACCATAAACCCTAAAATAATTTTGGAAACATTAGTGCCTATTATTTTAATAATATTTAAAGCAATACGCTTATGTAAGTTCCATTTTTCAATAGCAATGGCAAGTATGAAACCACCCATATATAAGAAAATATATTTATGACCGTAAGATGCTGTTGTTGTTTGTAAGTCGACTGCTCCTGTCATTGGAAATAATATAATAGGTAGTAAAGCAGTAACAGCTATTGGAACAGATTCAGTTACCCACCATAGCGCCATCCACAATGTTATTGTAAGTAAGTTGTAAGCTGCATCAGACATTCCAACAGGAGGATTAAAATACTGCAGAAGAATAAACAGTAAAGGTCCAGAAATTAGAAATAAACTTTTTTGTATGGACTTCATTTCTTTTCTGTATTAATAGATTCAATATTGGATGCTTCTACGAGTTGTTTGTAAAAGGCCGCATTTTCAGGTAAAACAAAAGAGAGATATAGTTTCTCACCGTCTTTATCTGTGGTTGTCACTCTATTTGGTATATCGGATACTGATTTTCCAGTAAGTGTTTTATAAACAATGAGTGCTATTAAATAGCTACCATCAGAAGATGGGTGTTTATCATCAAAATATAAATTTAAATCAGGTCTTAATTCTCTAGCTTTCATCCAAATAGGTCCAACAGGAATAACTTTGGTATTCAACGCATTTGCTAACTTTAAATATTCTTTTGTAATAGTAGGTTGCATTAAAGGATTTGATTTATATGCCCATGTTAAATAAAAGATTGGTTCAGCTCCAAGCGAGCGAACTAATTCTGAAAATTTCTTTGCATATGCTTCAAAGCGTTCTGGTGTGTCTATGGTACTTAAGCTATGATCTCCTAGAATGACATAATCCCAATGACCTTCTTTTAAAAGTTTTCTTGTAACAGTTCCTTTTTCCTCGTTCCAATGCTGTTTAAGATTACTGCCCCCAACTGTAGATTGATGAATATCAAGTAAAACATCTTGAGTTTCTCCCATGGCTTTTACCAATTGAGGCATGTTCCAAAAAAATGTAAAACTGTTTCCTACAAATAGTATTTTAAGGGGCTCTTCCTCTTGTGCAAATGCAGCATTGGGTAATAGTAAAACTATTGCAATAATTAAAAGGAAATTCTTTTTTATAATTATAAATGGTGTCATATTCTTAAAATGGGATCTATTGGTTTATTGGTGTTTTATCAAAAAAGTCGGGTATGGGATTAGGGATATTACTATTTCTATCAATTTCTGATTGTGGATAAATAAAACGTTGAGGTAAAGTACTTCCTGTATTAGGTACAATAGGGACTCGAACTATCGACTCGCTTTCTGTTCTTCGAGTATCATTAAACACTTCTATCTGTCCAAATAAGGTAACGTAACGCTCTTGAAGGATCTCTCTTAAAAGCGCATTATCAGCACTAATGCTATCTGGGTTTTCAATGCCACCAGAAGCAAAATCTGCTCCAATATAGGCGTCATACAAAATATCAGAAGTATTGACATTCGTTAAATAACCACCACTAGCCATAAAGGCCCTAAAATTATTTAAGTGGGATAAACCATTATTAAAACCATTTGTTCTAAACCCAGCTTCGGCTAAAATTAAAAGATTTTCTTGATACGTTACTAAATTTGCCGGTGCAGATTGAGCAGCATATCCGTTAGTAATATTAGGTTGAACACCTAAAGAGTTTGTTGTAAAGTAGAAATTATTTCTTCCTAATTCATTCGTTTTAGAATTTCCTCTGTATGTGGAGCTTGCTGGGTCTGTTAAACCAGCCATGAAATCTGATACAATAAGATCACTTTGTCTTACTTCAATAGCAAAAAATTGATAATTTAAATTCGAATCTTCAGCAGCTGTACCATGAGGTCCAAGCATGCTATTGTTTAATGAACTAATGCCATTTTGCGCAGCAGCATAAGCGCTTCCATAATCTTTTATGTGCATATAAAATCTAGCTTTTAAGGTATATGCACATTCAATCCAAGCTTGCGCATTACCGTCAAAATAAATATCAGAACCAATTGCGGGCCTTCCTGAACCTTGTTGTAAATTTGAAATGGCATTATCTAATAGTGTTTGTACTTTAGAATAAACCTGCGACTGATTTTCGAACATAGGGTTTTGAGTTTCTGCATTAACGGCCTCATCATATGGAATGTCTCCATAAAGAGAAGCCAGCGTTCCAAAAGTTTGAGCTTGTAAAACTTGTGTAATTCCAATGGTTATGGCTCCAGCATTATCATCTTGTGCTGTTTGTTCTGCTACAATGGCATTTCTTAATGCATCATTAAATCCATCATTCCAAAGGGCATCAAAATCACTTGTGGTTACCGAGTATTGACTAAAACCAAGATGTTGTCTATCTATTCCTGTGTACTGTCCTGCAAAAATACTAGCCCTTCTAGCATTTTCTCCAGTTTGAAAAAGCATATTGCCAACCTCAGCCCCAGTTAAAATATTTTGATAAGCACTTTGAGTTTGGTTATTAGGATCATTATTGAGGTCTTCTACCAATTTACTACAAGACTGTGTTAGAATAAGTATAAAGGATAATAAAATAAATGATTTCATAAGTAAATATTTATTATGTGTTTTTTTATATGAAGTCGCTTTACCTTCATTTGTGTTTGCGACAAAAATTTGTGATAACGCTTTCATAGTACTAAAGGTTTAATGTTACACTAAAAAGAAAAGACTTTGTGCCAGGGTTGTTAAAGTAGTCTAACCCTCTTGCTGCACTAACTCCAGATAAATTAGTGTCTGGGTCATTTCCTTCAAAATCAGTCCATAAAAATAAATTTCTTCCTGTTGCAGTAAATTCTACAGACTTTAAACTTGTTGATTTTTTTAACCAATCGGACTTCCATAAGTAAGATAGGGCAAGCTCTCTTAATCTTGTCCAAGAGCCATCTTCGATGTATAGTTCATCATTGCCTCCACCAAAAAAGCCACCATCGCCATTATACCAAGTTTCTGTTAATGCTACAGGCCCTGCTCCAAAATCAGCTATATTACCACGAAAGGTTTCGCCAATATTTATGATGTTGCCATTGGATTCAAAATAATTTCTTGTGGCTGTTACTTCATTACCAGTATCGTACCAAGTACCTAAATCTCTCATTACAGATTTTGTTCCTGCATAAATATCAGCACCTTGATAGGTTTCGAATAAAACAGATAACCTGAAATTTTTATATTTAAATGTACTTGTAATACCACCTTGCCAATCTGGATTTGGGTCACCAATAACGCCTTCTAATTGATCTTGTTCTGGGAAACCAAATTCATCGTAAACTATCGATCCATCATCATTTCTAAGTGTTCTTGAGCCCCATAAAACACCTAAAGGCTGGCCCTCAACAGCTCTGGAACTTACCGCTGCTAACCCTCCTAAATTTAAGGATTCTGCACCAGCTAAATCTGTAACTTCATTTTTTACTTTTGTAAAGTTTGCATCAATAGACCAAGAAAAATCATTGGTATTTAATATTTTATATCCTAAATCTAGTTCTAGACCTTTATTTTCTATTTCTGCTCCATTTGTGTAAATTGTGGAATACCCAGTTGAGTTCGGTACAGGAAAATCCAAAAGAACATCTTCAGTTACATTTTCAAAATAGGTTAAACCAAAAGATAGTTTATTATTAAAAAACCTTAAATCTGCCCCAATTTCAAATTCTTTTTTTCGTTCTGGTCTAAGTAATGGATTTCCTCTATTAGTACTTGGCACAAATGCGCCATTACCAAACAATCCAGAATTTAAACCGCCGCCTAAAGCATCACTATATGTTGGTGATACAAAAATATTAGAGGTATTATAGCGTGCAGGTTGAACACCTACTTCTGCATAAGAAGCTCTTATTTTACCAAAGGACAATATATTACTTTCTTTAAACATATCTAATTGAGAGAATTGCCATGCTAAAGATGTTGAAGGAAATAAAAAGGGGGTGTCTGAATTGTCTCCAAATGTAGATGCGTTTTCAATTCTAATGGTACTATCAATATAAAACATATCATAAAGTGAAAATGATAATGAAGAATATAATCCTGCTGTTCGCTCTTGTCCAAACGTACTGCTTACAACGGTATTTTCGATAAGCGTATTATCAATATCCCGGATACCACTATCTACATCTAAAAATTGAATAAAACCATTGCCTTCAACACCATTAACGGTTCTAGATTTACTATTATAGTTAAATCCTAAGAGAAAAGAACCGTCAACAATGTTTTCCAAATTAAAAGTGGTTTTTGCTATAAAATCAGTATTAAAAATGGTATTCGAAGCTGTAGATTGATCTATAAAACCTGCTGTAAAATCTCCTGCTGCAGATCCTGGTGTTATAAATTCAGATCTTGTTTCGTTGTAATGGTCTACACCAGCTCTTGCTATGAATGTTAGCCAACTATTTGGCGATGTCATAAACTCAAAATTTGTGATAAAGCGATCTACCTTTGCTTTATTTTCTTGTTCATTAATGGTCCAAAGCGGATTATTGTAAGTAGCAGACCCATCTGCGCCCAATGGTTCTCTGTAAGACCTTTGCCTATTAGGAATTGGAGAACTATCGCTTGATGCGTAGTAATCGCCTCGATAACCAGAAATATCAAAATCTGCAGGATTTCTAAGTAGTCCTAAATACAGCCCAGATGAATTAGCACCTAACCTAATACGGTTTGATGAGGTTCTTGAATAAGTTGAGCTTATTTTTAAACTCGTAGCTTCAGTAAAATTTTGCTTTGCATTAAACCTAACTGTAGATCTTCGGTAATCGGAATTATTTTTTATAATTCCTTTCTGGTCCAAATCACTCAAACTAAAAAACATCGTACTTTTTGCAGTTCCTCCGCTTAAGCTCAAATTATTTTCTAAAAAATGCCCATTGCCAAAAATTTGGTCAAAGTTAGAATCGTTGTATATGGCTTGCGAGTTTTTATTTAAAATAGGATAATAAATGCTTCCGTTCTGATCTAAATAAAATTCTCCTGAAGTATCAAAGTCATCATTACCACCCGAACGATCAGATATTAAATCTCCCCAAGAGTCTCTTGCTCTTTGGTTATAAACGCCATTATCTCCTTGCCCATATTTTGTTTGAACTGGGTATTTCACATTAATCTGATCTAAAGAATACGTAGATTTTAAACTTACATTAAGCTTACTATTGTATTTACCGCTTTTTGTTGTAATATTAATAACACCACCTAAGGCTTGTGTACCCCATAAAGCAGCAGCAGCGGCACCTTTTAAAACCGTAATGGATTCTATGTCGTTAGGGTTAATATCGTTAAGTCTTGACTCTTGACTAACACCACCTCTATCACTATTTCCACGAACATCGTTACTTATGGGGATGCCATCTAAAATGATTAATGGTTGGCTATTTCTAGTTATTGATGAAAGTCCTCTAATTTGGATAAATGATCCAGCTCCAGGATCGCCAGAATTTCTGGATATTCGAACTCCAGATGATTTACCCGAAAGCGCATTTAAAACATTAGCCTCTCCAGATTCTGCAACAGCTCCTCCTTTCACAGTAGAACTGGCATAACCTAAATTATCTTTTTTCTTAGTAAAACCTATAGCATTTACAATAACAGCATCCAAATCTTCAATAGCTTCCACCATGATAACATCGATAACATTTTTCGTGCCTACATCTATGGTTACTGGCTTAAAACCTATAAAGCTAAATGTTAAACTAGGATTTTCTGTTTTTGGCGATATTGAATAAAGCCCATCAAAATCTGTTATGGTTCCGTTAGATACATTGCTCTCTATAATACTGACACCAGCCAAAGGGAATCCTTTTTCATCTGTTACAACACCCGTAATAACATTTTGGGATAATAATGTTTGAAATGAAAAGAGGAATAGAAAAAATATTGTTTTAATTATACATTTCATCTTGTTTTAGTTTTAAAAGTTTAGTTTTACGGCTAAAATTACCCTTTAGTCGAATGTGAAGTTCAATGTTGAATCACTAATCTTAAAGGTAATTTTTTGTCAATTATATAGTTTTTTTGATTAATTATTGATGTTTTAGCAATTTTTATCAATTTTTATCAATTTTAATTAGTTTTAACTAAATTTAATTCTTTACAATTTTAAGTGGAAAGTCATAAAAACACCGAAGAACTGCACAGAAGTTTTATTGATAAACTATCAATAAGATATGGTGTATTTGATGGTTTAAGAAACCAATTTGAATCTACCAGTAACTCTATTATAGCAAGGGATTTATTTTATAGTGATTCTCAGTTTTCAAGATTAATTAATGGCACTGCATCAGAAGGAGAATTTAAAAGAGCTTTAGGTAATATTGAACGCTTACTTGATTTAGATAAACTAAAAACAAGTAAACCTAGTGATTTGGAAAACACTAAAAAAAAGATTGTTATAAAGCGTCGTTTTTTAATCGTTGCTACTGGTGTTATTTTTTCTTTAGCAATAGTATCATTTTTATATTTTAAAGAATATTTTTCTACAAAAATGGCTAAAGTCATAGTTAGTGATTCGAAATATGATATGCTAAAATGGAGTTTTGAGAATAACTTTATTCAACCTTATGTTAAACTAAAAGAATTACCGGATGATTGTTATTACCCATGTTATAAATATCAAGGTAAATGGATTTTAAAAAATGAATATAAGATTCCATTCTATAGAGAAAGAAACGGATTTCATTATGTAGCAAAAGAAGCTATAATGTATGCTAGATGCATGGACGAAAGAGGGGATAGAGGTGAATCTTTTGAAGGTTATGAATATCAAAAACATGAAATTTGGTATGATAAAAGAGAGTTTCCTATAGATTCTTTTTTGACCAAAGGTTCCAATACCCAAATAAGAGAACTATATAATTTTTCAAATTTAGATGAAGATGACAACTTTGTGAAAATAGCCTACGTTCATACATTCTTTAGAACAGAATTCAAAATAGATAGTAGTTTTATACAACGAACAGGAAAAGCGCTTGGTAGAGATATTGAATTTGTAAATGATAAAGTGTTAACAAACCAATTGAATAATGAAAATTCTTTAAACAGTATTAAAAATGAAATTAAAGCAATTTCTATAAATCGTTTGGAAGATTATTCTAAGCCAATTACTTGTAACCCAGCTTTAGCACCTGATGCTAATTTTAACCTCATTGAGGAAGGGGATGAAATGAGTTTTAATTGTCATTTTAGTATTGGTAATTTTATAGTGAATTATAAAAAAACGTATGTTTTTAACGATCAGTATATTAATAATTATTGTAGATAAATTGCTGAGTCATATAGAGATTTACACCTTAAGAATTCGCCGTATTTATTATAGCTTTTTACTAATAATTTATAGTCATTAACTTTAATAGCTAAGTCAATGGATTGCAAGGCATTTGTTGTAGTTTTTTATTGGAGGGAAGGCTACATTTTTAGGGAAGGCTACAATTGTATATCCTCCTCTGGACAAGACGACATCTACATCAATGTTATCCAGTTTTAAAATTCCATTTACACCATCGATACCTTCTGTCTGGTTTGGTCGTCCTCCTGAAGGTTCGCTGCTATGCGAAGTTTAAAACTTCGCATTATATCATAATACTAAAGCTGTACTTAGTTTTACTTAAATACAGCTTGTTTTATAGTTATAGCCCGAAGTTACAAACTTCGGGCAGCGGGGATAATCTTTCTATTTGTCGGGAGTAACCCTTCTCCTTCTATCTAATGTTCCATCATCATTTTTTGGTTTTGGACCTGGCTTGATAGCTTCAATTGTAATCATGATAATTTTTGTTTGTTATTGTAATAGTAATTTTTTAACCCAATCTAATATCCTTTTGAATATTGATTTTTTCTTTCTTTCTGTATCTAATTTATCATAGTAAGCTTTTCGCTTTTTGTTCTTGTAATCTCAAATGAATTTTTCTTCCTTCTTTAATTATAATATCAATACTTTCTTCAATGTCTTTTTTTGAGGTTCTAAAATTTACAATACAAGCCCTTAAACAATACATTTTATTAATAATAGCATTTGATAAAAACAACTCACCTCCAGTTTGTAATTCGTTCAATAAATCCTCATTAAGTTTGTTTAAATATTCGTTTCCTTCTCCTCCGTTTAGAGGAATGTATCTAAAAGTTGTGATACTTAAATTTTGTGAAACTTCTTCTAACTCAGGATGCTCTTTAGCTAAATTAAATAACATTTCTGCGAGTTCAATGTCTTCGTTAATGAGTTTTTCATAACCATTTCTACCAACTTGCTGTAATAACAACCAAACCTTTAAAGCTCTAAAGCCACGCGAATTTTGAAGTCCATATTCATAAAAGTTTTGAGCTACATCATTTTCTTTATTATTAAAGTTGTAATATTCAGGGTGTGAACTATAAGTATCTATTAGATGCTGAGGATTTTTGACCAAAACGCAGCCTGCTTCAAGTGGACTATATAACCATTTATGTGGGTCAAGGGCAATAGAATCTGCTTCTGTAATACCTTTAAATAGCTCTTTATATTTTGGGATAATTACTGCAGGAACACCATAAGCACCATCAATGTGGAACCATAAATTATATGTTTTACAAATTATTGAAATACCCTTCAAATTATCCACAACACCTGTACTAACATCTCCAGCTGTGCCTATCACCATTATGGGTTGAAAACCATTTTCAACATCTTTTTGAATGGTTTCCTCCAAAACTCTATTATTCATTCTATTTGAAGAGTCCGTTTGAATCCAACGAACAGATTTTGTGCCCAAACTGTAGCCTTCCCTAAAAATAAGACAGCATAAAATTCAAATTTACTAATTTTAAATTTTAAACTGTCAGATGAAAAAAAGTAGATTTACCGAGAGTCAGATTATCAAGGTCTTGAAGGAAAACGAACAAGGTCGTGCCGTAGGTGATATAGCACGAGAATTAGGTATCGACAAGAGTACCATTTATTATTGGCGCAAAAGGTACGGAGGTATGGAAACGAGCCAATTAAAACGCTTAAAAGAGTTGGAGGAAGAAAACCGCAAGCTCAAGCAGATGTACGCAGATGCTAGCTTGGATAACCAAATGCTTAAGGATATATTGTCAAAAAAGTTCTAAGGCCTTCCGACAAGAAGCACAGGGCGGTTTATTTAATCAAGGAATATCAGGTATCTATACAAAGGGCCTGTGGTGTTGTGGATTTAACCCGTTCAATGTGGTATTACCAAACCAAGCGTGATGACCGTGAAGTAATCGACAAACTCTCTGAATTGGCTTCGGAACTTCCAACCAGAGGATTTGATGAGTATTACAAACGGATTCGTCGCGAAGGCCATAGGTGGAACAGAAAACGTGTACTACGAGTATATAGGCAAATGAAACTTAAACTGAGACGTAAACACAAAAAGCGTATAACGGGCAGGGTGAAACACCCTTTGGAAGCACCTGAGTCATTAAACATGGTTTGGAGCATGGATTTCATGTCTGATACACTTTCCGATGGAAGAAAGGTACGGATACTGAACATTATGGACGACTGTAATCGCGAGGTATTGGCCATAGATCCAGGATTGAATTATCCGGCTAGAAAGGTAGTAGAAACCCTAGAACAGTTAGAAGAAGAGATTGGCCTGCCACAAACAATTCGTTGTGACAATGGACCTGAATTTATATCCAAAACCTTAAACGCTTGGTGCAAGCGAAAACGAGTAGAAATACGGTTCACCCAGCCAGGTAAACCTATGCAAAACGGATATATAGAACGATTGAATAGATTTTATAGAGAGGATATACTGGATGCGTATTGGTTTAACGATTTGCACCAATTAAGAACATTAAGCAATCAATGGATGGAAGATTATAATAGTAATCATCCACACCAATCACTAGGGAACAAGTCTCCTAGAGAATATAAACCTAGATTCGGTGAAGAATTCTTCATCGAATCTGATGATATTAATGAAAATTTGTTGAATTTAGTAGTGTCTTAATTTGGGTAAGGCTACAAAACCAAATAAAATTGCAGCTTTGTCTATCCAAGTATGTGTCGTTTTTGAACAATAAACTGTTAGTCTTTTAGATGTCTTTGATAGTCCTTCTTCTTTTATAGTTTTGGGCGATTTCGCAGTTCTGGCTGCCAAAAAGGCTGTAAAATTGGCCATATTTCCACCGCTAACCAAAATTCCACTGTAGCTTGTTGAAACTCCAATAAATTCAGCTAACCATCGCACTGTTTGTTTCTCTATTTCAGTTGCCATAGGGCTTAAAATATGAGCACCTACATTCGGATTTACAGATGCTGCAAGTAAATCAGCCAATGCTCCAATTGGGGCAGCGGATGAAGTGATATATCCTAAAAATTTAGGATGTCCATTAAATAATGAATGGTTAAATAATAATGGTGTTACTCTAGATATCAATTCTGCTACTGGTTTACCATCCTCTGGTAAAGAAGAATTTCCTAAAATAGATTGTAATTGATTTGGACTTTCATTAAATGTAACTGGTTTTTTGTTCATATTAGAAATGAAATTCGAAATATCGTCTATTAATTGATATCCGATATTTCGAAATTCTTCTTTGTTGATTTCAATTGAATTAACTCTCTTCTCTGTCATAATATTTTGGTTGTAAAAAGTTTTATTTCAAATATTTCTTAAGAAAATTAATTTGGACATGGCTTGATTTATTAAACAAGTCACTTAGATAATATAATAGTCCAAAATGCCCTCCGTCAATACTTACCCATTTTTTTGGTTGTTTTATTAGCTCAAAGACTTTTTGTGTAACCTCTTTGCTCCTGTCATTTCATCATTATAAGCAACAACCATAAGGATGGGAGCTTTTAAGTAGTGTGCGCATTGTCCAATATGAAATAGCTCTGGAGTTACAAGAGTTGAAATAGATACTGCATTTTGCCAATTTGTACCTAAACGACCGCCGTATTCTATGAACCAACGATAGGCCGTTAACTCTATTAAAGCTGAAGTGGCACCTATTTGGTCTGCTGTCATTCCTACTATAGTAGAAGTAAAACCATGAGCCATGACTATAACTGGATAGTTTTGAGCGTCATGTTCCAGTACGTATAATACTCCTCTTAAAGTTACACCCTGCGATCTAAATTCTATATCTAGTATCATGGTATTTGATAGCCCTAAGCTAGTAAAGTATTAATTCCTTTTTGAGTTCGTAGTGATTTGCTGTTTTATCATATTTAAGCAAAACACGTCGGGCATTCTCTGGAATATAAGCGGTTTCGTAATTTTCTCCTGCAAAAGTTTTTACGGAATCAAGACAATCGAATTGAAGAACCAGAAAGAATTCAACTTCATCTTTTTTACGCTGAATAGAAATGCTCACTTTTTCTAAACCATCTATTCCTTTCTTTTTAACCTCTGGAAACACTTCATTTACAAGCATATCCTCATAGATTGGCGCATTCTCATGAGTAGTCCAACCGCTCCAAGTTCTTATAATTTTCTGTTCGTTGTCCATTTTTTCACTACTTTTTGAATATTGGTATTACAATTTAATAATGTACTATACTAGTTTCCACCAATACTTTACAACGTATTATGTGCAAGTAGAATCTATAATCGCTCTTTTTACAAATACTTTTCGACTTATAAAGTACAAAATTTAAGGAATAACGACCTGAATAAACACCCAAAACCCTATTATTCAACCCTATTGTTATACGTTATTCCTTCTTTATTAAAGGAGAATGGTGTTCGTGAACCATCTTCCACCCATCTTTTGTCTTAACAAACAACAAGGTTATTTGATCGTTAACAACAACTAAATCTTTGTCAAATTTCAAATGAAAATCGGAGTGAAAGGTTAGATTTGCAACATCTCCGTACACAGCTATTTTCAAATCGTTAGCATCAAATTTTATTACTTCTGAAACAGAACCAAATACATTACGTTCATGTGCCTCATTGGCTTTATCACCATTTCTCGGTTCTCCATTTTTGAATTCTGTAAATTTCGGCCCATAAGCATGGAAAGAAATAAGTTTATCTAAGTCTTTTTCCTTTATACTTTGTGCTATTTCGCCAAAAGTTTGCATAACCTCTTGTTTTGCTTCTGGAAATTCATCATTTATAAGATCAACTTGTGCATTGCAGCGAATAAATAAAAAACCTAAAGCTATTAATGTAAGTGTTAGTCTTGTTTTCATAATAAAATATATGTTTGAGTTAGACCATAAATTTCATTACAATTCTGTTCATAAAACTTTCAAAAACGTTCAAATAACATTCTGAAACGTCCAGTATTAATTAGAACAAACTAGGCAATAGAATTAGATTTACGGAATTGATTTGGAGTAGTATTGTATTGCTTTCTAAAAGATTGAGTATAATGTGACGAATTAACAAAACCACATTCGTAGCTAACTTCATTAATATTTAGACCACTTTCGAGAAGCAACTTCTTGGAGTATTCCAAACGTTTCAATTTTACCCATCTGGAAGGAGTAGTATTATAAATGGTTTTAAAATCTCTTTTGAAGGCTGAGATACTTCTACCGCAAAGTCTAGAAAACTCTTCAACCGTTAAATTATATAAGAAATTATCTGACATTATCTTTTTAATATCAATTCCTGTTTTTTTAAATTTTGAATTTTGAAATTCCGATCTGCTCGGGCGAATACCTGTAACAAACTCTTCCATTTCAGCTAAAATTGGATAAGTATCTCCTGTCCAAAATAAATGATCCGTACCTCTAAACTCTATTAATTTTGAATTTGGTATTCGTTCTGCTATATATCTACCCTCTTCAACTCGAATTTCGATGTCGCCTTTTCTAAAAAGTAAAAGAGTTGGTACTTTAATTAAGCCTAAAATATCAGTTACATCAATAAGTGTACATTGTTTGTGCAGAATCAAAGCAGCTTTTGGACTTCCTCCAGAACGTAAATAACTGGCTAGCCAATCCATGAACCTCTTATCATATTCGAGAGAAGGTACAAGCGTACGTAATTCTTCTAAGTTGCCATGTGCCCAATTATCTTCAATTAATTTATTTGAAATCTCACGCTGTTCTTTTGTTGGTGCCCACGGGTAGTCTTCAGAAAACCTTCGTTTAGCAAAAATTCCAAATCCTATAACTCCCAACGTCTTATTGGGATAATTTAAAGAGAACAACAGACTAACAGAACCTCCTTCTGAATGGCTAAATAAGAATGCTTTTTCTGAATTAGTAGCCCTCATAACAGATCTTATATCATCCATCCTGTCATCCATTGTAGAATACTCATCTGTACGATCTGACAGTCCTGTCCCTCTTTTGTCAAATAAAATTAGTCGAGAGAACAGTGTAAGTCGAGTTAAAAAGCCTGCCAATCTTGGTTCTGTCCACATCATGTCAATATTAGACACCCAGCCAGGAATATAAATAATATCTACTGGACCACTTCCCACAACTTGATAGGCTATATTAAATTCACCACTTTTAGTGTATTTGGTTTTTGGTTTCACTTGGTTAAATCTTAATTCAAAATAATAGGACCTTTATTCAGGACTGGGGCATAATATTAGTTATGAGTTTAGGTCCCTAATTTAGCAAATACAAACCGAATAGAAAATTTACAGGTATTTTGTTAACTAGTCGAGTACTAGCAATCATACACGTCTTTGTTGCAACAGTAATTTATAAATAGCTTAACCACTTTTTATCTTTATTGTTCATTTTGTATTTGTCCAGTTTTTTGTTGCAAGTCCAGTTTCTCTAAAGATATGGTTTTTAATCGATTGAGATCCTTAATATTGAAGTAAAACGGTCTTGTGTATGAAAAGTTGGGAGTTTGCGCGCGCGGGTTTTCTGCCGTAAACCAAAGATAGCAAATTTGCGAGGACTTTCCGATAGGAAAGTCAGAAGCAATGAACTATAGCCGGTGTTGTGCTTTCGTTATTTTTACAACCTTGATTTCAATTCAAAATCAATCATATCAATGGTTTTATAAACTTCTTTTTTGACTTCGGGAGCTGTTCCCTCTTTTAGGAGTGTAGACATCAATGAAGCTGATTTTTGGTTGTATCTAAATGAAAAATCGCTTTTAAGCTCGTCCAAATTTTTAAACAACAATTTCTCACCAGGAAATCCATGACCATTAAAATATCGTGCATAATCAGATTTAATTGTTCGTAGATCTTCATTTAGCAAATTATTATAATCCATGTATTTTTTGTAATGATATTCATAAAGTTGCGAAATTTGATTTCTTAAAGAATCATTACTAACATTTCTTAGTCCATACTGTTTTAAATTCTCGTAGGCGCTTCGATTAATAAATATATCTGAGGGAAACGAAGTATAAAATATAGCGGTTTGAAGTGAATCTTGAAAACCATGATTACTCTCTAGCCATTTTATGATATATTCATGGCTTTTGGCTTTCAGGGCATAATTAGTAATGTTCTCATCTAAATCCTCAAGATCTGTTTGAAGGTTATTTTTAATCTCTAACAGAATTTTTGTTTCAACTTTCACCTCTTTCCGTCCTTCATTCCAATTGTTGATTCCAAGAGCAATCAAAATTCCGATAACGACTAGAATGATTTCTCCTATCGCATATTTCAAATACTTTCCAGTTTTATTTTTTTTCAAAAGGTCAAAGCGAATTTTTCGAAAGAATTTTATCATTAGAGGTTGGTTTCTCTAAAGATATGATTTTTAATCGATTGAGAGCCTTAATAATAAAGTAAAACTAAGTTATATGACTTATTGAGTGACCTATAACGTTCCATTCTGGAGGTACATGGATGATTAATGCAGTACTTAATCATTCTTATCAATTATGTACAAACAGTTTCTTTGCGAATATTAATATTAATGTTTTCTTACAGATTATAAAAAAGATTTATTATGGCTACTAAATTTTAAATTTTAATAACATAGATCCAATAAAGTTCCCCAAGAAACAATTAAAGCTATATTTATTATATGTGTACAAATAAATTATTTTGAGCAAATGAGTAAAAACAGACCTATTTAGCACACCCCTTTTATTTTTAATACAAATTTTAACTAAAAGGTAGCATCCGAGCTAATTATAAAGCTCAAGGATGCGACCAAGTTTTATTGAATATATTAAGCAGTACTTACTATATTTTTGCACGGTACCAGAAGAAATTGTGAAAAAACGATGGTGTTAATTTCATATTTCTAGATTTTTTGAAACTAACCTAATCAATAAAAAAGGTGTTTTATTGCGAATAATGCAAAGCCATTTTTTGGAATGTTAAAAAATGGTGTAATATAGATCAAAAAGGGACTAATTTTTAGCCATATAATGCAACTAAAATTCTTATTGAAATATTCGTAAAAGCGTTGTAACAGATTGACTGGTATAGTGTTGCATAATAACTTTGCAGTTACCCAGGAAGTGAATAAAGATACAATTCTTAATTATGAAGAAATACAAAAAATTAAAAATTATGAATTTAAAAACTGAAAAAAACGAAACCTTAAATAGTGAGTTAAGTAAAAAATATCGCTTAACCGATATATTACTTACTGACAAAAAAAGAGAACAATACAGCAATTAATTGATAAGTCTCCATTGTATCTCTGGAACAAAATACACGCTAAACATAGTAATGTATCATTAGTTAGAGAAGCGTATGCAAAACTAAAAACTAAAGTAGCTAACAAAAGATCAGATTGGGTAAAGCAAGCAGAAAAAGAATTTGAAAATTATAAAGCCAAGAAGCGATTAACAAAAGAATTAAGAAATGGTACACTAGGTACATCTAGTAGTCGCTTTAAAAAAATAGCAAGCAGAAAGATTATAAAATAATCTATTGTAATCTATTTTAACGAAATCACATCCAAATGCATAGCATCAATTTTGTTTGTATCAAATGCATCCAAATAAATGTTTGTTGTTTTATTACCATACTCATGTCCTAATGCTTCTGCAATCATTTCATTAGAATAGCCCAAATGCTTAGCAATAGTAGCGAAAGAATGTCTGCTGCTATAGGTTGTAATAGTTGTTTCACTTTGTAACTCCAGTGAAGAACGCTTGAGATATTTATTCGTTGTTTTTATCCACTGTTTTACAATTCGTTTTGCATCTAAGCTATCTTCAATAATATCATTTGGCAGAACAGGCAACAAATAATCACCACCTATTTGATGCAAATTGTTTATGATTTTCTTCGCTGGAGGAAATAGCTTTACGCTATAGTTTTTATGTGTTTTCCGCCTAGTGTAATACACCCTACCATTCATAATATTAGACTGCTTTAAATAAGCCATATCTGTAAAACTAATACCTCTCAAATAGAAGCTTAGCATAAAGTAATTTAAAGCTTTCCATGAAGCTGAATTAATTTCTACAGGTAAACTTATCAATCTCTTTAAATCTGCTTTTGTAACAGCCTTATTTGCTGTTCTTTGGGACTTGATACTAATATCATAGAAGGGATAATTTGCTCTGTCAACTAGTTTATGCTTAATGGCTTTATTGTAGATGGCTCTAATAGTCCGCAAATAGTTTGATATACTATTTTGTTTAAGGCCTTTTAATTGCAAGTGATGAACGAACTTATCCAAAAGTTTATAATCTAGGTCATCAAACATTATATCCTTACCACAAAATTCCAACAGTCTATTAGTAGCGGTTCTGTAAACAATGGCATTACCTGTTTTATTTATGGCTAATAGTTCATCTATCAATTTTTGTGCATAGTTTTTAAACGATTTCGATCTATTTGATGCATTTACTTTAATGATATTTCTAAGCTTTTCAATAGTGAAATCATCATCTAATATGAGAACTGCCTTTTCAATTTTAAGGTAATCTTTCAATAATTTTAAGTTAAGCAGTTTAGCATTAGGATAGTGTTGTGAAATTTTAGAATGTTCACCATCCCAGTAATGCTCTAGGATTGATGTGCTAGAGTTTAAAGTATAGACCTTATTATGATGCCTAATTTTAAAAATGATATTGTACGTACCATCGGCTTTAACTCTTCTAGTGTCTAATTGAATTTTTACGGTTGCCATAATTAGAAGTATTATGGTCAAAGTGTGCGTCGTATTGTGCACGTTTTAGCGTGAAAAAGTAGCAAATTTATCTTCTTCCCTGGAAAAGTAGAAACTAGTAAAAACAAAAAAACCTCCTGATAATCAGAAGGTTAATTTGTGATCGCGACAGGATTGTATATCCCCAAAACGTTCCGTTTTGAAAACAAAAAAACCAAACTTACAAATTCAAACAAGCTTGATTTGACGTTTGGTTTTTTTATTTATCTGTGATCGCGACAGGATTCGAACCTGTGACCGTCTGCTTAGAAGGCAGATGCTCTATCCAGCTGAGCTACGCGACCAGTCCGGATTATATAAAACTAATTTTAAATAATCCATTTATGGAAATTAAATTTGTAAGAACGTACCTTTTCCTAAAAGGCGGTGCAAATATAAAATTAACTGAATATCTATCAAAGATAATTCTTTATAAATTTCACCTTGCTTTTATTTTAACTTATTATGCACACAATGTGCACAATAATACCCCTTTTCTTGGTATATAAATAATAATTTAACCTATATAAAATCGTAATATTCATTTTTAGTGAATATCTTTATAGTTCTAAATGCGTTTTGAATATGATTACCGAGCTTAAAGAAAACTATGGCTATTTGTTTGATGACGATTTATTAAACGAAATCAACAATGTAGGAACATTTAAAGAAGTTCCCGAGGGCTTTAAACTTATAGATATTGGCGATTATATTAAATCCATGCCACTTTTGGTAAGTGGTGCCATAAAAATTTTACGCGAAGATGCCAATGGCGATGACCTACTACTCTATTTCATTGAGCGTGGCGATACCTGTGCCATGACCCTTTCCTGCTGCGTAGGCAAGAAAAAAAGCGAAATAAGGGCCATAGCCGAAACACCCACCAGACTTATCATGATCCCTGTTGAGAAAATGAGCGAATGGATGTGCAAGCATAAAAGTTGGCAAGAGTTTATCCTGCAAAGTTACCATGATAGAATGACCGAGCTCTTGGAGGCAATCGATACTATTGCATTTTTAAAAATGGACGAACGGCTTATTAAATATCTAAGAGACAAAGCTATGGTAAACCACAACGATACCATACAAGTAACCCATCAAGATATTGCTTTTGATCTCCATACTTCCAGGGTTGTTATTTCTAGATTATTAAAAACATTAGAAAACAATGGTAAAATAAAACTGTATAGAAATAGCATAAAAGTACTGGACATATAATGTATGTAACTTATGTTACTTAGTACAATTTACAAGAAACATAGTTTTGTAATGTAAATGACAACTATGGCTATTACTGATTTTTTAGGTTTTTTTGGGGCATTTTTAATTGGTGTTGTATTAGGCCTTATAGGTGGTGGTGGGTCTATATTAACAGTGCCCTTACTGGTATACCTTTTAGGTTACAACCCTGTAGTGGCAACGGCCTATTCCCTGTTTGTGGTGGGAGCTTCTTCGCTTGTGGGGGTTGTTCAAAAGCACAGAAAAAAGTTGGTAGACTTTAAAACGGGCCTTGCCTTTTCGTTTCCATCCTTCTTGGCGGTTTATATTTCCAGAAGATTTTTGGTGCCTAATATTCCTGATAACATCTTTACCATAAATTCCTATACACTTACTAAAGAAATGGTTATTATGGTGTTTTTTGCCATTGTAATGCTGGTGGCAGCTACATCGATGATCAAAACAAAAAAAGATACCGATATAACCTTTGAAAAACAAGCTTATTACAAAACCTTTGTTCAAGGTTTAATTATTGGTGTTATTACAGGTTTAATAGGTGCAGGTGGTGGTTTTTTATATGTACCCGCACTGGTACTTTGGGCCGGTTTATCCATGAAAAATGCTGTGGGTACTTCGTTGGTTATTGTTGCCATTAACTCGCTTATCGGGTTTACGGGCGATTTGCATCTATTGGAAGTAGATTGGCTATTCCTGTTAACCTTTACACTCTTAACTATTTTTGGTATATTATTAGGGGGGTATCTATCAAAGTATATCTCAAACAAAAAGCTTAAAAAAAGCTTTGGTTGGTTTGTACTGCTAATGGCAATTTACATTATTTACAAGGAGTTTTCACAGTAAAATTATTGTAACTTATGTTACTATCAAGCTATATAAAATAAAGTATTTTTACGAAACAAAATTTTAGATTATGAACATAGAACAAATATATACAGGCTGTTTGGCACAAGGAGCCTATTATATTGAAAGTAAAGGCGAAGTAGCTATTATAGACCCCCTTAGGGAGGTAACACCTTATATAAAACGTGCAGAACGGGACAAGGCACAAATAAAATATATTTTTGAAACCCATTTTCATGCAGATTTTGTAAGTGGGCATGTTACCCTGTCTAAACAAACAGGTGCTCCCATAGTTTATGGGCCAACAGCCAATCCTACATTTGATGCCATTGTTGCCAAAGATGGACAAGTGTTCCCATTGGGTGATATTACCATTACGGCACTACATACCCCAGGGCACACCATGGAAAGCACAACCTATTTGCTAAAAGACGAAACTGGTAAAGACCATGCTATTTTTAGTGGAGATACTTTATTTCTAGGTGATGTTGGTAGACCCGATTTGGCACAAAAAGCAGCCCACATGACGCAAGAAGAACTGGCCGGCCTTTTATATACCAGTTTACGCAGCAAAATTATGCCACTGGCTGATGATGTGATTGTATATCCTGCCCACGGCGCAGGATCTGCCTGTGGTAAAAACTTAAGCAAACAAACCATAGGTACCATTGGCGAACAAAAAAAGACCAATTATGCTTTACGTGCCAATATGACCAAAGAAGAGTTTGTTGAAGAAGTAACCGATGGCTTATTACCACCGCCACAATACTTCCCCCTAAATGTAAAAATGAACAAGGAAGGTTATGATGATATTGATGATGTGATTGAGCGTGGCACCAAACCCCTAACGCCAAAGGAATTTGAGCTGGTTGCCAACGAGTCTGGTGCTATTATATTAGATGTTCGCCACCAAGAAAAGTTTGTAAAGGGCCATATACCCCGATCTATATTTATAGGAATTGATGGGAGTTTTGCTCCTTGGGTTGGAGCCCTTATTGCCGATGTTAAGCAACCCATACTTATTGTGGCTCCTAAAGGACGGGAGGAGGAAACCATCATACGTTTATCGCGAGTTGGGTTCGATAATACTTTAGGGTATTTAAAAGGTGGCTTTGAGGCCTGGAAACATGATGGTTTTGAATATGATACTGTTTCATCCATACCAGCAAAAGCCTTAAAAGAAAAAATAGAAACCGAGCATGTACCTGTGTTTGATGTTAGAAAGGAAAGCGAGTTTAAATCTGAACATGTTAAAGACGCTCACCATACAGCCTTGGATTACTTAAATGATCATTTGGCAGAGTTTCCAGAAAATAAGACTTTTTACTTGCATTGTGCAAGTGGATACCGCTCTGTTATTGCTGCCTCTATATTAAAAAGTCGGGGAATACATAACTTGGTGGATATTGCCGGAGGCTTTGAGGCCATAAAGGCTATAGGCATAACTGTTACCGATTATATTTGTCCAACAACACTATAAGCGCTATGGGACTTTTTTCTTTCTTACTGGGTGATACTTCTGCAAACGATGCTATTAAGGTTATTCCGCCTGCGGAGTTTAAATCGCTAATTCAAAAGGCACCTGTACAACTTATAGATGTTAGAACACCATTGGAATTTAAATCGGGACATATTAAAGGTGCAAAAAACATTGATTATTATACCGCTAAATTTTCTAATGCATTTAATAACTTAGACAAGGACAAACCTGTTTTTGTGTATTGCAGAAGTGGTAACCGTAGCTTTAATGCCGCAAAAAAGTTGTCTAAAATGGGATTTAAGGTTATTTACGATTTAAAAGGCGGGTATCTAAACTGGAAATCATAGTCATATTATGGGAAATTTTTCTAAACTAGTAAATCAAGACAAACCTGTTTTAGTAGATTTTTTTGCAGAATGGTGTGGCCCTTGTAAAATGATGGCTCCCATTCTTAAAGAAGTTAAGGATACTATGGGTAATGCTGTATCCATTATTAAAATAGATGTGGATAAAAACCAATCCATAGCTGCAAAATACCAAATTAGGGGGGTTCCTACCCTATTGCTTTTTAAAAATGGAAAGCAACTGTGGCGCCAGTCTGGTGTGGTTCAAAAAAACGACTTAATTGCCTTATTACAATCCCATTGCTAGTAGTATGTAACAAATGTTACACAGTACTGTTTTGATTTTAAATACATTTGCTTTGTATATAGCATGTACATCTCTCATACATAATTTATACTCTAAAGTGATTAATAGCAAAAAAGCATTCTGTAAACAGAATGCTTTTTTAATTAAACAAAATCAAGAAAGTCACCTCACCATTATGATGCTATTAATCTTTTAACCAAGCGGTTCTAATTTTTAACTGTTGCTCGGTAGCATTTTCCATAGGGCGTATTACTTTTTCAACATCATAAAAGGGCGTCGTAACGGTTTTAATTATTATCTCTTGGCCAGCACGCTCCAAAACTACTTCTATGTCTCTACCAGGTTTCCAGTTAGCAACACCTTCTGCAAATATTTTTTCGGCATTTTCAAATGTAATGGCTACACCATCCACTTCTTTAATAATATCTTCTGGAAGCGCGCCCTGTTCGGTCCAAAAACCATTGCGCTTTACAAAATCATGAAAACGCACTACCTTATTTTCCCTATCCAGTTTTACAATGGGAGGTCCATTGCCTCCACGTGTTAAAATATAGTTTCCAAGAACTTTTTCATCTCTAATCTCTACACCAACCTTATTCAATATAGCATTGTAATCTATAGGAGTACTGCCAATAACGTGGGTTTTAAAGAATTGGTCGACTGCTGGATAGGTCATCGCCACAATCTCATCTATAAGAGCGTCATCTTTAAAAGGTTTGTGCTTGCCATACTTTGCCGAGAGTGCTTTCATCAGCGATAAAACACCCCGTGCTCCATCACTTTCTTCACGTAAAATAATATCTAGGCACATGCCTATCAATGCGCCTTTTTTATACACATTGCCATAATTTTTGGCGTAGGGCTCATCAACTATATTAGCACTCATTTCTGTAAAACTCATTGCATCGTCAAAATACCCTCTAGATTGCTTTATGGTTTTGTCTAATCTGTTATAATAAGCTTCTTCTGTTATTAGACCTTCGTGAACTTGAAAATGATTTGAAAAATACTCTGTAAGCCCTTCATACATCCATAAATGCTTTGAAAAGATGGGGTCATTATAATCAAAATAATGTATCTCTTCAGAATGTACATTTAGGGGCGTAACAATGTGGAAAAATTCATGAGATACCACATCGGTTAAAAAGCGTGCTAAATTTTCTTTAGATTGGTCCTCTCTGGTTACCACAACGGTAGAGGTATGGTGTTCTAAAGCACCTGTTTTATTTAATGCCTTATCCATTAAATGCAAAAAGATATCATATCGCTTCGTGGTATTTAAATCTCCCAAAAAATGTTTTTGGGCTTCCATCATGGTATGTATGGTTGCTTTAATATCACTGGCCTTGTGCTTTTTATTGGGCGAATACACACTTAAAACTATTGTAATATCACCAACTTGAAAGCTTTCAATATCCAAATCACCATACATCATTGGGTTATCTGTAATATCAAAATACCTTGTTGCATGATACGCTGTTTCAACATAGTTACCATCGGGACTTAGGGTTTCGCCTCGAGATTCTAAAGCCGAGGTTCGCTTAAACGTTGCTGGAGCATGCACTTTTAAATCGTAGGCATTGGATTTTAAAACATCAAAATAGCCCACAAAACCGTGTAAATTCAACACATAATTATCGGGTTCTATATTGGTGCCCCCTGGTGGGAATATTTCAGGTTCGCCATGGTCGTCCAGAACATCAAATGTATCGTTTACCTCATACGTTATTTTATCTAGATTGGCGCCATTGGTAATTACCCAACTACTGGAGCCCTCTTTTACCACTTGCAATTCATTGCCTTTATAATCCAGTGCTTTAAAGTTTTCTATATAATTACCAAAGTGTTTCATGCTGTACGACCCTGGTATGGCTCTAGGTATTCTATAAGTTACTGTTTGGGCAGTAAAACGCCCCGGGTTAATAGTTACAGGCACCTTATCGTCATGCATTTTAACAAGGTCTATATAACAATCTATAGACGTGTTGGTTGCTAAATCGTTATTTGTTGTTTTGCTAGCACTACACCCTAATAATATACTAAGCAGGGCTGTTAAAATAATAGATCTCATAGGTGGTTAATTATTTAATTTGGCCTCAAAAATAGGCGATGCTGTAACAAGAGAATTGTAAAAAAGAGACAATGCTGTTTATAGGCACTTTTTTTAGGTAAAAATGTGTGTTTGTATGGTACGGTCTATGCCAAAATACTGCCGCGGGGTCATGCCCGTAAAATGCTTTACTTCTTTAATAAAATGGGCTTGGTCAAAAAAACCATGATCCAAACCAATAGAGGATAGCTTTAAATTATTGGACTGTTTCGGAATTTTCAAGGCGTTAAATATTCTAACAATCCTGCAATACTTTTTGGGGGTTATTCCCAGCTTACTTAAAAACTTGCGTTCAATGGTTTTTTTAGAAACCCGACAGGTATCTGCCAATGCTTCAATATTAACATTCCCTTTATTGGCTATGATATTTTTTATAAAATAATTAAAAACTGTATCGGTTTCATTATTAACTTCCTTAAACTTTCTAAAAAAGTAGGTTTCTATTAGGTCCAATTGCTCTAAATCGGTCTTGCAGTTAAACAAACGCTCCTCTAAAATTAAAATATCCTTCCCAAAAATATCTTGGGGCATAATAGAGGCATCTACGGTTTCATTTAAATCCACTTTCGAAAAAGGAAACAAGCCATAAGGCTTAAATCTAACAGATAGCAATACATCGCCATCCAGTTTTATGTTTTGTGGTACCGTTTTTAAGCCTGATAAGTGACTCTTAATGGTTTGTGATGTGGATTTACCATGCACTTGATCTCTTTCAATGGTATTAGAAGTAAAAATAAGTTCTACGGTATTGTCTGGTACTACAAGATGCGAAGCGTTTTTAGAGGCGGCCATACAACTGTAACTTTCTTTCCATACACAGTCTATATAGTTGTCTAAATGACTTTTTAGTGGATATTCCACATAATTGCTATTCATACTAATCTGGCTTTTAAGTTGGTGGATATTGTAATTAAGAGACTCCTAAAATCCTAACTTGTTACTTAACTAAATGTTAAAAGTTAATTAAAATGCACTTGTTGTTTTACTTAGCCTTACTAAATGCCTGAAAAATTAAATTCTACATACTACATTTAAATTGCTTAAATTCGCCTTTAAAAATTTTATCTTATTATGAAATACCAATTTTTAATAGCTAGCGTTATCATGTTTACCATTTTATCCTGCAAACGCGAACCGTACTACCGTACTGAAACTGGATTAATCTATCAAATTAAAAAAACAGATACCACCCTACCCGTCGCCTCTATGGGGATGACCGCTAAAATCAATTATACACAAAAAGTAAAAGATTCGGTTATTTCAACTACTTATGGCAAAATGCCCTTATATTATATGGTCATGCCAAAAAGGGCCCATTACAACCCACTAGAGGTTTTTGACTATGGCGTACGTGAAGGCGATAGTATTAATGTAATACAGCGTGTAGACTCTATGATAGCTAAAAAGATCTTTGAGGAAAAAAAGGACTGGATGGATGATGATGATGAGTGGATTTCTTACCTAAAGGTTGAAAAAATTTTTAAAAATGATAGTTTATTGCAAGCTGATAAACGCATGGAGAGCGAAAAAGTTGTTAAAAAACAAACCCAACTTGGCATGGAGCGTTTGGCTGCCTACCTAGATAAAAATGATATTAATACCAAAACCCACGAAACCATGTACAGCGAAATGATTAGTGAAGGTACTGGTGCTGTTCTGGATAGCGGACAAACCATATGGATGGATTTTGAGGTAAAAACAATTGATGGTAAAATTATTAACAGTACCATAGACAGCTCTTCTCAATATATAAGACCCTTAGAGGTTACTATGGGCTCTGGTGCCTTTCCTAAAGAGGTTGAAGCTTTTCTTATGACACTTAAAATGGGAAGCAGCGTTAAGATTTATTTACCAGCTGCAACACTTTATGGGGCAACACCAGAAAAACAAGGGCTTAAGGTTGATGACGATATTAGTATTTTTATGAAAGTGAATGAAAAACAGGAAACAATTGATTTTAATGTACAATAGATAGTTGAACTGTTTTTTATATCCATTTTAATTTTGGTTCTTTTTACAGCAAGTAGCCTACTACCCGCCCGTGTAGTAGACCACTCCTCGAGTGGTGAGTAGACCACTTCTCGGGCGAGAAGTGGTCTACTTAGCTTTAAGACATTAATTGCCTTAGGTTAACTTACCGTAAGTAACGGCAAGAATATGCCCGTACGCAAGGATTTGCCACCATAACGGGTGTTACGCACCTCTATGCGGTAATCGCCCACTGGTAAGGCGGGAATACGTAAGGTAAGTGTTTTGGGCTGGTTGGTACGCAGTTCGGTTTGGCGGTACTCGCTGCCATCGCCTTGATTTACAAAAAACACACCCTCGTCGTCGGGGAGGTTGTTCTCTATTTTCAAGGCATCGCCACTTATTTCCAGTACATCGTTGGGTGTTAGCACATCGTCGTAGCTATCGGTACCCCAATTGTACACGCCCTCAATTTGTGGGCGTATGGTGTTGCCATCTACTTTTTTAAGTACCACCTCGTTTGCTGCGCGGGATACATCACCCCTTAACTTGGCTGTAATACTTAGGGTGTGCCGGTTCACATCAAAATAATCATCCTGGTTTACAAACACCCCCGTAATATTAAACTGGGTACTAAAGTAATCATCACTATAGGCCTCGCCCCGTTTGGCCATTTCTGTAATGCGCCGCCAAAAGTCGTTTAAAACGGCATTGATCTCGGTTTTTTTAAGAATGGACCCTTCACCACTCATGGCGGTAACAATGTCCGCACGTTTGTTAATTTTTACGTTTACCGGTTTTCCCATTTGGTCGTCCGGATCATCAACAGTCAATTTGTTGTCATACAATGCATATTCTAGCATAATAAAATAATTTGTGGCCTGCTTTTTATTTTTTTTTAGCAGACCTGGTTAATAAAAAATTCGTTTGCCATTAATCTTTCTTAGATATTAGAGATCTTTACCGATGATGCATTTTTAGCATCTCTATTTTAATCTATTCACTTTTAGTTTTAGATTTCTCGATTATTAGATTTTTCGATTTTTAGACGCTCTGAACTCTGAACTCTTAACTTGTTTAAAATGTTTAGTTGTTTGTTGTAGAGTTGGTTAGTTGTTGCTTACTCTTGTGTGCTTACTGTTGCTGTATAACTCCCCTGATTGCTGTTTTGCAATTCCAGCGCGCCACCAGGCACCTTCGCTGAAAAAGTCCACTGGATTGTTTCTTGACGCTCGGTCCCCCACTCTTCAAAAGAAGCAGGGGAACCAGATTCGTCTGGCTTTTTAATTTCGTCTGAGTAAGCAAACTCTGAACTCTTAACTTGTTTTAGTTTTTCACTTTTCACTTTTCACTTTTAGTTTTAGATTTCTCGATTATTAGATTTTTCGATTTTTAGACGCTCTGAACTTTGAACTCTTAACTTGTTTAAAATGTTTAGTTGTTTGTTGTAGAGTTGGTTAGTTGTTGCTTACTCTTGTGTGCTTACTGTTGCTGTATAACTCCCCTGATTGCTGTTTTGCAATTCCAGCGCGCCACCAGGCACCTTCGCTGAAAAAGTCCACTGGACTGTTTACTCACGCTCGGTCCCCCCTCATATGGTGGACAAACCGCCACAATAGGGGAGCCAGATTCGTCTGGCTTTTTAATTTCGTCTGAGTAAGCAAACTCTGAACTCTTAACTTGTTTTAGTTTTTCACTTTTCATTTTTAGTTTTTCACTTTTAGTTTTAGATTTCTCGATTATTAGATTTTTCGATTTTTAGACGCTCTGAACTCTTAACTTTGAACTCATAACTTGTCTAAACTTTTCACTTTTAGCTTTTAACTTGTTTAAAATGTTTAGTTGTTTGTTGTAGAGTTGGTTAGTTGTTGCTTACTCTTGTGTGCTTACTCTTGTGTGCTTACTGTTGCTGTATAACTCCCCTGATTGCTGTTTTGCAATTCCAGCGCGCCACCAGGCACCTTCGCTGAAAAAGTCCACTGGACTGTTTACTCACGCTCGGTCCCCCCTCATATGGTGGACAAACCGCCACAATAGGGGAGCCAGATTCGTCTGGCTTTTTTAATTTCGTCTGAGTAAGCAAACTCTGAACTCTTAACTCATAACTTGTTAAAACTTTTAGTTTTTAACTTTTCACTTTTAGTTTTTCACTTTTCACTATTCACTGTCTCGTTCAATCAAATACCCCGTAAGCCCATCCAGGGTCTCCATGCACTGGGCCATGTTGAACACCTGGGCCCAGCCACCGGACAGGCTTAGGATCATGCAGCGCTTTTTAAAGACGATGCTCTTAAGGGTAATATTGGTGCGCCGCTCTATAATGCCCAGTACCGAGGGGAGTATGTCCTCGATATTGGTGGCGGTAATGGTCATCTTAAAGTCGGGGGTGTGCTTATTGCTGCTCATGGTCGTTCAATTGGCTTTTAATGTGCAACAAATCGTTTCGCCACTGCTCCAACAGGGAGGCTATCTCGGAGTCTATGCTGGCCTCGCGGGCCTCGAAGGCCTTGAGGTCCAGCTCCATCTCCATAATGTAGCGCTGGGCACTGTCCAGGGTCGCACGGGCGTTCCTTATGTGCTGTTGGGTGTCCTCCAGCTTGGTGGCCATGCTCTGGGCGCTCTGGAACTGTAAAAAGTTTAACAATAACATGAGCAGGGAAACGACCCAGCCCAGGGCCCGCCATAGCGCGCGGCCCAACTTGGGCCAAAGCGATAGCTTGCCCACGGATTGGTTTAAGTTAGATTTCAATATCTTATTTTTTTAAGTTATAGTTTAATCGGTGCTATTAATCAAACGTGTTCTTTCTTAGAGAAAAAATATAGATGTTGAGAACCGGCTGATAAAAGTGAGGGTTCTTTTACTGTTGGTATGGTGGTGGTGGTCTGGTGGTCATATATGTTGTGTGTTGTTGAGTCGACTGTCGTAGAGTCGACTGTCGTAGAGTCGGTTGTTGTTGAGTCGACTGTCGTAGAGTCGGTTGTTGTTTAGTTGGTTAGTTGTTTAGTTGGTTGTTGTTTAGTTGGTTGTTGTTTAGTTGTTTCTTACTGTTGTGTGCTCATTTGCTCGTTTTCAACCAAAAGGGGGTGCCTGGTCTTTGGTCACCTTTCCGACAGCGGTTTTTTCGGAAAAACCACTGCCACCTTTCCTCAAGGAAAGGAATTCCCCGTCAGTCATGGTCCGTTCTGATTCCATGTTCTTTAGCTGTGCGATCAACCTATGGCATGGCCATGCGTATGGTTTAATGCCCGCAACCGTGAGCCATTCATAATCCTGAATTCTGAATCCATAATTGCCCCTCGCAACAGTGAGCCAACTCTGAACTCTGAACTCATAACTTGTTAAAACTTTTAGTTTTTAACTGTTTCATTCAAGCTGAGATTCTTCGGTCGTTGTCTCCCCCTGAATGACAGACTTATCACTTTTCACTTTTAGTTTTTAGTTTTTAACTGTTCACTGTTCACTGTTCACTTTTCACTTAATGGATAAGAAACCCAATCACCATGCCCAGGGCCACGCCCCCGGCGGTAAAGCCTATAGTTTGCATGTTGTTTATCTTGTGCTCTTCCTTGAGGGCCTCTTGGGTGAGGAACAGTTGCTGCTGGGTCTCGGATAGCTTGATGTCGGTGAGCAGCATGTGGCTGCGGGTCCATATCATGTTGTTGCGCACCAGGTCGAGCAGCTGCTCGGTATTGGTGCTCTTGGCCTGCAGCAGGGGCTCGAGCTGGTCCAGCATGCGCAGGTTGTAGTTAATGATGCTGTCCACCAGCTTGTTGTGCAGGGGCCGCGGTACCTGGGCGGTATCGGGCTGTTTGTTTGTGTTGGCCTGGCCGTGGCTTGGCGCCATGGCCGCCAGTAACAGGAGTGCTGTTATCTGTCTCATGTTTTTTTTAATTTTTTTGGGCATGCCCCTGCCGTTACGGCAGGGGGCGGGCCCTGTTAACATTATTTTTTGTGGGAGAGACCTGTTTTTTTAGCAATTCCTTTCTTTTCCAGATAGGCTGGCCCTAGAAAGGCAGGGTTTGGTGAAGGGTACGGTTTTCTCGGGTACCGTACAGGGGGTGGTTACATACCGCCCAGCCCACTTTTTTTTTTTGAGCTTGTTTTCTCCAACTTGAACAAATACTTGTTAAACATTGTTTTTATTGGTTGGCGGGCTGGGGGCAGTGTGTTTTACATATTGTGTACTTTATTAATTATCATTTTTGGATTATTGTTCCAAAGGTTTTAGTTTGGGGTCTCTAAAGACTACACATTCCAATTCCTTTTCTGCTTTTTTCAAATAGAGTCCATTTTTCAGTAGAGCTCTTTTAATATCCTCAAAATCAGTCATTATAGCGTCTAAAGTTATATCAATATCGTAATTTATACCTGTATCATCTATTATTGGTGGCTTTTCCTGATTATATGCCCAAATTAAATTTATAAGTTGACTAACAGGTATATTTTTCATAGCATATCCAGCATGACTACCTTTAATACTTGATTTTTCACTTTTACTTCTGAGAGGTATTTTAGAATTTACAGAATGTCTCAGACTCCAATATGGAACAATCCTACTTTCAACTTTTACATCATATCCAAAATAATTTTCAAGATCATTTTGCATAAATTTTTGAAGAGAACTTTGTGTTGAGTTTTCTAGAGGCACCATTAAACTATAATTAAAAATATTTTCTCCGGTTCTAAAATCGTATTCAAACAAAGATGAATCTCTGGCTAAGATGACTGGTAGATGATAAAATTTTCCGTAATAATTAACATCCATATTAGTCCCTAGAAAAGCAAATTTATACAAAGTCCATAAAGGAGCGCCTATAACATCAAACCTGCCTCTATTTTCATCTCTACCTACAAAAGCATCTATGCTCACAGGAATAGATGTGTTTAATTCCATATTCCATTTAGACAGGAGCGACCTAAAAATAAAATCTGTTTCTTGCCCTCCATTTCCATTAATCAAGTATGGCTCATTATAACTATAAGCACTGTCCCTATTAATCTTACTACTATAGCTTACATCTCTAAAGTCAAAATCCTTACCTTCTATAAAAAGTTGAATGTTCTCAGAGGTTAAATATGAAGATGTTGTTATTGCTTTTACAATTCCTTTTTCATTAACCCAAACAACATAAGGTGTGTTGGATATATTCCATTCCTTATGAAGTATTGAGTCGTATACTACTGGTATATCTAAATTTTGCTTTTTTCTAAATGACTCATAAACATCTCTTATCTTTTCATTTTCTATTCCCACTAAAAAAATATTTATTTTATCCTGGAAATTTTCGTTTAACTGATTTACTTTAGGAAAGCTTTGAAAACATACTTTACATCCTATTGAAAAAAAGTCAAGAATATAGGGAGTTCCTAAGAGACTTTTTTCAGATTCACTTACTTTATTACCATATTTAATACCTTGCAGTACAAATTCTGGAATTGGTTTGCCTATTTCTGGAATTATTTTCTTTTGCGTCTCTTGTGAAATTGAAAGCTTAATAAATCCAAGAAAGATTATAAACAAGATTTTTATATTCATTAATTTCATTTTAATTATAAATATTTAAACAATCTTTTAAAAGAATTATTGATATCCTTGATTTTGCGTAAGATTGGAATTATTAATTATTTCAGTTTCTGGAATTGGATATAAAACATCTGTTGTTTGCCAAGTTGTTTTTATATTACTTAGGATAGTATTTGCTCTACCTGTTCTTTTTAAATCCAACCATCGATGTCCCCATTCAGTAAATAATTCAACTTGTCTTTCTTTCTCAATTGCTGAAGTTAAAGTCAAAATATCTATTGCAGAGGTGTTATCCAATCCTGCTCGATTACGAATTGTGTTCAAGTCTGTAACAGCACCATCAAAGTCATTTTGCTTAGCTCTGGCTTCTGATCTTATTAAATAAACTTCTCCTAACCTAAGCACCATTACATATTCTTCAAAAGTAGAGGCAAATTGAATTTTATATTTGAATGGATAGTAGAATAGTTGACTTCCACTATCATAACTATTAACCCACATATCAAGCCGAAGGTCATCTTGCTCAAAAGAATTTATTTGATTATTGGAAAGAGCTACATTTGAAGGTGTAAAACTAATTGTAAAAAAGAATCCCTCATATGTATTTAATCCAGGAAACATTGGGTAAAATTGAAGAATAGCTTCTCTACTATTGGCTAAAAAAATATTGTTTAAGTTACTTTCTAAACCATACAACTCTGTATTATTAATCACTTGAGTTGCTTCTAATTCAGCTAGCTCCCAATTTTCTTGATATAGATACGCCCTAGCTAAAAGTGCCGTTGCGGAAGATTTATTTGCTCTAACCCTTTCTCCAGAAATATACCCTTCATTTAATAGTTCTTTTGCGCTAATTAAGTCTTCTATAATTTTATCGTATACTTCATTTGTTGGACTTCTAAACTTTACAGAATTCAACCTATAATCAGTCGTTGTAACAATTGGTATATCTCCAAAAAGGTTAACTAAATAAAAATGG
Organism: Aestuariibaculum scopimerae; assembly: GCF_059428085.1. Classification (NCBI taxonomy): domain Bacteria; kingdom Pseudomonadati; phylum Bacteroidota; class Flavobacteriia; order Flavobacteriales; family Flavobacteriaceae; genus Aestuariibaculum; species Aestuariibaculum scopimerae. The sequence continues at coordinate 3,811,333 of NZ_CM182089.1, forward strand.
CAGAATGCCCTAATAAACTTAGCCTCGCCTTCAAACTGTAATTTAGTAGATTCCGTTAATTCAGAAGAATCTCTAAGCCCTTCTATGATAGAATTTGATGTAAAAATAATATTGTACATCTGATTCCATAAATTATTTTGGATCGTTACGTTATCAGGAGTCAATTCATTTTCAAAGAATTGCTGCTGATTATCATCGGTTGAATAATTATCAAATTCATCTGATGACAATCCTGTCAATCTTGCCATTTCATATCCGAAAGTCCAAAGTTTAAAATACATTCCAGTAACTGCAGCTTCTGCCGTAGATTCATCTGAAAAGACTAAATCTGGAACAAATTCTTTTGTAGGACCATCAGTTTCAATAAAGCTATCACAAGAATTTAAAGATATTACTGAGAGTACGCATAATATCAATAAAAACTTATTGATGGTATGAGACTTAACTAACTTTGTTATATTGTGTTTTATATTTTTCATAATCTTTTAATTTATAATGTTAGTTGCACACCTAATGAAAGTGTTCTTATTGGAGGTAAAGAAGACGCATATGTTTCTGGGTCAAGTAACTTATACCCTGTTATAGTAAAAAGATTTTGTGCTCTAGCATAAATTTTGAAATTCTTTATTCCTGATTTTAAAAGAAATTGAGACGGCAACTGATAAGTTAAAGACACATTTTTTAATCTTATAAAAGAACCATCTGTGAAAGAAGCATTACTACTTTGAAATCTTGTATAAGCTGTACTTACAGAGCCTCCTCTGGTATATTTTTGCACAAACTCCTCGTCTCCTGATGTCTGCCAACGATTCAATACATACACCGGTTGATTAGAAAGGCGACCAGGCGCATTGAAAAACCTTTGATAATCACCACTTATTTTTTTCGTAAATTGAAAAAGAAAATCTAATTCAAGATTCTTATATGTCAGCGTATTTTGAAACCCACCATAATATTTAGGAGCTAAATTGACAACATACTTTCTGTCTTCTGTAGAAGATAAAGCCCCATCGTTATTAAAGTCTTTGAATTGATAAATACCCGTTTGAGAATCTACTCCTTCAAATTCATAAGCCAAATATATGTCAAGTGGTTCACCTACCATATACTGACTTGCATAATTTGAACCTTCAAGATTAGGAAACTTTATTAATTTGCTATCCGGGATGCTAATGTTAAAACCAGATGACCAATTAAAGTTTTTTGAATTAATGATTTTAGTACTTAATTCAAATTCAAAACCTTTATTTTCAACTATAGCATTTAGATTTGATGTTATGGAAGTAAACCCGGAAAGACCAGGTAAAGGATAATTTACAAGTTGATTGGAAGATCGGTTTTTGTAAAAATATGAGTTTAATCTAATTTTATCATTAAATAGTCCTATTTCTAATCCAATCTCCAATTTCTTCACAACTTCCCACTGATATTCAGGATTCCCCAATCTATTAGGGATTAATGGATTAATTGATTGATAGGGTTCGTTGATAGCTCTGTAAGTACTTAAATATTGATAATCTCCTATTTGGTCATTTCCTACTACTCCATAACTAGCTTTTAGCTTTCCAAAACTTAGAATTGAAGAGTCCTTTAATAACTCTTCTTTTGAAAAAATCCATGATCCGGCAATTGATCCAAAATTAGCAAACCGATTATCCTCTCCAAATCTATTGGAACCATCTCTTCTTCCTGTTACATTGAAAAAATATTTCCCATTGTAATTATAACCAATACGGGCAAATAGTGCAGCATACTTATATTCTACATAAGCATCACTAATAATGTTAATAAAAGAAGCTACAGTTAAATTTCCAACTAAAGCATCACTGCTAAATCCAGTTGCCTCTGTTGTTATCCTGCCCTGGCTAGTTTTTCTTAAAGTACTACCTAACAAAATATCTAACTTATTTTTGTTGAATTGTTTGGAAAATGTTATTTGGGGTTCCAAAATCCAAGTTTTTAACTCATTGTTAGATATTTGTGTTAAACCTGTTGATGGTGATGTTGGACTAGAACTTGAGAGAGGTTGTATATTTGTTATATCATTATTTATTAAATTATAACCTGAATTAATTTTAAAGCTAAGGTTTGGTGTTATATGATAATTAAAAGCAAAGTTTGTTGTTATATTTGTTGTTATACCGCTATAATCTGTTAAAATTGCTGCATATGGATTTTCCCAAGTTCCATTCTCCCAATTTAACTTACCATCTTCATTAAAAATTCGAGGTGCATTAGGAGGTAACTGTAAAGCTGTACTAGTGAGATCTACGTAAGGTAATGAACTATCTTCTCTAACTAAGTTCGTATTTAAAGAAATATTAATTTTTTGATCCCTTGATGAATGAGTCCCTGATAAATTTAATGACCCTTTTTGATAAGGAAAATTTCCTGGAAAAACAGTAGTTTCTCTGTAATAACCACCACTAACAAGAAAATTTGTGTACGCATCACCTCCAGAAAAAGATAATTGTGCATTTGAAATCTGAGCTGTACCTCCAATTAAAATATCTTGCCAATCAGTATATCTAGAAGCATCCCATAATAATAAATCTGGAGCAGTTCCCATACTGGGTGTTCTACCATCATTTATAAAAGCCTCTCCCCTCATTTCTAAATATTGCTCAGTATTAAGAAGTTCAACTCTTTGAGTTGCTTGACCTATACCACTGTACATATTTAAATCAACAGTTAATTTTCCTGATTTAGGTCTTTTTGTTGTGATTAAAATAACTCCATTTGCCCCTAAAGAGCCATATATTGCAGTAGCATCACTATCTTTTAAAACTTCTATACTTTCAATATCTGATGGATTTATAGCATTAAGGGGAGTTGGGCGAATACCTCCTGTAAAAAGATTACTTAAATTCTGAGAGGGATAGGGTATTCCATTAATAACAAATAATGGCTCATTTGCATCAGTATTAAGACTATTTTGTCCTCTTATCTGCAAGTTTATAAAGGCTCCTCCGGGAACCCCTGATGCTTGTCTGATATTAAGACCCGCTACTCTGCCTTGTAAAGCTAGGATTGGGTTATTTACAGTTTGTTTTTCTATTTCTTTCGATGTAACCTTAGAAATATTTCCTGTAGCCTCTCTTTGTTTCACATTATAATACCCCGCATTCAACACAACCTCTCCCAACTCACTAATTTCTTCTTTAAGTGTTATATTAATAGTTTTTTGAGTGCCTACCGTAATTTCTTGTGTTGCAAACCCCAGTGCAGAGAATACCAATACGTTTTCGGGGTTGGGTACGGTAATATTGTAATTCCCATCTAAATCGGTTGCCGTGCCCTTGGTAGTACCTTTAATAAGTACGGTGGCGCCGGGTATGCCCAGGCCCTGGGCATCGGTTACCGTACCTGTTACCTGTATTTGTTGTATGGTATTTTTATCTTTTATAAGAATGGCGTTATGGGCGGTTAAAATAATATTAAGCTTGCCCGGGTTTAGGCTTTGCTGTAAGAGCTTGTTAAGGCTTATGGTGCCTTTTTTTAGGTTAATGTTTGGGTAATTTTTAAACAGGTCTGCCCGGTACACAAAGGTGTAATCGGTTTGGTTTTGAATGATATCAAACACCTCATCAACGCTTAGGTTTTTATCGGTATCGATCACTATTTTGGTGTTTTGGGAAATACCGTCTATAGGCGATAAACTAAAAACCGTGGTGCATACTAAGAATATAAATGCCCTCATAAGCAACTTTAATAGCGGTTTTGTTATCCCGTTAACTATTGGGAGCAAACGCGCGTTAGTTAATTTAAATTCCATAAATTTACATTGTTATTAATTGGTTAAACTTTCCTGCCTACCGGCAGGCTGGTAATTAATTAGTAATTATAAAGGGATGTAGTTTCGGACTGTCCAGGTGCGACTGCATTCCTTGTTTTTTTGGTTAATTCTGAATCCTGAATTCTGAATGTTTTAAGTTGGATGTTTCTTCATATTGTTTCGATTATTAGATTGTTCGATTATTAGATTGTTAGACTTTTCGATTATTCGACTTTTGGATTGTTAGACTTTTAGACGCCTTGGTTTTTGACTGTAAATCTACTGCGACTGCGACCGCGACCGAGACTGCGACTAAAACCGCGACTATCCACTTTTCTATTCTTTTACTTAAGAACAATTGTTTTTCCTCTAATTTCATAATTAAAGTTACTGGTGCTTTTTATAACGGCCATGACTTCTTCTATGGGTTGGTTTTTATTAATTACACCTCTAAAGGTGATATGCTTTAAGGCTTCTTTTTCGAAAATAATCTCGCTATCGTACCATCTGGATAATACTTTCATAATGTCGCCCAATGAACTGTTTCTAAAACTAAAAATGCCCTCGCGCCATGCGGTGGCGTTGTAGGTGTTAACTTGGGCTATTTGTATGGTGTTGGTGGTTTTGTTTAGGGTGGATTGTTGGTTAGGTTTTAAGATTTGAGTATTGGGTATTGCGTATTGAGACTTCTCAACTGTACTTGGGGTGACTGCTACTTTGCCTTCTACTAGGGTGGTGTATATGTGGGTTTCGTCTTTGTAGGCTTTGATGTTGAACTCGGTGCCTAGGACTTCGACGATTTGGGTTAAGCCATCCCGCCGGCTGGCTCCTTCGCTAAAATAGTCCACTGGACTATTTTTTGACGCTCGGCCCGGGTGCTGGGTGTTGGGAGATTGCTTCGTCGTACCTCCTCGCAATGACAGCGACGGGGACAATACTCTAAATTTGGAGCCACCGTGGTTGGTGCTGGGGCTTACGTCGAAGTAGGCTTCGCCGTAAACGAGGGTGACTTCGCGGGGTTGGCCTGTTATAAAGTTAACGGGGTATTGTATTTGGGTTTCGGAGTTTAGCCATACTTGGGTGCCATCAGCCAATGCTAATTGGTATTGCCCGCCTCTGGGAACCGTCAAGGTGTTGACTGCTCGCTCTACGCTATAGGCTTTAGGCGGTACGCTACTTTCGGCCGAACTGTAAACGATTTGCTCGCCGTTGCTATTGGCGTATGTTGTTTGGTATGAGGTACCTTTTTCCAAAGGTACTGTGGTACCGTCCTCTAGGGTTAGGGTGGCTTGGTTGGTGCCAGGTGTTATTTGGTTGTTAACGATAATTGGGTGTTGGGTACTGGGTGTTGGGTCTTGGGTAAACCAATAGCCAACAGCTAACAAGCCAACTAAAATGGCTGCGGCGGCATATTTGTATATGGGCGGTGTTTTAAGTTTGTGCACCCAAGTGCTGTCTTGGCGTATGGTGCTTATAAGTTTGTTTAGGGCCTTTTTGGAATCTGGGTTGTTGAGTCCGTAAGTGATTATATAATGCGATTGTGCATAATTTTTAAACTGCTGCAGGTTGGCCGGTTTTTTTATCCATTGTGATAGTGTATCCAAATCGGTTGCCGTGGCCGACTTGGTAAGGTACTTTACAATGATTTTTTCGATTTTTGGAGTCATCTTTTATTATGATTCGTTTCTTATATTACAAGACAGAAATTAATAACCCTTACTTTTTTATGACATTTTTTTAGTTTTTATTAATTTTTTTGTGACTTTTACACATCTTTTAACTGGTTTTAATGGATTTTTATTAATGTTTGATACTTATAAAGATAATACAGAATTTATTGCGCTACTTAAAAAAGGACATGAAAATGCGTATACTTATTTGGTAAAAACTTACCATAAACCCTTGTTTGTTTATGTTCTAAGCCTAACCAACGATGCTGCTACTGCCGAGGATATTGTGCAAGAGGTTTTTATTAAAACCTGGGAACACAGGAGCCGCTTGAATACGCTGCAATCTATTAAAAGCTACTTGTACAAGATTGCTTATAATGAGTTTATTAACCTGTACCATAAAAACAAAGCGCTGTCTAATTTAGAAAGTGCGTATGTAGAAGCTATTAATGAGGCTGTTGCCGACCATGATACGGAGGTGCTGGACAGAAAAATGGCCCTTGTTAATGAAGGTATTGCGCAATTGCCCCCTAAATGCCGTGAGGCATTTTTATTGAGTAAAAGGGAGGGCCTGACCAATATTGAAATTGCAGAATATATGGATATTTCTATTAAAACGGTTGAAGGGCAACTTACGAAAGCTTACCACCTACTACGCGAACGCCTGGCTAACCAAATTAAAAACATTTGGTTTTTATTGGTTGGGGTTTGGTCGCGGTCTTAGGTTTGGTCTCAGTTGCCTTTTATTTAATCTTCCAATATATCTTTAAGCCAGGTAATTACTTGATCTTGATAGTTGGGTAAATATTGATCCCATTGGGTTAACCGATGTGGTGCGCCGGGTAATGTTATCAGGTCGCAGCGTATGCCCAATGTTCTTAACTTGTTTTGGTACAATAAAGATTGTTCGTAAGGCACCGAATTATCGGCATCGCCATGTATAAGTAAATAAGGCGGCATGCCAGCACGAACATGGTTTATGGGTGACAGGGCTTTTAGCATACCCAGTGATTCCATAGTTAGTTCTTGTGGGCGATTTAAAAGACTGCGTTGTGCCTTGCCCAATATATTACCGCGTTTAGGAAGCTCTTGTACAAAATCGGTAAGTGGCGCATACCCTATTACGGCTTGTACTGCTATGCTTTCGTCTACCACTGTTGAGGCATAGGTAGCTAACTGCCCCCCAGCTGAATACCCTATAAGTACTATTTTTGAAGGATCGCCTTTGTACTGCTTGGCATGGGCTTTTACCCAACGAATGGCCGTTTCTACATCATTAAGGCCAGCAGGCCAACGATGCTCTGGCGCTAACCTATAATTAATGGAAAACCATGTAAAATTCGCTTTGGTAAGCATTTCTAAAACAGGCGCGTCATCTGGGTTGGCTTTGTCGCCACCTATCCAACCACCGCCATGTACATAAATGGCCATGGGAAAAGGTCCTTCGCCTTCGGGCTCGTGTATGTCTAGCAAGCGTTTTTCATCAGCTTCTTGGGTATATGCTACATTGCTATGGGTAACATATGGAGCGGTTGGTTTATTTGCTTGTATGGCAGGTTGGTTTTGGCTGTTTACTGCTGTTGGCACTATAAACAATAGTGCTGATATATATAATAATAAGTGTCTTATTTTCATGTTGCTTAGTGTTCTATTACTTCTATAATGACTCTTTTGTAGTTTGCTGGTTGATTACCATAGTGGGCCATTGATTGTATATGTTCTTTATTTATTGTTTGGCCATTCACTTTTTAAAAGAAAGTGAAATGTGCTGTTTCTCGCATTGGGTTTGGCTGGCTTAATTTCAATTTTATCGTTTTGCAGCAAGCGAATCATTTCTGCTCCAGCATATAATACTGGACCATAGCCATGAGTGGCATGAATACTCGCCCCACGATGGTAATAGTATGTGTTATCATGTGCAAAGGTGGTGCCTTCACACGTACCATCAACGGCACCATTTTCCAGAACACGTGTTTTTATTGCGTTCCATCCCGTAATGGCCACCGGGCCATAAATATGGTTAATCCATCCTTCGTTGATGCCTTTTGCAATTGCAAATGTAAACATGGCCGTACAGGAGGTTTCTAAATAGGTGTCGTTTTTGTCTAATAGATTATGCCAAAAACCCGTACCGTGTTGCAGGTTTGCAAAGCTTCTAATCATTGAACGGTATAAATGAAGAATTTTATCGCGGCCTGGATAAGCTTCTGGTAATATCTCCAGAACTTCGGCCATAGACATGATGGTCCAACCGTTGGCCCTTCCCCAATAAAATCGCGGGTCGTAATCGCCCGAGGTTACATTCCAACCGTGGTCAAAAAGTTCCTTTTCAGGAATATACAAACGCTCTGCCATTTGCAAAATTTGTTTTACGGCATCATCGTAATATTTATGATCTCCCGTTAATTTACCCATGTTTATCAAAAAAGGCACGCTCATATAAATATCGTCGGCCCAAATAGATTGATATTGTGGCCTATGGCGTGCTAAAGTACCATCACTTAAACGGAATTGATGGTTCGAAATATGCTGGGCTGTACGGTTGATAAGCTCTAAATACTTTTCATTTTTATTTTTTAAATACGTTTTTATTAAAGCAGCACCAATAGAACCACAGTCGTCAAGAGCATGAAACTCCAAAATTCGGTTCCAACTGTTTATTTTTTCTTTCTGACCGAATTTTTTTGCCTGCTTTTTGAAATAAGGCAAATGCTCAACCACAAAATCGAAAAACCTGATATTGTTCTTAAAAAAAGCCTCATCGCCTGTAACATCATCGATATATTCAAAGGCCGAAAACACTACGCCATTGGTATACGAATATTCGTTTGCAAAACCACTAGCCACCTGCGCATTTTTATTTACTTTGGCGAAATCTGTGATTTTTTCACCTGTTTCTTTATCTTCAATTTGCAAGGTGCCTGTAGATTCATAATACTTCCTAACCCGATCTATAACTGCTTTGGTATTTTCTACAGTAGGCATTTGATAAGCAACGGGATATTTTGGGATTCTTTTAAATTCTGTTTCTTGAGCTGATGATAGTAATGAACTGTTTACAAATACTATCAAAAACAATACGGTGAAATAATGGTTGGTACTTTTCATTTAAATTTTACTTAATAATTGTTTTTTACTTTACTATTCTGCTTTTAAAACCAAGATGGCATCTTCCCATTTGCTTGGTGGCGCCATTACTTTTGACTCATTAATATTAAACGAACCATTTCCTTTGGTTTCTCCGTTTCTTGGATTAAACCAATACGAATCAGCCACTTTAGGCAGCATATTTTTTACCTGAGTAAAAGAATTGTTTGAAAAATATACCAAAGCCATATCGCCTGATTTGGTTGTAACCGCAGTTTTTAAATCGTCTCCTTGACCTGTATCAGAAATAACACTTCCGTCAGGAATCCACTCATTCCATTTGTGGTTCAATAAAAATGTCTTGGCTATATCTGCCACTTGTTTCGCACCTGGAAAATCTAGAGCTTGTTGCCAAGTATAACCACAATTATAATCGCCCTCGTTACCACGCATGGCCCAAATTGGCCCAGCACCGTAAGTATGTCCTGCACCTCCAGCAAAAAATGTTTGGTAAAATTGACGGCGTACCATAACTGGTGTTACCCATCCGCACTCATGGCGATAGGTACCGTATTCGTATGAGCCTTCCAAAAACAAGCTTGGTTTAATTGGGTCGGTACGCTGGTAATCGTCCAACATAGTCCTATACACATCGTTCACCTCTTTCCAAACCTCAACACCATTGGCATCTAACCACACATCTTCATGAAACCATAAGGATGAACCATAGGGGTAATCGCCATTAGGGTGATAGGTGAGAAACACCTCGTTCCATGCCGTGTTCTTTTCATTCCATTTTAAGTTTTTACCCGTTACTCCCTTTCCTATTCCTTCTGCCATGGCACGGTACACATCTCTATAATCGTACTCGCTATACTTTTGGTTTTTATCATAACCTTTAAACTGTGCTTTAGTATCACCCCCAAGTACCCAGATAATGTGAGGTTCGTTCGAGTAACGCTTACCTAAAAATTCACCAAAAGTTTTCGCTTCTTCAACGGTATATTCTCCGGTACCAGTAATTAATTGTGATGCCCAACATGGTAAAACCGCTAAGTACAGGTTACGTTTTTTTGCAGCTTCAATAACATAATCGACGTGGTCCCAATAGTCGTTTGGAGATTGCATACTTCCACCTTTTACCGTTAAAGGCTCTGACGTGTTTGGAGATTTTTCATTGCCTGTAAATGGACTGTGACCATACGCATTTGGGGCATTATCTGGGCTTCTTTGTAGCCCACCACCATGAGGCGACCAATGGGCTACGGTTTGAATAACGGTAAACCCTAATTCTTTTCTGTTGTCAAGATATAAATCAATCTCTTCTCGGGTTAATTGCTGCATCATGCCCCAACCTGTATCACCAATCCATAAAAAGGGGGTTTTGTCTTGATGCTGGATGTAATGCCCCTTAGCTGACGTTTCTAATTTGCCATGTGCTTCCCATGGAATCTGAGCCTGCAATAATGCATTTGTTGTTATGACCAGTATTAGCAAAACGCTTTTATACTTTGTTATCATTTTCATTATATTATTTAGGAATTTTATTTTCAATATCTCCAAAACCATGCAATGTTCCTAGTTGGTTTGGTGTTAAATTAAACTGTTTAAATAGACTTCCAACATGGTATATCCACTTGGAGTCAGAATATTTCTATCATCAGGATTGGTTTTATCCAATTGGTTTTTGTCTTCCCAATAATCGGGCATACCATCATGGTCGGTATCCATGGGTGCCGGATTGCTTTTAAGTATGGGCCAAGCTCCCACATCCTTTTGAGAATCAATGATACCTGATTTTTTGGATGTATCGGCTAACGTTTGCTTTTGTTTATAGGTAGTCCCTTCATAAGTTGCATATCCTTTTTGGGCTTCTTCTACAATACGACTATCTATGGGATCGCGCTTTGGTAAAACAGCCCCTGCCTTTTCTAATACAGATATGAAAGCCTTATTGGCCGTTTCTTGATGTATTGGCATGGATGGCCATGGTGACTCCATTTTAACCAATTCAAGATTTGTTTCTCCTCCTTGAGGCTGTACACCCCCATTCCAATTGTTAGTAGTTACAGCAGGGTAACCCTCAACAACATTATTGGCTATGTACCACAGTCCAAAATCTGTTACATCATTACGCATAGAGGGACTGGCAATTCGGTAAGACACATCTCCAGACTTTGTAGCAGGTCCCGGTTTATAATAATTAGCTACTATATTAAATTTGGAGAAATTGAATTTAGGATTACCTACTTGTTGGTTTTCTCCTCCATAACAACTGTTATAACCCCAATTATATATTACATTGTTTCTGTAATCGGTATAACCAGAACCCGAAGCCATACGCGGATTGCGACTGCCATGATGTGCTAATAGATTGTGATGGTAGGTTCCATAATTACTCCCCCAAATACCTCCAAAGCCATGAGACCCCTTCACATGATTTGAATTATACATGCTTTCTGAGATGATGCTCCATTGTACAGTTATACTATCACAGTGGTAAATAGACATGGTTTCATCCACACTCCAACTGGCTGACAGGTGGTCTAAAATAATGTGTTTTGTATATCGGCTGGACACAGCGTCATAGTCATTTCCTGAAACATCGCCCGGCCTTACACGTATATAGCGTACAACAACATGATTGGTATTAATATTAAGGGGGTGATTTTTTAAGCATATCCCATCTCCTGGAGCGGTTTGCCCAGCAATAGTTATATAAGGATGCTTAATACTTAAAGGGCTTTCCAACTCAATATTTCCGGAAACTCTAAAAACCACGGTTCGTGCTCCTTCAGCTTCAACAGCTGCTCTCAAGCTACCTTTTCCGTTATCATTTAAATTTGTTACTTCGTAAACGACTCCGCCTCTTCCACCTTTACTATATTTACCATAGCCCTCTGCGGTTGGAAAAGCCAATTGCTGTGCTAACATTTGGATGGTGCTAAAACTAAATATCATTAAAGCATACATTCTAATTATCGATTGCATATGTTTTTATTTAATAGTTATTATAGTACGTTGGTACCTAGTAAGTTTTGGAATACCATTATCTATCACTTCACATACAATGTGAATGGTATCGCCTTTTAAAACGTCTTTAGGTATTTTGAATATCATAATTTGTTTATGAGGATTATTTATGGATATGTGTCCATTATAGGTATCTGCTTCTGTGTATTGCCACCATGTATAATGTAAGGTATCGCCATCAGGATCTGTTGTGCCTTTGGCGCTTAACTTAATTGTATCGCCTGGACCTGCCATGATATCTAAGGCATTTTTTAATTTAACTATAGGTGGATGGTTGGCTTCACTATAGGAACTAACACACCAGTCGGCCCGTGCAGCAAAATCGTTTTGAAAAGCATCGACCCAGCGGGTTATGGGATTAAAATAGGCGTGCATAGCATCTGTATGCTCTGGGTAGGTATCCCGCATGTAGCGCCTGCCCCAAGCAGTACTAGTATACCATCTTCCCTTTGGATAATTATAATTAGGGTCATTAACTGGATCTAGCCAAGTATTTTCACGGACTTTAATATAACGCCCACCCCAACCGCCATAATCCGGAGACTCTAAACTGCGTAACCCCGTATGGATGGTGTGTATAAATGCTGGTGAGTCTCCTTCTGATCTAAAATCGCCCGTGCTAAATTCGGTATCACCCGACAAACCATGACTTCCCGGCACATGTGCTTTGTATAATGAGCACAATGAACCATGGTCTTTTAATATATTTGATACCATCCAATTGCTCTTAAAATATGCTTGCTTGTCCTTTGGTAAGATTTTGTTCCATTGATAAGCAACGGCCCAGAACTGATCGCATATAATAGTTGGAATATTGTATTTACCCCAATGCGGCCTGATATAGGTTTGATAGGTATCATCTTGTTCCCATATAAAGAAAAAGCGAAGTTTTTTGGCAATGCGCTCCATTTTTTCCGGATAATTATCTTCAATGGTCTTTAATGCCCTTGCAATTGTGTTGGTACCACCCCATGCTTGAATCCAAATGGGTTCGTCATCAAATTCCTCTAAAAGCACCTTAACAATATGTTCAGATCCCGGGGTGACTTTTTTCATTTCACCTTCAGCTTCAACATTCCCTAAAAAAGTAATCGATTTTAAGTAGTCTGGGGATGGATACCCCTTACCGTGCTTAATAAGATTAGGGTATACCTGAGCATAGGCTTCTAAGTAAGGATCTATCCAATCATCACCAGCCCAATTGTGGCCATGCCAGTGGTACTGGGAGCTGGATGTAACTATCCCTTTTACGTCCCATTCATTGGTATATAATAAAAACCGAACCATGGAACATTCATCATCAATTTCCCCATCCGATGTTACAATAATATTGGGTTTAGAGTCTTGACTATTTACCGCCATGGGCACTATAAATAATAGTGCCGTTATACTTAATAATAATTGTTTTATTTTCATTGTGATTCATGTTTTATTCTACAACCTCTATAATAACACGTTTATACCGTGTTAATCGTGGTGACCCATGATCGGTCACCGCCAATATAATGTGCATGGTTCCAGTGCCTGGTGGCATTACGCGGCTGGTTTTTACTTTAAGGGATGCTTTGGGCTGATCGAACCCATAGATATCGTGCTTTACCCCCGTTCTTGAATTGGACATGGCCCGTGTACCGGCTTCTTCGTAACAAAACCACTCAAAAGATAGGGCATCGCCATCGGGGTCGGTAGTGCTGGTAGCACTTAATAATACTTCTGCTCCTGCCCTGGCCTTAATGTATGCCGGGTGGTCTAGTTTTACTTCGGGGGGATGATTGGCTTTATGGTATGGTTTTATGGTCCAGTCCATACGGGCTGCAAAATCATTTTGGTAGGCCTCACGCCAGCGCCAAATAGTCGCATGGTTGGTTGTGTGCCAAGCGCCATCTTTGCCCAAAACCTCATCCTGTACATTGGTCCATATAGGACGTGTTTCGGGTTGTAAAAACCACTTTTCGGTTTTTGGGGTGTATAATTCGTAACGGCCGCCCCAACCGCCCCATTCGGGGTGTTCCGGACTATTGAGTCCGTTGTTTACAAGGTATAGAAAGGACGGGGTATCACCTTCCATCATAAACTCCCAATGGGGATAGATAGCCCCCAAGGGGCCTTTGCTTCTAATGTGTCTTTCGAGCCACTCGTTGGTGACCAGTGAAAAATCGGCCCCATCAAACCGCCCGTGAAACTTGTCGCCACCAATGGCTATCCAAGTGGCGTGGTGAAAGCCGCCTCCGGCATTAACCCCCGGTGTTACAATGTAAAATAGCTCTGGGAAGGTTTCTCTTATCCAAGGACCACTATTATCTTGGTCGGATATGGCATAAACACGAAGCTTAGTCACAAATTTTGCCAAAGCTTCTGCAGACCTTGTTTTCTGTACTTTCCAAAGGGCCTGTGCCAATACATTGGGACCGCCCCAAACGGTTACCCATACAGGACGCTTGTCGGCCTTATCAACTGTTTTAATAAGCAACTCGGAGCCCGGGGAATCTTTGCCTTCCCCAACACCTTCCATACCATCCAACGCCAGACCTTTTGAAATATGTTGTGCTAAATAGGCAGCGCTAGGATATCCCGGCTCATGAGTTTCCAGATTGTCACGCACCTTACCGTAGGCATTCACGATGTTGTGGATGTATTCGGGTTCTACCAGATTGTCACCGCCGTGGGGTGTGGCTATAAGGCCTTCTATATCGAAATGGTTGGCGTAGGTCATAAGGCGAATTAGAGACATTTGGTCATCAGGATCGCCACCTATATCAGTCAGGACAACTAAACGAGGCTTTTCCTGTGCTTGGGCAGCACCTAGCGAAAATACCAGAAATAGTATTGCTAAGTTGTTTATTATTCTCCTACTCCGTTTCATTTTAATTCTGTTAGTTTAATTGTTTACTAATCTAAAACCTCCGCTTTTATATTAGCGTTTTCACTTTCTTGGCTCACAATCCAAGGCATTTTATCTTTTGGCCATTTACCGTTTACAATAGGAAATGTTTCCAATTTATTGAGATCTAAAACTACATGCTTAATACGCTTTCGGTGCCAAGAATAGGTAATATGTACCAAACCATCTTTTGTTTGGATAACCGCCGGGTAAGAGTATTGCACCGCCCCCGTTCTGTACTCTAAAACAGCAGCAGCTTCCCAATTAACACCGTCATTGGAAATGGCAACCGTTAAAATGCCCCGACCTTTGCGCCCGCCAAAGGGGTCTTCGCGCGTGGCGTGGTTATACACCAGTAAATGCCTACCATCTTTTAAGGTGACGGCATCAATGGCCGAATTGTTATTAGGTAAATTGGTATCTGTAACGGGCGACCACGTGAGTCCGCCATCATACGACCACGCTTGTGCTATTTTGGTGTCTTCACCACTACTATTAGGACGCGCCAATAACTGTAATTTTTGTTGTGAATGCACTAAAAGCGTTGGTTGAATAATTTGGTATTTGGTATTTACGGGATCGCTTATAGATGGGGTACGCGTCCATGTTTTTCCATTATCGGTACTGCGCTCTACATGAATGCGTTTTCCGGGGGCGCCCTGTAAACTAGCGCCGGCAATAATGGTTCCGTCGTCCATATAAACAGGTTTGTTTACAAGAGGCCCGGTAAATCCTTCTGGAAGTTTTTTAGGCTTGCTCCAGGTATGACCGTTATCTGTGGATGTGGTTACCTGACCATCATCAATTTCCGGACTCAAGAAATAAATTTGAATAGCGCCGCCTTTTAACTGAACAAGCACGGGGTTGAACAAGGTGTTTCCATCGCCATCATAAACCACCTCGGGCGTTTGCCAGTCTCCACCTTTGGGTTTTCTGGATATCCAAAGATTTACATCGGGATGCCTTTCTCGTGTTCCTCCAAACCACACGCACAGCAAATCGCCATTTTCCAACTCTAAGATAGAGGACGCGTGGCAGTCTCTGGTGGGTTGTTTTGTAAACACAAATTCCTCTAAAACAATCGCTTTTTTTGATGGTGATTGTGCATAAGACAAATTAATTATTGCAATTAATACCAGCAATAATGGCCGTTTATATAATTTCATGTGAATGTTGTTTAGTTATTAAGCCACGCCCAACGCTTGGCCCAATCCATTAAAAAGGCTTCGCGATGTTTAGAAACGGTTTTGGCACCTTGTTGTTCCCCAATAAACAATACAGGGTTTGGACGATCACTGTACCAGTGCGATCCTAGCTCATAATCGTTTGGTGTTTTAGGTCCCGGCCAGGGATTGACGCTTACAAATTGTCCTGTTAGGCCATCCAGTTCTGAAATAGTGCTAGCCGTTGTGTATGTACAAATTTCTGGTTTTTTAGAAGCATAGCGTATGCCATAATTACCATCACCAAGGTAATACCCAGACCAGATTTGTTTGGATATTTCCATGGTAAAGCATGCGGAATCTCTAGGGATTTCTAACTCAGGGCCTTTTAAATGCCATTCTATAACGCCATAGGTCGTCACGGTATCGGCTATGGTTGTGTGACGATTAAAAATAGATCGGGAACTATGAGTAATAGGAACAAAACTACCACCCCAACTTTCGCCTTCTGGTATGTTGGGATCGCCGTCCATAAGATAGGCCAAAGAGGGCGTGTCGCCCATTTTTATATGGCCCTTATAATAATTTATAAAAGCTTTACCCAAAGCACCTCGCCCTTGTATGTAGTTATCGTAATAGGCATCGCCTTTTAGGGTTTCTGGGGATGCTTCGTCCATAAACCAACCACGGTAGGTAGCGTTGGCTTCAATCATCCACAAATCTGGATGGTTTTTAACGATGTAGGCATAGGCGTTTACACTCCATTTTTTATTAGGACCACCAATCCAATACACCCGTATGTTGTTTTTAATTTCAGGAGCATCGTGGAGGGCTTGTGCCAGGTCTTCCAAACCGCCCCAAACCAAAACCCAAAGGGGTTGATCGCTTTCTTTTTTAGCGCAGGTAATAATCCAATCGGAGCCTTCGGTAGCTGAGCGGTAGCCTTTATAGGGCGCTTCGGGAATAGCACCTTGCTTGGTAATGCTACGTAAATAGTCCGGGCTGGGCAATTGGGGCGCCTTGGCTTTTAGGGCACTTAAATCCTGCGCATATAAATCTATCATCTTAAGTATCTCTGATTTTCTACCGGGACCAAAAGGTGACGATACCAAACCTTCTATTTGAAACAGATTGGCATACATTAATAAATGTATCATGGATTGGTTATCATCAGGATCGGTGCCTCCTATATCACTACTGATCAATATGCGGGGTTTTACAGGTTCTGGCTCCAGGGTTTTGCAGCTTACAAGTATTAGTGAAAAAAGTATAGCCAGATAGCTCCAGATTGGTAATTTCAGCATGGAATATGTTTTATTTAGTTGTTTAGTTGTTTAGTTGTTAGTCCCTTAGAACTAATATATTTACGAATATATGCATTTTAAACATAAAAAGAAAAAAAACGAAAAAATAAATAAAAAAACGAAACATTTTATTTAATGAACTATAAAAGGGGTTATTGAAAACAATAACCCCTTTTTGATAGATTTAAGAACGACTAACTCAAATAATCTACATGTATATTTAGTTTCTGCGGCGTCTTATTAAAATAGTACTCCCAATAACCGCTATAATTAGTGGTATTACAGCAAACAACACGAATTTTAACCAAGTAATGCCTGTCCTGCTCAATAATATTTTGGTATCGATTGAAGCTGGTCTTTTTGCAGATACAGGATATTCCCCGTCACTAAACCATTTAAATGCCCTGAGTGCAAAAGACGTGTTAATATTATTTGGTGTTCTTCTACTAATTTGGGCATTGCTCATAAAATCGGCATCCCCCACCACTAGTATTTTTTGCTCTTTTCCTGTGGACAGCTTTTTGGTAAGTGCTACAGCTATGGGCTCTTCTACTTTGGTATCGGTTATACTATCAAAAACAATCTTTTGGGTATTGAGGTCATAAGGTTCTAAACGTTGCCAAGTGTTCGCTTTATTACTTACCACCAATGGTGTTACCTTAAAATCGGTGGTTTCCTGATAAGCTATCGGTACAGCTTTGAGACCTACTAGTACAGAACCGTTCCGCATTTTAAATTCGGGGATGGCTTGTTGATTGGTTACCAAACCTTGTACTAAATCCAATTGAAAGTTGTCACTTTCCTGTAACAGTGTACCCTCCATAAAGGCGAGTCCTAAAGTATCCAATATAGGGTTTAGGAGCTCTTGCTTTCCCGGATCTCCGGCAATAAGCAAATTACCACCATCTTGTATATACTGCTTAATTTTAGTTAATTCTTCATCGGTATAAGCGCTATTGGGATCTGATATAACAAGCACATCCATAGCGGTGTCCAGACTATCGGCCGTTTTAAGATTGACATCCAATACATCAAAACCAGAATTGATGAGTGAACCCCGAATGTTTACCCCTTTTGTTATGAACTTATAGGAGTCGTCGCCATTTTTATAAACATCACGCTCTCCATGTCCCGTTAACACCCCTACAATACCTTGCTTTTGCACAAGTCGTTTTAGTGTAGATGTAATATCCGTTTCATTAGGATATACAAAAATATCATCAAACATCCGAAGGGGTATGGTTTGGTTGCCATAGTGTATAAACCTCACAAAACGATTGCCTTCGGGCTTTAAATCGATACGCGCCTGTATTTGTTCGGGCGACAGGACTTCATCAAAGTCAATGTGACGTACATCGGCCGCTTTACGTGCTAATTGCAATAAGGTTTTGGTAGTATCTATACCGGGTACAGAATCGTAATAGTGCACATAGTCCATAGTCATTTTAGGAATGAACCGTCGGTACATCTCAAAATGCTGTAAATCTTTCATACGTTCTTCTGGTGCTCCGTAACTTGCCGTGTAATGTAATAGATTGTTATAACTGGTGATGTGTATGTTATGCTTTAGCTTTTTGATAATCTCCTGGGATGTTTCGGTCAGTGTCCTGTCCTTAAACCGTGTGGTATCGTAATATCCATTAATGGTCGGTAACGAGGTGATATACCCTAAAACCATCATGGATATAATGAGTGATACATACTCCCCTGCTTTTCTAGCGGACGATTTAGTCTTACGTTCGTTACTCAACTTTAAAATACTGAGCATTAAAAAGAGCCCAATGACCAACACAAAATAAATAACATCCTTAGAGGCTATAAGGCCATTTACAAAATCATCGGCACGGCCGCTTATCGATAACCAATACGTTAGTTCGCGAACCAAATCGTAAGACTGCCCTACACTACCTATAAAGCTAAAAAAGGCCAGCACTGCCAACGTGCTAATGGCTGCTACCACCTGATAATTGGTTAAACTGGACATAAACAAACCGATAGCTGCATAGGCACACATAAGCAGGTAAATACCCAGTATACCACCCAGAACAAAAGGAATGTCTAAAGACTCTATGGATACCATACCCACAATGATAAAACTAGCCAAAAGTCCGGCGAGCAACAGGTTATAAACCAACATAGCCAGGTACTTACCGAGTACAATTTGCTTAATAGTTACCGGTGATGAATACAGAAGTTTTATAGAGCCGCTACTGGTTTCACGACTCATAAGTCCCATGGTTAAAAGGGGGATGTATAGATACAAATAGTTTTGAACAATGGCCAAAATACCATCCTCTCCCGCAAACAAGACTTTGGTTAGTACTTGTAGCGGACGGCCCAGCTGTTGGTTGGTTTCAAATTTATAAAGCACCTCGGTAAATGTTACCCCGGTCTGGATGAAAAAAATGATGAGTACAATCCAGGCAATGGGTGAAAAGAACATAATGCTAAGCTCAAGCTTTGCTATTTTTAATATCTTCTTCATGAATCAGCAACATTTTTTTTATTGGACAATTGTGCAAAAATGGCATCTAGAGAACTTTTCTCCAATTGAATTTCCGTAAGCCCCCAGTTGTTATCTAAACTCATCTTTATGATGGTTTTAGTAATATCTGGTTCGGTATTGAACGTAAGGCGGATGCTGTTTGGGGTTACAAAATCTACTTCTGTAATACCCGGGATTTCTAAAAAGTCTGCTCTACTTGGTGGTGTATCCATAGACACCAACAAGGTATTGGGCTGTATATAGTTATTAAACGCATGCATGGTGTCCTGAAAAACCGTGTGCCCATGCTCTATCATGACAATGGTATCGCAGGTAGCCTGTACTTCAGACAGGATATGTGTAGAAAGAATAACCGCGCGATCTTCTGCAATGGTCTTAATAAGCTTTCGTACTTCTGTTATTTGGTTGGGGTCTAATCCATTGGTTGGTTCATCTAGTACTACCAATTTGGGGTTATGGATAATGGACTGTGCAATCCCTACCCGTTGTTGATACCCCCCAGATAAGTTTTTCAATACACGCTTACTAAAGTGCGCTATACCACATTTTTCTTTAGCGGCTTCTACGGCTGCCGCAATGTCTTGTGATGGTATAGAACGCATGTAAGCACAGTGGGTTAGGTATTCATCCACGGTAAGCTCTAAATGTAATGGCGCTTTTTGTGGCAGGAAGCCAATAAGTTTTTTGGCCTCTACCGGGTTTTCCCGAATATCAATACCATCAATAAGTGCCACCCCTTCTGTTTGGTTAATGACACCACATAAAATATTCATTGTGGTGGATTTTCCGGCACCGTTAGAACCTAACAAGCCTAAGATACCACGGTTTTTTATTTCAAAGTTTATATTTTTTATAGCCCAATCTTTTGTATATCGGTGGGATAGATTCTGAATTTTTGCAATACTTTCTTCCATTATATTATATCATTAAACAGGTTGTCGTTTTTAGTTTCGCATACGCCTTACGATGGTTACTATACCCAATAGTGCCAAAAAGAGCGGAAACCCTCCAACAAACAGAAGTTTCATCCAGGACAATTGTGTTTGGTTTACTAATATTTTGTTGTCTATAGGGTCTTGCTTGCTGGCATCGACAGGGTATTCGCCATCGGTAAACCATTTGAACATATCTTTGGCAAAGGTGTAGTTCTCTTGTTTTTGCAGGTTGTTTCTGGAGAGTTCTTTATTACTCATCACATCGGCATCGCCTAACACCATTATTTTTTGTGTTTTACCTTGTATGGCTCTTGTAAGTGCTAAGGCTATGGTAGCGGCTGCTCGCTTATCGGTAGCCGGGTTGAATACGATGGAATCCATTTCTATATATCTGTCTCCTGTATAATTCCAAGTGGTAGCCTTATTGGTCTTTAATATAGGTGTGGCTTTAAACCCTAGGGTATCTTTATAGGTTATCCCCATGGCATTGGGCATGCTTATCACACTATTTTTTCCTACGGTAAATCCAAGCTCCGATGCGGCATCGGTGATACGCCCTTGTATTAAATCGGCTTTATAATCGTCGCTCGTTTCCATTAACATCCCTTCGGAATACTGTACACCCAGTGTTTTTAATATGGGATTGAACAAGGCTTGTTTATCTGGTTCCATGGCCAGAATGGCATTGCCTCCTTGTTCCAAATAGGCTATGATTTCATCTTGCTGTGCTTGGGTGTAGGCTTCAATGGGATCGGCTATAATTAACACGGTAATATCCAACGGTAAATTGGTAACGGCATCCCAAGGCATGTCTGAAATCTCAAAACCCTGGTTTATTAAAGAACGTCTTACATTGAGTTCTTTAAACAACGACTTATAACCTTTATCGCCTTCTTTATCGGAACTACGCTCGCCATGTCCGGTCAACAACCGTATTTGTGGGGTACCGTAGAGAATATTTTTAATGGCTGCTGAAATCTCAGCCTCTTTTGGGTACCAGATATTATCAAAGAACATGCGGAGTTTGGCTTTTTTGCCATCATACTCCAAAACCCTTACAAAGCCGTTTCGCTCGGGTGCCATGGGCATGATACTATCCATTTCTTCGGGAGTCATAACCTCGTCAAAGTCATATCCATAAGCAATGGATGATCGTAAAGCGCGTTCTCTTAAAGGTTTATCTGTATTGTCTGCGTTATTTAGTGTGTAGTTGTAGTAGGCTTTATAATCAATTTCCAGATTGGGTAAAAAGCGGGTATATTCATCAAACTGCTTGAGGTCGTAAATCCTGAACTTTGGAGCGCCTATATTAGCAAAGACATTAATTACATTGGGGTATACCGTAATTTTTACAGGTTTATCCAATTGTTTTAGTAACGCTTGGGTACCTTGGGTTAGCGTATTCTTTTTAAATCGTGTGGTATCGTAATAGCCATTAATATGGGGCAAGGAACTGAGGTAACCCACTAAAAGTACGGCTACAATAACGGCCATATACCGTAAGGCTTTGGTAGCACTGCTATATGTTTTTCTCCCGGCATTGAGTCGCATGATGGTCAGCGTTAAAAACAAGCCTATAATAAGCAAGTAATAAATAACGTCTTTACTACTAATAAGACCAAGAATGAAATTATCCACCCGATCGGACAGGGACATCCAATAGGTAATATCGCGCACAAAATCGATACTCTGCCCTACAGAACCCATAAAATTTAAGGTGGCAAAGATGGCCAAAGTACATATAGCCGCCACCACTTGATAGGTGGTTAAACTGGACATAAACAACCCAATGGCTGCATAGGCACAGGCTAATAAAAAGAGTCCAAAAATGCCTCCCAATACATAGGTGATGTCGAGTGATTCTATAGCAATGCCTGCCATAAACACCACCCCAAACAACACCAATACCAACAATAGGTTATACAAAACCATAGCCAAGTATTTACCTAAAATAATCTGGTTGTTTTTTACGGGAGAAGACAACAATAGTTTTATAGAGCCACTACTGAGTTCTCTACTCATCAACCCCATAGTAAGCAGGGGAATGTATAAATACAGGTATTTTTTTACGGATTTAAAAAAGGAACTATAACCCCCAAAGACATCAAAGGTTAAGGATTTTAAGTTGTTTCCCAATTCCTGGGAAGCCACACGGGCTTCCAGTAAATTTGAAATACCCAATCCGCATTGAATGATAAAAATAATTAATACCAACCACGCTATAGGGGAATAAAATAGGATGCTCAATTCTGTTTGAGCAATCTTTAATATCTTTTTCATCTGGTGCAAAATATTCGTGTATTATTTCCCCATTGCCTGTAAAGGCAACGGGGAAAATACTTCAATTTAAAAGTGACTATTAGAGTTGTGTACCTAACGCCGTGATACGGCCAAAACCGGTGAAGGTTTTGATATTAGGGGTATCAATGTTTCCAACGCCTGTATTGATAAATGGTAACAAGTACACTTTACCCTCAGTACCGTTGTAGGTAGCCATCATTAAAGCCTTATTGTTTAAGGGTAAATAACTGCCAGAGCTTCGGAATGGATAATCGGCTTGTTGATAGATTTGTAAAACACCGATTTCCTCGCCTGCAGGGGCTGTATAACGTTCTTGTACCGTTGCGGTAGCAGTAGCATAAAGCACCGCATATATCTTATTAGCAGTGGCATAATACAAGATTCTTTGATCATTTAGAAACACAAACGATGTGGCTTGTGCAATATCGGGCGCACTGGTTAAATCGTAATATCCAATAGCTTCTGGTGGTTCGGGACTTGGAAACCCGCTCACACCACCGTTAAAGATATAAAGTCCAATAGCACCGGTACTTTTATCTTTAAGTAAGTGTCTAAAATCACCATTGGTTCCTACACCGGCCGCTAGATTCTCCATATTGGGGACTGCTGCAGGATCGAAAGGTGCCGTAGCATCGGCTGCGATCTCATAATTGGTTCTGTCACCAAACTGGGTGATAGAAGGTTGGTAAATAAATTTACCAATGGTTTCCTCATAATAATTTAACACCACTGGAGGATTGGCTACTGGATTGGTTGCAACAATACTTGGTATAGTGTAATCTGAGGAAAAAGGAGCTCCAAATCGACGCGAAGCACCAAAATATGTGGATGTTAATTTACCATCATTAATAAATAAACTGCCTTGGGTTACTTGGTCCAATGCCTGAGGTGCATAGGTTGGCTTTGCTGTAAAAAACAAATCATCATTAGTGCCTACCAAAGTATAATCTAAGGTTTGGATTCTATAAATACTCTCATCTGTAATACCTAGCAAGGCACTTACACCGTAAATTTGGTAATACTTAATTTGTTTGGTAACACCTGGAATAGTTGTTCCATTAATACTAGAGAATACTTCGTGTTTAACACTAACCTCTGTGTAATCGGTGGTCACTTCCGGACTCATAATATGACTTAAATCGGTGGTAGTACCATTAGTTTCGGCCACCACAATACCTTCTCCAATATTATTCAACACGGTTACCGGCCAAGACATGATATAGTCAATGTCTGTACTCAAGTCTGTTACTGTATACACCAATTGATGGGTATACCCAGGATTGGTAGGTTTGAAAGCTATTGGGCTATCTAAATTTTTAGAATCACTTAGTACCTGATATAAAGTATCGTTAGGTATTAGATTTATTTTCCATTCGTAACTTAACTGACTTTCTGATAAACCTGCTAAATTAAGATTGGGCTGTACCACCAAATTATCAAATTGGAGTACAGCTAAACTGCTCATGCCAGTCGTATCAATTTCAACACCATTAATGGTGTTAACATCAAAACTACTACCATCTCTGGAACAGGAATGAGTCACTACGGCCAGGCCTAGTGCAAATATGATGAGTTTGAATATATGTTTCATCTGTTTATTTTTTATTGTTTTAGAGGACATATGGAACACCCGAGATAATCATTCTAATAGTATGAATGCAATTAGATGGGTGTTTCATAAATCGTTTCGTTTTTAACTATTAGTAAATAGGGATGATTTCCTCGCCTGCATGATCGCCATCGTCATGCAACAAAGGTTCTCCATTGTCTATTTCATATTGCCTAATATAATCCCCAAAGGCGGCACCTAAAGCTTGGGCACCTGTTGGTCCATATACATATATGTAATCGTTTCTAGTAAAATCAGTCAGTCCTGTACTGGCAATAAAAGCTCTATAAGCTGCGGTGCTAGGATATCTGGTAAAGAAAAATCTAAAATAGGTCCAAGCAGGAATTACAATTTTGTTAGTCCAAATAAGTTTGGTACTACTGGTTTCTATGTTACCAACTTCAAAATCATTAGATCTTGCCCCGGCAATCAATATAGAAACGGACGCGTCATCCAGTATAGGGTCCTTTTTTACTTTAACCTGTAAACTTCCTGCAAACTCTCCGGCAGGTATTTTCCCCTCCATAATTTCGTAGAGGTCACTACTGGCGGTTGTAGACTCCCCTTCTTCTATGGTGACTTCAAAAAAGCGATCGTAATCGGTAATTTGACCAATAACAGCCACAGGCACTTCAATGATATGCTCGTCTGCTGGTTCCTGTATAAATGAATACTGAATGGAATCCTGAACAAAATTAATGGCCGGCATGGCTTCAAAAGCTCCTATCTCATCTTTTTCACAAGACCATACCAATACACAAAGCATGGTAATTAGGCCTATGGTATATATTATATTTTTCATAAGTTTTTGTTTTTAGAAGTTAAACATTATTGGTCTGCTCCAAATTGAAATTCAATGTCCGGATAAGGTAACACATAGACATCGTCATTGAGTTCGATATTATCCGATAATCCAAATATTTCTGTCTCCCCTGTTCGTTTATAATAAAAGAACAGTTGGCCTTCACTTAAAAATTCTTTTTTATATTCTTTCTTAATCTCTAACAAGACCTCTTCTTGTGTTGCTGTATCAGGGACATCTTCTATAATACCACGACTACTCCGCACTAAATTAAGATAGTCTATAGCCATACCCAATTGATTGGCATCGCCACTTTTGGCATAGGCTTCCGCAGCTATGTAGTACATCTCTGGGAGCTTGACGATGGGCATTTGGTTATAAGCGTTGCTTGCCGTACCGCCCTGCACTAATTTTAAGTTAACAATACCCCGCGATTGCTGCTCCATAAGGGTGTTATATCTTACATCGGCAACACCTATATCAATATTGTTGGTTTCGAAGGTGTCATCTGTAAAATTAGAGGTGTAGAATAAGGCATCGTAATTTGAGCCATCACCTTCAGCCGTCATTAAAGTGTTTACAATATCAATAAACCCATCTACATCCAATGAAAATAAAAGTTCTTGTGTAAATATTTTATCGGACGCTACTGGATAGGTTGCTGAGTTTATAAGGCTTGCAAAAGAATTACTGATAACAGTTTCGGCAACTAATGCAGCTTCTGTTTGCTTGCCTTCCCATTGTAATACGCGCGCCTGTAATGCTTTTACAGCATAGTAGTTCATGCGTTGATCTCTACGATCGTAAAACCCGGTGCGGTTCACATCATCGTAGTAGCCAGCAGGTTTATCCGTGGCATATGCAGGATCTTCTTCCAATAATAGCAAGGCCTCATTTAAATCGCTTTCCAGCAATGTAAAAGTTTCTTGATAGCTAACTTGTGGTGTGATGTTTTTACTAAATGTAGTAACGTAAGGAACTGCTTTTTCCTGCAAAAGACTGGTACGGTTTTCTAAATCGCCATATCCAAATAAACGAAGTAAATCAAAATGTACAAGGGCTCTTAATCCTAATAGCTCGCCTCTAATGATGGCATAATCGATATCTCCCAACACGTTACGATTGGTCGTTGTCATTTCCAAGGCTAAGTTAATATTGGCAATGGTATTATAAGCTTTGGACCAAACACCTTCTATTTGATTTACGGACCGGGGGGTATCATAATTAAATTGCTGTACGCCTGCGTACTGAGCATTTGAAGGAAATGTGGCATATTGCTGGCTTAATACATCAACTAAATTCCAGTTCATGTCCTTGGCATATGCCTCTGTTTCAGTCATACTCAAGTAAACTCCCATAAGGGCATCTTTAAAGCCATCGGTAGATTTAAATTGTTCCTCGGCTCCTAACTGCATATTCGATTTCTCGTCCAACCAGTCATTGCTACAGGAAAATGTTAGGGTTATTAAAGCAACCCCTAATATGATTTTATATATATTCTTATTCATAATCTCTGTTATTAAAAGTTAGCAGTAAGTGAAAAAGACATCGTTCTAGCAAACGGATAGGATGTACCACGCTCAATTTCTATAGAAGAAAACTGTGCTACATTATTCATGTTAAAGCTAAAACGTAAACGATCCAAACCTAATGGGTTGATTAATTGCTTCTTCAAATCGTAGTATACATTAATGGCTGCAATGTCTATCTCTTTACGGTCTTGTACAAAACGTGAGGTCGGTCTGGTTAACGGTACATTATAATTATATCTATCCGTTTCATAGTTATAATAACGAAGACCTTTAAACAACGTTTCTTGACCTTGGTATTGCCATCTACCACTTAATACACGCTTATCTACGTTATAGGTCATATCGACATTCTCTACCTTATCTACTAAGGTTTGGTTGTATAATTGTCCGCCACCTAAATAGCGAGCCGTTACACTAAAACCAAAACCTCCAAACTCGCCTGATAATCCAAATACACCACGGTATTCCGGATTGCTATTACCAACAACCACCATATCATCGGCATTCCAATCATAAGTGGTACTACCATCTTGCTTTACATATATTTCCCTTCCGGATGCCGGATCAATACCCTGTGATGGTACGGCCCAAATAGCATTCATAGACATCCCATCCTGGTATTTTAATACGGGTCTGTTGTTCTCATCATCGCCAGCAATGGCATCTTGGGCTTCGTTAAATGCTTTCATAGCCTCAGACAACTCAATGATTTCATTTTTATTGGTTGTGATACCAAAATTCACATTCAGAAAATTATTGCCTTTGGACCATACTAGATAGGAAGCATTTACCTCAATTCCTGAGTTTTTAACCTCACCTAGGTTTTCCTTCACACTGTTAAACCCTGTAGAGAAAGGAAGGGTAATATCCGTAATAAGGTTTTCGGTGTAACTCTCATAGTAGTCAAAACGCAGTGTTAGATTTCCAATTTTGGCATCCAAACCACCATTGTAATCAAACTTTGTTTCCCATTGTAGCCCTGGATTTCCCATATTTAATATATAAGAGCCTGGGTAACCTTGGTAAAATTTGTCCTGGTAATAGTTATAAGTAACGATGGATTGGTTAGAGTTAAAGTTTTGATTTCCTGTAGATCCTATGGATCCTCGAATTTTAAATTGTTCTATAAAAGAATCTCTAAGAAATGCTTCGTTATGTAAGTTCCAACCTAAACCTAAACTCCAGAACGACGACCAACGCTTGTCCGCCCCAAATTGTGAAGATGCACTGGTTCTATAAGTAACATCACTTAAGAAGCGGTTGTCGTAGACATACGACCCAATGGCCAAGAAACCTAATTCTCTGGAAACCCCACTAATACCTTGTGGTCTGGAATCTAAGGCATAGGCTCTAGCAAAAGTAATATCATTCAAACGGCTGCTTGGGAACCCTTCTGCCAGATAGGATATTTCCTGATATTTTCTTTCGCTTACGTTGAATCCTGCATTGGCAAACAAAAAGTGCTTTTGAATGTTTTTGGAGTAACGGAAGTTTAAATCGCCCGAAATAAAAGAGCTCTTCCCGCTATTGGCCTGATAAGATCCTTTTCTAACTTCACTATCACCAACAAATCCATCAAACTTAGTGTGTTGCGAGGGGTAGAACTCATCGGCATCACTACGCTTCAAGTCCACTCCAATACGTGCCACTGTTTTAAAGGATGGCATGATATCCCACTCTAGGTAAAAGTTATTGATGAAGTTAAGGTAAGATGTCACATTTTTAGAATCTAATGTGGAGTTAAACAACGGGTTGGTTTGTTCGGTACCATCGCTAAAAAACTCTGAGTAATAAGGAATGGTGCCATCCGGATTTCTGGCTCTCCAGTAAGGGTTCATAATAGCATACTCGCTATACTGCCCGTATGGAGACTCCTGCTGGTTATTACCAATAATAGTCGTGCTGTTTTTAAATCTTAACTTATTAATGTTGTACATGGTGGTAAACTGTCCGCCAATGTTTTCACGAAACGAGCCTTTCATTACCCCCACTTTCTTTTGGTAATTAAGGTTGGCCAAAATACTTAGGTTTTCGCCTCCCAGTTCCACACCTAAGGAGTGTCTTTGCCCGATACCATCCTGTATGGGAATCGCCATCCAATCGGTGTTTAAGCCTTCCCTAGCCAATTTTAATCGGGCATTATACAATTGTTGAAGTTCTACATACGTATCGGCATCATTTGATAGATAATAGCCGTCCAAGGTTTCTGCCTGGAGTTTTTCCAAAGAATTGGTAAGGTTATAACTGGTTAAATCCGGCACCTCTAAATCTAAATTGGTCGTGTATGTGATTCGAACCTCCTCGCCTGTTGGGAGATCAGTCTCTATAACAATCACACCATTGGCTGCTCTGGATCCGTAAAGGGCTTTCGAGGCCGCATCTTTTAAGATGGTAAGACGCTTAATACGGAAAAAGTCTAGATCGAAAACACGCTCGGCTGATACTTCAAAACCGTTTAATATAAATAATGGTTGATTGGGGTTTCTTAAGTAATTCCCTTTAAAGCCTGCTGTTTGATCATCGGCAGGAAAGGTAGAGGTTCCTCTAATTTGCAGATCGGGGATGTTGTTGGGGTTAGAGCCCAATTCAAAATTATCGATAAGCGCTATAGAGGGATCAATGTTTTGTATGGCCTGAAAAATATTCTGGCTGCCTACTTTTTTTAATTCTTCTCCTTGTACGGTTACAGTAGACCCCGTAAAGCTTTCTGCTTTTCTTTCAAAAATACCATTTATGATTACTTCATTCAATTCGGTTAAGTCTTCAACTAAAGTTAAATTAATTTGAGTTTGGTTGCCTACCTTTATCACTTGGGTTTTATAACCAATACTTGAAAAAACCAAAACACTTTCTATGTTTGGTACTATTATGGAATATTTACCATTAATATCTGTTGCTGTTCCCCCTGGTTCATCTTTAACCAACACCGTAACTCCGGGTATAGGTTCACCTGCTTCGTCAACAATTGTTCCATATACGGTACGTTGCCGCATATCTTCAGATGACTTCTTCTTGATTAATATTGTGTTATTTGGGGTAATTGTTAAGTTTACATTTGCTCCCAATAAACTTTTTTCCAATAATTTGTTCAACCTTATAGATCCTTTTTCCAACTTAACCTTTGGAAAATCTTTGAACAATTTTTCTGGGTATATGAACACATAATCATTTGTTTGCGCCTTGATGATCTTAAAAACTTCATCAACGGTTGCTATTTGATCTCTTTCAATGTTTATCCTTGTATTTTGTGATAACACAATGCTTGGCGAGAGACCAAAAACAGTAGCACACAACAAAAATATAAATGTTCGCATAATAAGAATTAAGAGTCCCTTTTTTACTGAAATAGGAACTTTAGTTAATTTAATTTTCATAAATTTACAGTTGTTAGTTAGTTAAACTTTTTTTAATTAATTAATACACTCTAAAGGAGGGAATGGTCTTCTACTTTCCTAGGGTTTAAGCTATTAACCTCCTTTTTTATATTAATGTACTGAATGCGTTTATTCAGCTTGCAAGTAAAATGGATTGGTTGTTTTATTTCATTGGCTTTCCTTTATTAATTATTTATTTAAGAATGATCGTTTTATTTCTTATTTCATAGTTACTTATAATGTTTGCATTTTTCATTACAGACAATGTCTCTTCTATACCAAATGCTTTATTAAACAATCCAGTAAACTTTTGGGTTTTCAATTCTTTATTTTCAAAAACCACATCCATATCATACCAACGTGATAACACTGTCATGATATCTCCCAATATTTTACTCTCAAAATTAAAGACACCATTTTTCCATGCTATTTCAGTATAGGTATCGATTGCATACACCGTTAATTGATTTGTACTTAAATCTAGATTAGATTGTTGGTTGGGCAATAGAACTTGATTTTTATCTTGGTAATTTATCATTACTTTGCCTTCTATTAAGGTGGTATAGATATTTTGCTCCCCTTTATAAGCCTTAACATTAAACTCTGTACCCAGAACCTGAATTTCTTGTTGCGAATGATTGACCTTAAAATCTGTTCCGTTATGCGCGGTACTTGGTGATACATCAAAATAAGCCTCGCCATAAACAAGCTCTACCCCACGGCTTTCCCCATCAATAAAACTTACTGGGTATTTTAACTGTGATTCTGAATTAAGCCATACATGCGTACCATCGGCCAAGGTTATTTGAAATTGGCCCCCACGGGGTATGGTTAAGGTATTAATAACTGGTGTTAAAGACTTTGAATTAGCATCTTGGTTGTTGGATTGCAAATAAATGATCGCTTCGCCATTACTGGTTGCATTGGCCATGTTATAGGTAATGCCTTTTTTAAGCGTGATTTCAGAACCATCCTCTAAAGTTAATGTTGCCTTGTCTATACCCGGTGTTATTTGGTTATTTATTACAATAGGAACCTCACTTTGAGTGTTGTTGAAAATCTGGTCTTTAAAAATAGACGTTGTTACCAAAATACCTGTAACAACAGCTGCAGCTGCATACTTTATCCATGAGGTACGCATGCTTCTTACCTTTTTAGGTTGCGACATGCGTTGTTTTAGTTTAGTATAAGCTGCGTTTGTCTCATTATTAAACGTAGCTAAGTTTATATCATAATCTTCTTTAATGTAGCTTTCCAGTTTTTGTTGGTTTTTTGGATCTTTTAACCACTCAAGTAATTTGTCTAATTCCTGTTCAGAAATGGTATCGGTTAAAAGTTTTATAATCAGTGTTTTCATGAAATGGTTTATATGTGGTGTGTAAAATAGAACACTTAGACTTTAATTTTATAGAATTCTAAAAATACACATTGAAATAATTTTATATACGCATATATACCCCCTATGCGCAAAAAGTTCAAAAAACCCTTAATGATATTTTAAATTTTTTTTTAACCTTTACGCTTTATAAGTCAACAACCTCTCTAAAATGACTTTTTAAGCTATGGATGAAAGCCATATTATAAAAGCTTTGCACAATAATGATGAACAAGCCTTTAAGCTACTATTTGAAAGGTATTATGACCGTTTGATGGCCTACATTACCAGTTATACCAATGATGCAATAGCTGCAGAAGATATTGTACAGCAAGCTTTTATTAATTTGTGGGATGATCGTAAAAAATTAGACCCCGACAACTCTCCAAAAGGTTATTTGTATGCCATTGCCTATAACCGATATATTGATAGTAAACGCTCCAAAAGAAAACAGGAAAAGTTGTTAAATGAGATTTGGGAACGGGCTTTACGTGACCGAATTTTGGAAGATAGGGAGTTTGTTGAAAAACGCATAGAAGTATTAAAAAAAGCAATGGATGACCTCCCTCCAAAATGCAAAGAAATTATTGAGTTAAACAAGATACACGGTGTTAAATACAAAGAAATTGCCGAACGCTTGGGAATTTCTATGAAGACGGTTGAGTCTCAAATGGGCATTGCATTTAAGAAAGTTCGCAAAGCCTTTAAAGACTCTAACCTTATTTTGTTTTTTGGATTTATTGGGTGCCAAAAAAAATGATTAAAAAAATTAGTGGTCTTGCACACCTTTAAAACTAATACCCATTAGGTTGTTTAGCAATATGTATTTATAACTTACTTATTTTTTATATCTTTGCTATTATGATTAAAAAGGTATTCCATAAAATAATATCGTTTGTGATGGCTCTGGTAGTATTGTTTTCTACCATGTCATTTACAATAAACATGCATTATTGTGGAGATACTTTGGTTGAAACTACACTGTTTCATGAAGCTAAAGGTTGCGGTATGGAACTACCTGCTCCTATAACCGATGGTTGCTCCACTAGCAAAAAAAATTGCTGTGATGATGTGCAATTAGTTGTTGATGGACAGGATGAACTTCAATTATCAGTTGACAAAATTTCTTTCAAGCAACAATTCTTTTCAGCTTTATTTATTGCTACTTATAATAATCTTTTTGAAGGTTTAGACGCTAACACAACGTTATACAAAGCCTATAGACCTCCATTGGTCGTCAAGCAAATCTACAAGATTGACGAGACTTACTTAATTTGATTTTTAAACATTAATCCTGTTATCCTGTTAGCCCTAGGCTATTCTGGATAATTTGTTGTATTTGGTGTACACCTAAAATACCATCTATTATGTTTAATTGTTTAATTATCAAAGCTTATGCTTAACAAAGGCATCAAATTTTTAATAGAAAATAAACTCGTATCCGTCCTATTGC
Organism: Aestuariibaculum scopimerae; assembly: GCF_059428085.1. NCBI lineage: Bacteria > Pseudomonadati > Bacteroidota > Flavobacteriia > Flavobacteriales > Flavobacteriaceae > Aestuariibaculum > Aestuariibaculum scopimerae. The sequence continues at coordinate 3,844,133 of NZ_CM182089.1, forward strand.
TCCTCCTTTTTATAGGCTGGGGAACCATAAACGCGCCTTTTAATTGGAATACTGGCCTTTTGCCTAGCGACCCTGTTGCAGTAGATGCCATTCCCGATATTGGAGAAAACCAGCAAATCGTGTTTACAAAATGGGACGGGCGTTCACCACAGGATATTGAAGACCAAATTACATATCCTTTAACAACATCGTTACTGGGTATTGCTGGCGTAAAAACCATTCGTAGTTCATCTATGTTTGGCTTTTCAAGCATCTACGTCATTTTTGAGGAAGATGTTGAATTCTACTGGAGCAGAAGTCGTATTCTAGAAAAACTAAACGCACTACCCAATGGATTACTACCTGATGGCGTTAGCCCTACTTTAGGACCTGATGCCACAGGATTGGGGCAGATATTTTGGTACACCTTAGAAGGCCGTGATGAAAACGGAAATGTTACCGGTGGTTGGGATTTACAGGAATTACGAAGCATTCAGGATTATTATGTTAAATATGCCCTATCCTCGGCAAGTGGTGTCTCTGAAGTGGCTTCTATTGGTGGTTATGTGCAGGAATACCAAGTGGATGTTAACCCAGAACTCATGCGCCAATATCAAATAAGCTTAAACCAAGTGGTTAAAGCTGTAAAGGAAAGCAACAAGGATATTGGTGCACAAACCCTGGAAATTAACCAAGCGGAATACCTGGTTCGTGGTTTGGGCTATGTAAAATCTATTGCAGACATCGAGAATGCCGTTGTTACTTCTCAAGACTATACCGCTATTAAAATAAAAGATATAGCCAAAGTTTCCCTAGGGCCTGCGGCACGTAGAGGTATTTTAGATAAAGAAGGTGCCGAAGTAGTAGGCGGTGTTGTGGTAGCGCGTTATGGTGCTAACCCCATGGAAGTTATTAATCACGTAAAAGCTAAAATTAAAGATTTAAGTGCCGGATTACCTTCTAAAGTTTTGGCAGACGGACGTACCTCGCAACTCACCATTGTGCCTTTTTATGACCGGACAGAACTGATACAAGAAACACTTGGTACACTTAATGAGGCATTAACTTTAGAAATTCTCATTACCATTCTGGTTATTCTTATTATGGTGTTTAATCTTAGGGCTTCTGTATTAATTTCAGGCTTGTTACCCGTAGCTGTGCTTATGGTATTTATTGCCATGAAACTATTTAGTGTAGATGCCAATATTGTAGCTTTATCGGGTATTGCCATTGCTATAGGTACCATGGTAGATGTTGGGGTGATTCTTTCGGAAAATATCCTTAGACATCTGGATAGTGAAAAACCAAAAACTAAAAGTGAACAGTTACCAATTAACCAAGTGGTTTACAATGCGACTGCAGAGGTATCGGGTGCTATTGTAACTGCGGTGATGACCACCATCATCAGTTTTATTCCGGTATTCACGATGATTGGAGCCGAAGGGAAATTATTCAGGCCTTTGGCATTTACTAAAACCTTTGCGCTAACAGCCGCCATATTTATTGCGTTATTTTTAATTCCACCCTTTGCAGCCTTCTTATTCAGAAAACGAAAAACCAAAATACCTAACACATATCGCTTTTCACTTTTCAGTTTTCACTTTTCCTTTACTACGGTTCAAATCCTTAACATTGTAGCAGCTATAGGTATTGTATTCTTACTGGCAGGCTATTGGCGCCCTTTAGGAGTTGAGAGCCTCTATATTTTTAACCTCTTGTTTGTAAGCATCCTATGTTTTGGTTTACTAGGACTGTTTTACCTGTTTATGCAGTACTACACACGTATCCTAATCTGGTGTTTAGATCATAAACTGTTGTTTTTATCGGTTCCTACGACCATCGTGATTATTGGTTTTTTAATTATGCAACGAACCGGAAAAGAGTTTATGCCATCGCTAAACGAAGGTTCCTTTTTGTTGATGCCAACGTCCATGCCACATGCCGGTGTGGAAGAAAATAAACGTGTGTTGCAGCAACTGGATATGGCCGTAGCGCAAATTCCGGAAATTGAGACCGTGGTAGGTAAAGCGGGACGTACCGAATCTGCTTTAGACCCCGCCCCGCTTTCTATGTATGAAAACATCATTTTGTACAAACCGGAATTTAGTATTAATGCCGATGGAGAATACGTGCGCAATTGGCGTCCGGAAATCCAATCCCCAGATGATATTTGGAACGCCATCGTGAAGGCCACTAAGCTGCCGGGCGTTACCTCGGCACCAAAATTACAGCCCATAGAAACCCGATTGATTATGCTACAAACGGGTATGCGTGCCCCGATGGGTATAAAAATTAAAGGTCAGGATCTTAGACAAATTGAAGCTTTTGGTATGCAACTAGAGCCTCTTTTAAAACAAGCAGAAGGGGTTAAGGACGAAGCCGTGTTTGCTGACCGTATTGTTGGGAAACCTTATTTGTTAATAGATATTGACAGAGATAAGATTGCACGTTACGGGGTGACTATTGATGCCGTACAGAATATCCTTAAAGTCGCTGTTGGTGGTATGGTACTTACCCAAACCATTGAAGGTAGAGAGCGCTATGGCATTCGTGTTCGCTACCCCAGGGAACTGCGGGACAGCCCCTCCGATTTGGAACACATTTATGTACCCGTTGCTACCGGTGCCCCAGTACCTTTAAGTGAGTTGGCCACCATTCGTTATGAACAAGGACCCCAGGTAATTAAAAGTGAGGATACCTTTTTGGTGGGCTATGTCTTGTTTGATAAATTGGACGGCTATGCCGAGGTAGATGTGGTTGAAAATGCGCAGGCGCATATTCAGCACGCTATTGATAATGGTGCTTTGGTAGTTCCCAAAGGGATTAACTATGAATTTACGGGAAGTTATGAAAATCAGTTACGTGCTGAGAAAACCCTGTCTCTGGTCGTGCCTTTGGCGCTCTTCATTATCTTTTTAATTCTTTATTTTCAATTCCGGTCTGTGAGTACCTCCCTTATGGTATTTACGGGTATTGCTGTGGCTTTTGCAGGTGGTTTTATCATGGTATGGTTCTATGGCATTAACCTGAGTGTTGCCGTGTGGGTTGGTTTTATTGCGCTGTTTGGAATTGCTACTGATGATGGGGTGATTATGGCGACCTATTTAACACAGACCTTTAACAGAAATACGCCTGAAAGCAAAAAAGAAATAAGAGCCTCCGTAGTAGAAGCCGGAGAAAAACGTATTCGCCCCTGTTTGATGACCACGGCCACTACCCTACTGGCCTTGCTGCCGATACTGACCTCAACTGGACGAGGAAGCGATATTATGATTCCTATGGCGATACCGAGTTTTGGTGGCATGGCTATAGCGCTAATTACCTTGTTTATTGTGCCAGTATTGTATAGCTGGAGAGCCGAGATTAAAGTGAAAAACTAAAAGTGAAAAGTGAAAAACTAAAAGAATAAAATTATGAGTATTCTAAGAGAAAAAAGTTATGGATTTGCGATTGAAATTGTGAAATTATCTCAGTCTTTAGTTACTGAGAAAAAAGAATATGTGTTAAGTAAACAACTTTTAAGAAGTGGAACTGCTATAGGAGCACTAATACGCGAAGCTGAGTTTGCTCAAAGTAAAAGAGATTTTATTAATAAAATGAGTGTTGCTTTGAAAGAGGCCAATGAAACGCTTTATTGGTTAGACTTGCTGAAAGATACAGATCATTTAAAAGTGGATAATTATAAATTGTTGTATTCCACATGTAAAGAATTGGTAGCCATGCTGGTTAGTTCAATAAAAACCACAAAATCTAAACTATAATGAAAAAATTAAGCGTAGCACATATCATTTTTCACTTTTCACTTTTCACTTTTCACTTAAAAAAAGTACTCGTTGTTAGTTTTACACTTTTCGCTTTTCACTTAACACATGCGCAAAGTTTAGACGTTCTTATTAACGAAGCCTTATCCAACAACCCGGAAATTCAAAAGTTTGAATTACAATACCAAATAGCATCCGAGAAGGTTAATGAAGTAAATACGATTCCCAATACGGAAGTCGGACTCGGATATTTTGTGAGTGAACCGGAAACCAGAACAGGCCCGCAACGCTTTAAAATATCGGTTAAACAAATGCTACCCTGGTTCGGTACCATAACATCCCGAGAGCGCTATGTATCGTCACTAGCAGACACAAAATATGAGGACATTGTAATTACTAAGAGAAAATTGATGGCTTCCGTATCGCAGTCCTATTATAATTTATATGCCAACCATGCGAAGCAAAACGTATTGACCGACAATATAAAACTCTTGAAAACCTATGAAACCATGGCGCTAACGGCTGTTGAAACAGGAAAAGCATCGGCCGTAGATGTATTACGTCTACAAATAAGACAAAATGAATTGCAGCAATTAAAAAATGTTTTGCAGCAACAATTTTTAGCAGAACAAACTAACTTGAACAACCTATTAAACAGAGATAACAGCATAGCAATTAATGTAGTAGATGCACTGGAAATGCCTTTGGAGCATTTTGATGTTAATACCGATAACCTGAGTCTGCATCCTGAATTATTGAAGTATGACAAACTCTACGAATCTGTTGAGCAGTCTGAGTTATTAAATCAAAAAGAACGCAGCCCTATGATTGGCTTTGGTTTAGATTATATTAATGTAGCTGAACGCCCTAACATGAGTTTTGGTGATAATGGTAAGGACATTGTTATGTCCATGGTTTCCATATCCATACCCATTTTTAACAAAAAACACCAATCTGTTACCAAACAGCATGCATTACAACATCAAGAAATTACAGTACAAAAGCAAGAGCGCTTAAACGCCTTAAAAACCCTTTTAGATAAGGCAATCCATGAGCGTAATGCTGCCAGAATTAGCTATACTACACAAGCTAAAAACTTAAAACAGGCCCAAGATGCCGAAGCTATTCTTATAAAAAATTACGAAACAGGAACGATTGACTTTAAGGATGTATTAGATATTCAGGAATTACAGTTAAAGTTTCAAATAAACCAAATTGAAGCCACTAAAACCTATTACACACAAAGTACTATTATTAATTACTTAATTCAATAATTATGAAACACCCAAATAAAAATAATTACAAAACCTTTTTTATCATGCTAGGCTGCTCTTTTGTGGCCATGTATATAACCATGTACTTAAACACCTATGCCTATGATCATGTCTATTTTAGTTTAACACGCTTTTATATGACCTGCCTGGGCATTTCCACTATGGCCGTTATTATGTGGTTTTTTATGCGACCTATGTACCAGGATAAAAAGAAAAACATTGCCATTTTAACGGGTAGTTTTTTTCTATTTATATTTTCACTTTTGCTGGTGAGAGCCCAAAAACCTATTATTGGCGATTTACTATGGATGAAAGCCATGATTCCGCATCACTCCATAGCCATTTTAACCAGTGAAAGAGCTGACATAAAAGATCCGGAAGTAAAAGAATTAGCTGAAGGCATCATTAAAACACAACAAAAAGAAATTGCTGAAATGAAAGCAATGATAAAACGATTAGAAGATGAAAAAAAATAATATTGTTATTTATGTGGGACTTATTTTAGTCGGTCTTTTTTTAGGCTGGTTGGTCTTTGGCAGCGATGCCTTAAAACAAGAAGCATCCCACGATCTAGAAGAGGAAACACATGCAAACCACATGTGGACCTGCTCCATGCATCCACAGATTATGCAACCCGAACCGGGCGATTGCCCCATTTGCGGTATGGATTTAATTCCTGCTGAAATGGACGCTGATGGGGTAACGGCTGACCAATTTAAGATGACTGAGAATGCGATGGCTCTAGCCAACATTCAAACCACCGTGGTGGGCAAGGCAATGCTTAAAAACAGCAGCATCAAATTATCGGGTAGGATTGTTGAAAATGAAGAAGCCAACACCGTACAGGTTAGTTATTTTTCAGGGAGAATTGAAAAACTACATATTAACTTTACCGGTGAGACCATTAGTAAAGGTCAGCTGTTGGCAAGCGTTTATTCTCCAGAACTGTATACCGCACAGCAGGAACTTATTACCGCTGCGACTTTAAAAGAAACACAAGCAGACTTATACAAGGCTGTACGCAATAAACTAAAACTTTGGAAACTATCCGATAAGCAAATTCAAACCATTGAAACTACAGGCCAAGTACAGGAAACGCTTCCTGTATATGCTACAGTTTCGGGTACGGTAACCGAGAAATTGGTGGCACAAGGCGACTATGTTAAGCAAGGACAAGCACTATTTAAAATAAGCAATTTAAATACGGTATGGGCCCATTTTGATGTTTATGAGCATCAAATCGATCAATTTAAAAAAGGGCAAGCGGTTCAGGTAAGTGCCGATGCTTATCCCAACCAAACCTTTAAGGGTAGGGTTGATTTTATTGACCCGGTTTTGAATACCAACACACGCACGGTAAGCCTTAGGGTGGTACTGAATAATCCTAATGGCTTGTTTAAACCCGGTATGTTTGTTAAAGCGACTGTGACCGAAATGAATACGGTCGATGAAGCGATGCTGACCATCCCCGCATCTGCAATTTTATGGACAGGGGAACGTTCATTAGTTTATATAAAAGCAAGCCCAGACCAGCCCGTTTTTGAAATGCGCCAAGTGGTTTTAGGGCATCGTATGGGAGATGCTTATGAAATTTTAGAAGGCCTATCTGCCGGGGATGAAATTGTTACTAACGGCACCTTTACAGTGGATGCCGCAGCGCAATTGCAAGGAAAAAAATCAATGATGAACCGTGATAATTGACAATTGACAATTGATAATTGATAATTGAAATAAGTTAATAATTAAATTTAAATAAAGATGAAAAAAGTAATTTTAAGTATCGCAGCTGTTGCTGCTATAGCATTAACAAGTTGTAAAAACGAAACTAAGAAAGACGCAGAAACCGTAACTACCGAAACCTCTAAAGAGGTGGCAACTGCAAAAGCTACATTTGGTGTTAGGGGAAATTGTGAAATGTGCAAAATGACCATTGAAAAAGCGGCTAACAGCGTTGAAGGTGTAGCCGAGGCAAACTGGGATGTGGATAAAAAGGTGATGAACGTCTCTTTTAATGACAGCAAAACAACTGCCATGGCCATTGAAAAAGCCATAGCGGCATCTGGTTATGATACAAAACATGTGGCTGCTGATGACGCTGCTTATAAAAGCCTGCCTGAGTGCTGCCAGTATGATCATAATATGGAAATATAGCCGTTACTGCTAATCCGTTTGTCAGTTCGAGCGTGCAATATGTCACATCGAGCATTACCAAGATGCAAAATATATTTTGCATCGAAGGTAACAAGCGAAGCTTAACGAGATGTTTAAAACGACGTCTTTTCAAGGTTCTCGACTCCGCTCGAACTGACAATAGGAATGCAAGTCAGATTGAACTGACAATTTCTTCCTCTATTCCACTGTATTAACTCATTTTTTTATTGTAAAGCAATTTGTTGCTGAAGTAATGACAGAATGCTATACCGACTTCAACATAAACTGGAAGGCTTCTTTTCTATTGCTTACTCCTAATTTACTATAAGCATTCCTTAAATGATATTTTACTGTACTTACCGAAATAAAAAGCTGCTCGGCAATGTCTGAATTGGTTTTTCCAGCTATACAAAGCTTTAAGGCTTCAAACTCGCGTTCGGTAAGTGTTGTATGCAGCTTGTATAAACTAAAAATAGTTAGTGCTAAAAAAAGTACTGTTTTTTTCATAATGGTTCATTTTAGGTTAATAGCGCTTAAAAATTACACGCTGAAACTACCTAAAATGAAAAAAACAGAACCTAACCTTATGGGTTAGGTTCTTAAAAAGAGTTTTTAAAGTATTAATTTTTAGCTATTTAAAAAGAAAATAGAGAGAGAAAAAGAGAAAACACATTTGTTAGGTTTAAGGTTGAGATTGCTTTTTGTTTCACAGTAATACCTATGGAAATTTAGATGAGTTGCTATAAATTAAGTTTATTATAATTTTTATTTGGTTATTTTTTATTCGTTTAAAAACGGATAGTCGATATAACCTTGTTCTCCTCCGCCAAACATGGTAGCCCTGTCTGGTTCATTTAATTCAGCATCCAGCTCAAATCGTTTTGGTAAATCTGGGTTCGCTAAAAATAGAGTTCCAAAAGAAATGAGGTTTGCAATGCCTTTTTCCAGTTCCGCTTCGGCTGAGGCCTTGTCATAACCTGTATTTGCAATAACATTATGTTTTATTCTTTTTCCATACATTTCTACTTCATCCTCTGTTGGATAGTGCGCTGGTGGTGGGAAGTATGGGTTTTTTTTCATTAGTTCGACAAAAGCGATATCCAATGTGTTGAGTTCGTCAATTAGATAGTTGTATGTTCCAACTGGGTCATCATAAAACATATCGCCGTATGGGTGGTATGCCGAAATCTTAATTCCTACTTTGTCGCCTCCAACGGCATTGATTAATTCTTGCATTACTTCTAATATAAAACGAGCTTTATTTGGGATGCTGCCACCATATTCATCGGTTCTTTGATTGGCACTTTCTGCTAAAAATTGGTTTGGTAAATACCCATTTGCAGCATGCAGCTCAACTCCATCAAAACCTGCTTCAATCGCATTTTTAGCAGCTTGACCGAAATCTTTAATAGTTTGTTTGATTTCTTCCAGGGTAATTGCTTGTGGTGTTTCATAATCTTTCATGCCCTGTGAGGTAAAATGTTGCATTCCTTTAATAGGAATTGCTGATGGAGCAAGAGGCCGTTTTCCTTTTCTATCAATGGAATGCCCAGCACGACCTGTATGCCAAAGTTGGGCAATAATAGTACCTCCATTATCATGCACCGATTTGGTTACTTTTTTCCAAGCGTCTATTTGCTCTTTGGTGTAAATACCTGGTGTCAATGGGCTACCTGTAGCCTCTTCACTAATTCTAATGGCTTCGGTGAAAATCAGTCCAGCACTTACGCGTTGCGTATAATATTGTACTGTTAAATCCCCTACGACACCATTTATATCTGCACGACTTCTGGTCATCGCTGACATTGCCATTTTGTTTTTTAGCTTTAAACCCACTAATTCTGTTTTTTCTAATAATTTCATTTTATTTATTTTTTATGTTATTATTTATACTACAAAGTTGAGACGAATACTTTTTTGAAACTTGTATCAAATCACTGTAAGTTTTAACTATTGTATATAGGCAAGTAAATTTCATTTACAAATTCTTCTGCCGTTGTGGGAGTAGTGGTTGAATCATCTCTTTTTTGATAATTCATCATGCCTGATTTGATAGCAACTGCCATCCCCAACAGATTATCGACAAAGTCTTCAGAAAAACCATTTCCTAGGAACACTTGCTTTGCTTGGTCTACAGGAATTTGTACATAAGGCAATTCAGGGTTTCCAATGGCCTTACCAATGATGTTGTTGAATTCTCTGTACGTGTAATCTCTTGGACCCATTACTGCATGAACGCTTTTACCTGTGAAGTCAAGATTTGATAGATATTTTGCTGCAACTTTTGCAACATCTTGGGTAGCCACCATGGGTATGGCATGGTCTCCATCTGCAGCTGTACCATTGATGCCTTTAGATTTAACCAATCCAATTGTTCTTAAAAAATTCTCCATAAAGTAAGCAGAACGGAGGTGCAATACATTGACATCCTTTAATTGATTCAACCGTACTTCCTGCTCACCAGTACCGCCCATAATGCCATTGCCTTCGTGCATGTGAGAACCAAGGCTGCTCATGTTAACAATATATTTAATGCCTGATTTTTCTATTGCTTCCATGTAGTTGCTTGTGATTTGTCTCTGGTATGCCCTTGTATTTTCAGCTTTCACATTGTCCGGTAAAATAAGGAACGCGCTATCTGCATTTTTGAATGCATTAGTAAGCGTGTTTACATCATTGACATCGCCTGTAATTACTTCAGCACCCATACTTTTGAATTTTTGTAACTTATCTGTATGTCTTGCCATTACGGTTACTTGATTTCCTTCGTTTAAAAGAATTTCAGAAATTTTACTCCCCACGGTTCCAGTGGCTCCGAGTATTACTATTTTTTTCATTTGTTTATATTTTTATGTAATAATTATTTACAATACAAAGGTGCTTTGAACTTTCTTTTTAGACTTGTATCAAATCACTGTTTTCAGGATACAATTTGATTGGATATTACCAAGGAATTTCACCGGTTGCAGGATTGGTTTCTTCGCTGAAGAATTTTCCCGTTGGCCCGTCCGGCCCGATTAAAGCATATTTAGCGATGCGCTCGGCAGCAGTTTCTACAGCGGTAAACCCCATGTTGTAATTGAAATCGGTTTTGGTATAGCCTGGGTCGACCATATTGATTTTGAATAAAGTGTCGCGAAGTTCATAAGCTAGGTGGACAGTGTACATGTTCATCGCCGATTTAGAGGAGGCATATACAGCAAATTTTGCTGAATCATACATTGGCCATTGCGGGTTGCTCTGCTGTGTGAGTGAACCAACTGAAGAACTTACCATCACAATCCTAGGCGCTGGTGATTTCTTTAACAAATCCAGAAATACTTGTGTAGCGCGCACAACGCCATAAACATTTGTTTCGTAGACTTCCTTAAAGGTGTCGATAGTAGCTTTCTCCGCTGTCAATGATTCGGCAATAAAGTTTCCTTTGTTGTCTATTTTCACTCCGCTTATTCCTGCATTATTGATAAGAATATCCAGAGCAGCTATTTTCTTGCCAAGTTCGGTTCTCGCATGCGCTACGGATTGTTCATCAGTGACATCAATCTGAATTGCCTCGGTATTTACTAATCCTTCTGCTTTCAGTTTTCCTACTGCTTCCTGACCCTTGCTTTTGTCACGGGTTCCGATATAAACGTAGAATCCTTTTTGTAATAATTGTTTTGCGATTTCAAAGCCAATTCCTTTGTTGGCTCCTGTAATAAATGCTGTTTTCATTTTACTTGTTATTAATTATTGTATAGTACAAAGTTGCTGTGTTTGAAAGAGTTAAACTTGTATCAAATCACTGTTATATTAGATTTGTTTAGTTATTTATTGAAGATTACCGCTATACATACCACCATCAAAATGTTTTGCATTTGTTTGGGTAATAAATAAAACAATATCAGTTGTTTCAGTCGCCACGAAAGTTGGGTTTTCATTTTCTATTAAAGCACTCTCGCCTGTGTTTAGCTGTATAAAGGCGTTGACTTGTATGTCTCCTTTAAAAACATAAAATAGAAAGGAGATATTTTCAATAGATAGTTCGGGCAAAAACATTTCTTCTCCTTTTTGTAATTGCATATCCATTATCCAGGTATTGCTTCTTATTTGCAATGGATAATCATTGCCTTTACCTGCTATTTTACGCCATTGATTAATACTGGATGTTTCTGATAATTGATGAAATTGTACTTCTGGTTTTAAATTTTCAATTTCCGGTCTAATAAAAATTTGTAAGCCTTCTAAAACTTCTCCTTCTTCCAAAACCTTTTCTTCGTGGTAAAATCTTGAACCGGCATTCATCATCATCAATTTTTGATTTGAGATTATAGTTGAGTGTCCTTCAGAATCCTTATGCTTTACTTTACCACTGCGTAAATACGTGAGTATTTCATCATCTTTATGTGGATGCATGGGTATAAGTGTACCTGGAGTTATGCGAGCTTGGTCTATTCTTCCAATGGTGGAGAAGCCCGTATCTTTCAGTTCAGGCATTATAAGACCTGGATATAAAATTTCTATTCCAAAGCCACCATGCTGCTTACCATATTTAATGGTATTATCTATTTTTATTAGCATTGTTTTGATTTATTAATGATTATTTGAAGATGATTTATAAAAAGCCAAAGCTTATATCAAATCAATATTTTGTTTGTTCCTTAATTAATCTCAATGACTACTTTTCCAATCACACCGCCTGTTTCAGCGTATTGATATGCTTCTTTGTATTGGGTAAATGGAAATACTTTGTTGACTTCAATTTGCAACCCTTTTTTTACTGAACTTATCAAAATCTCTGTATGTTTTGTCGACGGACTTGAAAGTATAACAATGTGTTTTTTAGCAGTAAATAGGTTTTTGAAAAGAGACGTTGGTATTTCAATTGGTTTTGGAGTTGGATTCAAAAACAAGCTTTTTGAGTTCATTATTTGTTTGGCATTTTTGTATCCCATTTTACCAGACAAATCGATAACAATGTCGTAGGTGGTTTTCTGTGAAAGCACATTTGTTTTTGTGTAGTCAATCACCGTATTTGCGCCCCATTTTTTAGCAAATTCAATTCCTTTTGTACTTGTAACTGCTGTTACGTTTGCGCCTTGTTGTTTTAAGAATTGCAGTAAAAACATACCGAAACCTCCCGTGGCACCATTTACCAAAATAGTAGTTGTAGAATGGATGTTTCCCATTTTTTGTAACGCTGTGACCGCTGCTGTACCAACCACAGGAATGGAGGCAGCTTGAGGAAAACTGATATTAGATGGTTTTTTCCAAACTAGTGAAGCGGTTACCGCAATATATTCTGCAGAAACCCCTTCTTTCATCATGTTTTTGACCACTCCAAAAACTTCATCCCCTTTTTTTATGCCAATGACAGAAGCTCCTATTTCCTCGACGGTACCGGCGAAATCAGTGCCTGTATGCTTTGGAAATTTTGAACCGGACATTAATTTCATTTCTCCCTTTCTGATTTTCCAATCCATAGGATTAATAGAAAAGGTTTTTACTTTTACCAATACTTGGTCTGCTTTAATTGTAGGTTTTGGTTGTTCTACGGTTTGTAAGACTTCGATACTTCCGAATTTTTGATATGTTATTGCTTTCATAATATTATTTTTTACTTGTTTAAAATGATATTACAAAGTTGCGAACAACCACATTGCCAAACTTGTATCAAATCACTGTTGTATATTGATAATGTTAAAATTTACTTTATGGAAAAGAAAAAAGGTACCAACATAAAATGCTGATACCTCGAGTAGAATGTTATTGCTTTAAAAATGTTATGCTAGTATACCTGTATTAAATCACTATTAAATTTTAATGCTTTAGGAGGCATTCCAAACATTTCGTACATATATTTATTTAATTGCGGGAGATCATAGAATCCGGTATCATAAGCAATATCCGTTAGACTTCGGTCATTTTCAGAAAGTGTCAGGTAGATTGCTTGACGCAGCCTTGTCCATAATAAATATTTAGACAGACTACTACCAGTTTGTTCTTTAAACAGTGCCGCTAATCGGGATGGGGAAAGAAAAACAATATCTGCAAAAGTCTGTGGTGTGATATCAGATTTAAAGTAATTATCCTTGATGTATTCAACTATTTTTTTAACTCTTTCATCATAATCAATATTAGGAAGTTTTGATAGTAACGCTTCAATGATGATATTAATGTCTAAGCTATCTTTAGAAGTTTGAAAGAATTTATTTGTTTCTATTGGATTATTAAAAACAATGTAATCCTGATTTGTATTAAATCGGCTCGCTAATTCTAAACCGATATTTGAATAAGGCTCTATATTTAAAACATTTAATGTTCCTTTATCGGAAACACAGAAATGTGAAATATGTGGTTTAATCAAAAAACCATGGATATTCTCACAAAGCGTCCCGTTAATGGTTGAATTAAATGGCGTGTCGTTTGATAAAACAATTTGATATGCTGAATGATGATGAATCTCTACAGTAAGATTTCGGGCTTTAAGTGCAAGAATGAATGGGTTCATAAAACTATTTTTAAGTAAAAACTAAAAAACAAACTACATGATTTCTTTAGTGAAATACTATAAATATAGGTGTTTAAAACAATTAATCTTTTAAAACCTAAAAATATTAATTAAATGAATTTCTAAATTCTACTAGAGACAGATTGGTTTTTACTTTAAATAATTTGGAAAAGCTTTGGCTATGTTCAAATCCTAATTCATAAGCAATTTCAGAAACCGCTAATTCAGTTGTTAACAATTTAATAAATTAGGGGTTATTGGGTAATTATGTTTACTATCTGTGGTTGCTTTAAACTTATGTTTTCGTTTTGCAAACAAATAATTAGCACTCATAATACGCGCCACTCTGGGCTTTGATATTTTATAGCCTAATGACTTCAGTTCTGTTTTTATTCTGGGTGAACCATAGCTCTGAAAACTATCTTTAAATATAGATTTAATAAGCGTGGTTACCTTTTGATTTTCTAACCATAATTTACAATAGTAATAACCGCTTTTATTTACCTTTAATGTTTGACACATCGTCTCGACAGGAAATCTCATTAGGTGTTGTTTTATAAACCTGTATTTTTCTTGTCGCTGCAGAGAAGATGCTGATGACCTTTTTTAAGATATCACGTTTTAACTCGGCTTCTTTAATCAAGCTATTTCTTTTTCTTCATCGGTCATTTTAGAGTTGCCTCGACCTGGAAAACTATTTTTACCATGATCTTTTAACTCCCTAGGCCAAAGATAAAGTACTGATGAAAATATTTCCAAGTCATCACATATTTATTTTACACTGCCTTTGGCATAACTTAACTCGACTGCTTTTTGTTTAGATTCTAAGCTATAATGTTTAGATTTTTTATCATAATTGCTAAGATAAAAACTAACAAACATATTCTCTCATCTTTATGTCCAGTCTAATATTGAAATCTAATCTTGTTCATAGACTTATTTATACAGATATCAGTTTTCGGATTATTGAAATATTTAATGCAAAATACCAAATAATATTTTATCCTTTTGATACAATTTTTAATGTATAAAAAATCATCTATTTATTGCTGTTTTTTAAAAACACACTTTGTAATTCTTCTAAACTTTTTCCTTTGGTTTCTGGCATCATAAAATAAACAAACAGCAATTGCAATACCATCATAAATGCAAAGACAGCAAATACAACTCCTGCGCCTATTGTTGAAAACAACACAGGAACCAAAGAAGGGACTACGGCTGCTAATATCCAATGTACAGAGCTACCGAAAGACTGACCTGAACCTCTTAAATGGTTTGGAAATATTTCAGAAATAAAAACCCATATAACTGTGCCTTGCCCTATAGCATGTGCAGCGATGAACATGAATAAAAATATTGACATAAAACCACCTTCCCAATTAAAAAAGAATGCCATAGATACTAAAGAAAGTGAAATGATATACCCTATAGACCCAATATACATCAATTGTTTCCTACCAAACCTATCAATAAGATAAATTCCTATAAGGGTAAATAATAAATTTGTAACACCAACACCAATACTACCTAAAAGTGCTGAACTTTCACCAAGACCTGCTTCGGTTAAAATTCTAGGCGTATAATACAAAAAGGCATTAATACCTGAAAACTGGTTGAAAAAGGCAATTAAAAAGGCAAGAATTAATGGAAAACGGTATTTTTTTATAAACACCGTTTCGTTTGAAACGGTATTTTTCATTTCTTCCTCAATTTCATTAATTATTATACTTGCATCTATTTTAGGGCTAATAATTTGCAACACCTCTTTTGCCTCTTCAGTTTTGCCCATGGTCAGTAACCACCTAGGGCTTTTTGGTAATGTAAATACTAATAAAGTATAAATAAAAGCAGGAAAAGCTTCCACTCCAACCATCCAACGCCAATCGTTATCCCCTATTCCGTTTAACAAATAGTTAGAGCCAAAAGCCACCAAAATACCAAAAACAATATTAAACTGATATAGCCCTACCAATTTCCCCCTGTCTTTTGCGGGGGCGATTTCAGAAATATAAGCTGGCGCAGCAATGGTAGATGCTCCCACTCCTAAGCCTCCAATAAACCTGAATATGGCAAAAGTAACGGGATCGTTAGCCAATCCTGATCCTATTGCCGAAATTGTATATAAAACACCTATCCATATTAATGTCTTTCTCCTTCCTAGCCTGTTTGTAGGTATCCCTCCTAAAATAGCGCCCACAACAGTTCCCCACAAGGCCATGCCAATAACCACGGTACCATGAAAAATATCACTGGTGTTCCATAAAAGCTGTAACTTTTTTTCGGCTCCCGAAATTACTACAGTATCAAATCCAAAAAGAAATCCGGCTAAAGCTGCAATAATAGACCATATTAAAATTTTCCTATTCATTTTTCTAATCCTATCGTTTTTAACTAGTGCTTAAATACTATCGAATTCAGGGGTTTCCTTCTTTCATTTTTTTCAATCTTAATAAGGCTTCCACATAATAGTAATCTGCATATATTATGGAATAATCAATTTCAGAACCTGCTGGTTTATGTCCTGTTGAATGCAATAAATTTGCAGTGTTTTTATTTTTACTGTGATAGTTCATGGAGAGTTCAGCAAGCATCTGTTCAGCCTTATCGACATACTTTTTTGCCAATGTTGCATCCTTTGTATAAGCAGACAATTCTATAAGTGCAGAGGCTACAATAACAGCGGCTGATGCGTCCTTAGGCTCGTTTGGTATTCCTGGCGCATCAAAATCCCAATATGGAATTAAATCTTTTGGCAACCTATCCAAATATACTTTAGTTACCTTATGTACAAAATCTAAAAATTTTGGATCTCTGGTTTCCCTATACACCATGGTATAGCCATAAATGGCCCAGGCTTGCCCTCTTGCCCACATACTTTCATCACTGTATCCTTGATGGGTAACTCCTTTTATTTTCTTCCCTGTATCTTTATCGTATATCACAACATGGTAAGACGTATAATCAGGCCTGAAATGGTTTTTCATAGTTACCTCTGCATGACTAACAGCTTTATCGTACAACGATTTATTACCTCCGTTTTTAGACGCCCAAAACAACAATTCCAAATTAATCATGTTATCCATAATCGTATTGTGCTGCGGCCACTCCATATTAGGCACTTCTCTTGGCCATGACAAAATGGTTCCCACCTTAGGATTAAAAAGAGTAGCAAGTGTGTCTGCGGTTTTAAGAATAACGTCTTTGTATTCCAGATTTTTAGTTAACCTATACCCATTACCAAAACTATTAAACACCTGAAAACCAAGATCATGATCTAAAGCAGGCGTCACCGAAAGTGGTGTTAAATATCTTGTAAATTTATCTGCAAATGTCTTTAACTTTTTATCTCCCGTAAATTCATACAAATACCAAAGTTCCCCAGGCCAAAACCCACTTGTCCAATCTTTATATTCCACCAATCGCCAGGTACTACTATTAGTTGCTACATTTCTGGGAATCATTTGATCTTTAAAGTTTAAAGCTATTGTTTTTTCACTTTGGGTTACACAATAATCCAATTGTTTATCTACATCAAAATTTAAGTCAGGTTCTTTTCTTTCTTTAGAACCCATACAACCTACTAACAGGAATAATGTGATAAAAATTAATCCTGACACTTGTAATTTAGCACCCATACTTATTCGCTCTCTATATAATATATTCATACTCTTACCTTGCATACTTTTATCTTGAAATTTTTTTTAATCTTTTATAAAACCATCATTTTAATAACAGTTAATAATGACAGTTCTCTTTTGGTTATTACTTATTTCAATATGAAATAGAATGAGTCAATATTAGAAAGAATCAAGATTCCGTTATATAAATTATAATCCAATCCGTATAAATTATAATTATTATTCATTCTTATTTCATGAAAAATGCTTTACAATAAGGATATTTGGGATGTGTCTTAATTTAACGACTCACTTCACCTCGTTAAATAGACTACAAGTGGATAATAAGCTATAATAACAATCTGAGATTGCTATTTTGGACTTGGGAATTATAAGTCATTTAAAAGTTAGAAAAAATAAAGAATTCTTGAAAGGGACAATCGTCGATAAAGCATAGAGGGATTTCGTCTGTTTTATATTTGACATCAGATTCCGAAAACCAAAATTTTGCATTTTACTTCACTCAGGACTACCCAAAAAAGTAGTTTTGCCTCTCAAGTTAGGCACGGCAAAGCAAACTCTGAAGCAGAGCTACCGGAGAATTATTTAGATAAAAAAAATAGCTTGGGTCATCGCCAAGCTATTTTTTAAACTCACACAGTTTTTGAGATACTACCGTAACATTACGATTGTACTACAGGGGTTCAATATTACTATCATTTTTTTCTTCAAATGAGTTCTTTCAATTGTTTTCAACTTTAAACCAATCGAAATCTGCATAACTTCCCATTCTAACACCTTTCTCACTCACACAAAAAACACCCATTTTAGCGCTTATCCATAAATCTTTTTCTGCTTTAAAACTATTGCCTATAGCTTTATAGTTTTTACTATTTTCACTGTAACTAAAATAACATGTAGCATCTGGAGAATTCACTTCCATCCGCAAGTAAACCTCATTTGATTTTAATATTTTCTCTTCAATTATCTTTTCCGGATTGCCATCAATTGCATTTCCACAATATACTTGTTGAATCCAATAATTTCCATCATGGTAATTAATGCCAACATATGCATAACTTTGTCCCATCATGATTAAACCAGCCGTTTTTCCTGGTGTATCCCATTCTATGTTTAATGCAACTTTTGCACTCGCCTTAAAATCTTCGGCCGGAAGCTTTTGAAGCAATAGGTTTGGGACATCCCATAGATTAGGTTCTTCCTGTTTACTTATGCAGAAAAGTCTTAGGTAGTTTGTTCCGGGAATTTGCGCACTCCACTTTACAGATGGATTTGCGTACCATTGCCATTGTAAACCTGGTTCTCCATTATCAAACCCGTCACTAGCTTTAGGAGTTATAAAAGGCATTCCTTGTATTGGTTTTTTATGAATGAGTACAGGTTCTCCGATTCCATTTTTATCAAAATCCTCTCCCATAGCAGGCCATCCATCTTTCCATGTCATGGGTTCAAGGAAAAGTACACGGCCATAAACCCCTTTGTCTTGAAAATGAACAAACCACGAATCATTATTTGGGGTCGTAACCCACGCCCCTTGGTGTGGTCCATTTATAGATGTGCTTCCCTGTTCTAAAACAATTTTTTCTTCGTAAGGCCCATAAATATTTTTGGAACGCAACGCCAATTGCCAACCTGTAGCAACGCCTCCAGCTGGTGCCAATATATAATAATAATCACCTTTCTTGTAGAGTTTTGGCCCTTCAACCGTATGGTGTTTCCCGTGACCATCAAATACATTTTTACCA
Source organism: Aestuariibaculum scopimerae (assembly GCF_059428085.1). NCBI lineage: Bacteria > Pseudomonadati > Bacteroidota > Flavobacteriia > Flavobacteriales > Flavobacteriaceae > Aestuariibaculum > Aestuariibaculum scopimerae. Next base: position 3,863,171 of record NZ_CM182089.1, read on the forward strand.
TCGTCTAGAATCATGGTTCCTTCACTATTCATTTTCCTAATGGTAAGAACACTATTAATACCTGCCCTACTACCTGCCCAAGCATGTATTAAATAGGTGTTTTCACCATCCCATAATGGGCATGGATCTATAATTCCTTTACCTTCTAAAACCAATAGTGGTTTAGACCATTTTCCATAAACATCATTGGTTTTAATCATGTATACTCCAAAATCGGGATCGCCCCAATAGATGTAAAATTCACTTTTATGATATCTTATACTTGGAGCCCACACCCCTTTGCTGTGTTGAGGCTTGTTAAATACCTCTTCTGGAATTTGTTTCTCCAAAGCATAATTTACTATTTTCCAATTCACCAAATCCTTGGAATGAAGAATTGGAAGACCTGGAGCACAATTAAAACTACTAGCCGTCATATAAAAATCATCTCCAACACGTATCACATCCGGGTCTGAATAATCGGCATGGATGATTGGGTTTTTGTAGGTTCCATCACCATTATCGGCTTGCCATACTTTAGAGATGTAATTTTGTGCAAAAAGAGAAGGCACAAACATAATCCACATTACAAAACAACTTCTTTTCGTTAAATAAACAAGATGTTTTTTTAAATTCATTATTCTTTTATGATTGATATTTTTAACGGATTCCCTATTATCTTAACTTGTCTTTCCAACAGTTTATCCCAATCTTCCAACGTTGTAACCTGTCCGCTTTTCGTCCATCCAAAACCCGCATAATAAGTAAGTGTTTTTTGTGGTTTTGTTACCAATAGCATCTGACTTTGGTCTGGTATTTGCGACTGATGGCTGAACGCTTTTTGAACTTTGTTTGGCTCCATTATAATACCTTCACCTACATAAGCATCATTTATAGGCTCCCAATGCCTGAACCAACCTTCTTGTTGATTCGATTTAACCTCCCCTTTTCCATCATGCCTTGTGATTCCAATGGTATAATTTGGAACTTCTTTTTCTGCATTTAATTTTATTTCAAATTTTGAAAAGTTACTACCTAAGTCTAGAGAGATTCTTTTGGTTTCTTTCACGTTATAATCACTCCAAGGCGCATAGTCCAATTCAAAAATAGTTCTTAAAGGCCCTGTGGCAATGGTTCTACTAGCGACAAAGTTTTTAGACACGTATAAACTATCGTTTTCCCAAATACCAATACCTCCGGTGCCTCTACTTTTCCCCACGTGATAAGGGTCGTAACCTTCTCCATGATCAATATGATAATACCCCTCGGTTTCTAGATTTTTTGCATACCATTTATCTATAATAGAATATTCTACGCGTTTTAACCAAAGATCTATTCCACTGGATAATGTGCCTCCGTATTCATTTTCTTCTATTCGACGTTGCGCTTCCGGTCCGTAGGTTCTAAAAGCAACTTTATCATTTTCCCATGTGTAATCATCCGTTCTTTCAGGAACCAATCTAGAAAAAGTAATTGCTTTTGTTTCTTTAACAGGATTCATGCTATCAACCAGCACCACGTATTTTACTGAAGAATTTGCTGCTACTTCTGCTTGAAAAAGAAGTTCATCGGTAATTCCATCACTATCGCTATCCATCCATTGGGTAATTAAATAGTCTTGTGATCCTTGTTTTTTTACCTTGATGTTTTCTTGATTTGTACTTTTTAATAATTCAGAAAGCTTTTCATAAGGAATCTCCACGACTTCATTTCGATAAAAGTTCTGATTGCTTTCAACTTGAATAATTAGTTCTTGCTTCGTGATTTGGCTTTTGCAGGAAACTAACATACCAATCATTAATAGTAATGTTGTTATTTTTACATAATTGTACATATTTCTTTGCTTTATTTTTTAAATATCACTTTGGTTGCAAAATCTCCAATGTGGATATTCCCTTCTTTAGGATTTGTAACCAATTTTCCATTAATCCTTAAATTTTCAATAGTAATACCTTCCACGTTACGTTCTGAATTGTAGCCTCTTATAATGGACGGATTTACATAAGGGCCATTGTATGTAATGTTCTTTATAGTGATGTTCTCTATTTTTCGTCCTGAAGCAGCACTGTATTTTTCACTGAAGCAGACCTCAAAATTAAAAATACGCCCTTCTTGAATGCTTTCTATCCTAATGTCTGTATAACTAATATTTCTTGCCGTATTATTATCGCTTACACATATAGCCATACAGCCTTCGGCAACTACGTCATCTTCATCATGTTCCAAAATATCTATATTTGAAAATTTAATGTTCTCAATAATATTCCCACCATGCTCAGCATCACCATGTATACCAATGTTTGTAGGATGTGCTATATCTGCCCAAAGAATCGAGTTTTTAATGTCGTAGTTACGGGCGTCTCCATAAAAATCCCATCGGTGTCCATAAATAGCAATACAATCGTCTGAATTTCGCATAAAAACATCATCAATTTCCACATTGGAACAGGACATTAAATCTATTCCGTCGCTCCAACCTTCACTACTAAAGGATTTAATATTCTTAATGGTCAAGTCGGTTGATTCACCTCCATATATAGTATAGTGTTTAGGGTTGATAAAAATTAACCCTTCTACGGTTACATTTTTTGAATGGCGAATTTCCACACCACGCTCTGGCTGAAGCACAATACCTCTTCCTAAAATTTTAACATCATGGGCTTTATCTACCAAAAATTTTGCTTTAACAATAGCACCGCCGTCAACATATACCGTTTTCCCAGAAGGTATATTAAAAACATCTCCTGGCAGATCTCCTGGTTGGTGTGCCCCTGGCCCAAAATAAATAAGATTAGGGTCATTTGAATCGGGTTTATTTCTGTCAATAGCATTTGCAAAAATGTGTAGATTGTGTAACCTATCACCGTTTACTTCCAATGAAAGCTTCATGGGCTTATCCAAAGAAAATAACATGGTGTTTTCTTTCACATCGGGAACAATATTTTTGGCCAATGGTCTAATTTTTACTTGATCAAGACTACCATTATTCTTTTTGACCATAATCTCTACTTTGCCTTCAAAATCAAAATACACCATAGATGCTTTAGATTTTGTGTCCATATCTACCTCTACCCGATATTCATATAAATCCTTCCACTCACCTCCAGGAACTCTTACCAATACCGTAAAATCGTCATTATGTATGGCGTACTTATATTGTCTTGGGATTTCGTAGGTAATTAACTCTTGGGATATTGCTTTACTTACTGTTAATAAAAGCATTATCAATGCTATTCTTAGTTTCATCTGTTCTTATTTATTGTTTTTTTATTGTAAGATGGGACACCTTAACAATCTTCCTCGTGCGTATACTATTCGTATGTGGGGAGTTCCATATATAAATATATATAGTTTTTTATTTGTTATATGGAACTCCCCGTATAATCATCTTCTTTTTTTTTGCCATAACATCAGTTATTCAAAAAATCACTTACACCACCCTGTGGTTTTACTTTTAGTATAGCCTCATCCGAATCAAAATTTAAACTGTCAATAGCCAATTCACGTAAAATGGCATCTTTATTATCTTTAATTCTATGGTATAAAATATAGTCTTGATTGTTTTCTTTAAAAACGGTGTGGTGCCCTGGGCCTAAGGTCGTAGAGTCTTTACTTGTTGATAGTATCGGACTGTTTTTTCCTTCTTTCCAAGGACCATAGGGCGTATCTCCTACCGAATACCTGACTTTATAGGTACTATTGGTACACTTTCCTTCTGAATACATTAAATAATACTTGTTGTTCTTTTTTAACATAAATGGCGCTTCAAAGAAATTAGGCGGTGTAACATCCTTAATTTTGGATGCATCATAAGAAACCATATCTTCATTTAATTCAACTACAAAGCAATGCCCGTTAACCCAGTTTAGACCAGATCCCCAATACAAATATGCTTTACCATCGTCATCTATAAACGCTTCCGCATCTATCATGTGGTATTCTGGAAACATATCACCTTTAATAAAAGGTGTATTGTCTTCCTTTGCATTTTTCCAAGGCCCTAATGGTTTTTCACTAACACCTGCCCAAACTTCGCTGCCTACAGAAACATACATATAAAATTTTCCATCTTTACCCTTAATAACACATGGTGCCCAAACCATGTTGTCTTTTGATGTTGGACTTGTACAGGCTTCTTTAGTAGGCCAATTAATGTGTTTTTGCTCCCAATTAATGTAATCTGAAGATTCAAAAACAGCCAATTCATCACCTCCCCAAGGATCTATAGTCGCATATATATAATACTTACCCTCGTGTTTAACAATGGAGGGATCGGCAAAAGTCCCTTTAATTAGTGGATTGTTTATTTTAGCATCTGTTAATTTAACTTTTTTGGTGCTATCAACTTTATTTTTGCAACTTAATACTGTTGTTAAAAACAATATGGCACAAAAAAATAGTGTTTTTTCAATTTTGATTAGTCTTGTTTTCATTAATTATTTTTTTTATTGAGGTTCTTTAAAGGTACTATTAATATTGATTTTTATTTTTTTATATATCAACATCTTTAATTAATATATATGTTAAAATTAAAATTGTAAATCGCAGGTTGAATCAAATATTCTGGATGTGGTTTTGCTCCCCAACTGGTATCACCACCAACACCCATTTGGATTTTGTTTATTTGCCATTCTATAAAAGGCTGTTTTTCTATATCAGTGGGGTGTCTTTGGTCTTTTTGATAGCCATCATCAAAACTTTCTTGGGTATAGGGCATGGCGCTTGTTTCGAAAGGTTCTGGGGATGAAATCGTTATGGCCTGTCCTTTTAAATTACTCAATTTCACCCATCTAATATCTGTTTTATTCCCATTCTCCTGTGGACGTGCATAGGAAAAATACTGGTCTTCAGCGATTCCTGAATACAGGCCGATTAAAGATCCCGTATTGCGATCTATATAATTTTCATGGGGACCTCGACCAAAGTATTCTAAATTTTCGTAATCTTTATGCAAACGTGTCCTAAAACCTATTTTAGGTATTTCAGGTAAATCTTTATCATTGAAATCAAATTGGCTTTTTACCTCAATATTTCCATCGCCATAAATTTGGTATTCAAGTGCTGCTTTTCTACCTTTTAAATCCTTCATCTCAAATTCCACATCAACTTCAACCAATCCTGGAATGACTTGACTAACTTCAAAATTGACGACTTCGAAACTTTTTACAATGTCTTTCCAAACTTTACATCGGTTTTGCATACCATTTCCAAAATCGTTATCTATCGGTGCTCTCCAAAAGTTTGGTTGTAAAGGCATTTCCAATACTTCCTTTCCTTGTTGATGAATCGAGGTAATCCATCCTGTTTGCTTGTTAAAACTGACCTCAAAATTCGCTGCTTTGACTTTCAATTTGTCTTTAGCATCTGCCAATTCCAGTTTTCCTTTCGCCATGTTTATTCTTGGTTGGGTGAGTGATATTGGCATTTTAAATTGTTCGTAAGCCACTACAGACCCCGATGGTACTAAGTCAGTTTCCTTTTTCGATTTTAAATACACGTTCAAAAAATACGCTACGTTTACTTCTGGAACAATCGTAGGTATATCTAATTTTATAACCTTAGTGTTTAAGGGATTTACTTTTATATCGTCAACCGTTCCTTTCTTATAAATAACTCCATTTGCTTCGATGACCCACTCCAGTTTTAAATTGCTCAAATCATCAAATGAATAATGATTCAATAACTGTATTTGACCGTTGTTTAAATCTACCTCTCGAAAATATACAGGTTGATACACTTTTTTCAATTCAAACAAATCAGGATGTGGTGTACGATCGGCATTCACGAGTCCATTCATACAAAAATTGTTATCACTCGGTACATCTTCAGGACCAAAATCACCACCATAGGCCCAAAATTCATGACCATTGTCGTCTTTTGTTTTTAAGCCCTGATCTACCCAGTCCCAAACAAAACCACCTTGCAATTGTTTATATTTATATATTAAATCCCAGTAATCCTGAAAATTTCCTAGACTATTGCCCATAGCATGTGCATATTCGCAAGGAATTAAGGGTCTGTCTGATTTTGTTCTTGCATATTGCTCCATACCTCCCATAGTAATGTACATATAGGCCACAATATCGGTATTAAACTCTTCACCTGCTCTTTCGTACTGTACAGGTCTACTCGAATCATTTTCTTTAATCCAATTATAGGTTGCATAAAAATTAGCTCCATTCCCTGCTTCGTTCCCCAATGACCAAATAATTACAGAAGGTTGGTTTTTATCTCTTTCAACCATGTTTTGAGTTCGGTCTAAATGAGCAGCCATCCAGTTAGGCTTATTACCTAGTGTTTTGTCTAAATCGTAACCAATTCCATGAGATTCGATATTTGTTTCATTTACAACATAAAAACCAAAGGTATTGCACAACTGATAAAACTCCGGATCTTGCGGGTAATGGCACGCTCTAATAGCATTAATATTATTTTGCTTCATGAGCTCCAGATCCTTCATTCTTGTTGCATGGTCAATGACATGGCCTTTTGTTTCATGGTGCTCGTGTAAATTTACGCCTCTTAACGTAACAGGCACTCCATTTACTTGTAACAAACCATCCTTGATCTCTACGGTTCTAAAACCAATCTCTTGCTGAATGGCCTGCAACACGTTATTACCTGACTTCAGTTCTATTTCCAATTGGTACAAATTAGGAAACTCTGCAGACCACTTTTTCACATTTTCTATTAAGGAATTAAACACTACTCTATCAGTGCTTACAGTCTTATTCTCTTCATAAATTATCTTATCTGCACCTACTATTCTTGTTGTAACGGATAAGTTGGCATGCTCTCTTTTTCCTGTCAGATCAACAGTTAACCCAAATGCACCATTTTTATAATTGGTGTCTAAAGATGATTTCACAGTAAAATCAACGATTCTATTTAGGGGTGTTGCCACTAAATAAACATCTCTTTCTATTCCTGAAAGTCTCCAGAAATCCTGATCTTCAAGATACGAACCGTCACTCCAACGAATCACTTTCAAAGCCATTAGGTTTTTTCCTTTTTGAAGATAAGGCGTGATGTTAAATTCTGCTGGTGTTTTACTATCTTGACTATATCCCACATACTGACCGTTTACGTACAGGTAAAACGCAGATTTTACAGCTCCAAAATGAACAAAAACCTGTTTATCTTCCCATTGTGATGAAACTTCAAAAGTTCGTCTGTAAAGCCCTGTAGGATTGTAATTCTCAGGAACTATTCCTTTGTTTTCTTTTATTCCCCAATTTTTAAATGGATATTGAACATTGGTATAAATAGGATAATCGTATCCATGCATTTGCCAATTGGATGGTACAGGGATATGGTCCCATTTTTTATCATTAAATTCTGTACCCTCAAAACCTTTTACCACAGATTCAGGGTTTTCTACCCATTTAAATTTCCAGGTTCCATTTAATGATTGATAATAATCAGATTTGGATGGATCTGCTTTCTTGGCTGTTTCTATATCTTGATAAGGAATGAACCATGCATGCGCATGCTCTTTATTAACTCTAAAAATCTTTTCATCTTTCCATTCATTTCCTGTTTCCTGTGCCTTTACACCTATAGAAAGACTCAATACTACAAAGAAAAACAACGCCTTATATTTATTCATAATTCTTTTTTTATCTATTATTATTTTAAAAGTGATTTTTGTTAAATGTTTTTTTTCTTTATATAAATTTTTTAGTAGTCTAATAATTATTTTTATTTATAATACCAAAATCATAACAATTCTTATTGAATATTTGCTCATTGTTTTTTGTATTGTTATGATGCTTGCTATTAGCAAAAAATATGATGCACAACCAATAAATACTTTTTATTTTGTCAAGAAACTCCATTAGTTTAGCTCCATTTTAATGGTTTGAAAAGCAAGTTCAGGAAGGTGGAATATGATTGTTTTAGTTTTTCTGTCATACTTCCCTATATATTCTTTTCCAGCAACATCAGTTATCACTGGTTTTTTGATTTTATTTTCAGCCTTTATTATTAAATCTGTAGGAGCTTCGGTAGAAATAAACCATTGATTCTTTTCCTTTTTTAAGGATGCTGAAGCTGGTTCACCTATCACTTCAAGTATATAGTTCGCATTAGAAATTGATTTTCCCTTTCCTAAAAACAAGGTAAAATAATCGTTTTGTTTGCTAATCACTCCGTAAGTTCCTTTTACCAACAGTTCATTTTTAGCTAATTCATTGTTGTTGCTTGTACTGGAAAAAATAAAGGTTTCTTTTCCTGATTTTTCTACAATATAAATCCCAACGTTTTCTCCAGTTCCAAAGTAATCAACTGAATTAATCCCCGTATTTCCATATACGCTAGGTTCGTAAATTGCCACAAAAGGATATGACCACGCCTCACCATTTTGCTTGACCACCAAAGTAGGAATTGGGCTATTACTTAATACTTCTGGAAGTGGCCCATGACGAAATGCGGTTGATTTTGGTGACATTACAGAGAATACTTCGCGGTTTTCTTCTCCTTTGAACCACAGATTCATATTTACGGTTCGATCTTCCATTTTTAAAGAAAATTGTCCTTTAAAGTCTTCATTAGTTTTAATGGATTTTTTATCCCACATATAATCATACGCCACTAAATCGCCATCTCCAAAAGCTAATTTACTGGTAGGCTGAAGTTTTAATTCATCGTCGCTTGGGGTTGTTAATTTAAGTTTCTGACCTAAATTATGATAAAAATATTCGTGCTTTACATCATTGCCAATATTCTGTTTGGAGCGAAAAATATCTACATAATAGCCTCCTGTATCATTTTTAACAATCCCCATAACCCTACGTTGCTGACTTTGGGTTTCCGGTTCTAGAAATTCCACATCTGAAAACGTAAACCCTTTTATATTTCCTTTTTTACGTTGACTTTTTGGATACATTCCTAAAACCTGAAAAGCGTGGTTGCTCTTCATTTCGGGATATTTGGATTTTCCGTTTACAATAACCGTATTGTGGGCAGGAAACTGCGTGTAATATTCTGCATAGTCTATCGAGAAATAACCGGAACCATTACCCATCTCTGGGGCTAATGGTAATCCTTTTCCGTATAATTCCATAGCAATGCCATTAGAATGCATGTGGTTTCCAAAAGAACCTATTTGACTAATCATTAATGCGTCATTTTCATCGTCTCCCTGTCTTTGTACCAACCAACTTGTTTTAGGCGCATAAAACAAAGGCGATGTGAAATCTGATAATTTACCTGCTGTAATGTCATTTTTAACATTCAAAGCTTCATGCGAAAATAAATCAGAAATCGTTCTACCTTCAAACCTACCATTAAACAATTCTTTATCATAAATGGTTTTAAGCATTTTAGTAAAGTAAACCTCATCTTGGGGTTTGTTATACTTTTGAGCATTCTCTATTAAATATTTTATAGGTTCTGACCGCAGGTGACCGTAATGTCCATCTCCAAAGGAAACTTGATACTTGTTTGGATATAAATATTCTGGAGTAGATATAACTGCTTGCCTTAGTACTGGTATTTCTTTAATTAAGTCTATATCAAAATTACGATCGTAAAACTCAGCAAAATGGATAAAGTCATTCAATACATTCATAGAATAACCGGGGCTTTCATTCCAAATACCTGTTTCATAATCATAGCCATAATCCATTAGTTTTTTCATAGACCATTGGCGTATGGATGTCTGGTTCATTATTTGATCTAAATAATATGGCCCTCCTTTACCATTTTCATAATAATCATTATTTTCCAAAACCAATGCAATGTTAGATATGTGGGCTGCCTGCAATAAATTCCAATTATTAAAACTCACCCCGTTTTTAATAATTAAATCTGCCCATTTTTGCAGTGTTGCATCGTATAATTCTAAACTATCCTGGTGGTTGTTTTCTATATAGGTATGCAGAAAATCATAACATTGGGTAACTTCATTCAACACATGCTCTTGAATGACTTCAAATTGAGTGTAACCAACTAATGTTTGATGGTGACCATGACTTAAATCTATTGGTTCATTTAAATAATATATCCCTTCAAGGTATGTGTTTAAAACGCCATAAGCTAAATTTGCATACTTTACATCTCCTTCATACCAATATAAAAATGCGGCATCTCTTGCCATACTCAAAATCTCACGATTAATGGAAGCTGTAATTCCACTTGTTGCAGGTATGGATGCCCATTCCCATACATCAGTAGATTTATTTTGTAAATACAGCCCTCGTGGATCATCCATATATGGTTTAACATCCTCTAATTTTGGTCTTTTATAATCTGTTGGTGTTCCACGTCCACCTATAAACTTAACCGTAGGTTCTGGTGCTTCTCCATCGGCATGATCATAAGTACCACCATTAATATATACTTGTGTGGATTTAGTGTTCCAATACATCTGTAAACGCGAACGTAACCAATCTTGATTTTCTTTGCAATTTTCCAGTATGGGTTTCAATCTGACTTTTGTCTTTTCTATCACAACTTTTGCCCATGCCTCTTTTTTAATAAGACTTTCTAACTCTTCTTTACTTTCTGAATGTGCTAAAATTCTAGGATGAACCGTTCCTATGGATTGAGGAACAGGAAAATTTTGGGCATTAGTTTTTAACCCTTTAATTGAAAATAATATAATAATGGCAATAAAGAAGTTCTTCATTTACTTTAAATTAATGTTTTTTTTAAAATAAAGGTTGCCAAATTAATTTGGCAACCGCTTTAAATTAACTAACTCAAAAAAATACTACTTAATTTTACTAAGATGGATTGCCGATCCACCCGAAGCTATTAATCTAATCTTTAATTCTTCTCCTTTTTTTACTTTGATTTTTTTAATGCCAACTTTTGTTGGTGTATTAACACTGTCATCATCACTATAAATAATAGCTTCATACGTTGCTTTTGCATCTAAAAAATTCAGTTTTATATTTATCTCTCTTGCATCATTGTTTGTGATCGCTCCAATAAACCAATCGTCTCCAGACCTTCTAGCTATAGTAATGTATTTACCAATTTCACCATTTAAAATTTTTGTATCATCCCAAACTGTTGGAACAGCGTCGAAAAAGGCGATTTCTGGTTCACCTGTATATGCGCTAGGTTTATCATACCAATACAAAAACTGAATGGGACTATAATACACTACCGAAAGTGCTAATTGGTGCGCATGGGTGGTCTTAATACGGTTGTTGTAATAACAAATGGTGTAATCTCCTGCACCAGCCAAATAACGCGTAAAAGGTAAAATAGTGTTGTGTGTAGCATCTGGCATTTCTTCGTTACCACGAATCCCTTCTTGTGTCATTAAGTTGGGATAGGTACGGCTGAATCCTGTAGGGCGATATTCATCATGAACATCAACCATTAATTGATATTCTGCCGCTTTTTTTATAGCATTATGCAACCAGGTTGTCCAACGGTTTGATCCTATTTGCACAAACCCAAACTTAATACCTTTTATTCCCCATTTTCTATATTGGGTAAAAACGGCATCTAACCTATAGGTAAGTGCTCGTTGATTGATATATAGAAAAACGCCAATATCTTTATTTGCTGCATAATTGACCAATTCTTGCATATCTAAATCGCGTTGCGGAGATACTGTAGTGGCATCTGAACTCACTTTTAATTCAGATCCATACCAACCCGCATCTAAATGGACATATTGTAAATTACGTTGGGCAGCAAAATCGACACAGGCCTTAGCTTCCTTAGTAGTTAAACCAGAACGAATGACTTTTCCCGGCTTAATCCAAGAAGTATTTTCTAGTTGATTTGGTTTGTTTAGGTTTAAAACAATATCATTATTTTCTAATAATTCTCCCGGTGTTTCAGCAACCATAATAACGCGCCAAGGAGTTGAATAACGTCTTATAACATCAACTTTGTCATATATAGACAAGTTGATTGTATTCTGTTTTTCTGAACTAAGTTTAAATTTACCACGGCTATAGTCTATCATTTCAGCTTCTAACAATGCAATATGAAGTCCATTTTTTAAATCTAACGTTAAAGGGCGCTCACATTCATCTGGCCAATCTTTTAATGGCAGATAACTGTAGGTTCCCTGGGCCCAACGCTCATAATACGCCATGGTTTCTTCTGGCAAGGTATAACTGGTCTGTTCTCCTACAATATGAAGAAACAATCCATTAGATGTTTCAGGAAAATGATAGCGAAACGCAATGCCTTCATCATAAGCTCGTACAATTACATCCATCTTATAGCTTCGGCGTTTATCGTAACCGGTTTCAAAATGCCCCTCTACTAATTCAGCGGACTCATCAAACTTACTAAAATGAAGAACTAATTCATTATAGTTGTCTTTTATCAAGTTTCTTTCTCCATAAACAGGTTGCCATGTTTTATTTACTGTGTCCCTGTCTACAGACTTCAATTCCAAATTCTCACACCATTTTTTACTTGAATCGTTTTCTATTCCCAAAGCAGATTCAAATAAATTATTTTCAATAAGAACTCCTAATTCCGACTCCAAAACAACAGGCTGATAGTTGAAACTTACTTGATAATACATTTGGGTTACCGCACCCTCAACTTCTTTTTGATAAAATTGAAATTTAAGTTGTCCATTGGGAGACTCAATTTCTTTCAAGCTACTTTGTACAATCTGTGCTTTGACTCCAAAGGAGAAAGCTAAAATGACTATGAAATATATTATTCGCTTTATCAAAATATCTTATACGGTTTAGTTTAATGAATTTGGATTTAATATTACCCAAATAGCTTTTACAATTTTAGCTAATAACCATTAAGAAACTTATAAATTATGATCCATTTTGTATAAAAAACAGTCCATTTAACCACAACTAGCACAGAAATTACGGTTTTTTGGATAAGTATAGGCCGAAACTATTATCTTAACCAACACGCTTAAAAGTGCTATTTTTATCAACCTCAACTTGTTTCGGGTTCTTTATGTACATTCAACTTATGGGATTCCGAACTAAATTCTGAATGACACTTTTCTTCTACTTTTCTATACCCAACGTACATTGGGTCCGTTACCGGGCAAACCAAAATGTTCTTACCAAACATGTATTGATTATCAATATCCAATGCCTTTTTGTCATTGAAAAAATCCACCACCAGAGCATGTATCATGCTGAAGTTGTTATGGGTTACCTCCTAAGAGTTAGAATAAATATAAGGTAGCAGACTGCAGCGCAAATCAATCATTTTTTTAAGCGCATAGTAGTCTTCTTTTTTTCGGAAACACCAAAGTATGAATCCGGTCTTTTTCCAAAATCAACTTCAAATTTATCGATCACCACACCTGGGTCTATCATCATAATTTTTAGCGTATGTTTTCCTTTCGCCAGAACCGTCATCTGGCATTCGGGAATCGCTGCTGCACGAAGGACGTTGGTTTGCCATTCCAGATTGTTCTCGTCCATCGCTTTCTTTAGCATAGCGTTAACAATCAATGGCTTTCCGCCATCAATGCTTACTGCAAAGCGAAGTTGATAATTGGCATTGATGGGTTGGCTGGGCAAACAATAAAAGTAAACGGTGGCATTGCCGCTTTTTGTCGAATAAAAATCATAGCTCAATGATGGCGCTTTGCTTAAATCGTCAGGATTGAATGGCGGAGCAGTCACTGGGAAAGTTCCCATGGCATCACCTGTGCGTCCAAGTCCTTGAATCAATTTCCAACTGGTATTAGCTTGTTGTCTGGCTTCCGAAAAATGTTCAGCTTCGATTGATACCACACCATTATCTTCCACAAAGACATTTTTACCAGTAAGAATCCAATCGGGTTTGATTGCTTTGATTTGAATTGGATAACTTTGACAATTCAGTTCAACATTCACCGTTGCCTGAACGGTATCATTGGTTGAAATTTGATTCCAATCGACCGAGACCCAAATTCGTTTTTGAGTTGCTGTTTGGCCTGACTTTTCAGAAAGTTTTATCCACGACTGATCTGTTTCAGCCTTCCAGTTCAAAGGTTCACTCCCTGCATTGAAGACATCTACAAAATAACTGCAATCAGTGTATTTATTGAAGACAGGCAGCGTTGCTGTTGTTATAGTCAGATTAATTGGTTCTGAATCTCCTTCTGGCACAACCCCACCTGCAACTTTTTGCTGGGGATCAACATGTCCTGTTTCTGGCATATCAAACACCTTTAAGTCTCGCGGATGGTAAGAAATGATATTGTTCCATCGACCACCAGCTATCTCCCGGTTGTATTTTTCAGTTTTAGACTTAATCTGCTCAAAAGCCTGTTTAGCCTGCTCCGTATATTGGTTGGCAATCACTCTTCCTTGCTTGGCGTACACACGGCTTTTGTAGGCATACAACATCTTTTTGTTCATATTGGAAGCGCCAATCACCTTGTAACCTACCAATTCAAAAAAAGCGTCTTTTAAACGATTGGGTAATTTCAAATAAAGACTGTCAACCTGCTTTTCCAGCTTGTCGTAAGCATCAATGCGTTGTTGTACCTCATCGCCATGGTTATACAATGAAAGCGCTGGATCTTGTATCTCTGTGGTCGGATAAACCGTGCTCCACCCCATGTGCTCAGGCTTCCTCGAAAATCCGAGCTGAAAATACTTTTGTAGGATATCGCCAATTTCGGCTGCATATTCCGCCCCAAACTGCTTTTCTGCAAAATGATCGTACCAGGATTGCAGGTTGTCCGGCGAATACTGATCAGGATTCCAGGCCATATTCAGGAAAAAATCCATCCCGATTTCATTGGCCTTGATATCGCCCACATTAACGATCCAAATGCGTTTGGCATTGGTTTCGTACGCTTTGTGCATTTCTTCCCAAATCAGGGAAACAGGGGTTGACTCTATCCAAAGATAGTCATGTGGTCGTCCCCAATACGAAATATGATAATAAACGCCTGCACCACCAGAACGTTGGCGTTCAGCTGTGTCTGACAACTGCCGAATGTACCCGTTGTTGTCGTCTGCCCACATAATGGCCGCATAGTCCGGTACTTTTGCCCCTTTTTGATAAACCTTCAATACTTCTTTGTACGGGCAGAAAATCTGTGGAATTCGGCTAACATCTTTTCCCGTTTCTTCTTCTAAAATTTTTCTTTGTGCCTCAAACACATGACCCAGAATTCGCACTTTATCGTCGAGTGTTTTTCCACCAGGCATACCGCCATCGTGGATGCCGCGCATGCCAATAGTGTAAATCCCATCATGATTTACTGTGGAGTCCACGCGTTGACGCCAGTATTCTTCAATTTGCCTAGGGTTTTTATCAAAATTCCAATCTCCCCGTTCCCCTGAAGAAGGCTCCCAACGATGCCATTCATCCACGTTGCTGCGCAGCATCGGTTCGCAATGGGAAGAGCCCACGAAAATACCATAGCGATCAGCCATTTTAATGTTGTCAGGATAAGTGAAAAAAGCACGTGTACAATCGTGCATGGCTGGCCAAATGGCGTTGCCCTTTAACCGCAAAAGCAGCTCAAATACTTTAGCGTAGGTTTTTGGCCCAATGTCACCAGTCTCCGTCTCATAGTTTTTCGCTGCCCAGGGCTGGAGTCCCCAATCTTCATCGTTAATAAAAATGCCCCGGAACTGAACTTTGGGCCCATCCTGCAGAGATAAATCCCCTGGCAAAGTAACGGTTTCTTGCTTTTTGGGATGAACATCATCCCACCAAACCCAGGGCGACACTCCAATCCGTTGGCTAAGTTCCATCAACCCATACGCTGTTCCCCGGGGTTGACTGCCTACAACATACAGGATCTTCTTACCTTTGTCCTGCATGGCTTTCACTATAAATGATTCCCATTTTCCTTTCAGACTATCGATGGCGATTCCATTTGCCCTGCACTCCTTGTCAAAATCCAGGTTTAGTCCTAAGGTTCCTACTTTAATTTGATACGGCGAATCACTCATTGATTTGATTTTGGGTTTTCGGTCTGAGACCATCATCACATCGTTGGTAAATAAATCAATAGCGGTGTGAACGAATTCCTTTTCGTTGGGCTGAACAACTATTTCGGCTGTATTTTGAGGTGAGGATATGACAAACATACTGTCGTTATTTGATATGCTACAGGAACTCCCCAAAAGGATTGTTGTTGACAGAATTATCCATCTTGAAAGTTGTGATACCATTTTGAATTTTTTTATTGGTGTTCGTTTAGTTTTCATAAACACTATTTTTCGATTACAATCTTATCGTAACTGTAGTTGCCATGTTCGCCAACTACAGTTACGATAAGCCTGTATTGTCCTCTCGGTAAAATGGGACTCAGGAATTTCAAAGATGATTCGGGATATTTGCAATACAAATCAATGAGGTTCTAGCCAAAACTTTTTTACTTCTTTCCATATAAGCCCCGTCTACATTGATTAATACTTTTCTGTTTTGGTCTCCTATAAAAAACCCAGGAGCAATAGCGTTTACACGCACTTTTTTCCAAAATTTAGTTCCCAATTCCGTTGATAGCCATTTAGTTAAAATATCTATCCCACTTTTTGCAACAGAATACCCAGGCACTCTTGTTATAGCTGATAAAGTAGCCATAGATGATACATTAATAATACTACCAGATTCCATATTGGACATGGCTTCTCCAAATACAATACAAGGTTATACGGTACCATGTAAATTGAGATCGGTTACTTTCTGAAAGTCTTCAATTTCCATATCAAATATAGTCTGCTCTTCTGAAAGGGTAGCTCCTGGCAAATTACCTCCTGCGGCATTAATCAAAATATCTATTCTTCCCCAAGCTTTTAGGATTTTTTCTCTAGTCACTTTCATTTCCTCTACATCCAATACATTGGATACATATCCTATAGCTTCACCTCCCAATATTTTCAATTCTGCAACTCTTGTTTTAACATTTTTTTCTCTTATGTCCAGCACGACCACCTTACATCCTACTTTTATTAAATGTCTTGAAATACTACCTCCCAAAACACCCCCTCCTCCTGTAACAATAGCTACTTTGTCTCTAATGTCGAATAAATTATTTTTCATCTCTTTCTTTATTATTTTATCGTTTTTTAATGCCACTTATGAGTTCCCGTCAAGCTCTAACAAGCTTTGGCATGACCTTTCAATTTGGTTGAAAGGAGAGTAATTAGGAAGGCAGGAACAAACTGTCCTACCTTCCATCATTTTTGGTAATCTATTCCTTTAGAATTTTCTTCACAGTAATATTATTTCCATTGGTAATATTCAAGAAATATATTCCTGAAGGCAATTTATCGAAAGGTATCACTTCTGAATTATTATTCAAAGCTTGGGACTGCACTTTAATCCCTAATGAATTATATAATATAAGTGTAGCTCCACTATGGACTTCACTTACTTTTATATTCAAAAGGCTAATAACAGGATTAGGGTAAACAGTTATATCTTCCGTAGTATTTTCATTTTCACTAATCACGACTTTACTACTACTGGTTTTGCTTGCCATTTTATTTGCAGTACTACAAGTACCCAGTTGATCTCCATGATCCATATGCCATTGAACCGAATTAGAACTCACACAAATTTCTTGTCCATTATGACAAATCATAACTTTATCTTCAGAATTGCCACACTGTACATCTATGATTTTGATCACAATAGAAGCCCTTGTTTGGCAACCTTTTGCATCAGTTATCTGCACACTGTAGGTTCCAGCAGCTGATACTGAGATAGTTTGTGTCGTTTCGTTTGTATTCCATGTAAAGGTGTAAGGAGCCGTTCCTCCAGCAGGAGGAGCTGTGATGTTAAGAAATGATGGTCCATAACCTATATAGATGGTATTTTTTTCGTCAATAGCGTCATTAAGCGCATACACATCAGGAATCGTCGCGGTTAATTGAACCGGATTGGTGTCATCACAATCATTATTGTTATCTACACCACAGGCTACAGGATTACCTGCACCTAATCCGTCACCATCATTATCAACATATAAAATTTTACTGTCATCACAATCAAAATTATTGGTAGCATAACCTTCAAGCACAACCGATGAGCATAAATACGCTTCAATTGTTGATCCAAATCCATCCTTATCGGCATCTACATAATAAAGAATTGGTTCATGAACAGTCACATCGTTATCATTACAATCGGTATTGTTGTCCGCATAGCCTTCAGGAGCTTCGTTCACTGGAAATAAAGCGGTTGTAGTTGAACCAAAACCGTCATTATCTTCATCTACGTAAAATACTTTAGTCACCGTTAATGATTGTGTAACTGAAGGGGCAGCATTGTACATATCATTACCAGTTTGTGAAGCCGTAATTTCAGAAGTACCAACACCTACAATATGAATCTGATTACTAACTATTGTAGCCACATTTTCATTTGAACTGGTATAGCTAACTGCTAATCCTGAAGAAGCTGTAGCTCCGGCATCAAAATCGACATCGCCAATAAGTTTCACAGGTATAGTACCAAAATCAATAGTTTGATCCTTCCTAATCATCAGCTCTACAGTATAAGTACTGGAACCATAATAATTGGTAGCGGTTATATCCACAGAAAAAGTCCCTGCCGCTTGGGGTACACCAGAAATAACACCGGTGCAGGTATCTATACTTAAGCCTTCCGGCAATCCGGTAGCCACGAACTCTTCCGGTAAATTAGAAGCCACGGTCGAATAATGGAATTCCGAACCGTATGTACTTTCTACAATACTGTCACTACTAAATTCCGGTAAATGCGCTGGCAGCCCATAAAACTCAAGTTCGGCAATACTCCCGTAACCGTTTGGCGAAAAGTACCGAACATAACGATATCCTTTACTATTGGAAATAGTTTGTTCCGTCATCACCCATTCAGCGGGCCTTGGAATAAAAAACAATATTTCAGCATCACTGAAATCGGGGCTATTGGCGCCCTGGATCTGTGATCCGTTCATACGGTGTGAATGACTGGGACGTGGCGCGTAACGCACTTTCGTGATTACACTCCTGCCATCGTCACCCAAATCGTACCCTACCCAAGCGGTACTAGTCGCTGCATCGAAATACGTCCTGATATCCCCATCTACCGCTGCTTCCTTGGTCGTAGCGGGGTTATTGCCCCCAGAACCATCCGTACCTATTAATGTACCTGACAGTTTGGTTCCCAACCAAGGGCTTGAAGGCGATGAATCCTCGCTTTCGCCCACGTTATTAATGGTCGATACTGTGTAGAAGTATTTTTCGCAGTTCACTGCTGTTGTATCTATGTAGCTCGTATCAACTACGCTAGCAATTAACTCAAACGGACCTTCCAGATCAGTAGCCCTTTTGATATTATAACTGGTTCCTCCCAGTGCTGAGGCCCAACTTAATGACATCTGGTTATTTCCTGCAACGGTGGAAAGGTTATTCGGAGCTGCAGGTGGCAAATATGCGAAAGCCATTTCTGCTATATCTGAAGCGCCCAGTGCCTCGCTATAGATCCTGAAATCATCAACCTGCCCAGCCAGCAAAGGATCTGGCCACTGCGACTTACCTATCCAGTTTTGGGGCGTATGGCCCAAACTGGATGGACTGAGCGTCATGCTGGTATTTCGACCTACTTCTACGCCATCCAAATAAAGAATGGCCGTAGTACCGGATTGCGTCACGGCCAGGTGATACCATCTGCTTATGGTTAAAGTAGCACTTGTATTTATTTGCTGCTCTCCGCCTCCATTTTTAATAGCATACCGCAATCTCCCGTTGGATCCGTTTTTTGGTGTGATAAACATGTAGTTGCTTGTTCCAGAACCAAAGTCAAAGAGACGTGCCCAGTTGTCCACTTTATCAAGCTTTACCCAGGTGGTGATGCTAAAGTCCGTCAAAGAACTTACTATCCCTTCAGAGAGTGTAACATACCCATCGCTTCCGTTCAAACTCACGCCATTATCTATCAGGCCCTCTGTAAATGCTGCTCCTGAACTAAGAGTTCCCACATTATCACCCCATGAGTCCGCAGCACTTATACCTGTTGTTTCATTAAATTTCAAATAGACAACACGACCCCCGTTAGGAATCCCATTTATCTCTTCGCTATAAGCGCTTTCTCCGAGAGGTGTGGTAGCAGTTACTACATAATAGTAGGTAGAATCATTAAGCACTTCCGTGTCCAGATATTCATTGACTAAAGATGTGCCAACTTGTGCATAAGGCCCTCCGGAAATGTCTGATCTATAAACCGTATAGCTGGTAGCTCCCTGAGAATCGTTCCACTTCAGGGTAATCTTGTTATTGCCAGGTGCGGCCAGTAGGGAAACAGGCGCTACGGCAGGGAAATCCACCTCATTGAAAAGCGAGTCCACCTCTGCAGCTTCTAGCGTCCTGCTATAAATTCTAAAATCATCAACTAGACCTTCTAACAACGGATCAGGATATTGTGATTTACCAATCCAATTTTGGGTAGTATTGCCCAGACTGGATGGATTAAGGGTCATATTATCATTTCTACCTACTTCCACGCCATCCAAATAAAGAATGGCCGTAGTGCCGGATTGTGTTACAGCCAGATGATACCATCTCCCGGAGGTTAAAGTAGATCCCGTATTGATTTGTTCTTGGCCTGTTCCTTTATTTATACTATAGCGCAAAGTACCAGAATCTCCATTTCTTGGTGTAACAAACATAAAATTGTCTCTTCCTGAACCAAAGTCAAAAACTCGTGCCCAGTTGTCCACTTTATCAAGTTTTACCCAGGTGGTGATGCTAAAGTCCGTCAAAGAACTTACTATCCCTTCAGGAAGTGTCACATGCTCATCGCTTCCATTCAAACGCACTGCATTATCTATCAGACCTTCAGAAAATATAGTACCTGAACTCAAAGCTCCCATATTATCACTCCAGGAATCAGCGGCATCTGGTCCTTCTGTTTCATCAAATTTCCAATAGCTTACTTGCCCAGGTGTTGCCCTCACTTCCAATGAGCTCTCCGATTCTCCAAGCGCATTTATCGCTGTGATCACATAGTAATAGGTTGTATTTGGCGTTACGGTTGTGTCACTATATAAAGTGGTATCAGGACTGTCAATAATGGCATAAGCTCCACCACTCACCGTGGCACGTTTTACATGATAGCTAGTTGCACTTAAGCTTGCATTCCACGATAGATCAATCTGCTGCCCAGATACCGACTGAGCGGTTACTTCTTCGGGTGCCAGTGCAATAGCCAATTCTGGCGCAGCACTTATCTCTAAAGAATTGACACTCTCTCCCGAAAGGTTATCAGCAGACACCACATAATAATAAGTAGTACCATTTTCTAACCCTGTATCCTGATATTCCATTTTATTAAGATTGGCTGCTATAGTTGTATAAGGCCCGCCACTGGTTGTAGAGCGCTTTAAGGTATAGCTGGAAGCTCCAGTTACCTCATCCCAATCCAGCATGTTCTGGGTATTTCCAGATGATACCGTAAAGTTGGCAGGCGCCTCAGGTGCACTGCTATCAAGTCCTGTGACCGTAACGTGATCAAACCTCGTTTCATTCAATGAAGTGGCATTCCCCGAACAGTTGAAAAGCCCCACGTACACATTCTCTGCCATTTCGATTGTATGGCTACCTACTTCAAACCATACATCCTTGTTGTTGGACTCATAAACGGTAAAAGTATTTCCAACCCGGGAAATTCTGAACCAGATTTTGGGGCGCCAGGTGTAACGGTTTCCATCTACAAACCACATGTTTGCCCCTGTTTCGGTACGTAATCCCATTCCAGCGATACGCCAACCGCCATCACCAATTTTCATCAGTACCGTCTTGGCATCGGGATCTAGCGATTCACGGATCATGATCCCTGTTTTTTGCAGGCCTCCAAAGTCTTTCACCCTTGCAGTTAGCGTTACATCGCCTGAAGCGATTCCGTAAGTGAATCCCATAGAATCGAAATTTCCTTTTCCTATCCAACCCGCTCCTTTGGTAATAAAACTATGTCCGGTATTAACCTCGGCATAAACAGCTTCACCTTCAACACTCTGGATGCCTATGTCTGTTCTGGTCCATCCCGTTGGCAGCTCTTGTACCGCTTCCCTAGGCGTGGCTGAGATCTCAACCGACTCAGGCCCATCACCCACTTCGTTCCTGGCGGAAACCACATAATAGTACGTCGTGCCGTTTTCGACACCAAAATCGGTAAATCCTGGGGCTGTATTGCCCGTCCAGGAAGCTATGGTCGTATATGGTCCACCCGAACTTGTCGAACGTTTAACAGTAAACCCTTCGGCGTCCATGGTCTCTATAGCATTCCAAATCAATTCAACCCTGCCGATGCCCTCTAGTACAGTAAGACCTTGCAGCTGCCCTGGAGGTGCTGTAAAGGCCAGTGAGGAAGCGGCTGCATCCAGCGTAAAAGTGAGCGTACCATGACCCAACTGATCATTGGTACTGCCAGCAAATCGCATAATCTGTGCCATGGCTTCAACATGGGGTGCTTCCAGTCCCTGTTTTACCACATAATGATTATAAACGATTTCCCAAACAGGTTGATCAAAATATCTTCCCAGTTGATTGCTGGCTACCCAGCGGTGCCCGCGGTTGGCACAGGTGTTTAATTCTTCAAAAAATGGTGCATCGAGCGAAAGTGCTCCAGTACGGGCCGCGAATTCGGCCCCTTTCAGAAACCTATTGTCGTCATAGCCATACAGATCCACTCCCTGGTTCCAGGCCATTTGGCAAGAATTGGCCATCAACCCGATACCCAACAAAGCATGTGACTGGTCCCTTCCGGATTCCTGATATTGACCAAAATCTCCCTGAACAAAAGGGATGGCGTTATGGATATTACCACTACCAACTCCATTTTTAAAATACTCAATTCCCTCATTAAAAATATCCCGGTCATCCACCAGAATACCGATAGCAATCAGTGCAGAAACATTGTTCAAGTCCCAATTTGCCCAATAATATGTGGGGCAGGTACCTCTATGGTAGGTCAGGAAGTCGTGGCTTACAGGATAGAAATACTCCTTCATCATAAACTTAAACTTCTCAAAGTCCTCTGGAGCCCAGCCCTCATAGAGCCTCATGATCTCAGCCCCCATGGCCATAGCTGTAAAACCTATACCTCCAAGTCCCAATATATCTGTAGTTCCTCCAGAGGGTATTTGGTTAACGGTATTGGCATAGGCCATGTATATGCTTATAGCCTTTTCTGCATGGGCTACGTCCCCGGAGATGTACCAGCGGAGCGCGTTCAAGTAAGCCGCCTGTGCGTCCCTGTTCATGTTTTGCCTATAGTTCGCATTTTCTCTGGCGCCACTGGTCATACCATAAGTAGCACTCGACTTCCAGTCGAAAGTCAGCGCATTCCAGCCCTCGATCCAGGGACTCTCCCCAGCGGCTACTTTTTCTTTCATACGGTTGAGGTCTTCCAGCGTATGGAGCCCTCCAGGGTGTACAAACGTCTGTGACAGGGATATCCCGGTACAGACGAAAATTAGTAATAAGGTTAATAATTGTTTTCTCATAATTTAAATATTTAGTGGTTTAGTGGTAATCTTTTTATATCATTTTTTTTATTTGTGAATAGCATATATTCCTGTTCATCCTCATAATTTTACTCTATTGTGGTGATTTGAAGGCTTGTTTCAGGGAGGCCCTTAGACTTTACAATGATTTTTATATCTCCTTTTGAACGATTGGATTGAACCGTTAGCAAGGCTTTTCCAAAATATGTCTGAATTGAATTTCCTGTAAAAGGGTCTCTCAGGTCACCGTTGTCGAGACCTATCAATCTCCCACCGCCCACTACTTCAACCGAAATTTCTTGGTCAGTATTGGGAACCACCACGCCCTGGTCATCTGCCAATGTAATGGTAATGTGAGCTAAATCCTGCCCATCCGCTGTAAGCTGTGTGCGGTCTGTGGACAATAGAATTTGTGTAGGTTCTCCAGCTGTTTTCAACTCATAAAAAGCGGCTTCCCGGCCTACTTTGTAACCTTTGGCTACAATGCGACCTTTTTTATAGGGCACATACCATGTAATTGTATTATTCGGATACTCAGAAGTATTCCTGATCCCTAAAGATTCGTCGTTTAAGAATAATTCTACGCTATCGCAATTGGTTGTGGTTTCAACCTGAATGATGTGTCCGTCATATTGTGGAAAATTCCAGTGTTCTGCCAAAAAAGGCCAGCTCCAGTGAGGTTTTCCTGGATCTATATCCAATGACTGATCGGCCACTGCAATCCTCACCATGGGTTCATCGTTCCAAACAGACCGGTGAAATGCTGCAGCAGGTTTTTCAAACATACACACATCAAATGGACAGGTTACCCACCCAGTACTTGGCCATCCGCTGCTTTCCCCCAAGTAATCAACTCCTGCCCATATAAACTGGCCGAAGACATAATCATTATTAGCTACATCATACCAAGGGTTGACAGGGTAATAGGCGTAATATTCCTTATCTTTTCCTCTAAAGTAAGGGTAAGCTTCAGAAATATACATTATTCGATTAGTAAATTGTTTCTTCTCTTCCTCTAACCATGGTTCCTGATAATTGTATCCTACTACATCTAAAGATTGAGCAAAACCATTTTTATTAAATTCTCTTGATTTTGTAGGTCGCAATGCGGCTGTAACCAGCCGATTGGAATCCAGACCGTGAACATAATCACTAAGCATAATGGCACGTTCTGTACCTTCTTTTGATTTATATTCCTGCTCTCCTGTTTCATTTCCTATGCTCCAAAGCACAATGGAAGGGTGGTTGCGGTCCCGCAACACCATGGCATCCATGTCCCGCTGCCACCACTCGTCAAAATATTTTTTGTAATAGCCGCTCTTCCATTTATCGAATGCCTCATCGATAACCACAAAGCCCAGACTATCGCACATATCCAAAAATTCAGACGTTGGAGGATTGTGGGAGCAACGGATGGCATTGACGCCATATTCCTTGAGTATTTGAAGCCTGCGCAGGTAAGACCGATCGGGTACCGCAGTGCCCAAAGATCCTGCATCGGGATGGAGGTTCATACCTTTCATTTTTATGTTCTCCCCATTAAGGAAAAATCCATTATCTGCATCGAACCTAACCTCCCTAACACCAAAGGTGGTCCTGTACTGGTCGACTGTTTTGCCATTTATCTTTACGGTGGTTTCCATAGCATATAGGTTTGGCGATTCGATTGACCAAAGCTGTGGTGTCGTAAGTTTTAAGGATTGTTGTAGTGTCTCCTGCTTCGATTTCCCGACCTGAAACTTCGACTTTTCCCTTGTAATTTTCTTTCCTAGTTTGTCTACAATCTGGTTTTCCACCAAAACTTCAACTGGGCTTTGACTAGTGTTTTCTATGGTGGTAGCTATGTTGACCATAGCTTTCTGCTCTGAAAAATCAGGCGTGGTAATATAAGTTCCCCACGTAGCTACATGTACCGGATGGGTTGCCTTTAACCAAACATGTCGATAAATCCCCGAACCTGAATACCAACGTGATGAAGGCGCATCGCTGTGGTCTACTCTCACGGCAATGGTATTCTCTCCTCCGTAGTTTAAGTAAGGCGTTAGGTTATATTCGAATGTGGTATAACCGTAAGGATGAAACCCTAAATGCTTGCCATTGATGTATACGTCACTTTGATGGTAGACCCCATCAAATTGAATAACGACTTTCTTTCCTTCATAACTTTTGGGCAATTGAAACCCTTTACGGTACCAGCTAATGCCCCCCGGCAAATAACCCATGGATCCTTCCATCCAACCCTTACCGGCATTTTCCTTTGACACGGGTTGCTTGATGCTCCAGTCATGGGGCAGTTGGACTTCCTGCCAATTACTATCATCATAATTGGAATTTTTGGCTTCAGGGACATCCTCGAGCAAAAACTTCCAGTCAAAATCAAAATTTCTGGTCTCCCTTTGACTCTGTGCTACACCAAGGGCGGATATTAACAAGAAAACAATTGTGTAAATAAATTTCATTCTATTAAATTTCTAGTCTTGATTTATATCTCCTCATTCAGGATAATTAGCACTGTATAAATTATCCTTCTTGCCTCGGTTTTCATTCTAAAAATAGATGATTTACTGCTATAAGATTGCTACGATCGTATCTTCCTTATGGATATTCTTCGTAATTGCCATTGCCTGATTCAAAACAGGTATTATTACATCTTTTTTTAGTTTGGTTTTTGTTTGGAATTATTTAGTTAGTGGGTGGTAGTTGGATAAATAAAATTTTCAAAAATTTAAACCTTTGGATAAATTAAAATTAGAAATGCCCCCTTAATTAAGGGGGCATTCTAAAAAATAAATATTTAGTTTTTAACTAATTTAATCCATTTTCCTAAAAAGTAATTACCCTTTGAATCCCTACCTTTCAAGTTGCCTAAGAAACCTATCGACACTACTTGCGAAGTTTCCACAGTAAAATCGAGTGTTGCCTCTCCTGCAAAGCTTGGCGAGGTCTCACCAACCGTAGCTCCATTATAAAGCATAACAGACGCCAATGCTGTTGAAATATTAGCCAGATCGGGAATACCATTTCCTCCTGCCGCAACTTCTAAATAAACCGAAGAATCCGTTTGAACTTCTGCATAATAATTAAGTGTTATCGTATAACTCCCAACCGGCAACGCAAAAGATGTTGGTTGATAGATTATACCGTTATCGACTGGTGTGTTACCCCATGTTTCCCAGCATATATATCCTTCACGACCATTCCATTGTTCTTTTCCCCAGCCACCAACACCACTCTTATTCTTTGCAGCGCTATTACTTATCCATGGTTCTGAAAGTGTTCTCCATCTACCTGTACCACTATCTACATCAAATGTATACCCTCCTCCTTGAGCATCTATAGCTCCAGTATTTGCCAAAAAGTAAGGGGTTATATCACCCGCTGCAGTAGGGTTGATCATTACGGTAGAGCTTACTACGGTAGAACCTCCGATAGTAAGGTCTATATATCCTGTCGCAAACCCTTCAGGAGCAATCACTTTTATTTCATTATCCTGAATGGAAACAATCTCTGCAGTAGAACCGTTGAAAGTGATTACAAGGGCATTTGCATCAGTACCAAAATTACTTCCGATAATGGTAATCATATCTCCTGGGAAAGCAATATTTGAACCATTTTCAGCCGTGGTGGAATCCATTTTTGGCAATGGTTTTACCGCATAGCTGCCTATGGAATCTTTAACATGTGTCCATACCTGAACAGAGAGTTTCCCACTGGTTGCACCTTGGGGAACCCTTACTTCCATTATGTTGTCTTGATAACTCACAAAGTCGGTAACGAGTTCACCGTTGAAGCTTATTTTTGCAGCTTTAAAGCGATCTCCAAAATTACTTCCCGTAATGGTAACTATAGAGCCTGGATATCCTTCACTTGGGGAAAACCCATCTACAGTAATTTCGGGGTATGTTACCACATCAGGGTCATACTCAGCCTGACACGAAACTAAAGCCACAAATATACTAGCTAAAGCCAAAATACCTATTTTATATCTAAAACTTAATTTTTTCATTTGTTCATTTTTTAAAATATTATACGCTACGAGATTAATACCCTGGGTTTTGTAAAAGATTACCGTTTAAGTTGATTTCTTCAACAGGAATAGGACGTAAATAATTTTTGCGGGTCCAGCTTCTGTTACTACTTGGATCAACTACTATCGCTCTCTTAGGACCTTCGGCTGTATACTCTTTTATAGCTTCCCCGAATTGATATTTCGATGGATCGTACAAAGATGGATCAGTTTCATAATCCGTACCTTCTATAATAGGTCCGAAAATTGGTGCACTTAACACTTCTTCAGCAATACCCCATCTCATTAAGTCGTTAAACCTATTATTTTCCTGAAACAACTCTACTGTTCTCTCTCTTCTGATTTCTTCTAGAATATTCAAACTATAGGTAGTAGCCAATTGGTTGGTTAACGGAGCTACACCAGAACGTCCTCTTACCAAATTTAAGGACTCATTAAGCTCCTCGTCGGTAATAGCCCCATTCAGCTCATATAAAGCCTCGGCATAAGTCAGGTAAACTTCTGCAAGCCTGATAATTGGGAAATCTGATGATTCTTGGGTGGCTTCCCTATAATTTGGATAGTTATAAGACCTGAATTTACGGTTCCAATAAGGAACTCCTCCTTCTAAAAGTTTGGGAGTTTCTTCTGATAGTGTTACTTCTTGTTCATTACCACCCGCATATGCATATAGTCTGTAATCACGATCATACCACTGCTCATAGTTTGACTGGTACCCCTGAAATAATGGGGATTTATCGATTGGCAAACCGTCTGTCATAAGGAACATATCCAGAAAATTCTGGTTTATTGACGAGTAATAAGAAGCGTGACTAATATTGGTATCTCCTTGACGTAGCACAACATCATATTTACTATACAATATAAACTCCTTGTTCGTTGACTTGTCCAGTCCAGCTGGATTAGATCCAGCATCCTCCAAGTTAAAGAGGTAGTACATGCTCAAATTATTTAGCTCATCATTGTAGTTCCACAACTCAAAATTGCCGCTATCCATAACACTTTTAGATAAATCTGCGGCTTGTTGAAACATGTCGTTCATAGAAGGATACCCTGTAGGCTTTGCCGTTCCTGCGCCTTCGGATGTACCATCACCATCTGTAGTGGTACCCACATACTTTTCCCAAGTAGCTTCAAACAAAAGTGATTTTGCCAATAATGACTGTGCGGCTTCCTTGCTTATATGTCCTTTATCGTTAGAGGCTATACTTGACTCATTGGGCAAACCGGCAATGGCCGCTTCCAAATCGCTCTTCACTTGAAACATGACCTCGTAACGGGAGTTTCTTCTACTATATAGTTCTGGGGAATCTACATCCAGTACGGTTGTTATAATAGGTACTCCTCCAAACCTTTGGAGTAGAAAGAAATAATTATATGCCCTAAAAAAATTAGCGGCTGCAACATACTGGGCAATCTCTTCAGGTGCTCCAGAATATTCATTGGCTTTTTCCAAAAGCACATTGGCATCCCTAATATATTTATAAGAAAGCGTCCAGACACCATCAGTACCTGACGGATTGATATTGCCTTGTCCGTAGCCTGTAGGGATAGAGTTCAAATCAGACCCCCTGTCCAAAAGAAGTTGCTGCGCATTACCCTTAATTCTTATATCTTTATCATCTTGTCTATCTATTAATACATCCCAACTCCAAGACCACAAACTATTGTACAAACTATTGGCCGCAGTCCTAAAGTGGTCTGGTGTTTTGTAGTAAGATGATTCTGATAATGCATCTAGTGGTTCTAA
Source organism: Aestuariibaculum scopimerae (assembly GCF_059428085.1). NCBI lineage: Bacteria > Pseudomonadati > Bacteroidota > Flavobacteriia > Flavobacteriales > Flavobacteriaceae > Aestuariibaculum > Aestuariibaculum scopimerae. The sequence goes on from NZ_CM182089.1 coordinate 3,892,310, forward strand.
ATTCAGAAACTCTTTTTCACAAGCTGTTAACGAAATAAATATTCCAAACAGCATCCATATAAAATTATTTTTTTTCATTTTTTTCATTTTTTAGAATGTTATATTTAGACCAAGTGAATAGGTTCTATTAAAAGGATACGAGCTATTACTACTAGATCCAAATTCAGGATCCCAGCCATCTTTAACAGTTGTCAATTCAAACAGGTCGTTCCCTGAAAAATAGATACGGAACCTATCCAAAGTGCCATTTCCAATTTTAAGGTTTTCTAACGTATAACCAAATACCAATGCCTTCATCCTGATATAACGGTTGTTCTGCATCATAAAGTCATTGTTTTTCCAGTTCCATCTAGCTCTAGCTGTATGAAATGTCAATCTTGGGTAGGCAGCATTAGGGTTTTCTTCTGTCCAGGTTTTTCCCCTATAAGCTGTAGTTTGGTTATTACCCACTGTTACAAACGGATAGGCCATACCATCGGTTCTTACTATGTTTTGGTTAAGCACACCCTGAAAGAATGTACTCAGGTCAAACCCTTTGTACTGAAACCCTAAATTGATGCCATAGGTGTAGTGAGGAGCGGCATCGCCCATGTATTTAACATCACCATCACCACCTTCTAAAGTGCCAGATCCCAAGATAATATCATCCCCATCCAAATTAACTTTTCGTGTGTCTCCTGGGCGTAAACGTATAGACTGGTTACTAGCATTAGGAATTTCTCCTCCGTTATCAAGTTGTGCATAATACGCATCCACTTCTGTTTCATTGGCAAAAAAACCATCTGTCTCATATAGGAAATACGAGCCTAACGGGTAACCTTCTACAGTATTGTTTAGACCTGCTCCGTATATACCTACTCCTTCCATGCTCACCAATTTATTATTTGTATCACTCATATTCACAGACACATTATATTTCAAATCGCCTATGTTCGATTTCCATGAAAGCATGGCTTCCCATCCTTTTACTTCCAAAACCCCACTATTTGTTTTAGGGGCAGTTCCACCTAATAGATCTGGATAGTTCACAGCGATTAACATCCCATCGTTCTTCTTGGTAAAATAATCAAATGATCCAGCCAATTTGTTATCAAAAAGCCTAAACTCAGCACCATAATTCGCCACACTAATTTTTTCCCAAGTACGGGTAAGGCTGGTAAGCCCTTGAATGGATGCGGTAGTTTGAAGGGAAGCACTGGTTCCAAAAACAGCTGACCCCAGATTTACGGCAGACACATAATCATGATTGCCTATACCGACCTGTCCGCCCATCTCACCATAACTGGCCTTGAACTTAAGAAAGTTCAATACGGGAATATTCTTCATAAACGATTCTTCGGTTACGACCCATCCGGCAGAAGCACCTCCAAAGAACGACCAACGGTAATCAGAATGAAATTTTGAGGTGCCGTCTCTTCTACCTGTAAACTCCAAGAGGTACTTATCTTTGTATCCGTAATTGAAACGTCCTAATTGGGAAAGGAAGCCCCAATTAGAAGATCCCCCTGCATTGGTCACGTTATTTTCAGGAGATGCCACATTCAAATCATAGACTCCATTATCTTCAAACCCTTGTCTATAGCCATGTAAATCATCCGTTTTTCTCAATTCGGCAGTAGTTCCCACCATTAGGCCAAAGTTATGGTCTTCCCAAAATGTTTTTTTGTAATTAAGAAATGCACCATAATTTTGATAGCTAACATCCATTTTCTTCTTTTCAAAGTAAGGAGTTGTATTGACAGACTCCGGTGCTTTTTCACCAAACCACGTGTACATGGGTACATTAATCTTATATATTTCTTGATCCTTGAATTCCTTATCTACACTGGCTGTTGCCCTAAAGTTCAGGTCATCGGTAATATCGTAGGTAACTGCCACATTCAACTTTAATTGATCGGCATAAGCTTCATCTCGACCACCTTCCAAAACATTCGCTATAGAGTGTCTGTTTCCGGCAACACCAAAATTGGCATACCATTGCCCATACGGGTTTTTGGCAGGGAACAACGGCGGATCATAAGCTAATGAAGTAATACCAAGACCTCCTGAAGGACTAGAAACATGAGACCTAAAATAAGATATCCCAGTTTCAACATTTATTTTATCGGAAAGTTTGTAATTATGGTTAAATCTCAGATTATATTGCTTCTTCCCATCATAAGATGGTTGAAGGTTACCTACGTTTTCTGCATACCCAGCAGACACTCTATATCTTGCTCGCTCAGAACCACCCGAAATACTTAGGTTAGTTTGGTTTGAATAAGATGTACCATACATATCATCAAAACGGTTACCCTCGCCAAGAAAAATATCCCCCCAATATTGGGTGGTATATATGCCAGGACCTTCGTCTCGCATTCTTACAAGGGTTTCCCTATCTACCCAACCCCAATACCAAGCCGTACCGGCATATGCCAAGTCCTCATCGGTGGCCTCAATATTCATAGCAGCATAATCTCTTAAACCAGAAACAGCTGGTTTAATTCCAATGGCATTAACTCTAAAATTGCTCGTTAAGTTCACCTTAATTTCACCAGATTTTCCTCGTTTGGTCTCTACCAAAATCACACCATCAGCTGCTCGAGACCCATAAATAGAAGCCGCTCCATCTTTAAGAACACTTATAGACGCTATGTCGTCTGGGTTCATGTTATAAAAAGCATTATCATTTATAGTGGGAACTCCATCGATAACTATTAAAGGTGAGCCTCCATTAACAGAGGTAACACCTCTAATCTGTAATTTAAGCTCTTCATTACCAGGTCTGGAAGAACCACGGGTTACTACCAATCCAGGAGTTTGTCCTTGAAGGGACAATGCTGGGTTGGTTACCGCTCTGTCCTCAAAAACCGCTGCGGAAATTGTTTCAATTGCCCCAGTAAGTGTTGCTTTCTTTTGTTGTCCATATCCAACAATTACGACCTCATCTAAGGCTGCAATATCCGCTTCCATAGAAACATTAATACTACTGTTGTTTCCTACCGGTACTTCTACCGTTTTATATCCAATATAGGTAAAAACGAGTTTCGATTCTGTCGATGGTACACTTATGCTATAGTTACCATCAAAATCTGTTACAACACCCACAGAAGTTCCCTTTACCATAATGTTTACGCCGGGCAGAGGCATGTTGTCTTCCTTAGAAACCACCGTCCCAGAAATGGTCATGTTTTGGTTTGCATTTACCTCTACGTCTAGCGTAGAAAGTTCATTTGTTTTGGCATGTACATTTAATACAGAGGCACATGCAAACAAAATAACTAACCATAATGACCCTGAGATCTGCTTTAGTGTTGTCTGAATGTTTTTTAGTTTAGTCATAAATAATGTCTTTTAAAATTTACAATTTTGTTTTTCACAAGCAAGAAGATTTTCTGTCATCTTACTATTCCTCATTTGTTTAATTGTTTGTTTTTTCATCATAATTTAATTTTTACATAATGCTTCATTTTAGTTTGCAGACAATGTTAAAATTTTATAAAAAGAAGGGATGTAAATTATCATTCAATATTGATAACTTATAGCCCTTTTTTATAAAAACTAAAATAAAACGGTCCAAAAAACTTATTGGTGCTAGCTTTTACTGTTTTGTTCTAAATATTGTGTAGGTGTCATTTTGAACAATTCCCGGAAAGTTTTACTAAAATAAGCGGTTGAATTAAAACCTGACATGTATGCAACTTCTTTTATTGAAAATTGATTTCCTAATAAGAGATCGGCAGCATACTTTAGGCGGATAGTCCTGATAAAATAACTAGGATTTTGATTTGTTAAGGAACTTATTTTTCTGTAGAACTGAGATCGCCCCACTCCAATCTCTTTAAGTAAATCCTCTAACTTAAAATCAATATCACTTATATTATCTATAATCGTTTTAGTTGCTTTATCTAAAAAGGCTTCGTCTAATGAATTAGAAGTCAATTCACTAGAAGGCAGTATTCCTGCTAAAGAGGTAAATTTATCCCTTAATCTCTTTTTGGTTTCTAAAAGATTCTTAACCCTCGCTTTTACTACATGAATATTATAAGGTTTTGGCAAATATTCATCTGCCCCTGTACTATAACCTTCTATTCTATCCTCATCAAGACTCCTAGCTGTTAAAAGAATTACTGGAATATGGCAAGTTTCTATTTCACTCTTAACTTGTCTGCATAATTCAAAGCCATCCATTTCTGGCATCATGACATCACTAATGATTAAATCTGGATAATACTTCTTAACTTTTTCCAAACCTTCAACACCATTAGCTGCCTCTAGTATTTTAAATGCGCTTTGAAGTTCAATTTTCAGGTGTTTACGTAATTCATTATTATCTTCAACTATTAATACAGTTTGTTTTTTAACGCCTTTTGTCTCTAAAATTATATCAGACACTTCTTTATTATCATCTTCGTTTGAAATGGCAATTTCATATTCAGCTGACCTGATTGTATTTAAATCGTAACCTTTATCAATTTCGTCCAGATCTTCAACAATTAGATAATTACCTGTAGCATTAGGACTTAAAGGCAGTAGCACTGTAAAAGTGGTTCCCTTTTGGTATTTACTCTTTATAAATATTTCACCTCCGTGCAAATTAACAAATCCTTTGGTTATATTTAGACCAATTCCCATTCCTACCTTTGAGTTGCCAATACTTACAAATCTTCCGAATACATCTTTTAACTGTTCTGGTTTAAAACCTATGCCTGTATCTTTAATTTTTATCTGGGCGTAATCAATGGCACCATGTTTTTTATAAAGTGTTGTAAACTGATCCTTATTTGTAATTGATAATTTTGAAACAGATAGTTTAATACGTCCGCCAAACTCGGTAAACTTTATGGCGTTTGAGAGTAAATTGGTAATGATTTTTTCAACTTTATCTAAATCAAAGTAACCTGGTAGTTCTCCTAAAGAGGTTTTAAATTCAAACTTGATTTTTTTAGCTTTAGCCAAACCTTTAAATAACAAAAAGATATCTTTACTGAATTTCACATAATCACTTTTGACTAATTTTAAGGGTGTTTTACCTAAGTCCATTTTCCTAAAATCCAATAATTGATTTACAAGATAAAGCAGCCTCATGGCACTTCGCTGAAGCGTTTGCGCAGATGTTTTTACAATTTCGGGCTTATCAAAAGAAGATAAAATCTTTTCAACAGGATTTAAAATAAGGGTTAGCGGGGTTCTTAGTTCGTGTGATACATTAATGAAAAAGCTTAATTTCATTTGATCTAATTCATGCTCTTTCTCCTCGTTTATAATTTTGGTGTAATAGTAAACCCCTAAATAAAATAACGTACCAAAAACCAGCAAATAAAAAGCGTAAGCCCACCAAGTTCTCCACAAGGGAGGTGCTATGTGAATCTTAATTGATGAGACTTCTGCATTATCCCAATTATTATCTAACGAGGCCTTAACCTGAAACACATAATCTCCTGGTGGAATACTGGAATAATTTGCCAACCTATCCTCTCCTGCACTAATAAAGTCTTCATGAAGGCCAAACATTCTGTACTGATATTTTACATGCCTTTGGTTTTTATAGTTAAATGCAACAAATTCAAAAGTTAAAAAACCTTGATTATATTTTAAATCCAGTAAATCTGTATTTGAAATAGAATTATTTAAAATAACCTTATCATCTATTTTCTGTCCAACTTTTACATCTTCGTTGAACATTTTAAATTTGGTTATAATAGGTTTTAAAGATTTTGACTTGATTACAATATCTTCTGGATTAAAAATATTAAAGCCATTTATTCCTCCAGCTATTATTCTACCATCACTGGTTTTATCAATAGACTTACTTTGAAACTCTATGCCTTGAACACCATCTTGTGTGTTGAAATTATAAAACTTATTTTTTGAAGTTTGATATTTAGACAAACCACTCTTTGTAGTTATCCATAAATTAAAATTATTATCTTCTTGGATACCCAGAACTAAATTATTTGGTAATCCTTGGTTGGTGGTAAATGATTTTACTAGCTTTAGTTGAGGGTCTAACTGATACATACCAATATCGGTTCCTAACCAAATATTTCCTTTATGGTCTTCAGTTATAAAATTTATACGATTGTCCTGAATTGGTTTTTCCTTTAATTTTGTAAAATTAATTGAAGCCGGTATTAAATCTTTTAATTTATCCAACTCAACAATTGACAATCCTTGAGATGTCCCAATCAAAAGACGGTTTTTGCTATCAATAAAGATTGAAAACACTAAATCACTAGCTAAGCTATGGGCATTCCCAGGTTCGTTCTTAAATTTTGTAAACCGTTTTGTAAAAGGGTCAAATAAATTCAAGCCTTCGGTTTGTGTTCCAGCCCACAATCTATGTCTATTATCTTCTATGGCATACCAAACTGTATTTTGCCCTATTGAATATGGGTTTTGGGGATCATATTTAAATTGTTTGAAAGTCTCAGTTTCAGGGTTAAACTTATTTAATCCTCCATCCCACGTACAAATCCAAATAGATTTATCAAAACTTTCGGTTAAATACACTATTTTATCTGAACTTAGGGATTTTGAATTATTAGGATTTGCTCTATAATGCTTAAAGGTCTCATTTTTTTCATTAAATAAGTTGAGTCCTCCTCCATCTACACCTATCCAAATTCTTCCATTACTATCCTGTAAAACGGACTGCGCAATTTTTGAGCTCAAGCCTTTGGGATTACCATATTCATAAAAATAATGACCAAAGGACGACTTGGAGAGTACAAGCTTACTTATCCCTTTATTATAAGACCCAAACCAAAAATTACCTTCTTTATCTTCAAGGATTTTTGCCGGTTGATTGTTTGGTAATGAATAATCATTAAAAAAACTATGTGAAATATGTTGCAGAAATTTCTTGGACTTGTTAAAAAGGAATAGCCCACCTCCATCTGTGGCTATCCATACAACTCCTTTTTTATCTTGATAAATATCAAAAATAGGCGCATTAGTATCTTCAACTGAAACCTGATCGAATTCGTTATTTTTTCTATCCCAAACAATCAAGAAAGATAAATTACTACCTATCCAAAAATTTCCGTCATCATCTACAAGCAATTGTTTAATTACGTGGTTTAGTAAATAAGCATTTGGAATATCTATACCTACCCTAGTGAAAATATTCTCTTTAGAATCATATGTGTTTAAAAAATCACCTTCTGTAATTGCCCAAATAACACCAGAATTATCCTTAACTATTTTGGTGACATTGTTATTATCAATTGATTTTAGATTACTTTTATCATTTGAATAATGCTCAACAATAAAATCTTTATTTTTGATTGCACCAACCTTACTGTCCAACTGCAATTTACTTATTCCATTTTTAGTAGCAATCCAAAGTAAATTTGTTGCATTATCAAATAGTAAGTCATTGATAATATCTCCTTGATCTACTTCTAGTTTTTCATCATGAAGTGGGACTATATAAAATATTTCTTTCTTTTTATCAAAAACATTTAAACCATTATTTGTTCCTATCCATAAATTCCCAAACTTATCTTCAACAATCGTATTTATTCTGTTATTACTTATTGAAGTTGTATCATTTAATACTGGCCTGTATATTTCAAATTGGTAGCCGTCATACCTATTTAATCCATCAATGGTTCCAAACCACATAAACCCTTCTTTGTCTTCAAATATTTCTGTACATGTACTGCTTGACAGCCCTTTATCGGTATCTAAATTCTCGAATTTTAAGTTAGGATATTGTGAAAACATCTTAACAGAAAACAAAAACAGAAAACAAACAAATTTTATCTTCATCATGCTAACATAAATAAATTGTAATACACCTTCACAGTTATAAAATATATCCTTATTTGGAACAATAATTTAACCATAATCTTTAATGTTTTCCCTAACAATGACCACAAAAATACATTTTAAAATGGGTTTTCAGGAATATACAATGAATTAATAATTTATACTGAATGCAATACCTTTTAACATATATTGAAAATATATCAATGATATCATTGGTTATGGAACCAAAAACAAAAATTACAAAGCAAAATCATATTTTTATTATATTCCAAAGTGCTCTTGTTAATCGTTGGAGAATGTAGGCTTTCCTAAAAATAAGACAGTTAATAATTCGGATTTATTTTGAACAAAACTTGAATAAAAACTACGAACACCTATACCATATATAAAAAATAGCAGTTTTTAATGCTTAAGCGAAAAATAAATAATGAGATTTCCTTTCAAAACACTCCCTTGCCTTATGCAGAGTATATTGTGAAGAGAACTACCGAAAAGGTGTTGTTTGTTTGCATTTTAAGAAGCTTTCTTAAACATTTATTTGAAAAAAACAAAAGTCAAATCGTTCTTAAATGTTCCTTAAAACTACAACAATTCTGGCAAATGGATGTTCACCGATTTGCACACCTTTTATATGATTTTAATTGGTTTCAAACAAAACCATTAAAAATACAAAACACTGATAATCACACAATCAACAGTGTTTTGAATTGACCTATAACAAGGTTCGTCGGGGTGGCAGGATTCGAACCTGCGACCTCCTGCTCCCAAAGCAGGCGCGATGACCGGGCTACGCTACACCCCGGATTGAGCATTAAAAAAATGTCCTGTGACATTTTAGCGAAAGGGCCAGCTGGTTGGCGGACCTTGTATTCACCTTGCTCAAATCTTCTTTTTTTTTGCGGAGAGACCGGGACTCGAACCCGGGCGACAGTTACCCGTCGACAGATTAGCAATCTGCTCCATTACCACTCTGGCACCTCTCCTAAATTCTATCAAGAACCTGCGCATTAAAAATGCGGTTGCAAATGTAATCTTTACATAATAAGAACGCAACTATTTTTTTATTTTTTTTGACCTCCTTATTCTGGATACTCAATCCTTAAATGGTACATATTTGCCAGTTTATGCTTTAGCACTTTTTTTATGGATTGAATTTCTTTAAATGTAATATTGGCATTTAAAAATTGTCCTTCTTCTATTTGTTTATCTATAATAGTTTCAACAAAGGCATCAATTTTTGTAGAGGTAGGTTCTTTTAAGCTTTTTGAAGCTGCTTCTATACTATCGCACATCATTAAAATAGCAGTTTCTTTACTAAATGGTTTGGGACCTGGGTAACAAAAATCTGATTTATCAATATCTGGAAAATCCTTCTTCTCTTTCATGTAAAAATAATATACCACACTGGTGCCATGATGGGTTCTAATAAAATCGATCACTCTATCTGGTAAATTATTCCTTTTTGCTATTTCTATACCATCCAACACATGGCTTATGATAATCTTGGCGCTTTCTTTGGAGGATAATTCGTCGTGCGGATTAATACCTGTAGATTGGTTTTCTGTAAAATAGGTTGGGTTCTTCATCTTACCAATATCATGGTATAGAGCCCCAACCCTTACCATCATGGCATTGGCGCCAATTTCGTTGGCTGAAGATTCGGCCAAGTTGGCTACGTTTAATGAATGGTGAAATGTTCCGGGTGCCTTATTAGATAACTCTTTAAGAAGTTTTGAGTTGGTGTCTGATAATTCTAATAAGGATACATCGGAAACCAAACCAAAAAGTTTTTCATATGCATAGATTAAAGGCTGTACAAATAAGGTAGCCAAGCCACTTAATATAAACCAAATAAACATTTCCCATTGAATGGTTTCTACACTTCCTTCATGGATAACAACAAATGCAAAATAGGCCACTATATATATGAGCGTTATTTGCCCCACCGAAATAAACAGGTTAGCACGCTTGTACAATTCTGATACCGTTAGTATGGTTACAATACCCGCTATAATTTGTAGGAACATATACTCATAGCTATTTGGTACGATAAAACCCAATAACAAAACGGTAATAACATGTGCAAATAGCCCTAATCTAGCATCAAAAAAAGCTTTAAACACCAATGGTAATATACATATGGGGACAATATAAACAAACTTGGAATCGTAGTTTATAACCAAGGTGGTCATAAATATCATTAAAAAGATGTTAAAGAAAATAAAGGTGACCTTGGTGTTGTTTTCAAAAACTTCTTCTCTACGGTATTTCCTTAAAAACAATAAAAGCATCAATAATGCTAAAGCGACCAATAATGTATAGGCAAACAGTATCCAATTATAATTGGATTTGCTCCAAACTTGTGATTCGTATTCTGATTGGAGTGATTTTAATATTTGGTACTTATCGCCTTCAATGATTTCTCCTTTTGATATTATGAGTGTTTCCTTTTCTATGCTACCCCGTGCATAAGATATTTTGTTTAACTCTTCCTGTAAGGACTTATCTGTAAAGGATTTATCAAAAGTTAAATTAGGCTCTATAATGTCAAAAAACAAAGAGATAAACTGATTTTTATACCGTATTAAACCATATTTTAAAAGCACTTTGTCTATAACCATGGTAACGGCATCCAGCTTAATCAAATCTGAAAAATACCCTTCTTGTATTTCCACACGTCCGCTAAGGAGTACAATGGGTCTACTTTCTGAAAAATTATGGCTTTCGTCTAATATTCCAAAAGTATAGAGTTCTGCTATAATATCTTGCCCAGCAACATATAAATCCTGATACAATCCTTGTGGTATGGAATCTGAAAATGTGTTTTTAAATTCTTGCCCATATAAATTGTTCACACTACTAACAACCAAGCTATCCATATCAAAATACAACACAGCATTTTCTGTAAGCGCTTTCTTTTCACTTGCAATTTCTGCTTCAGACTTTTTTATAGCAAAATTAAAAGGTGCATATAGGTTTTCTGATTGCCAGGGTTTTCCTTTTTCGAAGTTATATTTAAACTTACCTGTTTTAGGAAATAAATAAACTATTAAAAAGGTTGTGCAAACAAACAGCAAACTTTTATAAATAAGAGAATGGTTTCTGTAGAGTTTGTTTATAAAGTCTTTCATCTGCTCATTTCTATTTTATATTTCGGTCAGGTGTAACTACCTTAATAATCATTATCGTGGGTGTTAAACAATTTGATGGGTGTTTCATCTAAAAAATTCAATAAATCAAATGTAATAAATTTATGGTCGCTATCCGTTTTTATGAAGAATACATTAAACCATTCCACCTGCTTTTTGCTAAAAAATGATTATTTTCGCGTGTACTAAACTAAAATTTAGATATGAACAAAGAAGTCGTTATAGTTTCTGCTGCAAGAACCCCAATTGGTAGCTTTATGGGAGCGTTATCAACGGTTCCAGCACCACAGTTAGGTGCCATAGCCATAAAAGGGGCATTAAATAAAATAAATTTAAAACCCGAATTGGTTAATGAAGTGTTAATGGGTAACGTGGTACAGGCTGGTACTGGACAAGCCCCTGCACGACAGGCTGCTATTTATGCTGGAATACCAGATAGTGTGCCTTGTACCACAATTAATAAAGTTTGCGCTTCGGGTATGAAAGCTGTTATGCAAGCTGCTCAAAGTATTGCTTTGGGAGACGCAGACATTATAGTTGCTGGTGGTATGGAAAACATGAGCCTTATACCGCATTACCTGCACGCTAGAACGGGCACTAAATTTGGACCTGCAACTTTGGTTGATGGCATGCAAAAAGATGGCCTTGTTGATGCGTATGACCAAAATGCCATGGGGGTATGTGCGGATGCTTGTGCAACGGAATATCAATTTTCGCGTGAAGACCAAGATGCTTTTGCCATACAATCGTACAAACGGTCTTCTGAAGCATGGAGCCAGGGTAAATTTGATGATGAAGTAGTTCCTGTTGAGGTACCTCAACGCCGTGGCGAGCCTGTAGTAGTTACTAAAGATGAAGAATATACCAATGTGAAGTTGGAAAAGATTCCGCAATTACGTCCCGCTTTTTCAAAAGACGGCACGGTTACTGCTGCCAATGCATCTACCATTAATGATGGTGCTGGCGCCGTGGTTTTAATGAGCAAAGATAAAGCTAATGCATTGGGATTAACGCCCCTGGCCACTATAAAAAGTTACGCCGATGCTGCCCAAGAGCCTAAATGGTTTACTACAGCACCTGCCAAAGCCCTACCAAAAGCTTTGGATAAAGCAGGCATTGCTTTAGATGATGTGGATTTTTTTGAATTTAATGAAGCTTTCTCTGTGGTTGGTTTAGCCAATATGAAGATTTTGGGTCTTAGTGACAAAAAAGTGAATGTGAATGGTGGTGCGGTTTCGCTAGGACATCCATTGGGATGTTCGGGGGTTAGAATTATTATTACTTTATTAAGCGTATTAAAACAAAACCAGGCTAAAATTGGTGCTGCGACTATTTGTAATGGTGGTGGTGGAGCTTCTGCAATTGTTTTAGAATGTAACTAAATTATTTTAATGCAATACGGAATTTGTAATTTAAGCATTGTCCCTCTAAGAAAAGAACCTTCAGATACTAGCGAACTCGTTTCACAAGTTTTATATGGCGACCTTTTTAAAGTTATTGAACCTCGTAAATATTGGAGCAAAATAAGATTGGCCTTTGATAAATATGAAGGCTGGATAGATAACAAACAATATGTTGAGATTAGTGAAGATGTATATAAAAAACTTCATAAAGAATCGCCTAAGTTATCTATTGATCTTGTTGAGTTTATTCAGGACAACAATGCACAATTACATCCAATCCTTCTTGGGTCTTCTTTAAATGGACTCACCACGTTAAATCACTTACATGATGGCAATATTGTTACGGGCATAAAAGCCAAAACAGAGATTGTACAAACGGCTTTCTTGTATTTAAACGCGCCATACTTATGGGGAGGTAAAACGCCTTTTGGTATAGATTGCTCTGGATTTACACAAATGGTTTACAAACTCAATGGTTACAAACTTTTGCGTGATGCCTCACAGCAAGCTACGCAAGGGGAAGCCCTAAGTTTTATTGAAGAAAGCGAACCTGGAGATTTGGCTTTCTTTGATAATAATGAAGGCATTATAACCCATGTAGGCATTATTATGAAAGACAATTATATTATCCATGCTCACGGCAAAGTTAGAATTGATAGATTGGATCATTCTGGTATTTACAACACCGATAAAAGAATGCATACACACAAGTTACGTGTTATAAAAAAAGTGATATAAAAAAAGCCGCAATTAATTGCGGCTTTTTTGGTTAATAAATATTTACCAGCATTAGTTTCCGCTTTCTAGAGCTTCAACTTTAGCTTTCATAGTTTTATGCTTTTCGGTTTCGCCTAAAATACTATAGATATTCATTAATGTTTTAGCTGCATTAATATTTTTAGAATCTATGTCTAACGCCTTTGTTAAATAAGGTACAGCTTGTTTATAAAGCTCTTGGCGCTCTTCACGTAATTCATCATATCGTAAATCGTCTTTTTTAGAACTTCCCAACCCGTTCATTTCTTGAATGATGGATTCTTCCTTAGATAAAATCAATGCTGAAATATTAATATAGGCATTAACATAATTTGGATCTAACTCTATAGCTTTTTCGTAATAAGCTCTAGCTTCTTTAGGTTGATCGGATTCTGCTGCAATAACACCCAAATTATATTGTAACTCTGGGTTACTTGGATCCATTTTTGTGGCTTTTTCCAGTAGGCTTTTAAATTCCTCAGTATTGCCCATTTTGTAATGAACGTTTGCTTCTGAAAGGATTAAATTAATATCATCAGGACTTTCTGCTCTTGCCGCCTTCATCGCCTCAATGGCTTTTTCGTTATTGCCTTCACCAACATAAATAAGCGCTATGTTTTTAATGATCTCAGGCTTTTTTGATTCGGTTAAACGTTCTCCTGGTTTTATGTGTGTTTTAGCCTTTACTGATATATCGCGTAAACTTTCACTTTGAAAAATTTCTTCTTCTCCAGTTTCTACCTCTGTAGCGTAGTATTGTTTTTGAATACCTGTATACCCTAAATCTTTTAGTTCTTCATAGATTGATAAGGCTCTATCATATTCTTGTACATTTACTGCAGTTGCTGCAGCGTAATACAAATACAATGTGTCTTTAGGGCTTACTCGGTATGCTTTTTCAAAGTATTTTGATGATACTAAGAAATCTTTTTTCTCATAGGCCTCATTTCCTTTGGTCAATAAGGTATTAACCATAGATTGCTTCAATTCGGTACTTTCATCATCGTAACTACCTTTTACTTTTGAAAGACTCTCTATAGCTTCATCAATATCAGAAATGGAACCTTTTCCTCCTGCATATAATGTTTGCGCTAGCAGATAATAATACTGAGCCTTTGACTTATCGTCCATTTCAGCCATTAAGGCTTCCGCTTGTTGTAATGCTGCCTTAGCCTCAGCATAATTCTCGCCTCTAATAGCTTTTTCCACAGCTCTCAGTTCTTTTTTTTGTGCAAATGAAAATGCACTAACTGAAAAAGCTAAAGCTATAATAATTTGTTTTTTCATTTTTTAATAATATTTAATTTCTATTTAATCTTCTGTATTGTTGTCTTCTTCTATATTATCAATAGCTGTGCCATTTTCTGCAGCTCCTTCATTACCTGCAGTTTCTGAAACATCTTCTACATCTTCTTCTTCATGCATAACTTTTGCTACGGCTGCAATGGAATCACTGTCCTTTAAGTTTATCAATTTAACACCTTGGGTAGCTCTACCCATAACCCTTAAATTTTTAACTTCTAATCTAATAGCGATACCTGACTTATTAATAATCATTAAATCATCTTTATCAGTAACACTTTTAATAGCAACCAATTGTCCTGTTTTTTGAGTGATGGAGATGGTTTTAACCCCTTTTCCACCTCTATTGGTAATTCTGTAAACAGGCTCTCCATCTTCAGGATCATCAATATATGTACGCTTACCATAACCGTTTTCGGAAACAACCAATACTGATTCTTCTTGAGGGTTTTCAACAGTAACCATACCTATAACTTCATCTTGATCATTAGCTAGCTTAATACCCCTAACTCCAGAGGCATTTCGTCCCATTGGTCTTGTTTTAGCCTCTTCAAATCGTACTGCTTTACCAGACTTAAGTGCTAGCATCACCTGACTTTCTCCAGTAGTAAGCTTGGCCTCTAACAGCTCATCATCTTCTTTAATGGTAATGGCATTAATTCCATTAGTACGTGGTCGGGAATATTGCTCTAAGGATGTTTTCTTAACCTGACCTTGTTTGGTTGCCATGATGACATAATGACTGTTTATATAATCTTCGTCCTTAAGGTCTTGTGTACAGATAAAAGCTTTAACCTTATCGTCTTGCTCTATATTTATAAGATTTTGAATAGCTCTTCCTTTAGACGTTCTACTACCTTCTGGTATTTCATAAACACGCATCCAGAAACATTTTCCTTTTTGCGTAAAGAATAGCATATATTGATGGTTGGTGCCTACAAATAAATATTCTAAGAAATCTTCATTTCTAGTTGTAGACGCTTTTTGTCCGACACCTCCCCTGTTTTGGGTTTTGTATTCGGTTAAAGATGTACGCTTAATATAGCCCGCGTGAGAAATGGTAATAACCACTTTTTCATCTGGGATCATATCTTCTATACTTAAATCACCACCAGCATATTCAATCGTAGAACGACGCTCATCTCCATATTTATCTTTAACAACCAAAAGTTCTTCTTTAATGATATCCATACGACGGTCTTTTTTCTCCAAGATATCTTTTAAATCTTCAATGGTCTTCATTAACTCTTCATACTCCGAACGTAATTTATCTTGCTCTAATCCTGTAAGCTGACGTAAACGCATTTCTACGATGGCTTTAGCCTGTATTTCGGTAAGCTCAAAGCGCTCTATTAAATTTGTCCTGGCTTCGTCTGCATTTGAGGATGCTCTAATAATAGCAATAACCTCATCAATATTATCAGAGGCAATGATTAGACCTTCTAAAATATGAGCACGTTCTTCTGCTTTACGCAATTCATAAGTTGTACGTCTTACAACTACATCATGCCTATGCTCTACAAAATAGTGAATCAGATCTTTGAGGTTTAACAACTGTGGCCTTCCTTTTACTAGCGCAATATTGTTTACACTAAATGATGATTGCAGTGCTGTATATTTATAAAGCTTGTTTAGTACGATATTTGGTATGGCATCACGTTTTAACACATAAACGATACGCATACCATTTCGGTCAGACTCATCTCGAATGGTTGCAATTCCTTCAAGCTTTTTCTCATTAACCAAATCAGCAGTCTTTTTAATCATTTCTGCTTTATTGATTTGATAAGGTATCTCTGTTACTATAATACACTCTCGTCCTTGAACCTCTTCAATAATCGCCTTGCCGCGAAGTACTATTCTTCCACGTCCTGTTTGAAACGCTTCCTTAACGCCATCATAACCATAAATCGTTCCACCAGTAGGGAAATCTGGTGCTTTAATATGTTGTATTAATTCATCAACTTCAATATCGGCGTTGTCTATATAAGCAATTGTACCATCTACTACTTCTGATAGATTGTGTGGCGGCATATTGGTAGCCATACCTACAGCAATACCAGAAGCCCCATTAACCAAAAGTCCCGGAATACGGGTTGGAAGAACTGTGGGCTCATTTAAGGTATCATCAAAGTTTAATTTATGATCAACCGTTTCCTTATCAATATCTGCAAGCATATCTTCAGATATTTTACGCATACGGGCTTCTGTATAACGCATAGCAGCTGGGCTATCACCATCTATAGATCCAAAGTTACCTTGACCATCTACAAGCATATAACGTAAACTCCACTCTTGTGCCATACGCACCATAGCGTCGTAAACAGAGGTATCACCATGTGGGTGATACTTACCTAAAACCTCTCCAACAATTCTTGCTGATTTTTTATGTGCCGTGTTAGACCTAACACCTAATTCGTGCATACCATAAAGTACACGCCTGTGAACCGGTTTTAAACCGTCTCTGACATCTGGTAACGCACGTGACACAATGACCGACATTGAATAATCAATGTAAGCGGATTTCATCTCATCTTCAATATTAATAGGAATCAATTTTTCTCCTTCTGCCATAAATATTTTAATTAAGTTTTATGAGTAATTCAAAACATGCTAATATAAGTATTTCGATAGTCATAGCAGGTCTTTAAAGTATGTTTTTTTTGGCTTTTTTATTAACAATTTCAGACGCTTTTTTCGTTAATAAATATGCTCTAAATAATTTTGATTTTATAAACTTTTTTTCGTCAATTAGCAACTTACATATAATTTAAGGTATAGTTTTTGCCTTTGGTTAAATGTTTTAGTATTTTTAAAGCAGAAAGAAGATAATATGGATGATAATTTTTCTCCAAGAGTAAAAGATGTGATTGCTTATAGTAAAGAAGAAGCTTTAAGGTTAGGTCATGATTTCATTGGCACTGAACACTTGATGCTGGGCCTTTTACGTGATGGTGATGGCAAGGCTATAAATATTTTAAATGCTTTAGATATTGATTTAAACCATTTAAGAAGAAAAGTTGAGATATTAAGCCCGGCCAATCCAAACATAACATCAGAATCTAATCAAAAAAAGAATCTACACCTTACTAGACAGGCAGAACGCGCTCTAAAAACAACATTTTTGGAAGCTAAGCTTTTTCAAAGCACTTCCATTAATACCGCGCATTTATTGCTGTGCATCTTGAGAAATGAAAACGACCCAACTACCAAGCTTTTAAATAAGCTTAAAATTGACTATGATAATGTTAAAGAACAATTTAAATTTATGATCACAAACGATAACGATTATATAGAACCTAAAGCCGAATCATTCCAAGATGATGACACCAGTGCTGAAGATGATACTTCAAAGGACATTTTTAATAGCCCTGCAAGCAAGTCGAACAAAAAGTCCAAAACACCTGTGTTGGACAATTTTGGACGTGATTTAACGGCCTTAGCCGAAGAAGGTAAATTAGACCCTGTTGTAGGTAGAGAAAAAGAAATTGAGCGTGTTTCACAAATTCTTAGTAGACGTAAAAAAAACAACCCGCTCTTAATTGGAGAACCCGGTGTTGGTAAATCTGCCATAGCCGAAGGCTTAGCACTTAGAATTGTTAAACGCAAAGTCTCTAGAATCCTTTTCAACAAACGTGTTGTAACACTAGATTTAGCCAGTTTAGTAGCAGGAACTAAGTACAGGGGGCAGTTTGAAGAACGCATGAAAGCCGTAATGAACGAGCTTGAAAAAAATGATGATGTTATTTTGTTTATTGATGAGATACACACCATAGTAGGTGCTGGTGGGGCCACTGGCAGTTTAGATGCTTCCAATATGTTTAAACCTGCCTTGGCTCGTGGTGAAATTCAATGTATTGGCGCTACTACTTTAGATGAATACAGACAATATATTGAAAAGGATGGTGCTTTGGAGCGTCGTTTCCAAAAAGTCATTGTAGAGCCTACCAGTGTTATCGAAACCATTGAAATACTCAACAACATTAAAACCAAATATGAAGATCACCACAATGTAGACTATACACCAGAAGCCATTGAGGCATGTGTTAAGTTAACAAATCGCTATATGACTGAACGTTTCTTGCCAGATAAAGCTATAGATGCATTAGATGAAGCTGGTTCTCGTGTTCATATTACTAATATTGAGGTTCCTAAACAGATTATTGAATTAGAAAAACAACTTGAAGCCATCAAGGAAACCAAAAATGCGGTTGTTAGAAAACAAAAATATGAAGAAGCAGCCAAGCTTAGAGATGATGAAAAACGCATTGAAAAAGAATTAGCAGCAGCACAAGAAAAATGGGAAGAAGACACCAAACAGCATCGTGAAATTGTTACTGAAGACAATGTAGCCGATGTCGTGTCGATGATGACTGGAATTCCTGTAAATAGAATTGCGCAAACCGAGATTAATAAGCTCGCCGAATTACCAAAACTTATTAAAGGTAAAGTAATTGGCCAAGATGAGGCAGTTGCTAAGGTTGTTAAAGCTATACAGCGTAACCGAGCTGGACTTAAAGACCCTAACAAGCCCATTGGTTCATTTATCTTTTTAGGCCAAACAGGTGTAGGTAAAACACAATTAGCCAAAGTATTATCTAGAGAATTATTTGATAGCGAGGACTCCCTTGTTAGAATTGATATGAGTGAATACATGGAAAAATTCGCTATCTCTAGATTAATTGGAGCACCTCCAGGGTATGTTGGCTATGAAGAAGGCGGGCAACTTACAGAAAAAGTAAGACGTAAACCTTATGCTGTAATTCTGTTAGATGAAATTGAAAAAGCACATCCCGATGTGTTCAATATGCTATTACAAGTATTGGATGATGGCTATTTAACAGATAGCTTAGGAAGAAAAATAGATTTTAGAAATACAATTATTATCATGACTTCCAATATTGGTGCTAGAAGACTTAAAGATTTTGGAACTGGTATAGGTTTTGGAACCTCTTCTCAAAAAGCTCAAGAAGATGCCAATGCTAGGAGTGTTATTGAAAATGCATTGAAAAAATCATTTGCACCTGAGTTTTTAAATAGAATTGATGATGTTGTTATGTTCAATCCTTTAGAAAAAGAAGACATTAACAAGATTATTGATATCGAATTGGAAAAACTTCTAATTAGAATTAAAGACTTAGGCTATATACTTAAACTTACTGATGAGGCAAAAGATTTTATTGCTGAAAAAGGATTTGACAAGCAATATGGAGCAAGACCCTTAAAGCGTGCCATTCAAAAATATATTGAAGATGCATTAGCGGAAGAGATCATTACATCGCACGTTGAAGAAGGTGACCAAATAAGCATTGATTTGGATAAAAACACTAAAGAACTAAAAATCAGTATTGATAAAGCTGAAAAGCCTGCTGAATCTTAATCTTTAAAAATCCTATCCACAAATTAAATTCCTACATTACATGTTAATGTGGGATTTTTTTTTTCAAAACTGTAACAAACGCAACATGTCTTAATCTATTAAAATAACAATTTACTTTAGTGACGCTAGCCAAACTAAATATTGAAGAGCTTATAAAACACTGTATGCTAGGTAACCAATCTGCGCAATTGGAAGTTTACAACAGGTATTATAAGGCCATGTACAACACCTCATTAAGGATTGTTAAAGACCCTTTTGAAGCGGAAGACATTATGCAGGACTCGTTTTTGTTAGCGTTCACAAAATTGGAGAGCCTGAAAGATGCCAAAATATTTGGTCCATGGTTAAAGCGTATTGTTATTAACAACAGTATTCACCATTATAAAAAGAATGGTAAATACACAAATGTTCCTTTAGAAAATGTCATTAATAAAATTGAAGATCGAATAGACGGTATAGATAGCTTTGTTTCTATAAACCTAAAAGCAAATCAAATTATTAAAACAATGAAAACGCTTAAAGATAATTATAGAATATGCTTAACGCTTCACCTAATTGAAGGCTATGATTATGAAGAAATTAGTGATATTTTAAATATTTCTCAAGCCAACTGTAGAACCACTATATCGCGTGCAAAAGCAAGCTTGAGGAAAAAATTAGAAAATATAGTTTAAAATGAAAAAAGACACGATTGATAATTTATTTGAAACGTTGCATTCTGACTTTGATTTTGAAGTTCCTAAAAAAGGTCATCAAGCGAGATTTGTAAAAAAGCTTAAAAGTCAAAAGCCAAAATACCTTAAAGATGCTGTGATTAGATTAAATTTCTGGAAACCTGTAATGGGTATAGCGGCAACACTTGTTATCTGCTTAAGTCTTATTGGTTTATTTAAACCAACTAAAGGCACTACAGATTTAGCAAGCATATCTCCTGAAATGTCTGAAACGCAAAATTTCTTTACCATGGCCATTTCTGAAGAGCTTACAAAACTCAATCAAGCAAAAACACCAGATACAGAAGGTCTTATCAGCGACGCCATGAAACAACTGGAAACTCTTGAAAAAGATTATAAGTCTCTGAAAATTGATTTAGAAGAAAGTGGTTATGACAAACGTGTTATTTATACTATGATTTTAAACTTTCAAGCCAGATTAAATTTATTAAAAAATGTTTTGGAAACCATAGATAATGTAAAACAACTTAAAGAAAACAACAATGAAAACTCAATTATTATTTAAAACAGCATATATCCTGCTTTTATTACCTACAATAGTATTTAGCACCAATCCATTAAAAGGTAAATACAAAAAAGAAAAAACAATAAAAAAAGAGTTCACCGTTAACAGTGATGCCTTATTAAAGATTAACAGCAGCTACGGAAATATTGATATTGTAACCTACAACGGAAATAAAATCACAATGGAAATAACCATTAAAGTAAGTGGTAACAATGAGGACAAAACCCAAAAAAAACTAGATAATATTGGTGTTACATTTAATACTTC
This sequence comes from Aestuariibaculum scopimerae, assembly GCF_059428085.1. NCBI lineage: Bacteria > Pseudomonadati > Bacteroidota > Flavobacteriia > Flavobacteriales > Flavobacteriaceae > Aestuariibaculum > Aestuariibaculum scopimerae. Next base: position 3,913,561 of record NZ_CM182089.1, read on the forward strand.
TTCCAGTATAGTAGAAGCAAAAACAACTTTTAACAACAAAAAATCCTGGTGGGATTGGGGGAAAAATAATGTAACTATGGAAATAAATTATATTGTAAAGCTACCTATTACCAATAGTGTTAACTTACATAATAATTATGGCACTGTAAACCTAGACAAGTTAGAAGGAAATGCAACTATAAATTGCGACTATGGCAAAGTAACCACAAAAGAATTAATGGGTGAAAACAATGAAATTTCATTTGACTATACCAATAACAGCTACTTCGAATACATAAATAGTGGAAAGATCAATGCAGATTACAGTGGATTTACCGTTGCAAAAACAAAAAAACTAAATATTAATTCAAATTATACAAACGCCACTATAGAAACAGCTGAAAATATTAATTTTAATTGTGATTACGGTTCAATAAATATCCATAAAGCCAATAACATATCTGGTAATGGCAATTATTTAAATATGGTGTTAGGAGATATCTATAAAAACCTACACATTAAAGGGTCATATGGTTCAATTAAAATTGATCAAAAAAATGCTGACACTGGAAACATGAATATTGAATCAAACTATCTAGGAATTACAATTCGATATCATACCGCTTATCAATTTAATTTTGATGTTAATGCTAGGTATGGTTCCATTAGAAATACCGAAGGATTTAAATTTACAGATCAAAATAAAAACTCCAATAAAGGTTACTATGGCAGTCCCAACAGCTCTAACATGATTAAGATTAATTCCAAATACGGAAATATAACTTTTAAGAAAATTTAGTTATTGAAATCTCATGTTTAACTAACTCAGCTTTTATTAAAAACGGCATATATATGCCGTTTTTAATACTAACTTTTTTGATGTTTTGGCACTCTAAACAAAAGAATAATACCGGCCAAAAAGAATATAAATAAAAACAACACGGCATTACGCATACTGCCTGTTATTTGAGCGACAAAACCATAAAGAAATGTTCCTATAACAATACCTATCTTCTCTGCTACATCATAAAAACTAAAAAAGGAAGCAGTATCAGTTGTCTCAGGCAAAAATTTTGAATAGGTAGATCTAGACAAAGCTTGTATACCCCCCATAACAATTCCTACCAAACCAGCGGCAACATAAAAGTCCGTGGGTGTTATCAAAAAATATGCATATACGCAAATAACCGCCCAAAGCATATTAATGACTATAAGGGTTTTTATATTACCAAAAATAGATGCAACTCTTGCAGTAAGCATAGCTCCAGCAATAGCAACAACTTGAATAACCAAGATACTTATTATAAGCCCCATCGTGCGTTCTGTATCAGACCCCCAAGCTATTTCTTCTTCACCAAAATATGTAGCAATCAACATAACGGTTTGTACCGCCATACTGTAAATAAAAAAAGCACCCAAATAACGTTTTAGCTTGGTATTTTTTCCTAATTGATACCAAACTAATTTTAACTCTTTAAAGCCATTCAATATAATGTTCTTTTTGGGGCTCTCTTTTTTGTTCCCCTTAGGTAAATAGAAAAAGGTATACTGACTAAAAACAATCCACCAAACACCAACTGATACAAAAGAATATTTCATGGCTTTTATTTCAGCTGCACCATCAGCATCTGAAACAATCCCAAAAAAGTCTGGTTTCATAACCATCCATAAGTTCAATAACAATAAAATAACACTCCCCACATACCCAAAAGAAAATCCTTTGGCACTAATTCTATCTTGTTGTTCAGGATAAGCTATGTCTGGTAGATAGGAATTATTGATGGCAAAACTTACCCAAAACCCTACCAAACCTAAAAAGTAACAGATTAGACTAAAATAAATATGTTCTAAAGAAAACCAATATAGTCCAATACATGAAATTCCCCCTAAGTAACAGAAAAACTTCATGAATACTTTTTTGTTTCCTAAATAATCTGCTACACCTGATATTAAGGGTGTTATTAAAGCTATAAATACAAATGCCAATGAGGTTGTATAGCTAATTAGCGGAGCTCTAGCAATATACCCTCCAAAAACTTCCACCTTATCAATTTCTGCAACTCTAAATAAAGCGCCATAAAAAATAGGAAATATGGCTGATGCTATCACCAAACTGTAAACGGAATTTGCCCAATCGTAAAATGCCCAAGCATTTAAAAGTTTTTTACTTCCTTTTTCTAATATAGCCATAATAAAAAAGCTGCCCTTTTATAAGCAGCTCCTAAAGTAAACAAATATTTTTATTTGAATAATAATTTAATGTTACCTGAATGAAGTCACTCCAAATTTAGCAGCTTCTTTTTTTGCCTCTGGAGCCAACGCAGTAAGGTTAGCAATACGTGACTCATTAGATGGGTGGGTACTTAAAATTTCCGGTGGTGCCTGTCCTCCACTTTGGGCACTCATACGTTTCCATAGTTCGGCAGCTTCCTCCGGGTTATAACCAGCAATAGCCATAAGATACAACCCTATTTTATCTGCTTCGGTTTCATGTGCTCTACTAAAAGGCAGCATAACACCAACTTGTGTCCCTACACCATAATATTGATTGAATGCATTTCTGGATTCCTCGTCCTTAATAGCAATATTTCCTGCCAAGGCAACCCCTTGCTGTACATAAGCCGCACTCATACGTTGTTGCCCGTGGTTGGCAAGTGCATGGGATACTTCATGCCCCATAATAGCTGCCAGTCCTGCTTCACCTTTAGCAATTGGCAAAATACCTGTGTAAACAACAATCTTTCCGCCAGGCATACACCAAGCATTAACAGTTTCATCATCAACTAAATTATATTCCCATCTATAATCATTTAAATAACCAACATTGCCATTGGCATTTAACCAACGTTCGGCAGCTACAGCTATTCTCTGCCCCACACGTTTTACCATTTCAGCGTCTGATGTCCCTTTAACCACCTTATTCTCTGATAAGAATTGATCATATTGAGCAAAAGCTGTTGGAAACAATTGCGAATTTGGAACCAAAGCCATGGTTTTCTTACCTGTAAAAGGATTTGTGGCACATGCAGATATAATGGCTATAGTTGCCAATATAATAAGGGACTTAGTGTTTATAAGCTTCATAATTATTTGTATTATTAAATATTCTATAAAAGTACAAAAACTGTTCCTTTTATTTATACAGCTAAAATTACTAAAGTATTAATAAAATTTATTTGTTAAGTATATTGGTTATATACGACCTATTTAGAGAAAAAAGATTATTCTACGATGAAAAAGTTAATTATTTTAAGCATTACACTGGTTTTATTTAACTGCAACGGTAATGCCCAAAAAGAAAAGCGAGAAACCTACAAAGTTAGCAAAACAGAGGCCGAATGGAAAGCACAACTAACCCCTACCGAATTTAATGTGCTACGGAGAGCAGGTACTGAACCCGCATTTTCAAGCCCTTTAAACAAGAACTACAAAACTGGCGTATATGTATGCAAAGGATGTGGTACACCGCTTTTTAAAAGCGAACATAAATTTGACTCTGGAAGTGGTTGGCCTAGTTTTGATAGGGAAATTGAAGGCAATGTAGCTTTTTCAATTGACTATGATCTTGGCTATAAAAGAACTGAAGAACACTGTGCTACATGCGGAGGTCATTTAGGTCATATGTTTAATGACGGCCCAAGAAACACTACTGGTGAGCGCCATTGCATAAATGGTGTAGCCCTTAGGTTTATTCAAAAAAAATAGTACTTTTAATGAATGGAAAGTTATTTATCAAGTGCCATTAAGCAGTTTAAATATTATAAAAGCCTAGGTGATAAAACTTTTAATGCATTAACATTTAAAGAACTGCGAAAAGAGTTTGCTATAGACTCCAATTCCATTGCAATTATAGTAAAACACATGGTTGGGAATATGTTAAGCAGGTGGACCAATTTTTTATCTGAAGATGGAGAAAAAGCATGGCGAGAACGTGATACAGAATTTGTAGATACCTACATATCCAAGGAAGAGTTGATAGCCGACTGGGAAAAAGGGTGGGCATGTCTATTTAATGCATTGAATTCTGTAAACGACAATCAGTTAGAACACATTATTTATATAAGAAATCAAGGACATACCGTTACAGAAGCTATCAATAGACAAATAGCACATTATGCCTATCACACAGGGCAAATCGTTTTCTTAGGAAAACTTATTAAGGGCAAATATTGGAAATCCCTATCCATACCCAAAGGAAATTCATCCCTGTACAACGATGAAAAATTCAGTAAAGAAAAAAGTAGACGTCATTTTACGGATGACCTATAAAAAATACTAAGGCTTAATTTTATTCTTATAAGGCCTAATAATCAATCGAGCTTCCCTGTCAAACCGTACATAATTATAAACCCAATTGATAAAAACTACCATTCTATTTCTAAAACCAATTAGAAAAAATAAGTGCACAAACATCCAAACATACCAAGCAAAAACACCTTGAAACTTAAACTTGGGTAAATCTACAACTGCTTTATTTCTTCCTATAGTGGCCATGGCCCCTTTATCGTTATATATAAAAGGCTTCATGGGCTTTTTATGGATCAAATTCAATAAGTTATCCCCTAACTTTTCTCCTTGTTGGATGGCTGGTTGCGCCATCATGGGTAATCCTATTGGGTAAGCTTCATTAATCATACAAGCAATGTCTCCAATAGCAAAAATATGGGCATAACCCTTTACTTGATTATATTGATTTACCAGCAGCCTATTACCACGCGTTACAAAGTCATCAGCATCCAAGCCTTTAATTGTAGCCCCTTTTACGCCAGCCGCCCAAACCAATGTAGCAGTTTCAAAAGTTAAATCGGTGTCCGTTGTAACAGTTTTACCATCATAATCTATAACCCGTACATTTTTCCAAATGTTAACCCCAAGTTTTTCCAAGAAGTCCTCGGCTTTTTCCGATGCTTTATCACTCATTCCTTTTAAAATACAATCTCCAGATTGTACAATATGAATTTGGGCTAAGCGTGTATCTAAATCGGGGTAATCTTTAGGCAAAATACCTTTCTTAATTTCTGCCAATGCTCCAGCCAATTCAACGCCCGTTGGCCCGCCTCCTACTATTACAAAATTCATGAGCGCATTACGCTCGTTTAAATCGGATGTTAAAAGTGCTTCTTCAAAATTCTCCAGTATAAGACTTCTTAGGTTTAGTGATTGCGGTATGGTTTTCATAGCCATGCTATATTTTTCAATAGCTGCATTTCCAAAATAATTCGTTTGTGAGCCAGAAGCCACTACCAAATAATCAAACTTCAACTCACCTATATTGGTCTTTACTTTGTTGTTAACCACATCAATTTCGTTAACATTTGCCAATCTAAAATGAAAATTGGGAAAATCCTTAAGTATCTTCCTTATAGGGTAAGCAATAGAATCGGGCTCTAGGCCGCCAGTTGAAACTTGATATAATAAAGGCTGGAATGTATGGTAATTATTTCTATCAAGTAGAACCACTTGCATCTCTTGTTTTGATAATTTTTTTGCCAGCGATATCCCTGCAAAACCCCCACCTATTATTACTACTCTAGGAAAACTTGTTCTTGGTATATTCATAAACTTGTTCTTATAACAAAGGTAGGTAATTTTGGAGTTTCAAAGTGGCAAAGTTTGAAAGAGACAATGATTTGTCCCGTAAAAAATTTATAGGATTCTAAATTCTTTATTCGAATAAGGTTTCGTAAATTCGTAGCTTGAAATAACGATTAAAAAATTCTCATGAGTAAATACGATATTATTGTTCTTGGAAGTGGGCCTGGCGGTTATGTTACTGCCATTAGAGCATCTCAATTAGGTTTTAAAACTGCTATTATTGAAAAAGAAAGTTTGGGTGGTGTATGTTTAAATTGGGGTTGTATACCTACTAAAGCATTGTTAAAGTCTGCTCAAGTATTTGAATATCTTAAACATGCGGAAGATTACGGCTTAAAAGTTAAGGATGCCGAACATGATTTTGATGCTGTTGTAAAACGTAGTAGAGGTGTTGCAGAAGGTATGAGCAAGGGCGTTCAGTTCTTGATGAAGAAAAACAAAATTGATGTTATTGAAGGCTATGGTAAACTAAAAGCCGGTAAAAAAATTGATGTAGATGGTAAAGAGTATAGTGCCGACCATATTATTATTGCTACTGGTGCACGTTCTCGCGAATTACCAAGTTTACCACAAGACGGTAAAAAAGTTATTGGTTATAGAGAAGCCATGACCTTGCCAAATCAGCCCAAAAAAATGATTGTTGTAGGGTCTGGAGCCATTGGGGTCGAGTTTGCTTATTTTTACAAATCTATGGGCACAGAAGTTACCATAGTAGAGTACTTACCAAACATTGTTCCTGTAGAAGACGAAGAGGTATCGAAGCAATTAGAGCGTTCATTTAAAAAGAGTGGCATGAATATCATGACCTCTGCCGAAGTAACCAAAGTAGATACATCAGGAAAAGGCGTAAAAGCAACCGTAAAAACCAGTAAAGGTGAAGAGGTTTTAGAAGCTGATATTATTTTAAGTGCCGTTGGTATTAAAACGAATATTGAAAATATTGGTTTAGAAGATGTTGGTATTGTAGTAGATAGAGATAAAATATTAGTCAATAATTTTTATCAAACCAATATACCTGGATATTATGCCATTGGCGATGTAACACCCGGACAAGCATTGGCACATGTTGCCTCTGCAGAGGGCATTTTATGTGTTGAAAAAATTGCTGGGCAACACGTTGAAGCATTAGATTATGGAAACATACCGGGCTGTACCTATTGTTCCCCAGAAATAGCCAGTGTTGGTTTAACCGAAAAACAAGCCAAAGAAAAAGGTTTTGATGTTAAAATTGGAAAATTTCCATTTTCAGCTTCTGGTAAAGCCAGTGCCGGAGGTAATAAAGATGGCTTTGTTAAAGTTATTTTTGATGCCAAATACGGGGAATGGTTAGGTTGCCATATGATAGGCGCAGGCGTTACAGATATGATTGCTGAAGCTGTTTTAGGCCGTAAATTGGAAACTACCGGACATGAAGTATTGAAGGCCGTGCATCCGCATCCCACCATGAGCGAAGCCGTAATGGAGGCCGTTGCTGACGCATATGATGAAGTTATTCATCTTTAAACACACTATAATAAAACATTACTTGATAATTTTGCCGCATTTCACTTTAGTTATGCGGCATTTCTTTTTAGAAATAATCCATTACCTTTAAGAAACGTTCTATTTCTTTTTAGAAATACGTTATTTCGTTTTGGGAATACATTATTACTCTTTAGAAATACACCATTTCATAAAGGAAGTATTCCTTGCTTTTAAAGAAAATTAGGAATTCAAAAAGCTTTGAATGGCCAATTCATAACTTTGAAGGCCAAACCCAAGAATAACGCCTTTAGCTTTGGGTGATATATAAGATTGATGCCGGAATTCTTCTCTACCAAAAGTGTTAGAGATATGTACTTCTACAACAGGGGTTTCAATAGCCTTCACCGCATCGCCTATACCAACCGAAGTATGTGTATAAGCAGCTGCATTTAGAATAATACCATCATAAGTAAACCCTACCTCATGCAGCTTATCTATAATTTCGCCTTCTATGTTAGATTGGAAATAATCTAACGTAGCATTGGAATACGCTGCTTTTACTTTGTCCAAAAACTCAGTAAAAGACAAGCTACCATAAATAGCGGGTTCGCGTTTACCCAATAAATTAAGATTGGGACCGTTTATAATGATTAGTTTTTTCATCTGTTAATACTTATTATTGCTTTAGAGGTCAGATGGAACACCTTTCATAACCATTCTAGTGTATTGAGATTTTTCTCATTGGTGTTTCATGTGGTAAATGTATAAAAAAATTGCATAAAAAAAGGGAAGCTTATAAGCTTCCCTTTTTAAATTATTAGCTATAATTACTATAAATTTCTTCTATATCCTAGCATAATGGCATCAATAGAACCACCATCACCAGAAATTGAACGGTAAGACAAACTAATATCACTAGCTTCATCCAGTGCATAAGCTGCTCCTAATTTCCAATAGAAATCACCGCCGCCGCCGGATTCAAGCGAAACAGCATAACCAAGACCCGCTTCAGCAGACACATCTTCTGAAAAAGCATATTTTCCAACTCCAGTAATAGGTAAAAAACTAAAGTCTTCAAAAATGTCCTTGCCAAAAAAACGGGTATAACCTGTTTCTATACCAGCATCAAAACTGTCTGATACATCAAACAAATACCCCAAATCTACAGCAAGTGCAAATGATGAAAAATCATCTACATCTCCTACAGGAAGCCCTGCGTTAGCGCCAACTCTAAAGTTGCCTTGAGCGTTAAACTGGTTAATCGAGCATACTGCGAAAACCAATAATAGTAATAGTTTTTTCATAATTTTTAATAATTATATTGATTAATTAGCAATAAATTACCTTATTTTTTTTGACATTCGCAAATTTATTTTATTTCAACTCAATATAAATACAAATTCTGTAACACAAAAAAGGAGGCATTATGCCTCCTTTTATAATGTTCATGTGGGTTTATTTAAAAGTGTAATGCGAAACCAACACGAAATTCAAAGATACCTTCGTCGGTAACATCTTCATTTAAAGAGATATTATATCTTATACCTGGCTCAATACTTACGTTTTGTCCAATAAAGATTGCATACCCGCCTTGTAACCCTAACCATAGTGGGTCTTCAATTGCGTCTTCAATGCTAGCACCGGTTAAATCAAGTTGTACTGGAATCATACTAGAAATATAATATTTAGCACCTAGCTTATATGAAAACATTGAAAAGCCATCATAATCTGTATAACCAAGACCTGCTTTAATAGCCAAATCGTCCATTACAAAATAACCGCCTTCTGCTCCAATAGACCAAATAGTTTCGCCATCAACAGATGTTAAGCCAAAGCTTGTGTTTGCCGAATGTCCTAATAGTCCACCACCAGCTCCAAAACCTGTATTTGCTTCTATTAACCATTTTCCCTTAGATGTTTGACCACCATTTGTTGTTTCTTGAGCATTTACATTTGATAATCCAAATACTGCAAAAGCAGCCATAACTAATAGTTTTTTCATAAATTTAAAATTTAAGGTTTTATTAAATTATTTTAAAAATAAGGCGCAAACATAGCTTTAAATTATGGATTAATCAAAATAAAGTTATTAATTTTGTGATATTCATAAATTAAATAAAATCTTTCCAAGCATAATTACATCATAATTAAGGATTTAACTATTTTTACAATCATGAAATGGGAACACGCTCTAAAGGATTATCAACTCTATTTAAAGATAGAACGTGGACTATCCCAAAACTCCATTGATAATTATACCCTGGATGTAAAAAAACTTATAAAATATCTAGAAGCCCACAACTTAACCATATCCCCTATTTCCATTACTACCGAAACTATACAGCAGTTTATTTATGATATGGCTAAAACTGTTAATACCCGCTCGCAGTCTCGATTAATCTCTGGACTACGTAGCTTTTTCAGTTATTTGGTTTTTGAGGATTATAGGCAATCAAACCCCTTAGAACTTATTGAGTCGCCAAAAATTGGTAGGAAGTTGCCCGATACCCTATCTGAGAAAGAGATTGACAAATTAATCCATGCTATCGATTTGAGCAAACCACAAGGCGAACGTAATAGGGCCATGTTGGAAACTTTATATGGGTGCGGATTACGTGTTAGTGAACTTATTAACTTAAAGCTATCGGATTTATTTTTTGATGAAGGTTTTATAAAGGTAACTGGCAAAGGCGATAAGCAGCGCTTTGTCCCTATAGTAAGTGTTACCCAAAAATATATCGATATTTACAAAGATGAGGTTAGAAACCACATTCCCATACAGGCCGGGTACGAAGATACTTTATTTTTAAATAGGCGCGGAAAACAGCTAACAAGGGCCATGGTATTCACTATTATTAAACAACTGGCCAAAAAAATAGGACTTAAAAAAAGTATTTCTCCTCACACATTTAGACATTCTTTTGCAACGCACTTGTTGCAAAATAATGCCGATTTAAGGTCTATACAGCTCATGTTAGGTCATGAAAGCATTACAACTACCGAAATATATGTACATTTAGATAAAAGCCATCTAACAAAAGTTATTGAGGAATTTCACCCTAGAAAATAGCTGTTGACTGTAGGTAGTAAATAATAAATCTATTATTTCGCAATATTCACAGCCCGTGTTTCTCTAATTACAGTTACTTTAACCTGGCCTGGATATGTCATATCGGTCTGTACTTTTTGTGATATGCTAAACGACAAATCTGCCGCCTTTTGGTCGTCAACCTTTTCGCTTTCAACAATAACTCTTAGCTCTCTACCTGCTTGAATGGCATAGGCCTTTTTTACGCCTTGAAAACCAAAAGCAATATCCTCTAAATCTTTTAGACGTTGTATGTAACTGTCCAAAACTTGACGTCGTGCACCTGGTCGTGCTCCAGAAATGGCATCACACACTTGTATTATAGGAGCTAACAATGACTTCATTTCCACTTCATCATGGTGGGCTCCAATGGCGTTACACACATCTTCTTTTTCTCCAAACTTTTCAGCCCATTGCATTCCCAATATAGCATGTGGCGTTTCCATATCTGCTTCAGCATCTGGCACCTTACCAATATCGTGCAATAAGCCCGCACGTTTGGCCAGTTTTGGGTTTAACCCTAGCTCGGCTGCCATAACGCCACATAGCTTAGCAACTTCACGCGAATGTTGTAATAAGTTTTGTCCATAAGACGACCTGTATTTCATTCTACCAACCATCTTAATCAATTCAGGGTGTAAATTATGGATCCCTAAATCTATAACGGTGCGTTTACCAACCTCAATAATCTCCTGTTCAATATGTTTTTTTGTTTTCTTAACAACTTCTTCAATACGTGCTGGATGGATTCTACCATCGGTTACCAGTTTGTGTAAGGACAGTCGGGCTATTTCACGTCTTACAGAATCAAAACAAGACAATATGATGGCTTCTGGTGTATCATCAACAATAATCTCGACACCTGTAGCAGCTTCTATGGCACGAATGTTTCGTCCTTCACGACCAATAATACGTCCTTTAACATCATCAGATTCTATATTGAAAACAGACACACAATTGTCTACTGCTTCTTCGGTTCCTATACGTTGAATGGTGTTAATAATGATTTTTTTAGCTTCTTGCTCGGCTGTTAATTTAGCCTCTTCTAAAGAATTTTGTACAAATGACATGACATCGTTTCTAGCCTCTCCTTTTAAAGATTCTACAAGTTGCTCTTTGGCCTCTTCTGCTGAAAGGCTGGAAATTATCTCCAATTGCTGAACTTGGTTTTTATGTAATTTGTCTATCTCTTCTTGTTTCTTTTCCAGTACATCCAACCTGTGGTTATAATCTTTTATCTTACCCTCTAGGTTATCATTTAGTTTTTTGTTTCTAGACAATTCACTGGATACTTGCGATTCTTTATCACGCGTACGCTTTTCGGCCTCAGCCATTTTTTTATCACGTGATAAAATGACCTTTTCGTGCTCTGATTTAAGTTCAATAAATTTTTCTTTTGCTTGAAGAATTTTGTCCTTCTTTATAGATTCACCTTCACTGTTAGCTTCTTTTAATATTAAAGCTGCATTTTTCTTTGCCTCCTTTACAAGCTTTGAAGCATTGTTCTTTTCCAGGGTTTTTGCTATAATAAAACCTATTACCAGTCCCAAAATCACCCCGCCTGCAATCAATATAATTGAGTTATCCATTATTATGTTTAGTTGTTATATGTATATAAAAAAGCCTGTACCAGTTTAAAGTTTTGTATAAACTCCTTAAAAACAAGTTTAGGGCTAACAAGCTGATCAAGGATCTGCTCTAAGGCAGCTTGCTTTTACAACTTAAACTCACCCTTTTTAAAGAATTAACGTTGAGTTTATCAAAAAAAATAACTAATACAGGCAGTAACTTTTTGTCTATTTTAAAGAACGTAAAGCATTTATAAATGGGATTGTAGCAATTCGTTTAAAGCGTTTAGCTTTTCTTCTACATGTTCATTTACATGCTCTTTATCTATTGTTTTCTGTTCTACTTGTGATGCAAATTGTAAAGCACACATGGCCAATACATCTTGCTTATCTCTAACAGAATAACTTCGCTCAAATTGTTTTATCATAGCTTCAATGTTTTTAGCTGCTTTGCGCAACCCTTCTTCTTGACTTGGGTCAATCGTTAAAGGGTACACCCTATTAGCTATGGATAGCTTTATTTTAAGCTTTTCTGACATTGATTTTATCTAGCATTAATCGGATAATTGCGCTATGCAATGGTCTATGTCTCTAATTAACGCGTTTATTTTAAGCTTAGTTTCTCTTTTGTTATCGTCACTGCCAAGTATTGTATTTGCCATTTTTAAAGCCTCATACTTTTCTTCCCAACTTTCAATATGCTTTTTTTGATTTAAAACTTCTTGCTTCGAAACTTCTAATTCTTCATTTAATTTCAAGTTAGCAAGCTTTAAAAGCTCTAATTTATGTAATACTTTGCTAATTTTGTTTTCTAAAGAACCTACAATATCTTCAATATTACTCATTTGCAAATTTCAATACTTACCTCACAAAGTTAACACACCTTAGTATAAATAACAATTGTTTTTTCATAAAATTTTAATTTTACCGTTATGTAACAACATAATAGGCATGGCTTGATTTTTGTTTTAATGTTTGCAATTTCATTACTAATTAATAATTTAGCACCAACTCTACTTTTTTATGCGATTAATCCTATTTACCTTATTAACATCTGCTATAACAATCATTAACGCCCAAAATAATTACCCACAAGATTATTTTAGCAGTCCCTTGGAAATTCCACTCATTCTGTCTGGCACATTTGCCGAGTTACGCTCCAATCACTTTCATTCAGGTCTCGATATTAAAACCCAACAGCGCCAGGGGCTTCGGGTTAATGCTGTAGCAGATGGGTTTGTAAGCAGAATAAAAGTTTCGCATTATGGTTATGGCAAGGCTTTGTACATAACACATCCCAATGGCTATACATCAGTTTATGGGCATTTACAGAAATTTTCTCCTGAAATTGAAGCTTATGTTAAAAAACATCAGTACCAAGACGAAACCTATGAAATTGAATTATTTCCCAGTGCAGAAACCCTGCCTGTACAAAAAGGGCACTTAGTTGCCTATAGCGGTAACAGTGGTGGTTCAGGAGGTCCGCATTTACATTTTGAAATCCGTGATAAAGAAGAACGCCCAATGAATCCCATGCTTTTTGGCATAGACATTAAGGACACCAGTAAGCCCTTTGTAAAATCCATTTATGCCTATCCTTTGGACGAAAACGCCTTTATAAACAATTCTAACACCAAACAGGCCATTCGTTTAATTCCTTTAGAAAGCGGCGATTATGTTACTGAAAATATTGAAGCTATAGGGACTATAGGGTTTGGTATTGAAACTAACGACCGGCAGGACTATGCGGCAAATTCTAATGGTGTTTATGGCATCCAAACGTTTTTAAATGGTACTCAAAATTTTGAACTCGATTTTAAGATATTTTCCTTTAATGAGACTTCGCATCTCAATCAACTTATTGATTATGAACATTACACCAAAACAAAAAAACGCATCCAAAAATTATTTAGAATAAACAATCCCTTAAGCTTATACAAATCGACCATAAATGATGGTTTTTTAGCTATTGAAGATAGCACTTACTCTGTTTATAAAATTAGAGTTTGGGATTATAAAAACAACGATACTTGGGTAACTATTAATATAAAAGGTAGTAAAGACAACCGACACATTCCAGAAAAGCAAAAAACAACCCCTTATTATGTTGTTGCCAACCAGACCACAAATTTAAAGTCTGGAAATGTTTCGGTAGATTTTTATAAAGACACCTTTTACGAAGATTTCTATATTGATTTTGAAGTAAATAATGACACCCTTGTATTACATGAAAATATTATTCCAGCTAAAAAGAATTTTACAATAAGCTATGATATTAGTAATTATAAGGATGCTGATAAGGATAAACTGTTTATAGCCAGACTGGTTGGATACAATAACTATCCTATATATTCATACACTAGAAAGAATGGCAATACCTTAAGTACTAGTACCAAAATTTTGGGAACGTATGCCCTAACAACCGACACCGTAAAACCAACCATTTATGGTTCTAATTTTAAAAACGGACAGTGGATAAGTAATTACCGTTATTTAAGTGTTAAAATAGATGATGCTCTATCTGGTATTTCAAATTACAGGGCTACGGTAAACGACAAATGGATCTTAATGGAATATGATTACAAGACCAATACCTTAAAATACGATTTTAATGATGGCATCGTTACCGATACTAAAAACAATTTAAAAGTAATTGTAACGGATAATGTTGGAAATAGTTCTACATTTGAGTCAGTTTTTTACCGGAAATAAATTAATAGCCTTTTGAAAACAAAATCGTTCGTTTTTTCATTTCTTTTCTTCTGTATGCTTTATAGTGCTTATTCTCAAAATGCGACAGTAAAAGGCGTTATTTTAGACGAAACCAATGCACCGATACCCAATGTAAATATTACAGCAGCCAATACGGGCACCATTACCAATTCCAATGGTTTCTTTATCATAGAAATTCCTGCTAACTTAGCTGTTACCATCACATTTAGCCATATTTCCTTTAAGAAGATTGTAAGCGTGTTCCGCCTAAAAAATGGAGAAAGCCTAGAATTCAATCCGGTTATGAGTACTTCCATAGAACAAATAGCTACCGTGGTTATTAATAACAATCGGCAAAAAAACATTGAAGGCATTACCACACTAAAACCAGAAACCATACGAAAAATACCTGGAGCCAATGCCGGTGTAGAGAACTTGCTTTTAACGCTACCAGGTGTAAGCAACAATAACGAATTAAGCACACAATATGCCGTAAGAGGTGGCAATTATGATGAAAACTTAGTATATGTAAATGGTATTGAAGTGTACAGACCATTTTTAATACGCTCTGGGCAGCAGGAAGGTCTAAGTTTTGTCAATACCGATTTAGTGCAAAATGTAGACTTCTCTGCTGGTGGGTTTCAAGCCAAGTATGGTGATAAACTTTCATCTGTACTCGACATAACCTATAAAACACCTTACCAGTTTGAAGCCAATGCCGACATTAGTTTGTTAGGCGCTAGCCTTTCGGTTGAGAACATAAGTAAAGACTCTAAACTTTCGGGCATAGTGGGTTTGCGCTATCGCAACAATAGTTTACTGGTAAAAGCCAAGGAGACCGAAACCAATTATAAGCCTATTTTTGCTGATGCCCAAGCATATTTTACCTATAAATTTTCAAACACATTCCAACTGAGTTTTTTAGGAAATGCTTCAATAAACAAATACAATTACCAACCCCAAACCCGACAAACAAACTTTGGCACATTAAGTGACCCCATAGCACTTATTGTTTTTTATGAGGGACAGGAAAAAGATGAATACCAAACTTATTTTGGTGCTTTTAAGGGCACTTATTTTGTTAACAACAACCTTAACCTAAAACTTATAGCATCTACCTACCACACCACCGAAGAAGAATATTTTGATATTTTGGCACAGTATAGATTAGGTGAAGTTAATACTGATATAGGTGAAGAAAACTTAGGAGATGTAGAATTTAGTGAAGGTGTTGGCTCACAATTAAATCATGGACGAAATGATCTAGATGCCCTTATTACCAATATAGAACACAAAGGCGATTTTAAAATTAATGATAACCGGATAGAATGGTCATTAAAATACACCCATGAAGATATACGCGATCGTTTGGTAGAGTGGGAAGTTATTGATTCAGCAGGATTTTCCATCAGGCCCCCAAATACCATACCCGCTAACGAACAACCTTATATCCCTTACAGCGGTCCTCTAGAAGCCTTTCAAAATGTTAGAACCACTAATAATACCCAAATAAATAGACTGCAAGCATATACACAATGGAGTAAACGTACCACTATGGGCACCAATGATATTTGGTACAATGCCGGTGTTAGAATACACAACTGGACCGTAAATGGAAACGGCATACTATCTAACACCCAAACCGTAGTAAGCCCCCGGGCACAATTCGCTATAAAGCCCAACTGGAAAAAAGATATGTTGTTTAGAATAGCTGCAGGATGGTATTACCAACCCCCATTTTATAGAGAGCTTAGAGATGCCCAAGGTATAGTACAACCACAAGTAAAAGCTCAACAATCCATACATTTGGTATTGGGCAATGATTATAGTTTTAAACTCTGGGACCGCCCTTTTAAGCTAACCTCTGAAGCTTATTTTAAAAACTTAAGTGATGTTAATCCTTATACCCTAGAAAATGTTAGAATAAGATACCGTGCTAACAACAATGCCAAAGCCTATGCCTACGGTTTGGATATGCGATTAAATGGTGAGTTTGTTCCAGGAACAGAATCTTGGTTTAGTTTTGGGTACCTTAAAACTGAAGAAAACATTAATAACCAAGGGTATATATCAAGACCAACAGATCAGCGGCTTAAGTTTGCAGCCCTGTTTCAGGACTACGTGCCTAATGTACCAAACCTAAAATTATATCTTAACATGGTTTACAATACAGGTTTACCTGGAGGGTCTCCCAGCTATGCTGATCCTTATGAATACCAAAATCGATTACCAGCTTATAAACGCGCTGATTTAGGATTACAATTAGTTTTAGTTGACAGTAAAAAGCAATTTACAAGTGGCTGGAAAAAACCTTTTAAAGAGCTCGCTTTAGGGTTTGAGATATACAATATTTTTGATGTGCAAAACACTATAACCAACACATGGGTTAGAGACGTTTACAGTAAACGCCAATATGCCATTCCAAATTATTTAACACCTAGGGTCTTTAACGTTAGAACTACAATGAAGTTTTAGGCCATTAACGCCTTTAAAGTAGCCACCACATAATCAATTTCTTCCTTGGTATTGTATATACTAAAAGAAAATCGAAGCGACGGTTTCAACAAATCCTCGGTATTTAAAATCTCTGTTAAAACATGCGAGTTTTGGTTACTGCCACTTTGGCAAGCACTCCCTTTAGAACAGGCAATACCTTTTAAATCCAATTGAAATAATAGCATGGCTGCTTTTTTGGGCGGTACTGGCAAACAAACATTTACCAGCGTATAGGTGCTTTTATCCATATCATTCGAAAGCCCATTAAACATAATATCAGGAATAGCCTGTTTTATGCTATCAATAAAATAGCGTTTTAACCCTTTAACATAATCCATCTCATCCTCTAAATTATTAATGGCCATGGTAAACGCTGTTTCCATTCCTACAATATTATGCACACTTTCAGTACCTGCCCTTAAACCACGCTCTTGCTCACCACCAAAAATGAGAGGTTTTAAACCAGCATTCTTTCTAATAAACGCAAAGCCAACACCTTTGGGTCCATGAAACTTATGGGCTGCAGCAGCTATAAAATCAACTTTAATATCTTGTAAATCCAATTTATAGTGTCCAATAGACTGTACCGCATCACTATGAAATAAAGCATTATTGGCCTGGCACAAATTGGCAACCCGCTTTATATCCAATATATTACCAATTTCATTGTTTATGTGCATTAGGCTTACCAATGTTTTGCTTTCTGTTTGTAATAAACGCTCCAAGTGCTCATAATCTACGGTGCCGTGGGCATCTACGTGCACATAACTTACCGCTATGCCATACTCACTTTCCAAAGCCTTAACAGCATGTAAAACAGCATGGTGCTCAATTTTAGATGTAATAATATGGGCAACTTTCAAATCCCTAACCGCACTGCGCAGCAATAAATTATCAGCTTCAGTTCCACCAGAAGTAAAAATAATTTCACCGGCAGATACATTTAAATTATTGGCAATTACCTTTCTGGTTTTTTCAATTAAAGCTTTAGACGAACGCCCAAAACTATGCGAAGATGAGGCATTGCCATAATGGCTCCTCATAACTTCAGTCATGGAGTTTACAACTGCTTCCCTCATGGGAGTCGTTGCTGCATTGTCTAAATATACCTGTTGCATAAAACAATTTTAGGTAACAAAAATACTTAGAATAAAATTATTACCAATAAGCTACGTTATAAAATACAATTCCATTATTTTTGCCTTAAAACACAAACCCAATGCGTAAGTTATTTTTTGTTTGTATTGCCTTAAGTTTAGTAAATTATTATTCCTGTGACGATGGTGATGTAATTACTGTTGAATTTGATTTTGATGAAACCTTCAAAGCCTGTGGAACAACCGATTTAGTGTTTTATAAAATAAAAAATGACCCTTCAGAATCATTGTCTGTTAAAATATCAGGTCTTACTATAGATGATGTTCTAGCTGTAGGAGATGATAATACTTATGAAGAAACCTTCGATATGAGTACCTCCAACCCATTTAATTATAGAACCTACAGCAATACAACCTTGCCTTCCGATTTATTTTGTAACGATATCCCCCTTTCTGATATTAAAATCACACAAGATATTGAAAGTACCAGTGGCTCTGTCCTAATTAGAACGGTTTTAACTGAAGATGACAATGATGGTATTCCAGCCGAACTAGAAGACCTAAACAATAATGGTAATTTAGATGATGATGATACTGATAATGATGGTATCCCCAATTATCTAGATTTTGATGATGACGGTGATAACATCCGTACGATTGATGAAGATCCCGACCCTAATGATGATGGGATTTTAGATGATGCTCAAGATACGGATGGCGATGGAATACCCGATTATTTGGATGCTGATGATGACGGTGATGGCATAGATACACGTGATGAAGAGAACGAAACACGAGACCAAAATCCTGCTAACGATATTACTAATGGCGATATTGGAGCCGATTACTTAAATCCAGAAGTGGCTAATGAAAATGGACCAAAGGCTACTGCCTATAGAGAGCATAGTATTTACCAAACCTATTTAGTAACACTTACTGTATCTAACTTCGATTTAAAAATAATTTCGTTGGATGTATTCGATTTTGGGATATTGGAAGATAGTGCTTTAACAAAGACTATAAAAGAGACCCCTGCGTTTAACTAATGTGATGAACCGCTAATGAACTGCTCGGCTCGATTTATACTTGGTCACCAATGGTATTTTGAAAAATATAAACCTCTGTAGCTCCTAGCCCATATTTCTGGTAATTGGCATCATAAAACTTCACATTACTATAGCGCCCAAATAAGTATTCCAGTTCTAACCTAAGAACACCCTCTCCCACCCCATGAATAAAAACCACTTTCTGGATGCGTTTGGTAATAGCATAGTCTAATTTACGTCTTGCTGTTTCCAATTGAAGTGTTAGTATATCATGGTTACTCATCCCTTTGGCCGATTTTACCAATTGGTTAATATGCAAATCTACTTCCATAGGAGGCACAAAACGTTCTTTATATCTTTTTTTTGGTTGCTTTCTTTTGGCAGGACGTTCCTTTTCTTGGATTACTATTTTAATATCGGCGGGCAAAATATGTGCTTTTTTAAGAGATTGGTTTGTCTTGGTTTTTACCAATTCATGGCTTTTAAACTCCAGCACAAAACCGTCATTCGTTTCAATAGCAATAGTATCACCACTAATATTCTTAACAATGCCAGACATGTCCTCGTCCAAAACCAAAACCATATCACCTTTCTTAAATGCCATAATTATTAGTTTGCAGTGTCATTATCGGCATCATCGTCCTGTTTACTGGGTATTGTTTTTGCTATTCTATAAATCCCTATCATTAAAATAACAATACCACCTATCAGTATATATTGGTTTTGTGTTGCACCTGCTTGGGCATAAAAAGCTACAACTGCTCCCAATAAAATTAATATATAATTTAAATACTTCATTTAATAAGTTATAAAAAACAAAGCTACAAAGTTTCTAAGTTTTTTATACATTTAGAGTAACTAAAAACGCATGCAAGGTTTAGAAGATTACATGGTACCGTGCCTAAACAAAAAACTGCTTGGCATAGAATGCCTAGGTTGTGGCATGCAACGATCTACTATACTGTTATTACAGGGTGAATTTTCTAAGGCCTTTTACATGTACCCTGCTATTTATTTACTTATTCCTCTGGTGATTATTATAGCTATAAATATTTTTTATAAATTTAAATATTCTAATAAAATTATAAACTTTATGGCAATAGCATCGGTTATTACAGTTATTGCCAGTTATATTTATAAACTAATCAATTAAAATACTCCCAACAAGGCCGTTAGAAATACCAAAGCATAGATACTAACAATAACAATAGCAAAAATACCCATGTATTTATAATGGGATTTTAAATTGGAAAAAGCTAATTTAAAATCATCGTTACTAACAACTTTTAGAGCATGTTTCATCTTTCTTGAAAAATTAAAAAGATAGTACACAGGAAAAAAATAAATAAGGGCCATACCCACATAAATAAATCCAAAATACCCCATGGAAAACCCTAAGTTTTCGTAAGGATTGTTACCGCCCATACTACCACTCATAATGGTGCCAAAAAACAAACCAATAATGACCAAAAGTCCAATGCCTACAAACCCGAGTATAGATAAAAAGTAGGACCACGAAGCAATTTCCTTTAAAAAATTTTTAACTTCGCCATTAATACTTAGTTCAAAACTTTCAAAAGCTGATTTTTCTTCCATGCTTTTATTTTTCAAATTGTTTAAGTGTTTTTATTATAATACCAACACAGTCCAATAATTGTGCTTTGGTCATAACTAAAGGTGGTGCAAAGCGAATAATGTTACCATGTGTGGGTTTGGCCAATAGGCCATTATCACGTAAAGCTAAACAAATATTCCAGGCCGTGTCGCTATCTTCGGAATCATTTATCACAATGGCATTCAACAGACCTTTTCCACGTACTGATTTAGCAATATGACTGGTTGCTATGTAGCGTTGCAACTCACTTCTAAACAAAGCCCCTAATGCATCGGCGTTTTCGGCTAGTTTTTCCTCTCTAACAACCTCCAAAGCGGCAATTGCCACAGCAGCTGCCACCGGATTCCCTCCAAAGGTACTACCATGGTTGCCCGGCTTTATAACATTCATAACTGCATTATTGGCCAATACTGCCGAAACGGGATACACACCACCACTTAACGCCTTACCTAAAATTAAGATATCTGGAGTAACCTGTTCATGATCTACCGCAAGTAGCTTCCCAGTACGAGCAATACCCGTTTGTACCTCATCAGCAATAAAAAGTACATTGTACTGTTCGCACAAGGCTTTAGCCTGTGATAAATAATTTTCACTAGGCACATATACTCCTGCTTCACCTTGTATAGGTTCTACTAAAAACCCCGCTACGTTAGGATTGTTCTTTAAAGCTTGTTCTAAAGCTTCTAAATTATCATAAGCAATCTTAATAAAGCCTTTGGTATAGGGTCCAAAAT
This sequence comes from Aestuariibaculum scopimerae, assembly GCF_059428085.1. Taxonomy (NCBI): domain Bacteria; kingdom Pseudomonadati; phylum Bacteroidota; class Flavobacteriia; order Flavobacteriales; family Flavobacteriaceae; genus Aestuariibaculum; species Aestuariibaculum scopimerae. The sequence continues at coordinate 3,934,958 of NZ_CM182089.1, forward strand.
TTTTACGTGCTACTGGATCATTGGAAAAGGATATAATGGTTGTGGTACGACCATGAAAATTGTTATCACAAACAATAATATCTGCTTCATTTTCATCAATACCTTTAACCTCATAGGCCCATTTTCTACAAATCTTTAAAGCAGTTTCTACAGCTTCGGCACCTGTATTCATAGGTAGTAACTTATCAAAGCCAAAAAAATTGCACGCAAATTTCTCATATTTACCCAACATATCGTTATGGAATGCCCTGGAAGTTAATGTTAATGTTTGTGCCTGTTCTATCATAGCCCCTACAATTTTTGGGTGACAGTGCCCTTGGTTAACTGCAGAGTAAGCCGATAAAAAATCGTAATACTGCTTTCCGTCTACATCCCATACATACACACCATCTCCCCTAGTCAATACCACTGGTAAAGGGTGGTAATTGTGTGCGCCATACTTGTTTTCTAAATCGATCGCCTGTTGCGAAGTTAAATGTTCTAAAACAGCCATTTTAATAAAGTTTAAAGAGTTAAATAAAACAACCATTCCTACTGTACCTTTTTCCTTTCGAAGTGTCGAAAATTCAGCGTGGGAGAGAAATCATCCCTTAGAGCCCGCAATTTACAAATTATTTTTGAAGTCACTAGTCATTAAGTACATACCAAAAGAAAGAACCAACAAAAATCTAACCATCTAAAAATCTAATTATCTAACAATCTAATTCCTTACTTTTGCAGCATGTCTAGAAAAAAGAAAAAGCAAATATTTACAAACGTTGAAGTTGTAGATGCCGGTGCCAAGGGGAAAACTATTGCCAAAGCCCCTGATGGTAAGATTATTTTTTTACCCAATGCTGTGCCTGGAGATATCGTTGATATACAAACCTTTAAAGCTCGTAAAGCATATTATGAAGGGAAAGCTACCTTGTTCCATAAACGATCCAACAAAAGAACACAGCCTGTATGCGAACATTTTGGGGTTTGTGGTGGATGCAAATGGCAAGATATGGCTTATGAACACCAACTGTTTTATAAACAAAAAGAGGTCACTAATAATTTAAAGCGTATTGGACATATAGAACTTCCAGAAATCACCCCCATTTTGGGCTCTGAAAAACAATACTTTTACAGGAACAAAATGGAGTTTTCATTTAGTGACAGCCGTTGGCTGACCCAAGAAGAAATTCAATCGGATACCTATTTAGGCAATCGGAATGCCCTGGGCTTTCACATACCTGGCATGTGGGATAAAATACTGGACCTAAATACTTGTCATTTACAAGAAGATCCTTCCAATGCTATACGTAATGCAGTTAAGCAATTTGCTATAGATAATGATTTGGAATTCTTTAATACCAGAAACCAAACTGGCCTATTAAGAACTATGATGATTCGTACGGCAAGCACTGGTGATATTATGATACTTATCCAATTCTATAAAGAAGACCAGGTAAAACGAGAGCTGCTATTAGACTTTATAGCTGAAACCTTTCCGCAAATAACATCGCTACAATACGTTATTAATAGTAAAGCTAACGATACCATTTACGACCAAAAAGTAATTTGCTATAAAGGCAATGACCATATTTTTGAAGATATGGAAGACCTGAAGTTTAAGATTAATGCCAAATCTTTCTATCAAACTAATTCCAGCCAAGCTTATGAGCTTTATAAAATAGCTCGGAACTTTGCAGGGTTAAAGGGCAATGAATTGGTATATGACCTCTATACTGGTACTGGGACTATTGCTCAATTTGTTGCCAAACAAGCAAAAAAGGTTATTGGTGTAGAATCTGTACCTGATGCTATTACAGCTGCTAAAGAAAATGCACAATTAAACAATATAAATAACGTTGAATTCTTTGTGGGTGATATGAAAGTGGTTTTTAATGATGCATTTATCGCGAAACATGGTCGCCCAGATGTTATCATTACAGATCCTCCACGTGATGGCATGCATAAAGATGTTGTACAACAAATACTAAATATAGCCCCTAAAAAAGTGGTGTACGTAAGTTGTAATAGTGCCACACAGGCCAGAGATTTAGAACTGATGAAAGATTTATACCAAATAACCAAAACACAAGCAGTAGATATGTTTCCGCAAACACATCATGTGGAAAATGTTGTACTTTTGGAACTTAAATAAGCATACATGAAAAAAACAAGTCTATTTTTTTATAGCATCCTACTTATTACAACCACTACAATTAGTTGCGAGCGAGATGACATTTGTCCTGAAAGCACACCTACAACTCCAAGAATAATTATAGATTTATATGATAGCAGCAACCCTGAGAGTAAAAAAAATGTATTTGGGTTGCTTGTAGCAGGGATTGGTAACGAAAATGCTTTAGAAGGCTATAACATTGTATCGACCAACATACTATTATTGCCATTAAAAACCGATGCCAACAGCACGCAATATAGGCTTATAAAAGATACGACGATTAACGATAATGGAACACCAAATGATACCAGTGATGATTTTTTGGAAGGTAATGAAGATATCATTACCATAAATTATAGCCGTACTGAAGTATTTGTATCACGTGCTTGTGGTTACAAAACTATTTTTGAAAATGTAACACTTACCATAGAGTCCGACACCGATAATTGGATAATATCCAGACAGCCTTTAAATGATAACCAATCTGTAGAAGATGAAACAGCAACACACTTTAATATATACCATTAGTAGCACCATCATTTTACTTATGTTTTGTGGTATTACTAATGCACAAAACGATAGTATTGTAAGTGTTGCAAACGATACCCTAAAGTTCAAGCAAAAATACGGCTTACGCTTGGGGGGCGATATCAGTAAGTTAGGGCGTTCCTTTTTGGATGATGATTACAGTGGTTTTGAAATCTCTGCTGATTACCGCTTAAAAGATCGCTTATATATTGCAGGCGAAATTGGGTTTGATGAAAAAAATACTGTTAACGACTATTTAAATATTACTACTAAAGGAAGCTATATTAAAGGAGGTATAGATTATAATATGTACCAGAACTGGTTGGATATGGATAATATGGTTTATGCAGGATTTCGTATTGGTGCCAGTACATTCAGTCATGATCTTGATAGCTATACCATCTATAATACCAATCAATATTGGGCGCCACAATTTTCTTCTACTGAATCAAGAGAATATAGTGGACTAACAGCGCTTTGGGCTGAAATAATCTTAGGTATAAAAGTAGAACTGCTTAACAATCTTTACATGGGGCTTAATACACAACTTAAATTTTCAATAAGTGAAACAGAGCCCAACAATTTTCAAAATGTATATATTCCAGGGTTTAATAAAACATTTGACAGTACTGGTATAGGTGTTGGCTATAGTTACACTATTTCTTACCGTATTCCACTGTATAAGAAAGCTAAATAGTTTACTTGTGAATTCGTTATATTATATCTTTCAATTTTTTAATTCTTGAATTTTTCAATCTTTAGTTACCTTTGCATATAAACTATTCAAAAGTTAGTAATGCCTAAAAAGACCTATAAAATAGCCGTTGTTCAATTAAACCTGAACAATACACCAGAAAACAATCTTAAAAAATGTTTGCAATGGGTTAAAGATGCTGCAAAACAAGGTGCAGAAGTTATCTCGTTACCCGAACTGTACAGCAGCCATTATTTTTGTCAAAGCGAAGATGTTGATAATTTTGCATTAGCAGAACCCTTGTACAGTACTTCTTTTAATGCCTTCAGTACACTAGCCAAAGAGCTGGGTGTAGTTATTATTGTACCGTTTTTTGAAAAACGTATGGCAGGTGTATATCATAATAGTGCATATATTTTAGATACTGATGGATCTGAAGCAGGCTTATATAGAAAGATGCACATTCCAGATGACCCGCATTTTTACGAAAAATTTTATTTTACTCCAGGAGATATTGGGTTTAAATCATTCCCTACCCAAAAAGGGAATATAGGTACACTAATTTGTTGGGACCAATGGTACCCTGAAGCTGCTAGGCTAACTGCTTTACAAGGAGCCGAAGTACTTTTTTACCCTACCGCTATTGGTTGGCATCCACAAGAAAAAGTTCAATATGGCGAAAACCAACAGGGGGCATGGATGAACGTCATGCGTGGGCATGCCGTTGCCAATGGTATTTACGTAGCAGCAGCCAATAGAATTGGTCTTGAAAAATATCTACCAGATACTAATGGTATTGAGTTTTGGGGTTCCTCCTTTATAGCAGGTCCGCAAGGTGAAGTTTTGGCACAGGCTTCTGTTGACAAAGAGGAAATACTCATTGCAGAAGTTGATTTAGAGTTACAAGAGAATGTACGCCAAAATTGGCCATTCTTAAGAGACCGCCGTATAGATAAATATAGCGATATCACTAAACGGGCTATTGATTAATGAGTACTGACAAGTGGACATTCCCTGCAGAATGGGAACAACAACAAGGTGTTTTATTATGCTTTCCACATAATGGTAAAGACTGGCCCGGTAAGTATGAAGCAGTGCAATGGGCCTTTGTTGAGTTTATTAAAAAAGTAGCTAATGTAGAGCAGGTTATCTTAATTGTTGCTAATAATACACTGAAAAACAAAGTTTATGGCATGTTGGAAACTGCTCATGTTAACCTAAAACATATTACGTTTATTATCCATAAAACCAATCGCAGTTGGATGCGAGATTCTGGGCCAATAATTGTTAAGAAAGGTAAGGCTAGAAAAGCCCTTAATTTTAACTTTAACGGTTGGGCTAAATACACCAACTATAAACTAGACAAAGGTGTACCCAACAAAGTGGCTGATTTTTTAAATATCCCCTTAGAACAAGTTACCTATAAAGGCAAGCCTATTATTATTGAAGGTGGCGCCATAGATGTTAATGGTATAGGTACATTGCTAACCTCTGAAGAGTGTTTGCTACATTCCTCCATACAGGTTAGGAATCCTGGTTTTACCAAAAGTGATTATGAAGCTGTATTTAAACAATATCTAGGGGTTACAAATGTTATTTGGCTGGGAGACGGTATTGAAGGTGATGACACCCATGGCCATATTGACGATCTGGCGCGTTTTGTAAATGAAGATACCATTGTTACGGTTGTGGAGTCCAACCCCAAAGATTTCAACTACAAACCGCTACAAGAGAATTTAAAGCGTTTACAGGCTGCTACTCTACAAAATGGAAAACGACCAAATATTGTATGTTTGCCCATGCCTAAACGCTTAGATTTTGACGGATTACGCTTGCCCGCAAGTTATGCCAACTTTTTAATTTTGAACAAAACAGTTTTAGTGCCTACATTTAATGATGTTAATGACCGTGAAGCTCTAAATATTTTAGCCAATTGTTTCCCTAACAGAACAGTTATAGGTATTTCCGCAATCGATTTTATATGGGGCTTTGGCACCTTACATTGCTTAAGCCAACAAGTCCCCATTGGTAATTAGTTAGTAATATGGCTATTACCAAATACATAAAGCAGCATAAAGTAAAAACCAGTATTTTTAAGTTACTGGATCTATTACCAAATAGTTTGGGGTATTATATTTATCACCAGTTACAACGTAGTTCCTTTAAAAATATGGACCAAAGGGTAATGGCCAATCGAAATAGTTACCTTACCATTAAAAACATCTTGTGTAAAAATGGGATTGCTCTTAAAAACAAGAATGTTTTAGAAATAGGCTCTGGATGGCTACCTCTGATGCCCTATCTTTTAAAAACCAACGAAGATATCAACAAAATATATACCTTCGACATCAATGCTCATTATAACAACAAACGCATAGCAAAGACTGATGCATACTTTAACCCCAACAATGCATTAGGCTATAATTACTCGACGAAACATGGTTACCGCCTTCCTGACTTTATTGTATACTACCCTAAGCAAAACATAATAACATCTGTCTTACCTACTGGTATTGCCCTATGCTTTTCCAGGTTTGTGTTAGAGCATGTACCACCCGAAACCATCGAGGCCATGCACAAAAAATTGTACAACTACCTAGAACCAGGTGCCACTGTGTTGCATTTAATATCACCCAGTGACCATAGAGCCTATACAGATACATCTATTTCACTTTACGACTTTTTAAAATATTCTGAAAAGGAATGGAATGGTATACAGACCAAATTTGATTATCACAATCGGTTACGGCTTCCTGACTATATTAATATCTTTAAGACTGTTGGGTTTAAAGTTTCCTTTTTAGAATATGAGAAGGTTTCAAAAGACTCAACTAAATATAAAAAGTTTAAGGATTTAGAGCTTCATTCTGACTTTAAAAATTACACAGAAAAAGATTTGCTGGCCAGTTCTATAAACATTTTGTTAACCAAATAATTAGGAGTTAATCCTACTTCATATATTTTCCCTTCTTGCTCCCTTCATAAATCTCAAACTTCACAAAACGCGATTCTAACTTTGCGTTGTAAAGTTGTATTTTTCGGGAAGGACGTAACCCTACATGCTTTAGGGCATCAAGATTACTGGTAATAAACCAAGCATTGGTATTGGCATAGTTTTGCTTTAAAGTATCTCCAATGTTTTTATAGAACGCCTGCATATCGATATTTAACCGCTCACCATAAGGAGGATTGAACACCATATGCAGCACATTATCCCCGCCTTTTTGGGTTTTAAAGAAGTCTTCATGTTTTACTTCAATAAAATCGTCTAATTGGGCATGCTTAATATTCTCAATGGCTTTGGCTACAGCACTGGGTGCTTTATCATAACCAACTATCTTATGATGAAAGTCTCGGGTTTTGTTCAATAAGGACTCCTCAATCTTTTCAAATAAATCCACATCCCAATCTTGCCAACGTTCAAAAGCAAATTCTTTGCGCATCAAGTTAGGTGGTATATTGCAGGCAATCATAGCTGCTTCAATTAGTATAGTACCACTTCCACACATAGGATCCATGAAATCAGATTGTCCATCCCACCCTGATAACATAATTAAACCTGCTGCCAATACTTCGTTTATGGGGGCTATATTTGTTATCATTTTATATCCTCTTTTATGCAAGGAATCGCCAGAACTATCTAACGAAATAGTACATTCGTTCCTATCAACATGTACATTCACTTTTAAATCGGGAAACTTTAGGTCTACATTAGGGCGCTGTCCATCAACATCTCTAAACTTATCTACAATTGCATCTTTAGTTTTTTGGGCTATAAAAAGGGAATGCTTAAATAAATGTGAGTGAATGGTAGCATCAACGGCCAAAGTTCCCGTAGGTTTTAAATACGCTTGCCAATCTATTGCATAAATCTTATTGTATAAATCCTGTTCGTTATAAACTTTAAAACTTTGTATGGGCTTTAATATTTTTATGGCGGTTCGCAAACCTAAATTGGCCTTGTACATAAAACCCTTATCTCCTAAGAAAGAAACACTTCGAACACCTTTTTTTACATCTTGCGCACCCAATTGTATTAATTCTTTTGCTAACAAATCTTCAAAACCAAATAGGGTTTTGGCAACCATTGTAAAATTTTCTCTCATTTTTTATCTTACTTAAAGAGTTCGCTTTAATAGATTGCAAAAATAGCGTAATTTTGTTTTAAATTAGCGTTATTCTAAATTAGGTTTGGGTTTACAATAAATACCCTGCCATGCCCACATGGCAACCTTCCAGTTTAATGATTTTAAGTAGTTATATTTTAAATGAACAAGTTTATTTTTCCTATTCTGGCGGTTGTTTTGGGGTTTGTTTTGGCAACCATTACCAAAAAACAAAAATCAATTAACACCAAGCTCCTACTATCTTTTAGTGGTTCATTTTTACTGGCTCTAACACTTTTTGAATTATTGCCTGAAGTTTACCATCATTTAGACAGCAAGTACTCTGGGCTCTATATTATGTGTGGTATTTTGTTGCAAATTGTATTGGAATTATTTTCTAAAGGTGCTGAACATGGGCATGTACACATTCATAAAAATGAATCGGCTTTTCCTTGGTTATTATTTATAAGCTTATGTATACATAGCTTTTTAGAAGGTTTTGCAATACACGACCATAATGATATGGTGTATGGTGTTTTAGTTCATAAAATACCCATTGCTACACTTATTACCATGTTTTTATTACAATCGCGTTACAACAAATTACAAATTGCTGTCTTTTTATTGGTTTTTGCAATTATGACCCCATTAGGAACTTTTATTTCAACAACTTCAGAAGTTGTTGCTCATTATACACAAATAATTAATGCCATTGTAATTGGTATCTTTTTCCATATATCTACAACCATTTTATTTGAAAGTGGAGACGGGCATAAATTCAACCTGTCTAAATTTATAGCTATTATTTTAGGCGTAGGAGTGGCTTGGATGATTTAGGCAAACAATTAACTTCTAATTTTAAAAAGTGTTTAGCAAAGAGGAATCGCGCAAATTACGACAAGCATTTTGGACAAGCTTTGGAAAATCTTTTCCCCGTAAATGGATTTTATACGACACCAAATTAAAAGGTTTTAGTTTTAAATTTCATTTTGACACCAAACAGGCTTTGGTAGCTCTAGACCTTGAGGACAATCTGGAACATCGTATCAATTATTGGGAAAAGCTCGTTGCTTTAAAAGCTATTTTGTTAGAAGATTATCTTCCAGAAGCTATTTTTGAAGAAACTTATATTTTAGACAACCATAAAGAAATTTCCAGAATTTATGTTCCTTTAGAACAAAAAGTATCCATACACAATAAAAATACTTGGCGTGGTGTTATGGAATTCTTTAATGAAAAAATGTTACTATTTGAAGACTTCTTTGAAACCTATAAAGATGTTATTGATTCTTAAACAATAGTATCTGTACAAAAATAGTACCTTTAAGCTACATCAAAAGATAGAATTTAATATCTTATAACCACAAAAATAAACTAAAATGCGATTTTTATTAACATGCTTACTGGTAATAATAACAACAAAAGCAACAGCTCAAAACGCACAAGAGTTAAAAGCTATTAACAAACAGGTCTGGAATAATTTCACTAAAGCTTTTGAAACTTTTGATTATAAACTTTTTGAAAGTTTGCATAGTGATGACTTAATCCGCGTGAGCGGCAATAACAAAACCATACAAAGTAGAACCAGTTATATTAATGGGTACAAGAAGCATTGGTATAGTAGTACTATAAAGCAAACTATTTCATTCCGATTTTTAGAACGTATTTATAACAATACTAGGGCATCTGAACGAGGTATTTATAAATTAACTAAACACTTGGGCAGTGAAAACGAAGTCTCCTATTACGGTAAATTTCATGTAATACTAGTAAAAGAAAATAACCAATGGAAGCTCTTAATAGATTATGACTCTTCCGAAAACAACACCATTGGTGAAAGTTCTTACAACAACGCTCATGCTTTAGATGATTTTGATAAATTTTGAAACAAAAAATCCAGCTAAACGCTGGATTCTTTATATTATTAAGTTAGATTTTAGTTAACTACCAACCTAAAACCTTCACCGTGAATGTTAAGTATCTCTACTTTATCATCAAGTTTTAAATATTTACGAAGTTTGGCAATATACACATCCATACTACGAGATGTAAAGTAATTATCATCACGCCATATTTTGGTTAAAGCCAATTCACGAGGCATTAAATCGTTTTCATGCAATGCCAATAAACGCAGTAATTCATTTTCTTTGGGAGATAATTTTATAGGGTCACCACCATTATAACGTAAGAAGCGTAACTTTGAGTTTAAATCAAATTTACCTATTTTAAATTCAAATTGCTTACTATCAGAGATAGTCTCTGTTGCCTTACGCTGCATGATAGCTTTTATTTTCATTAATAGCACTTCACTGTCAAAAGGTTTATTTAAATAATCGTCTGCACCAACCTTATAACCTTTCAAAACATCTTCTTTCATAGTTTTGGCTGTTAGGAACACAATAGGAACATCATCATTTTTCTCTCTGATTTCTTTCGCTAATGTGAACCCGTCTTTATAAGGCATCATAACGTCCAGAATGCATAAATCGAAATCGTCCTTTTTGAATTTCTCAAAACCTTCCATTCCATTTTTTGCATGAACAACGTCGTAATCGTTCATCATTAAATAATCTTTTAAAACAGTTCCAAAATTTGGATCGTCTTCTACTAATAATATTCGTTTTTTTATATCTTCCATATGTTATGATATTAGCGGAAGCCTTACGATAAATGTGCTTCCTTTTTCTTTTTCACTTTCTACTTCTATATAACCTTGGTGGTCTTCTACAATACGCTTTACATAAGCCAAGCCTAATCCATGACCTTTTACGTTATGAATATTCCCTGTATGTTCTCTATAGAACTTTTCGAATACCCTTTTAACGGCAGCTTTACTCATACCACTACCGTGATCTTTTATTTTTAAGAAAATATTGGTGCCAATATTTTCTGTATACACCTCTATTTTAGGTGCATCTGGAGAATACTTAATAGCATTATCCAGCATATTAACAATAACATTAGTAAAGTGGGTTTCGTTAGCCAAAACTGAAGATTTTTGCGCATCAAAATACGTTTTTATATACCCTTTTCTATCTTCCACTAGAAGTTCTACGTGTGTAATGGCGTCTTCAATTAAATCATGCAGGTCCAACCTTTCTTTACTAATGTTTAGTTCGTTTTTTTCAAGTTTAGATATTCTCAATACATTTTCTACCTGGGCATGCATACGCTTGTTTTCTTCCTTAATCATAGCCAAATACCGCATAACTTTATCTTTATCGGCTATAATTTTAGGATTCTTTATAGAATCCAATGCCAAGTTAATTGTAGCAATAGGTGTTTTGAATTCATGCGTCATATTGTTAATGAAATCCGTTTTTATTTCTGATATTTTACGCTGTTTAACCAATTGGTACAAAGCACTGGAATATGCCAATACAATGATAGAAGTAAAAATAATAGAGAGCGAAATCATTCCAATAACGGATGATAATATGAACTTTCTATCATCTGGAAAATTTACCAAAAGCTTATAAAGACTTTGGTTGTTTTCATCATAAAAAATAGGAACACTGAATGTAGAACTTTTATCATATTCAAAATTATCACTACGAACTTTTGTTGCCAAATCATTGCCATAAATAGCAAACTCAAAATCTATATTAATACTATCCTTTTCCAGTTTTGTGGCCAATAATTCCTTGATTTGTTCTGCCGACACACGCTTATGCACAGGTGTCCTTCTGGAGAGCTCCTTAAAACTCTTTTCAAAGCTAATACGTTGTGCGTCAGATATACTACCACTTCTTATAATTTTAGTTATGGGACTTTGAATAATATCCTTATCAGATAAATTCAAATTTTTATAGCTTTCTATAGAAGAGCTTCCTATAATATTGGTAATGTCGAGACTATCTAAACCTATGTCAAAGAGCGTTGAAGATAATTTATAGTTTTCTTCTAAAACATTACTCCTGTAAATAAGGGTTTCTTTAGTACTATTATTTTGCTGATAGATTAACAATTGTGAAACTGCTACAGAATCAACTACTTCTTTCTGATTATTTACTAAAGACTGAAATTTATCGTAATAGGCTGACAGTTCATTTTCTTCAATTGTGTTGGAAACATAATTGAGGGCTTTATTCACATTAAACCTAAAACGTTCTTTTTCATTTTTTACAGAACCATTGATATAATAAGCTTGAACAAAAATAATACCTATAAGAGACAAACTCATTAAAAGTATTAACAGGACGAATATTCTTTTGCTCATTGATCAAAATTAACATTTTAACATTTAGTCTAATTAGGTTTTAACCTTACATTAACAAAAATGTTAAAATTTATAAATTATTTTATCGATTTGATAATCTGCTCATGAATTTTAACAACTTGTGTCTTGGTGTTTTCCAGAGCAATATTTTCAATAATATAGTGTGAGTGCTCCAACCTTTGTGCATCGGTCCATTGATTTTGCATAACAGCCTCTATTTTGCTTATAGTCGTATTATCTCGCTTTAACAACCTTTTTATCCGTGTTGCTTTTGGAGCCGTAACTGTAATTATGGCATCACACTGCTTGTAACTACCATTTTCAAACAAAATAGCTACCTCTTTAATAACATAAGGTCCCTCTTGCTTTAGTTGCCATTTATTAAAATGCTTTGCCACGCGTGGATGTATGATAGCATTCATTTTTTCTAAATAGGACTTATTATTAAAAATAACATCAGCAATATATGGTCTGTTAAGTTGATTATTTATATAGGCTTTATCACCAAACAATTCTATAAGTTTTCGTTTGATGATTTTAGAAGTAGCCATCAGCTTTTTGGCCTCATCGTCCGCTATATATACTGGTACTCCAAGTTCCTTAAATAATTTGGCTACGGTTGTTTTTCCACTGCCTATACCTCCTGTAAGCCCAACTACTTTCATTGTGTTATTATAAATTCAATATGTTGCTGGTTAATCTTTGCGTTTTTAACAGCATTGGGGATTTTTAATATCTCTGGCACTAAAAACGACTGGTTGTTTGTTATTTTAGAATAATCACAAATCACTAAAAAATCTTTAGCCTTAATGCTATTAAAGTTACTTAGACTCACATAATAAGAAACATTTACCTCTTTTGGAAAGTATTTTAGCGTAATGCCTTCGGGCACATTGATTATATTTACTGGAATTTTCAGGGTACCCTCGGTAAACTTCTCTACCGTTGCCTTCAAGTTTACTTGTGCATGTGAAATATTTAAACCTGTTTTTTCCTGTAAAGGTTTTAAATTAACTGTCTGGTTTATATCTGCTTTTATATTGGATAAGTTAACATTTACAGTCTCTACTTCATTAATCTTTACCACTGTTACATGCGGACCTATAACAATTACCGAGTCGGGGTCTAAAGTGTATGGGCTTGCCACATCATACCCTGGGCTAAACTTTATATCAGCATTCAACACCACGGGTACTTTTTTTACTAGATTAACATCATACCTAAAAAAAAGTGTATCTGGAGATATATTGAGCAATTCTACCTGCTTACCAAACTGTGTATTTCCTATATAAGAGCTAGACTTATGCCAAGTGAAAACGGAATCGTTTTTATAAACATCTTTAGTAAAATCAATTTTAATTTTAGGCTTGGTAACATAATATTTAAGCCATTGAAAGCCATGAGTCTTTAAAGTAATGTTCAAGGTTATCGAATCGTTTAAAATTACATCTTCTTGAGGCACATTTAACTTTTCAATACCAAAAGATATGGTATTTGTGTAATCTTTAGACAACTTGGTCAATATTAATATAATAAAGGCCATTAACAAGAATAACACAAATACATTGATCTTCTTGTTTTTAATTGCTGTAACTAATTTTGTTCTTAATTTTCTTAACATTGTTATTTAAAAAAACAGATTAGGAAAATATACTTCAGGTTTTTTCTTTAATACCCTTATAGCAAATGTTGATTTTAAAAAACCATAACCATAGCCAAAAAATTGTACTGTGATAGCAATCATAGCTAAGGTTGAAACCACAATATGTTTTGTTGTAACCAATGCAACTATAAAGACTACCACATAATATAATACAAACAGTGTAAAAAACATCTTGATTTGAAATAAAAGTAATAGCAGCGCCAAGAGCAACCCTATACTAAATAATGAAGGGAACCAATACGTTACTTTTTTGCTTTTAGGGTGCCATTGGTTCAGAATAGGCCTTACCATACCAAACTTATAAACTTGCATATAAAATTTACGCCAAGAAATCCTACGCTTATGGTACACATAGGCATTGGGTATTAATGCTGTTTTAAAGCCTAAATTTACAAGTCGTATAGATAGGTCGGGGTCTTCCCCTGGATGAATATTGCCAAATCCTCCCGAAGCTTCAAATGCCACCTTTGATATCCCCATATTAAAACTTCTTGGCTGGAACGTATCCGCACGCTTTTTGTTCCCCCTTATACCCCCCGTAGTTAAAAAGGATGTCATTGAAAAATTAATGGCTTTTTGCAAATTACTGAATGATTTGTGTGCAGCATCTGGTCCACCATAACAATCTACATAATTTGTGTTTAGAAAATCTTGAACAGTGCTTAAATAGTTTTTGGGCAAAATGCAATCGGAATCTAAAATAATAAAGTAGTTTCCTTTGGCCTTTTGCATACCATAATTTCTTGAGGGGCCTGGACCAGAGTTTTCTTTAAAATAATATGCAATGTTTAGTATTTTCTTAAACTCATCTACAATAGCCTTGGAAACATTTGTAGAACCATCTTCCACAATAACAATCTCAAAAGGCACCGTAGTTTCTAGTGCTGCAAAACTCTGCAAAAGCTCGGCGATTTCGTCTGGTCGATTATAAACGGGTATAACAAATGAAAACTGTAATTGCATAACACAAATGTAACCAATCCCATGAAAAAAGCCATCTTAAAAAGATGGCTTAATGTTTATATTAGGAAATATCTTGTTATTCACCTGTAAAGGTACTCATAACAGCATCACTAACTCCCATATTACTAAAACCTCCATCATTATAGAGGTTTTGCAATGTAACACGTTTGGTTAGATCGCTAAACAGCGTTACTGTATAATTGGCACAATCTAAAGCAGTTGCATTACCTAATGGAGACATTTTATCGGCATAAGCTATAAAGCCATCAAAGCCTTTTACACCACTACCTGCAGTTGTGGGTGTTGGCGATTGTGAAATGGTATTAACACGTACTTTTTTATCACGCCCAAAGAAATAACCAAAGCTACGTGCAATACTTTCTAAGTAAGCTTTATTATCAGCCATGTCATTATAATCTGGAAATACGCGCTGTGCAGCCATGTAAGATAACGCTACAATGCTTCCCCATTCGTTCATGGCATCAGCTTTGTAAAGTGTTTGCATTACTTTGTGGAAAGACATCGCAGATACATCAGTACCTTTTTGGGTCCAGTCATAATTTTGATCGGTATAATGCTTGCCTTTACGAACGTTTATAGACATTCCTATAGAGTGCAAAACAAAATCTATTTTACCTCCAAGAATTTCCATAGATTGCTTCACTAAATTCTCAAGGTCCTCAATCGAAGTTGCATCTGCCGGAATAATTTGTGAACCAGTTTTTTCGGCTAATTCATTTATTTGCCCCATACGCATCGCTACTGGTGCATTGGTTAAAACAAACTGCCCACCTTCCTCATGCACGCGTTCGGCTGTTTTCCATGCAATTGAATTTGAATCTAAGGCCCCGAAAATGATTCCCTTTTTTCCTTTTAATAAATTATATGACATATTTAATAGTTTATATGTTTATTAGTTGTTCCTTATATTAGGTTAAATGTAATTTTTTAAATTGGTGGTCAAAAATACTAAACTTTAAACTAACTTTTTGCTTTTTTCAATTCAATAATTCTTTTGCGTGGGCAATGGCAGATGAAGACATTTCTATACCACCAAGCATTTGCGCAATTTCAACGATACGTTCGTCGTGGTTTAGTTTTACCATATTTGTTTGGGTTACTTCATTAACGTCTTCTTTATAAACTTTAAAATGCGAATGTCCTTTAGCGGCTATTTGAGGTAAATGTGTAATGGAAAACACTTGCATTGTTTTACTCATCTGTAACATAATATCGGCCATTTTGTTTGATATTTCTCCAGAAACACCTGTGTCAATCTCATCAAACATAATGGTTGGTAGCTGAATATATTTGGCTAAAATAGACTTAATTGCCAACATAATTCTGGACAATTCACCACCTGAAGCTGCCTTTTTAAGCTCATTATAACTACCCCCTTTATTAGCAGAAAACAAAAAGGACAAGACATCTTTACCATTAGTTAAAAATGCTTGCTGATAATCCAACGCTATTTTAAACTGGGCATTGGGCATCCCTAAACTTTCTAAAATGCTTTCTAGTTGACTTTTTAATTCTGGAATTACTTTAGTTCGATTTTGATGTATCTCTTTAGAGATAGTATTCAATTCCACCGCTTTAGCATCTATTTCTAACTGCTTTTGTTGAATTGTGCTGTCTATGTTTTCAGTAACAGATACTTTTTCTTCCAGGTCATTCTTGATTTGAATTAATTCTGAAATCGAATTCACTACATGCTTTTGCATTAAATTATGTAACACTCTAAGTTTGGAATCTACCAATTCCAACCTTTTAGGATCGGCTTCTAAAGTATCTTGTAAAACATCTACCTCAGTAAAAACATCATCCATTTCTATAAGACTGCTATTTACCCTACTGTACAAGTCTTCATACTTGGATGAAAATGAAGCCAATTTTTGCAATGTGTTTTTAAGTGATGTTAAAGTATTTAAGACACCCACCTGTTCTTCACTCAACAGTTGGTAAGCTTCAGCTAGTTTCTCTTTAATGCCTTCTATATTGTTTAAGCTTTCGTATTCTTCTTCAAGTGATTCCAATTCCCCTTCAACCAAGTTGGCTTCTACCAGTTCACCCAATAAAAAAGTATTGTAATCATGCTCTTTTATAGCATCTGTTTGAAACTCCAAAAGTGTTTTAAGTTCTTTATTAAGGGTTTTATAAGTTCTTAAATTTTCAGTGTATACTTGTAAAAGTCCTTCATTTTGGGCCAAAGCATCTATAACCTGAAACTGAAACGCATCACTGGTTAATTGCAAGGTTTGATGTTGTGAATGTATATCTACCAAACGCTCGCCTAAAAGTTGCAAACTATTTAGATTAACTGGCGAATCGTTTACAAAGGCTCGTGATTTTCCCGAAGGGAGAATTTCCCTCCGTATAATGGTTTGCGTTTCATAATCAAAATCCTCTTCATGAAACAAACTCTTAAGATTGTAATTAGAAATATTGAAAACAGCTTCAATAACACATTTTTTTGTGGCATCCTTTAAACTGCTTAAATCGGCACGCTTACCAAGTATTAATGATAAACCTCCTAAAAGTATGGATTTACCTGCCCCAGTTTCACCCGTGATGATTGAAAAGCCATCATTAAATTCCACTTGAAGCGTATCAATCAATGCATAATTTTTTATTGAAAGTGATGTTAGCAAAACTTTAAAAACGATTTAAGTTAAAAAATAAATATAGTGAAAGCGTTTTAAATAGCGCTCCATTTAAAACTTAATATTCTGCCATTTGCTACTGTGCATGGGGGCAACTTTTTGAAGTATTTCTTTAACACTGGCAATATTAACATTTGGGCCATCTGTAAAAATCTGTTCAATTTCATCAGCTTTGGCATCAAAAAACGTACGCAATAAAAAGGAGTTAGGACGACGCGTATTCATAGCTTGAAACTGTTTTAAAGACGTTGCTATTTCTTCTTTACCCTGTTTTACATTACTGCTCATAACATCCAGCCCCTTTCTGTGATATGCATACATCACCGCTCGGTATTCTTTAAATGTTGGTGATAATATATTGTCTATTAAAGCAAAGCGGCTTTGTAAACCATCCGCTAATTTCCAACCTGCATAATTTTCCTGTTGTGAGTAGTTCGTTATAGTTTGCGCTTGTTTAAAATATTCAGCACCACCATTTTCTGAAAAAGAATCGGCATCCAATCCAATAATCATATATATATGGAATGCCAATACCGATACTAAATTAGATTCGTACTGATTAGGATTAAATATTAAATTCTGAAATTCTAAATACCTAAAGTTAAAGTCCTTATCATTAAAATTATATATCGGTGTATTAAATGATGAACCATAAACCGGTCTGGAGGATTGTACTTGCAATGAGGCTTGAAACGATTCCCCACTGTAATTGGTAATATTAATCACCATACTGCAGTCTATACGTTCTTGTATGGCAAAAGTTTTATTGGTCCATTTGGTATTGTTAACAAACTCGTTTAGCTGCTTTTCCAAAGTTTTAAATATAGGGAAGTTCTCGTTTCCTGTTTGCTGGGCATTAACCACAACATTACAGTTTAACTCTTGGGAAAATCCTGTAATTCCTAAACCAAATATTAAAACTATTAGAATATTACGCATGTATTTGTTCTAGAATTTTATTTAGCAAGTCTTTAGCCACTTCGGTTTTAGACTTTAATGGGTATTCGGTTATTTGGTTGTGGCTATCAATAAAAGTAACTTTATTGGTATCGCCCTTAAAACCGGCACCTTTGTCATTTAACGAATTTAAGACAATTAAATTTAAATTCTTTCTTTTTAATTTGTCTTTTGCATTTTCTAATTCATTGTTGGTTTCCAATGCAAAACCAACCAAATATTGATGTTCCTTAATAGCGCCTAGAGAAGCCAATATGTCCTTGGTTTTTTCCAACTGTATGGTTAACGTTTTATCCTGCTTTTTTATTTTTTGCGAGGCCACTTCTTTTGGGGTAAAGTCTGCAACCGCAGCAGAAAGTATAGCCACATCAGCTTCTTTAAAATGGGCATGGACTTTATTGTACATAGAATCGGCATTAACAACAGGTATGGTAAAAATAAGACTGTGCGATACGCTAAGGTGGGTAGGTCCAGTAATTAAGACGACCTCGGCCCCTAGGTTCGCTGCAGCTTTGGCTATTTCAAACCCCATTTTACCACTAGAATGATTTCCTATAAACCGAACTGGGTCTATGGATTCATGGGTAGGTCCGGCTGTGACCAGTATTTTTTTGCCACGAAGAGGTAATTTGTTTAAAATATCGTTTTCTATAAAAGCAACAATATCCTCAGGCTCTGCCATTCTTCCCTCTCCTACCAAGCCACTGGCCAATTCACCACTAGCCGCAGGAATCATAATATTATTATAACCCTTTAAGGTATTGAAAGAACGTAAAGTGCTTTCGTGTTTATACATATCTAAATCCATAGCTGGCGCAAAATACACAGGGCATTTGGCCGATAAATAGGTTGCCAACAAAAGGTTATCGCAAACCCCATTGGCCATTTTGGCTAATGTATTGGCCGTAGCGGGAGCTATGATAAACAAATCGGCCCAAAGGCCTAAATCTACATGATTATTCCACACAGCATTATCATCTTCTTCATTGGTAAAAGAAGAATAAACTGGGTGCTTTGAAAGTGTGGATAATGTGAGTGGTGTTATAAAATCTTTAGCAGAAGGCGTCATAACCACTTTTACGGTCGCGCCCAATTTTACAAACAACCTAACTAATGAAGCAGTTTTATAAGCGGCAATACCAGCACTAATGCCTAACAGTATATTTTTGCCGCTTAATATTGACATTTTAAAACGTATTACTGAGAATCTTCCTCGGTATTTCTAAAATAAATTTTATCTGTTAACCATTCTTGAACAGCTAAAGCATGTGGTTTAGGTAACTTTTCATAAAATTTAGAAACCTCTATTTGTTCTTTATTTTCAAAAATCTCTTCTAAACTATCATTATAAGTAGCAAATTCTTCCAACTTATCAATAAGCTCTTTTTTAATCTCTGTATTGATTTGTTCTGCACGTCTGGCAATAATGGAGATAGACTCATAGATGTTATTTGTTGGCTCGTCTATCTGATTTCTGTCATACGTAACAGTATTGACAGGCGCATTGGTTTTTTTTAAATCCATAGTTATTTATTTAACTTTTTGTGCTGTAATTTTTTAATTCATTATCTAAAACCGAAGCCATTTCGCTTAGCTTTTCATTGTGTTTCGAGTTAGCATAACTCTTTTTAAAGGCTTCGTAATATTCTTTAGCGGTTTTTAAACGCGCTTCTTTTTTATATTCTATACTATTTACCGCTAGTTGGTAAGCAGAATCAAACCTATAAAATAAGGCGTCTTCTCTTAAAGATGATCCTGGAAAATCAAAAATGAAATTATCAAAAGATTTTATGGATGCTTGGTAATCTGAAATTAAATTATACTGCTTAGCTATACTAAAAGCCTTTTTCTCTAATTTAAAATCCAATTCTTGAACCAATTTACTTGCTTCTTTTAAATACTCCGATTCTGGAAAAACATTAATAAACGTCTGTAATTTTTCTATAGCTGACTTGGTTTCCGTTTGGTCTTTCGTATATGCAGGTGATAGCATATAGTAGCTCTTGGCACTTAGAAAAGAAGCTTCTTCCAATTTCTCACTTTTTGGATAACTGGAGGCAAAACGCTCAAATTGATAACCCGCCGTATAATAATCACCCATTTCGTAAAAGGAATTAGAATACAAATACATAAGCTTTTCCGCTTGTGGCTTTCCTCTATAACTAGGTACTATTTGTGCAAATAGCCTATTAGCCTTAGCATACTTGCCTGCATCATATAATTCCTCCCCCATTTTAAATTTTAAAGCGATATCCTCAGACTTTAAAACCTTTTGATATTCGCTGCAAGCAGTTAATAGTGTGAATGTTACTAATGTATAAAGTATTCTTCTCATAGTTTTAAAACAGGATGCAAAATTAAGTTAATAAAATGGATTTTAAAAATATTATTTTAATGCTAAAATAAACGCTTAATGGAAGCATTCATAAGGTTTAAGTAATATTTAACAGAACTAAAAACTATTTACAAATGTTTTAATTTTTTCTTTTAGTTGAGTAGATGCTGGCACTAGTGGTAACCTTACGGTATCATTACATAGATTTAAAGCTTCAAATACTGCTTTAATACCCGCAGGGTTGTTTTCTTCAAAAATATACCCTATTACATCCATTAGCCGGTAATGCAGCTTGTATGCTTCTTTGGCATCCCCCTTGAGCCCCAAACGAATCATCTCTGAAAATGCTTTTGGAAACCCTTGTCCGATAACCGATATCACACCTGCGCCTCCAGCTAAAACAACTCCCAAGGCCAGATCATCATCACCAGAAATTATCAAAAAATCATCGGGTTTGTCCTTTAGTAATTGCAGATACTGTGCTACATTATTTCCCGCCTCTTTAACTCCAATGATGTTTTCAAAATCGTTTGCCAAACGCAGGGTTGTTTGGGGTTCTATGTTTTTTGAGGTACGCCCTGGAACATTGTATAAAATAATGTCTATAGGCGAAACCTGTGAAATAGCATTAAAATGTTGGTAAATCCCCTCTTGAGTAGGTTTACTATAATATGGAGAAACCGATAAGATGGCATCCATCCCACTTAAATCTGTACTGTTAATTTCTTCTATTACTTGTGCCGTGTTGTTACCACCAATACCTAGAACCATTGGTACCCTGCCATGGTTAGCTTTAGCAACCGTGTCAATAACCTCCTTTTTTTCTTGTTTGGTTAGTGTAACACTTTCGCCTGTGGTTCCACAAATTACAAGGTATTCGGTACCGTTATCAATATTGAAGTTAACAATGTTTGCCAAAGCGTCGTGATCTACACTTAAATCCGGCTTAAAAGGTGTAACCAAAGCAACTCCAGTTCCTAGAAACTTACTGTTCATTTTTAATCTTATTTAATATAGTTAGGTATTTAAAAACTTCATCTTTAAATACATCAAATTCTTTTAAATTGGTCTTTATAATTAAATCGTTTAAACGCTCATCGGTTTGTAAAATGCCTATTTTAAGTGCAGATTCCGATAGTGCCGTTATTAATTTCAATTCCAAAATATCAGCTTCATAATAACTTATTAAAGCATCAAATTTGGTATCTAAAAACGATTTCAATTCAATATTATTAATAGTTCCATTCCAACCAAAATCCTTAGAATCAAAACACAATTCCCAAGAATTTAAATTTTCCTTTTTATAAGCAGTATAAGCTATAATTTTCAATCTATTGGGACGTACTTTTAAAAAGCTTGCCAGTTGTCTAAACTTTTCAAAATCACTTTCTTCATCTAAGTTTAAAACAATTCCTAAACTATTAACTTTATTATCAGTAACACTTACGTGCCTATTTGATAACAATTTATTTAAATACTTTTTATTAGATTTTTCCTTAAAACCCTTTAAAATCATTTATCTTTATACTTTGCGCAAAGGTAGCAAAAGTACACCCAATAAATCTATTAAAAATATGAGGTTTACATATTTAATTTATTTGTTATATATATCACTATTTTTTAATTGTGCACAACCAAAAAAGCACCTCACTAAAATTGAGGGCAAACAAATTCAAATTACTGACAGTTTGCCCCTCAACCCAGAAATTGAAGCTTACATCAAACCTTTTAGAGAACATATTGAGAACGATTTGGATAGTATTTTGGCATACGCTAAGGATACCTATTCTAAATCTGACGGTGCATTTAACACAGCCATTGGAAATTTTATGGCAGATGCTGTATATTCTGAAACAAACCCCATATTCAATAAAAGAACAGGTAAAAATATCGATATGGTTTTGCTAAACCATGGAGGAATTCGATCCATTATATCTAAAGGAGATATTAAAACTCGAACAGCCTATGAGTTAATGCCTTTTGAGAACAGCATTGTAATTGTAGCTCTTAAAAAACCACAAATGGATAGTCTGGCCTACTACTTAAGTAAAACCAAAAAAGCACATCCCATATCAAAGTTAAAACTGGTAATTGATGGTGATTACAATGTAACAAGTGCCACCATTAATGGCGAAAGATTTCAAGAAGATAAGATTTACTATGTGGCCACTAACGACTATTTATACAATGGTGGTGATAATATGACATTTTTTAAACCAAACGATACCGTATATACCATGAACTACAAAATACGAAATGTACTAATTGATTATTTTAAAAAGGTAGATACGATCGCACCCGTTAGAGATGACCGGTTCATTCAAGTTGAATAATTATGAACAAGAACCTAGAAGATTTTGAAACCTTGAAACTTTGAAACTCCAAACATGAAACGCAGAGACTTTTTACAACAAACAACTGCTACAACAGCATTAGTAACCCTAGGTGGTTTTGGTTTGAGTGCTTTTACTGCCAAGCCAAAAACATCTAAAATTACCATATTGCATACCAACGATGTGCATAGTCACATAGATCCTTTTGGTCCTGAAGATGGTAGGAATGCCAATAAAGGTGGTGTTGCCAGGCGGGCTAGTTTAATTGATACTTTGCGACAAGAAAACCCCAATACACTGCTATTGGATGCAGGAGATATTTTTCAAGGCACTCCCTATTTTAATTATTATGGTGGTGAGCTGGAGTTTAAATTAATGAGCAAATTAAAGTATGATGTTGCTACCATTGGAAATCATGATTTTGATAATGCCATCGATGGTTTGTATGCCCAACTACCACACGCTAAATTTAATTTTATATCTGCCAACTACGATTTCTCTAACACTATAATGGATACTCATGTTAAACCCTACAAGACTTTTAAAAAAGATAATATAAAGATTGGGGTTTTTGGACTTGGCATTGAACTGGACGGTTTGGTGGATCCTGCCATGTATAAAGAAACAAAGTATTTAGACCCTGTTGAAATTACCCAGGATATGACACGTATTCTAAAACAGGAAGAAGAATGCGACCTTATCATATGTTTATCACATCTGGGCTATTACTACGGAAACAACCCTAATAAAATAAGCGATTTATCATTGGCTAAACAAACAAGGGACATTGATTTGATTATTGGTGGGCACACGCATACTTTTCTAAAAAAACCTACCGTAGTTAGGAACATTGATGGTAAAAACATGCTTGTAAACCAAGTAGGGTGCTATGGTATTAATCTTGGTAAAATAGATTTTTACTTTGATGCCGATAAGAACAAATCAGCAGAAGGCATCTCTATAATAGTCTAAGCCAAAATATTATCTGAGTAATATTTTTGGTTTGCCACTGTAGCTCTCTTAGCTGCCCTAGCTATAATTTCATGCTTAAACATTAAATAGAGCCCAAGTACATACAATGTTCTCTCTATAATTACAAAATTCAAATTATACAAATAGTAAATATTTATATAGTTTAAAACCGCAGAAAACGACAAGAAAATAACTGCTACCAAAAATAACGTACTGGGTCTGCTTTGCGTGTTTAAATAAGCACCAAAAGATATAAGTGCCAATACAATTAATACGAAACTTTTAGCACCAAATAAGAATACCTCTGTATTATCAGTAACAACCACATGTAATAAAGTGTAAGTGATATATAAAAAATAAACAGAAATGGCAAAGACAGTAAGCAAATAAGCACCTACCAACTTGTCTACCTCAACAACCTTAAACCTTGGAAAGGCAATAATTATTAAATACAAATAACTTAACAGATAAAAAACACTTGAGGTCTTAATAAAGGTTTCCCCTGGAAAAAACAACGAGGTTACATCTCCTAAAAACGAGAACATTAAAAAAGACAGAAATGCTATACCAATAACCTTATACTTTTTAAAAAACAACAGAAATAAAACGGGAATAAATAAAAGTAGTGCGTAAGCGTTTTGTAAAACCGCTCCAATAATGTTAACAAGCATCAACAATAATAAAGCACTCAAAAACACACCATTAAAACTAAGTTTTGGGTAGTTATTCATAACATTTAAATTAAGTAGGTTATACCAAACATACTATTTTTTTTGATTTAATCGTATAAAAAAAGCACTTAATCGATGAAATTCATCAAAACACCCCTTTTTTAAATATTTAGGGTATTATACTGATAAGTTAAATTACTAAATACGTCTAAGTGCTTAATTACAAATTACATATAAATGAAACACCCATGAAAAAGTACTTGCCATTAGCATTAAGAATTTTGGTTGCTATTATATTAATACAAACGTTACGGTTTAAGTTTACAGCACATCCTGATAGTGTATTTATTTTTGAAAAAGTAGGCTTAGAACCTTATGGCAGGATAAGCATTGGTATATTAGAATTAATAGCGGGTATACTACTATTGGTACCAAAAACCGTTTGGGCCGGAGCCGTTATAACCCTGGGGGTTATAGGAGGCGCCATATGCATGCACCTAACCACACTTGGCGTAGAAATAAACAATGATGGTGGTGTCCTGTTTGCAACAGCCCTAATAACATTTATGCTATCGACCATCATTCTATATTTATACAAAAAAGACATTCCCTTTTTAAAGAAATAAAGTCACTTTTTAATTTATTGGTCTACCAACATGTTCACATCTTCCCTGCTCTCATTTAAAAGTTTAGATTGCTGATAAAAGAAGTAATACGCTATTAAATGCAAAGTAGTAGACAGTACATTCAATAAGTTCCTTTCAGAAATATAGGTATATGCTATCCAAATTACCTCAGCAAATACAATGGACAAAGCTCCTAAAAACAAGTATAATGATTTTACATTATCGTTATAAAAGTAGTTGAGAAGTGCCACCGACAATAAGGACAACATAACAATATTATAAACCAACTCCACATAGTATTCGTTAGACATCTCTACAAATGGATTAACAATAACCTGCAATACATAAACAATGTACACACTTAACACTAACAACACAATTAAATGGATTTTATAATTCTTTAAAACATGGAACAGGTTTATAGATTGGCAAATTTTTATTAATAAAAAAAGGTATGCCAAAATGTATAGTGAATTACCTAAGTAATAATCAATCTTATAAGGCACATAATCCTCTAAAAAAACCATTAAATCTGAAACAGAAAAAAATATCAGGAACAGACTAAAATAAAGAGACTTATTTTTAACATTAAAAAAGTATATTAGCGAAATAATCGGCAAAATCAATGATCCCAAATAGTAAGCCGCTGTATCGTGCCCACTAAATTGAAACAGCACAGAGGCTAAATAAACTAGGGATACCAAACCTATCATAATTTTCGTTTTGTCCATAATAGCAATTTATGGTTTAAAGCACAAATATAAAATAATTTTACAATTAAACGACAAAAAAATACATTTTATCGATTTATTTGGTTGTGTTTTCTATTTTTTGTAAGAATTCATACTCATTTATAATAGAAATATTCAAATCTTCTGCCTTTTTCTTTTTACTCGGCCCCATATTATCGCCTGCAACAATAAAACTAGTCTTAGAAGAAATAGAGCTACTCACTTTTCCGCCATTATCCTCTATTAGCTTTTTGAGCTCATTTCTTGAAAGCGATTCAAAAACTCCTGAAACGACAATACTCTGGCCTTTTAAAATATCGGTCTGGCCCATTAATTGCTCGGCTGACATTTCTAATTGTACCCCAAACTGCTTTAGCCTATTTATTATGAATAGATTTTCTTCAGAAGCAAAAAAGGCAAGTACACTTTTTGCTATCTTAGTTCCAATTTCATCTACATTAACTAAATCTTCCTCAGAGGCTGCAGCAATAGCATCTATTCGCTTATAGTGTTTTGCCAGTTTTTTAGCAACCGTTTCACCTACATATCGAATACCCAACGCAAACAAAACCCGCTCAAAAGGAATGTTTTTAGATTGTTCTATACCATGAATAAGGTTGTCCGTGCTTTTATCGGCCATACGCTCCAAGAGCACCACTTGTTCTTTTGTTAATTCATAGAGGTCTGAATAATTATTTATTAGCCCTGCATTTACCAATAAAGCAACCGTTTCGCCACCCAATCCTTCAATATCCATGGCTTTTCTAGAAATAAAATGCTGTATACGACCTATAATCTGGGGCTTACACCCATTATAATTAGGGCAATAATGTTGGGCTTCTCCTTCTTGCCGCACTAATTCGGTATGGCACTCAGGGCAATGCGTAATATACTGTGTTGGTTGTGAGTTTAAAGGGCGCTTACTTAAATCGACCCCAAGAATTTTAGGAATAATTTCACCGCCTTTTTCAACGTACACCTCATCGCCCACCCTAATATCTAACTTTTCAATTTGGTCTGCATTGTGTAAAGAGGCTCTTTTTACCGTAGTACCCGCTAATTCAACGGGCTCTAAATTAGCAACCGGTGTAATGGCTCCTGTTCGGCCCACTTGGTAGGTAATACTATTAAGTCGCGTAGAGACTTGTTCTGCCTTAAATTTATAGGCCATGGCCCAACGTGGGGCTTTAGCAGTGTAACCCAATTCCTCTTGTTGCCGTAAATCATTTACCTTAACAACTACCCCATCCGTTTCATAAGGCAAATCATGACGATGGATATTCCAATAATCTATAAATTCCAAAACACCATCAATAGAATTGACCAACTTGGCTGCTTTTGGCACTTTAAAACCCCATTGTCGGGCTTTCTCCAAACTTTCAAACTGCGTCTCTATTCCCAAATTATTGCCAGTAATGCTGTAAAGCAAACATTCTAGTGGACGTTTAGCCACTTCAGCACTATCCTGTAACTTTAAACTTCCCGATGCCGTATTTCTAGGATTTCTATAAGGTTCCTCGCCTATCTCAATACGTTCTTCATTCATTTTATTAAAACCATCAAAAGGCAAAATAATTTCACCACGAATGTCAAATTTGGGAGGATAATCGCCTTTTAGTTGTAGGGGCACCGATTTTATTGTTCTAACATTAGTGGTAACATTATCGCCTTGAAAACCATCACCACGGGTAACAGCCTTTACCAAAATACCATTTTCATAAGTTAAACTTATAGAAGCACCGTCATATTTTAGCTCACAAGTATAAGCAATAGTACCTTCTATTATTTTCTTTATACGAACTTCCCAATCCTGTAAATCTTCTTTTGAATAAGAATTGTCTAAAGAATACATTCGATTTTCATGTGGAATGGTCTCAAAATTTTTGGTAATCTCCCCTCCTACACGTTGGGTTGGGGAATTAATGTCAAAAAATTCAGGGTGCTTTCTTTCTAAATCCTGAAGTGCTTTTAATTTAATATCAAACTCATAATCTGAAATCGTAGGGTTGTCCAGTACATAATAATTGTAATTATGCTGGTTTAATTCATCTCGAAGTTGTTTTATTTGTTGCTCTACAGTCATAAATATATCAAGCTATTGCTTTTCGCCTTTAATAATCCTATCCTTCTTAAAGACATCTTGTTTTAATTGAATATTCTTAAAATTATTCTGGGTTAACAGTTGTATCATTTCGCCACCAAGATACTCATTGATTTCAAAAAACAACAAACCTTTGTCCTTTAAATTGCTATTCGCAAAACGTGTAATAGCCTTATAAAATAACAACGGGTTTTCATCTTTTACAAATAAGGCCAAATGCGGTTCATTATCCACAACATTAGGCTTCATTAATGGCTTCTCTTGTTCCCTTACATAAGGAGGGTTAGACACAATAATATCGAACAACTGTTCATGGAACTCAGGACTCCAGGTTTCAGAATTTAAAATATTGGCTTCAATAAATTTTATGTTTACGGCATTCAATACTGCATTTTGCTTGGCAATTTCCAAAGCCTCCTTGCTAACATCCAGTGCATATACTGTTGCCTTAGGTAAATGCTTTGCCAAAGTTACGGCTATACAGCCACTACCCGTACCAATATCTAAAATGCTTATGGGGGGGTGTATTGCAAACTCCTGGTGCAGTACCCACTCAACCAATTCTTCCGTTTCAGGTCTAGGAATTAAGGTTTGTTCATTAACCTTAAAAGGCAAACCAAAAAATTCGGTCTCTCCTAATATATATTGTATAGGTTGTTGTTGCTTTAATAATTCCAAAGCCTCAAGGATTTGTGTTTCATCCACAACAACCATATTGGGATCCAAGGCTAGGGTCATTCTAGAAACCCTGTAAAAAGATTCTGTAAGAATGTAAAAAAAACTATCCACCTCTTCCTTACCATAAATGGTATCCAATGCCTCATGGAACTTATGTTGTATAGCCTTTAATTTCATAAATCCTTAATCATCCAGACACCACAAGAGTAATGTCCTGTATTACCTAAAGCACCAGATATATGCTTAAACCCAAATGCTTCATAAATATGTATTGCCGCCTTGAGTTGTGAAGCCGATTCCAAATAACATTGTTTGTACCCCATAGTCTTAGCAGCATCCAAACAAGCTTGAAACAAAACTTTACCATAGCCCTTACCCCTAGCGATAGGCGAAAAGTACATCTTTTGAATTTCACACACAGACGCTTCAAAATCCTTAAGCGGCTTAATACCACCACCACCCAGAACAGTTCCCGCCTGTTCCAAAACAAAGTAAACAGCATTGGCATCTTGATAAGATGCATACATATTGGTCGTTTCAGGGTCAGCATATGCCGTACCTTCCATGGGTATTTTAAATTCATGAAAGCAAGCCCTAATAACCGCTTCAATAGCGGCATTGTCACCAGGTTCAATTTCTCGAATAACTATGCTATCTTTGCTCACTTTAAAATGTGTAATTTTACGATTGTGAAGATACTTAAATCTGAAAAAATGCTTGACAAGCGATTTATAATCTTATCAACAATATGCATGTTTTTTAACTGCACAAATAAATGACGTATCATAAAATTAAACAACAGGCAGTTGGCACAGCATGAAACATACATAAAACGTTGTATTGAAATTGCCAAAAACGGTTTAGGAACAACCCGCCCCAACCCAATGGTAGGGAGCGTTATTGTTTACAACAACCAAATTATTGGGGAAGGATTTACAAGTGCCTATGGTGGTAACCATGCCGAAGTAAATGCCATTAATAGTGTAATGGACAAATCGCTTTTAAAACAAGCTACACTATACGTTACTTTAGAGCCCTGTTCTCATCATGGAAAAACACCTCCTTGCAGTGATCTTATTGTAAAGCACCAAATACCAAATGTAGTTATTGGGTGTATTGATGATAATGAAGTAGTTGCAGGAAAGGGTATTGAAAAACTAAAACAAGTAGGCATCCATGTAATAGTTGGCGTTTTAGAAAACGAATGCCGAGAGCACCACAAACGTTTTTTTACCTACCACAACAAAAAGCGCCCCTATATTATCTTAAAATGGGCCCAGACTAGCGATGGTTTTATAGCCCCAAAAACAAAAAACGAGCAAAAACCAGTGTGGATCACCAATATATATGCTAGGCAACTGGTACACAAATGGCGTACCGAAGAACAGGCTATTTTAGTGGGCACCAATACCGTTTTGCAGGATAACCCTAGCTTAACTGTTAGAGATTGGGTTGGACAAAACCCCATTCGGATTGTTTTAGACAAAGCCTTGAAATTACCTAAAGCACTATCGGTTTTCAATAACGCTGCAAAAACTTTGGTGATTAGCAAACATGACTTGGATGACTCTAAAAACATTGGTCAACAAATTTGCAACAACCTGTACAAAAACAATATACAGTCTGTAATTATAGAAGGCGGCGCACAAATACTACAAACATTCATTAACGAAAACCTGTGGGATGAAGCCCGCATTTTTACAGGCCCAAACACCTTTAAACAAGGCATCAAAGCCCCCATGTTTTCGGGAAGATTAATACATGAAGAAACCATTATAAACGATATTCTAAACGTGTACTATAATGATTAAAACCATTATTTTCGATTTTGGAAACGTATTCATCAATTTAGATATTGAAGGAGCTATGGCTTATGCACAAAATAAGTTTAAACTTGACATACTCCCTGAAGAAATAACCAAACACAACAACCTATATGAACGTGGACTTATTACCACCGAAGCCTTTGTAGCATGTTATACCAAAAACTTCCCGCATCTTTCAGAGGAAACATTAATAAACACTTGGAATTTTTTATTAAAAGATTTTCCAAAACAGCGTTTAGATTTTTTACAGCAGCTTAAAAAAAGTAATAAATACAAACTTATACTATTGAGCAATACTAACGAGCTCCACATTGATTGGGTTAAAAAACACGTGCCGTTTTACATCGATTTTAAAAACTGCTTTGATGCCTTTTACCTATCGCATGAAATTCATTTAAGAAAACCTAACCGCGATATTTTCGAGTTTGTTTTAGAAAAAAATAAGCTGGTTGCAAACCAATCCTTATTTATAGATGACAATGAAGACAATATTAAAACTGCAAACCTTTTAGGGTTTAAAACATGGCACATTAATCCAAAAAAAGATGATGTTTGTAATGTTTTTAAAATAAAACACCACTTATTTTAAATATTTTGGACGAAAAAGACACATACAAAACCATAGAAACAACCACCAAATCTATCTTGTTTAAAGACAAAAACAGCAAGTTTTTTGGATATGCCTATCCCGTTTTTACCGAAGAAGATGTAAAACACCATATTGATGCCCTAAAAAAAGAACACCATGCAGCAAGACATTGGTGTTATGCCTATCAAATAGGTACAGAAACCATTAGCTATCGAGCCAACGATGATGGTGAGCCCAACAATTCTGCTGGGATGCCTATTTACGGACAAATACAATCCTTTAACCTAACCAACATATTAATTGTAGTAGTACGTTATTTTGGAGGCGTTAAACTGGGTGTAAGCGGTTTAATAAATGCCTATAAAACAACAGCACAACTAACATTGGAAGCTTCAAAAATCACCCAAAAGACAATCAACATACAGTATCGCATTAGCTTTGGTTATAAAAACATGAATACAGTCATGCGAATTATAAAAGAAAAACAATTGGATATTGTAGACCAAAAATTAGAATTGGATTGCCTAATAACCATTTCCGTTAGAAAAAAAGAAGCACAATCAATTTTCGAAACATTTAACCATCTTTACGAAATCGACATTTTAAGAATTAATTAAGAAAAAATGACGAGTATAAGATGAGCGAAGGATCAGCGAAGGATCAGCGGACCAACAGAAGTAAAACCATTTAACAAATATTAACAGGAATTTACTTTAAAACTATGCTTCTTCCTAACTTTCAAATTTAAAACTCACTCCTTAAGAGCATCCAAAATATATTGTGGCGCTATAACCGGTTTATTGGTTTTCATATCAATAAACACCAAAGTTGTTTCAGCAGTTGTTAAAATCTCACCCTTTTCATTCGTAATTTCATATGCAAATTCAATTTTTACAGTGGGTATCTTTTTTATTTGAGTTTTTACATTAATTACATCATCATAACCTGCTGATTTTTTATAGTTTATACACAAAGAAACTACTGGTAGCATAATACCATTTTCTTCCATGCTTTTATAAGAAATTCCTAATTTACGCAACCACTCAATACGCCCCATTTCAAGATATAGTGCGTAATTACCGTGATATACAATGCCCATTTTGTCGGTTTCACCATATCTCACTCTTATTTGTATTTCGTCGATTTTCATAAGGTTAATTAAATATTTTTTTGTAGCTTCGGCAAGAGGATAAACATGAGCAAAAATTTGCAAAAATTCAATAGCAAATGATTTTTTTTTTAAGAATTTTGTTCACATATTTGCAATCCTAAGGGGGAATAAGAGAATCTTTTTCTCTTAATCATAAAAGACTAACTAACAAAACCACAAGTATTAATA